>NZ_CP190005.1:2915000-3272449 GCF_050310045.1 Brevundimonas diminuta | reverse complement strand
CCGCCACAAAAGTTATCACCGACGAACACCCTTCAAGACGCCAGATCCGGGGACGACTTCTCTCACCTCGCGAAGCTGAGCCTCGCAAGCGGGATCGTACTCACAGACAGACATCTCGCGCCGAGGCAAATCATTGATTTCCCTCGTCTTCATCCAGAAAGGACGGAAGTGCGTTACCCCCTCAACTTACCCCCCGGACGGCGGAGATCAACGCTGATTCGAGTCGAGATTCGCACTTAAATTGATTGACTCGAGCAAACCCCGATAGGGCTTGGGAAAATGCCGACTTCCCCTCTCGGGTGAACGGGAATCGCTAAAAATAACTTAGCGTCAGACAGCAAGACGGCGAGGGAGCTTGCGCTTCCTCGCCGTTGAAATTCTTACATTCTTTTACGAAAGACCGATTACAGGCCCTCCGCAGCCGTCACATTGCGCCGTTTGACGAAGCCGTGAAGACCTGTCCGGACGCCCTGTGAAATCAGGCGGCCGACAGCTTCTTCAGCTGGGCGGCCAGGCGGCTGACCTTGCGCGAGCCGGTGTTCTTGTGAACCACGCCCTTGGACACGGCGCGCATCAGTTCCGACTGGGCGGTGATGAACGCAGCCTTGGCGGTTTCCACGTCGCCGCCCGTGACGGCTTCCTGGAACTTGCGCAGGTAGGTGCGAACGCGGGTGCGGCGGGCCTTGTTCACTTCGGTCCGCGCTTCGATCTTGCGGATCGCCTTGCGGGCGCCTGCATTGTTGGCCATCGGGTAAAAACCTTCGAACGAAAACGCCGTAAACCACGCGTCTACGGCGAGAAAATCTCAAGAGCGGGCGGCTATAGCGGAAAGCCCCGGAACGGTCAACGCGATCCGGTCGGAATTGAGTCGGGGCCGGGGTTTGCGCCCCGCATCATCCGGCCCCGACATGATTTCAGCGCCCCGTGAAAGCGGGCTTCCGCTTCTCGACGAAGGCGGCCATGCCTTCCTTCTGATCGTCGAAGGCGAACAGGGAGTGGAACAGGCGGCGCTCGAACACCACCCCTTGCGCCAGCGTCGTCTCGAAGGCGGCGTTGACCAGTTCCTTATTGGCCATGACGGCCAGGATGGACTGACCGGCGATCCTGGCGGCGGCGGCGCGCGCTTCGTCCAGCAGGGCGTCGGACGCCACGACGCGCGACACCAGCCCGGCGCGCTCCGCCTCGGCGGCGTCCATCATCCGGCCGGTCAGGCACATGTCCATGGCCTTGGCCTTGCCCACGGCGCGGGTCAGGCGCTGAGAGCCGCCGATGCCGGGCGCCACGCCCAGATTGATCTCGGGCTGGCCGAACTTGGCCGTGTCCGAGGCGATGATGAAGTCGCACAGCATGGCCAACTCGCAGCCGCCGCCCAGGGCATAGCCCGACACCGCCGCGATGATCGGCTTGCGGAAGCTCGCCACCCGGTCGTGGGCGCGAGCGAAGAAGTTGCCGCGATACATGTCGGCATAGGCCTGATCGGCCATCTCCTTGATGTCGGCGCCCGCCGCGAAGGCCTTTACCGAGCCGGTCAGGACGATGCAGCGCACGCTGTCGTCGTCGGCCACGCTCTCAAGAAAGTCGCCCAGTTCGCCGGTCAGGGTGGTGTTCAGCGCGTTCAGCGCCTCGGGCCGGTTCAGGGTGACGACGGCATAGCCGTCGGCGTGGCGTTCGATCAGCAGGGTGGAATAGGCGTCGGCCATCAGGCGCTCCTCTCAACTCGTTCGAGGCAGGTCTAGCGTCTCGGGACGCTCACAGGAACACCCCTCATCCCTTCTGGCAGAGCGGGCAGAAGAAGGTCGAGCGCCCGCCCTGAACGATACGGTTCACCACGCCGCGACAGCCCTCGGTGCGACATGGCTCATGCTCGCGGCCATAGACGTCGAAACGGTGCTGGAAATAGCCCTGTCCGCCCTCGACGTTGGCGAAATCCTTCAGGGTCGAGCCGCCCGCCGCGATGGCGTCGCCCAGCACATGACGGACCTCCAGCGCCAGCCGCTCCAGCCGGGGGCGGCTGACCTTGCCCGCCGCCGTCAGGGGCGAGATGCGCGCCCGGTAAAGCGCCTCGCACACATAGATGTTGCCCAGACCGGACACGATGTTCTGGTCCAGCAGGCTGACCTTGATGTTCTGCGCCTTGCCCGCGAAAGCCTCGGCCAGATGGGCGCCGGAGAAGGCGTTGCCCAGCGGCTCCGGCCCCAGCCTGGCGAACCAGGCGTGGCCCTCGACCGCCTCGGTCGGGATCAGGCCCATGAAGCCGAAGCGCCGCGCATCGGCGTAGCCCAGTCGCGTCAGCACGCCGTCCCGGTCGGCGGTCAGGCTCATATGCTCATGCTTGCCGATGACGGGGGCGTCCGTCTCGAACACGCCGGGGGCGACGCCTTCCAGCGTAAAGCGGCCGGTCATCCCCAGGTGCGTGATCCAGGTCTCGCCGGTCGACAGGGGGAACAGCAGATATTTCGCCCGCCGTTCCAGCCGCAGCACCGTCGCCCCCTCCAGCCGCTCGATGAAGCGCTCGGGAAAGGGAAAGCGCAGGTCCGGCCGGTTCTGGCGCGGCGCGGTCAGGCGGGCACCCTCCAGCACAGGCTCAAGGCCGCGACGGACGGTTTCGACTTCGGGAAGTTCAGGCATGGCGCACATCTAATGCGTCCGCCCGTGCGGGTGAAGGTCGCCGCACCCGCAAGGGGAGAAAAGCAGAGGTTGCGCCCGCCCCCGTTGTCACGACCGGGCATTCGGGCTTAGCCTCGCCGCACATTCAGGAAAGCTCCCGCATGACGGACAAACCCGCCGGAACCGGCAAACGCATCGAACTGACCATCCGCGCCCTGATCCTGGGGTGTCTGCTGGCGGCGGTCTTCACGGCGGCCAATACCTATCTGGGGCTGAAGGTCGGACTGACCTTCGCCTCGGCCATACCGGCGGCGGTCATCTCGATGGCCCTGCTGCGGGCGTTCCGTGGTTCGACCATCTGGGAGAATATGACCGTCCAGACCGTCGCCTCGGTCGGCGGCTCGATGAGCGCCATCATCTTCGTCCTGCCCGGTCTGGTGATGATCGGCTGGTGGATGAACTTCCCCTTCTGGGAGTCGGTGATGATCTGCGTGCTGGGCGGGGTGCTGGGGGTGACCTTCTCCATTCCCCTGCGCCGCACCCTGGTCGTTCAGGGCGGTCTGCCCTACCCCGAGGGCGTCGCCGCCGCCGAGGTGCTGAAGGTCGGATCGCCCGGCGCGGACCAGACCGAAGAAGCCGTGCGCGAGAACCGTTCGGGCCTGTTCGTCGTCATGGGCGGGGCGATCGCCTCGGCCGTCTTCGGTTTCCTGGCCGCCGCGCGGGTGTTCGCAGCTGAGACGGCCGCCTTCCTGCGCCTGCCTGCGGCCTTCGGCGGGGGGGCGACGGGCGTCGGCTTCTCCATGCAGTTCGCCCTGCTGGGCGCCGGGCACCTGATCGGTCTGGCGGTCGGCCTGACCCAGCTGTTCGGCCTGCTGCTGGCCTGGCTGATCTTCGTGCCGGTCCTGACCTCGCCCGACTTCGCCGCATGGGCCGTCGCCCACGGCGTGCCGTCCATCGCCGCCACCGTCCCCGCCACAGCGGGCGCCGAGGGGCTGGCCATGAGCGTCTGGGCGCAGGAAGTCCGCTTCATCGGCGCCGGGGTCATCGGCGTCGCCGCCCTGTGGACGCTGGCCAAGCTGGCCAGACCGCTGGCCGCCGGACTGGCCTCGGCCATTTCCGCACAGGCGCGCCGCGCCCACGGCGAGACGCTGGAGCTGGCCGAGCAGGACATTCCCATCAAGATCGTCGGCCTGATCTCGGTCGCGGCGCTGGTCGGCATCGCCGTCCTGCTGGCCGTGGTGGCGCAGGGCACGGCTCTGGCCGGTTCGGCGCCGCTGCTGGTGATCGGCGGCCTGGTCTATGTCGTGGTCATCGGCTTCGCCGTGGCGGCCATCTGCGGCTATATGGCCGGGCTGATCGGCTCCTCCAACAGCCCGGTGTCGGGCGTCGGCATTCTGGCCATCATCATCGCGTCGCTGCTGATGCTGGGCGTGCTGGCCATTGCGGGCGTGCCCGCCGATCCTTCGATCGTCGCCTTCGCCCTGATCGTCACCGCCGTGGTCTTCGCCGTGGCCGTGATCGCCAACGACAACCTGCAGGACCTCAAGACCGGCCAGCTGGTCGAGGCCACGCCCTGGCGTCAGCAGACCGCCCTGCTGGTCGGCGTCGTCGCCGGCGCCCTGGTCATCCCCTTTGTGCTGGACATGATGAACCAGGCCTTTGGTTTCGAAGGCGGCCCGCCCGCCATCGTTCAGGGCTCGCAGACTCTGGCCGCGCCTCAGGCGACGCTGATCTCGGCCCTGGCCAAGGGCGTCATCTCGGGCGACCTGCGCTGGGATCTGATCGGCATCGGCGCCGTGGTCGGCGTTCTTGTCATCATCCTCGACATTATCCTGCGCCGCACGACGAACGACCGGATCAAGCTGCCGCCGCTGGCGGCCGGGATCGGCGTCTATCTGCCCGCCGCCGTCACCACCATGCTGGTCATCGGCGCGGTCTGCGGCTGGCTGTACGACCGGGCGGTCAAGTCGACCCGCTATGCCGATGTGGCCCGCCGCATGGGCGTGCTGTTGGCGTCCGGCCTGATCGTGGGCGAGAGCCTGTTCGGCGTCCTCACCGCCGCCGTCATCGTCGGCACGAAGAATGAAGCGCCCTTCGCCCTGCTGCCCGCCGACAGCGGCTGGCCCGCCATGTGGGCCGGTCTGATCGCCTTTGCGGCTCTGACCTACGCCCTTTACGCCTGGGTGCGCCGCCGCGCGGCCAAGGTCTAGAATGACTGGAGGGCGGCGGCGAAGGCTTCCGCCGCCCGACTGGCGCTGCGCTCGCGGTGGCGCAGCCGATAGAAGGGCCGCTCGGGCAGATCCAGCGGCAGTCGAACCAGCCGCCCCGCTTCGATCAGGGGCCGGGCGGCCAGTTCCGAGATCGCCGTGACCAGCCCGCCGCCCACGCCATCGCTGGCCGCCACCGCCGTCAGGATCGCCTCATTGGACGGCAGCACCAGCGCTGTCTTCAGGTCCGACGCGGCAATACCGCGCGGCAGGGCCGCCTCGAACTCGCTGCGGGTGCCGGACCCTGCCTCACGCAAGGCCCAGTCCAGTGCTTTAAGGTCCGACGCCGTCAGAGGCCCGCCCCGATCCGCCGCCGGATGACCCGGCGCCGCCACCACGATCAGCCGGTCGGCGGCGATGCGCGTCCGCTCCAGCCGGGGCGCGTCCTCGGCGCCCTCGATCAGGCCCAGTTCCGCCTCGCCCGCCAGCACCGCCTCGACTACCTGATGGGTGTTGCCGATCGACAGATGCAGTTCGATGCCCGGATGGCTATGGGCGAAGGCGGCCATGCGCGGCGGCAGCCAGTAGGCGCCGATGGTCTGGCTGGCGAACAGCCGCACGGAGCCGCGTTTCAGCCCGGCCAGTTCCTCCAGCAGCCGCTCGGCCGCCTCGGCCCGCGCCAGCACGGCCCGCGCCTCGGGCAGAAAGGCCGCCCCCGCTGCGTTCAGCGCCAAGCCCCGCCCGACCCGGTCGAACAGTCGCGTGCCGTGTCGCGTCTCCAGCGCCTGAACCGCCGCACTGACCGCCGACTGGGTCAGGTGCAGCGCCTCGGCCGCCTGCGTCATGTTCAGTCGCTCGGCCACGGCCACGAAGATGCGGAGCTGTTCCAGCGTCATGCGTCATTAATCGATTAAATCGATTGTTAAGTCCATAACTACGCGTTGGATTGATGAATGGAGAGGGCGGATAAGGGCGGCCATGACCCTCGCCCTCGACCCTACCGCGCCGTCCCGCCGCCTGACGGGCCCGCTCCGCCTGCTGCCCGGCGTGGCTCTGTCCGCCGTCATCGGCGCCGTCGCCTTCGGCTTGCAGATCATCGAGGCGCGCCTGTTCGGGCAGGCGTGGATCGAAGGGCTGGTGCTGGCCATCCTGATCGGAGCGGCCCTGCGTCTGGTCTGGACGCCGTCGTCGCTGTGGACGCCGGGCGTGAACTTCTGCGCCAAGACCCTGCTGGAAATCGCCGTGGCCCTGCTGGGCGCGACCGTCTCGGGCGCTGCGGTGGCGGCGCTGGGGCCGTGGCTGCTGCTGGCCATCGTCGGCGTCGTCGGCGTGGCCATCCTTGGCGGCTATGCGCTGGGGCGGGCGTTCGGCCTGCCGCACGCCATGGCCCTGCTGGTCGCGTGCGGGAACGCCATATGCGGCAACTCGGCCATCGCCGCCGTCGCCCCCGTCATCGAGGCGGAGGGAGAGGACGTGGCCGCCGCCATCGGCTTCACCGCCGTTCTGGGCATCGCCGTGGTTCTGCTGGTTCCCGTGGTTGGGGCCATGATGGGCTATGACGCCACGCGGGTCGGGGTGCTGGCGGGCCTGACCGTCTATGCCGTGCCGCAGGTGCTGGCCGCCGCCGCCCCCGCAGGCATGACCGCCGTCCAGACCGGCGCGGTGGTCAAGCTGGTGCGCGTGCTGATGCTGGGGCCGGTCTGTCTGGTGCTGGGGCTGATGCGCTCGAAACAGACGGCAGGCGGGCGGGGGCCGAAGCTGCATCAGATGGCGCCCTGGTTCATTCTGGTCTTTCTGGCCCTGATGGCGGTGCGCTCTGTGGGCTGGCTGCCGGAGGCGATCCTGCCGCCGCTGCAGATGTCGGTTTCGGCGCTGACGCTGATCGCCATGGCGGCGCTGGGGCTGATGGTCGATCCGCGCGCGGTGGCGCGGGCGGGACCGCGCGTCGCCGCTGTCGCCGCCCTGTCGGCCCTGCTGATCGGCGTGCTGGCGCTGGTGGTGATCGCCGTCCTGCCCCTGGGTTGAATGTCGATTCGCGCACCGGACTGGCGTTTGCGGCCACATCACTGTAAGAGGCGCGCCGAACCCTTCCCTTTTCTGCAATCTTCTTGCAGCGGCGCGGCCTATCCGTGACCGAACACAGTCCGCCCGAGCCCGATATGAATCTTCGTAACGTCGCTATCATCGCCCACGTTGACCATGGCAAGACGACCATGGTTGACGCCCTTCTGGCCCAGTCCGGCCTGTTCCGCGCCAATGAGGCGACGACCGAGCGCGTCATGGACTCCGGCGATCAGGAGCGTGAGCGCGGCATCACCATCCTGGCCAAATGCACGTCGATCCTGTGGAACGGCAAGGCGGGCGAGACGCGCATCAACATCATCGACACGCCGGGCCACGCCGACTTCGGCGGCGAGGTCGAGCGTATTCTGGGCATGGTGGACGGCTGCGTCCTGCTGGTCGACGCCGAAGAGGGCGTCATGCCCCAGACCAAGTTCGTGCTGACCAAGGCGCTGAAGATGGGCCTGCGTCCCATCCTGTGCATCAACAAGGTCGACCGCGCCCACGCCGATCCGGATCGCGTGCTGAACGAGACCTTCGACCTGTTCGCCGCCCTGGGCGCGACGGACGAGCAGCTGGACTTCCCGGTCATCTACGCCTCGGGCCGTTCGGGCTGGGCGACGCTGGATCTGGCCCAGCCGAACGACAATCTGCACCCGCTGTATGACCTGATCGTCGACCACGTCCCGGCCCCGGCCGCACAGGCGCGCGTCAACGAGCCGTTCCAGATCCTGAACGTCCTGATCGAAAGCGACCCCTTCCTGGGCCGTCTGCTGACGGGCCGCATCCACTCGGGCAAGGCGGTTCCGGGCATGGCCATCAAGGCCCTGTCGCGCGACGGCAAGACCATCGAACAGGGCCGCATCACCAAGGTGCTGGCCTTCCGCGGCCTGAAACGCCAGCCGATCGACGAGGGCGTCGAGGCGGGCGACATCGTCGCCATCGCCGGCATGTCCAAGGCCACCGTGGCCGACACCCTGTGCGCGCTGGAAGTGACCGAGGCGCTGGACGCCCTGCCGATCGATCCGCCGACCATCTCCATGACCGTGGGCGTGAACGACAGCCCGCTGGCCGGTCGCGAAGGCGACAAGGTCCAGTCGCGCGTCATCCGCGATCGCCTGTTGAAGGAAGCCGAGGCCAACGTCGCCATCCGCATCACCCAGACGCCGGACTCCGACGCCTATGAAGTCGCCGGTCGCGGCGAACTGCAACTGGGCGTGCTGATCGAGAACATGCGCCGCGAAGGCTTCGAGCTGTCGATCAGCCGTCCGCGCGTGGTCTATCAGAAGGGCGAGAACGGCGAGCGTCTGGAACCGATCGAAGACGTGGTCATCGACGTCGACGACGAGTTCTCGGGCGTGGTCATCGAGAAGCTGTCGGCCCGCAAGGCCGAGCTGACCGACATGGGTCCGTCGGGCGCCGGCAAGACCCGCATCCAGCTGAAGTGCCCGTCGCGCTCGCTGATCGGCTATCAGGGCGAGTTCCTGACCGACACGCGCGGTTCGGGCGTGCTGAACCGCGTCTTCAGCCACTATGAAGCCCACAAGGGCGCCATCGAAGGCCGCCTGAAGGGCGTGCTGGTGTCGAACTCGGACGGCGACACGGCGGCCTTCGCACTGTGGAACCTGGAAGACCGCGGCGTCATGTTCGTCGGCGCGGGCGAAAAGACCTATCAGGGCATGATCATCGGCGAGAACAGCCGTTCTGACGACCTGGACGTCAACCCGATCAAGGGCAAGCAGCTGACCAATGTCCGCGCCTCGGGCAAGGACGAGGCCGTGCGCCTGACCCCGGCGCGCAAGATGAGCCTGGAGCAGGCCATCGCCTATATCGAGGAAGACGAACTGGTCGAGGTCACGCCCAAGTCGATCCGTCTGCGCAAGGAAGTCCTGAACCCCTCCTTCCGCAAGAAGCGCGTCCGCGCCGACTGATCGGCGGCGCCACGCTGAAATGAAGAAGGCGGCTCGCAAGAGCCGCCTTTTTTGTGCGCCGGGGCTACTTTTTCAGACCCAGCAGCCCCAGCCAGCCGCCGCTGGTCAGCAGGGCCACGTCCAGCAAGGCCAGCGGCAGGGGCGTCGACGCCGGGGCGGCGATGAATTTCGGGCGCCACGTCGGGCCGAACTTGGCCTTGTAGGCGCGCAGGCCCTGAAAGCCGTAGACGGCGCCGCCTTCCTCGAACACCAGGGCGCCGACGCGGGCGAAGACCGGGGCCAGCCGCCGGTTCTCCAGCCCCGACAGGGGCGCCATGCCCAGATCAAACCCCGACAGCCCCTCGGCCTGCGCCCATTGTGCGGCGCGGGTGAACAGGACGTCCATCACCCCGTGCGGCCCGTCCGGATCATAACGCATCAGGTCGATCATGGCCTCGCGCCCGTCCGCTCCGTCCGTTCCGATCAGCAGGTTGGCGAAGGCGACGATCCGCCCGTCGACGCGGGCGACGGCCAGGGGGGCGCCGTCCAGATAGCCGATATCGAACCGCCCCAGAGAGAAGTCCTTCTCGGCCCCGTTATGATGCCGCAGCCAGGCGTCGGAGATCGCCCGCAACTCCGCTTCCAGCGGCCGGGCCGCGCCGGGCGGCAGGATGTCGACCATCATGCCCTCGCGTTCCGCCCGGTTCACGGCGGTGCGCAGGTTCTGGCGTCCCTTCCCGGCCAGCGAGAAGTCCGCCGTGCGGATCACCGCTGCTTCGCCGACCTTGCGCACGGCCAGCCCCAGGGTCGCCAGATCGACCAGCATCTCTTCGCTGACGGAATAGAAGACCGCCGCCCCGCCATAGCTGTCCGCCAGTTCGGCGAAGGCCCACAACAGGGCCGTGCGCTCCGCCTTCAGCCCGGCCGGTTCGCCCATGGCGATCCAGCGCCTCCCGCGCACGCGATAGGCGATGAAGCTGCATCCCGACGGACTGAACAGCAGGGCCTTGTCGCCCAGCAGGGCCAGACGCGCCTCGGGCGTCGCTGAATCGGCTGTTTCCAGCGCCAGCCGCGCGCGCTCGATATCGCCGGGCGCGGCCGGGCCGTGACTGCGGGCGCCGGGCGCAGTCAGCAGCGAGCGCACGGCCGCCGCCAGCGTCAGTATGGCCACCACGGCGCCTGCGCGCAGAAAGCCCGACGCCTGCTTGTCCGTCAGGAAGGTCCACCACAGTTCATCGGCATAGGCCGTGTCGCGATAGGTGAAGAAGCCCAGCCACAGCATGGCCGCCGCCGCTGCCGCCAGAACCAGCAGCCATCCCGGCCGCAACGGCTCGCCCAGCCGCGAGCGCCGGTTGAACGCCCCCCGGCACGGCGCCAGCAGGGCGGCCGCCGCCATCAGCTCTATCGCCACATCCCACGCCAGCCCCTTCAGCAGAGAAAAGGCGGCGCCCATCACCAGCCCGATCAGGGCGGCGTAATAGGCCCCCCTGCGTCGCCGCCACAGCCCGGCCGACACCAGCAGAAGAATGAAGCCGGTGATGCTGGCGGCGAAGTGCGACAGGTCGATCAGCAGGGGCGGCGTGAACCGCCCCAGGGCGTGCAGCCGCTCGCTGAACGCGGGCGTCGCCGCTGAAACCAGCATCAACGCGCCCAGTCCCGCCGTCGCCACGGCGAACACCTGCGGCGTCAGTTCAAACGCCAGTTCGCCCAGTCGGGTGAAGATGCGTGCGCGGTCAAGCTTTGCTGCATTTCCGGTCATGCAAAGCTCATAAAGCACGATTTTTCCATTTGCGGCCCCAAAAAGGTCATTTCAGGGCAGATGAAACCAACAGGGTTCACAGCGGTTCACCTTTTCGCGAGCGCCAGACTCGCCCAAATGGAGTAATCTCATGATCCGCAAGACCGCCCTGCTGACCGGCATCGCCGGCGCCCTCTTCATCGCCGCGCCTGCCTTCGCCCAGGACGACATGACGTCGCAGACGCCCGAACCGGCCCCCGCTGAGGCGGCTGCGGCTCAACCCCAGAGCCTGACCCTGACCCCGGGCGCCACCGTCAAGGGCAGCGACGGCTCGGAGATCGGCAAGCTGGTCGGCGTCCAGAACGGCGCCAATGGTCAGGAACTGACCGTCCGCACCGCCGATGGCCAGGTCCGTCCCGTGCCGCTGGCGGGCATCCGCCAGGACGGCTCGGATATCGTCGTAGACGCCTCGGCTTCGGATATCCAGTCGGCCGCGCCGATCGCTTCGGAGCAACCGACCCCGGACGCCGCCTCAACCCCGGATGCGTCGCCGGCCGACGAGCCCAAGAGCGACGAGCCCAAGAGCGACGAGCCTTACTAAACCGTTCGCCTGAACGGCAGAAGGGGCGGCCTGATGGGTCGCCCCTTCTCTCATGTGTGATCGGTCAAAAAGATCAACGTCGCTTCTGGATCAGCCCGAGCAGGAACAGCAGCACCACGGCGCCCAGCGTGGCGACGATGATGCCCACGATCCAGTTGCCTGCGGCGTCCACACCCAGAAGGTTGTTGGCCAGGAAACCGCCGATCAGGGCGCCGACCACGCCGACGATCAGATTGGTGAGCAGGCCATGCTCGCGTTTCATGATCTTCTCCGCCAGCCACCCGGCGATGATGCCGATGATGATCCAGGCGATAAATCCAAACCCACCCATTGCGTCTTCCTTCCTGAGAATTCGACAGCCCTGAAACCCGGCGACTCCGGAGCCCCGCTGTCTTTGCGATCAATGCACGGCTTGGCCGTGGGTTGCGCATAACCCTGCGCGCGAAATCGGCACAGGGTTTGCGACGGATCAGCCTGTCCGTGCCGATCCGGCACAGGCTGAGGGACACAGGAGAGTCGTCATGCCCGCCGAGATCGACCTTCATCTGGGCCGTCGACTGCGCCGCCGCCGTCGCCTGCTGGGCCTGACCCAACAGCAGCTGGGCGACCGCATCGGCATCCGTTTCCAGCAGATCCAGAAATACGAGTGCGGCGCCAATCGCATCTCCGCCGCCCGCCTGTGGGAACTGGCCGAAGCGCTGGAAACCCCGGTCAGCTATTTCTACGATGGCGTCGGCGAAGGGTCTGACAACCATCCCTCGCGCCCCGGTCCGTCACTGGCCGCCGCCGCCTGACGCCCGCGCCGGACGCGCGACGGCGGCCCTATGCCTTCGCGGTCGGACCGGTGTATGGCCTGCGGCATGACCGAGTTTGAATCCTTCGCTGTCGACCTGTCGCGTGAGGCGGCGCGCGTCGCCCTGCCGTTCTTCCGCGGCGACTTCACTCAGGAAGACAAGGGCGGCCCCGGCGCCTTCGACCCCGTCACCGAAGCCGACCGCGCCGCCGAAGCGGCCATCCGCCGCCTGATCGCCGCCCGCTATCCCGACCACGGCGTCATCGGCGAAGAGTATGGCGAGGACCGCCCCGACGCCGATCATGTCTGGGTGCTGGACCCCATCGACGGCACCCGCGCCTTCATCTCAGGCCTGCCGCTGTGGACCACGCTGATCGCCCTGCATCAGGACGGCGCCCCAGTGATCGGCGCGGTTGGCCAGCCCTATCTGGGCGAGATCTTCATCGGCGGCCCGTCTGGCGCGCGGCTGTTGAAAGACGGCGCCGAAACCCCGCTGGAGACCCGCGCCTGCCCCGACCTGTCGCAGGCTGTCATCGCCACCACCGATCCGGAAATCTTCCTCGGCGCCGACCGCGTCGCCTGGGACCGGCTGCGCGCGGCGACCCGTCTGGCCCGGCTGGGCTGCGACGCCTATGCCTACGCCATGGTGGCGGCGGGTCGCATGGATATGGTCGCCGAAAGCGAACTGAAGGTCTGGGACTGGTCCGCGCTGAAGCCTTTGGTCGAGGCGGCGGGCGGCCGCTTCACCAACTGGCAGGGCGGCGCTCCGGATGAGGCGGACGGCCGTGTGCTGGCGGTCGGCGACGCGCGGCTGACCAATCAGGCCCTGCCCCTGCTAAGCGCCGTCTGACGCCCCAGAACGCGCTTCAGACCGGTTCCGACGTCCGCGCGGCGGGCGAACCGGCCGCCGTCGTCTCGCCCGGCGCCACATAGTCGGCCAGGGCGTCGAACTCATGCAGGAAGACGTTGCGCAGCGCATCGACCTCCATGATCACCTCATGTTTGGCGTCCGCGACCTCGGCATAGCGGCCGCGCCCCAGGCGGCGAGCGGCCCAGCGGTTGGTCTGCTTCCAGACCTTGTCGTCTTCGGCCGCCTGAACGACACAGACCGGAATCTTCACCGCCTTCAGCGCGCGGGGCTTCAGCGCCCGTTCTCCGGCGTCCAGGGCAAAGGCCAGCCAGCCCCAGGTCGGCCCGCCGATGCCCAGATGCGGGCAGGCATAAAGCTGCTGGCGCCACAGATCGTAACGGCCGTAGTCCGAGGTCAGGGCGTCCTTCTCGAACGTGTGGTCGAAGGGATCGTCCGGGTCATCCAACACATAGTCGCCGGCCTTGCCGTGACGCAGAGCCCAGCGCACCGCCAGCTTGACCGTCCACATCGAGCGCTTGCCGGTCTTGATGCGCAGCATGGGGCTGGACAGGACCGCCCCGGCGAAGCGCGTGTCGTCTTCTTCCAGCGTCAGCAGGTTCAGGCAGCCGCCCATCGAATGGCCGACCATGATCCACGGCTTGGGCGCCCGCGCCTCATAGGCGTCCAGCAAGCGGGCGTAGTCGTCGAGAAATTCCTCCACCGCCCGGGCGTGGCCGCGCAGACGGTCCGGCAGCAGTCGCGCCGACAGACCCTGACCGCGCCAGTCGTGCGCCAGAACGCAGAAGCCGCGCGCCAGGAAGTTGCCGATCAGCTCGAAATATTTCTCGATCGGCTCGGTGCGGCCGGGGCTGAGGACGACCGTGCCGCGCGGCGTCTTCGCCTGCATCGTCGAGGGGGTCCAGAAGCCGGCGCGCAGGCGAAGCCCGCCCGCGCCGCGGAACCAGTCGCCCTCTCCGCCCGGCGGACAGGCGGCGCCGGGAACCCCCATCAGGGGCGCATGGGCGGCGAAGGCGGCGGGACGGTTCACTCGGGCTTCCTGAATTTCAGCGTCATGCGGTCGCTCTCGCCGATGGCGTCATATTTCGAGCGGTCGAAATCCGGATCGGCGGGCTGGCCCAGCGGCGCCGTCAGACGGCGCGGCGGCAGGGTCTCGACGCCGAACGGGTGGTCCTTGGTGTCGGCCGGATTGGCGTTGATTTCAGATGCTTCCACGAAGACGAAACCAGCCTCCTCGGCCAATTGCCGCACGAAGGCTTCCTGCACATAGCCGTTGGCGGCGGCGGGGTCCTGATCCTCGTCCGGCTGAAGGCGGTGCTGTTCGATGCCGAGGACGCCGCCGGGGCGCAGGGCCGCAAAGGCGTCTGCGAAGGCCTTTTCAGCGATGCCCGCCGCCATCCACGCCTGAATATAACGCATGAACAGCACCAGATCGGCCGTCCCCGCCGGAGCGACCGGCGGCGAGGCGGGGCCGAAGGCGGTGAACTGCACCGGGCCGTACAGCTTCTTGTTGGCCAGAATCCGGGCCTTCAGCGTGTTGTTGATGGCCACCTGCGCCGGATCGGCGGCCTCGCCCTCGTCAAAGCCCGCCAGATACAGGCTGCCGCCGCCCTTGTTCAGATAGGGCGCCAGGATTTCCGCATACCATCCGCTGCCGGGCCAGAAGTCGATCACCGTCATCTTGGGTTGCAGGCCGAAGAAGCGCAGCGTCTCGACCGGGTGGCGCCAGACATCGCGCGCCTTGTCGTCGGCCGAGCGCCATTCACCCGCAACCGCCCATTCCAGCGACCCTTCCGGCGGTCCCTTGGGCGCGTCCGGCTCGACCGGGGCCGCCTTATCTTCCTTGCGCCCGCAGGCCGCCAGTCCAAGCATCGGGCTGAAAAGGGCCAGGGCGCCGGCGCCGGTCAGGACGGATCGTCGGGTCGACCGGTCTGTCATGCGCGCATCCTCTTGCCGCCAAGTCTCTGGGTTCGGGGCTTAAGGCGCTTCTGCGCCAGCGTCAAAACCACGCACGCGATTATCATCAGCCTGTCTCAGTCGGCGGCGTAGGGCTTGCGAAAGCGCAGGGTCATGCGGTCGCTTTCGCCGATGGCGTCCAGCCGGGCGCGCTCGGCGGGCGTCAGGGCGCGGCCGTCGCGTTCCGAGGTGCGTGTGGGCTTCAGCGTCCACACGCCGAACGGATGGTCGCGGTCGTCCTTCGGATTGGCGTTCAGTTCGCTGCGCGCCTCCAGCTCGAAGCCCGCGCGGCGGGCGGCGTGGATCAGCCAGCTTTCGGGCACATAGCCGGTCGGCGCCGTATCGGCCACGTTCAGTCCCTCGGCCGCACGATGCTGCTCGACCGCCAGCACGCCGCCGGGCTTCAGCGCCTTGAAGAAGGCCGCCAGATAGGGCTCGGCCCGGCCGTCGCGCGACCAGTTATGGAAGGCGCGGGCCACCACGACCATGTCCGCCGTACCGTCGGCCACGCCCATGGTTTCGGCCGGGCGGTTGACCGGGACATAGCGCCCGCCGGTCGCGGCGGCGTAGGGCTCAAGAATGTTGCGCCACCATCCGGCGCCGCCCGGCTCGATCTCCACCACGGTCAGGCCCGGTTGCAGGCCCCAGAAGGTCAGGGTCTCGAACGGATGGCGCTCGCCGTCGCGGGCGCGGTCGGCCTCGGGCCGGGTCGTGGAGGCGACGGCCGCCTGCAGCGCGGCGTCTTCCGAAAAGCTGGGCATCTCCATCGACAGCCCCTGGCGATGGGGCAGACCGGCCGCTTCAGGCGGCGCCGATTGAGCCAGAACCGGTGAGGCCAGAACGGATGAGGCGAGGGCGATAAGGGCGAGGGCTCGCATGAAGGCTCCGACCGCTTTTGAAAGGTGAAGGTAAAATCCATACGCGGCCCCGCGCCGACCGCAAGGCGCCCCGGCGTTAAGCGACGATTTCGCGCGCCCCTTGCGCAGGGAAAACGGCCTCCTACCTCTTTATCCGAGAGCGCCGATCCCGGGCTCTCCAGACCTGACGGGGCCGAACGCGGACCGCCGGGTTTGAAACCCACCGCCGACCGGGGCTGAAAATCGCCGGGCGGCTCTACCTTGCTGATCCTCAGGAGGATGACTGATGCGTAGCTATGATTTCTCGCCGCTGTACCGTTCGGCCGTCGGCTTCGACCGTCTGGCCCGTCAACTGGAAAGCGCCGCCCGCTCCAGCCAGGAAAACGGCTGGCCCCCCTACAACATCGAAACGACGGGCGAAGACGCCTATCGCATCGAGATCGCGGTCGCCGGCTTCTCGGCTGATGAGCTGAATATCGAGGCGAAGGAAAACCTGCTGACCGTCACCGGCAAGAAGGCGACGGAGACGACCGCCGCCGACAATGACGGAGCGGCCAAGCGCACCTTCCTGCACCGTGGTCTGGCCGAGCGCGACTTCGAGCGCCGCTTCCAGCTGGCCGACTATGTGGTGGTCAAGGGCGCCGGTCTGGCCAACGGCCTGTTGACCATCGATCTGAAGCGCGAACTGCCCGAGGCCCTCAAGCCCCGCAGCATCGAGATCGCCACCGGCTCGACCCTGATCGAAGGCGAGGCGAAGAAGGCGGCCTAAGGCCTCTCAGCCTGACTGAACCGGAAGGGGCGGCGCTTGCGTCGCCCCTTTTTCATGCCTGCGGCTCAGACCTCGCCTGCGCCGGACAGGTCCAGACCCCGAGCGCCTGCGGTGCGGGCGTTGGTGAAGTCGGCCTGCCGGGTCTGGGCGCCGTGCAGCGTCGCCCGGCTCAGGTCCGAATCGACCATGACGGCCCGTCGCATATCCGCACCCGTCAGATCGGCGCCCCGCAGCACCGCCCCGGTCAGATCGGCCGGCAACAGCCGGTCCGCCGCCAGCATCAGCGGACCCAACTGCGCCTCGCGCAAGTCCGCGCCGTTGAGCTTGGCTCGCGTCAGCCGCGCCCCGCGCAGGTCGGCCCGGCGCAGATTGGCCGAGCGCAGGTCCGCGCCCTCCAGCTGCGCGCCCTGAAGCTGCACGCCCTCCATGTCGAGGCCGTAAAAGACGGCGCCGCGCGCCGACAGGGCCGTCAGATTCAGTCCGCGAATACTCGTCAGGGGGCGCAGATCCACGCCGTCGAAGACCGAGGGCTGGCCTTCTGCGCCGCCCGTCTCGCACCACTGGGCGTGGTCGCGCAGCATTTCGGCGGCAGGCATCCGGCTGACCGGCTCGCCCGCCGGTCGGTCGTCGATCAGGGCGCCGTCCATATTGGCCCCGTCGGTTCGCCACATGGCGGCCTTGACCCCCACCAGTATGGCGTCGCTGAGGTCTGCGCCCGACAGATCGGCGCCGGACAGGTCCGCCCCTGCCAGATCGGCGCCGCGAAAGCTGGCCTGCTTCAGATTGGCCCGGACCAGCTTGCAGTCCTTCATGATGGCGTCGGTGAAATCAGCGGCGACGGCGATGACGCCGGTCATGCGCGACCCTTGCAGATTGGCGCCCGACAGCACCGCGCCCTGCGCCTGGGTGTCGGCGCGCTTTTTCGCCTCCAGCACGCGGAAGCCCAGCTTGGCGTCGCTGGCGGCGATGGTCCCTTCGCGCAGGTCCGCCTCGAACAGATCGGCGCCCGACAGGTCCGCTCCGCGCAGACAGGCGCCGCGCAGGTCGGCCCGGCGCAGGCTGGCGTCGATCAGGCTGACGTCCTGCATGTCGGCGCCGAAGAAGTTGGCGTTGTCCAGCTTGCCGCCGCTGAGGTCGCAGCCGATCAGGCAGGCGGCGGTGAAGTCTGCATCGGCCAGATTCCGGCCCCGCAGGTTCAGTCCCGACAGGTCCATCCAGGCGAATACCGCCCGCGCCCCGCCCGGCTGCGCCCGCCACAGCCGGTCGTGCTTCAGGCAGACGGCGTCGACCTCTGCCTGAGTCAGTTTCTTGCGGACGGGTTCTTCAGCCTCGCTCATGGCGCCGATCATGGCTTACGGCGGATTAAGGAAGATTTGCGCAAGGCGACGCCGCCGCCCCGCGCCTTCCCGCCTATTCCGTCAGCAGGCCCTGTTCGCGCAGGGCGTCGGCCAGTTCGCCGTCCTGGGTCCACAGCCGAGTGTAGCCCGCCTCGCCCAGACGGTTCAGCTCGGTCGTCAGATCGGCGCGCGGCGCGGCGGCGAAGCGCGCGTCGAAGCCCGTTCCATCCTCGCTGATCCGCACCATCGGACGGCCTGTCTCCAGCCGATGCAGGAAGCCTTCGCACAGGACGGCGGCCTCATCGGACAACAGACCCGTCTCGACCGTCAGACCGGCCTGACGCAGACGCTCGGTCCCGCGGCCCGAGGCGAAGGGCGACGGATCCAGCGCGGCGATCACCACCCGCTCGACCCCGGCTTCGGCCAGGAAGTGGGCGCAGGATTTGCGGCCGGATGAACGCGCGCCGCAGGGCTCCAGCGTCACATAGGCGGTCGCGCCCTTCACGGCCTCGCCCGCCTCGGGCACGGCCTGTTCCTCAGCGTGGGGGCGTCCGCCCGGCGCCGTCGCCGCCTCAGCCAGCACGGCTCCGTCCTTGACCAGGACGCAGCCGACCGCCGGGTTGGGCCAGGTCTCGCCCATGCGGCTGAGGGCCAGATCAATGGCCCGCCGCATGAAGACGGCGTCCTGCGCTTCCCCGCTCACGCGACTTGCGGCAGGGCCTGCGCCCGCCCCTCATCCAGATAGCGGGCGGCGACCGGCTTCAGGTCGGCGTCCAGATCTATCTCCAGCGGGTTGCCGGTCGGAATCTCGACATCAACGATCCTGTCGTCCGGCACGGCGAACAGCAGTTTGACGATGGCGCGCAGGGAATTGCCGTGGGCGGCGATCAGCACGTCCTCGCCCGCCTTCAGACGCGGGGCGATCTCGGCGTCCCAATAGGGCTGCACCCGGTCCAGCGTGGTCTTCAGGCTCTCGGTGTCCGGGATTTCCTTGCCGGCGTAGCGGGGGTCGCCGGCGAAATCGAACTCGCCGCCCGGCGCCAGCGGCGGGGGCGGCACGTCATAGCTGCGGCGCCAGACCTTGACCTGATCCTCGCCGTGCTTGGCCGCCGTCTCGGCCTTGTCCAGCCCGGTCAGGCCACCGTAGTGGCGCTCGTTCAGGCGCCAGTCCTCGATGACCGGCACATCCTTCAGCCCGGCCGAGTCCAGCGCCAGGGCGCCGGTGCGCTTGGCCCGCTTCAGCACCGAGGTGAACATGACGGCAGGCTTGAACCCCGCCTGCGCGATCAGCTCGCCGCCGCGCCGGGCCTGGGCCTCGCCCTCGGCCGTCAGGTCGACGTCGACCCAGCCGGTGAACCGGTTCTCCAGGTTCCATTGGCTCTGGCCGTGGCGCAGCAGGATCAGGCGGGTCATGAGGGTCTCCGGGAGCATCCGTGTCTTCGGCCACTCGCTAGGCCCCCGACGCGGGGGCGGTCAAGGTTTCGCCTCATCAGGATAAACACGGCAGCCATAACAGAGGTCGCGCGTTGTGGCCTCTCGAGCGGGGGAAGGCTATAGGGCCAGACAGATTTGCGACCCCGCGTCTCTCAGCGGCCTCTTCAGGAACACCCATGCAAAAGCCCCGTCAGGACATCCGCCCCAACACTGCGGAGTATGAAACCCTGCCACTGGTCAAGCCGACCGGCTTTCGCGAGTACGACGCCCGCTGGATTCTGGAAAAAGAGATCAACCTGCTGGGCATCCAGGCGCTGGGTCTGGGTCTGGCCACCTATGTCCACGAAATCGGCCAGACGCCCAAAATCGCCGTGGGCCATGACTTCCGCGGCTATTCCCTGTCGGTGAAGCAGGCGCTGATCCTGGGCCTGCTGGAAGGCGGCATGGAGGTGCTGGACATCGGCCTGGCCCTGTCGCCCATGGCCTATTACGCCCAGTTCGCGCTGGACTGCCCCTGCGTCGCCATGGTCACCGCCAGCCACAATGAGAACGGCTGGACCGGCGTGAAGATGGGCGCGCAGGCGCCTCTGACCTTCGGTCCTGACGAGATGGGCCGCCTGAAGGAGATCGTCCTGAACGGGCAGGGCGTCGCCCGTCCCGGCGGCAAGCTGGAGCGCGTCGAGGGCTTCCGCGACACCTACATCAAGGACGTGGCCTCCAAGGTGAAGCTGTCCCGCCCGCTGAAGGTCGTGGCCGCCTGCGGCAACGGCACGGCCGGCGCCTTCGCGCCCGAGGTGCTGCGCCTGATGGGCGCCGAAGTGATCGAGATGGACACCGATCTCGACTACACCTTCCCCAAATACAATCCGAACCCGGAAGATCACGCCATGCTGGTGCAGATGGCGGCCAAGGTGAAGGAGACGGGCGCCGACCTGGCTCTGGGCTTCGACGGCGACGGCGACCGCTGCGGCGTGGTCGACGACACGGGCGAGGAGATCTTCGCCGACAAGATCGGCCTGATGCTGGCCCGCGACCTGTCGGCCATCCATCCGAACGCGACCTTCGTCGTCGATGTGAAATCGACCGGCCTCTACAAGACCGACGCGGTGCTCAAGGCCAACGGCGCGACCACCGTCTACTGGAAGACCGGCCACTCCTACATCAAGCGCAAGACCGCCGAACTGAACGCCCTGGCCGGGTTCGAGAAGTCGGGCCACTTCTTCCTGTCGGGCGATCTGGGCCACGGCTATGACGACGGTCTGGTGGCGGCGGGCGCCGTTCTGGCCATGCTGGACCGCAACCCCGGCAAGTCGCTGTCGGAGCTGAAGTCCGCCCTGCCGGACGCCTGGACCAGCCTGACCATGTCGCCGCACTGCGACGACGAGCTGAAGTATGACGTCCTGGCCAGGATCGTGAAGGAATACGAAGACCTGGCGGCGTCCGGCGGCTCGATCCTGGGCCGCAGGATTGTCGAGGCCATCACGGTCAACGGCGTACGCGTCCATCTGGAGGACGGCTCATGGGTGCTGGTCCGGGCCTCATCCAACAAGCCAGAACTGGTCGTGGTGGTCGAAAGCATGAGGTCCGCCGACGACATGCGCGACCTGTTCCGCAAGGAAGTGAAGCCGCGTCTGGCCGCTCACCCGGAAATCGGCGCTTTCAACCAGGAAATCTGATTCCCGTTTGACCGGCGGCGGCCTCGTGGACGATGTTCACTACATGAACGAAGCCGCCGCCTCCCTTCCTGTGCTCATCATCGGTGGCGGGTTTTCCGGCGCCATGCTGGCCGCCCGTCTGGCCGAGGCGGGACAGGCGTCCGTCCTGATCGAGCGCGGAGAACAGATCGGCCTCGGCGTCGCCTATTCGGCCGTGCTGGACGCCCACCGGTTGAACGTCCGCTCGGAGCGGATGAGCGCCCTGCCTGACCGATCTGGCGACTTCGCCGACTGGCTGGCGAACCATGCTCCCGCCTTCGCCGATCCCAACGGCTTCGCCCCGCGCCGCCTCTACGGCCGCTATGTTCAGGACCGTCTGGCCGGGGTCGAGGCGGCCCGTCCGGGCCTGATCCGCCGCATCAGGGGCGAGGCCGTGCGTATCGAAGGGCAGAGTGTCATTCTCGCCGACGGCGCCCGCATCTCCGGCCGGGCCGTGGTGCTGGCGACCGGCAATCCGCCGCCGCGTCCCGTCGCGCCGGGCGAAGGCGCGCGCCGCATCCATGATCCGTGGCGTCCCGGCGCCTTCGACGCCATTGCGCCCGAAGATGACGTTCTGATCCTCGGCTCGGGCCTGACCATGGTCGATGTCGTTCTGGCGCTTAAGGCCGCGGGCTGGCGCGGGCAGGCGAGCGTCGTGTCGCGACGCGGCCTGCTGCCATTGGCTCACGGCGAACGTCACGACGCCCCGGTCGCCCTCCCGCCACAGGCGCTTGAGGGTCCGCTATCGCGGCGCGTGGCGACAGCGCGGCAACTGGCGGACATCCACGGCTGGCGCGGCGTCATGGAAGGCTATCGACCCATCACCACCGAGCTTTGGCGCGCGGCGACGACGGCCGAGCGCGCCCGCTTCCTGCGCCACCTGCGGCCCTGGTGGGACGTGCGGCGACACCGCATCGCCCCGGATGTCGCGCAGGTCATCGATGAACTGAAAGCCTCCGGCCGCCTGAACCTTATGGCCGCCCGCGTGGAGACCATGCAGATCGATGACAGGGGCGCGGCCCTGACCATCCGGATACGGAATGGAGACGAGCGGCGCTTGCGCGCAGACTGGCTGATCGACTGCACAGGGCCGGGTCACGACGCCGCGCGCGCGCCTTTGACGGCCGCCCTGATCGCTGAAGGCCGCGCTCGCATAGACGCCGTCGATCTGGGGCTGGACCTCGACGCCGAGGGGCGCGTCGTCCATGCTGACGGCGCGATCGATCCAAACCTGTTCGTGCTGGGTCCGCCCGCCCGCGCCGCCTTCTGGGAGACGATCGCCGTCCCCGACATCCGCCAGCGCATCGAGACGCTGGTGCGCGCCCTGACGGTCTGACAGCCCGGCAGAAACGTTTCACATCCTGCGCCGACGACCGCAGTCACGCGCGGCTGGCGAGCCTTTCCCGGGTCGGGTATCACCGATTCAGGAGAGGAAACAAAAAAATGAACCGTCACCGTACGCGCGTCCTTGGCGACCGCACCCTTGCGCCTGAAACCCTGATGATGGGCTATGGCTATGATCCGGCCCTGTCCGAGGGCGCGATCAAGGCGCCGCTGTTTCAGGCCTCGACCTTCGTCTTCAAATCGGCCGAGGACGGCAAACGCTTCTTCGAGGTCGCCTATGGCCTGCGCCAGCGCGATCCGGACGAGGCGCTGGGCCTGATCTATTCGCGCATCAACAACCCGAACCTCGAGATTCTGGAAGACCGCCTCGCCGTCTGGGACAAGGCCGACAAGGCCCTGGTCTTCTCCAGCGGCATGGCCGCCATCTCGACCGCCATGCTGGCCCTGGTGCGGCCCGGCGACGTCATCATCTATACGGCCCCGGCCTATGGCGGCACCGAATACCTGTTCGACCGCATCCTGCCCCGCTACGGCGTCAAGGCGATCAGCGTCCCTGCCGCCGAGGGCGCAGACGCCCTGGACGCCGCCATGATCGCGGCCGCCGCCGAGGCGAAAACCACGGGCGGACGGCTGGCCGCCGTCTATCTGGAGACCCCCGCCAATCCGACCAACCAACTGGTCGACATCGCCCGCGCGGTCGCCGCCGCCAGGACGCTGGATCAGGCCGAACCGCCCGCCATCGCCGTCGACAACACCTTCCTCGGCCCCCTGTGGCAGAGCCCGCTGGAGCTGGGCGCCGACCTCGTCCTCTATTCCCTGACCAAATATGTCGGCGGCCATTCGGACCTGATCGCGGGCGGCTGCATGGGCGGGGCGGACATCATGGCCCGCGTCGGCGAGATGCGGACCATCTGCGGCACGACCGCCGATCCGCACACGGCATGGCTGCTGTTGCGCAGTCTTGAGACCCTGCATATCCGCATGGAGCGGGCGCAGGACAACGCCCTGATCCTGGCCGAACGCCTGCGCGCCGATCCACGCGTCAGCACGGTCCTGACCGCCGGCGGTCCCGACGCTTCGCCTGCCCAACAGGCGATCTTCAAGGCCCAGTGCAAGGGTTCAGGCTCGACCTTCTCGCTGGAGCTTCTCGGCGACGAGGCCGAAGCCTTCCGTATGCTGAACGCGCTTCGCCTGTTCAAACTGGCCGTCAGCCTGGGCGGCGCCGAGAGCCTGGCGTCCCACCCCTCCAGCATGACCCACTCGGACTATACGCCCGAGGCCAAGACGCGCAGCGGCATCGGCGACAATCTGGTGCGCCTGTCGGTCGGCATCGAGAACGTCGACGACCTGTGGGCGGACCTGGATCAGGCCCTGTCCGCCGTCTGACGGCGCGAACGGCGGGCGATCAGCCCGCCGCCTTGACCGCCTCGACGACCTCGTCGACGACGCGGTTGACCAGCGCCTCATCATCGCCCTCGGCCATGACGCGGATCAGTTTTTCCGTGCCCGACGGCCGAACCAGCAGGCGGCCCGAGCCGTTCAGGGCGGCCTCAGCGCCGGCCATGGCGGCCTTGACCTTCTCGTCCTCCAGCGGCCTTCCAGCCGTATAGCGGACGTTCTTCAACAGTTGCGGCACGGGCTCGAACTGGCGCGCCAGTTCGCTCATCGGCACGCCTGACTCGATCAGGACCGCCAGCACCTGCAGCGCCGCCATCAGGCCGTCGCCGGTCGTGGCGTGGTCCTTCAGGATGATGTGGCCCGACTGTTCGCCGCCGATGTTGAAGCCGCCCTCGCGCATCCGTTCCATGACATATCGGTCGCCGACCTTGGTGCGCTCCAGCGTCAGTCCCTCGGCCTTCAGGCGGCGCTCCAGCCCCAGGTTGGACATGACGGTGGCGACGACGCCCCGGCCGTTCAGCCGCCCGCGCTTGGCCCAGTCCAGGCCGATCAGGGCCATGATCTGATCGCCGTCGACCACATGGCCTTTCTCGTCGCAGATGATGACCCGGTCGGCGTCGCCATCCAGCGCGATGCCGATGTCGCAGCGATAGCGTTTCACCGCCTCGGACACCGTGCCCGGATAGGTCGAGCCGCACTCGGCGTTGATGTTCAGACCGTTCGGCTCCACACCGACGGGGAAGACCTCGGCGCCCAGTTCATAGAGAGTGGTCGGCGCCACGCGGTAGCCCGCGCCGTTGGCGCAATCGATGGCGATGCGCAGCCCCTTCAGGCTGAGACGCTTGGGGAAGGCCTGTTTGGCGATCTCGATATAGCGCGGCGGGGCGTCGTCGATGCGTTTGACCCGACCCAGCTTGTTCGACGGCGCCAGGTCGGCGTCCAGCGCGCCGTCCATCATGGATTCCAGCTTCAGTTCGATCTCGTCCGACAGCTTGTAGCCGTCCGGCCCGAACAGCTTGATGCCGTTGTCTGCATAGTCGTTGTGCGAGGCCGAAATCATGATGCCCAGATCGGCGCGCATCGAGCGGGTCATCATCGCCACGCCCGGCGTCGGCAGCGGCCCGAAGGTGCGCACGTCCATGCCGACCGAGGCCAGGCCGGCCACCAGCGCAGGCTCGATCATATAGCCGGACAGTCGGGTGTCCTTGCCGATCACCACCAGATGGCGCCGGTCGTCGTCGGTGCGGAACAGCCGCCCGGCGGCCAGTCCGACGCGCAGCGCCACCTCGGCCGTCATCGGATGGGTGTTGGCCCGGCCGCGAATGCCATCGGTGCCGAAGTATTTTCTCTCGCCCAAGAGGCCGTCCTTCGCTGGCGGTCCCGGAATTGCAAAGTAACCTTCCGAAACCCATTTTTTGATGTCGTCGCCCCCATGATTGCCTAGATGCGATCATCAAAGGCGGAAGGCTCGACCTTTTCGCTTACCTCATTTCGGCGGCCCGGCGCAAAGTCGGCGACCGCGTTCCGTTCGGAGCATACCCTCATGTGCGGCATCATCGGCGTCACCGGAACCGGCCCTGTCGTCCCTCGTCTGATCGACAGCCTGAAACGGCTGGAATATCGCGGCTATGACTCGGCGGGCATCGCCGTCCAGAATGCGCAGGGTGTCGAACGCCGCCGCGCCAAGGGCAAGATCCGCGAACTGGAGGCCGTGCTGGCCGCCGATCCGGTCGCCGGAAACGTCGGCATCGGCCACACCCGCTGGGCCACCCACGGCGCCCCGACGACGACCAACGCCCACCCGCACAAGGCCGGTCGCGTCTGCCTGGTCCACAACGGCATCATCGAAAACTTCGCCGAGCTGAAGGCCGAGATGGAGGCCGAGGGCCGCGTTTTCGAAAGCCAGACCGACACCGAGGTCGTCGCCCACCTGCTGGACCACAAGCTGTCTGCGGGCCTCGCCCCGCTGGACGCCTTCAGGGCCACGCTGGACCGCCTGACCGGCGCCTATGCGCTTGCCGTTCTGATCGAGGGCGAGGACGAACTGATCCTGGGCGCCCGTCGGGGCAGCCCCCTGGTCGTCGGCTGGGGCGAGGGCGAGATGTATCTGGGCTCTGACGCCCTGGCGGTCGGCCCCTTCACCCAGAAGATTTCCTATCTTGAAGAAGGCGATTACGTCGCTGTGACCCGCAGCAGCGCGCAGATGTTCGACGCCTCGGGCCGTCCGGCCGACCGGGCCGTGGTTCAAGTGTCGGCCTCCTCGGCCATGGTCGAGAAGGGCGAGTATCGCCACTTCATGGAAAAAGAGATCCACGAACAGCCTGACAGCGTCCAGCACACCCTGTCGGAATACCTCGACCTCGTTTCGGGCAAGGCCAAGGTTCAGGCCGTGGACTTCGCCGCCATCGAACGCATCCAGATCGTCGCCTGCGGCACCGCCTTCTACGCCGGTCAGATCGGCAAATACGCCTTTGAACGCTATGCAGGCCTGCCCTGCGACATCGAGATCGCGTCCGAGTTCCGCTATCGCCATCCGGCCGTGGCCAAGGGGACGCTGGCCGTCGCCGTCAGCCAGTCGGGCGAGACCGCCGACACCCTGGCCAGCCTGACCTGGTGCAAGGCGCAGGGGCTGAAGACCGCCGCCGTCGTCAACGTCCACACCTCTTCCATGGCGCGCGAAGCCGAAGTCCTGTGGCCGACCCACGCCGGGCCGGAAATCGGCGTCGCCTCGACCAAGGCTTTCACCGCCCAGGTCGCCGCCCTGTTGTCGCTGGCCGTTGCGGCGGGCGTGGCGCGCGGAAAGATCGACGCCGTTCAGGAAGCCGAACTGGTCAAGGCCCTGTTCGAGGCGCCGCGCCTGATCTCCGAAGCCCTGCAGATGGACGCGGGCATCCACGCCCTGACCGTCGACCTGGCCAAGGCGCGCGACGTCCTGTTCCTGGGCCGCGGCCCGATGTTCCCGCTGGCCATGGAAGGCGCGCTGAAGCTGAAGGAGATCAGCTATATCCACGCCGAGGGCTATGCAGCGGGCGAGCTGAAGCACGGCCCCATCGCCCTGATCGACGAGGCGACGCCGACGGTGGCGCTGGCGCCGCTGGACGACCTGTTCGAGAAGACCGCTTCCAACCTTCAGGAAGTCGCCGCGCGCGGCGGCCCGGTCATCATGATCGCTCCGGAAAAGGCGCCCGACCCGCACGGCGCCGGCATCCGCCGCGTCCACGCGCCGGACTGCCCGGCCCTGATCGCGCCGCTGGTCTACGCCGTGCCGATGCAGCTGCTGGCCTATTACACGGCCGTCCAAAAGGGCACCGACGTCGACCAGCCCCGCAACCTGGCCAAGTCGGTGACGGTGGAATAAGCGAACTCCGGCCAAGCCCGGGGCGTTTGGAAGCTTCACAAATTACGCCTATGACAGGCGCCCCAAGGCTGATCAGGACGATCCATGACGACCTCTCCCGCCCGCCTGCGCCCCGCCCCTCTGCGCAAGGCGGTCCTGCCCGTAGCCGGTCTCGGCACGCGGGTTCTGCCCGGCACCAAGACCACGCCGAAGGAGCTGCTAAACGTCGTCGACCGGCCGATCCTCTCCTACATCGTGGAAGAGGCGCGCGAGGCGGGGATCGAGCATATCGTTTTCGTCACCGGCCGCGCCAAACAGGCGATCGAGGACTATTTCGACCACCAGATCGAGCTTGAGGCCCAGCTTCTAGCCAAGGGCAAGACCGAGATTCTGGCCACAATGAACGCCGAACTGGCCCAGGCCGGCGAGATGAGCTTCACCCGCCAGATGCAGCCCAAGGGCCTCGGCCACGCCGTCTGGTGCGCGCGTGACATCATCGGGCCCGAGCCTTTCGCCGTCATCCTGCCCGACGTCATCGTCGACTCCCAGCCCGGCGCCCTGAAGCAACTGGCCGAGCTCTATGCCGAGGTCGGCGGCAACGTCATCGGCGTCGAAGCCGTGCCCGAGGCCGACACCCACAAATACGGCATCATCGATCCCGCCTCTCACGACGGCCGCCGCTACGCCATGAGGGGCATGGTCGAGAAACCCGCACAGGGCGCGGCGCCGTCCAATATGTCGATCTCGGGCCGCTACATCCTGCAGCCGGAAATCTTCGACCTGCTGGAGACGCAGGAGCGCGGCGCCGGCGGCGAGATCCAGCTGACCGACGCCATGGCCCGCCTGATGCAATCACAGACCTTCACCGCCTATGAATATGAAGGCGTGACCCACGACTGCGGCGACAAGATCGGGCTTCTCCGCGCCAACGTCGCCCTGGCCCTGAAACGCCCCGACCTGGGCGACGCGGCCCGCAAGGCCATCGAAAGCCTGCTTTAAGCCGCCCGCCTCCCTCAGGTGGAGAAGAGCTGTGACTTTGTGGGGCCAAGCAATCTTCGGTTAACCTTAAAGCCCCAAGGCTGCCGTAAAAGGCAGGGACGGTAGGCCAAGCCCGCGACGACGGGCGGACCGTCCTTTGCCGGGAGCCTCGACCATGCACCGCCGTCAACTGATCCGCACCAGCCTCGGTCTAGCCGCAGCGGGCGCCCTGCCCGCCGGTCTGGGCGCCTGCGCCAGCCGTCCGCCCGCCGATCCCAACTATCCGATCGCTTCGGACAACACCGCCCAGGCCTATACGTTTGACGAACTGGTCGCCGCCGGATCGCGCGAACTGGGCATCGCCGCCGAGGCGGTGGGCGGCGCCATCGAGCGCATCTTCGCCGAACAGGGCGATCGCCCGACCGCCTATATCGCGGGCGAAGAAGGCGCAGGCGCCGTCGTGGCCGGCCTGCGTTACGGCCGCGGCGCCCTGCACATGAAGGATCTGTCGGCCTCACAGGAGGTGTTCTGGCAGGGCGCCTCCATCGGCTGGGACTGGGGCGGCAACGCCAGCCGGGTCTTCACCCTGGTCTACGGCCTGTTCCACCCGGACATGCTCTACCGCCGCTATCCGGGCGTCGAAGGGTCGGCCTATCTGGTGGCCGGGCTGGGCGTGAACTATCAGCGCGCGGACGGCATCGTCCTGGCGCCGATCCGCACCGGCGTCGGCGTGCGTCTGGGCGCCAATGTCGGCACCATGAGCTACAGCCGCCAGCGCAACATCCTGCCTTTCTAAGTGTCGCTATGCTCGGGTCGCGGACCCTCGCGGCTTGAGCGAATCGGGGCGCTGACGTTTGCCGCGTGGCGTGCGTAAACGCGACACTGCCGGTTGCGGGCATGCTCCGCGACGCCATATCCCCTTGAGCTTCAAGGGAGACCGCCGATGACCGCTGCGCCCGACACGCGCGCCTTCTGGGACGCGCGCTATGCCGACGACGCCTATCGCTTCGGCGAGGCGCCAAACGCCTTTCTGGCGCGGCAGGCGGAGCGTCTGCAGCCGGGGCTGAAGGCCCTGTCCGTTGCCGACGGCGAGGGACGCAACGGCGTCTGGCTGGCGCAGCAGGGGCTGGATGTCCTGACCTTCGACATTTCGCCGCGTGCGGTCGAGAAGGCGCGGGCGCTGGCGACGAAACGCGGCGTCGCGCTGGACGCCCAGATCGGCGGGCTGGACGACTGGGCCTGGCCCGAAGGGACGATGGACGTGGTCGTCGGCGTCTTCATCCAGTTCGTCGGCCCGGCCGCGCGCGACCGGATGTTCGCCCGCATGAAGGCGGCGCTGAAGCCCGGCGGCCTGTTGCTGCTGGAAGGCTATCGGCCCGAACAGTTGGCCTATGGCACCGGCGGGCCGGGCGTGGAGGAAAACCTGTATACCGAGGCCCTGCTGCGCGAGGCCTTCGCCGATTTCGATATCGAACGGATCGACGCCTATGACGCCGAACTGGACGAAGGCCCCGGCCATTCCGGCGTCTCGGCCCTGATCGACCTGATCGCGCGCAAGCCTGGGTGAAGTCAGGCTTCTGACGTCAGGATCGCCTCCAGCCCCTCACGGTAGGAGGGATAGCAGGGACGCCAGCCCAGTTCGGCCTTGGCGCGGGCGTTGGAGACGCGCTTGGAGTCCAGATAGAAGCGGCGCATGGCGTCGCTGACCTCGGGATCGGTCCAGTCGACCTCGGGCGGGCGCGACAGGTCCAGGCGCTCGGCGGCCCAGGCGGTGACGACGTGGGCAGGCGTCGGCTCGTCGTCGGTCAGGTTGTAGATTCCGCCGGGCCGGGGCCGGGCCATGGAGGCGAACAGGCCCGAAACGACATCGTCCACATGGATGCGGTTGAACACCTGACCGGGCTTTTTCACCAGTCGGGCGGTTCCGGCGCGCAGGCGGTCGATCACGCTGCGGCCGGGACCGTAGAAGCCGGGCAGGCGGAAGACCTGCAACGTCAGCCCCATGCCCTGGGCGCCGTCCAGCCAGTCGCGCTCAACCCGCGCGCGGCGGGCGCCTTCCAGCGTGGCGGCGTTCAGCGGATCGCCCTCGAACGCCCAGCCGCCCGCCCGGTCGCCATAGACGGCGGTGGAGGAGACGTAGCCGATCCAGTCTGGCCAGGCGTCGCCCGCCAGAGGCGTCAGGGCGCGCAGGGCCGGGCAGCCGTGGGCGTCGGGCGGCGTGGCGATCAGAACGGCCTGAGCGTCGGCCAGCGCCTCGCTCAGGGCCTTCGTATCGGCCGGATCGACGGGTGTGATCCCCTGCACCGCCAGCGCCTGGCGGGTTTCAGAGTCGCGCGAGGTGGCGAAGGCCCGCCCGCCGCGCCGCAGGGCTTCGCGGGCCGCCGCCTGTCCCAGATAGCCGCCGCCGAACACCAGCAGGAACGGGGCGGAGGCGGGCTCAGTCATCAGGCTTCAGTCTCTCAGGCGGACAAGGCGCGGGCAGGCGCGGCGGCGGGGGGTTCCGCCTCATTACGGATGGCCTCGGCGCGGCCGGCGTTCCAGGCGGTGACGCAGGGAATCTTACTGCGGTCGGCGCGGTCGGCGTAGCGGCGGGCGATGTCGGTCACATCGGCCATCAGCCCCTCGGCCAGAGTGATCGGCTTCAGACCCAGTTCGCGGAACTGGTCGTTGGCGACGACCAGTTCGTTCTCGTCGGCCTCCTGACGCGGATTGGCGACGTTGTGGATTTCGGCGCCGGTCATCTCGGCCACCATCTGCGCCAGATCTCGGACGCGGCGGCTCTCGGTCATCTGGTTGAGGATCTTGACCCGGTCGCCGCGCCTGGGCGGGTTCTTCAGCGCCAGCTCGACGCAGCGCACCGTGTCCTGAATGTGGATGAAGGCCCGCGTCTGGCCGCCCGATCCATGCACCGTCAGCGGATAGCCGACCGCCGCCTGCATCAGGAAGCGGTTCAGCACCGTGCCGTAGTCGCCGTCATAGTCGAAACGGTTGATCAGACGCTCGTCCTGCTTCGTTTCCTCGGTCTGGGCGCCCCAGACGATGCCCTGATGCAGGTCGGTGATCCTGAGGCCGTCGTTCCGGGCGTAGAACTGGAACAGCAGGGCGTCCTGCGTCTTGGTCATGTGGTAGATGCTGCCGGGGTTCGGCGGGAACAGGATCTCCTGTTCGGTCGGGCCGTGATCGGTGTCGACCGTGACCTTCAGATAGCCTTCGGGGATGCGCAGGCCGGCGGTGGTGTAGCCATAGACCCCCATGGTCCCCAGGTGGGCCAGATGGACGTCCCGCCCGCTCTCGACGATGGCGGCCAGCAGGTGGTTGGTGGCGTTCAGATTGTTGTCGACGGTGTAGAGTTTGTGCCGCGCCGACTTCATCGAATAGGGGGCGGCGCGCTGTTCGGCGAAGTGGACGACGCTGTCGGGCGCCCAGTCGCGGATCAGGGCGACCAGACGATCGAACGCCTTGCCGACCGTCAGATTGACGAAGTCGATGGTGCGGCCCGACACCTCGTTCCATGCGGCGATGCGCTCGCCCATGGTGCGGATCGGGGTCAGGGAGCGGATTTCCAGCTCATTGTCGATGTTGCGACGGCTGAGGTTGTCGACGATCAGCACGTCCCAGCCGCGCGCCGAAAGGTGCAGGGCGGTCGGCCAGCCGCAGAAGCCGTCGCCGCCCAGAATCATCACGCGCATCAGTCGAACCTCGTCATCAACGTCCACCCTGCCTAGCCGAACGCGCGAGCGGGCGAAAGCGTGTCGCGCGAGGTGCGGTGAAAGCGGCGGAGGGCGAAAAAACAGAGTCTAATTCGTCTGAATCGTCTGAAATCGGACGAACTGGGGAGGTCGGCCGGGGATGATGCGGCGACAGGAAAGGCAGGCGCGCTGAACAAGGCCCGCAGGAGGCGGGGCTTTGTAATCAAAGCGGTTTTCAGCGCCTGTCGTGCAGGCATGTTCTGCCTTTCTCCCTCAAGGGAGAAGGGCTTGGTTCAGGCCCGCAGCGTTCCGCCCGCCTTGGTCGCCGCAGCCCTGACCCTGGCCATCAGGGCTTCGATCTCGGCCTCGGCCAGGGTGGCGGCGCGGGGCTGGATTTCGACCTCGATGGCGACCGACTTCTGACCCTCCGGCACGCCCTGTCCGCGATAGATGTCGAAGACGCGCACATCGGCGATCATCGCCTTGTCTGCGCCCGCTACGGCGCGGGTCAGGTCGCCCACGGCCTTGGCCTCGTCCATCAGGAAGGCGAAGTCGCGGGTCAGGGGCATCAGGTTCGGCAGGTCGGCCGCGCCGCGCGCCTTGCCGCCCTTACCGCGAGGCTCGGGCACGGCATCGAGCACGACCTCAAAGGCCAGCATGGGGCCGTCGGCGTCCAGCGCCTTCAGCACGCGCGGGTGCAGGGCGCCGAACTCGACGATGACGTTCTTGGGTCCCAGTTGCAGCCGGGCCGAGCGGCCGGGGTGCCACCAGTCGCGGTTCGACCCTTGCGCCAATTGCAGGGAGCCGACCGGCGCGCCGATCTCTTCCAGCACGGCCAGCAGGTCGCCCTTCAGCGCGAACAGGGGATCTTCCCCCGCCCCGCCCCAGTGACGGTCGGCGTGCGGCGCCACGAGTCCCGCGATGACGGTGCGCTGGCCGGTCGGCTGATCGTCCAGATAGATGGGGCCGATCTCGAACAGGGCGACGTCGGCGTGGCCGCGCGCGGCGTTGCGCGCCGCCGCCTGGATCAGGTTCGGCAGGGCCGAGGGCCGCATGCAGTCCAGATCGGCCGCAATAGGGTTCTCCAGCACCAGACGCTCATCGCCGCCGCCGAACAGGGTCGCGATCGACTGCTTGGTGAAGGACCAGGTGACGGCCTCGGCATAGCCCAGCGCCGCCAGGGCGCGACGGGCCGTGCGCACGCGCGCCTGACGCGGGCTGAGCACCCCGCCCGGCGCCGGGGCGACCGGCGGCAGGGGCGCGTCGGGCAGGGCGGCGTAGCCCTGAATGCGAGCGACTTCCTCGACCAGATCGGCGGGGCCTTCGACATCACGTCGCCACGAAGGCGGCGTCACCGACCAGGGCGAGCCGCGCATGACGGTGAAGCCCAGGGCGAACAGGATCTCGAAGATCCGGTCCTCGCCCAGGTCCATGCCCGACAGCCGCTTCACATAGGACGGATCAAAGGCGAAGGCGGCGGGGGCGGCCGGGGCCTGGCCCGCCACCGTGACCGTCGACGGCTCGCCGCCGCACAGGTCCAGAATCAGTTGCGTCGCCAGTTCCAGCCCCGGCACGACCGAGGCCGTGTCGACGCCGCGCGCGAAGCGATACTGGGCGTCAGAGTTGATGCCCAGCGAACGGCCGGTCTGGGCCGTGGCGATGGGGTCGAACCAGGCGCTCTCGACGAAGACGTCGACCGTCTCATCCGAACAGCCGGTCGAAACGCCGCCCATGACGCCGCCCAGACCGATGGCGCGCTGGCCCCCGGTATCGGCGATGACGCAGTCAGCGGCGCCCGGCGAATAGGTCTTGCCGTCCAGCGCCTCGATCTGATCGGCGTCGCCGCGACCGGCGCGCACCACGATCGCATCGCCCGACAGGCTCGCCAGATCATAGACGTGCAGCGGCCGCGCCCGGTCGAAGGAAATCAGGTTGGTGATGTCGACGAGGCGATTGATCGGACGCAGGCCGATGGCGGTCAGCCGCTGTTGCAGCCACTCGGGCGAGGGGCCGTTCTGGACGCCCCGGATCACGCGACCGGCGAAGACCGGGCACAGTTCGGGCGCTTCAAGCGTCACCGACACTGGAGAGTCGAAAGACCCGGCGACGGGAACGATTTCCGGCGTCGTCAGCTTGCCAAGGCCCGCTGCGGCCAGATCGCGGGCGATGCCCGCCACGCCCAGCCAGTCGGGACGGTTCGGCGTCACCTCGAAGTCGATGACCGGCTCGGCGCCGAAGACCCCGGCGGCGGGCGCGCCGACCTGCAGATCGTCGGACAGTTCAAGGATGCCGTCGCTGTCGTCGGCCAGTTCCAGCTCGGCGCCCGAGCACAGCATCCCGTTGGACACCACGCCGCGCACCGGTTTTTCAACCAGGGTCACGCCCAGACCGGGCACATAGGCGCCGATGGGGGCGTAGATGGTGGTCAGGCCTGCGCGCGCGTTCGGGGCGCCGCAGACGATCTCCTTCATCCCGTCCACCGTCTCGACCTGACAGACCTGCAGACGGTCCGCGTTCGGATGGCGCTCGGCCGAGATGATCCTGGCGACGGTGAAGGGGGCCAGGGCGGCGATGGGGTCGTGGACGTCTTCGACCTCCAGACCGGCCATGGTCATGGCCTCGGCGACCTGATCGACCTCAGCCTCGGTGTCGAGGTGGGCCTTCAGCCAGGAAAGCGTGAACTTCATTGGGTCGCACCGTCCTGCGGCTGGGCCAGGGCCTTGGCCATGTTGTCGAGGAAGGCGGGCGTGCCGGTGAAGCCGACGCCGACGAAGCGGCAGTTGACGAACTGGCAGTTCTTGAACGGGATCGGGCCGGTCACGCGCTGCGGGCCCTGCGGCGCCAGCATCAGGTTGCGCAGGTCGCCGTGGGCGTCGCCCAGATCACAGCCGTCGAAGTTGCAGCCCTCGATCGGCAACAGGACCGCCGGTCCCTCGATCAGGCAGTTCTCGAAGCGGCGGTTCTCGATGACCATGACGCCGGTGCGGGCCGTCTCCATGAACAGCTGCGGCAGCCAGACGCCCTTGCCGACATAGTCGGGACCGGCGCCCAGGGGCTCGAGAGTGATCGGTTCGGCGGCGGTGTTGGTCGCGTCAGTCATGGGATCGCTCTTTTCAATATCAGCTGAGGCCCGACGCCGGGTTCGGCGCGGCGAAGGCGGAGAAGCCGTAGTGCGCCAGCCAGCGCGTATCGGCCTCGAACATGGGGCGCAGGTCCGGCACGCCGTATTTCAGCATGGCCAGACGGTCGACGCCCATGCCGAAGGCGAAGCCCTGATACTCGTCCGGGTCGATGCCGCAGTTGCGCAGCACGTTCGGGTGCACCATCCCGCAGCCCAGAATCTCCAGCCAGTCCTCGCCCTCGTTCAGGGTCAGCTTGCCGCCCGAGCGGTCGCAGCGGATGTCCATCTCGGCCGAGGGCTCGGTGAAGGGGAAGTGGTGCGGGCGGAAACGGGCGTGGACGTCGTCCAGCTCGAAGAAGCGGGCGATGAAGGTCTCCAGCGTCGTCTTCAGATGGCCCATGTGGATGTCGCGGTCGATCACCAGGCCTTCGATCTGGTGGAACATCGGCGTGTGGGTCGCGTCGGAATCCTTACGGAAGGTGCGGCCGGGCGCGATGATGCGGATCGGCGGCTTCTGCGACATCATGGTGCGGACCTGCACCGGGCTGGTGTGGGTGCGCAGCACCTTGCGCTCGCCCGTTTCCGGGTCCGGCTTCAGGAAGAAGGTGTCGTGCATCTCCCGCGCTGGATGCTTGGGCGGGAAGTTTAGCGCCGTGAAGTTGTGGAAGTCGTCCTCGATGTCCGGCCCCTCGGCGACCGAAAAGCCCATGTCGGCGAAGACAGCGACCATTTCGTCCATGACCTGCATGGTCGGATGCACCCCGCCCTTGCGGCGCGGACGGCTGGGCAGGGTCAGATCGACGCGCTCGGCCAGCAGGCGGGCGTCCAGCTCGGCGGCCTCCAGTTCGGCCTTCCTGGCGGTCAGGGCCGACGACACCCGGTCGCGCAGGCCGTTGATGACGGGGCCGCGCTCGCGGCGCTCATCCGGGCTCAGCGCCCCCATGCCTTTCAGCAGGCCCGAGATCGAGCCGGACTTGCCGAGGGCGGCGACGCGGATGTCCTCCAGACCCGCCACGCTCTCGGCCGAGCCGATGGCGTTGATGAGGTCCAGTTCCAGTTGAGCGAGATCGGTCATGAGGGTCGTCTAGCCGCTAGGAACGAAAGCAAAAAGCCCCCCGGCGCGAACCGGAGGGCTTTTGCTTCATCCCGTGAGGGAGAAAGGCTTAGGCCAGGGCCGCGCGAACCTTGTCGGCGATGCCCTTGAAGCCGGCTTCATCGGCGGCGATGGCGGCCAGAACCTTGCGGTCCAGCTCGATGCCCGCCTTGTTCAGGCCGTGCATGAACTGCGAATAGGTGAAGCCTTCGGTGCGGGCCGCGGCGTTGATGCGCTGGATCCACAGGGCGCGGAACGAACGCTTCTTGTTGCGACGGTCGCGGTAGGCGTACTGACCGGCGCGATCCACGGCGGCCTTGGCGGCGCGGATGGTGTTCTTGCGGCGGCCGTAGAAGCCCTTGGCCTGCTTCAGGACCTTCTTGTGCTTGGCGTGGGACGTAACGCCCCGGGTGACGCGAGCCATTGTAATTTTCCCTTCGGGAAGTCCCTACCGCTCGGCCCGCGGGGCCGCGCTGCTTGAGGGACTTTTGCTGTTTTAGCCTCTAGCGTTCGCCGCGCGGCGGCTCACTGCATGAGAGGCTGAGTTCAAATTCGATTAGCGGAGAGGATCAGTGATGCAGCGCGCCGATCAGGCGTACGGCATGTAGGACTTGATCTTCTTGGCGTCGGCGTCGGCCATGACCGAAGTGCCGCGGTTCTGGCGGATATACTTCGAGTTGTGACTGATCAAACGGTGGCGCTTGCCGGCCACGCCAGCCTTGACCTTGCCCGTCGCGGTGAATTTGAAGCGCTTCTTGGCGCCCGACTTCGTCTTCAGCTTCGGCATTTTCACTCTCTTTATTGAGGGGTCTACCGCCCTTCGGGCTACTTGAGCCCCAAGATGGGAAGACCGATTTAAGACCGCCCAGGCATGCCTGTTCGCCCGGCGGTCCGGTACGCGAAGGCGCGGCTTCTACGCCAAACGGCGGCTCGAGGCAAGAAGAGTCCGCTTCGACCGCTCAGACGGCGATCGCGCGACGACGCGCGGCGCGCCCGGCGTTGATCGCCATCACCGCCGCCGGAACCGCCAGCGCCGCGCCCGCCAGAAACGGCCAGTCCGGCCCCACGGCGGAATAGAGAACGCCCGCGACCATAGGGCCGACGATGCGCGCCATCGACCCGGACGCCATGTTCAGCCCCAGCATGGCCCCTTGCCGATCCGGCGGCGACGAGCGACTGATCATGGCCGAGATATTGGGCATGGCCAGCGACATGCCGCAGGCGCCGATCCCCATGATGACCGGAATGATCCACCCGGCGACCAGCGGAATGCTGAACAGCCCCAGATCAATCCGCCCCGCCGGGAACCAGGCGGCCGGCGCCGTCACCTGCAACACCATTGAGACGCCGAACAGCAGCATCCCTGCGGCCAGCACCCGCGCCTCGCCGAAACGCCGCGCCAGCCGACCGGCCACCAGCCCCTGGTTCACCGCCGAGATCAGCCCCACGATCATGAAGCTGAGCCCCACCTCGCGCGCCGTCCAGCCATAGCGGTGCTCGGCCCACAGGCCGAAAGCAGCCTCCATCGCCGAAAAGCCCGCCAGATAGATCAGGCTGACCGCCAGCACGCGCGAGACCACTTCATCGGTACGTGCGAACTGAAGCCCCGCAAGGAAGGGCGGGCGCGGCGCCGCCGGATCGGCCTTGGCTCGGCTCTCGCGCAGAAAGAACACCACCCCCAGCGCCGCCAGCGCCGCCGCGCCCGAGGCGACAAAGATCGGCAGCTGATAGCCGACATGGCCCATCTGCGGCTGGGCCAGCAGGCCGCCCAGCCCCGGCCCGACGATGAAGCCCATGCCGAAGGCCGCCCCGATCAACCCCATGCGTCCGGCCCGACGCTCGGGCGGGGTGACATCGGCGATATAGCCCTGAACCGTAGAGATGTTGCCTGCGCCCAGCCCGGTGAACAGCCGCACCAGGATCGCCGCCCAGATGGTCGGCGCAAAGGCCAGCAGCAGATAGCCGACGGCGTTGGCCGCCAGGGTGATCAACAGAACCGGCTTTCGCCCGATCCGGTCGGACAGCCGCCCCCAGAAGGGCTCGGCGAAAAACTGGCCCAGAGAATAGGCCGAGAACATCAGGGTGATCTGCCACGGCTCGGCCTGCAAGCTCTGGGCGAAGAAGGGCAGCAGCGGCACCACCAGGCCGAACCCGACCAGATTGATGAAGACCACGGCGAACAGCACCGCCAGGGTCGGCGCCCCCGCGCTGGAAGCCTTTGTCGTTTGCGCCGTCATTCCTGGTCTTCCCGCCGGATAGTAAGACGCCCCGGCCATCTGGCCGGGGCGTCCCTGAAAGTCTTGTCGTTCAGCCTGCGATCAGCGGGGCGCCAGGATCATGATCATCTGGCGGCCTTCCATCTTGGGCGCGAACTCGACCTTGGCCTCTTCCTCGAAATCGGCCTGGACCTTGTGCATCAGCTTCATGCCCAGCTCCGGGTGAGCCATTTCGCGGCCGCGGAAGCGGATGGTCACCTTGACCTTGTCGCCATCGTCGAAGAAGCGATGCATGGCCTTGGCCTTCACATCGTAGTCGTGGCTGTCGATGTTCGGGCGGAGCTTGATTTCCTTCAGCTCGACGACCTTCTGACGCTTGCGCGCCTCAGCCTTCTTCTTCTGTTCCTGGAAACGATGCTTGCCGTAGTCCAGGATCTTGCACACCGGAGCATCGGCGTTGGCGACGATCTGAACCAGGTCCAGGCCCGCCTCCTCGGCGGCCTCCAGCGCAGCGGACAGCGGCATGACGCCCTGTTTTTCCCCGTTCTGGTCGATGAGCAGAACGCGAGGAGCGCGAATATCCTGGTTGATGGGCGGCCCGTCCTTTACGGGCGGCGCTTGCATGGGACGGCGAATGGGCGTCGTTTCCTTATGTGATCAGAAGAGAGGCGAAACTGGCTGCCTGGACTCAGCGCGCAAGACTGCGGCTGCGTTCCAAGCGGCCGGAATATGGCGACGCAAGGCCGCTATTTCAAGGGATTTCGGGCCTTCAGGCCTTTACGCCCCCTTCGGCGACATAGGCGTCATGCAGGTCCAGCACCGCATCGAAGACGTGATCGACGCTCAGATCCTCGATCGGAGCGAACTGGCCACGGGTTTCATTGGACGCCGCCGTGCGTGTCTTGGCCCCCCACGGCCCATACAGCCACCACTCCGTCGGGCCGAACAGACCCAGCGTCGGCCGCCCCAACGCCGCCGAGACATGCATCAGGCCGGAGTCGTTGCCGACGAACAGGGTCGCCCGGTCGATGGCGGCGGCCGAGCACAGGATGTCGCCCTTGCCCACGCAGTCGATGGCCCGCGGTCCCGCCGCCTCCAGCGCCGGGGTCGCGGGCGGCCGGTCGCCGGGACCGCCGACGGGCATGAAGCGCCAGCCGTCAAAGCGCGGCTCGGCCTTCAGCTTCTCGACCAGCGCGCCCCAACGGTCGGCGGGCCATGACTTGCCAGGCTGGTGCGCGATGGGGGCCAGAGCGATGATCGGCCCTTCGCCCGGACCAGACGTCAGTTGCGGGTCGATGATGGCGGCCGCCTCGGCGCGGGCCTGATCGTCGAGGAAGATTTCCGGGTCCAGCGGCGTCGCCGAGCCCATCAGGCGCGACACCATCTCAACCTTGCGCAGGCCCGTCTCCCAGCGACGGTTGTAGACGATGCGCCGCTTGGCCGGGATCAGATAGGCCAGAGCCGAGCCGCGGATGTCCACGACCATATCCCACCTGGTCCCGCGCACCTGTTTCCACAGATCGACCCAGTGTCCGGCGGCCTTCTTCTTGTCGAGGATGATGACGCGCTCGACGTTCGGCGCCGAACGGAAGAAGGGGGCGGGCGGGCGGCCGCAGGCGACGGTGATCTGAACGCCCGGCGCCTGGCGCGCGATCTCTCGGATCACGCCCGAGGAGATGACGCAGTCGCCGATGCGGTTGGAGCTGACGAACAGGGCTTTGGGAGCAGACAAGCGGGCGCCTCGCGGCCTCTGTGAACAATCGTCGTCTCTGCTAAAGCCATTCCGTGAGGAATGACAGTCCGAGGAGTTTCCATGTCCGACGTCCAGACCCTGATCCGCCCCGACGGCGAGGCGCTGGCCTATAAGGCGGTCAAGGGCGACGGCCCGACCGTCATCTGGATCGGCGGCTTCCGCTCGGATATGGAGGGGACCAAGGCCCTGGCGCTGGACGCCGCCGCCCGCGAGCGCGGCTGGAAATATGTGCGCTACGACCACTTCGCGCATGGCGTGTCGAGCGGCGACTGGAAACAGGCCACCATCGGCCGCTGGCGCGAGGACGCCATCGCCCTGATCGACAGCCTTCAGGGGCCGGTGATCCCCGTCGGCTCGTCGATGGGCGGCTGGGTGGCGCTGCTGGCGACACTGGCGCGGCCGGAACGGGTCAAGGGCGTGGTGCTGGTCAATCCGGCGCAGGACTTCACCGAAAAGCTGATGTGGCCGGGGCTGGCCGACCACGAGCGCCAAGCCATCCTGCGCGAAGGCGAGACGGTCATCACCGAGGAAGGGCTGGGCTCCTACGTCCTGACCCGACGGATGTTCGAGGAGGCCCGCGACTGGCTGCTGCTGGACGGCCAGATCGACATCACGGCGCCGGTTCATGTGCTGCAGGGCCGCGCCGACGACGTGGTGCCGTGGCGCCATCAGGTCGAACTGGCCGAGCGCCTGACCGGCGGCGACATGCGCCTCGACCTGATCGAAGGCGGCGACCACCGTCTGTCCAGCCCGGCGGAACTGGAGCGGCTGGTGGCCGCCGTCGAGACGATGCGCCGCTGACTTTCCTCCCCATGCAATGGGAGGGGGACCACGTAGTGGTGGAGGGGCCGGGACGGCGGAACCAAGCGGCCCCTCCGTCACGTCGGCTACGCCGCCGCGCCACCTCCCCACTATGTGGGGAGGAAAGGCGTCAGCCGATCACAGAATGAACCGGCTCAGGTCGACGTTCTTGGCCAGATCGCCGACCTTTTCGCGCACCTTGTCGCCGTCGAAAGTCAGGGTCTGGCCCGACAGGTCCGAGGCCTTGAAGCTGGTCTCTTCCAGCACCCGCTCCATCACCGTCTGCAGACGGCGCGCGCCGATGTTCTCGACGGTGGAGTTGGCGGCCACGGCGGCGTCGGCCATCGCCTCGACCGCATCGTCGGTGAAGACCAGTTCGACCCCTTCGGTCGCCAGCAGGGCCTGGTTCTGACGGATCAGGTTCGCCTCCGGCTCGGTCAGGATGCGCTTGAAGTCGTCGCGGGTCAGAGCCTTCAGTTCGACCCGGATCGGCAGGCGGCCCTGAAGCTCAGGCAGCAGGTCCGACGGCTTGGCGACGTGGAAGGCGCCCGAGGCGATGAACAGCACATGGTCGGTCTTCACCGGACCGTACTTGGTCGAGACGGTCGTACCCTCGATCAGGGGCAGCAGGTCGCGCTGCACCCCTTCGCGCGAGACGTCGGCGCCGCCGCCGCGATCCTGACGCGCGGCGACCTTGTCGATCTCATCGAGGAAGACGATGCCTTCGTTCTCGGCCAGCAGCAGGGCCTCCTTGGTCAGGCTTTCCTGATCCAGCAGCTTGTCGCTCTCTTCGGTGACAAGGGGCGCCAGGGCGTCGCGCACGGTCAGCTTGACCGTCTTGGTGCGGCCGCCGCCCATCTTGCCCAGCAGGTCCGACAGGTTCAGCAGGCCGACGTTGCCGCCGCCGCCCGGAATATCCAGCCCCTGCAACGGCGAGGTCGTATCGGCCAGGGCGATCTCGATCTCCTTGTCGTCCAGTTCGCCGGCGCGCAGCTTCCTGCGGAAGGCGTCGCGCGTGGCGGGCTGCGAACCGGGGCCGACCAGAGCGTCCAGAATGCGGTCCTCGGCCTGCCCTTCGGCCTTGGCCTTGACGCCCGAACGGCGCCGGTCGCGCACCATGACCAGGGCGCTTTCGACCAGATCGCGCATGATTTGATCCACGTCGCGGCCGACATAGCCGACCTCGGTGAACTTGGTCGCCTCGACCTTAAGGAAGGGCGAGCCGGCCAGACGCGCCAGACGCCGGGCGATCTCGGTCTTGCCCACGCCCGTGGGGCCGATCATCAGGATGTTCTTGGGCGTGACCTCGTCGCGCAGGTCATCGGGCACGCGCTTGCGGCGCCAACGGTTGCGCAGGGCCACGGCCACGGCGCGCTTGGCGTCGTCCTGACCGACGATGAAGCGGTCCAGTTCAGAGACGATTTCGCGTGGGGAAAGGTCGGTCATGATTCAGGCAGTCCAGAAATACTCAGACAGGCGCTCAAGCAGCACGCCGCTGCGCGGCGAGCGATAACGCCCTACAGACTTTCAATGGTGAGATTGCCGTTGGTGTAGACGCAGATGTCGGCGGCGATCTTCATGGCCTTGCGGGCGATCTGCTCGGCGTCCAGCTCGGTGTTCTCGTCGATCAGGGCGCGGGCGGCGGCCAGCGCATAGTTGCCGCCCGAGCCGACGGCGGCCACGCCATATTCCGGCTCCAGCACATCGCCAACGCCGGTGACGGTCAGAATGGTGTCCTTGTCCGCCACCAGAAGCATGGCCTCCAGACGGCGCAGATAGCGGTCAGTGCGCCAGTCCTTGGCCAGTTCGACGCAGGCGCGGGCCAGCTGGTCCGGATACTGCTCCAGCTTGGCCTCCAGCCGTTCGATCAGGGTCAGGGCGTCTGCCGTGGCCCCGGCGAAGCCCGCCAACACCTTGCCGTTCGCCAGGGTGCGCACCTTGCGCGCGGCGCCCTTGACGATGGTCGGCCCCATCGAGACCTGGCCGTCGCCGGCGATGACGGTGCGGCCGTTCTTGCGCACCGCCAGGATGGTGGTGCCGTGCCAGTCGGGAAAGTTGGAGGCGGTCGTGTTCATGGCCGCTGACATGGCGAAGCCCGCCGTCCGCCGCAAGATCAGCCCTTGTCGCAGGCCCGCTGAACGGCCCAGAGGATGGCTCCTGGAGAAAAGCTTAACCATAATGAATCCTTAACCGGGGCGTGAAAAACGAGCGCTCCGGTTGTCCATCCATTCGCTTCGCCTTTTACGCGCAGTCATGGGGACGTCGCGTATTTGACGAGTTCCCTTGGTTCTTCATCGCACCATCTATGTCAGCGACGCCGTCGGCGGCGCCGCGACCAGTCTTCTGGCCCTCGCCGAGATTCTGGGTGAATCCGAACGCAACAACCGGCGCGACGGCCTGACCAGCGCCCTGATGCGTCACGACGGCCGCTTCCTTCAGGTCATCGAAGGGCACCGATTCGACATCGACCGTCTGATGGACCGGCTGAAGGTCGACCCCCGCCACGAGAATATACGGCTTCTGTCTGACAGGCCTGTCGCTGCGCGCCTGTTCGGGGCCTGGCCCATGATCCTGGCCGAACTGACGCCTGAGGCAGACGCCCTGTTGAACGGCGATGCGCTGGAGCAGCTCAGCCCTGCGCGGGCCGAGGCCCTGCTGGCCGCGGCTGTCGGCCTGACGCCCGCGACGACCTGACGACGCGCCGCCGCTACGCTAGACAGTCGGCGTGACCCAGCTCCCGACGCCCCCCGCACCCGTTCGCTTCTCCGATGAAGAGGTCGAGCGTTACGCCCGACAGTTGGTGCTGTCCGAGATCGGCGGCCCCGGCCAGCAGGCGCTGAAACGCGCCCGCGTGCTGATCGTCGGCATGGGCGGCGTGGGCAATCCGGCCGCCCTCTATCTGGCCGCCGCCGGGGTGGGGACGCTCGGTCTGATCGACGACGACACGGTCGCCCTGTCCAACCTGCAACGCCAGATCGCCTTCGCCACCGCCGATTCCGACCGCGCCAAGGTCGAGGCGGGGGCTGAACGCCTCAACGCCCTGAACCCGCACGTCACGGTCCAGACCTTCAACCAGCGCGTCACGCCCGACAGCGCGGCGGCCCTGATGCAGGATTTCGATCTGGCGCTGGACGGGACCGACGACTTCGAGACGCGACTGGCCGTCAACGCCGCCTGCGTGGCGGCGGGCAAGCCGCTGGTGTCGGGCGCCCTGGGCCGCTGGTCGGGGCAGGTGTCGGTGTTCGAGGGACGACCCTGCTACCAGTGTCTGGTGGCCGAGATTCCGCCTGACGCCGAGACCTGCGCCCGCGTCGGCGTGGTCGGCGCTTTGGCCGGCGTCATCGGCGCCATGGCGGCGCTGGAGACGATCAAGCTAATCACCGGCGCAGGCGAGCCGCTGACCGGCCGCCTGATGCTCTACGACGGTCTGGCCGGAACCAGCCGGGTGGCGAAGATCGCCGCCGACCCGGCCTGCCCCGTGTGCGGGTCAGGCCACAACAGCTAGAGCATCGCCGGAATGACGCGATCGGGCGGACGGTGGCCGTTCTGATAGGTCATGATGTTGGCGATGACCCGATCGCCCATGTCCTGACGCGCTTCGATGGTGGCCGAACCGAGGTGGGGCAGCAGCACCACGTTCGGACGGCCGATCAGGCCGGGATGCACCTTCGGCTCGTTCTCGAACACGTCCAGACCCACGCCGAACAGGGCCCGGCGGTCCAGCGCCTCGGCCAGCGCCGCCTCGTCGATCAGCTCGCCGCGCGCGGTGTTGACCACGATGGCGTGTGGCTGAAGCCGGGCCAGACGCTCGGCCGACAGCAGATGATGCGTCTCCTTCGTCGCCGGGCAGTTCAGCGAGATGACGTCCATCCGCGCCAGCATCTGATCCAGATCGTCCCACCAGGTCGCGCCCAGCTCTTCGGCGATCATGTCAGGGACGGGCTTGCGGTTGTGATAGTGGACCTGCATCCCGAAGGCCCTGGCGCGGCGGGCCAGCGCCTGGCCGATGCGGCCCATGCCGACGATGCCCAGACGCTTGCCCCACAGCTTGCGGCCGCACATCCACGTCGGGCTCCAGCCCTCGAAGCGACCGTCTTCGACTACGCCTGCGCCTTCGACGATGCGGCGGCTGACGGCCAGGATCAGGCTCATGGCCAGATCGGCCGTATCCTCGGTCAGCACGCCCGGCGTATTGGTGACGATGATGCCGCGCCCGACGGCGGCGTCGATGTCGATGTGATCCACGCCCGCGCCGAAGTTGGCGATCATCTTCAACTGCTCGCCCGCGCCCGCGATCAGTTCGGCGTCCAGATGGTCGGTGATGGTCGGCGCCAGCACCTCGGCCCTTTGCAGGGCGGCGGCCAGCTCATCGCGCGACATCGGCCGGTCGGTCAGGTTCAGCTCGGCGTCGAAAAGTTCGCGCATCCGCGTTTCGACGGCGTCAGGCAGGCGTCTGGTTAATACGACCTTAAGCTTGCGAGGGGACATAGGGGACCTGGGTTTTCCACGGGCGGCGCCCGTTCGGAACGGGTCGATATTCGGTGTCTAGCAAAGCTGCGGTCAGGATCAAAAGGGCGCCTCGCGTCGCGGCCCTCGCCGCCGTCCTGATGACCGGGGTTCTGCTGTCGGCGGGATCGACCATGCCCGACGGCCGCCCGACCCCGACGGGGCTGGAGGTGCCGCGCTGGGTGACGCTGAAATCCTCGCAGGTGCGGGCGCGTCAGGGGCCGGGGCTCGACTATCGCATCCTGTGGGAATACCGCGCCGCAGGCCTGCCCGTTCAGGTGATCGCCGAAACGCGCGAGTGGCGAAAGATCTGCGACCCCGACGGCTCCGTGGCCTGGATCCACCGCACCGTCGCCTCGGGCCGTCGCAGCGTGTTCAACCGTTCGGACGAGCCTGTGCCGATCCGCTCGGGCCGGTCCGAGACCGCCTCGGTCCGCGCCCTTCTGTCGCCCCGCGCCCTTGTTCCGCTGGACGAATGCGAGGACGGCTGGTGCAGGGTGCGGGCGCGCAAACTGCGCGGCTGGGTGCAGCAGAGGGCCGTCTTCGGCGCCCAGGAACGCGCCCTGTGCAACGCCGCCCGCCCGGCCGGAACCGGCCGCGCTTCCTGATCTCATATGCTGACGGCATAGTTGAGCGCGGCCTCCGGGTCGTGTAACCCGCCAGCAACACCTTTCGGAGCCGATTTCCTTGAGCCAGTCGCAATATCCGTCGTCGTTCGATCACGAAGGCCTGCTGGCCTCGGGCCGGGGCGAGCTGTTCGGTCCGGGCAACGCCCAACTGCCGGCGCCGCCCATGCTGATGTTCGATCGGATCAAGACCATCAGCGCCGACGGCGGCGACTACGGCAAGGGCTATGTCGAGGCTGAACTCGACATCAATCCGGACCTCTGGTTCTTCCAGTGCCACTTCATCGGCGATCCGGTCATGCCGGGCTGCCTGGGCCTGGACGCCATGTGGCAGCTGGTCGGCTTCTACCTCGGCTGGATCGGCGGGCCGGGCAAGGGCCGGGCGCTGGGCGTCGGCGAGGTCAAATTCACCGGTCAGGTAACGCCGGACGTCAAGAAGGTGGTCTATAAGGTTCACCTGAAGCGCGTCATCAACCGCAAGCTGGTCATGGGCATCGCCGACGGCGTGCTCGAGGCTGACGGCGAGGTCATCTATACCTGTGCGGACATGCGCGTCGGCCTGTTCGGCGGCGCGGCCCCGGTGGAACCGGACGCCGCCTGACCCCACTTTGATGGATAGCCGCGGTCAACGCGGCGTCCGCAGACTTTGTAGGATTGGAAACACCATGCGGCGTGTCGTCGTCACCGGACTGGGCATCGTCTCTTCCATCGGCACCGGCCAGGATCAGGTCGCAGCCTCCCTGCGCGACGCCAGATCAGGCGTCCAGCACGCCGCCGACCACGCCAAATACGGCTTCCGCTCCCAGGTCTGGGCGCCGCCGGCCCTTGGTCATACGGCCGAAGACTGGGCGCCTCTGGTCGACCGCCGCGCCGCGCGCTTCCTGGCCAACGGCACGGCCTGGGCGCACATCGCCTTTGAAGAAGCGCTGAAGGACAGCGGCCTGTCCGCCGACGAGATCAAGAACGAGCGCATCGGCCTGATCGTCGGCGAAGGCGGTCCTTCGACCCAGGTCATCCTGCAGGCCGCGGCCACCACGGTCGAAAAGGGCTCGCCCAAGCGCGTCGGCCCCTTCGCCGTGCCCAAGGCGATGGCGTCCGGCCCCTCGGCCGTGCTGGCCACCTGGTTCGAGCTGAAGGGCATCAACTATTCGATCAGTTCCGCCTGTGCGACCAGCGCCCACTGCATCGGCGCGGCCGCCGAGCAGATCGCCTGGGGCAAGCAGGACGTGGTCTTCGCGGGCGGCTGCGAGGACATCGACTGGTCCATGTCGAACATGTTCGACGCCATGGGCGCCATGTCCTCCAACTTCAACGACACCCCGGACAAGGCCAGCCGCGCCTATGACACGACCCGCGACGGCTTCGTCATCGCGGGCGGCGCGGGCATCGTGGTGCTGGAAGAGTACGAACGCGCCGTGGCGCGCGGCGCGACCATCTACGCCGAAGTCACCGGCTACGGCGCCAATTCCGACGGCTTCGACATGGTGGCCCCCTCGGGCGAGGGCGCCGAGCGCTGCATGAAGATCGCGCTGGAAATGGCCGGTAATCCGAAGATCGACTACCTGAACCCGCACGGCACCTCCACGCCGGTCGGCGACCTGAAGGAGATGGGCGCTGTGCGCAACGTCTTCGGCGACGACCTGCCGATGATCTCCTCGACCAAGTCGCTGACGGGCCACTCGCTGGGCGCGGCTGGCGCACAGGAAGCCATCTACTGCCTGCTGATGATGAAGCACGGCTTTGCGGCCGAGAGCGCCCACATCGAGAACCTGGATCCCGAGTTCGAGGGCATGCCGATCCTGCGTCAGCGCCACGACGGCGAACTGAAGCACGTCATGTCCAACAGCTTCGGCTTCGGCGGCACCAATGCGACGCTGATCCTGTCAAAGGTCTAGATCGCCGACAAAGGTTCACATGCACAGCCATGTGAACCGCTTTCGCTTCGATTTTCACCGACCGGGAAAATCCGAAACGACACGAAAAGGCCCCCATTCGGTCCTTCGTCCGCCCGGAAGGGCCGCCACAAAAGCAGCATCGGCCCGTCGGAGTCTGGAAAAGTCCCGGATCCTGAACAGCCCCCCCAAGCCCCCCGGATTTTTCCGCGTACAGGGCCCTGGCGGGTCGATGCTTCCTCCAAGCGACGCCCGCGCCTGCCTCCCCCTCCCGGTAGCGCGGGCGTTCTGCTGTCCGGCATCCGCGCAAGACATCGCCCGCGCGACGGTCTGGTCACGCGGGCGATTTCTAGTCAGCTCTGAGCCAGAAGATCAGGCGGGCAGGTCGATCTCGACCCGTTCACTGTCGCGCAGGACGATCAGCGTCACCGCCGCCTCGCCCGCCGCCTGAAGGCGCTGCGCCAGATCCTTCATGTCCGCGATGTCGGCGCCGTTCGCCTGAACCACCACATCACCGGCCTGGAGGCCTGCTGCAGCGGCGGACGAACCTGCATCGACCACGGCGATCTGGGCGCCGCGCTCCGACGCCATGTTCCGCACCGTCAGACCCCGCGACATGGCCGCCTGGGCGCCCAGACGCACCGGCGCCGGATCGGACGGCTCGATCGTCAGGCGGGTCGAGCCCTCACGGCCGTCACGCAGATAGACGACCGGCATCTGGGTTCCGGCGCGGGCGATGCCGATCGTGGCCTGAACCGATCCGGCGTTGGCCACAGGGCGGTCCTGAATGCGCGTCAGCACGTCGCCCGCCTTCAGCCCCGCCTTCTCACCCGCCGAGCCCGGCTCGACGTCATAGACCACGGCGCCGCGCACGATGTTCAGCCCGATGTCGCGCGCCCGCTCTGCCGTCAGGGAGCCGAGGCCCAGACCCACGCGGCCGCGCTTGACCTCGCCGGTGGCGCGCAGCTGATCGACCACGAACATCATGATGCGCGTCGGCACGGCGAAGGCGATGCCGTCGTTGCCGCCGCCGAAGCCGCCCGACAGGATGGCGGTGTTGATGCCGATCAGGCGCCCGCGGCTGTCCAGCAGCGGCCCGCCCGAGTTGCCCGAGTTCACCGCCGCGTCGGTCTGGATATAGTCCTCAATGGCGTCGCCCATGCCCGAGCGGTTCAGGCCCGACACCACGCCCATCGTCAGCGTCTGGTCCAGCCCCAGCGGATAGCCGACCGCAAAGGCCAGATCGCCGCTGCGCAGGGTGTCGGAATCGACCGTCGCGACCTGCGACAGGCCGCGCGCCTCGATCTTCAGCACGGCGATATCGGTCGCCTTGTCGGCGCCGATCAGGGTCGCGTCGAACAGACGCCCGTCGATCAGGTCGACCGTAAACTTCTGGCCGTTCTCGATGACGTGGTGATTGGTGACGATGATGCCTTCACGCGCATCGATGATGACGCCCGAGCCGCCCTGCGACGGCTTGGGATTACGGGCCGAGCTGGGGCCGCGCGACTGGCCCAGCGTCGTCACCTGCACCACGGCCGGCAGACTTTCCTCAAGCCCGGCGGCGAAGGTAAAGACTCCGCGCCGCGCGTCATAGGGCATGGCCGCCACAGGCGACTGGACAGCGGTCGTCGCCGTTCCCGCCAGCATCGCCTCCACGGGCGCAGCCTGCGCCATGCCGCTGAAGCTGAAGATCGCCAGGGCAGCGCCGGCCAGCAGGCTGTATTTGGTCATTCCGTATTCCTTAGCGCGCCCTCTGCCTTGACCGGCGGACGGACGGGATTCAATGGCGAGCTTCGCCGCCCGCAGGCGAGACAAACGCGCGACATCGACAAAGGATCTTCGCCGCCGCGCGTTTTCTGCAACGCTTCGTCTCAGAAGGCGGCTTCGCCGGTGATGGCGCGGCCCAGGATCAGGGCGTGGACGTCGTGGGCGCCTTCATAGGTGTTGACCGTCTCCAGGTTCATGGCGTGGCGCATGACGTGCAGTTCGCCGGTGATGCCGGCCCCGCCGTGCATGTCGCGGGCCTCGCGCGCGACGGCCAGGGCCTTGCCGCAGTTGTTGCGTTTCATCAGGCTGATGGCCTCGGGAACCCAGGCGCCCGTGTCCAGCAGACGACCCAGCGCATAGGCGCCCTCGAAGCCCAGGAATATCTCGGTCTGCATGTCGGCCAGCTTCTTCTGCACCAGCTGGCGCGACGATAGCGGGCGACCGAACAGGGTGCGCTCGGCCACATAGTTGCGGCTGGCGTGGAAGCAGAACTCGGCTGCGCCCATCGCGCCCCAGGCGATGCCGAAGCGCGCCTTGTTCAGGCACGAAAACGGCCCGCGCAGCCCCTGCACGCCGGGCAGGATGTTGGCTTCCGGCACAAAGACGTCGTTCAGGCCGATGTCGCCCGTCACCGAGGCGCGAAGCGACAGCTTGTCGCCGATCTTGCCCGTGGTGAAGCCGTCGAAGTCGCGCTCGACGATGAAGCCGCGGATCACGCCGTCCAGCTTGGCCCAGACGATGGCCAGGTCGGCGATGGGCGAGTTGGTGATCCAGTATTTGCCGCCGTTCAGGCGATAGCCGCCGTCGACCGCGACCGCCGTGGTCTTCATCGAGGCCGGGTCCGACCCGCCGTCGGCCTCGGTCAGGCCGAAGCAGCCGACCAGTTCGCCCGCCGCCATCTTCGGGAGAAACTTAAGCTTCTGCTCGTCCGAACCGAAGGCGAAGATCGGGTACATGGCCAGCGACGACTGCACGCTCATGGCCGAGCGGTATCCGCTGTCGATCGCCTCGACTTCGCGTGCAATCAGGCCATAGGCGACGTGGCTGGCGTCAGAGCCGCCGTACTGCTCGGGCAGGGTGGCGCCGAGGAAGCCCATCTCGCCCATCTCGGTCATGATGGCGCGGTCGAACGTCTCGTCACGGAAGGCGGCGACCACGCGCGGCAGCAGGGCCTCGCGCGCATAGGACCGCGCCGCGTCCTGAACCATCCGCTCCTCGTCCGTCAGACGCCCCGTCAGGTCGAACGGGTCATCCCAGCGGAAGGTTTGGGCGGAAGATTTCTGGGCGGAAGCGGTCTTGGCGTCGGCCATCGGTCGTCCTTTTTTACGTCTGGAGCGGGGCTTCACGCGGGGTTGAAACGGCGTGACCATGCGCCCCCTGTTTCTATCGTCGGTTTAGGCCAGAATATAGCCGCCGGGTAGAGGCGCCCGTGCCGCCATCTCAGGCTGACTGTATGTCGCGTGTTTTCAACCGCCTGTTCCGCGAACACCCGCGCGAGGTCGGGGAAACCTATATCCAGCACATGGCCGCCTCGTCCCGCTTCGGCTTCAAGTTGTTGCGGCTGGCGGGTTGCGCCTTTGTTCACGCCGTCGTGCCGGGCGTTCACAAGACGACGGTGTCCAGCGCCATCTGCGACATGGCCCACGATCTGGAACGCCGCGCGGCCAAAGCCCGCGACGGGCGGATGCGCGACGCCGGGGCGTGGGATTCGGGCCTGTAGAGGCCCTCAGTCCGGGGTCTGGCTGCGCATGTAGAAACCGGAAATGTCCGATCCCATGCCGCAGAAACGGGCGGCCGCCGCCTTATCCTCGACAAAGGCGCCTTCCGGCCCGACCCGCACCCGGACGACGGGAGCGTCAGCGCCGATGTCGGCCGCCGTCAGGTCGTTGATCTCGCCCTCGAAGGGGATGATGCGGGCGTGGATGACGTCGTCGCGGTCCTGGGCGCCGCGCGCCTGAAGTTCGCAGTCGGCGGCCGTGGCGGCGCCGTTGGGCAGGCCTCCCGCGCGTATCAGCACGCGCCACTGGCCGCTCTCACGGATCAGGGTCATGTCCGCATTTGACGGCTCCACGCGGCGGAAATCGGCGCTGTCGTCATTATAGGCGCCGCCCGCCAGAACCGGCCCGCAGACCACCAGAGCCGCCGTCAGGCCAAGGGCGCCGCAAACGGCTTTCAGATTGAGGCGCACGCGAAACTCTCCGTCACAGGCAGAGGGCGAAACTCCTTCATTTCCAGCCTTCGCGTCAAGGCGTCAGCCCATGGCGCCGTGACTTCCTGCCCACAGCATAGCGAGACCGCTCAGGATCAGAACCGACAGGATCAGCCCCACGCCCGCCCACTGCAGAGGCTCGAACCGGCGCGGCAGACTGGTGCCGACAAAGGCCGCACCGGCCGCGAAACCGAACAGGGCCAATCCGCGCGACGCCGCGCGGGCTCGTGTATCCGGCGCGGCCAGATCGTCGCCGTCATCGCTGGCGAACTCGCCCGCACCGGCGCGCGTCAACAGATCGCGGGCCTGCGCCGCCTGATCCGCCCGGCCCATCAGGCGGATGCCCAGCGCGCGCTGCATCAGGGGATCGACCGTGGTCTGGAACCGCTCGGTCACCGACACCTCGATGTCGTGAGACGACAGGAAGGCCGCCGCCAGATCGGCCTCATAGACATCGTGATATCGGGCGATCTCGATCAGGCTCATGCCCGCACCTTAACACCCGCCGCCCAATTGAAAACGGCGGGGTCAGAAGACCCCGCCGTCGTCAGTCGTCTGCGTCGCGCGGACCTTACAGGTCCAGCAGGGCGCGCGCCGGATCTTCCAGCAGTTCCTTGATGCGAACCAGGAAGGTCACGGCTTCCTTGCCGTCGACGATGCGGTGATCGTAGCTGAGGGCCAGATACATCATCGGGCGGATCTTGACCTCGCCGTTCACGGCCATCGGACGCTGCACGATGTTGTGCATGCCCAGAATGCCCGACTGCGGCGTATTCAGGATCGGCGTCGACATCAGCGAGCCATAGGTGCCGCCGTTGGTGATGGTGAAGGTCCCGCCCTGCATCTGATCCATGGTCAGGGCGCCGTCACGGGCGGCCTTGCCCAGAGCGGCGATGCCCTTCTCGATGCCGGCCAGCGACAGCGCATCGGCGTCGCGCAGAACCGGAACCACCAGACCCTTGTCGGTGCCGACGGCGATGCCGATGTCGTAGTGGTTCTTGTAGATGATGTCCGTGCCGTCGATCTCGGCGTTGACGGCCGGGATTTCGTGCAGGGCCTGAACCACGGCCTTGGTGAAGAAGGACATGAAGCCCAGCTTCACGCCATGGCGCTTCTCGAAGACTTCCTTGTACTGGGCGCGCAGGGCCATGACGTTGGTCATGTCCACCTCGTTGAAGGTGGTCAGCTGGGCGGCCGTGTTCTGGGATTCCTTCAGGCGGCGGGCGATGGTCTGACGCAGGCGCGTCATCTTCACCCGCTCTTCGCGCGGCTGATCGGCGCGCGGAGCGGCCAAAGCCTGAGATTGGGCAGCAGCAGTCTTGGGCGCAGCCGGAGCGGCGGCGCCGATGGCGGCGATGGCGTCGGCCTTGGTGATGTTGCCCTTCGGACCCGAAGCCGACAGCGAGGCCGGGTTCAGGTTGTTTTCCGACACCACGCGCTGAACGGCGGGCGACAGATGGGCGGACGCAGGAGCCTGCGCCGAACCCGTATTGGCCGGAGCAGCAGCCGCAGCCGGAGCGGCCGCAGCAGCGGCGCCCGAGGCGGCGACCGAGCCGATCACCTGGCCGGGGGTCACGGTGGCGCCGTCAGCCGCCGAGATGGTCAGGACGCCGGCGGCCGGGGCCGAGACTTCCACCGCCACCTTGTCGGTTTCGATCTCGACCAGCAGTTCGTCCTTGGCGACGGTGTCGCCCGACTTCTTCAGCCAGGTCCCGATCGAACCTTCGGCGACGCTTTCGCCCATGGTCGGCACAGCGATGTCGACCGCAGCGCCGCCCGAAGCGGCAGGAGCAGCGGCGGGCGCAGCAGCCGGAGCAGAGGCGGCGGCCGCGCCGCCTTCGGTCACGGCGCCCAGCACCGTGCCGGGGACGACGGTGTCGCCTTCACCGGCGTTGATCGCCGACAGCACGCCGTCGGCAGGAGCGACGACTTCCAGCGAAACCTTGTCGGTTTCCAGCTCGACCAGGACTTCGTCCTTCTTCACGGCGTCGCCGACCTTCTTGGTCCACTTGGCGATGGAGGCTTCGGCGACGGATTCACCGAGGGCAGGGGTCAGGATATCGGCCATCTTCAGTGTCTTTTCGTGTCTGAACTTTGCTTGTTTCTTGGGTCAGGCGCGGCGGTCAGGCCATGGCCTCGGCGAGGAAGGTCTCGAGTTCCTTCAGGTGTCGGCTCATCAGGCCCGCAGCAGTGGCGGCCGAAGCCGGACGGCCGACGTAGCGCGCGCGCTTGGCCTTCACGTCCAGCTTCTCGAGCGTCAGCTCGATCCACGGATCGACGAAGGTCCAGCCGCCCATGTTCTTCGGCTCTTCCTGACACCACACCAGATCAGCGTTGGGGAAGCGCGCCAGTTCAGCCGAGATCGACTTGATCGGCCACGGATAGAACTGCTCCAGACGCAGGATGTAGATGTCGTTGACGCCCGCCTTCTCGCGCGCGTCCAGCAGGTCGTAATAGACCTTGCCCGAGCAGACGACGACCTTGCGGATGTCCTTGTCGGCCTTGAGCGTGACGCCCGCCACGTCCGGACGCAGCTCGGCGTCATCGCGCAGCACGCGGTGGAAGGACGAACCCTCGGCCATGTCGGCCAGGGTCGAGACGGCCTTCTTGTGACGCAGCAGCGACTTGGGCGTCATCAGGATCAGCGGCTTGCGGAACGAGCGGTGCAGCTGGCGACGCAGGATGTGGAAATAGTTGGCCGGCGTCGTGCAGTTGGCGACCTGCATGTTGTTCTCGGCGCACTGCTGCAGGAAGCGCTCAAGGCGGGCCGACGAGTGCTCCGGGCCCTGGCCTTCATAGCCGTGCGGCAGAAGCATCACGAGGCCGCTCATCCGCAGCCACTTGCGCTCGCCCGACGAGATGAACTGGTCGATCACCACCTGGGCGCCGTTCACGAAGTCGCCGAATTGCCCTTCCCACATGGTCAGGGTGTTCGGGTCGGCCAGCGAATAGCCGTACTCGAAGCCCAGCACAGCCTCTTCCGACAGGGCCGAGTCGATGACCTCGAAGTGGCCCTGACCGTCGCGCAGATTGTTGAGCGGGAAGTAGCGCTGCTCGGTCGTCTGGTCGGTGATGCCCGAGTGGCGCTGCGAGAAAGTGCCGCGCACCGAGTCCTGACCGGACAGGCGGACGTTGTAGCCCTCGTCCAGCAGGCTGGCGAAGGCCAGGCTCTCGGCCGTGGCCCAGTCGATGTTTTCACCGCTCGCCACGGCGTCACGACGTCCCTCAATGACGCGCTTCAGCGTCTTGTGGACGTCGACGCTGTTCGGGATGGTCGTCAGGCGGTGGCCGTAGTCGCGCAGCTTGTCGGCGACGACGGCGGTCTCCCCGCGCTGGGCGGCGTCGTCCGTCTTCTCGGCGCCCAGGCCCTGCCACTGACCGTCCAGCCAGTCGGCCTTCTTGGCTTCAAACGTCTTGCCGGCCTCGAACTCGGCGTCGAGGTAGGCCTCAAACCGGGCGATCTCGGCGTCGACTTCCGCCTGGGTGATGACGCCTTCGCCGATCAGGCGCTTGGCGTAGATCTCCAGCGTCGAGGGCTGGTTCTTGATCTTGGCGTACATCAGCGGCTGGGTGAAGGTCGGATCGTCGCCTTCGTTGTGGCCGAAGCGGCGGTAGCAGAACATGTCGACCACCACGTCCTTGTGGAACTTCTGGCGGTATTCGGTGGCCACCTTGGAAGCGAAGACGACCGCTTCGGGGTCATCGCCGTTGACGTGGAAGATCGGCGCCTGAACCATCAGGGCCACATCCGACGGATAGGGCGACGAGCGCGAGTTGCGCGGCGCCGTGGTGAAGCCGATCTGGTTATTGATGACGAAGTGCAGGGTGCCGCCGGTGCGGTAGCCCTTCAGCCCCATCAGGGCGAAGCATTCAGCCACCACGCCCTGACCGGCGAAGGCGGCGTCGCCGTGGATCAGCAGCGGCGCGACCTTGGAGCGGTCCAGCACCCATTCGGCGTCCGGCTTGCCCTTGTTGACCTCGGCCTCGCGGATGTCGAACGCCTGTTTGGCGCGCGACTTGCCCAGCACGACCGGGTTGACGATCTCAAGGTGCGAAGGGTTGGCGGTCAGCGACAGGTGAACGCTGTGGCCGTCGAACTCACGGTCCGACGAAGCGCCCATGTGATATTTGACGTCGCCCGAGCCTTCGATGTCCGAGGGGACCGAAGAGCCGCCCTGGAACTCGTGGAAGATGGCCTTGTAGGGCTTGCCCATGACGGCGGCCAGCACGTTCAGACGGCCGCGGTGCGCCATGCCCAGAACGATTTCGTCGACGCCCAGGGCGCCGCCGCGCTTGATGACCTGCTCCAGCGCCGGGACCATGGCCTCGCCGCCGTCCAGACCGAAACGCTTGGTGCCGGGGAAGCGCTTGTGCAGGAAGCGCTCGAAGCCTTCGGCTTCAGCCAGCTTCTTGAAGATGGCCAGCTTGCCTTCCTTGGTGAAGGCGTTCTGGGCAAACTTGTCCGGGCCTTCGATGCGCTGTTGCAGCCAGGCTTTTTCTTCCGGCTCGGCGATGTGCATGAACTGCACGCCGATGTTGCCGCAATAGGTGCGGCGCAGCAGCTCCATCACCTGACGCAGGGAGGCGGTCTCAAGACCCAGGACGCCGTCCAGATAGATGGGGCGGTCCATGTCGGCTTCGGTGAAGCCGTAGAATTCAGGCGTCAGCTCAGGGTTCTGAACCGGCTGCTCGATGCCCAGCGGGTCGAGGTTCGCCTGCAGGTGGCCGTTCACGCGATAGGAGCGGATCAGCATCAGGGCGCGGATGGAGTCATGCGCGGCGGCGCGCACGTCCACGGAGGCAGCGGCGGCAGGCGCCGCAGCGGCCGGGCGGGCGCCGGGCTTGCCGGCGGCCTTCGGGTCGACCTTGGGCGCAGGCCAGCGGCCGTCGAACACGGCGGTTTCCTCGGTCGGCTCGGTCACGCCCGAACGGCCCCACGAGCCGGCGGCGGCCGACTGCTTCACGAGGTCGGCGTTGTCCTTCAGCTGATCGAAGAAGGCGCGCCATTCGCCCGACACCGAGCCGGGGTCCGAGGCCCATTTTTCGTGCAGGTCCTCAATGAAGGCGGCATTTGCGCCATAGAGGAAGGAGGTCTCGGCAAAGACCTGGTTCAGCCGACCCGCATCGTCCGCCATTTTTCTCTCAATCGTCCCTTTACAACCGCCCGCGCACAGCCGCGCGGAGAGCAGCGCCGTTCATATAGGCCCAGTTTCCTTACTGGTCATGACCGAAGGGAGGCGGAGCGGGTGGAATTTGGTCGATTCCGCAAGAAAAAACGCCTCCGGACGATTCCGGAGGCGTTACAAAAGGTCACATGGCGCGAAAAACACCCCCGGAACGCGGATCGATCAGACTTTGATCTAATCCGTCCCGCCCGGCGCCGAACCCACCCTCAAGTGAATCCGGCGCTCAAGCAGCGAGCGACCGCGTCACGAGCATAGCGCCGCGCCCCTCAAAAAGGCGCTGAAGCAGCGAGCCGCCGCGCGGCGAGCGATAGCGCCCGCACGCGCAGCGTGCGCTGCTGAAGGGCTTAGCCCTTCAGCACTTCCACCAGAGTCGTGCCCAGACGCGCCGGCGACGGCGAGACGCGGATGCCCGCGGCCTCCATGGCGGCGATCTTGGATTCCGCATCGCCCTTGCCGCCCGAGACGACAGCGCCGGCGTGGCCCATGGTGCGGCCCTTGGGCGCGGTGCGGCCCGCGATGAAGCCGGCCATCGGCTTCTTGCGGCCCTTCTTGGCTTCGTCGATCAGGAACTGGGCGGCGTCTTCTTCGGCCGCGCCGCCGATTTCACCGATCATGATGATGGACTCGGTCGCATCGTCGGCCAGGAACATTTCCAGCACGTCGATGAACTCGGTGCCCTTGACCGGGTCGCCGCCGATGCCGACGGCCGTGGTCTGGCCCAGGCCTTCGTTCGTGGTCTGGAACACGGCTTCATAGGTCAGGGTGCCTGAACGCGAGACGATGCCGACGTTGCCCTTCTTGAAGATGTTGCCCGGCATGATGCCGATCTTGCACTCTTCCGGGGTCAGGACGCCGGGGCAGTTCGGGCCCAGCAGGCGCGAGTTCGAACGGTCCAGGCGCGCCTTGACGCGCACCATGTCCTGCACCGGGATGCCTTCGGTGATGCAGGTGATGAAGGGGATCTCGGCCTCGATGGCCTCGATGATGGCGTCAGCCGCGCCTGCCGGCGGGACGTAGATGACGGTGGCGTCGGCGCCGGTGCGCTCCTTGCCTTCGGCGACCGAGGCGAAGATCGGCAGGTTTTCACCGTGCGAGCCGGTCCAGGTCTGGCCGCCCTTGGTCGGGTGCACGCCGCCGACCATCTTGGTGTTGTAATAGGCCAGCGCCTGTTCGGTGTGGAAGCCGCCGGTCTTGCCGGTCAGGCCCTGAACCAGGATCTTGGTGTCTTTATTGATGAGGATGGACATGTGTCTGTGCTCTGAATTCTGTGTGTCTGCTGGGCGGTAGCGGCGCTTACGCGACCGCCGCGACGATCTTCTGGGCGGCGTCGTCCAGGTCGTCAGCAGCCTGAATGGTCAGGCCCGACTCGTTCAGGATCTTCTTGCCCAGCTCGGCGTTCGTGCCTTCCAGACGCACGACCAGCGGCACCTTCAGGCCCACTTCCTTCACCGCGGCCACGACGCCCTCGGCGATGACATCGCACTTCATGATGCCGCCGAAGATGTTGACGAGAATGCCCTCGACCTTCGGGTCGGCGGTGATGATCTTGAAGGCCGCCGCGACCTTGTCCTTGCCGGCGCCGCCGCCGACGTCGCAGAAGTTGGCGGGCTCCTTGCCGTACAGCTTGATGATGTCCATCGTCGCCATGGCCAGACCGGCGCCGTTGACCATGCAGCCGATGTTGCCGTCCAGGGCCACATAGGCGAGGTCCCACTTCGAGGCCTCGATTTCCTTGGCGTCTTCTTCGGTTTCATCGCGCAGGGCGCGGATGTCTTCGTGGCGGTACAGGGCGTTGCCGTCGAACGAAACCTTGGCGTCCAGAACGCGCAGGTGGCCGTTTTCCATGACGATCAGCGGGTTGATCTCGAGCATGTCCATGTCCTTCTCGACGAAGGCCTTGTACAGGATCGGGAACAGCGACTTGCCGTCTTCGGCGGCGTCGCCCGTCAGTTCCAGCGCAGCGTTGATCGCGGCGACGTTCTCGGCCGTGACGCCGGCTTCCGGGTTGATGGCGATGGTGTGGATCTTCTCAGGCGTGGCGTGGGCCACTTCCTCGATGTCCATGCCGCCTTCGGTCGAAACGACGAAGGCCGTCTGACCGACCGAGCGGTCGACCAGCAGCGAGCAGTACAGTTCACGGGCGATGTCGGCGCCGTCTTCGATGTACAGGCGGTTGACCTGCTTGCCGGCCTCGCCCGTCTGGGCGGTCACCAGGGTGTTGCCCAGCATTTCCTTGGCGTGGGCGACGGCTTCCTCGATCGAGAAGGCCAGACGCACGCCGCCCTTGGCGTCGGCGCCCAGTTCCTTGAACTTGCCCTTGCCGCGGCCGCCGGCGTGGATCTGCGACTTCACGACATAGAGCGGGCCAGGCAGTTGCTTGGCGGCCGCCTCGGCCTGGTCGGCCGAGGTGATGGCGACGCCGTCCGCGACCGGGGCGCCGTAGCCCTTGAGGACCTGCTTGGCCTGATACTCGTGAATGTTCATTTTGGACCCGCGCCGTTCTGAGGGAGGTTTGTGGAAACTTTGGCCGCGCTTATAGGCGTCGCGGCTTCCCCTGCGCAACCGTCTGTCGCCTTATGGCCTCATGAGGATTTTCTTATGCCGCGCGGGGCGGCCTCGATGAACGGCGTTTCAGTCCACCCAGTCCTTCTTCAGTGTGCGCGAAGCCCCGAACAGCAGGGCCGATGACAGCAGATAGAAGCCCATCCCGGTATAGATGGCCCAGCGCAGGCTCTCTTCGCCGAAGGTCGGGCGCAACAGATCGCTCATCCACCCGAAGTAGTAGATGCCGACCGCAATCCCCAACAGGTTGTTGATCAGCAGAAACAGGGCCGAGGCCGTGGTCCGCATGGCGGGCGTGGCCAGATGCTGGACCGCCGCCGTGATCGGTCCCAGCCAGGTCAGGTTCAGCCCCGTCGGGATGAGGAAAATCACAAAGGCCAGCGCCAGGGCCGCAAAACCGTTGGAGTCAGACCCCGGCATGACCGCGCCCACCACCGCGCCCGAGTTCATCGCCAGGATGAAGCAGGGCACCGAGATCAGAAACGCGATCGCAGGCGTCAACGGATAGGCGGCCTTGGACGTCTTGCCCAGCCGGTCAGCCATCGACCCGCCCAGCCATATGCCCGCCACCCCGCCGACCAGGACGATGGCCGAATAATACCAGGCGGTCTGCGACAGGGTCAGGCCGAAGCTGCGCATGAAGAAGCTGGGCAGCCAGGCGGCCACGCCATAACCGCACACCGAGGACGATGCCGCCCCGAAAGCCAGCAGCCAGAAGCTGGGCTTGGGCGCCAGGGTGCGCACCACTTCCTTGAAAGGCGGCGCCTTGGGCGTCTCGACCGGCGCCGCTGCGGGCGCGGCCGGTTCGATATCCAGCCCCCCGCGCTTGGGATCCTTGACCGTCAGGCGCAGGACCGGCGCGACCAGCACGCCCAGAACGCCCACGACGATGAAGGCCGTGCGCCATCCGTATGTCGCCGCCAGCAGCCCCCCGACCAGGGTGCCCGCCGCCATGCCCAGCGGAATACCAAAGGCATAGGCCGCCAGCGCCCGCGCCCGCTGCGACTTGGGGAAATAGTCCGCGATCAGGGAATAGGCCGGGGCCACGCCGCCCGCCTCGCCGATGCCCACGCCCATCCGGCACAGGAACAGCGAACCGAACCCGCCCGCCAGACCGCACAGTGCGGTGAAGCCGGACCACAGCGTCAGGGCGCCGGTCATGATCCACACACGGCTGAACCGGTCCGCCAGCCAGGCGATCGGAATGGCCAGCGTCGAATACAGCAGGGCGAAGGCCAGCCCGCCCAGCAGGCCGAACTGGGTGTCGCTGAGGTTGAACTCAGCCTTCAGCGGCGCGGCCAGGATGCCGATGATCTGCCGATCCAGGAAGTTCAGCATATAGATGAGGATCAATATCCCCAGCACATAGTAGCGATAGCTGGGCGACGCGACGCGCGCATCGACCGCTCCCGCTTCAGCTTTGGCAGCCCCGTTCTGGCTCATGGACGTTCCCCGACAATGTCTCAGAAGACGACGGTAGCGGTCCCGCCGCCCCGCGCCACAAAAAAGAAAGGCGGCGGCTCATACGAACCGCCGCCTGCGATCAGATGATCAGGCGTTCAGGAGAAATGACCCGGATCAGAACTTCAGCCCGACCGTGGCCGTAACGGTGCGCGGCGCGCCGTAGTAGCCGATCAGGGAGTCGCCGAAGAGGGCGCCCGGGAAGACATAGCCGCCCACGCGGTAATGCTCATCCGACAGGTTCTTGCCATGGACGCCGACCGTCAGGCGATCGTTTGAAGACGTCCACACCAGACTGGCGTCGAACATCCAGAAGGCGCCCTGGTCCAGGACGGGGCTGGCCGTCTCGAACAGTTGGTAATCGCCGCGATAGGAGGCCGAAGGCATGAAGGCCAGACTGGAGCCATTCGCCATCCAGTGCGTATAGGTCGCGCCGATCGAGCCGGTCCATTCAGGCGTGTTCTGGAAGGCGCGATCATCCGACACATCGACGAAACATCCCGGTTGGGTCGGGCAGGCGTTGTTCAGCGGCCCCGTCGGAATATAGGCGAGGAACTCGTCGAACTGGGCGTCCGTATAGCTGAGCATGCCGTTCAGCGTCAGGCTATCCGTAACGCGCAGGCGACCTTCGAACTCCCAGCCCCGGATGCTGGACGAGCCGACGTTATCGACCACCGAAGCCACACCTGCGGCCGTCGGATACTGGGTGGTGATCTGCTGATCCTTGTAGGAGGAATCGTAGATGGCGGTGGCGAAGTTCAGACGGTTGTCGAACAGCGACCCCTTCAGGCCGATCTCCCAGGTTTCGACGGTTTCAGGATCATAGCCCTTAACCGTATCGGGATAGGCGGCGGCGTCGCCGCGCATGTCGAAGCCCCCTGACTTGAAGCCCTGCCCCCAGGAAGCATAGGTCGTCAGGTCCGCGTTCAGCTTGTAGGAAACGCTGACGCGCGGCGTGAATTTCTCGAACTCGCGGCTCGCCGTGTAATCGGTAAGCGGCGCGCCGAACGGAATCGCCGCCCCATTGCCGAAGTCTGGGCTGCGAATGCCCAGATACTGTTGGCGGAAGACGGTTCCGGTCTTTTCATCGTGGGTCCAGCGGGCGCCGACCGACAGCGACAGGGCGTCGGTCAGATCATAGCTGAAATCACCAAAGACAGCATAGCTCTTGGTGTCCACCGACCCGGCGGTCAGGATGCTCAGGTTCGCCAATCCCAGAACCGTGTCGAAAGCGCCCGACGCCGTCGCGTCGAGGTAGTAGACGCCCGCCACGCCCGACCAGCGGTCGCCGCTGAAGACCGCCTGGAATTCCTGGCTGAACTGGTCGTCGTCATAACGGGCCGGAATATCGAGGATGGGCTGCGGCAGGTTGTCGAAGTCGATGTTGCCGCGCGTCAGACCATCGCGATAAGCGGTGACGGATTTCAGCGTCAGCCACTCATTGACGTTCCACTCGCCGGTCAACGACAGACCCTTGGCCTCAACCCGGTTTGCATCGCCAGCGCCCGCATTGGTGTCGTAGACGTTCGCGGGACTCGGCGCCAATTCACGGTGGCCGTGACGGGCATTGGAATCGTCCTTCACGATATCGCCCGCCAGGCGGAAGAACAGGCTATCCGTTGGCGTCCATTCGGCGCTGAAGCGCGCCGCGGTCACGTCCTTGTTGTAGTGTTCATTGCCCGTATTCAGGTTCGTGCCGTAGCCGTCGCGCAGATAACGGGCGACGGCCGCCGAAACGGCGAACTTGTCATTGAAGGGCAGTTCGGCCGAAGCGACCAGATCGCGCTGGTTGTAGCTGCCGTATGAAGCGCGGACATGTCCCTGCGGTTCGTCGGCGTCGATGCGCTTGGTGACGTACTTGATCGCGCCGCCGATGGTGTTGCGGCCATAGAGGGTGCCTTGCGGGCCGCGCAGGATTTCGATGCGCTGAATATCGAAAATATCCAGCACCGCCGCCTGCGGGCGGGCGATGTAGACATCATCCATGTACAGGCCGACGCCCGGCTCGAAACCCCAAAGCGGATCCTGCTGGCCCACGCCGCGGATGAAGGAGATCAACGTCGAGTTGGAACCGCGAGCGGCCTGCAGCGTCAGGCTGGGCGCCGATCGGGTCAGTTCCGTGATGTCGGCCGAACCCTTCTGCTCCAATTGCTCGGCCGAAAAGGCGGAGACCGCCACCGGCACGTCCTTCAATGCTTCGTCGCGACGGCGGGCGCTGACGATGATGTCGTCGACGGAGGAGACCTGCGTTCCGACGCTCGGCGCCTCCTGCGCCTGAGCGGCGGAAGCCATTACGCCGAAAGCCGCACCCGCCAGAAGGGCGGTCTTCACGAGTCTGTTCATTTCAAATCCCAATGTTGTTTCCAGCCCGATCGACGCTTTTATTCAGCGTTCAATGATTTTCAGCATAGGTGACCGGCTTTCGCTCGCCTGTCAAACAGCCAAGCCTGATTGTCGTCACGGAAACGCCCGCCCTGTGGCGCCGTTGCACTAACCCCCAAAGCGCGACTAGCTTCCGGCCATGACGAAGAGCGACCTGCCGCCGCCCCAGATTCCGCCCTTGCCCGCCGCGCCCGCGCGGCGTGGCCGCCCCAAGAAGTCGAAGACGACAGCCGCGGGCGAAACCCGCGACGCCATCATGAACGCAGCCGAGGATCTGTTCTCCAAGCACGGCTTCTATGGCGTCACCATCCGCGAGGTGGCGCGCGAGGCGGGCGTGGATACGGCGCTGGTCCACTATTACTTCGGGGCCAAGAAGGAGCTGTTCGATTCCGTCTTCAACCGCCGCGCCGAGGTCTGGAACAGCGAACGCGTCGCCGCCATCGACCGCTATGCCGAAGCGGCGGGCGCGGCCATGACGCTGGAGGGGCTGTTCGAGGCCTTCCTGCGCCCGCCGTTCCAGTGGTCGCTGAAGGGCGGGCCGGGATGGAAGCACTATGCCGCCCTGGTGGCCCAGACCAACGCCCAGCCCGCCTTCGGCGGCGAGACGATGGCCCGCTATTTCGACCCGGCGATCCGGCGCCTGCTTGAACTGGTCAAGCGCATCATGCCCGAGGCGCAGGACGAGCAGCTCTATTGGGCCTGGCACAATCTGTCGGGCGCCCTGACCCTGACGTTGGGCGAGACGGGGCGGCTGGATCGCCTGTCGGGCGGGCTGTGCCAGTCCGGCGACCTGGACAGCGCCTGCGACTACATGGTGCGTTTCGCCGCCGCCGGGTTCCGCGCCGTCTGCGGACCCGAACGCGCCTGATGGGTGTGGCCGCCGCCTTTTCAGGGCCAGCGGGCCGCGACCTGCTGCGCGGTCTGGCCGTGGCGCTGGGGGCGGGGGTGTTTCTGGCCCTGGGCGGCGCCTTCGGTTCGGGCGGCGCCTCGCTGATCCAGCGCCTCAGCTACTGGATTCCGCTGCTGGTCATCGGCGGGCTGTGGGGTCACGCCTGCAGCCTGATGGTCGAGCGGTTCGTCGATGTCGACGCCCGGCCGTGGCTGGGCGCAGCGGTGCTGACGCTGGTCATCACCGGGCCGCTGACGCTGGTCGTGTGGGCGCTGACCGGGTGGATGTTCGAGGGTCGGTTGCGGCCGGTCGCCGACCTGATCCGTTTCCTGCCGCCGGTGGCGCTGATCACCGCCGCGCTGAGCGTGCTCAATGTCTTTCTGGGTCGCAAACAGCCTGTCGAGACCCATGCCGCCATCCCCGGCGCTGCGCCCGCCCGCTTTCTGGATCGCCTGCCGCCGAAACTGCGCGGCGGACGGCTGATCGCGGTTCAGGCCGAGGATCACTATCTGCGCCTGCACACCGACAGGGGCTCTGACCTGATCCTGATGCGCCTGTCAGATGCTCTCGACGAGCTGGAAGGCCTGGAGGGCGCCCAGACTCACCGCAGTTGGTGGGCCGCCCGGGACGCCGTTGTTTCGGTCGCACGCGGCGACGGGCGCGCGACCCTGACGCTGGATCAGGGACTGACGGTCCCGGTCAGCCGCCGCTACGCCCGCGCCCTGCGCGACGCGGGCTGGTGGTGAAGCCCTACAGCCAGCGCTTCTTGCGGAAGACGAAATAGGGCAGGGCCGCCGACAGGATCATCGCCAGGATCGCCGCCGGATAGCCGAAGCGCCACTGAAGCTCGGGCATGATCTCGAAGTTCATGCCGTAGATGGAGGCGATCAGCGTCGGCGGCAGCAGGGCCACCGCCGCAACCGAGAAGATCTTGATGATCTGGTTCTGCTCCAGGTTGATCAGCCCCAGCGTCGCATCCATCAGAAAGGTGACCTTCGACGTCATCGACACGCTGAGTTCGCTCAGCGCCGCCGCGTCGCGCTGCAGCAGGCGCACGGTCTGGCGCGCCTCTCGCTCGGCCTTTCCTCCGGCCCGCGCGCCCGACAGGGCCGCGTGATAGGCGAGCAGCCGCTGCATGCTGGCCAGACTTTCACGGATCAGGGCCAGGAAGTCGCCGGCCCGGCCGATGTCGCGGATCAGGGCCTGAAGGTTGTGGCTTTCGACCGCATTGGGATCGCGTTTGCGGAAGATCAGGCGCGAAATGGCGTCCAGCTCCAGCCCCTTGGCTTCCAGGGCGTCGGCGTAACGGTCGATGACGGCCTCGATCAGCCCCATCATGATGGCCTCGCCGGTGGCCAGCTTTTCGCCCGGCTTGTTGGTGGCGCGGGCGATGAAGAACTGGAACGAGCGCGGCTGGCCGTAACGCACCGTCACCAGACGCCCGCCCTTGAGGATGAAGGTCACCGGCGTCTTGACCGGATCGTGCGTCTCAAGATCCGTGGCCACGGCGGCGATCATGAAGACCCCGCCGTCCTCGGAATAGAGGCGGGCCGACGGCTCGACGTCGTCCATCTCGTCCCGGCTGGGGATGTCGATGCCGGTCAGGGCCTCAAGCGCGGCGACCTCGTCAGCGCTGGGCGAGACCAGGTCGACCCAGCAGGCCGGGCCCTGATCCACGGCTGTATCCAGCCGCACCAGCCGATCGGCGCGCCAGTCATAGGCGTTCAGCATGGTTGCTTCCTTTCGCGAGAACGCCCGCGCGGAAGCCGGGGTCCTCAGTGCGTCGAAGAAGTTGAAGGCGGACTTCGATCTTCGGGGTTCATCTGAAGGGTTCCAAAAAGACGCCGTCCCAGGACGCGCATCCGGACGGCGATGGGGTCTTGAACCGTTCGGCCGTGCGGGTCAACCGCACGGCCGTCGGCCCGGACGCCGGACATCAAATGTGCGCCGCTCACACCCAGTTCCCATGAAAAGAAGCGGGCAGGGCGACATCGGCGCGCCATGTAGCGACCGGCCCGTCCTCAATGCGCATCAGGTCCAGAACGTGCAGTTCGCTGACCCCCGCCTTCAGATTGATCGTCGGGCCGATCAGCCAGGCGTCGGCCTCATGCGCGCCGCCGGATTTGGGGACATAGACCATCTCATCCGTCACATGACCGGAACCGAAGTCGAAGGACCGGGTGCGTCCGCTCGACCAGTCGGTCACCGCCACAGCCGAAGCCAGCGGACGATCAGCGCGCTCGCCTGTGGTGTGCAGACTGAAGCGACGCGCAAGTCCGGCGCGACGCGGGTCGCTGCGTGGGAACTCGGCCGTCACGCCCGTCCGCTCCAGCCGCCCGCGTCCGTCCGGCGACAGGATGACCATGGCCAGTTCGGCGGGGTGATGGTTCATCGGCAGACCGTTCAGGATCTGCCCGGCTCCACGCGCCGCAAACGTCATGTCCCTGTGGGCGCACAGGTCGAAGCGGATCGTGCCGCCCGCCTCCTCCCAGGCGTCGCCGACGTGGAAGAAGCCGAACGAAGGCAGCTCATAAAGGCGGCGCTGCGTCAGGTCCGCCTTGTCGACCACCAGCACCTGCGTTCCCGCCTCCGGCGTCCAGTCGAAGCCCGCCGCCAGCGGCGCGACCTGCCGGGCATGGACCCACGGCTGCAGCACGATGACCAGATGCCGCGCCGTGGCGCTGAAGTCGTGGATGTAGCTGGCGCGCGGCAGGGCGATGACCTCGGCGTCCTCAAGCCTTCCATCAGCCGCCAGACGCCAGACCATGGCCTGACGACCGTTGACGCCCAGGTTCCAGATGCGGCCGTCCGGCTCGATGCGCGGATGGGCCAGAAAGGGCATGTGCTTCAGGTCGGGACGCAGGGTGACGAAGTCTTCTGTCTCCAGCGTTTCAGGATCCATGGCCAGCGGCGATCCCGCCTCCCACAGCGCCCAGAGTTTGCCGCCGACCCTGTGAACCGAGGTGTTGGCCGGACTGGCGTCGTCGGCCGAGCCGATGCGGGCGCGCGGGTCCGCCGCCGTGCCGAAGCCGGGCGTCAGCATGGCCCCGATCTCGCTCTCCTGCCGCCGCTTGGGCGTATCGGCGAAGCGGGCGGCCAGACTGGCCTGACCCTCTGCGATCCGCCAGCGCCGGATCAGGCCGTCGCCGTCGAACCAGTGTCCGGCCGAACCGCCGGGGCGCCGGAACTTCGCCGGGCCATTGCGATAGAGACTGCCCGCCAGCCCCTGCGGCGCCCGGCCGTGGATCAGGCGCAGGGGTCGCGGCGCGATATCGCCCTCGACATCGCCGGTCGCCAGCGACCAGTCGGCGGCGGCGGTCAGGGCCTGCGCTGCACGCGCCACGTCGGGCGTCAGCACACGGCTGGAAGCGAGGGCGGCAGCGCCCATGAACAGGGTGCGGCGGGTCGGGGTCATGGCGGCGTCTCCGAACATTCCGGGCCTAGCGGATGCGGATGGTCTGGGCCGTGGCGCCCGAGACCTCGAAACGGGCGCGATCCCACCGGGCCGGCCCCATGTTGCCGACCGCATTGTTGGAGAAGGCGATGGGCTCGGTCGGCAGGCCGAACGGGTTGACGTCCAACTTCCCGTTGCCGTTGACGTCGTGGAACGCCTTCATGCCATAGGCGCCGTCGGGCAGGCCCTCGAACACGGCGGCGTGCTCGCCTGACGTCACATCGACGCGGGCCGCACGGCTGGCCGCGCCGCCCTCATAGGCCGCCTCGTTGTCATAAAGGGCGACCATCACCGCTCCTGTCGCCGCCCCGGTCTCAAAGGTGAAGGTCAGACGATGGCCCGAGGCCTGTTCGGACGGCTGTTCGGACGGGTGCGCGGCGGCCGGAGCAGACAGGGCGAGGACGGCGGCGACAGCGAGCAGTCGGATCATGACGAGGGCCTTTCGGGGACGGATCTAAAGTGGTTGGCCGCCGTCCTTCCGTCGTCCGGCGGCGCCTCGCCAGCGCCGTTGCGCCCTCAACCGCCGCGCCTTCGCCAACGACCGCCGCCGTCCGTTCACGAAGCGCGAATGAACGCGCTCTTCGGCCCCTGCGTCAGCTGTCCGGCTTGCCCCTCGCCTTCAGGAGCCCTAAGTCGCAGGACCATGACCCAGACGTCCGCGACCGCCGCCCCGCTGATCTGCCCCTCCATCCTGGCCAGCGACTTCTCAAAACTGGGTGAGGAGATCCGCGCGCTGGAGACAGCGGGCGCCGACTGGATCCACGTCGACGTCATGGACGGCCATTTCGTGCCCAACCTGACCATCGGCCCGGATGTGGTGAAGGCCCTGCGCCCGCACACCAGCCTGCCGTTCGACGTGCACCTGATGGTCGCTCCGGTCGACAACTGGCTGGAGGCCTATCGCGCGGCGGGCGCCGACATCATGAGCGTCCACCCCGAAAGCGGCCCCCACGTCCATCGCACCCTCGGCCAGATCCGCAAGCTGGGCGCCAGGGCGGGCCTCGTCTTCAACCCGGCCACGCCGCTCAGCGTGCTGGAGGAAGCCGTCGAACTGGTCGATCTGGTGCTGATCATGTCGGTGAACCCCGGCTTCGGCGGTCAGAAATTCATCGAGACCTCGCTGCGGAAGATCGAGCGCGCCCGCGCCATCCTCGACCGCGCCGGGTCCAAGGCCCACCTTCAGGTCGACGGCGGCGTGGTCGCCGCCAACGCCGGGGCCTGCGTGGCCGCCGGGGCCGACGCTCTGGTCGCCGGCTCCTTCGTCTTCAAGGGCGGGCCGGACGCCTATGCCGCCAACATCCAGGCCCTGAAGGCCGCCGCCGCGTGAGCCCTCTCGGCCCCTTCGCCCCGCGCGACAGCGACGTCCCCCTGGCCGAGGGGCACATCCCCGGCCTGAAGGGCGCGCCGATGCGGACCCCTGTGCGCAGCGCCTCCGGCGCCCGGCCCGACCCGCGCCTGTGGGCCTCGGTCGCCAAGGGGCTGGCCGCGCGCCAGCTGTGGGTCGAGCTTTACGGCCTGCCCGGCTACGGCCTGACGCTGGGCGGTCCGACCGCCGAGGGCTTCGCCGTCAGCCCGCGCGACTTCCGCCCCCTGCCCGAAGAGGCGCCGCGCCCCCTGCTGTCGGGCAAGCTGACGCTGGCGGGCCTGAGCCTTGATGCGAAGACGCCGGTAGAGCTGTGGAACAGCCCCACGCCCAGCCGCGCCTTCGCTGTCGAACTGCACAGCTTCAGCTGGCTGCCCGCCATGATGGCCCAGGGCGATCGCGGCGTGCGCGAAGTCCTGGCCATGACGCTGGCGTGGAACGACGTCTTCAGCCGCTGGTCGCCCTTTTCATGGGACCCGGACATTCTGGCCCGCCGCGTCTATCATCTGGCCTGCGCCGGACGGCGGCTGGCCGGCGTGGCGACCGAGATCGAACGTCTTCAGCTGACCGACATTCTGGCCCATCAGGCGCGCCAGCTGCTGCGTCCGCCCGGCGGGATCATGGGCCGGGCCGAGCGCCTGACCGCCGCCGCCGTCGCCGGATGCGCCCTGACCGGCAAGACCGGCGCCGCCATCCGCAACAGGGCGCTGAAACGCCTGCCCTCAGCCCTGAACGCCACGGTCGCGCCCGACGGCGGCCACGCCTCGCGCGCGCCGGAAATGGGGCTGGAGTTGCTGCTCGACCTGCTGACGCTGGACGACGCCCTGGCCCAGCTGTCCGAAGTCACGCCCGAAGCTGTCGCCGAATCCATCTCGCGCCTGACGCTGGCCCTGCGCGTCCAGACCCTGCCCGACCGGAAGCTGGCCGTGTTTCAGGGCGGCGGTCCCTCGACGCCCGAGCGCATCGCCGCCGCACGCGCCCATGACGACGCCCCCGCCGCCCCGCCCAGCGGCGCCGTCGGCGGCCTGCTGCGCGTCTCCAGCCCGCTGCTGACCGTCATGGTCGATGTCGAGGCGCCCGCCCGCAACGCCTGGTCCTCCGCCGCCTGCGGCCAGCCCGCCGCGCTGGAAGTCGTCTGCGGCCGCGACCGCCTGTTCACCTCGGCCGGATGGACGCCGCGCGCCATGGACCGTCAGGCCCTGCGCCTGACGCCGGGCGCCTCGACGCTCACGCTGGGCGAACAGCCTCTGGCCGAACCCCTGTCCGATTGGAAGGGCGATCTTCTGGGCCCGCGTCTGGTCGGCCCGCCGATCAGCGTCACCCGCGAGCATCAGGACGGCGACGGCGCCGTCTGGCTGGAGGTCGAGCACGACGGCTGGATGCCGCTGTATGGCCTGATGCACCAGCGCCGCCTCTACATCGATCAGCGGCTGGACGAACTGCGCGCCGAAGAGCGGCTGCATCCGCCCGAAGGCCGCCCCGAGGCCGCCCGCGCCATCGCCGCCCCCTACGCCCTGCGCTTCCAGCTAGAGCCTGGAGTGCAGGCTTCGCTGGCCCGCGACCGCCGCTCCATCCTGCTGCGCGGCCCGTCCGGTCGCGGCTGGTGGTTCCGCAGCGACGGCCCCGACGTGGCCATCGAACCCGCCGTCCACATCGACGAAGGCCTGACCCGTCGCAGCCTCCAGATCGTCGTCCGCGGCTCGGCCCGCACCGACGCCGAAACCAAGGTCCGCTGGAAGCTGAGTCCGGCAGGCGCAAGCGGCGATCCGGACTAAACGCCGTCGAGACGGCGGAGAAAGGCGCTGATGCTTCCCTCGCCCTCTCCGTCATCCTCGGGCTTGACCCGAGGATCGGGCGCCAGTCCGAACAGGCTGGGATAAAGGTCTCGCCACTGCGGGTTGGTCCGCTCGACCAGTTCGAGCTTCCATGTCCGGTTCCAGCGCTTGAGGGCCTTCTCGCGCTTGATCGCCTCTGTGACGAAGCCATGCGTCTCGTACCAGACCAGGGTTTTGCAGCCGTAGCGGTGAGCGAAGCCCTCGACGCGGTCCTCACGATGCTGACGAATACGCTCGTACAGGTTAGACGTAATGCCGACGTAGAGGACGCCGAGCGGGCGGCTGGCCAGAATATAGGTCGCGATGAAAAGGCGGCGCTCGTTCATGGAAGGTCGAGTGGCGGACAACTCGATCCTCGGGTCAAGCCCGAGGATGACGGCGAGTATAGGTCGAAGGGCTGACGCCGCGTCCCGTTGGTGCTAGAGGCCCCGCCATCTCCCCTGCCCCAGCTGTAAACGGACGCCGCCCATGCCCGCCGCTCCCGACTTTCCGCCCGCACCGGACGCCATCAAACCCGTCCGCGCGCTGATTTCTCTTTCAGACAAGGCGGGGCTGGAAGACGCCGCGCGCACCCTGGCGGGGCTGGGCGTCGAACTGGTCTCGACCGGCGGCACCAAGGCGGCGATCGCGGGCTTCGGCCTGCCGGTCAAGGACGTGGCCGATCTGACCGGATTCCCGGAAATGATGGACGGCCGGGTCAAGACCCTGCACCCCGTCGTCCACGGCGGCCTGCTGGGCGTGCGCAACGCCCCGGCCCACGCCGCCGCCATGACCGAGCACAATATCGGTCCGATCGATATTGTCTGGATCGACCTCTATCCGTTCGAGAAAACCGTGGAATCCGGCGGCGGCTTTGAAGCGGCCATCGAGAACATCGACATCGGCGGCCCGGCCATGATCCGTTCGGGCAGCAAGAACCACGGCCACGTCGCCGTCGCCGTCGACGCGGAAAGCATCGGCCTGATCGTCGAGGCGCTGAAGGCCGACGGTTCGACCACCCTCGCCTTGCGCAAACAGCTGGCCGCCCGCGCCTTCGCCCGCACCGCCGCCTATGACGCCGCTGTGTCCGGCTGGTTCGCTGCTCAACTGGAAGACGCCGCCCCGGCCCGCAAGTCGATCGCCGGTTCACTGGCCCAGACCCTGCGCTATGGCGAGAATCCGCACCAGACCGGCGCCTTCTATCGCACCGGCGAGCGCCGTCCGGGCGTGGCCTACGCCGAACAGGTACAGGGCAAGGAACTGGGCTACAACAACATCGCCGACGCCGATGCCGCCTATGAGCTGGTGGCCGAGTTCGAGCCCCCGGCCTGCGTCATCGTGAAGCACGCCAACCCCTGCGGCGTGGCTGTCGGCAAGGATCTGTCGGAAGCCTACGCCCGGGCGCTGGAATGCGATGCGGTGTCGGCCTTCGGCGGCGTGATCGCCGTCAACCGTCCGCTGAACGGTGAAGACGCACGCGCCATCACCGGCATCTTCACTGAAGTCGTCATCGCGCCGGGCGCTGACGACGAAGCCAAGGCCGTCTTCGCCGCCAAGAAGAACCTGCGCCTGCTGATCACTGACGGCCTGCCCGATCCGCACGGCGCGGGCGAGGTCTTCCGCTCAGTCGCGGGCGGCTTCCTGGTCCAGTCGCGCGACCGCTCGCTGATCAAGCCGTCGGACCTGAAGATCGTCACGCGCCGCCAGCCGACGCCGACCGAGATCCAGGACATGCTGTTCGCCTTCACCGTGGCCAAGCACGTCAAATCCAACGCCATCGTCTACGCCAAGGACGGCCAGACGGCGGGCATCGGCGCCGGACAGATGAACCGTCGCGACAGCGCCCGCATCGCCGCCATCCGCGCCAAGGAAGCCGGTGAAGCCAAGGGTCTGGCCCACTCGCTGGCCGAGGGTTCGGCCTGCGCGTCCGAAGCCTTCTTCCCCTTCGCCGACGGCCTGCTGGAAGCCGTCGCCGCCGGGGCCACGGCGGTGATCCAGCCGGGCGGATCGATCCGTGACGAGGAAGTCATCGCCGCCGCCGACGAACGCGGCATCGCCATGGCCTTCACGGGCGTCCGCGTGTTCCGGCACTAGGCTGAAAGAGCGCTAACGGGAGCCGCGCGGCGGCTCGCTGCTTGAGCTGCTTTTTTGGACGCTAACGCGAGCCGCGCGGCGGCTCGCTGCTTGAGCGCTAAATACAGGAAGGGGCGCAGCCGAAACCGGCCGCGCCCCTTTTCTTTGGCCAAAGGCCTGTCCTCAGTCCTCAATGACCTCGTGCGTCGCGGCGCGGCCCAGACGCCAGTAGCCGGCGACCTTCATCCATTTCTGGTTGAACGCGCGGGCGCTCAGCAAAGCCGCGCGCATCGAGCGAGCGACCGAGGCTTCGCAGGCGACCCAGACATAGGCGTCCGCCGGGTCGATCCGTTTCGCCGCCGCCACAGCCGCCTCCGTCAGCGCCTCGGGACGGCCGCGCGGACCGCCGTTGCGATGCACCCAGACGATTTCGACATCGGCGGGACTGGACATGTCCAGTTCGCCGCCCGCGTCGTTCACCTCGATACAGGCGATGGCGCGCGCCTTTTCCGGCAGTTCCTCCAGACGGCGGGCGATGGCGGGGATCGCCGCCTCGTCGCCGATCAGCAGATGCTCGGAAAAACTGGTCGGCACCAGAAGGGAGCCGCGCGGACCGCCCAGCCCCAGTTCGTCGCCGGGGCGGGCGTCCTCGGCCCACGCCGTCGCCGGGCCGCCGTGGCCGACCGCGAAGTCAATGGTCAGTCGCTTATTGGCGACGTCGAAGACGCGCGGCGTGTAGTCGCGCGCCACCGGACGCGGCTCGGGGAAGACCGGCCCGTCCGGCCCCATGTCGGGAAGGACCACCGGCTTGCCGCGCGGGACCGGGAAGATCTTCACATGGTCGTCGAAGCCGGGGCTGAAGAAGCCCTCCAGTTCATCGCCCGTCAGGACGATCCGCTTCAGGACCGGCGTCAGGTCATGAACGCTCTCAACGCGGGCGCGGCGGAATTTCAACTCGTGCCGCACGCGGCGCGGTTGTCGTAAAAGGGCTGGGCTCATGCCTGTCTCACCTTTTCAGCTGCGGCTTCAATCAGATCGGCGATGGCCTCGACCTGGGCCTCGCTGAGGGGCGGCTCCTGGGTCAGACGGTCGTGGGTCGCGGTGCGGAAGGCCTCTATGGCCTTGGCGATGCGGGCCGGTCGATCGGCGCGGCCGCGCAGGGCCTTCATCTTGCGCTCGGCGTGGATCAGAGCCTCGGCGTTCTCGACCAACAGGCGGCGGCCTTCCTCGGTGATGGCGTACCGCTTCTTGCCGCCATCGGCGACGGCGCTGAGGGCGCCCATGTCTTCCAGCAGCGTCAGGCTGGGATAGATGACGCCGGGGCTGGGCGTATAGGCGCCGCCCATGCGCGCCTCGATAGCCTTGATCAGTTCATAGCCGTGGGCGGGCTTGTCCGCGATCAGCGACAGCAGCACCCAACGCAGGGCGCCGTGCTCGAACATCCGGCCGCCGCCGCCGCGACGGCCGTGGCCTTCGCCGCGCATCCGGCCCTCGCCCATCCGACGGCCCTCATGGCGCATCGAACGACCCTGTTCGCCATGGCCGAAGCCGAAAACGCGCCCAAATCCATGGCCCGAACCGTGACCACGCTTTCCGATCCCCTTGGATCCTCTCATGTCATGTCTCTCTTCGATATATCTAACTCGCAAACAGATATATCGATATGACGAAGCCGCAAGCCCCTTTTCCAGAAAAAAACGGCGCCCTAGGTTGCGAGCATGGACACCATCGCCGCCCGCTGGGCCCGGTTGCAGCCTCATGTGCAGATTGTCGGCCCCGATGACGACCGCCCGCGCCCGACCGTGCTGCTGTTCCACGGCTGCGGCGGATTGCGCAGCCATCTGCCGCGTTACGCCGAGGCAGCGAAGGCGGCCGGATGGCGCGCCGCCATCGTCGATTCCTATGGCCCGCGCGGTTGGGGTCGGGCTTTCACCCTGACCACCGTCTGCACAGGTCTGGTCTTCCGGGGATATGAGCGGGCGGGCGATGTTCTGGCGGCCATTCACGGGCTGTCGCAGCGACCCGATGTCGACGCCTCGCAACTGGCGCTGGCGGGCTGGAGCCACGGCGGCTGGGCCATCATGGAGATGATGAGCGAAACGCCTGCGCCCCGTCGCATGGGGGTCGCCGATCCAGCTACGGTCGACCTGTCAGGCGTGAAGGCGGTCTTTCTGGCCTATGCCTATATCGGGCCGTGGGCCTTCAACCGGATGAAGCCATGGCGGCTTCATCCGCGCGTCTTCGCCCTGACGGCCAGGCGCGACCACCTGACCACCGTCCGCAACGCCGAACGGGTCAACACCATGATCCGCGAGTGCGGCTCAGAGGTCGAAAGCTGGATCGCCGACGGCACCCACGCTTTTGACGAACCGACCAACAATGGCCCGATGCGCCACGACCCGGTCCTGACCGATGAGGCGCTACGCCGGTTCCAGGCCTGGCTGGAGGCGACCGGCGCAGCCCAGGGCGCGTCCTAGCGCGGCTCGATCTTCACTTCGGCGCGGATCGAGTTGGCGATGTAGCAGATGTCATGGGCGCGGTGGTGCAGGTCCGCGATGGCCGCCGCGTCCGGCAGTTTGTCGCCGGACCATGTGATGGCCGGGCGCAGGATGATTTCGGTGATCGAAACCTTGCCGCGCTCGTCCTTGCTCATCAAGCCCTCAGCTTCATCTCGATAGGAATCGACGATGAAACCGTCCTTGCGGGCATAGGCCAGGAAGAACAGCATGTGGCAGCTGGACAGGGCGGCGACCAGAGCCTCTTCCGGGTCAACCGCGGCGGGATCTGACATGGGCTCCGGCACGCCCGATGGCGCCGAAGACCCGCGCACGACAGCGCCCCCGTCAAAGCGCCAGTCATGGCCTCGGCTGTATTTGTTGTCGCTGAAGGGCTGATCGCCCCGGCTCCATTCAACGACGGCGACGTGCTGGCTCATGACAGGCTCCAAAAATGAGGACCAAGATGAACACCTACTCGCCCCTCGTCATGGAACAAGCCTCAACACTCCGGCCAAATACATTGGCGTCAGGATAAATTGTCCGACCAATGAAAAAGGCCGGCGGATCGCTCCGCCGGCCTTCATTCTAGTTGGTCTAAAGCGCTTTCGCGCTGCTTGAGACCTCTTACTTTTCGTCGCCGCGCGCCAGGTTGCGCAGGACGTAGGGCATGACGCCGCCGGCCTTGAAGTAGTCCAGCTCCGTCTGGTTATCGATGCGGCAGCGGACCGGGAAGCGGGCCATCTTGCCGTCCGACGGGCGGAACATCTCGACCCACAGGTCCTGACGCGGCTTCAGCTTGCCGACGTTGGCGTCGGTCAGGCCACGGATGGTGACGATCTCTTCGCCGGTCAGGCCCAGCTTCTGCCAGCCGTCTTCCTTGAACTGCAGCGGGACGACGCCCATGCCGACCAGGTTCGAGCGGTGGATGCGCTCATAGCTTTCGGCGATGACGGCGCGCACGCCCAGCAGGCGGGTGCCCTTGGCCGCCCAGTCGCGCGACGAGCCGGTGCCGTATTCCTTGCCGGCGAAGACGACCAGCGGACGGCCTTCCGACTGGTAACGCATGGCCGCGTCGTAGATCGACATCGTCTCTTCCGAGGGGAAGTGCTTGGTGACGCCGCCCTCGATGTCGGGGGTGATGCGGTTGCGGATGCGGATGTTGGCGAAGGTGCCGCGCATCATGATTTCGTGGTTGCCGCGGCGGGCGCCGTAGCTGTTGAAGTCCAGGGCGTCGACGCCGTGGTTGGTCAGGTACTGACCAGCGGGCGAGGCCTTCTTGATCGAACCGGCCGGGCTGATGTGGTCGGTGGTGATCGAGTCGCCGAAGATGCCCAGGATGCGCGCCTCGACGATGTCCGTGACCGGAGCGGGCTCCATGGTCAGGCCCTCGAAGTAGGGCGGGTTCTGGACGTAGGTGGAGGTGTCCTCCCACTCATAGGTCTGACCGCCGGTGACGGCGATCGCCTGCCAGTGCTCGTCGCCCTTGAAGACGTCGGCGTAGCGCTTGGCGAACATCTTGGGCGTGACCGACTTCTTCTGGATGGCGGCGATCTCCTGCGAGGTCGGCCACACGTCCTTCAGGAAGACGTCATTGCCCTTCTTGTCCTTGCCGATCGGCTCCTTGGTGATGTCGATGCGCATCGAACCGGCCAGGGCGTAGGCCACCACCAGCGGCGGCGAGGCCAGGTAGTTGGCCTGGACGTCCGGGTTCACCCGGCCTTCGAAGTTGCGGTTGCCCGACAGCACCGAGGTGGCGACCAGGGCGTTGTCGTTGATGGCCTTGGACACGGCCGGATCCAGCGGACCCGAGTTGCCGATGCAGGTGGTGCAGCCGTAGCCGACCAGGTTGAAGCCCAGGGCGTCCAGATCCTTCTGCAGACCGGCGTCGGTCAGATAGTCGGTGACGACTTGCGAGCCGGGGGCCAGCGAGGTCTTGACCCAGGGCTTGGGCTTCAGGCCCAGGGCGTGAGCCTTGCGGGCCACCAGACCGGCGGCGATCAGGACCGACGGGTTGGAGGTGTTGGTGCACGAGGTGATGGCAGCGATCACCACGTCGCCGTCGCCGATGTCGAAGTCTTCGCCTTCCACGGCGAAGCGCGGGGCGTCGGCGGGGCGGTTGAAGGTGCCGGTCAGGTGGCCTTCGAACTCAGGCGCCGCGGTGGTCAGTTCAACGCGGTCCTGCGGACGCTTCGGACCAGCCAGCGACGGCACGACCGTCGAGATGTCCAGCTCCAGAACGTCGGTGAAGATCGGGTCTTCGGACTTTTCGTCGATCCACAGGCCCTGCGCCTTGGCGTAGGCCTCGACCAGTGCGACGCGCGGCTTTTCACGGCCGGTGGCGGTCAGATAGTCGATGGTGGCCTGCGACACGGGGAAGAAGCCGCAGGTGGCGCCGTATTCCGGGGCCATGTTGGCGATGGTGGCCTGGTCCTCGATGGTCATGCCGGCGATGGCGGGACCGAAGAATTCCACGAACTTGCCGACTACGCCCTTCTTGCGCAGCATCTGGGTGACGGTCAGCACCAGGTCGGTGGCCGTCGCGCCTTCCGGCAGCTTGCCCGTCAGCTTGAAGCCGATGACTTCAGGGATCAGCATCGGGATCGGCTGGCCCAGCATGGCGGCCTCGGCCTCGATGCCGCCGACGCCCCAGCCCAGAACGGCCAGGCCGTTGATCATGGTGGTGTGGCTGTCGGTGCCGACGACGGTGTCGGGATAGGCGACGGTCTTGCGGCCTTCCTCGGCGGTCCAGACAGTCTGTGCCAGGTTCTCAAGGTTCACCTGGTGGCAGATGCCGGTGCCGGGCGGCACGACGCGGAAGTTGTTGAAGGCTGAGGAGCCCCAGCGCAGGAAGTTGTAGCGCTCGATGTTGCGCTCATACTCGCGCTCGACGTTCTGGCCGAACGCCTTGGAGTCGCCGAAGTGGTCGACCATGACCGAGTGGTCGATGACCAGATCGACCGGGACCAGCGGGTTGATCTTCTTGGCGTCGGCGCCGAGCTTGTCCATGGCGTCGCGCATGGCGGCCAGGTCGACGACGGCCGGAACGCCGGTGAAGTCCTGCATCAGCACGCGGGCCGGGCGGAAGGCGATCTCGTGCTCGACGGCGCCCTTGTTCTCGATCCAGGCGGCGACGGCCTTCAGGTCGGCTTCGGTGACGGAGACGCCGTCTTCGTTACGCAGCAGGTTCTCGAGAAGCACCTTCATCGAGCGCGGCAGACGGGAAATCCCGGCCAGACCGGCTTCCTCGGCGGCGGGAAGGCTGTAATAGGCGTATTTCTTGCGCCCGACCGCGAGGTCCTGGCGGGTCTTGAGGCTGTCAATCGACGGCATGGAGAGTAGTCCTCTGACAAACGCCGCCCGACAATTCGGTTGCGCCTTCGCGCGCTGGACGTCGGGGCGCACAGGTCCCCGGCGCGCGCGGCGAAAGCCTGCTGCGGCGAAAGCGCATATAGTCCCGCGCGCGAGGGCCGTCCATGTATCCACACCCCTGACGTGGACATTGAGAGAGACTCGCAAATGTTGACCCGTCTGGAGATCGCGGCCTTAAGCCTGTCGCGCGGCGAACGGCGGCTGTTCAGCGGCCTGTCCTTCGCCCTGTCTGCGGGCGAGGCGGCGGCCTTGACCGGGGCCAACGGGGCGGGCAAGACCAGCCTGCTGCGCGCGGTGGCGGGCTTTATCCGGCCCGATGCGGGGACGATTGTTTTTCGTGGAGCCGATGGCGCGATGGAGGCCGAGACGGCGCGGCGTTCGGCGCTTCACCTGCTGGGCCACCACGAGGGTCTGAAGCCCCAGCGGACGGCGCGGCAGGAACTGGGCTTTCAGGTTGAATGGCTGAGCGGATCGACTGCGACGATGGACGCCGCCGTCGCCCAGCTGAAGCTGGCGCCCCTGCTGGATCTGGAGACGCGCAAGCTGTCGGCGGGGCAGAGACGGCGGCTGTCGCTGGCCCGTCTGGTCGCCGCCCCGCGCGCCCTGTGGCTGCTGGATGAGCCGCTGGCCCCGCTGGACGAGACGTGGCGCAGCGTCGCCGCCGAACTGATGGCCGAGCATCTGGCGGGCGGAGGCATGATCCTGGCCGCTGTTCACGACCCCCTGCCCGTCCCGGCGCGACCGCTGAATCTGGGAGACGTGAGATGAAGGCCGTCCGCGCCCTGTTCGCGCGCGAACTGTCGCTGGCCTGGGGCGGCGGCGGCGGGCCGTTGCTGGCCTGTGGTTTCCTGTTGTGCCTGACCGCCATCCTGCCGCTGGCGGCGGGAGGCGATCCGCGCGTTCTGGCCCCGGCCGCCTCGGGCGCCAGCTGGATGGCGCTGGCGCTGGCCTCCCTGCTGTCGCTGGAGCGGATGTTCGAGCGCGATCTGGAGGACGGGGCGCTGGATCTGCTGGCGACCGGGCCTCTGCCGCTGGAAGCTGTGGTGGGCGTCAAGGCGCTGGCGCAATGGCTGGCGACGGGCCTGCCGCTGGCGATCGCCGCGCCCGTTGCGGCCCTGGCGCTAGGCCAGCCGACGGAGCTGATCATGCTGACAGGCGCATCGGCGGCGCTGGGCGGGCTGGGGTTCGCCTTCACCGGCGCGCTGGGCGCGGCGCTGGCGCTGGGCGCGCGGCGCGGCGGCCTGCTGATCGCCGTGGTGGTGCTGCCGCTGTTCATCCCGCCGGTGGTGTTCGGAGCGGGCGCCCTGACCCGCGCCGCCAGCGGTCAGAGTCCGGCCTCGGCGCTGGCCCTGCTGGGCGCCTATGTCCTGTTCGCCCTGGTGATCGCGCCGATCGCAGGGGCGGCGGCGGTTCGGAACGCGCAGGGCTAGCGCGGCTTCAGCGTCACATACAGCGCCCCGTCGCCGCCGTGGCGCTGGTGGGCCGACGCGAAGCCCGACACGACGCCGCGCAGGTGCGGCCCGGTCAGCCATTCATGGACCGAGGCGCGGATGATCCCGCCGCCCCGCCTGCCCTGTCCTGTGATGACCAGCACCGAACGCAGGCCGCGCATCTGGCAGCCGATCAGGAAGCCGCGTAGCTGATCCTCGGCCTCGAACCGGCCGAAGCCGTGCAGGTCGATGCGCGCCTCGATCGGATCGCGCTCGCGCGACAGGCGGCGCTGGCGGCGCGGCTCCAGTTCCCCCGGCGCAGACCGGGGTCTCAGCGCGGCGGTTTTCGATGTCGGAGAGTTTGTCGCCCGTCCGGCTGAGGCGGGCGTCAGGGCGGCGTCGCGTTTCTTGCCCGCCACGCCGCGCGGGGGCGGGGCGGCCATCGGCGACGGCTCATCGAGTGAGGGAAGGACGGCGCCGGGCGTCACCCGCGCGGCCTTGCGGTGGACGGGCGGCGTCACGGTCGACGTCACCCGGCGCCAGATGCGCGTGTCGTCTTCGCTGGTCGCAGATGCGGCTTTCGGCGGCCCCTTGCCCGCGGGGGAGCGGGCCACCCTCAACCCTCGTCGTCGAAGGCGGCCGCAGGGCCGGGCTCATGCGCCAGCAGGTCGCCGGGCTGGCAGTCCAGCTCGCGACACAGGGCGTCCAGGGTCGAGAAACGCACGGCGCGCGCCTTGCCGGTCTTGAGGATCGACAGATTGGCGACGGTCACGCCGACGCGATCGGCGAGTTCCGTCAGCGACATGCGCCGCTGGGCGAGAATACGGTCAAGTTGGACGCGGATGGCCATGGCGAATGCTTTAGCGTGTCCCGATCAGATCGTCAGTTCGGATTCGCGACGAAGGCGCGCGCCCTCGCGGAACACCTCGGCCAGGACGAAGACGACCAGTACTGAGAAAACGGGGGTGAGCAGGTCGCTGATCCCCTGCGGCTCCATGACGCCGGGCGCCAGACGTGAGGCGACCAGCCCCTGCATGATCCAGACCCCGCCCGTGACCACGGCCAGGATGAGGCCGATCTGGCGCAGGCGGCGCACATTGTCCGGTTGGAACGGATCGCCCAGCGTCAGCGTGCGGAATATCTTGCGCAGATAACGCAGGATGATCAGGAAGCCGCCGAAATAGGCGCTCAAGGCGCCCAGGCCGAACAGCAGCAGCGGGCGCGTCAACGGCATCTCGCGGCCGCTCGCGCCATCGGACACGGTGACGTTCAGATTGTCGACGGGAATGAAGATCGACGCGACCCACAGGGCCAGCAGCAGACCGGTCAGCAGGATCATCAGCACATAGGCGACGTCCAGGGCGATCTTCAGAATGCTGGCGACCGAGCCGGGACCGATGGTCCGCAGGTTGGGCGCGCGCAGAGAGCGCGAACTCGGCTTCCCGGCGGATTTCATGTTCGGGAAGCGGATCATGCGGGGCGTCTCAGGCCGGAGGATGAGGCGCCGTCGCCGCGGCGGGTCCGGCCGACCCGCGCACGGCTCTATTCTTTCCGGCGTTCATGGCGATCGTCAAAGCCCCCTCCGACTTTGAGCGATCAGAGGCTCTGGATGACCAGGGCGACGGCCGCGGCGGGCAGGGCGGCCAGCAGGAAGGCGTTGCCCAGGCTGTGGGTCAGACGGTCCAGGAAGTTGGTGGTGCGCATCGCTTGCATGTTGCTATCTCCATCAATGCACATTTTTTGTGCATTCTTGCTGCGCCGCTGGATCATTGTTGCAAGATGTTTCTTGCAATTGAACGGTGCGGCCCTTCGTTCTTGAAAATGAAGATAGGTCGTGCGCTGAGAAATGCCAACTTACATATCGTTTAACGATGTTACCATTTCGCAATGGACCGGACAGGACTAAGGTCGCGCCATGAATCTCAAGCTGATCAAGGGGATGCGGCTCGTCGCCGCCACCCATAATCCGGGCAAGGCGCGCGAGATCGAGGCGCTGCTGGATGGACATTACCGGATCGTCACGGCCGGAGAGCTGAATCTGCCCGAGCCGGAAGAGACGGAAAGCACCTTCGCCGGCAACGCCATGTTGAAGGCGCGCCATGCGGCGCAGGCCTCTGGCGAGGTCGCCCTGGCCGATGATTCCGGCCTGTCGGTCGCCGCGCTTGACGGTGCGCCCGGCATTTTCTCGGCGCGCTGGGCCGGGCCGGACAAGGACTTCGCCCTGGCCATGCAGAAGGTCGAGGAGCGGTTGCAGGAAACCGGTTCGCGCGATCGCTCGGCCTGGTTCACCTCGGCTCTGGCGGTCGCCTGGCCGGACGGCCCCTGCGTGGTGGTCGAGGGCCGGGTCGACGGCCAGCTGGTCTTCCCCCCGCGCGGCGACGGCGGTCATGGCTATGACCCGGTCTTCCAGCCTGAAGGCTCCGACAAGACCTTCGCCGAGATGGACGCCGCTGAAAAAGACGCCATCAGCCACCGCGGCCGCGCCTTTGACCGCCTGAGGGCGGCGCTGATTGACTGAGACGCGCGCCCCTTCACCCGTCGACCGGCTGATGGGCGGCGACGAGCCCGCTTCCATCGCCCTCTATGTTCACTGGCCCTACTGCGCCCGCATATGCCCCTATTGCGACTTCAACGTCGTGCGCGACCGGGGCCGCAGCGCGCAGCAGGCCCTGCTGGTTGATGCGATCCTGGCCGATCTTGAGGCGCAGTCTGCTCTGACGGGTCCGCGCCGTCTGGCCTCCATCTTCTTCGGCGGCGGCACGCCCTCCCTGATGGCGCCCGAGGCCGTGGCGGCGGTCATCGCCCGCGCCAAGGCGCTGTTCCCGCCGCGCTGCGACATCGAAATCACCCTCGAGGCCAATCCGACCGACGCCGAGGCGGGGCGCTACGCCGCCCTGGCCGACGCCGGGATCAACCGCCTGTCGATGGGGGTGCAGTCCTTCGACGACTCGGCGCTGAAGTTCCTGGGCCGCGACCACTCCGCCGCAGAGGCGCGCCGGGCCATCGATCTGGCGGCCCGCGCTTTTCCGCGCCTGTCGATCGATCTGATCTACGCCCGCCCCGGCCAGAGCGTCGCCGACTGGCAGGCCGAACTGACCGCCGCCCTCGACCTCGGCTTCGAGCACGTCTCGCCCTACCAATTGACCATAGAAGGCACGACCGCCTTCGGTCGCGCGGTGGCGCGCGGCGCCTGGACTCCACCGGACGAGGATCTGGCCGCCGCCCTCTACGAAGCCACGCAGGACACGCTGGAGGCGGCCGGGTTCGAGGCCTATGAGGTGTCCAACCACGCCCGGGACATCGCAGCCCGCTCCAGCCACAACCTGCACGTCTGGCGCGGCGGCGATTATCTGGGTCTGGGCCCGGGCGCCCACGGCCGCATCACCCTGCCCCGAGGCCGCACCGCCACCGTCGCCGCCCGCCGCATTGACGACTACATCGCCGGCGTCGCCGCCGGATCACCGTGGGCGGAGCATGATCTTCTCAGCCCCACGGACGCCGACGAGGAACATGTCCTGCTGGGTCTGCGCACGGTCGAGGGCGTTCCCCTGCTGCTCCTTCAGCGTCTTGGCCTGTCAACGGCGAACGGTCCGCTGGCTGATCTGATGGAAGGCGGTTTTGTCCACCTGACCGACGGCCGCATTGCCGCCACGGCAACGGGCCGCCCTGTGCTGGACGCCGTCCTCAAGGCCTTGCTGACCTGAAATAAAGGGAAAATGGTGCCGCTTAGGTGACTCGAACACCTGACCCCCTCATTACGAATGAGGTGCTCTACCAGCTGAGCTAAAGCGGCCCCGGCGTCGTTCGCGTGTTGAGGCGCGAGCGAGCGAGGAGGGCTCTTTATACGGGAGCGGCAGGCTTGCCAAGAGCCGATAGCATCGACGGTTCGTCCGGAGCCGCGACGATGCGGATTTCCGTGAAATCGAAGGCGCGCAGGGGTGTGGCGGCGGCTTCGGAGATGCAGATGGCGGCGCGGCCGGATGCGGCGGCGCGGGGCAGGTTGGCCGCCAGGGCGCGCGCGGCGCGGGGCGAGTGGAGCATGACGGCGTCGAAATTTTCGGGCGCGGGTGCGAGCGTCTCGAAGGCGGCGTAGACGGGAAGGCGCTGGACCGGGCGGTCGGGCAGCAGGGCGGGCAGGTCGCCCGCTGGTTCGCGTGCGCCGGGGGCGAGCAGGGGGCCGGCCGGGGCTTCGGACGCGATCAGGCGGGCCAGGGCGTGGATGTCGCCGGAGGCCGAGCGGACGTCGGCGAAGCCTGCCGCGCGGGCGGCCTCGGCCGTGGCGTCGCCGACTGCGAAGACGGGGTGGTCGCGGAAGCGCGGGATCAGGGGGGCGAAGGCCTCGACGCCGTTGGGGCTGGTCAGGGCGAGGGCAGCGACGGCGTCGGGCGAAGGCGCGGCGTCGAGGGCGCTGGGCAGGGGCGCCAGCGTCAACAGGGGCGCGACGAGCGGGGTGAAGCCCAGCGCCGCCAGCCGGTCCGCCGTGCGGGCGGCGCCCGGCTCGGCGCGCGTGACCCAGACGCGACGGATCGGAGTCATGGCCCTAGAGCGCGATCTTCTGGTCGCCGGCGACGGCATGAATTTGACCGCCGAGGTCGAGGCCGAGGGCGCGGGCGGTGGCGGCATCGGCGTCTGCGGGGATGTCGCCTGAGCGGGTCCAGCGGCCCGACCCGTCAGGACTGAGCATTTCGGTGCTGAGATGCAGGCGGCCGTCCGCGATGTGGGCGTAGGCGCCGATGGCGGTGCGGCAGGAGCCTTCCAGCGCGGCCATGGCGCCGCGCTCGGCGGCGACGGCGAGCGCGGTGGGGGCGTGGTTCAGGGCGCGGGTCCAGGCGGCGTTCACGTCGCCCTCTCGCGTCTGCAGGGCCAGGGCGCCCTGGCCCGGCGCAGGCAGGAAGGCGTCCAGCGGCAGGCGCTGGCGGATGACCTCACCCAAGCCCAGGCGGTTGAGGCCCGAACAGGCCAGCAGGATGGCGTCGAAGTCGCCGTCGCGCAGCCGCTTCAGCCGGGTGTCGACGTTGCCGCGCAGCATCTCGATGTTCAGGTCGGGGCGCAGGGCCAGCGCCTGCGCCTGACGACGCAGGGAGGCGGTGCCGAAGCGGGCGCCCTGCGGCAGGTCGGCGAAGGTCGCGTAACGGTCGCTGATGAAGGCGTCGCGGGGGTCTTCACGCTCGGGCACGGCGGCGATGGCCAGGCCGGGGGGCTGTTCGGCGGGGACGTCCTTCATCGAGTGGACGGCGACGTCGACGCGGCCGTCCAGCAGGGCCTCCTCGATCTCCTTGGTGAACAGGGCCTTGCCGCCGACCTCCAGCAGGCGGCGGTCCTGGATGCGGTCGCCGGTAGTGACGATCTCGACCAGAGGAACAAGGGTTTCGACCTCGGCCTCGGGCACGCCCAGGGCGCGGCCGATGGCGCGCTGCATCATGCCGGACTGGGCCAGAGCCAGGCGCGAACGCCGGGTGCCGATGCGCAGAAGGGGTTCAGTCAAGTCGGGTCGCCGTTGCGAAAGAGGGGGCGGGTCGCTAACTCCGCCCAATGAAGATGGACGCGGACTATAGCAGGGCGACGGACGGGGCAACCGGAGCGACCCTGACCGTGCTGGGCCTGGAGACCAGCTGCGACGAGACCGCCGCCTCGGTGGTGCGGCTGTCGGCGGCGGGCGCGCAGGTGCTGTCTAGTGTCATTCACAGCCAGATCGACGACCATGCGGCCTATGGCGGCGTCGTGCCGGAAATCGCCGCCCGCAGCCATGTGGAGATGATCGACGGCGTGACGCGCCGGGCCATGAGCGAGGCCGGGCTGGACTGGAGCGCGCTGGACGGCGTGGCGGCGACGGCGGGGCCGGGTCTGGTCGGCGGGGTCATGGTGGGTCTGTCCTACGGCAAGGCGGCGGCGCTGGCGCGGGGGCTGCCGCTGATCGCGGTCAACCATCTGGAAGGCCATGCGGTGTCGGCGCGGCTGGGGGCGGAGACGACCTATCCCTTCCTGCTGCTGCTGGTGTCGGGCGGGCATTGCCAGCTGCTGGAGGTGCGCGGCATCGGCGACATGAGCCGTCTGGGCACGACCATCGACGACGCGGCGGGTGAGGCTTTCGACAAGATCGCCAAGGCCATGGGGCTGGGCTATCCGGGCGGCCCGGCGCTGGAGAAGCTGGCGGTGTCGGGCGACGGGTCGCGCTTTGAGCTGCCGCGGGCGCTGCTGGGACGTAAGGACTGCGACTTCTCCTTCTCAGGGCTGAAGACGGCGGCGTCGCGACTGGCCCAGACCTGCGAGACGGAACAGGATCGCGCCGATCTGGCCGATGCGGTGCAAAAAGCGATCGCGCGCCAGCTGGCCGAACGCACTGAACGGGCGATGAAGGATTACGCCGAGGCGCATGAACATCGCCTGTTCGTGGTGGCGGGCGGCGTGGCGGCGAACAAGACGATCCGGCGCACGCTGGAGGATCTGGCGACCAAGCACGGCTTCGCCTTTCTGGCGCCGCCGATGGCCTATTGCACCGACAATGCGGCGATGATCGCCCTGGCGGGGGCCGAGCGGCTGGAAAAAGGCATGACCTCCGACATCGATGTCGCCGCCCGACCACGATGGCCACTGGACGAGGCGCGCGCGAACGTCGATCCTGTTCACAAGAAAACGGGCCGCAAGGGCGCCAAGGCTTGAACGGCCTGACGCTCGGCGGGGGTCGGGGGACCGGAGAAGACATGGAATTTCATACGGCAGGCGTAATCGGCGGCGGGGCCTGGGGCACGGCCCTGGCGCAGAGCGCGGCGGCGGCAGGGCTGGCTGTGGTGCTGCAGGCGCGCGAGGCCGAGGTGGTCGAGAGCATCCGCACGCGCCGGGTCAATGAGGCCTTCCTACCGGGGATCGAGCTGGATTCAGCCATCAACGTCACATCCGATCTGGCGGATCTGGCGGACTGCGATCTGATTCTGGCCGTGCCGCCCGCCCAGCATATGCGAGCGACGCTGAGCGCCTTTGCGCCCTACGCGCGGCCGGGGCTGCCGATCATCCTGTGCTCCAAGGGGATTGAGCGCGGCTCTCTGAAGCTGATGACCGACGTGCTGGCCGAGACGATTCCGTCGGCGACGGCCGCCGTGCTGTCAGGCCCCAGCTTCGCCGCAGAGGTGGCGCGCGGCCTGCCCAGCGCCGTGACGCTGGCCTGCGCCGATACGGCGATGGCCGAGGCCCTGGCGGGCGCCCTGTCGGGGCCGGTCTTCCGGCCGTACTACGCCGACGACCTGATCGGGGCTGAGACGGGCGGGTCGCTGAAGAATGTTTTGGCCATCGCCTGCGGCATCGTGGAGGGCCGTGAACTGGGCCGCAGCGCCCACGCCGCCGTCATCACCCGCGGCTATGCCGAGATCGTGCGCGTGGCGACAGCGCTGGGCGGCAAGGCCGAGACGGTGGCGGGGCTGTGCGGCGTCGGCGATCTGGTGCTGACCTGCTCCAGCCCGCAGTCGCGCAACATGAGCCTGGGTCTGGCGCTGGGGCAGGGCCTCAGCGTTGAACAGGCGCTGGAGGGCAAGCGCTCGGTGGCCGAGGGCTATGAGAGCGCGCCCGCCGTGCGCGAACTGACCCGCAAGCTGGGCGTCGACGCCCCGATCTGCGAGGCGACGGCGGCGGTTCTGGCCGGAGAGATGACGGTGGACGAGGCGATCGAAAGCCTGCTTAGCCGCCCGTTGAAGCCCGAGCGCGAATAGTGACCGAAGAGGTTCCGGCGGCCGAAACGCAGGAGCGCAAGCGGGTCTGGAAGACGCCGCCGAACGTGGCCCTGTGTCTGGAGGCGGACATCGCTGATCCCGGCTCGCGCGGCTTTGTGCTGCAGATCGGCGAGGCCTTCTTCCACGGTTTCGTGGTGAAAAAGGACGGTCAGGTCGCGGGCTGGGTGGATCGCTGTCCGCACGCGGGCTTCCCCATCGCGGTGGAGCTGGATCGCTATCTGACGCCGGACGGGTCGCTGATTTTGTGCGGATGGCACGGGGCGGCGTTCGAGCCCCTGTCGGGCGCCTGCGTCGCCGGCCCCTGCGCGGGCGGCAAGCTGACGCCCTGGCCGGTCGAGGCGCGGGACGGGGTTATTCGGACGGCGTGAGGCGGAGTCGTCCCGCCCTCCAACGCCTCCGTCATCCTCGGGCTTGACCCGAGGATCCAGGGGCTTCGCGCGACGGGCGGCAGTTTGAAATGCCTTCGCCGCCACTCTAAACGCAGCAGAGCCGAAAGCTGGATCCTCGGGTCAAGCCCGAGGATGACGGCGAAAAATTAAGACTCGACCGGCGACGCCTCGCCTATTCCTTCGCGACCAGCTTGGGATCCTTGGTGAAGGCGTCGTCGACTTCGGCTTCGGTGATCCGTTTGGACGGGTCGCCCGGCTGGTTAAGGTTCTGTTCCTCGGTGCCGTCGCCCATCATGCCGGGATGGGGGTCTTTGGGGTCCTTGTCGGCCATGACCGGCCTCCTCTGCATCCAGTGACGCAAAAGCAATCCGGCGAAGCGGCGGGTGTTCCATCACGCCCGCGCGAGGCGGCCTGAGTCGTGTTCAGCGTTTCAGGCGACGGGCGTTGGCTGTGGCCTTGGCGTGGACCGGCGCCATGGCCTGCCCCTGCGCCTTCAGGGCGGCGCCGTAGAAGGACCAGCCGTCGCGCATCGCCCGGCTCCAGGCGCCCATGGCCCAGTCTGTCTGGGCGGCGGCGAAGGCGAAGGGGGTGTCGGCGCGGGCCAGTCTGGCCATGCAGTCGGCGGCCTCGGCCCCCTCGCGCGCGGCCATGCGGCCCGCCCGCTGGCTCAGATCCATGGCTCCGGCGAAAGCCGCCCCGGCCGAGGCCGTCATGGCCTCGACCTTTTCGGCGCCCATCCGGCCCAGCTCGGCGTGGTCGGCGCGCAGCGGATTGGCCATCGCCTCGCCCATGATGCCCAGCCGCCGCGTGATGACGGCGGCCGAGGCCTCGGCCAGTTCCTGACCGGCCTGGGCGTTGCGCAGGGCGTTGCGGGCGGTCTTCTGCATGGGGCTCATGACGCGACCCTGAGCCTGTTTCAGGCGACCGGCAAGACTTCCTGTGCGAAGTCGGTCAGATCGCGGATCAGGGCCGGGACGGCGGCGTCGATGATGCGCTGGCCCTTTTCCGGGGTCGCCTGCGCCGGATCCGAGCCGATGCGGCCGTCGGGGAAGCGGGCGCGATAATCGTTGGCGTCGCGGATCGGACCGAAGGGGGCGATCTTCGGCTCATAGTCGGCGGTCTTGATGCGGTCGGGATAGCCCGCCTGCGTCACCGCAATCTCGGACGGGGTGGCGTGGCTGCCGTGGCCGGTCGGGAAGATGTCCTCGCACAGCTTCTGCACGCCGGGGAGGTCCCACCAGTTGCGCAGTTTCAGCACGAAGGGCGGGCGCTCGGCCCACGGCTCGGGCGTGAAGGACCATTCGGCGTAGATTTCAGCGAAGGCGGCCTCGATGGTGGCGACGTTGCCGCCGTGGCCGTTCAGGAAATAGATGCGCTCGAAGCCGTGGCGCGTCAGCGACGACACCCAGTCTGCGATCGCCGCCATGAAGGTCGACGGGCGCAGGGTGATGGTGCCGGGAAACGCCAGATGGTGCTGGGCCATGCCGATGTTGAAGGTCGGCGTGACGATCAGGCTGTCGTCGCCCTTTTCGGCGGCGTGGGCGATGATCTCGGGGCACAGCCAGTCGGTGCCCAGCAGGCCCGTCGGGCCGTGTTGCTCGTTCGAACCGATCGGCACGATCACCGTCTTGGACAGCAGGGCGCCGGACTTCAGGCGCTCATCGATCTCGGGCCAGGACGATAGGTGGATCAGCATGAAAAAGGCTCCGGCGAACGGCGGATGAAGGGGGTGAGGGCGGCTTTACGCTGATCCGCCGTCGGGGCCAATTGCGCCGTCGTCCGCGTACGGGGTGAAGGCGCGGATGAAGCGGCGGGCGACATCGCGCGCGCGGGCTGGAATGTCGTCGATGTCGGGTTGGGGCAGGCCCAGAACCGAGCGCAGATGGCCGTGGCCCAGAGCCATGCCGCTGAACATCTCGGCGGCGAAGACAGGATCGGGCACGCGCAGGGCTCCCTCACGGTCCTGTTCCTCCAGCCAGTCGGCCAGTCGGCGCATGTTCTGACCGGCGCCCGCCTCATAGACCACGCGCGCCAGTTCGGGCGTCTCGGGCGAGGTCAGGGCCATGCCGCGCAGGGCGGCGCCGCGCCCCTCGACATAGATCCGGTGGATCAGGGTTTCGGCCAGAGCCGTCAGCGCCGCCTCGATGTCGCCGTCGGACGTCAGGGGCGCGACCGCCTCTTCCGAGCGCAGGGCCGCCAGATCGCGGGCCATGTCCGTCTTGGTCGGATAGCGGTTGTAGAGGGTCTGGCGCGAGACGCCCGCGCGCCGGGCGACCTCGGCCATGGAGACCTTGGCGCCCTTTTCAATGAACAGCTCGGCAGCCGCGCGCAGGATGGCGCGGCTCTTGATTTCATCGATCTGTCCGAGGGCGCGAGGCATTCAGTGGGCGTCCGAAGGGGCTGCGGAAGGGTTGGGTCTGGCCGGCTTGGACAACAGGGTCAGGAAGCCGGCGCAGGCGCAGCCGATGGCCAGCAGGGCGAAGGCGTCGCCGAAGGCCAGTGTGGTCGCCTGTTTCAGCAACATGCCATGGATGGCCTTCAAAGCCGAGGCCTGTGGGTCGATCGAACCGGAAAAGCGCACGGCCATGCCCGCGATCATGTCGCGCACGCCCTGATGGGTCTGGTCGATGGCGCTGGTCAGCTCGGCCATGTGCAGGGCGGTGTTCTGGGTCAGGGAGGTGTTCAGCACCGCCAGTCCGAAGGCGCCGCCGACGTTCCGGCTGAGGTTCACCAGACCCGAGGCGTTCTTGACCATGTGCGGGGGCAGGGTGGCCATCGTCACCTGCTGTGAAGCGATCATGGCGATCATGACGCCGACGCCGCGCATGGCCTGCACCCCGGCGAACTCCCAGAAGCCCCACTGGTCCGTCACGGCGCGGGCGTCCCACATGCCCCAGGCCGCCAGCATGAAGCCGATGAACATCAGCACGCGCGCATCCGCCTTTCGCACCAGCCGCCCGGCGATGGGGCCGGTGGCGAACATGGCCAGGCCGGAGACGACCATGGTGGTGCCGACCTCGGCCGCCGAATAGTCGCGCACCCGCCCCAGGAACAGAGGCAGCAGGAAGGTGCCGCCGAACAGGGCCGCCCCGACGATGAAGGTCATCATCACTCCGACGACGAAGTTGCGGTTGCCGAAGGCGCGCAACTCCACGATCGGATTGCGGTAGCTGAGCGAACGCCAGATGAAGGCCGGGCCGCACACCCCGGCCACAACGCTGAGCAGCAGGATCAGGTCATCGGCGAACCAGTCCTCCTTGGCGCCTTCCTCCAGCACATATTGCAGGCTCATCAGGAAGGCCGCCATCAGGATCAGGCCCAGCCAGTCGAAGCCCTTGGCCAGCGCCGGATCGCCCTTGTCGAAATGGGCGTAGCGCCCGACCAGAAACAGGACGATCGCGCCGGGAAAGACGTTGATGAAGAACAGCCAGCGCCAGCTGAGCCATTCGGTCAGATGTCCGCCCAACGTCGGGCCGACGGTCGGCGCCAGCGTCACGATCAGGCCCATGATGACGCTGGCCGTCACCCGCTTCTCGGGCGGGAAGGCGGTGAAGGCCACGGCGAAGACGGTCGGGATCATGGCCCCGCCGACAAAGCCCTGAAGCGCGCGGAAGATGATCATCATCTCGATCGACGACGACAGCCCGACCATGACGCTCATGATCAGGAAGCCGAGACAGGAGGCCAGAAACACCTTCTGCGTGCCCCACAGCCGCGACAGATATCCCGACAGGGGGATCATCACGACCTCGGGGATCAGATAGGCGGTCTGGATCCAGCTGATCTCATCGGCCGAAGCGCCGACGCCCGCCTGAATTTGCGGCAGGGAGGCGGCGACGATCTGGATGTCCAGAATGGCCATGAACTGGCCGATGACCATGCCCGCGAAACCGAGCAGCAGGGCGGTCCAGTTGATTTCAGGCTGGGCGGCGGGCGTCACCGCGGCAGCCGCTGGCGTGTTGGCCGCCGTATCGCTCACCGGGCCGGGCCCGTCTCGCCCGGATGCGCCTCGGCGAAGGCGGCGCCGCCCTGACTCTTCAGATCGACCTTGACCTCGACCGACAGGCCGGGGCGCAGGACGGCGGGCTGGCCCCTGTCGTCACGCTCGACCACGATGCGGACCGGCACGCGCTGGGTGATCTTGGTGAAGTTGCCGGTGGCGTTCTCGACCGGGATCAGGGCGAACTCGGACCCCGTGGCCGGGGCGAAGCTGTCGATACGTCCCTGCAGCGACCGGCCGGGGAAGGCGTCGGCCCTGATCTCGACCGACTGGCCCAGGCGCATCCGCCCGACCTGGGTCTCCTTGAAGTTGGCGACGACATAGGTGTCCTGCAGCGGCACCACGGACATCAGTTGCCCGCCCGCCTGAACCACCTGCCCGACGCGCACGCCGCGCGCGCCGACCACGCCCGCCACGGGCGCGCGGATGACGGTGCGGTCCAGCGTCAGCTGCGCCTGATCGACCAGGGCGCGCGCCTGTTCGACGGCGGCCACGCTCTGTTGCCGGGTCGAGCCCAGAACGGCGGCGGTGCGCTGTTGCGCGGTCAGATCGGCCTGCGCCTGGGCGACCGAGGCGCGGGCGGTGTCGGCGGCGGCGCGCTGGGTGTCGATACGCTGTTGCGACACCCAGCCCTGATCGGCCAGCTTGCCGTAGCGATCGACCTCGGCGCGGGCCAGATTGGCCTGGGCCTGGGCCTGCGTCACGGCGGCGGCGCGGGCGGCGATGGTGGCCTGTTCCTGTTCAGCGCGGGCGTCGACATTGACCACGGCGGCGCTCAGGGCGGCCAGATTGGCCTGCGCCTGCGCCAAGGCGGCGCGGGCGTCCGCATCATCCAGCCGGACCAGCACCTGACCGGCTTCGACGCGTTGGTTGTCCTTGACCAGAACCTCGACGACTTCGCCGCCGATGCGCGGGCTGACGGCGACGGTGTCGGCCTGAACGAAGGCGTTGTCGGTGCCTTCCCAGCGCTGCTTGCCCTGCCACCAGACCACGCCGCCGATAATCAGGCCCAGACCGACGACGCCGGCGACAATAAGGGGCAGACGCTTCTTGAGCGTGGCGGGGAGGGCCATGGGGAGACAGCTCGCTTCAATTCCGCCGCGTAAAATGGACAGGGTTGTTCGGAATACAAGGCGCAGCTGCGATTTTTTGTCGCATCGCGGTCTGAGGACGACATTGACGCGGAGCGCCGGGAAGGCGAAGCGGAGGCATGGCTCCGTTGAAATCCACGTCCCGCCAGAAGAAGGCCGTTCAGAAGGCCGGGCTGGCTCCGCCGCCGGGCAAACGCTCGCGTCAGCCGAAGAAGGCCCCCGTCGGCGCCATCATCAGCTGGCCGCCGGATGAGGACCGGGTGGAGGAGATCTTCGTCCGTCTGTCAGACGTGATGCCCGATCCGAAGACCGAGCTGGATTTCGTCAACCCTTATACGCTGGTGGTGGCCGTCGCCCTGTCGGCGCAGGCGACCGATGTGGGGGTCAACAAGGCGACCAAGGCCCTGTTCGCCATCGCCGATACGCCGCAGAAGATGCTGGCGCTGGGCGAGGAGGGGCTGATCCCCCTGATCGCCTCCATCGGCCTTTACCGCACCAAGGCGAAGAACGTCATCGCCGCCGCGCGGATGCTGGTCGAGCAGCACGGCGGCGAGGTTCCGCTGAACCGCGCCGACCTACAGGCCCTGCCCGGTGTGGGGCGCAAGACCGCCAGCGTGGTGCTGAACGAACTGGGGATCGAACCGGCCATCGCGGTGGACACCCACGTCTTCCGCGTCTCGCACCGACTGGGGCTGGCCAACGCCGCGACGCCGGACAAGGTCGAGCAGCAGCTGCATCAGATCGTGCCGGGCGCCTGGCTGGCCAAGGCGCACCACTGGCTGATCCTGCACGGCCGCTACACCTGTCTGGCGCAGCGGCCGAAATGTCCGGGGTGCGTGATCTCGGACCTGTGCCCGTCACGCGCCAGCTTCATGGGCGTCTGACGCCAGATTTCTCCGTCACTCTGCACTCAGGCGGCGACATCATGCGCTTCACCCTTGCGGCCGACGCCTGCCGGCCTCAACTAGCTGTCAACGGCGCTTCCGGGCGCTCAAGCAGCGAGCGCCCGCGGCACGAGCGATAGCGCCACAAATGAAGGACACTCCATGCTCAAGGTCGCCATCCAGATGGATCCGCTCGAGGCGGTCAATGTCGAGTCGGACACCACCTTCCTGATGGCCCTGACCGGTCAGGCGCGCGGTCACAAGCTGTGGATCTATGACTTCCGCACCCTGGCGCTGGAGGACGGCCGCCTGTTCTGCCGCGCCCGCCCGGTGACGGTTCAGCGCAAACAGGGCGAACACGCCGACTTCGGTCCCGAACAGCGGCTGGATCTGGAAAAGGACATCGACGTCATCCTGATGCGTCAGGACCCGCCGTTCGACATGGCCTATGTCACCGCCACCTATCTGCTGGAGCGGGTTCATCCCGAGACGCTGGTGGTCAACGATCCGGCCGAGGTGCGCTCGGCGCCCGAGAAGCTGATCGCCACCCTCTTCCCCGGCCTGCAGCCGCCGACCCTGGTGTCGTCCGACCCGGAGGCTCTGGTCGATTTCCACCGTCGCCACGGCGATGTCGTGCTCAAACCCCTGCATGGCGCAGCAGGTTCCGGCGTGGTGCGGCTGAAGGCGGACGACCCCAACCTTGAAGCCCTGATCGAGATTCACGCGGCCGGGTCGCGCGATCCTCTGGTGATCCAGAAATTCATCCCGGCCGTCTCGGCGGGCGACAAGCGCATCATCCTGGTCGACGGCGAGCCGGTCGGCGCCATCAACCGCATTCCGGCCAAGGATCAGGTGCGCTCCAACCTGCGCGTCGGCGGCACGGCGGCGCCGGTGGAACTGACGCCGCGCGATCTGGAGATCTGCGCCGCCATCGGACCCTATCTGAAGGAGCGCGGCCTGATCTTCGTCGGCATCGATGTGATCGGCGACTATCTGACCGAGATCAATGTGACCTCGCCCACGGGCGCCCAGCAACTGCTGAACTTCGCCGGGATCGATGCGACCGAACGCATGTGGGAAGTCATCGAACAGAGGAAGGCTGCGGCCTCCTGACGCCGCATTCAAGGGAGGGGAGCCCATGACCGCATTCATCAGAACTGGCATCCAGAGGGCGGCGCTGGCCGTTTCGGTGCTGGCGATCGCCTGTCCTGCGCTGGCTCAACAGACTGCGCCCGACGCCTCGCCCAAACGCCCCTCGCTGGAGGTGCTGGAGCGTATTATTCAAACCCGCACCCCGCAGACCCGGATCGAGACGCCCGATCACGACCGCATCAGCGCCCGGCGCATAGACATCGTCGACGCCGACGGGACGATCCGCATGACCCTGTCGGGCGCGACTCCGCCGCCGATCATCGACGGTATTCAGTACAGGCGCGCCTTCAATGTCGCCGGACTGATCCTGTATGACGACAAGGGCAGCGAGCGCGGCGGCTTCGGCACAGCTGATGTGGACGGGGGCATGGCCGTGCTGGCGCTGGACCATCCGGCGATGGACGCCGTCGGCTGGCGCGTGTCGCCGGACGGATCGGTCAGTTTTGTCTTCAATCAGGCGCCGCCGCTGGTGCGCGAACCAGGACTGGGCGGGGCGCTGGTTCCCGGCGTTCAGACGCCTACGCGGATGCGCCTGTCGCTGGATACGGACGGCACGCCCGCCGTCGCCCTGTCGGACAGAAACGACAAACCCCGCCTGCGCCTGACAGTGACGGAGGAAGGCTTCGGCGCCATCCAGTTCCTGAACGCACAGGGCGAGGTGATCCATACCATCGCGCCGGAGGCCGACCTGCCCGGACGCTGAAAGAACAACGCTCTTGTAGTTCTTTTTGGTTCGTGATTTGTTCCATCTCCTGGCTGGAGGGAACAGCATGGTCGCGCGGGTGGTGACGGTGGCTTTCGACGGCGTCGACGCGCGCCGGGTCGATGTGGAGGTGCAACAGGTCGGTTCGCCCGCCGGCGCCTTCGCTATTGTCGGCCTGCCGGACAAGGCGGTAGCCGAAAGCCGTGAACGGGTGCGCGGCGCCTTTGCGGGCATCGGTCTGGCGCTTCCGGCCAAGAAGGTGATCGCCAATCTGGCGCCCGCCGACCTGCCCAAGGAAGGCAGCCATTTCGACCTGCCCATCGCCCTGGCCCTGCTGGCCTCCATGGGAGTGATCGGGCCGGACGCGCTGGATGGCTGGGCGGCGGTGGGCGAACTGGGACTGGATGGTCAGATCGCCGCTGTCGGCGGAACCCTGCCCGCCGCCATGGCGGTCAACGCCATGGGGTTGGGCCTGATCTGCCCTGAGGCCAATGGGCCGGAGGCCGCCTGGGCGGGCGATGTGCGGCTGCTGGCGCCGCGCTCCCTGATCGGGCTGATCAATCATTTTCGTGGAACCCAGGTGCTGCGCCCGCCTCAACCGGGGCCGGTGATCGAAGGCCGCGCGGCGCCCGACCTGCGCGAGGTCAAGGGACAGGAAGGCGCCAAGCGGGCGCTGGAGATCGCCGCCGCCGGGGGGCACAATCTGCTGTTCGTCGGCCCGCCCGGCTCGGGCAAGTCGATGATGGCGGCGCGCCTGCCCGGCCTGCTGCCGCCGCTGACGCCGCTGGAGCGGCTGGAGACCTCCATGGTCTGGTCGGTGGCGGGCCTGATCGAGCGCGGCGCCCTGACGCGCGAGCGGCCGTTCCGGGCGCCTCACCATTCCGCATCGATGGCGGCTCTGACCGGCGGCGGGCTGAAGGCCAAGCCGGGCGAGGCGTCACTGGCGCACAACGGCGTCCTGTTTCTTGATGAATTGCCCGAATATGCGCCCCAGGCGCTGGACAGCCTGCGTCAGCCGCTGGAGACGGGCGAAATCGTGGTGGCGCGGGCCAACGCCCATGTGCGCTATCCGGCGCGATTCCAGCTGGTGGCGGCGATGAACCCCTGTCGTTGCGGCGTGGGCGGGCCGGGGCGCGGCGCCTGCGGCAAGGCCCCGCGCTGTCAGAGGGATTACCAGAACCGCATCTCCGGCCCGATGTTCGACCGTATCGACCTGACGGTGGACACGCCCGCGGTCACGGCGGCCGACATGGCCCTGCCCCCGCCCGCCGAGGGCACGGCCGAGGCCGCCGCCCGCGTCATGGCCGCCCTGCAGATGCAGGAAGCCCGCATGGCCGAGGCTGGGTTGGCGGGAATGCAGGCCCTGAACGCCCGCATCACGGGCGAGGCGCTGGAGCGGTTCGCCGCCCCCGATCAGGCAGGGCGCGCCTTGTTGATGAAGGCGGGCGAGGCGGGCGGTCTGACCGCGCGCGGCTGGGTTCGCACCCTGCGTCTAGCGCGCACCATAGCCGATCTGGATGGAGCCGACGGGGTGTTGCGTCGCCATGTGGCCGAGGCGCTGATGTATCGTCGCAGCACGGTCGGCGCCCATGAAGATTTCGATCGGCAGGCGGCGCGCCGGGCCCTGTTTCCTGTCCGGAAAAGTCAGGAGGATCAAACGCCGTTCGTCTGTAATTAACCCGCCGGTTCCAATCTGGGTTCATGGGACCGACCCGCCGCAAACCCTCGCCCGCCAAAGGAACCGTTCCGGTCGCCGTTGAGCCTGAACCTGAACCCGCCATCGCGCCCGAGCAGCAGTTCCTGCGTTTGATGAGCCATGAGATGCGCACGCCATTGAACGGCGTGATCGGCATGTTGGGCCTGTTGTCGCGCACGCGGCTGGACGGCGCCCAGCGCGCCTATGCCGAAGCGGCGCAGAAATCGGCCGAACATCTGTTGGGTCTGGTCAACGATCTTCTGGACTACGCCCGGCTGGAGGCGGGGGCGCTGGAGTTCGATTCCGCGCCTGTGGATCTGGAAGCCATGGTTCGGGGCGTCGCTGAGCTCCTCAGTCCGCGCGCACACGACAAGGGTCTGGAAATCGTCTGGTCAGTAGATGCAGACGCCCCTGACATCATCGCCGACGAAGGGCGTCTGCGGCAGATCCTGTTCAACCTTGCAGGCAATGCGGTGAAGTTCACCGATTGCGGCGGCGTGCGGCTGTCTATCGAAGCGCTTCCCATGCCGCCTCGGCGGGCGGGTGCGGCGCGGACGCGGCTGGCCTTCATTGTCGACGACACCGGACCCGGCGTCCCGGAAGAGGCGCGCAGCCGTATCTTTGAAGAATTCGGCCACGCCGATGTATCCGACGCCGCTCGTTTTGACGGCGCGGGTCTGGGACTGGCGGTGGTGCGGCGGCTGGCCTCGGCGATGGAAGGCCGGGTCGAGGTCGAAGATCGTCCTGACGGTCCCGGCGCCCGCTTCCGTTTCGAAGCGGTGTTTCCCGTCGCGACCGACGCGCCTGCGCGTATGCGTCTGCTGGAAGACAAGGCGGTCGCCATCCACACGCCCGACGCTTTCGTGCGCCAGGCCGCTGCGGACCAGATCATCGCGTCCGGAGGCTGTGTGACTGAGCAGTCGGCCGAAGTGACGCTGGTGGATCATGCCGGCGCGCGCGATGGCGCACTGGCGATGAAACCGGATCAGGGCCAGGCCATCATCCTGCTGCGTCCGTCCGAGCGGGCGTTGATCAGCCGCTACAGGGCGGCGGGCTTCTGCGGCTATCTGATCAAGCCGCTGCGCCGGGCGTCGCTGGCCGAGCGGGTTCTGGCCGCCCTGCCGCGCCGGGGCCTGCCGGTCGCGCCCGTTCTGCCGATCGAAGACGACCGCGTCTCCCAGATCGCCTTCCGGGGCCTGCGCGTCCTACTGGTCGAGGATAATCCGGTCGGCGCACTGCTGGCCAAGACCCTGTTGCGACGCGAGGGCTGCACGGTCCAGACCGCTGCGGATGGCCGCGAAGCGCTGGACGCCATGGCGGCGGCGCGGTTCGATCTGGTGTTCATGGACATGCGGATGCCGCATCTGGACGGGCCCGGCGCCGCACGGGCGCTGAGGGCGCGCGGCGACGGGACGCCGATCATCGCCCTGACCGCCAACGCCTTCCCCGAAGATCGCGCCGTTTGTCTGGAAGCAGGCATGAATGACCATCTGCCCAAACCACTGGAAGCCGACGCACTTCGTCTGGTCATGACCCGCTGGACGAACGGCGCCAACCACGCCAAGGTCGCCGCTGTAAAGGCGTCGTGAGTCCGGCGGCGTCCGCCGGAGCCCCGCATGACTGATTCCAAGACGCCCGCTTCCGAGGTCGCGGCGCTGCAGCCGTCTCCAAAGGGGTTGGGCGTGCTCAAGGCCGCCTTCCGCGAGCGGCGGACGCTGGCCATGCTGCTGCTGGGATTTTCGGCTGGCCTGCCCTTCGCCATGCTGTTCGGTACGCTGAACGCCTGGCTGTCCGATGCGGGCGTGTCGGTGGCCACCATCGGGGTGCTGTCGTGGGTAGGGCTGTTCGGGGCCTTCAAGTTTCTGTGGTCGCCTGCGGTCGGGCTGACGCCGCCGGTGTTGGGGCGGATGGGACGGCGCCGGTCATGGCTGATCCTGTGTCAGACCGTGCTGATCGGAGCGCTTCTGGCCATATCCATGTCGCATCCGGGGACGGGCGCGATTGTGGTTCTGGCGTGCGCGGCCGCGCTGGGCGCCTTCGCCTCGGCCACGCAGGACATCGTCATCGACACCTGGCGGATCGAGGTGGCGGACGAGCGCACGCCGGTGGACCTGCTGTCGACGGTCTATCAGCTGGGGTTCCGCACGGCGGCGCTGGTCGGGGGCGCAGGGGCGCTGGTTCTGGCCGATCATCTGGGCTGGTCGGCGACGTTCGTCATCGGCGCGGGCCTGATGGGGCTGGGCTTGCTGGGCGCCCTGATCGCGCCCGAGCCCAAGCCTGCGCCGCGCGCCGCCATCGCGCGTGAACGGATCGGCTCGCTGCGTCTGCGGATGACGGCGCTGGGGATCACCCTGATCGCCTGGGCCTGGGCGGCCTTCATGCTGGTGCGCTTCATGGTCACGGCGCTGACGGTCAAGCCTGCGCCGAGCGCCGGAGAGTTCACCGCCGTCTGGGGGCCGTGGATCGTCGGCATGGCGGTGATCCTGCCGGCCCTGCTGGCCGGGATCATCGTCTGGCGCGGCGGCAAGGCGGGGGCTGCGCCCTCTACCGATCAGGGCCCGGCCTTCGCCAACACCCTGTACGACGCCATCCTGGCGCCGCTGGTGGAGTTGATGGGGCGGCTGGGCTGGGGCGCGGTGATCGTGCTGGGCCTGATCCTGACCTATCGCATTACCGATGGCGTCTGGGGGCCGTTCGCCTTCCCCTTCTACATGGGCGACACGGGGGGCGCGCTGGGTCACACCAAAACCGAGATCGCCCTGGCGTCCAAGACGTTCGGCGTGGTCATGACAATCATCGGCATCGCCCTGGGCGGCTGGGCGCTGCTGGTCATCGGCCGCATGGCCAGCCTGCTGCTGGGCGCCATCCTGTCGGCGGCGACGAACCTGCTGATGATGGATCTGGCGCTGGGCGCGCCGTGGATCGGCGGCTTCATGCAGATGACGGGTCTGTACAAGCTGTTCGGCGCCTTCGGCATCGGCGAGCCTCTGGCCCGGCTGATGCTGGCCATCGCGGGCGAGAACATCGCCGGCGGCTTCGCGGGCGCGGCCTTCGTCGCCTATCTGTCGGCCCTGTCGAACAAGATGTTCGGGGCTGTGCAGTTCGCCGTCTTCACCTCTCTGGCCCTGTTGATCGGCACTCTTGGCCGTGGCGCGCTGGGCGAGCTGATCGAGCGTCAGGGCTATGCCGCCATGTTCGTCATCGCCGCCTGGCTGGGCGTCATCGCCGTCATCTTCTGTCTGGCGGAGTGGGTGCGTCTGACGTTCGAGCGCCGTCGTCTGGGTCAGGACGCCTGAAGCCGAAGGCGAAGGCCAAAAAGAAAGAGGCGGCCCGCAGGGAGCCGCCTCTTCAATCTTCACCGGGTGACGAGGGTTACGCCTCGTTCGGCCCCTCCGCATAGGCGGCGAAGGTGGCGGCGGTCATGATCTCGCTGACCGAGGCGCCCAGCGGCACGATCTGCACCGACTTCTCCAGACCGACCAGCAGCGGGCCGATCACCGTCGCTCCGCCCAGCGCCTGAACCAGACGCGTCGAGATGGCGGCGGAATGGATGGCCGGCATGACCAGAACATTGGCGTCGCCGGTCAGGCGCATGAACGGATAGTTGGCCCGCGCCTCGGAGTTCAGCGCCAGCGCCGGGGGCATTTCGCCTTCATATTCGAAGTCGACGCCCATGCCGTCCAGAATGCGGATGGCCTCGCGCACCTTTTCGCCGCGGTTGCCCGGCGGATCGCCGAAGGTCGAATAGCTGAGGAAGGCGACGCGCGGGGTGCGGCCCAGCGTCTTGACCGTGGCGGCGGCCTTGACCGCGATCTCGGCCAGTTCGGCCGCATCCGGCAGTTCGTGAATCGAGGTGTCGGCCACGAACAGGGTGCGCCCCTTGGCCAGCAGGATCGACAGGCCGATCATGCGGTCCTTGACGTCCAGGACGCGGCGGACCTCTTTCAGGGCCATGTTGAAGTTGCGGGTCACGCCGGTGACCATGCAGTCCGCCTCGCCGCGCGCGACCATGGCGGCGGCGAAATAGTTGCGGTCCTGATTGATCATGCGCTGGACGTCGCGGCGCAGATAGCCGCGACGCTGCAGGCGGTCATACAGCCAGTCGACGTATTCGGTGTTCCGCTCGGAAATGCGGGCGTTCATGATCTGGATGCCCAGATCATCGAAGATCAGGCCGGCTTCGGAAGCGTTCTGACGGATCAGCTCTTCGCGGCCGACCAGGATGGGCGTGCCCAGTTCGGCCTGTTTGAAGGCCCAGGCGGCGCGGATCACCGACTGCTCCTCGCCCTCGGCGAAGACGACGCGCTGCTTCGGACCCGAACGGACGCTGCCCTGGATCTTCTGCATCAGGGCCGCCGACGGATCGACCCGCTGACGCAGGCTGATGCGATAGGCGTCCATGTCCTCGATCGGCTTGCGCGCCACGCCGGAATCCATCGCCGCCTGGGCGATGAAGGGCGGGATGTACCAGATCAGACGCGGGTCGAACGGGGTCGGGATGATGTAGTCCGGGCCGAACTTCAGCTTGCGGCCGCGATAGGCGGCGGCGACCTCGTCCGGCACGTCCTCGCGCGCCAGCGCCGCCAGGGCGTGGGCGCAGGCGATCTTCATGTCGTGGTTGATCTGACGCGCGCGCACGTCCAGCGCGCCGCGGAACAGATAGGGAAAGGCCAGGACGTTGTTGATCTGGTTCACATAGTCCGAGCGGCCCGTCGCCATGATGGCGTCGGATCGCACCGACATCACATCCTCGGGCGTGATTTCCGGATCAGGGTTGGCCATGGCGAAGATGATCGGATTGGGCGCCATGGAGGCGACCATCTCCTTGGAGATCGCGCCCTTGGCCGACAGGCCCAGCACCACGTCGGCGCCGACCATGGCGTCGGCCAAGGTGCGGTGCGGCGTGTCGGTGGCGTGCGCCGCCTGCCATTGGGAGACGTTGTCCCGGCCCTTGTAGATGACGCCCTGACGGTCGCAGATGGTCGTGTTCTCAGCCTTGACGCCCGCCGCCTTCATCAGGGCGATGGAGGACAGACCCGCCGCGCCCGCGCCGGACAGGACGACCTTGATGTCTTCCAGCTTCTTGCCGACGATGTGGCAGGCGTTGATCAGACCAGCGGTCGAGATGATGGCGGTGCCGTGCTGGTCGTCGTGAAAGACGGGGATGTCCAGCAGGTCCTGCAACTGGGCTTCGATCTCGAAGCATTCCGGGGACTTGATGTCCTCCAGGTTGATGCCGCCCCAGGTGTCGCCGATGTTCTTGACCACGGTGACGAACTCGTCCGGGTCGGTGGTCTTCACCTCGACGTCGAAGCTGTCGACGTCGGCGAAGCGTTTGAACAGGACCGACTTGCCTTCCATGACCGGCTTGGAGGCCATGTGGCCCAGGTTGCCCAGGCCCAGAATGGCGGTGCCGTTCGAGATGACCGCGACCAGATTGCCCTTGGACGTATAATCATAGGCCTTGTCCGCATCTTCGGCGATGGCGAGAACCGGCACGGCCACGCCCGGCGAATAGGCCAGCGACAGATCGCGCTGGGTCGCCATCGGCTTGGTGGGGGCCATGGAGATCTTGCCCGGCGTCGGATCGCTGTGGAACTCCAGGGCGTCGTCGTCGGAGAAGGTCTGTTTATCGGTCAGTTCGGGCATTTGTGTCTCGGAAAGGGGGGCGCCCCTCGTTCCTAGAACCTGCAAACGGCCGGGACAACAGCTGACGCCGGGTCAAGGACGCTCAAAAGCCCTGTGGTTACGCTATCGGCAGGGCGCCGGTCCCTTCAACCTCGACCGGACCGGTCATGAAGACGTGGCCCGACGCCTCGTCCCAATCGATGGTCAATTCCCCGCCATCAACCGTCACAGCAGCCTTTCGGCCGGTCAGACCGCGTCGCGCGCAGGCAACCAGGGCGGCGCAGGCGCCCGTGCCGCAGGCCAGCGTCAGGCCCGCGCCACGCTCCCAGACCCGCAACCTAATGTGATCGGGCGACAGGACATGGGCGAAGCCGACATTGACGCCCTCCGGGAAAAGCGGGTGGTGTTCAACCAGAGAGCCGGACGCGCGCACGAAGGCGTCGTCCTGTCGGTCGGTGAAGAAGACCACGTGCGGATTGCCCATGGAGACGGCGCCGGGCGTGTGCAGGACCGGCGCGTCGATCGGCCCGACCTGAAGCTCGATCCCGCGCGTGTCCATCGCCTCGGCCAGCGGAACCTGATCCCAGTCCAGACGCGGCGGCCCCATGTCGACGGTGACTTGATGATGGGCCGCGGTCGGGATTTTTTGATGGGCCGCGGTCGTCGACCCTGCGGGATCTCCCGACCCGACGCGGCTTTTTTCTTGGGCCGCGGTCGTCAGCCCTGAGGGGCTTCCCGACCCGACGCGGCCTGAAGATGCTAAGGCGCGGCGGGCGGTGGTGGGGCCGGCGGCGGTGTCGATGACCACCGTCTCCTTGTCCGTGGCCTGCAGCAACAGCCAGCCGACGCAGCGCAGGGCGTTGCCGCAGGTCTGCACCATCGAGCCGTCGGCGTTCCACACCCGCATGAAGGCGTCGGCCGTCTCGGACGGTTCGATGCCGATCAACTGGTCGAAGCCGCCCGGGCCGGTCGCCGGATCGGCCAGGGCGCGCACCTGATCTCCCGTCGGATGGAAGGGGCGATCGAAGGCCTGAACGACGACGAAGGCGTTCCCGGCGCCGTTCATGCGGACATAGGGGCGGCTGTTGGCGGGAGCGGAAGAAGCGGTCATGCCATCTTCATATAGGATTTTTTGTGGCTTCATGTATCGCTTCAAACGATGACCAGCGAAACCGGCTCGACCGTCGATCATGGCAGGCTGAGGCTGCGCGCCCGCCTGCGCTACCTCTATCAGGGCACGCAGCCGACGGCGGTGAAGTTCCGCCTGATGGTCATCAGCATCGACCTGATGATTATCGGCTTCTTTCTGGCCGCGCCGATCCTGAAGGAGGCGGGCTGGGTCTTCTATGTCGCCGACTATTTCATCGCCGCCATCCTGGGGCTGGATCTTGCGGCGCGGGCCTATGCCTATTCCGACATCCGCGACTGGCTGAAAAAGCCGATCGTCTGGGTCGACCTGTTCGTTCTGGCGACCCTGCTGTTTCCTGCCTGGCTGGCCAATTTCGGCTTCCTGCGGCTGCTGCGGTTATGGAGCCTGCTGAACAGCGACCTGTTCTGGCGCACCATCGGCCGTCGGTTCGACGACACGCGGGTCGAGGAGATCACCCGCGCCCTGGCCGCCCTGATCACCTTCGTCTTTGTCGTGACGGGCTTCGTCTATGCCTATTTCCGTGGCAAGGCCGAACACATCAACGGCTATCTGGACGCCCTGTATTTCACCGTCGCCACCCTGACGACGACGGGGTTCGGCGACATCACCCTGCCGGGCAACTGGGGGCGGGTGATCTCCATCGTCGTCATGCTGGTCGGCATCACCCTGTTCATCCGTCTGGCCCAGACCCTGTTGCGCCCGCACAAGGTCAAGTTCCCCTGCCCGACCTGCGGCCTGCAGAAGCACGACCCGGACGCCGTCCACTGCAAGGCTTGCGGTCAGATCCTGTGCATTCCCGACGACGGCGACTGAAGATTACACAGCGGTAAGATTACAACCGCTTGCTCCCTCGTGGCGCGACGGTCAGGGTGACGGCCAAGATTCATAGCCCACCCGAGGGACCTGATGATCATCCGCACCCTGGCGTCCATCGCCGTTCTTTCCCTTGCCGCCGGAGCCGCCCCCTTCGCCATGGCCCAGACGCCCTCCCCTGCCGCCGCAACGACCGGCGGTTTCGCGACCAGCGACGCGACCGATCCCTATCTGTGGCTGGAAGAGGTCGAGGGCGCGCGCGCCATGGACTGGGTCAAGGCCCACAACCAGACCTCGCTGGGCGTGCTTCAGGGCGATCCGCGCTATGAGACCCTGCACCAGCAGGCGCTGGATCTGGTGCAGTCACGCGACCGCATCCCCTCGCCCGGCTTCACCCACGACGGCCACGTCGACAACTTCTGGCAGGACGCCGAGCATGTGCGCGGCATCTGGCGGCGCACGACGCTGGACAGCTATCGCACCGACGCGCCGCAGTGGGAGACGATCCTGGACTTCGACGCCCTGTCGGCGGCCGAAGGCGCCAACTGGGTCTATAAGGGCGCGACCTGCCTGGCGCCGGATAAGCGTTACTGCCTGATCTTCCTGTCCGACGGCGGCAAGGATGCGGTGACGATCCGCGAGTTCGACACAGTGACGAAGACCTTCGTCGCCGACGGCTTCAACCTGCCGGAATCCAAGGGCGGCGTGACGTGGATCGACCACTCCACGGTGCTGGTCTCGCGCGACTTCGGCGAAGGCTCGCTGACGAACTCCGGCTATCCGCGCACGGTTCGCCTGATGAAACGCGGACCGTCAGCCGATCAGGCCGAGGTCTTCGCGGGCGAGAAGACGGATGTCTCCGTATCCAGCTACACCCTGCGCGACGCCGACGGCGCATTGCAGGCCGTGCTGCTGAACCGGGGGATCAACTTCTACGAAAGCGAGACCTGGCTGCTGGATGACCACGGCCAGACCAGGAAGCTGGAGCTGCCGCTCAAGTCCAGCATCAACGCCCTGGTCGCTGGCCAGCTGGTGGTGACGACCGATCAGGACTGGACCGCGCCCTCGGGCCAGGAATTCAGGACCGGCGATGTCATCGCCTGGCCGCTTCAGGCCTGGCTGGCCGATCCGAAGACGCCTGCCCGTCTGGTCCTGCGACCGGGTGAGCGCGAAGCGGTCGAAGGTATCAACGCCACCCGTAACAAGCTGGTCGTGGCGCTTTATGAAAACGTGCGCGGCTCGGTTTATGTCTATGATCCGGCCGACTGGAGCCGCACCCGTCTGGACCTGCCGCAGAACGTCTCGGTCGGCGTCGGTTCGGCGTCTGAAAAAGACGACAAGATCTTCGTCAGCGTCACCGGCTATCTGAACCCGTCCAGCCTCTATCTGGCCGATGCGGCGACCGGCGCGGTCACCCTGACCAAGTCCCTGCCGGACAAGTTCGACGCCAGCGGAATGCGCGTCGATCAGTTCGAGGCCCGCAGCGCCGACGGGACGATGATCCCCTACTTCGTAGTCCATAAGGACGCGATGGCGATGGATGGGTCGAACCCCACGCTGCTTTATGGCTACGGCGGCTTCCAGTCGTCGCTGCTGCCCGGCTATTCGCCGACGGTCGGCAAGCTGTGGCTGGAGCGCGGCGGCGTCTATGTCATCGCCAATACGCGCGGCGGCGGCGAGTTCGGTCCCAAATGGCACCAGGCGGCCCAGCAGGAAAACCGCCAGCGCGCCCATGAAGACTTCCAGGCCGTGGCGCAGGATCTGATCGCGCGCGGGATCACCAGCCAGCCGCACCTGGGGATCATGGGCGGCTCGCAGGGCGGGCTCTTCATGGGGGCCATGCTGACCCAGCGCCCCGACCTGATCAATGCGGCGGTCATACAGGTTCCACTGTTCGACATGCTGCGCTTCCACAAGCTGTTGGCCGGGGACAGCTGGAAGGGCGAATACGGCGACCCGGACATTCCCGAACAGCGCGCATGGATCGAGGCGTACTCGCCCTATCAGCGACTGGCGGCGGGTCAGCCCTATCCGGAAGTCTTCATCCACACCTCGACCAAGGACGACCGCGTCCATCCCGGTCATGCGCGAAAGGCGACGGCGCGACTGGAAGAACTGGGCTATCCCGTGCTCTTCTATGAAAACACCGACGGCGGCCACGCGGCCGGCGCCAATCTGCGCGAGACGGCCCGCCGCATCGCGCTGGAATACACCTATCTGACCCGGCGGCTGATGGATCAGCCTTCGCAGCCGTAATCGACAGAGCCCGAGATCATGATGAAATCCCTGTTCCTGTCCGTCGCCTTGCCGACCCTGATGCTGGCCGCTGCGCCAGCGCTGGCCGAGGGCGCGCCTGCCGATCCGGCGACCGCCTCGGCCGCGACCCCGCCGCCGCACTTCCCGCGCGATCTGTCGCCAGAGGGGGTCAAGGCCGCCGACGACCATCTGGCGCTGGAAGAGGTCGACGGCGCCGTCTCGCGCGCCTTCGTCGCCGCCGAGAATGAGAAGTCGCTGGCCGCCCTGACCGGCGACCGTCGCTACGAGCCGTTCCGCCAGCAGGCCGAAGCCATACTGACGGCGACGGACCGCATCCCCGGCGTCAGCTTCCTGGGCGAGGGTCTGGGCAATTTCTGGCAGGACGCGGCCAATCCCAAGGGCGTCTGGCGCCGTACGACGCTGGCCTCCTATCGCACGGCCCAGCCGCAGTGGGAGACGCTGCTGGACATCGACGCCCTGGCCAAGGCGGAAGGCAAGGACTGGGTGTTCAAGGGCGCCAACTGCCTCGCGCCGGACGAGACGCGCTGCCTGATCAATCTGTCCAACGGCGGCATGGACGCCGTAACGGTGCGCGAGTTCGACCTGACGACCAAGACCTTCGTGCAGGACGGCTTCGTCCTCCCGGAGGGTAAACACCGCCTGTCGTGGCTGGACCGCGACACCCTGCTGATCGCCACCGATTTCGGTCCCGGCAGCCTGACGGAATCCGGCTATCCCTACATCATCAAGTCGCTGAAGCGCGGCCAGATGCTGGCGCAGGCGACCGAGGTCTATCGCGGTCAGCAGGGCGACGGCGGCTACGGCGTCAGTCCCCGCGTCTTCCGCGACGGCGCAGGCAAGGTCGAGGCGGTGGTGTTCACACGCCCGCTGGACACCTTCCGTTCGGAAATCTGGGCGCCGGGTTCCGACGGCAAGCCCTATCGGCTGAACCTGCCTGAGCGCGTGGGTCTTCAGGGCGTGCTGGACGGCAAGCTGATCTTCTCGCCCGAACAGGCGTGGAGCTTCGACGGTCAGGACTACGCCGCCGGTTCGCTGGTCGCCCTGCCGATGGGCGTGCTGGGCGACGTGCGCCAGAGCATCCGTATCGATGCGAAGACGGCGACCATTTTCGCGCCCGGCCCGCGCCAGTCGCTTCAGGACGTCCGGGTGTTCGAGGACAGCATCGTCGCCGTCATCGCCGACAACGTCGTGGGCACGCTGAAGCGCTTCACGCCGGGCGTCGGGGGCTGGACCGCAACCGACATCGCCGTGCCTGCCAACAGCGCCGTGAGTCTGGGCGACAGCGCCAAGGGCAAGGGGCAGGTCTTCGTCTCGACGCAGGGCTTCCTGACGCCGCCGACGCTCAGCCTGGCCGATGTCTCGACCGGGGCCCTGACCGAGCTGAAATCGGCCCCGGCCAAGTTCGACGCCTCGACCCATGTGGTCGAACAGTTCGAGGCGACCTCGACCGACGGGACGAAGATTCCCTATTTCGTCACCCGGCCGAAGAACCTGGCGATGGACGGGACCGGCCCGACCATACTGTTCGGCTATGGCGGCTTCCAGGCCAGCTTCCCGCCCGCCTACAAGCCCGAGATGGGCAAGCTGTGGCTTGAGAACGGCGGCGTCTTCGTTCAGGCCAATATCCGCGGCGGCGGCGAGTTCGGTCCGCAGTGGCACCAGGCGGCCCTGCGCGAAAATCGTCAGCGCGCCTTCGACGATTTCGCCGCCGTGGCCCGTGATCTGGAGCAGCGCCGCATCACCAGCCCGCGCCATCTGGGCATCTATGGCCGCTCAAACGGCGGGGTGCTGACCAGCGTCTCGATCACCCAGAACCCGCAACTGTTCAATGCGGCGGTCATCGAAAGCCCGCTGATCGACATGCTGCGCTATCAGGAGCTGCCTGCAGGGGCCTCGTGGATGGGCGAATACGGCGATCCGCGCATTCCGGGCGACGCCGAATTCATCGCCCGCTATTCCGCCTATCAGCAGCTGCGGCCCGAGGTGAAATACCCGCGCGTCTACATCACCACCAATACGCGCGACGACCGGGTCCACCCCGGCCACGCCCGCAAGTTCGCGGCGCGTCTGGGCGATCAGGGCCACGACCACCTCTATTATGAGGACACGGCGGGCGGTCACTCCAACGACGCCGATCCGGTCGCCAACGCGCGGCGCTGGGCGCGCCACTATGTCTATCTGGCCCAGCAGTTGATGGACTGAGGGTCTTTAGTAAGTGCGCGACCGGCCTTCGGCCTGCTTGAGCGCGATCGTCATTCGATGGCCTCATGGCGTCGCTCACGCATTTATGAGCGGCGCCGTCGGCGCGAAGGGATAGGATCGCGGCCATCATGGCGCGGGGCTGGATCAGATACGGGATGATGGCGGCGGTCGTCGCGGGCTTGAGCCTGACGGCGGCGGCCGCTGCTGTGGCGCCTTCTGGCGCGCGCGGCGCAAGGGATCGTGACGCGCCCCTGCCGACGCCGAGTCAGCCGGTGGTGGTCGAACTGTTCACCGCACAGGGCTGTTCCGGCTGTCCCGAGGCCAACCGCACCGTCGGCGCCGTGGCGGACCAGCCGGGGGTCATCGTCCTGACCTATGGCGTCGACTACTGGGACTATCTGGGGTGGCCCGACACCTTCGCCCGGCCCGAGTTCGCCGAGCGCCAGCGCGCCTATCGGCAGGCGCTGAAGCTGCGCAACGTCTCGACCCCGCAGGTGGTCATCGACGGGCGGCGTCAGGTATCCGGCGCACGCCCCCCCGAACTGAAGGCCGCCGTCGAGGCCGAGGCCCGTGATCGCGGTTGGCCGCCCGAGATCGAGTTCCGCGAAACCGGCGATCGCGTCGGCGTCGGCTCCGGCCGCCCGCCGCCCGGCGGCGCCGAGGTGGTGGCGGTGCTCTATCGCCCCGGCCTGCAGACGGTCGAGATCAAGGGCGGCGACAATCGCGGACAGGCCGTGCCCCACCTCAATGTGGTGCGTGAAGTGCGCCGTCTGGGCGACTGGACGGGCCGCCCCGTGCTGCTTTCCCTGCCCGCCGACGCCGACAACGGCGACAGCATGGTGGTGCTTCTTCAGGCCAAGGATGACCGACGCATCCTGTCCTCGGCCGCGCGTCCGGAACCGTCGCGCGATTGAACCGCTGATGGAAAGGGTCTAAAGCCCCGCCGCTCTTGATGGGCGCGTCATCGCGCGACCCGGAGGATATGCATGGTCGGGGATACGCCCCGCGGGGACGCTCCCACGTCGCCCGCTTCTGCTTCCGAACCCGCGAACGCCACGACTCCGCCTTCCGGAGATGCAGGCGACGGTCAGGGCCGTAAACCCGGCAAGACCGGCAGCCGCGCCCTGATCCTGGGCGCCATCGGCGTCGTGTTCGGCGACATCGGCACCAGCCCCATCTACGCCCTGCGCGAAGCCATCGGCCATGCGCAGAAGGGCGTCGACGGCGATCTGGCCATCATCGGCGTGGTGTCTCTGGCCTTCTGGGCGCTGATGGTGGTGGTGACGTTCAAATACGTCATGTTCCTGATGCGCGCGGACAACAAGGGCGAGGGCGGCACCCTGTCCCTGATGGCCCTGGCCCAGCACGCCATCGGACGACGCAGCGCCTGGCTGTTTGTTCTGGGTGTCTGCGGCGCGGCCTTGTTCTATAGCGACGGCGTCATCACGCCCGCCATCTCCGTGCTGTCGGCCATAGAGGGTCTGCAGGAGGCGCCGGGTCTGAACGGCCGCCTTGATCCCTTCATCGTGCCGCTGGCGGCGGGCATTCTGATTGCGCTGTTCATGGTCCAGTCGCGCGGCACGGCGGGTCTGGCCAAATTCTTCGGCCCCATTACCCTGATCTGGTTCCTGTCGCTGGGCCTGATGGGCGTGGCGCACATCTTCGACGACCTGTCGATCCTGAAGGCCCTGTCGCCCTATTACGGGATCAAGCTGCTGATCGCCGACGGCTTCCTCGGCTTCGTCATTCTGGGCAGCGTCTTTCTGGCCGTCACCGGCGCCGAGGCGCTGTATGCGGACATGGGCCATTTCGGCAAGTCGCCGATCCGTCGGGGCTGGCTGTTCATCGTCCTGCCGTGCCTGACGCTGAACTATCTGGGTCAGGGGGCTTTCCTGCTGTCGCACCCCGGCGCGGCCAACAACCCGTTCTGGAACATGGTCCCGCAGCTGGTCTACTGGCCCATGCTGCTGCTGGCGACGGCGGCCACGGTGATCGCCAGCCAGGCGGTCATCACCGGCGCCTTCTCGGTGACGCAGCAGGCGGTCCAGCTGGGCCTGCTGCCGCGACTGGACATCCGCAACACCTCCGAGACGCAGGCGGGCCAGATATTCGTGCCCGCGATCAACAGCCTGCTGATGATCGGGGTGCTGTTCGTCCTGGTGACCTTCCAGTCGTCGCACAATCTGACGGCCGCCTATGGGGTGGCGGTGACGGGGACGATGATGGTCAACACCCTGATGTCCTTCACCGTGGTGCGGCACAAGTGGAAGTGGCCGCTGTGGGCGGTGCTGCTGACGCTGGTGCCGTTCGGCTTCATCGACGCGGTCTTCCTGACGTCGAACCTGCTGAAGATCCCGGCCGGGGCGTGGATGCCGCTGGTGCTGGGCGGCGGGCTGGTCATGCTGATGTGGACCTGGGTGCGCGGCACCCAGATTCTGACCGACAAGACGCGCAAGGACAGCCTGCCGCTGACCGATCTGATCGAGATGCTGCGCGCCCGCCCGCCGCACCGGGCGCCGGGCACGGCCATCTTCCTGACGTCCGACGCCGATGTCGCGCCGGTGGCCCTGATGCACAACCTCAAGCACAACAAGGTGCTGCACGAGAAGAACATCATCCTGACGGTGCACACATCCGACCGGCCGCGCGTGCCGGACCTGCAAAGGGTGGCGGTCGAGCCGATCAGCGATGATTTCAAGCGCCTGACGCTGACCTTCGGTTATATGGAGACGCCGAACGTGCCGCGCGCGCTCGGCCTGTGCCGCAAACAGGGGCTGAAGTTCGACATCATGTCGACCAGCTTCTTCCTGGGGCGCCGCTCCGTCGTTCCCACCGCCCGTCAGGGCATGCCTCTTTGGCAGGACAAGCTGTTTATCTTCCTGATGCGTAACGCCGCCAATCCGACCGACTTCTTCCGCATTCCGCCCGGCCGCGTGGTCGAACTCGGCGCCCAGGTGTCGGTGTGAGCGGGGGCGCGCCCAAGGGCAAAAGTTCCGCCGCGCGCGGTCGCCGCATCGCTGAAAAGGCGCGTGGCCCGCGTCGCGAACCGACGCAGCATCCGGTCGCGGACGACCCCCATGCCGACATCGGCGTCGAGGCGCGTCTGGTCGCCGGCGTCCTGCTGAACGCCGCGCTGGAAAAACGCACAGGTCTGGACGAAGCTCTGTCGCAGTCGCCCGCGCGCGATCTGCCGCCGCAGGACCGGGCTTTCGCTCGCGCCGTGGCCATGGCGGCCCTGCGTCGTCTGGGCGAGATCGATCAGATTCTGGATCGCCGCCTGCAGAAGGCGCCGCCGCTGGCGGTGCTGACCATCCTGCGCGTGGCCCTGGCCCAGACGCTGGTGCTGGACACCCCGGCGTTCGCAGCGGTGTCGACAGCGGTCAAGCTGGCCGAGCGCGACCCCAAGACCCGTCCCTACAAAAATCTGGTCAACGCTGTCCTGCGCGGCGTCGGCCGCGACGGCCCCGGCCTGACGACCGCTGAATCCAACCTGCCCGACTGGCTGGCCCAGCGCTGGAAGGCGACCTATGGCGAGGCGGCCCTGATCGGCCTGGCCCTGGCCACGCGCGAGGAACCCGCCACCGACCTGACGGCCAAACCCGGCGTCGATCCGGCCGAACTGGCGGCGTCGGTCGAGGGCGAGGCCCTGCCCGGCGGCACGGTCCGCACCGGCAAGCGCGGCGATGTCGCCGCATGGCCCGGTTTCGAGGCGGGCGACTGGTGGGTGCAGGATGCTGCCGCCGCCGTCCCTGCGCGCCTGCTGGCGGTCAAGGCGGGCGAGACGGCGCTGGACCTGTGCGCCGCGCCGGGCGGCAAGACGTTGCAACTGGCCGCCGCCGGGGCCGAAGTCACGGCGCTGGACCGTTCCGAGGCGCGGCTGAAGCGGCTGCGCCAGAATTTCGAGCGCATGGGCCTCAAGGCCGAGGTCGTCGCTATCCCGGCCGAAGACTGGGAAGACGACCGGCTGTTCGACGCCGTTCTGCTGGATGCGCCCTGCACGGCGACCGGCACCTATCGCCGCAACCCCGAGGTGCTGCGCGCCACCCGCCCCGCGGATGTCGCCAAGCTGGCCGATGTGCAGCACCGCCTGCTGGACGCCGCCGCCGAGAAGGTGAAGCCGGGCGGCCGTCTGGTTTATTGCGTCTGTTCGCTGGAGCGCGAAGAGGGCGAGACGCAGGTGATCGCCTTCCTGCGCCGCAACCCGGCCTTCCGCACCATCGCCGCCGTTCCAGCCGAGGTCGGCGCTCCGGATGAGGCCCTGACCCCGGAAGGCTGGCTGCGCATCCTGCCCTCGCAATGGGCGGAAAAGGGCGGTCTGGACGGCTTCTTCGCCGCGAAGCTGGAGCGGATCACGGACTGAAGGCCGATGACGGACGCCCTGAGTAATCGCTACGCCGGTCTGGCCGCGCGGGTCTATGAACTGGACAAGCCGATCGGCCGCTCTTTCGGCGATGTGGAGTTCTACGCCGCCCGCCTGAAGGGCTGCATTGGCCCCGTGCTGGAACCGGCGGTCGGATCCGGGCGCGTGCTGGTTCCCCTGCTGAAGGCCGGGTTTGAGGTCGTCGGCTTCGACGCCTCACCGGCCATGCTGGAGCTGTGCCGCAGGGCGTGTGCGGCGCGGGGCCTGACGGCGGATCTGTCTGTCGCCCGCTTCGATGATTTCGACAGCCCGACCCGGTTCGCCGCCGTCATCCTGCCCGCCGGATCGTTTCAGCTGATCGCCACCGCGCAGGAAGGGCTGAACGCTCTGAAGCGCTTTCACGACCTTCTGGCGCCAGGCGGCCGCCTGATCCTCGACCTTGATCCGGTCAGCGCCGTTCTGGCGCCGCCCGGGCCGACGCGGCGCTGGACCGATGCCAATGGCGAGGTGCTGACCCTGACCGAGGAACGGGTCGATTCCGATCTGTTGAACCAGAGCGTCGTCTCGCACCTACGCTATGATCTGTGGACGGACGGTCGCCTGACGGGGTCAGAGCTGGAACTGTTCGCCCTGCGCTGGTGGGGCGTTGAGGAGTTGCGACTGGCCCTGTCGGCGACGGGCTTTACCGACATCATGATCTCGGGCGGCTACGAACACGGACGCCCGCCGCGCCGCGAGGACGAAGTCATCACCTTTGAGGCTGCACGCCCCTGATCTGACGCCTTTAGATCCGGCGTCTCTAATCCAGTCGCGCGCTGCGCCAGCCGTCGCGTCCTACGTTGACGTGGATGGGCAGGCCGAACAGGTCGGTCAAGGCGGCGTCGGTCAGCATATCGGCCTTGGCGCCGTCGCGGGCGACGCGGCCGTCCTTCATCATGATGACGCGGCCGATCTCGGGCAGGATTTCCTCGATGTGGTGGGTCACCAGGATCAGGGTGGCGCCGTCCTGCGCCAACGGACGAAGGCTGTCCAGAAACAGTCGGCGCGTCGCCGGGTCCAGCCCGCCGCACGGCTCGTCCAGCAGGATGGCGTCCGGCCGGTGGGCCAGGGCGCGGGCGATCAGCACCCTGCGCGCCTCGCCCGACGACAGGGTGGCCATCGAGCGGCCGATCAGATGCTCGACCCCCATGCGGTGCAGGGCCTCGGCGGCGGCGTCACGCATGGCGGGCTCGACCGTTTCGCGCCGCCAGACTCCGCGTGAGGCGAAGAAGCCCGAGACGACGGCGTCCATCACCTCCAGCGCATCCTCGCCGGTCAGGTCCGACTGGGCGGCGGGCGAGACGAAGCCGAGGCGCCGACGTAAGGAAAAGACATCCCAGGGGCTCTGGCCGAACACCTCGACCCGCGCGCCATGCACCGGATAGAGCTGATGCAGGATCAGCTTGACCAGCGTCGACTTGCCCGAGCCGTTGCGGCCCAGGATCGCCGTGTGATCGCCCGCCGCGATGGTCAGGCTGACATCATCCAGAATGCGGCGCTCGCCGCGCACCACGCTGGCGTTTTCGATCCGCAGCAGGGGGTCAGTCATCATCGTCCTCGATGGCGTGGATCTGATCGTCGTCCAGCCCCAGATGATGGCCGATTTCATGGATCAGGACGTGGGCGATGATTTCGGCCAGACCGACGTCGCCGCGTTCGCACCACTCGTCCAGAATGGGGCGGCGATACAGGAAGACGCGCGACGGCTCCGCGGCCGGGCCCATGCCGTCGCTCTCGCCGATGTGGACGCCGGAATAGAGGCCGGTCAGCTCGAACGGGTCTTCGATCTCCAGATCGCGCAGGGTCTCTTCGTCGGCGAAGTCGTCGATGCGGATGACGACATCCCCCGCCGCCTGACGGAACAGGTCGGGCAGGGCGGCGAAAGCCTCCTCGGCCAGACGGGCGAAGTCGTCCAGCGAGGGGGCGGTCTGGTCGGTCCAGGTCATGCTCATGGCGCCGGTATCGCCTGCCCGGCGCCCGGTCGCAATCGGCGGTATGGCCGCGCGTAGATGGGCCGCATCGCAATTCGCCCAATCAGAGTATGGTAAACGCCGAATCGGCCTGCCTCAGACGGGCGGCCGAACATGGATCGGAACTTCTGGGGAAGGCATGGCCGAGGCGGATCTCGCGGCCGACATCGCCTTTGCGGCCACGGCGGGCGCGGCAGGACTGGCGCTGGCGGTCAGCGTCTGGGCCTGGCGTCTGCGCGCCCGGCTGACCGCGTGCGAGACCGAAGCGGCCCATCGCCTGAACCGCACCCGGACGCAGGCCGAGGCGGGCGCCACGGCCCTGATGGCGTTTGACGACGTGCGGCTGGCCTTGACCTGTGACGGCGAGATCGAGGCGGTCTTCGGCGCGCCCGACATGCTGGCCGCCCTGTCGCCGGACGGGAATGCGGATGAGGCCGCTGCGGCCGTTCTGACGGTCCTGAACCAGTCTCATACCGGACGCATGGACGCCCTGCTGGGGGCGGGTGAAGCATTCGAGACCCTGCTGGAAAGCGCGGACGGCGCCTGGGCTGTCGAAGGACGCCCCCACGGCGGCGGGGCCTGGCTGCGGCTGTCGCGGCTGGGCGGGCCGGACAAGGGCGGCGAGGCCGGACCCGGCGCCCTGGCGGAGCAGTCCCCGGCCCCGACATGGGTGGTGGATGGCGCGGGCCGACTGATCTGGGCCAACAGCGCCTGGCTTCTGGAAACCGGCGCCGAGACGCTGGACGAGGCGCGCAGCCGCACCCTCAGTTTCGATCGCGGCGCCGACGCCGTGGTGGCCGAGGCCCTGCGCCTGAACGCGCGTCAGGAAGGCTTCCGCTGGACCACGGCGGGCGGGCGGCGCAGGGCGTGGAAGATCCTGGCCGAGCCGCTGTCGGGCGGACGCGGCGCCGTCATCGCCTTCGCCATCGAGATGACCGAGGCCGAGGAGACGCGCGACACCCTGCGCCGTCACGTCGAGGCCCATGACGAGACGCTGAACCATCTGGCGGACGCCGTCGCCATCTTCGGCCCATCCAAGCGGCTGGCCTTCCACAACACCGCCTTCCAGTCGCTGTTCGGGGTCGACCCGGCATGGCTGGACGAGCGGCCGACCCACGCCGAACTGCTGGACCGGCTGCGCCAGAAGCGCCTGCTGCCCGAGGTCGTCGACTACGCCGCGTGGAAGGCCGAGGAGCTGGACTTCTACGGCGCCGCACAGGCTTCGCCGGACGACAGCTGGTCCCTGCCCGACGGGCGGACGCTGCGGGTGGTGCGCCAGCCGCACCCGTTGGGCGGCATCCTGCTGATCTTTTCGGACATCACCGGCGAGCTGCAGCTGCGCAGCCGCTACAACGCCCAGATTCAGGTCCAGCGCGCGACGTTGGACAAGCTGAACGACGCCGTGGCCGTGTTCGGTTCGGACGGTCGGCTGCGGCTGCACAACGAAGCCTTCGAGAGTTTCTGGAACGTCCCCGGCGAACGGCTGATGGAGGCGGGCGACTTCGACGCCGTGGCCGCCCTGTGCCGTCCGGTCCTGCCCGACGCCGCCCTGTGGCTGGGGCTGAAGGCGCGGGTGGCCGACCCTGATCCCGAAAGCCGTGTGGCCATCTCCGGCGAGGGCCGAACCGAGGACGGCCGCGTCGCCGCCTGGCAGACCCGCCCCCTGCCCGACGGCGCCACCCTGGTCGCCTTCTTCGACGTGACGGCCCGGCGCGAACTGGAGCAGGCGCTGGCCGCGAAGGAGGCTGCACTGGCCGAAAGCCAGGCGCTGAAGCGCGAGTTCGTCGGCAGCGTCTCCTATGAACTGCGCACGCCGCTGACGACCATCGTCGGCTATTCCGAACTGCTGGAGGCGATGGGCGACCTGCCGGAGCGCAGCCGCCAGCACGCGGGCGCCATCCGCGTGGCGGCCAGCCATCTGGCCCGCTCCATCGACGATGTGCTGGACATGGCCCAGATCGATGCGGGCGAGATGGAGCTGTCGCTGGGCGACGTGCGGGTCTGCGACCTGCTGGACGAGGCGGCGGAAAAGATCAGGACCAAGGTCGAGGGGCGCGGCGCCACGCTGCACCTGGCCTGCCCGGCGGGGCTGAAGCCGATCCGCGCCGACATTCGCCGCATCGCCCAGGCCGTCGATCACCTGCTGGAGAACGCCTGCCGCGCGGTATCCGAAGGCGGCGCCGTCAGCCTGACCGCCGAGGCCGGGCCGGGCGAGATCCGCATCCGCGTCGAGGACACCGGCCGGGGCATCCCCTATCACCTGCAGGCCCACGTCTTCGACCGCTTCGTGCGGCGCGAGCGCGGCGGGCCGGGCGTGGCGCTGGCTCTGGTCAAGGCGCTGGTCGAACTGCACGGCGGCTGGGCCGAGGTCCAGTCGGAACCGGGCAAGGGGGCCGCCTTCATCCTGCACCTGCCGGTTGAGGCCACTGCGCCGACCGCCGCGCCGGAGCTTCTGCTGGGTTGATCTCCTTGGGCTGATCCTGATGCCCGGGTCGTGCTAGAAGGCGGGTTCAAGCCTTTCAGGACGTTCCATGGCCGACGCCCCTCGCCCCCTGCTCAAGACCGCTGTCATCTATGATTTCGACGGGACGCTTGCGCGCGGCAACATGCAGGAAGTCAGCTTTATTCCGTCGATCGGAATGACGCCCGCCCAGTTCTGGAACGAGTCCGTCCGTCCACGGACGATCGCCGCAGATGGCGACGGCATCCTGATGTATATGCAGATGATGCTGCTGGCCGCGCGCGAACAGGGAGCCCCCGTCACACGCCAGACCCTGCGCGACCACGGCCGCGACGTGGCCCTGTTCGAGGGTCTGCGCGACCGTTCATGGTTCGAGCGGATGAACGCCTTCGGCGCCCAGTTCGGTCTGGAGATCGAGCACTACATCATCTCGGCCGGGCTGGAAGAAATGATCGAGGGCTGCCCCATCGCCGGGGCCTTCACCCACGTCTTCGCCTCGAAATACGCCTATGACGCGGACGACGTGGCGGTCTGGCCCGCCGTCGGCGTCAACTACACGACCAAGACCCAGTATCTGTTCCGCATCAACAAGGGGGTGCACAACCACTGGGAGGACGAACGCATCAACCGCTTCATCCCGGATGAAGAGCGCCCCATCCCCTTTGACCGGATGATCTTCCTGGGCGACGGCGACACCGATGTGCCGACCATGAAGATGATGCACACCAAGGGCGGCTTCTCCATCGCCGTCTACGACCCCGACAGCACGCCGCGCGATCAGGACAAGATCCATCGTCTGATCTCGGAGGACCGAGTAAACTTCGTGGCGGCGGGGGACTATCGCGAAGGCTCGCCGGTCGACCTGATCGTCAAGGGACTGATCGGCCGCATCGCGGTCAACTACGGCCGCATGCCCGCGGACTGACCGCTTCCTTTTCCCTCAAGGGGAGACGGGGCGACGCTGACGGTCCAGCGTTATGGTGAGGTCCGCCCTCACTCCGCCTGACAGCATGTGCCGGGTGATGCGCTCGAAGTGCTGGATGAAGACGGCCAGTTCGGCGCGTCTGGGCGCAGGCAGGTTGTCGAGCGTCAGGCCCATGAGCCCAGCCTCCTGCTCGCAACGCCAGTCCAGCACGGCGTCGAACGACGGCGCCTTCAGGAACAGGATGGCGTCGAAGCGGGCGAAGACTTCGGCATAGGGGCCGTTCAGGGCGGCGTTGACGGCGCCTCGCCACAGGCCGTCTGGGTCCCTTTCGGCCTCGAGATCATTGATCGGCGCGATGAGTTCAGCCTTCGCCTGCGCCGTCGCGCCCAGACACCAGCCGTCGATCAGCACCACCGACGGGCGGGCCGTGAACACGGGCCAGTCGGCTTCGGCTGCGCGGTCGTCCGCCAGTTTATCGAAAGTGGGAAGCGGCGTGCGGCTGTCCGTCCCGGCGGCGCCCAGGGCGGCGATCGTCTGCTCAAGCAAGGCCAGATCATGCGTCCCCGGCGGGCCGCGCACGGCGAACAGGGGGTGGATGTCGCGGGCCAGGGCCTGACGTTCGGCGCGCGTCAGGTAGACATCATCCAGCGACAGATGTGCGGCGCCCAGTTGGGCTGCGGCCGCGCGGGCGAGCGTCGTCTTGCCTGACCCCTGCGCTCCGGCGATGCCGATCAGAGGCGTATGACCCGGGCGAGCGTGGGCGGCGACCAGCGACCCGACCGCATCCAGCAGCCGGGCGTCGATCATCTCAGTGCTGGCTTTCAGGCAGGCGCACGATCAGGCCGTCCAGATCGTCGCTGACGCGGATCTGGCAGGACAGGCGGCTGTTCGGTTCGACGTTTTCGGCGAAGTCCAGCATGGACTCCTCCATGGCCGAGGCGCGGCCCGTCTCGGCGGCGAAGTCCGGGTCGACATAGACGTGGCAGGTGGCGCAGGCGCAGGCGCCGCCGCAGTCGGCGTCGATGCCCGGCACATTGTTGCGGATCGCGCCTTCCATGACGGACAGGCCGGTCTTGACCTCGACCGTGTGCGCGGTGCCGTCGTGCTCAATATAGGTGATCTTGGCCATAGGGGCGTCTTAGCCTCGCCTGCGCCGCTGGCAAGTGCCGGCGCGCCACGGTCATGAAAAACCCCCGGAACCTGGCGGCGCCGGGGGTTGTCTCGGATCAGAAGTTCGAGAGGCTTAAGCCGCCGTCTTCTTGCGTGACGGCGAAACCATCAGCTTCTTGGTCTCGGCGATCGCCTTGGCCGGGTTCAGCCCCTTGGGGCAGACCTGAGCGCAGTTCATGATCGTATGGCAGCGATACAGTTTGAACGGGTCTTCAAGGTCGTCGAGACGCTTCTGCGTGGCGTCGTCGCGGCTGTCAGCGATCCAGCGGTAGGACTGCAGCAGGGCTGCCGGGCCGAGGTATTCTTCCTGGTTCCACCAATAGCTCGGGCACGAGGTGGAGCAGCAGGCGCACAGGATGCACTCGTACAGACCGTCGAGCTTTTCGCGGTCTTCCGGCGACTGCAGGCGCTCCTTCTCCGGGTCCGGCAGGTCGGACTGGAGGTAGGGCTGGATGGAGTCGTACTGGGCGTAGAACAGAGACAGGTCCGTCACCAGATCCTTGACCACCGGCTGGTGCGGCAGGGGGGCGATGGTGATGTTGTGCGACGAGCACTCTTCCCAGCCCTTGGTGCAGGCGAGGGTGTTGCGGCCGTCGATGTTCATCGAGCACGAGCCGCAGATGCCTTCACGGCACGAACGGCGGAACGACAGGGTGGGGTCGATCTCGTTCTTGATGTGGATCAGGGCGTCCAGAAGCATGGGGCCGTGATCGTCGGTCGAGACCTCGTACGAGTCCCAGCGTGGATCGGCGTCCACTTCGGGGTCGTAGCGATAGACCTTGTAGGTCTTGACGTTCTTGGCGCCGGCCGGAGCCTTGTGGACCTTGCCGGTCGTGGGCTTGGAGCCGCGCGGGAGGCTGAGCTGAACCATCTGCGATCCCCCTTAGTAAACCCGAGCCCTGGGCTCGATATATGCGACCTCGTCGGTCATCGTGTATTTGTGCACCGGACGGTAGTCGATCTGGACGCCTTCGCCCGGGCGCTTCCACGCCAGGGTGTGCTTCATCCAGTTGACGTCGTCGCGGTCGGGGAAGTCCTCGCGGGCGTGGGCGCCGCGCGATTCCGTGCGGTTGGCGGCGCCTTCGATGGTGACGACGGCCTGGGCGATCAGGTTGTCGTACTCCAGCGTCTCCACCAGATCCGTGTTCCAGATCAGGCCGCGGTCCGTGGTCTTGATGTCCGAGCCGGCGGCGTCGATCGAGCGCAGCTTCTGGACGCCTTCGTCCAGTGTCTTGCCGGTACGGAACACGGCGGCGTCGGCCTGCATGGCGCGCTGCATCTCAAGACGCAGATGCGCCGTGGGGGTCGAGCCCGAGGCGTTGCGGAAGCGGTCGAGGCGCGCCAGGTGGGCGTCGGTCTGGGCCTTGGAGGCCGACGGCACGGCGGAGTTCTTGTCCACGACCTCGCCGCAGCGCAGGCCGACGGCGCGGCCGAACACCACCAGGTCGGTCAGGGAGTTGGAGCCCAGACGGTTGGCGCCGTGCACCGAGACGCAGGCGGCTTCGCCCACCGCCATCAGGCCCGGAACCACGCTGTCGGGGTCGCCGTCGCGCAGCGTCAGCACCTCGCCGTGATAGTTCGTCGGGATGCCGCCCATGTTGTAGTGGACCGTCGGCAGGACCGGAATCGGCTCCTTGGTCACGTCGACGCCGGCGAAGATCTTGGCCGACTCGGAAATGCCCGGCAGGCGCGCGTGCAGGATTTTGGGATCGAGGTGATCCAGGTGCAGGAAGATGTGGTCCTTGTTCGGACCCACGCCGCGCCCTTCGCGGATTTCGATGGTCATGGAGCGCGAGACCATGTCGCGCGGAGCCAGATCCTTCACGGTCGGCGCATAGCGCTCCATGAAGCGTTCGCCTTCGGAGTTGGTCAGATAGCCGCCTTCGCCGCGGGCGCCCTCGGTGATCAGACAGCCGGCGCCGTAGATGCCGGTCGGGTGGAACTGCACGAACTCCATGTCCTGCAACGGCAGGCCGGCGCGCAGCACCATGGCGTTGCCGTCGCCGGTGCAGGTGTGGGCCGAGGTGGCCGAGAAGTAGGCGCGGCCGTAACCGCCGGTCGCCAGCACCACCATCTTGGCGCGGAACTGGTGCAGTTGGCCGGTGTCGAGCTGAAGTGCGGTGACGCCGGTGCAGGCGCCGTCCTGCATGATCAGGTCCAGCGCGAAATACTCGATGAAGAACTTCACCTCGCGGCGGACCGACTGGCCGTACAGGGTGTGCAGGATGGCGTGACCGGTGCGGTCGGCGGCGGCGCAGGTGCGCTGCACGGGGCCTTCGCCGAAGTTGCGGGTCATGCCGCCGAAGGCGCGCTGATAGATCTTGCCTTCGTCGGTGCGGCTGAAGGGCACGCCCCAGTGTTCCAGCTCATAGACGGCCTGCGGCGCGTTGCGCACCAGATATTCGATGGCGTCCTGGTCGCCCAGCCAGTCCGACCCCTTGACGGTGTCGTACATGTGCCACTGCCAGCTGTCCTCGCCCATGTTGCCCAGCGAGGCGGAGATGCCGCCCTGCGCTGCGACCGTGTGCGAGCGGGTCGGGAAGACCTTGGTGACGCAGGCGACCTTCAGGCCCTGCTGGGCGGCGCCGAGGGCGGCGCGCAGGCCCGAACCGCCGGCGCCGACGACGACGACGTCGTATTCGTGATCGATAAGCTCGTATGCAGCCATGGCGGGATCAGACTCCGGCCGGCAGCGGGGCCGAGCCCAGCGCCAGACGCACGATGAAGAAGACGCTGGCGGCCGCCAGCACGAGGAAGATCAGGTTGGAGACCAGGATCAGCGCCGGGCGGGACGAACCGGGGACGTAGTCCTCGAGGATCACCTTCCAGGCCAGGCTGGCGAACAGGCAGAAGATCACCGCCGTCACGGCCAGCAGCCCGGCGTTCAGCGTGCTGCCGAACCAGGCGACGATCGCGCCGTAATCGGCCCCGGCCAGGGTGAAGCCGGTCGACAGAACCCACAGGCCCAGAGGCATCAGGGCCAGCAGCGCCAGTTTTTCGAGCTTCCATTCCCCGGCGCCGTGACGCTCGGAGATTTTCACATTGTTCTTGAACTTGGGCGCGGCGCTCACAGCGAAACCTTTCCAGCAGCGAACAGCACGACCCAGAACAGGACGGCCAGAACGATCGGACCCCAGACGACGGTCTTGGCCATCAGGTTGGCGGACTTCAGGTCCAGCCCCTTGCCGGCGTCGTTGATCAGGTGGCGCGCGCCGTTCAGCAGGAAGGAGAACAGCACCAGCGTCAGGCCGAACCAGATGAACAGGCCGAACGGCGAACCCGAGAAGGCGGCGACCGAGGCGAAGGCGTCCGGGCCGGAGGCCACGGCGGCGACCCAGCCCAGCAGCAGGACCGCGCCCACGCTGGCCGCGCCGATGGTGACGCGGAACAGGATCGACGCGACCATGGTCATGTGCCAGCGCCAGATATCGGTGAAGGGCGACATCGGTGCGACGTGCCCATTGGGTTGACGGACGTAGCGGCCCGTCCGGTCGCCAGTTTCGCCCGCAGCCGGGGGAGTGTTCGACATGCGAATGATTCTCAAAAAACCCGTGGAAATTCAGGGCCGGATTGCAGTGCAACAGGCTTTAGTGACGCAGAAGGGGGGGTGTCAACGAAGGGGACCGATTCCTGTCAAGTTCTACCTGCGAACCGCGATCAAAAGGCCGCGATGTGCGACAGCGCCTTTTCGCGCGCCGTCGCCGCGCACGGAACCGCCCCGGGGCGTCCCCAGACCGGATCAGGCCACAATGGATCATCTCGGCGGCGCCCGACCACGTGAATGTGAAGCTGGGCGGTCACATTGCCCAGGGCGGCGACATTCAGCTTGTCGACAGGCTGATCGCGCAGAGCACCCAATACGCGCACCAGCGCCCCGGCCCGCACGATTTCTTCGGTCAGCAGCGCGCGTTGATCGAACGACAGGTCCTCCAGCTCGACCGCCCCCGCCACGCGCGGCAGCAGGATCAGCCAGGGGAAACGGGCGTCATCCTGAAGCCGGACCTGACACAGGGACCATTCGGCGGCGAAGACAGAGGCCGCTTCGAAGGCGGGGTCGGCGCGAAACTCGGCATGTAAGTCTGAAGGCGAGGGCATGGCGAACCGTGACAGCCGCCAGCCGGGGGCGCAACGACGAAAGCCGTATCGCGGAACGCTTGCCGCGACCCGCCGACAGGTCTAGACCGCCGTTCCAGCGACTACCGTTTCGCACACGCAATATCGACTGGAGAGACCTGAATGGCTCGCGCGAAGATCGCCCTTATCGGCGCCGGAATGATCGGCGGAACCCTGGCCCACGTGGCCGCGCGCGAAGCGCTGGGCGACGTCATCCTGTTCGACATCGCCGAAGGCACGCCGCAAGGCAAGGCCCTCGACATCGCCGAGGCCTCGGCCGTCTTCGGTCAGGACGTGGCCCTGAAGGGCGCCAATGACTACGCCGACATCGCGGGCGCCGACGTCTGCATCGTCACCGCCGGCGTGCCGCGCAAGCCGGGCATGAGCCGCGACGACCTGATCGGCATCAACCTCAAAGTCATGAAGGCCGTCGGCGAGGGCATCAGGCAGCACGCCCCCAACGCCTTCGTCATCTGCATCACCAACCCGCTCGACGCCATGGTCTGGGCCCTGCAGAAGTTCTCAGGGCTCCCCAAGGAGAAGGTCATCGGCATGGCCGGCGTGCTGGACTCGGCCCGCTTCGCCTACTTCCTGGCTGAAAAGACCGGCGTCTCTGTGCAGGACATCCACGCCTGGACCCTGGGCGGTCACGGCGACGACATGGTGCCGATGGTGCGCCACTCGACCGTCGGCGGCCTGCCGCTGCCGGACGCGGTCGCTGCGGGCTTCCTGTCGCAGGCCGATCTGGACGCCATCGTCGATCGCACCCGCAAGGGCGGCGGCGAGATCGTGGCCCTGCTGAAGACCGGCTCGGCCTTCTACGCCCCGGCTGAAAGCGCCATCGCCATGGCCAAGTCCTACCTGCTGGACCAGAAGCGCGTCCTGCCGTGCGCCGTGTGGCTGTCGGGCGAATACGGCCTGTCGGACCTCTACGTCGGCGTCCCGGCCCTGATCGGCGCCGCCGGCGTCGAAAAGGTCATCGAGTTCACCACCAACGACGACGAAAAGGCGATGTTCGCCAAGTCGGTCGCCTCGGTCCAGGGCCTGATCCAGGCCTGCAAGGACATTGAACCTTCCCTGGCTTAAGGGCGCTGATACGAGCCGCGCGCCGGCTCGCTGTTGGTGCGCGCTTAAATATGGAAGAGGGCCGCATCTTCGGGTGCGGCCATTTTTCAGCCTGAAACACAGGCTTGTATCGGCAGCAGCCTAATTCAACTGCAAACGAACCCTGTCGAGGCGGATGTCGCACAGACCGCTCGCTGCGCTCATGCTGCGCGCACGCACCAAGGCCTCCATCGCACTGTTGAGGCTGCCCTGTTTTTCGCGCGCGGCGGCCACATCCAGCCACGGACGATGATCTTCCGGGTCCAGCAGGGCGCGGCGCAGGGCCGACCTTTCGGCCCCGCCATAGTCCCCTGCATGGAGGGCGCGGGTGAACTGGATGTTCTGCAGTCGGATCAGCGCCTGGCGCTCGCTGACCGGCGCCATCAGCAGGTCCAGCCGATCCGCCACGTGCGGCGTCAGTCCGGCCAGCAGGGCGCGCCGGGTCAGTTCCGAAGGCAGCACCAGCCGCCCCTGGCTGAAGGGGTCCAGCGCCACCGGCCCCTCGGGCGTCTCAACCCGCAACAGGACATGGCCGGGAAAATCCACCGCCGCCGCCGTCAGCCCCGCCCGGCGCGCGGCGTCCAGATAGAAGATGACCAGAACCGCCGACAGGCCGCGACGGCGCTCGGCCACATCCACCACATCGGTATTGACGCGCAGGTCATGATCCAGAAGGTCGCCGTTCAGGCGCAGATCTCCAGCCAGAGCCTCGGTCAGAGCGTCGTCCGGGCTTTCGCTGGCCGCGCGTTCCTTCAGGCGCTGGGCTGCGTGGTCGGCCAGGATGCGCACGGCGTTCGCCTCGCGCATGGGCCGGTCGTGCAGGGCGCAGGCGATGGCGCACTCCAGCAGGGGAAAGGTCTCATCCGGTCCCTTTCCCGCCTGTTCCAGCACTGTTTCGGCTTCATCCCGCGTCAACGCCGATCCGCTCCCCTGGCGATCACGCCCCGAACATGACGCGGAAAGCGGCCGGGGGCCAGCGCCACAATGTCGATCCGCGGCTCCAGAACGGCGAGCGCCGGGCGCCCGCGCGCCGTCGCCTCCAGCGCGCGTAGCAGACGCTCGTGCTGATCCGGCTTCAGGGCCAGGAGCGCCTGATCCAGCGTCGCGCGGCGCTTGACCTCCACCGCTGCAAGGACCCGCCCGCGCCGGGCCAGAATGTCGATCTCGCCGCCCCGCCCCTTCAGCCGGAAGGCCAGCACCTGATACCCCTTCAGCATCAGCCACACGGCCGCGATCCACTCGGCGGCGTGGCCCTGACGACTTGCCGTGCGTCCCAACGCCTGCCGCCAGGCCGCCTTCGGGCGAGGCGGCGGATGCGGGCGCGGGCCGGTCGTCACCGCGCCTTCAACTCCAACGCGCGCTTGTATAGCGGCTTGCGCGGCAGGTTCAGCGCCCTGGACACCTCGGCCGCCGCTTCGCCGGGCGGCAGGCGGGTCAGGGCCTCGGACAGGGCGGCATCGGCGTCATCGGCGCTGGCCGTCTCCGCTTCGCCGGGACCGACGACCACGACGATCTCACCCTTGGGCGCATCCAGACGCGGATCGGCGGCCAGATCAGACAGCGTCCCGCGCACGCATTCTTCGTAAAGCTTGGTCAGTTCGCGGGCGACGGCGGCGGGGCGCGGACCCAGAACCTCGGCCATGTCACGCAGGCTCTCGCGCAGGCGCGGCCCGCTTTCAAAGAAGACGAGGGTCTGGCGGCCCGTTCGCAACTCTTCCAGAGCCGTGCGCCGCGCGCCCGACTTGGGCGGCAGAAAGCCCGCGAACAGCACCCGGTCAGCGGGCAGACCCGCGATGCACAAGGCCGCCAACAGGCTGGACGGCCCCGGCACAGGATGGACCGGCAGACCCTCGGCCACCGCCGCCCGCGCCACCACATAGCCGGGATCGGACACCAGAGGCGTCCCCGCGTCCGACACCAGCGCCACGACCTCGCCCGCCTTCAGCCGCTCGACGGCGATCTCGGCCGCGCGGTTCGAGGCGTGGTCATCGCAGCGTTCCAACTTCGCCTTCAGCCCATAGGCGGTCAGCAGCTTGGCCGTGACGCGCGTGTCCTCGGCCAGAACCAGATCGGCGGCGGCCAGCACGTCCAGCGCCCTTAGCGTCATGTCGCGCAGGTTCCCGATCGGCGTCGCCACCAGATAGAGGCCCGGCGAAACAGGGCGCGCGGGCGGGGCGGTCGGCGGAAACAGCGAAGCATCTGACATCGGCCGGACCCTGCCAGCCCCACGCGGCGCGGTCCAGCGGCGCCTACGCCGCCTCGGCGTCCTCGCGCTGTTCCAGCCAGTCTTCGCTCTGCATTTCGTTGAAGCGCGAGACGGTGCGCTCGAACTCGAAGGCGCCGACGCCTTCGGTGTAGAGGGCCTCGGGCGCGGCTTCGGCCAGCACGACGAGGCGGGTCTTGGCCTCGTAAAGGGCGTCGACCAGCGTCACCAGGCGGCGCGCTTCGTGGTGGTTGGCCGGGCTGAGCAGGGGCACATCCGACAGGAACAGGGTGTGAAAGCGCCGGGCGATGGCCAGATAGTCCTGCGGTCCCAGCGGGCGTCCGCACAGCTCGTCGAACGTGGCGCGGGCCATGCCGCCGACCGAGCGTTCCAGCTTCACCTCGCGGCCCAGCACGGGCAGGACGATGGGGCTTTCAGGCTCGCCGCCCTTCAGGTCGGACCACAGGGTCTCGAAGCCCTGCCGCGCATCGGCGTCCAGCGGCGAGAACCAGACCTTGGCCCCGCTCATGCGATCCAGGCGGAAGTCGCGGGCGCCCGCCGTCTCGACCACGTCGCAGCGCTGGCGCAGGATGTCGATGAAGGGCAGGAAGAGCTGACGGTTGATGCCGTTCTTGTAGAGGTCTTCGGGCGCGCGGTTCGAGGTGACGGCCAGCACCACCTTCTTCTCGAACAGGGCCTCGAACAGGCGGCCCAGGATCATGGCGTCGGCGATGTCGGTGACCTGAAGCTCGTCGAAGCACAGCAGCCGCGCCTCCGAGGCGATCAGGGCCGCGATCGGCGGAATGGGGTCATCGCCCTTAGCCGTTCCGAAGACGTCCCTGCGGCTGCGCGACGTGCCTTCGCGCCACTGTTTCACCAGATCATGGATACGGGCCATGAAGGCGTGGAAGTGGGCGCGGACCTTCTTCTGCTCGGGCGTCGAGGAATAGAACAGGTCCATCAGCATGGACTTGCCGCGTCCGGGCGGGCCCCAGATGTAGATGCCGCGCACGGCGGGCTGGGCGCCGAACAGGCCCTTTTTGGCCAGATCGGTCTCAAGCCGCTCAAGCGCGCCGATCAGGGCGGCCTGGGCCGGTTCAGGCGTGATCACGCCCTCTTCCACGCGGATGTCGTAGGCGTTGCGGATGCGGGAGGTCATGACCCTGCAGATAGCCCCCGGATGGGGCCGGGGGAAGGCGTTCGCGGATTCCGGCGCCGAATTGGAGGATTCTGGTTGCTTCGCAGCTGCGAAGGACCCAAATGCAGAAGCGTTTCTCGCAAACGCCCCCGAACAAAGGATGATTTCGTCATGGGCTATCGCGTCGCCATCGTAGGCGCCACCGGCAATGTCGGCCGGGAAATTCTGGCCATTCTCGAGGAAGTGAACTTCCCCGTCGAGAAAATGCACGCGATCGCCTCCCGAAAATCCAAAGGCGTCGAGGTCTCGTTCGGCGACAGCACCATCAAGTGCGAGGACATCGAACAGTTCGATTTCTCCAGCGTCGATCTGGTGCTGATGAGCGCCGGCGGCGGGGTGTCGCGCGAATGGTCAGAAAAGATCGGCAAGGCCGGTCCGATCGTCATCGACAACTCCTCGGCCTTCCGCATGGACCCGGACGTGCCGCTGATCGTGCCGGAAGTGAACCCGGATGCGGCCAAGCTGGCGACCAAGAAGAATATCGTCGCCAACCCCAACTGCTCGACCGCCCAGCTGGTGGTGGCGCTGAAGCCGCTGCATGACGCGGCCAAGATCAAGCGCGTCGTCGTCTCGACCTACCAGTCCGTCTCGGGCGCCGGGAAGGAAGGCATGGACGAGCTGTGGAACCAGACCAAGGCCATCTACGGCCTGGGCGACGCCACGCCGAAGAAATTCCCCAAGCAGATCGCCTTCAACGTCATCCCCTACATCGGCGCCTTCAACGAGGACGGCTACACCGACGAAGAAGCCAAGATGTGGGACGAGACGCACAAGATGATCGATCCGTCGATCAAGCTGACCGTCACCTGCGTGCGCGTGCCGGTTTTCGTCGGCCACTCCGAAGCCGTGACGGTCGAGTTCGATCGTCCGATCGCCGCGGATGAAGCCCGCGAAATCCTGCGTGAGGCGCCGGGCGTTCAGGTCATCGATAAGCAGGAACACGACGGCTACATCACCCCGGTCGACGCCGCGGGCGAGCACGCGGTCTATGTGTCGCGCATCCGCAAGGATCCGACCGTCGAGCACGGCCTAAGCTTCTGGGTGGTGTCCGACAACCTGCGCAAGGGCGCGGCCCTGAACGCCGTGCAGATCGCCCAGCTGCTGGACGAGACCGGCGTCATCTCGCCCAAGAGCGGCTATCGCACTTTGACTGTCTAGGAAGCCCTGACGCCCCGCACACGGTGCGGGGCTGCTTGAGGGCTGTTTGAGCACTCCATGACCCCGCCGCGTCGGCGATGCGGCGGGGATCGAAAGGTATCAGAGTGAGCGCCTCCCCTGCTCCCGCCGTCGCCTCTCCTGCGTCTGACGCTCGCGCCGCGCTGGCGGCCGGGATCGTCTGCTATCTGATCTGGGGCTTCGTGCCGCTGGTCTTCCAGCAGATGGGCCATCACGGCGCGAACGCCTGGGAGATCATGGGCCACCGCGCGGTCTGGGGACTGGTTTGGGCGGCGCTTCTGGTCGTGCTGTCGCGCCAGTGGCCGCAGGTCATGGCCGTGCTGCGCCAGCCCAGGGTGCTGGGCTGGCTGGCCCTGTCGGCCATACTGATCGCCGGCAACTGGACCACCTATATCGTCGCGGTGAACGATGGGCGGACGCTGGACGCTTCGCTGGGCTATTATCTCAACCCATTGCTGAACATGGCGGCGGGCGCCTGGCTGTTCCGCGAGAAGATCGACTGGGCGGGCAAGATCGCCATGATCCTGGCTGCGATCGGCGTGCTGTTGCAGACCATCGCCCTGGGTCATGCGCCCTGGGTGTCGATCATTCTGGCGCTGACGTTCGCCGCCTATGGCATCATCAGGAAGCGCGTCTCGGTCGACGCCCAGACCGGACTGTTCCTGGAATGCCTGCTGCTGGCCCTGCCGGGTCTGATCTGGCTGATCCACATCGAAACCACGGGGCAGGGGCATTTCACCGCCTCGCCCGCCGCGACCCTTTGGCTGTTGTTCGCGGGACCCGCCACGGTCATTCCGCTGGCCCTGTTCGCCTGGGCGGCGCGGCGGATGCCGTTGTCCAGCATGGGCTTCCTGCAGTTTCTGGCGCCGACCATCGTCTTCATCATCGGCGCGCTTCAGGGCGAGGCGCTGGGGCCGCTGCGGATCGCCTCCTTCGTCTTCATCTGGATCGCGGTAGCGGTCTTCGCGGTCGGCGCCGTGCTGAAGGTGCGCCGCGCCTCCGCCACGGCCGAAACCATCGTCGCGCCTGAACCGGGCCTGCTGGACGACCCGGCCGAGGACCGGATGGACGCCATCGGCGAGAATCCGCCGCCCGTGCGTTGAGCCGAGGCGCCATCCCGGCGTAAGGAAGAAGGCGATGATGATCCGTTCCCGCCTGCTCTCCGCCCTCGCTGCATCCGTCCTGCTGGCCGGAGGAACATCCGCCTGCGCTCACGGCGCGGTCCAGACCAGCGACGAAGTCATCCGCACCGCCCGCGTCGGCGGCGCCCGTGGAGCGGCGGCGCCCATCGACCCCGGCGCGCCTGTCGCCGTCATCGCCCCGCCGACCACCGCCGAGACCTTCGACGCCATCAGCGACGCGCTGGACGCCGCCGCCGCCGCCTGGAGCTCGGGCGAGGTCGACGCCGTCATGGCCACCTATGTCCACGACGAGCCCCTGCTGGTCTTTCTGGGCGACACCCCGCTGAAGGGCCCCGACAGCGTTCGCGCCGCGCTGGATGCACGCGCGGCCCAGCCCGGCGGACTGGGCGCCCTGTCCTATGAGTGGTTCGAGACGCTGCAGTTCGACGTCAACACGGCGGTCGTCTCGGGCCGCGCCGTCATGACCCGCAACGGCAAACCGCACCGCGGCCTGTTCACCCGCATCCTGCGCCGCACGGTCGACGGCTGGCTGATCGTGCATGATCAGCTGGCCTGGGGGCCGGAGGCTTAAGGTCCCGCCCTAAAGAGCTGCGTAGAGCGCCTCGACCAAGCGCAGGGCGCGCGGGTCGCCCAGCAGGTGCGGCGACTGGCGCGTCATGACATAGGCGGCGGAAACGCCTGTCGATTGATCCGCGAACGCCATCGATCCGCCCCAGCCGCAGTGGCCGACCGCCTCAGGATTGGGACCGAAGATATTCAGGCCCTGATTGCGGGTGAAGCCCGCCGCCCAGCTCATGTTGAACGGTAGCACCTTGTTCGGACCGTGGATGCGCTCACGTGTCGCCTGAGCCAGCGTTTCTTCCGACAGCACCGCCATATGGTCCAGCGCGCCGCCGGTGGCGACGATGGACATCATACGCGCCAGATCCTTGGCCGTGCCATGCAGGTTGGCGGAGGGGATCTCCGCCATGCGCCACTCGGTCGAGCCGCGCCCGCCGGGGGCCGAGCCGCGATCCAGGAAGGCGGCCTTCTTGATGGCGTCGATGGGGCCGAGGTCGGGTGCGGCGGCGGGTTTGCGCAGTTGGGCCACGCGGTCATGTTCGGCCTCGAGCAGGCCGATCCACAGGTCCAGATCGAAAGGCTGGGCGAAGTCTTCGCGCAGGGCCGTGCCCATCGTCCGCCCGTCGACGATGCGGAACAGTTCGCCTGCCAGATAGCCGATGGTGATGGGGTGATAGCCGGACGCCGTGCCGGGCGCCCACATCGGCGTCTGGGCCGCCAGCTTGTCCAGCACCGCCTGGCGATCGAACCAGATGGCCGGTTCGGCCCCGCCATCGAAGCCGGGCAGGCCGGACTGGTGGCTCATCAACTGGCCGACGGTCAGTTGGTCCTTGCCCGCCGCGCCGAAGGCGGGCCAGTGGTCGGCGACACGATCCTCATAGGACAACAGCCCCTTGTCCACGCAGCGCGCGATCATCAGGGCCATCACCGCCTTGCCGGTGGAGAAGACCGGGACCAGCGTGTTCTCGGTGAAAGGGCTGTTTCCCGCCAGATCAGCCGACCCGGCCCACAGGTCCACGACCACCTCGCCGTCGATGGTCACGCTGAAACGCGCGGCCAGTTCGTTCAGCCCTTCAGGCGCATCGGTGAAGTTGGCGGCGAAGGCGTCCTTCACCGCATTGAAACGCGGGGGGCAGACGCCGTGGAGTTCGGGGAGGCTGGTCATGAGGCGGCTCTAACGCTTTGTCGGCTTCAGGTCACTTGCGGCCGATTACCGGCGCGCCGACGCCGAGGCGTTGCGGGCGCCCGCGAACTCGTCGCCAGGCTTCCATGCGGGCCAGTCGCGCGAGTTGGCCAGATCGCGGCCGACTTCATACAGCAGCTGAACATCAGCGGCGGCGGCGTCCATTTTCCACTCCGGCGTCCATTCGTCCGAGGGCTGATGATAGCGGTTGGCGACGTAATCGCGGCTGGCTTCGTTGTGGCCGGTGAAGCCCGCAGCGGCGAACAGGGCGGGCACGCCCTTGCGCGCCAGCGGGAAGTGGTCCGAGCGGTAGAAGGCCCCCGCGTGCGGCGCCGGGTCGGGGATCAGGCGACGACCCTCGCGCGCGGCCAGAACCGCCAGCCGGTCGTCCAGATCGTTCTTGCCCGCGCCGATGACGACAATGTTGGGGTCGATCTCGGTCCCCGGCAGCAGGCTGTCCATATTGATGTTGGCGACGGTCGTCTCCAGCGGCCAGACCGGATTGGCGGCATAGTATTCGGCGCCCAGCAGGCCGGTTTCCTCGGCCGCCCAGCTGATGAAGACGGTCGAGCGTTCGGGGCGCGGCCCCTCGGCGAACAGGCGGGCGATCTCCATGATCCCGGCCACGCCCGTCGCATTGTCGACAGCGCCGTTATAGATGTCGTCGCCGTTCTTGGGCGTGGCGCGGCCATAGGCGTCCCAGTGGGCGCCGAACATCACCGTTTCGTCCGGGTATTTCGTACCGGGCAGGCGGCCGATGACGTTGCGCGTCTCGACCCGGTCGGCCTTCTGGCCGAAGTCGATGGACATGGTCACGCCGTCCAGCGCCACGGGGCGGAATTCGGGCGTGCGCGCCTGATCCTTCAGGGCGGCGAAGTCCAGCCCGGCGTCGCGGAACAGCTGTTCGGCGATCGCGCCCTGAATCCAGCCCTGAGCCGCCACGCGCTCCTTGTCCGGGTCGGCGCGGACGATATCGAACTTGGGCGCGGTCGAGGAATTCTCCAGCGTCGACCACGGATAGCCCGCGCCGGGCGTGTCGTGGATGACCAGAACACCCGCAGCGCCATGCTCGGCGGCGACCTGGAACTTATAGGTCCAGCGGCCATAGAAGGTCATGGCCTGACCGTCGAACCTGCCGTTGACCGGGTGGCCTTCAGGCGCGTTGAAGTCGGGGTCGTTGACCAGCACCAGCATGATCTTTCCGGTCAGATCGACGCCCTTGTAGTCGTCCCAGCCGCGCTCGGGCGCATCGACGCCATAGCCGACGAAGACCAGCGGCGCATCGGTCAGGCTGATGCGCTCCACCGGCCGGTCGGAGGATACGATGACGTCCTTGGCGCGCTGAAGCTCGGTGATGCGGCCCTTGGCGGAAACGCTGATGGCGGCGGGGCCATCCTGACTAGTGCGGCTGACCTGAGCGACCTGCACCCATGATCCGTTCGGGCCGCCAGGTTCGAGGCCCAGCGCCTGAAACTGCTGCGACAGCCAGGCGATGGTGCGGTCTTCGCCGGGCGTGACCGGGGCGCGGCCTTCAAACTCATCAGACGCCAGAACGCGCGTCGCTTCGTTCAGTCGGGCCGGGTCGATGCGGCCAGTCTGGACGCCGGTTTGGGCGAGCGCGGAGGTCGAACACATCAGGACGGCGATCAGGCCGACGGCGGCGGAACGGGCGAAGGTCATGGGCAGGCTCGGTTCTTAAACGATTTGCGCCACGCTGCCCCCTGAGGCCGCCGCTGTCGACCCCGAAAGGCTCTCAGCGCCCGCCCAGCCAGACGCGCACGCCCTCCGCTGCGACAACGCCCGAGGCGAAGGACGCCTGCAGCAGATAGCCGCCGGTCGGCGCTTCCCAGTCCAGCATCTCGCCCGCCAGAAAGACGCCGGGCCGCGCCTTCAGCATCAACCGCTCGTCCACGGCGGCCAGCGCCACGCCCCCGGCCGAAGAGATGGCGCGGCTCAGGCCCTGGACCCCGCTCAGGGGCAGGACGACGCCCTTGATCCGGGCGGCCAGTTTTGCGGGTTCTGTTGGCAGAGGGTCGCCTTCGCGCAGCAGGGCGACGGCGGCGCCGTCCAGCCGGGCGGTTTTGCGCAGCCAGTTTGACAGGCTGACCTTGCCGCGCGGTTTCGACAGGCGTTGCGTCAGCGCCTCGACGCTCAGATCGGGCCGCAGGTCGAGCGTCAGCGTGGTCGATCCGTTGTGCTCCACCGCTTCGCGCAGACCGGCGGACAGGGCGTAGATTCCGCCGCCCTCGATCCCATAGGCGGCGATCATGGCCTCGCCGCGCACCGTGCCCCCGCCGTGCGTCAAGGCGACGCCTTTCAGCGGGGTTCCGGCGAAGCGCTCGCGGAACAGGGGCGACCACGCGACGTCGAAGCCGACATTGGCGGGCCGGAAAGCAGCCACCGCGGCGCCGGCCTGTTCCAGCGCCGGAACCCATGCGGCGTCAGACCCCAGCTTCGCCCAGCTGGCGCCGCCGAGGGCCAGAACAACGGCGTCCGCGCGTTCGGTACGTTCGCCCTCGGGCGTGTCGAAGGTCAGGGCCTCGCCCTGCCAGCCGGTCCAGCGCGAGCGGGTTCGGATCTCGACGCCCAGCCCGTCCAGCCGCGCCAGCCAGGCGCGCAACAGGGGCGAGGCCTTCATCGCCTTCGGAAACACCCGACCGGAAGACCCGACGAAGGTCGGCTGGCCCAGTCCCTCGACCCATGCGATCAGATCGGCGGGCGAAAAGGCCTCCAGCCACTCCTTGATGCGCGCCTGAGCGGCGGCGTCATAGCGGTTCAGGAACGGCGCCAGCGGCTCCGAATGGGTCAGGTTCAGCCCGCCGCGTCCGGCCATCAGGAATTTGCGCGCGACCGAGGGCATCCGCTCATGCACGATGACGCGTAGGCCCGCTTGAGCCAAACGTTCGGCGGCCATCAGTCCGGCGGGACCGGCGCCGATCACGGCGACTGTGGAGGAGGAGCGCGTCATCGACGCCTTTCTAGCCGGAATGACCGCCGCGGCCTATGCTGGCGGACATGAGCGTCGCCTTTACACGGGAAGAAGATCTGGAAGCCACGGCGGCGGACCTGCCGGACCGGCCGATCTCGCCACATCCGAATCTTGTCACGCCGCAAGGGCTGGCCCAGATCGAGGCCGAGCTGGCGGCTGCACGCGCGGCCTATACGGCGGCGCAGGCGGCAGGCTCCATCGAAGCCGACCGCACCGCCATGGCGCGGGCGACGCGCGACCTGCGCTACTGGTCCGCGCGCCGGGGCACGGCCCAGCTGGTCGAGGCGCCGCCGGACGGCAAGGTGCGCTTCGGCGACACGGTGACGATCGAGCGCGAGGACGGGCGCACCCAGACCTGGCGCATCGTCGGCGAGGACGAGGCCGACCCGACACAGGGCAGCGTCAGCCACGTCTCGCCCCTGGCCCGCGCCCTTATGGGCAAGCGCGAGGGGGATGAGGCGACGGTCGCGGGCCAGTCGGTCGAGATCGTCGCCATCAAGGAAGGCTAAGGCTGGGAACGGCTTCAGTAGCCGCCCGTGCCCTTCTCCTTCGCCACGGGCTGGAAGTCGCGCACGAAGCGTTCCAGCAGGCGCACGCTATAGCCCGCCGAACCGGCCGGTTTGACATCGTTGGCCGCGCCGAAGGCCATGTTGGCGATGTCCAGATGCGCCCACGGCGTCTCGGGCCGGGCGAAGGCGCCGATGAAGTGAGCGCCGGTTCCTGCGCCCGCTCCGCCGTCGCCTGAGTTCTTGATGTCGGCGATGGTCGAAGAGGTCGCCCGCACATAGTTGGGGTGCAGCGGCAGGCGCCACAGGGTTTCGCCTGTCGCATCGCCGGCGGCCTTCAGCTGATCGGCCAGGGCGTCGTGACGACTGAACAGACCCGCATAGTCGCCGCCCAGAGCGCCGCCGACCGCGCCGGTCAGGGTGGCCACATCGACGATGGCGGCCGGGTTCATCGTGGTGTCGGCCCAGACCACGGCGTCGGCCAGCACCAGACGGCCCTCTGCGTCGGTCGAGATGATCTCGATCGTTTTTCCATTCATGGCGGTCAGGACATCGCCGGGACGGATGGCGTTTCCGCCCGGCATGTTTTCCGACAGGGCGGCGACGGCGACCACATCCACCGCCGCCCCGCCCTTGGCCAGAGCCAGCACGGCGCCGACGACGCTGGCGGCGCCGGACATGTCCATCTTCATATTGCCCATGTTCGCGCCCGGCTTCAGCGAAATACCGCCGGAATCGAAGGTGATGCCCTTGCCCAGCAGCGCCACCGGCCCGGCCGAAGACGCGCCCTGGCCGCGATAGCGCACGGCCAGCATGCGCGGCGGCCGCGCCGACCCCTGACCCGAACCGAGGATGGCGCCCATGCCCAGCCGCTCCATGGCGGGCACGTCCAGCACGGTGATCTCGACCCCGGGAACACCGGCGAATGCGGCGCGGGCGCGATCGACGAAGGTTTCCGGATAGATGACGTTAGCCGGTTCATTGGACACGTCGCGCGTCCAGGCCATGGCCTCGACCAGAGCCGCGCCGCGACGATAGTGCGCCTGTGCGTTGGCGGCGTCGTCGGCCACGACGCTCAGGGCGCCCGGCGCCGGACGGTCGCGGCCGGTGGTGACATAGAGGTCCGAGCGATAGTGGCCGATGCCCAGACCGGTCGCCAGTTCCGACGCCATGTCGGCGGACAGGCCCGAGGTCAGCGCCGTCAGGGCGCCCGGCTGGCTGTTGAGCGCACGGCCTGCGACGATGCCGGCGGTCTGGATGTCTGCTGCCTTGGGCGCCTCGCCCAGACCGACGATCAGGATGCGGTCCCAGCCGCCGACGCCGTGTAGACTCAGGGTCTGGCGCGCCTTGTAGTCGAAGCGCGCGGCGCTCAGGGCTGCGGCGATCGCCTGACGCGTGCCTGCATCCAGAGCCGCGCCCCGCGTGGCCAGTTCGGCCTCAGACGCCAGCGGCAGGACCAGAGAACCGGACGGCGAAGCGGCGGAGACGAAGGTGACGGCGCGCGCCTGAGCGGGCGCGGCGCGCGCAGGCCAGTCGGGGCGCTCGGCAGCAGGCGCGGCGCGGCGCGATTGAGCCTCCGCGGAAACGGCGACGCTCAGACCGGCTGCGGCGATCAGCGCGGCTGCGGCGAAGGACGGAATACGGGTGGTGCGGCGCATCGATCAGGGCCCCCTCTGTGACGATGAAGCCGTCTTTATGGCTGTGGGCGAGGCGTCGGGGCAACGGCGCCGCTGGCGCCAGGGGAAAAGCGCGACGCCTTGTCGCGCTGGGTCGGTGTGGTCCTGAAGGTGCTCCAAAGAGAAAGGGCGGGACCTTTCGATCCCGCCCTTCCGTCGTCTTGGCTTTGAGAAGCCGGACTTGCTTAGAAGTCCATGCCGCCCGCTGGATCGACGTTAGTCGATCCAGCCACTTTGAGTGATGGGCGTCACGATGGACTTCCTTAGAAGTCCATGCCGCCCATGCCGCCCATGCCGCCCATGTCGGGGGCGCCGCCGGCTGAAGCCTTCTTCGGCGCATCGGCGATGGCGGCTTCGGTCGTGATCATGATGCCCGCGACCGAACCGGCCGAGGCCAGAGCCGAACGAACGACCTTGGCGGGGTCGATGACGCCCATTTCAACCAGGTCGCCGTACTCTTCGCTCTGGGCGTTGAAGCCGAACTCGGCCTTGTCCGATTCCAGCACCTTGCCGACCACGATCGAGCCTTCGACGCCCGAGTTTTCCGAGATCTGACGGATCGGAGCCTGCAGGGCGCGGCGGACGATATTGACGCCGGCGGTCTGGTCGGCGTTGTCGACCTTCAGCGCGGCCAGCACCTTGGAGGCCTTCAGCAGGGCCACGCCGCCGCCCGGGACGATGCCTTCATCGGCAGCAGCACGGGTTGCGTTCAGGGCGTCGTCGACGCGGTCCTTCTTTTCCTTCACTTCGACTTCGGTCGAGCCGCCGACGCGCAGGACGGCGACGCCGCCGGCCAGCTTGGCCAGACGTTCCTGCAGCTTTTCCTTGTCGTAGTCGGAGGTGGTGTCTTCGATCTGACGCTTGATCTGGCCGACGCGGGCCTCGATGCCGTCCTTCTCGCCCGAACCTTCGACGATGGTGGTGTCGTCCTTGGTGATCTGGACCTTCTTGGCCTTGCCCAACATGTCGAGCGTGACCGTTTCCAGCTTGATGCCGAGGTCTTCAGAGATCACCTGGCCGCCGGTCAGGATGGCGATGTCTTCCAGCATGGCCTTGCGGCGATCGCCGAAGCCCGGAGCCTTGACGGCGGCGACGCGCAGGCCGCCGCGCAGTTTGTTGACCACCAGGGTGGCCAGGGCTTCGCCTTCGATGTCCTCGGCGATGATCAGCAGGGGACGGCCCGACTGAACCACGGCTTCCAGCACCGGCAGCATGGGCTGCAGCGAGGTCAGCTTCTTCTCGTGGAGCAGGATGAGCGGCTCTTCGAGGACGGCCTCCATCTTGTCCGGGTTGGTGATGAAGTAGGGCGACAGGTAGCCGCGGTCGAACTGCATCCCCTCGACGATGTCGACGGTGGTTTCGGCGGTCTTGGCTTCTTCAACCGTGATGACGCCTTCGTTGCCGACCTTGGCCATGGCCTGGGCGATCAGGTCGCCGATTTCAGCGTCGCCGTTGGCCGAGATGGTGCCGACCTGGGCGATTTCCGAATTGTTGGAGACCGGCTTGGAGTTCGACTTGATCTCTTCCAGCACCGCTTCGACAGCCTTGTCGATGCCGCGTTTCAGGTCCATCGGGTTCATGCCGGCGGCGACGGCCTTCAGGCCCTCTTGCACGATGGCCTGAGCCAGAACCGTGGCGGTGGTGGTGCCGTCGCCCGCCTTGTCGTTCGCCTTGGAAGCGACTTCGCGGATCATCTGGGCGCCCATGTTCTCGAAGGCGTCTTCCAGCTCGATCTCTTTGGCCACCGAGACGCCGTCCTTGGTCGAGCGCGGAGCGCCGAACGACTTCTGGATCACGACGTTGCGGCCCTTGGGCCCCAGGGTCACCTTGACGGCGTCAGCCAGGATGTTGACGCCTTTCAGCATCTTGTCGCGGGCGTCAGTGTTGAACTTTACGATTTTAGCGGCCATGCGGGCTGCTCCTATCTAGATGTTTTTACGAGAGAATTCCGGAAACCCAGGACGCGTCTTACGACAGCACGCCCAGGACGTCGGATTCCTTCATGATGATCAGGTCGTCGCCGTCGATCTTCACTTCGCTGCCCGACCACTTGCCGAACAGGACGCGGTCGCCGGCCTTCAGCTCCAGGGCGACGAACTTGCCGTCTTCGTCACGGACGCCGGGGCCCACGGCGACGACTTCGCCTTCCTGGGGCTTTTCCTTGGCGGTGTCGGGGATGATGATCCCGCCCTTGGTCTTGGATTCTTCTTCAACGCGCTTGACCAGCACGCGGTCGCCGAGCGGACGAAACGCCATCTGAGTAACTCCCGTTAGGATGTTGGTTCCAGCCCTCGGAGCCCACGACTTTGGCAGTCGCCCTCCCCGAGTGCTAACGATCCGGGAGTTAGGCAGGGGGACGGGGGGCGTCAAGGGCAGGGCGAACCGAAATTCGGCGCCTTGATGAAGCGAAAATGAACAGACGCCCCCGGGCTTGTTCAGACAGGTCCGCTTAAAAGGGGGACAACGGATCAACCGGCTTTCGAAAGGAGCCCGCCATGAAGACCCTGTCCAAGATCGGCGTTGGCGCTATCGCCCTGACGATGCTGGCTTCGACCCCGGCTGCCGCCCAGAACTATCGCGACCGTGATCGCGACAACACCGGTCGCGACGCCGTTCTGGGCGCCGTGGTCGGCGGCGTCGCCGGGGCCCTGCTGGGGCAGGGCGACGGGCGCTATGTCGCGGGCGGCGCCCTGGCGGGCGCGGCGCTGGGCGCGGCGTCTTCCTCGAACAACGACAGCTGCGGCTATTACCGCGGCGGCCGCTGCTACCGGAACCAGGGCCACTGGGAGCGCGAACACGGCATCAACAGCCGCGACGGCTATTACAACGGCCGCTATGAGCGCAACGACGGCCGCTATTACCGTGATGGCCGCTACTGGCGGAACCAGGGCGAGTGGCGCAGCCATCAGAACCGTCGCGACCGCGACTATCGCTATGATCGCCGCTGGTAAGCGTTTCGCGATGACATGAACGAAGGCCCGGTTTCGTGACCGGGCCTTTTGCATAAAAGGTCAGGCCTGCACAGGCGACAGGTTCGCGGTCGACTGAACGTGCTGCCGCGACGATCGCCATCACGTCGTCAGTCTGTTCAAAAGGTCCGCCGTGGATGGATCCAGATCAGGCGACGGCGCGCCGCTTGCCGCGTCCTTCAAAAGCGCTCTGGCCAGCACCTTGCCCAACTCCACGCCCCACTGGTCGAAGCTGTTGATATCCCAGATTGCGCCCTCAACGAAGGTTTTGTGCTCATAAAGGGCCACCAGCGCGCCGAGGGCCTGCGGCGACAACCGCTTCAACAGAATCGTCGTCGACGGGCGATTTCCGGGAAACGCCTTGTGCGGCGCCAGGCGGTCCGCTTCGGCCGCAGAAGCGCCTGAAGCGATCAGTTCGGCATGGGCCTGAGCCTCGCTTTTGCCAAGCATCAGCGCCTGGGCCTGGGCCAGGGCGTTGGCCCACAGATAGGTCGAGGGCGTCTCCTCACAGGTGCGGGCGACGACGATGAACTCGACCGGGACGACCTGCGGCCCCTGATGCAGTTGCTGGAAGAAGGCGTGCTGGCCGTTGGCGCCCGGTTCGCCGAAGACGATCGGACAGGTCTGGCGGCCGACGGGCGAGCCGTCGCGACGCACCTGTTTGCCGTTCGATTCCATCTCAAGCTGCTGCAGAAAGGCGGGCAGGCGACGCAGGGCATGGGCGTAGGGCGCCACGCTGCGCGCCCCGCGATGCAGGCCGTCGACATTGTAGATTTCGGCCAGCGCCAGCAGCACCGGAGCATTCTTCTCCAGCGGCGCTTCGAGAAAATGGCGGTCCATATCCTTCGCCCCGTCCAGAAACGCCTGAAACGCCTCCCACCCCAGGGCGATGACGCACGACAGGCTGACCGCCGACCACAGGGAATAGCGCCCGCCGACCCAGTCCCGGAAGGCGAAGGTGCGGCCGCAGCCGAAGGCCTGCGCCTTTTCCGGCGCAGCGGTGACGCCGATGAAGTGTTTGGCCAGCCCCTCGGCCGGCAGGGAATCGGACAGCCACGTCTTGGCGGCCTGCGCGTTCAGCAGGGTTTCCTGGGTGGTGAAGCTCTTGGAGACGACAATGACCAGGGTGGTTTCCGGATCCAGCCCGGCCATGGCCTCGGCCATGTCGCGCGGGTCGATATTGGCGACGAAGCGCAGGTCGATATCCGGGTCCAGCGGCCGCAGGGCGTCCCAGATCAGGCGCGGCCCCAGATCCGAGCCGCCGATGCCGATATGAAGCACCGTGCTGAAGCGGCGTCCCGTAGCGCCTGTCTCATTTCCGCACCGCAAAGCTTCGGCATAGGCCTTCATTTTGGCGCGCACGGCCTCGACCTCGGCCGACACCGGCTCGCCCAGCGCCTGGAAGGACGCGCCGTCCGGCGCGCGCAGGGCCGGATGCAGCACCGCCCGCCCTTCGGTCAGATTAACCGCCTCACCCGCGAACAGGGCGTCGCGGCGTCCCTCAACATCCCTGGCCCGCGCCAGCGACAGGGCCGCCTCGAATCCCGCCCTGGTCCAGCTCTGCTTGGACAGATCCAGATGCAGCCCCGCCGCCTCCAGCGTCATTCGCGACAGCCGGTCAGGATCAGCCGTAAACTGGTCCTGGATGCGGGAATCCGCGTCCCGACGGGCGACGGCCTCCAGTTCAGTCCAGGCGACATGCGGCATCTTGGTCTCCCAAAGGGGCCTTGTTCGGAAGCGATCCGCATTCTGGCCCGGTGTTTGCAGGCTCTGGTTTACGGCTCAGGCCGAGAAGAGTTCAATCCAAGACTGGGTCAAGCAGGATTTCCTGTCGGAAGCCGATTGTCCCCGATCCTTTGTGAAAGGCACGCCATGTCCTGCGGAATAGTCCTCGCTGTCGCCCTGATGCTGGCCGACCCGGCGGTCGCTGAGGCCGCCGCACTGCCGCCCGTGGCGCCCTCCGCGCCCGTTTCGGTGGCGCAGGAGCCGTTGTTCGCCGATCTGGTCGCTCGTTCAGGCGCGTTGAAGTCGATTGTCGACGGCTGGATGGCCTCGGGCGAGGCGGACCGCTCGGGCTTCTTCACCGGCGCGGCCTATGCGGCGTTCAAGGCCCAGACGACGGATCTGGCCCAGCGCGACATGCAGGGCCACCTGATCCTCAAGGAACGCGGCACGGACAACGATCTGAAATGCATCCTGCGCGGCATTTCGGAAGACATTCCGGTCAAGGTCGCCGCGCTGGAAACCGCCAAAGACGCCGCCGCGCGTAAACTGGCGCTGGACGAGCTGTCCTATCTGCTGAACGACAACGTCGAGGTCATCACCTCACCGCCTCAACCGGAAGCTTGATGTTTGGGCCTGTCGTGCTTTGCGCTGCTTGAGGTCTGTTTTGGGCCTACCGCGCTTTGCGCTGCTTGAGGCCAGATTGGAAGATAAGGATCAGCCTTCGACCGTCTCGGGGTATTTGATGGCGCAGCCGTAGGGCGCGGCATAGGCGGTCTGCACTGCGCGCCCAGCCTTGGCGTCGACCAGGGCGGCGCGGACGAAGTTGTTCGCGTCGTTCAGATCCTCGACCTTGCTGGTCGGGCGGTTGTCGATGCCGCCGACGTAGATCAGCCGCCCTTCCGGGTCGATGACACGCATGTCAGGCGTGGTCTTGGCGTCATAGCGCTTACCGATCTCGCCTGTCGGATCGAGCAGCAGGTGAGTGAAGGCGGCCCTGTGTTTTGCCTTCCACCCTTGCGCCTCTTCACCCTCGACGAAGCCCTGCGTTCCCGGCGCCGAGGAGATGATGGTCAGCCAGATCACGCCGTCGGCCGTGGCCTCGCGTTGCAGGGCCTGCATGGCGCCGGTGTAGTGTTTCTGCACGAAGGGACAGCCTTCGTTGGTCCACTCCAGAACCACCGTCCTGCCGCGAAAATCAGCCAGCGAGCGCTGCTGCCCTTCGGCGTCGATCAGGGTGAAGTCGGGCGCCATCTCGCCGGGGCCGGGCGCTTCGGTCGCTTCAGGCGCGACGGCGGCGGTTTCTGATCGTTCCGGGGCAGCGGCCGACGGCTGTTGGCAGGCGCCGAGCAACAGCAGTGAAGCGGAAGCGGCGGTCAACAGGCGGAACATGGTAATCTCCCCAAAGAAATATCAGGCGGCGGCGTCCTTCAGGACGTCGATGACGACGCCTTCGGTCAGCAGTTGAGGCAGGATACGCGGCTCGGCCTTGCCCGGCGCATAGATCAGATACAGCGGCACGCCCGAACGGCCGTGGCGCTGCAGTTCGGCGGTGATGGCGTCGTCGCGTCGCGTCCAGTCCCCGACCAGATAGACGGCGTTCGCCTGTTCCAGCGCCAGCGCCGTGCGGGCGGACGACAGGGCCGTGCTTTCGTTGACCTTGCAGGTCACGCACCAGTCGGCGGTGAAGTTGACCAGAACCGGCCGCCCCTCGGCGAGAGCCGCCTGCACCGCCTGTTCGGACCAGGCGTCAGAAGACAGATGGGCCGAGGCGCCCGCGCCATCGGCCTTTGCAGGCGCAGCCTTCGCCGCCAGCGCGCCCAGACCCAGCGCCGCGATCAGGGCCAGCAGGGCGCCGATCCCCGCCGGCCGGCCCTTGCCCGGCCCGGCCGCCTGAACCCGGCCATAGAGCCAAAGCGCCAGCGCCAGCATCAGCCCCGCCCCGAACAGCAGGGCGAGCGCATCGGCGGTCTGGCGGCCATAGACCCAGGTCAGCCACAGGGCCGCTCCATACATGGGGAAGGCCAGCAGGTTGCGAAGCGTCTCCATCCACGGGCCGGGTCTGGGCAGGCGGGCCAGCAGGCGCGGATTCAGGCTGATCAGCACATAGGGCAGGGCCAGTCCCAGCCCCAGCATCAGAAACACCGCCAGCGCCATCGGCCAGGGCATGAACAGGGCGGCGCCCAGCGCAAAGGCCATGAAGGGCGCCGTGCAGGGCGCCGCGACCACCACCGCCAGCACTCCGGTGAAAAAGGCGCCCGCCGCGCCGGGCAGGCGCGACAGCGGGCCCTGCCCAGCGCCCTGCAATCCGGCGCCGATCTGGAAGACACCCGACAGGTTCAACGCCACCGCCAGCATCAGCAGGGCCAGCGCCGCCACCACGGCGGGCGACTGCAACTGAAACCCCCAGCCCAGGGCCTGACCGCCCGCCCGCAGGGCCAGCAGCCCTCCGGCCAGAACCACAAAGGTCGCCAGCACTCCGGCCAGAAAGGCCAGTCCGTCGCGACGCGCCTCGGCCGGGTCATGGGCGGTACGGCTGAGCGAGGCGGCCTTCATCGCCAGAATAGGGAAGACGCAGGGCATCAGATTCAGGATCAGCCCGCCCAGCAGGGCGAACAGCGCCGCCTTGGCGAAGTCCGCTGATCCGCCGGCCGCATTCGTCTTGACCTGAAGACCTTCGCCGTCGCCGAGCGCGCCTTCGCCCGCGACGCCGGTCAGGGCTGCGCCCGGTTCAGCGGTGATCTCCCACGCGCCCAGATCGGTGGACAGGACGCCGCTGATGGCGCCGGTCAGGCCGCCAGTGGTCAGGCCGCGTCCCGCGGCGACGCCGAGCGTCAGCCCCTGCGGGCCGCGCTCGCCTGACTGGGGGGCGGCGTGGTCGATCACCCCGCCCTCGAAGGGGAAGAAATAAGCCCATTTCGGCGCCGCGCCCGCCAGCGGTCCGCCGCTGGCCGTCACGATCAGCTTTCCGTCTGTCAAAGCGGCGCGGGCCTCGATCGCGGCGGGGCGGGGGGCGCTGGCGACGACGTCCTGAATCGCCTGACCGAAACGTGCGTCCAGCGGCACGGCGCCCTCGCGCACCGGCAGGTCCAGCGCCAGATCCAGATCTTCGGGCACGCACATCTCGTCGCTGCAGACGTAGAAGTGGGCGGTGACGCGCAGCGACAGGCTCTGACCCGGCGTCGCGGCCGCCGGAATCTCGATCGTCGCCGGCAGGAAGACCACGCCCGAATAGCCGTAGTTCATCAGGCTCTGCAGACGCTGGCGCTCAGGCAGGGGCCACAGGATGTCGCCCGCCGTAACGCCCGCAGGCAGGGACCATGTCAGACTGGTCGGCCCGCCGGAATCGCCCTGATTGCGCCAATAGGTGTGCCAGCCCGGCTTGATCGACTGACGGATGGCGACCACGGCGGTCGAGCCGGGAACGGCCCATGCGCCCATGGGGACCAGTTCCGCCTCAATGCGTTCAGTGCGTTGAGGACCGGGCGAGACCGGCGTCTTGGCGACGGGCGTAGCGCCTGCGGCCAGCGCCTGACGCAGGGCGGCTTCCGATGCGGGCGCAGACGCCGCCGCCGGAAGGGCGGGGACGAGCGCCAGCGCGCACCAGGTCAACAGCAGAAGCAGGATACGCAAGACAATCGCCGCCGGGACTACAGGTCGGGAAAGACGCGACCTTAGCCTGTCGCGCCACCGTCATCCACAGGCCGCGACGGCGGGCCGCAGCCGCATCGGCCTTGCGGTGAAAGTCAGCGCGGCGCGACGACCTCGATCAGAACTTCGGTTCGGCGGCGCAGGGGATCATTGACCCCGCCGACCACGGCGCCCTCGGCCCCGGCCGCCTCGATATCGAAGGCGGGGGCGGGCAGACCGGCGCCCGCCAGCGCCTCGGCCACGGCGCGGGCGCGACGTTCGGAGATGCTCTGGTTGGCGGCCGCCGTGCCGGTGCGCGCGTCGGCCAGGCCCGTCACCTTGACGTGTTTGATCTGACAGCCCTGAAGCTGGTCCGCCGTCATGCCGATGGCCATGCGCGCGGCGTCGGTCAGGGTGGCGCGGTCGGGCACGAAATAGACCTCGAACCGCTTGTCGGCGCAGGCCGAAGGATTGGTCACCAGATCACTGCGCGTCTTGTAGGCGCCGGTCGGGGCGCACCCGGACAGGGCGACGACGGCGATTAGAGCAGCAGCCGGCAAAACGGCGACGGAAACGTGTTTCATCTCAAGCCCCATGCGCCCGCCGTGCGGCGCGCGCCCTGTCCAGCAAAAAGGGCGACCCGCGCCATGCGGATCGCCCTTCAGATTGTCCCGAAAACGCTTCGGGCGCCAGAGGCGTAACGCCGGGATCAGTAACGGCGCTGGCCGTTTTCCCAATAGCATTCGGTCTGGCGGTTATCGTAGCAGTAGTAGTAGCGGCCCTGGTTGTCGCGATAGCGCTGCTGGTTGTTGCGGTCCTGGTTGGAGCCGCGCACCACGCCCGCCGCGCCGCCCGCCAGGGCGCCGAGCGCTGCGCCGGTGCTGGCGCTGCCGCCGCCGACGTTGTTGCCGATGATGGCGCCAGCCACGGCGCCGAGAGCGGCGCCGGTGGCGCCTTGACGCACGGCCTGGCTCGAACCGGCGCCGCCGCCGTAGTACGGATCACTGGCGCAGGCGGTGACCAGAAGTCCGGCGCCGGCAATGGCGATGATCGCCTTGTTCATGGTTCTGTCCTTCATCCCTTAGGGGGCTCCCCTGAAGTTCAAATAACGCAATCGGAAGACGGCGGTTCCGAGGCGAAACGCCACAAGCTTCACTTTAATTCATGCGTGGGGCCTGCGAGGCGGAACTGGCGCGGGGGACAGACGTTCGCCGCCCATGGCCGATACCCTCAACGCACCCGAGAATTCTCCCGCCGATGCGACGCCAGCGGGCAACAAAGCGCGCACCCTGACGGACGCAGTCCGGCTGGAGCGGATCATTCTTCTGGTCAATCCCCTGTCGGGCAGCGTCGGCCCCCATGCGGCGGACGAGGCGAAAGCCCTGCTTGCCGACTATCCCTGTCAGTCCGAGGTGGCGCCGCTGGACGGGTCGCGCATGTCCGAACAGATTGATGAGGCGCTGGCCGCAAAACCTGATGTCCTGTTCGTGCTGGCGGGCGACGGCACGGCGCGTTCGGTCGCTGCGCGGGCCGGAGCTGACGGGCCGCTGGTCGCGCCCCTGCCGGGCGGCACCATGAACATGCTGCCCAAGGCCCTGTACGGCACAGCTGACTGGAAGGCGGCCCTGAAGCTGGCGCTGGAAGACGGCGCGCCTCAGCCCGTTGCGGGGGGAGAGGTCGAGGGCGAGGCCTTCTACTGCGCCGCCATCCTCGGCTCGCCCGCCCTGTGGGCTCCGGCGCGCGAGGCGATCCGCGAGGGCAAGCTGAAGATGGCCTGGACCTATGGCCGCCGGGCGCTGAAGAAGGCCTTCACCGGCCGGGTGCGCTACAGTCTGGACGGCGCCGAGCGCCAGAAGGCCGAGGCTCTGGTGCTGATCAGCCCCCTGATCTCCAAGGCGATGGATAAGGCTGACGGGCTGGAAGCGGCGGCGATGAACACCACGGACGCGGCCCAGGCGTTCCGGCTGGCGGCCCACGCCCTGTTCGACGACTGGCGTCAGGATCCGAACGTGACCGCCAAACCCGCGCGCCGCATCGTGGCTGAGGCGCGCTCGCGCATACCTGCGGTGATCGACGGCGAGCCGATGCTGCTGGGCCGCGAGGCGACGGTGACCTTCCTGCCGCGCGCCTTCATGGCCCTGGCGCCAAGACTTAACGCCGGAGGAGACGGCCTCTAGTGGGGCGGATTCTCCAGTTTTCGGACGTCCACTTCGGCTGCGAGCACCGTCATGCGGTCGCGGCGGCGCTGGACTACGCCCACAGCGCCGGGGCGGACCTGATTCTGGTCACCGGCGACATCACCCAAAAGGGCCTGCCTGCCGAGTTCACCGCTGCGGGCGATTGGCTGAAGGCCATGCCCCAGCCGGTCTTCGTCACGGTCGGCAATCACGACGTGCCCTATTGGGATGTGATGGCGCGGCTGTTCTGGCCCTGGCGCGCCTTTGAGCAGGCAACCGGACATCCGGCCCATGACCATGAGTTCCGCCACCCTGAACTGATGGTGCGCGGCGTGACCACGGCGCGCGGCTGGCAGGCGCGCCTCAACTGGTCCAAGGGCGTCATCGATCTGGACCAGACGCGCCGCGCGGCCGAGGCTCTGCGTCATGCGCCCGGCAACGCCCTGCGTATCCTGGCCTGCCATCACCCTCTGATCGAGATGGTCGGCGCGCCTATGACCGGCGAGGTCAAGCGCGGCGAGGCGGCGGCCCTGATCTTCGCCAAGGCAGGCGTGGATCTGATCGCCACCGGCCATGTCCATGTGCCCTTCGCCCTGCCGATCGGGGTGGGGGATCAATGCTCCTACGCCATCGGCTGCGGGACGCTGTCGCATCGCGAGCGCGGGGCGCCGCCCAGCTTCAACCGCATCGAATGGGACGCCGAGGCGGTAGTGGTGACGGTCGTGGCGTGGGACGGCCGGACCTTCGCCGATCAACAGGTGTGGCGTCTGCCGCGCCGCCGTCCCTGAACTCACGCAGGCCGCCCCCGCGAAGAGCAAGCATGAAAAAGGCCGCGCCCCGAAGGTCGCGGCCTCATTTTTCATAAGCGCAGCGTCAGGTCAGACGCGCGGTCCTCGCCCCTTCACGCCGCCCATCACCAGGGAGACGATGAAAAGGATGACGGCGATAATGGCGATGAATTTGGCGATCTCGAACGACATGCCCGAGATGCCGCCGAAGCCCAGGACGCCTGCAGCCAAGGCGACGATGAAGAAAATAATAGCCCAACGAAACATAGGCTTGACCCTCCGGTTCAGGTGTTGACGGGAGCGGGCTTTCGACCCCTCCCGTCGATAGCGTCGCCTGTTAAAACAACGCCCCGAGGGCTTGGCCGTTCCCGTTAGCGTCGACGCCCCGTGCGGCTGCTGCTGCGGCTTTTTTCAGAAAAGGCCGCGGCCACCATCGTCGCCAGGGCCGGATTGCGCAGGAAGATGAAGCCTCCCGCCAACGCCGCCGCCGCGCCCAGGATCGGACGTTGCTGGAACAGACGCATGGCGCGCACGCCCAGCCCTTCAGGCTCGTCGCCATAGTCGTCATCATCCTCACCGCGCGCCTTGCGCAGGAAGACAAGCGCGACGATGGCCGCGATCAGGGCGAACAACAGAGCGGTCAACGCGGCCGAGATCAGCGGCGAAACCACCAGCAGCAACAGATAATAGACCGTAGCCCCAAGGGCGACGATGGACACGAAACTGGCGCCGGCGGCGATGAAGGTCGCAACCGCGCGTTTGATCAGCCCCTGCCCCACCATCAGCGGCGACGACCGGCGAGCAGCAGGCCCAGAACCACGCCGACGCCCAGGGCAATGGCGGTCGACTGGATCGGACGTTCCTGGACGCGTTCGACGACATAGCGCTGGGCTTCGTCGAACCGTTCAGCGGCGTCGTCATAATACTCGCGGCCGCGCACCTTGGCGTCTTCGTAATAGCCGCGGGCCTTTTCACGCAGTTCCTCGCCCTGTTCACGCAGGCGAGCCTCGGCGTCAGAAGCCTTTTCTTTCAGACGCTGGGTTTCCTCGCGAGCGCCGGCCTTGAGGTCCTCCTTCAGGGTCTTGAGATCGTTCTTGATGTCTTCGCGAGCCTTGGACGTGGCCATGATGCGCTCCGCTCCTTGTGTAAGCTTGACGATTAAATAGAGAAGCCCAGACCGGAACGCCACACCGACGATCAAGGTTCCTGCAACGCAATATGGGAACGGCCGCCGGATCGATCCTGTTGACGCTCCTGTCTGGCGCGCCGTCAGCGGCGCTTATATGAAGTCGACATCATGACCCAATGGCTGTTCCCGCCCGCCCCGACGCCGTCCCTGCCGATTGAAGGCGAGGCGCGTCGCCTGCCCGTGCGGCGCATCCTGTGCGTAGGCCAGAACTACGCCGCCCACGCCCGCGAAATGGGCGCCGATCCAGACAAGCCCGCGCCCTTCTTCTTCGCCAAGCCGGGCGACGCCCTGGTCGTGGACGGCGCCGACCCGGCCTATCCGTCGATGACGGAGAACCTGCACCATGAAGTCGAACTGGTCGTTGCGCTCGGCCCGGACGCCCGCCCGGTCGGCTGGGCCGTGGGCGTCGATCTGACGCGGCGCGACCTTCAGGCCGAGGCCAAGGCCAAGGGCCGGCCGTGGGAGGCCGGCAAGGCGTTCGACCAGTCCGCGCCCTGCGGCGCCCTTAGCTTGACGCCGCCTGCGCCGGACGCGGCCATCGAACTCAAGGTCAACGGCGCCGCGCGTCAGTCCAGCCGCCTGTCGGACATGATCTGGGACGTCGACGGCATCCTGTCCAAGGCCGCCGAACTGTGGGCGTTGGCGCCGGGCGACCTGATCTTTACCGGCACGCCCGAGGGCGTCGGCGCCATCCAGCGCGGCGATCATGTCGAGGCAGTCATCAGCGGTTTGCCGCCGCTCAGCTTTACGGTGAAGGCATGATCCTGCACGGCTACTGGCGCTCGGGCACCAGCTATCGCACCCGCATCGCCCTCAATCTGAAAGGGGTCGCCTATGAACAGTCGGCCCTGGACCTGCGCACCGGGGCGCAGAAGTCGGAACGCTATCTGACGCTGAACCCGCAGGGACTGGTCCCCGCGCTGGAGACCGGCGACGGCCAGGTGCTGACCCAGAGCCCGGCCATTCTTGAATGGCTGGAAGAGGCGTTTCCTGAGCCGCCCCTGCTGCCATCGGACGCAGGCGGCCGGGCGCAGGTGCGGGCGATGGCGGCCCTGATCGGTTGCGACATCCATCCCCTCAATAATATGCGGGTGCTGAAGGCCGTGCGGGCCCTGACTTCCGGTCAAATGGGCGCCGATCAGGCAGGCGTCGACGCCTGGGCCGGTCAATGGATCATCGACGGCTTTACGGCGCTGGAGGCGCTGGTCGCGCGTCACGGCGAGGGCTGGTGCTTCGGCGCGGCGCCGACGCTGGCGGACTGCTATCTGATTCCCCAGCTCTATTCGGCGCGGCGGTTCAACGTCGATCCGGCCGCCTTCCCGCGCCTGCTGGAGATCGAGGCGAGGGCCGAGGCCCACCCGGCCTTCATCGCCGCCGCGCCGGAAAACCAGCCGGACGCGGATTAAGCGTCTTCATTCACCAACAGCCTTGATTTCGGTCAATCTCCCTTAAGCTTTGGGTCGGATGATCGGGGTTGTGAGATTCGCCGTTCCGCCCTCTCCGGCCGACAAACTCGCCATCGCACTGGTGGTTGAGCCTGATCGGTCCCGCCCGCTGCCGCCCGGCCAGCGGGAGGAGGCGACGCGCCACCTGCTTCAGACCGCAGGCGACGCCGGGATCGGTCTGGTCGCCACCCGCCCCGAGGGCGACGTCGAGCGGATGCTGGGCCAGGCCTGGCCCTTCCCCTCGCCCTTCCGCGTCACCGTGCGCACCGTGCCGCTGGCCGACGGCCTGGACCGGGTCGAGGCCCGCGCCCGCCGCTCGCTGGAGCGGATGGGCCTGCCCCGCGGCGACGCCGTTCTGGTGCAGAACGCCGCCGATCTGGCCGGCGCCGAGGGTCGCGCCCTGTGGGACCGCCTTCAGGCGCTGAAGGCGCGCGGGGTCTTCCGCAAGGTCGGCTTCATCGCCACGGTCGAGGACGGACCCGCCCTGCTGGCCCGTCGCTTCCAACCGGATGTGGTGCAACTGACCTGCAACATCCTGGACCAGCGCGCCGCGCGATGCGGCGTTATCGCCGAGTTGGCGAGCCAGGGCGTCGAGGTGCATCTGGCCTCGGTCTTCGCCCAAGGCCTGCTGTTCGCCAATCGCGAGAGCCTGCCGCCCGAACTGGCCGCCCACGGCATGGCCCTGTCACGCACGCGCCGCCGTCTGGCCGAGGCGCGCGTCGACCCGATGCAGGCGGCGCTGGCCTACGCCCTGACCCTGCCCGGCGTGGCCTCGGTGATCGCCAGCGTGGCGTCATCAGCCGAGCTGCGCGCCATCATCGCCGCCTCGCACGCGCCGCGCCCCGACATTGATTGGGACGCCCTCGCGCTGGACGAGACGCCCGCCGCCCTGGCCTCGCGCCCTCGTCTGCGGCTGGTCAGCGCGGCCTGATCCACAGAGCTGTCCACAGGTCGCCTGTCGCCTGTGCATGACCGACGCCGCCCGCGCTTGAGACCGCCGTCCCGATCCGCCACCCTGCGGGCCAGATGAACGCGCCGCTTTCCCACCCGCCCAAAACCGACCTCAAGCCCGACGCCGGAACCACGCCGGTCATGGCGCAGTATCTGTCGGTCAAGGCCACCCAGCCGGAAGCCATGCTGTTTTTCCGCATGGGCGACTTCTACGAGCTGTTCTTCGAGGACGCGCAGAAGGCGGCGGCGGCGCTGGGCATCGCCCTGACCAAACGCGGCAAGCATCAGGGCGAGGACATCCCCATGGCCGGGGTGCCGGTTCACGCCATGGACGGCTATCTGGCGCGACTGATCCGTCAGGGCTTCAAGGTCGCCGTCTGTGAACAGCTGGAAGACCCCGCCGAGGCAAAGAAGCGCGGCTCCAAGGCCGTGGTCCATCGCGACATCGTGCGAGTGGTGACGCCCGGCACCCTGACCGAGGACACGCTGCTGGACGCGCGCGGCGCCAACCGTCTGGCGGCGGTGGCGATCCGTAAAGGAAGGGCCGCCGTGGCGGTGGTCGAGCTGTCGGCGGGGGTGGTGGATTCGGTCGCCTGCGACCTCAACGATCTGGGCGCGGCGCTGGCGGCGTTCCGCCCGTCCGAGGTGCTGGTCCCCGACCGTCTGTTCTCGGACGAGACGATGAAGGGGGCGCTGGACGGCTCAGGCGGGGTGGTTCAGGCCATGCCGCAGGCCTTGGCCGAGCCGGTCGGAGCGAAGGATAGGGTCCAGCGGCTTTACAGCGTCTCGGCGCTGGACGGGTTCGGCGCCTTTGAAGAGGCTGAGATCTCGGCGCTGGGCCTGATCGCCGCCTATCTGGAGACGACGCAGGCGGGCAGGATCCCCGCCCTGACGCCGCCGCGTCGTTCGGGCGAGAGCGGCTTCCTGGCCATCGACCCGGCGACACGCCTTAGCTTAGAGATCGACCGCACACAACGGGGCGAGCGCGACGGCTCCCTGCTGCACGCCATCGACCGCACCGTGACTTCGGGCGGGGCGCGGGCGCTGGCCGAACGCATCTCGCGGCCCTTACGCGATCCGGCGGCGATCAACGCCGGGCTGGACGCGGTGGAGTGGCTGCTGGAGCGGCGCGATCTGCGACGCGACCTGCGCGACGCCTTGCGCGCCTCGGCCGATGTGGCGCGGGCGACCTCGCGTCTGGCGCTGGGGCGCGGCGGGCCTCGGGATCTGGCGGCCATACGTTCGGGGCTGAAGACGGCTGAGGGTCTGAGCGCCCTGTTCGCCGTCTCGGCCAATGATCCGCTGGCCGGGCCGCCCGCGCGGGTGACGGCCTGCCTCGATCAGCTGGCGCTTGAGGGCGACCTGTCGCACCTGCTGGCCGAACTGACCGACGGCCTGATGGACGAGCCGCCGCATTTGGCGCGCGACGGCGGCTATGTGAACCCAGGCCATCGCCCTGAACTGGACGCCGCCCGCACCCTGCGCGACGACAGCCGCAAGATCATCGCCGAATTGGAGGCCAAGGCCGTCGCCGACAGCGGCGTCGCCTTCAAGGTGCGCCACAACGCCGTCCTCGGCTACTTCCTCGAGACCAGCGCCAAGGCGGCCGAACCCCTGCTGCGCGCGGGACCCGACAGCCCCTTCATCCACCGCCAGACCCTGGCCAGTCAGGTGCGCTTCACCACCGTCGAACTGTCGGAACTGGACGCCAAAATCAGCCAGGCCGGGCACCGCGCCCTGGCCATCGAGGCCGAGACCTTTGAGAGCTGGCGCCGCGAGGTCGCGCGTTTGGCCGGGCCGCTGCAGGGCGTGGCCGAGGCTCTGGCCGAACTGGACGCCCATGCCGCCCTGTCCGAATGGGCCGAAGAGGTCGGGGCCGTGCGCCCCAGTGTCGACGACAGCCTGTGCTTCGCCGTCGAGGCGGGCCGCCACCCCGTAGTCGAGGCGGCGGTGAAGGCGCAAGGCCTGCCATACACCCCCAACAACTGCGCGCTGGCGGGCGACGGCGTCGGGGCCTCGCGCCTGTCCATCGTCACCGGCCCGAACATGGCCGGTAAGTCGACCTTCCTGCGCCAGAACGCGCTTCTGGTCGTGTTGGCGCAGGCCGGGGCCTTCGTCCCGGCGCGGTCGATGCGGCTGGGCGTGGTCGACCGTCTGTTCAGTCGCGTCGGCGCGGGCGACGATCTGGCGCGCGGCCGCTCCACCTTCATGATGGAGATGGTCGAAACCGCCGCCATCCTGACGCAGGCGACCGGACGCAGCTTCGTCGTTCTGGACGAGATCGGGCGCGGCACCGCCACCTATGACGGTCTGGCCATCGCCTGGGCCACGGCCGAGGCCCTGCACGAAACCAACCGCGCGCGAACCCTGTTCGCCACCCACTATCATGAGCTGGCCCAGCTGGAGGAACGGCTGGACCACGTCTGCAACCTGTCGATGAAGGCGCGTGAGTGGAACGGCGAACTGGTCTTCCTGCACGAGGCGGCGCCGGGTGCGGCGGACCGCTCCTACGGCGTGCAGGTGGCGCGTCTGGCCGGTGTGCCGACCGCTGTCGTCGGCCGCGCCCGCGAGGTGCTGGAGCGGCTGGAGAATGAGAAGGCGTCGACCGCCCGTCTGGACGACCTGCCCCTGTTCGCCGCCGCCGAGCCGCCTCCGCCGCCGGTGAAGTCCATGCTGGATGAAGCCGTCGCCGCCATCGACCCCGACGAACTGACCCCGCGCGAGGCGCTGGAGGCGCTCTATCGGCTGAAGGGCTTGGCGAAGGGCTAAAACGCCGGGATGAGCGGGAAGAAAAGGGCATGCTATGTTTCCCGCCGTGACCGTCCCGCTTCCGCTCCCGTCCGTCGTTCTCGACGCCGCCACGGCGCCGGACCCGCGCGCCGCCGTCACCGCCGCCTTGCGCGAAAGCTTCGACGCCGATCGCGCCCGCGCCGCACGCCGGGCCGAGAGCGCGACCGACGGGGCCGAGGCCGCGCGTCTCTATGCGGAGGCCGCCGACGCCATGCTGTCGACCCTGTGGCGGTTCACGACCGAACAGGTCCACCCAGCGCCTGACGAACGGCTGACCCTGCTGGCCGTCGGCGGCTATGGGCGCGGGGTGCTGGCGCCGTTTTCGGACCTCGATCTGCTGTTCCTGCGGCCGGGGCAGGCGATCAGCCCGCGCGCCAAGGCGGTGATCGAGTTCATCCATTATATCCTGTGGGATCTTGGGCTGAAGGTCGGTTCGGCCTTCCGCTCCATCGGCGAGACTCTGGCGCTGGCGCGCGACGACATGACGGTGCGGACCGGCCTGTTGGAGGCGCGGATCGTGGCGGGGGACGGCGGGCTGGGCGAGGGCCTGCTTAAGCGGTTCCGCACCGCCGTCGCCCGCGCCGACCCGCGTCCCTTCATCGCCGCCAAGATGGCCGAGCGCGACGTGCGCCTGCAGAAGACCGGCGCAGTCCGCTACCGCGTCGAGCCCAACATCAAGGACGGCAAGGGCGGGCTTCGCGACCTCAACACCCTGTTCTGGATCGCTCGCTCCCTGGCGCCGGACAGCGAACGGGGGCAGGCGGCGCTGGAAGGCCTGCTGACCGCGCGCGAGATGCGCAGCTTCCGCGAGGCGATCGGCTTTTTGTGGCGCGTCCGCATCCTGTTGCACCTCAGCGCCGGTCGGGCCGAGGAGAAGCTGACCTTCGACTTCCAGCCGGAAATCGCCCGACGCATGGGCTGGCGCGGGCGCGGCGACGAACTGGCGGTCGAGCGTTTCATGCGCCGCTATTTCCAGGTGGCGCGCGAGGTCGGCGCCCTGACCCGCGCCGTCTCCGCCCAGCTGGAGGCCCGTCAGCAGAAGAAGGCCGAAGGTCTGGCGCGCGGTCTGTCGCGGCTGATCCGTCGCCGCCGGATCAAGCTGGCCTTCGACGGTCTGGCTGTGGAGGAAGGGCGGCTGACCGTGACGGGCGCAAACGTCTTCGCGCGCGATCCGGTGCGCCTGCTGCTGCTCTTCGTCGAGGCGGATCGGCTGGATCTGGACCTGCACCCCGACGCCTTCGCCGCCGTGATCCGCTCGCTGACGCTGGTGACGCCCGCACTGCGGCGCGATCCGCGCGCGGCCGAAGCGTTCCTGAAGGTGCTGGCGCATGGGGCGCGCCCCTATCGCGTCCTGTCGATCATGAATGAGACGGGCTTCCTCGGCCGGTTCCTGCCCGAGTGGGGGCGGATCGTCGGCCAGACCCAGTTCAACATGTATCATGCCTATACGGTGGACGAGCACACCCTGCAGGCGGTCGGCATCATCAACGACATTGCGCGCGGCAAGCTGGAGGCGGACCACCCGACCTCGACCGGCGTCATCCACCGCATCGCCGATATCGAGGCCCTGATGCTGGCCATGCTGTTGCATGACGTCGGCAAGGGCGGCGACCGGGGCCAGCTGGAAGACGGCGCCATCGCCGCGCGCCGGGCGTGCGAGCGGCTGGGCGTCGATCCGCGCCGGATCGAGCTGGTCGTCTGGCTGGTGCGCCACCACCTGCTGATGAGCGACTACGCCCAGAAGCGCGACGTGTCCGACCCCTCGACGGTGCGCGCCTTCGCCGAGGCGGTGGGCGACCCGGAGCGCTTAAGGATGCTGATGGTGCTGACCGTGGCTGACATCCGCGCTGTCGGGCCGGGGGTCTGGAACGGCTGGAAGGGCCAACTGATGCGCGCCCTGTTCGAGGCGACCGAAGCCCTGTTCCGGGGCGACGCCGTGACGCGCGAAGACCCTCTGACGGACCATCCGGCTCTGGTCGAACGGGCGCGGCGCGAGAGGGCGGCGGTCGAGGCCCTGCCCGCCGAGGGGCCGCTGGAATCCACCGCCCGCGTGGCCGTGGCGGCGCGCGACCGACCCGGCCTGTTCGCCGATCTGGCGGCCACCCTGTCGATGGCGGGGGCCGACGTGGTGGGCGCGCGTTTGGCCACGGCCGACGACGGCATGGCGCTGGACGTGTTCGAGATTCAGGACGGGGCGGGCGAGCCCTATGGCGGGCGCGAGCCTCGGCGGCTGGCCATTCTGGTCAAGGCGATGGAGCGGGCGGTGCTGAAGGGCACCCGGACATCCGCTCTGGAGGCGCCGCGTGTCAGCGCCCGCCGCGCCGTGTTCGAGGTGCGCCCCGTGGTGCGGATCGACGCCGATACGGGGACCAGCGCCGTGGTCATCGAGGTCTCGGGCGCCGACCGGCCCGGCCTGCTGGCCGATCTGGCGCGGACGATTTCGGCGCATGGCTATTCGACCCGCTCGGCCCACGTCGCCAGCTTCGGCGAGCGGGCGGTGGACGGCTTCTACATCACCGACGCCGATGGCCGGAAACCGAAGAGCAAGTCGAAGCTTGAGGCGCTGAAGGCTGATCTGCTGGAGGTGCTGGACCGTGCGCCACAAGGCCCGGCGGGGCGGCGCATCATCCCGGTGCGCGCCAGCGTGCGCGATGTCTCGGATCTGGAAGGCGCGCTGGGCCGCTCGCCCGTATCCAGCGGCCCGCAGGCGCGCTAAGGCGTTTCGGGACCGAGCGCAGGAATAGCCGTGAACGACAAGATCGACCCAATAGAACCGGCCGCGCCGATCGCGGCCGCAAACGCTACGGTCGAGCCGGTGGTCCAGCCGCCCGCCTCCGTTGCGACGGCTAAGGCGAAATCGGGCGGGGTGGCGCGGTCATCGGCCATCTTCAGCGCCATGACCCTGCTTAGCCGTCTGGCCGGGTTTGCGCGCGATCTGGTCATCACGGCGGCGCTGGGCGCCTCGGCGGGACCGGCGGCCGACGCCTATTACACGGCGCTGAACTTTCCCAATCTGTTCCGGCGCGTCTTCGCCGAAGGCGCCTTCGCCGCCGCCTTCGTGCCCGCCTACGCCAAGACGTTGAAGACCGAAGGCGAAGCCGCAGCCGACAAGGTGGCGACCGACGCCCTGGCCGCCATCGCCGCCGTCACCGTGGCCCTGACTATCGTCGCCCAGCTGACGATGCCGTGGCTGATGATGGTCATCAACATCGGCTTTCTGGACGACCCGGTGCGGTTCAAACTGGCGGTGATCCTGACCCAGATCACCATGCCCTATCTGCCCTGTATGGCCATCGCCGCCCTGCTCAGCGGGGTGCTGAACGCGCGCGGGCGCTTCATTGTCTCGGGCGCCTATCCGATCCTGCTGAACCTGATCATGCTGGCCGCCGTCATCCCGGCGAAGGGCGACCAGATCGAGGCCGCCTACGCCGCCTCCTGGGCCGTGCTGGTCGCGGGCGTGGCGCAGGCGGGTCTGTGCTGGTGGGCGGCGCGCCGCGCCGGGGCGAACATCCGCCTCAGCCTGCCGAAAATGACCCCGGCGGTGAAGTCCATCATCATCACCGCCATCCCCGCCGCCATCGGCAACAGCGCGACCCAGATCAACGTCTTCATCTCCGGCAACCTGTCCAGCTTCGTCAACGGCGGCCGCACCTGGCTGGCGACGGCGGACCGGCTGTATCAACTGCCGCTGGGTCTGGTCGGGGTGGCGATCGGCATCGCCCTTCTGCCCAAGCTGTCGTCGGCCGTGGCGTCCGGCGACAGGGGCCAGCAGCAGGCGTCGATGGACGAGGCGCTGATCCTGTCGATGGCCCTGACCCTGCCCGCGGCGGCGGCGCTGATGGCCATGCCCTATTTCCTGATCGACGCCCTGTTCACGCGTGGCGCCTTCCTGCAGGTCGACGCCGTCAACACAGCCCACGCCCTGCTGCATTTCGGCTGGGGCGTGCCCGCCTTCGTCCTGATCCGCATTCTGGCCCCGGCCTTCTTCGCGCGCGGCGATACGCGCAGCCCGATGACCTTCGCCCTCGTCTCCGTGGCGGTGAATGCGGCGCTGGCGATCGGTCTGTTTCAGGCAGGCATGGGGGTGTCGGGCATAGCGGCGGCGGTCAGCGCATCGGCCTGGACCAATGTCATCCTGCTGGGCGCGACCCTGTGGCGGCGCGGCCATTACCGGCCCGGTCCGCGCGCCGTCTGGCGTCTGGGCCGCATCGCCCTGGCCAGCGCGGGTCTGGCGGCGGTCGTCGGCGCAGCGTCTTGGGCGCGGCCCATGCTGCAGGCGCCGGTCGCCGACCTGCTGACCATGGCGGGCGCCAGCCACGGCGCCAAGGAGTTCACCCTGTTGCTGGTCGTCGCGGCAGGGGGTCTGTCCTATGTCGCGCTGGCCTTCCTGACACGCGCCGTGACGGTCTCCGAGGTCAAAGGTCTGGTCCGGCGGTCGCGGTGATCTTGCCCTTCCTGTCCCGAACCGATAATCGCGAGGGCATGGCGCTTTCGGGACGACAGATTGCTCATGGACGATGGCGCGGCTGATCCGCCGCCCTTCACTTCTGCACGTCCTTTTTTCGCACGCGAAACCGTGCGCCGACATCCGCCTTTCGAGTTCCGAGATCCACAATCATGACTGACCAGACCCCGGCCCCCTACACTGGCCCGCGCCGCATCCTGTCCGGCATTCAGGCGTCCGGCGCCCTGCACCTGGGCAACTACCTCGGCGCGCTGAAGCGCTTCGTCGAGATGCAGGACGCAGGCGACCCCTGCTATCTGTTCGTCGCCGACATGCACGCCATCACCGTCTGGCAGGACCCGGACAAGCTGACGGCCCAGACGCGCGAGATCGCCGCCGCCTATCTGGCGTCCGGCCTCGATCCGGCCAAGTCGGTCATCTTCCCGCAGTCGGCCGTGCCCGCCCACGCCGAGCTGGCCTGGATCTTCAACTGCGTCGCCCGCCTCGGCTGGATGGACCGCATGACCCAGTTCAAGGAGAAGTCGGGCAAGCACAAGGAGCGCGCCAGCGTCGGCCTTTATACCTATCCGGCGCTGATGGCGGCGGACATCCTGCTGTACAAGGCGACCGAAGTGCCGGTCGGCGAGGACCAGAAACAGCATCTGGAGCTGACCCGCGACATCGCCGCCAAGTTCAACAACGACTACGGCGTGCCCGGCTTCTTCCCTCAGCCCGAGCCTCTGATTCAGGGTCCGGCGACACGGGTCATGTCCCTGCGCGACGGCGCGGCCAAGATGTCCAAGTCCGACCCGTCGGACCTGTCGCGCATCAATCTGACCGACGACGCCGACGCCATCGCCAACAAGATCCGCAAGGCCAAGACCGACATGGAGCCCCTGCCGGAAACGCTCGAGGGTCTGGAAGGCCGCGCAGAGGCCAAGAACCTGGTCGCCATCTACGCCGCGCTGGCCGACACCACGCGCGAGGCCGTTCTGGCCGAGTTCGCGGGCCAGGGCTTCGGCGCCTTCAAGCCCAAGCTGGCTGAATTGGCCGTGTCTTCCATGGCCAATGTCACGGCCGAGATGCGCCGCCTGATGAACGACCCGGCCGAGATCGACCGCGCCCTGTCCGCCGGCGCCGAAAAGGCCCGCGAGATCGCCGAACCGACCATCGCCGAGGTCAAGAAGATCGTCGGCTTCTGGCAGGCGTAACCGGTATGGCGCATCCGCTTGACCGCCCGATCTGGAGCGCCCTGACGTCCGCGCGTCAGGCGTCGCTGGCCGTCGGCAGGGGGGGCGCCCTGCGCCTGGCGCCCGGCTATGGCGTCTTTGCGGCGGCGGTCGATCCGTCGCCGCAGAGCCTGACGGCCCTCTCTGCGCTGGAGCAGCCCGAAGGGATGCTGGCCACGGTCGAGGCCGACCACACCCCGGTCCCGCCCGGCCTGAACGTGCTGAAGGAGGCGGTTCTGGCGCAGATGGTGCTGGTCGATCTGACCCCTGCCAGGGCGCGCGACATCGCCATTGAACCGCTGACCGAAGCCGACGCCCCCGCCATGCTGGCGCTGGCGACCCTGACGGAACCCGGCCCCTTCTTCGACCGCACGCACCAGTTGGGCGACTTCTTCGGGGTCAAACAGGACGGACGGCTTCTGGCCATGGCGGGCGAGCGTCTGAAGCCGGATGGCTTCACCGAGGTGTCCGGCGTCTGCGCCCACCCCGACGCGCGCGGACGGGGTTATGCCGGAACCCTGATGCGGGCGGTGATCGAGCGCATTCTGGCGCGCGGCGAGACAGCCTTCCTGCACTCCTATGCGGACAACGCCGGGGCCATCGCCCTGTATCACTCGCTCGGCTTCACCATCCGCGCCGAGATGCAGATGCGGATGCTGACTAAAGGCGCCTGACGCAGCGCCTCAGTCCAGCTTGAGCGCCTCGGCCAACAGGCGAGCCTCGGCGGCGCGGCTGGAGCCTGCACGCCAGGCGACGACGATCTCGCGGCGCGGGGCGTCCTTGGAGATGGGGCGGATCACCACCCCGGGATCATTGGCCAGTCCCGCCTGAACCGCCATCTGCGGCAGGAAGCTGACGCCCAGACCCGAGGACACCATCTGCACCAACGTATGCAGGGATGTGGCGGCGAAGACATCCTCGCCGCGCGGCGCCTCTATGTTGACCGCCGCCAGCGCCTGATCGCGCAGGCAGTGACCGTCCTCCAGCAGGATCAGGTCTTCCGCCTTCAGCAGTCCCTCGGGGATCGGCCCGGCGCCCGCCAGCGGGTGGTCCACGGGCGCAGCAGCCATGATCTCGTCGTCGCCGATCCGGGCATGGTCGATACCCGGCGCATCGTAGGGCAGGGCGATGATGGCGGCGTCCAGTTGCCCCGCCTTCAGGCCTGCGATCAGGCGCGGCGTCAGATCCTCGCGCAGGAACAGCCGCAGCCCCGGATAGAGCGCCTTCAGCCCCGGAAGGGCGCGCGGCAGCAGGAAAGGCGCAACCGTCGGGATGATGCCCAGCCGGAACCGGCCGGACAGGGGCTTGCCCGCATTCTGGGCGGCCTCGACCAGATCTTCGGCGCGGGCCAGCACATCCTCGGCCCGGCGCACCGCCTCGGCGCCCACGGCGGTCAGGATCACCGCCCCGCGTGCGCGTTCGACCACCGCTGCGCCCAGCACCCGCTCCAGCTCCTGCACCCCGGACGACAGGGCGGGCTGGCTGACATGGGCGGCTTCGGCGGCGCGGCTGAACGAGCCGTGCTCGGCCAGAAGCTTCAGATATTGCAGCTGACGCAGGGTAGGCAGAACGGACAAGGCTTCACGCGGATCTGAAAATGGAACGGTCCCGAACGCCGCAACGCCAGGGCGGACGGAGATCATGAACGCTGTTTATGACGACACGGCGTTGATGATAAGAGAAATCTATCCTCGAGTTCAAAATGATCGATTTGACTTAAGCTCTGCCAAAGCCCATCTCATGACCTCGACGGATCGCACTCCCCGCGTTCCGGCGGTCCAATCTTTCGCATCTAGGAGAAGCGCTATGCTCGGCGTCGGTCAAAAACTGCCTGATTTCAAAATTATCGGCGTCAAGCCGGGCTTCAACAGCCACGAAGAAAACGGCGCTTCCGCCTTTGAAGCCGTCACGCAGGACAGCTTCGAGGGCAAGTGGAAGGTCATCTTCTTCTACCCGAAGGACTTCACCTTCGTCTGCCCGACCGAAATCGCCGCCTTCGCCAAGCTGGGCAAGGACTTCGAGGACCGCGACACCGTGGTTCTGGGCGGTTCGACCGACAATGAGTTCACCAAGCTGGCCTGGCGCCGTGACCACGCCGACCTGAACGCCCTGCCGATCTGGCAGTTCGCCGACAACGGCGGCAAGCTGGCCCGCGCCCTGGGCGTGTTGGATGAAGAAGAAGGCGTGGCCCTGCGCGCGACCTTCGTCGTCGACCCGCACAACGTCATCCAGCACGTCTACGTCACCAACCTGAACGTCGGCCGTTCGCCGGAAGACACCCTGCGTGTCGTCGACGCCCTGCAGACCGACGAACTGTGCGCCTGCAACCGTCCGGTCGGCGGCGACACCCTGGCTGCCTAAGACAGGCTTCCAAGGCCAGGCCCGGACCGTCTGAACAGGGTCCGGGCCGCCCCTCGAAAGAGGCGGCGGCGGGCGACTGTCGCCGCCTTTTTCATGCCTGATGCTTTTATTTGGGCGCTATGCTCGGCTCGCGGAGCCTCGCGGCTTGAGCGCCCAACACGAAATGCTGCTCAAAAAGGCGGCTCAAGAAGTAAGCGACCGCGTCGCGAACGATAGCCGCTTCTTTGAAGCGTCGCTTCCTGAAAGGAACCAAGAATGTCCATCGACGCCCTGCGCGACCTGATCCCGGCCTACGGCAAGGACATCTCGCTGAACCTGTCCTCGCTCGCCAATGAGACGGTGCTGAACGATCAGCAGAAGTGGGGCAGTTTCCTGGCCTCGGCCCACGCCATCGGCGTCGGTCCCGTGGTCAAGCTGATCGAGGCTCAGGCCGCGACCGTCATGACGCCCGAGGCCATGAACGCCGCCAAGGCCGCCGCCGCCATCATGGGCATGAACAACATCTACTACCGCTCGCTGCACCTGATGAAAAATCAGGAATACACGACCCTGCCGGCCAAGCTGCGGATGAACATCATCGCCAATCCGGGCGTCGAGAAGCTGGACTTTGAACTGTGGTCCACCGCCGTCTCGGCCATCAACGGCTGCGGCGCCTGCATGGACGCCCACGAAGGCGAACTGCGCAAGCACGCGATCCCGGCCCTGCAGATTCAGGCCGCCCTGCGCATCGGCGCCGTGGTCCACGCCGCCAGCCGCATCATCGCCTCGGAAACCGCGCTGAAGGCCTGATGGTGGATACGAAAAAGGCGCGGATCGCTCCGCGCCTTTTGCCTTCCCCCCGGTAAGGCCGATCGAACCCCCCGGTTCAATCGTCGCCGTTCGCCCCTTCTTCGACCAGTTCGCGCATCAGGTCGACCACCAGCTTCTGCTGGCGGGACGACAGACGCGGGGCGATCCGGCCGATCTCGATGGTCTGGCGGGTGGCGGGGAAGTCGTGCACGAACGGCTCCGCTTCCGCCTCCCCCATGCCCGGCTGTGCGGCATGGGTCAGACCGTCAAAGAAATAGCCGATATCCACGCGGAAGAAGCGCGCGATATCCCAAAGCTTGGACGCCGAAATCCGGTTGGCGCCCTTTTCGTATTTCTGGACCTGCTGGAAGGTGACGCCCAGCGCCTGTCCCAGATCCGTCTGATTATACCCCAGGGCGATGCGCTTCTCGCACACGCGCCGCCCGACATGACGGTCCACAAGATGTGGCCCCTCAATCCCCGCACCCTTGGCCATAGACTACCCCTCATCCCGTTTTTTTATCGGAGACGCATACGCCTCCTGCCGGAACCAGCGCCTCGCAGCGACCGGACCCACAAAACTGAAGACGATCTCATATTTTAACGCAAGAGTTGTCGATATCCAGCGCTTCGACGCCCAAACGCCAAAAAAAATAGCAGAACGACCGCAAAACCTAGATCTCCCCAGCGACCGTAGGGCGTCGGTTTCGCGGCCTGCGGCAAGTGAACATCGATCACCCCGGCCTGCCCCGGATCCAGCCGCTTGCCATCGACGATACGCCCCCAGGGATCGATCATGGCGGAGACCCCTGTCGGCGTCGCCCGCGCCACCGGCAGGCCCGTCTCAAGCGCGCGATAAGAGGCCAGGTTCAGATGCTGGCGCGGACCGGACGTCTTGCCGAACCAGGCGTCGTTGGAGACGTTGACGATCCACGCCGGGCGGGTCGCCGCCGTCGCGGGCGTGAAGCCCGGATACAGGCTTTCGTAGCAGATCAGCGGTTGCACCGCCGGGGCGTTGGCCAGGCTGATCGGCGCAGGCGGCGGACCGGGGCTGAAATCAGCCGGAACATGCACCAGACTGCGCACGCCGATCCGGCTCATCAGATCGCCCAGCGGCAGGTATTCCCCGAACGGCACCAGTCGGTGCTTGTCGTAAATGGCGTCGAGATTCAGCTGATCGGCGCCCATGTCGCGCAGGACAAGCATGCTGTTGTAATAACGCGCGCCGGTTTCGGCCGTCGGGTCCGGTTTGCCCCGGCTCAGGCCCGCCAGCAGGGTCTGCCCCGTCTGCAGGGCCATCGCCACCGCATGGGCGTCGGGACCGGCCAACAGATCGTTGGCTGTGGTCGGCAGGGCGCCTTCCGGCCAGACCACCACATCGGGCAGGGCGTCTGCAGGCTGGGCCGTCAACGCCAGATAGCGGCCCAGAATGGCGTGATAGGCCTCAGGGCTCCACTTATAGTCCTGCGCGATGTCGGCCTGAACCAGACGCACCAGCGTCGGCGTCTCCACAACCCGCGCCGCAGACAGACGCGCCGCCCCGAAGGCGAACAGACCAGCCAGCGTCAGCACGCCCAGCCCCGCCGCGATCAGGCGCGGCCGTCGCGGTCCGGCGTCGACCAAGGGCGCAAACGCGCTGACCGCCGCCACCGTGACCAGACCCAGCCCATAGACACCGCCAACCGAGGCGAACTGCGACATGGCTGACCCGGCCGCCCAGCCCGCGCCTGCCGGATTCCACGGAAAGCCGGTCAACACATGGCCGCGTGTCCACTCCAGCAAGGCGAACAGGGCCGCGAACAACAGGACGCGCCGCGCGCCACCGGGGCTGAACCGGCGATAGGCCAGCGTCGCCTGCCCCCAGAACAACCCCATGCCCGCCGGCAACAGGCTGGCTGCAAAAGGCGCCATCCACGCCTGCGCCGGATTGACCAGAAAGGCCTCAGCCACCCACCAGCAGCCGATGAAGAAATAGGCGAAGCCCGCCAGCCAGCCGACCCAGAAACCGCCCTTCATCCCTGACGCGCGATCGGCCAGCAGCAACAGCAGCGGATAGCCCAGCAGGCCCGGCAGGAAGCCGAACGGCGGATGCACCAGGGCGGCGCCCGCCCCGGCCGCAAGCGCCAGAGCGATCCGGCCCCAACGGTTGTTCAGCAGACCCGAAAACCGGGCGGCCAACGCCCCGCTCACGCGGCGCCCTCATGCTCGATCGCATAGGGATCGGCAACGCCAAGTTCGGCCAGAATCTCGCGTTCCTCGGCCTCCATCTCCTCGGCCTCGGCGTCGTCCTCATGGTCGCGGCCCAACAGGTGCAGGACGCCGTGGACGACCAGATGGCTCAGATGGTCCGACAGGCTCTTGCCCTGTGCTTCAGCCTCCGCCGCGCAATAGGCATAGCCCAGCACCACATCGCCCAGATGCGGAAAGGCGCTTTCCGCCGCCGGGAACGACAGAACGTTCGTCGGCCGGTCCTTGTCGCGGAAACGTTGGTTCAGATCCTGCACCGCCGCATCGTCGGCCAGCAGCACCACGACATCGCCCTCAATCGTTCCAAGGGCCGCCGCCGCCGCACGTTTAACCATCGCCGCCGCGTCAGGCAGGGCGTCGGTCCAGGCGTCGCTGTCGATCTCGACTTCAATCACTTGGCGTCGTCCTCAAGGTCGGGAAAGGAACGACTGCGCGCCGCGTCGCTGTCATAGGCGCGCACGATGCGCTCGACCATGGCGTGGCGCACCACGTCCTCGGCCTTGAACTGCTGCACGCCGACGCCCTCAACGTCCTTGAGGATGCGCAGGGCGTGAGCCAGGCCGGAATCGCGCGGGTTCAGCAGGTCGACCTGCGACGGGTCGCCCGTCACCACCATGCGCGCGCCCTCGCCCAAACGGGTCAGCACCATCTTCATCTGCATCCGCGAGGTGTTCTGCGCCTCATCGACGATGATGAAGGCGTGGCTGAGGGTGCGGCCGCGCATGAAGGCGATGGGGGCGGCTTCGATCTCGCCCTTCTCGCGGCGGCGACGCACGTCGTCAACGCCCAGAATGTCGTTCAGCGCCTCCCAGATCGGGGCCAGATAGGGATCGACCTTCTCGTTCAGATCGCCGGGCAGGAAGCCCAGTTTCTCGCCCGCCTCTACCGCCGGACGGGTGATGACCAGCCGGTCTACCTGCCCCCGCTTCAGCAGGGAGGCGCCATAGGCCGCCGCCAGGAAGGTCTTGCCCGTGCCGGCAGGGCCGACGCCGAAGGTCAGTTCGCACCGGCCCAGCATTTCAAGATAGCGCGCCTGAGACGCCGTCTTGGGCGCGATGGCGCCGCGACGACCGACGGGCAGGGCGGCGCCTTCCGGCACGCTGCGCCCGACACTGCGGCTCGCCGGTTCGGCGCGCGGCTGGGTCACAGCGGCGCCCAGCGCCGTGCGCACGTCGGCCTCAGTGATCTCGGCGCCCGCCTCAGCCCGGTTCGACAGGGCCTCGATGACGCGTCGCGCCTGCGCCCGATCCCGCGTGGAGCCGTTGATCGACACGCCGCCGCCCGGCGTCTCGACCAGCACCTTGAAGGCGTCCTCGATCAGGGCCAGGTGGCGGCTCTGCGGCCCGATGACGGCGCGCAGGGCCGTATCGCTGAGGGACAGGAACTCGGACTCTCGCGCCATGAAGTCTCCTTAAGCGTCCCTATCGCCTCGCGCGCGGCGCGAGGCTGCTTGAGGGACATGATTACGTGTTCCTGTCCCACACACGGCGCGTGGCGAAACAGGCGTCAGTTGGTCTGGATCAGGCGGCCCGACAGGCTGTTCTGCTGGCCGCTGATGATCTCAACCGGAACGATCCGGCCGATCAGTTGATCCGCGTCCTCGACGTGAACCGATTGCAGATAGGGCGAGCGGCCGATGGCCTGGGCGCCGTGGCGACCCTTCTTCTCGAACAGCACCGGCAGGACGCGCCCGGCCAGCGACTGGTTGAACGCGACCTGCTGCTCGCTCAGCAGGCCCTGCAGGGCGTGCAAACGTTCTTTGGCCACGGCGTCGGGCACCTGGACCGCCATGGTCGCGGCGGGCGTGCCGGGACGCGGTGAATACATGAAGGAGAAGGCGCTGGCGTAGTTCACCCGCCGCACCAGATCCATCGTGTCCTCGAAATCCCGATCCGTCTCGCCGGGGAAGCCGACGATGAAATCGCCCGACAGCGCCATGTCCGGCCGCGCCGCGCGGATGCGGTCGATCAGATCGAAATACTTCTGACGCCCGTGCTTGCGGTTCATCAGCCGCAGGATGCGATCCGAACCGGCCTGAACCGGCAGATGCAGATACGGCATCAGGGCGTCCAGATCGGCATGGGCGGCGATCAGGTCGTCCGACATGTCGTTCGGATGGCTGGTCGTATAGCGGATGCGCTCGATGCCGGGGATGTCGGCCAGAGCGTAGGCCAGCTTGGCCAGCGTAAAGGGTTTTCCGTCCGGCCCTTCGCCGTCATAGGCGTTGACGTTCTGACCCAGCAGGGTGACTTCGCGCACCCCACGATCAGCCAGCGCCCGCGCCTCGTCCAGCACCGCCGCGACCGGGCGCGACCACTCGGCGCCGCGCGTATAGGGCACCACGCAGAAGGTGCAGAACTTGTCGCAGCCTTCCTGCACGGTCAGGAAGGCGGTCACACCCTCGGTCCCGCGCGCGGCGGGCAGGGCGTCGAACTTTTCATTCGGGGCGAAATCGGCGCCGATGCGCTCGCCGCGCGCCCGTGCGGTGCGGGTCAGAAGTTCCGGCAGCTGGTGATAGGCCTGCGGCCCGACCACCAGATCGACCGCCGGCTGGCGCTTCATGATCTCTTCGCCCTCGGCCTGGGCGACGCATCCGGCGACAGCGATGGTCATGGCGCCCGCGCCCGCCGCCGCCTTTTCCTCTTTCATCATCCGCAGCTTGCCAAGTTCGGAATAGACCTTCTCGGCCGCCTTCTCGCGGATATGGCAGGTGTTCAGGATGACGAAATCGGCACCTTCGGCGGTATCCGTCGGCGCATAACCCAACGGCCGCAGCACATCGGCCATGCGTTCGGAGTCATAGACGTTCATCTGGCACCCGTAGGTCTTGATGAACAGACGCTTGGGCGCGGCCCCGCCGTCAGACACGGCGAGGTCCGGCAGCGCGGGCTTTACGGACGTATCGGTCATGCTCGGCTTATGATCGCCGAAACGGAAGACGGCAAGCCGCCGCGCCGTTCACGACAGGCGACGGCCGGGATCAGTCTTCGCCCTCATCGCGCGGGCGGCGCTTATAGATCAGGCCCTCGCGATCGACAGGTTCGGCGCCCGGAATGACGTGGCCGTACAGTTCCAGCTTGTGGCCGACCAGCTCATAACCCAGCTTGCGCGCGATCTCGGTCTTCAGCCGCTCGATCTCGGCGTCGAAGAATTCGATGACCTCGCCCGTCTTGGTGTCGATCAGGTGGTCGTGGTGATCCTCGCCCGCCTCTTCATAGCGGCTGCGACCGTCGCCGAAGTCGTGCTTCTCGACCACGCCCGCCTCTTCGAACAGGCGCACGGTGCGATAGACGGTGGCGATCGAAATGTGCGGATCGATCGCCGAAGCGCGGCGATACAGTTCCTCGACATCGGGGTGGTCTTCGGCATTCGACAGGACGCGGGCGATCACCCGACGTTGCTCGGTCATGCGCATGCCGCGCTCGGCGCAGAGTTTTTCGATCCGGTCCATGGCGGCGAAGATAGGATGGACCGCCCGCTTATGGAAGCTATTGAGAGAAGTTCAGGACAAGCGTCAGCGCATCCTCCCGGCTTCCGTCCGCATGCGAATAATAGCCGCGCCGTCGCCCCATCTCAACGAAGCCGCTTCGGGCATAGAGGGCTCGGGCTACCGAATTGCCTTCCGCCACCTCCAGGAACATCCGATCGGCGCCCAGTGCGGCGGCGCGCACCACCGCCGCCTCGACCAGACGCGCGCCCAGCCCCGCACGACGCGCCGCAGGCCGGACCGCCAGGGTCAGGATCTCGGCTTCATCGACCACCACCCGGATCAGGATGAAGCCGTCGCCCTCAACCACCGCGAACACGCCCGGCGAGGTCGACAGGTCACTGAACGCCGCCTCGTCCCACGGCGTATCGAACGCCTCGGCGTGGATTGCGGCCAGCAGGGCGGGATCAACCGCGGGGAAGAGCGGCTCGTTCATGCCGCAGGCTGGCGCGGCTGACCGGGCAGGCGACTGGGCGGCGTGGCGTCCGGCGCCCGCAGATACAGCGGCTGCGGCGGCGAAGTCGCCGGATCGGCGGCCAGCGTCAGAGCCGCCAGCGCTTCGAGCGAAGGCGCGGGCAGGGGATGCAGCACCGCCTGCGCCAGTTCGGGAAAAGCGTCGGCCAGAACCGCAGCCCCGCTGCCGACCAACACCGGCGTTGTCTCGGCGGCTTCGGCCAGAATGCGGTCGCGCGCCGTCTCCAGCGGCAGGGCCGCCGCCTCGCCCAGCGCCACGCCATCGCGGAACAGACGCGCATAGACCTGCCCCCGGCGCGCATCGATGACAGCGGCGACCAGCCCCTGATCGCCCTGTGCAACCGAGGCCGCCAACGCATCCAGCGTCGAAATCCCCACTACCGGCCGATCCAGCGCCGCGCCCAGACCCAGGGCGAACGCCAGCCCGACCCGCAGCCCAGTGAACGACCCCGGCCCCACGGTCACGCCGATACGTTCAATCCCGTCAAAGCCGCCTGCATCAGCCGCTGCATCACGCGCCAGCCCCCCCAGTCTTTCCTGATGCCCCTTGGCCATGACTTCAACACGCACGCCCAGAGGGCGCAGAGGAACGTCGTCCCCTCCTTCAAAAACACCCGCAACGCAGGCGCCTAGCGCCGTGTCGATGACCATGATCTTCATGGCCCTGTCCCTAATGCGAAATCCGGCTGGACGCGACCGCTTCCGTCAGGTCGCCCCTAGGCCCGCGCCATGGCCTGCGCGACCCGGGTCAGGGCGCGTCGCGCAGAAACGTCGGGAATGCGAGCGAAAGCCGCCGCCAGACCGCGCCCCTCGATGCTGGCCAGCGTCGGGTGCAGCCATTCTTCATCGCGCCGTCCGGGCGTATCGGGAAAGAAATCTCCCACTGAACAGCCCAGCGCCATCGCGGCCTGATGCAGGCGCGAGGCCGACACCCGATTGGCGCCGGTTTCATACTTCTGAACCTGCTGGAAGCTGACGCCCAGCTTCTGCGCCAGCGCCGACTGGGACCAGCCCAGCGCCGCGCGACGCGCGGCGATACGCAGGCCGACGGCCTGATCGATAGGATTGATACGCGACATGACTCCTCCCGTTTCAACCAGAGCGTTTCATGACCTCGCACGAAATACAACTATTATGTTTCATTCGTCGTCAAATCGGCCAATGACCGCCGACATCAACAGAATATCCTGGCGCGCTATGCGCTCTGTCTGGTCAAACCCGCCTGCGCCTGAGACCACGACGACCACATCGTCGGCCCTGTCGTAAAGACGGATACGGGTGAGGCCGTCCGCCATCTGGATGACGCAGCCCTGCCCACGGCGCGGCCAGCGTCCCAGCACATATTCCAGCACCGTGCCGGCAGACGCCCAGGGCGCCAGTTCGTCCGTTTCAAGCCGCAACCGCCGCGTTTGCACAGGGGCGCCGTCAAACGCTCGCCCGCGTAATGAAACCCCTGTCGCAACAACCGCTTCAGGTATGTCGGGCGAGGCGGAGGATTGAAGCGCCAACGCCTCTGGCGTGGCGTCCAGCGCCCCGGTCAGACGGCGTTGAACATCGGGACGAAACAGGCTGGAGCGCTTGCCCGCCTCATACAGGCCCCAGCCCTGACTGGTCATGCCGATCCGGGCGCCCGCTTCCGCCTGACTGAGGCCGCGGTCGCGTCTCAGCGCCGCCAGGGCCTCGCCCAGGGCGCGTGCTTGTGAACTCTCGTCCGAACCGCTCATGACGGCATCATGCCCGACGCCGCGTCGCCGGACGAGTGTTTCATGTGAAACAGGATGCGATCTACAGAACCTGTTCGACGCTGGTCACTTCGGGGACGTAGTGGCGCATCATCTGTTCGACCCCGGCCTTCAAAGTGGCCGACGACGACGGACAACCCGCACAGGCGCCGCGCATCCGCAGACGCAGGACGCCGGTCACTTCGTCGAAATGGTCGAACAGTATGTCGCCGCCGTCCTGGGCCACGGCCGGACGGATGCGGCTGTCCAACAGCCCCTTGATCTCAGCGACAATTTCGCTGTCCTCGCCGGCGTCCTCGACCACGGCTCCGCCCGCTCGCACCAGAGGCGCGCCCGAAACGAAATGATCCATGATGACCGACAGGATGGGCGCCTTCATCCCGGCCCAGTCCGGGCCCTGATCCGCGCGCGTCACCGACACATAGTCGGCGCCGAAGAAGACGCCCTCGACCCCTTCCAGTTCAAACAGAGCCTCGGCCAAAGGCGAGGCGGCGGCCTCGTCGATGGTGCGGTATTCCAGCGTCTCCTGAACCGCGACGTCGCGGCCGGGCAGGAACTTCAGGACGTTGGGGTTGGGCGTGGCTTCGGTCTGGATGAACATGGGCTTCAGATGCGCCCTGCCGCGCCCCGGTTCAAGGGGCGTCCGGATCGCCGCCATCGCCCTGATGCTCCCACCCACGTCGCTCAAGTCGCGAGGCCCGGGGCCGAGCATAGCGACCCCAATCAAGCCAGATCCATGATCTCCGCCTCGGTCAGTTCGCCGGGAACGATGGTGACGGGCAATTTTCGGCCGGTGAAGGCGGCGCCCTGTTTCAACACCGCCGACACCAGCGGCCCGGGACCGCGACCATTGGCCCCTGCGGCCAGGATCAGGATCTTGATGTCGGGATCGTCGCCCACCGCCTTGCGGATGGCGGCCTGAGGGTCGCCTTCCTCGATCAGATAGACCGGCGGTGCGCCCGAGGTTTCCGCCACCCTTTCGCCCAGTCGCGCCAGCAGGTCTTCGGCCTCTTCGCGTTGCTGACGGCGGATTTCATCACGGACGCCGGACCAGTGCTCGTCCGATCCGCCGGGCAGGGCGCGCAACAGCACCACATGGCCCCCGGTCGAGCGCGCACGGCGCGCGGCATAGGCCAGGGCGGCGTCCAATTCAGGACTGTCGTCGACGACGACGAGGAACTTCCTGGGCATGGGCCCTCCGGTTCACTGAACAGCAAGGGGCCACCTAAACCGACCCCGCCTAAAACGCCAAGGCCCGCCCGCCTCGCCAGACGACGAAACGGACGGGCCCTGATTACAACGCCGACGTCAGCAGCGCTCCCAAAAGCGCTCAAGCAGCGAGCCGCCGCGCGGCAAGCGTAGCGCGTGACGGCGGGCTTTCGCCCGGCGTCACTCTGCTTAAGAAGCCGAAGCCAGGACCTCGCGGATCGCGCCGTTGGCGATGGTCAGCTTGGCGAAAGTCCAGCCGGAGCCGGACGTCTCGATGCCGTCGACCGAGGCGCGCAGGGCTTCGACCTGATCCATGCGGGCGCCGATCCAGGCGTCGACCGCCTGTTCCGCGCTGTCCTCGCCCGCGCCCGCCGCCTGGGCCGAGGCCTTGGCCACGGCGCGGGTCAGCTGCTGCTGCTCGGTCATCAGGTCCTGGATCAGGCGACGCACGGCCAGGCGATCGAAGTGATCGTCCGACTGAACCGAGCCGGCCGCCACGCGCAGGCGGTCGAAATCGAAGGCGGCGCCGACCTGGTGATAGACGCGGGCCATGGCCGGAGCATCCCAACCCAGTTCACCGGCCAGATCGCCGATATCGGCCGTGGCCACCATCGGCCGCAGCATGGCGATGTCGCGGGCCAGCTCTTCGGGCGCGCCGAGGCCGATGAAGGTCTGGACCCGGCCTTCGTAACGGGCGTGCTCATAGCGCGACAGCACTTCCGAACCGGCGGCGCGCAGGGCGTCGGCGGCGGGCTGATAGGCGGCGATCATGCCGCCCACCGTCGTCTCGGTGCGGGCCGCGCGGCGCGCCAGCCAGAAGGTCTGACGACGCAGGACCAGGGCGATCTCCTGATACAGGGCCGTCTGGGCCTCGGCCGGGATCTTCAGATCCAGAGCCTCAACCGCCTTCCACGCCTCGTCGAGGCGGAAGACGTGACGCGCGGTCTCGAAGGCCGTGACCATGGCGGCGGTGTCGCACTCTGCGGCCGCACGCAGGCGGTCGGGGAAGGTCGGCCCGGCCATGTTGACGATCTCGTTCGACAACACGGTGGCGATGATGTCGCGACGCAGGCGGTGGCCCTTCATGTCCTCTTCAAAGCGAGCCAGCGGGGTCGGGAAGTAGTCGACCAGCATCCGCTCGAAGAAGGCGTCGTCCGGCGCCGTCGAAGCGACGATCTCATCGAACAGTTCCAGCTTGGAATAGGCGGTCAGCACCGCCAGTTCCGGCCGCGACAGCGGCTGGCCCTGCAGCTTCATCTCGGCCATGCGGGCGTCGTCGGGCAGATATTCGACCGCCCGGTTCAGCTTACCGATCGAAACCAGGTGCTGCATGAAGGCCTGTTGGGCGTCCAGCGCCGCAGCGCCTTCGGCCTGTTGCAGGGTCAGAGCCAGCGTCTGGTCGTAGTTGTGACGCAGGACGTTGTCGGCGACTTCATCGGTCATCGACTTCAACAGGGCGTTGCGATCCTCGGCCTTCAGGTGGCCCGAGGCGATGGCGCCGCCCAGCAGGATCTTGATGTTCACCTCCTGGTCGGAGGAGTCCACGCCGGCCGAGTTGTCGATGGCGTCGGTGTTCAGGCGAACGCCCGCGCGTGCCGCCTCGATGCGGCCCAGCTGGGTCATGCCCAGATTGGCGCCTTCGCCGACGATCTGGGCGCGGATGTCGCCGCCGTTGACGCGGATGGCGTCATTGGCCTTGTCGCCGACCTGCAGGTTCGTCTCGCCCGAACCCTTGATGTAGGTGCCGATGCCGCCGAAGTAGAGCAGCTCGGCGCGGGCCTTGAGGATGGCCTGCATCAGGGTGACCGGGTCGACCGTATCGGCCTCGATATCCAGCAGTTCCTTGATCTGCGGGGTCAGGGTGATCGACTTGGCCGAGCGCGAGAAGACGCCGCCGCCTTCCGAGATCAGACCCTTGTCATAATCCTGCCAGCTGGTGCGCGGCGTTTCGAACAGACGCTTGCGCTCTTCCCACGACTTGGCGGGGTCCGGGTTCGGATCGATGAAGATGTCGCGGTGATCAAAGGCGGCCACGACCTTGGTCGCCTTGGACAGCAGCATGCCGTTGCCGAAGACGTCGCCGGACATGTCGCCCACGCCGACCACGGTGAAGGGCTCGGTCTGGATGTCCTTGCCGACTTCGCGGAAGTGGCGCTTGACCGCTTCCCAGGCGCCGCGCGCGGTGATGCCCATTTCCTTGTGATCGTAACCGGCCGAACCGCCCGAAGCGAAGGCGTCGTCCAGCCAGAAGCCGTAGGACTGGCTCACACCGTTGGCGATGTCCGAGAAGGTCGCCGTGCCCTTGTCCGCCGCCACGACCAGATAGGGGTCGTCGCCTTCCCAGGCCACGACATCCGCCGGGCGCACCGGAGCGCCTTCGCCGACGATGTTGTCGGTGATGTCCAGCATGCCCGACAGGAAGGTCTTATAGGCGCGGATGGCCTCGGCCTGCATTTCCTCACGCGTGCCGCCGACCGGCAGTTGCTTGGGATAGAAGCCGCCCTTCGAGCCGACCGGCACGATGACCGAGTTCTTGACCTGCTGGGCCTTCACCAGACCCAGAACCTCGGTGCGGAAGTCGTCACGTCGATCGGACCAGCGCAGGCCGCCGCGCGCTACCGGGCCGAAGCGCAGGTGCGAGCCCTCGATGTGCGGCGCCCAGACGAAGATTTCGCGGAAGGGCTTGGGCAGGGGCAGGTCGGCCAATTCCTGACCGGCGATCTTGATCGAGATGTGCGCCTTCGGCTGACCCTCGGCGTCCACCTGATAGAAGTTGGTGCGCTTGATGCCGTCGATCAGGGCCGCGATCCGGCGCAGGGCGCGGTCGTGATCCAGGCTCTTCACGTCCTGCAGCAGGGTTTCGATCCTGGCGTCCAGTTCGGCCACAGCCGCTTCACGCTCAGCGGCCGAGCCGCCGTGAGCCGGATCGAACTTGGCCTTGAACAGGGCCAGAATGGCGCGCGCCACGTCGGGATATTCGCGCAGGGCCGCTTCCTGCACCGACTGCGACGGGTCCAGACCCGTCTGCTGGCGATAGCGGGCCAGGGTGCGGATCAGGGCCGCCTCGCGCCAGTCGACGCCCAGTTCCAGCACCAGACGGTTGAAACCGTCGCTCTCGGTGCGGCCGTTCCACACGGCCTTGAAAGCGTCCTCGAACGGCGTCTTCAGATCGGCGAACACCAGGTCGGCGCCGCGCGGGTCTTCCAGCAGGAAGTCGTGGATATAGATCGGATCCTGCCCCGGCGCGCGCACGACGTGGTCGGATTCTTCAAGGGTCTTCAGGCCCATATCCGCCAGAATCGGCAGCACGTCCGACAGCGGCACGGCCGAGCCGCGGCGATACAGTTTGAAGCGGAACTGCAGATTGGTCTCGTCCGCCGTGCGGAAGGCGCGCACGGCCACTGGCTCGGCGTGGACGCCGTCTGCGGCCGAACCGTCGTTCAGGCGGTCGAACTGCTCCAGATCGGCCACGGCCTCGGCCGCGTCGTAACGGGCGCGGAAGGCGACGCCGAACCCTTCGGCCCAGCGCGCGCTGGTCGGGCCGACAGCGGCTTCATCCACCCCGGCCTTGCGCAGGGCGCGCTCAAAGCGGTCGATCCAGCTGCGGCCGGCCTCGGCCACCTCGGCTTCAAGCGCCTTGAGGTCGGGGATCGGGTGATCGCCCGGCGTCACGCCGATGATGTAGTGGACGCGTGTCAGCGGCTGGTCGCTCAGCTGCGGATACCAGGCTGAGATACGTCCGCCCCAGGCCTTGGCCAGAATGGCGCCGATGCGTTGACGCAGGCCGGCGTCGAAACGCTCGCGCGGGATGAAGCACAGCACCGAAACGAACCGGTCGAACGGGTCGCGGCGCGTGAACAGACGGATACGCGGACGGTCATAAAGGTGCAGGATGCCCAGCGCCGTATCCAGCAGCTCGTCCTCGCCGATCTGGAACAGCTCGTCGCGCGGATAGTTTTCGAGAATGGTGCGCAGGCGCTTGTGATTGTGGCTGCCCGGCGCCTTGTCGGCGCGGGCCAGGGCGTTGTCCACCTTGCGGCGGATCAGCGGCACCTCATGGGCCATGACGTCATAGGCTTCATGGGTGAACAGGCCGACGAAGCGCGTCTCGCCGGTGGCGCGGCCCTGATCGTCGAAACGCTTGACGCCGATGTAGTCCATATAGGCACGGCGGTGGACGCGTGAACGCATATTGCCCTTGGCGACCGTAACCGGCTCGCTCTGGTTCAGCTGGGCCTGCATGGCCGGGGTCAGAACCGCCGGCTCATTGGCCCGGCGCAGGACGCGGCGCTCGGGATCGCTGAGAACGCCCAGACCGTCGCTGGACTGGCTGAGGGGCGCCTCGGCCTCATAGGCGCCGTCGGCGCCGCGCGGATAGTCGTACTGGCGCGCGCCCAGGAAGACGAAATGCTCGTCCTCGACCCAGCGCAGGAAGGCCACATTCTCCTGAAGCACGTCCGCCGCCACGCCGACCGGCGGGTGGGCTTCCAGACGGGCGATCTCGGCGCCCAGCGCCTCCAGCATGGCGCCGTGGTCGCGCACGGCGACGCGAACGTCGGCCATGGCCTGCGCCAGACCTTCGCCGAGTGCGTCGCGGCGCTCCTGCGGCAGGGGGTCGATGACGACGATGATCAGAGAGTCGCGACGGCCCGCCTCGACCTCGACGACGGGGTGGAACAGGGCGCGGACGGTGACGCCCGCCTCAGCCAGTTCGCCCAGCACGCTGTCGACCAGGAAGGGGCCGTCGTCCTGCAGAATCAGAACCTGATCATAGCCGGTGTTGACGCCGGTCGCGTCGACCAGCGGGCGCACGATGATGCGGGCGGGCTCGCCGCCCTTGCGGGCCTTGGCCTCGGTCCAGGCGCCGCCCAGCAGGACGGCCAGATCGTCGCCGCCCAGTCCAGGCGTCTCGTCCGAGGCGTAGTCGTCGAACGCCTGCGCCAGCATGGCCTTTTCAGCCGCGCCCGGAGGGGCCGTGATGCGCGCATAAGCCGTTTCCAGCGCCTCCAGATCTGCTGGAATGGCGGGAACGATGCGCGAAGCGGCGGGCATGACTGAAGTCTCGGACAGCGCGGCCGGAAAGCCGCTGGGAAAAAAGCGCCTGCACCTTAGCGTGGCTGGCGGTCCTGACTAGGCCGTGATGGGGCTCAAACGCCCGTATTTTCAGTGTGCAGCGCACCATGTGGCCTTCGAGGCCCACAAGATGGCGACTTATGGTCAGGCCGCCTTCATCCTGAGACCGAAACGCCCCATTTCAGCCGCGATCAGGCGATCCTGCCGCCAAACCCGGCTCCAGAAACGAACAAGGCCGTCGAACGATGTCCGACGGCCTGCTCGGTCCGGCGCTCAGGAGGGGGGAGGGAAGCACCGGCCTGGGACGTCGCGATCCGGGAGGGGGAGGGGAGGACCGCGTCGTCGTGTGAGGATGAGATAGGCGACGATTGCGGCAGTTCAAGGACAAGAAGACGAATATTTCTGGATTTAAGCCTGCGGCGGGACGTCGCGCCCCAGTATACGATTCAACAGGGCAGAACCGCCCCGATTCTTGGGTTTCGCCTCAGTTTTCTTGTCGCTCTTCTTCGATTTCTTGTCGACATAGGGCTCTCCATCGCCCGACAACAGCACGGCCATCCAGCGCGATCCCTTGAACTCGGCCAGGATGGCCATGGCCATGACCGCCAGCGGCGTCGACAGGAACATGCCCGCCACGCCCCACAGCTTGCCCCAGAAGGCCAGGGCCAGCAGGACGACGATGGGGTCGATGTTCTGGTTGTCGCCCTGCATCCGCGGCTGGACCAGATTGCCCACCAGGAACAGCAGGGTCTGAAGCCCCACGAACAGGATCAGCGCGGGCCAGTAGCTTTCAAACTGGACCAGGGCGAACATCGGCGGGGCGCAGCCCGCCACGGCCCCGCCCAGCATGGGAATGAAACCCACGATAAAGATGACGAAGGTCCAGAACTCGGCGTTCTGAAGCCCCACCGCCCGCATCAGCACCCAGGCCACGGCGCAAACCATGGCGCCGGTCACGGCCTGAACCCACAGATAGCCCTCGACGCCGCCGCGCACGCGCTCGAACACCGCCAGCGCCTCCTGACGCGGGCCGCGTTCGGGGAACATGCCGACCATCTTCTTGCGGAAGCCCGCCTGCGAGGCCAGCAGGAAGCCCAGATAGATCATGACGAAGAAGGCGCCCGTCGCCGCTCCCTGAACCTGAAAGGCGGCGCTGGTCAGCCAGCCGCGCAGGTCGATGCCCGCGATCATGTCGTTCAGCGTCGGCGGCTCGCTGATCCCGAACAGGTTGGCGACGTCACGGCTGATCTGGTCGATACGCGGGCCGATGCTGCCCGCCACGCCCGAAGCGTCGGTGAAGAAACCCGCCGCCCCGTCGACGATGATCCAGATCGAAGCCAGAAAGCCCAGAACCACCACCACCAGAGCCGCCGCGCCTGCGAACCGGGGCGGGATGGGCGTGCGCCGCTCGATGGCGCGCTTCACCCCGTCGATCATGATCATCAGGAACAGGGCCATGGCCAGCGGGGTCAGTATGTCCCTGAGCCAATACAGGGCGGCCCCGCCCGCCACGACGGCGATCAGCACCACCGCATTGGCGGCCGGAGAAGAATGACTGACGGTGATGGGAAGCTTCATGATTCAACTTGTCGCCACGGCCGGGAACCGCGTCAATCGCTGTAAACCGCAGAGGTTCCGTCTTGCAGCCGGGGCGCGGACGATTAAGCATGGCGCGACAGTCTGGCCAGGCCGCAGGAGATCCCGCATGACCGACGCTTCCGCCCTGTTTCTGGGTCAGTCCTTTGAGGGCGCGCCCGAGCGCCTGCTGCTGAACCGCGCCAACCGCCACGGCATGGTCGCCGGGGCGACCGGCACCGGCAAGACGGTGACGCTGCAGATCATGGCGCAGGGCTTTTCCGAAGCCGGGGTGCCGGTCTTCTGCGCCGATGTGAAGGGCGACCTGTCCGGCATCAGCCAGGCCGGGGGCGTGGACAAGTTCGCCGAACGCGCCGCCAAGATGGGGCTGACGCTGAACGGCCAGGCGGCGCCGGTCGTCTTCTGGGATCTGTATGGCGAGAAGGGCCACCCCGTGCGGGCCACCATCTCGGACGTCGGCCCGGTCCTGCTGGCGCGGATGCTGGAACTGAACGACGTTCAGGAAGGGGTGCTGACCGTCGCCTTCCACGTCGCGGATAAAGAGGGCCTGCTGCTGCTGGACCTTGAGGACCTGCGCTCGCTGCTCGCCTATGTCGGCGAGAACGCCCAGACCATCGGCCGAGAGGTGGGCAATGTCTCGCCCCAGTCGATCGCCGCCATCCAGCGCGCCCTGCTTCAACTGGAACAGCAGGGCGGCAAGGCCTTCTTCGGCGAACCCGCCCTGCGACTTGAGGACATGATGCGCACGTCTCTGGACGGCCGGGGTCAGGTCAATGTGCTGGACTCCACGCGGTTGATGAACAATCCGCGCCTGTATGCGGCCTTCCTGCTGTGGCTGCTGTCCGAACTGTTCGAGCGCCTGCCCGAGATCGGCGACCCGGAAAAGCCGCGCCTGGTCTTCTTCTTCGATGAGGCCCACCTGCTGTTCCGCGATGCGCCCAAGGGTTTGCTGGAAAAGGTCGAGCAGGTGGTGCGCCTGATCCGCTCCAAAGGCGTCGGCGTCTACTTCGTGACCCAGAACCCGGCCGACATCCCCGACAGCGTCCTGGCCCAGTTGGGCAACCGCATCCAGCACGCCCTGCGCGCCTATACCCCGGCCGAGCAGAAGGGCCTGCGCGCCGCCGCCCAGAGCTTCCGCGTCAACCCGGCCTTCGACACCGCCGAGGCCATTCAGGCGCTGGGCGTAGGCGAGGCGCTGGTCTCGACCCTCGATGAAAAGGGCGCCCCGACCGTCGTGGCCCAGACCAAGATCCGCCCGCCGGACTCGCGCCTCGGCCCCGCCACCGACGCCGAGCGCGCGGCCATCGTCGCCGCCAGCCCGGTGCGCGGCCTGTATGATACTCCCATCAACCGCGAGTCCGCCGAAGAGGTGCTGAAGGCCCGCCGCGCCCAGGCCGACCGCGTCGAGGCCGAAGCTGCCGGCGCCGCCGCTGAAGCCAAGGCCGCCGAGAAGGCCGCACGCACGCCAGCCGCCCGCGCGCCGACGGCCAAGGCGCCCGCGACGGCGCGCCCGCGCGCCTCAACCCGCCAGACGCCGATGGAGGCCCTGACCACATCGGTCCTGCGCACAGTCGGCACGACCGTCACCCGCGAACTGCTGCGCGGCGTGCTGGGGGGACTGAAGAAGCGATAGGCGCGGCATAGCGGAACCCGGCGGGACTTCAGGGCATTTACCGCCGGTCTTCCACCAGACCGTTCAGGAATCGCCCATGCTGCTGTCGCCCTTCGCCCCCCTCGCCGTCGCCGCCCTGGCCCTTCTGCCGACGCAGATCGGCTCGGTCGAGATCGGCCCGGAAGTCATCGAGGTCTCCGGGCTGGGGCACAAACGGACCATCCCGTGCGAAGGGCGCCGCGTTGATGTCGGAGGTTCGGGCCATGACCTGACTTTCACCGGCGTCTGCTCGGGTCTGGAACTGGCCGGGACCGACAACAAGGTGGTCATCACCCTGGCGCCCAACGCCGTGCTGGACGTCGCCGGAACGGGACAGGTCGTGCGCTGGCGCTCGTCCGGTCAGCCGCGCCAGGTCCTGAACGGCGTCAACAACAGCGTCACCCGCATCCGCGACTGACGACAGCTCAACCGCGCGGGATAAGCCGCCACATCCGCAAGGGGTGGCGCACCGCGCCCGCCTCATGCCCCGCTGCGTCGCCACGGCCCATATAGAGGTCCGCGCGTACGGGGCCGCGAATGGCCGATCCCGTGTCCAGCGTCATGACCAGACCGCGATAGCTGGCCCGGGCGCCGCGCAGATTGCCGCCGTCCGCCTCGATCCAGGCCGCCTCGCCATAGGTCCAGCGTGACGGGTCGACCGCCACCGAACGTCGCGCGGGCAGGGGCACGCCCGCAGCGCCCGTCGCCTCGTTTCCGTCTTCCGGGCTGGTGGTGAAGAAGATGTAGCGCGGATTCAGCGCCATCACCCGGCGCGCTTCAGGGCCGCGATGTGCGGCCAGCCAGCCGCGGATCGCCTCGCCCGAGGTTCCGTCGCGTGGCAGCAGTCCCTGTTCCGCCATCGGCCGGGCGATGCCGACGAACTTGGCCCCGTTGTCGGCCGCATAGGCGGCGCGCAGGCGGCCCCCATCCGGGAAGGTCAGCGTCCCCGATCCCTGAATCTGCAGAAAGAACAGATCCTCGGCCCGCATCCACGCCAACACCGAAGACCGGGCCGAACCCGCCTCGATCGCAGCGCGGTCGCCGACGCCCGCCAGATTGTCCGGACGGCTGAGAACCGGGGCGTCGAACTCGCTGTCCGGGGTGCGGCGGGCGGGATACTCCGGCGCGAAATAGGCGGTCAGCAAGCCGCGCCCGCCATCATCGGTGCGCACCTCGGCGGCCGTGAAACGGCTTTCCAGAAAGGCGCGCGCGTCGCTGGGATTGGCGCGGGCGATCAGGGCGCGGGCGTCGCGGCAGGTCTCAACCGCGATGCGCGACGGACCGCAACCCTCGGCATAGGCGCGCAGGGCGGCCAGATGATCTTCCTCAGCCCAACCAGGCAGGGCGGCGAGATTGAGGTCGCCCGACACCGGCGGGGTGACAGGCGGCGGAAGCAGGGGGCCGGGATCAACGACGGGACGCGGCGCCGAGGCGCAGGCCGCCGCCAGCATCGTCAGGGCCAGAACGCCGGACAGGCGCCCCATCCGCTGCGACGAAACCGTCCCGCCAAGCGGAGCCGTAAGGAGACGGGCCGCGCCCGTCTGATCGAGGGGCGCGGACCGTGTCGTCATCAGGCGGTCGCCGGCTCGACGCGGGCCAGAGCCCAGTTCGGGTCCGAGGCTCCGAGGCGGCGCTCGAAGGTCCAGACCTCTGCGGTGCGGCGTTCGTCCGTGACAGCCTCGCCGCCGGCGGGGGTCACGGTGCTGCGCACCTCGGCGAGGAAACGCACCTTGGCCTGGGCGCGATCGCCCTCGACCGTCGCCAGCTCGAGGTCGGCGCGCGGAGGGTGCCGCAATTCGACAACCTCGGCCTCACCGCGTGTTTCGCGGGCGGCGATGCCGGCGTCGAACGACCCCATGACCTTTTCCGTCAGCAGGGGGCGCAAAGCCTCGCGGTCGCCACGCGCATAGGCGGTGACGATGGTCTCATAGGCCTGACGCGCGCCATCCAGAAAACGATTGGGGTCGAAGTTCGGATCACGCGCCTTCAGTCCGGCGATGGCCGCCGTCATCGCGGGGTCGAGCACAGGACCACGCGGCGCTTCCTGCGCGCCGTTGGGAATAACGGAAACCGGCGCGGGCTTGGGGTTGTCCTCGGGCTGGCGGCCGACCTTCTTGCCCAGCACATTATAGAGCTGGAACAGCAGCACCGCCGCGATAACGGCGAAAATCACAATCTGAAAGGTCACCGGCACGGGTGCGTTCCTCGGTTGGTCAGGCCCCGTCTTCCCGAAAGGGGAAGCGCCTCGGATTCTCTCCAGAAGCGAAAAGGCAGGTCGTACAATGTGATTAGGGGGCGATCCGGGCGGGCGCAAGGCGAAGCAGGGGCCGAACACGGGTCTGATCATTGCGACACAGGGTCCCGCCATGCTACCGCCGCCCCCTCATGCCCGTCTCAGCAGTGAGCGGGACGCCTCATTTCTGCAAGACGGTTTCCAGACTCATGACCGACGCCACGCCGCCCGCCGACGCCAACGGCCAGACCCCCGACCAGGCCCAGCCGCAGGACGGTCAGCCGCAAGGACCCGGCTTCCGCATCCTGGCCCAATACGTCCGCGACCTGTCCTTCGAGAATCCCAAGGCCCCGGACAGCCTGCGCATGGACGGCAAGCCCGCCATCGACATGGGCGTCGAGATGAACGCCCAGGGCCGCCCCGACGGCCTGTTCGAAGTCGACCTGAAGCTGTCGATCAAGGCCACGGCCGAGGACAAGACCCCGGTGTTTCACGTGGAACTGCTGTACGGCGGCCTGTTCGCCCTGCAGGGCGTCCAGCCCCAGGATATCGAGCCCCTGCTGCTGATCGAGTGCCCGCGCTACCTGTTCCCCTTCGCGCGTCAGGTCATCGCCCAGGCCACGATGGACGGCGGCTTCTACCCGCCCTTCATGGTCGACCCGATCGACTTCGCCGCCATCTACATCGCCCGCCAGCAGCAGATCGCCGGCGCCCCGGCTGAAACCGGCCAGGCTTGATAGAGGGTCGCTAACGCGAGGCGCGCGGCGCCTCGCTGCTTAAGCGATCTATATGAGATGAAGGGGCGTCCGATCGGGCGCCCCTTTTCTTTCGGAGAGACAGCGGAATGCTCAAGGTCATCGGCGGGTTCTGACCCGAACACATAGAGGCGGTCCGGCCCCTCTATGCCGAACTCGTGCGACTGACCCGGCAGGAGCCCCTGTGCCTGGCCTATGACCTGTTCGAGGATCGCAAACAGCCCGGCCACTTCATCTTCATCGAGGAATGGCCCGATCAGGCCGCGCTGGACGCCCACTGCGCCAGCGAACATTTCCGCCGTCTGGTCCCGCAGATCGACGCCCACCAGATCCGACCCGGAACCTATATCCTGATGAACCCGGTCGTGACGGAGCCGGCAGATCAGGTCGTAGGTTCAGCCTCGGCCTCAACCGTCACGCCATAGCCCGCCCACAGGCTGTGATCCTTGATCGTCGCTTTCAGGAAGGCGATGTGGGCGGCGTCTTCGTCGGGCGTCACGAAAGAGGGCAGGGGGCGCGGCCGGGCGCCATAGGTCGCGCGCTTGGCCGTCTCGGCCACGCCGCCGCGTGTCGAGGTCAGGTCCAGCGCCCGCTCCTTGCCGCCGCGCAACTCCAGATAGACCTCGGCCAGCAGGCGGGCGTCGATCAGGGCGCCGTGCAGGGTGCGCTCGACCAGGCTGATCTTGTAGCGCTTGCACAGGGCGTCCAGCGAGTTGGGCATCCCCGGGAACCGTTTCTGGGCCAGGGCCAGGGTGTCGATCCAGCGATCCTGCGGCGGCGGCGTGCGGCCGATGCGGCTGATCTCGAAATCGATGAAGTTGCGGTCGAAGTTGGCGTTGTGTGCGATCAGGGGCGCATCGCCGATGAACGCCATCAGATCGTCGATGACCTCATGGAATTTGGGCGCGTCCTTTACCTTGTCATCAGTAATGCCGTGAACCTTGATGGCGTCCGGCGGGATCAGCCGTTCCGGATTGACGAAGCGGTGAAAGGTCCGGCCGGTGGCCAGCAGGTCCTCAATCTCGATGCAGCCGATTTCAATCAGACGGTCGCCGGTCTTGGGATCGAAGCCGGTGGTTTCGGTATCAAGGACGATTTCGCGGGACATGGCCCTTAATGCCGGGCTTCGGAGGTTTGGAAAAGGCCGCCGCGTGGCGGTTTCCACGATGGCGACAGAACCATCCCCACAACGGAGCGGACCTGATCGCGTGCGGCGTCCAGACCCCGGCCGGTATCGATCAGGAAATCAGCGCGGGCGCGCTTTTCGGCGTCCGGCGTCTGGCGCGACAGGATGGCGTCCAGACGCTCACGCGTCATGCCTGGACGGGCCATCACGCGCTGGGCCTGAACCTCCGCATCAGCCGTCGCCACAACCACGGCGTCGACATAGGCGTCTCCGCCCGTCTCGAACAACAGAGGCACATCGACGATCGCCAACCGGGCGCCGCCCTCGGCCGCCGTTTTCAAGGCCTGCGCCCGGTCTGCCGCAACCAGAGGATGGACGATGGCCTCCAGCCGCTGAAAGGCGCCTTCGTCGCGGCCCAGCGCCTCGGCCAGACGTGGGCGGTCGACGGCGCCGTCCACGACTACGCCGGGGAAGGCCTGCTCCAGCGGCGCCACGGCCGCGCCGCCTAAACCATAGAGGCGGTGAACCGCCGCATCGGCGTCCCACACCACCGCGCCTTCATCGGCGAACATCTGGGCCGTGGTCGACTTGCCCATGCCGATCGAGCCGGTCAGGCCCAGAACGATCACGCCGCTTCCCCCAGATGAGCCAGCAGCAGGGCGCGCAGGTCCAGCGGCGGGGGCGGACGGCGGAAGATGGCCTCGAACGACGGCGCCGCCTGACCGATCAGCATGGCCAGCCCGTCCACCGTCGTCAGCCCGCGCGCGCGCGCCGCCGCCAGCAGGGGCGTAACGACCGGCTTATAGGTCATGTCCATGACCACGGCCGAGGGCTTCAGCGTCGACAGATCAATGTCCGGCGCCACGCTCAGCGCATTGATGACCAGATCGGCGCCTTCCAGCACGCCTGCATCCGGCGCGACCGAGACAGCCGGTCCCAGATCAGCGGCCAGAGCCTCGGCCCGTTCGCGCGTGCGGTTCAGGATGGACAGGGCGGCGCCCGCCTCGATCAACGCGCCTGCGCCCGCCCGCGCCGCGCCGCCCGCGCCCAGAATGACGACAGAAGCGCCCTTCAGCGTCAGCTGCGGCGCCTGTTCGGCCAGGGCGTAGAGCACGCCTGCGCCATCGGCGCTGTCGGCGCGCACACGGCCCCCCTCAAAGACCAGAATATTGGCTGATCCGGTTGCACGCACCGCCGTCCCTGCCTCGTCGGCCATGGCGAAGGCCTGTTCCTTAAACGGGGCGGTGACATTGACCCCGGCGATCAGCCCGGCACGGCCCGCCACGACCAAGGCCTCAAACCCCGCCGCGTCAGCGGGTGCGAAGGCGGCGTAGGTTCCGTCTATCCCGCCCGCCTCCAGCCAGGCGTTGTGGATCACCGGGCTGAGGGAATGGCTGACCGGCTGGCCGACGATCCCGCCCAGCAGGGCGGCTCCGGTGATGCGTCCAAGAGGCGTGGGGCTCATACTGTGATCACTCCTGCCCGGCGCAGTTCGGCCAGAACCGGCCACAGAGGCAGGCCCAGCACGGTGAAATAATCGCCCTCGACGGCCTCGAACAGCTGCGAGCCCAGCCCTTCCAATCGGTAGGAGCCGACACAGGACAGCAGGGCCTCGCCCTCCGCCGCCAGATAGGCGTCGAGGAAGGCGTCGGAGAAATCGCGCATCTTCATCTCGACCGTGTCCACGCCGGACCAGACCACCTGGCCATTGCGGGCCATAGCAGCCCCGGAATGCAGCTGATGCGTGCGGCCGCGCATGGCCGACAGCCGTTCACGCGCGGCCTCCAGCGTCGGCGCCTTGGACACCAGCCCGCCGTCGAAGGCGAGGGTCTGGTCCGCGCCCAGAACCCAGGCGTCCGGGTCATGGCGCGAAACGGCCAGCGCCTTGGCCCGCGCCAGTTCGACAGCCAGTTCGACCGGATCGACGCCCGGCGTCTTCAGCGCGTCTTCGTCCACATCGGCGACCTGAACGGCGAAGGGCACGCCGGCATCGGTCAGCATGGCGCGGCGCGCGGCGCTCTTGGACGCCAGGATCAGGCGTTCGCCGTCGGTCGTGGTCACATCGGGGCTCCCGGATTGCGGCTGCGCCGCTCGCTCAACAGATTGACGATGGCGGCCGCCGTCTCCTCGACCGAGCGGCGGGTCACGTCGATGGTGGGCCAGCCGCGCCGCTCGAAGGCGCGACGCGCCTTGATGGTTTCCTCGCGCACGGCGTCATGGTCGACATAGGCCGAGGCATGGCCCGCATTCAGCCCGTCCAGACGGTTGCGTCGGATCTGCACCAGACGGTCGGGCGAGACCGTCAACCCGACCACCAGAGGATTCTTCAGCGCGGTCAGCCGTTCGCCATCCTCCTGACCCGGCACCAGCGGGACATTGGCCGCGCGAATGCCCCGGTGCGCCAGATAGATGCAGGTCGGCGTCTTGGACGTGCGGCTGACCCCGCACAGCACCACATCGGCCTGTTCCAGCTGTTCGACCGTGCCCTGACCGTCGTCATGGGCGATGGCGTAATCCAGCGCGCTCATGCGATTGAAATAGCCGGTGTCCAGCGCGTGCTGAGCCCCGACCCGCGCCGAAACATCGGCCCCCAGATAGCGCGACAGAGCGCCGACCAGCGGGTCCAGCGCCCCGATCTGCGGCATCTGCAACTGGCGACAGCCTTCTTCCAGCTGTTCGCGCAGTTCGCGATCAACCAGGGTGTGCAACACCACGCCGGGCGCCGCGGCGATGGTCTCCAGCACCCGCTCCATCTGTTTGGGCGAGCGGACCAGCGCATAGATGTGTTCAATCGGAATGACGCCGTCGAAACGGGCGACCACGGCCTTGGCCATGGCGTTCAGCGTCTCGCCGGTCGAGTCCGACACCAGATGGACGTGGAAATAGGTGGCCAGGCGCGATGCGCCGATCGGGCGGGCGGGGCTCATCAGGGCGGCGTCTCCTTCCAGTCAACGGTCGGATCATCCCCGCGCCCTGTTGAAAAGCCGGGGCGCCGTTCGTGAAAGACCGGGCGCCGAATCCTCTAGCAAGCCTGGCCGCCGGTCGCGAGCGGGGATCGCGGGCGCCGTTGGGGCGATCGGCGCCGGAGTCGTCCGCCTGGGCGCCGACATTTCATCCCGTGCTGGGGGCAGGACATATTGTCCAACAACGGCGCCTGCGGATTCACCCACAATGGCGCCCAGAGGCAAGCCCGAGTCCCACGGGTGTTTCACGGCTTATCCCCATAACCCACAGCCCGCGCTGTAAACGCCCGGGTTTCTGCGGTCCGGACAGGGGACAAACAGGAGTCGAACCGGGACTGTCCGCAGTTATCCCCGTGCTCCCCGGCCCTGCTTCCACCTACCAATTCTTTCAATTCTCAAATCTAAATAGGGATTGAGGCTTGGGGGTGTGCATCCTAAAGCCCGAAGCATGAGCACGCCCCTTCTGATCCAGGCTCTTCAGGGCCGAATCCTTTCCCGCCCGCCCGTGTGGTTCATGCGTCAGGCCGGGCGCTACCTTCCGGAATACCGTGAGCTTCGGGCCAGGGCGCCCGACTTCATCGCCTTCTGCCTGAATCCGGAAATGGCGGCCGAAGCGACCCTGCAGCCGATGCGCCGTTTCGGTTTCGACGCCGCCATCGTCTTCGCCGACATCCTGCTGATCCCCGGCGCCCTGGGCCAGAAGGTGTGGTTCGAGGCGGGAGAGGGGCCGCGCCTGGGCGCCCTGCCGTCGGTGGAGTCGATGGCCGACAAGGCTCAGCAGGCAGGAGAGGCCCTCAAGGCCGTGGGTCAGACACTCAGCCTCGTGCGCGCGGAACTCGAGCCTGAACGCGCCCTGATCGGTTTCGCCGGGGCGCCGTGGACGGTCGCCACCTATATGCTGGACGGCGAACATCGCACCATGGGCAAGGGCGAGCGCGCCGCCGCCCGCACCTATGCCTACACCCAGCCCGAACTGGTGGCGGGCGTGCTGGATGTGCTGGTGGAATCCACCGCCCACTATCTGAAGATGCAACAGGACGCGGGCGCGCAGGTGCTGAAGATCTTCGAGAGCTGGGCCGAGGGCCTGCCCGAGGACCTGTTCGAGACCCTGGTGCTGAAACCGCATCAGAAGCTGGTCGCCCGCGCCCGCGAACTGGGCGTCACTGTGCCGCTGATCGGCTTCCCGAGGGGCTCGGCGGCGCTGGCTGAACGCTATGCGCGTGAATGCGACGTGCAGGGCGTGGCGCTGGACACCGCCTGTCCGCTGGAGGTCGGCAAACGGGTTCAGGCGATCAAGCCCATTCAGGGCGCGCTGGACCCTCTGCTGCTGCGGGCCGGGGGCGACGCTCTGGATCGGCGCGTCGATCAACTGATGGAGGCCTGGGGCCAGGGGCCGTGGATCTTCAACCTGGGCCACGGCATCCTCCCGGACGTGCCGATCGCCCATGTCGAGCAGGTTCTGAAGCGGATCGGCGCCCAATGAACCAGACCGCCACGAAGCTTAAGGAACGGCCCAACCGGCGCGTGGCGGTCGTCCTGACAAATCTGGGCGGTCCTGATCGTCCCGAAGCGGTCAAACCCTTCCTGTTCAACCTGTTCAACGACCCGGCCATCATCGGCCTACCGGGGATTTTCCGCACGCCGCTGGCGAAGCTGATCTCCAGTCGCCGCGAAGCGTCGGCGCAGGCCAACTACGCGCTGATGGGCGGCGGTTCGCCTCTGTTGCCGGAAACGCAGAAACAGGCCGAGGCCCTGTCGCGCGCTCTGGCGGACGCTTCGCCGGGCGACGACACCCGCGTCTTCATCGCCATGCGCTACTGGCATCCGATGACCGAGGAGACGGCGGCGGCGGTCAAGGCTTTCCAGCCGGACAGGATCGTCCTTCTGCCCCTCTATCCGCAGTTCTCGACCACCACGACGGCTTCGTCGCTGAAGAAGTGGACCGAGTGCTATGACGGCCCGGGCGAGACGCACGTTGTCTGCTGCTACCCGGACGCCGAGGGTCTGATCGAGGCGCAGGCGCGCCTGATCCGCCAGACGCTGGACAAGGCTGACGGCAAGCCGGTGCGCGTGCTGTTCTCAGCACACGGCATTCCTGAAAAACTGGTTGCGGCGGGCGATCCCTATCAGGCGCAGATTGAGGCCACCGTGGCGGCTGTGGTCGAGCGCATGGGGCTGACCGACTGGGCCATCTGCTACCAGAGCCGGGTCGGGCCGCTGAAATGGCTGGGCCCTGCCACGCCGGACGCCATCGAACAGGCGGCGAAAGACGGCGTGGGCGCCGTGGTCGTGCCGATCGCCTTCGTTTCCGAACACATCGAAACCCTGGTCGAACTGGACATGGAATACGGCGAGCTGGCCCATAAGGTCGGCTGCGCGCCCTATCTTCGTGCGCCGACAGTCAGCGCCGATCCGGTCTTCATCACCGCCCTGGCCGATGCGGTCGAGCGGGCGCTGGAAACGCCGGGCGCAGCGCCGCAGGGCGTTTCTCAGGGTGGACCATGCGCCCACTTGAAAGCCTGTCCGTCTGGCTGTTCAAAGGCCTCCAGGGCGGCCTGAGGGGATCGACATGGACTATTACAACCTGGCCCGCGGGCTTCACATCCTGGCGGTGATCGCCTGGATGGCCGGAATGCTCTTCCTGCCGCGCCTGTTCGCCTATGACGCCGAGCAGAACGCCAAGCCAGAGCCCCTGCGCGGCGAGATGCAGGCCCTGTTGCGGGTCTGGCAGACGCGCTTGCTGCGCATCATCATCAACCCCGCCATGATCCTGGCCTTCATCTTCGGCGGCTGGCTGTTGTGGCTGCGCAGCGGCGACGGCGCCGACTGGTCTTTCGCGCAGCAGCCGTGGATGGTTACCAAGCTGGTCGGCGTCTTCCTGCTGGCGGGCTGGCACGGCTTTCTGGCTGGTCAGCGCAAGAAAATCGCTGCCGGGACATCGAAATATTCCGGCCGTTTCTGGCGTATGACCAATGAGATTCCCTTCGTCCTGGCCATCATCATGGTGCTGTCGGTCACGCTGGAGTGGACATTCTAGAGGCCCTAACGCGAGCGACGCGGTCGCTCGCTGCTTGAGGGAGAGGGGCATCTTCTGCTTTCGCTTGACCCCGACCCTCCTTTCGTGGTTCCGCTGAGGTGAATCGTGCGGCCGATCCGTGCAGTGCGGTCCCTCTCTTTTTGCGACGCCTGCCGGTTTGAGCCTGCGGGAGACCGTCGCCCTCCCTCCCAGCCCCTGCGGCTGAAGCCATCGACGACCTTCTGCTCCTGGGCGCCCTGCGGTGTCCGGGCGCGCGAACGAGCACGCCATCATGACCGATACGCCTGACACTCCGGAAAACGAAGCCACTGAAAATGCAGGAGAAAATCCTGCTGAGCGTCCGCGCCGCACTCTGAGCCTGGGTGGAAGTCGCGCTGCGGCTCCGGTCGAGGAGGCTCAGCCTGAAGAGGCTGTCGCCCCGGTTGTCGCCGACCACGACGATCACGGCGTCGACACCACAGCCGAGGATGATGAGGACGACGACGGCGAGCCCATCGTCCCCAACGGCCGCATCACCCTTCAGGAACTGAACGAGAAGACGCCGGAAGATCTGGTCGCCTTCGCGGAAGGTCTGGACATCGAGAACGCCGGCAACCTGCGCAAGCAGGACCTGCTGTTCGCCATCCTGAAGACCCTGGCCGACGAAGAGGTCGAGATCATCGCCTCGGGCGTGCTGGAGATCCTGCCGGACGGCTTCGGCTTCCTGCGCAGTCCCGACGCCAACTATCTGCCGGGTCCGGACGACGTCTATGTCTCGCCGTCGCAGATCCGCCGCTTCGGCCTGCGTTCGGGCGACACGGTGCACGGCGCCGTGCGCGGCCCGCGCGAGGGCGAGCGCTACTTCGCCCTGCTGAAAGTCGACACGATCAACTTCGAAGATCCGGAGATGGTCAAGACCAAGGTCCTGTTCGACAACCTGACGCCGCTCTATCCTGAAGAGCGTCTGCACATGGAAATCCAGGACCCGACGCTGAAGGACCGCTCGGGCCGGGTCATCGACATCGTCGCCCCGCTGGGCAAGGGCCAGCGCTGCCTGATCGTCGCACCGCCGCGCGTGGGTAAGACGGTCATGCTGCAGAACATCGCCAAGTCGATCGAGCGCAACCACCCGGAAGTCTTCCTGATCGTCCTGCTGATCGACGAACGCCCCGAAGAAGTCACCGATATGCAGCGCACGGTGAAGGGCGAGGTCGTCGCCTCCACCTTCGACGAACCGGCCACCCGCCACGTCGCCGTGGCCGAAATGGTGATCGAAAAGGCCAAGCGTCTGGTCGAGCACAAGAAGGATGTGGTGATCCTGCTGGACTCCATCACCCGTCTGGGGCGCGCCTACAACGCCACCGTCCCGTCGTCGGGCAAGGTGCTGACCGGCGGCGTCGACGCCAACGCCCTGCAACGGCCCAAGCGCTTCTTCGGCGCCGCGCGTAATGTGGAGCAGGGCGGTTCGCTGACCATTATCGCCACGGCTCTGATCGACACCGGCAGCCGCATGGACGAGGTCATCTTCGAAGAGTTCAAGGGCACGGGTAACTCGGAAATCGTCCTGGACCGCAAGGTCGCTGACAAGCGCATCTTCCCGGCCATCGACGTGCTCAAGTCGGGCACCCGCAAGGAAGACCTCATCACGCCGAAGGACCAACTGGCCAAGACCTATGTTCTGCGCCGCATCCTTAACCCGATGGGTCCGCAGGACGCGATCGAGTTCCTGCTCGACAAGCTGCGCCAGTCGAAGAACAACGGCGACTTCTTCCAGTCGATGAACACATAATAAGGTCCCTATCGCCTGGCGCGCGGCGCCAGGCTGCTTGAGGGAGGTTCTCTCAAGCAGCCGCACGCCGCGCGTGCGGGGGTAGAGAATCAGGAATGTGTTTCACGTGAAACAGGAGCGTGGGTCATGAAGCTGAACATTGAGATCGACTGCACCCCCGCCGAGGCTCGCGCCTTTCTGGGCCTGCCGGATGTGACGCCGCTCAATGACCATCTGGTCGCTGAAATGCAGAAGCGCATGGACGCCAACATGGCCGCCATGCAGCCCGATGAACTGATGAAGACCTGGACCAGCTTCGGCGTTCAGGCCCAGGACCAGTTCCGCCGCCTGATGGAAGCCGCCGTCACGGGCGCGGCCAAGCCGTGATCCGCTTTTCCTCCCCATGCAATGGGGAGGGGGACCGCGAAGCGGTGGAGGGGCTCTTCCACCGTTGCCCCTTCGTCTCGTCGCCTTCGGCGTCCATGCACCTCTCCATGAAATGGGGAGGAGAAAAGATATGACCGACACCATCTTTGCCCTAGCCACTCCGCCGGGGCGCGGCGCCATCGCCGTGTTGCGCTTGTCCGGACCGGCTACGGAAAGCGCACTGACGGCGCTGGGGGCAGGGGGACTGACCCCGCGTCTGGCCTTTGTGCGCGCTCTGCGTCACGACGGCCGTCTGATCGACGAGGCGCTGGTCCTGCGTTTTGTCGCCCCACGATCCTATACGGGCGAAGACTCGGCCGAACTGCATCTGCACGGCGGCCGCGCGGTGATCGAGGCCGCCAGCGTGGCCCTGATTGCATTGGGTCTGCGTCCGGCTGAGCCGGGCGAGTTCACCCGTCGCGCCTTCCAAAACGGCCGTATGGATCTGGCGCAGGCTGAGGCTGTCGCTGATCTGATCGACGCAGAAACTGAGGCGCAGAAGTCTCAGGCTCTGGGCCAACTCGACGGCGCCCTGTCGGCGGCATACAGCGGATTCCGTCGCGATCTGCTGAAGGCACTTTCGCTGGTCGAGGCCGAGATCGATTTCCCTGACGAGGAAGTGCCGGACAATCTGGCGCGCACGGCTGGACCGGTTCTGGATCAGCTCGCGGCTGACCTGAGGGCTGCATTGGCGGATAGCGATCGCGGACGACGGGTGCGCGAGGGCTATCGCATCGTCCTGATCGGCGAGACCAACGCCGGCAAGTCGTCCTTGTTCAACGCGCTCGTAGCGCGTGAGGCGGCTATCGTCACGCCCATCGCCGGAACGACGCGCGACGTTCTGGACGCCGACATCATGATCGGCGGTTACGCGGTGACCCTGTCGGATACGGCGGGTCTTCGTGACAGTGATGATCCCGTTGAGGCCGAGGGCATCCGCCGCGCCCGACTGCGCGCCGAGGGCGCCGATCTGCGTCTGTGGGTGCGTTCGCCGTCTTCACAGGACGTCGAGGACCCGGCCGCGGCCTTTGTGGGGCCATCTGATCTTCAGGTTCTGAACAAGGCGGATCTGGGCGCGGTGACGCCGACGGCGAGTCTGCAATCCCTCACGGTCAGTACGACGACGGGGCAGGGGCTGCTCGAGTTGCACGACTGGATCGCTGCGCGTCTGGCCAGAGACCTGTCGGGCGCCGACTTCCCCGCCGTGACACGCGAACGGCATCGCCGCCGCTTGGCGGAAGCCTTGGCTGATGTTGAGGCCGGGCGCCGTGCGCTCGACCTCGCGCCCGAGATGGCGGGGGATGACCTGCGCCGTGCAGCCGACGCTCTGGCGCGCGTCACCGGGGGCATCGGCGTTGAGGACATTCTGGGCGAGGTCTTCTCCTCCTTCTGTATCGGTAAATAGGCCCGGCTTAAGCCTGTTTCACGTGAAACAATGGTTCTTCAGCCGGTGGCGATTCCGGCTCGAATGGACTATGTGAACGCCATGAGTTCGACCCCCGATCACACCTTCGACGTCGTCGTTATCGGCGGCGGTCACGCCGGATGCGAGGCCGCGACGGCGGCTGCTCGCGCAGGCGCTCGCACACTGCTTCTGACGCAGAAGCTGGAAACCATCGGCGAGATGAGCTGCAATCCTGCCATCGGCGGTCTGGGCAAGGGCCACCTGGTGCGCGAGATCGACGCTCTGGACGGCGTCATGGGCCGGTTGGCGGACGTGTCGGGCATCCAGTTCCGGATGCTGAACCGCTCCAAGGGCGCTGCGGTGCGCGGTCCCCGCAGCCAGATCGACCGGCGCCTGTATCGCGAGGCCATGCAGGCCGAACTGGCGGACTATCCGAACCTGACCCTTATGGCGGGCACGGCCGAGGGACTGGTCCTGAACGGCGACCGCGTGGTCGGCGTGAAGACGGGGGTGGGGGAGACCATACGCGCGGGGGCTGTGGTGCTGACAACCGGCACCTTTCTCAACGGCGTGATCCATCGGGGCGACCTGCGTATTCCGGCGGGGCGCTATGGCGAAGACCCGTCGACGGGTTTGGCCGGCGACCTGCATTCTGCTGACCTGATGATGGGGCGGTTGAAGACCGGCACGCCCGCACGTCTGGATGGTCGCACCATCGGCTGGGAGCGGCTGGAGATGCAGGCCGCGGACGATCAGCCTGTACCTTTCAGTTTCCTGACCGACCGGATTGAGGTGCCGCAGATCGCTTGCGGTGTCACCCATACGACGGAAGAGACGCACCGCATCATCGCCGATAACCTCGGTGAAAGCGCTGTCTACGGCGGGCGTTTGTCGGGTCGCGGACCGCGCTACTGCCCGTCGATCGAGGACAAGGTGGTCCGTTTCGCGGACAAGACCAGTCACCAGGTCTTCCTGGAGCCGGAAGGGCTGGATGATCCCAGTGTCTATCCGAACGGCATTTCTACGTCGGTGTCTGACGCCACCCAGATGGCGTTTCTGCGCACCATGCCGGGCCTGGAGCAGGTCGAGGTCTTTCGCTTCGGCTACGCCATTGAGTATGATTACGTCGACCCGCGCGAGTTGACCCCCGCGCTAGAGGTGAAGAAGCGGCCCGGCCTGTATCTTGCCGGACAAATCAACGGCACGACCGGCTATGAAGAGGCGGGGGCGCAAGGCCTCATCGCCGGCCTGAACGCTGCCCGAGTCGCCGCCGGTTCTGACCCGCTGATCCTCGGCCGGGATCAGGCCTATATCGGCGTCATGATTGATGACTTGGTGACGCGGGGCGTTACTGAACCCTATCGTATGTTCACAAGCCGGGCGGAGTATCGGTTGACTCTGCGTGCCGATAACGCCGACCAGCGCCTGACGCCGATTGGGATTGAGGCGGGGATCGTCGGCTCAGAGCGCGCGCGGGTATGGCTGGATAAGGTCGACCGGTTAGACCGGGCGAACCGTGTTTCACGTGAAACGCAGTTCACGCCGAAGGAGGCGGGCGCCCTTGGAATCACCGTCAACGCCGATGGCCAGCGCCGCTCGATCCGCGATCTGTTGGCCTTTCCAAACGTGACGCTGGATCAGTTTGTCGCCATCCGTCCGGAGATTGCTGACTGGTCGCTTTCGGTGCGTGAGCAGGTCGAGATCGACGCTGTTTACGCGGGCTATCTGGACCGTCAGGCGCAGGACGCTGAGGCTTTGCGTCGTGAGGAGGGCTTGGCTCTGCCGGCTGATCTGGACTATGCCGCGATCGGCGCCCTGTCGAACGAGGTGCGCGAGAAACTGGCCATGATCCGCCCACTGACCCTTGGCCAGGCCGGACGGATCGAAGGCATGACCCCGGGCGCGCTGACGGCGCTTCTGGCCCATGTGAAAAAGGTCAAAGCCGTGCAAGCCGACCTTGCGGCGGTCGTCGCCTGATGTCCGAAGCTATCCAGACTTTCCGCGATCAGACAGGCGCCAGCGACGCCAACATCGCCGATCTGCAGACCTTCCTCGGCATGCTGAGCGAAGCCAATGAGGTGATGAATCTGGTGGGGCCGGATACCCTGCCTGACTTCTGGAACCGCCATGCGTGGGATAGCGCCCAACTGCTGAACCTCGCGCCTGATGCAAAGACCTGGGCGGATCTGGGTGCCGGAGCCGGGTTTCCCGGCGTGGTTCTGGCCATCCTGCTGAAGGGCCGCCCGGGCGCCTATGTCTGGCTGGTCGACAGTCTGGGCAAGCGGTGCCGCTTCTTGCGGACCATCGTCGATGCGCTTGAACTGCCCGCCACGGTGGTCAACGGCCGTGCGGAAGAGCAGGCGATTACGGTGGATGTCGTCACCGCTCGCGCCGTCGCAGCGATGGAGAAACTGCTGGGTTATGCACAGCCCTACTTCCAACGCGGTGCAAAAGGCCTGTTTCTCAAGGGAGAGAAGGCCGAGGCTGAGTTGAAAGAGGCCCGTCGGGTCTGGCAGTTTGATGCTGAGCTTACGGTCTCGCGCAGTGATCCGCGCGGCCGCATCGTTTCACTGGGGAGCCTCCGCCGTGTCCGTTGAGTCCGTAAAGCAGCCCCGGATTTTAGCCGTCTCCAACCAGAAGGGCGGGGTGGGCAAGACCACGACAGCGATAAACCTCGGCACCGCCCTTGCGGCCATCGGCGAGAAGGTTCTGATCGTCGACATGGACCCGCAGGGCAATGCCTCGACCGGGCTGGGTGTTCCACGTGAAACACGGCGGGTGACCATCTATGACGTCATCGTCGACGGCCGTCCGGTAGATGAGGCGGCCATAGAAACCGCTGTGCCGGGCCTGTTCATCGTTGCGGCCGACGCTGACATGTCGGGCGTCGAAATCGAGTTGAGCCAGTCTGATCGTCGCTCCTACCGCCTGCGCGACGCCTTGGCGAAACAGGGGGGGCATGGTCATTCGCGGTATGATTATGTGCTGATCGACTGCCCGCCGTCGCTGAATCTGTTGACGCTGAACGCCATGGCTGCGGCTGATGCGGTTCTGGTGCCGCTGCAGTGCGAGTTCTTTGCTCTGGAAGGCCTGACCCAGTTGATGCGGACCATCGACATGGTGCGTCAGAGCCTGAACCCGGCGCTGGAAATCCAGGGGCTGGTGCTGACCATGTATGACCGTCGGAACGCCCTGTCGGGGCAGGTGGCGGCCGATGTGCGCGCTCACTTCGGCGACAAGGTCTATGACAGCGTCATTCCTCGTAACGTCCGGGTGTCGGAGGCGCCGTCGTTCGGCAAGCCCGCGCTCATCTATGATCTGAAGTGTGCGGGCAGTCAGGCCTATCTGAAGCTGGCCCGGGAAGTGGTGGCGCGTGAGCGTCAGCGTCGTCAGGCCATCGCGGCTTGATCAAATCTAATAAGTAAACGGAAACAGCATCTTGTCTGAACGTCAGCGTGGTCTGGGCCGGGGTCTCTCGGCGCTCATGGGTGAAAACGCGCAGGAGCCTGTCGCCGTTGATGCGAGCGGCCCGGCGCCTGCGGGCGTGCACCGTGCGCCTATTGAGACGCTGAAGCCTAACCCGGACCAGCCGCGCAAGATCTTCTCGAAGACGGATCTGGAAGAGTTGACGGCCTCCATCCGCGACAAGGGCGTGCTGCAGCCCATCCTGGTTCGCTCTCAGCCGGGCGAGCAGGGCGTATGGCAGATCATCGCCGGCGAACGTCGCTGGCGGGCCGCTCAGGCTGCGCGGCTGACCCAGGTGCCGATCGTCGTGCGCGAGATGGACGATATCGAGGTGCTGGAAGTCGGCGTCATCGAAAACGTCCAGCGCGCCGACCTGAACCCGATGGAAGAGGCCAATGCCTATGCCTTGCTGATGGAGCGTTTCGGCCGGACGCAGGACGCTTTGGCGGGCGTAGTGGGCAAGAGCCGTAGTCATGTCGCCAACACCCTGCGCCTGTTGCAACTGCCTGAAGCGGTGCGTGAGCATGTGGTGCGGGGCGATCTGTCGGCCGGACACGCGCGGGCGCTGATCACCGCTCCGAACGCCGAAGAGTTGGCGCGGGATGTCATCGCCAAGGGCTTGAACGTTCGTCAGACCGAGGCGCTGGCTCGTCGCGCTGCCGAGGGGCCCAAGCCCGTCAAGACGAAGGCGGTCCTGAACGGCGAGGGCGCTGCTGACATCGCGGCGCTGGAGCAGGATCTGTCTGACGCTTTGGGCCTGAAGGTGTCGCTGGCCGACAAGGGCGGCAAGGGCGAGATCACCGTCAAATACGGCACGCTGGAACAGCTTGACGATCTTTGCCGTCGTTTGATGCGGGGCTGAGGCGCTTTCCGGCGCTATTCATGCCAAGGTGAGGGCATGACTGAAAACTCAGATAAAAACAGTGCAGCTGATGCGCTGAAACGAGCCCTGGCCGCGAAGAAAGCCGCCAGCCGAAATGCCGGAGCCTTTGGCGGCGACACCGGCGCCATCACGTCCGGAAAGTCTGTTCAGCGTGCTTCTGTGGCGCTGAACAAGCCTGCTTTCCGGCGCGCATCCAAGCGCGGGTGATATTTCAGGTTTCTTGAGCGGGTATGAAAGGGCCGGAAATGGCGCTTCCTGCTCTGCTGCGTTCAAGCTCGGGGCGCTGTATCAGAGTCCCATCCGCTTGGCGCGGGCGGCGATTTCAAGCAGCAGGCGTTCGGCGATCAGGGCCTCGGGCATGCCTGTGGTCTTCGTCATGATGTCGGCCGTGTTGATGCTGTCCTGCACCTGATCGAGCAGGTCCAGACGCCAGCCGCGCGCCTGACGCAGCATTTCGGCCTCCTGCTTCCAGAAGACGCCGGCGGCCTTGGCGGCTTCCTTGGCGCCTGCGCCATTGGCCTGCAGGATATTGATTCGACGCAGTTTTCCGAGATGAATTGAGGCCATGCGGACGGCCATGACAGCGCTTTCGCCCTCGGCCAGCGCGCGGCGCAGGCCTGATTGGGCGGGGCCGGGGCGACCGCCGAAGGCCTGAAGCGCGGCGTCGGACAGGGAGGCGTCGGGTTCGACCCCCAGATGGGCGTCCAGTTCCTCGACATCGATGGTGCGGCCGGATCCGGGGCCGATGTAGAGGATCAGTCGCTCGATCTCCTGACGCATCAGGCCGCGTTCGCGGGGCAGGCGGGCGACGAAGCGGTCCAGGGCGTCGGAGCTAAGGCCGACTTTGTCGGCGCCCAGAGCCTCACGCGTCATGCGGGCCACGTCGCCGACCTCGTCTTCATAACAGGCGATAGCCACTGCGCCCTGAGCCTTTTCTGCGGCTTTACGCAGGGCGGATTCGCGGCCCAGAGCCCCGGCCTCGATCACCAGCATGGCGTCGGGATTATAGGCGCCCTCGGCGTGGGCCGTCAGGGCGGCGGCGACCGCCTTGTCCACCCCTGCCTTGCCGTCTGACAGACGGATGCGGACCAGACGCCGCCCGCCGATCATGCTGAGCGCCGTCAGCGCCTCTTCCAGCCGCACCGCGTCGCCGTCGATGTCGGTCTCGGTCAGCAGGGTGACGTTGAAGGGGTCGTTCAGATCCGGCGTGATCGCCTTGCACAGCGTCAGGGCGCGTTCGGTCACGCCTGAACGGTCCTTGCCGTGGATGACGGCGGCGCGGACGCCTGCGTCTGGCGCCTTCAGGAAGCGGTCGACGTCGGGCCGCCGGGACAGGATCATGCGGCGGCCTTCAGCGTCCGGCCAGGACGCGCATCATGTCCATGCGGATCAGACGCGCCAGGTCGGCGGCGGCGCGGTCCTCGCCATCCTGCTGGGCGGCGATGGCGGCGTAGGGCTGGTCGGCGGCGGCATAGGTGACCGTGGTGGTCTGTACGCCCTTCACCGTTTCACTGCCTGCGACAGGGGTCAGGGACCAGGCGGCCCTGACGGTCAGTTCATAGCGGCTGGCGGTGTCATCGATGCGGCGGCCCAGCGGGCGGCGGCGGTGTTCGACCTCGGTCGACAGGCGATAGAGCGGCGCCTGGGCGCCGTCGCGGCCGAAGGCGTCTTCCAGCTGCTCGCGCAGGCGATAGCCCAGACGGTCGTCCGGCGTGGTCACGGCGATCCGCGACAGGCCGCCGCTGACGCCGGTTTCGCCGTACATGGGCGTGAAGCCGCAGCCGGACAGCAGAACCGTCCCGGCTAGGGCCAGCAGGAGGCGACGCCCGCCGGGCATCATCCGGCCACCAGATTGACGATACGGTCGGGCACGACGATCACCTTGCGGATGCTGAGGTTGTTGGCGGCAAGGTAGGCCTGAACCGTCGGATTGGCGAGAGCGGCGGCCTCGACCGTCGCATTGTCCGATCCGCGCGGCAGGACGACCTCGCCCCGACGCTTGCCGCCGATCTGGACGGGCAGGGTGACCTGATCGTCGGCGGCCAGGGCGGCGTCATAGGCGGGCCAGGGCGCATCCAGAACCATTCCCGCTTCGCCCAGCTGGCTCCAGCATTCCTCGGCCAGGTGCGGGGTGAAGGGCGCCATCAGCCGCGCCAGGGCCGACAGGGCGGTCTTCTTCGCCTCGGCGCCCGCCTTGTCGTGCTGACGGATGGTCGCCAGGAAGGCGTAGAGCTTGGCCACGGCCGAGTTGAAGCGGAAATGCTCGACGCCTTCGCTGACGGCCTTGATGGCCTTGTGCGTCTCGCGGATCAGGGCGGCGTCGACATCGGCGTTGGCGGGCGCGGCGGCGTCGAAGGCGGCGTATTCGCCCCAGACGCGCTGGACGAAGCGGGCGGCGCCCTCGACCCCGCCGGTCGACCACTGAATGTCACGCTCGGGCGGGCTGTCGGACAGGATGAACAGGCGTCCGGCGTCGACGCCATAGGCGGCGATGATGTCCTGCGGGGCGACCACGTTCTTCTTGGACTTGGACATCTTTTCGATGTCGCCGATCGAGATGGCGGCGCCGGTGGACAGGCGGGTGGCGACGCGTTTGCCGTCCACCGACTCGATGCGCACGTCCGACGGCTCGACCCAGCGCGGCTTGCCGCTGTCTTCATGGCCGTCGAAATAGGTCTCGTGGACCACCATGCCCTGGGTGAACAGCCCGGCGAACGGCTCCTTCACGTCCATCAGACCGGCGTCCGACAGGGCGCGGGTGATGAAGCGGGCGTAGAGCAGGTGCAGGACCGCGTGTTCCACGCCGCCGATATACTGATCGACCGGCAGCCATTTGGCGGCGGCGGCCTTGTTGATCGGCTCGGCGGCCTTGGGGTCGGCGAAGCGGGCGAAATACCAGGAGCTGTCGACGAAGGTGTCCAGCGTGTCCGTCTCGCGCCGGGCGGCGGCGCCGCACGACGGACAGTTGACGTGTTTCCATGTCGGGTGGCGGTCCAGCGGGTTGCCGGGGACATCGAAGGTGACGTCCTTGGGCAGTTCGACCGGCAGCTGATCGGCCGGGACCGGCACGACGCCGCAGGTTTCGCAGTGGATGACCGGGATGGGGCAGCCCCAGTAGCGCTGGCGGCTGACGCCCCAGTCGCGCAGGCGGTAGATGGTCGCGCCTTCGCCGGTTCCGGCGGCCTCGACCCGGCGGATGGCCTCGGCCTTGGCGGTCTCGATGTCCAGACCGTTCAGGAAGTCGGAATGGAAGATGGAGCCGGGGCCGGTATAGGCCTCGTCCGTCACGGCGAAGTCGTCGCCCGCGCCTTCAGGGCGGACGACCGGGATCACCGGGAGGTCGTATTTGCGGGCGAAGTCCAGATCGCGCTGGTCATGCGCCGGGCAGGCGAAGATGGCGCCCGTTCCGTAGTCGGACAGAATGAAGTTGGCGATCCACACCGAAACCTCGGCGCCGGTGAAGGGGTGGATGACCTTCAGCCCCGTGTCCCAGCCGATCTTTTCGGCCTGTTCGATGTCGGCCTGGCTGGCGCCGCCCTTGCGGCATTCGGCGACGAAGGCGGCGACCTTGGGGTCAGCCTCGGCCAGTTGCTTCGAGATCGGATGATCGGGGGCCAGGCCCATGAAGCTGGCGCCGAACAGGGTGTCCGGGCGGGTGGTGTAGATCTCCAGCCCGTCGTCGAAACCAACCGGGGCGGCGCCCGCCCAGGCCCATTTCATCTGCAGACCCTTGGATCGGCCGATCCAGTTTTCCTGCATCAGGCGGACTTTCTCGGGCCAGCGGCCTTCCAGCTCGGCCAGGCCGTCGATCAGATCATCCGCATACTGAGTAATGCGCAGGAACCACTGGTTCAGCTTGCGCTTCTCGACCACGGCGCCCGAGCGCCAGCCGCGCCCGTCGATGACCTGTTCGTTGGCCAGAACGGTGTTGTCGACCGGGTCCCAGTTGACCACGCCGTCCTTGCGATAGACCAGACCGCGCTTGAACAGTTCGAGGAACCATTCCTGCTGCTTGCCATAATATTCGGGATCGCAGGTGGCGAACTCGCGGCTCCAGTCCAGCGACAGGCCCAGCAACTTGAGTTGGTCGCGCATCGTGGCGATGTTGGACCAGGTCCAGTCGCCGGGGTGGACGCCGCGCTCCATCGCCGCGTTCTCGGCGGGCATGCCGAAGGCGTCCCAGCCCATCGGGTGCAGCACGTCGTAACCGCTGGCCCGCTTCCAGCGCGCCACCACATCGCCCATCACATAGTTGCGGGCGTGGCCCATGTGGATGTTGCCCGACGGATAGGGGAACATCTCCAGCACATAGTATTTCGGGCGGCCGGTATCGGCGTTGGACACCGAAAAGGCGTCAGCCTCGGCCCAGCGGGCCTGCTGGCGGGGTTCGGCGGTCTTGGGCTCGTAGCGGGACGGGCTGGAGGGGGCCACGGCGTATCCTGAAGCGGCGCCTCAGGCGCGAAGCTTGAGGCGGGCCTGAGAACGCATTGAAGACGAAGGATGAGAGGCCGCCGGTCTTGGGCGGCGGCCTGTATTTTAGCGGCGCGCCGCGTTGGCGAGGTTGAGCTGGCGCGCCTTGGTCAGGATGGCGTTTTCCAGATCGGTTTCGGTCTGGGCCGCGACCGGGGCCGAAACCCAGGCGCCGGATGCATCCTTGGCCTCCTTGGTGATGGAGACGTTCAGAGCGTCGGCGCGCAGGCGGCGATCCAGGATGAAGACGGTCGCCTTGAAGCGCTCGTTCGGCGCCTGCGGATTGACGTACCAGTCATAGTTGACCACGCCGCCCCACGGGTCGGCGCTGTCCAGGGGCATGAAGGACAGGGTGTCCAGCGTGGCGCGCCACAGATAGGCGTTCACGCCGATGCCCAGCTGGGCCTCCATCGTGGGCGCCTTGGCCTTCGACCCGCCGAACGGCAGGCTGGAGCAGCCCCCGAGCAGCAGGCCCGAGGCGATCAGGGCGACCGCAGCGCCGCGAACAAGAGCCATTCGGTGATCTCCGTAAAGGGTTTGACGGCGCGTGAGGGAAACATCGCTCGGCGACGCTCTCGCACACATACGTCAGCAACGCTCTATAACACGGTGAAAAGGGGCGATGACAAGGCGATCCGACGCCGTGGCATTCCGAATGAGCGTCAGATGGCGACCCGGACCATGCCTGATGTGACCTGCAGGCGTGACACAGGCGCCACAGCCCCGCCCGGAGTCGTCCTTAACCTCGGCCATAAGGGCATCTGCGCGTTGACCGGGCGGATGCAGTCCATATGTTATCCCCAGCCTCATAAGGGGCGGAAGACTTCTAACGAAGGATCGGCGCAACAGACGTCTGATCCATTTGGGTAGGTGGAATGCGCATCGTCGCCGTCATCGCTGCAAGCGTGGGCGTCCTGGCCTTGGCCGGGACGGCGACCGACGCTGCCGCACAGACGCGCGGTCGGGCGCCTGCCGTCTCTCTCGCCGACGCCGCCGCCCAGTCGCCCAGCACCCCCGCCGCCACGCAACGTCGCGGCCTGCGCTGGAACGAGAACGGTCGCTGGGGCCTGAACTTCAACCTGAACCAGCCCGTCGGCCGCGAAGCCGACTGGGGCGATGTCGAGGCCGGGGCCTATTACCGCCTCAGCCCGCGCCTGCGCGTCGGCGCCGCCGCCAACCTGGCCTCGCCCGAAGTCGATCCGGCCCGCGCCCCGGAAAGCAGCGACCGCCGCGCCGCGCCGCGCGTCCGCCTCGAAACCATCTTCAAGTTCTGAATGTCGCTTCCTGCTCTATGGGCGGGAAAAGGCGGTCTGGATCGCGTCGACGCCTGCCAGTCCGCACGCGCCTGATTCGTTCAAGGCTTCGACGTTGCGCGCCGTGATCCCGCCCAGCGCATAGACGGGGCAGGGGGCCTGCGCCGCCAGATCTGCAAATCCCTCAACGCCCAGCGCAGGTTTGACGGATGATGCCCCGCCCGCCGGAAAGACCGGCGACACGACAAGGGCGTGCAGGTCGCGGGCGCTGCGCACAGTCTCGGGTGAATGGGCCGCCCCGGTCAGCAGCCAGTCCGGTCGCCGTCCCGAAAGAGCATAGGCCGCCGACAGGGCGCGCTCAGGCAGATGGACGCCGTCCGCCTGGATCTGCTCCGCCAGTTCGGCGTCCAACCCGACCAGCAGGACAACGCCCGCCGCGCGTGTCGCCTCACGCAGGCGAAGTCCCGTCTCAACGGCGTCGGCGGCCCCGAAAGCGCGATAGACCACCCCGGCGCCCGTCGGCAGGCGTGCGGCCGTCTCCCACGGGCGGGGGGTGCGCGTCGGGTCGGTGAAGAACAGCAGGGGCGGCAGGGGGCGCGGGCTGACAGCCGCCGCCACGGGGGCTAAAGATCGCGACAGGGCCAGCGCCGCCGCCCACAGTGCGCGCGCATCCTCGGCCATGAAATCGGACTGGGTCATGACCGCCACTAATCCCGCTTCAGCCGCTTCGTCCATCGCTGACCGTTTCGAACAGGTCCGCCGCCGTATTCATGAGGCGGCCGTAGCGGCGGGGCGCGACCCGGCCTCGATCATCCTGACCGCCGTGTCCAAGACGCAGGGCGACGCCGCGCTCGACGCCGCCCTGTCGGCGGGGCAGCGGGTGTTCGGCGAGAACCGGGTGCAGGAGGCGCAGGCCCACTGGAGCGCCCGCCGCGCGGTCCTGCCGGACCTTGAACTGCGCCTGATCGGCCCGCTTCAGACCAATAAGGCGCAGGAAGCCGTCGAACTGTTCGACGTCATCGAGACGCTGGACCGGGCGCGTCTGGCCTCGGCGCTGGCGGCGGCGATGACGAAGACCGGACGCCATCCCCGTCTGTTGGTTCAGGTCAACACCGGCGCCGAGCCGCAGAAGGCGGGCGTCCTGCCCGATGACGCGGACGCCTTCATCGCCGCCGTGCGCGACGGACACGGCCTGACGATCGAGGGGCTGATGTGCATTCCCCCGGCCGATGAAGACCCGGCGCCGCACTTCGCCCTGCTGGCGCAGATCGCCCGCCGCAACGGTCTTAGCGTGCTGTCGATGGGCATGAGCGGCGACTATGAAACCGCGATCGCGGCTGGCGCGACCCATGTTCGGGTCGGTTCTGCACTCTTCGGGGAACGAAATATGGCCCCTGCGACCTCTTAGACGACAATATAGACCCAGAAACCTGTCCGGCGCCCTTGGCGTTCGGCCCAAGCCTCGCCATTCTTAAAGGCACCATGCGCACGCCAAAAACCATTCTGATCATCGACGACGACAATGACCTGCGCGAAGCCCTGGCCGAGCAGCTGGCGCTTCACGAGGAATTCCGTCCGGCCCAGGCTGCGACGGCGACTGACGGCGTGCGTCAGGCCAAGGAGACGCGCGCCGATCTGATCCTGCTGGACGTCGACCTTCCGGACATGGACGGCCGCGAGGCGTGCCGCCTGATCCGCAAGGCCGGGATTTCGACCCCGGTCATCATGCTGACGGGGCAGTCGTCGGATTCAGACGCCATCCTCGGGCTGGATTCCGGCGCCAATGATTACGTCACCAAGCCTTTCCGGTTCGCCGTCCTGTTGGCGCGCATCCGCGCCCATCTGCGCAGCCACGAACAGTCCGAGGACGCCGTCTTCCAGGTCGGTCCCTATGAGTTCCGTCCGGCCTCCAAGCTGATGGTCGACGACAAGGGCAAGAAGGTCCGGCTGACGGAAAAGGAAACCAACATCCTGAAGTATCTCTATCGCGCCGGGGCCAAGCCGGTGTCGCGCGAAGAGCTGTTGACCGAGGTCTGGGGCTACAACGCCGGGGTCACCACCCACACGCTGGAAACCCACATCTATCGCCTGCGCCAGAAGATCGAGGCCGAGCCGGGTCAGGCGCGGCTGCTGCTGACGGATGCGGGCGGCTACCGCCTCCAACCCTGAACTTCGCGCATCTGAAAGGGCGTCGATCATGAGCGACCGTCGCCCCACACCGCCGCTTGTGGCCCTGCGCGCTTTCGATGCTGCGGCGCGTCTGGGCAGTTTTCGTGAGGCGGCGGCCGAACTGGGCGTCACCCCCGGCGCCGTCAGCCGACACATCAAGGCGCTGGAGATGCGGTTGGGCCTGCGGTTGTTCGACCGCTTCAACCGCTCTGTACGCCTGACCGCTGACGGCAAACGTCTCGCACAGGGTGTCGCCGACGCCTTCGAGCGGCTGGAGGCGGCGCTGGAGGCCGTGCGGCCGGGCCGTTCGCGCCAGCTGCGGATCACCGCCCTGCCGTCGTTGGCCAGCAAATGGCTGTCGCCGCGCCTGCATCGCTTCAGCGAGGAAAACCCCGATCTGGACCTGATCGTCTTCGCCGAGGACCGGGTCGTGGACCTGGCCAATGGCGAAGCGGACGTGGCCCTGCGCTATGGCGAAGGCCCCTATCCCGGTCAGGTGGCGCGGCGTCTGGTCAATGAGCGCCTGATCCCTGTGTGCGCCCCGTCCTTCGCCGCCGGGCGCCGCCTGAGCCAGCCAGCCGATCTGCTGGACGTGGTGCTGATTCACGAGACCTGGCACGACATGCCCTATGCCGACCGCATGGGCTGGAAGGCGTGGTTCGAGAGCGCGGGGGTCGATGATCCGCGCGTTCAGAGCCTGCGCGGCCCCCACTTCAGCCACAGCTATCTGGCGCTGGAGGCGGCCCTGTCGGGTCGCGGGGTCACCCTGACCTCGGCGCCGCTGGTGACCGATGAGTTGCGCGAAGGGCGCCTGATCCAGCCGGTCGACCACGCCCTTACCAACGACTTGGCCTATTGGGCGGTGGTCCTGCCTGAACGGGCCGATGAACCCAAGCTGCGGCGCTTCATGAACTGGATAGAGGCGGAATCCCGGCCGGATCGCGACGTTTGAAGGGATCGGGTGATCTCAGGTCATTCGATGCGGCCTAACCGTGGTTTGTCCACAGGCCATGCCCCGCCTATCTTGAGACCATTCGGAACTCCCCCGCCGAAAGGAACTCAATCATGAAACTCGTGCATCCCCGCGCTTCGGGCTTCTCGTTCGAAGGTCTGGTCGTCTTCACCGGCAGCGTCACCCTGATCCTGCTGGGCGTGCTGGCCGGCGCCGCCCTGATGGGAGCCGCCTGATCTTAAATCAATGCGGGCGCCATTCGCTGAGAACGGCGCCCGTGGCTCCATCCTCGAAGGCCAGTCGGTCCAGCCGCAGGGCGGCGACGCAGACCGGACGGCTTTCGGCGTCCTGCTGGACGCAATGGACGGCCTTGCCGTCCGCGAAGGCGGTCAACCGTCCTTCAAGCCGTAGCGCATAGCCGCCCGGCGCAGGCGTCGCGTTGGCGCCCTTTTCTCCCCGGATCACATGGACATAGGCCTGCCCCTGACGGCGGCCCAGACGCGAGCCGCCGCTCTCCATGACGGCGGCCAGCCCGGCGCTGCGCTCGGGTCTGCTGAGCGGTGCGGTGGCGGTCGGCGCGTCGCTTGGGGCCTTGTCGCTCAAGGCCTTATCGGGCGCATCGTCTTCAGGCGTCGTTACTGCGGCGGCGGCCTGGCGCGGCGCGCAGGTTTCCAGCCCGCTCCACGGGCGAGGGATCCAGAAGCCCTCGATGGCTTCCCATTTGCTGGTCGCGTCGCTCGTGGCCGCGCCATTCTTGTCTATGCCGGGCGCCCCGATCAGGGCTGAGGCGCTCAGATCCTCGGGCGACACTGTCAGCATCAACCCCCCGTCGGCGCCGCGCACGACGGACGGCAGGCCCGCCTCGACATGATCCGCTGCGCCAGCGCCTTCACAGCCGAAGGGCAGGCGCACCGACACCGTCCGGCCGTTCAGCGCGGCGTCGCGCGGGCGGCCGTCGGCCGTGGCGGCCCGCGCCTCGGTCAGGGCGGCCAGCAGGGCGGCGCGGTTCAGGGTGGAGTCCAGAACGACCGTCGGCGTCTCGGGCGCCGGAGCTTCAGGCGCGGCAGGTTCGGGCGGCCGCTGGCACCAGGCCAGAAAGGGCAGGGCCGCCGCGACGGCGAGCGGTGCAGCAAGACGGGTCGTTGTTATCGCCATGGAAGCAGCCTAACACGGGAATGACGGATTGGCGTCCCGGCCTGTGATCGGGTTCGGCGTCAGGCGGAAGAGGGGCCCTTGCGCGGGTGACGCTGGACCAGATTATCGCTCTCGTCGTCCTGGTCGTCGTGGTCGGGGTGATGATCCACGGACGCCTGCGGTCCGATGTGGTGGCCCTCAGCGGCGCTGCGGCCCTGCTGCTGTTCGGCGTGGTGCGCCCGGTCGAGGTGCAGGGCGCCTTCGCCAGCCCGGCCATCATGGCGCTGGCGGGTCTGTTCGTCATCGCCTACGCCATGGAGCTGTCGGGCCTGCTGGCCTGGCTGATCCGCAAGGCCATGGGCCTGACCCGCGTATTCGGACGGCACGCGGTCTGGATCGTGATCGGGCTTTGCGGTTCAGTCGGGGGCTTTCTGAACAATACGCCCGTGGTGGTGCTGGCGGCGCCGGTGATTCGCGATATGGCGCTGTCGCTGGGCCTGTCGCCCAAGCGGTTCCTGATGCCGCTCAGCTATGCGGTCATCATGGGCGGGCTGCTGACGCTGATCGGCACCTCGACCAATCTGCTGGTCAGCGATATGGCGCGCAATGCGGGCCAGCCGGTCTTCTCCCTGTTCGAGATCACCGGCGTGGGGCTGTGCATCGCCACGGTCGGCGGCCTCTATCTGTATTTCATCGGCTCCCGCGTGCTGGAAAAGACCGCCGCGCGCGACGAAGCCGAGATGGCGGCCCGGCGCGAAGCCGAGGCTGAAAAGAGCAAGCGCAGCCTGTTCTCCTCTCTGCGCCTGCCGTGGTTGATGGAGCAGCGCGCCAGCCCCGGCGGGTCGGGCGATGCGGTGCTGGGCAATGTCGACCTGTATGAAAAAGGCGCGGATCGCCCGCTGGAGCTGAAGCGCGCCGTGGCGTCGCTGGCCGTCTTCGTCGCCGTGGTCGTGGCGGCGGCCCTGGGTCTGGCGCCGATCGCCGCTTCGGCCTTTGCGGGGGCGGTGGCGCTGATCCTGATGCGGGTCATCACGGCTGAGGAAGCCTATGCCGGACTAAGGCCGGAAATCCTGCTGCTGGTCGCGGGCATGGTGGTCATCGGCTCGTCGCTGGAGGTGACAGGTCTGGCGCAGGCCGGGGCCGACGCCCTGATCGACGTGATCCGTCCCTATGGGCCGTGGGCGGCGCTGTTCGTCTTTTATGGCGTGACGCTGTTTTCGACGGACATCCTGTCCAACGCCACGGTGGCGGTGCTGTTCTCGCCCATCGCCGTTGCCATCGCGGCGGCGTTGGGCGTGGATGCGCGGCCGTTTCTGGTGGCGGTGATGATGGCCGCCTCGGCCGCCTTCGCCACGCCCTTCAGCTATCAGACGAATGTGCTCGTCTATCAGATGGGCAATTACAGCTACATGGACTTCGTGAAGGTCGGCCTGCCGCTGAACCTGATCACCTGGGCCACGGGTATGGCGGCGATCCCGATCTTCTTCCCGTTCTGAGGCGGGTTCAGACGTCCAGATCCATCACGACCGGGGCGTGGTCGCTGGGCCGTTCCCATTCGCGCACGGTGTCGAGGATGCGGGCGCTGCCCTTGACCACGGCGGGCGTCAGGCCGGGCGAGGTCCACAGATGGTCCAGCCGCAGGCCCCGGTTCGACTTGCGGAAATCCTTGGCGCGATAGCTCCACCAGCTGGCCAGTTTGACCGGGTCGTGGATCTGGTCGCGCAGCACGTCGGTGAAACCGCCTGCGTCCTGAAGCCGATACAGGGTCTCGACCTCGATCGGGGTGTGGCTGACCACCTTGGACATGAAACGGTGGTTCCAGACGTCGTTCTCGCCCGGCGCGATGTTGAAGTCCCCGGCCAGAACCAGAGGCCGCTGGCGATCGCGGGTCTTCATCTCGGCGGTCAGCCGCTCATAGAAGTCCATCTTGTGATCGAACTTGGGGTTCAGTTCGCGGTCGGGCAGGTCGCCGCCCGCCGGGACGTAGAAGTTCTGCACCTCCACCCCCTCGACCACGGCCGAGACGCAGCGGGCGTGGCCCTCGCGACAGACGTCCAGCCTGGGGCTGTCAAGGATGGGCAGGCGACTGGCGATGGCCACGCCGTGCCAGCCCTTCTGGCCGCCAATCCGTAGGTAGGGCAGGCCCATGTCGATGAAGGCCTGACGCGGGAACTGGTCCTCGGTGCATTTGATCTCCTGCAGGCACAGGACGTCCGGGGCGTGCTCGGCGACGAAACGGGCGACCTGATCGATGCGCAGGCGGACCGAGTTGATGTTCCAGGTGACGATGCGAAGGCTCATGCGACCGGCCTTAGCAGCTTGGCGGCGCGGGGTCTAAAGCCGACGACCCGGGAGGCCGTCGGCTTAATAAAAAGACGCCCGGAGCAGGGCTCCGGGCGCTTGAAGTTCGTCTCTCTCGCCGCCAGGCGGGGATGAATCCGTGGCGGGCGGGACGGCCGCCGCCGTCCTGTGCCCAAAGTGTCACGGGCAACAAAAAAGGTCAAACTATCATCGTTGTAATTTATGTGTGCCGATCACGTCACGTTTGTGACGTCAGTCGCGGCGGTTGCGACGGGTCGGATCCCTCAGCTGGAACAGGCTGGCGGCCAAGCCGGGCGCAGGGTCCAGCGTGGTCAACTGCACCCGCGTGCGCGAGCCCTGCGCATCGGTGATGGTCCATTCCTGAAGGCGCACGGGCGATCCGGCGAAGGCGAGGATGACCGAGCCCTCGTTCGGCCGTTTGGCGTCGCGGGCGGTAATGGCGAAGGCGCCCGAATCCATGCGCGTCACCCGGTCGATGGTCACGCCCTGATCCAGCCGGACCTCGCGCGCGAGGAAGGTCGACAGCGGCGTCTGCCCCAGCGGCGCCTGACGGAACACGTTCAGGCGCGGATCCCACCGGCTGACGTTGTTGCCGTCGGCCACAACCAGCAGGCCCTCGGGATCGGTGTATTCGAACCGCATCTTGCCGGGTCGTTGCAGATAATAGCGGCCGGTGCGGCGCTGATTGTTCGGCCCCGTCTCGACGAAGGTTCCTTGGGCCGTCGTCATGCCGGTCAGATAGGTCTGGGCCTGACGCAGCACGGCCTGATCGTCCGCGGACAATCCGGCTTGCGCGAAGACGGCGGCGGGGGCGGCGGCGAGCGCGACCAGGGCGGCGGAGCTGAGGCCGAAGGCGCGGCGGGAAATGCTCATGTCTTTTCTTCTCCCGTTCTGAACGGTTTTCGACCTGATGAGGATGAGGGCTTCATCCGGCAGGCTGATGACGCCAGCCTGACCATATTCCGGCGCTCCGATGAAGCGGCGTTCATTGTTTAGTGTCCTAGCGCTCGCCGCGCGGCGGCTCGCTGCTTGAGGACGAGAGGCGTTTAAGCGTCGATTGAACCGCGGGGTTCCCAAGCGTGGACTCGTGAGTAGCGCCTCGGCGAAGCCGATCACACCATAGGCGGCGGGCCGGCCAGTACTTCGCGCTTGCCCGCATGGTTCGCCGGGCTGACGACGCCTTCCTGCTCCATGCGTTCGATCAGGGTGGCGGCGCGGTTGTAGCCGATCTGAAGGCGGCGCTGGACGTAAGAAGTTGAGGCCTTGCGGTCGCGCGTGACCACGGCCACGGCGCGGTCATACAGGTCGTCGCCGGTGCCGCCGCCGTCTTCGCCCATGGCGCCGTCGCCATCGCCGTCCGGTTCGTCGGTGATCAGGTCGAGGTATTCCGGCTCGGCCTGGGCCTTCAGGTGTTTGCAGACATCCTCGACTTCCTGATCGCCGACGAAGGGGCCGTGCAGGCGGGTGATGCGTCCGCCGCCCGCCATATAAAGCATGTCGCCCTGACCCAGCAGCTGCTCGCCGCCCTGTTCGCCCAGGATGGTGCGGCTGTCGATCTTCGACGTGACCTGGAAGGAGATCCGGGTCGGGAAGTTGGCCTTGATGGTGCCGGTGATGACGTCGACCGACGGGCGCTGCGTCGCCATGATCAGGTGGATGCCCGCCGCGCGCGCCATCTGGGCCAGACGCTGCACGGCGCCTTCCACGTCCTTGCCGGCGACCAGCATCAGGTCGGCCATCTCGTCCATGACCACGACCAGATAGGGCATGGGCTCGGGACGGATCTTCTCGCTCTCGTAGACGGGGCGGCCCTGTTCGTCGAAGCCGGTCTGGACGGTGCGCTCGAAATGCTCGCCCTTTTCCTGGGCCTCGCGGGCGCGCTCGTTGTAGCTGGCGACGTTGCGCACGCCGAGCTTGGACATCCGGCGATAGCGGTCCTCCATCTCGCGCACGGTCCACTTCAGGGCCACGACCGCCTTCTTGGGATCGGTCACGACCGGCGCCAACAGGTGCGGAATGCCGTCATAGACCGACAGCTCCAGCATCTTGGGGTCGATCATGATGAAGCGGCACTCGGCGGGCGAGTGGCGATACAGGATCGACAGGATCATGGCGTTGACCCCGACCGACTTGCCCGAGCCGGTGGTGCCCGCGATCAGCAGGTGAGGCATCCGCGCCAGATCGGCGACATAGGGCTCGCCGCCGATGGTCTCGCCCAACGCCAGCGGCAGCAGATGGCTCTTCTTGTCGTATTCGCCCGAGGCCAGCAGATCGCGCAGGAAGACCGTCTCGCGCTTGGCGTTGGGCAGTTCAATGCCGATGGCGTTGCGGCCCTGAACCACGCTGATGCGACAGGCGCGGGCCGACATGGAGCGGGCGATGTCGTCGGCCAGCGCCACGACGCGGCCGTGCTTCACGCCGGGCGCGGGGACCAGTTCATACAGGGTGACGACGGGGCCGGGGCGGATCTGGTCGATCTGGCCGCGCACGCCGAATTCCTGAAGCACGCCTTCCAGCATCTTGGCGTTGGCCTTCAGCGATTCCTCGTCGACGGCGCCGCCGCGCTGGCCGGGCTTGGCCAGAATGCCCAGCGGCGGCAGTTCGAAGCCGCCCTCATTGGCGAAGTCGAAGGCCTGCTGGTCGGCGTCGCTGCGGACGGGCTTGGGCGCCTTGACCGCCGCGACCTTGGGCTCGGCCGGGCGGTTCGGCCGGGCCGAGGGCGGGGCGATGGGGGCCGGGGCGGCTTCTTCCCACGGCGGGGTGTAGGCGTCAGCCTCGTCGGCATAGGCGTCCGCGTCGTCATGCGCTTCGGATGGGGGCGCGAAGGCGGCTTGAGCCGGAGCTTGGGCAGGCGCGGCGAGGGGGCCCTCGGCCTCCATTTCGTCCGCCTCTGGCAGGCGATGGCGCGGCTTGCGGGCCGGGGCGGCGGCCTCGGCGACGGCGCGCGGCGCCTTGCCCGACTTGGCGGCCTTGGCCGGTCGTGCGGCGCGGGCCTCGGCGCCCTTCTGGGCGGCCCAGCCGGCGGTGTCGGTGAAGTCGCGCAGGCGCAGGCCCACGGTATAAGCCAGGCTCCACAGCGCCAGCGCCAGGAACAGCAGGCCCAGAATGATGCGCGCGCCGGGGACCTTCAGTGCGCCCAGACCATTGGCGGTCAGGCCGGTGACGGCGTCGCCCCACAGCCCGCCCATGCCCGCCGCCAGCGGCCATTTGGCTGGCGCCGCCGGCGCCGACAGGGCGGCCGACAGCAGCAGCACGCCCGCGACGGCGCAGAAGATCTTGAACGGCGTCGGCTGAAGCCGGTGCTGCAGGGCGTCGCCGATCGCCACCGCCAGCCCGAAGGCGATCAGCAGCAGGACGGCGGGCCATGCCGCCAGCCCCAGCGACTGCATGATCAGATCGGCGAAGGTCGCGCCCGCGCCGCCCAGCCAGTTGGTCGGCGCCTGCGCCGAAGACGCGTTCCAGCTGGGGTCCGCCGGGTTCCACGAGATCAGGGCCACCAGCAGCAGTGCGGCCAGCATGGCCTGCAGCACGCCCCTGAACCGCACGGCGAAGGGCGCCGCCCAGACGATGCGGACGGTGCTCCAGACGCGTTGGCCGAGCGCGAGGGCGGCGGACATGAAGGCGGATCCCTGAAATGGCGCTGAAAGCGGACTCCCGTCCTTAGTGCCTCGCATAAGGTTAAAGCGGCATTTACCTGCCCGGTCTTTGCCGACGGGGATGAGCCCTTATGTCCCAAGGAAGCCCGCGGGCTTGAGGTGGCGTGACGCGCGATAGGGGCCTAGAACGAGATCATGAGCGGATCGGACGACTACGACATCATCATCGCCGGCGCCGGGCTGGTCGGGGCGACCTTTGCGCTGGCGGCGGCGCAGGGCGGCCTGCGCCCCGTCATGGTGGACCCCCAGCCTTTTGACGCCCAGATGGCGCCGACCTTCGACGGGCGGGCGACGGCCATCTCCTACGCCAACTTCCGCATGTTGAAGGCGCTGGGGCTGGGCGAGGCTCTGGAGCCGCACGCCTGTCGCATGGACCGTATTCTGGTGACGGACGGTCGCCGTCCCGGCGCCGCCAGCCGCAAGCCCTCAGCCGCCTATATCCGCTTCGACGCGGACGAGATCGGCGACCGCAACGGCGGCGAACCGCTGGGCTATATGGTCGAGAACCGCCGCCTTCGTTCTGCCCTCGCCGAGCTGGTCAATGCACAAGGGCTGGAGGTCCGCGCCCCCGCCGCCGTGGCCGATGTGGCGGTCGGGCCGGGCCGGGCGACGGTGACGCTGAAGGACGGCTCTACCCTGTCGGCGCCGCTGGTGATCGGGGCCGAGGGCCGCAACTCGACCGTGCGCCGCGTGGCGGGCATCGACGTCTTCGGCTGGACCTATCAGCAGAGCGGCGTGGTCTGCACCGTCCGCATGGAAAAGCCGCACGGCAACGTCGCCCATGAATATTTCCTGCCGGACGGCCCCTTCGCCATCCTGCCGCTGACGGAGAACCGGGCCAATCTGGTCTGGACCGAAAGCACCCGCAGGGGCGAGGCCCTGCGCTCGGCCTCGGACGAGGCCTTCCACGCCCATCTGACGCGCCGGTTCGGCGACTTTCTGGGCGGGCTGACGATCGAGGGGCCGCGCTTCGTCTATCCCCTGTCGCTGCAGCTGGCCGAGAGCCTGACCGCGCCGCGCATGGCCATCATCGGCGACGCCGCCCACGGGGTGCACCCGGTGGCGGGGCAGGGGCTGAACATGGGCCTGAAGGACGTCGCCGCCCTGTCGGAGGTGTTGACCGAGGCTGCGCGCATCGGCGAGGACATCGGCTCGGAGCTGGTGCTGGAGCGTTACGCCCGCTGGCGCCGGTTCGACACGGCGGCGCTGGCGGCGGGGTTCGACGGCTTCGTGCGCCTGTTCTCCAACGACGTGGCCCCAGTGCGGCTGGCTCGCGATCTGGGCATGGCGGCGGTCAACCGCATCGCCCCCCTGCGCCGCGCCTTCATGCACGAGGCGGGCGGGGCGACGGGGGATCTGCCGAGGCTTCTTCGGGGCGAAGCGCTTTAAGAGAGGCCCTATCGCTCGCCGCGCGGCTTCTCCTCCCCATGAAATGGGGAGGTGGATCGGACGCGATAGCGGCCGAGACGGAGGGGCAACTTGGTTCCGCTGTTCTAAGAGGCCCCTCCACCGCTACGCGGTCCCCCTCCCCATGAAATGGGGAGGAAAGCATAGGCTCAATCCAGTGGGCGGGCGTCTTCGGCCAGCATGATCGGCACGCCGTCGCGGATGGGGAAGGCCAGTTTGGCGCCTGCCGAGACCAGCTCATTGCGCTCGCGGTCATAGGACAGACGGCCGCGCGTGACGGGGCAGACCAGCACTTCCAGCAGGCGGGGATCGACCGAGACGGGGGTGTTGAAGGCGTCGCTCATAATTTAAGGGCCCTATCGCTCGCGCCGCGGGCGCTCGCTGCTTGAGGGCGCCGGGCGCCCGGATGGCTGCCGCACGGAGCGGCTGTATTGATGGCGTTCTATCGTCTGGCGTTGGTCGACGCTACTGCATCGCCGGACCGGGCTCGTCGTCGTCGGGAGCAATGGCTTCGATGCGCAGGAGGGCGGTCAGTGCGGCTTCGCGGTCGGTCAGGGTCAGGGCTTCCAGCAGGGCCTGCTTCTCGGGCGGATCAAAGGGCAGGCCCATGGCTAGACTGTTGACCAGCGCCTCCTGCGGGGCTGCGCGCGCGGTGTCCCAGTCGATGTCCATCCCGCGTCCCGCCAGATAGGGCGCCAGGGCCGACAGGAAGGGTTCGCGGTCGAAATCTTCGGCCGGGTCCGGGGCGCGCAGGTCGTTCTCATAGGGATGAAAGTCGACCCGCACCTGACGATAGGGGGTCCGCACCTGCATCTCGGTCGCCACGACGAAGCGGCACACCCCGGTCAGGGTGATCAGATAGCGCCCGTCGGAGGTCTCGGCGAAGCTGGTGATCCGCCCGGCGCAGCCGACGCGGGTGAGGGGCGGGTTCACTCCGGCAGGGCCGACCGGCTGGATCAGGCCGATCACCCGGTCGCCCGCCATGGCGTCGTCCACCATGTTCAGATAGCGCGGCTCGAACACGTTCAGCGGCAGCTGGCCCCGCGCCAGAAGGATGGACCCCGGCAAGGGAAACACCGGAATCACCTGGGGAAGTTCGCTGGCCTTGACGTAGCCCTGAGCCATGATCGCGCCGTTATGAGAACAGGATGGAGGACAGGCGTCGTCGTCCGTCGCGGGCGACTTCGCTGTTGGGGCCGGCGGCCTCGAACACCGTCAGCAGCTGCTTGCGCGCGGCCTGGTCGTTCCACTCGCGCTCGGCCTGAACGATGGTCAGCAGGTGGTCGACCGCCCCCTTCAGATCGCCCGCCGAGGCCAGGGCCTGAGCGAGGTCGAAGCGGGCCTCGTGGTCGTTCCTGTTCGCCGCCAGTCGGGCTTCCAGCTCGGCGGTCGCGCCGGTCGGGGCGGCCGAGGCCAGCAACAGCTGGGCGCGCACGGCCTGAACCGTCGGCTCGGTGGAGTCGGCCGGGGCCATGGCGATGGTCTGGGCCGCCTGCTCGGCGTCGCCCTCGGCCAGATAGACGCGGGCCATGCCGGCGATGGCTTTCTGATTGTCCGGCTCCATCGTCAGGACGTGGGCGAAGGCCTGGGCGGCGCCGCCCAGATCATTGAGCGTCAGGGATTCCTCGCCCAGCGACAGCAGTTGTTCGACGTCGGTGTTGACGCCTTCGCCGCCGGTCAGCTTGTCGATGAAGGCCTTGATCTGGCTGTCGGGAATGGCGCCCTGAAAGCCGTCGACCGGCTGGCCGTTGACGAAGGCGTAGACGCTCGGGATCGACTGCACCCGCAGCTGGCCCGCATAGGCCGGGTTGGCGTCGACGTCGATCTTGACCATCTTCACCGCTCCCTTGGCGGCGCGCACGGCCTTTTCCAGAGCCGGACCCAGCGTGCGGCACGGGCCGCACCAGGTGGCCCAGAAGTCGACGATGACCGGCTGATGCTTAGAGGCCTCGATCACATCGGTCATGAAGGAGGCGTCCGTGCTGTCCTTGATGAGGTCGGGCGGGGTGGTCAGGGACGGGTCGGCGAAGGTCATGGTCGGGTCCGAATGGGGATCGAAGGAAGGTAACGGATCAGATGGCGTCGGGATGCCTGTCCATCAAGCCGAAAGCGCGCCTTGCCGCAGGGGAAGCCGCCCGGATCGGGAAAAACAGAGTCCAATTCGTCTGAATCGTCTGAAATCGACCCTGTGGATCGCGTGTATTTCTGACCTTAGCAGTGTGCGGCGCCAGAAGAGGTCGCGGGCGAAGTTTTCCGGCGAGGCGAGTCCATGTTCCCCTTTGACAGTCATGATGCATGGGCCGCGAGAAGACAGGCTAAATGGCAGCTGAGCGGGGATAACGGTCCTAGATTTTTGTTACGAAAGCGGTCGTCCACGGCGACAGGACCGTCCATCCCATGGTCACGTAGAGGTCGCGTCCCTGATTCGTCGCTACCAAGGCTTGGCGAGAGTTTGGGGTTTCGCGGGCTGCGCCAAGCATCGTCATGACTACCCGCGCTAACCCCCGACGCCTATGCGCCTCATCGGTGAAAATTCGATCATACACGAAGCAGTTACCCGCCTGTGCTGCAAAGCCTCTGGCGGCTATTACTCCGTCCATAGTGCGCACGTTGGCTTCTACAACATCGCCCTTCGTAACGACGTTTGCCTCATACTCAGGAGGTAATTCCGGGACTGGCCCCATGTCGCCGGACAAAACCATGAAATGCCCTTCGGACCTAACCTGCCATCTGGGAGGTAGCACCGAGCGCATCGCCCTTTCCGAGCCGAGCAATTTGAGAAGAATCTTCGGCTCGTCGATGGACTGTCCGATGTTTTCCAGACCGCTCACTGTATCGGCAAAAACATAGCGGCGCACCTCATCTGGCGCCCCTGTCTCTACGCGCCAGCCTCCGCTATCATTGATCGGCTTCGGAAGTCCTCGCGCGATACAACGTCCCGCTAGCCAGTCTTTGACGACAGCTGCCGTCGATCCAACGGGTTCGTTTTCGACCATCCATCCTTTTTAGCGGAAGTTTCGGGAACACGGTATGGGTCGAAAGCCGAGCGAGGCCTCTATCCTCAAACCGTGACGCACGGTCGGATCGACCGCTCCGCCTCAGTCCGGCGCGCTGAAGTCCACCACGATCGGCTGCCGCTCCAGAGCGTCCAGCACGCGGCGGAAGGCGTTCTGGCTCAGGGCGGTGGTGGCTGTGTTGGTCAGGGGGTGGAAGTTCACGATGTCGGCGTCCCACAGGCGCTGGTCCAGCACGAAGGTCACGCGGCGGTCCGTGTCGTTGATGAGGCCCAGCGCCGTGACAGAGCCGGGGCGCACGCCCAGTGTTGACCACAGCAGGGTCTCATTACCGAAGGACAGGCGGTCCGAGCCCATGGCGCGGTGGGCGCGCTTCAGGTCGATGACGGTGTCCTGGGCGGCCGATATCAGCCACAGGCGGCCCTTCTTGTCCTTGAGGAACAGGTTCTTGGTGTGGGCGCCGGGCAGGGCGGCCTTCAGCTCAAGCCCTTCCTCGACGCGGAAGACGGCGGGGTGGTCGTGCGTGGTCTGGTCGATGGCGTTCGCGGCCATCCATTCCAGCAGGCGCGCGCGGTCGTAAGCCGGATCGTGCGCAGGTTCGGGGGACGGTTCGGGAACGGCGGAGTCTGTCATCTTGGCCTTGTCGGGCGGGCGGCGGGGGCGATAGGGGGAGGGGACCTTATCGTTACCCCCTGTTCGACAAGTTTGGGAGCCGCGTCTTGGAACTGGAATGCTATCCGATGAATGCGCGTCCGTGCGACCTGGCGCCGGGCCGCCAGTCGCGCAACTGGATGGACGCCTTCGCCAGCCGACACCCCTATCGCTGTCTGCCGCTGACCATGGCCAACACCACGGGCTGGGAGATCCTGTGCCCCTTCAGCTTTACGGCCGAGTGGAACGGCGGGCCGTCGCAGACCGACATCACCATCAAGCCGGACCAGCCGCAGCGCGAACTGGATCACTTCGTCACCTCGCACTTCTCGCGCGGGGTGCTGACCATGCACCCGCAGTATCTGTTCCGCACCCCGCCGGGCTGGGGCCTGATCGCGCAGGGCTCGCCCAACCACGTCAAGGACGGCATCCAGCCGCTGACGGGCCTGATCGAGACGGACTGGCTGCCGTTCCCCTTCACCATGAACTGGATCTTCACGCGGCCGGGCCGCATCCGGTTCGAGAAGGGCGAGCCCTTCTGCTTCATCCTGCCGGTCGAGCATCGCAAGGTGGAGCAGTTCGAGCCGGTGATCCGCTCGCTGGAGTCCAATCCCGGCATGAAGGGGCAGTTCGAGGCGTGGAACCGGGCGCGGACGGACTTCAACACCCGCCTGGCCTCGGGCGATCCCGACGCGGCCAAGGAGGCGTGGCAGCGCTTCTACTTCAAAGGCGAGGTGCCTGAAGCGCTGGGCACGGCGCCCGCCACCCACGCGAACAAGCGCCGCCTGAAGAACCCGCGCGTGGGGTGAGGCGCGGATTTCCTCCCCATGAAATGGGGAGGTGGCGCGGTGCGCAGCGTCGTGACGGAGGGGCGGCTCGGTTCCGCTGTCGTTGACCCTTCCACCGCTACGCGGTCCCCCTCCCCATTGCATGGGGAGGAAAAAGAAACGCCCGCCTCCGGTGACGGAAGCGGGCGTTGTCTTAGCGGCCTCTTAAATCAAGAAACCGGCCGCGCTACGCGTGGCCCGAGGTTGTTGATGACCTCGCGGGCGTCGAAGGCGTTCATGTCGCCGGCGGGCTTGGCGCCGCGGCCCATGACGATCTCGGCCGTGGCCTCATAGCGGTCGACCTGGCGGATGTCGCGCTCGCGGCCCCAGTAGGGGTCCCAGGTGCTCCAGTAGCCGCGCTGGTAGAAGCGCCACGACGGACCCCAATAGGGACCGTAGCGATCATAGTAGAAGGGGTCCGGCGTCGAGTAGAACCGGGTGTCGCGGTCGGTGGCGCGGTTGACGGTGGCGAACCAGTCAAAGCCCTGCTCGACCGTCAGTTCGGCCGAACGCAGCAGCAGCGACATCTCGACCTGATCGCGCGAGGTGACCGAATTGCCCGAGAAGCTGACGGCGTAGCGGTTGGATTCAAGGCGCTGCTCGGCATAGCCGCCCTGACCCTTGGCCCCGACGGGCTGATAGGGGGTGGCCGTCGCGCACGCGCCCAGAGCCAGCGCGCCTGCGAGGGCGATCAGCACCGGGGTTTGGCGAAGCTTCATCATGGAAAAATCTCCTTGAGCGCTCATTGAACGCCCTGCGGTCTGAACGAGGGGTGAATGGTCAAGTTCCGAAACGCTCATCTTGATCCGATCACAGGCGCGAGACGATCAATATGGCGGCCAGAAGCAGAAGGCATCCCACCACAATGCCGAAACCCTTGCGGAAACGCGGCGCGGTCATCTGTCGCGCCAGCGCCGCCCCGCCCAGGCCGTAGCCGGACATGGACAGGCCGTCCATGGCGACGGTGGTGACGGCGAACAGGGCCAGCTGAGGCGCCAGCGGGCGGTTGATGTCCAGAAAGGGCGGCAGGACGGCGGTGAAGAACAGGATGGCCTTGGGGTTGGCGATCTGGACCATGAAGCCGTCGATCAGGGCGCTGCGCCCGCGCTTGACCTCGATGTGCGCGGGTTCGGCCGCCGTGGCGAAGGCTCCGCGCAGGGCCTTTACGCCTAACCATGCGACATAGAGGGCGCCCAGAACGGCGATGATGCGGAAGACCTGGGGGAAGGCCATCACCAGTGCGCCCAGACCCAGGGCGGCGGCGGCGAACCAGACCAGGGTGGCCGTGTTCATGCCCAGAACGGCGGTCAGGGCGGCGGCCTTGCCCTTTTCCATGCCGGTGGCGACGGCGAAGATATTGGCCGGGCCGGGGGTCACCGCCATCACGGCCATGATCCCCAGATAGGCGGCGTAGAGGTGCGGATCGACGGGAAGCGTGGCCATGAGGCGGTTTCTGCTTCGTGGGCGTGCGGGTCAAGCGCCTGCGCGTCGAAAGCCTATGTTGCACAGCCTGAAACTGCGATCAGGCGACGGCGCCCGCGTGGGACGCCGTCGCCGTTCGGCGGATCAGTTGGCGGCGGGCGCGGCGGCTTCGGCCAGGGCGGCGCTGATGGCGGCGCGCAGCTGGGTCGGGACGGCGCGCAGGGCGGCGGGACCGGCCTCGGCGGCGCTCAGGATCTGGGCCTTGTTCTCGGCGTGCTCGGGCTTTTCGGCCATGGCGCGCATGAAGGCGTCATACTCGTTGGCGAAGGCCATGAAGGTCGGCTCGTAGCGGTCCAGGACGGCGTCTGTGCGGGCCTTCTTGGTCGCGGCGTCCAGGCTCTCGTCGCTCATGATGTTTTCAAGCTCGGCGCCCATGCGCTCGGCTTCGGTCTCGAAGGCTTCGCCCTTGGCCTGGAAGGCGAGTTCCTCTGGCGAGGGCGGCGCCTGATCGGTGAGGGCGGGCGCGGGCGGCGGCGGGTCCTGAACCACGGCGAAGGCGGGGGCGGCGCACAGGGTCAGGGCCGCGGCGGCGGCGAGGGCGATACGGTTCACAGGATGGCTCCGGCTGGCGACGGCGGGGCCGTCAGAGAGAATACGCCGGCCGGTCGACCGGAGATGGATGAAGGTTGGCCTTGCCACAAGCCCGGCGCAAGCGCCAGCATGGGGGCATGAAGCTGAATTCCCTTGCGACCGTCCTGACATTCGCCGTGGCGAGCACCCTGATGACGGGGGGTTCCGGGCCTGCCGCCGCCCAGACGACGGCGCGGACCTATGCCGTCGAGGGCGACTGCGACGGCCGCCCGGCGACCGGGGTGCGGATGGCGCCCGGCTATTGTCTGGGGCTGGTGTGGCAGGGATCAGCGCGGGAGGCGGGGCCGCAGATGCCGCGCGGCCTGATGCCTCTGGACGGCGGCGACTGGCTGGTCACCGATCTGGGCGCCTGGGAGGCGGGCAAGGGGGCGGTCTGGCGGCTGTCCTTCGCCGCCGATGGAAGCACGCGCTGGCGACGGCTGGCGGGCGGGCTGTCCATGCCGCACACGGTGAAGCGCGGGCCGGACGGGCGCATCTATGTGTCCGAGATGAACCGCATCCTGACGCTGGACCCTGACGCGATGGATCCGCAGGCCAGCGTCCGCACCGTCATCGGCGACCTGCCGGACAACCGTCTGCATGACAACCGCCACCCCCTGTCCAGCTTTGTCTTCGACGGGAACGGCGATCTGCTGGTCAATGTCGGGGCGCCGAGTGACCGCTGCCTCGACGCGACGGGCAAGCCGAAGACGGATGCGCGCGGGGCCTGCGTGGAAGATGCGGCGACGGCGCAGGTACGGCGCCACGCCTATCTGGGGAACGGCCGCTGGGCGGAAGACAGCACCGTCTTCGCTTCAGGCTTGAGGAACTCCATCGCCCTGGTGCGGCACCCATCGGGCACGGTGCTTCAGGCCGAGAACTCGGTCGATCTGGAGACGCCGGATCATCCCTATGACGAGATCAACGTGCTGACGCAGGGGCGTCATTACGGCTGGCCCTATTGCGTCGATCTGGCGACGCCCCTGCCGGGCTGGCCTGCGCGTCAGGCGCGCTGCAGTGAGCGCGAGAAGCCGATCGCCCTGCTGCCGCCGCACGCGGCCCCGCTGGACCTGATCTATTATGAGGGGGCGATGTTCCCCGAACTTCAGGGGCGGCTGCTGATGACCTGGCACGGTTTCCGCCGCACGGCCGGACGTATCGTGGCGGCTGAGACGGACGAGGCGGGGCGGCCTCTGACCGATATCGGCGGGCGCTACGCCATCTATCCGCGCGGGGCGCTGTCCTACCCGGCGGGGGCGCCCAGCGTGAACGGCAAGGTGCTGACGCCGGGCTGGGACAAGGTCGTCGGGCGTCATCCGCGCGGCTCGCCGGTGACGATGGCGACGGCGCCGGACGGCTCCATCTGGGTCACGGATGACAGAAGCCGGGCGATCCTGAGAATCGCCCGGCCCCGGTAGGCTTGGGTTTTAAGAGGGCGTTTTAGCCCTTCTGGCCGTCCCGCTTGGCCAGAACACGCAGGCGCAGGGCGTTCAGCTTGATGAAGCCTTCGGCGTCCTTGTGGTCATAGGCCTGGACGCCCTCCTCGAAGGTCACCAGATCCTGATCGTACAGGCTGTTGGGGCTCTCGCGGCCGATGATGGTGATATTGCCCTTATAGAGCTTCACGCGGACCACGCCCGAAACCTTCTCTTGGCTCTTGTCGATGGCGGCCTGCAGCATCTCGCGCTCGGGGCTGAACCAGAAGCCGTTGTAGATGAGCGAGGCGTATTTCGGCATCAGCTCGTCCTTCAGGTGCATGGCGCCGCGATCCAGCGTGATCGACTCCATGCCACGGTGGGCGGCCAGCAGGATGGTCCCGCCCGGGGTCTCATAGACGCCGCGCGACTTCATGCCGATGAAGCGATTCTCGACCATGTCCAGACGGCCGACGCCGTTGTCGTGGCCCAGCTGGTTCAGTTTGGTCAGCAGGGCGGCGGGCGACAGGGCCTCGCCGTCGATGGCGACCGGATCGCCCTTTTCATAGGTGATGGTGATGATGGTCGGCGTGTCGGGGGCGTCTTCCGGCGCGATGGTGCGCTGGTGCACGAACTCGGGCGCCTCGACGGCCGGGTCTTCCAGCACCTTGCCCTCGGACGAGGAGTGCAGAAGGTTGGCGTCGACCGAGAAGGGGGCCTCGCCCAGCTTGTCCTTGGCGATCGGGATCTGGTGCTTCTCGGCGAACTCCAGCAGGGCCTCGCGGGACTTGAAGTCCCACTCGCGCCACGGGGCGACGACGCGGATGTCGGGCTCCAGCGCATAATAGCCCAGCTCGAAGCGGACCTGATCGTTGCCCTTGCCGGTGGCCCCGTGACATACGGCGTCGGCGCCGACCATGCGGGCGATCTCGATCTGGCGCTTGGAGATCAGCGGGCGGGCGATCGAGGTGCCCAGCAGATACTGGCCCTCATAGACGGTGTTGGCGCGGAACATCGGGAAGACGAAGTCGCGCACGAATTCTTCGCGCAGGTCGTCGATGAAGATGTTCTCGGGCTTGATGCCCAGCTTCAGCGCCTTCTCCTTGGCGGGGGCGAGCTCCTCGCCCTGACCCAGATCGGCGGTGAAGGTCACCACCTCGGCGTTATATTCCGTCTGAAGCCACTTCAGAATGATCGACGTGTCCAGCCCGCCCGAATAGGCGAGGACGACTTTCTTGGGGGCGGGCTTGCTCATCGGTCGGAGAGTCCTTTCAGAAGACGCGGATCAAGAGACGCGGGGGAGGCGTTCGGCGCGCTTAAAGGACCAGACGCGCCGCGATGCAAGGGTGTGATTGGGGCGAAGGGGGCTGAATGCATCAGGGGCGCCGCGATCAGACCCGCGGCGCCCCCGTTTCAGGCTGGATTTTCAGCCGTTTGAGGGCGTCAGGCCGTCAGGGCCTTGAGCTGGTCGACGAGGTCGGTCTTTTCCCACGAGAAGCCGCCGTCGGCGTCGGGCGTGCGGCCGAAGTGGCCATAGGCGGCGCTGCGGCGGTAGACCGGCTTGTTCAGGCCCAGATGCTCGCGGATGGCGCGCGGCGAAGCGCCGCCGATCAGACGGGGCAGTTCACGCTCCAGCACCGCCTCGTCGATCCTGCCCGTGCCGTGCAGGTCGACGTGGACCGACAGGGGCTTGGATACGCCGATGGCGTAGCTGATCTGGATGGTGCAGCGGTCGGCCAGACCCGCCGCGACGACGTTCTTGGCCAGGTAGCGGCAGGCATAGGCGGCCGAGCGGTCCACCTTGGTCGGATCCTTGCCCGAGAAGGCGCCGCCGCCGTGCGGAGCCGCGCCGCCGTAGGTGTCGACGATGATCTTGCGCCCGGTCAGCCCGGCGTCGCCGTCCGGCCCGCCGATGACGAAGGTGCCGGTCGGGTTGATGTGCCATTCGGTCTCGGCGGTGATGAAGCCTTCCGGCAGCACCTGTTCGACATAGGGCTTCACGATGGCCGCGACCTGATCCTGGCTCAGGTTCGCCTTGTGCTGGGTCGAGACGACGATGGAGGTCGCGCGCACCGGGCGGCCGTCTTCGTAGTGCAGCGTCACCTGGCTCTTGGCGTCGGGCTCGAGACCCGGCTCCCTGCCCGAATGGCGGGCCTCGGCCAGAGCCTTCAGGATGTTGTGGCTGTAAGCCAGCGTGGCCGGCATCAGTTCGGGCGTCTCGTTCGAGGCGTAGCCGAACATGATGCCCTGATCGCCTGCGCCCTCGTCCTTGTCGGCGGCGGCGTCGACGCCCTGGGCGATGTGGGCCGACTGCGGGTGCAGGTGGTTCCGGAACTCCAGCGTCTTCCAGTGGAAGCCGTCCTGCTCATAGCCGATGTCGCGAACGACGCCGCGAACAGTGTCTTCGATTTCCTGCTGCACGCCGGGCGCCCAGTTGCCTTCGACGTCCATGATGCCCTTGCCGCGGATCTCGCCGGCCAGCACCACCAGATTGGTCGTCGTCAGGGTTTCACAGGCCACCCGCGCCTCGGGGTCCTTGGACAGGAACAGGTCGACGATGGCGTCCGAAATCTGATCGGCGACCTTGTCAGGATGGCCTTCCGAGACGCTCTCGGAGGTGAAGAGGAACGACGAACGGGCCAAGGCAGGCTCCCGGGGTGAGGATAAGTCCGTCAGACATATAAAGATATGCTTATACCTGCAAGGCGGCTTCTCGCCTTTGCACTTTAAGGCGGCGCCGGGCGACGATGAGATCTGCGCCTTCGCACGTGCAAGATAGTTCTTGCGCTGCAGCATTCTCCGTGTCAGCAAATTCCAGTTCTTCGTGAACTGAGTACAATTTCGTTCTTTTGACCTGAGTAATTGCCTAGACGTTTGGAAAGATAATGCCCAACCCGAACATTCTCGACTCGGCTTTGACGCGCCTTGATGAGGCGGCCCGCCATGTTCAGATCGACAGCGATGTGCTGGAGAAACTGAAATACCCGCGCGAGACGATGAAGGTTCGGTTGCTGATCCGCATGGACGACGGGTCGCGCAAATCCTTCCTGGCGTGGCGCTGCCGCTATGACGACACACGCGGCCCGACCAAGGGCGGCATCCGTTTCCATCCCGACTCCACGGTGGAAGAAGTCGAGACCCTGGCCTTCTGGATGACGGTGAAGTGCGCCGTGACCAACCTGCCCTACGGCGGCGGCAAGGGGGCGGTTCAGGTCGATCCCAAGAGCCTGTCCAAGGCCGAGCTGGAGCGGCTGTCGCGCGCCTATGTCCAGGCTTTCGCGGGCATCATCGGCCCGGATCGCGACATCCCGGCGCCCGATGTCTACACCAACGCCATGATCATGGGCTGGATGGCCGATGAATACGCCTCCATCCAGGGCGAGGCGGCCCCCGCCGTGATTACCGGCAAGCCGATCGCGCTGGGCGGTTCGGTCGGGCGCGAGGATGCGACGGCGCGCGGCGGTTTCTACCTGACCTGTCACCTGACCGAACGGCTGGGTCTGCCCACCGAAGGCCTGCGCGTGGCGGTGCAAGGCTTCGGCAATGCGGGCCAGCATGTGGCGCGCCTGTTCCGCAGCATCGGGGCCAAGATCGTCGCCGTGTCGGACTCGGGCGGAGCGGTCTACGCCGCCGCGGGGCTGGACCTTGACGCTCTTCTGGCGGCCAAGGCGGCGGGGCAATCGGTGGTTCAGGCTGAACACGGCGGCAAGACCATTTCGCCTGAAGACCTGATCGCCGTCGAGTGCGACGTCCTTGCGCCTTCGGCGATGGAGGACATGATCCACGACGGCAATGCCGCCTCAGTGCAGGCCCGGGTCGTGCTGGAACTGGCCAATGGCCCGATCACGCCCGAAGGCGACCGCATCCTGGCCGACAAGGGCGTGGTGGTCCTGCCTGACATTCTCGCCAATGCGGGCGGGGTGACGGTGTCCTATTTCGAGTGGGTCCAGAACCGTCAGGGCTATTACTGGACGCTGGACGAGGTACAGTCGCGCCTTAAGACCATCATCGAAACCGAGGGCGACGCCGTCTGGTCCATCGCCGAGGACAAGGGCGTCACCCTGCGCACGGCGGCCTATATCCACGCGCTGGGTCGCCTGGCTGCGGCCATCGAGGCGCATGGCACCCAGCAGTTCTTCACCAGCTAGGAGCGGGCAGGGCGGCTGCGTCTACAGGCGGTCCAATCGCCTGGCGTGACCGCCAACCATCTTCAGTGCGAGCGTGTCGGGCAAAAGGCCGCCCAGCGCCGCCAGCACAGTGTTGGCGAAGCCCGGCGTCACGCGCGGGCGGTTCGCCTCGACCGCGTCCCAGCCGATGCGGGCGACGCGGTCGGCGTCCATCCACATCCACTTCGGATAGGCGGCCGAGACCTGATCGCGTGAGCCGTTGACGTCGTGGAACTCGGTGTAGGTGTAGCCGGGGCACAGGGCGGTGACGTGCACGCCCGTCCCGCGCGTCTCCAGCCAGAGGCCCTGCGACGCCTTGATCAGGAAGCTCTTGATCGGGCCGTAAAGGGTGTCGCCGCCGGTCGCGGGCATCTGTCCGGCCAGAGAAGCCACGTTCAGCACCCGGCCCCAGTCGCGTGCGACCATGCCGGGCAGCAGCAGGCGCGACAGCTCGACCGGCGCGTTCAGCATGACGCGGATCATGGCGGCGTGGTCGGCCGGATCGGTGGTCAGAAACCCGGTCGTGCGGCTGAAGCCTGCATTGTTGATCAGGCCGTCGACGTTCAGGCCCCGCACCGCAATCGCCTCGACAAGACGTGCGGGCGCGTCAGGCTCGGCCAGATCGGCGGAAATGACGGTCGCGACGACGCCGTGGGCGGCGGACAATTCCTCAGCCAAGGCCGTAAGCGGGCATTCGCGCCGGGCGGTCAGGATCAGATCGTATCCTCGCGCGGCGCAGACGCGGGCCAGCGCCGCGCCGATGCCCGCCGAGGCGCCGGTGATCAATATGGTGCGGCGCGCTCCCCCCAAAGCCGCCACCGTCAGGCCGCGTCGGCGTTGGGGCAGCAGGGGTGCGGCGCATAGGGACGCAGCACCTCGGGATCTTCAGCCAGAAGATCGGCGATGGTGATCTTCGACAGGGCCGCGCCCGCCGCCTGATCCGCTGCGGTCAGGGCCTTGGCCACCTGACGCGGAATGTGTTCGCCGACCGGGCAGCCCTTGGCCCCCGCAGGCGGCGAGCCCAGGTGTGCGCAGCCGTTCACCGCCTTCAGCACCTCGTCCAGACAGATGTCCTCGGGCCGCCGCAGCAGCCACGACCCGCCCGAGGCGCCCGGCCGCGTGGCGATCAGCCCGGCCTTGGCCAGCAGGGCGGTCACCCGGCGGATCACCACCGGATTGGTCGGCACCGAGGCGGCCAGAACGGCGCTCGGCTCGGCCTCGGTCGCCGAATAGGCGCCCTTGTGGGCCAGATAGGCCAGGGCGTGGGCGGCGACGGGGAAACGTTGGCTGTCAGACATCTGGGTTCATGCTCCAGACCGATAGGTAGGCCTTCCGCTCACGTTTAACAAATCCATCCGCAACAAAAACTGTTTTATATGGTGTCGAGGGTCTCTTCTTCCGGCCGGGCGGCGGCGACGGCGGCCCGAACGGCGCCGCGCCAACCTTTCAGCAACCGCGCCCTGTGCGCCTCATCCATGCGCGGTTTCCAGACGGCGGGCGATTCCGCAGGCGCGGTCCACAGTTCGTCCGTCAGGCCGACGCCAAAGGCCGCCAGCCGCGCCGCGCCCATGGCGGTCATCTCCTGAAAAGCGGGGCGCTCCACCTCGACTTCGCAGATGTCGGCGATGAACTGCATGGCGAAGGCGTTGGCGGTGACGCCGCCGTCGACCTTGAGCCGTTTCAGCGGCGGCGCCCCGTCCTTCGTCAGGGCGTCCAGCAGGTCGCGGGTCTGATAGGCCAGGCTCTCCAGCGCGGCGCGGACCATGTGCGCCGGGCCGCTGTCGCGGGTCAGGCCGACGATGGTTCCGCGCGCCTCCGGCTCCCACCAGGGCGCGCCCAGGCCGGTGAAGCCGGGGACCAGATAGACCCCGCCATTTTCCGTCAGCGACTGGGCCACGGCCTCGGACTGGCGCGAGTCCGACAGCACCTTCAGCCCGTCGCGCAGCCACTGGATCGCCGACCCGGCCGAGAAGATGGAGCCCTCCAGTGCATAGGCGGCTTCACCTCCCGCTGCATAGCCCAGCGTGCCCAGCAGGCGCGAGGTCGAGGCCACGGGCGCCGCCCCGACATTGGCCACCAGAAAGGCGCCGGTGCCATAGGTGATCTTGGCGTCTCCCGCCGTCAGAGCCCCATGCCCGACCAGCGCCGCGTGCTGATCCCCCGCCGAGCCGTGAATGGGCAGGGCGCGCCCCAGCAGCGACGGGTCCGCGTTCCCCAGCAGGGCGTCGCAGTCGCGGATTTCCGGCAGGGCCTCAATCGGCACGCCGAACAGGTCGCACAGGTCCGGCCGCCACGCGCGCGTCGTCAGATCCATCAGGCTGGTGCGGCTGGCGTTGGTGGCGTCGGTGACGTGGCTTTGGCCGCCGGTCAGCTTCCAGATCAGCCAGGCGTCGATCGTGCCCAGCTTCACCTCGCCTCGCGCCGCCCGTTCGCGCGCGCCGGGCACAGCGTCCAGCAGCCAGGCGTATTTCGAGGCCGAAAAATAGGGATCGAGGATCAGGCCCGTCGCCGCCTGCACCCTCGCCTCATGCCCCTGCGCCGCCAGCTTGCCCGTCGCCTCAGCCGTGCGCCGGTCCTGCCAGACGATGGCGCGATGCAGAGGCTCGCCTGTCGCCGCGTCCCAGATCACCGAGGTCTCGCGCTGGTTGGTGATGCCGATGGCGACGAAACGGCCGACGCCGCCCGCCTTGCGCGCCACCTCGCGACAGGTCTGAAGGGTCGCGCGCCAGATCTCGGCGGCGTCATGCTCGACCCAGCCCGACTGCGGGAAATGCTGCGCCAGATCAATCTGGCTGACCGCAACGGCGTTGAACGCCCCCTCAGACGAGACTTCAAACGCAATCGCCCGCGTCGAGGTGGTGCCCTGATCAATGGCGAGGATGAGACGGTTCATGAGACGCGGCTTTTCCAGATTTCGATCTGATCGATGGCCAAGGCCAGAAGGCTGTCGAGTTCATCAATTCCGCCCCGCCAGACCCGCTCGAAGCTCTGATCGTCATTCGTGTCTACAGAGCAAGCGGTCACGACAAGGGCGTCCATGACAGGAGGCGCAATCGAGACCTGAAAACAGTCATGACGCTCATGCCCCGGAATATAGAAGAATCGGGCGGGAGCGTTCGCCCATTCCTTGAACATGACCCAGCCCTTTGCAGCGGCCTGACGGTCCAGTTGCGCGTCAATAAGCAAATAGGGATTCATGAGACCGTATCCTGCGTGGCGCATAGGAACTCGACAAGCCGACAGATGAAGGTATCGATTTCTCATGCATACGCCCTCCTTCTCAGGCGTCGTCGACGCCGCCCGCCAGATCGCCTCCGCCGCCGTCCGCACGCCGCTGATCGAACATCCGGCCCTGAACGAGGCCGTCGGCGGCCGTGTCCTGATGAAGGCGGAAACGTTTCAGGTCGCGGGCGCCTTCAAGTTCCGCGGCGCCTATAACCGCATCAGCCGCCTGACCGACGAAGAGAAGACGCGCGGCGTCGTAGCCTATTCCTCCGGCAACCACGCGCAGGGGGTGGCGGCGGCGGCCCAGGCTGTCGGGACGCCCGCCCTGATCGTCATGCCGTCCGACAGCCCGGCGGTGAAGGTCGAGGGCGTCCGCGCCTTCGGCGGCGAAGTGCGCTTCTACGATCGCTGGACCGAGAGCCGCGAAGCCATCGGCGCCGAGATCGCGGCCGAACGGGGCTCGGTGCTGGTCCCGCCGTTCGACGATCCCTTCATCATCGAGGGCCAGGGCACGGTCGGGCTGGAGATGCTGGAACAGGCGGGGGCGCCGATGGACCAGCTGCTGTGCGGCGCCTCGGGCGGCGGGCTGATCGCCGGGATCAATCTGGTCATGGCCGAACAAAGCCCCGCGACCCGCGTCATCGTGGTCGAGCCCGACGCCTTCGACGACACCCGCCGCTCGCTGGAGGCAGGCCAGCGCACCGCCCATCCGCAAGGGGCGCCGTCCATCTGCGACGCCCTGATGGCGCCCATGCCGGGCGAACTGACCTGGCCGATCAACCGGCGTCTGGCGGGCGCTGCAATCGTGACCGACGCCGAAGTCGCCGAGGCCATGCGCTTCGCCTTCCGCTGGCTGAAGCTGGTCATCGAGCCGGGCGGCGCCGTGTCGCTGGCGGCGCTGCTGTCCGGCAAGGTCGAGGCGAAGGGGCTGACCACCGGCATCGTCCTGTCGGGCGGCAACGTCGATCCCGGCCTGTTCAGCGCGATCATCGAGGGGCGGTTCGAAGGGTAGACCCTTGCTTCCGCCCCCTCCGCGCGCAAGGCTGGCGTAAACGGGAGGATGTCATATGACCAAGGCCAGCGAACTACAGTCCCTGATCGATCAGGAGGTCGGCGTCAGCCGCTGGTTCGCGCTGGATCAGGCGCGCATAGACGCCTTCGCCGGACTGACCGAGGACGAGCAGTTCATCCACGTCGACCCTGAGCGCGCCAAGGTCTCGCCCTTCGGCGGGACCATTGCGCACGGCTTCCTGACCCTCAGCCTCGCTTCGGCGATGAGCATGGATGCAGTCGCTCCGCTGGATGATCTGGTCATGGGGGTGAACTACGGCTTCGACCGGCTGCGCTTCCTCGCCCCGGCGCCGTCGGGATCACGCGTGCGCGGCCGCTTCAAGCTGTTGTCGGCCGAGGACAAGGGGGGCGGCCGGTGGCTGCTGAAGCACGAGCTGACCGTCGAGATCGAAGGCGGCGACAAGCCCGCCCTGATCGCCGAATGGCTGACGATGCAGGTGGTGAAGGCCTAAACCTCGCCGCTCATCCGAGCGAAAGCGAATAGGCGCCTATTCGCCCAGACACCTCAGCGCCACTTCCAGATTGCGCAGGCCGTCTTCGCCGCTGACCGCCGCCGTCTCGCCGGTGCGGATGGCGTGGATGAAGGCTTCGTGCTCCTTCTTCAGCGGCTCGGCGGGCCAGGCGTTCAGCATCCGCGTGGAGTATGAGCCGTCCGGCTGCTGGCCGAAGAATTCCGTCACCTGGCGGGTGATCAGATCGGCGACGATGAAGCGGCTCTTGGTCGCCACCTGCAGGACGCGGGTCTTGTAGGGCGTGACCCAGTTGGTGGTGATGTGGGCGATCACCCCATTGTCCATGCGGAACTGCAGCAGGGCCGAGTCCTCGCGCGAGGCGTGGGTGTGGCCCAGCAGGGACTGGACCTCGGTCATCTCCGACCCCGTCAGATGGCGGATGATGTCGATGTCGTGCACGGCCAGGTCGATGACCACCCCGACCTCGCCCATGCGCGGCGGGAAGGGGCCGACGCGGGTGATCTGAATGGAGATGATCTCATCGCCGTCGATGGCGCGCTTGACCGTCTCGACCGCCGGGTTGAAGCGCTCGACGTGGCCGACCATCAGCACGCGCTCATTCGCCTTGGCCGCGTCGATCATGGCCTGAGCATCGGCGAGGGTGGCCGCAATCGGCTTTTCCACCAGCACATGGACGCCCGCGTTCAGCAGGGCCACGCCCAGTTCGGCATGATAGCGGTTCGGCGTGGCGATGACGGCGGCGTCCAGACCGGCGGCGACGAAGGCCTCGGCGGTCGTCACGGCGGTCGCTCCATAGGCGGCGGCCACGCCCTCGGCCGTCACGGCGTCAGGATCAAAGACGGTCGTCAGCTCGACATCGCGCAGTTCGGCCAGAACGCGGGCGTGGTTGCGGCCCATGACGCCGGCGCCCGCGACGCCGATCTTGAGGGGGGTCTGCTGGTGCATGGGGATCAGGCCTTGAAGCTGGCGACGGCGGCGATGATGCGGTCCTGCGTCTGCGCATCCAGATCGGCGTGCATCGGCAGGCTGACGACCACGTCCTTCAGCCGCTCGGTGACAGGCAGGCCGCCCGCGCCGCGCGGATAGTGCTCATAGGCGGGCTGCAGGTGCAGCGGGATCGGATAATAGACCGCCGTCGGCACGCCCTGATCCTTCAGGTGCGCGGCCAGACCATCGCGATCCAAATGCTCGACCGTGTACTGCGCCCAGTTGGAGACGTTACCTGCCGGGACGTCCGGAACCTTGGCGACGTGTGGGCGCAGGCCCTCGCTGTAGCGGGCGGCGGCGGCGTTGCGCCACTCGATCTCCTGGCCGAAGACCTTCAGCTTCTCGATCAGAACAGCGGCCTGAATGGTGTCCAGACGGCTGTTCAGGCCGATGCGCATGTTCAGATATTTGGGGTCGTGGTCGAAGGTGCGGTCCTTCAGATCGACGCCGACCGCCTTGCCGTGAACGCGGATGGAATCCATCAACTGGGCGAGGTCGTCGTCATTCGTCAGCACCGCCCCGCCGTCGCCGTAGCAGCCCAGCGGCTTGGCCGGGAAGAAGCTGGTGGTGGTCACATCAGCCCATTTCAGCGGGTGTTCGCCGTTGATGGTGCAGCCGAAACCCTGCGCCGAATCCGAGATCAGCTTCAGGCCGTGCCTGTCGCAGATCTCCTTGATGGCCGGATAGTCGGCGGGCTGGCCGAACAGGTCGACGGAGATGACCACGCGCGGCTTCAGACGGCCCTCGGCCTTGATGCCTTCGATGGCGCGCTCCAGCGCGGCCGGGTCCATGTTGTAGGTGTTTTCGTCCACGTCGACGAAGACCGGTTCGGCGTCGAACCAGGGCACGACCTCGGCCGTGGCGGCGAAGGTGAAGCTGGGCACGAAGACGGCGTCGCCGCGCCCGATCCCCCAGGCCATCAGCGGCAGGGCCAGGGCGTCGGTGCCGTTGGCGCAGCCCAGGGCGTGCTTGGCCTTGCCGAAGGCGGCCAGGTCGGCCTCGAACTGGCGCACCTGCGGGCCCATGACCCAGGCGCCGCCGACGACGGCTTCCTGAACGGCGGCCTCTATCTTGCCGCCGAGGCGCAGGCGCTGGGCCTGAAGGTCGATGAAGGGGATGGTCATTGCGATGTCGCTCTCTCGATAGGGTCTGCGCGGCGCGGGTCGTCTTCTGGGGCGCGGACGCGAAGGCGGGTCGTCTGTATCAGTCTGCGTCCTACCAAAGCGGCGGGGTGCTGAACAAACCCCCCGGGGTCACTTCGCGTTGCGCGATGCAACGAAAGGGCGGCTTGGCAAAGACATGGACGCCGCCTAAGCCGGGGTCATGCGCTTCGATCCCGCCGCCAAGAAACAGGTTCGCGACTGGCTGTTCGGCCAGGCCCTGCCGCTGTGGGCCAGAGCCGGCGTCGACGCCGACGGACGTTTCTTTGAGAAGCTGGATTTCGATGGACGGGCCGTCACGGGCGTCCCGCGTCGGACACGGGTTCAGGCGCGCCAGATCCATGTATTTACCGAAGCCTCGGCGTTGGGCTGGAGCGAGGGCGAGGCGATCGCTCGCGCCGGACTGGACGCCATGATCGACGGCGCCCGTCGCGACGACGGCCTGTGGGCGCGGGCCACGGATGATGCAGGCGCGGTCATCGACGCCACGCCTGACCTGTATGATCTGGCCTTCGTCCTGTTCGCCCTGGCCGGGGCGCATCGGGTGCTGAACGATGAACGGGCGCGACCTCTGGCGCTTGAGACCCTGGCCGTCATCCAGACGCAGATGGCCGACCGGGAGCATGGCGGCTGGCAGGAGGCCCTGCCGCCCGTCCTGCCTCGCCGCCAGAACCCGCACATGCATATGCTGGAGGCGTTGCTGGCCTGGCAGGCGGCGGCGCCGGATTCCGCGTTCGAGACGGCGGCCCGTTCGATTCTGGACCTGTTCAGCCGACATTTCTTCGACCGCGAGCATCTGATGCTGGGCGAGTTCTATGAGCGCGACTGGCGCGTGCGGCCCGGCTCTGAGGGCCAGTGCATAGAACCCGGCCACCACATGGAATGGGTCTGGCTGCTGGACCGGGCGAAGCGTATCGGCCTGCCGGATCACGACGCGGCGGCGCGGGCGCTTTATACCAGCGCCTTGACCTGCGGGGTCCGCGCCGATGGTCTGGCCGTGCGTGAGATCAGCCGGATCGGCCAGATTCGCGACGGCGGCGTGCGCCTGTGGGCCCAGACGGAACTGTTGCGCGCCCTGCATCTGCGCGGTGATCAGGACAGGGCGGTCCGACTGGTCGACCGCCTGTTCAAAACGCATCTGGCCACCGACATTCCCGGCCTGTGGTTCGACGCCTTCGACGTCGACGGCCAGCCGCAGGATGCAGCCGTTCCCGCCTCGACCTTCTACCACCTGATGACGGCCTTTTCGGCCCTGCTGACGGAGCCTTCATGAGCCCCCCTGCCGCCTTCCTCGACCGTGACGGCGTGCTGATCGTCGACTGCGGCTATCCGCACCGGCCTGACCAGCTGGTGCTGATCCCCGGCGCGGCCGAGGCGGTGAAACGGCTGAACGACGCAGGCTATGTGACGGTCATCGTCACCAACCAGTCCGGCGTGGCGCGCGGCATGTTCAGCGAAGAGACCATGCACGACTTCAACCGCCTGCTGATCGAGCGGCTGGCCGAGGGCGACGGGCGCATCGACGCCGTCTACGCCTGTCCCTTCCATTCCGAGGCGGCGGATGAGCGCTATCGCCACCCGGATCATCCGGATCGCAAGCCCAATCCCGGCATGTTGCTGCGGGCCGCGGCCGAGCATGATCTGGACCTGCCGCGCTCGCTGATGATCGGCGACCAGCCGTCGGACATGGAGGCGGCGCGGCGCGCGGGCGTGGCGGGCCATCGCTTCACCGAGGGCGATCTCGATCAATTCATCCGCGATCTGCTCTCCGCCTGATCGCTATTCCCCATGCGATGAATTAACCTTCTCCCGAGCAAGACTGACTGCCCGGAGACGCCCCCATGACGATGACCACCCCGCTGGCCGACCGCTTTGTCGAGCGGCGCTGGACCTCGCCGGACGGCCTCAGCCTCTACGCCCGCGACTACGCCCCGGCCGAGGGTCCGGCGCGCCTGCCCGTCATCGCCATCCACGGTCTGACGCGCAACAGCGCTGATTTCGGCGTCATCGCCGGACTGATCGCCCACAGCGGCCGCCGCGTTCTGGCCGTCGACGTGCGCGGGCGCGGCCAATCGGATCGGGCGCCCGATCCCATGACCTATACGCCGGACGTCTATGCAAAGGATGTCGTGGCCCTGATGGAGCAACTGGGGATCGACAAGGCGATCTTCCTCGGCACCTCCATGGGCGGGCTGATCACCCTGGCGCTGACAGGCATCAAGCCCAAGGCCATCGCCGCCGCCATCCTAAACGACGTCGGTCCCGAGGTCGCCGTCGAGGGCCTGACCCGCATCGCCGCCTATACCGGCCAGCCCGTCGTGATCGACAGCTGGGACGATGCTGCGGCCTACGCCCGGCGGATCAATGAAACGGCCTTTCCCGACTATACGGACGCCGACTGGATCGCCTTCGCCCGCCGCATCTTCCGCGAAGGGACTGAGGGCGCGCCGGTGCTGGACTACGACCCCGACATCTCGGCCCCGATCAAGGCGGCCGGGTCAAAGGCCCTGGTCCCCAATCTGTGGCCCGCGTTTCGGGCGCTGGCGCGCAGGAAGCCGACGCTGGTGGTGCGGGGCGGAACCTCGGACCTGCTCAGCCCGGCCATCGTCGACAGGATGAAGAAGGCCGCGCCCGCCATGTCCTATGCCGAGGTTCCCGGCATAGGCCACGCGCCCATGCTGGACGAGCCCGAGGCGCGCGCGGCCATTTTCGAGTTTCTGGCGGGCGTGGGGTGAGACGCCACGCCAACCGAGCCTCAAATAGCGCGAAGCGCGGTAGGCCTTCTTAAATCAGGCCTTCTTCACGAACTCCGTGCGCAGGACCAGGCCGCGCACCTTTTCGACATTGGCTTCGATTTCTTCGGGATCGCCGGTCAGGCGGATGTTCTTGACCAGGGTTCCGCGCTTCAGCGTCACCCCGCCCGAGCCCTTGACCTTCAGATCTTTGATCAGGGTCACGCTGTCGCCGTCCGACAGGATGTTGCCGTTGGTGTCCTTGGTGACGTCGTCGCTCATGATCGGTCCTGCATAAAATAGAGACAGGGCCGCCGCATCCGCGACGGCCCTTCCTCATAAGGCCTATGCCCCCCGGCGCGCCTGAGCAAGGCCGATGCGCGCACGAAGGTGCTCATCCTCGGCCGTGGCGCCGGAAATGGCGTTGAAACGCTCGATATCGAGGCCAGAGTTCTCGATGGCGGCGGCCATCTGAGCCTGCTGCTCCTCGTTCGGCTGGGCGCCGCCCAGAGCGCGGGCGATGCCCGAGATTTCAGACATGGCGGCGGCGAACTGGGCGGCCTCGGCGTCGGTGACGCTGGCGCCGACCGAACCCGGCGCCGACGGCGTGGCGCCCGCGACGGCGGCGCGGGCCTGCAGCACCGGATCGGCCGAGACGGCGGTGGAGATGGCGTTGAAGCGTTCGATGGCCAGACCGGAGTTCTGGACGGCGGCCGACATCTGGGCCTGCTGGTCTTCGGTCGGGGCGCCGTTCTGGACGGCGGCGGCCACGCTCTGGACCGTCTTCATGGCGGCGGCGAACTGGGCCAGTTCGGCGTCGGTCGGTTCACCGGCTGCGACGGGCGCAGCGGCGGGCGGAGGGGGCGCGTCCTGCGCCATGGCGGGCGCAGCGGTCAGGAACAGGGCGGCCAGAATGGCGGTCGGGGCGGCGGCCGTTGCAAAGCGCATGGCGTATCCTTCTTCAGTCCCGAACGCTCAGCCCCAAGGCTGACCCGGACTGGTCCGGGCTCTCCCGCACGACCGGGCTATGTCAGTCTCACAGAGGGCGGGGAGGTCGAAACGCTAACCCGCGTCATGCAGGCGGGTAAACCCCGCAGCGGCGCTTTCAACCTTCAGGGGTATTGGCGTCCAGTTCGTCCAGCCACGCCCGCGCCGAGGAATCCGACGGCGCGCGCCAGTCGCCGCGCGGCGACAGCGACCCGCCCGTGACCACCTTCGGCCCGTTCGGCACGGCCGAGCGCTTGAACTGGCTGGTCTGGAAGAAGCGGATTAGGAACTTCCGCAACCAACCCTTGATGGTCGGCAGGTCATAGGCGACGCGCTCCGCCTGCGGCAGACCGTGCGGCCAGCTTTCCCTCGTCGCATCGCCCCAGGCCTGATGGGCCAGATAGGCGACCTTGGACGGCTTCAGACCGAACCGGCTGATGTAGAACAGGAAGAAGTCGTTCAGCGCATAGGGACCGACGATGGACTGCGTCGACTGGATCGCCCCGTCGGCGCCCGCCGGCACCAGTTCGGGCGAGATCTCCGTGGCCAGAATGGCGGCCAACGTCGGCGCCGCCGCCTCGCCCACCAGACCCCGCTCGGCCACCCAACGGATCAGGTGCTGGATAAGGGTCTTCGCCACGCCGCCGTTGACGTTGTAGTGGCTCATGTGGTCGCCGACGCCATAGGTGCACCACCCCAGCGCCAGTTCCGACAGGTCGCCGGTGCCCAGAACGAACCCATTGTTCTGATTGGCCAGTCGGAACAGATAGTCGGTGCGCAGACCCGCCTGCACATTCTCGAACGTCACATCATGCACCGGCTGTCCGTCCGCGAACGGATGGCCGATGTCGCGCAGCATCTGTTCGGCGGCGGGACGGATGTCGATCTCGGCGCCGGTGACGCCCACCGCATCCATCAATGCCCAAGCGTTCGACTTCGTCCCGTCCGAAGTGGCGAACCCCGGCATGGTGAAGGCCAGAATGCCGGTGCGCGGCAGCTCCAGCCGGTCAAAGGCGCGACAGGCGACCAGCAGCGCCTGCGTCGAATCCAGCCCGCCCGAGACGCCGATCACCAGGGTCTTCGCCCCCGTTGCGGTCATCCGCCGCATCAGGCCCTGAACCTGAATGTTGAAGGCCTCGAAACAGTCCTGATCCAGACGCGCGGCGTCGTCCGGCACGAAGGGGAAACGGTCCAGCGGACGGATCAGGGCGTCGCCCGGCCCCTCTCCCGACTCGAATGGAACCACGGTCGCGGCCTCGCCTTCCAGCCGGGCGCAGTCGGCGAAGGTGCCGTTGCGCAGACGGTCCAGCCCGATGCGGTCCACGTCCACGTCGGCGATCGTCAGATGACTGTGCAGGGCGAAGCGCTCGCCCTCGGCCAGCCGCGCGCCCAGTTCATGAATGGTCGCCTGACCATCCCACGCCAGATCGGTCGTGCTCTCGCCCCAGCCCGAGGCGGCGAAGACATAGGCCGACAGGGTGCGCGCCGACTGGCTGGCGCACAGCAGGGCGCGCTCGTCGGCCTTGCCGATGACGATGTTGGAAGCTGACAGGTTGCACAGGATGCGCGCGCCTGCGAGCGCCGCCCGCGTCGACGGCGGCTGCGGCGCCCAGAAGTCCTCGCAGATCTCCACCGCGAAGACGAAGCCGGGTCGGTTGGTCGCCTCGAAGATCAGGCCCGGCGCGAAATCGACGCGCTCGCCGTTCAGGACGACGACGTCCTCGCTGCGGCTGGCGGCGGAGGCGAACCAGCGCTTCTCATAGTATTCGCGATAGTTGGGCAGATAGGTCTTGGGGACCACGCCCAGCACCTCGCCGCCCCCCAGCACGACGGCGCAGTTGAACAGGGCGTCGCCGTTGCGGATCGGCGCGCCGATCACGGCGATGACGCCTGCCGCGTCCGCGACCTCGGACAGCCGCGCGATCTGGCGCTCGACCTCTTCCAGCAGGGCCGCCTGCATATGCAGGTCGTCGATGGCGTAGGCGCTCAACGACAGTTCGGGGAAGACCAGCAGGTCCACGCCCTTCTCGCCCGCCTGATGGATCAACCGCTCATGCTCTTCGGCGTTGGCGGCCGGGTCGGCGATATGGACCACAGGCGTCGCGGCGGCGACGCGCACGAAGCCGTGGCTGCTCGGGGCGTGGAAGGAATGCGTCTTGGACTTCGCCATCAATCTTTCCGCTCATCCCGGCGGACGCCGGGACCCAGTGAGAGCTACAGGCACAGACCTTGCAGCCTTTCTGATCAATATAGGGTTGCGCGATGAAGCCAAAGCACTGGATCCCGGCGTCTGCCGGGATGAGCGGTTTATAGTGACCTGCGAACCGCTCTCGGCTAAGGCTCACCCCATGAGCGATACGCCCAAAAAAGGCTGGTTTCAGCGACTGAGCGCGGGCCTGTCCCGGTCTTCGAAACAGATGACCGATCAGGTCGTCTCGACCTTTGTGAAGGAGCCTCTGTCCGAAGAGGCGCTGGAGCGGCTGGAAGAGCATCTGATCGAGAGCGATCTGGGCCCCGCCGCCTCGGCCCGCATCGTCGAGCGGTTCCGCGCCCTTCGCTTCGGCAAGACCTCCGACGAACGCGAGGTCAAGGAGGCGCTGGCCGAGGCCGTCGCCGCCGAACTGACGCCGCGTCAGGCGACCTTCGACCCGCTGTCGGGACCGAAACCCTATGTCGTCCTGTTCGTCGGCGTGAACGGCTCGGGCAAGACGACGACGCTGGGCAAGATCGCCTCGGACCTGACGGGCAAGGGCGCCAAGGTGATGATCGTCGCCGGCGACACCTTCCGCGCCGCCGCCCGCGAACAGCTCAAGGTCTGGGCTGACCGCGCCGGCGCCCATTTCGAAAGCCGCCGCGACGGCGCCGACGCCGCAGGGTTGGCCTTCGACGCCTTCACCAAGGCCAAGGAAGAAGGCTTCGACGTCGTGCTGATCGACACCGCCGGGCGGTTGCAGAACAAGTCGACCCTGATGGACGAACTGCTGAAGATCGTGCGCGTGTTGAAGAAGGTCGACCCTGACGCCCCGCACGAAACCCTGCTGGTGCTGGACGCCACCGTCGGCCGCAATGCGCTGGAGCAGGAAAAGATTTTCGGCCGCACCGCCTATGTCTCGGGCGTGGTGATGACCAAGCTGGACGGCACCGCGCGCGGCGGCGTCCTGGTGCCGGTGGCGCAGGCCTCAGACGCCCCGATCAAGCTGATCGGCGTCGGCGAAGGGGTCGAGGACCTTCAACCGTTCGACGCGCGCGCGTTTTCCCGATCGCTGGTCGGGCTTGAGGACTGATTGCCTATGAGTGAAGCGACCAAAACCAAGCGCCCGCAGTGGATTCGCCAGGCCGTCGATTTCGGCGCCCTGGTCGCTTTCATGGCCGCCTATTTCATCACCCGCGACATGATCAAGGCGACCTGGGTTCTGGTCATCGCCTCGATGATCGCCCTGGCTGTCGGCTTCATGCTTGAGCGGCGCCTGGCGCCCATGCCGCTGATCACCGGCGGCTTCGCCCTGGTGTTCGGCGTCCTGACCATCGTCACCGACGACGACCTGTTCGTGAAGCTGAAGCTGACGGTGCAGAACGGCCTGCTCGCCGCCGTCCTGCTGGGCTCGCTGCCGCTGGGCAAGTCGCCGTTCAAGGCCCTGCTGGGCTCCGCGCTCAAGGTGACGGATGAAGCCTGGCGCAAGCTGACCTTCCGGTACGGCCTCTATTTTCTGGCCGTCGCCATCGCCAATGAGGTGTTCCGCAGCCCGACCGCCGTCACCGCCATCTGGTCGGCCCTGAACCTCGGCACGCCTGACCCGAACGGCGTCTGGACCGCGTTCCGTGGCGTGCTGTGGATCGCCGCCTCCGTCTTCGGCCTGTCGCAGGTGCCCTTGATCATGAAGAATATGATCAAGGACGAAGAGCCCGGCCCCATCTCGCCCGACACGGGTCTCTGATCCAGAGGAGTGGCGCATAGCGCGACCTTGCAGAGGTCCCGCCTATCGGGCCTCAAGTAGGGCGAAGCCCGGTAGGCCCACTAACTAAATGTCTTCAAACCGTCAGCCTTAACGTCGTCAAAGCGTTAAGGGGGGCTGTTAGCTGTTGCAGCATCATCCGGCCACGGCCGGTAATCGGGCTGGTTCGGGAACGAAGACAATGATCAAGTCGGGCAAGCAGGCGAAGATCAAGGGCGGACTGGCGGAATCGCCCAGCCACCTGATGCACCGCGCCTTACAGTTGGCGCTGGACATCTACGCCGAGGAGGCCGGGCCGGACGGCCTGACCCAGCGCCAGTTCGCCGTGCTGGAGGCCGTGGCCGCCCGCTCCGGCCTGACTCAGACCGATCTGGTCAAGGCCACCGGCATCGACCGCTCGACCCTGGCCGATCTGGTGGCGCGCATGACGACCAAGGGCCTGCTGGAGCGAGAACGCTCGACGCTGGACGCCCGCGCCAAGGCCGTGCGCCTGTCGCCCGAGGGCGAGGCCGCCCTGATCGTCGCCCGTCCGCGCGTCGAGGCTGCCGACAAGCGCATCATGGGCCTGCTCCCCAAGTCCAAGCGCGACAGTTTCCTGGATCTGTTGTGCAGCCTGTCCGACGCCGCCGACGCCGCCCCCGAACAGGCCCGCGCCGAGATCAAGGCGGCGAAAAAGGCCGCCAAGGACGCCAGGAAGGCTGAAAAGGCTGCGCGCAAGGGCGACGGCAAAACAGGCAGTCGCGGCAAGAAAAAGAAGAAGACTGTCGCTGAGGTCGTCCTGACGGGCGAACTCTCGACCGCAACGTCGGACGTAAATCATGCCGGCACGGAGACCGCTTCGTCTTTTGATAAGTCGCAAAGCTGACGCCCAAGGGGGCGTTTCCAACAACACACTAATGGGGTGCGAGCCCGAATGAACGTTGGGGCCGACAGCTCAGGCGGCCAGTCGACGGGCTTGCCTGTTCGGTATCAGGTCTGCAGGGGCGAAGCTGCGGACTTCGTGATTGCCGCGATAGAGGTCAATGCGTTCCAGGCGAGGCCACTCACGCGCCACGTCGTTCAGACCACGCACAGCTTCACATTCCGTGACGCCGGGCAAGACGCACAGCTCAGGCGTAATCGCCTCGGGCGTGTGGACCAGGCAGTAGAAGACATCCATGGGGCGCGCTCCCGGCGTTCAGGCGCGGCCTCCTTGCCCGGAGATGATGACAGGCGATCGCGGGAAAGACGACGCTTTGAAGAAGATCGAGCGGACGCTTACCCTTGCGGCGCTGCGGGGGTCTAATGGCCGCCGGAAGGGTAGGGGGTGGTGACGCCCGCGCTGAACATGCCCGGCAGGGCCTCGCCCAGACCCATCAGGATGAACTGGATCGCCAGGGCGCACAGTATCAGGCCCAGAACGCGCACCACGATGGCCATGCCGACGTCGCCCAGCAGGCGGCTGATCGGGCCGGTGGCCGAGAAGCACAGAAAGGTCACGACGCAGGCCGCGCCCATGGCGACCAGTGAGGCGACCGTGCCGGAAAAGCCCAGTTTCTGCGCCTCGCCGGACTGGATGATGATGGCAGAGATGGCGCCGGGGCCGATCATCAGGGGAATGGCGAAGGGCACGATCAGACGCTTGAACCGGCGCTTGGCGTAGCCGCGCACGTCCTGGGCGTCGGTCGCGGCGTCGGCGTCGGCGAAGATCTTCAGGAAGTCCTCGCGCGCCATGTCCAGACCCAGCAGCAGCAGCAGGATGCCGCCCGCGATGCGGAAGGCGGCCAGCGAAATGCCGAAGAACTGCAGCAGGCCGAGGCCCGTGAAGAAGAAGAAGCCGAGGAAGACCGCCGCGAAGGCGCAGATCATGGCCGATACGGTGATGCGCTGGCGCAGGGAGGCGCCCGCCGTGGCCGCTGCGAAGATCGGCACATTGCCGATGGGGTCCAGCAGGGCGAACAGCGCCACGAACAGGTTGACCCCCAGATCGACCGCGTTCATTGCTGCACCTTGCCCTGAAAACCCGCCGCGCGACTGCGACTCCCTGTCCCACCTATCGGGGCATCCGCGCGCGCCTGCAAGCCGCCGAGAGCCGGAAATGTCCCCCGATCGCCCTACCGACCGCCCCAACCGCCCCTTTGACCCGCGCGTGATCTGCGCCCTCGACGTGCCGACCACCGATGAGGCGCGCGCCCTGGTCGAGCGGATCGGCGATGCGGTCGGCTTCTACAAGGTCGGGCTGCAGCTGTTCGCCTCGGACGGCATGGGTCTGGCGCGTGAGCTGAAGGCGTCGGGCGCCCAGGTGTTTCTGGACTGGAAGCTGCACGACATCGGCGCGACGGTGGAGAAGGCGACGGCGGTGCTGGCCAACGCGGGGTGCGACCTGCTGACCGTTCACGCCCGGCCGCAGGTGATGGCGGCGGCGGCGCGCGGCGCGGCGGGATCGGATCTGAAGATTCTGGGCGTCACCGTCCTGACCAGCCTGACCGAGGGTGATCTGAGGGCGGACGATCACAGCCTGTCTGCGGCGGAACTGGTGGAGCAGCGGGTGCGTCAGGCGCTGGAGGCCGGCATCCACGGCGTCGTCTCCAGCCCGCATGAGGCGGGCCGTGCGCGTGAGATCGCCGTGGCGGCGGGGCATAAGGACTTTCTGATCGTGACGCCGGGCGTGCGGCCTGCGGGCGCGGCCATGGACGATCAGGCCCGCGCCGCGACCCCGGCCAGCGCGCTTGAGGCGGGGGCGACCCATCTGGTCATCGGCCGCCCGATCACCGCTGTGGCCGATCCGCGCGCGGCGGCTCAGGCGATTACCGAGGAAATCGGCCTGATCTGAAGGCAAGCCGCTGATCCGCAAGGAATCTGCTTCACGTGAAACAAGAAAGGGCGGCGTCTGCGGACGCCGCCCTTTTTCGTATCAGCCGCGTTCGCCGCGTTCCTGACGGTAGGGCCGCTCGGTGGGCGAGGGCGGGGCGGCGGGCGCCGGAGGCACGGCGTAATAGCCCTGTTCGAAGTTCACGACCGGCGGGGCGGTTTCGACGCGCGGCGGCTCGACGTGGACGCTGGGGCGGGCGACATCGACCTGAGCCGGGGCGACGCGCACGTCGGCGGCGGCCACATGGACCGGCGGCGGCGCGACATGGACACGGGCCGGTTCGACGTAGACCGGCGCGGGCTGCACATAGATGGGCGGCGTCTCGACATAGACGGGCGGTTGCGAGACGTAGACCGGCGGCTGGCTGACGTAGATCGGCTCGCCGCGATACTGCTGGGCCGGGGCGGCGTATCCGCCCTGATAATAGCTTTGCTGGTAGTAGCCCTGCTGGCCACCTTCATACTGGCCGCCGCTGTATTGGCCGCCGTAGCCGCCATAGCCGTAGCGCGCCCACGGATAGCGGCCGTAGCCGTCGACCGGATAACCGAATGGCATGGAGCGGGTGACGCCTGAATAGGCCTGACCGCCGTGCTGGATCGGCGGCTGCGACGGAGCAACCACGACTGGCGGGCGCACGCCCGCGCCGCCGTAGCCGTAACCATAACCGTAGCTTTCGATCGGGCCGTAGCCGCCCTGCCAGCCGGTGTCGCTGTACCAGGTCTGGGCGCGGCTCTGGACCACGGGGCCGCGCGCATGGGCGGCGGCGTTGTAGCGGGCGTCAGCCTGACGGGCCTCGGCGGCCCCGGCGATGAGGATCGCCGCGCCGGCGGCGGCGTAGAATAGAGCCTTCATGGCCATGCTCCCTGTATTCAGCCGCAAAGGTTAATGCGGATATCGCCGGAGCGTTCATTATTCTCCCCTCAAGGGAACCGAGGGGCTTTCCTACGATGTGAGTGGAGAGGGGCGGCGGATATGCGTCGTGACGGAGGGGCGGTCGGGTTCTGCCGTTGCAAACCCCTCCACCGCTACGCAGTCCCCCTCCCCATGGCATGGGGAGGTACGCAGTCCCCCTCCCCATGGCATGGGGAGGAAAGGCGCGGCGAGCGGTAGAGTCTTAGAAATCTACCGCGATGCCCTTTTTCTCCCAGTCGCCGAAGCGGGTGGGCTCGGGCCCCTTGCGACCGCCGACCTCATTGGCGAGGGGGGCGGCGTCTTCGGCGGCGCGGCGCTCGGCGGCTTCCAGAAGGGCGCGGCGGGCGACATCGTTCAATGGGCGCTCGGGCGTGGCGTGAGGCACGTCGGTATTGAAGGCGGCCTCGGAGGAGGTTTCGACCGGATGTTCGATCGGGGGGGTGGGCTGTTCGGTCACAGGTCGCCTGCCTTGAGAGCGGGGATACAGAGCCTCAAATAGACGTTCCGGCAGAACACGCCACCCCTCTGACCCGCTATCGTCCGAAACCTTCGTCCAAAGCGCCGCATGAACCACCTGAAGACATTCGCCCTGCTGGCCGTGATGACCGCCCTGTTCATGGGGATCGGCTATCTGATCGGCGGCGCCAGCGGCATGGCCATCGCCCTGGTCGTGGCGGCGGGCATGAATGTCTTCAGCTATTGGAACGCGGACAAGATCGTCCTGAAGATGTATCGCGCCGAGCCGGTGGACGAGACGCATCCCAACGCCGTGGTGCGCGCCTATGTCGCCGATGTGAAGCAGATGGCGCAGGACGCGGGGCTGCCCCTGCCCAACATCACCATCATCCCGAACGATCAGCCCAACGCCTTCGCGACGGGACGCAATCCCCAGAACGCGGCCGTGGCGGCGACGACGGGCCTGCTGGACATGCTGACGCGCGAGGAGATCCGCGGCGTGATGGCGCATGAACTGGCCCATGTGAAGAACCGCGACACCCTGACCATGACGGTCACGGCGACGGTGGCGGGCGCCATCGCCATGCTGGCCAACTTCGCCATGTTCTTCGGCGGCAACGACCGTGAACGGCCCGGCGGCATGATCGGGACCATCGCCCTGATGCTGCTGGCGCCGATGGCGGCGGGTCTGGTGCAGATGGCCATCAGCCGCGCCCGCGAATACGAGGCCGACCGCGTCGGCGCCGAGATCGCCAATGATCCGCAGGCCCTGGCCTCGGCTCTGCAGAAGATCGAGGCCTATGCGCGCGGCGCGGTGAACGCTCCGGCCGAGCGCAATCCGGCCACGGCCCATATGTTCATCATCAACCCGCTGAACGGGAAGGGGGCGGACAATCTGTTCTCGACCCACCCGGCCACGGGCAACCGCGTTCGCGCCCTGATGGAGCTGGGCGCCAAGATGGGCATGGGCGGTCACGTGCGTCCGGCGGCGGCCTTCGTCGCGCCTGCGCCTGCCGCCTCGTTCCGTGGAACCAGCGTGCCGACGACTGATGACGCGCCCGCCGCGCCGCCGCGCGGGCCGTGGGGCTGAACGTTCCGCAAGGATGGGGCTTTGCGCGCGAGGCTTTAAGCCGCTAGAGCGAAATCGGTTCAGTTGGACGAGTGTCCAACTGAACACAGATATTCGCTCCAAGCATAATTCTGGACCATTGTTCTGGGTTCAGTCGATTTCGACTGAACCGAAAATGGTCTAGAGCGCGCGCCATGACCGACGAGACCGACCCCAAACCGTCCGACGCCGACCGTCCTGAATGGACTAAGGCGCATGGCCCGCTGCGTTCTTTCGGGCGCATCAAGTCGCGGCCGATCAAGGCGAAGCAGGCGGCCCTGTTCGACACCCTGATGCCGCGCATCGCCGTGCCGGACCCGGCCAAGGGACCGATCGACCCGATGGCCCTGATGCCGGGGGCGAAAGCCGCATGGCTGGAGATCGGCTTCGGCGGCGGCGAGCACCTGGCGGCGCAGGCGGCGCGTCATCCCGAAGCGGTGATGATCGGTTGCGAGCCCTTCCTGAACGGGGTGGCCTCGGCGCTGCGTCACGTCGAGGAGGGCGGGCTTCAGAATGTGCGCCTGCACGCCGACGACGCCCGCGCGGTGATGGCGGCCCTGCCGGACGCCAGTCTGGATCGGGTGATGATCCTGTTCCCCGATCCCTGGCACAAGGCGCGCCACAACAAGCGCCGCTTCCTGCAGGACGAGACGGCGGTGGAGATCGCCCGCCTGCTGAAGCCGAGCGGACGGGTGCGCTTTGTCACCGACTGGCTGGACTACGCTGACTGGGCGCTGGAGCGGCTGGCGCGCACGCCGGGCCTGACGCGCATCGAGACGGGCGCCGACTGGTTCGCCCCGCCAGAAGACCACGTCGTCACCCGCTATGAAGAAAAGGAGCTGGGCGACACCGACCCGATCTTCCTCGAGTTTGAAAAGCAGGCCTGACGACGGCGCTTAGGCGCAATGAGACGGCGGGGGCTGACACGGCCCCTGCTTTGGCCTATATGACCGCTCACATCGTTAGACCGACGTCCAACGGCGTCGTATCAAGCGGCGGCCCGGACGGACCGTCGCTTTTGTTTTCTGGAGTATCCGCTTGCGGGCCAAGACCGCCGAAGACCGCGCTCTGCTGGAGCTGATCGACCCCGTGGCTGACAGCCTGGGGCTGGCGGTCGTGCGCGTGCGCCTGATGGGCGGCACCCTGCGTCGTCGCCTGCAGATCATGGCCGAGCGCAATCTCGATCACGACATCTCGGTCGAGGAGTGCGCCCGCCTGTCGCGCGCCGTGTCCGAGGTGCTGGACGCCGCCGACCCGATCGCGGGCGAATATCTGCTGGAAGTCTCGTCGCCCGGCATCGACCGGCCGCTGACGCGCCTGATCGACTTCGACCTGTTCGAGGGGCTGGAGGCGCGTCTTGAGACCGACCGCATGGTCGAGGGCCGCAAGCGCTTCAAGGGCGTCGTCGCCGGCGTCGAGGGCGAGAACATCGCCATCGATCTGGATGGCGAGGATGAGACCGCCCTGATCCCCTTCGACTGGCTGGCCGACGCCAAGCTGGTGCTGACCGACGAACTGCTGAAGCGCGGCGCCGCCCTGCGCGCGGCGCGCGGCGAACCGGAAGACGACGGTCTGCCCGAGGGCGCGCAGGACGCTGAACAATCCGCCGCTGAACAATCCAACTCCGACTCCACTAAGGACGACGCCTGATGGCCGTGACCGGAATCTCCGCCAACCGCCTGGAACTGCTCTCCATCGCCGACGCCGTCGCGCGCGAGAAGAACATCGACCGGGAAATCGTCATCGACGCGATCGAGGAGGCGATCCAGAAGGGCGCCAAGTCGCGTTACGGCGCGCACCACGACATCCGCGCCAAGATCGACCACAAGACCGGCGAACTGAGCCTGACCCGTCACGTCACCATCGTCGCTGACGACTGGCAGCCGGAAGACGAGCTGGAAGAGTTCAACGACAGCGCCATGGTGCGTCTGCGCGACGCTCTGAAGCGCGACGCCGAGGCCGAGATCGGCAAGGAATACGTCGAGGTCCTGCCGCCGTTCGAGTTCGGCCGCGTCCAGACCCAGATGGCCCGCCAGGTCGTGACCGGAAAGGTCCGCGAGGCCGAGCGCGCCAATCAATACGAAGAGTTCAAGGACCGCGTCGGCGAGATCGTCAACGGCACGGTCAAGCGCGTCGAATACGGCAACACCATCGTCGACCTGGGCCGTGGCGAAGGCATCATGCGCCGCGACCAGTCGATCCCGCGCGAAGTGTTCAACATCGGCGACCGCGTCCGCACCTACATCTATGACGTGCGCCCGGAGGCCAAGGGCCCGCAGGTCATGCTGTCGCGCGCCCACCCCGGCTTCATGGCCAAGCTGTTCGCCCAGGAAGTGCCGGAAGTCTATGACGGCGTGATTGAGATCCGCGCCGCCGCCCGCGACGCCGGTTCGCGCGCCAAGATGGCCGTGCTGTCGAACGACAGCTCGATTGACCCTGTCGGCGCCTGCGTCGGCATGCGCGGTTCGCGCGTGCAGGCGGTGGTCGCCGAACTGCAGGGCGAGAAGATCGACATCATTCCGTGGGTTGACGACGAGCCGACCTTCATCGTCAACGCCCTGGCCCCGGCCGAAGTGGCCAAGGTGGTGCTGGACGAAGAAGCCGACCGCGTCGAAGTCGTGGTGCCGGACGAACAGCTGTCGCTGGCCATCGGCCGTCGCGGCCAGAACGTGCGCCTGGCCTCGCAGCTGACCGGCTGGCAGATCGACATCATCACCGAGTCTCAGGACTCGGAGCGTCGCCAGAAGGAATTCACCGAGCGCACCGCCCTGTTCCAGGAAGCTCTGGACGTGGACGAGACGATCGCCCAGCTGCTGGTCACCGAAGGCTTCGCCACGGTCGAGGATCTGGCCTTTGTGGAAGCTTATGAAATCTCGGAGATCGAGGGCTTCGACGAAGACACCGCCGAGGAACTGCAGACCCGCGCCCGCGAGCATCTGGACCGTCAGGCCGCCGAGCTGGACGCCAAGCGCGTGGCTCTGGGCGTCGAGGACGGCGTGCTGGACGTGCCGGGCGTGACCGCCGCCATCGCTGTCGCCCTGGGCGAAGGCGGGGTGAAGACGGTCGAGGATCTGGCCGATCTGGCCACCGACGAAATCCGCGGCGGCTATGAAGTCCGGGGCGGCGAGCGCGTGAAGGTTCCGGGCGTTCTGGAAAGCTTCAACCTGAGCCAGGAAGACGCCGAAATGCTGATCCTGCAGGCGCGCGTGGCCGCCGGGTGGATCGACGCCTCGGAACTGCCTCAGCCGGAATACGTCGAGGAAGAAGCCTTCGAGGAAGAGGCCGAAGCCGAGGGCGATGAAGACGCCGTCGCGGCTGACGCTGAAGTCGATGCTGATGCAGAGGTCGTTGCCGACGATCTCGACGATCAGTCCCGCGACATGTGATGGGAGCCGCAGCTGTCCATGAGGTCGTCCGAGACGTTGATCGATAGGGATCGTCAGGACCTGGCGTCACGCCAGGTTCTCGATGAATCTCGCCTGATCCGTTTCGTGGCGGCCCCGGACGGCGCGGTGGCGCCCGATCTGGGGCGCAAGCTTCCGGGGCGCGGCCTGTGGGTCGCGGCCGACCGCGCCTCGCTCGAGGCCGCGATCAAGAAGAACCTGTTCGCGCGGGCGGCCAAGGCGCCGTTGAGGCCCGCCGCCGATCTGCCTGATCTGGTCGAAAGCCTGCTGGCCCGGCGCTGTCTGGACCAGCTGGGGCTTGCCCGGCGCGAAGGCGTGCTTATCTCAGGGTTCGAGAAATGCGCTGCGGCGATCCGCAGCGGCCGCGCCGCATGGCTGATCGAAGCCGCCGACGGCTCGGCCGATGGGCGCGGCAAGCTTCTGGCCCTCTCCAGACACGCCTCGCCCGCCCCCGAAATCTGCGGGGCTTTCAGCGCGGACGATTTGAGTTTGGCCCTTGGGCTGGAAAATGCGATACACGCCGTCCTGCTGCAAGGCGGGCGGGCCGATCGCTGGACCATGGAGGTTCAGCGGCTGGCGGGATTTCGACCTCTCTGTCCCCAGAGCTGGAACCGGGCGGGGCCCGAAAACGGCGCAGAGGACGACCGGAGCGCGGCTCCGGAAGGAGAGCCTTAGGGTTTCGGCGGCTGCGGGCCTGTTTCCGATCTGACGGAGGCGGGGCCGCATTCTGCTATGGGTGCACAAGAAGAGACGAAGGCGGAATTCTCCGCCCTGAGTAAAGCGACCGGATGAGCGACGAAAACAACAATTCCAACGACGGCAAGACTCCTGCCAACACGCCTTCGCAAACGGGGCCTCGCGCTCCGTTGAGCCTGAAGCCGCGTGCTGCGGGCTCGGTCTCGACCGGCACGGTGAAACAGAGCTTCAGCCACGGCCGTTCCAAGACTGTCGTTGTCGAGACCAAGCGCCGTGCAGGCGCGCCTGGCCATCAGCGGCCCCAGGGCTTTGATGTCGCCCGTCCGCGTTCCGAGGGCGGCGCGCCGCGCTCGTCTGCGCCGCGTCAACCGGCCGGAGGCGCCCTGTCGCCCGAGGAACAGGAGGCGCGCCGCCGCGCCATCGCCCTGGCGACGCAGCAGGCCGCAGAGCGTGAGCGTCAGGCTGTAGCCGCCAAGGCCGCCGCCGAAGTCGCCGAGCGCCAACAGGCCGCCGCTGTCGAAGCCGCCGCCGCCAAGGCTGCTGCTGAAGCCGCCGCCGCCAAGGCCGCCGCCGATGCGGCCCGCGTCGAGGCCGCCAAGTTGAGCGCCGCCGCGCCTGCTCCGGCCAAACCGGCCGCCAAGGTCGAGGCGCCCAAGGTTGAGGCTCCGAAGGTCGAAGCGCCCAAGGTCGAGGCCAAGCCTGAACCGGCCAAGCCTGCCGCGCCGAAGCGCCCGGCCGTCAACTTCGGCCAGCGCGCGCCCAAGATTCCGACGGGCCGTGCGCCGCTGGAACGTCCCGCTTTCGGCGGCCGTTCGGCGCGCGAACAGGCCTTGGGCGGCGGTGAACGTCCGCAGAGCCAGGATCCGGCGCCGCGTGAAGGCGGCCGCGAGGGTGGTGATCGTCCTGCGCGTCCGGCCCAGACCGTCCGCTATTCGGCGCTGAACCCGCGTCCGGCCCCCGGCGCCCGCACCGGCGCGGCCGGCTCGACCCGTCCGGGCGCCCGCCCGGCTCCGAACCAGCCTCCGGCTCAACCCGAAGTGGCGCGTCCCAGCCGCGCCGGCGGCGGCTTCGCCCGCCCGGCCGGTCGTGAGGACGACCGCGAGAAGCGCTTCGGCGACAATGCGCCCGGCAAGGCCGTCAGCCGCACGCGCGGCGAGCCCAAACGCCGCGAAGGCCGCCTGACGATCCATTCGGTGGCGGGAGGCGACGAGGACGCTGTCGAGCGCATGCGCTCGCTGGCCTCGGTGCGCCGTGCTCGCGAACGCGAGAAGGAAAAGCGCCGCGGCGGTTCGACCGACGCCCCCAACCGTCCGCGCGAAGTCGTCATTCCTGACGTCATCACCGTGGGCGAACTGGCTAACCGCATGGCCGTGCGCGGGGTCGACGTCATCAAGTTCCTGATGCGTCAGGGCCTGATGATGAAGATCAACGACGTGATCGATTCCGACACCGCCGAACTGGTGGCCGAGGAATACGGCATGGCCGTCAAGCGCGTGTCGGAATCCGACGTTGAGGACGGCTTCATCACCGAAGCTGACGACAGCGACGCGACCGAACTGCGTGCTCCGGTCGTGGCCATCATGGGCCACGTCGACCACGGCAAGACCAGCCTGCTGGACGCCCTGCGCACCACGGATGTGGCGGCAGGTGAAGCCGGCGGCATCACCCAGCACATCGGCGCCTATCAGGTTCGCCTGGCCGATGATCAGCGCATCACCTTCCTGGACACGCCGGGCCACGCGGCCTTCTCGGCGATGCGGGCGCGCGGCGCCAACGTCACCGATATCGTCGTCCTGGTGGTCGCGGCCGACGACGGCGTCATGCCGCAGACGGTCGAAGCCATTCAGCACGCCAAGGCGGCGGGCGCTCCGATCATCGTGGCGGTCAACAAGATCGACAAGCCGGACGCCAATCCGCAGAAGGTCGTCAACGAGCTGCTTCAGTATGAAGTCATCTCCGAGAGCCTGGGCGGCGAGACGCAGATCATCGAACTGTCGGCCAAGGAAAAGCTGAACCTGAACGGCCTGACCGACGCCATCCTGCTGCAGGCCGAGGTCATGGACCTGCGGGCCAACTCGGATCGTTCGGCCGAAGGCGTGGTCATCGAGGCCAAGCTGGACAAGGGCCGCGGCCCGGTCGCGACCGTCCTCGTCAAGCGCGGCACGCTGAAGCGCGGCGATATCGTCGTGGCCGGTTCGGCCTGGGGCAAGGCGCGCGCCTTGCTGAACGAGCGCAACGAGCAACTGCCGGAAGCTGGTCCTTCGGTTCCGGTCGAGATCCTCGGCCTGGACGAGGCGCCTTCGCCGGGCGACGTGTTCGCCGTGGTGGAATCCGAGGCCCGCGCCCGCGAACTGACGGAATACCGTCAGCGCGTGAAGCGTGAGAAGACCCAGATCTCGGGCGGTTCGCTGTCGCTGGTCGACATGATGTCGAAGCTGCAGTCCAAGAAGGTCTCGGAACTGCCGGTCCTCATCAAGGCCGATGTTCAGGGCACCGCTGAAGCCATCGTCGGTTCGCTGGACAAGATGGGCAACGACGAAGTCCGCGCCCGCACCGTCTATTCGGGCGCCGGCGGCATCACCGAGAGCGACGTCAACCTGGCCAAGTCGGCCGGGGCGCCGATCCTGGGCTTCAACGTCCGCGCCTCGAAACAAGCGCGCGATCTGGCCGAGCGTGAAGGCGTCGAGATTCGCTACTACTCGATCATTTACGACCTGCTGGACGACATTAAGGGCGTGCTCTCGGGCATGCTGGCGCCGCTCCAGCGCGAAACCTTCCTGGGCAACGCCAAGGTGCTGCAGACCTTCGACATCACCAAGGTCGGCCGGGTCGCGGGTTGCCGCGTCACCGAAGGCGTGGTCCGCAAGGGCGCGCGCGTCCGCATCATCCGCGACGACGTGGTGGTGCTGGAGCTGGGCGTGCTCAACACGCTCAAGCGCTTCAAGGACGAGGTCAACGAAGTGCCTTCCGGTCAGGAGTGCGGCATGCAGTTCGCCGGCTTCCAGGACATCAAGGAAGGCGACTACATCGAGTGCTTCACCGTCGAAGAGATCAAGCGCACCCTGGACTAGGACGCTTGAGGCTCACGGCCTGAAACAGGAAGGGCGCGGTTTCGAGAGAAGCCGCGCCCTTTGTGTTTGGAAACTGTGCCTAATCCCCGCTCATCCCGGCGTCCGCCGGGATGAGCGGGGGAGAGGTTCAGTCCTCGACGATGGACTTCAGCGCTCCGTCCGCGAAGGTCAGGATGAAGCGCTGGACCGGCGCGGCGTCGTCGACCTGAAGTTCGACTTCGAGCCGTTCGCCGGTCAGTTCGGCCGTAAGATCGACTTCAATCCCGCCCAGCCAGGCGCGGCCGGTGACGTGTTGAAACGTCTGCTCCAGCTCCAGGCGGCAGGCGGTTCCGTCTTCGCGGGTCCAGTCCCATTGCCCGGCGACGGGGGCGGGAACGGTCCACTTGTAGATGTAGCCGTCGGCGACCTTGATCCGTTCGTCCGCGGGCCAGTCGCCCATGTCGAAGGCGTGGGAGACGATGCGGGCGCCCGGCTTCAACTGGCTGAGCAGGCGCGGGCGCAGTTCGACGTTGATCGATTGCAGCAGGTAGAGGCTGACCACGGTGGCTTCACGCACATCCACGCTGAACAGGTCTTCTTCGCGGAAGTCGACCATGTGTTCGACCCCGGCCCAGCCGGCGAACTCCATGGCGTCGGCGATCCGCAGGGGGTCGACATCGACGCCGACGCCGCGGGCGTCGCGGTCGCGGGCTGCGGCGATGACGATGCGCCCGTCGCCGCAGCCCAGATCATAGAGGCGGTCCTTCGGCCCGACGCCCGCCAGGGCCAGCATGGCCGCGACGATGTCTTCCTCGGTCGGAACGAAGGGCACGGCGAGATAATGGTCCGGGTCCTGGGCGTAATTGTCGATGTCGAAGGGGTCTTTGAACACGGCTCTCGGATCATGAAGCGGGGCTGGCGCGCGGCGGATCGCAAGGTCGCGGACCGAGCGCCCAAGGTCGCTGGATGCGGTCATCATGCCGGATCGGCGCCAGACCTGCCACCCAGACCCGCAGCCGGACCTGTCCGAACAGGCTGAAGGCGGGCGGCGGATTGGAGGCTTCATCTGACGCGCGGTTGGCTTTAGGGTCCGGGCTCTGCGTCGGGGGGCGCCGAAGAATGGGCCGCCAATGTCACGTCCTGGACTGTCTCTGTTGCTGATCGCCGCCATGGGCGCCGCTGTGGCGTCTCCCGCCGTGGCCGACACGCGCTTCCTGTCCTTCGACGCCAGCGACCGTTCCACGCAGTCACTGACGCGCGGAGTGACGCTGGAAGTTGAGCGCGGCTGGTTCGGCGCGACTTCGGTGAAAAACCTCTTCTCATCGACCTCGCGCGGTTCGGCGCGGTTCGAGCGCGGCGGACCCGATCAGGTGCGACGCGTCCTGCCGCAGGGCGCGGCGGACGGCGGCGTCTACAGCATCACGACCGACGGCGACGGCCGCGCCCTGTCGCGCGCCCTGTGCCCGGGATCGGACGAGGCCTTCATCGTCGTCGGCCGGGTGCGCGCCGGTCATCCGCTGACGATCGAGACGGTCGGGCGCTGGGCTGACGGCCAGTTCCGCCACTGCGTCACCCTGAACTATAGCTATCGCGGCGAATGGGCGACCATGCAGGGCTCTTCGCCCGCGCGCGACGCGCCCGCCGCCTTCGGAAACAACTGAGGCGCGCGTGCTGATCCGCTGGAGCCTCGCTGTTCTTCTGGGGTTGCTGGCGGGTCTGTGGACCGCACAGTGGCCAGGCGATCCGGCGCTGTTTCCCCCGTACAAAGGGCAGGGGACGGTCGTGGTCCATCTGCTCGACAACGGATTTCATACGGATCTGGCGGCGCCGCGCGCGGCGTTGATGGCCGGAGACGACGCGCTGGCGCAGGCGGTGCGGGCTCTACCGCCCGGCGACTGGGTGCGGGTCGGCTGGGGCGATGCCGTCTTCTATGTCGAACAGGGGCCGATCAGCGAGCGATTGCCTGACGGGGCGAGAGCCTTCTTCAAGCCGGGCGGCAATCCGTCCGTCGTGATGCTGGACCCGGGTATGGTCGATCCGGCGCTGTTGTCTGACGAGACGCGGACGACGCTGCGCCTTTCGCCTGCGGGCTTCGCCGCTCTGCGTGCGCGGGTGGCGGCGTCGCTGCGGCTGGATGCAGAGGGGCGGGCGGTCGTTTCGGCGCGGAGGGCGGGCGACGACGCCGTCTTCTACGCTAGCGGCGAGACGTTCTGGGTTGGGCATCTGTGCAATCACTGGACGGCCGAGGTGCTGAACGCAGGCGGCCTGTCCATGCCGATGGCCCGCAGCCTGACCTCGGGCGAGGTGATGCGGGCGGCGCGCATCGCCGAACAGCGCGCGCCGGAACTGGACTTGGGCGTCGCGGGCGACTAGACCCCGCCCCTTCGCGTTTCAGAGTCGGCGTCCGATCCCCGGCGGCGCGAGCAGGAGGAGCCCGCGATGGCCCGCAAACAACACACCCGCAACGCCAGCGGCCCGCTGGGGCCGTCGCAGCGCCAGCTGCGCGCCGGTGAACTGATCCGCCACGCCCTGGTCGACGTCATGCGCGAGCATGAGATCCACGACGAAGCCCTGGTCGGCGTCTCCGTCACTGTGACCGAGGTGCGGATGAGCCCGGACCTGCGCCACGCCACCTGTTTCGTCGAGCCGCTGGGCGCCGGCGTCGACGCGGCCGAGACGGCCGGGCAGGAGAGCGCCATCATCAAGGCGCTGAACGAACACGCCAAATTCCTGCGCGGTCAACTGGGCCGCCGCATCGACATGAAGTTTACGCCGGACCTGAAGTTCCGCCACGACGAAAGCTTCGATACGGCCAGCCACATGGACCGGCTGTTCGCCGATCCGCGCGTGCGCGCCGATATCGAACAGGCTGACGATGAGGATGACGGGCCTCAAGCAGCGCAAGGCGCGGTAGGCCCAGAGAAAGACTGATCCCATGGCGCGACGCAAGAAGGGCGACATCGTCAACGGCTGGGTGTGTCTGGACAAGCCCTATGAGATGGGCTCGACCGAGGCGGTGACGAAGATCCGCCGCCTGTTCAACGCCCAGAAGGCGGGCCATGCGGGTACGCTGGACCCGCTGGCTTCGGGCATCCTGCCCATCGCGCTGGGCGAGGCGACCAAGACGGTGCCCTTCATGATGGAGGCGCAGAAGGTCTATCGCTTCACCATCCACTGGGGCATTTCGACCGACAGCATCGACCGCGAGGGCGAGATCATCGCCCGTTCCGATGTGCGGCCTTCGGTCGAGGCGGTGACGGCGGCCCTGCCGTCCTTCGTCGGTGAGATCGACCAGACGCCGCCCGCCTTTTCCGCCGTGCGTGTCAACGGCGAGCGCGCCTATGATCTGGCGCGGGCGGGGGTCGAGGTCGAGCTTCAGTCCCGCCGCGTGACCATTCATGAGGCGGCGGTGACGGGCGCGCCGGACGCCGATCACGTCGAGATCACGATGCGGACGGGCAAGGGCGTCTATGTCCGATCCCTGGCGCGCGACCTGGCGATCATGCTGGGCGCGGAGGGCCATGTCTCGGACCTGCGGCGCGAGCGGGTGGGGCCGTTCTCGGTCGACAACGCCGTAACGCTGGATTTTCTGGAAGAGTTGGCGCATAAGGGCGCCGCCTTTGAGGGCTTGCTGCCCGTTTCGACCGCTCTGGACGACATCCCGGAGTTGGCCGTGACGGATCAGGACGCCCTCTCTCTGAGGCAGGGACGGCCGATCGTTCTGCTCCCCCGACAGATTGAAACGCTCAAGGCCCGGCTCACCGCCGGATCGCGGCTGGTTTCGGTCTTTGAGGGCAAAACATTGGTCGCGCTCGGCAATCTCAGGGCCGGTCGGCTTGAACCCGATCGTGTTTTCAACTTCCCCTGACGCAGACATTCCCGTCTGCCGACAGGAACTCCAACGCCCTCAAACAGCGAGCCTCCGCGAGGCGAGCGATAGGGCAAGAAAGGACTCTCGATGTCGATTACGGCTCAACGTAAAGCTGAAGTCATCGCCGACAACGCTCGCTCGACGGGCGACACCGGTTCGGCGGAAGTCCAGGTCGCGATCCTGACGGAACGCATCGCCAACCTGACCGAGCACTTCAAGACCCACAAGAAGGACAACCACTCGCGTCGTGGCCTGCTGAAGCAGGTTTCGCAGCGTCGTCGCCTTCTGGACCACCTGAACAAGACCGACAGCGCCCGCTATCAGGCGCTGATCGCCAAGCTGGGCCTGCGTCGTTAAGGCGCCCCGGTTGCGGATCGGATAATTCCACGAGGCGCGGGCGGACACGTCCGCGCCTCGTTCCGCTATTAGAAGTAGGCTTCCCGCGCGCCGCGGGTCTTACCGGCGCAACCGACGCGAGGGCCTGAAATCCGGTCCTCAATCACCCGTCCGGCCGCGATGATGCGGCCTGGCTCATGGGGACCGCAGGACTGAACGGCCTGCCGCTCCGCACACCCCCGACGGGAATACGCCCGCGGGAGACGAAAGAAGAATAATGTTCGACATCAAACGCAAGACGATCGAGTGGGCCGGACGCCCGCTGACGCTGGAAACCGGCCGCATCGCCCGTCAGGCTGACGGCGCCGTGCTGGCGACCTACGGCGAGACCGTGGTTCTGGCCACCGTCGTCTATGGCCGCCAGCCCAAGCCGGGCCTGGATTTCTTCCCGCTGACCGTCAACTACCAAGAGAAGACGTTCGCCGCCGGCAAGATCCCGGGCGGCTACTTCAAGCGTGAAGGCCGTCCGACCGAGAAGGAGACCCTGGTCTCCCGCCTGATCGACCGCCCGATCCGCCCCCTGTTCGTCAAGGGCTTTAAGAACGAGACCCAGGTCATCGTCACCGTGCTGCAGCACGACCTTGAGAACGATCCCGACATCCTGGGCATGGTCGCCGCCTCGGCCGCCCTGACCATCTCGGGCGTGCCCTTCATGGGACCGATCGGCGCCGCGCGCGTCGGCATGATTGACGGCGAGCTGGTGCTGAACCCGGCGATCGACCAGATGGGTGAAAGCGCCCTGGACCTGGTCGTCGCGGGCACGCAGGACGCCCTGATGATGGTCGAATCCGAAGCCAAGGAGCTGTCGGAAGACAAGATGCTCGAGGCCCTGATGTTCGCGCACGCGGGTATGCAGCCGGTCATCGACGCCATCATCGAGCTGGCCGAACACGCCGCCAAGGAGCCGTTCGACTTCCAGGCCGAAGACCACTCTGACGTCGTCGCCTCGATCAAGAAACTGGTCGGCGAAGAGATCAAGGCCGCCTACGCCCATCCGGGCAAGTACGAGCGCCGTTCGGGCGTCGACGCCGCCAAGAAGAAGGCCGCCGAGGCCCTGGTGAAGACCGACGAGAACCCCGAAGGCGTCGACGCCTCGAAGTTCTCGGCCGCCTTCAAGGAATGCGAAGCCGACGTCCTGCGTCGCGACATCATCGAGAACAGCCACCGCGTCGACGGCCGCGCCCTGGACAAGGTCCGCGCCATCGTTTCGGAAGTCGGCGTCCTGCCGCGCACCCACGGTTCGGCCCTGTTCACGCGCGGCGAGACCCAGGCCCTGGTCGTCGCCACCCTCGGCACCGGCGAGGACGAGCAGTACATCGACAGCCTGACGGGCACGTACAAAGAGTCCTTCCTGCTGCACTACAACTTCCCGCCCTATTCGGTCGGTGAAGCGGGCCGCATGGGCTCGCCGGGCCGTCGCGAAATCGGTCACGGCAAGCTGGCCTGGCGCGCCATCCGTCCGATGCTGCCGACCCGCGAGGACTTCCCCTACACCATCCGTCTGGTGTCGGAGATCACCGAGTCGAACGGCTCGTCCTCGATGGCCACGGTCTGCGGATCGTCGCTGGCCCTGATGGACGCGGGCGTGCCGCTGGTCCGTCCGGTCTCGGGCATCGCCATGGGTCTGATCCTGGAGCCGTCGGGCGAGTTCGCCATCCTGTCGGACATCCTGGGCGACGAAGATCACCTGGGCGACATGGACTTTAAGGTCGCGGGCACCTCGGAAGGCATCACCAGCCTTCAGATGGACATCAAGGTCGCCGGCATCACCAAGGAGATCATGCAGCAGGCCCTGACTCAGGCTTCGGCCGGCCGTCTGCATATCCTCGACGAAATGTCGAAGGCGATGGAAGCCCCGCGCGCCGAACTGGGCGAGTTCGCGCCCAAGATCGAATCCATCAAGATCGCGGTCGACAAGATCCGTGAAGTGATCGGTTCGGGCGGCAAGGTCATCCGCGAAATCGTCGAGAAGACGGGCGCCAAGGTCGACATCGGCGACGACGGCACCATCAAGATCGCCGCCAACGAGCAGGAAAAGATCGAAGCCGCCAAGGCCTGGATCCAGTCCATCGCCTCGGAGCCGGAAGTCGGCACGATCTACTCGGGCAAGGTCGTGAAGGTCGTCGACTTCGGCGCCTTCGTGAACTTCTTCGGCGCCAAGGACGGCCTGGTCCATGTGTCCCAGATCGCTCTGGAGCGCGTCGCCAACCCGGCCGACGTCCTGTCGGAAGGCCAGGAGGTCAAGGTCAAGTTCCTGGGCTTCGACGATCGCGGCAAGACCAAGCTGTCGATGAAGGTCGTCGATCAGGAAACCGGCGAGGACATCACCGACAAGATCAACGCCGAGCGCGCTGAACGCGGCGAAGCCCCGATGTCGGAAGACACCGGCGGCCGTCCCAAGGGCGACCGCAACGGCGGCGACCGCGGCCGTCGCCGTCGCGACTAAGCCTTGGCGTCATCGCTGAACTGAAGAAAGTCCCGGCGGAGCGATCCGCCGGGGCTTTTTTTATGCGCTATCGCTCGCGACGCGGTCGCGCGCTGCTTGAGCGCGTCCTTCTCCCTCCCCTTAATGGGGAGGGTGGCTGAGGCCGTCAGGCCGAAGCCGGGTGGGGACGGTGAGGCTATTCAGGCGCTGGGCTAGGGTCGCCAAGCCCTCCCCACCCGGTCTTCGTTTCGACCACCCTCCCCATGAAGGGGAGGGAGAAGGTCAGCCCTTGCATTCTTTCGGCGGGGTTGCGCCGTCGCGGGTCCACATCGCGCAGCTACGGTCGATCTCGCCCTGGATCAGGTCGCAGGGATTGGCGGCGTTGCAGGGCGGGCGTGTCGCGGGGCTGACGGCGATGCAGCGCTGGACCAGGCGGGCGGAGGCCGCTTCGCCCAGGGTCTCAAGGCAGGGGCGCTCGTCGAGCGGAACGGAATGGGGCGCCATGTCCGGGCCTTCGGGCAGGCGGGCTTCGGGCTCGGGGGCCGCTGCGGGCGCCGGCGTCAGGGTCGACGCGGGGGCCGCTGGCTCAGGACGCGGCTGACAGGCGACGAGCAGGCCGCCGAGGAACAGGCAGGCCAGAAGGGACGGTCGGGTCATGCGGGGCTCCGGATCGGGGTTCGCCTTCGTAACGACGATGACCCCGATCCGGCTCCAGCAAAAGCCTTATCGGCGGGCGGCTTCGACGGCGGCGCGCTGCAGGGCGAACAGTTCGGTGCAGCCGATTTCCGCCAGTTCGAACAGACGGTCGAACTCGGCCCGGCTGAAGCCGCGCTTCTCGCCGGTGGCCTGGATCTCGACGATCTGGCCCGCCCCGGTCAGCACGAAGTTGCTGTCGGCCTCGGCGGTGGAGTCCTCCTCATAGTCGAGGTCCAGGACCGGCAGGTCGTTGAACACGCCGCACGACACGGCGGCCACCTGGTCCAGGATCGGGTCGGTCGTCAGCACGCCCTCGTCCTTGAGGTAGTTGAGGGCGCTGGCCATGGCCACCCAGGCGCCGGTGATGGAGGCGGTGCGGGTGCCGCCGTCAGCCTGGATCACGTCGCAGTCGATCAGCACCTGACGCTCGCCCAGCGCCTTCAGGTCGACCACGGCGCGCAGGGAGCGGCCGATCAGGCGCTGGATCTCCTGGGTGCGGCCCGACTGCTTGCCGGCGGCGGCTTCGCGCCGGCCGCGGGTGTGGGTGGCGCGGGGCAGCATGCCGTATTCGGCCGTGACCCAGCCCTGGCCGGTGTTGCGCATCCAGCCCGGCACCTTTTCCTCGATCGAGGCCGTCACCAGCACCTTGGTATGGCCGAAGGACACCAGGCACGAGCCTTCGGCGTAGCGGTTGACGCCGGTCTCCAGCGTGACGGTGCGGAGTTGTTCGGGGGTGCGTTCGGACGGGCGCATGGGAATTCCTTGGAAGCGGGATGGCGCGTGCTTATCCTGAAACCATGAGCCTGTCCCGCCCTGACCTGTTTGCGGTGTGTGTCCGTTCCGTTCTGACGCGGCGGAGGGCGGCGTCATGAGCCTGCTTTACCCCTCGCCGGGTCTGGCGACGCTGGACGCGCGGGCGCGCGACATCTTCCGCCGGGTGGTCGAAACCTATCTGGAGACGGGCGAGCCGGTGGGGTCGCACACCCTCTCGCGCGCCGGGCTGGACCTGTCGCCCGCCTCGATCCGCAACACCATGCAGGCGCTGACGCAGGCCGGGCTGCTGGCCTCGCCGCATGCGTCGGCCGGGCGGGCGCCGACCCATGCAGGGCTGCGGCTGTTCGTGGACGGTCTGTTGGAAGTCGGCGACATCGGTCAGGAGGAGCGGCGCGAGATCGACGCCCGTCTGGCCGTGCTGGGCGCCAAGGGCGGCGGCCGCAACGTCGAGGAGGCGCTGGATGCGGCCTCGTCCCTGCTGTCGGGTCTGGCGGGCGGAGCGGGCATCGTCGCCAGCCCGGTGCGCGAGGCGGGGGTGCGCCATGTCGAGTTCGTGGCTCTGGGCGGCGGACAGGCGCTGGCGGTGCTGGTGGCCGACGACGGGGTGGTCGAGAACCGGCTGATGAATCTGGCGCCCGGGGTTACGCCCTCGACCCTGCAGGAGGCGTCGAACTTTCTCAGCGCGCGGCTGAAGGGCCGTCCGCTGGCCGAGGCCCGGCACGAGATGAAGGCCGAGATGGAGGCCGCCCGGCGCGATCTGGACGCCGCCGCCGCCCGTCTGGTCGAGGACGGGTTGGCCGCATGGAGCGGAGGCGGGGGCGGCGCAGGCCACGATCGCAACCTGATCGTGCGCGGCCGCGGCAATCTGTTGCAGGACGCCCGCGCGGCCGAGGATCTGGAGCGGGTGCGCGTTCTGTTCGACGATCTGGAGCAGAAGGAACAGCTGATCGGCCTGCTGGACGACGTCGGCGCGGCCCAGGGGGTGCGCATCTATATCGGCGCGGAAACGCGACTCTTTTCGCTTTCGGGTTCCGCCGTGATCGCGGCGCCCTATATGTCGGGCCGGCAGCGGGTGCTGGGCGCCATCGGCGTCATCGGGCCCGCGCGGTTGAACTACGCCCGTGTCATACCGTTGGTGGACTATACCGCCCGGGTGCTGGGCCGGATTCTGGACGGACAAGAGACGTGAACGACATCAACGACGAGACCCGGGACCAACTCGAGCAGGACATCCACGAGGCTGACCTCGCGCCCGAGGGCGATGACACCGCTGTGGTCGACGCCCTGATCGCCGAGCGCGACCAGTGGAAGGATCGCGCCCTGCGCGCCGTAGCCGAGGCTGAAAACGTCAAGCGCCGCGCCGAGACGCAGCAGAACGACGCCCGCGCCTACGCCATCCAGCGCTTCGCCAAGGATCTGCTGGGCGTGGCCGACACGCTGGAGCGCGGTCTGGCGACGGCGCCTAAGGATGCCGACGGCCCGGCGGCCGCCATGGTCACAGGGCTGGAGCTGACGCAGAAGTCCCTGCTGTCGGCCTTTGAGGCCAACGGCCTGACCCGCGTCGATCCGGCGCCGGGCGACGCCTTCGATCCGCACCTGCATCAGGCGATGATGGAGCAGCCCTCGGACGCCGTGCCGGGCGGGGCCGTCATCCAGACGCTGCAGCCGGGCTACGCCCTGTTCGGCCGCACCGTGCGCGCGGCCATGGTGGTGGTTGCGGCCAAGGGCTCGGGCCCGGCGGCGGGCGGCGCCTATGTCGACCCGAACACGACTGGCGGAAACCTCGACGCCAAGGCCTGATCGGTCTGACCTGCTGAAAATGACGACGGCCCGGTGCAGATGCGCCGGGCCGTTTTCTGTCAGCCTGATATGAAGCGACAGGCGAAGGACTCAGCCTGCAACCCGCAGCGTCAGGTTGACCCGCCCGCCGCCGGGCAGCAGGCGGGACGAGCCCGACAACAGCCTGTCGATCCCATGGCGCGCCAGCCGCGCCGGGCCGGTCAGGGCGCAGACGTCGCCGGAGGTCAGGCGCACTGTGCGGGTGGCGCCGCCTTCGGCCGGGCCTATGCGGAACACCGCCGTATCGCCCAGCGAGATGGACATCACCGGCGCCGTCAGGTCGCGCTCGTCCCGATCCTGATGCAGGCCCATCTTAGCCTCGCCCTGATAGAGGTTGACCAGACAGGCGTCGGGCGGCGCGGGCCAGCCGGTCAGGGCGTCCCACAGGTTCAGCAGCCGGTCAGGAATGGCGGGCCACGGAGCGCCGGTCGCCGGGTGCGTCGGCTGATAGCGATAGCCTGCGCGGTCGGACACCCAGCCCAGGGCGCCGAAATTGCTCATCCGCACCGAAAACGGCCGCCCGCCCGGCGTGACAGGGCGATAGAGGGGCGCAGTCTCAAGTCCTCGCCGCAACTCGGCCAGCAGGGCGGCCTGTGCGCCTGCGTCCAGCAGGCCCGGCCACAGGCGAAAGCCGGGCAGAACCGTGGGGGCTTCTTTAGGCGATTGCGAGAGGTTCTGAGGGATCATCGCCTGAATTTAGCGGCGCCGCGCCGCCTTGTCCGCCATAAGGCGCGGAATCTGGCCGGAAGCGGGCGGAAGGCCTTGCAGCCTCTGCGGTCTTTCCCATATCCGAGCCAATCCGGCGATAACCCCCAAATCCTTAGGGGTTCTCGCCGACCCTATCCACCGCCGAATCGGGCCTGTGTCCGGCGCGGCACAATTTCAGAAGCCCATCAGGGGGCGGTCACGCGCGGCGCTTGATCCAAGGCCGCCGCATCGCCCGCCGCAAGGAGTGAAAAGACAAGCCCATGGCCAAGATCATCGGCATCGACCTCGGCACGACCAACTCGTGCGTCGCCGTCATGGACGGCAAGAACCCCAAGGTCATCGAGAACGCCGAAGGCGCCCGCACCACCCCGTCGGTGGTCGCGATCCAGGACGGCGGCGAAATCCTCGTCGGCCAGCCCGCGCGCCGTCAGGCGGTGACCAACCCCGCCAACACCTTCTTCGCCATCAAGCGTCTGATCGGCCGCAATTTCGATGACCCGGTGGTGGCCAAGGACAAGGGCATGGTGCCCTTCGAGATCGTCAAGGGTCCGAACGGCGACGCCTGGGTGCGCGCCCACGGCAAGGACTATTCGCCGCAACAGGTCTCGGCCTTCACCCTGGGCAAGATGAAGGAGGCCGCAGAGGCCTATCTGGGCGAGAAAGTCACCCAGGCTGTCATCACCGTCCCGGCCTATTTCAATGACGCCCAGCGTCAGGCGACCAAGGACGCCGGCAAGATCGCCGGTCTGGAAGTCCTGCGCATCATCAACGAGCCGACGGCCGCTGCGCTGGCCTATGGTCTTGAGAAGAACGACGGTCAGAAGATCGCCGTCTACGACCTGGGCGGCGGCACCTTCGACGTCTCGATCCTGGAGATCGGCGACGGCGTGTTCGAGGTGAAGTCGACCAACGGCGACACCTTCCTGGGCGGTGAAGACTTCGACATGCGTCTGGTCGACTACCTGGCCGACGAGTTCAAGAAGGAGCAGGGCGTCGACCTGCGTTCGGACAAGCTGGCTCTGCAGCGCCTGAAGGAAGAAGCGGAAAAGGCCAAGAAGGAGTTGTCCTCGACGGCTCAGTACGAGGTCAACCTGCCGTTCATCACCATGAACGCCTCGGGCCCGCTGCACCTGAACATCAAGCTGTCGCGCGCCAAGCTGGAAGCTCTGGTCGAAGACCTGGTCGCCCGCACCATCGAGCCGTGCAAGAAGGCTCTGGCCGATGCTGGTCTGAAGGCTTCGGACATCGATGAAGTCGTGCTGGTCGGCGGCATGACCCGTATGCCCAAGGTGCAGGAGGCGGTTAAGGCCTTCTTCGGCAAGGAGCCGCACAAGGGCGTGAACCCGGACGAGGTTGTGGCTCTGGGCGCCGCCGTTCAGGCGGGCGTGCTGCAGGGCGACGTCAAGGACGTGCTGCTGCTGGACGTGACCCCGCTGACCCTGGGCATCGAGACTCTGGGCGGCGTCTTCACGCCCCTGATCGAGCGCAACACGACGATCCCGACCAAGAAGGCCCAGACCTTCTCGACCGCTGACGACAATCAGTCGGCCGTGACGATCCGCGTCTTCCAGGGCGAACGCCCGATGGCGGCCGACAACAAGCTGCTGGGTCAGTTCGACCTGATGGGCATCCCGCCGGCGCCGCGCGGTATGCCGCAGATCGAGGTCGCCTTCGACATCGACGCCAACGGCATCGTCCACGTCACCGCCAAGGACAAGGCGACCAACAAGGAGCAGTCGATCCGCATCCAGGCCAACGGCGGCCTGTCGGACGCGGACATCGACAAGATGGTCAAGGAAGCCGAGGCCAACGCCGCGGCCGACAAGGTCCGCAAGGAACTGGTCGAGGCCCAGAACGGCGCCGACAGCCTGATCCACTCGACCGAGAAGGCCCTGTCCGAGCACGGCGACAAGATCGACGAAGCGACCAAGGCGACCATCCAGTCGGTTCTTGACGATCTGAAGTCGGCCCGTGAAGGCGCGGAGCCTGAGGCCATCCGCGAGAAGACCAACACCCTGGCGCAGGCTTCGATGAAGCTGGGCGAGGCCATGTATGCGGCTCAGCAGGGCGGGGCTGACGGAGACGCCGAAGGCCAGCCCGCCGACGACGGCGTGGTCGACGCCGAGTTCGAGGAAGTCTCGGACACAGACGAGAAGAAGGACGCCTAAACCGGCGCCTGCATGATGTTCGGCCCCGCTTGCCAGACGGCAGGCGGGGCCGTTTCATGAAACTTGCATCATTCGACCGGGCGCCCATGTCATCAGGCAGGCCGTCGGTCATCCGCGAACGGAACGCCTCCGTGTTGAAGAGAGGCTCGAAAGCGGCGGGAAGGTAAGAGGACGAACGCCTGATGGCGCAACGTGACTATTACGAGATTTTGGGGGTCGAGCGGACGGTCGATGCGGCCGTGCTCAAGAGCGCCTATCGCAAGCTTGCGATGGAGCACCACCCTGACCGCAACGGCGGCTCTGAAGAGTCCGTGGCCCGTTTCAAGGAAATCTCCGAGGCCTATACCGTGCTGTCGGACGAACAGAAGCGCGCGGCCTATGACCGGTTCGGCCATGCGGGCGTGAACGGCGGCGGCGCGGGCGGGGGCAACCCCTTCGGTCAGGGCGGCGGCCAGGGCTTCCACGACATCAACGACATCTTTTCCCAGGTCTTCGGCGACGCTTTCGGAGACGCCTTCGGCGGCCGGGGCGGCGGACGCCAGAGCCACGGCCCGCGTCGCGGTTCGGACCTGCGCTACGATCTCGAGATCACGCTGGAACAGGCTTACAAGGGGGCCGAGGTCGAGATCGCCATTCCGACCCTGATGAGTTGCGAGGTCTGCGACGGCTCGGGCGCCAAGGCGGGCACCAAGCCGACCATCTGCTCCACCTGCGGCGGCGCCGGACGCGTGCGTCAGGCCAACGGCTTCTTCCAGGTCGAGCGCACCTGCCCCCGCTGTGGCGGTTCGGGCGAGATGATCGCCGATCCCTGCACCACCTGCCGCGGCCACGGCCAGGTCCGCAAGACCCGCAAGCTCAGCCTCAAGGTTCCGGCGGGCGTCGACGACGGCTCGCGCATCCGCCTGTCGGGCGAGGGCGAGGCGGGCCAGCGCGGCGGCCCGCGCGGCGACCTTTACGTCTTCCTGTCGGTGCAGCCGCACGAACTGTTCGAGCGCGACAATCTGGACCTGCTGGTCACGGTGCCGGTGCCGATGACGGTGGCGGCGCTGGGCGGCATTGTCGACGCGCCCTGTCTTGTTTCCGACGCCTGCGACGGCAAGTGCAAGGCGGCGGTCGAGGTGCCTGCGGGCGCCCAGACCGGCAAGACTGTCCGCATCAAGGGCAAGGGCATGCCGCACCTGAACGGGCGCGGCCGCGGCGACCTGGTGGTCGAACTGTTCGTCGAGACGCCGACCGAACTGACCGCGCGCCAGAAGGAGCTGCTGACCGAACTGGCGGCGTCCCTGGGCGAGACCCAGACCCCCCGCAACACCAGTTTCGCCGGCAAGGCCAAGCGCTTCTGGGCCGATATTCTGGGCGGCGACGCCGATAATCCGAAAGAGACCGCGTGAGCGACATCTTCCACGCCGGCATTTCCGGCGCCCGGGGCCGCATGGGCCGCGCTGTTTCACAGGTTCTGGACGCCCGCGAGGACGTGGTCGTCGCCGCGCGCTTTGACCGTGGCGAGACCGTCGATCTGAAGCTGTGCGACGTCATCATCGACTTCTCGACGCCCGAGGCCTCGGTGGCTCTGGCCAAGGCCTGCGCCGAGGCGGGCGGACCGGCGCTGGTCGTCGGCTCGACCGGCCTGACGCCCGAGCAGGAGGCCGAGATCGAGGCTGCCGCCGACAAGATCGCCATCGTCATGAGCGGCAACTTCTCGCTGGGCGTGAACATCCTGATCGGTCTGGTCGAGCACGCGGCCCTGCGACTGGACGCGCGCGACTGGGACATCGAGGTGCTGGAGACGCATCACCGGCGCAAGGTCGACGCCCCGTCAGGCACGGCCCTGATGCTGGGCGAGGCCGCCGCCAACGGTCGCGGGCGCGATCTGAAGGATGTGCGCAGCGCCCCCTATGACGGCATTACCGGCCCGCGCGAAACGGGCAAGATCGGCTTCGCCTCCCTGCGGGCGGGCGGCGTGATAGGCGAGCATACCGTGATGTTCGGTTCGGAAGACGAGATGCTGACCCTGTCGCACTCGGCCATGGATCGCAGCCTGTTCGCCAAGGGCGCCGTGGCCGCCGCCGCCTGGGTGCGCAACCGCCGCCCCGGACTCTATGACATGCAGGACGTGCTGGGCTTCCGCCAGGCCTGATGCCTGGAGGCGCTGACGCGCCTGCGCTATCGCTCGCCGCGCGGCGGCTCACTACTTGAGCGCGACGTCCTTTTCTGAGGTGTCAGGCGGCCTGCGCCAGCAGTTTTGTCATGGCGCAGCGCCAGGCCAGCAGGTCGGGCGAGCGCTGCGCGATCAATCGCCCCAGCTCAACGGACTGGCCGACATCGGGCGCCATCATGCCCCAGACGGGAAAATCGCGACGCTCGATAGTGCCGCGAGCCATGACCTCGATATCCTCGTGCCGCTCATCGAAATGCAGATGCAGCATCAGGATGTCGAGCGCGCTGGGCGCGCCTTCGAGAAACTGAACGAACATGCCGTCCTGAATCGTCAAGGCGCCGGTGATGTCGTTTCGGGCGTTCAGAAAGGCCGCGACGTGAACGATGTCGGCCATCGCCACGGCTTCGTCATCCGGGGAAAGTCGTGATCGGCTACAATAGACCAGCTGTTCCAGCGTGTTCATGGCGGCTACGCTAGACCAGTATCTAGGGATGTGAAAGTAGAGTCTTTATCAACGTCCGGTTGAACCGAATCCACCCGCGCCCCGGTCGGTTTCGTCCACGGCCTCGACCTCGATCATCCGGGCTTGCTCGTAGCGGGCGATGACCATCTGGGCGATGCGGTCGCCGCGCTTGATCTCGAACGGCAACTCGCCGTGGTTGATCAGGATGACCCCGACCTCGCCGCGATAGTCGCTGTCGATGGTGCCGGGCGAGTTGGGTGCAGAAATCCCATGCTTCAGCGCCAGGCCCGAGCGCGGGCGCACCTGGGCCTCATAGCCGGGTTCAAGCGCGATCTTCAGCCCGGTGGGGACCAGCTTGCGCTGGCCCGGCTCCAGCACCAGGGTTTCGCCCTCGGCGATGGCGGCGCGCAGGTCCATGCCCGCCGAGCCGGCGGTCTCATAGGCGGGCAGGGCCAGACCCTGCGCGTGGGGCAGGCGTTCGACGCGGATGGTGGTCATGGCGGGGAGGTCTCTTCTAGGCCTTGAAGTGATCGGCGATGCGTTGGGCCAGTTTTCTGGCCACTTCGGTCTTGGACTGGCGCGGCCACGGCTCGTCGCCGTTTTGCGTGAACAGGGTCACGGCGTTGCCGTCCGAGCCGAACACCTCGTCCGAGACGTCGTTGCCGACGATCCAGTCGCAACCCTTGCGCGACAGCTTGGCGCGGGCGTTGGCTTCCAGGTCGCTGGTCTCGGCGGCGAAACCGACCACCAGTTGCGGACGGCGCGGGCCGGGGGCGGAGACGCCCGCCAGAATGTCGGGGTTCTCGATCAGGGCCAGCGACGGCGGGCCGCCCGGCGCCTTCTTTATCTTGCCGGAAGCCACGCCGTCCACGCGCCAATCCGCGACGGCGGCGCTCATCACGGCGATGTCGGCGGGCAGGGCGGCCTCGACGGCGGCCTTCATCTCGGTCGCGGCCTCGACCCAGACGCGGGTCACGCCGACGGGCGCATCCAGCGCCACCGGGCCGGAGATCAGCGTCACCTGCGCCCCCAGTTCGGCCAGGGCGGCGGCGACCGCATAGCCCTGCTTGCCGCTGGAGCGGTTGGTCAGGCCGCGCACTGGGTCGATCGGCTCGAACGTCGGTCCGGCTGTGACGATGGCGGTCCGGTCCGTCAGCGGGCGTCCGTCCGGTCCGGCCAGCAGGCGGGCGATGGCGTCGAGTATCACCGGCGGCTCGGCCATGCGGCCCGGCCCGAATTCGCCGCAGGCCATGATCCCGTCGTCCGGGCCGACCACGGCCATGCCGTGAAAGCCGTCGAAGCTCTTCAGCCGCTCGACATTGGCCTGCACCGCCGGGTGCAGCCACATGCGCACATTCATCGCCGGGGCCAGCAGCACCTTCTTGTCCGTGGCCAGAAGCGTGGTCGAGGCCAGATCGTCGGCCATGCCGTTGGCCGCCTTGGCGATCAGCCCCGCCGTGGCGGGCGCGACCACGACCAGATCGGCCCAGCGCGACAGCTCGATATGGCCCATGGCGGTCTCGTCTTCCGGCATGAACAGGTCCTGCCGCACCGGATGGCCGGTCAGGGCCGCCAGGGACATGGGGGTGACGAACTCGGCCCCGGCCCTGGTCAGGACGGTCATCACCTCGGCGTCCGCCTTTCTGAGCAGGCGGATCAGCTCCAGCGCCTTATAGGCGGCGATGCCGCCGCCGACGATCAGCAGGACCTTGCGGCCGGATAGCGAGGGTGCGGTCATGGCGAAATCTGTAGCCCCGCCGCGTGACGGCGTCGAGACAAAGCCGCGTCCGGATCATGTTCGGGCGAACGCTGAACGCGCCGGTTGCATCACACGTTGTCGGCGCGAAAAGAGTATGCATAACTTCGTTCCGCAGGTTTTCGGGAGGGAACGCCATGCGGATACGGACAGCGGCCTTTATGGCCCTTGCAGCCGTGGCTCTGGTGGGATGCGACAACGGCGGTTCAGCGGTCGAAACCCGTGAGCGCAGCGCGCCGGACGCGCCGGGTCTACTGGCGGATGTCGTGCCGGAGACGACGGAGGCGGAGGCTCCGTTTCAGAGCGCTCCGCCGCCCGTCACCGCTAACCGGCGTGAAACCGCCGACGCCAAGGTGCAGAGGCTGTTCGAACGGAACGGCGGAGACTTCGGCGCCCGGACGGCGGACGACTATCTGGTGAAGGTGCGCGCCTTTACCGAAAACACGCCGCGCGGCACCGAGACGGTGAAGCGGCCCAACGGCGACACCCTCTTCTATCAGGCCTCGACCAACACCTTCGCCGTGGTGGATCGAAACGGGGTGCCGCGCACCATGTTCAAGCCGGACGACGGCCCCGCTTACTGGGCGCGGCAGAAGGAGATGGCGCCGACCTTCGGCCAGAGGCGCGGCCAGACCCGGGCTCAGCAATAGGTCGATGCGCTGCGCGTTCAGGCTTGCTCGAAGGTCAGGGGCGCGCCCCAGAATTGGGCGACCAGATCCGACTGCGGTCCCGGCTTGCCGGTGGTCAGGAAGTCGCGACGGCCCGACGACCCGAGGTCGTATTCCGGGTGGCGTCCGAAATAGCGTTCCAGCGAGTCGGCCACCGAGACCGGCTGGCTGATGACCTGCACCCCGGACGGCAGGGCCTGTGCGAACAGGTCGGCGACGATCTCATAATGGGTGCAGCCCAGAACCGCCTTGTCCGGGTGACGGCCGATGCGACGGCGCAGGGCGTCGACGTGATCGTCGACGACCACCTTCAGCTCTTCGGCCGGGGCGCCCAGTTCGATCAGGCCCGCAAGACCGGGGCAGGCCTCGGTGAAGACGGCCAGATCGTCGCGGCGCTTGTCGATCTCGATCTCATAGACGCGGCTCATGGCCGTGGCGGCGGTGCAGAAGACGCCGGTGATTTCGATCGCCTCCTTCTTCTCGCCTTCCAGACGGCTTTCGCGTTCGGCCTCGAACGACCAGGGCAGGCCGGTGGCCGCCTCGATGGTCGGGACGATGATGCCCAGCACATTGACCGGGCGGCCCAGCTTTTCGCGCATGCCCGGAATCCAGGTCTGCTGCAGGCGGCGAAGGGCGATGGCCGAAGCCGTGTTGCAGGCGAGCACGACCACGGAGGCGCCCTCCTCGAACAGGCGCTCGCACCCGGCGCGCGTCAGATCGACGATGTCCTCGCCTCCGCGCCCGCCATAGGGGGCGTGGGCCTGATCGCCCAGATAGATGAAGTCCCGCGTCGCAAAGCGGGTTGTGAGTTCGCGGTGGACCGTCAGGCCCCCCACGCCGGAGTCGAATACGCCAATCGCCATGCAGAGGCCTTTAGACCTGCGGGGTTTCGCCGTCCAATGGTTCAGATTACATCTTCAATGCTGACGGTTCCGTCACACGGACAGGAGCCGCGTCGAATATCAAAGGTTGGGAGAACCGGATGCACAGACGCCATCTTCTCATCGGGGGCACGAGCCTCTTCGCCCTGGCGGCCTGCGCCTCGAAGGGCGGGGCGGTGAACACCGACGAGGAAGCCCGTATCGCCCGCGCCGTCCTGCCTACGACCGCGCCGCGCGCCGAACTGCTGCAGCCGTGGACCGGCCCCTATGAGGGCGTACCGCCGTGGGACAAGGTGACGGCGCCTAAGATGCGCGAGGCCGTGCTGGAAGGCATTGAGCTGCAACGCGCCGACATCGCCGCGATCGCGGCCAACGCCGAGGCGCCGAGCTTCGCCAACACCATGGCGGCGATGGAAATGGCGGGCGAGCCGCTGGACCGCGCCCTGAACATCTTCAGCGTCATGACGTCGAACATCGGCGGCGAGGAATGGGACGCGCTCGAGATGGAGCTGTCGCCCGTTCTGTCGGCGGCCTCGGACGAGATCACCTTCAACGAACAGCTGTTCCAGCGCATCAAGGCCGTGGCCGACGGCGCTGACGCGGCCGGTCTGAGCGCCCAGCAGAAGCGTCTGGCCGAGCGCAGCCGCGACGCCTTCATCCGCAACGGCGCCGCCCTGGACCAGGCCGGCAAGGCCGAACTGGGCCGCATCAACACCGAACTGTCGAACGCCTTCACCACCTTCGGCCAGAAGGTCGTGGCGGATGAAAACACCTGGACCGTCATCGCCGATGAGGCGGGGCTGAAGGGCCTGCCCGCATCGAACAAGGCCGCCGCCGCCGAGGCCGCCCGCGCCCGCAACGTTCAGGGCTGGGCCATCGTCAACACCCGCTCCAGCGTCGACCCTTTCCTGACCTTCGCCGACGACCGCGCCCTGCGCCAGCAGGTGTGGACCAAGTTCGTCAAGCGCGGCGACAACGGCGACGCCAACGACACCAAGGCGACCATCGCCCGCATCGTCGCCCTGCGTCAGCAACGCGCCCGCCTGCTGGGCTTCGCCAACCACGCCGAGTGGCGGATGCAGGACACCATGGCCAAGACCCCGGCCGCGGCGATGGACCTGATGCAGCGCGTCTGGGCCCCGGCCAAGGCCCGCGTCGCCGAAGAGGTCGCCGACATGAAGGCGATCGCCGGTCACGACATCGAGCCGTGGGACTACCTCTATTTCGCCGAGAAGGTGCGCAAGGCGAAGTACGACCTCGATCAGAACGAGCTGAAGCCCTATTTCGAGCTGCACGCCGTCCGCGACGCCTCCTTCGACATGGCCGAGCGCCTGTACGGCTTCGTCTTCAAGCGCCTGCCCAAGGACAAGGTGCCGGTCTTCGAGGCGGACGTGACCACCTATGAGGTCACCGACAAGGCCACGGGCAAGCTGATCGGCCTGTATTACGCCGACGACTTCGCGCGTGCGGGCAAGCGTTCGGGCGCCTGGATGACCACCTATCGGTCCTTCTCGACCCTGACGGGGTCCAAGCCGATCCTGGCCTCGAACAACAACAACTTCGTCAAGGCGGCCGAGGGCCAGCCCCTGCTGATCTCGCTGGACGACGCCGAGACCCTTTTCCACGAGTTCGGCCACGCCCTGCACTATTTCTCGTCGGTGGTGACCTATCCGTCGTTCGGCAATACGCCGCGCGACTTCGTGGAATATCCGTCGCAGGTGCATGAGCACTGGGTGCTGACGCGCCCGTTGCTCGACAAATACATGAAGCACGTCGAGACCAAGCAGCCGATGCCGCAGGCGCTGGTGGACAAGATCGAGGCGTCCTCTACCTTCAATCAGGGCTATGCGACCGTCAGCTATCTGTCCTCGGCTCTGGTCGACATGGACCTGCATACGCAGGCTTCGCCGCCGACCGACATCGGCGCCTTTGAAAAGGCCTCGCTGGCCCGGCTGGGGATGCCCAAGGAGATGGTGATGCGGCACCGCCTGCCGCAGTTCAACCACCTGTTCACCTCGGACGCCTATTCGGCGGGCTACTATTCCTACCTGTGGTCCGAGACGATGGACGCCGACACCTGGGCCTATTTCGAGGAGTCGGGCGACGTCTTCAATCCGGACATCGCCGGTCGCTTCAAGTCGATCATGCTGGCGCCGGGCAACACCACGGACCGCGGCGAAGCCTACCGCGCCTTCCGCGGCCGCGACCCGGACGTAAAGGCCCTGCTGAAGGTGCGCGGCTTCCCGACTTCTTAGGGGCCTACCGCCCGTCGGGCTGCTTGAGGCCCCATGTTGAGCGGGACCTATCGGCCTTCGGCCTGATTGAGGCCGTGGGACGTCAGATCGGGAAGGGCCCGGTGGAGCAATCCGCCGGGCCTTTTCTATTTCTGCCGGGGTGCGTAAGCCTCGGCGGTGGTTCTGCTGGAGAGGTCTGCATGAGCGTCGTCGCCTCCTGGGTCTATAAGGACGGCAAGCGGGTGCGTGAGGCGCCGCTGACGGATCAGGGGCTGGCCCTGACCAAGGGGGAAGACCTCTGGATCGGCCTGTATGAGCCGACGGACGAGGAGTTCGACGGTTTGGTGCGGCGTTTCCACCTGCACCCTCTGGCGGTCGAGGACGCGCTGACGGCGCATCAGATCCCCAAGCTGGAAGTCTATGGCTCGGAGCTGTTCATCGTCGCCCGCACGGCTCAGGCCAAGGGCGACCGCATCCTGTATGGCGAGACGCACGTCTTCGTCGGCGCCAACTATGTCATCACCATCCGCCACGGCTCGGCCCGCGCCCACACCCAGCTGCGCGCCCAGCTGGAGGCCTCGCCGCAGCAGTTGAGCCACGGGCCGGACTTCATCCTGCACGGGGTGCTGGACTTCGTCGTCGACGGCTACATCCCCATCATCGACGCCATCGAGGACAAGGTGCTGGAGATGGAGCAGGTCGCGCTGGACAGCTTCCTGTCGCGCGTCGAGATCACCCGCCTGTTCGAACTGCGTCGCGAGCTGCTGAAGTTCAGCCGGGTGCTGGGGCCGATGGAGGAGGTCTGCGTCAAGCTGCAGTCGCTGGACCTGCCCTGCATCGACCGCGAGGTGCGGCCTTATTTCCGCGATGTCGCCGACCATGTGCGCCGGGTGGCCAGCCGGGCGGCGGGCCTGCGCGACATCCTGGCCTCGGTGTTCGAGGTGTCCAATCTGCTGGAGCAGCAGCGGCAGGGCGTCATCACCCGCAAGCTGGCGGCCTGGGCCGCCATACTGGCCACGCCGACGGCGGTGGCGGGCATCTACGGCATGAATTTCGAACATATGCCCGAGCTGCGCTGGACCTATGGCTATCCGGCGGTGCTGCTGGTGATCCTGTCCATCTGCGTGGGTCTGTATGTCGCCTTCAAGCGTTCGAACTGGCTGTGATCAGCCGCTGTTCCTGAGGCCCGCCGCCACGCCGTTGATGGCCAGAAGGATGCCGTTGCGCACGCGCGGGTCGTCGTCGCCCGCGCGGCGGCGGCGGATCAGTTCGATCTGCACATGGTTCAGCGGCTCGACATAGGGCAGGCGCTGACGGATCAGCCGATCCAGTTCCGGCTGCCCGCCCAGCAGGCTCTGCTGGCCGGTGATCGACAGGACGGCGGCGACGGTGCGATCCCATTCGGCGCGGATGGCGGCGTGGATACGCCCGGCCAGCGCCGCGTCGGGGACCAGTCCGGCATAGCGGCGGGCGATGGCCATGTCGGCCTTGGCCATCACCATCTCCATGTTCTGGACCACGGTGCGGAAGAAGGGCCAGGTCTCGGCCATGGCGCGCAGTTCGGCGGGGTCTTCGCCCTGAACCGCCGAGCCGAAGCCGAACCAGCCGGGCAGCATGACCCGCGACTGCGACCAGCTGAACACCCAGGGAATGGCGCGCAGGTCCTCGATGGCGGTGGAGGTCGTGCGGCTGGCGGGGCGCGAGCCGATCTTCAGGTCGGCGATCTCGGCGATGGGCGTGGCGGCCCGGAAATAGTCGACGAAGCCGGGCGTCTCATAGACCAGGGCGCGATAGGCCTTCATCGAGGCGGCCGACAGGCGCGCGGCCGTGGCCCCATGTTCGGCGCTGTAGCCCGCGTCGGACTGCGGCCCCAGCGAGGCCAGCAGGGTCCCGCAGGTCAGGGCGTCGAGGTTGCGCTGGGCCACCTCGGGTTCGCCGTATTTGTTGGCGATGACCTCGCCCTGTTCGGTGACGCGAATGCGGCCCGCGACGGTCCCGGCGGGCTGGCCCAGCACGGCCGAAAAGGCCGAGCCGCCGCCGCGCCCGACGGCGCCGCCCCGGCCGTGGAACAGCTGCAGCCGCACCCCCGCCGCGCGCGTGGTGTCCAGCAGGGCGTGCGACGCCTCATGCAGTTCCCACCCCGAGGTCAGGTAGGAGCCGTCCTTGTTGCTGTCGGAATAGCCGATCATCACCTCCTGCACCCCGCGCGCCTCGGCCACGGCGCGGGCGGAAGGCTCGGCGAGGACGCGCTCCAGCGTGGCGCGGGCGGCGCGCAGGTCGTCGATCGTCTCGAACAGGGGCGCGGCCTGAATGGGGCAGGCGCCGGGATCGGCCGGGTCGTAGAGGCCGACTTCCTTGAGCAGCAGATAGACCTCCAGCATGTCCGAGGCGGCGTCGGTTTTGGACACGATATGGGTGCGGATCGCCTGCGGGCCGAAGGTCGAAAGGGCCTCGGCGGCGGCCTGAAGGATGGCGCGCTCCTTCAGCGTCTCGGGCGCATAGTCGGCGTAGGGCGAGAACAGGGGGCGCGGGCTGGCCAGTTCGCGCGCCAGCACGGACAGACGGTCGGCTTCGTCCAGGGCGGCGTAGTCAGGGCAGGCGCCTGCGACCTTCAGCAGGTCGGCGACAACCCGTTCATGCACGTCCGAGTTCTGGCGCAGGTCCAGCGTCGCCATGTGGAAGCCGAACACGTCCGCCGCCGTGATCAGCCGCGCCAGCCGGTCGTCGGCGAAGACGGCGCCGTGGGTCTGCACCAGACTGTCGTGCAGGATGTTCAGGTCGGCGCGGAAGGCGTCGGGGCCGTCATAGGCCGGGGCGTCGAAGCGAGCGGGCCGAGGCGTCGGCTCGCCGGTCAGGGCCGGATAGGCGGCCGACAGCCGGGCGTAGATCTGGCTGAGCGCCAGACGATAGGGCTCGTCCGCGCGCTGGATAGAGGCGTCGCCGGACCCCTTGGCCAGGGCGGCCAGTGCGGGCGTGACGCGGGTCAGGTCGATGGACAGGCTGAGCTCGGCGCCCAGGGCGTGCACCTCGTCCAGATAGAAGCCGAGCGCGGCGCGGGCCTGACTGCGGAAGGCGGCGCGCAGGGTCGAGGCGTCGACATTGGGGTTGCCGTCGCGGTCGCCGCCGACCCATGAGCCGATGCGCACGAAGGGCGCCAGGTCGGGCGCCTCCAGCAGCCTGCGCCACTCGGCCAGCTGGGCCGGGGCCACGTGCAGGAAGATGCGCTGCAGCCAGTCGACCACGGTGTCGATCTCGTCCTGCACCACCAGGGCCGAAGCCCGCGTCAGCCGCGTGGCCCACAGGATGACGATCTGGCGGCGAAGCGCCGCCTTCAGGGTCTCGGCGTCACAGGCGATCCCGTCACGGTCGCAGCCGTCCAGCAGTTCGCCGACCGCTGCGGTGCGGTCGATGACGCTCTTGCGGCGCACCTCGGATGGATGGGCGGTCAGCACCGGCGAGATCAGGGCCTGCGCCAGCAGGTCGCGCACGGCGTCCCGGTCGACGCCCGCCCCGGCCAGTCGTTTAAGCGCGCCCTCGGGGGTGTCGGCCCGCTCGCCCGCTTCGGCCTGAGCCTGGGCGCGGCGCTTGCCCGCCCGGTCCTCGGCGACATTGGCCAGCAGGGAGAAGGCGGCGAAACCGTGCGTCAGGCCGATGGCCTGATCCAGCGACAGCTCGCCCAGCAGGCGCTCCAGCTCCGAAGCGTCGTCCGAGGCCGGGTCGCGGTGATAGGCGACCGACGCCTGGCGCACCGCCTCGATACGGTCGTAGAGAGCCTGGCCGCCCTCGTCGCGGATCACCTCGCCCAGCAAGGCGCCCAGAAGCCGGACCTCCGCGCGGAGGCGGTCGTGAGGAAATTCGGAAGTCTGGGTCATGGATGTCTCTCCGCGGGGAGGCCGGAAGCGGAACCGTATCAGCGGAATCCGAGCGCGCCAGTCCATGCTGCAACGCGCAAACCCTTTGTGTGGTGGCGTTTCGGCTGAGAAACGGAGTCGACATCGCCTTGCTTTTCCGCCATAAGCCGCGACTTCCGGCGCAATTGAACCTGCGCCTCCACCGGGACGACCCCATTCTGGGGTGTGCTATCGCGCTTCGCGCTACTTGAGGACGCGCTCAAGCAGGCCGAAGGCCGGTAGCGCGCTTCACAGAGTGGATGAGCCCGGAGAGGGCCTCTGTCGACGTGATCGTTCGCAGAGGTCGCCCGCCTATGGGCGCTGCTCACGGAGGCCAAGGCCCAAGCGCATGAAAGGGTTTGAATGTTCGAGGCTCTGAACGAGCGGCTGACAGGCGTCTTCGACCGGATCACCGGCCGCGGCGCCCTGTCCGAAAAGGATGTCGAGGAGGCCCTGCGCGAGGTCCGCGTCGCCCTGCTCGAGGCCGACGTCGCCCTGCCGGTGGTCAAGGACTTCATCGCCCGCGCCAAGACGGCCGCGACCGGCGAGGAAGTCATCCGCGCGGTCAAGCCCGCCGATCAGGTCATCAAGATCGTCTATGACGGCCTGGTCGACATGCTGGGCGGCGAAGAGCCGGTTCCGCTGAACACCAATGCGACCCCGCCCGCCGTCGTGCTGATGGCCGGTCTGCAGGGCTCGGGCAAGACGACGACCTCGGCCAAGCTGGCCCTGCGTCTGTCGAAGTTCGACAAGAAGAAGGTCATGATGGCCTCGCTGGACACGCGTCGTCCGGCGGCCATGGAGCAGCTGGCTACGCTCGGTCAGCAGATCGAGGTCGCGACCCTGCCCATCGTGGCGGGCGAGAGCGCGGTCCAGATCACCCGCCGCGCGCTTCAGTCGGCCAGGCTGCAGGGCTTTGACGTCCTGATCCTCGACACCGCCGGCCGCATCACCCTGGACGAAGGGCTGATGAATGAGGTGGCCGAGGTCGCCGAGATCGCCAAGCCGGTCGAGACTCTGCTGGTCGCCGACAGCCTGACGGGTCAGGACGCGGTGCGCACCGCTAGCGCCTTCCACGAGCGCCTGCCGCTGACGGGTCTGGTGCTGACCCGCGCCGACGGCGACGGGCGCGGCGGCGCCATGCTGTCGATGCGCGCCGTCACCGGCCTGCCGATCAAATATCTGGGCGCGGGCGAAAAGGTCGATGCGCTGGACGTCTTCGACGCCCGCCGCGTCGCCGGTCGGATCCTGGGGCAGGGGGACATCGTCGCCCTAGTCGAGAAGGCCGCGGGCGAGCTGGATCAGGCCAAGGCCGAGAAGATGGCCCGCAAGCTGGCCAAGGGCCAGTTCGACCTGGACGATCTGGCGGGCCAGCTGAACCAGATGAAGAAGATGGGCGGTCTTCAGGGCATCATGGGCCTGCTGCCCGGTGTGGCCAAGCTGAAGAACCAGATGGCCGAGAACAACGTCTCGGACAAGATGATCGACCGCCAGCTGGCCGTCATCAGCTCCATGACCAAGGCCGAGCGCAAGAAGCCCGACCTGCTGAACGCCAGCCGCAAGAAGCGCGTGGCCAAGGGCGCCGGCGTCGAGGTTCAGGACATCAACCGCCTGCTGAAACAGCACCGGCAGATGGCCGACATGGTCAAGTCGCTGTCCAAGGGCGGCGGCAAGAACCTGCAGAAGATGGCCTCCATGATGGGCGGTCTGCCCGGCATGGGGGCTGGTGGACTCGGGGGCGGCCCCGACATGAACCGTCTGAAGGCGCTGGGCGGCGGCAAGATGCCGGAACCCTCTGCCGATGAAATGAAAGCCATTCAGGATCGGCTCGCCGGCCTTGGAAACCCTCTCGGGGGCGGCGGACAACTTCCGGGGGGCCTTCCGGGTCTGCCGGGCTTCCCCAAAAAGAAATAACGCCTTTCTAGAAAGAGACTGAAAATGCTGAAGATTCGTCTGTCCCGCGGCGGCGCCAAGAAGCGCCCTTACTACCACATCGTCATCGCTGACTCGCACGCCCCGCGCGACGGCAAGTTCATCGAGCGCGTCGGCAGCTACAACCCGATGCTGCCGAAGGACAGCGCCACCCCGCGCATCGTCCTGAAGCAGGAGCGCATTCTGGAGTGGCTGGCCAAGGGCGCTCAGCCGACCGATCGCGTCGCTCGCTTCCTGTCGCAGGACGAAGTCCTGGGCGCCAAGGTCCAGTGGACGCAGGGCAACAACCCCAAGAAGGCCGAGCCGGGCAAGAAGGCCCAGGAACGCGCCGCCGAGCGCGCCCAGCGCGAAGCCGACCGCCTGGAAGCCGAAGCCGCCGCCAAGGCCGAGGCTGCTGAAGCCGCCGCCGCCGCTGCCGCCGCTCCGGCCGTGGAAGAAGCGCCTGCAGAAGAAGCTCCCGCTGCTGAAGCCGCTGTCGAGACGACCGAAGAGCAGGCCTGAGCCTTATCTTCTCATCCGGCCACGGCCGGTTGAAACGGGAAAGCAGCGTCCTTCCGGGGCGCTGCTTTTCTGCTATCTGGACCCATCGCATCGGCAAACGGAGCCCGGCCATGAGCAGCGAAGACAGACTGATTCTGGTCGGACAGATCGGCGGCGCCTTCGGGGTGAAGGGCGAGGTGCGGATCAGCGCCTATACCGCCGACGCCATGGCCCTGGTCGGCTATTCGCCGCTGCTGGGGGCCGATGGAAAGCCGGTGCTGACGCTGATCTCGGCGCGTCCGGACAAGGCGGGCGTGGTGGCGCGGGTCAAGGAGATCGCCTCCAAGGAAGAGGCCGACGCCCGGCGCGGCCAGAAGCTGTTCGTCACCCGCGACGCCCTGCCTGAGCCTGACGAAGACGAGTTCTACCTGACCGATCTGGTCGGGCTTGAGGGGCGTGATCCGGCCGATGTGGTGCTGGGCACGGTGAAGTCGGTTCAGAACTTCGGCGCCGACGACATGCTGGAGATCACCCCGGCCGAGGGCGGCCCGACCTGGTATCTGCCCTTCACCCGTGAGGCGGCGCCGGAACTGCACATCCATGAGGGCTGGCTGCGCATCGTCCGCCCGAGCGAAGTCAGCGACCGCGACGAAGACTGACGCCGACACGGTTGCGGATCGCCTTGCGGCTTCCGACATGGAGCGGGTCACACCAGCCGGAGCATTCCATGGCCGACCTGTCTGCTTTTCCCGTCACCCGCCAGTTTCCGCCGCAGCATCCTGATCGACTGCAGCTTTATTCGCTGGCGACGCCCAATGGGGTGAAGATCTCCATCATGCTGGAGGAGCTGGGCCTGCCCTATGAGGTCCACCTGGTCGATATCGGCAAGGACGAGACCTGGACGCCTGAGTTCCTGTCGCTGAATCCCAACGGCAAGATCCCCGCCATCATCGACCCCGACGGGCCGGGGGGTAAGCCGCTGCCCCTGTTCGAATCGGGGGCCATCCTGGTCTATCTGGCGGAGAAGTCCGGGCGCTTCCTGCCGACCGATCCGGCGGCGCGCTATGAGACGCTGCAGTGGGTCTTCTTCCAGATGGCCGCCATCGGACCGATGTTCGGTCAGGTCGGCTTCTTCCACAAATATGCGGGCAGCGCCTTTGAGGACAAACGCCCACGCGACCGTTACGTCGCGGAATCACGGCGCCTGCTGGGTGTTCTGGAGGGGCGGCTGAAGGATCGCCAGTGGATCATGGGCGACGACTACACCATCGCCGACATCGCCATTCTGGGCTGGGTGCGGAACCTGGTCGAACACTATGGCGCGGGCGATCTGGTCGGCTATGCGGACTTTCCCGCTGTCGCCGCCTGGCTGGCGCGGGGCGTGGCCCGTCCGGCCGTGCAGCGCGGCCTCAACATACCGGCCTGAAGCCAGTGAGCGTCGGGGACGGGCGGTTCGCGCGCCCCCGACGATACAGGGTCAGATTTCTTCGGTCGGAGCGTCCGGCACGAACTTCTTGATCGACTCGATGGCGCGCTTGGCGCCGGACTTGTCGGAATAGCCCTCGGTCGAGAAGATGATTTCCGAGTTGTACTTGAACCGGACGCGGTATTCGCCCGCCTTGTCCTTATAGACTTCGAACTTGTGCGCCATGATCGCCTCGCTCTGACGGCCGACCATCGGCCGGATGAAGAAGCTGGCACGGCCCCGCTTGGGTCGTAAAGAGGCGAAGCGTAAAACGCGGTAAGGCGTCAGGCGCGGGCGGGAATCCAGCGTCGCGCCGCCAGCGCCAGAAAGCCGACCGCCAGCCCCCAGAAGGCTGAGCCTACCCCGAACAGGGCCACGCCCGAGGCGGTGGCGGCGAAGGTCAGGACGGCGGCCTCGCGATCCTTCACTTCGCCCATCATGGCGCTGAGCGAGCCGGTCAGGGGCGCGATCAGGGCGAGGCCCGTGATGGCGGCCAGGGCCCCGGTCGGCATGGCGATGAACAGCCCGGCCAGCGGCGCCGCGAACAGGGCGACGACCAGATAGAACAGGCCGTAGATCACGCCCACGGTCCAGCGCTTCGTCGCGTCGGGGTGGGCGTCCGGCTCGGTGCAGATGGCGGCGGTGATGGCGGCCAGATTGACGCCGTGCGCGCCGAAGGGGGCCAGAAGCGTGCTGGTCAGCCCGCCCCAGAAGATCAGCTTTCCGGCGGGCGGGGTGTAGCCTGCAGCCCTCAGCACCACCAGACCGGGCAGATTCTGCGACGCCAGCGTCACCAGATACAGCGGCAGGGCCAGACTGACCGCCGCCTTCCAGTCGAAGGCGGGCATGACCGGCGACAGATTGCCGAACAGGCCGGTTCCCTCGGGAAGGGCGACCTGACCGCGCACGGCCAGAACGGCGAAGGCGGCGACCAGAACGGCGGGCAGGGACCAGGCAGGCGCCAGTCGACGCATCACCAGAAAGACCGCCAGCAGCCCCGCCGCCAGCATCAGGTCGGTCGGGAACACCAGGAACAGCTTGAGGCAGAAGGGCAGCAGCACCCCCGCCAGCATGGCCGAGGCGACAGCGGCGGGTATGCGCTCGGCCAGGCGACCCAGCGCAGGGACCAGCCCCGTCAGCACCATCATCAGCCCGGCGATGACGAAGGCGCCCACGGCGGTCGACCAGCCGAGGCCCAGCGTCGAGGCGGCCAGCAGGGCCGCGCCCGGCGTCGACCAGGCCAGCACGACCGGCATCTTCAGCCGCCAGCTCAGCACTGCGCCGGGCAGGCCGATGCCCAGACACAGGGCGGTGACCATGGAGATGATCTGGCCGGGCGCCGCACCCATCGCCTGACCGGCCTGAACGATCAGGGCGACCGTGCCGCCGAAACCGACGACGGTGGCCACCGCGGCGGCGGAAAAGCTGGCGGGGGGAGGCAGGCGCACGGAACTCATACGCCCAAGCTAGGACGATGGGCGGCGCGTCGAAAGCAGAAATGCGCCTTTCTTCCGCTCATCCCGACGTCCGCCGGGGTGCGCGGGCAGGGGTAGATGCAAAAAAGGGCCGCCGGTTCGCCCGGCGGCCCTCTGTCTGTCCGAAACCCGGTCGGGATCAGCCTTCCATGTCGTCGGGCAGGCCGACGGCGTGGAAACCGGCGTCGACGTGGACGACTTCGCCCGTGGTCGAGCGGCCCAGGTCCGAGCACAGCCACAGGGCGGCGCCGGCGACGCCTTCCATCGAGGTCTCTTCCTTGATCAGGGAGAACTGCGCCGACTTGGAGTGCAGGCCGCGTCCGCCCGAAATGCCCGCCAGCGACAGGGTGCGCATGGCGCCTGCCGAGATGGCGTTGACGCGGATGCCCTTGGGTCCCAGGTCGCGCGCGATGTAGCGGGTGGCGGCTTCCAGCGCGGCCTTGGCCACGCCCATGGTGTTGTAGTTCGGAATGACCCGCTCGGAACCCAGATAGGTCAGGGTGATCATCGAACCGCCGTTGGGCATCAGTTTCGCCGAGCGCTTGGCCACGTCGACGAAGCTGAAGGCCGAGATGTTCATGGCCAGCAGGAAGCTGTCACGGGTGGTGTTGTCCACGAAGGAGCCCTTCAGCTCGTCCTTGTTGGCGAAGGCCACCGAGTGGACGACGAAGTCGATCGTGCCGAATTCCTTTTCCAGCTCGGCGAAGGCGGCGTCCATCGAGGCGTCGTCGGTGACGTCGGCATGGATCAGCAGCTTGGCGCCGACGCTTTCGGCCAGCGGGCGCACGCGGCGCTCAAGACCCTCGCCCAGATAGGTGAAGGCCAGTTCGGCGCCCTGCGCCGCCAGTTGCGAGGCGATGCCCCAGGCGATGGAGTTGGAGTTGGCCACCCCCATGATCAGGCCCTTCTTGCCCTTCATGAGTTCGCCGGTGGGCATATCCCAGCCTTCGCTCGTCGCCATGGGTTCGTCTCCGTATCTAGAACTTGATCCGCCTTTTGGACGGGCGCGCGGCGGGTGACAAGTGGAGTGCAGGCGCTGGCGTTTCTCTGACGGGGGCCTAAGTTGAGGTCATGAGCTTCGACGCCGACAGTTCGAACGCGCAGCCGCAGGGCGCTTCAGGGGCGGGGCCGGTCTTCTTCGACCGCCGCGAACTGGACCAGATGCTGCGGGTCTATGGGCGGATGGTGGCGGCGGGCGAGTGGCGCGACTACGCCATGGCCGGGGGACGGGATCATGCAGAGTTCGCCGTTTTTCGTCGCCACGGCGACGCGCCGCTCTATCGCATCGAGAAACGCCCGGCCCTGCGCCTGAAACAGGGGCAGTGGGCGGTGATCGGCGAGGGCGGTCATGTGCTGAAGCGTGGCCGCGACCTGGCCCAGGTGCTGCGCGTGTTCGACAGCCGCAGGTTCACGGTGGTGGAGTAGGGCGAAAAGACAAAGCAGGGGCCAAGAAAAAGGCCCCGACGTCGCCGTCGAGGCCCCATTCTGTCTTGGCCTATCAAGCCGCGCTCAAGTCGGCCGTGACCGCGTCACGGCCATAGCGCACTTGAAAAGCCCTATTCGCGGCTGCCCATGAAGGCCAGCAGGAACTGGAACAGGTTGATGAAGTTGATGAACAGGCTCAGGGCGCCGAAGCCCGTGGCCACGCCCAGCGCGTTCTGGTCGCCGCCCATGGCGTAGTAGGTCATCTTCAGACGCTGGGTGTCATAGGCGATCAGGCCCGAGAAGATCAGCACGCCCGCGCCCGAGATCACCAGATACATCACGCCCGACTGCATGAAGATGTTGACGATCGAGGCGATGATCAGGCCGATCACGCCCATGATCAGGAAGGTGCCCATACCGGTCAGGTCCTTCTTGGTCGTATAGCCGACCAGGCTCAGACCTGCGAAGGCGGCGGCGGTGACAAAGAAGGTCGAGGCCAGCGAACCGCCCGTATAGCGCAGGAACAGCACGCCCAGACCGGCGCCGATGGTGGCGACCACGGCCCAGTAGAGCATGTTCACGCCCCTGGCCGTCGGGTTCTTCATGAAGAACATGGAGCCGAACAGCATGACCAGCGGCGAGAACTGGATGATCATGCCCAGCATGGTCAGGCCGATGCGGCCGTCCGGCATGCGGGCGAACAGCAGTTGCTGCACCGCCGGGACGTTGCCGGTGACGTAGGCCAGGGCGCCCGCGACGACCAGACCGATCGCCAGCTTGTTGTAGACGCCCAGCATGAAGGCGCGCAGACCGGCGTCGACGGACATGTCCGCCGACTGCGGTAGCGGGCGCGCATAGCCGTTGTTGAAGTCGCTCATCGCGAAACTAGTCTCCCATGCGGCCAGGAATATCCTGACCTTTGGCTGAAATATCGGGATGCAGACGCATCCTTGCAAGAAAAACCGGACTTTCAGTCGCCGGTTCCGCCCGCTACCAAGGGTCGCATGTTACGCCTGTTCACCGCCATCTCTATTCCTGAAGACGTCGCCGAGACGCTGGCGCGGCGTCAATCCGGCCTGCCGGGCGCCCGCTGGCGGCCGCTGGACGCCCTGCACGTCACCCTGTCCTTCTATGGCGAGGCGTCTGAACGCACGGCCGACGATCTGGCCTCGGAGCTGACGCGGGTCGAGGGCGGGGGGGCGTTCGAGATCACCCTGAACGGAGTCGGCGCCTTCGGCGACAATCACCGCAGTCATACCCTGTGGGCGGGGCTGGAACGATCCGAGCCGCTGAACGTCCTGGCCGGACGTTGCCGCGCGGCGGGCGAGCGGGCCGGCGTCCCGCCTGAAAAGCGCGAGTATAGACCGCACGTCACCCTGGCCTATCTGAAGCCGCAGGCGAATCCTGACCGCATCGGCGCCTGGATCGCCGGGCACAATCTGCTGAAGTCGCCGCCGATCCGCGTGGATCGCTTCGGCCTCTATTCCAGCGTCCTGACCGGCGACGGCAGCATCTACACCCTGGAACGCGAGTATCTGTTGTGATCGATCTTCCGACCTCCCCGCTCGGCCCCACGCTGGAGACGGAGCGCCTGTTCCTGCGCCCGCCGACGCTGGATGATTTCCCGCGCTGGGCCGAGTTTCAGGCTGATCCGGAGACGACGCGCTTCATCGGCGGACCGCAGTCGAAGCATCAGGTGTGGCGCACCATCGCCTCGGTCGCCGGGATGTGGGCGTTGCACGGCGAGGGCATGTTCTCGGTGATCGAGAAGGCTACCGGACTCTGGATGGGCCGTATCGGGCCGCTGCACCCTTACGACTGGCCGGGCCGCGAGGTGGGCTGGAGCCTGCACCCCGACGCTACGGGCAAGGGCTATGCGATCGAGGCTGCGGTCGCGACGATGGACTACGCCTGCGATGTGCTGGACTGGCCGGATGTCATCCACTGCATCGACCCGGACAATCGGGCGTCGGAAAAGGTGGCCGAGCGGTTGGGTTCGACCAATCGCGGGCCGGGCCGGGCGCCGCCGCCCTTCCATGAGCATCCGATCAACATCTGGGGCCAGACGCGGGACGCGTGGCGGGAGAACCGCCTGAAGCTGGAGCGTTGATTTCTCCTCCCCATGCGAATGGGGAGGTGGTGCGGCGGCGCCGCCGACGTGGCGGAGGGGCGGCTTGGTTCTGCTGACAGAAGCCTCTCCACCGCTTCGCGGTCCCCCTCCCCATTGCATGGGGAGGAAAGGCTTGCGGCTGGAACATAGGCGGAACATAAATGCGTATGGCCGCCGCCGCTCTCCATCTCGAACTGGTCTTCAGCCGCCCGGAAACGACCCTGTCGGTCACGCGGGGGGCGGCGCGACTGATGCTGGACATGGGCTATGCGCCCCTGTTGGAGGTCTGCCTACCCAACGGACGGCGGGCCGACGTCATCGCGCTGGGGCCGAAGGGCGACATCATCATCTGCGAGGTGAAGTCGGGGATCGACGACTATCGCGTCGACCGCAAATGGCAGGAGTACGGCCCCTTCTGCGACGCCTTCTACTTCGCTGTCGCGCCGGAGTTCCCTGAAGGCGTGCTGCCGAACGAGCCGGGCCTGATCGTGGCCGACGGCTTCGGCGGGGCGGTGGTGCGCGACGCGCCCGCCACGCCTCTGGCGCCCGCGCGGCGCAAGGCTCTGACGCTGGCCTTTGCACGCTTGGGCGCGCTCAGAACGATGCGCGACTGATGGTGGGATCGTCAGTCGCGGTCGCGTTCAAGCCGCGAGCGACCGCATCGCGAGCATAGCGCGCAACAAAAAAGCCTATCGCGGCGCGCGTTTGGCCAGGATGCGTTGCAGGGTGCGGCGGTGCATTCCCAGACGGCGGGCCGTCTCGGAGACGTTGTGGTCGCACAGCTCATAGACGCGCTGGATATGCTCCCAGCGCACCCGGTCGGCCGACATGGGGTTTTCGGGCGGCTCGGGCGCTTCGCCGGTCGAGAGCAGGGCCTTGACCACGTCGTCGGCGTCAGCGGGCTTCTGCAGATAGTCGACGGCGCCCGCCTTGACCGCCGCGACGGCCGTGGCGATGGCGCCATAGCCGGTCAGCATGACGATGCGGGCGTCCTCGCGCCGCTCGCGGATGGCTTCGACAACCTTGAGGCCGTTGCCGTCCTCAAGCCGCATGTCCAGAACGGCGAAGGCGGGCGTGGACTGGCGCAGGGCGTCCGTCGCCTCGGCCAGAGAACCGGCGAGGGTGACGGTGAAACCGCGTGATTCCAGCGCCCGGCCCAGTCGCGTGCGCAGAGCCTGATCATCGTCCAGCAGCAGCAGCGATCGGTCGCTGAGGGCGGCGATCTGTTCTGTGATCTGGGTCTCGGGTTCGGACATGTATTTCTCCTGAGGTTTCAGGTCGTGCGTCAGGGACGCAGGGTCAAGGGCCAAGCTCTCGACTGCGACATCAGGTTCCATCGCCTTCCATGGCCGAGGCGGTGACTTCCAGCACCTGACGCGGCCAGCGGACCGAGACGCGGGCACCCGCGGGCTGGCCTCGCGCCGGATCGCCCGCGCCCACAGAAACCTTGGCGCCGGAGCGTTCCAGCAGGGTGCGGGCGATGAAGAAGCCCAGTCCCATGCCGCCCTGACTGGGGGCGATCGGGGCGGTGATCGGCGGCGGAGGCGCGCGACGTTCGCGCCGGGCCGGGCGCGAGGCGGCCGCGATCTGGGCGGCCAGGGCGCGACGGGCCTTGGCCTGCGGGCGGCTGGTCACATAGGGCTCGCCCAGACGCGGCAGGATTTCTGAGGCGAAGCCGGGGCCGTCGTCGACGATGTCGATCTCTATCCATCCCGCGTCGACCACGGCGGTCAACTGGACGCGGGTCGTGGCGAAATCGGCGGCGTTCTCGATCAGGGTGGACAGGCCATGGACGATCTCGGGCAGGCGGCGCAGGCGCGGGGCGTCCTGACCGGGCGGTATCCTTACGGCGATATCGAAGTCGAGGTCGAAGCCGCGATGCGGGTCGGCCACCTCTTCCAGCAAAGCCGTCAGGCCGATGTCGGCGAACAGGGCGTCGCCCTCCTCGGGTTGGGCCGACAGCTGTTTCAGGATGGCGCGGCAGCGTTCCGCCTGTTGCAGGATCAAGGCGGCGTCCTCGGCGGCCGGGCTGTCCGCGGGCGCGTCGCGCAGCATTTCCTTGGCGACGACTTGAATGGTGGCCAGCGGCGTGCCTAACTCATGCGCGGCGGCGGCGGCCAGCCCCCCCAGCGCCGCCAGCCTCTGCTCGCGCTGCAGAACGTCCTGGGTGGTGGCCAGGGCCAGTTCCAGCTTGTCGGCGTCGGCGGCCACCTTCCAGGCATAGCCGGCGGTGAACAGCACGCCCGTCACCAGCGCCAGCCCCAGCCCCAGACGATAGAGGCCCGGCAGCTCAAGATGTTCATGCAGGCGCCACGGCAGGGGCAGGGACCACGAGAACAGAAAACCCACGGCGATCAGGGCCATCACGCCCAGAATGACGGCCTGGCGGGCAGGCAGAGCCGCCGCCGCGATCGTCACCGGCGCGACCAGCAGCAGACAGAAGGGGTTGGCCAGCCCGCCGGTCAGCGCCAGCAGGGTCGCCAACTGCAGAATGTCGAAGCCCAGCTGCGCCGCAGTTCTCGGTCCGTCCGGCAGGCTGCCGTCGATGCGGCGTGCGCGCGCCATGGTGGCCAGGTTCATCGCCACGCCCGCGCCGATCACGGCCAGACACTCCCACAAAGGCAAGGGGAAGTGCAGGGCGAAATAGGCCGTCAGGATCGCACAGGTCTGGCCGATCACCGCCAGCCAGCGCAGCACGATCAGCGTCCGCAGCGACAGGCCGCGTCCGCGCCGGGGCAGCTCCGGCAGGCCCGCCAGTTCGCCGCCCGCCTGCGTCAGGGCGTCGAGAGCGGGACGCGGGGCGGCCGGGTTCAAGGCAGGCTGCGACCGGATGGGGGCTTCTGTAGGGTTCACCCCTCTTCTATAGACCGGGGAAAGATCGGCTGCACGGTCCGCCGTGTCGCGCCCGCCGAATGTCCGCCGTCCCGCTTCTGTTCAAGGAGACGCCATGCCCCGCCGTCCCGTAATCCTGTTCGCCGCCGCCTGCGCCGTCATAGCCCTGGCGCTGGGCGTCGTGACCATGGTGGTGGTCGGCGGCCGCCAGCAATCGGCACAGACGACGGACGCCGCGACCGGCCAGCCTCTGGTCGGCGGCCCCTTCACCCTGACCAATCAGGACGGCCAGGTGGTCACCGAGAAGATTCTCGAGGGCAAATGGAGTCTGGTCTTCTTCGGCTTCACCTACTGCCCCGACTACTGCCCGACCACCCTGGGCGTGCTGAACGCCGTGCAGGAACGGATGGGCGACAAGGCCAAGGATCTGCAGATCCTGTTCGTCAGCATCGACCCCGAGCGCGACACTCCGCAGATGCTGAAGGACTATCTGTCCTCCGATGGCTTCCCCAATGGCGTCATCGGCCTGACCGGCACGCCGGAGCAGGTGGCGCAGGCGGCCAAGGCCTATCGCGCCTTCTATCAGAAGGTCGGCGAGGGCGAGGGCTACACCATGAACCACGGCCTGACCGTCTATTTGATGGGACCGGACGGCCAGTTCCGCAGCGCCGTCGCCCATGATCTGGGGCCCAGCCGCACCGCGACCCTGATCGAAAATGCGATGGAGAAGGGCTGATCACCTTTCCCTGAACAGGGCGAAACCGGCCTTATTTTGCGACGCGGCGCCCTGTATGATCAGCGTTCCGCTGTCAGCGGAGGCCGCAACCGGGGTTTCATGCTCTACGCTTTTCACGAGCTCGCCTATCATTCGGCGACGCCGTTCCGGATCGGGGCCCAGATGGCCCGCCAGTTCTGGACCTCTCCGCTCAATCCGGCGTCCGACACGGCGATCGGCCGCACCGCCTATGCCGCCGCCGAGGTGTTCGAGAGCCTGACGCGCCGCTACGGCAAGCCCGACTGGAACCTTGAGACGATCGAGATCGACGGCAAGCCCGTGCGCACGACCGAACAGGTCGTCTGGTCCTCGCCCTGGTGCCGGCTGGTGCGATTCGCCCGCAACATCGGCGATCTGAAGCGCGCCGGAAAGGCGACGGCGGCGCCCGCCGTCGTGATCGTGGCGCCCCTGTCGGGCCACTACGCCACCCTGCTGCGCGGCACGGTCGAAACCTTCCTTCAGGACCACGACGTCTATGTCACCGACTGGTCGAACGCCCGTCAGGTGCCGATGCTGGAAGGTCGGTTCGACTTTTACGACTACATTGACGAAGTGCGCGCGATGCTGGCCGCCGTCGGCCCGCGCGCCCATGTCGTCGGCGTCTGCCAACCGGGACCGCCGGTGCTGGCCGCCTGCGCCGTGATGGCGGCCGAAAACGATCCGAACCGTCCCGCCTCCATGACCTTCATGGGCTCGCCCATCGACGCGCGCCTGTCGCCGACGGTGACGAACCAGCTGGCCGAGGAAAAACCCTTCACCTGGTTCAAGTCGAACATGATCCACACCGTGCCCCTGCCCTATCCGGGCGTCGGGCGGCGGGTCTATCCGGGCTTCGTCCAACTCTACAGCTTCATGTCTATGAACGAGGACAAGCACATCGACGCCCATCGTCGCTACTTCAACGATCTGGTCGCGGGCGACGGCGACGGGGTCGAGAAGCACGAGCAGTTCTACGACGAATATCTGTCGGTGCTGGACCTGACGGAAGAATTCTATCTGCAGACCATCGACATCGTCTTTCAGCAGCATCTGCTGCCGCGCGGCCTGCTGGAGCATCGCGGCAAGCCAGTCGACCTCAGCGCCATCACCGACATAGGCCTGGCCACCATCGAGGGCGAGATGGACGACATCTCAGGCGTTGGCCAGACCCAGGCCGCGCACGGCCTGACGCCGAACATCCCCGACGACCGGCGCCTGCTCTACGTCCAGCCCAAGGTCGGCCACTACGGCGTCTTCAACGGCCGCCGTTTCCGCGAGGAGATCTATCCCCGCGTGCGCGATTTCATCGCCAAAAACGAAGCTGTCAGTGTCGTACCGGAACGGTCAGCGTCTGCCGCTTGAGGGCGGCGGCGCCCTGCGGCTGTCGGTCAATCCGCGCGCGCGTCGGCTGTCGATCCGCATCGACCCTCGCGCAGGCGAAGCTGTGGCCGTGGCCCCCAGCGAGCGACGTCTGGGCGAGGTCGTGGCCTTCGCCCGCGCCAAGGCCGGATGGATCGCCGAACGCCTCGCCGCGCGCCTCGATACGCAGCCGTTCGAACCGGGCGCCGTCGTGACCTGGCTGGGCCGCACCGTGCGCCTGGAAGCCAGCGGCGGCGCAGGCGCAGCGCGCCTGATCGACACGCCCGAGGGGCCTGTGTTGCGTTCCGGCGGCGAGGGCGAGGCCTTTTCCCGCCGCATCGAGAACTGGTTCCGCCGCGCCGCGCGCGACTTCCTGACCGAGCGCACGGACGTCCACCTGAAGACCCTGGGCCAGCCGCCGGTGAAGGTGTCCATCGTCGACACCCGCTCGCGTTGGGGCTCATGCAGCCCGCACAACCGCTCGATCCGCTATTCCTGGCGCGTCATCATGGCCCCGCCCGCCGTGGCCGACTACCTGGCCGCGCACGAGGTCGCCCACCTGGTCCACGCCGATCACAGCCCGGCCTATTGGGCGGTGGTGACCCGCCTGATCGGCGACCACCGCGCGCACCGCCGCTGGCTGCGCGACCATGGCGCAGCGCTGCACGCCGTGGGGGCCTAGCCGCGCCTAGACCCGGATGTCGAGCAGGGAGCCGGGGCGTTGCAGGCGCGTGGGTGCGGTTGGAACTTCGGACGCTATCGTTAAGGGCGTCTGTTCAGCGGTCGTTGGAGCTGCAGCCGGAGCCGTCACGCCCATGGCCTGACGGAAGAAGGCCGACTGAGCGGTTCTCAGGGCGTGGGCCGCGCCGCCCGCCGTGGGCGGAAAGGCCGGCCGCTCGGACGAAATCGCGGACATGGGGCGAGGATGCCCTCGCTTCGTCTAGATATGGTTAACGCACGATTCACCCTGTTTCGGGCGATCGCCTCAGCGGGCGGGCGCCTTCAGGGCGTCGGTCAGTTTCTTCAGATCGGCGTCGGTCAACACAGGTCCGGACGACTTGGCGACGATGGTTCCGAAGGCGTCGACGGCGAAGCTTTCCGGCACGCCGGATACGCCCAGATCCAGCCCCGCCCGCCCCTCACGGTCGACCAGCACCAGACGATAGGGATCGCCCAGCTCTTCCAGGAAGGCGTCGGTGGCGACGGGATCGTCCTTATAGGCCACGCCGACTACGGCGACGCCCTGTTCCTTCAGCGCCATCAGCTGCGGATGCTCCAGGCGGCACGGGGCGCACCAGCTGGCGAAGACGTTGACGATCATCGGCTTGCCTACGCCCGCCGTCTTCAGATCCAGCAGGTCGTCGCTCGCCTTGCCGTCTACCAGAATGGGCAGGACCGTCGTCTCGGGGATCGGCTGGCCGACCAGGGCGTCGGGGCGATAGGTCGGCCCGGCGGCGGGATCGCCCGCCATCCGGCCCATCTGCGTCATCAGGAAGATCCCAAGCGCCGCCAGAACGACGATGGGCAGCAGGGCCAGCCAGCGCTTCATTTGCGAGCCGCCTCCAGCCGGGTCAGTTCGCGCTTCCAGCGGCGCGCGGCGATCAGAGCGCGCGCAGACAGGGCGGCCAGAACCACGGCGCTGATGCCCCAGGCGGGCCAGACGAAGGCGCCGTAGGGGCTCATGTCCAGATCAAGCATGGCGAACGCCTCAGGATTCCAGCGCCGCGCGGGCGCGAAGGGTCAGAACGCGGCGACGGCGCACCTCGGTCCTGATGGATGTCAGCCAGATGGCGCCGAACAGCACGGCATAGGCCGCCATCATGGTCAGAAGGGCAGGCAGGAAGACCGGATCCACGCTGGTCCCGCCCGAGCGCAGCAGCGACGCGGGCTGATGCAGGGTGTTCCACCAGTCGACCGAGAACTTGACGATCGGCAGGTTGATCAGGCCGACCAGACCCAGCACCGCCGCCGCCCGCGCGGCCTTGGCCTCATCGTCGATCGAGGCGCGCAGGGCCATATAGCCGAGGTAGAACAGGAACAGCACCAGCACGCTGGTAAGGCGCGCGTCCCACACCCACCACGTCCCCCACATCGGCTTGCCCCACAGGGAGCCGGTGACCAGCGCCAGCGCCGTAAACGCCGCGCCCGGCACCGCCGCCGCGCGCGCCGCCGCATCGGCCAGCGGATGGCGGAAGACCAGGGCGAAGAAGCTGGACACGCCCAGCGCGCCATAGGCCATCAGGCCCAGACTGGCGGCCGGAACGTGAATGAACATGATGCGGACGGTGTCGCCCTGCTGATAGTCGGCGGGCGCGGTGAAGCTGAACCACGTTCCCGCCAGCAGCAGGCCGAGCGCGCAGATCCACAACACCGGGACCAGAGGTCCGGTGAAGCGCATGAAACGGTCGGGATTGGCGAGGCCGAACATGGCCAGCCGATTACGCGGCCCTGCGCCCGACGGCAAGCGGGCGCTGCGTTCAGCCCATTGTTGCGGCTCTTACAGGCTCAGACCGTTCTGCGTCGCCAGGTCCTTCAGCGCGATCATCGGGCGCGGCCCCCAGTGGGCGATGACCTCAGACGCGGCCAGCGAACCCAGCGCCCCGGCCTCGGCCAGCGACAGGCCGCGCGACAGGCCCAGCAGAACGCCCGCCGCGTATTGGTCGCCGGCGCCCGTGGTGTCGACAACCTTCTCGACCGGGCAGGCGGCGACCTCGACCCGCTCGTCGCCACGGAACAGCACCGAACCGGCGGCGCCGCGCGTCACGGCGGCGACCTCGACGATACGGCCCAGATGGGCGGCGGCGACGTCGAAATCTTCGGTTTCGAACAGGGCCTGAAGCTCGGCCTCATTGGCCAGGACGATGTCCGCCGAGGCCTCGATGAAGGCCAGCAGTTCAGCGCGCCAGCGGTGGACGACAAAGCTGTCCGACAGGGTGATGGCGACCTTGCGGCCCGCCGCGTGGGCGGCGGCGGCGGCGGCCTCGAAAGCGGCGCGGGCCGGGGCCGGGTCGAACAGATAACCTTCCAGATAGACGGTGGCGCTGTCGCCGATGACGGCGGCGTCGACGTCGGCGACGGTCAGCTGGTTCGCGGCGCCCAGGAAGGTGCACATGGTCCGCTGGCCGTCCGGCGTGACGTTGATCAGGCAGCGCCCGGTGCCGAAGCCGTTCCCCGCGCCGTCTTCCAGCACAGGGGTGTCGAAGTGGACGCCCACCGCGCGGATGTCGTGGCTGAACACCTCGCCCAGCGTATCCCTGGCCACCTTGCCGATATAGGCGGCGCGCCCGCCGAACGAGCCGACGCCCGCCACGGTGTTGCCCGCCGAACCGCCCGACGCCTCGACCCCGGCCGCCATGGCCTCATACAGGGTCGCGCTCTGCGTCTCGTCGACCAGCTGCATCGAGCCGGGAACCAGCCCCTTGGCCTCAAGGAAGGTCGGTTCGCACGGGGCCAGAACGTCAACGATGGCGTTGCCCAGGGCGCAGACGTCGAAGCGTGCGTTTTGAGCGAAGGCAGGCAGGGATTGGGTCATGTTCGCCCCCATAGCGGGCGAGGCCGTCGCGCGCCAGAGCGCCGGTCTTCATGGAAAAGGAAAACCGGCCCTTCTCCCGCAGACAGCGGCCGCCTAAGTCCACGTCTTCCCTTGCAGACGGCCCCGCCGGGCCGAGCGGAGCCCTGTTCATGACCGATGTCGCCGTCCTGACCCCCGATCCGGCCGATCCCACCTATTCGACCCTGTGGCCCGGCGTTCTGGACCGGCTGGGCGAGGCGCTGGCGACGGCGGGGATCACGGCCCGACCCACGCCGTGGACCGATCACGTCGAGAATGCGCGCGGCCTGATGGATTATCCGCTGGTCCTGCCGCTGCTGGTCTGGGGCTATCATCAGGACCACGAACGCTGGCTTCAGGCCTGCACGACCTGGAGCGAGGCGGGCGCGCCCCTCGCCAATCCGGCGCAGACTGTGCGGTGGAACGCCGACAAACGCTATCTTGCCCGTCTGGCGCAAAAGGGCGTCGCCATCCCCGAGACGATCTTCACCGACCATGTCGACGCGGGCGTGGTCGAGGCCGCCTTCGCCGCAACGGGGGCCGAGACCCTGATCGTCAAGCCGACCGTCTCGGGCGGCGCCTGGCGGACCCTGCGGGTGGCGGCCGGCGACCTGCTGGATACGGCCCTGACCGACGCCCCGGTGGGCGGCGCGATGATCCAGCCCTACCTCAAGGCCATCGAAACCGAAGGCGAGACGTCCCTGCTCTATTTCGGCGGCGAACTGAGCCACGTCGTGAACAAGCGCCCCGGTCAGGCCGGCGAATTCCGCATCCAGACCCAGTACGGCGGCCAGTATCAGGCGCTGGACGCCGCGCCGCAGGGCGCGCTGGACCTGGCCGAACGCACGCTATCGGCGATCGACGAAGACCTGCTCTACGCCCGCATCGACATGACGAGGGGCGACGACGGCGAATGGGTGCTGATGGAAGCCGAACTGATCGAGCCGGACTTCTACCTCGCCGCCGCCCCCCACGCCGCCGAACGCTTCGGCCGCGCCGTGCGGGCGCGACTGGAGCGCTGAGGGTGTCGCCGGGCGTTTGACCCGGCGTCAGTCCATTAGAAGAACAGGGCGTCCGGGCGGCGTTCCTGCTGGGGCGCTGGCAGGGCCTGCGGCGGGGCGGGACGTGCGGCCGGGGGCTGTTGCGGCTGGGCCGGTTGCGGCGCTGGCGCGTCGGTCGCGGGCGGCTGTTCCGCGTCATAGGGCACGGCCGTGGCGTAGGGATCTTGGACCTGACCCATCAGGTCGCCGACGGGGTCCGGCGGGGTCCAGCCTTCGGGCAGGGGCGGGCCGTTGGGGATGGACTGGACGGCCAGACGCGGCAGGGCCGCCTCCATGAAGCCGCGCCAGATGGCGGCGGGGGATGAGCCGCCGGTGACGCGGGCCATCGGCTTGTTGTCGTCCTTGCCGACCCAGACGGCGGCGACGAAGCCGCCCGTATAGCCGACGAACCAGGCGTCCTTGTAGTCCGAGGTGGTGCCGGTCTTGCCCGCGATGTCGCGCCCGCCGATGGCGGCCGAGCGGCCGCTGCCGGAAGTGACGACGCCGCGCAGCATCTGGTTCATGTAGTAGAGCGGCGGATTGTTGATGGCCTGACCGCCTTCGGTCGGGCCGTGGGTGTAGATCACCCGGCCGGACGGGGTGCGGATGCGGCTGATGCCGTAGGCGTCGACGCGGCGGCCGCCGTTGGCGAAGGCGTCATAGGCCTGGGCCATCTCCAGCGGGCTGACCTCGACGGCGCCCAGGGCCATGGACGGTTGCAGGCCGATGTCGCTGGTGATGCCCAGACGGCGTGCGGCGCGGGCCACGCTGTCGCGGCCGACCTGATCGGCGACATAGGCGGCCACGGTGTTGGTCGACTGGGCCACGGCCTGCGCCAGCGTCATCTGGCCCGAGAAGTTGCCGGAATAGTTGCGCGGCGACCATCCGCCGATGGTCACGGGCTGGTCCACCACCGGCGTCTGGGGCGTATAGCCCGCCTCGACCGCCGCCAGATAGACGAAGGGCTTCCACGCCGAGCCCGCCTGACGGCGCGCATCGACGGCGCGGTTGAACTGGCTGTCGCCATAGGAGGAGCCGCCGATCATGGCGCGCACCCGGCCGTCGCCGTCCAGCGCGACCAGAGCCGCCTGTTCGACACCCCGACCCTTGTCGCGGTCCAGGATGCGGCGCACGGCGCGCTCGGCGTCGGTCTGAAGGGTCAGATCCAGCGTCGTCTCGACGACCATGTCCTCGGTCGGTTCGCCGACCAGGCCGCGGATCTGCTTGTCCAGCCAGTCGATGAAGTATTGGGCGTGCTGGCTGGCCAGGGTCTTGGACACCCGCACCGGCTCGGCGACGGCGGCTTCGCGCTGGGCGGGGGTGATGGCGCCGACCTCGACCATTTCGTTCAGCACGACGTTGGCGCGGGTGGCGGCGCGCTCGCTTTCGGAGACGGGAGAATAGCGCGAGGGCGCCTTCAGCAGGCCCGCCAGCAGGGCGGCCTCGCCGACCGTCAGCTTGTCGGCGCCCTTGTCGAAATAGCGCTGCGAGGCGGATTCGATGCCATAGGCGCCGGCGCCGAAATAGACGCGGTTCAGATAGAGGGCGAGGATCTCCTTCTTGGAGAATTTCATCTCCAGCCAGACGGCGAGGATCAGCTCCTGCACCTTGCGCTTCATGTTCTGGTCGGGCGTCAGAAACAGGTTCTTGGCCAGTTGCTGGGTGATGGTCGAACCGCCCTGAACCACGCGCCGGGCCTTCAGGTTCGAGGCCATGGCCCGGCTCATGCCGATCGGATCGAAGCCGGGGTGGTGATAGAAGCGGCGGTCCTCGATGGCCACGAAGGCGGCGGGAACATAGTCGGGCAGGGCGTCCAGATCGACCGGCGGCGCCATCTGGGTGCCGCGCACCGCAATCAGGGCGCCGGACCGGTCCAGATAGGTGATCGAGGGCTGGCGATCGATGTCATACAGGCCCGATGTGTCGGGCAGGTCGCGCGCGAAAACCGCCAGGAAGACGACAGCGAAGATCAGGCACCAGACGGCCAGCACCGCAGCCCAGTAGAGCAGACGGCGCATGACGGATCGGCGCGGCTTTGCGCCGCCCTGATCGTTTTGGTCGGATCCGCGGTCGTTGCGCGCCATGAACATCCCTTTATGCCAGCGACGCGAACCCTAGACCATTTTCGGTTCAGCCGGAATCGACTGAACCGAGAACCGTGGCCCAGAATTAGCGGGAACGAACATCTGAATTGAGCTGGACAAGCGCCCAGCTAAACCGATTTCGCTCTAGCCGTTCCCTTCGCCCGCGAAAACGCCCCGCTTTCAGTAATGGCAGGGTGTGGACCTATTTGGCCGAAAGAAAGGCGTCGAGCGCGCCATAGAAGGCCGTCGGCTGGTCGAACATGATGAAGTGGGCGCTGTCGTCGATGCGCTTCAGCTTTGCGCCGGGCAGGGTCGCGAACGACATCTGATAGATGGCGTCAGTGACAGCGTCGGTCATGCGGGCGTCGTTGAACTTGACGTAGAGCACCTCGGTCGGGGCGGTGATCCGGGCCAGCTCGGGGCGCAGGTCGGTGGTCACCAGCTCGCGGAAGGCGGCGGCCGAGACCTTCTGGTCGCTGTCGCGCATGTCCTGAAGGGCTTCTTCGCGGCGGCTTTCGGTGTTGATCATGCCGTTGATGGCGGTTGTGGCCTGGGCGACGTAGGCCTCGCGCGGGCTGGTCGACTGGGCCGTCCAGATCTGGTCGGCGACGGGGGTCACGCTTTCGGCCGTCGCGCCGGGCGCGCCGAACATGGCGCCCATGAAGGGGATCATGTCAACGACCATCAGCCTGCCGACCAGATCGGGGTGGCGGGCGGCCAGCATCATGCCCATGGTTCCGCCCATGGAATGGCCCACGACGGCGGGCCTGTTCAGGTGCTGTTCGCGGATGTAGCGGGCGATCTCTTCGGCCACGGGGGCGCCGACCGGCTGGGGCGCGTCGCCCTGCGCATTGGCCTGGGGCGCGGCGCCCGCGAACCCGGCGACGTGGATGCGGTGGACGCGATAGCGCCCGGCCAGATGGTCGACCGTGCCCTGCCAGATGTCAGGCGAGGACGACAGGCCGGGGATCAGGATCAGGTCGGGCGCGCCCGCGGGGCCGTCGACGCGGACGCTGAGACGGTCGGACGCGAAGGCGCCGTGCGCCGCAGGATTGGCGGCGCCGTTCTGCGCCACGGCGGGGGCGGCGCCCAGCAACAGGGCGGCGGCGATGAAGGCGGCGGAGGCGGTGCGGATCAAGGCGTCTCTCCCAAAGAGAATTTGAGCCAGATTAATTCATCGGGTGAGGAAGGGAATGGCCTTTGGACGGCTGGCGCTCCCTGCTGCTACAAGGCGGCCATGACCGCAGACGCCGCGCCCGCATCATCCGCCACGCCTGAAGCCAAAGCCCCGCCGACGGCCTTCGGCAAGGGCTTCATCACCGACGCCTGGTATTTCGTCGCCCTGGCGCGCGACGTGCCGGTCGCCAGCCTGAAACGCTATGAGATCATGGGCGAGCCGGTCTTGATCGGCCGCACGCGCGCCGGCGAGGTCTATGGGATGCGCGACATCTGCCCCCACCGCGCGGCGCCGCTGTCGGCCGGGCGGCTGGTCGAGAAGCCGGGCGAGGGCGAGACGATCGAATGTCCCTATCACGGCTGGCGCTTCCGGCCCGACGGCGTCTGCGCGGCCATCCCGTCGCTGGTCGAGGATCAGGCGTTCGAGGCGAACCGCATCAAGGTCCGATCCTACCCGGTGCGCGAGAGCCAGGGCATGGTCTTCGTCTGGATGGCGGCGGACGCCCGCAACCCGTCCGAGCCGGATCAGGAACCGCCGCAGTTCCCAGGCGCCGTCGGCCAGCCGCGTCTGGTCGAGTGGATGGATTTCGACAGCCATATCGACCACGCTGTCGTCGGCCTGATGGACCCCGCCCACGGGCCTTATGTCCACCAGCAGTGGTGGTGGCGTTCCGAACATTCGATGCACGAGAAGGCCAAGACCTTCGCCCCCGTCGACTTCGGCTGGGCCATGGTGCGCCACGCGCCGTCGTCGAACAGCCGCCTGTACAAGGTGCTGGGCGGGGCGCCTGCGACCGAGATCACCTTCCGCCTGCCGGGCTATCGCTGGGAGCATATCCAGGTGGGTGAAAAGCAGGTGCTGGCCCTGACCTGCCTGACGCCGGTGAACGAGACCAAGACCCGCATCACCCAGATATTCTGGTCCGACCACTGGGTGTTCGGCATCGCCAAACCCTTCCTGCGGATGGGTGTGGTGGCCTTCCTGAAGCAGGACGGCGGCATGGTGAACCTGCAGAACGAGGGGCTGAAATACGACCCGGCCCTGATCTGGATCGACGACGCCGACAAACAGGCCAAATGGTATCAGCAGCTGAAGCGCGAATGGCTGAAGAGCCGCGCCGAGGGCCGCGCCTTCGTCAATCCGATCAAGGAGACGGTGCTGCGGTGGAAGAGCTGACGGCGGGCTGAAGACTGAGGCTCAGAAGATCGGCGCTCTCTGGCGCTTTTCGCGAAACGGCCTAAGCATGGCCGTATGCACTGGTTCACCCGCATCTTCCGTCTGCACGCGACCCTGTGGCTGGGTCTGGCGGTCATGCTGGCCGTGTTCTGGATCGCCAGCGAGTGGCGCAATTCCATGCAACTGGCGACCGGCTGGAATGCGGGGATCGCAACCTTTCTGGGGCTGACGCTGATGCAGGCCCTGCGTCGCCGTTCGGCCGAGGATATCGAGCATCGCGCCGGAAATCTGGATCAGGCTGGGGCCTTCCTGTTGCCGCTCAGCATATTGTCGGCGGCGGCCAGCCTGTTCGTGGTCATCGCCGAGACCTCGGCGACCGAGCGGCCGTCGCTGGCCAGCGTTCCCTATACGGTGCTGACGATCCTGATCTCATGGCTGTTCGTCCATGTGATCTTCGCTCTGCACTACGCCCATGAGTATTATGCGCCGGGTGAGGACGGGGTGCGCGGCGGGCTGGAGTTCGCAGGCGATGAGGCGCCGGACTATTGGGATTTCCTGCATCTGGCGCTGGCGGTCGGCGTCGCCAATCAGGGGACGGTGGCGGCGTCCAGCCGCCGGATCCGGCGCGTTCTGACCCTGCACGGTCTGATTTCATGGCTGTTTAACACCATCATCCTGGCGCTGACGATCAATCTGGTCATCAACCTTTTCTGAGGGTGAAGGTTGACGCAGCGGCGCGGGATCGCCATTTAGCGCTGCATCGCACAATGCGGTGACCGGCGCGTTCCAGCGCGTGTTGGGCTTCCCTACCCGGAAGGCCTGTCTGTCGAGCGGCCGGATCATTCGATTTCATACGTCGTCCATACACGCGGGGCGGCGCCCGTTCCCCGCCCGATTTGGGCAGGCGACGTGCGCCCTTTGTGAAACCGGCCCTGTCCGGTTGCGCGCGCCGCCGTTCGTGAAAGACAGACGTGAGCGACACTCTTACTTTTGAATCCATGGGTCTGAACAAGGCCCTTCTGACGGCCCTGGCGTCGACCGGCTATGAGAAGCCGACGCCGATCCAGGCCAAGTCCATCCCCGATGTGATGAAGGGCAAGGACCTGCTGGGCATCGCCCAGACCGGTACCGGCAAGACGGCGGCCTTCGCCCTGCCGATCCTGCATCGCCTGGCCGAGAACCGCGTGGCGCCCAAGCCGCGCACCACTCGCGCTCTGATCCTGAGCCCCACGCGCGAACTGGCGACCCAGATCGCTGACAGCTTCAAGCAATACGGCGCCCACCTGGGCTTCCGTGTGGCCGTCATCTTCGGCGGCGTGAAATACGGTCCGCAGGAACGCGCCCTGCAACAGGGTCTGGACGTTCTGGTGGCCGCGCCGGGCCGCCTGCTGGACCACATCCAGCAAAAGACGCTGGACCTGTCCTCGACGGAAATCTTCGTCCTGGACGAGGCCGACCAGATGCTGGACCTGGGCTTCATCAAGCCGATCCGCCAGATCGTCAGCCGTATCCCGGCCAAGCGCCAGAACCTGTTCTTCTCGGCCACCATGCCGTCGGAGATCGGCAAGCTGGCGGGCGAGCTGCTGAAGGACCCGGTCAAGGTCCAGGTCACGCCGCAGGCCACCACGGTCGAGCGCATCAAACAGTCGGTGATCTGGGTCGAACAGGGCAAGAAGCGCGCCCTGCTGACCGAGCTGTTCTCTGACCCCGCCTATACGCGCTGCCTGGTCTTCACCAAGACCAAGCACGGCGCCGACAAGGTCGCGGCCTATCTGGAAGCGGGCGGCGTCGAGGCCGGCGCCATCCACGGCAACAAGAGCCAGCCCCAGCGCGAGCGCGCGCTTGAGGCCTTCAAGAACGGCAAGCTGCGCGTCCTGGTCGCCACCGACATCGCCGCGCGCGGCATCGACGTGGACAAGGTCACCCATGTGGTGAACTTCGAGCTGCCCTATGTGCCGGAAGCCTATGTCCACCGCATCGGCCGTACGGCCCGCGCGGGCAAGGACGGCACCGCCATCAGCTTCGTCGCCGGCGACGAGATGAAGCTGCTGAAGGACATCGAGAAGGTCACGCGCCAGAAGATCCCCGCGATCGACCGCCGCAACGACAAGGCGCTGGCCCAGCTGGACGCCTCCATCATGGCGGCGGGCGTGGCCAAGAAGGCGACCCTGCCCGAACGTGAAGGCCGCTCGGACGGCGAAGGACGCGGCGGCCGTCGCGGTGGGCGCAACCCGCACCGCGAAGGCGTCAAGCAGGAGGGCGGCGGTCAGCCGCACCGCCAGCGCCGCGGCCGCAACGGCGCGCCTGCGGCCGAGCGTCCGGCGGTCGCCTATGATCCGATGGCGGGCGACCGCGCCCGTTCGTCGGTGCGCGCCGCCCCGGCGGCTGAGCCCAAGCCGGTCGGCGAATTGCAACGTCGCCCGCGCCGTCGTCGCCCGTCGAACGGCGGCAAGGGCCACGGCGCTCAAGGCTGAGGCAGCGTTTTCCTCCCCATGAAATGGGGAGGGGACCACGAAGTGGTGGAGGGGCTTGACCGTCAGCGGAACCAAGCGGCCCCTCCGTCTCGTTCGCTGCCGCGACCGATCCACCTCCCCATTGCATGGGGAGGATATAAAAACGGCGGCTCCTTTACGGGAGCCGCCGTTTGCTTATCTACCGTCAGCCGGGAATCAGAAGGCCCAGCGGGCGCCGATCGAGGCCACCAGAGCCGAACCTTCGGCCTCGCCGCGCAGGTGCGAGGTCACGGCCGCCGGGGTGCCGGCGTAGAAGGCGCGGTCGTCGTGGATCGTCGAGTCGCTGAAGGCGATGTAGGTCAGACCTGCATCGAAGGTGACGCCCTTGGTCACCTCGGTCGAGCCGCCGACCGAGAACAGCCAGCGGTCGGCGTCCGGGATGCGGGCGGTGCGCAGGCTGTCGCGGGTCGGGGTGGGGTCATAGCCGACGCCGGCGCGCAGGGTGGTCTTGTCGCTGATGGCGTAGTCCAGGCCGATGGCGCCGGTGGTGACGTCCTTGTAGTCCTGATGGATGACGTCGCCGCCGCCCGTGTATTCGACGCGGATGGCGTCGAACTCGGACCAGCCGATGCGGTTGACCTGGGCGTTCAGGGTCAGCTTGTCGTTGACGGCGTAGCGCACCGAGGCCGAGGCGAACCACGGGGTGTTGAAGCTGGCCTTGCCGTCGGTTGAGACGTTGGCGCCCGCCAGCGGACCCAGCAGGCCGGCGACGACCACGTCGCCCTCCAGTTCATGCTCGATCTTGGAGCGGTAGCTGAGGCCGAAGTCCCACGGGCCCTTGTGCACCTGGGCGCCGACGTTCCAGCCGAAGTCCCAGCCATCGCCTTCCAGGCTGTTGGAGGCGTCAGGCAGCAGCGGCGACAGGTTCGGCATGGCCGAGGTCAGCTTGGCCTTCACGTATTGGGCGTTGACGCCTGCGCCGACGTCCAGCCAGTCATTGACCTGATAGGCCACGGTCAGGCCCGCATCGCCCGAGCGCAGCTCTGACGTCAGGGCGTCATAGCGGGCGAAGGACGGCGCTTCATATTTGGTGGTGAAGTTGTAGGGCGCGGCCACCGAGACGCCGATGGCGAAGCGGTCGCCGATCGGTGTGGCGAAGGCGAAGTTGGGCGCCAGGCCGCTTTCGATCGGATCGACTTCGGTATTGCGCGGATTGACCACCGGCGCGTCCACGCCGCCCGGATAGGTGACGTAGGATCCGGCGTTTTTCACTTCGGAATCGATGCGGATGGCGTTCAGGCCGACCGAGACTTCGCGGCCGCTGCGGGCGATGGAGGCGGGGTTCCACCACATGGAGCCGACGCCGCGGTCGGCGGCCTCGCCGGAGTAGGCGCGACCGGCGCCGCGCACGGATTGTTCCTGCAGATAGAAGGAGCCTGCGAAGGCCGGGGCGGCCACGCCCGCCATCAGGGCGGTGGTCAGGGCCAGGCCGCCGAGACGCAGGCCGGGTTGGATGATGTTCCTGGGGGTCATTTACGCTTCACCTATGTTCGTCGGGCCGCCTTTGAGGGGAGGTTGGCGGCCTCTGTTCGGGGAGTGTCGCTCCGCTGACCGTCACAGCGTTCGTGTCATGAAAGCGTTGCGTCCCTGACAGATGTCAGACCGCTTCCAGGCGAAAGCGTGGCGCGGAAGGCGCACAATTTCACACCTTGGTGAGGTTACGTTGCGGCAATTTCGATGCCGGCTGAGTAAAGCTTGGCGGTAAGTTCTTGTGCCGCTGCGTCAACTTCTGCCGCGTCGCGGCCGCGGATCACCAGCTGGGTTCCGACTTCGCTCGGGGACTGTGAAACGCTGAAGCCGAAGGGGTAGGATCCGAAGGACAGGTGCGGTCGCGCCTCGGCGGCGGCGCGCAATATGTCGGCCACGGCGCCCTCGCCGACGCCGGTGACGCGCAGCGACCGGTTGTGGACCGGGGCGCCGGTTTTCAGGCGCGGCGCCACGTCGTCCAGCATGGCCTCCATGATCTTGGGCACGCCCGCCATGACGAAGACGTTCTCGACCTGAAAGCCCGGCGCGCCGCTGACCGGATTGGCGATCAGCACGCCGCCCTCGGGCACGCGGGCCATGCGGCGCCGCGCGGCGTTGAACTCGCCCGGCGCATAGCGGCGCTCAAGGATGGCGAGGGCCTCGGGATGTTCGCTGACCGGAACGCCGAAGGCGGCGCCGACCGCATCGGCGGTGATGTCGTCATGGGTCGGGCCGATGCCGCCGGTGGTGAAGACATAGTCGTGCGTCGCGCGCAGGGCGTTCAGCGCCCCGACGATCTGATCCTGACGGTCGCCGACCACCCGCGCCTCCATCAGGTCGACGCCCAGCGGCGCCAGAAACCGGGCCAGGGTGTTCAGATTGGTGTCGCGGGTGCGGCCCGACAGGATCTCGTCGCCGATGATCAGGACGGCGGCGGTGGGGGAGGGGGATGGTTGTGACATGGAGCGGATATAGGAAACGCACTGTTGCTGCGTCAGCGGCGAACCCTGACGGACTTGAGGTTTTGTGCTAGTCTGACCATCTGAAGTCCTGAAAGTCGTTTCTTCGCCCGTTCCGCATCCTTGCCGAGCGCGCCTCCCCGAAAGCCGAGCATGTACGAGACCCCCGACCTGGAAACCGACGTCTTTGTCCGCAGCCACGAAATCCGCATCTATGACGCGGAAGGGTTCGAGGGCATGCGCAAGGCGGGCCGTCTGGTCGCCGAGGCGCTGGATATGATCGGCGAGCATGTGAAGCCGGGCGTCACTACGGGCGAGCTGGACGATCTGGTGCGCGAGTTCACCCTGGACAACGGCGGCACGCCCGCCTGTCTGGGCTACAAGGGCTATACCAAAACGGTCTGCACCTCGATCAACCACGTCGTCTGCCACGGCATTCCCGGCGACAAGGTCCTGAAGGAAGGCGACATCGTCAATATCGACCATACGGTCATCGTCGACGGCTGGCACGGCGATAGCAGCCGGATGTATCCGGTCGGCGAGATCAACGCGCGTGCCAAGCGGTTGATCGACGTCACCTATGAATCGCTGGACCTGGGTCTGGCCCAGATCAAGCCGGGGAACACCTTCGGCGACATCGGCTTCGCCATCCAGAAGTTCGTCGAGGCCCAGCGCATGAGCGTGGTGCGCGACTTCTGCGGCCACGGCATCGGCCGGGTGTTCCACGACAGCCCCAACGTCCTGCACTACGGCCGTCGCGGCGAGGGCGCGGTGCTGAAGCCGGGGATGTTCTTCACGGTCGAGCCGATGGTGAACCTGGGCAAGCCCGCGGTGAAGGTGCTGTCGGACGGCTGGACCGCCGTGACGCGCGACAAGTCGCTGTCGTCGCAGTGCGAACACTCGATCGGCGTGACCGAGGACGGGCTGGAAATCTTCACGGCCTCGCCCAAGGGCCTGTTCCGCCCGAAATTCTGAGCTAGTCTCCCCCTTGGGGGAGGCTGATGCTGGATCAACCGCCGGAAAGACCGAAGGCCAAGCCGCACCATGCCGGTCATCGCGAGCGGCTGCGTGAACGCGCGCGCGCGGCGGGCATCCACCATCTGCCGGACTATGAGTTGCTGGAGCTGTTCCTGTTCCGCAGCCAGCCGCAGGGCGACGTCAAGCCGGTGGCCAAGGCCCTGCTGGCGCGGTTCGGGTCGCTGGCGGCGGTGCTGGCGGCCTCGGTCGAGGACCTGATGACGGTTCGGGCCGAGGATTCGCGCGGTCGCGCCAAGGGGTTGGGGCCTGAAACGGCGCTGGACATCGCCGCCCTGCATGAAGTCTCGCGCCGTGTGGCCAAGGAGGAGGCGAACCGGCGCACCGTCATCTCGTCATGGACGGCGCTGCTGGCCTATGTGCGCCTGTCCTTGCAGCATGAGCCGCGCGAGCAGTTCCGCGTCCTCTATCTCGACAAGAAGAACCAGTTGATCCTGGACGAGATCCAGAACCGGGGCACGGTCGATCACGCCCCGGTCTATCCGCGCGAGGTGGTGCGCCGGGCGCTGGAGCTGTCGGCCAGCGCCATGATCATCGTGCACAACCACCCCTCGGGCGATCCGACGCCCAGCCGGGCGGACATCGACATGACCAAACAGGTGATCGAGGCGTCGCGCGCCCTCAGCCTGACCGTTCACGACCATCTGATCGTCGGCCGCGAGGGCGTGGCCAGCTTCAAGCAACTGGGACTGATGTGACTGTTCTTTCGACTGAGCGTTTGACGCTGACGCCTGTGAGCGAGGGCGATCTGGGCGATCTGATCGCCCTGTGGGCCGACGCGGACTTCACCCGCCACATCATGGGGCGCGGCCTGTCGGAGGAGGAGGTGTGGTTCCGCCTTCTGCGCGATCTGGGGCACTGGCAGGCGCGGGGCTACGGCAACTGGTCCATCCGCGAGACGGCGACCGGCGCCTATGTCGGCAGCGTCGGGGTGTTGGATTACCGCCGCGACATCGAGCCGCCGTTCGATGCGCCGGAACTGGGCTGGGGCGTGGCGCCCGCCTTTCAGGGAACCGGCATGGCGCGCGAGGCGCTTGCGGCGGCGCTGGGCTGGACCGACGCGCAACGACACGAGCCGCGCACGGTCTGCATGATTTCGTCCGAGAACACGCCGTCGATCCGACTGGCCGAGCGGGTCGGCTATCGCCCCTATGCGCGCGCCGACTACAAGGGCTCGGTCGTCGAACTGTTCGAGCGACCCAAAGGCGGTGGATGACGGCGGCGATGGCTGACACGGGAGCCTTCGCCGGGTAAGCTTTACAATCTTCAGGGCCGGTTCGCCGGTCCGCCGCCTTTCGGAGCCTTTCTTCATGCCCATGTCCGTCGACGACCTTCGCGCCCATCTGGTGGAGGCCTTCCCTGATGCGGACATCGCCATCGAGGATCTGGCGGGCGACGGCGACCACTATCGCGCCCGCATCGTGTCCGAGGTTTTTCGCGGCATGAACCGCGTGCGCCAGCACCAGACCGTCTATGCCGCGCTGAAGGGCAAGATGGGCGGCGAACTTCATGCTCTGGCGCTGGAGACGTCCGCGCCGGTCGAGGCGGTCTGATCCATGCGCTATCGCCCCTTCGGCGCCTCGGGGGGCGCGGTTTCCAGCCTGACGCTCAGCCTGGGGGCCGAGGCGGCGGCGCGCGGTCCGGCCCATGTCCGCGACCTGGTGTTCGCTGGTCTGGAAGCGGGCGTGAATGTCTATCATTTCGAGCGGCCGGACCCGATGCTGCTGCAGGCGGCGGGCGAGGCGCTGGCGCATGTCGAGCGGCGACTGCTGTGGGTCAGTCTGGCGCTGGGCGAGGACCGGGATTTCTCGGCGACCGGGCTGGGGCGTTCGATCGAACAGGGGCTGCACGCCTCGGGTCTGGGCTGGTTCGATCTGGGGGTGCTGGATAATCCGGCCGAGGATGAACTGCCCCAGACCTCGCTGACGGCGCTGAAGGCCATGCGCAAGGCCGAACATGTGCGGATGCTGGGGGTGTCGGGCGCCGAGGCGGTGACCGATCTCTATGTCTCGACCGGGGCGTTCGACGTCCTGTTCACCCCCTTCCACGCCAATGTGCCGTGGCAGGTGCGCTCACGCATGAAGGCGGCGCGCGACCGGGAGATGAACCTGTTCGCCTATGATTATTTCCCCGACAGCCTGTCGACCGAGCGCCGCGCCGCAGAGGCGGGCGCCGGGAAGAAGCGGGGGCTGTTCGGCGCTGTCGGCTGGGGCGGCGGACGGGGGAATGCGGGAGAAGAGCCGCGCGGCTCCTTCGCCTTCCTGCACCGCACGCCGGGCTGGACGGGCGAGGCGATCTGTCTGGCCTACGCCCTGGCCGATCCGGCGGTGGCCAGCGTGCTGATCCGGCCGCGCGATCGGGCGCATCTGGAAGAACTGGCGGCCGTGCCCGAGCGCGACCTTCCGGCCGGTCTGTCGGCCCAGATCGAAATGGCGCGGGTGGATTCCCCGGCCTGATCTGCTTCAGGCGCCGATGGCGGAAAAGGGACCGTTCAGGAAGCCGGGCTTGCGATAGGCCAGCGGGCGGCCTTCGGCGTCCAGAACCCGGCCGCCTGCTGCTTCCAGCACGGCCTGACCGGCGGCGGTGTCCCATTCGCAGGTCGGGCCGGTGCGCGGATAGGCGTCGAAGCGGCCCTCGGCGATCAGGCAGAACTTCAGCGAGGAATCCATGCCCTGCCAGCGGGTGCAGCCGTTGCGGGCGGCCAGTCGGGCGGCCTCGTCCTCGCTGATGCTGTGGCTGACCAGGGCGACGGCGTCGGCGGGGCGTTCGCGCACGCGGATCGGCCGCCAAGGCTCGCCGAAGGCCCGGCGCTGGGCGCCCTGACCGGGGGCGGCGGCGCGCCAGCTGACGGCCATGGCCGGGGACGTCACCACGCCCGCCACGGGCGTCTCTCCGCGGATCAGGGCGATGTTGACCGAATAGCTTTCGCGGCCCTGAACAAAGCCCTTGGTGCCGTCCAGCGGGTCGATCAGCCAGAACCATTCGCCAACGGAGGCAGGCGCGCCGTCAACGGACACGGCTTCTTCGGCGACGGCCTCGACGTTCGGCCAGTGCTCCGCCAGTCGGTTCAGGATCAGGGCCTCGGCGGCGCGGTCGGCCTCGGTCACGGGGCTGGAATCGGCCTTGGTCTCGACCGTTGTTCCACTGCGCCACCAGGGCAGGATCAGGTGCGCGGCCTCTTCGGCGATGTCGGCGATGATGTCGGCCAGACGGCCGGAAGCAAGATCGGATTCGAGGTCGGATTGAGGATCGGCGCAGGCAGAGACGGTCATGAGCCGCTGGATAGACCATGCGGCCGGTTTAACGAACCGGCAAATCAGGCCACCTTGGCCTTAACCTTTCGAAATCCTGCGCGCCCCGCCTTGGCATCATGACCGTTTCCGACGACCCAATCGCCCTATCCGCCGCCGATCTTCCGGTCGATGGCGCCGAGCTGGCCGCCTTCATCGCCGCCAAGCTGTGCCACGACTTCATCAGCCCGGCCGGGGCGGTGGTGTCGGGGCTGGACCTGCTGGATGATCCCAGCGCGCAGGATATGCGCGACGACGCTCTGGGCCTGATCCGCCAGAGCGCGGCCAAGATGGTGGCCCTGGTGCATTTCGCCCGCGTGGCGTTCGGCGCGGCGACCAGCAGCGAACAGTTTTCGGGCGCTGAACTGCACGGTCTGGTCACGGGACTGACCGAGGGCGGCCGCGCCACGCTGGACTGGCGCGTGGGCGATCAGGTGTTCTCGAAGATACAGGCGCGCGCCCTGATCAATCTGGCCTATCTGACGGTCTCGGCCCTGCCGATGGGCGGGACGGCGGTAGTCACCATCCGGCGCGAGGGCGGGCAGATGCTGCTGGTGGGGTCCGCCGAGGGGGCGCGCGCGCGGCTCAAGGCCGAAGCGGTCGTGGGTCTGAAGGGCGAGCGGTTGACCGAAGGGCTCGCCGGGCAATGGATTCAGCCCTACTGGCTGTGGCTGACGGCGCATGAGGCGGGCGGTCGTCTGAACTTGGCGGTTGAAGACGGCCGGGTGGCCCTGATGGCCAGCCTGCCTGACGCGGATGCGGGGTCGGGCGACGTGGAGCCAACCCTCCGTTAACCCGCATGAATGACTATCGCGAGAATATCAGATGTATTTCACGTCAAACGGGAAACGGCGCTATGGAGCCCAGAACCTGCCTGATCGTGGATGACAGCCGGATCATCCGTAAGGTCGCGCGCCGCATCCTTGAGGACCTGTCCTTTGAGGTGACGGAGGCGGGCGATGGGGCCGAGGCGCTGGACCAGTGCCAGGCGCTCCTGCCGCAGGTGGTGCTGCTGGACTGGCAGATGCCGGTGATGGACGGCCTGACCTTCCTGCGCCGCCTGCGCGAACTGCCGGGCGGCGAGGTGCCCAAGGTGGTGTTCTGCTCGGTCGAGACCCGCGCGGACCGAATTGCCGAGGCCCTGTCCGCAGGCGCGGACGAATATGTTATGAAGCCCTTCGATGGCGAGATCCTGCAGGCCAAGCTCGCTGAAGTTGGGGTGGTGCAGTCGCTGTCATGACGCCGGAGGATTTCGATCGCCTTCAGTCCCTGCTGGCGTCCCGCGCCGGCTATCGGCTGACCCGGGACCGGATGCAGCTGGCTGAACACCGGCTGGGGCCGGTGGCGCGGCGCGAGGGCTATCATAACGTCGAGGCGATGCTGGGCAGCCTGTGGAGCCGCCCGGTGGCTTCGCTGGGCTGGGCCGTGATCGAATCCCTGCTGAACGGCGAGACCTGGTTCCGTCGCGACCGGACGAGTTTCGACGTGATGGAACGTGAACTGCTGCCCGCGCTGACGGCGGCGCGGCCGGGCGGTCGGGTGCGTATCTGGTGCGCGGGCGTCTCGACGGGACAGGAAGCCTATTCCCTCGCCATCGCCGGGCTGGAGGCGGGCGCCTGCGTCGAGATCGAAGCCACGGACCTGTCGCGGCAGGCGATCGAAAAGGCCATGTCGGGGCTCTATACTTCGTTCGAGATCCAGCGCGGCCTGTCGGCGCGGACCATGCTGCGCTGGTTCGAACAGGTCGACGATCAGTGGCGGGCTCGCCCGGAACTGCGCGCCGCCATCCGTTTCGGCCGCGCCAATCTGCTGGATGAACCGACGGACGAGGGCCGCTTCGACGTCATTTTCTGTCGTAACGTCCTGAACGACATGGCGTCGGAACGCCGCGCCCGGGTTCTGGACGGGCTGGAGCGGCGCATGGTCGATGACGGCTGCCTGTTCCTGGGGCAGGGCGAACAGCCCGAGGGCGACAGCGTGGCCTTCCGCCCCGTGGCGCGGCGACGGGGCCTCTACGTCAAGAGCGGGGCGGCGGCGAGGCGCGCAGCCTGACGTCTCAGGCGGCGGCCAGCAGGCCCTGTGCGGCGACGGCCTTGACGCCGGGGCTGGCGACTTCGGCGAAGCTCAGGTCGTCGACGCCGAAATACTCGTTCTGGTTCAGGGCGCACCAGTCGGTGGTGACGATGCGGATCGTCTCGCGGCCCTCTGCGCCCTCGACCGCGCCCCCGACCGCGCCATAGACGAAGTCGCCGGTGCGGCGGGCGAAGGGCATGACCCGGTCCTGATTGGCCAGGGCGGTCAGTTCGGCCAGACGCGCGGCCGGAACCTCGGCGGCCATCAGCTTGCCGTCGAAACGCACCACGGAATCGAAGGCGTAGCGGCTGACCGGACCCGCCGCCAGACCTGTGCCCAGCGTCGTGTGGCCGATGAAGCCCGCATGCGCCCCGGCGAAACGGGCGAAGGCGGCGGCGACCGCGCGGCCGGTGTCGCCCAGCGACAGGGCGGCGGGGCTGGTCCCCATGATGGCGCGCTCCTGTTCGGTCAGATGCTGGTCCAGCGTGCTGCGGATCAGGGCGGCCAGCGCAGGATCGGCGGGACCGTCCAGAGCGACCGTGCGCGACTGGGCCCGTACGCTGCCGTCGCTGAGATAGTCGGCGGCCGTATAGGCGTTGCTCCACGATCCGGTGTGGGCGTAGAGGCCGCGGCCCAGCGGCTCCTGGAACAGCAGGTGGTTGTGCCCGCCGATCATCAGGGCGCCGTCGGGAAGGGCGGACAGCATTCCCCGATCTCCCGCCACGCCGGCGTGGCTGAGCACCAGCGACAGCTCGGCGCCGTCCAGCAGGCGGGGCAGTTCGGCGTTCGCCCATTCGGTCGGATCGGGGATGGACAGCCAGTCGCGCGTGTCCTTCGGATAGGTGTTCAGCGCATTGGTGCCGAAGCCGACGATGTGCATCTGCCGCCCGGCGAAGGTCAGCCTGGTCGAGCTCGGGGCGTAGGGGCGGCCGCTGCGGGCGTCGACGATGTTGCTGAGGACGATGACGCCCATGTCCTGCAGACGGTCGACCACAGTATGCAGGTCCGGGATCAGGTCGTTGTCGTGATTGCCCAGATTGACGACCGTGGGCGCGATGTCGGGCAGGGCGCGCAGAAAGGCCCAGTCGATGGCCCCTTGCGAGCGCACCGAGACGACATTGCCATGCTCGAAGATGTCGCCGTCGATGACGATCAGGTGCGGCGCCTTGTGGCTGCGGACCTCGGCGCGCAGGGCGGCAAGCAGCTGGGCGCTGCGCTCATAGGCGGAATGCAGGTCCGACATGGCCAGGATGCGGCCGATGACGGCGGGCTGATGTCTGGTGCGGCGCGTCTGGGCCAGGGCCGAAGGGGCGGCGCCGATCAGGGGCAGGGCGAGGGCGGCGCCCATGAAACGACGGCGCGATGGCGAGGCGAAACGCATCTGAAAGTCTCCGGCGCCCGGCGTGTCCGGGCAGGATGTCGCCAGAGCGCGGAACCGGCGCGCGGGACCTGCGGAAGACGACGCAGCCGGTCTGAATGCCACGGAATGCTGCGACGCACAACTTGAGGCTCGTCTCATATCCGTCATCTGCGCCGGTTTTCGACAGGGTGTGGCCATGTCGCGAAAGGTTCATGAAACCGGGCGTTTCAGCGCTGGCGCAGGCGCGGCATCGGGCCTAGGGCAGCGGCCAAATTCTCCCCGTCCATTAGGATATCCCGATGACCCGTCTCGCCGCCCTCGCCGCCTCCGCCAGCGGTCTGGCCCTTCTGATCGCAACGCCGGTTCTGGCCCAGTCGGCCGATGCCCAGGCTGATCAGGCCGCCGCGGTCGGCGACATCGTCGTCACCGCCCAGCGCCGCAGCGAGAACATCCGCGACGTGCCGTTCGCGGTCACCGCCATGAACGCCGAGACGCTGAACGCCGTGAACGCCGGCGGCGGCGACATCCTGCAGCTGTCGGGCCGCGTGCCCAGCCTGCAGGTCGAAAGCTCCAACGGCCGCTACGCCCCGCGCTTCTACATCCGCGGCCTGGGCAATGTGGACTTCGACTTCACCGCCTCGCAGCCGGTGTCGATGGTCATGGACGAGATCGTCCTGGAAAGCGTCTATCTGAAGGGCTTCCCCCTGTTCGACGTGCAGCAGCTGGAAGTGCTGCGCGGTCCGCAGGGCACCTTGTTCGGCCGCAACACCCCGGCGGGCGTCATCAAGATCGAGACGACCAAGCCGGGTGACGAGTTCACCGGCTTCGGCTCCATCTCCTACGGCAACTACGGCTCGACCCGCGCCGAGGCGGCTGTGACCCTGCCTGCGACGGACACCCTGTCGGTGCGCGTCGCCGCCCTGTGGAACCATCGCGACAACTGGATCAACAACGCCTGGGACGCCCCCTTCGCCAAGAAGGACGGCAAGGACATGGGCCAGTTCGACGACGTGGCGGGCCGCGTTCACGTCGCCTGGACCCCGACGGACCGCTTCTCGGCCCTGATGACCCTGCAGGCGCGCGACTATGACGGCACGGGTACGATGAACCGCGCCAACGTCCTGACCAAGGGTTCGAACAAGCTGAACGACAACTTCGACCGCGACACGGTCTGGTATGATGGCGGCCGCAACAACTTCCAGAAGCAGAAGACCACCTCGCAGTCGCTGCAACTGGCCTATGACTTCGGTCCGGCGACCCTGACGGGCGTCATCGGCTCGTACCAGGGTTCGAGCCAGGGCGATGGCGACATCGACGGCGGCGTCGCCTCGGCTCCCGCCGGTTCGCACTTCAAGACGCCATTCAACGTCGAGTCCGGCACCCTGTCCAGCGACCTGAAGCAGAACACCTATGAGCTGCGCCTGACCTCGAACGGCGAAGGCCGTCTGGGCTGGCAGGTCGGCGCCTTCTACTGGGACGAGCGCATCAACCTGGTGTCGGGCACCTTCGACGGCGTCGGCGGCCTGTTCCCGGTCAAGGTCACGGACATCGTGCAGAAGTCGGACTCCTGGTCGATCTTCGGTCAGGCCAACTATCAGGTCACGGACGCCCTGAAGGTGACCGGCGGCGTGCGCTACACCGACGACAGCCGCGACTATCTGGGCCGCATCCTGGTCGGCACGCCCGTCAACGCAAAGGGCGAAGTCTCGGTCGGCGACGAGCAGGTCAGCTGGGACGTCAGCGCCCTGTACGAGGTCAACGACAGCCTGAACCTGTTCGCCCGTGTGGCCAGCGGCTATCGCGGTCCGTCGATCCAGGGCCGCAACCTGCCGGTCCTGACCACGGCGGATTCGGAAACGGTCATGTCCTATGAAGCCGGTTTCAAGGCCCGCATGTGGGACGGCCGCGCCCGCCTGAACGCCACCGCCTATCTGTATGACGTCAAGGACATGCAGTTCACGGCCATCGGCGGCATCGACAACTCCAACCGCCTGATCAACGCCGACAAGGGCCAGGGCTACGGTCTGGAAGTCGATGGCGACGTCTATCTGGGCGCGGGCTTCTCGCTGGCCGGCGGCGTGGCGTGGAACCACACCGAGATCAAGGACAAGGACCTGCTCGTCGCCATCTGCGGCAACCACCTGTGCACCATCACCGATCCGATGGTGAAGGTCGGCGGCGCCGACCGCGCCAACATCAACGGCAACCCCTTCCCGCAGGCGCCGGAATACACGGCCAACCTGACCCTGTCCTACGTCCGCCCGATCGGCGACGATCAGGAACTGTTCGCCTCGACGGACTGGGTGATGCGCAAGAACTTCAACCTGTTCCTCTATGAGGCTGTGGAGTTCAAGCAGGGTACGCAGTTCGAAGGCGGCCTGCGCGCAGGCTGGCGCGACCTGAACCGCGGCATTGAGGCGGCCGCCTTTGTCCGTAACCTGACGGACGAGGCCAACATCCTGGGCGCCATCGACTTCAACAACCTGACGGCTTTCGTCAACGAGCCGCGCATGTACGGCGTGGAACTGTCCAAGCGCTTCTAAAGCCGGACGAACGGCTGAGAAAAAGGAGGGCGGCGATGGGGGAACCTGTCGCCGCCCTCTTGCCATCCGCCCTCCAGGCGTCACTACTGCGCGCGGGTTTCGGGGGAGGATATTTCATGCGGCTGGCCCTGCTGTTCGGATCGTTGACGCTGGCGTTGCTGCTGGCGGTGTGGACCACCCAGGCGCCGACGCCGCGCCCGGCCGATGCGCCGCAGACGGCGTTTTCCGCCACGCGCGCCATGGTCGACATCGAGCAGATCGCCCGCGCGCCGCACCCGGTCGGCTCGGCCGAACATACCCGCGTTCGCGCCTATCTGAACGCGCGCCTGAACCAGCTGGGGCTGGAGGTCAGCGAACAGACCGGCGCCCTGTCGCCCGCCGCCATCAAGCGTCTGATAAGCAAGGGCGGCGACCCGGTTGCGGCGAACAATGAGGCGATCAATGTGATCGGCGTCCTGCCCGGCAAGGACCGCAGCCAGCCCGCCGTGATGCTGATGGCCCACTATGACACCGTGGTCGGCTCGCCCGGCGCGGCGGACGACACCGCCGGCGTCGCCTCCATCCTGGAAGCGGTGCGGGCCATCAAGGCGCGCGGCCCGGCCGAGCGCGATCTGGTCGTCCTGCTGACCGACGCCGAGGAGATGGGACTGGAAGGGGCGCGCATCTTCTTCGGCGGCCACCCCTTGCGCGATCGCATCGGCTCGGTGGTGAACCTTGAGGCGCGCGGCGGCGGGGGCCGTGCGGCCATGTTCGAAACGGGACGCGAATCCGGTCCGATGGTGCGCCTGTTCACCCGTTCGGCCGCGCGGGCGGATGGCGGGACCACCGCCACCTCTCTGGCCGCCTTTATGTATGAGCGGATGCCCAACGGCACCGACTTCACCGTGCCCAAGGATCGCGGCATCGGCGGTTTGAACATCGCCTTTATCGGCCGTGCTGATCAGTATCATGCGGCGCATGCGACGCCTGAAAACCTCGACCGGGGCGCGATCCAGCATCTGGGTTCGCAGGCGCTTGAGGCCGCGGATGATCTGCTGCGCGCGCCTGCCCTGCCGCAGAAGGGGCAGAACCTCGTCTATTCCGACGTCTTCGGCCGCTGGGTGATCGCTCATTCGCAAGGCATGGGCTGGGCCCTGCTGGCGCTGACCGCAGCCCTGGCCGGGTTCGCCGCATGGCGCGCGCGTCAGGGCGTCCGGCTGTCGTTCCGACAGGTCGGAATGGGTGCGCTGGACGGTGTCTGGTTCCTGACCGGCGGTGTCATCCTGTTGCAGGCGACGCGCCTGCTGGCCGGGCCGATGTCGAGCCGGATTGAATCGAAGGAAGTCTATTACACCCTGATGCGCCGACTGCCGTGGATGGAGGTCGGCATGAGCCTGGCCATCGCCGGTCTGGCGCTTCTGCTGCTGGCGGGGATGCGCCGCACGCGTCCGCTGGCGACGGCGGGACTGGCCGTGGCCTTGACCGCCATTGTCCTGATCGGCGGCGGGTTCAGTCCGGTGATGCTGGGCATGGGCGCGGTCGCGGCGGTTCTGTCTCTGGTTCCCGGCCGGGTCGAGCGTTCGATCTGGGGCGGCTGGCTGGGGCTGATCGCTCTGGCGCTGATCGTCGGTCTGGTGCTGCAGATGAAGACGCCCGAGGCGGCGCTGCTGTTCGTCTGGCCGGCGTTGCTGGCGGCAGGGGCGGCGGCGCTGGCGGCTCTGATCGACCCAACCCTGACGCGGCCTGCGGCGCTGGCTCCTGCGGCGGCGGCGACCATTGTGGGCGGCGCATGGCTGATGGGGATCGCCCACTTCGTCTTCCTGGGCGTCGGCATCGACCTGCCGGGCGTCATGGCGCTGCTGGCGCTTCTGACCCTGCTGTTCGTCCGTCCGCTGGCGCCTGAGGGCAAGTCGACGCGCATCGTCGTTCTGGCGGCCGCAGTCTGCCTGATCGCCGGCGCGGGGATGAATCTGTCGTCACAGGCGCTGGCGCCGTCGCCGCCAGCGGCCAAGGCTGTGTCCCAGTAAAGCGGACGCTGGCGTCCGGCTGCGCGACGGTTTATCGCAGCCGGTCATGAGCGATCCCGTACTGATCACCGGTTCCGCCGGTTTCATCGGCTTTCACACCGCCCGGCGTCTGCTGGAGCGGGGCGAGGTCGTGATCGGGTTGGACAACCTCAACGCCTACTATGATCCGGCGTTGAAGCGGGCGCGGCTGGGCCAGCTTCTGGCCTATCCGAACTATCGTCATCACACGCTGGATCTGGCCGATCGTGCGGGCGTCGCCGCCCTGTTCGCCGCCGAGACGACGCGCCGCGTGGTGCATCTGGCGGCCCAGGCAGGCGTGCGTTACAGCCTCGAAGCGCCTGAAACCTATGTCGACTCCAACGTCGTGGGTTTCCTCAGCATCCTTGAGGGATGCCGTGCGGTCGGAGCGGCCAATCTGGTCTTCGCTTCGACCAGTTCGGTGTTCGGCGCCAACCGCGCCCTGCCGTTCTCGGTGCGCCAGCCCGCCGACCATCCGCTGACGGTCTACGCCGCGACCAAGCTGGCGAATGAGGCCATGGCCCACTCCTACGCCCACCTGTTCGGCTTTCCGGCGACGGGGCTGCGGTTCTTTACCGTCTATGGACCGTGGGGCCGCCCGGACATGGCCCTGTTCAAATTCACCCGCGCCATCCTGAAAGACGAGCCGATCGACGTCTATGGCGAGGGCCGGATGAGCCGCGACTTCACCTATGTCGATGACATCGTCACCGGGGTGATCGCCGCCCTGGATCGTCCCGCCGCGATCGATCCGGCGTGGGATGCGAGCGCTCCCAATCCGGCCACCAGCGGGGTCGCGCCATGGCGCATCCTGAATCTGGGCGCAGGCCGCCCGGTGCCGCTGATGCGCTACATCGAGGTGCTGGAGTCGAAGCTGGGCCGCAAGGCCAAGCTGAATCTGATGCCTATGCAGGACGGCGACGTGGCCGACACCGAAGCGGATGTCGCCGACACCCTGAGCGCCCTCGACTACGCTCCTTCGACCCCGGTGGAGGAAGGCGTCGCCCGCTTCGTCGACTGGTACTGCAACTTCTACCGCGAAAATTGAGGCGTATAGTCGGTCGCCCTCAAGGGCGGTCCAACGTCAGCGATTTTGCGAATATGCCCTGGTAGAGCCGAGGGGACCGGTGTCTCGGGTTGGTAGATAGGGCTATCGGGTGACTTGGACATAGGCGGAGGCTCGACGACTCATGGGTTACGAGCAAGCTGCTTGCCGAGAAGGGGCTGGGTCAACGTGTTCGAACTAAACCACATCATCGCTGCGTCCGCCGTTGACGCCGAGGAGATGAGGCTGCGGGAGGTGTTGATGGTGTCGAGATCAACTGCGCGATGGTGCGAAGTGGCACGACGGTGATCTGGGATCGATTCCACCAGCAGCATCCGATCTGCGCGCGGGGCTGATCAATCTTGCCGCAGGCTCTCCTTCGTCACCTTGGCCACGAAGGTCCACCCCCTCCAGATTGCCACCTCATAGGTCGTAGCGCAGGTTTTCAGAGCAGCGGAAGCATAAGCGATTGCTGCCTCATCTGAGGGCAGAGTGGCGGGGCTAAAACGTTCCCAATTCGGGGAAATAGGCAGCGTATAGAAAGTGTATCCGGTCATGGCGGCTCCCCATCCTCGAAAAGGGGAGCAGTCCGATCGGGGCCGTCACGAGGGGGGCGCAGAGGGCACCGCGACCAGACTGCTCACATAAGCCGTTAGGACTGGCCCCTCCTCGGCAAGCAGCCTGCTCGGACCCCATGAGTCGCCGAGCCGCCGCCTATGTCCAAGTCACCCGATAGCACTACCTACCAGCCCGAGGCACCGGTCCCCTCGGCTCCACCAAGTCCTTGTTTTTCAAGGATTTTGACGGAAACAGGCAGAGAATCTGACACCACGCTGCGTCACACGGTCTCTCGCAAAGCGTCGAAAAAGCGTTCAACTACAATCAGTTCACCGTCCCGAGACTGTAGCACCAAGGCGCCACACACATCGTCTCAACGGCCTTCTCGACCGTCCCCTCTGCCCTGTCATGCTGGGCGGCGGCAATCGTCTGGCCTAATCGTTCGTGGATCGACCTACTACCTTCGCCTTCGTGTTCCTCGATCATTGGCGGAGGTCACTCAGTCCCCGGCTGTGCACGTTCCAATTGAGCCCGGACCCATTTGGCTCTCTCAGCGAAAATCGCCGCTAGTTTGTCGTTGAGGACGTGTGCGGCGCCTTCGGCGGCGATCTGGTCCCTGACGGTCGCAGCGAGATCGGGAAGCTGATGAGCGAACGCCTCGATCCTTCCCATGACGACATCGAAGTCCAATCGGTTCTCATCGGCGAACCGACGCCAGTGTCGTAGGCCGATGTCGGCGAGGCGATATTCGCCGCCGATCTTCATGGCCAGCTTCACGTCTTGGAACTGAACCTGCGGGGCGTAAGGCAGGATGCTCGCGACATCGTATATGGGCGCAAGACGTGCACGTCCCCCGGCCGCCAGCAGGAGCGAGAAATTCTTGGCGTGAGCGTCTGAACCGCCGATCATCCAGTTGAAGATGCTCGCATCGACGAGCGTATTTACGTCTTCTTGCGGTTCCACGGACACGGTGCGCACCAAGGCGATGATGTCCTTCAGGCCGGGACCGGGAGCGTTCTGGTATTTGCGCTCGGGCGGCACGCCTAGGGCCTGACAGAAGTCTTCCTGATGGACACGGGCGATTCCCTCGGGAGTGGGGATGCGGTCATATCGTTCCAAGACGATGGCCGCCTCGTCGTCGAACCACTGCACCCGAGACTGGGCGACCGTCAGGCCTAGGGATCGCAGGACCGACAGGCAGAAGTGCTCGTTCTCGGCTTGAGCTTCGAGATCGGCGGAAGGCGGCTTCAGGATGTGGGTCGTGGGCAGTCTGCCCATCGGAATGCCCCATCGGCCGTCCTGCTGCATCAGCGCGATCTTGGGCTGGGCACCCGCGAGGCTGAATTGACCTCCATCGCCAGCGCGGCGCCATGCGCCTCGGTTGGTCCGCAGACCCGCGAGCCGCTCGGCCACATCCTTTGTGTCCAGCCACTCGACACCATCACGGTCGCCGCTGACCACGGCTTCCAAGCGATCCGGCAGAACGAACTGGACCGCCCCCGCGCAGTCCTCGCCGACCGCGCCAATCAGACCGAACGGTTGGCGCGCACTGACATGGAAACGGGCGGCCCACTCACGGATGATCTGCTCGTTGTCAGGCAGAAGACCCCAGATGAAGGCGTTGATCGTCGCTCCAGTATGGGTGGGCGCCGCCAAGGACATGCTGAGCGACAGCGGGACGGCGCCGTCCCGTGAACGCCAGTCCTCGCTGTAGGTGAACGATAGGCGCCCCTGCTCGTAGTCAAGATGGCCCGCCTCGACGCCGTTCATCAGGACGATGAGGCGGCTCATTCCGAAGCGGCGCCCCGACGCGCACGCGCGAGAACGGAATCGAGGTCTGGCGTGCTTAGCGGCTCTTGAGGGGATGTCGGTGCAGCACTCGGCGTCTTCAGATCGAGTTGCATGCCCAGTGCGTTCAGGGTCCGCAACAGCATGCCGAAGGACGCTCCGGCCTTTCCGTTCTCGACTTGAATCAGCCAGCGTCGGCTCGCCCCGATCTGTTTGGCGAGTTCAACTTGGTCCAGACCGAGGGCCTTGCGCCGCTCGCGGATAGCGGCACCCAGATCGCGTGGCGTGTAGATCAGCATGACGGGCCATGTGCACGATTGTTCACAAGTGCAGTTGTGCATAATAATGCACTTGTGTCTATGTGCACGATAATGCGCATGCGGAAATGTGCAGTATCGTGCACCTGCTGAGACGCTGGCGGAGCCATGCGTTCGCATGTCATCTCGATATGAGGAGATGAGAAAGGTCGAGGTCGGGATAGGTGATCCGGCCCATAGCCTCATACAGCGTTTGGGCGCGATAGCCTCGACCGTAAGCGGCGGCGGTTTCGCCGCCCTCGCTTCCGTTGCCTGATGACCAACCTCCGAGGGCGAGCGCGACTTCATGCTCAATACGGGCTTCGCGAAGTGCATCCCGATAGCAGTGCCGGAACGAATGGAAGCAGGTCTTCTCCCGAGCGGCGCCAGCACGCTCAAGGAAGCGTCTAAACCATTTGCTGAACGGATCGCTGTAGTAGCCGGTGCTGGACTTGTGGAGTTCGGAGAACAGGCGGACGGTGCCAGCCGCGCGCCGCTGCTCGACGAACGCCATGAACCCGATATCGATCAGCGTTGGGTGGACCGGGATGAACCGCTCGCTGGCGGCGGTCTTCAGGCGTTTGCCGTTGTCGGTATCGGATGGCCCTTCCGTCACGAAGAAACAGTCTACGCCGTCCAGTTGGTGGATGTCCGCGACGTGCAGTTGGCAAATCTCGTTCATCCGCATGCCCGAGAAGAGGGCGATCAAAGGCACCCAGAAACGCCCGCGACGTGGCCGTGCATAGCCGGGTGTGGAGTATCCGGCCCGGTCGTTAACGCAACCTCGGTAGATCGGCGCGTCAAAAATCAGTCGAAGCTGCTCGACAGAGAAAGGTAGCCGTTTATCGCGCCGTCGAACGTGGTCGATGACCTGAAGACCCTTCGCCGGATTCCGGTCTATCCAACCTTCATTCTGCGCGAAATTCATGACCGCCCTAAACTTCGTCATGTAGCCGTTCACTGTGGCGGGCGAGAGCGTGCTCGAAAGACCCTCCTCTTTGGCCATCTTCGCCGCAGCTACAGGCGATAGCTTCGGGAACCGCTTTTCGGCGTTCGTCGGCAACCAACGCAGGGTATCGAGCAGATCACGGCATGCCTCGCGATCAAGCGACCGGATGGTCCTCCGTTCTCCCCAAAGACCGACCGTCAATTCGATGAGGTAGAGGTAGTGAAGGTCCGTTTTGCGTGTGCGCTGCTTCGCGGGGTCAGACCGGAATAGTTCGAACGCTTGACGCAGCGTCTTGTCCACTGCCGAAACCGGTGTCGGGAATGAAGGCGCCAGTGATGGAGCGAGAGCCGCGACGACAGGCGCGGGAACACCGCGACCCTCTAGCTCGCGCCACTCCTGCTCCAACGCTGCTGCGACTATCCGAGCCTGACGAATAGCGTCGGCCCGATAGCCAGTCCTCAAAGACTTCATGACGTGCGTCTTGCCGACGATCCCCGCCAATGATCGAGGAACACGAAGGCGAAGGTAGTAGGTCGATCCACGAACGATTAGGCCAGACGATTGCCGCCGCCCAGCATGACAGGGCAGAGGGGACGGTCGAGAAGGCCGTTGAGACGATGTGTGTGGCGCCTTGGTGCTACAGTCTCGGGACGGTGAACTGATTGTAGTTGAACGCTTTTTCGACGGTTTGCGAGAGACCGTGTGACGCAGCGTGGTGTCAGATTCTCTGCCTGTTTCCGTCAAAATCCTTGAAAAACAAGGACTTGGTGGAGCCGAGGGGAGTCGAACCCCTGACCTCGTCATTGCGAACGACGCGCTCTACCAACTGAGCTACGGCCCCGACCGACAGGCAGGCGCGGGACATAGAAGCGTGCAGGGGGCGTGTCAACGGGCCGCGTACGAATCCTTGGCGTTCTCGCGGCGGACCGCTAGAAGCGGCGTGAACGAAGCAGGAGTTTCTCATGGGTTTCGCCCTTGTCTGGCTGGTGAACGCCGTCGTCACCCTGATGATCTGGTGCATCATCGCCTCGGCGATCCTGAGCTGGCTGTTCGCCTTTGATGTGATCAATGCGCGTAATCGCTTCGTGGGCCAGATCGCCTATGTGCTGGATACGGTGACGCGGCCGATCCTGGGGCCGATCCAGCGCGTGGTGCCGTCGCTGGGCGGTATCGACATCACTCCGATCATCGCCCTTCTGGCGCTGCAGTTCCTGAGCGTGCTGTTCAACCGGACGGTGGCGCCCATGCTGATCATGTCGCTGGGCTGATCGGCGAGACGGTGACCACAGAATCCGCCATCGGAGCCCAATCCGCCCTTGCGCGATGCGAGCGGGCTCCTAAGGTGCCGACGACAGGTCCGGTTGGACTGCATTTCACGCGTAATTCATGACCACGATCAGGACAGTCGCCATCATCGGCGCCGGGCAGATGGGTTCGGGCATCGCTCAGGTGGTGGCCTCCGGCGGCTATGAGGTGAAGCTGTATGACGTTGCGCCGGATCGCGTGACGCTGGCGTTGGGCGAGATCGCGGCCAGCCTGGCGCGCCGCGCCGCCCGCGGTCTTTCCAGCGAGGCTGAGGCGCACGAGGCCATGAGCCGCATCAAGGCTGTCGCCAGTCTGGCCGAGGCGGCCAAGGCTGATCTGATCATCGAGGCGGCGTCCGAAGAAGAAGCGGTCAAGAAGGCGGTCTTCGCCGAGCTGACGCCCCTGCTGGGGGCGCAGACGCTGCTGGCGTCGAACACTTCGTCGATCTCGATCACGCGGCTGGCCTCGGTCACGGATCGGCCCGAGCGCTTCATCGGCCTGCATTTCATGAAGCCCGCGCCGACGATGAAGCTGGTCGAACTGGTGCGCGGCATCGCCACCTCGGCCTCGACCTTTGAGACGGCGGTCGCTTTCGCTGAAAGCCTGGGCAAGACGACGACCGAGTCCGAGGATTTCCCTGCCTTCATCGTCAATCGCATCCTGGTGCCGATGATGAATGAGGCGGTCTATGTCCTGTATGAAGGCGTGGGCGACGTGGCCTCGATCGACAAGGCGTTGAAGCTGGGGGCCAACCATCCGATGGGGCCGCTGGAGTTGGCGGACTTCATGGGGCTGGACGTGGCGCTGGCCATCATGAACGTGCTGTATGAAGGCTTGGCCGACAGCAAATACCGGCCCTGTCCGCTGCTGGTGAAATACGTCGAGGCCGGTTGGCTGGGCAAGAAGAGCGGGCGCGGCTTTTACGACTACTCCGGCGCGACGCCGGTTCCGACGCGCTGATGGCCGCCGATCTTTCCTCCGTTCCGGGCATGAAGCGCGTGGCGCCGCGACGTGGCGCCGGCGCGCTGGTGCCGGCCGCGCTGGCGGCGGCGGCCTGGCCTCCGGTGATCCTGACCCTGTTCATCTGGCCGCCTGAGAACTGGGCCTCGGGCGTGGATACGGACTGGCGGCTGGTGATGCTGGCGGTCGGTCTGATCGCGGCGCCGATCGGCCTGTGGGTCCTGCTCAACAGCCATGAGAAGACGGGACGCCCGTCGACACGGCTGGGCGTGGTGGGGCGGTTCACGGTGTTCGGCGGCCTGCTGGCGGCGTCGATGCAGACGATCATGGCCGTGGTGATGGCGACGCTGGCGGGCCTGTCGTCCCAGACCTTTGCTCAAGGGCTGGGCGCAATCGAGACAGCGCTGCTGATCTATGGCGTCGGCGGCCTGCCGCTGGCGATCATGATGGGCGTCAGCTACGCCCTGTGGGGCGGTTTCTGCGTGGCTTGGCTGGCGTTCGCGCCGACGCCTCCAGCGGTGCAGAACCGCATGGGCGTCCTGTCCGAACGGGATGTTACAGGGATTTAACGTGAACGGCGGCGCCGCTCCCGCCTAGCCTCGTTCCGGTGCAGAACAGGGGATGGGCATGAGGGATCTGACAGCCGTGGCCGAGCCCGCGCCGGTGGCGGCGGGGCAGCGCATCCAGACGCTCGACGTTTTGCGCGGCGCAGCCGTGCTGGGGATACTGGCCGTCAATGCGGCGGCCTTCGCCCTGCCGATGGTGGCGATCGAGATGGCGCCGGACCAGTCGCCGTTTCCGGCGGTTGCTGGGGCGTCGGGCGTGGCCCAGTGGATTGTCGACGTCTTCTTCCGCCAGAAGTTCGTGACCCTGTTCTCCATGCTGTTCGGCGTGTCGGTCTTTCTGGTCGGCGGCGAGCGGGGGGATGAGGCGAAGGGGCGCGTCCTGCGTCGGCGCCTGATGTTTCTGGCCCTGTTCGGCGTGATCCACGGGGCGGCCTTCTGGTACGGCGACATCCTGCTGCTCTATGCGTGGGCGGGTCTGTTCATGATGCTGATGCGCTCGATGCCCGCGCGTCCGCTGATCTGGATCGGGGCGGGGGCGACGGTGTTGATGGCCACGCTGCAGGCCGGGCTGATGCTGGCGACAGCGCGTTTCCCCGAGGCGATGCAGGATGGGACGGCGGCTGATGGCGCGGTCGCCGCCGTCATCGCCGCCTATCAGAGCGGTTGGGCGGGGGCGGCGCTGGAGAATCTGAAGGCCTGGGCCTTCATGCAGGGCCTCAGTCTGTTCCTTTATGTGTTTTCGACCGTGGCGCTGATGATGCTGGGGCTGGGCCTGTTCAAGGCGGGCTTCTTTCACGGCCGGGTGAAGTCATGGATCTATCTGACCCTGATGGCGGGCGGGGCGGTGATGCTGGCGCTGCTGGGCGTGCTGGAGTGGCGGGAGGTTCAGGCCGGGCCGAGCGTCGAGGCGACCGGCGGCTGGGCGGATGTGGTCGGATCGTTTTCGCTGATCGTGACCCTGGCCTACGCCTCGGCCCTGATCCTGGCGACGACGCGGGGCGTGGGCTGGCTGCGCAAGGCTCTGGCGCCGGTGGGGCGGATGGCCTTCACCAACTATCTGACCCAGACCCTGATCATGACGACGATCTTCTACATGCCGTGGGGGCCGCGTCTGTTCGGGCAGGTCGATTATCCGATGCAGTGGGCCATCGTCGTCGGCGTCTGGGCGCTGCAACTGATCTGGTCGCCGCTGTGGCTGTCGAAGTTCACCATGGGACCGTTCGAGTGGCTGTGGCGGCGCCTCAGCTATGGGCGCGACCTGCCGCTGCGCCGTGCGGCCTGAGAGCGTCGGGCGGACTGTGAGTTGCGGCGGTCGGACTGATGGCTTAATCGCCGCCCCATGACCGACGAAGCCTCAAGCCGCCCCGAAGCCCGCGCCCCGCGTGGGTTCGCCGACCGTCGCGGCCGCGACCTGACCGCCGAGCGCCGCATCGTCGCGCGCGTGTCCGAAGTCTATGAGCGCTGGGGCTTTGAGGCGCTGGAGACTCCGGCGTTTGAATACGCTGACGCTCTGGGCAAGTTCCTGCCCGACGCGGACCGCCCGAACGAGGGCGTCTTCGCGCTTCAGGACGATGACGATCAGTGGATGGCGCTGCGCTATGACCACACGGCGCCGCTGGCGCGCTTCGCCGCCCAGAACTGGGAGACCCTGCCCAAGCCGTTCCGCCGCTACGCCTATGGGCCGGTGTGGCGCAATGAGAAGCCGGGGCCGGGCCGCTTCCGCGAGTTCTGGCAGTGCGACGCCGACACCGTCGGCTCGGACCGGCCGGAGGCTGACGCTGAGATCATCGCCATGGGTTGCGAGGGCCTGCGCGCGGCGGGGCTGGCGGCGGGGCAGGCGGTGATCCGCGTCTCCAACCGCAAGCTGTTCGACGGCCTGTTCGACGCCGGCGGGATCACCGATGCAGCGCAGCGGCTGACCGCCCTGCGCGCCGTGGACAAATACGACCGCCTGGGCGTCGAGGGCGTGCGCCTGTTGCTGGGCGAGGGGCGTCTGGACGAGTCCGGCGACTACACCAAGGGCGCCAATCTGCCCGCCTCGGTGATCGGGGCGATTGAGGCGTTTCTGGCCTCGGCCGAGAGGCCGGGTCTCAGCCGCGCAGGCGTGCTGGACGCCGTATCGGACGCCGCGCGTTCAGGCTTCCTGGGCGCGGCGGGCGAAGAGGCGCTGAAGGAACTGGCCGCCATCGACCGCGCCCTGACGGCCATGGGCGTGTCACAGGACGACGTGCGCTTCGACCCGACTATCGTGCGCGGTCTGGAATACTACACCGGCGCGGTGTTCGAGGCCGAACTGCTGCTGGACACCAAGGACGAGAAGGGGCGCACGGTGCGCTTCGGCTCGATCGGCGGCGGCGGGCGCTATGACGACCTGGTGTCGCGCTTCACCGGTCAGTCGACCCCGGCGACGGGCTTCTCCTTCGGCGTGTCCCGTCTGGCCTCGGCCCTGCGCGCGGCTGGTCGCGGCGCCGAGGACGCCACGCGCGGGCCGGTGGTGGCCATCGTCTTCTCTGAAGACGACATGCAGCATTACCTCGACGCCGTGTCTGAACTGCGTGTGGCAGGCATCCCGGCCGAGCTGTATCTGGGCCGCGCAGGGATGAAGGCGCAGATGAAATACGCCGACCGTCGCGGCGCTCCGGCCGCCGTCATTCTGGGCGGGGACGAGATCGCCGCTGGTCAGGTGACGATCAAGGATCTGGACGCCGGGCGCGCCCGCGCCGCCGCCATCGCTGACAACGACGCATGGAAAGCCGAGCGTCCGGGCCAGCAGACCGTGGCACGCGATCAGCTGGTCGCCGTAGTTCGCTCCATTATCGAATAAGTTTCGATAATATCCATGACGAAGACGTGAGTTATCGACGTTCACTTACGAATGCGGCCCCTTTCGGCTGTGGGCTGATTGACTCGAACCCCCCGATGGCGTCATTTGGTCTCACTCAAGAGGCGCAGCGAAGAGACGCAGCGACATCTTGAAGGCGTTTCGGGGAGGAAACGTCCGCTCCTTAGAGAGCGAGAAGGCCCGCTGCGATGTATCCCCCGCAGCGGGCTTTTTCATGCCCGCTGCCTAACAAAAGTCGAAGGCTATTCGAGAGCGTCGGGAGCTGATGAAAAGGGCCGCATGAAAAAGGGCCGGAGCGTCGCCGCTCCGGCCCTCTTCGTTCCGCAGGCGTCGCGCCTTACCAGATGCGAACGCGGTCTTCCGGCGCCAGATAGTATTTGGTCCCCGGCCTGATGCCGAAGGCCTCGTACCAGGCGTCGACGTTGCGCACCGGGCCGATGACGCGGAACTCGGCCGGGCTGTGCGGGTCGGTGGCGATCTGGTTCTTCAGGGCGTCCTCACGGTATTTGGACTGCCACACCTGGGCCCAGCCGTAGAAGAAGCGCTGGTCGCCGGTCGTGCCGTCGATCACCGGCGCAGGCTGGCCCTTCAGCGACAGGTGATAGGCCTCAAGACCCACCGCCGTGCCGGCCGCGTCGCCGATGTTCTCGCCCATGGTCAGGCCGCCCTGAACGTGGAAGCCGGGCAGGGGCTCGAAGGCGTCATACTGGGCGCCCAGGCGCGTGGTCAGGCTCTCGAAATTGGCCTTGTCCTCGTCGGTCCACCAGTTGCGCAGCACGCCGTCGCCGTCGGACTTGGAGCCCTGATCGTCGAAGCCGTGGCCGATTTCGTGGCCGATCACGCCGCCGATGCCGCCGTAGTTGACGGCCGGGTCAGCGTCCGGGTCGAAGAAGGGCGGTTGCAGGATGGCGGCCGGGAAGACGATCTCGTTATTGGCTGAGTTGTAATAAGCGTTCACCGTCTGGGGCGTCATGCCCCACTCGTCTTTGTCGACCGGCTGGTTCAGGCGCGACAGGCGATAGTCCCACTGGAACTGGCCGATGCGCTGGCTGTTGCCGAACAGATCGTCGGCGCGGATCTCCAGCCCCGAATAGTCGCGCCATTTGTCGGGATAGCCGATCTTGACGGTGAACTTCCGCAGCTTCTCCTGAGCCGCCGTCTTCGTCTCGGCGCCCATCCACGTCAGGTTGTCGATGCGGTGCGACAGTGCGGTGCGCAGGTTGGCGACCAGTTCTTCCATCTTGGCCTTGGATTCGGCCGGGAAGTATTCGGCGACATAGAGACGACCCGCCGCTTCGCCCAGGGCGCCCTCGGCGAAGCTGATGGCGCGCTTTTCACGGCTGCGCTGCTCAGGCTGGCCGCCCAGATCCCGCGAATAGAAGGCCCACTGGGCGTCCGAGAAGCGCTGCGACAGATAAGGCGCCGCATCGTCCGTGGTGTGGAAGGCCTGCCACGCCTGCAGCGTCGCCACCGGGGTTTGTGCGAACAGGGCGGCCATTTTCGGCATGGCGGTGTTCTGGCGCACGATCACCCGGTCGACGGAACCCAGTCCGGCGGCGTTGAAATAGCCGGCCCAGTCGAAGCCGGGCGCCTCTGCGGTCAGGGCCTGGACCGTATAGGGGTTGTAGGTCTTGTCGCGGTTGCGGTTCTCGATCGGGGTCCAGTGGGCCTGGGCGATGCTGTCTTCAAGCGCGATGATGGCGGCGGCGGAAGCGGCCGGATCGGCCCACCCGATGTTGGTCAGGGTGCGCTCTATATAGGCCTGATACTTCTCTTTCTTGTCCGCGAAACGGGCGTCCAGATAGTAGTCGCGGTTGGGCATCCCCAGACCCGCCTGGCCGGTCGAGACGGCGTAACGGGTCGGGCTCTTCTGGTCGATGGTGATGCCGGTGCCGAAGAAGGAGCCGCCGACGCGGCCCTGGGTCTGGCCCATGTAGGCGGCGATCTTCTCATGGCTGTCGGCGGCGCGGATGGCGGCCAGGTAAGGGGCAAGAGGCTGGGCGTCCAACTGGTCGATGCGGGCCTGATCCATGAAGGCGCGGTAGGCGTCAGCGATCTTTTGTTCGTCCGAGCCGGCGGTCAGGTCGCGGCGCGCGGCCAGATCCGTCACCAGTTTCTTCATACGGTTGTCTGACAGTTCACGCAGCAGGGCGAATGAGCCGTAGGAGGTGCGGTCCGACGGAATGGTCAGCTGGTCGATGGCTGCGCCGTTGGCGTAGCGGAAGAAGCTGTCGCCCGGATCGATGGAGGTGTCGCGACCGGCCAGGTCAAAGCCCCAGCTGCCGTAACGAGGCGCTTCCACGCCCTGCCAGCCCGAGGCGCCGCCCTGGGCGGCCGGGGTCTGGAACAGCTCGAAGACGGTGCACGCTTCGTCGATGCAGGCGTGGTCGTGCGCCATGGCGGCGGCCGGGGCCAGAAGGGCGGCTGCGGCGACTCCCGCGAAAAGTTTCCTCATGCGTCGTTTCCTCATGTCTCTGCGGCCGATCGCCATTCTGACGCGGCCAGCGCATACGCCGGGCCGCTAGCGGCCTTGGCTGGTGTCACGGTGTTAAGAAATTTCAACCGTCAGTGCGAGCATGGATTGGATTTCGCCCGGCGGAGACATCATTTCGCCGGTCAGGACGTGGCCGAGCGAGCGGCCAATAAAAGGCAGATACTGTCAAGCTTCATGTCGGAACATGTCTTGAGCGCCACGGTATCCGCAGGAATTCCTAGTCGTTTCGAGCGCCGGAACGCTTTATGGTAGAGTTTTATGCCGTTCATGACCCATTTTGGTCACTGTTCGGTGATGAAAGTTCGTTCTTCCTCCTAGATGCGCAGCAGTCGTCAATCGTCAGTCTCCGTCATGCCGACGTTTGGCGGAATGAGCGAACGCCGCGTAAAAACGAAAGTCAGAGTCGTCGCCGATGCCTGAAACTTCTTCGACCGTCCCTGCCGCCGCCGAAGCCCAGCCTCGGCTGAACCGTCGTCAGGCCGCCAAAGTCCGGACGCGTCAGAAAGTTCTGGACGCCGCCCGCACCCTTTTCGCCGAGCGCGGCTATGACGCCGCCACCATCCGCGACATCGCCAAGGGCGCAGGCATGTCGACCGGCGCCGTCTTCGCCAACTTCCAGGACAAGGCCGAACTGTTCGAGGCCGTCTTCTCGGAAGAGATGGAAGGCATGCTGGCCGATATCCGAACCGCCATCGCCGCCGCCGACGGTCGCGTGATGGAGCGTCTGTCCAGCGGTCTGACTGCGGGTTATCATCGCTCGCTGGAGCATCTGCCGCTGATGCAGGCCATGGTCGCCCGGTCGTGGTTCCAGCCGCAAGACGCCGATGAGCGTTCGCGCGCCTTCGTCCGCCCGCTGGTCGAGGCCGTGGCCCAGGTGCTGCAGGCCGGCATCAGCGAAGGCGAAGTCCGTCAGGACGTCGACGTCGAGCTTCTGGCCCGCCTGATCTGGGACGTCTATGTCATGAACTTCCGCTTCGCAGCCTATGACGACTGGGGCATCGAAGAACTGACAGCCCACATCCGCAAGCAGCTGGAACTGATCATGTCCAGCCAGCTGGCGCGTCAGTAAGACCAAGGGAAGACCGATATCAGGGGCCGTGCGTCGTCAGGACGCGCGGCCCCTTTTTCATGGCCGATCCACTGTTTTGCAGATCAGAGGGAACGTCGGTCTTTCTGGCGTGTTGCATTCCGAAGCCAAGCTGAACGTGGGAGGGCGCCGATGTCGTCCATTGAACGCGGACGTGGATTTGGAAGCGTCCTTGTCAGGCTGTTGGGGATCATCATCGCCCTGATCGGGCTGACGCTGACCATAGGCGGGGCCCAGCTGATGATGCTGGGCGGGTCGGCCTATTATCTGATCGTCGGCTTGTTGATGATCGTGTCAGGGGGATTGTTGGCCCTGCTCAGGCCCTTCGGCGCCTGGCTCTATGTCGCCATCTTCATCGGCACTGTCATCTGGGCGCTATGGGAGGTCGGGCTGAACGGCTGGGCCCTGGTTCCGCGCGTGGTGGCGCCGTTGGTGCTGTTGATCGCCGTGGTGCTCAGCCTGCCTGTGCTGAAGCGTGACGGAGACGGCAGGCGGCTGGTTCTGAGCGGTCTTGCGGCCATCGTCGTCTTTGGTTTGATTTCCGGCGTGGTGGTGGCGCAGGCTAACAAGGCGCGAGTGTTCAGTCCCGTCCCGAAAGCGTCGAACGGCGGCGTAAGCGACCCGGCGCTGCTGAAGGTCGGCGCAGACTGGCCAGCCTGGGGCGGATCAGACAGCGCCCAGCGCTATTCGCCGCTGAACCAGATCAACAGGGACAATGTGAAAGGCCTTCAACGGGCCTGGATCTTCCGCACCGGCGACCTGCCGGACGAACGCTGGGGCGCCGAGACGACGCCGCTGAAGATCGGCGACACCCTCTATCTGTGCTCGGCCCGCAACCGGCTGTTTGCGGTCGATGCGGCGACGGGCAAGCAGAAGTGGACCTATGATCCCAAGGTCGCTGACGACCAGATTCCCTATACCGCCGCCTGCCGGGGCGTGACCTATTACGCGACGCCGAACGTTGATGCGGCCCAGCCCTGCGCCACCCGCATCATCGAAGGGACGCTGGACGGGCGTCTGGTGGCGGTGGACGCGCGCACGGGCGTTCCCTGCGCAGGCTTCGGAACCAACGGCTCGGTCAGCATCAAGCACGGCATGGGCGACCCCTATCCGGGCATGGTGTCGATCACCTCGGCGCCGGTCATCGTGCGCGGGGTGGTGGTCACGGGCCATCAGGTGCTGGACGGCCAGAAGCGCTGGAATGCGTCCGGCGTCATTCAGGGCTTCGACGCCGTGACGGGCGAATTGCGCTTCGCATGGGACATGATGCGGCCGGACATTACGACGACGCCGCCAGAGGGCGAGACCTATACGCCTGGCACGCCGAACATGTGGACGACGGCCACGGCGGATGAGGCGCTGGGTCTGGTCTTCCTGCCGATGGGCAATTCCTCGGCAGACTATTATTCCGGCCTGCGTCGTCCGGCGGAGAATGAGTATTCGACCTCTCTGGTGGCGCTGGACGTCACCACGGGCAAGCCGCGCTGGCATTTCCAGACGGTGCGCAAGGATGTCTGGGATTACGACCTCGGCTCGCAGGCGACCCTGGTCGATATGCCGATCGACGGGGTCATGGTTCCGGCCGTGATCCTGCCGTCCAAGCAGGGCGACATCTATATTCTGGACCGTCGCACCGGCCAGCCTCTGCACAAGGTGGAGGAGCGCCGCGTGCCGCAGGGCGGCGTCGAGCCGTCGCAGCGCAGCCCGACCCAGCCCTTCTCTCTGTTCCACACGCTGAGGAAGGCCGACCTGACCGAACGCGATATGTGGGGCATGTCGCCGATCGACCAGATGGTGTGTCGCATCCAGTTCCGGCAGGCGGCCTATGAGGGCTACTTCACGCCGCCGACCGCGGACCGCTATTCGATCCAGTATCCGGGCTATAACGGGGGTTCGGACTGGGGCGGGGTGGCGGTCGATCCGGCGCGCGGCGTCATTGTCGCCAACTATAACGACATGCCCAACCACAACCGCCTGGTGCCCCGCGCCGAGGCTGACCGTCTGGGCTGGTTCCCGCGCGACGACCCTCGCTACATCGTCCGCGAGAAGGAGGCGGCCAACCGCGGCGGCAACCTGTCGAAGTCCAAGGCCGAGGGTGCGGGCGATCCGCAGATGGGCGTGCCCTACGCCATCGACGTCAATGCGGGCTGGCGGGTCAAGTTCACCGGCCTGCTGTGCAAGCAACCGCCCTATGGCGGGATGCGGACCATCGACCTGAAGAGCGGCCGCACCCTGTGGGACCGTCCGTTCGGCACGGCGCGCAAGAACGGCCCCTTCGGCATTCCGTCGATGCTGCCGCTGGAGATCGGCACGCCGAACAACGGCGGATCGGCGGTGACGGCGGGCGGGCTGATCTTCATCGCCGCCGCCACGGACGATTTGATCCGCGCCATCGACATCGAGACGGGCAAGACGGTGTGGTCGGACGTGCTTCCGGCGGGCGGTCAGGCCAATCCGATGATCTATGAGCAGAACGGCCGCCAGTATCTGGTCATCATGGCCGGCGGGCATCACTTCATGGAGACGCCGCGCGGTGACTATGTGATCGCCTATGCCCTGCCGGAGAAGAAATAGGCGCGACGCCTCTCCCTCCCCGGGACGGGGAGGGTGGTCGCGTAGCGACCGGGTGGGGAGGGCTTGGTGATAACGGCGCGGGCCTGATTTGTCAGCGCCTGAATAGCCTTGCCGCCCCCACCCGGCCTCGCCCTGACGGGCTCAGCCACCCTCCCCGGGACGGGGAGGGAGAGGGGTGCGTCTTGTTTTACGGCCGCGTCTGGCCCTCGCCGCGCACCACATATTTGTAGGTGGTCAGTTGCTCCGCTCCGACAGGGCCGCGCGCATGCAGCTTGGACGTAGAGATGCCGATCTCGCCGCCGAAGCCGAACTCTCCGCCGTCGGCGAACTGGGTCGAGGCGTTGATCAGGAGGATGGCGCTGTCGACGCCGTTGGCGAAGCGTTCGGCGGCCTTTTCGTCGGTGGTGATGATGGCCTCGGTGTGCCCCGAACCGTAGGCGCGGATGTGCTCGACCGCGCCATCGACGCCGTCCACCACGCGCACGGACAGGATGGGGGCCAGATATTCCGTGGTCCAGTCGGCCTCGACTACCTCGCACATTTCAGGAACAAGCGCGCGCGCCTCAGCGTCGCCGCGTAGTTCGCATCCGGCGGCGATCAGATCGGCGGCCACGGCGGGCAGCAGGCGCGCCGCCGCTGCGCGGTCGACCAGCAGGGTCTCGGTCGCGCCGCAGACGGAAACGCGGCGCATCTTGGCGTTCAGGGTCACACGACGGGCGACATCCAGATCGGCGGCCCCGTCCAGATAGGTGTGGCACAGTCCCTCAAGGTGACCCAGCACCGGCGCCTTGGCTTCGGCCTGAACGCGAGCGACCAGGCTCTTGCCGCCGCGCGGGATGATCAGGTCGACGGCGCCGTTGAGGCCCGACAGGATGGCGCCGACGGCCTCGCGATCCGGCACGGGGACCAGCTGGACGGCGTCGGCGGGCAGGCCCGCTTCGGCCAGGGCGCTCGTGACGACAGCGGCGATGGCGCGCGAGGAATCCAGACAGTCCGAGCCGCAGCGCAGGATCGCTGCATTGCCGGACCGGATGCACAGGGCGGCGGCGTCGGCGGTGACGTTCGGGCGGCTCTCATAGATGACGGCCAGCACGCCGATGGGGGTGCGGACGCGGGCGATGTTCAGGCCGTTGGCGGGGGTCCAGCGCGCCATTTCACCGCCGACAGGATCGGGCTGGGCGGCGATGGTTTCGACCGCAACGGCCATGTCCTCGACGCGGGCGGGCGTCAGGGCCAATCGGTCGATCAGAGCCTGGGACAGGCCGCCGTCGCGGGCGCGGCTTACGTCGCGGGCGTTGGCGGACAGGATGTCGGCCTCAGCCGCGCGCAAGCCCCTGGCGAGCCTGTGAAGCGCCTCGGTCCGGGCGTCCGGCGTCGTGGCGCGCAGGGCGTCAGCCGCAGCGCGGGCGCGGCGGCCCATGTCGATCATCATGTCCAGCATGGCGGCGTCGAGGTCGCTCATCGGTCCTCCAGAACCAGATCGTCGCGGTGGATGACGACCGAGGCGCTGCGATAGCCCAGCAGGCTTTCGATCGCGTCGGAATGGCGGCCGCGGATCAGGGCGATCTCATCGGCGGCGTAGGACGCCAGACCGACGCCGATGCGCGCGCCGTCGGGGCCGGTCAGGCGCACGCTGTCGCCCTTGCCGAAATCGCCGCTGACGGACACGACGCCGGAGGGCAGCAGGCTCTTTCCGGCGCGGAGGGCGGCGACGGCCCCGGCATCCAGCGTCAGGGCGCCGCCGGGCGCCACGCTGCCTGCGATCCACTGCTTCCATGCGGCCAGAGGGGTGGCGGGCGCCAGGATCAGACTGGCGCGGGCGCCGTCCCGCACTGCCTTCAATGGATGGTCGGTCAGGCCCGAGGCGATGAGGGTGGCGCAGCCAGCCGAAGCGGCGATCTGGGCTGCGGCCAGCTTGGTCGCCATGCCGCCTGTGCCGACGCCCGCCTCGCTGTTGGCGCCCGTGGCCATGGCCAGAATCTCAGGCGTCAGCCGTTCGATCAACGGCAGGTGGCGGGCGCCCGGATCGCGGCGCGGATCGGCGGTGTAGAGGCCGTCCACATCGGACAGCAGGATCAGCAGGTCGGCCCGCCCGAGTTGTGCGGCGCGCGCCGCCAGCCGGTCGTTGTCGCCGTAGCGGATCTCTTCGGTGGCGACAGTGTCGTTTTCATTGACCACGGGGATGACGCCGTGGGCAAGCAGGGCCTCCAGTGTGGCGCGGCCGTTCAGCCAGCGGCGACGGCGTTCGGTGTCGTCGCGGGTCAATAGCACCTGGCCTGCGATCAGGCCGTGGGGCGCCAGAGCCTCTTCCCAGGCGTGCATCAGCAGGGACTGGCCCACGGCGGCGGCGGCCTGTTTATCCTGAAGGCGTCCTGTCGGCAGGTTCAGCCGTCCGCGCCCCAGAGCCACCGCGCCGGAAGAGACGACGATGACCTCGCGACCCTGTCGACGCAGATCGGCGATGTCGGCGGCGAGGCTGGCCAGCCAGTCGGCGGCGACAGCCCGACGCGCGGCGTCGAACAGCAGCGATGAGCCGATCTTGACCACGACCCGGCGCGCCTGCGTCAGGGCGGCGGCGGGGGAGGCGGTCTCAGGGGGCTGAGAAAGGGCGGAGGAGGCGGTCACACAGCCTCCCTATCGCAAGATCATCGCTTCGGCCAAGGTGTCGGCGATGATTATTCATTCTGATGAACTTTGACTGGTGGTCTTTTGAACAGTATTCGCCCTGGCTGGGCGTCACCAGAAGAAGCGCCAAAGAAAACGCCCGGCGGGCGAACCAGCCGGGCGTCTCGATTTCAGCCTGGAACCGAAGATCAGGCTTCAGGATCGGGGGCCTGATCCCAACCGCCCGCCAGCGCCTTGAACAGGCTGATCTGGTAGGTGGTGACCTGAGCCTCAGAAGCGGCCAGGGCCGCGTCGGCGCCCGCGAGGGTCCGTTCGGCGTCCAGCACGGTCAGGAAGCTGTCGGCGCCCGCATCGAAGCGCAGGCGCGACAGGCGTGCCGCCGTGGCCGCCTGATCGCGTGCTGTGCGCAGGGCCGTGCGGCGGTCCAGTTCATTGCCATAGGCGCTGAGGGCCGTCTCGGTCTCCTGAAGCGCGGTCAGAACGGTCTGGTCGAAGGTCGCCAGAGCCGCGTCCGACTGGGCGCCTGCCTGCTTGATCCGCGCCCGGGCCGCCCAGACGTTGGGGAAGGACCAGGAGATCAGCGGGCCGACGCTGAAGCGCATGTTGGCGCTTTCGCCGAGGTTCGACGAATCCAGCGCCGTCGTGCCGACCGACCCGCCCAGGCGGATGCTGGGATACAGGCTGGCCGTGGCGACGTTGACGCGGGCGGCGGCCGCCGACAGACGCGCCTCGGCCTGACGCACGTCAGGGCGACGGGCCAGGAGAGCTGCGCCGTCGCCGATCGGGATCGGCTGCGACAGCTGCGGCGGGGCCTGACAGGCGCGGGCGGCCTCGCTGGCCTCGGCCGGGGTGCGGCCGGTCAGCGTCGCCAGACGGAACAGGGCGCCGTCGCGCGCCGCCCGCAGGGGCGGCAGGCTGGCGCGGGTCTGCTCCAGGGCGGCGCGGGCGCGGGCCACGTCCAGACCATTGCCGGCGCCCCCGTCCAGCAGGCGCTGGGTCAGGTCGACGGTCTGGGTCTGCAGGCTGATGGTCCGTTCGGCCACGCCGATCTGGGCGTTGGCCGAGCAGGTGTCGGCATAGGCCCGTGCCGTTTCAGCCGCGACGCTCACCCGCACGACTTCAAGAGCGGCAGCGGCGGCGGCCACGTCGCCTCGCGCGGCGCGGATGGAGGATTCCACCCGACCGAACAGGTCGATCTCATAGGCCACGTCGAGGCCGACGTCATAGGTGTCGACCTCCGGCAGCTTGGCGCCGTTGGCCGTGGGCACGGTGTCGGTCGAGGCGCGGCTGCGGTTATAGGCGGCCGAGGTCGTGGTGGTCGGGAACCGGCCCGAGCGGGCTTCGGACAGCGAGGCCCGGACGGCGCGCAGATTGGCTGCGGCCGCCTCAAGCTCGTTGTTCTCGGTCAGGGCCTGCTGGATCAGGCCGTCCAGCGTCGGGTCCTGATACAGCCGCCACCAGTCGTCGCGGGCCGCCGCGGTCGAAACCGAGGCGGACTGCGAGCCGATGAAGGCGCCCTGGCCTTCGGCCGGGAGGGTGGGGAGCGGCGCCTTGGGGCCCACCGCGCAGGCGGCGAGCAGGGCGGCCGACCCCGCGGCGGTCAGCAGAGTGCGGAGTTTGCCGTTCATTTTACGCATCTCCCTGGCGCGGAGCGGCGGGGACCGGTTCCGGGCCGTCGGGGTCAAAGGGGTCGTGCGGCGTGGAGCCGAAGCTGGTCGGAAGTTCGCGATCCTTGCCCGGCGCCTTGGGCAGCCTGGCGGCCACCCAGCGACAGAGGACATAGAAGACCGGGGTGAAGATCAGACCGAAGAAGGTCACCCCCAGCATCCCATAGACCACCGCGATGCCCAGGGCGTTCTGCATCTCCGAGCCGGGGCCCGAGGCGATGGCCAGAGGCAGCACGCCGAAGATGAAGGCGAACGAGGTCATCAGGATCGGCCGCAGGCGCTGGCGGGCGGCCTGAACGGCGGCCTGCCAGCGGTCGAGACCGTCGTTGTCCTCGGCCTGTTTGGCGAACTCCACGATCAGGATGGCGTTCTTGGCCGCCAGCGCGATCAGGACCACCAGACCGACCTGGGTCAGGATGTTGTTGTCCAGACCATGCAGGTTCACACCCAGGATCGCCGCCAGAATACACATGGGCACGATCAGGATGACCGCCAGCGGCAGGGTGAAGGCCTCATAGTTGGCGGCCAGCACCAGGAAGACGAACACCACGGCCATCAGGAAGATGATGGTCGACCCGCCGGCCGCCGCCTTCTCCTGCAGGGCGATTTCGGTCCACTCGTAACCGAAGCCGTCGGGCAGGGTCTGGGCCGCAAGCTGCTCCATGGCGGCGATGGCGCTGCCGGTCGAGACGCCCGGCGCCGCTTCACCCTGCAGTTCCGAAGCCGGGAACAGGTTGTAGCGGACCACGCGCGACGGACCGGAATCGTCGGCCAGGGTCGTCACCGCGCCGACCGGCACCATGCCGCCCGAGGCCGAACGGACCTTCAGGTTGGCGATGTCGGCCAGCTTGTCGCGATAGGCGGGTTCGGCCTGGGCGGTCACGCGGAAGGTGCGGCCCAGGAAGTTGAAGTCGTTGACGTAGGTCGAGCCGAGGTAGGTGCCCAGGGTGCTGAACACGGCCGAGGGCTGGACCCCCATCAAAAGGGCCTTGTCGCGGTCGACGTTGGCGGCGATGCGCGGCGAGCCGGTGTTGTAGAGGCTGAACACCTGCTGCACTTGATCGGGCGCCTGTGCGGCGGCGCCCATCATGGCGAAGGTCGCGCCTTCCAGGGCCTTGAAGCCCGCGCCGGAGCGGTCCTGGATCATCATCTTGAAGCCCGAGCCGGTGCCCATGCCCTGAACGGGCGGGGGCGACAGCATGAAGATGGTGGCTTCCTCGATGACGCCGGTGGCGCCGCTGAGCGCGCCGGCCAGGGCGGCGGCCTTCAGTTCTGGCCGGGTGCGGTCTTCATAGTCGTCCAGCTTGATGAACATGGTCGCGGCGTTGGACGACAGCGAGAAGCTGGAGCCGTCCAGACCGGCGAAGGCGGTGACCTGAAGGACGCCGTCGGTCTTTTTGACGATGTCCACAGCCCTGTTCATCGCGGCCTTGGTGCGTTCCAGCGAGGCGCCGGGCGGCAGTTGGACCACGCCGATCAGGACGCCCTGGTCCTGGTCGGGAATGAAGCCGGTCGGGGTGTCGGCCATGCGCCAGCCCGTCAACGCCAGAAGACCGGCGTAGACGACAAGCATCAGGGTTGTCATGCGGATCAGGCGGCCCGTCATGCGACCATAGCGGTCCGAAACCCAGTCGAAGCCTTCGTTGAACCTGGCTCCGGCCCAGCCGACGTAATAGGCGACCGTGCCCAAGAGGCCCGGCTTTCGGTGATGGTCATGGTCCTTGTGCGGCTTGAGCAGCAGGGCCGACAGGGCCGGCGACAGCGTCAACGACACCAGCAGCGAGATCAGCGTCGCCGAGGCGATGGTGACGGCGAACTGGCGGAAGAAGATGCCGGGGATGCCGGGCACGAAGGCGGTCGGCACGAACACCGACGTCAGCACCAGGGAGATGGCGACCAGGGCGCCGGACACTTCCTGCATCGAGCGGTAGGCCGCTTCCTTGGGCGTCAGGCCTTCGCGGATGTAACGCTCGACGTTTTCGACCACGATGATGGCGTCGTCGACGACGATGCCGACGGCCAGAACCAGGGCGAACAGCGACAGGGAGTTGATCGAATAGCCCAGCGCCAGCTGCACCGCGAAGGTGCCGACCAGGGCGACCGGGATGGCCAGGATCGGGATGATGGCCGCGCGCCAGGTCTGCAGGAAGACCAGGATGACGATCATCACCAGGAAGACGGCTTCGATCAGCACGTGCTCCACGGCCGAAACCGAGGCGGCGACGTATTCCGTCGGGTTATAGGGGATGGCGTATTTCACGCCCGGCGGGAAGTCGGCCTTGATCTGGTCCAGCTCGGCGATGACGGCCGTGGCCGTCGACAGGGCGTTGGAGCCCGGCTGCTGGATGATGGCGACGCCGACGCCGCGCTGGCCGTCGAAATAGCCCTCGACGCCGTACATTTCCGAGCCCAGCTCGATACGGGCGATGTCGTTGACGCGGGTCACGCGCCCCTGAGCGTCGGTCTTGATGACGACCTGACCGAACTCTTCCGGGGCCGACAGGCGGCCTTCGACCTGAACCGGCAGCTCGAAGGCGGCGGCGCTGGTCGGGAAGGGGGGCTGGCCGATCGAACCGCCGGCGGCCTGAATGTTCTGGGCCTGCAGGGCGGCGACGATTTCCGGCGCCGTCAGATCGCGCGCGGCCGCCTTGGCCGGATCGATCCAGATGCGCATGGAGTAGTTGCCGCCGCCGAAGACCATGACGCCGCCCACGCCGTCGATCCGCAGCAGGCGGTCGCGGATCGTCGACTGGGCCATATTGCCCAGATAGTCGCTGTCGATGCCGGGGTCGTCCGACGTCAGCGAGGCCAGCATCAGGAAGCCCGAGGACTCCTTGTTGACGACCACGCCGACCTGACGGACCTGCGCCGGAAGACGCGGCTCAGCCAGGGCGACGCGGTTCTGGACCAGCACCTGGGCGGTGTCGAGATTGGTGCCCGGCTGGAAGGTCACGGTGACCTTCACCTGACCGTCCGAGGTGGACGACGAGGTCATATAGAGCATGTTCTCGACGCCGTTGATCTCCTGCTCCAGCGGCGCAGCGACCGTCTCGGACAGGGTCTCGGCCGAGGCTCCGGCGTAGGAGGCGGTCACGCCGATGGTCGGGGGCGCGATCTCCGGATACTGCGCCAGCGGCAGCAGCGGCATGGCGAAGGCGCCGACCAGTGTGATGAAGACCGAGATCACGATCGCGAAGATCGGTCGGTCGATAAAGAAGCGGGATATGTTCATGAATCAGGTTCCGGCCCGTGAGCCCCCTCCTCAGCCGGCGCTGGAGACGAAGGTGGCGGACGAAGCGACGGGCGCCGTGGTGACGGGCGCCTGGGACTTGGTTTCCTCGGCCTTGATGGTTCCGTTCTGGGCCGTGACCTTCTGGCCCGGACGGGCGCGCTGAAGGCCGTTGATGATCACGCGATCGTCCGGCGTCAGGCCCGTACGCACGACGCGCAGGCCGTTGGCCAGCGGGCCCAGTTGGACCGGCTTGGCGGTGACCGTGCCGTCCTTGGCGACGACATAGACCACCTTGCGCGGACCATCGGTGACGACAGCGGCGTCCGGCACCAGCATGGCGGCGTAACCGTCCGAGCCCGCCAGCTGGGCGTGGCCGAACATGCCCGGCTTCAGGAAGCCGTCGGCGTTCTGCACCACGGCGCGCAGGCGGATGGTCCCCGAAGAGGCGTCGATGGCGTTGTCGGTGAAGTCCAGCACGCCGGTGCGGTCATAGCTGGTCTCGTCCTGCAGGCGGATGCGGATCGGGGCTGCGCCCTGACGGGCGTCGCGCTGATACTTCAGCGCCAGGGCTTCGGAACCGTCGAAGACGAAATAGATCGGCGAGGCCGAAACGATGGTCGTCAGGATGTCGCCGGCGGAAGAACCGCCGCCGACCAGGTTGCCCGGATCCACGCGGCGGTCGGATACGCGGCCTGAGATCGGCGCGGTGACGCGGGTGAATTCCACGTCCAGCTGACGGGCGCGGATGGCGGCGTTGGCGGCGGCCACGGCGGCTTCGGCGGTCTGGACGGCGCCGCGCTTGGCGTCGACCTCAGCCTGGGACACGGCCTGCGAGGCCAGCAGGCCCTCGGCGCGGGCCAGTTCGGTGCGGGCCAGCGTCAGCTGCGCCTGGCCCTGGGCCAGCTGGGCGCGGGCCGAGGCCAGGGCGGCCTGGGCCGGACGCGGGTCCAGGGTGAACAGCAGCTGGCCCTGACGGACATGATCGCCGTCCTTGAAATGGACGGACTGGATATAACCGCCCACACGCGCCCGCACGTCGACGCTGCGCGGCGCTTCGAAACGGCCGGTGAACTCGTCCCAGTCTACGACCTGTTGCGACAGGGGCGCGGCCACCGTGACGGGCGGCGCGCCCTGTTCGGGCGCGTCCTGTCCCTTGGAACAGCCATAGAGAGCAGCCGCCATCAAAGCGGACGCGGCCGCGATCTTAACCGTGCGCATCGGCGCAATCTCCTCGGGAGTAACGTGATCAGGAGGGACTGTGCGCACTATGGGGAGGATGCGTCCAGTCAACACTGGCTGACTTAAAGACGACGCAGGCGGCGCTTGTCAACGTCTGATGACAAGGCCATATAGACCGTAAGGTTTATTGGAGTGCGACCAATTGGTCCTTTGCGACGTTCCCCGACCGCGTAACGCCAACGCCACCCGCCAGGCTATACTGGAGGCGGCGCGCGAGCGTTTCTGCGCGGAAAGCTATGATGACGTCGGCATGCGCGACGTGGCGCGCGACGTGGGGGTCGATGCGGCGCTGATCAGCCGTTACTTCGGCTCGAAAGAAGATCTGTTCGTGGCGGTCATGGACAGCTGCAAGAACGGCCGCGACCTGATGGACGGCGACCGGGCCGACTTCGGCGAACGTCTGGCCCGCGAGATCGTCTATGGCGACATCGCGCCGTGCGACGAACATGACGGCGCGGCCAAGATGCGGGGTCTGCTGATCCTGTTGCGCTCAATCGGTTCGGCCAAGGCGATGGATGTGGTTCAGCGCACGTCGAACGCGCGCTTTTTCGAACCGCTGACCCAGTGGATCGGCGGCCCGGATGCGCCGGTGCGCGCCCGTCTGACGGCGGGCCTGATCATGGGCATGGCGATCGGGCGTGAATTGTCCGACGGTTTCGCCAGTCTTGACGAGAAACAGAAGGCTTCCCTGACCCGTCGCATGGCCAATGCTCTGCAGGGCCTGATCGACGGCTGAATTGAAGAGAGGCGGACCGAACGGCCCGCCTCCTGTCTTCTTTACAGTTAGGGGCTTCAGGCCCAGTGCATCGGCACATGACGCGCCGCCGCCCAGTGGATGGCGCGGATGGCGTCGACGATGGCGCGCGTGGCGGCGACCGTGCCCAACTCTCCGCCCAGATCGGCAGTGACTGCGCCGGATGCCAGCACGGCCGCAACCGCCGCCTCGATGGAGTCGGCCTCGTCCTCCAGCTGGAAGCTGTGGCGCAGCATCATCGCCGCCGACAGCACCATGCCGACGGGGTTGGCCAGATCCTGACCGGCGATGTCCGGCGCCGAGCCGTGGATCGGCTCGAACAGGCCCGGCCCGTCCGCGCCCAGCGAGGCTGAGGGCAGCAGGCCGATCGAACCGCCCAGCACCGAGATCTCATCCGACAGAATGTCGCCGAACATGTTCTCGGTCAGGATGACGTCGTATTCGCGCGGCTTGCGGATCAGGTGCATGGCCATGGAGTCGACCAGGGCGTGTTCCAGGGTGATCTGCGGATATTCCTCGGCATGGATGCGGGTCACGACCTCGCGCCACAGGCGGCTGGTCTCCATGACGTTGGCCTTGTCGACCGAAGTGACCTTGCCGCGGCGCTGTTCGGCGGCCTGGAAGGCGGCGCGGGCGACGCGCTCGATCTCTTCGACCGTATAGACGCACAGGTCGGAGGCCTGGGTCTCGGTGCGGGTGCGCTCGCCGAAATAGACGCCGCTGGTCAACTCGCGGAAGACGATCAGGTCGACGCCCTCGACGATCTCCTTCTTCAGCGGCGAACGGTGTGCCAGCACGGGCGAGACCTGCAGCGGGCGCAGGTTGGCGTACAGACCCATGGCCTTGCGGATGGCCAGCAGACCCTGTTCGGGACGGACCGGCGCGCCGTCCCACTTGGGCCCGCCGACCGCGCCCAGCAGCACGGCGTCGGAGGCCAGACAGGCGGCTTTGGTCTCTTTGGGCAGGGACTCGCCCGTGGCGTCGATGGCGGCGCCGCCGATCAGATGTTCGGTGAAGTTGAAGCGGTGGCCGTAGATGTCGCCGATGCAGGTCAGCACCCGCTGGGCGGCCAGGGTCACTTCGGGACCGACCCCGTCGCCGGGCAGGACGACGATGTCGAAGGTGCGGGCGGCGGGCGTTTCATGGGCGGTCATCAGGCGGTCTCCGGCTGATAGGCGTCGTTGCGATGGTGTTCGAAGGCGGTCACGTCAGGCAGTTTCGACTGAAGCCAGCCGAGGGCGTCGACACCGTCCAGCAGACACTGGCGGGCGAAGGACTCGACCTTGAACGGCACGGCCGGGGCGTTGCCGCGCCGGATCTCATTGGCGTCCAGATCGATGGTGACGGGCTGTTCCGGATGGGCGGCCAGATCGTCCCAGACGGCCTGATCGACGACGATGGGCAGAAAGCCGTTCTTCAGAGCGTTGGAGGTGAAGATGTCGGCGATCTCGGTCGAGATCACCGCCCGGAAGCCGTAGTCCAGCAAGGCCCACGGCGCATGCTCGCGCGACGAGCCGCAGGCGAAGTTCGGCCCAGCCAGCAGGATGCGCTGCTCGGTCGGGTCGATGCGGTTCAGCACCGCCTCCGGCTTGGGCGAGCCGTCGGCCTCATAGCGCCAGTCGTAGAAGGCGTGGGCGCCCAGACCCTCGCGCGTGGTGGTGGTCAGGAAGCGCGCGGGGATGATCTGGTCGGTGTCGATGTTGGCCTGACTCAGCGTCAGGGTCTTCGACGTCAGCGTTTTGAATGCTTCAGACATTTTGAGTCTCCCCTACCGTCTCGCGCGCCGCGCTCGACTGCTTGAGGGGAGCGGCCCCTGACAGATAGACGCGCGGGTCGGTCAGCACACCGGCTACGGCGCTGGCGGCGGCGGTGGCGGGGCTGGCCAGGATGGTGCGGGCGCCCTTGCCCTGCCGGCCCTCGAAATTGCGGTTGGAGGTCGAGACGGCCAGTTGCCCGGGCGCGACGAAGTCCCCGTTCATGGCGATGCACATGGAGCAGCCGGGGATGCGCCATTCGGCGCCCGCCTCGGTGAAGACCCGGTCCAGACCTTCGGCCTCGGCGTCGCGGCGCACGGCCTCCGATCCGGGCACGACCAGCATCCGCACGCCCGGCTGGATCTTGCGGCCGCGCAGGACGTCGGCGGCGGCGCGCAGGTCGGGCAGGCGGCCGTTGGTGCAACTGCCGATGAAGACGACGTCGACCTTGTGGCCGGTGGTCGCCTCGCCCGCCGTGAAGCCCATGTAGTCGATGGCCTTCTGGTCCGAGGCCGAGCGCGGCTGCGGCACGGGCGCGCCGACGGGGGCGCCGGCGTCCGGCGTGGTGCCCCAGGTGGCCATCGGGCGGATGGCGGCGCCGTCCAGCACGACCTCCTTGTCGAAGACCGCGCCGGGGTCGGTGGCCAGGCTCAGCCAGTCGGCGGCGGCGGCCTCATAGTCGGCGGGGACATGTCTGCGGCCGCGCAGCCAGTCGACGGTGGTCTGGTCCGGCGCGATCATGCCTGCGCGGGCGCCCGCCTCGATGGACATGTTGCACAGGGTCATGCGCCCTTCCATGTCCAGCGACCGCACGGCCGCGCCCGCATATTCGATGACGTAGCCGGTGCCGCCGCCGAAGCCGATGGCGGCGATGACCGCTAGAGCCATGTCCTTGCCGGACACGCCGGGACGTAAACGCCCGTCGACCGTCACCCGCATGGATTTGGCCCGGCGCTGCAGCAGGCACTGGGTCGCCAGCACATGACCGACTTCCGAGGTGCCGATGCCGAAGGCCAGCGCGCCGAAGGCGCCGTGGGTGGCCGTGTGGCTGTCGCCGCAGACGACGGTCATGCCCGGTTGGGTCAGGCCCAGCTCCGGCCCCATGACGTGAACCACGCCGCGCTGATCCGAACCCCAACCCGCCAGCTCGACGCCATGACGGGCGCAGTTGGCTTCAAGCGTCTCGACCTGACGACGCGCCTGTTCGGTGACATAGGGGCGCTGGCCATCCGGTCCGGCGGGCAGGGTGGGGGTCGAGTGGTCCAGGGTGGCGAAGGTGCGGTCGGGGCGGCGGACCTTCAGCCCGCGCGCCTCGATCTCAGAGAAGGCCTGTGGCGAGGTGACTTCGTGGACCAGATGCAGGTCCACATACATGACGCCCGGCGTCTCGGCGGTTTCCGGCACGACGACGTGCCGGTCCCAGACCTTCTGATACAGGGTTTTAGGCTGGCTCATGCGCGCGCTCCTTCGCCGGGGCGGCGTTTTCGGCCTCGCCGATGGGCTCCAGCCAGCCGAAGCGGTCGGGCGTCGTGCCGTCGAACAGGCCGCGGAAGGCCTTGTTGACCGCCTTGGTCACCGGGCCGGGGCCGCCCGCGCGGGTCATGATGCCGTCGATGGAGCGGACGGGCGTGATCTCGGCCGCCGTGCCGGTCATGAAGACCTCGTCGGCGACATAGAGGGCTTCGCGCGGCAGCACCTGTTCGCGCGCCTCATAGCCCAGGCCGCGCGCCAGCTTCATCACGCTGTCGCGGGTGATGCCCTGCAGGATGGAGGCGGCGGCGGGCGGGGTCATGAGCACCCCGTCCTTGACGATGAACAGGTTCTCGCCTGCGCCCTCGGACAGCAGGCCGTCGGCGCCCAGGGCGATGCCCTCGCCGAAGCCGCGCACGCGGGCTTCGCGCCCGATCAGATAGGAGGACAGATAATTGCCGCCCGCCTTGGCGCCCGCCGGGACGGTGTTCGGCGCCACGCGGTTCCAGCTGGAGATGCAGGCGTCGACGCCCTTCTCCAGCGCCTCTTCGCCCAGATAGGCGCCCCAGGCGAAGGCTGAGATCATCACATCGCTGCGGATCGTCTCGGCCGAAGGGCTGACGCCCATGCCGCACTCGCCCAGAAAGGCCAGCGGCCGCAGATAGGCCGAACGCAGACCCTCGGCCCGCACCACGTCCTTGCAGGCCTGAACCAGCTCGTCCTCATTATAAGGCATGGGGAAGTGGTAAATGCGCGCGCTGTCGAACAGGCGGCGGATGTGGTCGGTCAGGCGGAAGCCGCACGGGCCGTTCGGCGTGTCATAGACGCGGATGCCCTCGAACACCGAGGTGCCGTAGTGCAGGGCGTGGCTCATGACGTGAACCGTGGCCTTTTCCCACGCGATCAGCTCGCCATTGATCCAGATGTTCTTAGCCAGCGGCGGCATAGGCGCGTTCCTGTCGGGTCTCGGTTGGGGCGGCGGCGTTGATGATGGCCGTCAGTTCGGTGTCGTTGATCTCGCCGATCTCGTCGGCGCGGCGCTTGAAGCCGGCGAAGACGGCGGCCAGGGTCTCGCCCTCCAGCGTGTGGCCCAGCACCTCGGCGCGCTTGGCCACGGCGTGGCGGCCCGAGTGCTTGCCCAGAACGAAGCTGGTGCCGTCGAAGCCCACGTCCTGCGGGCGGATGATTTCATAGGTGCGGCTGTCGGCCATCATGCCGTGCTGGTGGATGCCGGACTCGTGGGCGAAGGCGTTCATGCCGACGATGGCCTTGTTGCGGGCGATGACGCTCTCGGTCACTTCACACAGGGTGCGCGAAGCGCGGACCAGCTGGCGCGCATCGGTCCCCGTCGACACGCCGAAGCGGTCGGCGCGGGTGCGCAGGGCCATGATGGCCTCCTCGATCGAGGCGTTGCCGGCGCGCTCGCCGATGCCGTTGATGGTTCCTTCGATCTGACGGGCGCCGCCTTCGACCGCGGCCAGGGAGTTGGCGACGGCCAGGCCCAGGTCGTTGTGGCAGTGGGTCGAGAAGATCACGTCGGGATGACGCGGCCGAATCTGTTCGCTCAGCCAGGCGAAGCGTTTGGTCACTTCCTCGGGCATGGCGTAGCCGACGGTGTCCGGCACGTTCAGCGTCCGGGCGCCCGCATCGGCGGCGGCGATCAAAGCTTCGACCAGAAACTCCGGTTCTGTGCGGAAGGCGTCCTCGGCCGAGAACTCGACATCGGCGAACATGGAGGCGGCGTATTCCACGGTGCGCGAAATAGACTCCAGCACCTGATTGGTGCTCATCCGCAGCTTGGCCGAGCGGTGCAGGGGGCTGGTGGCCAGGAAGATGTGGCAGCGCCGGTGCGAGGCCGGCGCCGTCGACAGGGCGCGATGCGAGGCGTCGATGTCTTTCTCATTGGCGCGCGACAGGGAGCAGAAGACCGGTCCCTCGATCTCGCCCGCCACGCGGCGGATCGCATCCTCGTCGCCGGGCGAGGCGGCGGCGAAACCGGCCTCGATCACGTCGACGCCCAGATCGCGCAGCACGGCCGCCATCGCCAGCTTGGCGTCGGTCGACATGGAGAAGCCGGGGGCCTGTTCGCCGTCGCGCAGGGTGGTGTCGAAGATGATGACGCGGTTGGGATCGGACGCCGCGATCTCGGCGGTTCTGGATACGCGTTCTACTCGGGACATTACGCAGCCTCGGACTGGAAGGTTTGGGCCTGGATGCGCGCGACGCCGATCAGGCGGTCGATCTGGCGGCCCAGGGTGTCGATGGAGCGGGCGGCGTCGCGCCCGCGAACGGTCAGGGCGATGCGGCGCATCGCGCCTTCATCCGCCATGTTGATGCCGTCGATGTGGAAGCCGCGGCGCTCCACAAGGCCGATAAGACGCTGAAGCGAGCCGTCGGCCCGGTCGATGTGGATGTGAATGGTGTCGCTCATGATTATGCGCCTTCCATCATTTCAGCGTTGCTCTTGCCCGGCGGCACCAGCGGCCAGACGTTTTCCTTGGGGTCGATGACGACGTGGGCCAGACAGGCGCCCTTGGCAGCCAGCAGGCGGGCCAGACCGGCCTCGACCTGATCGCGTTGCGCGATACGGAAGGCCTCGATGCCGAAGGCCTCGGCCACCTTCACGAAGTCCGGATTGTCGGACAGGTCGATCTCGGAATAGTTCTCCGAGAAGAACAGCTCCTGCCACTGGCGCACCAGACCCAGCGATGAGTTGTCCAGCAGGACGATCTTCAGCGGCACGCCATAGCGGCGCAGGGTGGCCAGCTCCTGAACGTTCATCATGAAACCGCCGTCGCCGGCGATGGTGACGACGATCGCATCGGGGTCGGCCATCTGGGCGCCCAGACCGGCGGGCAGGCCGAAGCCCATCGCGCCCAGGCCGCCCGAGGTGATGTGGGCTTCGGGCCGGGCGAAGCGGCAGTGCTGGGCGGCCCACATCTGATGCTGACCGACGTCGCACGCGGCGACGAAGCGGTCGCCCGCCATTTCGGACAACTGCTTCAGCAGGGCGGGGGCGTAGACGCCTTCGCCCGGCGCGTCATAGCGGGCGGCGTGGCGCTCGGCCGCGGAGGCGCAGCGGATGACCCACGGGTCGATGGCCAGCGGGGCCGCCGCCAGGCGTTCGGTCAGGGCCTCGATGGCCGGGCGGATATCGCCGCCGACGGCGACGTGGGTCTCGCGCAGCTTGCCGATCTCGGAGGCGTCGACGTCGAAGTGGACGACGCGTGCGTGAGGGGCGAACTCGGCCAGCTTGCCGGTAGCGCGGTCGTCGAAGCGGGCGCCCATGACGATCAGCAGGTCGGACGCCTGAACCGCCTCATTGGCCGCGCGCGTGCCGTGCATTCCCAGCATCCCCAGGAAGCCGGGCGCGTCGGTCGGCACCGTGCCCAGGGCGTTCAGGGTGGCGACGGCGGGAATGCCGGTGGTCTCGGCGAAGACGCGCAGGGCCTCGGTCGCGCGGCCGATCTTCACCCCGCCGCCGATGTAGATCAGCGGGCGCTGGGCGGCGCGGATGAAGCGCTCGGCCTCGGCGATGGCGTCGGGGTCGGCCTCAGTCGTCTCATTGGGAATGTTGAAGCCGAAGGGGGCGACCGTTTCGGCGAACTGGACGTCCTTGGGCAGGTCGACCAGCACCGGCCCGGGGCGGCCCGAGGCGGCGATGTGGAAGGCCTGTTCGATGGCGGCCGGAATCTCGGCGGCGTCACGGACCAGGATGGAGTGTTTCACGATCGGCAGGGTGACGCCCAGGATGTCGATCTCCTGGAAGGCGTCGGTGCCCATGACTCCTTGGGGGACATTGCCGGTGATGCAGACCATCGGCGCCGAATCCATCATGGCGTTGGCGATGCCGGTGATCAGATTGGTGGCGCCGGGGCCGGAGGTCGCCATGCAGACCCCGACCCTGCCGCTCAGGCGCGCATAGGCGTCGGCGGCGAAGGCGGCGGCCTGTTCGTGGCGCACCAGGATGTGCTTCAGCGACGAGCCGGTCAGGGCGTCGTAGATCGGCATGATGGCGCCGCCGGGATAGCCGAACACGACCTCTACGCCCATTCGCTCCAGGCTGGAGACAAGCAGGCGCGCGCCGGTCATGACGGCCGGGGCGGGGGGTGTTTTCAGGGCGGGCGCGGCGGCGCTCATCGGATCAGTCTCTCTTTATATATATAGAGGTTCAGGCGGCGGCCTGTTTGGCCGTCTGCAGCCAGGCCATTCGGTCGCGCAGACGGGCGCCGACCTGTTCGATCTGGCTGGCGCGGTCCTCGGTCAGCAGGGCCTCGTATTTCGGCTTGCCCGCCTCGTTCTCGGCGATCCATTCGCGCGCGAACTGGCCGCTCTGGATCTCGTCCAGCACGGTCTTCATGCGGGCGCGGGTTTCGTCGGTGATGACGCGCGGACCGCTGGCGACAGCGCCCCACTTGGCCGTTTCCGAGATGAAGTGGTGCATCTTGGATATGCCGCCTTCGTAGAACAGGTCCACGATCAGCTTCAGCTCGTGCAGGCATTCGAAATAAGCGATCTCGGGCTGGTAGCCGGCCTCGACCAGGGTGTTGAAGCCCTGGATGACCAGCTCCTTGGCGCCGCCGCACAGGACGGCCTGTTCGCCGAACAGATCGGTTTCGGTTTCTTCGCGGAAGGAGGTCTCAAGCAGGCCGCCGGTGGCGCCGCCGATGCCCTTGGCGTAGCCCATGGCGCGGTCGCGCGCCTTGCCGGTCGCGTCCTTCTCGATGGCGAACAGGGAGGGGACGCCGCGACCGCGGGCGAACTCGCGGCGGACCAGATCGCCCGGTCCCTTGGGCGCCACCAGAATGACATCCATGTCGTCGCGCGGGGTGATGCGGTCGTAGATGATCGAGAAGCCGTGGGCGAACAGCAGGGCCGAGCCAGGCTTGGCGTTCGGCTCGATGACGTCGCGATAGATCTCGTTCTGGATCATGTCGGGCGTCAGGATGGCGATGATGTCAGCGTCCTTGACCGCTTCGGCGGGCTCGGCCGTGGCCAGACCGTCCTCGGTCGCGTGCTTCCAGCCCGTGCCGCCGTGACGGACGCCGACGATCACGTCGTGGCCCGAATCCTTCAGGTTCTGGGCGTGGGCGCGGCCTTGCGAGCCGTAGCCGATGACGGCGATGCGTTGCCCGGCGATGGCGCCCGGCTTGATGTCTTCATTGGTGTAGATGGTGATGGCCATGGGAGGAGATCCTTAGGAAGCAGCGGTTTCGGTGGAGCGGGCGGCCAGATCGGCGGGGATCTGGGCCGGCGGCGGATTGGGAATGGTCACGGCCCCTTGCGAGGCGGAGGCGACGGCGGCGCGGTACTTTGCGAAAACGCCTTGCGCCGGGCGGATACGGTTGGGGGCGAAGTCCGCCCGGCGCGCCTCCAGATCGACGAGCACATCGATCCTTCGGTTGGTGACGTCGATGACGATCGGATCGCCATCGCGAATGAGAGCAATCGGGCCGCCCGCCGCCGCCTCGGGCGAGACGTGGCCCGCGACGAAGCCGTAGCTGGCGCCCGAGAAGCGGCCGTCGGTCAGCAGGGCGACGTTCTCCACCTTGCGGCCCTTCAGGGCGGCGGTGACCTGCAGCATCTCGCGCATGCCTGGCCCGCCCTTGGGACCTTCGTAGCGGATGATGATGACGTCGCCTTCGCCGACCGAGCCGTCCTGAACCGCGTGGAAGGCGTCTTCCTCGCAGTCGAACACGGCGGCGGGGCCTTCAAAACGATCGACCTTGTGGCCGGTCAGCTTGATGACGGCGCCTTCAGGCGCGACATCGCCATAGATGACGGCGTAGGAGCCGCGCGCCATGACCGGGGCGTCCATGCTGGTGACGACCTGCTGGCCGGGTTGCTCCTCGGCGTCGCCCGCTTCGGCGAACAGGCTGCGGCCCGAGACGGTGGGGACGTTGGCGATCTTGCCCGCCTCGGCCAGACGCTGGGCGACCAGACGCGTGCCGCCGGCCGCATACAGGTGCGAGGCCAGGAAACGCCCGCCCGGCTTCAGGTCGCAGATGACCGGCGCCTCGACGCAGGCCTGGTGACAGTCCTCGATACCGAAATCGACGCCCGCCTCTGCCGCGATGGCGGTCAGGTGCATGACGGCGTTGGTCGATCCG
>NZ_CP190005.1:692500-2910000 GCF_050310045.1 Brevundimonas diminuta | reverse complement strand
TCTCCGCGAAATCTATTTAGGTAGAGCGTCCGACGAATACCCTGGGGGGTAGAGCACTGGATGGTTGCGGGCTGCGCGAGCGGTACCAATACTAACCAAACTCCGAATACCCAGGAGTACTATCGGGCAGACACACGGCGGGTGCTAACGTCCGTCGTGAAAAGGGAAACAACCCTAACCATCATCTAAGGCCCCCAAGTCATGGCTAAGTGGGAAACGATGTGGGATTGCTTTGACAATCAGGAGGTTGGCTTAGAAGCAGCCATCCTTTAAAGAAAGCGTAACAGCTCACTGATCAAGCGATCCTGCGCGGAAAATGTAACGGGGCTAAAGCCATGCGCCGAAGATATGGGTTTGCAGTTTACTGCAAGCGGTAGCGGAGCGTTCCGTAAGCCTGTGAAGGTCAACCGTGAGGTTGGCTGGAGGTATCGGAAGTGAGAATGCTGACATGAGTAACGATAAACAGTGTGAGAAACACTGTCGCCGAAAGACCAAGGGTTCCTGCGTAAAGCTAATCTGCGCAGGGTTAGTCGGCCCCTAAGGCGAGGCTGAAAAGCGTAGTCGATGGGAAGCAGGTAAATATTCCTGCACCAGCTGGATGTGACGGATGGCATAAGTCGTCGGGGCTTATTGGATTGTTCCCGGCGGTGGCGTCGTCCCTGGAAATAACTCCAGCAGAGACCGTACCCGAAACCGACACAGGTGGTCAGGTAGAGTATACCAAGGCGCTTGAGAGAACTGTGCTGAAGGAACTCGGCAAATTGCACGCGTAACTTCGGAATAAGCGTGACTCACCCTGGGCAACCAGGACTGAGTGGCACAAGCCAGGGGGTAGCGACTGTTTAGCAAAAACATAGGGCTCTGCGAAGCATCAATGCGACGTATAGGGTCTGACGCCTGCCCGGTGCCTGAAGGTTAAAGGGAGGAGTGAAAGCTCCGAACTGAAGCCCAGGTAAACGGCGGCCGTAACTATAACGGTCCTAAGGTAGCGAAATTCCTTGTCGGGTAAGTTCCGACCTGCACGAATGGCGTAACGACTTCCCCACTGTCTCCAGCACAGGCTCAGTGAAATTGAATTCCCCGTGAAGATGCGGGGTTCCCGCGGTCAGACGGAAAGACCCTATGAACCTTTACTATAGCTTCGCCTTGGCGTTAGCGACCGTATGTGTAGGATAGGTGGGAGGCTATGAAACCGGGGCGCCAGCTCTGGTGGAGCCATCCTTGAAATACCACCCTTACTGTCGTTGACGTCTAACCGAGGGCCGTTATCCGGTCCCGGGACATGGCGTGGTGGGTAGTTTGACTGGGGCGGTCGCCTCCCAAAGTGTAACGGAGGCGCGCGATGGTTAGCTCAGACCGGTCGGAAATCGGTCGTCGAGTGCAATGGCATAAGCTAGCCTGACTGCGAGACTGACAAGTCGAGCAGAGACGAAAGTCGGCCATAGTGATCCGGTGGTCCCGCGTGGAAGGGCCATCGCTCAACGGATAAAAGGTACTCTAGGGATAACAGGCTGATTTTGCCCAAGAGTCCATATCGACGGCAAAGTTTGGCACCTCGATGTCGGCTCATCACATCCTGGGGCTGGAGCAGGTCCCAAGGGTACGGCTGTTCGCCGTTTAAAGTGGTACGTGAGCTGGGTTCAGAACGTCGTGAGACAGTTTGGTCCCTATCTGCCGTGGGTGTTCGAAGCTTGAGAGGATCTGTCCCTAGTACGAGAGGACCGGGATGGACATACCTCTGGTGGACCTGTCGTGGCGCCAGCCGCGCAGCAGGGTAGCTAAGTATGGAATAGATAACCGCTGAAAGCATCTAAGCGGGAAACTAACCTCAAAACAAGGCTTCGCTGAGGATCGTGGAAGACTACCACGTTGATAGGCCAGGTGTGGAAGCGCGGTGACGTGTGAAGCTTACTGGTACTAATAATCCGATCGGCTTGATCGTTTCTCAGCAAAACTCATTCGACTTTACTTGTCGAAATCAAAGACAATATCTTCTCATTCGTGTGTGTCGGGTTGACCTGGTGGCTCTGTCGGAGGTTCCCCACCCGATCCCATTCCGAACTCGGTCGTTAAGCCCTCCAGAGCCGATGGTACTTCGTCTTAAGGCGCGGGAGAGTAGGTCGCCGCCGGGTCTACCCGACACACATGAGTGATAGTCTCGAACCTTCTTCCTTTACGCACCGCCTTGCCGCGGGATGGAGCAGCCCGGTAGCTCGTCAGGCTCATAACCTGAAGGTCGCAGGTTCAAATCCTGCTCCCGCACCCAGTGATACCCCACAGGCACCCCCTGTGGGGTTTTCTGCTTTCTGGACCTGGCCCAGCGCCAACAGCGCCGCCAGGCTGCCGTGCACCTCCAGCTGGAACTTGCCCAGCCCCTCCGCCGGGATGAAGTCCACGCGATCGATCAGTTTGCGCAACTCCGCGCGCACCTCCTCGCCGTCGTCGCCTTCGATGGCCTGGTGCAGGTTTTCCGCCAGCCGCCGATAGGCCTCGGCCGCGCCGGGGTGCAACTGGATCACCGACGGGGCGGCGTCGACCGCCAGTCGGGCCTGGATCTCGCTCCGGCGGGCCTTCAGCGGCGCGCTGATCGTTTTCAGTTCGTCCGTCTCGATCGCGCCCTCCAGGCACATGGTCTGCGCGCGCTTCAGTTTGCGCTCAATCTCCGCCAGTTCGCGTTCCAGCGGCGCCCGTTCAACCTGAAGGGCCCGGCGCTCCGTCTCGGCGGCGGCGTGAAAGGCTCTGACGGCCTCCGCGATCGCTTCAGGCGACAGCAGGTGGGTCTTGATGCCGGTGAGGACGCGCTTTTCCACTGTCGTGGCGGCGATGATCTTGCCGTTGGAGCAGGTCCCGCGTTCGCGGTGTCCGCTGCAGTTATACTTGCCGGCGTTCAGGGTCATGCTGAAGCCGCACTGCTTGCATTTCATCAGGCCGGAGAGGAGGCGTTTCGGTTTGCGGCCCTGGGCGGCGGGCAGGGCGGACAGTTCCGCTTTGCGGCTCTGCACCCGCGCCCAGAGTTCATCATCTATGATGCGCAGTTCCGGAGCGGGCTGACGGATCCAGTCTTCCGGCGGATTCAGCACCGATGAGCGGCGTCCGGTGTCGGGGTGTTTGCGGTAGCGGCGCCGATTGAACACCCGCACGCCTATATAGAGTTCCTGGTGCAGGATGCCGTCGCCTGTGCGGCGGTCGCCATGGATGGTCGACGGCGTCCATGTCCCGCCCCGCGGCCCGGGCTCGCCTGCTGCGTTCAGGCTGTGGGCGATGGCGCGAGGCGATTCCTTGTCGGCGTAGCGCGCGAAGATCGAATTGATCACGCTGGCCTGATGGAGGTTGGGCTGAAGTTCGCCCTTGCCGACGATGTCATAGCCGTAGCAGCGGCCGCCGCCCGAGAAGCCGGCCTTCACCCGTGCGGTCAGGCCGCGACGCGTCTTCACGGCCAGGTCGTGAAGGAAGAGTTCGTTCATCGTGCCTTTCAGTCCGATGTGAATTCTGTCGATCGGGCCTTCGGCTAGGGTCTTCAGCGTGACTCCGGCGTAGGAGAAGCGTTTGAAAATGCCGGCGATGTCCTCCTGGTCGCGCGACAGCCGGTCGAGCGCCTCGGCCATGACATCGCTGACTTCGCCGCGCTCCACCGCAGCGAGGAGGGCGCGCAGTCCTGGCCGATTGGCGATCGCGCTGCCGGAAACGGCCTCGTCCGTGAACACGAGAACGTCCGTGACGCCCTCAGCTCGGCAGGCCTCGCGCAGCAGTGCGATCTGGTCTGCGGTCGATCGGGCGTTCTGGAGGTCGGAGGAATGGCGGCCGTAGAGGGCGCGTTTCTTAGGTGGAAGAACCAAGGGAAATCCGGTTTGAAGTTTTCTGCAAAAAAGGGGTTGACGGGGCCTGTCGTGCTGCCTTATATGAACGGATAGGGCGATTTATGCCTGTAACTTGACATTGCTGTCTGGCTATCGCATTCTGCGGGAACATTCAACCCGTGGAGTGCTTATGCGCGTCGCCCATGGGGCTCCGGCGGACGTCGATGCCCTTGACCAGAAAGAATATTCCGTCCGGCTGATGGGCGGTGAGGCGCTGCGGATGCGTCTGGAGGCTGCGGACCTGTCCGCCGTCAGCGAGCAGTTGCGTCGCGAGCGGGCCCTGGTCGGCCACCTCATCATCGAAGAGGACGGCTATCCGGCGATCGTCGAAGCGCTCGTGCCCAGCCATCGCATCCAGCTGGTGCTCGCCCATGACGACTGACGCCAACGTCATCCGCCTGTCGCCGCGGCCGGACCGCCGTAGTCCGGCGCGGCCGCTGATCCCTCCCTGGGTCGAAGACGCGTCGACGACGTCTTGTGAGGCGGCTGTCTCCCTCCTCCTGCCGACGATCCGCGCCCTAGCGCGGCTGGCGCGTCAACGCGCTGCATCCGCGGTCGGCGACTGATCCGCGGCCGCGTTCAGCGGCCGACCACCCCCAACAATCCGGTCCGTCGTCATTCGCGCTTCCGCGCGAAGCCGATGACGTGCGCCCTGAAATCCAATTCGTCTGTCGTCCCCTCGCGGAGGCTCAACGGCGGCGCCCACTAATGGAAATACAAATGAACGAAGATCCCGCTCTCTCTGCCGAACAGCCCGCAGAACCCACCCAAGAGGCTGGCGTCCGCACGCAGATGATCTGCGACGGCGTGGTCTACGACATGATCCTGGAAGTCGATCCCAATGATCCGGATCACTTCCACATGCGTCGCGTCCAACCGGAGGCGCAGCAATGAGGGGCCGTTTCTTGGGGCGCCGCACGGGGGAGGGGCGACCTTCGCCGGCGAACGACGAAGTGTTGGCTGCTGTTGTTAAACGGTTCCAGGCGACGGCCACGTCCCTGTCGCAGATTGACGAACTGCGGTCGCAGCTTGAGGCGGCCGGCTTTGACGGCGTCGGCATCTGCTTCGAACGTATGGCGACTGGGAAGATCGACACCTTCGTCACCTACGTGACCGGTCCGACCGACGGTGCGGGCAGCAGCGAGGGAAATCGATGAAACGTCAGGTCTCCCATTCGTTCGAAGAGCTGTTGCGACAGCAGCGTCTCGAGCGCCACGAGACGGAATTTCAGACAGGCGAACCCTGTGATGAGTTGATCCCCATCGTCTTGGCGCTGGCGCGATTGGACGCACAAAGGCTCGCGCGAGAACGCGCCTTTATGGAGCGTCATGCCGCCATTGACGGCGAGGTGGCGGCATGACGTTTCAATCCCTGAAGAACAAGCGATGCGTCGGCTATGCGCGATATTCCACCACTCATCAGCGCCAGGAGTCGATCGAGGATCAACTCAGGATTTGCGAAGAGTATGTGCGCGCACAGGGTGGAATCTGGGTGGCGTCTTACTCCGACCCTGAATGCAGTGGCCAGTCCTTCATGGGGCGTCCGGGATTTGCGGCGCTTATGGCTGATGCCGAACGCCGCACGTACGAATTTCTCGTCGCTGAAGATCTGGACCGGATAACGCGGCAGGCCTCGGGACTTCATTCCGTTCTCGAAGAGCTCGAAGCCTTGGATATCGGTATCCACACCGTTCGTTCTGGCGAAGTGACGCAGATGGCGGCGACTTTCAGCGCCTTTCAGAACGCCGAATACGCCAGGAACATGAGTTTGAAGTCCCGCCGTGGAGTGGAAGGAACCGTCCTTAAGGGGCGTCAATCCGGGCGGCTTCCATATGGCTATCGGAAGGTTCCGGTCATCCGCCCGGATGGGTCGATAGAGAACGGCCATCGTGAAATCGTGGAGACGGAAGCGGGTGTGATCCTTCGCATGTACCGTGACTATGCTGCGGAGTTGAGCGTTAGAGACATCTGCCGCGCCTTGACGGAGGAGGGTGTTCCAGGACCCGGCGGACGGCCGTGGCGTCCTGGCGCCCTGTATGGCAACAAACACAAGGGTACAGGCATCCTGCGCAATCGGCTCTACAAGGGCGAGACGGTTTGGGGTCGTACGGAGATCAAACGGAACCGACGCGCCGGTACGAAGAAGGCTCAGGTGCGGGCACAGCACGATTGGACTGTCGTCGCGGCTCCGGATTTGCGGATCATCCCCGATGATCTTTTTGATGCGGTGCAGGAACGTCTGGCCGCGAATGAGACGCCTGATTTCCACACCAAACGCAAGGCTGAATACCTTCTGTCAGGCTTGTGCCGGTGCGGCGTTTGCGGTGCGAAGTACCAAGTTCTTCAGGTGAAGATGGGCTGTGTCGGCCGGGCGGAGCGCCATGCTTGCAGCAACCGCCGGCGCGTCGATCGCGAAGAGATCGAAGGCGTGGTGGTCGGCGTGCTGGCGTCTGAGTTCCTTGAGCCCCGCTTTATCCAGCCTTTCGTCGCGGAATACCGCCGTGAGTTGGAGCTGGCTCAAAATGAGTGGGGAGCCAAGCGAAATGAGCTGCAGACCCGACTGGACGGCCTGGAGAAAGCCAAGCAGGTCCTGACGGGCGATTTGCGAAAGGGCGATCTGCAAGACGCCGTTCGCAATGTGGTCCTGGAAGAACTCGCCAAGGTGGAAAGTGAACGCGCTATGGTTGTGCGCGCGCTGAAGGCTGAACCCGCGGGCGCCGATCTTCCTCTCGATGATGAGGCGATCATCGCCCGCATGCGGGCGGTCGTCGCCGATCTCCAGGCGAATCTGGCCTCTGACGAACGGGACGCGGCTCGAGCGCGCGAACTCATTCGGTCGCTTATCGAGAGCGTGACGATCTCACCCATTGAGGAGGAAAACGCTGATGGGCGCGGCATTGGACCGGTCCGCATCACCGTTGTGGGCAACCTCACCCGTGCCCTGGGTTTGGCCGACCTCAGTCGCGTGGTTCAGCATGCTTCTCGTCCGGAAAGCATGCAGGGCCATGCGACCGTGCTGGTTGAGTTGGAGATCGACCTTTTCCCGTCCGACATGCGCCTGGAGCAGGGCGGCTACGCTGTTCTGGAGATGATGACGCGTATGTTGGACGACGCCTCCCATCCCGTTTCGAGGAAGGACTTCATCGACGGCTTGGCGGAATTGTGGGGTGAGGACCCTGATTATTCTGAGCGATCGCCACAGGCCGAGCGTGTTCGTTACGCCATGAACTATATGCAGAAGCGGGGGCTGTTGGCGCGCTATGGGTGGAAGGAGCAGGCTGGATATCTTTGGGCTTCTGCTTCGCCCCCGTCGCCTGAAGTCATTCGGCGGCGACGGGAAACGACTGTGCATCTGCCGTTCAATACCACCGAGGTGGATTTGGTCTCGGCGATCTCCATCAGAGTCTATCGCGGGGAGGAAGGCATCGAGGCGGCGGCCTAGGACTACTCGATCACCGGCATGCCCTTGAAGATCGCCGGCGACGGCGGCGGGCCGTCGGTCCAGTGCCAGGTCTCGCGGGTGCGCATCAGCTCCTGCGTGACCTGGGCGGGTACGGCCGGGATGTCGACCGGCGTCGGGGCGTAGGTGCCCGAGGGCGCCAGGTTTAGTCGGAAGCGGTGCGGGAAGCCGCCGAAGCGCACTTCGATCACCATGTCGCGGACCATGCCGTCGGGGATGACGATCTGCTCGGCCAGGATCGCGCCGCCATGCGCCGTGCCGGGGTCGATGGTCGTCGTCTCCAGCATGGTCCGTCCCAAGGTGGAGATGGTCTGACGCAGACGCCGCTGGATGTGGTCGTGCGACGCCTGCAGCTGCCCCGAGGCGCTGCGGTAGGCTATGTCGTGGCGGCGGGGATGATCCTCCATCTCCTGAACGGTGAGGAAGTACTCCACCGCTGCGTCGGCCCAGGCCAGGTTCATCTCGCGCTGGGCGGTCATGCGCGCCGTGTGGCGCAGGTAGTCGAAGTCCTGAACGCTGTAGGGCTGCCCATCCAGATAGAGGCGCACGTCCTCCGATCCGATGTTGATCGGATAGCCCGAGGTGTTGAAGGCGGCGATCGAGAAGAAGAACTTCTGGGTGTCGTTGTACCGGACCGGCAACAGCATGATCGCGCCCGCCGGGCCGTTGGACACCATCAAGGCGTTGCCGCGCGAGAAGCGCACGCCCACGCCGTGATCGGCCGTGGGGATCATCCGCACCTCCGGCGGCGGCGTGGTGGCGCAGCCGGCCAATGCAGCAATGGCTGCCATGACCGCAGTTCTAGGAAACATCGACTTCATCGCCATGACCGCCCCCTCCGTTAGAACTGAACGGGCGTGCCGGCGATGCGGCCGCAGAACTGGTTCCAGGCGCCTTCGAAGTAGGTGGTGTTCAGTTCTTCACCGCCGTCGATCAAAGCCGAGGCGTCGCCTGTGCGATCCACGCCGGCTTCGAACCGCTGAAAGCCCGACATGCCGCCATAGGCGTTCCGACCGTTCACCTCGCCGCAGAACATGGTCGAGCCGTTGGAGTGTTCGATGCGGCGCACATTTCGGAACTGGGCGGATGACGGATCACGCAGCTTGTCCGTCACCGCCCGACGCGCAGCGGCGCGAATGCGCGTCGGCGTCCAGTTCACGGGCGGCGTACGTGCGCGCTGGGCTTCGACGCAAGCCGCATAGGCGCCGCTGGCGATGTTCCGCATCCGCGCCATGACCGCATTGGGGCTGCCGGGCGGGTAGCCGCCATTCGTGGAGCAGTCGTCGGACTGTGCAGATGCAGGTCCTGCGGCTGTGAAACTCAACGTCAGCATGGCTCCAGCCAACAGAATGCCCTTGGACATTATATGCCTCCCTATCAATAGGCAACATAGTGCCCATGAAGGGTTGCCAGAAAGTTAGGCAAGATAGTTCCTAGAGCTTGTGCGGCGTCGCAGTCCCCATGCGCCCATGCGATGGGAGGACCGAGTCGGCGCCAATGTGAGGCGGTTGAGGCGAGCGAAAGGGCTCAGCCAAGAGGCGCTTGCGCATGAAGCGGGCATGGCAATGCGCTATCTCGCAGGCATTGAGCGCGGCGAGGAGAACCCCTCATTGGCGTTCCTGGTGAAGTTGGCGGAAGCGCTAGAGATTCATCCTGCGCAATTGTTCGATTGAACAGCGGCTTCTGACTGAGGCTGTGTGAAAACACCTTCTATCCGAGCGAATTAGGGTAGCCTCCTGAGGTCAGCAGGAGGTGGATTATGAGCCGCTTCGTTCAGGGTGCCGATCGTCGGCAGCAGACGCTGCTTCCCGAATGTCTCGATGACTATGTGGCCGAGGATAATCCGGTCCGGGTGGTCGATGTCTTCGTCGATGAGTTGGATCTGAAGGGGCTGGGGTTTGACGGCATGACGCCGGCGGCGACGGGCCGACCGGCCTATCACCCGGCCCTGATGCTGAAGCTTTACGTCTACGGCTATCTGAACAAGGTGCAGTCGAGCCGACGACTGGAGCGTGAGGCGCAGCGCAACGTCGAACTGATGTGGCTGACGGGACGGCTGCGCTCCAGGCCCGGATGGACCTGAGGCCTCGCGCCATGCGCGAACGGCGAAGCCTGGTCGAACATCCGTTCGGCACGATCAAAGCCTGGATGGGCCACACCCACTTCCTGATGAAGCGCCTGCCCAACGTGAAGACCGAGATCAGCCTCCACATCCTTGCCTACAACATGAAACGGGTGATGGCGGTGCTGGGAGCGAAGACCCTGATGAACGCGATCAGGGCCTGAAACGATGGCGCTCTGCGCCTCAAGGTCTGATCCGGATCGAACCTGCTCCGCGCGTTCTTACACGGCCTCGACTCATCGCGGAAGTTCAGAAGGTCCGCTCTGTGGAAGCAACTCAACCCCGAATAGCTGCCCCGGCCCCAGCCGTTTATAGAAGCCGAGCGCTTGGGCGTTCTGCTCATTCACATCGACCGTCAGCCTCTCATACGCCCGCAAGTGAAAGCTATGGAGGCGGCGATCTCACGTGTGGCGGAGCTAGGACCTAGGGTGTCATCATCGACGAGATTGACCTTGAAGCTGTCGAAGCGAGGTGGACAACGGGCAGTCGCCGGTGATGCCAAGTTCATCCGGAAGCGATGCAGCAGTCAAAATATCCCGGGCAGGCTGAATGGCCCGCCCGGGCAATAGGTTAGAAAGAGCGACTCAGGTTGATGAAGGCGGTCCGCCCGGCGAAGTCATAGGACGATACCAGCGGCGCGTTTCCGAACACCGAGTACCAGGACGTCGCCGAAATTTCCGGCGGGTTCACGTTGAAGACGTTTCGTACGCCGAAGGTGGCGGTCCATTCGTCGGCGCGGATCTGCGCCGAGAGATGGTGCAGGAAGTAGTTTGGCGTACGCAGGTTGTAGATGGACGTGGCGGGATCAAGTTTGCGGCGCTCATAGCCGCTCATCTCTCCAACCCATTCCGTACCCCAGCGGACCAGCCAGTTGTCCACGGCATAGGCTAGGTCAGCCGTCCCACTGTATCGGGGAAAGCCAATGTCGCCTGCGCTTTCGATTGCGGGGTCGTCAGCGAACAGGGTCTGTTCTTGGGTAGCCATGTAGCTGACGCCCAGATTGAATGCCACCTGGCCGGGGCCGACGTCGTTGCGATAGCGCAGGTTGTAATCGACGCCCTTGACGATATCGGTGGCGATGTTGACGTAGGAGTCGAGGACGCGCACGTGGCCGGTGTCCTCATTCCGGCTAATCAACCGACATAGCCCCAGACGCTTTTTGAACTCGTCAGGCGTCGATGCATAACAATCGTTCAGGATATTGGAAGAGCCCAGTTGTGAGACGCCGTTGTTGACCTCGATTTCATAGTAGTCGATCGCCAGAGCCAGGTCGCCCCAGCCCTTCTTGAGTCGTGGTGTAAAGACGCCTCCAAGTGTGAGGTTGCTGCTGGTTTCCGCAGCAAGGCCCGTTTCGGCTCCGCCGCGTTGGATGATTTTAATGCTTCCCTTTTGGGTGAATCCTGGCGCTAGCCCTTCCGAAGCGCAGTTCGCCTTGATGTAGGCGTCCTTGGTCTCGAAATTGTTGCAGGGATCCAGCAGAGCGTTACCGAAGCCAGACGTGTCGCCCACGAATTGCTCGTAGAGGGCGGGCGCGCGGTAGGAGGTGCCGTAAGAACCGCGGAAGCTCAGCCAGTCATTCATGCGCCAGAATAGACCAAGCTTGTAGGTGGAGTCGTCGCCGTAGGAGGCGTAGTCGGTATACCGATAGGATGCTGTCAGGCTCAGATCCTGCACCAGCGGCAGGTTCTTGAGCAGGGGCACATCCAACTCGCCAAACAGTTCGACCACCGAATCGTCGCCCTTGGTGATGTCGGACGAGGTGTAGTTGAGGAGGTCCGATGCGCGTGACGCCTCTGAGGGGGTGTCGAGCAGCGAAGCGCGGCGATATTCCGCGCCGAAATAGGCCATGACCTGACCTGCCGGCAACGACCACAGCGGTCCATCGATCCCGGCGGCCAGGACGGTTTCCTCATAGGTGGTCCTGCCGATATCCACCGGTGAGACATAGGCTAGGAAATCGGCCGGCATCTTGCCTTTGAGCATATCCGCCGAAAGGGCTGGCGCGGCGATGCAGTCGGGATTCTTGGAGAGTTCTCGACAGACGAACTTGCCGTTTGGTCCCTCCACGACATCGAGGGCTTCCGACAGGCGGCTAATGAGGTACTGGCGTTGACGGTATTCGGCGTCGGAGCGGGCGTAGCTGAAATAGCCGTCGTATCGCCAGCCTTCGAGAGGCGTCAGATCGCCTTTCAGTCCGATGATGTGACGCTGGAAGTCGACGTCCTGGTGGGCTGTGTTCTGGTCGAGCGTGAAGGCCTTGACGGCCACATCCTTGCCCTTGCTCATGCCTTCGTCAGCACCGTAGCGGCTCCATGAAAGACTGGATGGAAGCAAGGGGCTACCGACGGCGTAGTCGGGGTTAAACTGGCGTGTCCCAGTCTGATAGGATTCCCGCCGCGAATACATGGTCTCGAAGTAGGCTTCTGCATTGCCCAGGGCGTTCAGCATATAGCCGCCTTCGGCGTAGAGGTTCAGGTTTTTCGTGGGAGAGATCAACGAGCGGTTCAGCATCTGGTCGTCGAATGAATCGCGCACGTCCAGGTTGACGCCCGTGCCGCCTACGCCTTCCCACCCGACGAAACCTTTGTCGACGGCAGGGTTAGGGCGCCACCGGTTGAACTGGTCGCCGATAGCGCCAGGCGCGCCGACGCCCGCGCGCGTGCTGGTGCCGATCAGGTTGATCGAAGCGCCTGAGCCGTTCGTCGGGAAGCACTTGGCCTTGCCAGTCGTCGGATCAATGTAATCTAGGCTGGCGCCCGTCTTGGGATCGCGCTGCATCAGGCGGTTGCAGCGCGCAAAGTCGCGATCTCGCAACGTCATTTCGTTGCGTTCGAAGTAGTCAGCAGCACCGGCCAGGCGCCACGTATCGCCTCTAAGGCCGCCGACGATCGACAATCGGCTGTTCTGGCCAGCCCCGCCTGCGTCCAGAGGGATGTTGGTCGTGGCGTTGATGGATAGTCCTTCGAAGTTTTTGCGCGTTTGCAGGTTGATGACCCCTGCGACGGCGTCAGAGCCATAAACAGATGACGCACCGTCTCGCAGAACTTCAACACGTTCTATCATGGCGCTCGGCAAGACGTTGAGGTCGGCCGCGCCTACCGAACCACGCGTGCCAGCGGGAGAGACGCGACGGCCGTTAAGCAACACGAGTGTCCGGGTGGAACTCATACCGCGCAGACCGATGGTGTTTACCCCCGCGCCTCCGTCGACGTTGTAACCAGCGCGGGAATCATCGGTCTGGGTCACGCCGCCCGTGATGGCGGTGCCTTGGAGAACCTGGGCTGTCGAGGCGTATCCCTGAAGTGTGGCGTCTTCGCGAGTGACGACCTGAACCGGCGAAGGCGAGTTGTAGACGTCTCGGCGGATGCGTGAGCCGACGACGATGATGTCCTCGACGTGGGTGGCTTGGGCTTCGTCAGCTTCCGCGTGGGCGGAGGTGCTGGGGATCGCCAAGGCCAAGGCCAAAGCTGATCCGGCCATTAAGAATGATTTTTGGTAATGCATGTGTTTCTCGATCTGGTCGCCTACGCGACGCATTTATTGACGCCTGCGTTTTCAAAAGAAGCGCAGGTCGAGAACGCTATTTTGCAAATAAATTACTTCAACAATAATTGCTTCAGAATAAATCAATTCATATAGGTGATGCAAAATAGCATCGATATGTGTAATATTACAGCAATCTGGCAAAATATGGTCTTATGCTTTATCGTGATAGAAGATCCAAATCAGCGAATACTCTCTCTCGTACAGGAGGCGGACGGGATGAACCCGTCGATCTGGGCCTGAATATGCTTGTCCAGAGCGCTATAGCCGTCCTGATTCACGGTGACGCCCGCGACGGCGACGCCCCTGGTCGGGCTGTAATACGCGACGGTGCCCCAGAAACCAGAATGCCAGTAGGCTCGGGCCTGCCCCTCGCCGTAGGCCATCAGCCCCATGCGGTAGTGGTCGCCGCCGGGGTGGGCGCCGGGCCGCGTCATCTCGGCCAGGGTCTCGGGCCGGGCGAAGACGCGGCCCTCGAACAGGGCGGCCATGAAGCGGGCCATGTCGCGCGCCGACATCACCAGGCCGCCGCCGCCATACAGATCCATGGAGGCGTCGATGCCGGTCGCCTCGCGCTCGCCCAGGAACTGACGGGCGCGGTCGGGCGCGGTCCCCGGCTGCGGCTCCATGATCTCCCACCAGGTGGAGGCCAGACCCAGCCGGTCCAGGCCCAGCTGGTCGCGCACCGCTGCAGCCAGGGACTGGCCGGTAATCCGCTCGATCATGTCGCCCAGCAGGATGTAGCCGGTGTCGGAATAGAGGAATTTCTCGCCAGGCGCGCCTTGGGGCCCGGCGTAGCTCATCGACAGCCGCACCAGGTCCTCGCGCGACCAGCGCCGTTTGGGATCGCCGAACAGGGTCTGGGTGAAGCGCGGGTCCGAGCCGTGGTCGTAGAGACCCGAACTATGCATCAGCAGATGGCGCACCGTGATCCGCTCGGTATCGTAGCCCCGAGCGCGTAGCAGGGCGTCCAACTCGGGCGCGATCAGGCCTGTGATCGACGCCTCCAGGTCCAGCCGTCCCTGCTCCCACAGGCGCAGGACCGTAGCGGCGGTGAAGGTCTTGGTGTTGCTGGCGATGCGCAGCGGGGTGTCGACCGTCATCGGGCGACCGGCGTCCGCGTCGGCCAGGCCGACGGCGGCGCCCCGGCCCTGGGGAAGGCAGCGCCCCTCCAGATGAATGGCGGAGGGGCGGGGCAGGGCGGCGACAGCGCTCTGCAGCGCTGCCTCGGCAGGCGAGGCGGTCAGCAGGGTGGCGGCGGCGAGGGAGGCCAGGCTCATGCGAACCCCCGCTTGCGCAGCAGGGCCGCCGGATCGGCGTCGCGCCCCATCAGCATGCGATAGGTTTCGGCCGGGTCGCGGCTGTTCCCGACCTTCAGGGCGATGTCGTAGTAGCGACGCGACAGCTCGGGGTCGAAGAAACCGCCCGGCGCCGTGGCGAAGCGCTCGCCCGCGTCCGCCACCAGGGTGTCGGCCCACAGATAGGCGTAATAGCCCGCCGAATAGCTGTCGGACGCGAAGATGTGGCCGAACTGCGGGCTGCGATGGCGCATGACCAGTTCGTCCGGCAGGCCGATCTCGGCCAGCACCGCCTTCTCGAAGGCGGCCGGGTCCGATGGCGGCGTCTCGGCCAGGTGGTAGCGCATGTCGACGATGGCGCTGGCCAGGAACTCGACCGTGGCGAAGCCCTGGTTGAAGTGACGGGCGCGCTCGACCTTGTCCATCAGCTCTGTCGGCATCGGGCGGCCGGTCTCGTGATGCAGGGCGAAGCGGCTCAGGATCTGGCGGTCCGACAGCCACAACTCCCACATCTGCGACGGGAACTCGAGGAAGTCGCCCGGCACATTGGTGCCCGACACGGACGGATAGACCACGTCCGAGGCCAGGCCGTGCATGCCATGACCGAACTCATGGAACAGGGTGGTGGCGTCGTCCCAGGAGATCAGCGCCGGACGGCCCGGCGCAGGCTTCACGAAGTTCTCATTGTTGGAGACGACGGGCGTGACGGCGCCGGCGAACCGCTCCTGGCTGCGGATCTGGTTCATCCAGGCGCCCGAGCGCTTGCCGCTGCGAGCGAAGGGATCGAAGTAGAAATAGCCGATATGGCGGCCCTGGGCGTCCTTGACCTGCCAGGCGGAGACGTCGGGGTGATAGACGGGCAGGTCGGCCGCCACGACGGTCCAGCCGAAGTTGCGTCCGACGGCCCAGAACATGGCGTCGCGCAACTGGTCCAACTGCAGATAGGCCTTCACCTCGCCTTCATCGAGGTCATAGCGCGCCTTGCGCACCTTCTCCTGATAGTAGCGGTAGTCCCAGGGCGCGATCTTGATCCCGCCGCCTTGGCCATCGGCCAGCGTCTGCATGTCCCGGACCTCTTCATGGACGCGGGCGACAGCCGGGCGCCAGACCTGCTCCAGCAGGGTCATGGCGCGTTGGGGCGTCTGGGCCATGGTGTTGTGCAGGCGCATATGGGCGTGGGTCGGGTGACCCAGCAGGCCCGCGCGTTCGTGGCGCAGCTTCAGGATGTCGGCGATCAGCGCCTTGTTGTCGTTGGCGTCGCCGTTGTCGCCGCGCATGATGAAGGCGGTCCAGACGCGGCGGCGCAGGTCGCGGTCGTCGGCGTAGGTCAGCACGGGGTCGACCGACGAACGCGTGTTGACGATGGCCCAGCGCCCCTTCAGCCCGCGCTCTTCGGCGGCCATGGCCAGGGCGTCGATGAAGGCGTCGGGCAGGCCGCGCAGGGCGGCGCGATCGTCGACGACGATCCAGGTCTCTTCGTCGGCCAGCAGATTGCGGCGGAAGGCGGTGAATTTCTGCGACAGCTCCTGGCTGATTTCTCCGACCCGGATCCGGGCGGCGGGCGACAGTTCGGCGCCGCCGCGGATGAAATCGGTGCGGTGCAGCCAGACGACGCGCTGCTGCTCCGGCGTCAGATTCAATGTCTCGCGCGTCGCCTCCACCGCCTTGATGCGGGCGTAGAGGGCTGCGTTCTGGTTGATGGCGTTGGCGTGGGCGGCGAATAGGGCCTCCAGCTCGGGTTGGGCGGCGCGGAACTCGGGCGTGGACAGGCTGGACGACAGAACGCCGTAGATCGTTCCCGCCCGCTCCAGCGCGCGGCCCGAGGCCTCATAGGCGGCCACGGTGTTGTCGAAGGTGGGGGCCGCGCGGTTGACGGTGATGCGGTCGATGTTGGCCAACTGGTCCTTCATGGCCTGGACCAGGGCGGGCTTCAGGTGCTCGACCTTGACCTTGTCCCATGGCGGAACCCCGCCGTTCGGGCCGGGCCAGGGCGCATAGACCGGATTGCCGGCCAGGGCGGCGGCGTCGCGCACGAAAGTCACGCCGCCGATCGAGGCCGCGCTGGGCCGGGCGGTCAGGAACAGGGAGGCGGCGGCCGAGGCGGCCAGCATGCCGCGCCGCGACAGGGCGGGGGAAGTCGTCATGGGTATCTCCGAAAATGGGGGCGCGATCAGGCCCCAGCCGTGCGCGTGTCGGGCGTCAGTTGTTCAAAGGTCAGCCGCCAGCGTCCCTCGGTGCGGCGGAACAGGTTGATCCCCTGGCCGCCCCCGCTCAGGACGCGGCCATCGGCCAGGGTCCCGCGATAGCTGTAGCGGAAGGTGCAGGCGGCGAAATCGGCGCCGTCGATCAGCCATTCTCCCTCGGTCATCTCGTAGACTTCGTCCGGCAGGATGGACCAGGTGCGTTCGAACCCGGCGCGCACGGCCGCGATGCCTTCGTGACGTTGATCCGAGAAGACGAAGACGGCGTCCGAGGCGATGACGTGGCGCTCTAGAAGGCTGAAGTCGTGACTGTTGATCAGGCCGCGATACAGCTGGAACACCCCTTCGGCCCAGCGGTCGTCAGGACCGCGCGCGGCGACCCGCGCGGCGGGCAGCAGGGCGGCCCCGGCCGCCAGGGTCAGGGCCAGACGGCGGTCGAGAAGGGTCTTCATCCGGCGCACCTCTGCAAGGTCGTCGTGCGGGGCGCCGGGCTTGTCGGCGCCTGGCTCTGGGTTTGGGCGCTGAGGCGCATCATCTCGTATCTCTGGGTGCGCGGCGCGGCGCCGAAGCGGCGCAGGGCCTGGGCGATGGGCGAGTCCGCCGGCTCGTCGCCCAGGCAGAGGCGGCGTCCCCGGACGCGGGCGGCCAGGGAGGCGATGACGGCCTCGGCCGCATGGCTGCTTTCCGCCGCCACGTCGATCAGCCGGGACACCCCGCCCGAGTTCTGCTCGACGGCATAGGCGGCGATCCCCAGGCTCGAGCGCCAGCCGAGCACGGTCAGCCGGTCGCGCAGGACGGCGCGCATGACATTGGCCTCGCTGCGTTGCCAGGGGGCGGCGCTGACGCCGACGTGCAGCCGGCGATGCAGGTCGGGCAACTGTTCCGGCTGAAGGACCACCAGCGGATCGGCCCCCGCGCCCATGGCCGGGCTGTTGAAGCTGACCAGGCGGCGGCGGTCGACGAAGCCGGCCGAGGCATAGAGCCGCCGCGCCCGATTGGTGGTCATGACCTCAAGGCGGGTCTCGGTCGCCCCGGCGGCCTCCAGCACGCGGCACTGCCGTCGCATCAGGGCCAGGCCGATGCCGGTGCGCCGATGGGCGTCGATCACGCCGAAGCCGCCGACCCAGGCCTCGGCCCCCGCGGCGGCGGCGAAGGACAGACCCACGGGCACGTCGTCCGCGACCGCCACCAGCGACAGCCTCAGGTCGATGGCCGACATGGAGATGAAGCGGTCGAGCTCGTCCTCGGTGAAGGGCAGGGGGACGGGATAGTTGGCGTAAACCTCGCGCCACAACAGGGTCAGTTCGCCCAGCGGCAGCACGTCGGCGGGGTGGAAGTCGAGCGAAGGATGTCTCACTCCAGTGCGCTCCAGTTGTCAGATGTCGAGGATGAGGGGCGCGACGCCGTCCTGGCGGGTGCGTTCCAGACGGGGCGTCTGGCCGGGAGACCAGGCGGGCAGGCGATGGGCCACGCGATAGGCCAGGGGAATGCCGGCCTCGCCCTCCGCCGGGCGCATCGGGCGCGGCGTGGCGACGAACTCGACCTCCAGGGCGTCATGGGTCACGAGGACAAGGGCGTAGCCGTGGCCGCCCAGGTCGGCGAAGGCCAGGTGCGGCGCGACCTCGGGATTGGAGACGGCCAGGGCGTCCTCGACCCGGCCGGTCGCCTTCAGGGCGTAACAGGCGCGCACGCCGTGGCGCACCGCCAGGTTCATGGCGGGCTGGACCGGCCCGCTCTGGGGCGGGCGATGCAGATAGGCGGGCGACAGCGGCCGATCCAGCGGCAGGGCCGCCTCTGCCGCCTCGAAGCTGGACGGGGTCGAGATCGAGCCGACCACGAACTCGGCCGCCGTCGGGCGATAGTCGCTGGGCGGCAGGTCCGGCGACAGCAGGCCGGCGAAGAAGCTGTGCCGGTCGCCGACCAGGGTGACGACATTGGTCACGCCCTCGGCCTCGAGGAAGGCTAGCAGTTCGCGCCGCTCGGCCGGATAGCCGCACCAGTCGTCCGTGCCGTAGAGGCCGTAGCCTTCAGACGGCCAGTCGGCCTCGATCCCCTCGGGCAGGTTCTGCCAGTCGGTGCGCCGGTGCAGCATGCCGACCGAATTGCCCCACAGCTTCCAGCGCGCGGTCGAGCCGGTCAGCCGCTCTTTCAGCCAGGCCTTCTGGCGGGCGCCCAGCATGCTGCCGGGCCGGGCGTCGCGTCGCGTGTTGGGCAGGTCCTGGCCGCCGAAGCGGATCGTGGCGGGCGCGCCGCCGGGCAGGGCGCGGCCCGCGTCCAGCGCCTCGACCGCGTCCTGGGCCGCGTACCAGGGGAAGCCGCGCACGGCGAAGGGGGCGGCGTCCTCCCGCTCGGCGGCCGCCTGGGAGCGGAAGGAGCGGTTATCGGTCAGAATCAGCTCGACATGGGCACCCCAGCGCAGGGCGCGGGTGATCAGCAGGCTGTTGATCGCCGCCTGATTGTCCGCCTGATGCGACAGGCCCTCGGCGTCGAAATCGGTCAGGGGCGCGTCCTTCACCGGAGGGGGCAGGAAACGCTCCAGCCCTTCGATGTCGCCGCGCACGCGCGCGGGAATGTATTCGAACCAGGCCTGGTTGGCCGCCGCCTTCAGGCTCTGGGCCGGTCGCGAGCCGTCGTAGTTGATCTGGCTCTGCCAGCAGCGGTTCGAGAACTCGTGGTTGTCCCAGACGCAGATGAAGGGCCACAGGGCGCGCGCGTCCTGGATGTCAGGGTCGGCCAGATAAGCCTGATAGACGTGGCGATAGTCGGCCACGGTGGTCGGGACCTGGATGGCGCCGACGCGGGCCCCCGTCGGCAACGGGCCGATCTCGCGCACCGTGCGACCCTGCAGGGTCGGCTGGTCCTCGGGCGACCAGATCATCTCATAGATGAAGTCGCCCAGATGCAGGACGAAGCGCAGCCGCTCGGCCTCGGGCTTGCCTGCGTCCTCGACCATCATGCGCCGATAGGGCGTCGCATAGCCCAGGTTGACGTTCTGACAGCTGACGAAGGCGAAGCGGGCGGGGGTCGCATCGTCCTCGGCTGGCGCGGTGAAGGTGCGGCCCGTGCGGCTGGCCGCGCCGTCGGCGTCGATGAAGCGGTACCAGTAGGTCCGCCCCGGCTTCAGCCCGGCGACCAGCACCCGGCAGGTCCAGTCGGCGGTCTCCAGCGGCGTGAGCGAGGCCCGGGCGACGACGCGGCGGAAGCCTTCGTCCTCGGCCGCCTCGACCGTCAGGGCGCCGCCGTCCCGGCCCGCGACCGGCGGGCGGCGGGTCCACAGGATGACGCTGTCCGGCTGCGGATCGCCCGAGGCCACGCCCTGGGGGAAGCGATCGGGCGCAGGACGCACGGCGCGCCTCGACCCTGCGGAGGCGGGGCCGGCCAGGACGAGTGCGGCCCCGAAGGAGGCCGCGGCGGCGGCGAGAAATTCACGACGGTCGGCAGGGCTCATCAAGGCTCACTCGTTGTGAAGAGGGGCGCCGTCCGGGCTCAGGCCCAGGAGGCTGCGAAGGCCGGGGGGATGCAGGCCCGCGATGCTCAACTGCGGCGCGAAGTCGGGCTCGGGCACGGGCAGGGCGTGCAGGCGTATCTCGGCCGACAGAGCGTAGTGCTGATGGACCGAAAGATAGACGCTGTCGCTCCACAGGGCGTGGCGGACCTCGCCCAGATCCGGGGCGAACAGGGCCAGAAGATGCTGGCTGGCGTCCGCCGCCATCCGCAGTTCGGCGCCCGGCCAGCGGTTCAGCACGCCCTCGGCCGTGCGGGAGCGGACGACCTGATAGCCGCCGGGACGCGGCTCGGCGTGGTCATAGACGACACCGCACGTCATCACGCCGCGCTGGACGGCGCGCGCCAGACTGGCGGCCAGCCGGGCCTCGACCTGAGGAAAGCAGTCAAACGCCAGGGTCTCGACCGCGGCGTCGATCATGGCCTCGGCTTGGGCCCAGACCTGTTCCGGGGTGCGAAGCTGATAGAGCCGATCTTCGGGCTGGTGTGTCTTCAGTTGCGCCAGGGCGCTGACGGCGGCGTCGGTCTGATCGAGGAAGCGCACGTTCAGGGCGCCGATCAAGGGCTCGGGCGGCACCGCCCTGAAGGCGCGCGGCTCGCCGCCGTCGTCGATGACGGCTCCCTTCTGCACCAGGGTCGACAGCGCCTTATAGGTGTTGGCCTGCGCCTTGCCGATGCCCTGGGCGATCCGATAGCCGGTCGACGGCCCGGCGCGCAGCAGCTCGCAATAGGCGAGCGCTTCGGTTTCGGTGAAGCCGAGGGGCATGAGGGTCTCTTCAGGCGACATGGGCATAAACCTAGTTGCGATGGCTGCTATGGAAAGTGAAATCGGCGTAATGTCGCCGACACAATTTCATCATTACAGATTTCTCATTTGACGACTAGTTGATGCTACTAGTCATTGTCGTCGCATGAATATCTCCGCCTTTCTCCTGTCCGCCGCGGTCCTGGCGACTGCCGTCCCCGCCCTGGCCGAGACCGCCCCCTCGGCCGACATCCTGTTGCGGCGCCACGCCGCCTGGCGCGGCGGAAGCGCCTTCGACGGCCTGACGGGCCTCAGCCAGTCGGGGACTGTGACCACCACCGGTCTGCAGGGCGTGATGCGGCTGTGGCTCGCCGTCGGCCCGGACGGCGTGCGGCGCTCGCGGCAGACGGCTGAAATGGGGCCGGTGCATGAAGACGCGGGCGTGACCGAGGCCGGAGGCTGGAGCCGCACCATGAGCGGCCAGATCGAGACTCTGTCGCGCGAGCAGGCCGAGGAGGAACTGAACGCCGTTGGTCTGATGCTGGGGCGGCTGCCGCGCGGCGCGCGACCCAGCGTGGGTCCGGCCGAGGTCGTGGACGGGCGGGCCTGCCTGCCCGTGGCGGCGGACGCCGGGCGATGGCGCTATGAGTTGCTCATCGATGGCGCCGACGGCGCTCTGTGCGGGGTGCGCCTCAGCGCGCCGGGCGAGGGTCGAATCGTCCTCTATTCCGACTGGCGCTGGGTCGACGGCGTGCGCCTGCCCTTCCATCAGACGGTGGACGACGACGACGACAATTCCGACGGCCAGGTGGTGATCGACAGCCTGACGGTTAACCCGTCGCTGGACGACGCCGTTTTCGCCCGCCCCCAGGCCGTCCAGGTGGTCCGCTTCGATCCGGGCCGCACCGACAGCGGCTGGCTGGATTTCGAGCTGTTCTCGCAGCGCCGCCTCTTCATTCCCGTGACCGTCCAGGGACGGACCGTCGACGCCATGCTCGACAGCGGGGCCGAGGTCACAGTGGTCGATCGCGCCTTCGCCGAGCAGATCGGCCTGATCGGCCAGGGCGGGGTCACCGCCGTCGGCACCGGCGGCAGCGAGACCGTCTCCATCGCGCGCGGCTTCGACGTGCGCCTGGGCGGCGCGGAGCTGAAGGGCGTGACTGTGGCGATCATGGACCTGTCGCCGATCACTCAGGCCCTGGGGCGCCCCGTGCCGGTTCTGCTCGGCAAGGAGATGATGAACCAGGCGATCACCGACATCGACTTCGCCGCACGGCGAATTCGCCTGGTGGCGCCCGAGGCCTTCGCGCCGCCGCCGGGTACGGTCGAACTGCCCCTGACGCCGGTCAAGGGTCTGCGCGCCGTACCTGTCGCCATTGAGGACGGGCCGACCGTCATGGCCATGTTCGATCTGGGCAACGGTTCGCCGCTCGCCCTGTTTCCAGGCTACGCCGCTCAGGCGCGGGTGCTGGAGGGACGGCGCGCCTCGGCCGTTATGGCGGGCGGGGTCGGAGGGGCGGCGCCGTCCGCCCTGTTCAACCTCAGCCGCCTCAGCATCGGCGGCCATGTATTCGAGAACGTGCCGACGACCCTGCGCCCCGCAGACGGCGTCTGGGCGCGCGACGACGCGGCGGCCAACGTCGGCCTGCCGATCTTCTCGCGCTTCCGTCTGATGATCGACTTCGGCGGCGACCGGCTGTTCCTGCAACCGGGGCCGGATGTGGCCAGACCGCTGGCGCGTGATCGCTCGGGCCTGAACACCATCGTGCGCGACGGCAGACGCATCGTCCGCTTCGTCGCCCCGGGCTCTCCGGCCGAGGCGGGCGGATGGATGGCGGGCGACGTCATCATCGACATCGATGGCGGCGGCATCGACCCTGAGAACCACTGGGGCGAGGCTGCGGCTGGGCGCCAGGTAAACCTGACGCTGGAAGGCGGCGAGCGCCGCGCCCTGACCCTGGCCGACTATTTCTGACGCTTCGGCGCCGTACCCGACAGAACCGGATCCCACCGGGAGGAAACCGTGAAGATGAACCTGCGCACCGTCCTCGCCGCCGCCTCGGCTCTCAGCCTGCTGGCCGCCTGCTCCAGCCCCGACGCGGGCCGGGCCGAGCATCCGGCCCCCGCCTATGGGACCTTCGGTTTCGACGCCGCGGGCATGGACCGGGCGGTGCGGCCCGGCGACGACTTCTTCGCCTTCGCCAACGGCGGATGGGTCAAGACGACCGAGATCCCGGCCGACCGCTCGGTGTGGAATACCTTCAGCGTCCTCGCCGAGAAGGCCGACGGCCGGGTGCTGGAGCTGATCACCCAGGCGCGGGCCAGCAAGGACAAGGACGCCGCCAAGGTGGCCGACTTCTACGCCAGCCTGATGGACGAGGCGGCGGCGGAGACCAGGGGCGCCCAGCCGGTCCAGGCCGAACTGGCGCGCATCGCGGCCCTGAACGACCGCCGCGCCCTGTCGGCCTATCTGGGCGGCGTCATGCGGGCGGACGTCGATCCGTTGAACGCCACCAACTACTACACCGACCGGCCGCTGGGCCTGTGGGTGGCCCAGGACCTGGACGAGCCGGAGCGCTACGCCCCCTATCTGATGCAGGGCGGGCTGGGGATGCCGGACCGCGACTACTACCTGGACCTGGCGCCGCGCTTCGCCGACCTGCGCCGCCAGTATCAGGCCCATGTGGCGGCGACCCTGCGTCTGGCGGGTCTCGATCAGGCTGAAGCGCGCGCCGCACGCGTCATGGCGCTTGAGGCCCGTATCGCCCGCAGCCACTGGAGCCAGTTGGACACGGGCGACGTGCAGAAGGCCAACAACACCTGGGCCAGGGCCGAGTTCGCTCAGCGCGCGCCGGGTCTGGACTGGGACGCCTTCTTCGCCGCCGCCGGCCTGGCTCAGCAGCAGACGGTCAAGGTCTGGCAGACCGACGCTGTCGCCGGCCTCTCGGCGCTCGCGGCTTCCGAGCCGATGGAGGCGTGGCGCGACTATCTGGCCTTCCATGCTGTCGACCGCGCCGCGCCCTGGTTGTCCAAGGCCTTCGTCGAGCAGCATTTCGCTTTCCACGGCCAGGCCCTGTCGGGCACGCCGCAGCAATCGCCGCGATGGAAGAAGGCGGTGGCGGCCACCAACGGCGCGCTCGGCGACGCCGTCGGCCGGATGTATGTCGCGCGCTATTTCCCGGCAGAAGCCAAGGCCGAGGTCGAGGCCATGGTGACCAATATCAAGGCCGCTTTCGCCCGCCGCATCGAAGGGCTGGACTGGATGTCGCCCCAGACCAAGGCCGAGGCCCAGGCCAAGCTGAAGGCGATGCGCGTCGGCGTCGGCTATCCCGCCACATGGCGCGACTACGCCAGCCTGACGGTGCGGGCCGATGACGCCTTCGGCAACCTGGAGCGGTCCAGCCTGATCGAATACCGCCGCCAGTTGGCCAAGCTGGGTCAGCCCGTTGATCGCGGCGAGTGGTTCATGGTCCCGCAGGAGGTGAACGCCCTGTTCGCCCCGTCGCAGAATTCCATCATCTTCCCGGCCGCCATCCTTGAGCCGACCTTCTTCGATCCCAATGCCGATCCGGCCGTCAACTATGGCGCGATCGGCGGCGTGATCGGCCATGAGATCACACACGGCTTCGACAACCTGGGGTCTCAGTTCGACGCGCGCGGGCGGCTGCGGGATTGGTGGACGGCCTCTGACAAGGCGCGCTTCACCGCGGCGACCGATCAGTTGATCGCCCAGTACGACGCCTACAAGCCCTTCGACGATGCTTCGGTGAACGGGCGCCTGACCCTGGGCGAGAACATCGCCGACGTGGCGGGGCTGTCTGCGGCCTTCGATGCGTGGAAACTGTCGCTGAAGGGGGCTGAGGCGCCGGTTCTGGATGGCTTTACCGGGGAGCAGCGCTTCTTCCTGGGCTGGGCCCAGAACTACCGCAGCCGCTACCGCGATGCGGCCCTGCGTCGCCGCCTGCTGACCGACGTGCACGCGCCGGGCCCCTATCGTGCGGACGCCGCACGCAATCTGAGCGCCTGGTACGCCGCCTTCGACGTTCAGCCGGACGAGGCCCTCTATCTGCAGCCAGCCAAGCGCGTGCCGGTGTGGTAAGTCGCGGCTGAGCGAGCAGGGCGGGGGAACGAGAGACCTATGATCGACATGACGCGCATGAACAGGCGAGGGATGCTGGCGGCCGGCTCGGGCCTGGCGTTGGCGGCGGCCTCCGGCTCGGCCTGGGCGGAGACGAGCACCGCCGACGCCCAACTGGATGCCCTGCTGGACGGCCAGCTCCAGGCCGGGTTGGACCGGGCGCCGGAAGTGGTGACGGGCCTGGGCCTGGATGTCGGGGCGCGTGCGGCCCAGCGCTTCAAGCTGGCGGATCGGTCTCAATCGGCCGCCACGGCGGCGCGGGACAAGGCGGCCGCCGATCTGGCCGCCGTGCGCGCGGTGGATCCGGCGCCCCTTTCGGCCGAGGCGCGCCTGAGCCGGGAAATCGCCCTGTTCCAGCTTGAATGCTCGGCGGGCTACAGGGCCTTCCCTTTCCACAAGTCGGAAAGCTGGCGCGAAAGCCCCTACATCGTCAGCCAGATCGGCGGCGTCTATTCCACGACGCCGGATTTTCTGGACGCGCAGCATCCGGTCAAGACGGCCGAGGACGTCGATGCGGCCCTCTCGCGCATGGCCGCCTTCGCCAGGGCCCTGGACCAGGACACCGACCGGGCCGAGGCCAACGCCGCCGCCGGGATCGTCCCGCCCGACTTCCTGCTGGACGGCGCCCTGGCCCAGTTGAAGGCCCTGCGCGACGGCCAGGCGCGCGATAAGGCCATGATCCGCTCCCTGACGCGCCGCGCGCGCGACCAGGGGCTGGACGATCCCGAGACGGCGGCCGTCGCCCTGTTCGAGGGGCCGATCCGCCAGGCCCTGACGCGCCAGATCGCGGCGCTGGAGCGCCACCGCGCCCGCGCCGTCCACGACGCCGGGATCGGTTCGCGCCTGCCGGACCCCGAGGCCTATTACGCGCTGAACCTGAGGACCTATACGACCACGGCCTATTCGGCGGACGAGATCCACCGCATCGGCCGCGACCAGGTGGCCGAACTGACCGGCCGCCTCGACGGCCTGCTGAAGGCCCAGGGCTATACGCAGGGCACGGTCGGCGCGCGCGTCGCCGCCCTGAACCGCGAGCCGCGCTTCCTGTTCGCCAACACCGACGCCGGACGCGCCGAACTGTTGGCCTATCTGGAGACCGAAATGGCGCGGGTTCGCGCCCGGATGCCCGAGGTCTTCGCCACCGTGACGCGCGGCGGCTTCGAAATCCGCCGCATCCCGGTCGAGATCGAGGGCGGGGCGCCGGGCGGCTACGCCTCGGGCGGCAGCCTGGATGGGACGCGGCCGGGCGTCTATTACATCAATCTGAAGGACACGGCGGACTGGCCGCGCTGGAGCCTGAAGACCCTGACCTATCACGAGGCGGCCCCCGGCCACCTGTTCCAGGGAGCCCTGGCGCGCGAGGCGGGGGACCTGCCCCTGTACCGCCGTCTGACCGGCTTCTCGGCCTATTCCGAGGGCTGGGGCCTGTACGCCGAACGTCTGGCCGACGAGATGGGCTTCTACGACGACGATCCCTTCGGCCGCATCGGCTATCTGCAGAGCTTCCTGTTCCGCGCCGCGCGCCTGGTGGTGGACACCGGCCTGCACGCCAAGGGCTGGAGCCGCGAAGAGGCGATCCGCTACATGACCGCCACCGCCGCCGAGCCCGAGAACCGGGCCACGCGTGAGATCGAACGCTATTGCGCCGCGCCGGGCCAAGCCTGCGCCTATAAGTTGGGCGAGATTGAGATCGCCCGCCTGCGGGCCGAGGCCGAACGCCGTCCCGGCTTCTCGCTCAAGGCCTTCCACGACCGCGTCGTCATGTCCGGACCTATGCCGATGACGGTGTTGGCCGGGCGCCTTTGAACGCCGGGATTTCAAATTTCGCAGCCGCCGGGATCGGCCGCGTTCCAAATTAGTCCAGGAAACACTCATGATGAAACTGCTTCTGGGCGTCGCTGGCGTCGCCCTTCTGCTCCCGGCCGCGGCGCTGGCGCATGACGGTCACGCCCATACCTGCATCGACGAGACCTGCGCGGTCGCCACCTTGTTCCAGACGCCGGCCGCCCAGGGCGGCGCCTCGGGCTGGCAGGGAACCGATGCGCCCAAATACGGAACCTGGGGCTTCGACCTTTCGGGCCGCGACACTTCGGTCAGGCCCGGCGACAGCTTCTTCCGCTACGCCAATGGCCGCGCCCTGTATCAGATGACCATTCCTTCGGACCGCACCTCCTACGGCTCCTTCGCCCTGCTTCGCGAGCTGTCGGACAACCGCATGATGAAGCTGGTGCAGGACCTGGCCGCGCGCACCGACCTGGCGCCCGGCTCGGACGAGGCCAAGATTGCTGACGCCTATCGCGCCTATATGGACCAGACGCGCGTGGATCGGTTGGACGCACAGCCCCTTGCTCCCTACCTGGCGGCTATTCGCGCTGCGAACACCCATGAGAAGTTCGCCGCCTACCTGGGCCAGATCCAGGGCCAGATCGGGTCGTCCTTCTTCGGCGCCAGCATCGGCGTCGATCAGAAACATCCGACCCGCTATGCCGTGACAATCGGTCAGTCGGGTCTGGGGATGCCCAACCGCGACTACTATCTGGACGCCCGATACGCCGACAAGAAGGTGAAGTATCAGGCCTATGTCGAGCGGATGCTGACCAACATCGGCTGGGCAGATCCGGCCGTCGCGGCAACGGCTGTCGTCGCTCTGGAAGACAGGATCGCCGAGGCCCACTGGACCCCGATCGAGAACCGCAACCGCGACAAGACCTACAACGAATACACCCTCCAGACCCTGGCCGCCCAGGCACCCGGCTTTGACTGGGCCGGCTATTTCAACGCCGCCGGCCTGGGCTCGGTCGATCGTCTGATCGTGCGCCAGAACACGGCCATGCCCAAACTGGCCGCCACCTTTGTCGAGACGCCGATTGGCACGCTTCAGGCCTGGCAGGCCTTCCATGTCGCCGATCAGGCGGCGCCCTATCTGTCGCAGCGGTTTTCTGACGTCGAGTGGGGGTTCCGTTCTCGTGATCTTGAAGGACAACCCGAGCAACGCAGCCGCGAGAAGCGCGCCGTTGGTTTTGCGGAAGCGGCTATGGGCGAGGCGGCGGGCCGTCTGTACGTCGCCGAATACTTCCCGGCCGAATCCAAGGCCAAGGTGGAGGAGCTGGTGGCCAATCTGCGCACCGCCCTGTCGCACCGTATCGACAACCTGACCTGGATGGGCGCCGAGACCAAGGCGGCGGCGCAGGAGAAGCTGCGCAAGTTCACCGTCAAGATCGGCTATCCGGACAAGTGGCGCGACTATTCCGCCCTGGAATTCCGCGCCGATGACCTGTTCGGCAACAGTCGGCGTCTGGCCCAGTTCGAGTGGGAGTATCAGCTGAACCGTCTGAACCAGCCGGTCGACAAGGCCGAGTGGGGCATGACCCCGCAGACGGTCAACGCCTATTACAGCTCGGTCAACAATGAGATCGCTTTCCCGGCCGCCATCCTGCAGCCGCCCTTCTTCGATCCGGACGCGGACCCGGCCGTCAACTACGGCGGCATCGGCGGCGTCATCGGCCACGAGATCGGCCACGGCTTCGACGACCAGGGCTCCAAGTCCGACGGCGACGGCGTGCTGCGCAACTGGTGGACCGATCAGGACAAGGCCAATTTTGAGGGCCTGACCAAGCGTCTGGGCGCCCAGTACGACCAGTTCGAACCCGTGCCCGGCCACCCCGTTCAGGGCGGCCTGACCATGGGCGAGAACATCGGCGACGCCGCCGGGACGGCGGTCGGTCTGGAGGCCTATCACCTGTCGTTGAAGGGCCAGCCCGCCCCGGTGATCGACGGCACGACCGGCGACCAGCGCTTCTTCTACGGCTGGGCCCAGGTCTGGCAGTCTATGTATCGCGAGGACGCCATGAAAAACCAGATCGCGCGCGGGCCCCACAGCCCTCCCGAATTCCGCGTGATCGGCCCGCTCCGCAACATTGACGCCTGGTACAAGGCCTTCGGTGTTCGGTCTGGAGAGCGCTACTACCTGAATCCGCAAGAGCGAGTGCGTATCTGGTAGAAATATTAGACTAGGTAGCCACTGACATGCCCCTGAGTTTCATCCAGCGGCGACCAGCGTCCTTGGGTTAGTTACGCCTCGCAGCGTGGGGTGAGCAACAGGCCGGGCCGCGCAGCTTTCATACTGCGCAGCGGGTCGGCCTGTTGCGGTCAGACTGGCGGCAAAAGCCTCCGGGGTGAGGTAGCCGATCGATGAGTGCGGCCGGCGGGTATTGTAGTCCAGCGACCAGGCGGCGACCTTCTGGCGGGCGTGGTCGAGGCCGAAGAACAGGCTTTCGTTCAACAGTTCGTCGCGCATCCGCCCGTTGAAGGATTCCACAAACCCGTTCTGGGTCGGCTTGCCCGGCGCGATGTAGTGCCAGTCGACGCCATGATCCTGCGCCCAGGCCAGGATGGCCGTGGACGTGAACTCCGTGCCGTTGTCGCTGACGATCATGGCAGGACGGCCCCGCCGAGCGATGAGCGCAGTCAACTTGCGCGCGACGCGGCGTCCCGAGATCGAGGTGTCGGGGATCGCCGCCAGGCACGCGCGGGTGACGTCGTCGACCACGTTGAGAATTCGGAAGCGACGGCCCGTGGCGAACTGGTCGTGCACAAAGTCCAGCGACCAGCGGGCGTTCGGCCTGGCCTCGACCAGGATCGGCGCCCGCGTGCCGATGGCGCGAGGACGTGAGCGGCGCTTTCGCAACGTCAGGCCTTCCTCGCGATAGAGCCGGTAGATCCGGTTCTTGCCCGAAGGCTCGCCCTCACGCCGCAGCAGCACGAACAGACGGCGATAGCCGAACCGTCGCCGCTCCACAGCCAGCGCGCGCAGCCGCTCCCGCAGCGCCGTGTCCGGCTGATGGCAGGAGCGATAGCGCACCGATTTTCGATCGACCTTGATGATGGAGCAGGCCCGCCGCTCGCTGACGCCGAACGTCGCCTTAAGATGGGCGACGGCCTGGCGCATCGCCGCGGGCCCTACCACTCTTTTGAAAGCAGATCGTTCAGCGCCGCCTTGTCGAGCATGGCGTCGGCCAGCAGGCGCTTGAGCTTGCCGTTCTCGTCTTCCAGGGCGCGCAGACGCTGGGCGTCCGACACGCTCATCCCGCCGAACTTGGCCTTCCAGGCGTAGATCGTGCCCTCCGACACGCCGTGCTTGCGCGCCAGCTCGCCCGCTTTGGCGCCGGCCTCGTTCTCCCGCAGGATCCCGATGATCTGCTCTTCCGTGAATCTCGCTCGTTTCATTCCGTCCGTCCTTTCAAGGGCCGGACTCTAGCTCCGCGTGGAGGAAATTCTCAGGGGCACGTCAACGAAATCAGACGGCCGTCACGAATATGCGCCACGGCGCCGTCGTGGCCAGGATTATACGACAGGATGTTCACGTGAGGACTGTTCGGGGGCTGATCGGAGGAAGTGAGTTGGCCCTTGAAGCGTACATACGGTCAAGGTTGTGCCTGACGGTGGTTTCCTCTTTGGACGGGCGGTCTGTAGTCGCGGCTCCGACTCCGCGAGCGCATGTTGTAAGCGACGCACTCGCTCAGACGCTGCGGCAACTTAACCAGTTGAAGGTCCGCTTCCGGCAGTCGGGCCGATGTTGGGCGCGGCTGATCTATGAGCGCCCGGGCACTCACGCGCCCGTCAGGAAAGGAAGAAGTCGTTGCAATTCGACAAAATCGGTCTTGGTGAACAGGGAGCGCGATCTCGCAAACTCGGTTTAAAGGGCCGGGCCTTCGTCGGTCGGCCTAGGTTTTCTCGTGACCAAAGCGATGGCTTCAGTAGGCACCGACGATCTTTATGACCTTCTTGCACTGAGCGCGAAGTTGGGTCGGATCCGGAGGCGAGGTGCCACGGTGGTGGTCTGGTCGGCTGAACTCATTCAGGCTGCGTAGGTCCACCCGATGGACGTGAAGGTGGTCGGCGGCCCCGGCTGCGTCGATCTCGTCTATCATGGCACCAAGGAGCGTCCGGGCCGCGAAGCGGCCGGGGAACCGCAGGTCGATATACTCCTCAACGAAGACCCTGATGTCGCTCGCCAGCAGCGCCGGTGAGCAGCCGGCGAGATGCAAACCTGTTGAGGCGTAGGCGCGGATCCGTTCGGCCCGCCGCACGTAGTCGGCCTTTACTTCGTCCTCGACATTCCAAGCCTTCAGGTTGGCCACCCAGTCGCTCTCGGCGACGATCTGATGCTGGGTCACCACCAGTGAGCCCTTGTCCTTCTCAATCAGGTGCAGAAAGCGGGGATCATGCGATAGCACTACAACTTGTCGAGCGCTGGCAGCGATGAGGCGGATCTGCGACGCGGTCTCGAACTGACGAGCAGTATCTTGGCTGTTAAATGGGTCGTCGAAGACTATGATGCAGTCACCGAGGTCAGCGCGCTGCTGGACCTGGGTGATGAACAGCGCCAGGGCCAAGCTGGATTTGTCGCCGGCGCTGAGAACCGTGCGGAAACTCGGCTTTATCGCTGTTCCGGCCTCGCCCGCCTTGAGGATGTGGCCATTGACGTCAATGCAGTATTCGGTGTTCGGGTCGCGCCCGACATAGCTGGCCTTGGTCTGGCACAGGCGGAAGTTGGCACCGAACGCTTCCAGCAGCTCATTAATTCCGGCCTCATACGCGGTCGCCGTCGTTTCGACGTGCGCGGTCAGCGCCTTCTGTGCATTTGAGCGGTCGATAGCCAACCTCGCACGCTCGGCGGTTTTGGATGTCCAATCGCCGCACAGGGTCTTCAAGGGCTCGTGAGCCTTGGCCTGGAGCGCGACCCGTTTGTCGACCGCCTCATGGAGCTCACGCATCTGCGCTGACGTCAGCTGCGTGGCAGTCTCCTTGCGAACGACCTCGATCGCCTGATTGCAGGCGAGGATCTGACGAGCATGGTGCTCGAGGCGTTCGATCGCTTCCCGGGCGTTTCGTTCCTCATCAGCATTGAGCAGGAGCGGCTGCAGCGGCGCGGCGACTTTTCTCTCCAGGGCCGCCATGACCGGACTGAGCGCCTCGTCGATCGAGGCGAGGTCGGGTTCACCGAGGTCGTCCAGCGGCGGAAGTTCGCCGACCTGGCGCCAGAATTCCATCGACGACCGGTTGGCCTGCACGACTTCTCGGACACTGCCCGTTTGCCCGACCGCCAGCAGAGCCTTGAAGACCGACAGTTGAGCGTCTAAGGCGCTGACGAGTGTGGTGAAGGCGGAGCCAAACATCACCTTGAAGTCAGCCGCGATCGCGGATGGCTTCAGGTCCTGATCACAGTAGGGGCAGGCATCGCTAGCGTGGTTAGTCCCGTAGACGAGCCAGCGCCGCCCGCTTGTATCGAAACCATGCCTGGTCATGTGATCGACGATGCGCCGTTCGGCGCTCTCGCTGGCCCCGTCAAGAACGTCTGCGAGAGAAGCGATCACCTCGTCCATATTCGGGAGTTGCTGCCAGATGCCGATGTTCTGGCGTGTTCGCACCTCGCTTGCCCGCTGGGCGGCGACGAGTCGGCGCCGACGCTCGTCGATGCGCGCTTGGATATCGTCAGGGATGTCCGCGGCGGTGAACCCCGAATAGTCGTTAATTGAGGGATGGGCCGCGTGGATCGCTCGCTCTATATCCTTCAGCTCAGCGTTGAGCTTAGTGTTTCTAGTATCAATATCATTGACGGTCTCAGCAAGGCGGACCCCGGCCGCGCCGACGATCACTCGCAGGAGCTGGCGCTTGTTGTCCCGAGTGACCTCGTCGGCCGTATGAACGTTGCGGCGGACGAACTCGCCGTCAAATGTCAGGATGCTGGGCGGACTGCGATTCCAGGTTCCGTTCTGAAAGACGACAGAGCCGGTCGGATCGAAGGTGAGCGCCGCTTCAGGCGGGCCAGCATTGCCCAGATGCTGACGTTCATCGATGGGGGTGGAGTTCTGAACCGCGGCGGACCGGAGCACCGCGCAAAGGGTGGTCTTGCCGTATCCGTTTCTCGCAAACAACAAAGCCAGTGGCCCAAGTGCGTCGGCACGCTGCTTGAATGACGTGAAACGCCCAATGTTCTTCAGCTGATCAATGCGCGTAAGCACTTAGAGCCACCCCCTCTAGAAACGAACGTTACATGGCGACTTTACTGAACGCTACCCAGGGTCGTCGAACTCAGAGCGCCCGACGGCGGCGCGGCCCCGCAACCTTCGGGTGGAACGGCTCCGCGGCCGCTTGGACGCGGTCTGCTCACCGTTCAGATCATGGCTGACGCTTCGCGACATCCCAAAGGCCGAACGTCAGCTTTCGGGCAAGGCGTCTATGTCCGCTCATGGCGCATTTCGTTGAAAAAGGCGGCCTCCGGCAATTGGCATGAGGGCGCCGCGCTGATTCACTCTGGTCGTTGAGACCGGAGGTGCAGCGATGATGGGCTAGCGACGGGTCGATCAGTCGGCGCTGTTCTATGAGTTCTCGCTGGAGCAGCATGTGCCAGCGGACCATCTGCTGCGGGCGATCGACCGGTTCGTGGAGCTGGACGGGCTACGGGCGCATCTGGCGCCGTTCTACAGCGCCATCGGCCGACCTTCGATCGATCCGGAGCTGCTGATCCGCATGCTGCTGGTCGGCTATTGCTTCGGCATCCGCTCGGAGCGGCGGCTGTGCGAGGAGGTCCACCTGAACCTGGCCTATCGCTGGTTCTGCCGGTTGGGCCTGGACGGCGACGTGCCGGACCACTCGACCTTCTCGAAGAACCGCCATGGCCGTTTCCGCGACAGCAATTTGTTGCGGGAGTTGTTCGAGACGGTGCTACGGCGATGCATCGCCGAGGGTCTGGTCGGCGGCGAGGGTTTCGCGGTCGACGCCAGCCTGATCAAGGCCGACGCCAACCGCCAGCGCTGCGTGCCCGGCGACGAAGGCCTGCCGCCCGAGGCCGCCAGCCGCGCCATCGACGAGTATCTGGCCGTACTGGACGACGCGGCCTTCGGCGGCGCGACCCCGGTGACGCCCAAGTTCATCTCGCCGGCCTCGCGCTGGACCGGCGCCAACAAGGGCCTGGCCTTCTTCGCCTATGCCACCAACTACCTGATCGACCTGGACCACGCGATCATCGTCGATGTCGAGCCGTCCACGGCGGTGCGCCAGGACGAGGTGACGGCGGCCCGCACCATGATCGAGCGTGCGCGCGAGCATCATGATCTGTGGCCCGCCCGGCTGGCGGCGGACACGGCCTATGGCTCGGCCGAGATGTTGGACTGGCTGGTTCACGACCAGGGCATCGAGCCGCACATCCCTGTCATCGACAAAGCCGAGCGGATCGACGGGACCTTCTCGCGCAGCGACTTCGCCTATGACCACGCCGCCGATCTTTACCGCTGTCCGGACGGCAAAGAATTGAGGCAATATCGTCGAGCCTTCCGCGCGGACCACCCCGATACCCCGCCGGATAACACCTATCGGTATCGCGCCAGCAAAATGGATTGCGACGCCTGCGCGCTCAAGAGCCGCTGCTGTCCCAACGCGCCGGCTCGGAAAGTGACCCGCTCCATCCACGAAGGCGCCCGGGACTTCGCCCGCGACATCGCCAAGACCGACGCCTACGTCGTGTCCCGGCGCGAACGGAAGAAGGTCGAGATGCTGTTCGCCCACCTCAAGCGCATTCTGAAGCTGGATCGACTGCGCCTGAGAGGCCCCAACGGCGCCAAAGACGAGTTCCTCCTCGCCGCCACAGCCCAGAACCTGCGCAAACTGGCCAAACTGATCCCGCCGCCGACCCCAGCAGCCGCCTAAGCCAGGAGAGAGCCGCCGCGTCCGTTACTGGCGGCGATCTCAGCAACCGCCTTTTTCAACGAAATCGGCGCATTGCGGACTTCGAGGTGCCCCAGCAGCTATGTCATGAAGCTGATTGTCGGTGTGAGGTATCGCCCAAATCCTGCTCCCGCACCCAGCATTACCTCACACCCGGACGTGAGGCTCTGATCTACAGAAACCCCATGGCCTCCAGCCGTGGGGTTTTTTGCTTTCTGGGCGCCCCCAAGCCGAGCAGGACGGCGAGGCTGCCGTGCACCCGCAGGTCGAACTTGCCCAGACCCTCCAGCGGAATGAAGTCCACGCGCTGGATCAGCTTGCGCAGTTCCGCGCGCACCTCCTCGCCGTCTTCGTCCTCGATGGCCTGGCGCAGATTCTCGGCAAGCCGCCGATAAGCGTCAGCGGCGCCGGGGTGCAACTGGATCACCGATGGCGCGGCGTCGGCTGCCAGTCGGACCTGGATCTCGCTGCGGAGGGTCTTCAGCGGCGCGCTGATCGTCTTCAGTTCTTCGGTTTCGATTGCACCCTCCAGGCACATGGTTTGCGCGCGCTTCAGTTTGCGCTCGATCTCCGCCAGTTCGCGCTCCAGCGGCGCCCGTTCAACCTGAAGGGCCCGGCGCTCCGCCTCGGCGTCGCCTGGCTGGCGGTGCGTGAACGCAGGGGCTGTGACCAGAAATCTGCCAATACGGCAGGAGACAGCCGGTCAAGGTGCGGCAGGGCGTAGTGCTTGTTTGATAATCATTATCATTTGCGCTAGGGGATCTGCTCCTGCTGTTTCCGGACCTTCGCCATGCCTTCGCCCCTGCCGCTGTCCGAAGACGAGATCGGAGAGACGGACCGACGGCTGAAGGGTCTTGTGCGTCGCCGGGTGGGCCACCGTGAGGATTCCGAGGATATCGCTCAGGACAGCTGGCTGCGGCTGGCGTCTTCGGTGCGGGGCGAGGGAGCGCCGATCGTTAACGGACCGGCCTATCTGTTCCGCATCGCCCGCAACCTGATCGTCGACCACAGGCGCCGCGAGGCGACGCGGCCGCCGGTCGATGGCGACGACGCCCTGTCGTTGGCGGCCGACCCCCGGCCCGATCCCGAGCGCGCCCTGATCACCCGCAGCGAACTGGCGCGGATGGACCACATCATCGCCGCCATGCCCGCGCGGCCGCGTGAAGTCTTCCGCCTGTCGCGGATTGAAGGGCTGTCCTTCGCCGAGATCGGGCGTCGGATGGGGCTGTCGCGTCAGACGGTGCATGAGCATATGGGCCGGGCGCTGCTCGCCATGCAGATGGCGGCGGATGCGGATTTCGACGCAGAGACCTGACAAAGGACGCGGTCTTTCGTCCCCCTTTCAAGGGAGCGCCTGCACCGGCGCGCGAACCGCATGAGACGGATGTGAACCCAAGGCGAAGTCAGGCTAGGGCCGATCCGGCGACGGAGGCGGCGATCACATGGTTCGTGCGCCTGCACGACGACCCGGCCGACACCAGTCTTCGCGCGGATTTCGAGGCGTGGCGCGGGGCGGATCCGAGCCACGGCCGCGCCTATGACCGGCTGCAGCGCCTGTGGGGCGCCGCGGCGCATCTGCCCGCTCTGGCCGGGTCGGGATCGACGCCGGGGCTGGGGCCGCTTGCGGATCGGCGAACCCTTTTACGCGGGGTGGTCGGGCTGGGTGGAACGGCGGCTGTCGGTCTGATCGGCGGGCGTCTGGCGCTGGGGCCTCGTCCTTTCGCGACCTATGCGACACGGCCGGGCGAGACCTTGCGCGTGACCCTGGCGGATGGGTCGCGGGTCGAACTGTCGACGCGAACGGCTGTGGACGTGGACTTCAGCACCCGACGGCGGCGCCTGCGTTTGCTGGGCGGAGAGGCGTGGTTCCAGCCGTCGGGGGCGGATCATCGTCCCTTTGTCGTGGAGGCGGCGCGCGGCCGGATCAGTGCGGTTGAGGGCGCGTTCGCGGCGGTGGTCGAGCCGGGCGGCGTCCGCGTCGGCGCGACGGCCGGCGCGGTACGCGTCGCGCTGGGGCAGGCGACGGCGCAACTGCAGGCGGGTCAGGGCCTGTTCTATGGCGGGGCCGGTCTGTCGCAGGTCCGCGCCCTGCCTCACGAGAGTCTGGCGTGGCGTGACGGGCGTCTGGTCTTCATCGATACGCCGCTGCGGCGCGTTGCGGCCATGCTGGACCGCTGGACCGGCGGGCGCACCGTTATTCTGGATGAGGCGCTGGCGGCGCGGCGCGTGACCCTGATCACCCGCACGACCGAGGCCGCTCAGGGGCTGGAGCGGCTGGCGCAGGCGACGCCGATGCGCATCCGGCGCGGCGGAGATCTCTTCACCCTTCTGACGACAAATTGAAAATAAATCTCATTCTTACCTGACGGTGGGATGACCCCGTCGTCTTTCTCATCGAGGGCAGGCGCCGACAGCCTGCCGATTTATCCCATGTGAGGGGCGTATGAAGACGAGATTGGGCGGCGGCCGGGCCCTGATGATGGCCGCCTTGATGGGCTCCACAGCATTGGGCGGCGTATTCGCGTCCGTCGATCCGGCGCGGGCGCAGGCGCAGGAAGCAGCCTTCGACATCGAGGCCCAGCCGCTGGGCGCGGCGCTGGCGGCCTATAGTCGGACGACCGGGGTGAACGTGGTCTATGGCGGGACCATGCCGGGCGTCCGTTCGCCGGGCGCAGTCGGGCGGATGTCGTCGTCAGAGGGCCTGTCGCGCATACTGGCGGGCAGCGGCCTGACCTATCGCTTCACCGGGGCGCAGACCGTGCGGCTGGAGCCTGCGCCCCAGCGCACGGCTCAGGACGGCGTGATCCAGCTGGGCGCCGTGCGGGTCGAGGGAGCGAGCGCCTCCTCCGGCGTGACCGGCGCGGGCGCAGGGCTCAGCGACGACGCGGTCTACAGCGAGCCGGCGCCGGTCGCCCATATCAGCACCGACCGCATCGAACGTTATCGCGGCTCCAGCCCGGCGGACGTGTTCCGCGGGACGCCCGGCGTCCTGTCCGGCGAGGCGCGCAACGGCGCAGGCGCCATCGACCTTAACATCCGGGGTCTGCAGGGCTTTGGCCGGGTGACGACCAAGATCGACGGCGCCGAAAACGCCGTGACCGTCTATCAGGGCTATCAGGGCGTCTCGAACCGCACCTTCATCGACCCGGATTTCATCGCGAACGTCGACGTCACCAAGGGCGCCGACGCGGCGGCGTTCGGCAACGCTGGGTCGGTCGCCATCCGCACCCTTGAGGCCGGGGACATCGTGCGCGAGGGCGAGACATGGGGTCTTCGGGTGCGCGGCGGTCTGCGCGGCAACACATCTGACCCGACGGCGGGCGACCGCAGCGGCTATGTCTATCGCTCAGTGGTCGGAACGGCCGAGCCATCGGCGACCGGCATGGACCGTCCCGGCGTGCTGGAGCCGACCAGCGGCTGGGCCAGCATCGTCGGCGCCTATTCCAGCGACGCGATTGACCTGCTGGCGGGCTATACCTATCGCGAACAGGGCAATTTTCACGCGGGCGAGCATGGCCCTGTGGCGCGTCCGCTGAACATCGGCGACACCAAGATCTGGAGCGGCATCCAGCCGAACACCATGATCAATGCCGGGCTCGCCAACTATCGCGCGGGTGAAGAGGTGTTGAACAGTCAGTTGCAGACCGAGTCCTGGCTGGCCAAGGCGACGGCCCGTTTCGGCGACGGCCAGTCGGTGCAACTGGGTTATAACGCCTATCGCAGCGAGGCAGGCGACCGTCTGGCTTCGCGCCAGACCAGCCGCGAAGGGCAGGCCGAACAGCAGGCGCGCACGGCGGGCACGCGGCTGGACACCTATACGGCGCGTTATCTGTGGGCGCCGTCCGACAGCGATCTGATCGACCTGAAGGCCAACGCCTACTGGTCGCATCTGGAACTGCGCAACCCGATCCGCGGGGGCCGTCTGGCGACGCCGAAGAGCGTGGGGCTGAACGAGAATTTCCGCGTCGGCTCCGACAGCGACCTGTGGGGCGTGGATGTCAGCAACCGCTCGCGCTTCTACCTCGACAGCGGCGATCTCGAGCTGAACTACGGCCTGTCCTATCGCGGCGAGGACACGCGCGGCAGCCGCCACTCGGCCATGCTGGAAGGGTGGAACACCCCGCGCGACGGCTTCCGGCACGAGGTCGCAGGCTTCGCCAAGGGCGCCTATACGCCGCGCGACTGGCTGACCCTGAACGGCGGCCTGCGCTACGCCCACTATTGGTCCGAGGACCGCTTCGACGCCTATGAGGTCTATCAGAACACCCCGGAGCGGCAGGGCATCCGCATGGACGACGGCGGATTCAGCCCGTCGCTGGGTCTGGTGCTGCGGCCGATGGACGGCGCGCAGCTGTATGTGAACTATTCCAGCACCCTGCGCGCCCCGGCCCTGACCGAGACCATCTCGGCCTTCAACAGTTTCGTGGCCAACAAACAGATCCAGCCGGAACGCTCTAAGAACTGGGAGCTGGGCGCCAATCTGATCCGCAACGACCTGCTGGCGCAGGGCGACCGAGCCCAGTTCAAACTGGGTTATTTCCACTGGGTCGTGGACGATTACATCGCGCGCAACGTCCGCACCGAACCGACGATCACACTGAACATCGAGAACATCCATCAGGCGCGGTTCGAGGGACTGGAGTTCAGCAGCCGCTATGAGCTGGGCGGCCTGACGGCGGACTTCGCCGCCAACTACTATCTCGACATCGCCTATTGCCGCACGGCCGACAGCTGCGGGCAGAAGTCCCTCTACGGCGACTACGCCACAAACCACGTGCCGCCGGAATACAGCCTTGAACTGAGCCTGTCCCAGAAACTGATGCAGGAGCGGCTGACGGTCGGCGGGCGGGTGCAGCACACCGGACCGCGCGCGATCGGCCACGGGGATGTGACGGCCCAGGGCGCGGGCCAGTTCGTCGCTTTGGTTGACTGGAAACCCTATACGCTGACCGATGTGTTCGCCGACTATCGCATTACGGACCGTCTGACAGCCAGCCTGCGCGTCGAGAACCTGTTCGACCGCTATTACATGGATCCGCTGGGGCTGGTGACGCAGCCGGGGCCGGGGCGCACCGTCTCCTTCAGCCTGACACAGCAGTTCGGCGGCGATCGCCCGATCACGTGGCTGGAGCCCTTCAGTCTTGAGCCGGGCGAGGTCACGCGCGACTGGACCGGATTCTATGCCGGGGTGCATGCGGGCGGTCAGTCCGCCTCATCATCGGGCAGCGCGACCACGCTGAACGGCGCGGCCAATCCCAATGCAGAGCGCGAGGCGGCGAAGTGGAGCGCGCCCAGCGGCCTGATGGGACTGCAGGCCGGCTATAACCACCAGCTGGCGAATCGCTGGGTGGTCGGCGTCGAGGCGGACTGGACCAATACCTATCTGCGCGACCGGGTGAAGACGCTGTCGCTGGATCCGGACATGGCCGAAAAGGGCTATCTCGAAGCCGACCGGGCCTTCGGCGTCAGCTGGACGGCGGGCGTCCGCGCCCGTCTGGGCTATGCCTTCAGCGACCGGCTCATGGCCTATGGCGCGGGCGGTCTGGCCCTGGCGCACGAAACCCAGTCGCGGGATCAATACATTTCGAACTCGGGCCATGTCTCGGCGCCTCTGGGCAGCGAGACCGGCATCTTCTTCGTCGAGCGGGCCTCGGCGACGCGCAAGGGCCTCTCGGCCGGACTGGGCGCCGAATACGCCCTCAGCGACCGTTGGTCCCTGCGTGCGGAATACAACTACAGCCGCTTCGGCAAACAGGATGTGGACTTCGCCCAGGCGCGGGCGGGCACCGGCGCCCACTACACCAGCCAGCGTCAGATCGGGGTCGAAATCTATGACCCGTCCAAGGATCCCGGCATGGCGTGGCTGTGCGCCATCGACGCCTCATTCTGCCGCCCGCGCGAACGGCCGATCTATGAGACGATCCAGCACACGGGAACCTCGGAGGTCGAGGAAGGGCGGCGCACGTCCAGCGATCTGGACCTGCACGCTGTCCGCATCGGCCTGAACTTCCGGTTCTGAGGCGAGGATGGCGATGACTGTCCGAATCGAGCCAGGGGCAAGGCCGCGTCGACGGCGACGAAATGCCTGGGGACGGGGCGTGGCGACGTCGCTGGCGCTGCACGCGGCGCCTCTGATCGCCGCAGGCGGTTTCTGGGCGACCCATCCTGAGCCATTGGCGATCCCGGATCAGGTCTTCGAGGTCGAACTGGTGCGGATGCAGGCGCCGCCTCGGCCGCCTTCCGAGCAACCGCCCGGTCCGCAACAGACCGAGGCGCCCGCCGCGTCCGCGACGCCCAAACCGCTGATTCAGCCGCGCCTTCAGGCGATGGTCCCGGCCAATGTGGAAACGCTGCCGCTGACGGTGGACCCGGCGCCCGCGCCCACCGTCTCGGCCGCCCCGCCTGCGCCCGAGACGACGGCGCCGCCCGCCCGACCTGCGCCTGCGGCGGCGGTCGCAGCCTCGGCCCGGACGTGGGAGGGGCTGCTGCTGGCGCACCTTGAACGCCGCAAACGCTATCCGGCGGAGGCCCGCGCCCAGCGCCGAGAAGGCGTGGCTCATGTCCGCTTCACCATGACCCGCGACGGCCGCGTACTGTCGGCGGAGCTGGAGCGCAGTTCAGGCCATCCGGCGCTGGACCGCGAAGCGGAGGCCCTGCTCCGCCGCGCCCAGCCCCTGCCCAAACCCCCGCCGGAAATCACCGGCGATCCGATCAGCCTTTCGGTGCCAGTGGAGTTCTTCATGCGCAGCCGTTAGGGCGCAGCGATCTTGTGGAACTGGAGGGAAGCGCCAGGCGCGCTCAGGACGGATGATCGTGTCGGTTAGCCTTATATCCCGAGCATACAGGGTAACTTTTTGTCATTTATGACGATGTTGCCCGCTTTCTCGGGCGGGTGCTGTTACGAAACCGCCCTCGGATTCACAGCAAGAGATTCCTCTTCTCCATGAAGATCAGCATTCTGATGGCCGGCGCCCTGATCGCCGCCGTAGCAAGCCCAGCTCTCGCTCAGGAGGCCGTCTGGACGGGCGAAGGCTCTTTCGGCGCGGGCTTCACGAGCGGCAACACAGATACCAGCGACATGGGGCTGGGGTTGAAGCTGTCCCGCAAGACAGGCGACTGGAAGGTCGCGCTGGAAGCCCTGGCTGATTATGGCAAGACCGACGGCGTCGAAACCAAGAACCGCATGTTCCTGGCCGGTCAGGCGGATCGCGATTTTGGTCCGCGCGCCTATGGTTTCGGCCGCGCCTCACATGAGCGGGACGAATTTTCCGGCTTCGAGAGCCGCACCTTCCTGGGCGCCGGCGCCGGCTATCGCGTCATCGTCAGCGAGCGCACGAACTGGGCTGTTGAAGGCGGTCCCGGCGTGAAGTTCGATGAGGTTCGCCAGACCACTCTGCCAGGCCCGGTCGTGGTTCCGGGCGAAACGGAAACCAGCTTTTCCTTCATCGCCGGCTCCAGGTTCAGCCACGCGTTCAACGACAGCGTCAAACTGACGAACGACACCAACGTCCTGTACGCGAAGACCTCGACCCAGCTGACCAATTCGCTGGCGGTCACCGCAGCCCTGACCGGCGCCCTGTCGGCGCGCTTCTCGATTGACGTGCGCCACGATACTGATCCGCCCTTCGGTTTTGACAAGACGGATACGGCGACGCGCGTGTCGCTGGTCTACGGCTTCGGCAAGTAATAACCGGAGCGGACAGGGCCGGGGACGACTGTGCCCGGTCTCTGGCCCGTGATCTGAGGCGCGGCGGCATCAACCACATGATGCGGGATGTCGCCGCGCATTTCGTGCGCCATGCGCATGACATCAAGAATGGATGAGACGCCGAGTTTCTTCATCGCGCGCGCCCTGCGCGTTTTTACCGTGATTTCCTTCACGCCCAGTCGGGCTGCCGTCTGCTTGTTCAGATAGCCGTCGAGGGCCAGTTCAATCACATCACGTTCGCCGGGCGTCAGTGTACTCCACAGCGCCTGGATGGACCGCATATGCTGCGCCTGGTCCAGCCTGAGCCGGTCGCGTTCCAGGGCGGCCTGGATGGCGTCCAGCAGGTCCTGATCGCGGAACGGCTTGGTCAGGAAGTCGACGGCGCCGTCCTTGATGGCCTTGACGCCCATGGCGATGTCGCCGTGGCCGGTGATGAAGATGACCGGCATCCGTATCCCCAGACTGTCCATCTGCTGATGGAAGTCGACGCCGCTCTGTCCCGGCATCCGGACGTCGAGGACCAGACAGGCGGGCGCATCGTCATCTCGCGGATGGGCGAGGAAATCCTGAACCGAGGCGAAGACATGAGTCTTCAGCGACACTGACTCCAGCAGGTCGGCCAGACCGGCGCGGATCGAGGCGTCGTCGTCGATGACGTGAACCACAGGCGTAGCCGGGGATGGGGTCATGCGGCGGCCTCTGATGCGATGGGCAGGCTGAAGGCGAAACAGGCGCCGCCCAGCGGGGAAGGCGTCGTCCAGATGCGCCCGCCATTGGCCTCGACGATAGCGCGGCAGATGGTCAGGCCCAGACCGAAGCCGCCTTCCTTGGTGGTCCAGAAGGAGTCGTAAAGGCGCTCTTCCGCCTCTGCCGTCAGCCCTTCGCCGTTGTCGGCGACCGAGACCTGCAGGCGGCCTTCGACGTGGGCGGTGGCGATGGTCAGGCGGGGCGCTCGTCCCGCCGAGACGGCGGCGTCCAGACCGTTCAGGACCAGATTGCTGACCACCTGTTGAACCTGCACCCGGTCGGCGAAGGCCAGAGGCAGGCCGCCGGGCAGGGCGGTCGTGATGACGGCGTCTTCGGCGCCTGCGGCGGAAGACGACAGGTCGATGATCTCCATCACCGCGGCGTTCAGGTCGAAGGCGACGGAGGCGGGAGCTTCATTGCGGGCCAGACGGCGCACCCGGTCCAGAATGTCGCTGGCGCGCCCGGCGTCCAGCACGATGCGGTCGACGGCGGCCAACGCCTTGGCGGTGTTGGGCTGCTCCTGCGCCAGCCAGCGGCGACCGGCCCCGGCGCTGGCGGCGATGGCGGCCAGGGGCTGGCTGACCTCATGGGCGATGGAGGCGGTCAACTGGCCCAGAGTGGTCAGGCGGGCGATGCGGGTGATGCGTTCGCGCGCTTCGTGGATCTGGGCTTCGGCGCTTTTCAGCTTCAGGCCCAGATAGGCGGTCACGGCGATGGCGACGATGCTGATGCCGGTGTTCACCAGCCCGATCTTGAAGTCGCCCGAGGGCGTCAGGACGAAGCTGACGCCCGTCAGAATAATGCAGGCGACCGCCAGCCCCGCCACCATCCGCGCGCTCAGGAACCGCGTGGCGACCAGCATGACCGCCGTATGGAAAATGGCGACGGCGACGGCGTAGTCGGTGATGGTGTCGGCGATGAAGATGGCGACGACGGCGGCGATCAGGGCGACCAGCACGGCGGTGTAGTTCGATCTGCTGCGGGCGGTCGTCGTCACCAGGGCCATCATTCCGTTTCGTCGCTTCAGCTTAGGTTACGGCGCAGGCCTTGTCGCCCACGCCGCGCCGCCGTCTGCGTCAGACCTCCAGGATGCGCCAGCGGGCGGCGGTGACGCGCGGTTCAAGACTGAGACGGCCGACGATCTGCTCGACCAGACGGTCCTGCCGCGTCTCGGCGTGGATCACGGCGCGGACCTCGACATTGGTGGAGCCTTCCAGATCGGCGCTGACCAGTTCACGAATGTGCAGCAGCCCGCCCAGACCGCCCAGCAGCAGGGCGCGGACGTGGGCCTCGGACTCGCTCTGGCAGACCATGCTGATGGAATAGAGGCTTTCCAGTTCGGTCTGGTCATTGGGCTGGCGATCCAGAAGCTGGACCAGCGGACGTAGCAGGGCGTTGACGGCGATGATGAAGGCGGCGCTGATCGCCGCATGGAAGAACAGTCCGGCGCCGCACATGGCGCCGACGGCGGCTGAGCACCACAGGGTCGCCGCCGTGTTCAGGCCGCGCACGTTCAGCCCTTCCTTGAAGATGATGCCGCCGCCCAGGAAGCCGACGCCGGAGACGATCTGGGCGGCGACGCGGGTGGGGCTGGTGTCGCCGTCGAACTGGCCTGCGAACTGGACGAAGCTGGCGGCGCCCAGCGCCACCAGCGTATTGGTCCGCAGCCCGGCCAACCGCTGGCGCCACTGGCGCTCGAAGCCGATCAGGCCGCCCAGCAGGAAGGCGCCGCCCAGCGCCAGCACCACCTGCCCCATGTCGCTGAAATCGGTCATCCGGCGCCTTTCGCGTGTCAGCGGCGCTGGAAAGGCGCGCCGCGGAAGGTCAGTCCCAGTGTCACCTGAGTTTCACGGCCCCCGTCGGGCAGGCCGATGAGGAAGTCGAAGTCTAGCGGTCCCTGATCGGGGGTCCAGCGCAGACCAGCCTGAACGCCGAGCGTCTCCCTGTAACGCTGATAGGCCTCGGCCATCAACATCAGGTCGGGGCGCAGGTCGTATTCGATCTGGGCGCCATAGAAGGCGGCGTTGCGGCGATCGGCGGACGGGTCGTGGCTCCAGGCCAGATTGGCGTTCAGGCGCACCGTGTCCGACACCTCGAAGCTGACCGGCATGGTCAGAGCGGCGCCGGAGAATTCGCCTGAGCGGGCGCCGATTTGCGCCTCGGCGGCGACGGCCCAGTCGATGCGGCTGTCCTCGCGGCCCAGGTTCAGCTTGAGCGCCGGGCCGAAGGCGCCGTCCCAGCGGCTGTCGGCGCGCTCGGCGGTCAGTCCGGCGCCGATTTCAAGCCGCGGCAGGCTGTGGAAGGTGCAGGCGGGCGAGGCGTTGACCAGGCCCGTGTTATGGCGACCCCAGGTGGTCCAGGTCTCGACGTGGCACAGGCCGGGCGTCTCGACCCCGGCGTCATCGATGGCGTGCGGGCCGGCGCCCGCATTGGCGCTCGGCAAGCCGAACAGGAAGAAGGCGCCCAGCATGACCAGATAGGCCAGCAGGGCGGCCAGACGGCGCCAGACCAGACGCAGGATCGACAGGGAGGCGTAACGGCGGAAGGGCGGGCGGCGGAAGGGAGGCGTGACACAGGTCATCGGCGGTTCTCTCGGCAGGGGCGACGGCGAACAGCCGTCACGGCGGCCGCAACCGCGCTCAGTCGGTGTCGGCCGGAACAGGGGGAGGAAGGACGGTCTTTCGACCGCCGTTACTGGACGGGTCGTCCATCAGGGCGGGCTCCGTATTCAGCGGGACGGGGGTTTGGCTGGACCCCTCAGGGTCAGGCTGTGAAGCGCACGGCGTTGCAGGGCGCTGGCGACATAGAGCAGGACGCGGGCTTCGGCGGGACTGATGTCCCCCCTGCGCGCCCATGACAGGGTGAGCGTGAGCAGACGCCGCGATGCGACGGCGGCCGCCCATCCGGTCAGGCGCTGCAGGCGGGATCGGCGGCGGGGTTTCGTCCGCGCCATCGGCGCCGGTCTGGACCGGGGATGCAGACGGGGCAGGACGACGGAGCGGGGCAGGATCAGATCGCGCATGGGCGCCTCCTCTCGGCTGTGGAACCGGGCGGTCGGACAGGAAGCCCTGCCGACCGCCCTTTCGTTCAGCTCAGATCAGAACCATTGGCCGAAGCGGCGGACGTAGAAGGTCTTCATGCCCTGGGCGACGATGCAGTAGGCGACCAGGGTGCCGACCAGCCACGGGAAGTAGGCCATGGGCAGGGGTGTCAGACCGACCATCGCGCCGATGGGCGAGAAGGGCAGCCAGATCCCCAGCGCGCAGACCAGACCCGTCGCCAGCAGGACCGGAAGGGTGGCCGTGCTCTGGATGAAGGGGATCTTCTGGGTGCGCAGCATGTGTACGACCAGGGTCTGGGACAGCAGGCCCTCGATGAACCAGCCGGACTGCAACAGCGACTGCATCTCGACCGAGTTGGCCGCGAAGACGTACCACATCAGGGCGAAGGTCGTGATGTCGAAGATCGACGACGTCGGCCCCATCCAGACCATGAAGCGGCCGATGTTCTTGGCGTCCCACTTGCGGGGCTTGCGCAGGAACTCATCGTCCATCTTGTCCCAAGGCAGCGCCAGTTGGGAGAAGTCGTACATCAGGTTCTGGATCAGCAGGTGGATCGCCAGCATCGGCAGGAAGGGGATGAAGGCGCTGGCGACCAGAACCGAGAACACGTTCCCGAAGTTCGAGCTGGCCGTCATGTTCAGGTATTTGATGATGTTGCCGAAGGTCTCGCGACCCTTGATGACGCCTTCCTCCAGAACCATCAGGCTCTTTTCCAACAGGATGATGTCGGCGGATTCCTTGGCGATGTCGGTGCCGCTGTCGACCGAGATGCCCACGTCGGCGTCGCGCAGGGCCGGGGCGTCGTTGATGCCGTCGCCCAGGAAGCCGACGGTGTGGCCGTTGGCCTGAAGGCTCTTCAGCACGCGCGACTTCTGCAGCGGCGTCAGCTTGGCGAAGACGGTGCGCTCCTCGACGATGCGGGCCAGCGTCTCGTCGTCCATCGCCTCGATGTCGCGGCCCAGCACGGGCTGGCCCGGCTCCAGACCGACCTCGCGGCAGATCTTGGCGGTGACGACCTCGTTGTCGCCGGTCAGCACCTTCACCACTACGCCATGCTCGGCCAGGGCGGCGATGGCGGGACGCGCCGTCTCCTTGGGCGGATCGAGGAAGGTCAGGAAGCCTTCGATGACCAGATCGGCCTCGTCCTCGACCACATAGCGGTCGCGCGCCTGATCGGCGGGCACGTCACGGGTGGCGACGACCAGCACCCGGAAGCCGTCGGCGTTATGGTTGCGCGCCATCTGCACCAGACGCGCGCGCGCCTCGTCGTCCAGCGGGCGGGTGACGCCGCCGTCGCGCACGGCGACCGAGATGGCCAGCATCTCTTCGACGGCGCCCTTGCAGATCAGCGTCTGGCCGCCGTCTGTCGCTTCGACCACGATGGACAGGCGGCGACGCACGAAGTCGAAGGGCAGTTCATCGACCTTGGCGAAGGCGCTGACCAGCTCCAGCGCATCGGGGCGCTTGTCGGCGAAATCGACGACGGCCCGGTCCATCAGGTTCTTGACGCCGCTCTGGTGGCGGCTGTTTAGCCAGGCCAGTTGCAGCACCTGGTCGCTGGCGGCGCCGCTGGCGTCCAGGTGGTGGGCCAGGATGATGCGGTCCTGCGTCAGGGTGCCGGTCTTGTCGGTGCACAGCACGTCCATGGCGCCGAAGTTCTGGATGGCGTTCAGGCGCTTGACCACGACCTTGCGGCGCGACATCGCCAGGGCGCCCTTGGCCAGGTTGGACGAGACGATCATCGGCAGCATTTCCGGCGTCAGCCCGACCGCGACGGCCAGGGCGAACAGGAAGGCCTCCATCCAGTCGCCCTTGGTGAAGCCGTTGATCAGCAGGACGATGGGCACCATGATCAGCATGAAGCGAATCAGCAGCCAGCTGACGCTGTTGACGCCGCGGTCGAAGGCTGTCTCGGCGCGCGAGCCGACAATGGCCTTGGCCAGAGAGCCGAAATAGGTGCGCGGGCCGGTGGCCACGACCACGGCCGTCGCCGTGCCGCTGACGACGTTGGTGCCCATGAAGCAGGCGTTGGGGTGATCCAGCTGATCGGCGTCGTCGTCCACCACGGCGTCGGCGGACTTGGCGGCCACGGCGCCCAGGGTGTCGTATTTCTCGACCGGGATGGCTTCGCCGGTCAGGGCGGCCTGGCTGACGAACAGGTCGCGCGAATCCAGCAGCCGCACATCGGCCGGCACCATGTCGCCCGCCGACAGATAGACGATGTCGCCGACGACGACCTCGGCCATCGGCGTCTCGCGCAGTTGGCCGGTCGTCGTCTCATTGTCGCGACGCTTGACGGTGGCGGAGTTGCCGACCATGGCGTTCAGCGCCTCGGCGGCCTTGGCCGAGCGGAACTCCTGCCAGAAGCGCAGCACGGCGCTGAGGCCGACCATCACCAGGATGATGACCACCCCGACATAGTCCGCCTCTTCGCCCGCCCGCAGCGGCAGGAAGATGTCCGTCACCGAACTGATGGCGGCCAGCGCCAGCAGCACGCCGATGAAGGGGTTCTTGAACGTCAGCAGCAGTTGCATCAGGGCGGACAGACGCCGTTCGCGCGCTACGGCGTTGGGGCCGTCCTGCGCCAGACGATGGGCGGCCTGTTCGTCGGTCAGGCCCTCGGCGGAGATGGCCATGACATCGATGTCGGCGGGGCGGCGCGCGGCCGCGGCGCGGGCGCCGGGCGGTGATTGGGATGCCGATGGCTTGAAGGAGATGTTCATGACTTCGATCTTCTGCTGCGAAGGCGGCCGACGGCGCGGCCCGACCGCGCATCACAGACGAGCAGCCGGACCGCGCCGTGCAGCGCACAGCCGGTTGGGAAAGAGTGGGCGTGTCGAGAGAAGCCCCCTGACCGGGGGAGCAGGTCAGGGAGCGTTCAGAACCGGACGCGGCGGCCCGGTCGAGGGCAGGAAGCAGGCTTCAGGAAGCGGCTGTGAAGCCCGGCGGCGTCAGCCTATGGCGCGCGTTCGCGCGGCGGGAACAGCGCGGTCGAGCGCGGCGCCCCGGTGGCGTTGACGTTGAAACGGGTCATACGCCGTATCCGTCGCCGCATCCGTCAAGGGCGCCGCGCGCCTGATAGGCGGCCAGAACCAGTCCCGCGCGCATGAACCACAGGCGCGGCGGCACGGAAGCGGGCGTCTTGACGCGGTCTTCGATCTTGATGGCGTCGGCGTTCTTCGATGCGCCGTCGGTAGATGCGCCGGAGCGCGCGGGGCGACGATTCAGGGCGGCGAACCGCCACGCGTTGATCGCGAGGTTCATGTCTCAACTCCTTGACGGCCGCACAGCCATCAGGACGAGACCTGACTATTCAGACTCGCCCCGAAACCCTGTGCGTGGCCATCTGTCGACTACTGTCGCTTGGCATTTCGGGTTTCCTGTTGCTGCCCGGATGACTCTTGTATCCGGACGTTTTCTGGATAGCGCCTGTAGTCATGCAATGCCACCGCAATCGAGTTCGGGCGCCAGGTCTTTGGACTACAGGGGATATACTTTGGTATATCGGCATGCTGCTTCGCTGTGCGACGCGCCCGGCGCAGGCCCGTCGGGGCCATGCCGGGGCGCCGGATCAAAAGCAGGTGAGCAGGGACGCGTCGGTCAGCGCGGCTGGGGGCGTCCGGCCTCGATAAAGGCGCGGATGGAAGGATAGACGGTTGCGCTGCGCTGGCCGTCGCACACCATGTCCTTGACATAGGAATCCAGAGAATTCCGTGCAATCGGCTCAAAATCGTAGCCGTCGTCGATGCGCTCCTGTTCCGCGCCATCAGGGCCGTACAGGATTTCGACACCCGGCCTGGACTGTTTGGCGCCGCAGCGGATGCTGATCTCGCCCGCCGAATAGGACAGATCGTCAGCCGGGCCTGTCGCCGGTACGCGCGCGAGCACCCCCGTGCGGACATCGCCGGCTTCGGTGATGGAATCCACATCCAGCATGAAGGCGGTGGCCGAGCTGCGCGAGACGACATGCCAGCTCTCGGCCATGGCGGGCCCCGCCATAAGCGCGGCGGCGACTGCGGTAATGGTGATGACAGTGGTTTTCATCGCATCCTCCCCAGAAAGCCTGAGTTCACTCCTGTTGGAGAAAAAAGACAATGGTCTGGCTATTTACAGCTCAGGTCGAGGTTTCGCCGTTATCGAAGGTCAGGCTGGCGCTATGCGCCATTCGCACTGTTTCGCCCTGTTGCCTGCCGCTCTGATCTGCGGGTTGATCACAGCCGCTTCGCCTGCTGCGGCGGAAGCGCAGACGCGCCCCGGAACAGCCGCTGCGACCGTCGCTCCGGTTATCGCGCCGTTCCAGTCATCGCGGATTCTGGTCGAGACGAAAGGCCAGGGACCGGACGTGGTGCTGATCCCCGGCCTGGCTTCGACTTCAGCGGTGTGGACGCGCACGGCGGCGGCGCTGGAAGGGCGTTATCGCGTGCATCTGGTGACGGTGCGCGGCTTCGGCGAGACCGCCGCCGGGGGCAACGCCGAGGGTCTTGTCGGCGGCCCGACCGCCGCCGAGATCCGCCGCTATATTGATGAGCAGAACCTGCAACGACCCGCCCTGATCGGCCATTCGATGGGCGGCCAGGTGGCGCTGCGCGTCGCCGCCGATGCGGGCGACCGGGTCGGCAAGGTCATGGTGGTGGACGCCTCGCCCTTCTTTCCGTCGCTGATCAGCCCCGGCTCGACCGCCGCCGATGTCGAGCCTCTGGCCCGCATCGCCTATCAGGGCCTGATGCTGCTGGGCGATCAGGCGCTGCGGACACAGGCCGCGTCGATGGGGCTGGAGCTGGGCGGCGCCGCCGACAATGTGCTGGGCGGTCTGGGCTGGCAGGGCGGCGATCGCCGGGTTTTGGCGCAGGGGCTGTATGAGGTGATGGTCACGGACCTGCGCTCGCGCCTGCCTTTGATCGAGGCGCCCGTCACGGTCGTCTATGGGTGGAGCCCGGATGACAGCAGCCCGCGCAGCCACGTCGACGGTCTGTTCCGCGCAGGCTACCGCTCCCTGCCGCGCCCGGCGACATTCGAGCGGATCGAGGGCGCCGAGCACATGGTCATGATCGACCGCCCGAAACAGTTCCAGCAGGCGGTCGAACGCTTCCTGCGCTGAGGCTCAGGCGATGGCTTCCAGCGCCTCCAGCACGGCCGGGCCGTAGCGGTCCAGCTTGCCCGCCCCGACGCCGGGAATGACGGCCAACTGATCCAGGCCGCGCGGCTCCTGCAGGGCGATCTCGACCAGCGTCTTGTCCTGGAAGATGACGTAGGGCGGCACGCGCTGCTCAATGGCGCGCTCGCGGCGCCAGGCGCGCAGGGCCTCAAAACGCGCGCGCACATCGGCGTCCAGTCCCTCGACCGCCAGATTGCGCCCGGCGTTGCGGCGCGGCCGGTCCTCAGCCACTGTGCGCGTCGGCGGCTCCTTGACCCGCACCACCCGCTCGCCGCGATAGACGGCGCGCACGGCCTGCGGATCGCCCAGGCGAACCAGAGGCTTGCCGTCGTTGGGATCTTCGACCAGCAGGCCCTCGAACATCAGATGGTCGATGACGTCGCGCCAGCCGACCAGCGACAGATCGGCCCCGACGCCCCAGGTCGACAGGCCCGCCTCCCACGGCTGGACATCCTTGGTTCGGCCGGTCAGGTGGTCGATGACGCGCGTGCGGCCGAAGCGTTCGCCCAGCCGCTGCACCGCCGCCAGGGCCTTCTGCGCCGGGACCAGGGCGTCGAAGGTGGCGGGCGGGTCGCCGCACACGTCGCAGACGCCGCACGGCTCGGCGTCCTGCTCGCCGAAATAGCGGCGCACCGATTGCGGACGACAGGTCGCGCCGTCCAGCATGGCGAACAGCTGGCGCACCTTGCGGGTCTGGACCTGTTTGACCTCATCGGCCATCGGGCGGCTGTCGAGACGGCGCAGCGACCAGGCGATGTCCGACGGGCCATACAGGGTGATGCCCTCGGCCGGTTCGCCGTCGCGCCCGGCGCGGCCGATCTCCTGCCAGTAGGCCTCAAGGCTGCCGGGCGGATCGGCGTGGATGACGAAGCGCACGTCCGGCTTGTCCACCCCCATGCCGAAGGCGATGGTGGCGACCATGACGGTCCCGTCCTCGGCCAGAAAGCGCTCCAGCCGCCGGTCGCGCTCGCGGGCGTCGAACCCGGCGTGATAGGCGATGGCGTTGGTCCCGGCGTCGCGCAGCGCATCGGCCACCCGCTCGCAGCCGTCGCGGCTGCCGCAATAGACCACGCCCGAGCGGCCGCGCCGTTCACGCACCAGTTCGACCACGCGGGCGTCGGTGCGGGCGCGTGAGCCGTTGACCTTGCGCTCGGCGGTCAGCTGGAGGTTCGGGCGGGCGAAGCTGTCGACGAAGACACGGGCCTCGCCCAGCTTCAGCGAGGCCAGGATGTCATCGCGCGTACGGGCGTCGGCGGTAGCGGTGACGGCGATGCGGGGCACACGGGGGAATATTTCGGCGAGGCGTCCCAGGGTGCGATAGTCGGGACGGAAGTCGTGGCCCCACTGAGACACGCAGTGGGCTTCGTCGATGGCGATCAGGCTGATGGGCAGTTCGGCCAGCCGTTCCAGCATCGACCCCGACGCCAGTCCTTCGGGCGAGACATACAGCAGGTCCAGTTCGCCCGACCGCGCCGAGCGCCAGACGGCCGAGCGCTCGTCCATGGTCAGGCCGGAATCGAGCCGGGCGGCGGCCACCCCCTGCTGTTTCAGCGCCTCGACCTGATCGGTCATCAGGGCGATCAGCGGCGAGACGACCAGACCCACGCCCTCGCGCAGAATGGCGGGCACCTGATAGCAGACGCTCTTGCCGCCGCCGGTCGGCAGCACGGCCAGCACGTCGCGCCCGGCCAGCACTTCCTCGATCACCGAGGCTTGCAGTCCTCGAAAATCAGCATGGCCCCACACCCGCTCCAGCAGGGTCCGCGCCTCGTCCAGTGTGGGCGAGAAGTCAGCGGGCGGTGGGAAGTCCAACATGGCGGCCGTTGTGCCGTATTCGGCCGGGGGTGTCACCCGCGAACCCTTCACCGTTTGTGGGAGAAAGGACTATAGGCAGCGCATGACCACGCTTATCTATGGCCGCCCGCCTGCAGTGTTTGATCCGCCCTCGACGGCGACGCAGACCTCGCCTCTGATCCCCGGCTCGATGGCGCTGGAGGCGGTTGCGTCCGGATCGGCCGACGCGGTGGTGCTGTATGCGCCGCCCGGCGCCGTCGAGCGTCGCTATACGCTGGCGCTGGCGCTGAAGGCGCTGAAGCCCGGCGGGCGATTGGATGTCATGGCGCCCAAGGACAAGGGCGGCTCGCGGCTGGGCAAGGAGCTGAAAGCCTTTGGTCTTGAGGCCGCCGAGACGGCCAAGGCCCACCATCGTCGCTGCATCGTCGTCCGGCCTGAAGCGGCCGAGGGGCTGGACGCCGCGATCGAGGCGGGCGCGCCGCGCCTGGTTCCGGGGCTGGAGGCCTGGTCGCAGCCGGGCGTCTTCGCCTGGGATCGGATCGATCCAGGCACGGCGCTGCTGGCGCAGGTGCTGCCGCCGCTGAAGGGGGCGGGCGCCGATATGGGCTGCGGCTTCGGGGCGCTGTCGACGGTGGTGCTGCGCTCGCCCGCCGTGACGGCCCTGAGGCTGGTCGACATCGACCGGCGCGCGGTCGAGGCGGCGAAGCGCAATGTCGAGGACGCGCGCGCCAGCTTCGACTGGGCCGACGTGCGGACGCTGGAGGCGCCGGGCGATCTGAACTTCATCGTCAGCAACCCGCCCTTCCACGACGGCGGAGACGAAGACCGGCGTCTGGGTCAGACCTTCATCCGCAAGGCGGCCGAGATGTTGAAGAAGGGCGGAACCGCCTGGATCGTCGCCAATCGCCACCTGCCCTATGAGGCCGAACTGGACGCCGCCTTCAAGCGCGTGCGGATGGTCGTGGATCAGGGCGGCTACAAGATTTTCGAGGCGGTGAAATAGTGGCGGGCAAGATTCCGACATCGCGCGTGGACAAGCTGTTGGGCTCGATGGGCTACGGCTCGCGGGCCGAGATGGCGCGGCTGGGCAAGGCGGGCGGCATCGTGCTGGACGGCGCCGACCTGACCGATGTGTCAAAGCGCATTCCGGTGACGCCCGATCTGCCGAGCCGGATGGAGATCGACGGAGAGCCGCTGGACCCCGTGCCGGGGCTGGTTGTTCTGCTGAACAAGCCACTGGGCATGACCTGTTCGCACAAGGAAGACGGGGCGCTGGTCTATGAAGTTCTGCCTGACCGCTGGCGGCGGCGCGATCCGGCGATCTCGACCATCGGGCGGCTGGACAAGCAGACTTCGGGCCTGCTGCTGCTGACGGACGACGGCGACCTGCTGCACCGGGTGATCTCGCCCAAGCGGCATGTGGCCAAGGTCTATCGCGCGACGTTGGCGCGGCCGCTGAACGGGACGGAAGGGGCGCTGTTCGCCTCGGGCGAACTGGTGCTGGAGGGCGAGGACAAGCCGCTGGCGCCCGCCGTGCTGGAGGTCGTGTCGCCGACCGAGGCCCTGCTGACGGTGACGGAGGGCCGCTATCATCAGGTGCGCCGGATGTTCGCGGCGGCGGGCAACCATGTTGAGGCCCTGCATCGCGAGAGGTTGGGCGGGCTGGTGTTGCCGGATGATCTGGCGCCGGGCGCGTGGCGGCTGCTGTGCGAGGAGGAGATCGCCTCGATCTTCGAGGGCGGCGCATCATGACCCTGACCAAGATCTGCGGCCTGACGACGCCGGACACGCTGGATGCGGCCCTCGATGGAGGGGCGGCCTTTGTCGGGGCGGTGGTGTTTCCCAAGAGCCCGCGTCACATTCCGCCGCTGCACGCCGCGACCCTGTTTGATCGTGCACGGGGCAAGGCGAAGGTGGTCGCTGTTCTGGTCGATCCGGACGACGCCCTGCTGAGCGAGGTCGCCCTGATCCTGCGGCCGGATTTCATCCAGCTGCATGGCCATGAGACGCCCCGGCGCGCGGCGGAGGCGCGGCGGCTGACGGGGGCGGGGATCATCAAGGCCCTACCGATCCGGGATGAGGCGGACTTCGCTGATGTCGCTGAATGGACTGGCGTTGCCGATCATCTGCTGTTCGACGCCAGGCCGCCGAAGGGCGCTGATCTGCCCGGCGGGGTAGGGGCCTCGTTCGACTGGAGGCTGATGCAGAAGCGGTCGCTGCCGGCAAACTGGTTCCTCGCAGGCGGGCTGGATCCGCAAAATATCACCGAGGCGGTGCGGATTTCCGGGGCGCCGATGGTTGATGTCTCCTCTGGCGTTGAAAGCGCGCCGGGTGTTAAGGACCGGACCCTGATCAAAGCTTTTCTGGACGCCGCATCGCGGTCCTGATTTCGTCGCCTTCCTCCCTGATGACTTTCGTGTGCCGGATATCGTGAACGCTTCCCTGTCGAACTCCTACGCCTGGCCTGACGCCGAGGGCCGCTTCGGTCCCTATGGCGGCCGTTTCGTGCCTGAAACCCTGATGCCTCTGATCCATGAGCTGGAGGCGGCCTATGCGGCGGCCAAGGCGGATCCGACGTTTCAGGCCGAACTCGACGGCTATCTGGAGCACTATGTCGGCCGCGCCAGCCCGCTCTATTTCGCCGAGCGGCTGACCGAGCATTTCGGCGGAGCGAAGATCTGGCTGAAGCGCGAGGACCTGAACCACACGGGCGCGCACAAGATCAACAACTGCATGGGCCAGATCCTGCTGGCCCGCCGCATGGGCAAGACGCGCATCATCGCCGAGACCGGCGCCGGTCAGCACGGGGTCGCCTCGGCCACCGTCTGCGCCCGCTTCGGCCTGCCCTGCACCGTCTACATGGGCGCCGTCGATGTGGCCCGGCAACAGCCGAACGTCTTCCGCATGAAGCTTCTGGGCGCTGAGCTGAACCCGGTGACGGCCGGTGCGGCGACGCTGAAGGACGCCATGAACGAGGCGATGCGCGACTGGGTCACCAATGTCGCCGACACCTATTACATCATCGGCACGGCGGCGGGTCCGGCCCCCTATCCGGCCATGGTGCGCGATTTCCAGTCGGTGATCGGCAAGGAGATCAAGGCCCAGAGCCAGCGCCAGCTGGGCCGTCTGCCCGACGCCGTCATGGCCTGCATCGGCGGCGGATCGAACGCCATCGGCGCCATGCACCCCTTCATCGCCGACGAGAGCGTGCGCCTGATCGGGGTCGAGGCGGCGGGGCACGGCCTGGACACCCCCGCCCACGCCGCCAGCCTGAAGGGCGGCCGCTCGGGCGTGCTGCACGGCAACCGCACCTATCTGCTTCAGGATGCGGACGGCCAGATTCTGGAGGGGCACTCCATCTCGGCGGGTCTGGACTATCCGGGCATCGGGCCGGAGCACGCCTGGCTGCACGATCTGGGTCGCGGCGAATATCTGTCGGCCACCGATTCAGAGGCGCTGGAAGCCTTCCAGCAGCTGTGCAAGCTGGAAGGCATCATCCCGGCGCTGGAAGCCTCGCACGCCCTGGCGCGCGCAGGCGACGTAGCGCGGGAAATCGGCAAGGACGGCGATCTGGTAATCGTCCTGTCTGGACGCGGGGACAAGGACATCAACACTGTGGCCCAGCATCTGGGCGTGGAGCTGTGATGATAAAGAGCCTGCTGATCGTCGCCGCCCTGACGGCGGGGTCGCCGACCCTGACGCTGGCGCAGAACAACGCGGCGCCTGCGCCCCAAGCGCCGGTGCAGACCGCGCCCAGCGCGCCGCCGGGTCCGCCCGCGACAGGTATTCCTGTCCTGCCGCCTGCCGCCGAGGCGCCCGAATGCGGGGGCCTGCTGCGCAGCCCGGCCTTCTGCGTGACGGCCCAGCTGGATCAGATCGGCGCCCTGGCCGAGGCCTATGAGGCGCATCTGGCGCCTCTGGGCTGGCTGCCCGCTGACGGTGACGACAACCGCATCATCTTCGTGCGTCGCCGCGACGGCGGCGGCTGCGACGGCCTGCAGATGGTCGCCTTCTATGACGAGACGAAACCGGCAGAGGCGACCTCGCCGGGCTTCCTCGGCTTTGCTGTTATTCCGGGCGACGTCTGCACCGCTGCGCCCGCTGCTTCGCCCTCAGGAGGGGCCGACCAGTGACGACTGCGCGTATCGACGCCCGTTTCGCCAAGCTGAAGGCGGAAGGCCGGGCCGGTTTCGTCCCCTATGTCATGACCGGCGATCCCAGCCGTGATGAGGCGCTGGAAATTCTCAAGGGCCTGCCCGCAGCGGGCGCTGACCTGATTGAACTGGGCCTGGCCTTTTCGGACCCGATGGCCGAGGGGCCGCCGATCCAGCGCGCCGCCCTGCGTGGGCTGAAGGCGGGGATGACCCTGCGCGGCACGCTCGATCTGGTCGCCGATTTCCGCAAGGTCGATCAGGACACGCCGCTGATCCTGATGGGCTATCTGAACCCGGTGGAATCCTATGGCTATGAGATCTTCGCCCGCGATGCGGCCGAGGCCGGGGTGGACGGCATCATCGTCGTCGACTGCCCGCCGGAAGAGGCCGCGCCTCTGCTGGCCGCGCTGAAGGCGGCTGATCTGTCACTGATCCGCCTGGCCACGCCGACCTCCGATGACGAGCGTCTGAAGGTCATCGCCGAGGGCACGTCGGGTTTCGTCTACTACGTCTCGGTCGCCGGGGTGACCGGGGTGAAGGAGGCCGTGGCCGCCGAGGTGGCGCCCGCCGTCGAGCGCGTGCGTCGCGCCGCCGATCTGCCCGTCGCCGTCGGCTTCGGCGTGAAGACGCCGGAACGCGCCGCCGAGATCGCCCGCGTCGCCGACGCCGTCGTCGCCGGTTCGGTGTTCGTGAATGAGGTCGCCGCCGCCCTTGAGGCGAACGAACCGGCTGTTCCGCGCGTTCTGGCGAAGGTGAAGGCGCTGTCCGATGCAGTTCGCACCGCGCGCACTAGTGCTTCCGTGACGGAAAACGTTTAAAGGCCGCCCATGGTCGATAAAAATCCCGAGAACAAGGCTCGCGGCGGTTGGCTGTCGCGTTTCGCGCCCGGTGTGCGCAAGATCGTCAGCACGCGCGACACGCCTGACAATCTGTGGGTCAAGGATCCCGACACGGGCGAGATGCTGTTCCGCTCGGACCTAGAGGCGGCACTGTGGGTCACGCCGTCGGGCCGTCATATGCGGATCAATGCGCCCACGCGCCTGAAGGCCACCTTCGACGACGGCCTGTTCGAGAGCATCGACACGCCCGACGTGCCGGAAGACCCGTTGAAGTTCTCGGACGGCAAGCCCTATCGCGATCGTCTGTCGGGGGCGCGCAAGGCGGCGGGCCGCAAGGACACCATGGCCATCGGCTATGGCCGCATCGGCGGCGCGCCCGCCGTGGTCATCGTTCAGGACTTCACCTTCATGGGCGGGTCTCTGGGCATGGCGGCGGGCGAGGCCTTCATCGCCGCCGCGCGTGAGGCCATCAAACGCAATGTGCCCTTCGTCTGCTTCACCGCCGCAGGCGGGGCGCGGATGCAGGAAGGCGCCCTGTCGCTGATGCAGATGGCGCGCACCACCCTGGCCATTCAGGAAGTGAAGGCGGCCAAGCTGCCTTACGTCGTGGTGCTGACCGACCCGACCACGGGGGGCGTCACGGCCTCCTACGGCATGTTGGGCGACGTCCATCTGGCCGAGCCGGGCGCCCTGATCGGCTTCGCCGGTCCGCGCGTGATCGAGACCACCATCCGCGAGAAACTGCCGCCGGGCTTCCAGCGCGCTGAATACCTCAAGGACAAGGGCATGGTGGACAAGGTGGTGTCGCGCGCCGACCTTCCTGAGACGCTGGGCCTGATCCTGTCCATGCTGATGAGCGGTTCGGCCCATAAACCCAGCGGGAAGAAGGCGGCGTAAGCAGCCCCTATGGACCCGATCTCGGAACGCCTGCGCGCCCGGCATCCTCAGCGCATCGACCTGTCGCTGGACCGGATGCAGGCCCTGTGCGCCGCACTCGGGAATCCACAGGATAGGCTGCCGCCGGTGGTCCATGTCGCCGGAACCAACGGCAAGGGTTCGACCGTCGCTCTCATCCGGGCCATCGCCGAGGCGGCGGGTCTGCGCGTTCACGCCTATACCTCGCCGCATCTGGTGCGCTTCAACGAGCGTATCCGGCTGGCGGGGACGTTGATCAGCGACGACGCCCTGAACGCGATTCTCGACCGGGTCGAGGCGGCGATGGCCGAGACCGGCGGCGAGGCCACGGTGTTCGAAAGCACTACGGCGGCGGGCCTTCTGGCCATGAGCGAGACGCCTGCTGATCTGGCGATCATCGAGGTGGGTCTGGGCGGATCGCTGGACGCCACCAACGTCATCGCCCGGCCCCTGCTCAGCGTCATCACGCCGGTCGATCTGGACCACGCCGAGTTTCTGGGCACGACCATCGAGGGCGTGGCGGGCGAGAAGGCGGGCATCCTGAAAGCGGGCGCGCGCGGCGTCGTGGCGCGCCAGTCCGAGGCGGCCATGGCCGTTATCGGGCGCCGCGCGGTTGAGGTCGGCTCGCCCCTGACCGTCATGGGCGTGGATTTCGACGCCTGGGCCGAGCGCGGCGGCCTCGTCTATCAGGATCAGGAGCGGTTCCTTGACCTGCCTGCGCCCGCCCTGTCCGGCGCGCACCAGTTCGATAATGCGGGCGTCGCCATCGCCGCCGCGCTGGAGCTGGACCTGCCCGAAACCGCCATCGCCGAGGGTCTGAAGGCCGTGCGTTGGCCCGCGCGGATGCAGCGGCTGACCAACGGTCCTTATGCGGACAAGGCCCAGAAAGCGGACGCCGAACTGTGGCTGGACGGCGGGCACAACCCCCACGCCGCCCGCGCCCTGGCCCGCGCCCTGTCCGACCGGCAGGCGCGCGCGCCGCGCCCGACCGCTCTGATCGTCGGTATCCTGGCCAACAAGGACGCCGGCGGTTTCTTCGAGGCGCTGAAAGGGATCGACGCTCAGGTCTTCACTGTCGCTTTCGACGGAACGGCCGCCGAGCCGGAGGCCCTGGCCGCTGTCGCCCAAGGGCGCGGTTTCGGCGCCATGGCTGTGGAATCGGTGGACGCCGCGCTCGACCGCGCCTTGACCCTGGGCGCCGGAAGGGTGGTCATTTGCGGCTCGCTCTATCTGGCGGGCGAGGTGCTGGGCGCCAGCCGCGAGACCTGGCCGGTCTGAACCAAGCGCGCCGGCTCTCCCTCCCCGTCCCGGGGAGGGTGGTCGCGAAGCGACCGGGTGGGGAGGGCCAGGCGATCCCGAACGCAACGATCCCGAGCAGGTCTTTCGCTTTCCACACTCCTGTGACGCGCATGAAAAAAGGCGGCGCCACGTCAGCAGCGCCGCCCCCACCCGGTTTCGGCCTGACGGCCTCAACCACCCTCCCCGGGACGGGGAGGGAAAAGTCGTGCGTGTGTCAGTCCGCCTTCACGCCGGCTTCGGCCAGCCATTCGACGATCTTGCCCTTGGGCATGGCGCCGACCTTCATCGAGGTCATCTGGCCGTCCTTGAACAGCATCAAGGTCGGAATGCCCTTCACGCCCATCTTCGACGGGACCATCGGGCTGTCGTCGATGTTGACCTTGGCGACCGTGACCTTGCCCGCCAGTTCGTCGGCGATCTGCTCCAGCGCCGGGCCGATCTGCTTGCAAGGGCCGCACCACTCGGCCCAGAAGTCCACCAGAACGGGGGTCGAGGACTTCAGGACGTCGGCGTCGAAGCTGTCGTCGGTGACTTTCACAGTCGCCATTTTAGTCTCCTTAAGAGCGCTATCGCTCGCCGCGCGGCGGCTCGCTGCTTGAGCGCGGAATATGTTTCGCGCCGACCGAGGCGTCAGCGTTCAGGCACAGATGTGGGTGCGAATCCCCGACAAATCAACGCGCATTTTCGAGAGCGGCGTCCATCAGGTCCTGCGGCACGGCCATCATCTTCGGCCCGTCGGTCCAGACCAGGGCAGCCTCGACCGCGCGGTCTGGATAGAGGCGGCGCAGGACGGCGGCGTAGATCGCCATCTGCAGAATATAGGCCGGATCGGCGTCCTCGACGTCATCGGGCGCGGGGCGGTTTGACTTGAAGTCGACCGCCAGAACCCGCTCGGGCGTGACCACCAGCCGGTCGATACGGCCCGAGATCGACACGCCGCCAGGCAGGTCGGGCGCCGTCCCGGTCACGGCGACCTCGGCGCGGCTGTGGGGACCGAAGACGGGGGCGAAGCGGGCGTCGTCCAGCACCCCGAAGGCGGCGGCGATCATCTCGGCGCGCTGATCCTCGGTCAGGTCGCGTTCGTGCGCCAGCATCCGTTGCGCGGCGTCGGGGCGGTCGGAGGCGGGCAGGTCGGGCAGACGCTCCAGCAGGCGGTGGATCAGGTCGCCGCGTCGGAAACGGCCCAGCCCGGCGCCCAATCCTGAAACATGGCCTTCGCCGCGCGCCAGGGGCGACGGCGCCGGGATGCGCTTCTGCTCCTGCATCTGCGAGGGCGAGGCGAAGCGGGCGGCGGCGTCGCGCGGCGGGTTGCTCCGCGCCCAGGCGGGGGCCTCAGGGCGGGTTTCAGCCGTGGCGACAGCGGCGGGCAGGCTGTCGGGATCGGCGCCGTAGCGACGGACGCCGCCGTCCAGTTCACGCACCTGATCACCCAGCCGGTTGAAGGTCTCCTCGATCACCGACCACCAGTCCCCGGCCTCGGGCGCGCGTTTGGAGCCGCGCCCCATGACGATCACCCGGTCCCGCGCACGGGTCAGGGCGACGTAGAGCAGGCGCAGGGATTCATCGCCGACCCGCGCCTCGCGCGCCGCACGGGCGTCGGCTGAGGCGGGGCAGTCCTCTTTCGATGAGCCGGGGCACATCAGCCAGGCTTCGCCGTTCTCGGTGGCGACGGGCATCAACGACGGCCCCTGCGCCTTCGCCTTCATCGTCGTGTCGGGCAGTATGACGACCGGCGCCTCCAGCCCCTTGGCGCCGTGGACGGTCATGACGCGGACCTCGCCGCGCGGGCCTTCCAGTTCGCGCTTCACCTCGACATCGGCGGCTTCCAGCAGGGCGAGACAGGTCTCCAGATCGGTCCCGCCGCGCCCTTCGGCGGCCAGCACCTGATTGAGGGTCTCGTCGACGGCTTCCTCGGCCTCGCGGCCCAGACGGGTCAGGATGCGGGCGCGTCCTGATTGGCCGGTCGCGTCCACCCGGTTCAGCAGGCGGGAGAAGAAGCCGAAGGGATCGAGGTCGCGGGCGCCGCGCGCCGCGCGTAGCAGGTCCAGCGCCCCGCCCCACTCCGGCCGCTCGTCTGCCCGGCGCTTCAGTTCGCGCCACAGGCCGTCGCGCTTCTCGCGGCCCGCCAGCTCGAACAGGCTGTCCTCGTCCACGTCGCAGAAGGGGCCGCGCAGCACCTCGGCCACGGTCAGGTCGTCGCCGGGGAAGAGGGCGAAACGGGCCAGGGCCTTCAGGTCGTCGAAGACGATGTGCTGCGACAGCTTCAGCCGGTCGGCGCCCGCCACGGGAGCGCCCGCCGCCTTCAGGGCGCGGATGATCTCCTCGAAGGTCGCGTCGCGGCGGCGGACCAGGATCAGGAAGTCGCCGTAGCCGCAGGGACGCGCGGCGCCGCTCTTGCCGAAGACGACGGCGCCGCTCTCGACCTGACGCCTGATCTCGAGCGCAAGCGTCTGGGCCATGCGTTTGCGGGCGCTGGCGGTTCCTTCCTGATCGACGGGATCGGTCCAGGCGTCGCGCTCGGGCGGGGCCTCGTCGATGAACAGGGGCCACAGTTCGACGGCGCCGGGTTGGCCCAGGCGGGCGGCGGTGTGGTGCGGAATCTCGCCCGTTTCCCCGACCAGGGCGCGGGCGCGTTCGGGCGTGGCGAAGACGGCATCCACGAAGGTCAGCACTGCCTCGGTCGAGCGGTAGGAAGTCTCCAGCGGCACGCCTTCGAAGGCGCCGCCCGCCCCGGTGATCAGGCTGTCATAGACCTGCGCTTCCTGCCGCAGCCGTTCGGGCCGGGCGCCCTGGAAGGAATAGATCGACTGCTTCTCGTCGCCGACGGCGAAGACGGTGCGGTCGGTGTCAGGTGCGGTGAAGAACTCGCCGGTCAGGGCGCGCATGATGGCCCACTGTTCGGGGGCGGTGTCCTGCGCCTCGTCGATCAGGACGTGGTCGACGCCGCCGTCCAGCTTGTAGAGCACCCAGGCGGCGGTCGAGCGAACGGTCAGCAGTTCGACCGTGCGCGCCACCAGATCCGAGAAGTCGAGCGCGCCGTGCGCCGTCTTGGCTGCCTCGTAGAGGGCGGCGTGGGCGTTGGCGAGCGTCAGCAGCCTGATGGTGTCGTCGGCGACCTTGGCGGCGCGCAGCTGGTCGCGGGCGGCCAGAAACTTGTCCTGAAGATCAGCCAGCCAGCCTGCGGCGTCGGGCGGCACCTGCTTGGTCGCCATCGATTTGCGGGGCGAGCCTGAGCCGGTCAGGAAGACGACGCCCAGACCGTGGAAACTCCAGTCGTGGTCGAGGGCGTGGATCAGTTCGGCGGCCCGATCCTTGTCGGTCTTGGAACCGGTGGCCATCAGCTCGGCCATGCGGCGGACCTCGCCCCGGTCCAGCCAGCGCATGAAACCGGTCTCGATATCTTCCGGCGTCGCTTTCGGATCGGCTCCGGTCAGGACGTAGGGGCCGGGCGCGCGGCCGTCGGCGACGCGGGCGACATAGTCGGTCAGTTCGGCGCGCTTGGCCTCGATCAGGGCCAGCAGATCCTGGAAGCGGCCCCAGTCCAGCTCGACCGCGAAATGGCTGTAGGCCGCGCCGACCGGCCCTTCGGCGTCGGCCAGAGCAGCGCGGGCCAGGTCTTCGCGCGCGGCATGAGACAGGGCGACGGCCGCCTCGTTCTCCAGCACGGTGAAGCGCGGCGACACGCCTGCCTCGATGGGGAAGCGACGCAGCAGCTTTTCGCAGAAGGCGTGGATGGTCTGGATTTTCAGCCCGCCGGGCGTCTCCAGGGCGCGGGCGAACAGGCGTCGCGCCTCGGACAGGCGGGCGGGGTTGAGGGCGCCGGGGTCGCTGTCGTCCAGCTTGGCCAGTTCGGCCGACAGTTCGCCGTCGTCCATGACGGCCCATTTGCCGAGCGTCTCGAACAGGCGGGCCTGCATCTCGGCGGCGGCGGCCTTGGTGTAGGTCACGCACAGGATGGCCGAGGGCGCGGCGCCGCCCAGCAGCAGGCGCGCCACTCGGCTGACCAGGGTGGTGGTCTTGCCCGAACCGGCGTTGGCGGTGACGAAGACCGAGCGGGCCGGGTCGGCGGCCCGGGTTTGGGGATTGAGGGCGCTCATTCCACCTCTCCTTCTTCGCCGCCGCCGATGACGTGCCATTCCCAGACGCGAGCCAGCAGGTTGTAGGGGCTGTAGCTGCCCATCAGATGAGGCGCGGCCCACGAGAGGTAGGGCGTCTCCGGCCTGTCGAATTCGGCGACGCGGGCCATCAGGCCTTGCAGGGCGGCGTCGGACAGGATTTGCGCTTCCGGCCCGGCCGCGCGTACGGCGACCTCGCCCGCCTTCTTGCGGCCGACGACGCGGACGTAGGTCAGTTCTTCCGGCGAGACGGGGCCGTTGGTGTCCTTGAAGCCGCCGGCGGCCAGGATGGCGCCGGTCAGGGTCAGCTGGGGGGCGAAGCCCGCCTTGATCTGTTTGGCGCTCGGAACCTGGCCGGTCTTGAAGTCCATGACGGCGGCAGACAGGGCGCCGACCTCGATGCGGTCGGCGTAGGCCTTGACGGTAAAGGGGCCGCCGGGCGCCTCAAAGGTCAGCGCACCCTGCTGTTCGATCATCAAGGTCACGCCGCGCGCGCGGCGCTCAGCCTCGAACCCGGCCAGCCAGCGGGCGGCGTTCCGGGCCAAGGGCGCCTCGCGGGCCATGGCGGCGTCCTCGAAGCCGTGGGCGCCCAGCTCCTCCAGCAGCAGGCGCTCGATCACCGCGTCGAGATCGTCCGGCAGCAGGTCGGGCCAGTCCTCGATCAGGCGCTCGATGGCCTTATGCACGGCGTTGCCGCGCGCCAGGGCCTCGGCCGAGGCGCCGGGGCGCTCCATCGGTTCGAGGTTCAGGATGCGGCGGGCGTAGAGGGCGTAGGGGTCGCGGACCCAGCGCTCGACCCCGGTGACATAGAGGCTGCGCGGCCGGCGCTCGACTGGGGGCGTGGGCGCGGGGCGCGGGGCAAGGCGGGCCGGGCCGGGCGGCGGGGCGTCGAGGGCTTCGGTCCAGTCGGCGACGTCTTGGGGGGCGCTGAGGCTGACAGGGGTGTCGGGGGCATCGGCGCCGCGTGTCAGCATCTCCAGCCGCCACAGCCAGCGCGAGCGCACGGCGGGCTGGCCGCCGCGCCGCTCGCAGTGGACCAGGACGGCTTCGTCGGCGCAGGCGGCCTGAACGAAGTCCTGCGCCGTCTGGCCCAGACGCCGCTCGGGCGCGGGCAGGGGCAGGGCGGCGCGCATCGGCCGCGACAGGAAGGGATCGACCGGGGCGGCGTTGGGCCAGACGCCCTCCTCCAGTCCGGCCAGAATCATGCGGTCGGCCCGCGCCAGCCGCGCCTCGATGGCGCCGAGGATGCGAAGGGACGGATGGGTGGCGCCGCCGGTGCGCACCGTCGTCTCGGCCAGCAAGGCGCCGATCAGATCGGCGAACTCGGCGGGCGTGGTCTGGCCCAGCGGGCCGCCGCCCTCGATCAGGGCGGACAGCAGGGAGGCCGTCGCCTCGCCGTCCGGCCCGGCCCAGGCGTTCTGACCCGCCAGCGCCTCGATCAGGGCGGTCAGGGTGCGGGCGGCTTCGTCCGGCGGACAGGGGCGGGCGGTCGCCAGCGCCTCCAGCCGGTCGGCGAGGGCTTGCGCCCCCTTCAGACGGGCCAGCTTCCAGTCGGCCAGCGGCAGGCCGCCGCGTCGAGGCTGGGTCGCCTTCAGCAGGCGTTCCTGCAACTGGGACCAGCGGCGCGGACGCGGGCCGCGCAGGGCGTGCTCCTCAAGCGCTTCGGCGGCGTCTATGAGCGACGTCTCGCCCAGATCGAGGCGGACCAGAGGGTGCTTCAGCAGGGCCAGCAGGGTCTGGGGCTTCAGCGGTTCGGCCAGGAAACGGGCGCAAAGGTCGACCAGCACCCCCGCCGTCATCCGCGACAGCGGCTGGCCGGTGGAGGAGTCGGCGACAATGCCCCAGCGCGCCAGCCGCGCCTCGACCCGGCGCGACAGCTGCAGGTCCGGCGTCACCAGGGCGCAGGTGATCGGGCGGCCGTCGGGCGTGCGGTGCTCGAGGCTCTCGCGCATCATCAGGGCGACGGCGGTCGCCGCCTCCTCCTCGGCGCGGACGGACAGGACGGTCAGGCCCGACAGGCCCTCGGCGATGGGGTCGGCGGCGCGGCCCGCCTCGGCCGAGCGAGCGCGAAGGCGCTTGATCTCGCGACGCCAGTCGTCGGTGGCCTCGGCGGGACGAAGGGCTTCGTTGATCAGGCGCTGGCGGGCCAGACCGCGCGCCTCGACGGCGAGATCGAGCGGCGGCTGGAACCACGGCTGGACGGCTTCGCGCGCGACCTCGGCGCGGGCCAGCAGGGCCTTCAGCGCGGCCTGCGGGTGCTGGTCGTCGATGCGGTCCCAGGCGTCGGCAGCCAGATCGAGGTCGAGGCCGGGCAGGACGACCACGCCCTGCGGCGAGCTGGCGACGGCCTTCAGCACGTCGGCGGCGGCGGGAACGGTGCCGGTGGACCCGGCGGCGATGACGGGGGCTTGCGGCGGGCGGGCGTCCCAGGCCTCGGCCAGACGGCGCAGCAGGGTCGCGCGGCGCCACGCCGGATCGACCAGACCCAGCGTCTCCAGCCGCCTGGGCCAGGCCTCGACGGCGAGGCCGAGGAAGCGGGCGCTCTCGCGCCAGTGCTCGGCCAGATCCTGTTCGGCCAGGGTAGCCACGCGCGACAGGTCGGAGACGTCTTCCAGTTGGCAGGAATCGAGGAAGGCGCCGAGCGCATCGGCCATTTCGAGGGCGCGCAGGGGCTTCATCCCCGGCTCGAATTCCTCGGCGATCATGCGCGCCATCTCGAAGCGGCGCGTCAGGGGGGCGATGGCGGGCGGCAGGTCCAGGCCCAGTTCGCCGGGGGCGAAGGGCGGCTCGTCCTCTTCCAGATCGCCGAGCGGGCGGACCTGGGGCAGCAGGACGGGACGCTCGCCCGCCAGCTTGCCCAGCGCGAAGGAGAAGGCGCGGGTGGCGCGGCGGTTGGGCAGCAGGATGGTGGCGTCGGTCAGGGTCTCGGGCGGGGCGTCGCCCAGCCAGTCCAGCACCCCCGCCGCCAGGTCTTCGAGGAAGGGTCGCCAGGCGGGCACGGCGCGCCAGCGCGGCTCGCTTCCGGCGAACGGATCGAAGCGTCCCCCCGTCATGGTCAGGTCTCCGCCTTCAGCCGGGCTTCGGCCTCGTCGCGCGCCTGCGGGTCGCCGACGTGCATCCAGTCGCCGTCCAGCACGCAGCCGAACAGGCGCCCCTCGGAGGCCGAGGCGCGCCACAGGGGGCTGAGCGAGAAGGGGCCATCGGGGCCGTGGTCGGCGTAATCAGGGCGGGTGATGTGGACGCCCATATAGGCGTAAGGGGCGCTGGCCGCCTCGCCCCGGAAAGTCAGAGCGCCGTCGTCGCCGAGGAAGAAGTCGCCGCCGCCTTCGAAGCCGATGGAGCCTTCGCGGCGGGCCAGAAGCAGGGCGGCGTCCATGCGCGTGGGATCCCACAGGCGGATCAGGTCGCCCAGAGCATCGCCGCGGTCGATCCAGACGCTGTCGATATTGGCGACGAAGACGGGAGCATCGCCCAGCAGGGGGCGGGCCTTCTTCAGGCCGCCGCCGGTCTCCAGCAGTTCGGCGCGCTCGTCGGAGATGCGGATCGTCGGGCGCGTGCGGGCGGACAGATGGCTTTCCAGCCGGTCGGCGAACCAGTGGACGTTGACCACGGCGTCGGTCACGCCCGCCTCGGCCAGCCGGTCGAGAACATGGTCGATCAGCGCCCTGCCGCCGACCTCGACCAGCGCCTTGGGCCGATCGTCGGTCAGGGGGCGCATCCGCGTGCCGAGCCCGGCGGCGAGAACCATGGCGGTGGTGGGAGCGGTCATCGACGCGCATCCTCCGGCACGTGGCGGTCCATCCAGGCGGCGACGGCTTCGAGGCCCGGCGCCTTCAGATTGGCGTTCAGGTGCGCCCACATGCGCGGCATGAATGCGGCGTAGCGGGGCTTGCCGTCGCGGGCGATCAGGCGGGCGAAGATGCCGAGAATGCGCGCCTCGTTCAGGGCGGCCAGACCGGCGTAGGCGGCCATGAAAGCCTCGCGGTCGGTCTCGGGGCGGAGGGCGAAATAATGGTCGAGCGCCAGGGTCTCCAGCTCGGGCGCCACGTCGCGACGGGCGTCCTGCAACAGGGAGTGCAGATCCCAAGACGGGTGGGCCTTTACCGCGTCCTGGAAGTCGATCATCCCGACGCAGGCGGCGCCAGTGCGGCCGTTCAGCCGGATCAGGTTCTCGGCGTGATAGTCGCGGTGAGCCATGACGTTTGCGCCCGCCTCGCCCGCCGTCGTGATCGGCGCCCACGCCGCGCGCCATTCGGCGATGGCGGCATCATCGAAGCTGAGGGCGGGGACCAGTTTCGGCAGCCAGTCGACGAACAGGTCGGCGCCGCCTTGCAGCGCCGTCTGGTCATAGGTCAGCAGGGGCCAGTCGCCCGCCGGGCCGGTCAGGACCTCGGGCGTCGGGGCGGCGTGCAGGACGGCCAGGGCCTCGACAGCGGCGCGATAGAGGGGGGCGGGATCGGCGCCGTCCTCGATGACGCGGGCGAACAGGGCGTCGCCGAAATCCTCGATCACGGCCAGGCCGTTGGGGGCGTCTACGGCGACGATTTCGGGCGCCGACAGGCCGAGCGATTTCAGATGGGCGGCGACGGCGGCGAAGGCTTCCACACGACCGGCGGACAGGCGGGCGACGGCGTTCCAGCCGTGGGCGTGGCGCTGTTCCGGCGTCCACGACGGATCGCAGGGGCGGCTCTCGGCGGCGGGGGCCTGATCCATCAACATGAGGGAGGCGCCCGAGGCCGTCGTCAGCCGCTCGTAGCGCCGCGTCGAGGCGTCGCCGGCCAGCGGCGTGCGCGTGGCCTCGGCCAGACCGGCCGAGCGCAGAAAATCGAGACGGAGGGCTTCGCGGTCAGACATGGAGTTCCTTCAGTTTGACTTCCCACGCGCCTGCGCCGGAAACGGTCGCAACTCTTCCTGAGAGACCCCTATCGCCGCCCTCGCGAAGGGCGGCTGCCTGAGGAGCGGGTTCCGAGATTTCGATCGTCAGTCGGTCGGGGCCGAGCATCCGGCCGGGATCATCACCCAGCCGTTCGGGCCATTCGATCAGGGCGCAACCTTCGTCCAGCGCCTCGTCCAGCCCGACTTCGAAGGCCTCTTCCGGACGGGTCAGGCGATAGAGGTCGAAATGGGCGATGGGCGGGTCGCTCTCATAGAACTGCACAAGAGTAAAGGTCGGCGACGGCACGTCCTCGTCGGGGCGCGTCAGGGCGCGGATCAGACCCCGCGCCAGCGTCGACTTGCCCATGCCCAGCGGGCCGTAGAGCAGGACGGCCTCGCCCGGCGCCAGCAGGGGGGCGATGGCTTCACCGAGGCGGGTGGTGGCGTCGGCGTCGGGAAGGTCGAAAGTCATCATTCTGAGATCATCAGGCGAAGGTCGCGTCTGGATCGGCGGCCAGGGTCCGCTCGACGAAGGTTTTCAGTTTCAGCGTGGCGGCCTGTGCGTCGACGTCCAGCGCCAGCGGCGGGATGGGGCGGCCGACGATCAGGTCGAAGGCGCGGCCCTTCTTGTTCAGCAGTTCGTGGAAGAGGGTGATGTCGCGCAGTTCCTGCGACACCTTGTCGAACAGGTGGAACAGGCGGCTGGTCGGCCCTGCGACGTGGATCGGGATCACCGGCGCCTCATATTTGCGGGCCAGCGAAGCGGCGGTGGCGGCCCATTCGGGGTCGGTCAGCAAGCCGTCCGGGCCGACACGGGCCAGACGCCCGGCCGGGAACATGACCACGCAGCGTTCGGCCTCGAACGCCTCTTTCGCCGCCTGAAGCGTGGCGCGGGTCTTCTCGCGCGTGCGCTTGGCCGTGACCCATTCGACGGGGACGACGGTCTCCGACAGGCGCGGCGAGACGCGCAGCGCGTCGGCGTTGGCGAAATAGATCAGGTCGTTGCGCACCATGCGCAGGGCGTCGTGCACGGCCAGGCCGTCAGCGATGCCGGTCGGGTGGTTGCAGACGACCAGACAGCGGCCTGATGCGGGCAGGCGGTCCAGATGCGCCGTCCGCACCGTCAACTCAAGCAGGTCGGAGACGTAGTCGAGCGCCTGTCGCCCGCCCATCGGGCCGATGGCGTCGGCCATGCGCCGCGCCTTGGCGTAGTCGAGCAGGCCGTAAAGGGCGGGGCGGACCAGCGGCCAGGCGGCCGATCCCGTCAGCCGGGGCGCGCGCTCGGCGATCAGGACGTCGACGATGTGGGGAGCCGGACTCATCGTCTGCTTGTCGCCGAGGCGGCGGCGGCGGGCAAGCGCCATCCGGCTTGGCTAAGCTGGAACGGCCCCTTATGCAGGACGCCTGACAATGGTTTCGGAGTGTTAAGCGTAATGACCCGGTCACACTGGATGACGGCGGCGGCCGTTCAGATGATGCTGCTGGCAGGCGGCCTTGCGGCGACGCCGGTCATGGCGCAGCAGGCGCCCGTCGCGGCGGCTCCGGCTTCGGCGCCTCAACCATCTGACCGGCTGGGCCTGAAGGATCTGGCGACGATGGAGCGCGTCGGCGATCCGCGCGTCTCGCCGGACGGCCGCCGGGTCATCTACGCGGTGACGACAACCGATTGGAATGGCAACAAGAACCAGACCGGCCTGTGGATGGCCGATGTCGACGGCGCTGCGGCGCCGCGCCGACTGGCGATCTCGGAAGGCGGCGTCTCGGGCGCGCGCTGGGCGCCGGACGGGCAGTCGATCTATTTCATGTCCGCGCGCGGCGGCTCGAACCAGGTGTGGCGCGCCGATCGTGACGGCATGGCGGCGGTTCAGGTGACGACGCTGCCGACCTCGGCGTCCGGCTTCCGCTTCACGCCGGACGGCAAGGCGCTGATCCTGGGCGTTTCGATCTATCGCGACTGTGAGACGCTGGAATGCACCCGCGACCGGCTGGCCGAGCGGGCCAAGTCTGGTCAGCAGGTCTACGACCGCTATCCCTTGCGTGTCTTCGATCACTGGTCGGATGGGCGTCAGAGCCACATCTTCCTGCAGCCGCTGAACGGCTCGGGTCTGGCTGACGGTCAGCCGCGCGATCTGACGCCGGGGCTGGATGCGGACATCGGCGTCGGCGAAGGCGGCCTGACCATTTCGCGCGATGGCCGGACCCTGATCTATGCGACGCGCCTGCAGGGCGACCGCGCGCCCTTCACCAACAACAGCGACCTCTATCGCCTGAATCTGGACGGCGGCGCGGCGGTCAACCTGACCGAAGGCAACACCGGGCCGGACAATACGCCCGCCCTGTCGCCGGACGGACGGCGCCTGGCCTGGCTGGCCGCCCCGCGTGAGAATGTCGGCGGCGATCAGGCGGTGGTCATGGTGGCCGACGCCAACGGCGCCAACGCTCGCCAACTGACGAACTGGGATCGCGGTCCCGGCGGCCTGACCTGGCGCTCGGACGGGCGGGCGCTCTACGTCACCGCCGCCGATGAGGGGCAGAACCGCCTGTTCGAGATCGACGCCCGCAACGGCGCGGTGAAGGCCCTGACCGACATCGGCGCCGTCAACGAGTTCGACGAGGTCGGCGGCGTGCTGGCCTATGCGCATGAGAGCTTCACCGCCCCGACGCAGATCTTCATCGCCAAAAACGGTCAGCCTGCCCGTCAGGCGACCCAGCACAACGCCGAACTGATCGCCCGCATCGATCTGCCGCGTCCCGAAGAAATCCGCTTCCCCGGCTGGAACAATGAGACGGCGCACGGCTGGGTGTTCAAGCCCGCAGGCTATGTCGAGGGCCGCAAATATCCGGCCATTTATCTGATCCACGGCGGGCCTAAGTCGCCCTGGACCGAGGGCTGGTCCTACCGCTGGAATCCGCAGACCTATACGGCGGCGGGCTATGCGGTGGTGATGGTGAACTTCCACGGTTCGCCGGGCTATGGTCAGGCCTTCACCGACGCCATCAACGATCACTGGGGCGACCGTCCGCTGGAAGACCTGCAGAAGGGCTGGCAGGCGGCGCTGGCGGCCAATCCGTGGATCGACGCAGAGCGGGCCTGTGCGCTGGGCGCCTCCTACGGCGGCTATATGGTCAATATGATCGCGGGCAAGTGGAACGAGCCGTGGCGCTGCCTGGTCAACCACGCCGGGGTGTTCGACGTGCCGCAGCTGATGAACGCCATGGACATGTCGACCTTCATCTATGAGTTCGGCGGCCCCAGCTGGGATCGCAAGGATGTCTATGACGTCCACAACCCCGAAACCTATGTCGGCAACTGGAGGAAGCCGATGCTGGTGCTGCACGGCTCGAAGGACTTCCGCGTGCCGATGGAGCAGGGGCTGGCGACCTTCTCGGCCCTGCAGCGGCTGAACATCTCCAGCCGCTTCGTCCATGTGCCGGACGAAAACCACTGGGTGCTGAAGCCCCAGACCTGGGTCAACTGGCAGCAGGAGATCCTGGACTGGACGGCGCAGTGGACGAAGGAAGAGCGCTGAACCGGGTCTGAAACAGGAGACTTTGCGGGCGGCGCATGGCGGTGTTACGCCTTCGGGCGGATTTCACATCACGCATGAGGAGCGCCGAATGCGCCGTCTGCCCCATCTTCTGTCCGGCCTCAGCGCCGCCGCCCTTCTGACCGCCACGGCCCTGCCGGCGGCGGCCGAGGGGGCGGCGGCGCCTGCCGCTGTCGCGCCTGCCGCTGTCGCGCCTGCCGCTGTCGCGCCTGCCGCTGTCGCGCCTGCCGCTGTCGCGCCTGCCGCTGTCGCGCCTGCCGCTGTCGCGCCTGCCGCTGTCGCGCCTGCGGCGTCGAACGCCTTCACCTATCAGGACATGATCTCGGCCAACCGGCTGGGCGATCCGCAGGTGTCGCCGGACGGGGAGTGGGTGGTCTATTCGCTGACCACCACCGATGTGGCGGCCAACAGGCGCTCCAGCGCCCTCTACATCCTGAGCCTGAAGGGCGAGGCCCAGCCGCAGAAGCTGGCCATTTCCGAAGGCGGCGCCAACACCGCCCGCTGGGGCGCCGACGGCAAGCTGTATTTTCTCTCAAGCCGTTCGGGGTCGAGCCAGGTCTGGGTCTCGGCCGACAAGGGGGCGACGGCGACGCAGGTCACGGCCCTGCCGACCGACGTCAACGCCTACCGCATCAATGAGACGGGCGATGCGGTGGCCGTGTCCCTGGCCGTCTATCCTGACGCGGCGGACCTGAACGCCTCGGTCGCGCGCGGCAAGGTCGAAGCCGACAGGAAGTCGACGGGTCAGGTCTATGACCGGATGTTCGTACGCCACTGGGATACGTGGAACGACCACACCCAGAACCATCTGTTCGTCCAGTCGATCGGCGCGGACGGCAAGGCGGGCGGCGACCCGGTCTGGGTGACGAAGGGCTTCGACGGCGACACCCCCTCCAAGCCGTTCGGCGACGAGAGCGAGTTCACCTTCGCCCCCGATGGCCAGTCGCTGGTCTTCTCGGCGCGTAAGGCGGGGAACAGCGAGCCGTGGAGCACCAATTTCGACCTCTACAGCGTCGCCGTTTCGGCGCCCGGCCAACTGACCAATCTGACCGAGGCCAACCCGGCCTGGGACACCGGCCCGGTCTTCTCGCCGGACGGCCAGACCCTGGCCTATCGCGCCATGGCCCGTCCGGGCTTCGAGGCGGACAAATATTCGATCTTCCTGCGCGATGTCGCTACCGGCCAGACGCGCCAGATCGCGGCCAACTGGGACCGTTCGGCCGACACCCTGCAATGGTCGAAGGACGGGAACACCCTCTATACGACGGCGGGCGATGTCGGTCAGACCCGCCTGTTCGCCATCGACGCGCGCAACGGGGTGGTGACGCCGCTGACCGGCGAGGGCCACGTCGGCGCCTTCGCCCAGACGCCTTCGGGTTTCGTCATGGCGGTCGACACCCTGACCTCGCCCACCGACCTGTACTTCAAGACCTATCGCGGTCGCGAAATGCCGCGCCGCCTGACGAATGTGAACCCGCAGCTGGCGAACAAGGCCTTCGGCGAGGCCGAGCAGTTCAGTTTCCCCGGCTGGAACGACGAGACGGTCCACGGCTATGTCATTAAGCCCGCTGGCTACGTCGAGGGTCGTAAATATCCGGTCGCCTTCCTGATCCACGGCGGGCCGCAGGGCTCGTTCGGAAACAGCTGGTCCTATCGCTGGAACCCGGAGACCTATGCGGGCGCGGGCTATGCGGTGGTGATGATCGATTTCCACGGCTCGACCGGCTACGGCCAGGAATTCACCGACGCCATCAGCCAGCACTGGGGCGACCGCCCGCTGGAAGATTTGCAGAAGGGCTGGGCCTTCGCACAACAGAAATACAGCTTCCTTGACGGGAATAACGCCTGCGCGCTCGGGGCCTCCTACGGCGGCTATATGATCAACTGGATCGCGGGCAACTGGAGCGACGCCTTCAAATGCATGGTCAACCACGACGGCGTCTTCGACACCTTCGGCATGGGCTATGGCACTGAAGAGCTGTGGTTCACGGAATGGGAATACGGCGGCACGCCGTGGGAAAATCCCGAGGGCTATCAGAAGTTCAACCCGGCCAACCACGTCCGGAACTGGAAGACGCCGATGCTGGTGATTCAGGGCGACCTCGACTTCCGCATCCCGACCTCGCAGGGCCTGTCGACCTTCACCGCCCTGCAGCGCAAGGGTATCGACAGCCGTCTGGTCTTCTTCCCGGACGAAAACCACTGGGTGCTGAAACCGGCCAACAGCCTGCAATGGCACAATGAAGTCTTCGGTTGGCTGGACAAATATCTGGCTAAATAAGACAGGCGGATCAGGGGGCGCGGTCCGTCGGGACCGCGCGCCCTTGTTTCTTGGAGTGGTGATGACGCGACGAGGCCTTCTGGCGCCGCTGCTGGCGACTGTGGCGACGGCGGCCTGCGCGCCGATCATGGGCGAGGGCCTGTCGACGCCCGCTCCGCTGGGGCCGCCCGGCTGGCGCAGGGCGCGCGCCGCCTATGGGCCTGATCCGCGACAGACGCTGCGCCTTTATCGGCCCGCAAGGGCGCGGGGGGCGCCGATCCTCATTCTGTTGCCCGATGACGCGCCTGCGGCCGAAGACGAGCGAACCGCGCGCGATCTGTCGGAGCGCGGCTTCATCGTGGCCCTGGTCGACCGACGGACGGCGCCGGGAAGCGTCTTTCCGGCCTTCATCGCCGACGGGGCGTCGGCCGTAGCATGGCTCTCAAAGCGGGCCTACGATCTGGGCGGTGATGCGGTCCGCGTCGGCGTGCTGGGCATGGGCGAAGGCGGTCGCGCGGCGTTGATGCTGGCGCTGGACCGTCGCTATCTGGCGGCGGCGGGCGCATCCGGCGCCGTGCGCGCGGCGGCGGCGCTGGGCGCGCCGAATAGACCCGATGCGACCTTCACAGATCCGTCCGCCTATGCGGCAGGCGCCGATGCGCCGCCTGTCTGGCGTGGGGATCGCGACGACCTCGCGGACGCGGTCGCCTTCCTGCAGGCGGCGCTGGGCTAGGTGTTGAGTCCCGGCATCTGGTGGATCGGATCGGCGATAAATTTTCCGGATCTGAAGTACAGATTTTGGCGATGCATTCGCAGGGGGCGAGGCCATCGAGAGTCTTGGGCCTGCGGGCGACCTTATAGGCGGGCATCAGGTCTGCGAGGTGAGTACGACGTTCGTCGTGGCGGTCATAATGGAAGCGTTTGACGGCGGCGTCCTTGGTGGTGCGGTTCATCCGTTCGACCTGATCGTTGGTCCACGGAGGGTTCGGCTGGATCCTCCCTCGTTTCGGTGGACGCCCATGCTAGCGTTTCGGAACTGGGGCTGCACGAGACGGTGCTTCTCGATGGATGACGCCGCTCGGGAGTAGATGCGGTTGATCGACTGAGCGGCAAGCCGCACACGGTGGACAGCGATAACGGCACGGAACTGACCTCGTCGGCGGTCCTGCGCTGGTCGCAGAAGCGCCGGGTCGAGTGGCGCAGCAGGCCGGACTCCAGGGCATTTTGCACCTGTCCGCACGGACGGATTCTACAATGCTCCGGATGGGGCCGAGGTCAGAACCAGGCTCTGACGCCGACGACGACGCGGATGTCTTCGGGATCGAGACTCCGCGCCCGGGCGTAGTCGGCCGTGGCGCCGAGTGAGCGGCTCCATTCGACGCCTGTGTAGGGGGCGAGTTCCCTGCGCACCTCATAACGCAGGCGCAGGCCCGCCCTGACCGAGGTCAGACCTGACCCTGTCTCAAGCTCCGGGACGCCGTCGGCCGACAGGTCGACTTCGATTGCGGGTTGCAGGATCCAGCGATTGGTGATGCGCAAGTCGTATAGGGCTTCGATGCGGGCCGCCAGGTCGCCTTTGTTCGACACGAAGGCGGCGGCGCCTATCTCGAACCATGAGGGCGCGACGCCCTGGACCCCGACAGTCAGGTACGCGGCGTTGTCGCCGTCGGAGCGGAAATCATGACGCACGCCCGCCTGTAGATCCCAGAAGGGGGCGATGGCGCGGCTGTAGAGGGCCTGAACTTCGGCCTGGCGCAGCTTGCCGTTGATCTCGCCTTCGCCCTCGGTTTTCCACCAGAAGCGGTTGATGTCGCCGCCGGTCCAGCCCTGGGCGCTCCAGTTGTAGGTGTTGGCGCCGTCGCCGAAGCCGGCTTCTAGGGAATCGATCAGCACGGCGGTGGAGCGGATGTCGCCGTTCTCGGCCAGAAGCTGTTTACGCGCCGCCGCCATGACGACCGGGTCGAACAGCAGGTCGGCGGCGTGCGCCGGGGCTGCGCGCGCAGCGGCGGGGGGCGGGGCTTCGACCATGCGGCCGCCGACGGCGTCCACGCTGGTCGGGATATTCGGTCCGCCGCGCGCGGCGCTCATGTCATGACCGGCGTGCGGGTCGGTTGAAGTCGCCTGAACCGGAGCCGTGGCGTGAGCCGCATGGCTATCAGCTTGGGCGGCGCCGCGCCTCGCGTGACCATTCATGTCGTGGCCCGTGTGAGAGTCGGCCGCCGTCGTTGCCTGAGATGTCGGCGCCGGGGCCGCTGCGGGGGCGTGCGCCGCATGGTCGGCGTGACTTTGGGCCATGGCGGGGCCGCCAGCGGCCAGCATCAGGGGGGCGAGCGTCAGGCAGAGGGCCTGAGCCAGAGAAAGGGACTTCACCAGGCGGCTCCATCCAGCGGGCGAACGGTGACGACGTTGAACATGCCCGCGTGCATGTGCATCAGAAGGTGACAGTGGAAGGCCCAGTCGCCGGGCGCATCGGCGGTCAGATCGAAGGTGACCTTGCCGCCCGGGGCGACGTTGACCGTGTGCTTCAGCGGCTGGTGGCCGTCATGGCCGTTGACCAGTTCGAAGAAGTGGCCGTGCAGGTGGATGGGGTGGGCCATCATGGTGTCGTTGACCAGGGTCACGCGCACCCGCTCGTTCAGCTCAAAGCGGATGGGTTCGACCACCTCCGAGAATTTGCGCCCGTCGAAGCCCCACATGAACCGCTCCATATTGCCGGTCAGGTGGATCTCCATGGTGCGCGAGGGCGCGCGGCGGTCCCGGTTCGGCGTCAGGGCGCGCAGGTCGGCATAGACCAGCACGCGGTGATCGACATCATCCAGCCCCTGCGGCCGATCGGCCAGACGGTTGGACGGGGCCGGGGCGATGGCGTCGACGCCGACGCCGACCGCCATGTCGGCGGGAGCGTTGTTCGGATCGCGCATGTTGTGGCTCATTCCGCCGTGATCCATCGGCGCTGCCGCCGCCGCGGCGCCTGCCGCTGTCCCATGCCCCATGGCGGCGTGGTCCATACCTGCTGCGCCGTGCGCACTGTGGTCCATCTCGCCCATGCCCATGTCCTTCATGGTCAGGTTCGGGATCTTGCGAAGCGGCGGAACCTCGGCCGTCATGCCCAAGCGCGGCGCCAGGGTGGCGCGGCCCATGCCCGAGCGGTCGATCGCTTCGGACACGATGGTATAGGCGCGGTCCTCAGTCGGGCGGACGATGACGTCATAGGTCTCGGCGACCGAAATCTGGAACTCGTCGACCTCAACCGGGCGGACGTGTTCGCCGTCGGCCTGAACCACGGTCATGGCCAGTCCCGGGATGCGGACGTTGAAGATCGACATCGCCGAGGCGTTGATGATGCGCAGGCGCACCCGCTCGCCCGGTCGGAACAGACCGGTCCAGTTCTCCTGCGGGCCGTGGCCGTTGACCAGATAGGTGTAGGTCGTGCCGTTGACGTCCAGGATGTCGCGCGGATCCATGCGCATCCCGCCCCACATCCGGCGCTCGGACAGGTTCATGCGGTCCGACCCGTCCAGAAGCCCGGCCAGCGTCGTCTTCTGCATGTTGAAGTAGCCGGGGCTCTTCTTCAGCTTGTCGAGGATGTCGTGCGGATGCAGGAAGCTCCAGTCCGACAGGACCAGGACGTGCTCGCGGTCATAGGCGACCGGGTCGGCGCCCGCCGGGTCGATAACGATGGGGCCGTAGTGACCCATGGCCTCCTGAAGCCCCGAATGGCTGTGATACCAGTAGGTGCCGGACTGCTTGAGCGGAAACTCATAGACGAAGGTCTCGTGCGGCTTGATGCCGGGGAAGCTGATGCCGGGCACGCCGTCCATCTGGAACGGCAGCAGCAGGCCGTGCCAGTGGATGGAGGTGTCTTCCTCCAGATGGTTGGTCACTGACAAGCGCACATTCTGCCCTTCGCGCATCCGCAGCAGGGGGGCGGGCAGCACGCCGTTGACCATGAAGGCGTGGCCGGTGCGGCCGCCGACGGTGAAGCGGGCGTCGCCGACGCTCAGGTCGATGTTCGGCCCGGTCAGGGTCGGCAGATCGGCGCGCAGGCCGGGCGACCCGGTCTGCGCCCAGGCGGGCAGAAGGCCCTGAAGCCCCAGTATGCCGCCGCCCATGGCAGCGCCTCGCAACAGGGTTCGCCGGTCCAGTGATGATGTCGCCATGAAGTCCAGTCTCGGCCAGCTTTTCCGTCGCAACGGATCGTGCAGGGGGAAGGGGTCTGACTGGAATACGTAAGGGTTGCGTCGCCCCCTCGCAGAGCCGGTCTGCGTCAGGGCGCCGCACCTTTAGGACGAACTGGGCCGCTATGTCCGGATACGGCCCAGTTTCTGGTCCAGCATCCGGCGCGCCCGGCAGATACGGGTTTCGACCGCCTTGGGCGTGACGCCCAGCAGTCGGGCGATCTCGACGTGAGAACGCCCCTCCAGCGTCGCCAGCAGCAGCGGCGCCTTCAGCGCATCGGGCAGATCGGCCAGGGCGCGGTCCAGCGCGGCCATGCGGCGGCGGTCGTCCAGCCGGGTCTCCGCTCCGGGCGTTTCATCACCTGCGGCCATGGCTTCTGGCGCGTCCAGCCCCATGACCCCGCGCACGATGCGCCGGACGGCGCGCTTGCGGCCCCAGTCCCGGCATTTGTTGAGGGCGATGGCGCGCAGCCACACGTCGAACGGCCGTGCCGGATCATAGCTGCGGATCGCCAGCCATGCCGCGACATAGGTTTCCTGCAGCAGGTCGCGCGCTTCGTCCGTATCGCCGACGTAACGGCGGATGAAACGGTGCAGGTCGCCGCTGGTCGCCGCCATCAGGGCGCTGAAGGCCGCCCGGTCGCCGCGCGCCGCGCGCGCTTCGTCAGTGTCGCCCAGGGTCGTCACCTGCGACCTTCACCGCGGCTCTTGCGTCAGGGCGTCCGCGATTTCCCGGTCGAAGACGCGCGCCTGTTCCGGCGTCAGCACGGCCCGCATCTCGAACACATGGGCGATGGTCGCCTTCTGCAGGGCGCCCATGGCGTCGTGGAAGCGGTCGACGGCGGCGCGGACTTCGGGGGTGTCGCCCTGACTGGCGGCGATCGCGTTCGCCAGTTCGCGATTGGCGGCGCGCAACTCGCTTTCGAGCGCTTCGCGTTGCACTGCGAACCGGGCCTCTATTGCGTTCAGTCGGTCGTCCTGCTCTCCTGTCGGCTTCAACCTGCGATGTACGATGTCGTGGACGCCGGGTGTTTCATTCCGCTTCATCATCCAGCCCGCCGTCCACCAGGCGCCGCCGCCGCTGGCCAGGGCGGCCAGCGCCACAGTCAGGGCCATGGACTTCCAGCCTGCGCTCATCCGCCGACCTCCAGCCGCGTCATGGGGGAAAGACCGGCCGACACGCTGAATATCTGGATGTCAGAGCGTCCCGGCTGGAACGCCTGTCCCGACAGACCGCCGTTGGCGACGCCGACCAACAGGGCGACAGCCGTGACGGTCAGCCGGACCTGACGGGCGCGGCGCTGCTCCAGCCGTTTGTCGATCCGGCGCCAGACGTCGGCCTCAAGGCTGTCGGGAGCGATGTGGCTGTCCGGAAAGGGGGGCGCCAGCATATGCCGGATGTCGTCTGTCATTCTGCACCTGTTTCGGCTTTGCTTATCCCTACGCGGGGGAGGGAAGTTTCCCTTGCCGATAGCGGTTCATCCAGGAGCCGGGCACAGGTGCTGGTCCGACGCGCGCCGTCTTTTGCCTGCTATGGCGCGTCAACCCGGACGACCGTCAGGTCTGACAGGCTGATCTCGCCATGGAAAACGCCTTCCATCACCAGCAACCGGAATTCGACCGCTCCAGGCGCCGCCCAGTCGTGAACCATTTCGATCTCGAAGACACCTGGTCGCCAGGGCCGGAATTCCTGACTGCTGTAGACTTCGATTCCGCCCCAGTCGGCGCGGAAAAGATAGCGCGCTGAATGGTCGTCCACGGACAGGGTGAAGGTTGCCTTCCATCGACCTGCGGGTATTTCGAAATAGGGGCCATGAACGATGGTGCGCGGCCGGCCGGTCAGATCCAGCGTTGAAAAGCCGCCGGCGTGCATCGGCGGCTGTAGCCAGGACAGGACTTCGCCGGACCACGTCGCCTTGCCCTGCGAATAGATCTCCAGGGCCCGGGTCATGGGGCCGGGCGCTGTGCGAATCCCTTCCGGGCGCATCACGTCCAGATCGGGGAACAGGCGTAGCGCGCCGGAATCGACGACGTCAGGACCGAAAACCCGGTTTCGGGGCAGCAGGGCCAACCGTGCGAAGTTCTGGGTTGCGAGATGCACGATCCCGTGACGTCGGGCCTGATCGACCCCCTCGGGCACGATGACGTCCGGCGTGTCCAGGATGGCGGCGATCCGGCGGGCGTCGGGCTGGCGACCGAGCGCCTTTTCGGCCGAGGCGGTCAGCAGCAGGGCGCGGTCCGCGTCGGCGGGCGCATCGCCATGGTCCGTATCATGAAGACGACGCCCGGACCGGGCGGCTGCGGCCTGCAGGGCGGCGATCCACGCCTGCCGACCCTGCTGTTCGGGCAGGACGATCCAGTCGGCGTTGGGCATGGGCGTCGTCATGCGGCCCGCAGCCAGGTGTAGACTTCGACCGCCTCCTGGATGTCATCGAACATCTTGGCGCGGCCGCTTTCGATGATGAGGGCGCGATCGCAGTATTCAGCGATCAACTGAACGTTGTGCGAGGCCATGAGGAAGGCGCGGTGGGCCTGTTTTTCGAACAGACCTTCCTGGCATTTGCGCTGAAAGCGAGCGTCGCCGACCGCCACCAGTTCGTCGATCAGATAGCAATCGAATTCAATGGCAAGGGACAGACCGAAAGCCAGGCGGGCGCGCATCCCCGAGGAGTAGTGCTTGACCGGTTCGCTCAGCGCCTTGCCCAGTTCGGCGAAGTCGTCGACGCGTCTCAGGGTCTCCCTGTAGTCCTTCTCATAGAGGCGGGCCAGGAAACGGACGTTGTCCAAGCCTGACAGGCTGCCCTGAAATCCCCCGCCGAACCCGATGGGCCACGAAGAACTCATCCGCCAGGAAATCGAGCCTTCGGTGGCGGGCATGACCCCGCCCAGCATCTTGATCAGCGTCGACTTGCCCTGCCCGTTGCGGCCCAGAATGGCCAGCCGTCCCGATCGGCCCAGATCGAAGTCCAGACCGGTGAACAGCGGCTTTTTCTTGCCGTGATAGGTCTTCGAGACGTTGCGGACGCGAAGGCCGGGATCCGTTTCGACGTCGAGCGTCATCAGTCCTGCCTGTGTTCCCGCACGCCGGCCCAGATCAGCCAGCCCACGCCGTAGATGAGCAGTGCCGACGCCAGCACGGTGAGAATGGCGCGCCAGCGCCGCGGCTCGGTCGGCTTGTCCGCCAAGCTGGGTTCGACGATGCGCTCCAGATAAAGCTTCTGGCGGCGGGCCTCCTGTTCGGCCGACAGCAGGGCGGCCGTCGCCTGGGCGAGCTGTTTGTCGGCGATTTCTCGGCGCAGGGTCAGTTCTTCAAACGGCCCGATCTTGGCGGCCAGGGAGGTGGCGTCCCCTGCCATCCGGGCGCGGGCCTCTTCCACCTGACGCTCATAAGCGGCGATGCGATTGTCCAGGATCGGCAGCTGCGGGCTGGACGGCGCTTCGGCCGCGACCTGGGCGCGTTCGGCACGCAGCTGGGCGATGGTCACCAGCAGGCCATTGATGACGCCGGTGCTCTCAGCGGCGGCCAGGCGCGGATCGATGAAACGGGCGTTGTTGCGAAGGGCGGTCAGCGCCTGTTGCGACTCGGAGACTTCGGTCTGCGCTCGCTCTAACGCGGCCTTGGCGTCGCGCACGGCGTTGCCCGAGGCGCGTTCGTTCAGGCGGTTGATCAGCGCTTCGCCGCTGGCCAGCAGGGCCTTGTTGACGTCCTGAGCCTCCTTGGCGGTGAAGGCTTCGACACGCAGGGTGCTGATGCCGGTTCCGGCGTCATAGCCGACGACCATGAAGCGCTTGAACGCCTTGTAGAGGCCTTCCTCGCTCCGGGATTCACCGGGGCGGGGGTAGCGGGACAGGAAGTCGGTGCCCGGGTGGTCAAAGACCTTGTTGAGGTCAAAGGACTGTTGCAGTTCCTTCAGGCCGTCGCGTGAGGAAATATACTCATGCACGGCGAAGGCGTCGTTCATGCCGTTGGAGAAGCCGACCCCCTGAAGAGCCAAGCCGACCGCCGAAGGCTGGCCCACATTGGGCGAACGCACGACGAAGCGCGCCTCCGAAACGTAGCGGGGGGAGGCGATCATCAGGAAATAGGTCGCCGCGACCAGGGTGGGCAGGACGACGACCAGTATGAAGCCCAGCGGCAGCCGTTTCCATATGTCCACGGACTTCCTGCGGGGACCCTCAGTGGCTTTGAGGGGGCCGACGTAACTGATCTTTTGCTCAGCCATGGAGTGGTTTCGCCTTGGAAAACGTGGGCTCTGTCATTCGTCTGCAAGCCGGTCACGGGCGCCTGCGATCATCGCCAAGCCTAGCAGATTGAGCATGGCGCCACATAGCAGGGCGTAGGGAGGGTCGAAATGCGTCGGGGTGAATTCGCTGAATACGCCCGAACGTATCATCTCCACGCCATGCACAAAGGGGATGAGAAGGATGATTTCCTGATATCTGGGCGGCAGCCAGGCCACCATGGCGAAAGCGCCCGACAGGGGGATCATCAGATAGCTGATCAGGCTGAGCAGTCTTTCAAACACCTCGAACCGCATGGCCAGGCCGGTCAGGACCAGGGCGAAACCGACCGCGACCCAGCACAGCAGCAGCCAGCCGCCGTAAAGGTTCAGATAGTTGGTCGGAGCATTGGTTTCGCCGATGGCGAACAGGACCAGGTAGACGATGATGAAGGCGATCGTCGTGCCGCCGATCTCCAGCACGATCCGCGCCGTGAAGATGTGCATCGGCTTGACGTCGCGGTGATACAGGATCCCGATGTTCGACCTCAGCGCCGAAGACAGGATGGCGATCAGGTGGCGGATCAGGATCAGCGACATATAGCCCGTCATCACGAACGGGGCCAGGCGTATGCCGTGCTCATAGGCCGGTTTGGTGAAGCTCCACAGGATCATCACGCCGAAACAGAAAAACAGGGGTTCGGCGACCATCCAGGCGAAGCCCAGACCTTCACGGCCGAACCGCGTGACCATTTCACGCATGGTCAATGCGCCGATGATTCTCAGGTGGCGGGCGGCTTTTGCGAACATCGAACGGGTGTTGACGCAGCGATGCTGCAAGGAGCTTGAAAAGGCGCTGTAATGTTTCTGCGCCGATGGCAGCCGAACATAGCCCACCCCGGCTGCCGTGCAACTGTTTCCTCGGCGGACAGCCAGGAAAGGCGAGGCGCACCCGGCGTTTAAGGCTGGCGCAGCCGTTGCAGGACGGCGCGGGCGGCCTCGGCGGGGGGCATCCGTTCGGCGGGGATGAGCACATCGGGCTTCGGCGGCGCTTCATAGGGGCTGTCGATGCCGGTGAAGTTCGTCAGTTCGCCGCGTCGGGCCTTGGCGTACAGGCCCTTGACGTCCCGCCCTTCGGCGACCGCCAGCGGAGCGTCGACGAAGACCTCCAGAAAGCGGATGTCGCCCATCATTTCACGGGCCATATCGCGTTCGGCGCGGAAGGGGGAAATCAGACAGACCAGGACGATCAGCCCTGCGTCCGCCATCATCCGGGCGGCTTCGGCGGCGCGACGGATGTTCTCCACCCGGTCGGCGTCGGTGAAGCCCAGATCGCGGCTCAGGCCGTGACGCAGGTTGTCGCCGTCGATCAGATAGGTGTGGCGACCTTCGGCGGCCAACTGTTCTTCGACCAGGTTGGCGATGGTGGATTTGCCCGCGCCGGACAGGCCCGTGAACCACAGGACGGCAGGCTCCTGACCCTTGAGTGCGGCGCGGCGGGCGCGGTCCACACGGATGGACTGACGGTGGATGTTGTGGGCGCGACGAAGGGCGAAGCGGATCATGCCCGCCCCCACCGTAGTCCGACTTATCCGGTCGATCAGGATGAAGCCGCCCAACTGACGGTTCGTTTCATAAGGGGCGAAGGCCACGTCGCCGCCCAGCGACAGGTGACAGACGCCGATGTCGTTCAACTCCAGCGTCCGCGCGGCCAGGGCCTCCAGGCTGTTGACGTTCACCTTGTGCCGGATGTCGGTGACGGAGGCCGCGACCGTGCGTGCGCCCAGCTTCAGGTCGTACTGGCGGCCGGGCAGCAGAGGGGCCTCATCCATCCAGATCACGGTCGCTTCAAACTGGTCTGCGGCCTCCAGCGGGTCAGCGGCGGCGCACAGGACATCGCCGCGCGACAGGTCGATCTCGTCGGTCAGGGTCAGCATGACCGATTGACCGGCGATGGCCGCGTCGCGGTCGCCTTCGGGCGCCAGAAGGCGGGCCACCTGCGAGACGACGCCGGACGGCACGGCCCGGACGGCGTCGCCAGGACGCACAGTTCCGGAGGCGATCAAACCGGTATAGGCGCGTAGGTCCTGATCGGGGCGCACGACGCCCTGCACCGGCAGGCGGAAAGCCTGATCCGGGTCCGTCGTTACGACAGGCAGCTTCTCCAGCGCCTCTATCAGGGTCGGACCGTTGAACCAGTCTGCGCCGCCGCGAGCGACGACATTCTCGCCAGTCGCGCCCGACAGGGGGATGGCGCGCGCTTCAAGGCCGATCTGTCGGGCATAGCCGTCGAACTCTGTCGCGATCCGATCGAAAGTTCCTGCGGACCAGTCCGTCAGGTCCATCTTGGTCACAGCCAGGATCACTCGCCGAACCCCCATCAGGGCCAGGATGTGGGCGTGACGTCGCGTCTGGGTCAGCATCCCTTTGCGGGCATCCACCAGGATGACGGCCGCGTCGGCGGTCGAGGCTCCGGTCGCCATATTGCGCGTATATTGTTCATGCCCCGGCGTGTCGGCGACGATGAAGCTGCGCGTTTCCGTCGAGAAGTAGCGATAGGCGACATCAATGGTGATGCCCTGTTCCCGCTCGGCCAGCAGGCCGTCGACCAGGCGCGAGAAGTCGGGCTGGCCGTCGGCGTTCAGGATGCTCGCCAGCTGGTCCTCCGGCACGGCGCCCAGGTCATGCAGCAGGCGGCCGATCAGGGTCGACTTGCCGTCATCGACCGAGCCGCAGGTGATGAAGCGCAGCAGGTCGCGCTGAGGGGCGGGTGTTTCAGCGTCGGGCGTCATCAGAAATAGCCCTCCTGCTTCTTGCGCTCCATCGATCCGGCCTGGTCGCGGTCGATCAGGCGGCCCTGCCGTTCGGAAGTACGTGAGGCGCGCATCTCGGCGATGATCGTCTCTAGGCTGCAGGCCTGGCTCTCGATGGCGCCGGACAGAGGATAGCAGCCCAGAGTGCGGAAACGCACGGTGCGGATTTCCGGCGTCTCGCCGGGCAAAAGCCGCATCCGCTCGTCATCGACCACGATCAGTGCGCCTTCTCGGCGGACCACGGGGCGGGGGGCGGCGAAATACAGGTCCACGACGGGGATGTTCTCGGCGGCGATGTAGTCCCAGACATCGAACTCGGTCCAGTTCGACAGGGGGAAGACGCGCATGCTTTCGCCCGGGGAAGCGCGGGCGTTATAAAGATTCCACAACTCTGGACGCTGGCGGCGCGGATCCCAGCGGTGGCCGGGGCCGCGGAACGAGAAGACCCGTTCCTTGGCGCGGCTGGCCTCTTCGTCACGTCGCGCCCCGCCGATGGCGGCGTCGAAACCGTGCAGGTCCAGCGCCTGCTTCAGCCCTTGCGTCTTCCACATGTCCGTATGGACGGCGGAACCATGTTCAAAGGGATTGATCCCAAGGGCTTCCGCCTCAGGGTTGCGGTAGACGATCAGCCGCGCTCCGCTCTCGGCCGCCATGCGGTCGCGCAGAGCGTACATGGCTCGGAATTTCCATGTCGTGTCGACGTGCAGCAGCGGAAAGGGCGGCGGCGCCGGGTGGAAGGCCTTGCGCGCCAGATGCAGCAGGGCGGCTGAATCCTTGCCGATCGAGTAAAGCAGCACGGGGCGGGCGCATTCGGCCGCCACTTCGCGCAGGATGTGGATGCTTTCCGCCTCCAGCCGATCAAGATGGCTCAGGCGTTGCGGCGTCAGGGCGGCGCTCATGACTCAGGACGTCGCCAGGCCGACCTTGGCGTACAGGTCCCGCAGGCGCGCCTGATAGGCGGCGGGGGTGAACTTTCCGGCCTGGCCCAGACCTCGCGCTTCCAGATCGGCGCGCAGGGCTTCATCGGCGTCCAGCGCCTGAATGCCGCGCGTGATGGCCTGAACGTCATAGGGGTCGACGACCAGGGCAGCATCCCCAGCCACTTCGGGCAGTGATCCGCCGGTCGAGGTCAGCACCGCCGTCGACAGGGCCATGGATTCCAGCACCGGGAGGCCGAAGCCTTCATACAGCGACGGAAACAGCGTGGCCCTGGCGCCCCGGATCAGGCTGATCAGCATGGAGAAGGGCATATACTCATACTGACGGATCCTGTCGGCGCTTGGTCCTCCGTCGCGCTTGACCTGGTTCAGCAGGGCGGTTTCGCCCTCATCCAGCCACGCGCGACCGCCGATGATCACCAGCGGCGTCCTGCTGCCCGACGCCAGATAGGCCTCGACGATGCGGCCCAGGTTCTTCTTCGGTTCGATGGCGCCGAAGTGCAGGAAATAGCCCTTCCAGCCCAGGTTGAAGACGCCTTCAAGCTCAAGTTCCACCTCGGCCTGGCCGCGTCCCGTCAGGGAGGGCGGCAGGTCCACGGCCTGGTAGGTGTTGGTGACGCGGTCCTCCGAGACGCCCAGCAGGCGGATGACGTCCTGACGCGTGGTCTCGGACACCACGGCGATATGGTCTGCCCGCGCGGCGACGACCTCGCACAGCTTCATGTAGACGGCCTTGTCGTCCATCGTCGTATGCGGCAGGCGCAGGGGGATCAGGTCGTGAATGGTGTAGATGTTCGGCACGCCCTGCGCATACAGAGGCAGGGTCGCCGTCCAGTGCATCACGTCGGGGGCGGGGGCCTCCCTCGCGGCTTCAAAACGCACAGGCGTCTCCCTGCCATAGGCGGCGAAGCAGCGGTTGGCGGTCAGGAACAGGTTCTGCGCCGCCCAGAAGCGGTCCACAGCGGGACGACCGCCGGCGCGGCTGGGCCAGATCACCTCGCCTGAGGGCAGGATGGCGTGGGCCTCGCGACCGAAACGCGACATGTAGGTGTCGCGGAAACGCTGCATCTTCTTCTTGCGGTTCAGCTTTTCGGGCGGGCGCTCCGCGTCGGTCAGGGCGGTTTCATTGACGACGTTGCTGGCGCGCCGTGGGGCGGGCGGCCCGTATAGCGCCTGGGTTCCCAGACCGATTTCCCGCGCGTTCAGCAACAGGTTCCGGCCATAGGTGGCGATGCCGGAGCCCTTCGCCAGCGCCAGGTTGAAGCCGTCAATGCAGATGGAAGCCATGGTGCCCGATATGCTGTCGAAGTCTCGCGACTGTGGACGACAGGCCGGGCGGCAGGTCAAGGGGGCAGCCGCGTGTTAAGGTTTACGCCGTGTTTAATCCTGTAGCGCGCGGGCCACTATTCTCAAATTAGCAGTGACATCAGCGCCTTTCTGCTCGACCGGAAATGGCAACGCTGATAGGGACGCCGCAGGTGACCTTTCCTGTCGCCCACTTGTCAACAGACCTCGGAGGGCCGCATTTCATGCGTGTCAAGAGTTTGATCCTGGCGTCGAGCGCGGCGGCCGCCCTGGCCCTGTCGGCCGGCGCTGCTTCGGCGGAGCCCGATGGCTGGTACGGCGCGATCGACGCCGGCTACCATATGATCGACGACATCAACACGGAAGCTTCGGCGACCGGTCACCACTGGAACTGGGAAGTGAACGACGGCTGGGCGGCTTTTGCGCGTCTGGGCTATCGCTTCAACCCGAACTGGCGTGTTGAGCTCGAAGGCGGTTACCGCTCGGGCGACATCGGCAAGGTCCGCGCTGTCTCGGGTCCGAACGGCCTGTGCAACCTGACCCCGGCCACCGGCCCGTGCCATTCGCCGGAAGGCGACATCACGGCGACGACCCTGATGGGCAACGTCATCTATGACTTCGGTTCGCCGGAATGGACCATCCGTCCGTTCGTGGGCCTGGGCGTCGGTGTGAACCGCGTCAAGACCGACACCACGGGCCGTCTGCGTCAGAACCCGGGCGTCACCTTCACGGCTGACGACACCTCGACCAAGTTCGCCGCTCAGGCGATCGCCGGTCTGGCCTGGGCCGTCGGCGACCGCGCCAACATCGACCTGACCTACCGTTACCTGACGGGCGACATGTCCTTCGACACGACGCAGTCGGCCGGCCCGGTCTTCGGTTCGCTGTCGGGCGACTACGACCAGTCGCACACCGTGACGCTGGGTCTGCGCTATGCGTTCGGCGCCGAGCCGGTGGCCCCGCCGCCGCCCCCGCCGCCGCCGCCGCCCCCGCCTCCCCCGCCCCCGCCGCCTCCGCCGCCGCCTCCGCCGCCTCCGGCCAAGCCGGCTGCGCGTCAGTTCGTGGTCTACTTCGACTTCGACCGTTCGGATCTGACGGCGGAAGCCCGCTCGGTGGTGTCGCAAGCCGCCAACTACGCCAAGTCGGGCGCTCCGACCCGTATCCTGGTCGTCGGTCACACCGACACCATGGGTTCGCAGGCCTACAACCTGGGCCTGTCGAACCGCCGTGCGCGCACCGTGGCTGACGCCCTGGTCGCTCAAGGCGTCAACGGCGGCGTGATCTCGCTGGACGGCAAGGGCAAGACCGACCTGGCCAAGCCGACGGCTGACGGCGTGCGTGAGCCGCTGAACCGTCGCGCTACCGTCGACATCAACTTCTAAGGCGCTAGGAGGCCGGGTGACCGGTCTCCGAAGCCTTTCGGTTGAAGATATTGAGGGCGGCTGATCCATCACGGATCAGCCGCCTTTTTTCTTTGGTCTTTTCTGCATTCTGCGGCGGACCGTCGCTGGCGCCGCTTTGCGTGCAGGGCTATTGCGACAGGGACGGTTGTAGAAGGAGCAGTCCATGCGCGTCGCCATGATTGGAACGGGTTACGTCGGCCTGGTGTCAGGCGCCTGTTTCGCCGATTTCGGCCACACCGTGACCTGCGTCGACAAGGACGCCTCCAAGATCGAGCGTCTGCACCAGAACATCATGCCCATCTATGAGCCGGGGCTGGATGATCTGGTGGCCAGTAATGTGCGGGGAGGCCGTCTGGCCTTCGCCGTCGACGGCGCCGAGGCGATCCGCAACGCTGACGCCGTCTTCATCGCTGTCGGGACGCCGTCACGCCGCGGCGATGGCCACGCGGATCTGTCCTATGTCTATGCGGCGGCCGAAGAGATCGCCGACCTGATGCAGGGCTTCACCGTCGTGGTGACCAAGTCCACCGTTCCTGTCGGCACCGGCGACGAGATCGAGCGCATCATTCGCGAGCGGCGGCCGGATGCTGAGTTCGCCGTTGTCTCCAACCCTGAATTCCTGCGAGAAGGCGCCGCCATTGGCGACTTCAAACGCCCCGACCGCGTCGTGGTCGGCACGACGGATGAGCGCGCCCGCGCTATTATGGCCGAGTTGTATCGCCCGCTGAACCTGAATGAGACGCCGATCATGTTCACCGGGCGTCGCACGTCCGAACTGATCAAATATGCGGCCAACGCCTTCCTGGCCATGAAGATCACCTTCATCAACGAGGTCGCCGACCTCTGCGATGCGGTCGGCGCCGATGTGCAGCAGGTTGCGCGCGGCATCGGTCTGGACAACCGGATCGGATCGAAGTTTCTGCACGCCGGGCCGGGCTATGGCGGATCGTGCTTCCCCAAGGACACCATGGCCCTGGTGCGTACGGCGACGGATGCGGGCTCGCCCATGCGTCTGATCGAGACGACCGTCGCCATCAACGATGCGCGTAAAAAGGCCATGGCCGACCGCATTATCGAGGCGCTGGGCGGCGACGTGAAGGGCAAGACGGTCGCCCTGCTGGGCCTGACGTTCAAACCGAACACCGACGACATGCGCGACGCGCCTTCGCTGGATGTGGCGCCTGCGCTGATCGCGCGCGGGGCCACGGTTCAGGCCTTTGACCCGGAGGGCATGGAGGAGGCGGCCAAACTTCTGGACGGCGTAGTATTCAAGGACGGGCCCTATGACGCTCTGGCCGGGGCCGACGCCGCCGTCATCATGACCGAGTGGAACCAGTTCCGCGCGCTGGATCTGGACCGGATCAAGCTGCTGCTGAAGCAGCCGGTCATGGTGGATCTGCGCAACATCTATCGCCCGGACGACATGCGGGCGCGTGGTTTCCGCTACTTCTCCATCGGTCGTCCGCTCGACGCGGCCTGACTAGAGCAACAGCAGGCGGCCGACCGTGATGACGGCCGCCGCCACGACGACGGCTGACGCCGCCGCGATGCCCGCCAGACGCATTGCCTTGCCCAGACCGTCGCTATCCATCCGAATCTCCCGCCTGAACAACAGGATGGCAGTCCGTCCGGCAAGGCAAGGGGCAGGGCGGCTTTCGAGGCCGATCGAGCCACGTCGTCAGACCGGCGCCTGCAGGCGCACATGAAAAAGGGGCGATCCCGAACGGGACGCCCCTTTCCTTGCTCTGTGCCGGGATCAGCCCGACCTCGATCAGCCCGTGAACGGACGGATCAGTATTTCGACGCGGCGGTTCTGCGCCTTGCCCTCGACCGTGTCGTTGGAGGCGATCGGGTTGCGCGCGCTCATGCCGGCGACATAGATGCGCTCGCGCATCACGCCGCGGTTGATCAGGTGCGAGGCGACCGAGGCGGCGCGACGCTCCGACAGGGGCTGGTTGATCGCATCGCCGCCCGAGGAATCGGTGTGGCCGATCACGTCGACCATCGAGCGGTCGTACTCATTGATGACGCGCGCCACGTCATCCAGCACCGGCAGGAAGCGGGTGTCGATGGACGACTGATTGGTGGCGAAGGTCACGTCCGACGGCATCCGCAGGACCAGATTGTCGCCCTGACGCGCCACGCCGACGCCCGTGCCCGAAAGTTCGGCCTCAAGGGCGCGCTGCTGGCGGTCCATATACTGGCCGACGCCCGCGCCCGCCAAGGCGCCGACGCCCGCGCCGATCAGGGCGTTCTTGCGGCCCTGTTCGCCGCTGGAGGTGTTGGTCAGATAGCCCAGCAGGGCGCCCACGCCAGCGCCCGCCAAGGCGCCGGTGCCGGTGTTGTTGCGGCGCGGGGCAGAGCTGTAGGGGTCCGTGGTGGTGCAGGCGGCGGCGCCCAGAAGGGCGGCGATGCTCAAGCTGGTGATGGCGAGCCTGGCGCGCATGGGGTGGTCCTTTCGATAGCGATCAGATCGCATAAACGCAGGCCCTACAGTTAAGGTTTCAATGTGTATGGACCATGAACGGCGTGTCGTCTTTGCAAACGTTGACCTGCCGCCATCGCCCCCCCATCTGTAACCGTGACCGGGCGCTTCGCCGATCCAGGGGGGCGCCGGACGGTCAAGGTCGCTTCCTTGCGAGGACCCCTCATGACTGCACGCTCCCTGCTGTTCGACAGCCCGTTCCTGTTGGGGTTCGACCATACGCGCGCCCTGATCGACCGCGCGGCCAAGGCAGCGGGCGAATCCTATCCGCCCTATAATGTCGAACAGGTGGGCGAGGCGGCCGTGCGCATCACCCTGGCCGTAGCCGGGTTCACGCCAGAGGATCTGTCCGTCACCGTAGAAGGGCGGCAGCTGACCATCACCGGTAAGCGCGACGACGCGGGCCGCGACGGTCAGGCCTTCCTGCATCGCGGCATTGCCGCGCGGGGGTTCGTCCGCAACTTCGTGCTGGCCGACGGGCTTGAGATTGCGGGCGCTCGTCTGGAACACGGCCTGCTGCACGTCGACCTGATCCGCCCGGAACTGGAACGCAGCGTTCGGCGCATTCCCATCACGACGGGCTGAGATCAGCCGTCGAACCGCCTGACTTCCCGGGCGTTCAGTTAAGTGTAAGGAGGCGGTCTTATGACGCCCAACATGAATACGAAGGACTTCGCCGAACTCGGCGCCCCCGATCTGGTCTATGTCCGCGCGATCCGCGCATCCGACATTCTGGCCGACGCCATGGTCGAAACGGCGCCGGATATCGAGATCGATCCGGATCAGGTTCTCTATGCCGTTCACGGCGCCGACGGCGAACGTCTGGCCGTCATGCTGGATCGCGAAACCGCCTTCGCCGCCGCCGTGGCGCACGATCTGGAGCCGATGTCGGTCCACTAGGCGCGCGCCGCGCCTGCCGTATTCAAAGCGGTTGGAAAAGGCGAGGAAGACCGCTCAGGCGGCGGTCTTCGACACATCCTTGACGAACAGGGCGCGGATGGCGTCCACGGTCCGCGCCTGACGCAGTTGTTCGCGCAGTTCAGGCGAGCGCAGGGCGCGCGACACCGCCGCCAGGGCGCGCAGGTGTTCGGCCCCGGCCTCCAGCGGCGCGAACAGGGCGAACAACAGGTCCACCGGACGGTCGTCCAGCGATTCATAGGCTACCGGCGTGTCCAGCCGCACGAAGACGGCGCAGACCCGGTCCAGACCCTTGATTCGGGCGTGCGGCACGGCGACGCCGGACCCCAGGCCCGTCGAGCCCAGAGCCTCACGTTCCTGAAGGGCGTCGAACGCCTTGTCGGCGTCCAGTTTGAAGGCGGCCCCGAAGGCCTCCGCCACGGCATGCAGCGCCTGACGCTTGGATGACGCGCCGCCACGCAGGACGATCCCGTCCGACGCCAGCAAATCAGCGATGTCCATCTCTACCCCGAAAATCGAACCCGACATTGGCGGAAGGGCGCGGGCTGTTTAGCGCCTTCGCCCTTCCTGAGGAAGCCTCAGTCGACGGCTTGCGCCGCCGCGCCTTTGATCGTGCGTTGCGGATCAATCCAGCCGACATTGCCGTCCGGACGCCGATAGACCACGGCCAGACCGCCGTGGGCGGCGTTGCGGAACATCACCAGCGGATAGCCGGTCATGTCCAGTTCGGCCACGGCGCGCCCCACGGTCAGGGTGCGGATCTCGGCCTCGGTCTCGGCGATGACCATGCCGACGGGCGGGGCTTCGTCCTCAAGGCCCGCATCGCCGAACTCTTCATCCTCGACCGTGTCGGGGTCGCGGAAGATGGTCATGGCGGCGACTTCACGCGCCGCGTTCTCGGTCTTCTCGGGCGACAGGCCCTTGGGCCCGATGTGGTGGTCTTTGAGGCGGCGCTTGTAACGGCGCACGCGCTTTTCCAGCTTGGCCAGGCTGTCGCTGAAGGCGGCCTGGGCGTCGCCGCCGAAACCGGTCGTCACCAGCGACTGGCCCGAAGCCAGACGCACCCAGCAGTCGACCCGGAAGCCGTGGCGATCCTTTGACACCACGACTTCGGCGTCCTGGGCGCCGCGGGCGAAATACTTGCCGATGCCCTCTTCGAGTTCCTGGGAGATGCGCGAGCTTAGCGCTTCGCCGACATCCACTTGCTTGCCGCTGACTTGGATCTTCATGTCCCTAGAACGCGACTGACCGGCTTTGGTGTCAATGGCGATCACCGATTTGTGGTGACGCTTGGTCGCAGTCAGCCGACCTTCATCAGGCGGCGACGCTGGATGGACGAGGGAATGCGCAGGGCCTCGCGGTATTTCGCCACAGTGCGCCGGGCGATGTCGATTCCTGCCTCGTTGAGAATTTCGACGATGCGGTCGTCGCTCAGCACGCCGTCGCCGGATTCGCCGTCGATCATCGTCCTGATTCTCTGGCGCACGGCCTCGGCCGAGTGGGCGGCGCCGCCGTCGCTGGACTGGATGGCGGCGGTGAAGAAGAACTTCAGTTCGAACACCCCGCGCGGGGTGGCGACGTATTTGTTCGAGGTGACGCGGCTGACCGTCGATTCGTGCATCTCGATGGCCTCGGCCACCGTCTTCAGCGTCAGCGGGCGCAGGAACTCGACGCCGAAGGCCAGGAAGGCGTCCTGCTGGCGCACGATCTCGGCCGCCACCTTCATGATGGTGCGGGCGCGCTGGTCCAGCGACTTGACCAGCCAGCTGGCCTGGGCCGCGCATTCGGCGACAAAGGTCTTCTCCGTGTCGGACCGGGCGCCCGCCGCCACCACAGCGTGATAGCGTTTGTCGACCAGCAGCCGGGGCAGGGTGTCGGTGTCCAGCTCCACCCGCCAGCCGCCCGCCGGGTCGGGGCGCACATGGATGTCGGGCACGACCGTCTGGGCCGGTTCGCCGCCGAAGCCTGCGCCGGGGCGCGGCGTCAGGGCCTTCAGCTCGGCGATCATCTCGGCCAGATCCTCGGCGTCGACGCCACAGACCCGCCGCAGGGCGACCAGATCGCGCCGCGCCAACAGGTCCAGATGATCCAGCAGGGCGCCCATGGCCGGATCAAAGCGGTTCCGCTCGATCAGCTGCAGCTTCAGGCACTCGGGGATGGAGCGGGCCATGACGCCGGTCGGCTCAAAACCGTGGCAGACGGCCAGCACCGCCTCGACGCGCGCCTCGTCGACGCCCAACCGTTCGGCGATCTCGCCCAGACCGGCGCGCAGATAGCCGCCCTCGTCCGTGGCGTCGATCAGGGTCAGGGCGATGGCGTGGTCGGCCGGGCTGAACCCGGCAGCCGAAGCCTGGGCCTGCAGATGCTCCCACAGGGTCAGGTCGCGATGGTCGGGACGCTCGCGCTCCTCGCCGTCGGCCAGACCGCCGCCTGCGCCCACGCGCGACCAGTCGGACAGGCCGGGCTGATCGCCGGCCCCGGTGTCCATCGGATCGTTCTGGCGGTCGCTGACCCGTTCGCCCGGCGCCGCGTCGCCATAGAGGTCGTCGGAGCTCGTATCCAGACTGGCGGCGTGGGCGTCGGACCCCTCGGTAAAGCGCAGTTCGCCGTCGCCGCCGCCTTCGGACGCCGCGCTGTCGATGGCGGCTTCAGACACGCTGTCGCCGCCCGGTTCGCCCTCGTCGCGCTGCAGCAGGGGATTGCGCTCCAGCTCGCCCTCGATGAAGGCTTCCAGCTCAAGGTTCGACAGTTGCAGCAGCTTGATCGCCTGCTGCAGCTGGGGCGTGATGACCAGCCCCTGCCCCTGTCTGACCTCCAGCCTCTGACCGATCACGCCGCCTCAACCCCGCATACGGGCGCTGTTGGCCCGCTTCTTGCTGGGAAGGTGCCGCACAGACCTTAACGTCTGGCGAAGATCGTCCGGTGAAGCTGGCGGTTCAGAACGCTGATCGTGGGGCGACCAGCGAGAACGGAGCCGGAGCTTCAGCCTCGACGTAGCCAGGGTGGTACATATCCATGTGGATCACTAAGGCTGGCTGGTCCGCGCAGCGCACCTCATAGGCGTCGACCACGTGGCCGTCGCCGCCGATGCCGATGCTGCCCAGGCGTTGATAGCCGGGTGCGGAGCCGTCTTCACAACGCAGGCGATCCAGCCATGCGCGCTGTCCCGGCGGCATGTCGGCCCGCACGGGCTGTGCGGCTGAACCCAGACCTGAAGCGTTGACCGCTCCGGTCGTGGCGCATCCGGCGACCGAGAGGGCCAGAACCAGCAGCGGCCCCGCCAAGGTTTTCTGTTTCATCGCGACGACCCCTCCTCGGCCGTTCAGAACGCCGTCAGGCGTACATTTCGCCCAGATAGACGCGGCGCACCTCGGCGTCGGCCACGGCTTCGTCGGCCGTGCCCTCGAACAGCAGGGAGCCGGAAGAGATGATCGAGACGCGGTCGATGATGTCCAGCGTCTCGCGCACATTGTGGTCGGTGATCAGCACGCCGATGCCCTGACCCGACAGATAGCGGATCACCTGACGGATATCGGCGATGGCCAGGGGGTCGATGCCTGCGAACGGCTCGTCCAGCAGCATGAAGCTGGGCCGCGCGGCCAGGGCGCGGGCGATCTCGACGCGGCGCCGCTCGCCGCCGGACAGGCCGGTGGCCGGGGCGTTGCGCAGGTGGTCGATGCGCAGTTCTTCCAGCAGGCGGGTCGTTTCATCCCGCACGCCCGCGGCGCTCTTCTCGCGCAGTTCGACCACGGCCTTGACGTTCTGCTCGACCGTCATGCCGCGGAAGATGGAGGCTTCCTGCGCCAGATAGCCCAGACCCATGCGCGCGCGCTGGTACATGGGCTGCTGGGTGATGTCCTCATTGTCCAGCCAGATCGAGCCGCTGTCAGCGGGGATCAGGCCGGTGATCATGTAGAAGCAGGTCGTCTTGCCCGCCCCGTTGGGCCCAAGCAGGCCGCAGACCTCGCCGCGCTGGACGTTCAGGGAGACGTCGCTGACCACCTTGCGCTCGCCGAAGCTGCGGGCGATGTGCTCGACGCGCAGGCCCGTGGGGCGCGTTTCATCCGCGCGCAGGGGGGCGGCGTCCGCCTCCGCCGCGTGCAGGTTCAGGGCCGAGAGTTCCTTGCGCGCCACGCCCGGTCAGTTCCCTTGCGGATAGAAGACGCCCTGAACACGGCCGCCGCCGCCTTCGATGCGGGCCGTCTCGGTGCGGACGTTGTAGACGAGGCGGTTGCCGGTCAGCACGCTCTTGCCCTGGGTCAGGATGACGTCGCCGGTCACGACGACATTGCCGTCGCCCAGGGTATAGACTGCCCGGTCGCCCTTCATGCTCTGGTCCGGGGTGACGAAATAGACGTCGCCGGTCGCCTCGATGCGGCTCAGGTCGCCGTTCGAGGTGAAGCCCTGAATATTGCTGGCGCGCAGGCGGTTGGAGCCTTGCGTCACCTCGGCCCGGCCGCGCAGCGAGAAACCGGCGGGCGTGTATTCGCCGCTGTCGGCGCCGTACTGGACCGGCTGGCGGCTGGCGTCGGCGCGGCCGGCCGCAGGGGTCTGGGCCGCATTCTGGGCGCCTGAAGCGGCGGGCAGGGCCAGCGCCGTCATCAGGGCGGCGGCCGCGATCGTCAGCTTGGACTTGGACAGTTTCATCGGTCGGCTCCGGCGGGATTTATGGTCCCGGTTACCTTGTTGTCGCCCTGGCCGTTGAAAACGACCCGCTGGCCTTGGTCATAAATCGCATAAGACGAAGCATTGATGCTTCCAAGGGGGCCGCGACCCTGCACCCCTTTATCGCCGGTCACCACCCCGCTTTCGGTGTCGACCACGGCCTCGGGCGTCACCAGCGTCCAGCCGGTGCCGCCGTCGGAGATCTTCACGTTCGGGCCGATGACGACCTTGCGGCGCGTCTCCAGATAGGTGCCGCCGTCGGCGGTCAGTTCCGTCGTCTTGCGTGCGCCCAGGTTCAGCCGCAGCAGCGGAGCGATCAGGCGGAAATAACCCGTGGCCGGATCGCGCACGGCCCCTTCGGCGCCGATGACGAAGGACCGGCCCTGCGCGTCCTGTCCGTGGAACATCGGATTGTCGAGACGGATCTCGCGGCTTTCGCTGGCCTTGCGCTCGACCCCCGACATGACGGTGCGGAACACGGTCCAGGTCAGGGCGCCGCCTGCCAGCGCCAGGATGACGATGGGCAGGATGCGGCGATACAGTTTCACCCGGCGCGAGTGCGCGCGCCAGCGTTCGCCGGCCAGGGCGACGCGGGCCTCATCGGCGCGCTTCTGCTCGTCCTGGGCGTGCTGTTCGCTCATCGGCGTTTCAGGTCCGTCCTTCAGGCGTGGGCGAAGATGTCGATCTCGTCCCAACCGGCCAGGTCGAGGCGCGAACGCACGGGCAGGAAGTCGAAACAGGCCCGCGCCAGCTCCATACGGCCCTCACGCTCCAGCATCTCGTTCAGCCGGTTCATGATGACGTGCAGGTAGAGGACGTCCGAGGCGGCGTAGTCCAGCTGCGCCTGCGTCAATTCGGCGGCGCCCCAGTCGGAGCTCTGCTGCGCCTTGGACATGTCGACCCCGGCCAGTTCGCGGGCCACGTCCTTCAGGCCGTGGCGGTCGGTATAGGTGCGCGCCAGCTTGGAGCCGATCTTGGTGCAGTAGACCGGGCGCGTCTCGACGCCCAGGTGCAGGTCGAACATGCCGATGTCGAACCGGCCGAAGTGGAAGATCTTCAGCACCTTCGGATCGGCCAGAAGCCGCTTCAGGTTGGGGCAGTCATAGTCCGGGCGGCTCAGGCGCACGACGTGGGCGTTCCCGTCGCCCGACGACAGCTGCACCACGCACAGCGGGTCGCGGCGGAAGCGCAGGCCCATTGTCTCGGAATCGATCGCCACCTCAAGACCCAGGTCCAGGTCGTCGGGCAGGTCGCCTTCGTGGAAATAAACCGTCATGCGCGCAAACTCGTTCGTCGTTCAGGCCGTAACATAGACGAACCGCGCGCCACCGCCAGAACACAGGCGCCGGAACGTCGGCCCGACCTTGCTGTTGCGGCCGCAGGGGAGGGAAGATCAGGGCCGGAATGACAAACGGCGCCGCACCCTATCGGATACAGCGCCGCTTGAGAAATGGTGCCCAGGAGAAGACTCGAACTTCCACGACCGTTAAGCCACTGGCACCTGAAGCCAGCGCGTCTACCAATTCCGCCACCTGGGCCCGGTGGGTCGCCCCGCCGAGGCGCGGACTAATAGGGGGGACCCTCGGGGCGGTCAACAGCCTTTTTCCGCTTTCGTGAAAAAACTGCGTCGCTGACCGAAAGCCCCGCGATTTCCGCACCCTATCAGGCCAGCCAGACCATCATCCGCGTATCGGCGCTCTCGCCCCGCGCGCGGCTGAAGGCCGGACGGGTCTCGCCGGTATACAGGAACCCCGCCTTTTCCAGCACCCGGCCCGAGGCGGGGTTGTCCGAGAAGTGGCCCGCCATCAGAGCGCGGCGCTTCCATCGCGTCGAGGCCCAGACCAGGGCGCCTTCCAGCGCCTCGGTCGCATAACCCCGGCCCCAGAACTCGCGTCCGATCCAATAGCCGGCTTCGGGCACGGCGTCGGCGTCATGGAACATGCCGATGACGCCCACCGGGCCGTGGTCCTCATGCTCGATCAGGAAGGTGTTGGCCTTCTTCGGGTCCTGGGACGCCACCTGCAACACGAAGTCCTCGGCGTCGTCGACGCCGAAGGGGTGGGGCATCCGCTTGGTCATGCGGGCGATGTCGTGGTCATTGGCCAGGGCCGCGATCCGCGACACGTCCTGGGCGCCGGGGGCGCGCAGCAGCAGACGCCGCGTCTCGACGACGGGGGAGGTTTCGATCACGCACATGGTTCGGCCTCGATGTCTTCGGCGCCGCCTCCTTGGAGGGCTCGGACGGCTTCGAGGCGGGGAACGCAAACGGGGAGCCTGGTGATCCAGACTCCCCGCGGAATAATTTCCCTTGGTCCGGATCGGCTGCTGTCGAGAGCAACGCGATCCGGGGAAATACTGTCCTGGCTTCGCGTTACTCGGCGGCCATCGCCTCAGCGACGTCGTTGGCCGGGAGAATCGACACGTAACAACGGCCGCCACGTTTGGTCGTGAACTGCACCGAACCGGTCACAGTGGCGAACAGCGTGTGGTCGCGGCCCAGGCCGACGTTCGTGCCCGGGTGGAATTTGGTGCCGCGCTGACGCACGAGGATGTTGCCGGCTAGAACGCGCTCGCCGCCGAACTTCTTCACGCCAAGGCGCTTCGACTCTGAGTCGCGACCGTTACGCGACGAACCGCCAGATTTCTTGTGAGCCATCTTGCTGCTCCTCTTCTTAGCGCGCTACCGCCCGTTCGGGCTGCTTGAGCGCGCTGCTCAATCGTAACTGGCGCTGATCCAGCGCCGGTGAAAACGTCTTAGGCTTCGGCGCCTTCGGCGACGTCAGCCTTGGCGGCCTTTTTGGCGGGCGCCTTCTTGGCCTTCGGAGCTTCAGCTTCGACGGCTTCGACGCGCGGGGCCAGGCCACGGGCGCGAGCGTTGATCTCGGCCTTGGTGATCAGCTCGACCTTGCCGTCCCACTTGGCCTTCTCGCCGGCGCCTTCGATGCCGGTGATGCGCAGGACCGATTCCATCTGGCGATGGCCGTTCGTGCGGCGATAGCCCTGACGACGGATCTTCTTGAAGATCTTGATCTTCTCGCCCTTGCGGGTCTCGATCAGCGTGGCTGCGACAGCGGCGCCGTCGATCAGCGGAGCGCCGACCGTAACACCCTTGTCGCCGCCCAGCATGAGGACTTCACCGAAATTGACGGCAGCGCCAGCGTCGCCGTCGATCTTCTCGACAACAATCACATCGCCCGGTTGAACCCGGTACTGCTTTCCGCCGGTCTTGATCACCGCGTACATTAGGAAGCCTCAGCGTGAACGCAAAAATGGATGCGCCCGCCAGGAGACCCTGCGGGCGAAGAGCGGCGACATATACGGACGGCCACGGAAGAGTCAACGTGAAACGGACATTCGCCGGGCCAAAACCCGCATGAAACCGGTTCTTGAAGGACTCTGTGGCCTGATTACAGCGGCCCGACAAGCGGGTGGAAGGCGATGCAGGGGGATGCGGCGGTGCGCGGCACGGCGCCGCGTTTGAAGATTCTTCGCCGATTCTTCTCGACCGTTATAAGGTAACATTCTAAAGAGCGGGCCATGTCGTCTCCCGATCTCGCCGAGCCGATGCTGCTGTCATTGCTGGGCGGCGGCTTCGTCGCAGCCTTCCTGCACGCGGCCCTGCCGACGCACTGGCTGCCCTTCGTCCTGGTCGGTCGCGCCCAGCGCTGGACCACGCCGCGCATCATGACGGCGGTGGTGACGGCCGGTCTGGCGCACATCCTGTCGACGGCGGTGGTCGGCTCCCTGATCGTGGCGGCGGGTCTGGCGCTGAACCGCTGGGTCGAGGGCCTGCTGCCGCATATTTCGGCCTTCCTGCTGTTCCTGTTCGGCGCCTTCTATCTGGCGCGCGCGTCGCTGAAGCGACCGGCGCTCGCGGGCGGTCCCGCCTCTGAGCTGGCCGAGCCCGCCGTGTCCGACCGCGCCGCCTTCTGGGGACTGGTGCTGATGATGGCTGTCACGCCGGGCGAGGTGCTGCTGCCCATCTATCTGTCGTCAGCGACTGAGGGCGTCTGGGCGCTGGGCCTGCTGACGCTGGCCTTCACGGCGGGGACGGTGCTGGGCATGACCCTGCTGGCCGCCCTGGCCACGGCGGGCTACTCCATACTCAGGCTTGAGCGCTGGGCGCGGTATGAAGGCGCCATTCTGGGCGCGGCCCTGATCCTGATCGGCCTGCTGGTGATGGCGACGCACTGAGGCAGCCTGACTTCATAACCGGGCGCCTTCCATTTCCGCCCCTGACGCGCCATCTAGCGAGCCATGACCCAGAAGACACCCGTGACCGTCCTCACCGGCTACCTCGGCGCCGGCAAGACCACCCTGCTGAACCGCATCCTCACCGAGGACCACGGCAAGCGCTACGCCGTCATCGTCAATGAGTTCGGTGAGATCGGCATCGACAACGACCTGGTGGTCGGCGCCGACGAGGACGTGTTCGAGATGAACAACGGCTGCGTCTGCTGCACGGTTCGCGGCGACCTGATCCGCGTGGTCAACGGCCTGATGAAGCGCCAGCGTCCCGGCAAGCCCGCCTTCGACGCCATCATCGTCGAGACCACGGGTCTGGCCGACCCCGGCCCGGTGGCCCAGACCTTCTTCGTCGACGACGAGGTCAAGGCCAAGACCCAGCTGGACAGCGTCACCGCCCTGGTCGACGCCAAACACGTCATGGCGCGTCTGGACGACTCTAAAGAGGCGCGCGAGCAGGTCGCCTTCGCCGACCGCATCATCCTGAACAAGATCGACCTGGTGGACGAGGTCGCTCTGGCCGCCGTCGAGGCCCGCCTGCGCGCGCTCAACCCGCTGGCCCCCATCGTTCGCGCCGAGCGCTCGAACGTGCCGCTGGATCAGGTGCTGGGCCTGCACGCCTTCGATCTGGACCGCATTCTTGAGGTCAAGCCGGACTTCGTGAACCCGCCCCACGGCGCCGAGGGCCATGTCCACGACGAGCATTGCGGCCATGATCACCACCATCATGACCACGCGCACGATCATGATCATGCTCATGACCACGGCCCGCGCGGCCACGCGCACGAGGACGACATCAAGGGCATCTCCCTGACGCTGGACCGCCCGCTGGACGGCGCCCGTTTCACGGCGTGGCTGGACAAGCTGCTGGGCGAGCAGGGCCAGAACATCCTGCGCGCCAAGGGCATCATCGACGTGGCCGGCGAGGACCGCCGTCTGGTGTTCCAGGCCGTGCACATGATCCTCGAAGGCGACCTTCAGAAGCCGTGGGGCGACAAGGAGCGCCGCTGGAGCCGCGCCGTCTTCATCGGCCGCGATCTGGACGAAGCCGCCCTGAAGGCCGGGTTCGAGGCCTGCGCGGCATGACGGGACGTGTGGAGGCCAAGCTGATCTATGGCACCCCCGATTTCGAGATCATGCAGCGTGGCGATTTCGTCCGCTGCGCCGTCTCTGGCGCCCCGATCCCGCTGGAGGCCCTCAACTACTGGAGCGTTGATCTTCAGGAGGCCTATGCGTCCGGCGAACTCATGACCCAGCGCTGGGTCGAAACGCATAAATCATAGACCGCAGTCAGGCTCACGGCTGCGCTTGCCAATTTTTGCCACCAGCGTAGGCTCGTCTCATGAGCACGATGAACATCTCTCTTCCAGACCCGATGAAGGCTTTCGTCGACGAACAGGTTGCGGAACGAGGCTATGGCTCTTCGAGCGAGTATGTCCGTGATCTGATCCGCAAGGACGGTGATCGACAGAAACTGAGGAGTCTGCTGTTGGCGGGCGCTGAATCCGGCCCGACCGGGCCCATCGATGCAACCTATTTCGACTCCCTGAGGGCGCGTATCGCCAGCCGTCACACGGCGTGAAGACCAGGGCTGTCATTCCGCGCGAACAGGCCGCGCGCGATATCGAACAGGCGTTGGACTACTATCTTGCGACAGCGGGCGACGTTGTCGCCGGCGCGTTCGTCGATGCGCTTGAACAGGCTTTGAATCATGTCGCGCAGCATCCGGCCTCCGGTTCGCTTCGATATGCTCATGAACTTGATTTTCCGGAACTGCGCTTCTGGCGGGTTCGCGATTATCCCTATCTGCTGTTTTATATAGAGCGCGAAGACGGCATTGATCTGTGGCGGGGGCTGCATGGCGAGCGCGACCTGCCGGTCTGGATGCGCGGGTGATCATACTCAAAGAGGCAGGCTAGATCGCTCTACCAGCCATTCCGTCATGACCCGCGCCAGCGCCTTTGGCTGTTCCAGCGGGATCATGTGGCCGCTGTGCGTCACCGTCTCCAGCGTGGAGTCGGCGATCCCGCGGTGCAGTTCCTCCGCCTCTTCGCGGCTGCGCAGCCGATCCGCATCCGCCGCCACGATCAGCGTCGGCTGAGCGATCTCTCCCAACCGGTCCAGATCACCCGCCCGCGCCATCGCCGACTGGCGGTGAAACACTTCGCCGCCCAGTCGCAGGCCCATGTCCCGCACACGCGCGATCATCGCCTCGTCGTCCGCCAGATCGGGGTGCAGGGACGAGACGATGGCCGGACGGCTCAACCCCTTGAAGGCCTTAGGCGGCGCCTTCAGCGAGGAGCGCCGCTGGCGGATCAACTCCTCCGTATCGCCACGCGCCGAGGTGGCGATCAGGATCAGGGCCTCGACCCGCTCCGGCGCAATCCGCGCCAGTTCGCGCGCCACATAGCCGCCCATGGAGAAGCCCACGGCGACGAACCGTTCGGGCGCGTCGCTCAGGATGGCCGCCGCCATGCTCTCGATGTCCGCGCCCCGGCTGAGGTCGGTGGCGACCAGCGGCCCGAACGGGCCCAGATCGCCGGTCATGTCGTCCCACAGGGTCGCATCGGCCATGAAGCCGGGAAGGAGCAGCAGGGTCATGGCTCCCTCATAGACCCGCCACGCGACAGACGCGACGGGGGAGGTTATGAGGCCCCTCTGACTTTCTTTGCGTGTGCGAGCCGACATGACGACCTTCTCCTTCGACACCCAGGTCACCGCCGCCCTGTTCGACAAGACCGGCGCGATCTTCGCCCTGGGCGACGGCTCGGTGCGGTTCGAGAGCGGCGCCCGCAGCGAGGTCCATGACGGCGCCGTCCTGTGCGCCTGCGTCCACCCCTCGGGCGAGGGGATCGTCACCGGCGGCGACGACGGCAAACTGGTCTGGAGCCGCGAGGGCGAGGCCGTCCTGCTGGCCCAGACGAAAGGCCAATGGATCGACGCCATCGCCGCCTCGGCCGAGTCGGGGCTGATCGCCTTCTCCTCGGGCCGGACGCTGAGCGTGCTGGACGTCAAGGATCCGCACTTCCGCCGCGACTTCCAGCATGAGCGCACCGTCTCGGGCGTGGCCTTCGACCCCAAGGGCCGCCGCATCGCCGCCTCGACCTATGGCGGCGCCTGGCTGTGGTACGCCCGCATCGAGCAGCAGCAGCCGACGAAGCTGGCCTGGGCCGGGTCGCACCTGGCGGTCGGCTTCTCGACCGACGGCGCCTATGTCGTCACCTCGATGCAGGACAACCAGCTGCACGGCTGGCGCCTCAAGGATCAGAAGAACATGCGGATGGGCGGCTACCCGTCCAAGATCAAGAGCTTCGCCTTCCTGGCCAAGGGGCAGCTTCTGGCCACCTCGGGCGCGCAGGGCGTGGTGCTGTGGCCCTTCGTCGGCTCCAACGGGCCGATGGGGCGCGAGGCGACCGAGATCGGCTATGACGAGACGACCCTGATCGCCCAGGTCGCCGCCGCTCCCGCCCACGGCCGTCTGGCGGCCGGGCTGGAAGACGGGCGCGTCTGGTGGGCCGATCCGGCCGGGCGGGGCCTGCAGTTCGTCAAGCAGGACAAGGGCGCCCCGATCACCGCCCTGGCCATGAGTTCCGGCGCCGCCCGCATCGCCTGGGCCGACGAGGACGGCCACGCGGGGGTTGTGTCGCTCTGAGGCGGCGGCCTCCACGACTTTTCCCGTCATCCCCGGCCTTGTGCCGGGGATCCATAAACGCGGACCTTTACTGTCGGAGCAAGCCTCGCCGTGATTTCTCAACCTTCCTGAGCCATCCTTCACCCATGACCCGCGCAAAGGGCCGCAGGCGGCGGCCGATCCTGACCCTGCTCGTGATCCTGGCCCTGTTCCCGCTGGCCGGAGTGGCGGTGCATCGCTTCGCGCCGCCTCTCGCCACCATCCTGATGGTCAAGCAGGCGGCGGCCGGGCGCGGCATGGACTATCGCTGGCGCTCGCTGGACAAGATATCGCCGCGTCTGGTCGAGGCGGTGATCGCCGCCGAGGACGCCCGCTTCTGCCAGCACCACGGTTTCGACGTCGAGGCCATCCAGAAGGCGCTGGAGGCCAACGAGCGCGCCGAGCAGCGCGGCTCGGGCAAGGTCCGCGGAGGCTCGACCATCAGCCAGCAGACCGCCAAGAACGTCTTCCTGTGGCCCGGCCGCGACTGGGTCCGCAAGGGGCTGGAGGCGGGCTACACCGGCCTGATCGAGGTCGGCTGGGGCAAGCGGCGGATCATGGAGATGTATCTGAACGTCGCCGAATGGGCGCCGGGCGTCTATGGCGCCGAGGCCGCCTCGCGCCACTGGTTCGACAAGAGCGCCGACAGACTGACCGCGCAGGAGGCCGCCCGCCTGGCCGCCATCCTGCCCAGCCCGCGCCGTTACAACGCCGCCGCGCCCGGTCCCTATGTCCGGCGCCGCGCCGCCCGCATTCAGGCGGCCATGGGCACGGTGCGCCAACAGGGGCTGGACGCCTGCGTCGACGGCCGTTGAAGCCGGCGGTTTCGCAAGACGGCGTTAACCGTGAATTTGAGGCCAAGCCTTAACCCGCGTCCGTCATGCTGCGCTTGACTGCGGCTCATCGAGGCCGCGATGCGGAGCGCCGGGGCTTGGCAAGCAAGATGGATCGACTGAAAAGCGCGGTTGCGCGCCTGCTGACGCGTTTCGCGCGCCAGACCGGGGGCAATGTGGCGATGATGTTCGCCATGGCCCTGCCGGTGCTGTTGATGATCACCCTGGGCGCCATCGACATCCATCAGGCGTCGAAGGTGAAGGCACAGCTTCAGGATGCGCTGGACGCCGCCGCCCTGGCCGCCGCCCGCTCGAAATACAGCGACAACAAGAACATCAATGACGTGGGCATGGCGGCGCTCAAGGCCAATATGCCGGGTTATTTCGACAAGAAGGGCGACACGGCCTCCTTCGTTCTGGTCGACAACCGGCGCGTGGACGCCACCGCCAAGGTCGATGTGAAGGTGCTGGTGGCCAATGTCTTCCTGCCCCCCTACGGCAAGCTGCTGGACGACTATCTTCCCGTCAGCACCAACTCCGAAGTCCTGCGCGCCTCGCGCAACGTCGAGGTGGCGATGGTGCTGGACATCACCGGCTCTATGAGGGGCTCGCCTTTGGCGGCGCTCAAGGATGCGGCCAAGGAACTGGTCGGCATCGTGGTGCAGAAGGAACAGACGCCCTTCACCTCGCGCGTGGCGCTGGTGCCCTATTCAATGGGGGTCAATCTCGGTTCATACGCCGACAAGGCGCGCGGTCCGCTTCAGGGACCAACGGCGATCCAGAGCGCCGACTGGGCCGATCCGGCCAAGTCAATCTCACAGGTTCAATCCGGCGTCCTGACGGTCAGAAATCATGGCCTGAACAAGGATGACTACGTCTGGGTCAGCGGCGTCAGCGGCCTGAACAACACTGTCCGTCAGGTGGCGTCCGTCAACGGTGATACATTCCGGCTGGTGGGTTTCTCAGGCAGCGGCAGGCAGAATACCGGCACTGTCCGGCGCTGTTTCGTGTCGAGCTGCGAAGTCGTCGTCACCTCTCGGCAGCACACCCTGTCGACAGGCGATTATGTGAAGATTTCCGGCGTTCAGGATATGAGCGCGCTCAACAACACCTCGCGGCAGCCGTATTTTCAGGTCACGAAATTCACCGATGACACGTTCGGCGTCGGTCTGTCCGGACCGTCGCAGTCTTCCCCAGGCCGCAACGGCACGGTGCGCTGCGGCTATGACGGTTGCGAGCAGCGCTATTTCATCGGGCGCAACAGCCGCACGACGGTAATGGAGCTTCCCTCCAGCACCTGCGTCAGCGAGCGCCAGTGGACGGTCAGGGATGCGCGCGGCAACCTGATCCCGACGGATCGCGCTCCGCATCAAGGCTGGTGGGTCGGTCGCAACTATCCGCACTCCGCCAACAGTTGTCTGAAGAATGAAATCACGCCGCTGACGCATCAGGTCGACAACGCAGGCGGCGTGAAGGGGCTGAACGCCCTGATCGACGCCTATCAGCCGGAGGGTTCGACGGCAGGCCAGATCGGCGTGGAATGGGGCTGGTATGCGGTGTCGCCGAACTTCAACTCCATCTGGCCGTCGGCTGGTCAGGCCAATCCGTATGATTCGTCCAAGACGCTGAAGGCTGTGGTCCTGATGACGGACGGCGAGTTCAACAACCCCTATTGCGAGGGGGTCATCTCCTACGACGCGCCTTCGAACGGCGGCGCAGGCAATGCAGCCTATCAGATCGCCTGCAGCGCCCCGAACGGCAATCCGTTCGAACAGGCGGTGTCCCTGTGTCGGCAGATGAAGGCGCAGAACATCGTCATCTACACAGTCGGCTTCAACCTGAGCACAAACCGCGGCGGTCCGGGGGTCGATACGGCGATCGAGGTCATGGAGCAGTGCGCCACCAGCAAGGATCACTTCTTCACCCCGAACAAGACCACGGATCTGAAGGAAGCCTTCGCCGCCATCGGCCGCGACATCACCCGTCTTCGCATCGCAGGGTGACGCCCTCCGCCTGTGGGCATGAGAAAAAGGGCCGGCGGAGCGATCCGCCGGCCCTTCATGTTTTCAGCCGTCCCGCCCGATCAGATCAGGCGGATCTCCTTCAGACGTTCGATCAGGAAGTCCTCGGCCAGTATGGTCTTGCCCGCATAGCGGTCCGGGTTTTCCGCCGTGATCGTCGACGGCAGGGTCTCGATCGGGAAGTCCGGGTTGAAGTGCAGGAAGAAGGGCGTCGAATACCGCGCGAAGCCGCGACGTTCGGGCGCCGGATTGACCACGCGGTGCGTCGTCGACGGCAGGACGTGGTTGACCAGCCGCTGCAGCATGTCGCCGATGTTGACCACCAGAGCCCCCGGCGGCGGGGCGATGTCCAGCCATTCGCCGTCCGAGTCCTTCAGCTGCAGCCCGGCCTCTTCGGCGCCCAGCAGCAGGGTGATGACGTTGATGTCCTCATGGGCGCCCGCGCGCACGCCTTCGGCGTCGGCCGGGATCGGCGGATAGTGCAGCAGGCGCAGCACGCTGTTGCCCAGCTGGACCTTGTCCTCGAAATAGGAGTCGTCCAGCTTCAGATAGCGGGCGATGGCCTTCAGAATGCGGCGGCCCAGTTCGTCCAGGCCTTCGTACAGGCCGTAGACGTGCTCGCGGAAGCCTGCGACCTCGGTCGGCCAGACGTTGTCGCGCATGTATTTCCGATAGGGGTGGCCTTCGGGCAGTTCGCGGCCGGTGTGCCAGAACTCCTTCAGGTCGACGGCCTTGGCGCCCTTGGCCGCCTCGACGCCGAAGGGGGTCAGGCCGCGCGCCCCGCCCGTGCCGGGCTGATGATACCGGCGCTTTACGTCCTCTGGCAGGGCGAAGAAGGCCTTGGCGTCGGTCACGGCGGCGTCGATCAGACCCTGATCCAGACCGTGGTCGGCGATGACGGCGAAGCCGTAGCGGGAAAACGAAGCGCCCAGGGCGTCGGCGAAGCCCTGAAAATCAGCGTCATAAGCCTTCATCGACACGGGGACGATGGCGCGGGTCCTAGCCTTGTCTTCGGCGGAGACGGCGGTGAGGGGGGAGGTCACTGTGCGATCAGCCTCTGATGGATGAGCATGATCGCCTTCATACGCCCAATAACGGCGAAAAGGCAGACGCCAGCCGAAACGGCCGTCTTCAGTCCTGCGGAATGACGGCCCGGATGACCCGCGCCGACGACGGGCGCCCGGCGATGCCGCGCCGTGGATCGACCACCACCCGCAGTTCGCCGCTGGCGTAGGTCACAGAGGCGCGCTGGCCCTCGACCACGGTGATGACGCGCAGCCGCTCAAGGAAGGGCCGCGCGCTGGGCGAACGGGCGATGCGCACCACGGCGTCGGTGGTCACGATCAGGGCCTCAATGCACAGGGCCTCGGATTCCTCGCCGAAGACGTTGATGCGGACCAGACGGCCCATGGCTTCGGAGACCAGGCTGCTGCGCCGGGTCATCAGGTTGAACATCTGCACGGGGCCCAGCGAGGGCGGCTCCAGACTGACCGGCGGCCCGACCAGACTGACCGGAGAGCCGCCGGGCGTGCGGGTCGTATAGACGGTGATGCCGCCGCTGGTGGTGACGCGCAGCACCTGATCGCCCGCGTCGTTGCGATAGATGGTGTCGCCGCGCGGCGCCGACGACGGACGCAGCGCCCAGGTCTCGGTCGAGCGTTCGAACCGCAGCAGGGTCAGCGACCCGGCCTGATCCAGCACAAAGCCCTGACCGGCCTCGGATACATAACGCCCCGGCTGCGGGGTGGTGCGGATCACCGACTGATCGCGGATCGCCCGGCTCTGTTCGGCCTGAACGTTCGAGTTGGTCTGCGCCCCGGCCTCAGCCGCCCCCGCCACGCAGGCGAGGGCCAGCATCAGGCCCGCAACGCGGTACAGCCGTACGGTCGTCGCGACGCCGGGCGCCGCGACGTCAAGGGGGGGCGGCTTCTCCGCCACAACCTCAACCGTTGCTGTCATGACAACTGTCGTGAAACGCCCGAACGGCGGATTTTGGGCGAACGTAGCTTATCCAACCAGGTACTGCCCGCCGTTGAGAGACAGTGTGCAGCCTGTGACATATCCGGCACGCTCGCCCGACAGCCAGGACACCATGTCGGCGATCTCTTCGCCCTTGCCCAGGCGGCCGACGGGGATCTGGGCCACGATGGCGTCAAGCACCTTCTGGTCCATGGCGCCGACCATTTCGGTGTCGATATAGCCCGGCGCGATGCAGTTGACGGTCACGCCCTTGCGCGCGTTCTCCAGCGCCAGCGCCTTGGTGAAGCCGATCATCCCGGCCTTGGCGGCGGAATAGTTGGTCTGGCCGATCTGGCCCTTCTGGCCGTTGATCGAGGAGATGTTGACGATGCGGCCGAAGCCCCGGTCGCGCATCCCGTTGATCACCTGGCGCGTCATGTTGAACACGCTGTCCATGTTGACGCGGATCACGTCGGACCACTGGTCGGCGCTCATCTTGTGGAAGAAGCCGTCGCGGGTGATGCCGGCGTTGTTCACCAGCACGTCGATCGGGCCCAGCTGCGCCTCGACTTCCCTGACCGCGCGTTCGCAGTCCTCGAACGAGCCGACGTTGCCCTTCACCACCATGACGCCCAGTTCGCGGGCGGTGGCCTCTGCGGCCTCGGTGTTGCCGGAATAGCCGGCGGCGACCTGGAAGCCGTCTTCCTTCAGCCGTTGAACGATCGCCTTGCCGATGCCCCGGGTGCCCCCGGTGACGAATGCGGTACGCGTCATGACCTCTCCCTGTTTTGTGCGGCGGCCGTCATACGTCGCGACGCTCCGCCCGTCTTGGTTACCAGCCTTAGCGCGACCGGCGTCCAACGAGAAGACGGGGTTATGCCGCCGCGACCCTGCGGCCCTGCTAAAGACGATGCGGCGACGCACATCCGCCGCTCCGTCAGCCGCCAGATTGAGCGGTGGATGTGGCGCGATCATCTCACCATAGGACACGATCCCGTGTCCGGCGCCGGTTCAGTCTTTCAGCCGTGCGATCAGCGCCTGCGCCGCCGCCGGATTGCGCACCTTGGCCCCTGAGATGAAGTAGGCGAACACATCCCCGCGCCCGGCCCAGCCGCGCGCCTGCTGCGCCACGGCGTCCAGTTCCGCGGCCGTCATGCCCGTCGGCTCGTCCTCGCGGCTGGACATCAGCCGGGCATAGGTAAAGTTCGCTGTCGCCTCGTCGATCTGGGGCCAGGTCGGCTCTTCGTCGTCGACGGCATAGACGATGGCCGCGCCGTATTTGCGCGCCAGATCATAGAACTGCTCGGTGGCGAAGGTCGGATTGCGCACCTCCAGCGCGTGCCGCAGCCGCACGCCGTCCTTCTCTTTCGGCAACAGCTTCAGAAAGCCCTCGAAGTCCTCGGGCTCGAACTTTTTCGTCCCCATGAACTGCCAGTTGATCGGCCCCAGCTTGTCGCCCAGCGCGGTCAGCCCCTGCGACAGGAACCGCTCGAAACTCTCCGCGCCGTCCGACAGAACCTTGCGGTTGGTGCAATAGCGGCTGGCCTTGACCGAAAAGACGAAACCGTCCGGCGTCTCATCGCGCCACTTCGCCCAGCTGTCGGGCTTGAAGGTCGAATAATAGGTGCCGTTGATCTCGATCGAGGTCAGCGCCCGGCTGGCGAACTCCAGCTCCCGCTTCTGCACCAGACCTTGCGGATAGAAGACCCCGCGCCACGGCTCAAAGGTCCAGCCGCCGACGCCGATATGGATAGATCCTGTCATGTCTGCGCCTCCTGATACAGGCCGCCTTGATCGCAGGAATCACTGGCGGCGGCTATGGGAAGCTGCTCGTATGAAGTCTGACAAAAGCAATGTCAGACGAGTGGGCGGCCCCTTGTCGCTGATAGGACTTGGTTCGGCATCCGAGTTTATTTGTTTTTTATGCCAGCCGAAATCTCTAAGAATCCCCAAATGGCGGTCGGCAACCCAAGAAACGCTGCCGCGCAGATATAAAGAATCGCAAATCCATGGTTTGTGAGATCAACATGTTTCTCACCTATGTAGGCCATAGAGAAAATTGGTCCAAAAAATATGATCAGCCAAAATCCATTTTTGTTTCTATTCTTAAGAATTGGGTCGATTATATAGTACGAATACAGCAAAATTGCTGCTGATGAGGCAGTTGTTGCGAATTGTGTGAAGGAAATGTTCATTATTAACTAAATGGCGAGGGCTTTTCAGCGAATTTTCTTGTTGAGGATTGCCGGGTATAGGGTCCTGCCATCATCAAAATGCAGCACATCAGCCCAAGCCTTTACGTCCGTCTTCAGGCGCGAGGACGGTAGCTGTCCGCCCCGCACGGGTCTATAGCGCCTGCCTGATCGGAGTGCTGCGCGCGTGTTTGAACTGACGCCTGAGATCATCGCCCTGTTGGGCGTCGCGTCGGTGATCGCCGGCTTCATTGACGCCATCGCCGGGGGCGGAGGGCTGATCTCCCTGCCGGCCCTGCTGTCGGTGGGGCTGAACCCGGTCGCCGCCATCGCCACCAACAAGGTTCAGGGCAGCGTCGGCACGGCCAGCGCCCTGTGGAATTTCTGGCGAAAAGGCCGGGTGGATTTCCGCCTGATCCGCTGGCCTCTGGCGCTGGTGGCGGTCGGGGCGGGGCTGGGCGCCTTCGCCGTGACGCTGGTGGATACGCGCTGGCTGATGGTGCTGCTGCCGGTGCTGCTGGTCGGTATCGCCCTGTATTTCCTGCTCGGTCCCAAGGCGGCGGATGAGGACGCCCACGCCCGGCTGACGCCCTTGGCCTATGCCTTTGTGGCGGGCGGCATCGGCTTTTACGATGGTTTCTTCGGGCCGGGGACGGGGTCGTTCTTCGCGCTGAGCCTCGTCATGCTGCTGGGCATGGGGCTGACGCGGGCGACGGCGCACACCAAGGCGCTGAACCTTATGAGCAACGTCGTCGGCATCGTCGTTCTGGCCGTTGGGGGGCATGTGGTCTGGGTGCTGGCCGGGATCATGGCGGTGGGTCAGTTCATCGGCGGCCGTCTGGGATCGCACGCGGCCATGCGCTTCGGCCCGCGCTTGATCCGGCCGCTGCTGGTGGTGATCTCGCTAGCGATGACGGCGCGGCTGCTGTCCGACCCCGCCAATCCCCTGCGGACCATGATCGTGGGTTGGCTGGGCCTTTAATAGGCGCAGTCGCGATAGACGCGGCTGATGTCGCCGCTCCATTCGCCGTTGTACAGTTCCAGCAGGCGATCGGCCGAAGTCACGCCGCTGTCGGCGATGTCTTCCAGTTCGGTGATGTAGCCGCGCTCATCCACCATGCCGCCCGAGAAGCGGGCGCGGTTCTTCAGGCCCTGTTTGGCGATGTTGACCATGTCGACGGCGATGTCGCGCACGCTGCGGCCGTTGACCTCGGCCTTCAGGCCCAGTCGCGTCACGTCGCGGCGCAGGCGCTCGTGGTCGGCGATGTCCCAGTCCTTGCACAGGTCCCACGCCGCCGCCAGCGACGGCGCATCATAGAAGATCCCGGCCCACAGGGCGGGCAGGGCGCAGATGCGGCTCCACGGCCCGCCGTCGGCGCCGCGCATCTCCAGATACTGTTTCAGCCGCACTTCAGGGAACAGGGTGGTCAGGTGGTCGGCCCAGTCCTGCGCCGTCGCACGGTCGCCCGGCAGGGCGTCCAGCTTTCCGTCCATGAAGGCGCGGAACGACTGGCCCGACAGGTCGACATAGGTCTCGCCGCGCTTGGCGAAATACATCGGCGCGTCCAGTGCATAATCGGCATAGCGTTCGTAGCCGAAGCCGTCCTCGAACACGAAGCCCAGCATGCCGGTGCGGTCCGGGTCGGTGTCGGTCCAGACGTTGGCGCGCGCCGACAGGAAGCCGTTCGGCTTGCCTTCGGTGAAGGGGCTGTTGGCGAACAGGGCCGTGGCGATGGGCTGCAGCGCCAGCGAGGTGCGGAACTTCATCACCATGTCGGCTTCTGAGTCGAAGTCGAGGTTCGCCTGAATGGTGCAGGTCCGCAGCATCATATCCAGGCCCAGCCTGCCCTTCTTGGGCATGTAGGCGCGCATGACGTCATAGCGGCCCTTGGGCATGACGGGGATGTCCTCGCGTCGCCACAGCGGGTCGAAGCCGAGGCCGAGGAAGCCCAGATTCAGCTGATCGGCGACCTGTTTGACCTCCATCAGGTGCTGGCCGGTCTCGTTGCAGATGTCGTGGATGTCCTTCAGCGGGGCGCCCGACAGTTCGAACTGTCCGCCCGGCTCCAGACTGATCGAGGCGCTGAAGCCCTCGGCGTTCTTGCGCTCCAGGGCGATGACATGGCCCGCTTCCTCGACCGGCGTCCAGCCGAAGCGCGTCAGCCCGTCCAGCATGGCCTTGATGCCGCCGGGGCCTTCATAGGCCGGGCGACGCAGGGTCGACTTGTCGAAGCCGAACTTCTCGTGTTCGGCGCCGATGCGCCACTGGTCGCTGGGCTTCTCGCCCTTCGACATGGCGTGGATCAGCTGGTCTCGGGAAAGGGGCGCCGTGTCGGACATCTGTAACCTCTGCTGTCGCGGCTAGATGGGCCAGCCGTCGGCCTCGCTCAAGGGGTGCGGCGGAAACTTCTGGGGCTTCGCTCCAGATAATTCTGGACCATTGTTCCGGGTTCAGTCGATTCCGGCTGAACCGAGAATGGTCTAACGATCCCAGTCGCCGATGGCTGCCTGCCACAGCGTCATGGCGGCGATGGCGGCGGTGTCGGCCCGCAGGATGCGCGGTCCCAGCGAGACGGCGGTGGTGAAGGGCAGGGACCGCAGCCGCTCGCCTTCTTCCGGCGAAAACCCGCCCTCCGGCCCGATCAGTATGGCCCACTTGCCGTCGCCTGCGGCGGTCAACGCCGACACCGCCGGCGCGCCGCCCGTCTCGTCACAGAACATCAGCCGACGCCCGTCCTCCCAGCCGTCCAGCAGGGCGTCCAGCTTCACCGGATCATCCACCACCGGCACGTCCAGACGCCCGGTCTGCTCGGCGGCCTCCTCGGCGATGGCGTCCAGCCGGTCCAGCCGCAGCCGGTCCGCGTTGGTGCGGTGGGTCAGCGCCAGCCGCACCCGCTTGGCGCCCAGTTCGGCGGCCTTCTCCACGATGGTCTCCACACGAGCCTTCTTCACCACGGCGACGATCAACTCCAGATCGGGGCCATAGGTCTGCGGCCGTGTCTGCTCTTCGACGCGCAGGATGACGCCCTTCTTCAGCACCTCGGCGACGCTGACGCGCCACTCGCCGTTGCGGCCGTTGAAGACCAGCAGCGCGTCGCCTGCCTTCAACCGCATCACCTGCGTCAGATAGCGCGACTGGTCGAGCGTGGGCGCCACGGCGGCGCCGGGGGCGAGGTCGCCCTGAACGTAAAGACGGATCATGACGTCTGCATATCGCGCTTTCGCAGTCGCCACCAACCTCGCCCTGACGGGAACGCGGCAAGCCCGTCCCGCGTTGGCCTTTCATGTTCACAACCTTGGCCGTAGCGGCGCGCGATCGAAAACGTCTGGCCGAGATTTCCGGCGTCGCCGCCCGCTTCGGGCTGGAGGCCGTGCTGCTGCGCCTTGGCCTCGGCGGCGGCGAGGACAAGGCCGACGGGCCTGAGCCCCTGCCGCGCCGCACGCGACAGGCGCTGGAGGCGCTGGGCCCCACCTTCGTCAAGCTGGGCCAGATCCTGTCCACCCGCTCGGACCTGCTGCCCGCCGACTGGATCGTCGAGTTCGAACAGCTTCAGAGCGCCGGTCCCACCCTCGACTTCGAGATGCTGCGGCCCGAGGTCGAGGCCGCCCTGGGCGGGCCGCCGGAACAGGTCTTCGCCCGTTTCGACACGGCGCCGCTGGCCGCCGCCTCCATCGCCCAGGTGCATCGCGCCGCCCTGCACGACGGGACCGAGGTGGTGGTCAAGATCCGCCGCCCCGGCGTGCGCCCGCGCGTCGAGGCCGACCTGCGCCTGATCGCCGAACTGGCCCGCCGCGCCGAACAGTCCAGCGCCGAGATCGCCCGCTATCGCCCGCGCGCCCTGATCGCCCAGCTGACTGAGGCCATGCTGGATGAGCTGGACTTCACCACCGAGGGCCGCAACGTCGACCGCTTCGCCGCCGACTTCGCCAAAAACCGCGATGTGGTCATCCCGACGGTCTATTGGGAACACACGACCGACAGCGTGCTGGTGCAGGACTACCTCGACGGCGTGGCGCCCGTGGACGCCGCACGGCTGAGGGCGGCGGGCGTCGACCCGCACCGGCTGGCCCGCGTCGGCGCCGAGGCGGTGCTGGACATGGTGCTGGTCAACGGCCGGTTTCACGCCGATCCGCACCCCGGCAACCTGCGCGGCCTGCCGGGCGACCGGGTGGGGTTGCTGGACTTCGGCATGGTCGGGACCGTCACCCCGCGCCGCCGCGCCGAGCTGATCAGCTTCGTCCAGTCGCTGGCGTCCGGCGACGGCGCGCGCATGGCCGAGGTTCTGGCCGACTGGACCGAGGGGGCGGACGTCTCGCGCACCAGCCTGACCGCCGGGGCCGAACGGCTGATCGCCCGCCACGGTCAGGGCGCGGTCGACCTGCCCGCCATCGTCGCTGACCTGATGGGCCTGATGCGGCAGGAACGGGTGGCCGCCCCGCCCGATCTGGTCCTGATCCTCAAGGCACTGGTGACGATCGAGGGGGTGCTGTCGCGCGTCGATCCCGACTTCGATCTGGTCAAGACGATGAAGGGCGCCTGGAGCCGCGCCCTCTTCTCCAGCCGCAGCCCCGAGGCCCTGCGCAACCGCCTGATCGGCGCCCTGCTGGACCTGTCGGCGGCCAGCGATGATCTGCCCCGCCTGCTGCGCGCCGCCTCGCGCCGCCTGACGGCCGACCCTGTCGCCAGCCCGGCGCCGGACAAGCAAACCGCCCGGTCGATCGTCTCGGCCGGGCGGTGGATCGCCGCTTCGATTGTCATCTCAGGCGTCCTGATCGCGGGCGCCCTGCTGTTACGTTGAGGCTGTGCGCTTCACGATGGTGAAGCGGTGCGACAGGCCGATGGCGCCGATGGATGCATCTTCGGACACTTCGATGGGGCGGCAGTTCTCGCGCTCAATGATTTCGAAGATGGCGGTCTGCGGCAGGGCGTGCATCTCCATGTCGCCCGTCTTGTGGGCCATGTAGTCCTTTACGGAAAAACGCTCAGGCTTGAGGGTAGGCATCTGGATGATTGCGACGCCGCCCGGTCGTAGCGCCCGCAGAAGGCGCGTGAAGGCATAGGCCATGATCGGCGGCGGATTATGCTGCAGCACGATCAGCGAGATGATGAAGTCATACCCGCTCGTCTTGTCCAGGTCGCGAAGGTCGCGCAAGTGGACGAACTCGATGTTCTTTACGCCTTCAGCAACGGCGCGCTCCTGCGCCAGCTTCAGGTGGCCCGGCGAGATATCCATTGAGGTGACGCTTTTGGCCATCCGGGCCAGCGGCATGGACAGTCGCCCAACTCCGCACCCGAAATCCAGGGCGCGCTCAAATCCCGATGATTTCATCCCAGCGCGCTTGAGCGTGTTGAGCGCGCGATCAAGGTTATGGACGCCGCTGGCATAGAAGCTATCAATATTGGCGTTGATATTTTCAGGGGTGAATTTTTCATGGGTCAGAACAGACCAGTGCGGCGCTTCTTCGCCGAATTTGCTCCAGGTCTGCGCGGTTTCTGTAAGCATGGCTTCCAGTTCCTGCGGGGAGCAATCGATTTCGATGTCGAGAACCGTCTGGTCTGTGAACCTGCCGATGGTCAGCGTCGGGTTCGCCTTTTCTCTGAATTCGTCAGAGGAGAGAAAGGCTTTGCGAAGGTCCTGAACGGATTTGTGCTTGAAGTGGGGTTCCAGGGCGAGGTCGTTTTCAACTTCACGCCCCAGAATAAACCGATACGCGTTACGGATATCATCTTTGGTGATCACGTAAACCTCCACGGCTAAGGTTGCAGCCGTATCACGGTGGAGGGATGTGTGAATAGTGATCGAATTGTTACAATGAGGATGATCGTTACAGGGTTCGCGCGATCAGCAGCTTCATGATCTCGTTCGTGCCGCCGTAGATGCGCTGGACGCGGGCGTCCTTGTACAACTGGGCGATCGGATATTCGGTCATATAGCCGTACCCGCCGAAGAGCTGCAGCATTTCGTCGATGGTCTCACCCTGGATGTCCGTCACCCAGTATTTGGCCATCGACGCCGTGGCGGCGTCCAGCTGGCCCTTCAGGTGCAGAGCAATGCAGTGGTCGACGAAGACCTTGGCGATGGTCAGCTTGGTCTTGATCTCGGCCAGTTTGAACTGGGTGTTCTGGAAGTCGATGACGCGCTTGCCGAAGGCCTTGCGTTCCTTGACGTAGGCCAGCGTCTCGGACAGTCCGCGCTCGGCGGCGGCGACGCCCTGAACGGCGATGTTCAGCCGCTCCTGCGGCAGCTGCTGCATCAGCTGGACGAAGCCTTGTCCTTCAGTGTCGCCGATGACGTTCTCCAGTGGAACCTTCACATCGTTGAAGAACAGCTCGGAGGTGTCGTTCGCCTCCATGCCGATCTTGTGCAGGTTGCGGCCGCGCTCAAAGCCTTCCGCGCCATCGGTTTCGAGGCAGATCAGGCTGGTGCCCTTGGCGCCTTCGGCTGGGTCGGTCTTGGCCACCACGATGATGAAGTTGGCCAGCTGGCCATTGGTGATGAAGGTCTTGGAGCCGTTCAGGACATAGTGGTCGCCTTGTTTGACGGCGGTGGTCTTCACCCCTTGCAGGTCCGAACCGGCGCCCGGCTCGGTCATGGCGATGGCGCCGACCAGTTCGCCTGACTGAAGGCGTGGCAGCCAGCGCGCCTTCTGCTCTGCCGTGCCGTAGTGCCAGATGTAGGGCATGACGATGGCGTTGTGCAGCGAGACGCCGAAATGGTCCGCGCCCTTCCAGCCCAGTTGGCGCATCAGCACGACTTCGTGCCGGTAATCGCCGCCGAAGCCGCCGTCTTCCTCCGGCAGCGACAGGCCCAGCAGGCCCGCTTCACCCGCCGCCGTCCACAGGCTGCGCGGGACCGAGGACTCGGCGATCCACTGCTGGAACTTTTCCTGCGGGGCGTGCTCGTCGACCCATTTGGCGACGGAGTCGGAGAAGAGGACGATCTCTTCTTCGCGCATGAAGTCGGGTTCGGGACTGTTGAGCACGTTCATGAAAGGCGATCCTGCATTCTCCCTCCCCTTCATGGGGAGGGTGGCTGAGGCCGTCAGGCCGAGGTCGGGTGGGGGCGGCGAAGCGACGCAATCTCTGTTTCGGCAAGGCGGGCGCGGCGCATGGATCGCCTAGCCCTCCCCACCCGGTCGTCGCTACGCGCCGACCACCCTCCCCATGAAGGGGAGGGAGAAGTTCATGCTCAGAACGCCTCGGCGGGCATCTGCATCAGCACTTCGGCGCCGGACTTCAGCTTCTTCAGGTGCGCCCCGGCGTCGGGCAGGATGCGCTCGACGAAGTAGCGGCCGGTCATCAGCTTGTTGGCGTAATAGGGATCGGCGTCCCCGGCGGCGATCTTGGCCTGCGCCGCCTTGGCCATCTGCGCCCACAGGAAGGCGTAGGCCGTCAGGCCGAAGATGTGCAGGTAGTCGGTCGAGGCGGCCGCGGCGTTGTCCGGGTTGGCCATGCCGTTCTGCATCAGCCACATGGTGGCCTCTTGCAGCTTCTTCTTGGCGTCGGCCAGGCCCTCGACGAAGGGCTTGATCGCCTCGCCCTCGCCGCTCTCGGCCACGAAGGCGTCGATGTCGGCGAACCAGCTCATGATGGCGCGGCCGCCGTTGGCGGGCAGCTTGCGGCCGACCAGATCCAGCGCCTGAATGCCGTTGGTGCCTTCATAGATCATGGTGATCCGCGCATCGCGCAGATACTGCGACGCCGGGAAATGCTCGGTGTAGCCCGAACCGCCGTGGACCTGCATCGCCAGCGAGGCGACGTGGAAGCCCTTGTCGGTCAGATAGGCCTTCAGCACGGGCGTGATCAGGCCCATGTAGTCCTTGGCCTTGGTGGCGACGGCTTCATCGGCGGCCTTCTGCAGATCGGCCTGCAGCGCGGTCCACAGGATGAAGGCGCGGCCGCCTTCGACGAAGGCCTTGGCCTCCAGCAGCATGCGGCGCACGTCGGGGTGGACCATGATCGGATCGGCCGGACCGTCCGGGTTCTTCGGTCCGGTCAGGCTGCGGCCCTGCAGGCGGTCGTTGGCGAACTCGACGGCGGCCTGATAGGCGGCGTCGCCGATGGCCAGGCCCTGCAGGCCGGTGCCCAGACGCGCCTCGTTCATGACCACGAACATATTGTTCATGCCGCGGCCTTCTTCGCCGATCAGCCAGCCCTTGGCGTTCTCATAGGCCATGACGCAGGTGGCGTTGCCGTGGATGCCCATCTTGTGTTCGAGGCCCGCGCAGGACACGCCGTTGCGCTCGCCCAGCGACCCGTCCTCGTTCACCAGGAACTTGGGCACCACGAAGAGCGACAGGCCCTTGATGCCCGGAACCGCGCCTTCGACGCGGGCCAGCACCGTGTGGATGATGTTGTCGGCGAAGTCGTGCTCGCCCGCCGAGATCCAGATCTTCTGGCCGGTGATCGAATAGGAGCCGTCGCCGTTCGGCACGGCCTTGGTGCGGACCATGCCCAGGTCGGTGCCGCACTGCGGCTCGGTCAGGTTCATGGTTCCGGTCCATTCGCCCGACGCCATCTTGGGCAGATACTTCTGCTTGATCTCGTCCGAGGCGCTGGCCTCGATGCCGTGGAAGGCGCCGCTGGTCAGGCCCGGATACATGGAGAAGGCGGCGCTGGCGGCGGCGGTGAACTGGCCCACTGCGCTCGACACGACCGAAGGCATGCCCTGACCGCCGAACTCGGTGCTGAAGCCCAGCGAGGGCCAGCCGGCCTCGACCATCTGGTGATAGGCTTCCTTCCAGCCCTTGGGCGTCGTCACCACGTCGCCGTCGATCTGACAGCCTTCCTGATCGCCGCTGCGGTTGATCGGGGCGATGACCTCTTCGGCGAACTTGCCGCCTTCCTCGACGATCTGATCGATCAGGTCGCGCGACAGGTCGGCGTCGGGAAGCTGGTTGCCGTAGTTCTCGACCTGCAGAACGTCATGCAGGACGAAGGACAGGTCGCGGACGGGCGCCTTGTAGCTCATGGGATCACGCTCTCGCTTTGAAGGTCAGGAAATGGTCGTCGGGGTCGTTGAGACGCTCGCTCAGCAGGCTGGCGTAGGCCTCAGCGCCCGGCAGAAGGTCGGGGCGGTGTTCGCTCAGGGTCTTTTCCATCCAGGCGCATGCGGCCTCGGCGGTCTCTATCGCGCCTTCGATGTCTTCCAGCTGCTGCCGCAGCGCCTGTATGCGGGCGCGATGACGCGGCAGGGCGATGGCCATCTGATGGACGTTGTGGTCCTTGTGATCATACAGATCCAGCATCTCCTGGATCTCGACCAGGGTGAAGCCGATGCGCCGCCCGCGCATGATCAGCTTCAGTCGGGCGCGGTCACGCGGGCCATAGACACGGGTCTGTCCCTTGCGCGAAGGTGTCAGCAGGCCCTTGTCTTCATAGAAGCGCAGGGCGCGCGCGGTCGCGCCGAACTCGCGGCACAGCTGCCGTATGGAGTAGGTGCGATGTTCGTCTGCAATCGACATGACGGCTTCATAACTTGACGCGGACGTAAAGGGAAGCTTTCCGCGCAGGCCCCTACGAAGTTGTGAACGGCTCCCGCATTGCCCGCTTGGCGCGAGGCGTCGGCGACCGCACAGGAAAAAGGCCGCAACCGGGGGCGGTCGCGGCCTTCGTTATTCGCAGGCCCTCAGGGGGAGGGGGAGAAGCGGACCTGCAAATCCTGTCTGCGTCAGGCTCGGAGATTGCGCCTCAGGCACAGCACCGGCGCCGTGATGGCGATCAGGAAGACATTGGTCAGGCTCAGCCCCACATCCAGACTGACGGCGTGGAACAGCAGGGCGGCGATTTCCAGCGCCAGCAGACCCGCCGCTGCGATCAACACCGGCACCTTGCCGATCTTCCACGAAATCACCGGCGCCAGGATCAGGACAGCCAGAACAATCTCGACCACGCCCACGCCGCGCACCAGCGCTTCGCCGGTCAGGGCGGGCCACGTCATCAGAACGGTCAGATTCTCCATCGATTCCGTCAGCTTGGCGTAGCCGGCGGCGATGAAGAACATGGAGAGCCAGCCCTGGAAGGTCCAAAGGGCGATGTTCAGATAGTCGGCGCGGGCGCGCGCCTGATGTTGGGGCAAGGTGGTCGTCGTCATGGCCGTAACCGCTAATTTGCAACAGTCGCAAGATCAGTTCTTGTATTTGGTTTCGCAACCATCTGAAACAATCTGTGATCCAGCCGGGCGGAGGAGGGCGTTCTGACGGGCGCACAGCCCCGCCGAAACCCTGTCAGCCCCACAGGATGACAGGGCTTTAGGCCCGCGCCGGATTCGAGTCAACGGTCGATGACATCAATTGATGACTTGGCGTTAAAGGGCCGTGCCCACACGACTTTTGATGCGTCATCCCCGGGCCTGTCCCGGGATGACGGGCGGGATGGTCTCGGCGGCTATAAATCCCACGCCTCCCGCGCCGCCTCCAGCCGCGCCAGTTTGGCCTTCAGGGGCGCCCAGTCGTCGGCGGTGTCGACGGCGCTCCACAGGGCCTCGACCTCGTCGATCAGCATCTCTTCGGGTTCGGGCGCGGCGAACATGGGGTGCTCCAGCCGCTCGGGGCGATCCGGCTCATGCTCCATCAGGGCGAAGCGGAAGGCGTCGAAGGCCTCGCCCTGATAGGTCTTGCCGCGCACCCCGCCCAGCGCCCGCGCCGCCGAGCTGAACCCGCCGAACCAGTCGAAGAAGACCGGCTCCCAGCGCAGGGCCTCCTTCTTCTCGCGCGCGAGGGCCAGCGTCGCGTCCAGCAGCCGCTGGTCCGCCGCCTCGCCCAGGCTCTGCACGCCCAGCCGGTTCAGGAAGGCCGCCCGCAGATGGCGGATATAGGCCGGACCGAAGGCGTTCAGCGCCGCCGCCAGCGGCTCCGGCTCGGCGATCAGCTTCAGACAGCCCGCCAGCTGGGTCAGGTTCCAGAACACCGCCTCGGGCTGGCGCGCGAAGGCGTAGAGGCCGTTCTGGTCGAAATAGGCGGCGGTGAAGCCCGGCTCATAGTGGGGCAGGAAGCGCCACGGGCCGTAATCGAAGCTCTCGCCCGTGACGTTCAGATTGTCGGTGTTCAGCACCCCGTGGACGAAGCCCGCCGCGATCCATTTCGCCGTCAGCGCCGCCGAGGCCTCGACCACCGCGCCCAGAAAGCCCGCCGCGTCGCCCGGCGCCACAGCCGGATGATACAGGCTGCGGGCGTGCTCCATCAGCGTCTCGATCTGGTCCCTGCGCCCATAGTAGGCCGCGCGCTGGAACGTCCCGAAGCGGATATGGCTGTGCGACAGCCGCACCATGACCGCCGATCGCGTCGGCGACGGCTCGTCGTGCCGCTCCAGATTCTCGCCCGTCTCGATCAGCGACAGGATGCGGCAGGTGGGAACACCGAGGCTTTCAAGCATGGCGGCCGCCAGCGCCTCGCGCACCCCGCCCTTCAGCGTCAGCCGCCCGTCCGCATGACGGGACCACGGCGTCTGGCCCGAGCCCTTTGTTCCCAGGTCGAGAAGTCGACCTGGAAGAGCGCTATCGCTCTCGACGCGGTCGCTCGCTGCTTGAGCGCGTTTGTTGTCCCTATCGCCTTGCTCGCGGAGCAAGGCTGCTTGAGGGACTTCCCGCATCTGGGCCGCCAGAAACCCACGCCCGTCGCCGATCTCGGGGTTGTAAACGCGGAACTGGTGGCCGTGATAGCGCATGGCCACGGGGCCGGGCTGGCCGGGCAGGGGCTCGAACCGGCCGAAGTGGGCGATCCATTCGGCGTCGCTCAATGTCTCCAGCCCTACCGTCGCCGCCGCGCGGTCGTTGCGCAGGCGCAAGGTGGTCTGCGGGAAGTCGGCCGACTTCACGGCGTCGCCGTAGTCGGCGCCCAGTTCAAAAAAGCGGGGTGCGGGGCGATAGGCGGGGGAGACGGGCATGCGCGGCAGATGCCCCTTCGGCGCGCATTTCGCAACCGCGGGGCCGATCGGGCGCGGCAGGGTTGAACCTTCTGCGCCGATCCGTATTTTCACCAGCAGACATCAGGCCTCGCGCGATCCGATCCCGAGGTCAGGCTGGCGCCGCTTCTGCGTGCGAATCCGGTCCGGCGTCCGTCGATAACCTGACGCCACGACAGACCATCTCAAAGTTTCGGAGACCTTCGTGGCCAGAAAACACACGCTCGCCTTTCTAAAGACAGAGGCCGGTTCAGGCGCCGTCCTCGGCTTCGCCGCCATCGCCGCCCTGATCGTCGCCAACTCGCCATGGTCGGCCGACTATTTCGGCTGGCTGAAGAGCGTCCACGCCGTCCAGATCGGCCCGCTGCGGCTTGAAGAGACGGTGTCCGACTGGATCAAGGAAGGCCTGATGGCCGTCTTCTTCCTCGTCGTCGGGCTGGAGATCAAATACGAAATCCTCAAGGGCGAACTGAGCAATCCCAAAAAGCTGGCCCTGCCCATTCTGGCGGCGCTGGGCGGGATGGCGGTTCCGGGGCTGGTCTATCTGGCGGTCGCCGGGGCGCTGGGCGGACCGCATCAGGGCTGGCCTATTCCACTGGCCACCGACATCGCCTTCGCCCTGGCCGTCTTCGCCATGGTGGGGCGCAATCTGCCGTCGTCCCTGCGTGTCTTCCTGCTGACGCTGGCCATTGTCGATGACCTGGGCGCCATCGCCCTTATCGCCATTCTGTTCAGTCAGGGCGTTCAGTGGGTTCCGCTGCTGGCGGCGCTGGGCGTCATCGCCGTCTTCGCCGTGCTGGGCCGTCGCCGCATGGCCGCCGCCTTCTGGGTGCTGGGCTTCGCCGCCGTCTGGTATCTGACGGTGCTGTCGGGGCTGTCGACATCGTTGACGGCTGTGGCCTTCGCCCTGATCGTGCCGGTCAATCCGCGCCGCGAGACGTCCCAGAGCCCGCTCAAGGACGCCATGCACGACCTGCACCCCTACGTGGCCTGGCTGGTCCTGCCGCTGTTCGCCTTCGCCAAGGCGGGCGTGTCGTTTGCGGGCCTGTCGCTGGAGCAGGCCTTCGCCCCGCTGGTCATTGCCATCGCCCTGGGCCTCTTCATCGGCAAGCAGGCGGGCGTCTTCGGCGTGGCCTGGCTGGCGGTCAAGCTGGGTCTGGGCGACAAGCCGTCGGGCGCGGGCTGGATGCAGCTGTATGGCGTCAGCCTGCTGTGCGGCATCGGCTTCACCATGAGCCTGTTCATCGGCGTCCTGGCCTTCCCCGGCGCGGTGGACTCCGTTGAGCAGATCGAAGTGAAGCTGGGCGTGATCGGCGGATCGGTGCTTTCGGCGCTCGCAGCGGTCATGATTCTCGCCCTCGCAGAGAGACGGCGTAAGAAAAGACGCGATGAAAAATCAGTCGCTTCGGCTAACTGATCGTCGGTAACATTGACCTAACGTCAGTATATTTGTCTCTTTCCAGCCACAGTTAGGGCGGGCTTGGGTGAAATTATCGTTCCTCAAGTGGCGTATCCTTGTCGGTGACTCGACCATGGATTACCCCTTTTGATTGAGAACCCGCGCCGTTCAAGGAGCGCGGGTCATCAGGGACAGGAATCGCGCACGGCCGCGAAATGCGGTCGGGCCCATAGAGTCGGGGAGCCGCCTAATGCGTTTGAACCACATCCTCCGCTGCACCGCATCGGTCGCCGTTGTCGGCGTCGCGGCATTCGGTTTCGCCGGGGCGGCCGCCGCCCAGGACGGCCCCACCACGGTCGACGACATCATCGTCACTGCCCAGAAGCGTGAACAGAGCCTGCAGGACGTGCCGATCGTGGTGACGACCCTGTCGTCCGAAGCGCTGGACGGCGCCGGGGTGCGCGACATCAAGGACCTGCAGATCCTGACGCCGGGCATGACCGTCACCTCGACCCAGTCTGAAACCGCCACCACCGCCCGTATCCGCGGCGTCGGCACCGTGGGCGACAACCCCGGTCTGGAAAGCTCGGTCGGCGTGGTCATCGACGGCGTCTACCGCTCGCGCAACGGCGTCGGCTTCGGCGATCTGGGCGAACTCAGCCGCATCGAGGTGCTGAAGGGGCCGCAGGGCACCCTGTTCGGCAAGAACACCTCGGCGGGCGTCATCAACATCATCACCGAGGCGCCGTCCTTCACCCCCGGCTTCAGCGCCGAGGCCACCTACGGCAATTTCGGCGCCTGGGGTCTGGCGGGCGCTGTCACCGGTCCGCTCACCGACAAGATCGCCGGGCGCCTCTATATGGCCAAGCGCGAGCGTGACGGCTTCTATGACGTCATCACCGGCCCCGGACCGCGTCAGGAAACCGACGACCAGAACCAGGACTTCTGGACGGCCCGCGGCCAGTTGCTGATCCTGCCGTCGGACGACGTGTCGATCCGCGTGATCGCCGACTATTCGAAGCGCGATGAATACTGCTGCGTCTCGACCCAGATTCGCACCGGTCCGACCTATCCGATCATCGCGGCTGTCGGCGGCCAGCAGACGCCGCCCGCGCCGGGCTACGGCAAACTGCCCTTCTCGCGCACGGCCTACGCCAACCGCGGCACCGGCCAGACGATGGAAGACATGGGGCTGTCGGTTGAGGCCAACATCGACATTCCGTCGTGGAACGCCACCTTCACCTCGCTCAGCTCCTGGCGGAACTGGTCGGGCGTCAACGGCATGGACCTCGACTATTCGACGGCTGACCTGCTCTATCGCCAGAACGACGGCGGCTACGGCTTCGAGCTTGAGAACCTGACCCAGGAGTTCCGCCTGGCGGGCGCCACCGACCGCCTCGACTGGCTTTTCGGTGTCTTCGCCACCCAGGAGAACATCGCCCGCGCCGACAGTTATTGGTACGGCGCAGGCTACACCCCCTATCTGTCGCTGCTGCTGGGGTCGCGGCTGAATCTGACCAATCCGGCGGCGGTGAATTGCGTGACCGGACCGGGCGCATCGCCCATGGGCATCGTCGGCTGTCTGACCGGAGCGACCGCGCCGACAGGGCCGGGCTTCGGCGTCGGCCACGGCGTGCGCGACAACTACAGCCAGACGACCAAGTCGCTGGCCTTCTTCACCAACAATTCCTGGCATGTGACCGACAAGTTCGATGTCACCCTGGGCCTGCGCTACACCCTGGACGACAAGCGCCTGATCGGGCTTCAGGACAACGTTGGAACCAACGGCGCGGCCTGCGGCGGCGCCATCGGCAATGCGGCGGCGATCGGCGGCGCCATCGGCATCGCCAATCCCACGCTGACGCCGGCTGAAATCCAGGGCCTGGCCTCGACCCTGGTGGGCACCATCTGCCTGCCCTGGGCCAATCCCCTGTTCGACAACCGCGGCATTTCGGAAAGCCACGACAACGGCGAGCTCAGCGGCACCATCAAGGGCAGCTATCGCTTCAACAGCAGCGTGATGGGCTACGCCTCCTATGCGCGCGGCTACAAGTCGTTCGGCTACAACATGGACCGGGTGCAAACGGGCATCATGCCCAACGCCTCCCTCCTGTTCCCGTCCGAGACGGTCGACAGCTATGAAGTCGGCTTGAAGAACACCCTGTTCAACCGCTCGGTTCTGCTGAACGTCACCTACTTCCATCAGACGTTCGAGGACTTCCAGCTCAACACCTTCCTCGGCACGGCCTTCGTGGTCGAGTCGATCCCCGAGGTCACGACCAAGGGCGTCGACGCCGACTTCGTGTGGTTTACTCCGGTCGAGGGCCTGTCCTTCTCGGGCGGCGTGACCTACGCCGACACCAAATATGGCCACTTCGTCGCTTCAGATCTGACCAACCCGGGCAACTTCCCGCAACTGTCACTGCTGCCGGGCGCCCGCGCCTCCTTCGCGCCGGAATGGTCGGCCTCGGCCTCGATGGCCTTCGACCGTTCGATCGGTTCGGGTCTGAAGATCGGCATGAACCTGTCGGCCAAATACTCGACCGAGTTCAACACCGGGTCGGACCTGCTGCCCTACAAGATGCAGGGTTCCATGACCCTGCTGAACGGCCGCATCACCCTGGGTTCGGAAGACGAGCGTTGGGCGGTGGACCTGTGGGGTCAGAACCTGACGGACGAGGAATACATGCAGGTGGCCATCAACGCCCCGCTGCAGGGCTCGGCCTTCCAGACGACGGTTCAGCCGAACGGCACCTATTACAATCCGGCGCTGGACACCCAGACCTACAACGCCTTCATGGGCCAGCCGCGCACCTATGGCGTGACCCTGCGCGTCCGCTACTGATCCAGCGGAACGTCTGAAAACAGAGGGCGGGTCGGAGCAGTCCGGCCCGCCCTTTTCCATTCCGCGCAACCCCATCCCTCCTCGTCCCGGGGAGGGTGGTTGAGCCCGAAAGGGCGAAAGCGGGTGGGGGCGGCAATGCTATTCAGGCACCCTGGGCGGGATGCTGAGGCGGGGATCGCGACGGGGGCCAGGATCGCCTGGCGCTCCCCACCCGGTCTCCGCTTTGCGTCGACCACCCTCCCCAGGACGGGGAGGGAAAAGCGCGCGCCTACACCCACGAAAAAAGCCCCCGGCCTTGCTGACCGGGGCTTTCCTCATTCAGACGTGGATCTCGCCTTACTCGGCGGGCGTGTAGTTCTCGCCCGCCATCTTCTTCTGCCCGGCGAACATCCGGTGCAGCATCCGGCGTCCGAAGCCCGCGATATCGTCGACGATGGTGAACACCGCCGGGATGTAGAGCAGCGACAGGAAGGTCGAAGAGATCAGCCCCCCCAGCACGGCCACGGCCATGGGCGAGCGGAACTCGACGTCGGCGCCCCAGCCGATGGCGATGGGCACCATGCCTGCCCCCATGGCGAAGGTGGTCATCAGGATCGGTCGCGCCCGCTTGTGGGCGGCGTCCATGATGGCGTCAAAGCGGCTCAGCCCGCTCTTCTCGGCCATGATGATGTAGTCGACCAGCAGGATGGAGTTCTTGGCCGCGATCCCCATCAGCATCAGCACCCCGATCAGGGCCGACATGGAGAAGCTCTTGCCCGCGATCACCAGGGCGATGAAGGCGCCCCCGATGGCCAGGGGCAGGGCCGCCATGATGGTGACCGGATAGGCGAAGCTTTTGAACAGCAGGGTCAGCACCGCATACATCAGCAGAATGCCCGAGATGAAGGCGATGCCGAAGCCGACCAGCATCTCCTGAATGAACTCGGCGTCCCCGGCGGGCACCTGGCGCACGCCTGTCGGCAGGTCCTTGACCGAGGCCAGTCTGTTGACCGCCTGACCCGCCGCGCCGGTGGTCGTGCCGTCCAGTTCGGCGGTGATCGAGGCGATGCGCGAGCGGTCCTGACGGCTGACCGTGGCCGGACCTGCGCCGAACTCGATATCGGCCACGGCGCTCAGCGGCACCGAGGCGCCCGAGGCCGTCGGCACGCGCAGCGTCTCCAGCACGTTCAGGTCTTCACGCGCGGCCTCGGTCAGCTGCAGGCGGATCGGGATCTGCCGGTCGCCCAGATTGTATTTGGGCAGGTTCTGGTCGACGTCGCCGATGGTGGCGACGCGTACGGCCTGGGATATGGCTCCGGCCGAGACGCCCAGCAGGGCGGCTTCGTCCGGTCGCGGCGTGACCAGGATTTCAGGGCGGGCGATGGCGGCGGTGTTGACCACATTGGCCAGACCCGGCACCCCCCGCATCTCGGCCTCCACCTTGCGGGCGGCGGCCTCCAGCGTGGCCGGATCGTCGCCCAGGATGGAGAAGGTGTAGCTGGTGCCGTCACCGGGGCCGCCGCCCTGCTGGGCGATGCCGGCGCGGATGCGGGCGCCGGGGATCTGCTTCAGCTCATCGACCATGGTGCGGGCGAAAGCCTGCTGGCTCAGGTCGCGCTTACCCTTGGGCGTCAGGTCTGCATAGACATTGGCCTGGTTGACCGATTGTCCGCCGATGGCGGCGTAGACCGAGACGACCTCCGGCCGGTCGTTCAGTGTCCGCGTCACCTGCTGCACCACGGCGTCGGTCTGGCGCAGGGTCGAACCGGGCGGCAGCTCGATCTGGAAGGCCGCGCGGCCTTCGTCGGCGGGCGACATGAACTCGAATGACATCTTGGCGGCAACCGACAGGAAGATCGAGCCGAACAGGAAGGCGCCGCCCATCACGAAGACGATCCAGCGGTAGCGCAGGCACCATTTCAGTGCGCGCAGATAGCCGCCCATCCAGAACGGATCCTTGTCCTCATGGTGGCTGTGTTTCAGCATATAGGCGGCCATCAGCGGCGTCAGCAGGCGCGCCACCACCAGCGAGAAGAAGACGCTGATGCAGGCGGCCAGCGCAAAGGCCTTGAAGAACTGGCCGATGATGCCGGGCATGAAGCCCACGGGCGCGAACACGGCGATGATGGTGCCGGTCGTCGCCACGACCGCCAGGCCGATCTCGTCGGCGGCTTCGAAGGCGGCGTCATAGGGCGGCTTGCCGTCGCGCATGTGCCGGACGATGTTCTCGATCTCGACGATGGCGTCGTCGACCAGAATGCCGATCGTCAGCGACAGGGCCAGCAGCGTCACCACGTTCAGCGACTGGTCCATCGGCCCCAGAATGGCGAAGGTCGGGATCAGCGACATCGGCATGGCCGTCGCCGCGATCAGGGTCGCCCGCCAGTCGCGCAGGAAGATCCACACCACGATGACCGCCAGCACGGCGCCGAGGATCAGCGCCTCCAGCGAGGCGAGGTAGGATTCCTCGATGTATTTCACGCTGGACGTGACCTGTTCGATGGTCAGGTCGGGGTGGGCCTTTTCGATCTTGGCGACTTCGGCGCGGACCTTTTCAGCGATCTTCACCTCGCTGGCCTCGCGTGAGCGCAGGAAGTTGAAGGTCACGGCCTCCTGACCGTTGTAGCGGGCCAGACGGCGCGGCTCGCCCCATTTGTCGACGACCGTGCCCAGATCGCCCAGACGCACGCTCTTGCCGTCGCCGACGGGCACCAGCGTCTCGCGCAGCTGTTCGACCGAACCTGCGGCGCCCAGCGTCCGAACGGCGCGCTCGGACCCGGCGATGGTGACGCGTCCGCCCGGCAGGTTGTTGTTGACGTTGGTCAGGGCCTGACTGACCTGCGCCGCCGTCACGCCATAGGCGCTGAGGCGTTGCGGATCCAGTTCGACGCGGATTTCGCGATCCACCCCGCCCGAGCGGTTGACCTCGCCGACGCCGCCCAGCGCCAGCAGGGCGCGGCTGACCTCATTGTCGATGAACCAGCTGATCTGTTCCGGCGTCATCGTGGGCGAGCGGACGACATAGGTGATCAGGGCGTCGCCGGTGATGTCGATGCGCTGGACCGTCGGCTCCTGCATGTCCTGGGGCAGGCTGGCGCGCACGCCGCTCATGGCGTTGCGCACGTCGTTGGTGGCGCGCTCGGTGTCGGTGCCCAGTTCGAACTCGATGGTGGTCGAGGACACCCCGTCCGAGACGTTGGAATAGATGTGGCGCACGCCCGACAGGCCGGCGATCGAATCCTCGATCACCCGCGTGACCTGCACCTCCATTTCGGTCGGGGCGGCGCCGGGGCGCGCGGCCGTGACCGCGACCAGCGGGAAGTCGATGTCGGGGTTGTTGTTGATCCGCATCCCGGCGAAGCCGGTCACCCCGCCCAGCGTCAGCAGCAGGAACAGCAGAATGATGGGGATGGGGTTCTTGATCGCCCAGGCGGAAATCTGATGCATGGCCGGGCCTTATTTCTTGGCTGCGGCCGCAGCCGGAGCAGCGGGCGCTGCGGCAGCCGCCGGTTTCGGCGCAGCCACTGTCACCCTGTCCCCGTCGTTCAGGAAGCCCGCCCCCGCCACAACCACGCGCACCCCGGCCTCCAGCCCCTCGACCGAGGTCTGGTCATCATTGCGCGACAGCATCGTCACCGGAACGAAGCGCACCGAGGAGTCGGCGTTCAGCACGAACACGCCCGACTTGTTGCTGCGGTAAAGGACGGAGTCGGTCGGCACCACGGTCGCCGGCCGGGCGCCCGCCTCGATGGCGGCGCGGGCGAACATGCCGGGTTTCAGCGCGCTGCCGGGCGACAGGCTGATCCGCGCCAGACCCAGACGGGTCTGCGGATCGACCTCCGGCGTGACGATGCGGACCGTGCCGGTGGTCGATCCGGCCTGGCTGGAGGTGATGGCCGCGCTCTGACCGGCCTGGATCAGCGGCAGTTCGGTCTCCGGCACCTGGGCGTCCAGCTCCAGACGGCCGTCGCGCACCATGCGGAACAGCTCGGTTCCGGCGCTGATGATCTGGCCCTTGGTGACGCTGCGGCTGATGATCAGGCCGCTGACCGGCGCGCGGATGGTGGCCTGCGACAGACGGGTCTGCGTCTCGGACATGGAGGCGCGGGCCGAGGCCAGATTCGCCGCCGAGGCCCGCTGGTTGGCCAGGGCCGTATCCAGCGAGGCCTGGCTGAGGAAGCCGCGTGCTTTCAGTTCCTGCGCGCGGGACAGGGCGGCGTCGTCGCGGGCGACATTGGCCTCGGCGGTCTGGACCATCGCCTGCTGCTGCTGCAACTGGGCCTTCAGCAGGACGTCGTTCATCTGCACCAGAGGCTGGCCCTGACGGACATAGGAGCCTTCGTCGACATAGAGGGCGACGGCGGTCAGCCCCCCGGTTTCGGCGCCGACCGGCACCTCTTCCCAGGCCGAGACGGTGCCGGATGCGACCACGGTGCGGGGCAGGGCGACCGAGGTCGCCGTCGCTGCGCTGACCGTCTGACGCGAGGCGCCGTCGGGTTTCTGCTTGTCATCGCCATGCCCGCCGCACGCGGCCAGGGTCAGGCTTGCGGCGATCGCCAGAACAGCCGTCAGGGGAGCAGCCGTCAGGGTCGCCGAGGGGCTCAGGCGGGCCGGAACGCGTCGAAAGATCGGCACGGGCAGATATCCTGGAAAGGTTGAGCGTACAGTCTGGGCGCGCGCCAACCTTCTGTCCGGCGTCGCGGGCATAGCAACGCTACTTAGACGCTCCGTGATCCGCGCTCAAACGACTCCTTCGCAATTACGCATAAGTAATCTGCCGCTCAGGGGCGGTCGCGTTCCGGCAGGGCGGCAAGCTCATCTTCGGTCAGGGCGCCGACCATGCGCACATTGCACGGCATGGCCGAGGGCGAGCCGCCGACCACCAGCCTTGTATAGTCGCCCGTGCACAGGCTGTTCACCCCGCCCATCGGTGCGAAACCGATCGCTAAAGTGGTGTCCAGCTCAGGGCACGACCCCATGACCGACAGGCGATAGACGGTCTTGTCCAGCCCGCGCACATAGACGTTCCGCTCATCGCGTGAGACGCGGAAGCTACGGACATCGTTCTGGAAAATGCATTTGCGCGGCGCAGACGCCGTGGCCGTTGCAGCGGTCCCGTCGGGACTCTGGACCGGCGCGCAGGCCGTCATGGCGCCGGCGATGGCCGTGATGGCGAGAAGGCGAATCTGCATGGTGAAACTCCATGTCGTGTCAGAGAAAGCGGGACAGTCTAACCCCGCCCGATGAACCTTTCCCGTCAGCTGCGTCGCCTAAACGCCCGGCTGGATTGCGGGTTGCGGGTCATGGCGACGCGGATCCAGCCGCTGCGCCATGTCCCTCGGCAGGGGCGAGGGCCGGCCGGTGATCGTCGCCGCCAGATGCTCGCCCAGCAGGGGGGCGACGCAGAACCCTCGCGATCCCAGACCCGTCAGCACATAAAGGCCGGGCGCCCATGCGCCGCACAGCGGCAGGCGGTCCGGCGTGGTCGCGCGCACCGCCACGCGGCGGCCATGCGCAGACGGCGGCGCCTGCTCGACCATCGCGTGGCGGGCGGGCAGGGCGGCGGCAAGGGCGGTGCGGTTGCGGGCGCTGGCCTCATCGGCGACGATGGGCGCCGTCACTGCCCGATCATGGGTGGCGCCATAGAGCATCCCGCGCCCCGTCGGCGTCGCATAGCCGCCCCAGGCCGCCGGGACAGCGTCGCGCTCGTCGCCCGTCTCGATCCAGTCGGCCTGTCCCGCGACAGGCGACAGCGGCAGGTCCGGCTCCAGCGTCGCCGCGCCCCAACCCGCCGCCAGCACCACAGCATCCGCCTTGATCAGAACGACGCCGTCCTGACCCAGCACGCGCCAGCCCTCTGCCGTCGGCTCCAGCTTTTCCGCCCGCGCGTCGATCCGCGCGGCGGCCGCCAGCCACGGCTCCAGTATGGCGTCGGAGCGCACGGCCAGCGCCTGCCCCATCATCAGCCCGCCCCGCGTTGTCGGCTCGCCCAGCCGCGCAGAACAGGCGGCGGCGTCCAGCCTCTGCATGGCGCCGTCGGGCCACAGGGTCTGGGCGGCGATCTTGTCGAAGCGAGCGGCGTCGCGCGGCGCCTGCTCCAGTTGCAACACCCCTTGCGCGACCACGGCGCCGGGCAGGGCGCGATACAGGTCGCCCGCGCGGTTCAGCGCCTGGGCGTGCAGCCCCGCGATCAGGGCGTCGCCCGCGTCCAGCCGGGGCGTGACCAGCGACGCCGGAAAGCCCGAGGCTCCGGCGCCCACGCCCTCGGCCTCGATGACGGTGACGCGCGCGCCCTCGGCGATCAGGGCGCGGGCGGTCGCGGCGCCCGCGATCCCGGCGCCGATGACGGCGACGTGCGGGCGCGCTTCGGCGGCTGCTTCGCCCGCCATGCGGGCTTCAAGCCGTTCGCGCTTGCGGCCATGACCGGGCTTCTTCTCGACGGTGAAGCCATGCTCGGCCAGTCCGCGCCGTACGGCTCCGGCGACGGTGAAGGTGGCCAGCCGCGCGCCCGGCCGTGACCGCGCCGCGACCAGCGCCATGATCTCCGGCGACCACATGCCGGGGTTCAGCGCAGGCGAAAATCCATCCAGGAACCAGGCGTCCGCCGCGCCCGACCATTGCTCCAGCGCCCACCGGGCGTCGCCGACGGCCAGATTGATGGTCGCGCCCCATTGGGGCAGGTCCAGTCGGTAAAAACCGGGCGTTCCGGCGGGCCAGACATCCAGCACGCCTGCGGCCGTCTCGGCCAGTTCGGGCCATGCGGCCAGCGCCCGCGCCGCCTCTTCGCGCGTCAGCGGAAAGCCCTCGATGGAGAAGACCTTCAGTCGCGACCCTTCCGGTCGCTCGCGCCGCCACAGGTCCAGCAGGGCGATGATGTTCAGCCCGGTGCCGAAGCCCAGTTCGCCCACGGTGAAGACGGATCGTCCGGCCCATGCGCCCGGCAGGCCGCAGCCCTCAAGAAAGACGGCGCGCGTCTCGGCCAGGCCATCGTCCTTGGAGAAATAGACATCGCCGAACCGTCCGGATCGCGGCGATCCATCCTCGGCCCACATCAACCGGGGCGAAGCGTCGTCGTCAGGCAGTGCGGAGGCAGGAGCGTCAGTCATGACGGCTGGTCTATCGGCCCCGGCTTCCCGACGGAAGCGCATCAGAAAACGGGCAAGAAAAAAGGGACCGTCCGAAGACGATCCCTTTCTCCATCACGGCCGTGAGGCCGCGATTTAAGACTGTAAAGTCTTAGGCAGCCGGGGCAGCCGGAGCAGCAGCCGGAGCGGCGGCGGCGTCAGCAGCCGGAGCAGCGGCGTCAGCCTTGGCGGCTTCGCCAGCGGCTTCGCCAGCAGCGGCGGCAGCGTCGGTGGCGGCGGCGTCAGCCGTAGCAGCGGCGTCGGCAGCGGTGTCGGCAGCGGCGGTCGCGTCGGCAGCGGCGTCTTCAGCCTTGTCGGTGGCGGCGGGTTGGCAAGCAGCCAGGGCCAGAGCGGCGGCCGAAGCGGCGATCAGAGCGGTGATGCGCATAGGTTTCTTCCTTCAGAAGGTAAAGCGAGACCATGAACCTCGCTGGAGGGGAGATAACGGGTTCGTGAGCATGAGTGCAAGCGATTTCTCACGCGTTCGTGAAGAACCCCGGCGCAGCGGGCTTTCAGCCTGTTCCGCCCATTCGAAGCTTGGCTGTTTTGCGCCGGAATCAGGCGTCGGCGGTCGCTCCGGCCAGGGCTTCTTCCATTTCCAGGAAGGACGGCTGGGCCGACGAGGGGATGTCGCCGCGGCCGATCTCGACCGAAATCTGCGCCGCATTGCCGTGCAGGTGGGCCACCAGCACCGACTGGATGATGCGGTAATAGGCGGCTTCCTCGTCGATGATGGCCTTCAGGCGCGAGGCGAACGGCCCGACCAGACCATAGGCCAGAAAGACGCCCAGGAAGGTGCCGACCAGGGCGCCGCCGATCATGCCGCCCAGAATCTCCGGCGGCTCGGTGATCGATCCCATGGTCTTGATGATGCCCAGCACGGCCGCGACGATGCCCAGCGCGGGCAGGCCGTCGGCCAGTGTCTGCAGGGCGTGCGCCGGGCCCAGCGCCTCGTGGTGGTGTTTCTCCAGCTGCTTTTCCATGGCGTCCTCGATCTGGTGCGGATCCTCGAGGTTCATGGTCATCATCCGCAGGGTGTCGCAGATGAAGTCGGTGGCGAAGTGGTCCTTCAGCACCTTGGGGTATTTCTGGAAGATGGCGCTTTCGGCGGGCTTTTCGATGTGGCTTTCCAGGGCGATCACGCCCTTGGACTTCATCGTCCGCGTCAGCTGGAACAGCAGGCCCAGCAGGTCTTTGTAGTCCTGCTTCTTCCACTTCGGCCCGGCGAAGCACTTGCCCAGCCCAGCCAGCGATCCCTTGATGACGCCCATGCTGTTGGCGATCAGAAAGGCCGCGATCCCCGCCCCGAAGATGGCCATCAGCTCATAGGGCAGCGAATAGAGGATCGTCGCCATCTTGCCGCCGTGCAGCAGGAAGCTGCCGAACACCATGACGAACAGCAGGACGATGCCGATGATCTGGAACATGACGGGCGCGGGTGTCCTGCACGTGAAAAAGGCTCAGGACGCCGGTTATCGTCGTTAATGCTTAAGGGCGCGTTTCAGGAATCCCGGTTCGGCACAAAAAGCGCTCAACTTTCTCCCTCCCCGGGACGGGGAGGGAGAAGGGCGGCGCTGCCTTACAGCCGCGTCGCGCCGCTCAGGATCGCCTCGCGCGCCTTGGCGGTCAGCTTCTGGTATCCGGCCTTGCCGCCGCGCACCCAGATAGGGCCGTCGACCTTTTCCGGATCGAAGCCGTCGGCGACCAGATCGACCTTGCGGTATTTGAACGTTCCGGTGGTGTCGGCCGACTTCAGCATCCGCACGAACACCGGCCGCGCATAGGTCGGCAACTGCGCGTCGGTCCAGGCGGCGAAGGCGGCGGCGTCGAACTTTTCGTCCAGCACCAGGCCGACCATGCCCGCCTTGCCCTCCTGGCCCGGAACCTCGACGCCATAGGCGATGACTTCCTGCACGCCGGGCGCCTCGGACAGGCGCTGCTCGACCTCGGCGGTCGAGACGTTCTCGCCCTTCCAGCGGAAGGTGTCGCCCAGCCGGTCCATGAAATAGATATAGCCCTCGCGGTCCTGACGCATCAGGTCGCCGGTGCGGAACCAGCGGTCGCCCTTCTTGAAGACGTCGCTCAGGATCTTCTTCTCCGACGCCTTCTTGTCGGCATAGCCCGAGAAGTCGTGGCGGATGTCGGTGCCGATCTGGCCGATGGCCTCGCCCGTCTCGCCGGCGGCGACGGGCACGCACAGGCCGGTCGGCCCGCGCAGCGGCTCGCCCGTTTCCGGGTCCAGGGCGATCAGGCGGATGTTGATCTGCGACTTCAGGAAGCCCGGCACCCGGCCGATGGCGCCCGCCTTGCCGTCGAAGTTGAACAGGGAGACATTGCCCTCGGTCGAGCCGTAGAACTCAAGGATGTCCTTGATGCGGAACCGGCTCTGGAACTCGGGCCAGACATCGGGGCGCAGGCCGTTGCCGAAGGCCAGCCTCAGCTTGTGGTCACGCTCATCCGGGTGCTCGGGGCTGTTGACCAGATAGCGGCACAGCTCGCCGATATAGACGAACATGGTCGCGCCCGTGGCCTTCACATCGGGCCAGAAATGGGTGGCCGAGAAGCGCCGCCGCGTCACCATCCGCCCGCCGTTCAGCAGCACCGAGCCGACGCCGACCAGACCCCCGGTCGAGTGATACAGCGGCAGGACGTTGAACAGGGCGTCCATCGGCGTCGAAGCCGTGGCGCCGGCGAAGGCGCGCATATAGGTCCGCACCCGTGAATGCGGCATCCGCGCCGCCTTGGGCAGGCCGGTCGTGCCCGAGGTGTAGATATAAAGGGCCGTGTCGCGGTTGGTCATGCCCTGACGCAGCGTGCGGTCGGGCCGCACCGACGAGGCGCTGCGCACGGCGTTGTCCAGATCGCGGCGCTCGTTCGTCTCGTTCTGCTTGCCCAGGCCGTGGACCCAGATCATCAGATTGCGGTCGATCAGGCCGCGTGCATCCTCGACCGCCTGCCAGCAGTCCTCGTCCGTCACCACGTTGAAGGCGGTCGAAATGGTCAGACAGTGGGCCAGGGCCGCGCCGGTCAGATTGTTGTTGATCAGGGCGGTGGCCACCCCGACCTTTGAGAAGCCGAACCAGGCGGCGACGTATTCCACGCGGTTGTGCATCACCAGGGCGATGACGTCGCTGCGCTTCAGATTACGGCTCTTGGCCCAGTTGGCGTAGCGGTTCGCCAGGGCCTCGAACTCGCGATAGGTCAGTTTGCGGGTTTCGTCCTCGACGGCGATGTTGGGACCGAACTTGTCGACCGCCTCCTCGATGTCGTCACAGGCCAGGACGTCGCTGTCGAGGGTGATGGGCTTGATGCGCTTCAGAAGCCTGAACAGCCCGCCAGCGAACTTGATGTCACGCCGGATATTCGCCGCCAGTCCCATGGATACGCCGCCTCTTCCAGATCATTCCGCTGGTTAAGGGTGATGGACGGCGCACCGCTTCGGGTCAACCGGCGCAGGGGCGTGCAGAGCGTGTAGAGTGAAAGAAATGCGGCCTGAAAGTGTCCGGCGCTGACCCTGCGGCAAGATAAAGCGGACCCTGCGTCAAGCTGCGCCCGGGCGATTTTGACGCAGGGGCGCCTTGAGACAGGCCGGGCGCCTGCCTATCTGCGATCCCCGAAGCCGGGAGGGGCTCCATGCCAGCCGTCATTTCCATCGAAGGTCTGACCAAGACCTACAAGTCCGGCCATCAGGCCCTCAAGCGCGTCGATCTGCAGATCGAGAAGGGCGAGATCTTCGCTCTTCTGGGTCCGAACGGGGCGGGCAAGACGACGATGATCTCCATCGTCTGCGGCATCGTCACCCCGTCCAGCGGGACCATCCTCGCCGACGGCCACGACATCCAGAAGGACTACCGCGCCGCCCGCACCCGCATCGGTCTGGTGCCGCAGGAACTGACCACCGACGCCTTCGAGACCGTCTGGGCCACCGTGACCTTCAGCCGGGGCCTGTTCGGCAAGGCGCCGAACCCGGCCCATGTCGAACAGATCCTTCGCGACCTTTCCCTGTGGGACAAGAAGGACGCCAAGATCATGACCTTGTCCGGCGGGATGAAGCGCCGCGTCATGATCGCCAAGGCTCTCAGCCACGAGCCTGACATCCTCTTCCTCGACGAACCCACGGCGGGCGTCGACGTCGAGCTGCGCCGCGACATGTGGGCGCTGGTGCGTCGGCTGCGCGATCGCGGCGTGACCATCATCCTGACCACCCACTACATCGAGGAAGCGGAGGAGATGGCCGATCGCGTCGGCGTCATCCTCAAGGGCGAGCTGATCCTGGTCGAGAAGACCGCCGACCTGATGCAGAAGCTGGGCAAGAAGACCCTGACCCTGAACCTGCAGGAGCCGCTGGCCGCCCTGCCGCCCGAACTGGCCGACTGGTCTCTGACGCTTAAGAACGACGGCGGCGAGATCGAATACGTCTTCGATTCCAACGCCGAGCGCACCGGCGTCCCGTCCCTGATGCGCCGCCTGTCGGACCTGGGCATCGGCTTCAAGGATCTCAGCACCCGCCAGAGCTCGCTCGAGGACATCTTCGTCGGCCTGGTCCATCAGGATCGGGAGGCCGCGTGATGAGCTTCAACGGATACGGGGTCTGGGCCATCTACCGCTTCGAGATGGCGCGCGCCCTTCGCACCCTGTGGCAGTCGCTGGTGACGCCCGTCATCACGACCTCGCTCTATTTCGTCGTCTTCGGCGGCGCCATCGGCAGCCGCATGACTGAGGTGGACGGCGTCCCCTACGGCGCCTTCATCGTGCCGGGGCTGATCATGCTCAGCCTGTTCACCCAGTCGATCTTCAATGCGTCGTTCGGCATCTACTTCCCCAAGTTTACAGGCACGATCTACGAGATCCTGTCCGCCCCCGTCTCGCCGCTGGAGATCGTGCTGGCCTATGTCGGGGCGGCGGCGACCAAGTCGGCGATCCTCGGCCTCATCATCCTGGCGACGGCGGCCTTCTTCGTGCCGTTGCAGATATTGCACCCCTTCTGGATGCTGGCCTTCCTGATCCTGATCTCGACCACCTTCGCCCTGTTCGGCTTCATCATCGGGGTCTGGGCGCAGAATTTCGAGCAGTTGCAGTTCGTGCCCATGCTGATCGTCACGCCCCTGACCTTCCTGGGCGGCGCCTTCTATTCGATCGACATGTTGCCCGAGGGCTGGCGCACGCTCGCCCTGTTCAACCCGGTTGTCTATCTGATCTCGGGCTTCCGCTGGGCCTTCTACGGCGTGGGGGACGTCAGCGTTCAGATCAGCCTGCTGGCGACGCTGGGCTTCTTCTTCGCCTGTCTGGCGGTGGTGGGCTGGATCTTCAAGACCGGCTATCGTCTGAAGAACTGAGGGCCACGAAAGCGCCGAACTCGACGCTCACCGTTTCGTCCTCTATCGCCTTTTCGACCTGATGCGCGCCCGGCCGGGCGCCGGAGACCGAATGTCCGACGCCGACGACACGCCCCAGCCGACCGACGCTCCTACGCCGGAACAGACGCCCGAGCCCTTCCGTCGGGGCCAGATCACCTGGGGTCGCCCGCCTCAGTCCGCCTTCCACGTCGGTCCCCTGCCGCGCTCCGAGGCGATGGCGCGCCTGAACGCCATGCCGCCCTTTCCCAAGGCGAACCAGCCTCGACAGGGCCAACAGCCACAGGGGCGCCCCCAACCGTCAGGCCAACCCCTGAGCGCGCCGCGTCCGGCGGCGGCGTCGAACGTGCTGGCGGGTTCGATGGTCCCGCGCCGTCGCCCTGACGCCGCAGCGCCCGTCGCGCCCCAACCGGCCGCGCCCCAGCCCGCACCGCAACCTGCGCCTCAACCGCCGATCACACCTGACGCTGTGGCGGCGCCGACCGTGGCTCCGGCGCCGACGCCAGCTCTCGCGCCCGCGTCGTCTGAGGTCGTGCCTGAAGTCGCTGCGCCCGCCGTCGATTCTTCGCCTGCCGCGCCCGCGCCTGAGGCGTCTCCCGTCCACGCGGCGCCGGTCGCCGCATCGAAACGCCCGGCGCGCTCGCGTCGGCCGCTCTATATCGGCGTCGCCGTTGTCGCCCTGCTGGCGGCGGCCGCCTGGATGCTGACCCGCGCCGACCGCGACGCCTCCGAACCGCCGCCGCCCGCCGCGCCGATCGAGGCCGCGCCCGCCGCCGTCGCTCCGGTCGCGCCTGTCGAGGCGCCGCCCCCGCCGCCCGCCGTCGCCGCGCCCGCGCGTGAAACGCCGGCGCCGTCTGCTGAAACCCGTCCGGCGCCGCCGCGTCCTCAACCTGCGCCGCAAGCTGCGTCCCAGCCCCGGCCGTCATCGCCGCCGCCAGCCGCCCGGCCTCAAATTCCGCCGACGCCCGCGCCCGCGATTCAGCCGCCTTCCGTTCAGGCGCCTGCCCCCGCTCCGGTGGTGGTGACGCCGCCCGCCGTCTCGCCCTCAACGCCTCCGGCGCCGGTTCAGGTCGAAGGCCCGCCGCCGACTGAAGCCCGCCCGGTTCCGACCGACCCGAACGCCCCCATCGTCACCCGCCCGCGCAAGCTGGACTGACGCGGCGCAGGGGCTATTTCAGCGGCAGATAGCCCCGCTCGACCAAGCGGCGCAGGCCGTCATAGACCTCGCTCAACTCGTCATAGGCGGTGCGGGCTGCGGTCAGGCGCGCCACCTGATCGGGCGTGGCCGGGGCGCCGGATTCGGCCAGCCGCACAGCCTCGGCGGCCCACCGCGCCCGCGCCTGCGCCGTCAGCACGGCCAGCTTCTGAAAGGCGCCGACATCGACGTGGCTCAGGGCGTGGCCGATCAGTTCGCGGTTGGCCACATAGGCGGCGTAGTCGATCTGATCCAGCAGGCCGCGCAGGCGGCGCTGCTCCTGCGGCTCCATGTCTTCAGGCATGAAGTGATCGCTGGAACGGCGACGGGACTGGGTCAGCATGGTCGACATGACGGCCTCGGGCGGAACAGCGGCGGATCGCTGCGGAACAGCCTTGGCCCGCTTTGGTTAACCGCCCGTTTGCACGCCGCCGCCGCCCCGGGGCGCCAGCTTCAGCCGCGTCCGGTCCGGCGCGCCCAGGCCGCGCGGACAACGCATCGGCCGATAGTCCTTCGAGTAGCAGAACCGCGCCTCGCGGAACCATCCGTCGGTGGTGGCGATGAAGACGCCCTCGCGCGGGAAGCCCGGATTGGCCGCCGCAAAGGCGTCGCGGATCGCGCCCGCCGTCAGGCGCTGGGCCGGGATGGCCTCGAGGTCCGGCTTGTTCAGTCCGTTCCACATCCGGGCGGCTTGCGCGAAATAGGCCTCTGGGCTGTCCCAGCCGCAGGTGCCGTGCGCCGCCCACTCATGCTGTTGCAGGCTGGGCGAGGGCGTCATGCAGAAATGCCGCCGCACCGTCTCGACCGGAATGGCCGGGCCGGGCGCGGCGCAATAGCGCGGGTGCCGGTTGTCGGCGCCGTTGGGCCACAGCCCGTGCAGGGTCAGGCCGAACTGGTTGCCGGCGCACTGATAGCGGGCGTCGGGATAGTCCTTGCCGCTGCGGCACGCCTGCGGCGACCAGCTGACGGCCAGCATGTTGAAGGCGACCGGCACGTCCGGCGCCGCCTCGTCCTGCGGAATGCGATAGGGGCGGGCGGGGCGCAGGTCGCCCGGCACGTCGCAGACGGCGCCCGCGACCTCGGCCTCATCCGGCGCCGCTTGCGGCGAGGCGGTGCAGGCGGCCAGCAAGGCCATCAGGGCGGAGGCGGCGATCAGGGAGCGCATCGCTCACCCGTAAACCCTGCGTGATCGACGGCCAAGGCGGAACCGCCCCTGCGCCCCGCCCATTGATAAGCGTAAGCATAAGAGGATGAGGCCCCATGCCCGATCAAGACGCCTTTGAAACCGCGCTGGAAGAAGCCATCGCCCTGTTCGAGCAGGGCGAGAACATGAACCAGGCCCGGTTCGACGAACTGCTGGCCGAACTTGAGGCGCGCCGTCCGACCCTGACGGCGGTCGAGGCTGACGATCCCCGCGCCGAACGCGCCCGCGAACTGGAACGCCGCGCCGCAGAGCTGGAACACCGCGCCGCCGAAGGCCACGGCCAGATGGACGAGGTGAACAGCCTGCTGTCGCCCCTGATGGGCAAGAAGTCGGAGGCCTGACGGCCCGCCGCCGTCAGCGGCAGGCCGCCACGCTGGCCTGCGCCAGCACCTCGGCCGAGTCGATCAGCGGCGCCGTCACGTCGCCCTGATCCAGCAGCAGCGGAACCTCGGTGCAGCCGCCGATGACCGCCTCGGCGCCCGCCGCGATCAGGGCCTGCGCCAGATCGCGCATCGCCGCCCGCTGATCGGCCCCGACATCCCCCGCCTTGACCCCGAACACCACCCGCATGAACCGCTCGCGATCGGCGGGTAAGGGGGCGACCATCTCCAGCCCTTCGGCGGCCAGCGTCTCGGCGTAGAGCAGGGCGGCGCCCGGCGTGGCCAGCACCCCGACCCGCTTCGCGCCGGTCGCGCCTGCGGTTTTCGCCGTCTCGGCGATCATGTCGATGAAGGGCAGGCCCGCCGCGCGGATGGCGTCCGCATGGGCGTGGGCCGTATTGCACGGCATGGCCAGCACCTGCGCCCCCGCCGTCTTCAGCCCCTGCGCCATCTGGCCCAGCGCATGTCCCGCCGCTTCCGGCTGGCTATGGCGATTGGGCACCTGCGGATTGATGTCGGCGATGACCCGGATGTGGTCCTCATCGCCCTTTGCCGGCGTCAGCGCCTGCACGCGCGCCAGAAAGGCCACGCTTGCGGCCGGTCCCATCCCGCCCAGAACGCCCAGAATGCGGCTCATCTCAATCTCCCGACGCTCATCCGCTTCAGCCGGCTCTCATGCGGTGGCAAGGCGTGCAAGGTAAAGCCCGCCTGCATGGGAAAGACTTTGAAATATCAATGGTTATCATTGACTGATCATTGATTACGTTGTCCGACCCGCTTGGTTTTTGTGAAAGTGGTGCGATATGAAATTTCTGGCCGGTCTTGCCCTCGGGCTCCTGCTCACCCTGGGCGCGACCGCTGCGGCGGCGCAGAATCCGGATGTATCCATCACATTGACGGCCAGCCCTCAGTCGCCAATCCCGGGCGACGTGATCAAGTTTGCAGCCGTGGTCACCAATCACGGGCCGGGACAGGTCACTGATTTGGAGGCGGAGATATGGCTGCCTGTCGGGCTGACGGCGCATTTGGTCAGCACCAACGCCGGAGCGATCGTTGGCACGCACACGACGGGCGCGCTTGTTCGCAAAGTCACCCTTAACGACGGGCAGCAGTTTACCCTGAAAACGGAGGCAGTGCTGCCGTCTGGCGCTATGCCGGGAACTCTCTTGACGGGAGAAGCGGAGGTCAGGCCCAGCGCGCTGGATCCTGATCCGACCAACAACCGCGCCACGGCGACGGCGACGGTCGGCAGCGTCGCGCCTGCGCCCGTTCCGACCCTGGCCGAATGGGCCATGATCCTGCTGGCCGTCCTGCTGGGCGGGGGGGCGGCCTGGCAGTTACAGCGTCGTCATCGACCGGTGTGAGGCGCCTGCCTGAGAAGGCCGATCTGAATATGATGGTGCGTCCGGGGTCGGGCGGAACCAACCGCACGATCAGGGGTTGTGCAACCGGACACGTCGGATACGCCCCCCCGATTCCGACCTTGTCTGTGGCGGCCCGGCCTTAACGCCCCCCCGACTGAGAAGCCGGGCCGCCCCCTCTCCCTCAATCCAGCCTCAACACCATGTCCCAGCACAGGGCCACGCTGATCCTGTCCGGCTCGATCGCATTGCCGCCGCAGGCCATGACGCGCCCGTCGCGCTCGATCACCTGATAGGCGTGTTGAAACGCCGTTGCTTGCAGATAGTCGACGAATCCTTCGCGCTCAGCGGCGTCGAAAAAGCGAGGCGTATTGCCGTCGAACAGGGTCAGGCAGGCCTCTCGATCTTCTGCGCGATAGGGGTGTGCGGTCAGCATGCTTTCCTTTGGGCGGCTCATAGCCAAGGTCCCAAGACTCCATCTAGGCTCAGGACCCGTTGATATGAGGCGCTCGATCTGATTCAGGCTGGATATGGAGTGACCTGTATTGGCTGATGGACGAGCAGATGACTCGGCTGGCGCTTTATTTCCCCAAGAGCCCCGGCAAGCCCCGAGTGGATGACCGTCGGGTGTTGAGCGGGATCATCTTCGTCAACCGTAACGGCCTGCGCTGGCGGGATGCGCCAGCGGCCTACGGCCCGCATAAGATCCTCTACAATCGCTGGAAGCAGTGGAGCGAGGCAGGCGTATTCATCAGGATGATGGAGGGCCTGTCCGGGCCCCAGACCGAACGCCGCACCGTCATGATCGACGCGACCTATCTGAAGGCGCACCGCACGGCTTTGAGCCTGCGGGTAAAAAAGGGGGCCTCGGGGGCGCACCAAGGGCGGCATGAACACCAATCTCCACGCCCGTGACCGATGCGAACGGCAGACCCATCAGCCTCTTCATGACGGCGGGTCATGTCAGCGACTACACCGGCGCTGCCGCGATGGTGCGCAGCCTGCCTAAAGTGCAATGGCTGCTGGGCGACAGGGGCTATGACGCAGATGGATTCCGAGAAGCCCTTCAGGCCAGGGGGATCACCCTATGTATCCCAGGCCGCAAATCCCGGACCGAGCCCATCCGATACGACAAACGCCGATATAAACGACGCAATCGTATTGAGATTATGTTTGGACGCCTGAAAGACTGGCGACGCGTCGCTACGCGTTATGATCGCTGCCCCACCGTCTTCCTGTCCGCCATAGCCCTCGCCGCAACCGTCCTGTTCTGGCTATGAGTCCTGAGCCTAGACGCGCTCGCTCAACTGTCATTTCAGATCAGCGTCGCTGTCTCGCCACGGTCATGTTTTTCCGCTAGGGGAAGTCATGACAGAGAAGATGACCCCCCAGGCGGCGCTGGACCGCCTCGAAGCCCTCTACAATCAATCCGTCGCCAATCTGCGCCAGGCCGTGAAGACCTTCCTGGCGACCGGCGAGCGCGCCGAACCTGAGGCGCGCGCGGAAGGCCTGTTCGCCTATCCCCGCCTGACGGTGACCTGGTATGGCGACCGCCCCCAGAATCTGGAAACCCGCGCCTATGGGCGCCTGTCCTGGCCTGGCGTCTATACGACGACGATCACCCGGCCGGATCTGTTCCGCCCTTATCTGCTGGAACAGCTGACGCTTTTGGCCAACGAATACGACGCCGATTTCAGGGTCGAGCCGTCGGATCAGGAAATCCCCTTCCCTTATGTGCTGGATGGCTCGGACGTGGTGTTGGACCGCACCATGACGGCGGCCATCGCCCGCTGGTTCCCGACGACGGAACTGGCCCATATCGGCGATGAAGTCTCCGACGGCCTGTGGGAGCCGGGCGAAGAGCATCCGCTGGCCCAGTTCGACGCCCTGCGGACTGATTTCTCGCTGGCGCGGCTGCGGCATTACACCGGCACGCCGGTCGAGGATGTGCAGAGCTTCATCCTGTTCACCAACTACAACCGCTACGTCGACGAATTCGTGCGCTGGGCCACGGCCGAGATCGCCGATCCCGACAGCCCTTATGAGAGCCTGTCCTGCGCGGGCGGCGTTGTGGTGACGCGCGCCACCGACGACCCGGAGGCGGCCATCATGGACGCCGCATGGCGCAAGCATCAGATGCCCGCCTATCACCTGACGCGACCGGACGGTCAGGGCATCACCCTGGTCAACATCGGCGTCGGTCCGTCGAACGCCAAGACGATCTGCGACCACCTGGCGGTCATGCGTCCGCACGCCTGGATGATGATCGGCCACTGCGGCGGCCTGCGCGGCAGCCAGACCATCGGCGACTATGTGCTGGCCCACGCCTATCTGCGTGACGACCATGTGCTGGACGCTGTCCTGCCCGCCGACATCCCCATCCCCAACATCGCCGAGGTGCAGCGCGCCCTTTATGACGCGACCAAGCTGGTCTCGGGCGCGCCGGGCGAAGAGGTGAAGAAGCGCCTGCGCACCGGCACCGTCGTCACCACTGACGACCGCAACTGGGAGCTGCGTTATTCCAAGTCGGCCCTGCGCTTCAACCAGAGCCGCGCCGTCGCCATCGACATGGAAAGCGCCACCATCGCCGCGCAGGGCTATCGCTTCCGCGTGCCCTACGGGACGCTGCTGTGCGTGTCGGACAAGCCGCTGCACGGCGAGATCAAGCTGCCGGGGCAGGCCAACCGCTTCTATGAAGGCTCGATCTCGGAACACCTGCAGATCGGCATTCAGGCCGTGGATCTGCTGCGCGCCGAGGGCAATCGCCTGCACTCGCGCAAGCTGCGCGCTTTTGACGAGCCGCCGTTCCGGTAAGGGCGTTGTCAGCCCCGGCGCCGGGCGGACTGGCGCCGGGCGCTGAACCGGCTAAGGATGAGGGTCATGAGCGACTTTCTTCCGCCGTTCGAGGCCATCGACAACTTCCGAGATTACGGCGGTTACGCTGCGGACGATCGCCTGCTGGCGCGCGGGCGGCTGTATCGCGCTGCGCATCAGGCGCGGGCCACGGATGCGGATGTGGCGCGACTGGATGCGCTGAAGCTGGCGGCGGTGGTTGATCTGCGCCGTCCCAGCGAACGCAAGGCCCAGCCCTCGCGCCGACCCGCCGGATGGGCCGGGGCGTTGATCGAAAGCTATCATGACGATGGCGGCGAGGCGCCGCATCTGACCTTTCTGAAGACCGCCGAACTGACCGAGGCGTCGGGCCGCGCCTTCATGACCGAGACCTATCGCCGCCTGCCGTTCGAAGCAGCTCACGTCGACCTGTTCAGCCGCTATTTCCGCCTGTTGGGCGATGTCGATGGACCCGTGCTGATCCACTGTGCGGCGGGCAAGGACCGCACCGGCCTGCTGGCGGCCCTGACCCACAATCTGCTGGGTGTAAAACACGATGACCTGATGGCGGATTACCTGGCGACCAATGCGGCGGTTAGGCTGGAAGAGCGGGCCGAGGAAATGGCGCGCAAGCTGACGGTCATGACGGGACGCACGGCGTCGCGCGGCGCGGTGACGGCCTTCCTCGGCGTGGAGGCGGCCTATCTGGATGAGGCCTTCCGCGCCATCGGCGCGCACAGCGGTTCGGTCCGCGCCTATCTGGAGCAGGTTCTGGGCGTGGATGCGCCGCTGGCCGACCGCATTCGAGCGCGACTGGCGCCGTGAGCGACCTGCCCGCGTTCTGCGTCGAGGCGCATCCGTGGCGTGATCCTCTGGCGACGGCGGCGGGATTGAACCGGCGCATGGGGGCGCTGGCTATGCTGGCGGGGGCAGGCGATCCGGCGGCGCATGGCGGACGATGGTCCTATGTGGCCTGCGAACCGGATCAGATCCGTGTGGGACCGGCCAGTGACGGCGCCTTGTTCCAGCGCCTGCGCGAACCTGTCTTTGGAGGCGGCGGGGTCGTCGGTCTGATGAGCTACGACGCCGGCGCGCGTCCGGCGACGGGCGAGCGGGGCGGCGACTGGCCGGACCTGATGTTGGCCCGCTATCCGGCGGTCCTGGTCTTCGATCATCGCGAAGGTCGGGTGCAGGCGATCGGGCGCGGGCGGAATGAGGCGCAGGCGCGCGCGCAGGTTCGACGCGCGGCCCTCTGGCTGGAAGAGGCGGCGCAGATCCTTGAGACGCCCCCTCCGCCCTGTGACGATGTGGTCGAAGACGGCTCAGGCGCGGCTTATAAGGCGGCGGTGGCGGACGTGGTTTCGCGTATCGGTGCGGGCGAACTGTTTCAGGCCAATATCGCGCGTGCATGGACCGGGCGCCTTTCGGCCGGGAGCGATCCTTTCGAGGTGTTTCTGAGGCTGTCGGTCGGGCGGGGCGCGGCTTACGGCGCTTTCTGGCGGTTGGGCGAGCGGGCGGTGGTGTCCAATTCGCCCGAGCTGTTCCTGACTTTTGACGGCGACAGCGGTCGGATCGAGACGCGCCCGATCAAGGGCACCCGCGCACGCGATATGGACCCTGTGCGTGATGCGGCGCTTGCGGCTGACCTGCTGGCCAGCGCCAAGGACCGGGCCGAAAACCTGATGATCGTGGACCTGATGCGCAATGACGTGGCGCGCGCGGCGCAACCAGGTTCAGTACGCGTCGATCGCCTGTTCGAACTGGAAAGCCATCCGACGGTGCATCATCTGGTCTCGACCGTCAGCGCGCAGGCGGCCTCTGGCGTCGGTCCGGCCGAGGTGATGGAGGCGACCTTCCCGCCCGGCTCAATCACCGGCGCCCCAAAGCATCAGGCCATGAAGGTCATCGCCGGTCATGAACCGCCGCGCGGACCGTGGTGCGGCTCCCTGTTCGGCTGGGGGCTGGGCGTGGAGCCACGACTGACCGCCTCCGTCCTGATCCGCACGGCGGCTTTTGAACGGGACGAGGACAGCTGGCGCTGGCGCGCTCAGGCCGGGGCGGGGATCGTCGCCGACAGCGACCCGCACGCCGAACGACTGGAGACCGAGGCCAAGTTTCGCGCGCTCAGAGAGGCCCTGACCGGCGTGGACTAACAGTCAGGGCAGGCGATCTGGTTGGCCGTTCGCGGAAGAAGGAAATAGCGGCGCCGGAAGGTGATGTCCCTGGACAGGGCGCCGGGGATGAACAGCTTATAGCGATACTCTGTTTCACCGAGAATCACGGTCTCACCGGCTGAAATCAGGTCAGGCGGCAGATTGTCGATCTGCGAGTCACGCTTGCGTTGCGCCATATTCCGCCCGTTGGCCCGGCTCCACTGCACAGTGGCGACGCCGCGCGAATTGACCGTGACGCTGGACGCCCGGATCGAGAGTTGCGCGGGCGCGAAAGGCTGCATGATGATGTCGCCGACCCAGAAGGTGCTGTCGAGATCCTTCCTGGATGTGCCGTCGGACTGCGCGATCAGGTCGGCCACGATGGACGCGACGTGGCTGGCCCGACGTTCGGCCATATAGGCCTGGCTGAACACGACGAGCCCGAAATAGATCAGGATCATCACCGGAGCGATCAGGGCGAACTCGATCGCCGACACGCCGCGCTGATCGTTCAGAAGGCGTTTCGGCAGGCTGCTCAGGCGCCCGCGTCTCATAGATAGGGCTCGTTGCGGAACGCCAGGGCGGTCGTCAGCATCACGCGGCCGTCGCCGGTGCGTGACACGGCCTGAGCGATGAAGGGCGTGTAGATGGTGTGATCATACCAGACGCGCACCAGAACGCGTTCGCCGGGCGCGCCGGGTTGATATTCCAGCTCATCGGGATCGAATTCGCCCGATTCCATGGGGTCGACATCCGGTTTGCTGGCGAAGTTGTCGAGGACGCGGATGTCGATGTGGGCGCGTTTGGGGCAGTCGCCGGAAAACAGGCTCATATTGGCGCATAGCCGCGCCTTGATGTCCTCGGGCTTGAGTTGCCTGGTTTGAGCCTGGCCGGTGCGGATCTGGCGACTGGTGTCCGACGCCGCCGTTTCCAACAGGGCGTCGACCAGCAGCATCAGCCCGATTTCCAATATGCCGAACAGCAATACGAAAAAGGGTAAGGCCACCAGCGCGAACTCAACCGCCGTCGAGCCTTCGCGACGACGTCTGGAAGATATGCTGCGTATCAGGCCCGGCGAGTGTCGCATGAAGATCAGGGCGCCGCAGGGCCGGCGACGGCGGGCGCACAGCGCGTTCCGCACGTGACATCGACGGCTTCGCCCCCGCGCCAGACACGCACGGAGCCTGTCTGCCCGGGACTGACGATGACCTGACGCCGGAACAGGGGGCGGCCAAGGGCGTCGACCGCGATGATTTCTGTCAGTCCATAGCTTTTGCCGGTGATGAACAGGGTTCGTGCGTCGGTGACGGCGACATCTGCGATACGGGGATTGGCCACGATCACCGATCCGGCAGGCGCCCGCAACTGGACCTGGGTCGCCTGATTGATCGGCACATCAAGCGGACCCTGCTGCGCCTGAGCCGGCGCCCCTGCGAAGAGGGCGGCAGCCAGGCCGAGGCCGGCGATCACAGGGGAGAGGCGCATGGGCTTCCTTCGCGATATCAAAATTCAATCAAGAACGTGCGCGCGCGAGCGCCGGGAAGAATGCTGACGCTTAAAAGTCAAGAAAGCCTGAAATTCGGCGGAAAACTGCATTGAGCGCCGAAGGCCTGTAAACGAACAAGTAACCATCAATAATTGTCGATGGCGGCGATATTTTACCCGCTCTTAAGGCGTGGCGGCGCATTGTCTTCATGCAAACGGGGTTCAAGCGGGCATAACCGACGACCCTGATGGTGGGTTTAAATGCTCGTTACTTATAAAGAAGGAAGACAATAGATGCGTAACTTCATCACTCGCTTTGTCAAAGACGAATCCGGCGCTACGGCTATTGAATACGGCCTGATCGCTGCCTTGATCGCTGTGGTGATCATTGGGGCTGTTGGTCTTTTAGGCAAGCAACTTAAGACGACGTTTGAAAGCGTCACGGATGGCCTGGAAGGGAAAAGCCCTGCCAGCCCCGGTGCTGGCAGCTAATCCGACTTATTAAGGTTGGAGCCGAAGCCTTGCGGCTTCGGCTCCAGTCTTTAAGCGTTAGTAAGTCTGTTTCAGTAATACGTTTATATAAACGGGAATGTTTGTTGTGAGCTCACTTCTAATCAGCATTTTTCCCGTTCTTGTCGTCATTGCGGCCTTGAGTGACTTGACGACGATGAAGATTCCGAACTGGATATCCGGCTTTCTCATTATAGGTTTTTTTCCTGCTGCATTTGCGATGAATGTGCCGCTTGAGGCCGTGGGCATTGGTGCGGGATTGGCCGCGCTGGCGCTTCTCATCGGCATGGGCATGTTCGCGATGAACTGGATCGGCGGGGGCGACGCCAAGCTTCTGGCGGCGTCCATGCTGTGGATGGGAGCATCCGCAAGCCTGCCCTTTGTTCTTTATACGGCGATTGCCGGTGGCGGTTTCTGCTTGATGCTGATGACGGCGCGCAGCCATTTACCGTTCTTCGCTCAGACTGGTCCCGGTTGGGTGATGCGTCTGATGCAGCCCAAGGGCGACATTCCCTATGGCGTGGCGATCGCCATCGGCGCCTTGCTGGCCTATCCGTCCAGCCCGCTGATGGCGGCCTTTATCGCCGGTTGAGCAGACAATGTTCGTCAAGCGCTGTCCCGCTTAGGGACACGTTAACCTCGTTCCGGCAGCATGGTTAACGTGCAGGCGGCGGCTGGATAGGTTTCTGTTGCGTCTGCCGGAGACCTTTCATGAAGCCCGCCAAGATCGCTGTCATCTGCGTTGCAGCCCTCGCGGCCATCGGGCTGGCGCTTGTCGTGCGGGCCATGGGATCGTCCGGCGCGCCCGATACGGTCACATCCGCCGCTGTCGAAACACGCTCTATGGCGAAGGTTCTGGTGGCCGCGCGCGATCTGGAGCCGGGGCGCCGTTTGGTCGAGGCGGACCTGAACTGGAAAGACTGGCCGCTCGACGAACTCAACCCCCTGTTCATAACGGACGGCGCTGCGCCGACGCCCGGCGTCGGTGGCGCGGCCGCAGAAAATGCGGCGGTCGGGGACGCCAGGCCGGACGCCGCCAAATCCGGTGTCGTGGACAAGGCCGTGAAGGCTGTTGCGGACATCAACACGCCTGGCGCCAAGGCGGACTATATCGGCGCCGTGGTGCGCGAACCCATTCTGGCCGGAGAGCCTCTGGTGGCGCGCAAGATCGTGCGCGCGGGCGACAGCGGCTATATGGCCGCCTATCTGGAGCCGGGCATGCGGGCCATGGCCATCAGCGTGACGGTCGAAACAGCGGCGGGCGGCTTCATCCTGCCAGGCGACCGCGTCGATGTGCTGTTGACCCGCGAGCTCAAATCCAGCGGCGCGGATGCGAGCGGCTCACGATATACGACGGCCACGGTCATGCGGAACGTCAAGGTTCTGGCCATCGATCAGAGCACACGCGCGGCCGAAGACGAACAGGCTGTCGTGGGCGCCACCGCCACGCTGGAGCTGACCGGACGCGACGCTGAGATTCTGGCCCTGGCGCGGTCGGAGGGGAATCTCTCCCTCATTCTGCGTTCCTACGCCGATACGGCGGGCCCTTCCGGGCATGTGCCGGGCGCGGTGCGCAGCCGCCCGACCGAGGCCGGCGGCGGAGCCGGAAGCACCGTGCGCATCTACCGTGAGGGGCAGGTCGAGACGGTGGCGGTGCCATGAGGGCGACGATGGGATTATCCGGCATGAATCGTTTCGCATTGGCGGCCTGCGCGGCTCTGATCGCCATGACAGGCGCAGGGCCTGACGGCGTCAGGGCGCAGACACGGGCGTCCATCACGGCCGGATCGGCGCCGCAGATGGTGAATCTGCCGCGTGGAACGTCTTTTGCGATTGATCTTCCTGCTGACGCGCGCGACGTCATCGTCTCAAACCCCACAGTGGCGGAGGCCATGCTGCACTCGCCGCGCCGGATCACCATGATCGGCCTGGCGGGCGGCGAAACGGACGCGGTGTTTCTGGACGGTGCGGGCCGTACCATTCTGGCGCTGCGGGTTCGTGTCGATGCGGGAGTCAGCGCGCTTCAGGACACGCTCAGCCGTGTGGCGCCCGGCTCAAATCTGCAGGCCGAAGCCGTCAATGACAGCATCATCCTGACCGGCGTGGCCGCCAGTCCGGCCGAAGCCGATCGCGCCGCACAGGTGGCCCGCGCCTTCGTCAGCGGACCGGAAAAGGTCATGAACATGATCGCCGTCGCCGGTTCAGATCAGGTGACGCTGAAGGTCCGAGTGGTCGAGGTGCAGCGTTCCGTGCTCAAGCAATTGGGCGTGTCGACGGATATCCTGCGCAATAACGGCATCCATTCCTACGGCTTCGGCCGGGCCTCCAGCTATGGAGTGAACGGGGCTCAGGGCGGCGGCGCGCTCTGCTATGGCCAGAACGGCGTGCGCACGACGAACCATGCGCAGACTGTTGAGACGACGCAGGGGCGGACCAGCGGCACGAACGCCTCGACCAACATATCGCGGAACATCACCAATACGGCGGGCCTGAACAACTCCGCCGCCGCTACGACGACCCTGACGACGTCAGACGGCCGGACGCTGACCTTCAACGGGGTTGCGCCGGGCGCCGTTACGGTCACGGATTTTGCTGGAAATTCAACCGTGCTGACGGGACGAACTGCTCTTGAGGCCATCCGTTCGGTTCTGGCGAGCGGCGAATACACCACTTCGGCCAACGCCAGTCTGGGCAGCGCCATTACGGATGTTCTGGCGACGGTCACCGGCTCGACCGAGACGACCAGCCTCAGCGATGTTCTGGGCAATGTCGCCTCTACGGCGTGGAAAACGGCGACCGGCACCGAGGCGAACGCCTGTCTGGAGGCATTTGAGCGGGTCGGGCTGATGCGGACGCTGGCCGAGCCGAACCTGACATCGGTCAATGGCGAGGCGGCGAACTTCCTGGCGGGCGGAGAATTCCCTGTGCCTGCCGCCCGTGACCGCGACGGTCAGGTGTCCGTGCAGTACAAGCCCTACGGCGTCGCCCTGGCGTTCCGGCCGATTGTCCTGTCGGAGGGCCGCATCAACATGCAGGTCAAGGTCGAGGTGTCGGAACTGACCCCTCAGGGCGGCCTGACCATCGGCGCCGGCACGCCATCATCAATCACCCTGCCGGGCCTTACGGTGCGACGTAGCGAAAACACCATAGAAATTCCGTCTGGCGGCTCGATGATGATCGCGGGCCTGCTGCAGGAATCCACCCGCCAGAGCGTGGACGCCCTGCCGGGGATGACCAACCTGCCGGTGCTGGGACAACTGTTCCGGTCACGCGATTATCTGATGGGCGAGACGGAGCTGGTGGTCATCGTCGAGCCCTACATCGTCGCGCCGACGTCGCCGGATCGGATGCAGACGCCCGCCGACGGCCTGCGCATCGCACAGGATGCTGAAACCCTCTTCTTCGGCCAGTTGAATCAGGTCTACGGCTCGCCCGCGCCGACCGCCCAGGCGGGCGCCGGGTGGCGTGGGCCTGTCGGCTATGTGATCGAGTGAGCGCCATGATCCGCACCGCTTCCATCTCCGCACTTCTTCTCGGTCTGGTTCTGAGCGGCTGCGTCGGCGGACCGGCCAGCCTGGGCGGGGAACCGCCCCTGACGCCGACGTCTCGCTTCGCCCTGCAGGTCGAGCCGGGGCTGGACCGCATCGCGCTTGCGGTGCACGAGACGGGTCTGTCGCCCAACCAGCACGCCGCGCTGGACGCCCTGATCGGGCGTTTCGCCATGGAGGGGGCGCCCGCTCTGGTGATCGAAGCGCCCGCAGGCGGCGATCCCGTAGCGAGCCGGGCGGCATGGAACGTCAGAGCCGCCTTCGAAGCGGCGGGCGTGCCCGGCGACCGCATTCAACTGATCGGCTATGACGCGCCGGATCCGCGCGCGCCCGTGCTGGTCGGTTTTGAGACCGTCCGCGCCGCCGTGCCGCAATGCGGAACCCAGTGGGGCAATCTGGGCCGGACGGGCGATAATCAGTCAGCCTCGAATTTCGGCTGCGCCATCAACGCCAATCTGGCTGCACAGATCGCCAATCCGCGTGACATCATCGCGCCGCGCGCCATGTCGCCGTCGGACATGGGTCGCCGCTCGGTCGTCTTCGACAACTATCGCAAGGGCGGACAGACCTCGGCCCAGCGCGATCCTCTGATCGCCCGGACCAGGATCTCGCAGGCCGTTCAATGACCACAGCGCCCAAGCCTTTTCCTTCTCAGGCGTTCGATCCTCTGGACGGCTATGATCTCGACGATGAGTTCATGGATCTCGACGCCACGCACGGTCTGACGCCGGCCTCGGCGGCGGCGTCGATAGAAGAAGGTTTCGACCCGCTGGACCTGACGCTGGATGCGGGCGCCCCTGCGGCGGATCCGTCTGCGCCTGTCGTGTCGGCGGCGCCTCCTGCGGCGGCCATGCCCGCGCTGGAGACCGCGATGGCCCTGGCGACCGGCGGACCGGCTGCGGTCGAGGTGTCGATCCCGCGCATCGGCTTGCACATCTTCGCTGAGCGTCAGGACACGGCCGAGGCCGCAGATCGTGCGGGGCAGGACCGCCGTATGACGCGCGCCACGACGCAGATCCGTCTGGGCGGGGTGCAGGCGGCGATCGAGGCTTATCAGACTGAGTCGACGCCGCCTCTGATCATCGTGGAAAGCCTGAAGGCGCCGCAGGATCTGCTGACTGAAATCGATCAGTTGGCCGAGGTCTGCGATTCCGGCACCAAGGTCGTCATCATCGGCGCGACCAACGACATCCTGCTGTTCCGCGAGCTGATGCGTCGGGGCGTCAGCGAATATCTGGTTGCGCCGGTCCAGCCGCTTCAGCTGATCGCGGCCATCGGCGGTTTGTTCTCCGATCCCAGCCAGCCGTTCGTCGGCCGGACCATCGCCTTTGTCGGCGCGCGCGGCGGGGCGGGCGCCTCGGCCGTGGCGCACAACACCGCCTATGCGATGAGCGAGCGGATCGGCGTCAACACCGTCATTGTCGACTATGATCTGCCGTTCGGCACGGCGGGGCTGGATTTCAATCAGGACCCGCTGAACGGCGTGGCGGACGCCCTCAGCCGCCCGGACCGTCTGGACGCCACCCTGCTGGACCGGATGATGGTCCGCTGCACCGACAAGCTGAGCCTGTTCGCGGCCCCCGCCACGCTTGAGACGGACTGGGACATCGGCGCCGAGGCTTTTGAGGAAGTCACCAACCGCATCCGTTCGACGGCGCCTTTTGTGGTGCTGGACCTGCCGCACCTGTGGTCGGGCTGGATGCGACGGGCGCTGATCGCCGCCGATGAAGTGGTGGTGGTGGCGACGCCGGACCTGGCCTCGCTGCGCAACGCCAAGAATATGATCGACCTGATCAAGCAGGGCCGACCCAACGACGCCCCCCCGCGTCTGGTGCTGAACCAGGTCGGAATGCCGGGCAGGCCTGAGATTCCGGCCAAGGATTTCGGAGCGGCTCTGGGGGTTCACCCCAGCCTCATCATCCCCTTCGACGCCAAGGTGTTCGGCGCGGCCGCCAACAACGGCCAGATGATCGTGGAATCTGCTGCGAAGACGAAGACGTCCGAAGCATTCGAAACTCTGGCGCAGATCGTGACGCGCCGTGAACTGCCCGCCGCGCCTGCGCGTGGGGCCACGCGGAACAGGTCGGGAGCGAAGGGCGGCTCTCTGATCGGTTCCCTGTTCGGCAGGAAGTCCTAAACGGATGTTCGGCAAGCGGACAGCACAGCCGGGTCAGGCGCCGCTCGCGTCTCGGCCTGCCGAGGCGGCCGTGGCGGAGGCGCCGCGTCGTCGGACGCCTGAGCCTGTGGACGGCTTTTCAGCCGAGGACCTTGATCCCCTGGCCCCGCCGCCGGTCGCAGTTCCGCCCGCCGTCCCATCTCCGGGCGATGCCCCGCGCAGCGATCGTCTGGACGCGCTGGACGGGCTGACGGGGCGAAGGCCGAAGGCGGCGCCCGTCGGGCCTGTCGCCGGACCCCGCGCCACGCCAGGTCTGGAACAGCTGAAGAAGGCGCAGGCCGTCGCCGAGATCGTGCGCGAACAGAGCGACTATTACCACGCGACGAAGACCACCATCTTCAACGCCCTGATGAACACCATCGATCTGGCCCAGCTGGCGCAGCTGGACCAGAAGACGGCGTCCGAGGAAATCCGCGACATCGTCGCCGAGCTGGTGGCGATCAAGAACGTCTCCATGTCGGTGGCCGAGCAGGAGCATCTGGTTCAGGACATCCTGAACGACGTCCTCGGCTACGGGCCGCTGGAACCGCTGCTGGCGCGCGACGACATCGCCGACATCATGGTCAATGGCGCGGGGCGGGTCTTCATCGAGGTCGGCGGCAAGGTGCAGCTGACCAACGTCCGTTTCCGCGACAACGCCCAGCTGATGAACATCTGTCAACGGATCGTTTCCCAGGTCGGGCGACGTGTCGACGAGGCCAGCCCGATCTGCGACGCCCGCCTGCCTGACGGCAGCCGCGTCAACGTCATCGCCCCGCCGCTGGCCATAGACGGGCCGACGCTGACGATCCGGAAGTTCAAGAAAGACAAGCTGACGATGCGCAATCTGGTGGAGTACGACTCCGTCAGTCCGGAATGCGCGCGCGTCCTGGGCGTCATCGGCGCCTCACGATGCAATCTGGTCATCTCGGGCGGCACCGGGTCGGGCAAGACCACCCTGCTGAACACCTTGACGGCCTTCATCGACCCGACCGAGCGCGTCATCACCTGTGAAGACGCCGCCGAACTGCAACTGCAGCAGCCCCACGTCGTGCGCCTTGAAACCCGCCCGCCGAACCTTGAGGGGCAGGGCCAGATCACCATGCGCGATCTGGTGAAGAACTGTCTGCGTATGCGCCCTGAACGCATCATCGTGGGCGAGGTGCGCGGGCCTGAGGCCTTCGACCTGTTGCAGGCGATGAATACCGGCCACGACGGCTCGATGGGCACGCTGCACGCCAACAGCCCGCGCGAAGCCATCAGCCGGATGGAATCGATGATCACCATGGGCGGTTACGGCCTGCCGTCCAAGACCATCCGCGAGATGATCGTCGGCTCTATCGACGTCATCGTCCAGGCCGCCCGCCTGCGCGATGGTTCGCGCCGCATCACCCACATCACCGAGGTGGTGGGGCTGGAAGGCGACGTCATCGTGACTCAGGACCTGTTTGTCTATGAGATCACCGGCGAGGATGCAGACGGCCGCATTACGGGTCGCCACCGCTCGACCGGCATCGCTCGCCCGCGCTTCTGGGACCGCGCCCGCTACTACGGGCTGGAGCGGGAACTGGCCGAAGCCCTGGACGCGGCGGAGTAGGGCTTATGCTGCTTCCGATCCTCGCGGCGGTTCTGGCCTTCATCACCATCGGCGGCGTGGGCTGGGTTCTGGTCAGCGGCGATGACGCTGCGGATCAGGCGGTCAAGCGCGCCAGGACCATCGGCGGCGTTCGCGCCGAGGCCGTCGCCAACGCCAAACGCACGGCTGTGGCCAATACGCCCGAGGCCCGCCGCAAGCAGATCATGCTTCAGCTGAAGGAGGTCGACCGGCGCGAACGCAAGGCGCGCATGACCATGAGCGCCAAGCTGAAGCAGGCGGGGCTGAAGATGTCGCTGCGCGTGTTCGTCATCATCAGCGTGGCGTCAGGGCTGGTCGGCGGGCTGATCACCCTGGGTCTGGGCGCAAACATCATCCTGGCGCTGGGCGTGGGCATCGCCATGGGGCTGGGCCTGCCGCGTTGGCTGGTGGGGATGAAGGCCAAGGCGCGGATGAAGAAATTCTCCATGGCTTTCGCCGATGCGGTCGACATTCTGGTGCGAGGCATCAAGACCGGCCTGCCGGTGCATGAGTGTTTCAAGATCATCGCCCGTGAAAGCCCCGAGCCGCTGGCCGGAGAGTTCCGCACCCTGGTCGAAGGGCTGGGCGTCGGCCTGACGCTCGCAGAGGCGCTGGACAAGATGTACGAACGCATACCCACACCCGAGCTGAAGTTCTTCGCCATCGTCATCGCCATCCAGCAGAAGTCCGGCGGCAACCTGGCCGAGGCGCTGGGCAATCTGACGGCGGTGCTGCGCGCCCGGCGGATGATGGTCGAGAAGATCAAGGCCCTGTCGTCCGAGGCCATCGCCTCGGCAGGCATCATCGCTTCCCTTCCGCCGGCGGTCATGATCCTCGTTCTGTTGTCCAGCCCGGGCTATATGATGCTGATGTTCACCGACATCCGGGGCCAGCTGATGCTGCTGGGCGCAGGCCTGTGGATGGCGATCGGCGTCTTCGTGATGAAGCGCATGATTTCCTTCAAGTTCTGAGACAGAGACGGCGATCATGAGCGGCTTCATGCGTTTCATCACCGACCCGCAGAACCTGTTGAGCATCGGCGTCGGCGTGGCCGTCTTCGCCAGCGTCCTGACCCTGCTGTCATCCTTTGTCGGGGGCGGCGCCCGGCTGGATCGCCGGATGAAGGCCGTGGGCGAACGACGCGAGGAACTGCGTCGCCGGTCGCGTCAGGCCATTCGCGGCGGCGAAGGATCCGGCCTGCGCCAGACCGACAACAGTTTCCGCAGTCGGGTGGTCAAGCGCCTGAACCTGATCAAGTTGCTGGAAGATCCCAAGGTGGCCGAGAACATGGCTCAGGCCGGGTTTCGCGGGCCTGGGCCGCTGAACACCTTTTATTTCTTCCGCTTCGCCACGCCGTTCATCCTGATGGGACTGACGGCCTTCTATCTGTTCGGCGTGGTCAAGCCGGACCTGCCTGTGACCACCTATCTGGCCATCGTCGTGGGGGCGGCGGGCGTCGGCTTCTATGCGCCGAACATCTATCTCAAGAACATGATCGACAAGCGACGCGCCTCGATCATGGCGGCCTTTCCGGACTCGCTGGATCTTCTGCTGATCTGCGTGGAATCCGGCATGTCGATCGAGGCCGCCATCCAGAAGGTCAGCCAGGAGGTGGGCGGCCAGTCCATCGAGTTGGCCGAGGAACTGTCCCTGTTGTCGGCTGAGCTCAGCTATCTGCCGGATCGCCGCATGGCCTATGAGGGCATGGCCAAACGAACTCAGCACCCCGGCATCAAGGCCGTGGCGACCGCCATGACCCAGGCCGAGACCTATGGCACGCCGCTGGGTGCGGCGCTGCGCGTCATGGCCAAGGAGAACCGCGATCTTCGTCTGGCGGCCGCAGAAAAGAAGGCTGCGGCCCTGCCGGCCAAGCTGACCGTGCCGATGATCCTGTTCTTCCTGCCGGTGCTGTTTGTCGTCATCCTGGGCCCGGCCATCATCAATATTCAGGACATGATGAAGGGCGGCTAGGCGGTCAGTCTTCTTCGGCGACGCGCTTCAGGGCTTCGCTGATGGCTTGATAGGCCGGGCGGATGCGGGCGCGGTGCTTGTCGTGGAACAGCTCGGCCCGCAGGCCGGTGAAGACCGTGCCGTGCGAGACGATGCAGGCGCCGCGTTCCAACTCTTCGATTTCATAGTAGCGCAGGGTGCGGAACAGGAAGCCGCGCCGCTCGATCCAGACCAACTGGGCGTTGGGCTCCCACTCGCCCAACTGGGCCTGTACCTGACGCTCGCCGAGATCAGGCAGCCGTTCGGTCAGGCTGATGGGCGCGCCGAAGCTCAGCGAGCCCTGAATCTCGACCTCATGCGGGTTCCAGCGACGCCAGCCGTTGAAGTCCGTCAGCACGTCCCAGATGCGTTCGGCGGTGGCGCGCACGCCGATGCGGTTTTCGATACGGATCGTTTCCATGGCGCTTCCTGTGGCACGGCTTTTCGCGTTTAGGAAGACGGCGCCGTCGGCCTTTGCCCTTGGAGCGCCTGCCGCGCCGCGTTAAGTCCGGCTTCAAGCGCAAAGGAGACGCCATGATCACCCGCATCCAGCCCGAACGGCGCATGAGCCAGGCCGTGATCCACGGCCAGACCATCTATCTGGCCGGACAGGTTGGAGAGCCGGGACAGGATGTCGCCGCCCAGACGCGCACCGCCCTGGCCGAGGTGGAGGCGCTTCTGGCCGAATGCGGCAGCGACAAGTCGAAGATATTGTCGGCTCAGGTGTGGCTGGCCGACATCGCCGATTTCGAGGCGATGAACGGCGTCTGGGACGCCTGGGTCGATCCGGCCAATCCGCCCGCCCGCGCCACCTGCGAAGCGAAGCTGGCTACGCCGGACTATCTGGTCGAGGTCATCGTTGTGGCGGCGCGCTGACATGGCCCGCGTCATCACCAATGAAGGCGAACTGGAGCGGTTCAAAGCGACCCGCGTCACCGCCCTCTATCGCCTCGATCTGATCGAGAAGGGGGCGCAGCTGACCTATGACGACGGCACCCCGGTCGACATGGCGTCCGAGGCGCAGCGCCTGAAGGATCAGGTCGCCGACATGGACCGCCGCATCGCCCGGCTGGAAGCGGCGCAAAAGCCGTGAGCCTGGACAGCGTCCGCGCCTTCTTCGCGCAAAAGGCGCCTGACGTCGCCGTCATCGAACTGGACGTCAGCACCGCCACGGTGGCCGAGGCGGCCGCCGCCCACGGCGTCGAGCCGGGCCAGATCGCCAAGACCCTGTCCCTGCGCGCAGGCGACCGCGTCGTCCTGCTGGTCACGGCGGGCGACGCGCGGCTGGACAACGCCAAGGCCAAGGCGGCCTTCGGCGGCAAGGTGAAAATGCTGGATTTGGCTGAGGTCGAGGCTGTGACCGGCCATCCGGTCGGCGGCGTCTGCCCCTTCGGCCTGGCGACGCCCCTGCCGGTCTATTGCGACGTGTCGCTGAAGGCGTGGGACGTGGTGATCCCGGCGGCCGGCGCCATCCACTCGGCCGTCCGCATCGGCCCTGAGCGGATGGCCGACCTTGCCGACGCTGAATGGGTCGACGCCTGCCGTTGAGCCGTCAGGCCGCCAACCGTTGCAGCACTGTCGTGATGACGCGCTCATAGGCGTCGGTCAGGGCGCGCAGTTCGGCCTCGGGCACGCGCTCGTCGACCTGATGCATGGTCTGGCCGACCAAGCCCAGCTCCAGCACCGGGCACAGGGCGCGGATGAAGCGGGCGTCGGAGGTGCCGCCGGTGGTCGAGGCTTCAGGGCGGCGGCCCAGCACGGCCTCGACCGCGTCCTGAACAGCGCTGACGAAGACGCCGGGTTCGGTCAGGAAGGCCTCGCCTGAGCACATATGCTCCAGCTCGATCTGCAGACCCGTCTCGGCCTGAAGCGCCCCGGCCTCGCGGTTCAGCCAGTCGATCAGGCCGTCGCCGGTGTGGGTCGGGTTGAAGCGGATGTTGAGGCGCGCCTTGGCTTCCGCCGGGATGATGTTGGTCGCCGGGTTGCCCACGTCGATGGTGGTGATCTCAAGGTTCGAGGGCGGGAATCCCACGCTCATGCAGCCCTGCTCCGCGAGCGGGGCGTTAGCGTCCAAAGATGGATAGCCTTCGTCGAGGACGTGGGCGTTGAGACGCGCCAGCAGGCGGGCTACGACCGGGGCCGGATTGGCGGCGCGGTCGGGATAGGCGACGTGGCCCTGTTTGCCGTGCACGGTGATCCAGGTGTTCAGCGAGCCGCGCCGCCCGACCTTGATCATGTCGCCCAGATGTTGGGCGGAAGACGGCTCTCCGACCACGCAGGCGTCGATGACCTCGCCCTCGGCGGCCAGGGTCTGGACCACCCGCTTGGTGCCGTGCAGGGCGGGGCCTTCCTCGTCGCCGGTGATCAGGAAGGACAGCGATCCCTCGATTTCTCCTGCCGCCAGCACGCGCGAGACGGCGGCGACCCAGGCGGCGATGCCGCCCTTCATGTCCACGGCGCCGCGGCCATAGAGGACGCCGTCGCGGGTCTCGCCCTCGAACGGACCGGCGCTCCAGGCCTTCAGGTCGCCGATCGGCACCACGTCGGTGTGACCCGCGAAACAGAGGTTGGGCGAGGCCGTCCCGCGCCGGGCGTAGAGGTTCTCGATCCGGGCGTCATGACCGACGCCGCTCGGCCCCTCGAACACCATGCGGCGGCAGGTGAAGCCCAGGCCCGTCAGGGCGCGCTCCAGCACGTCCATCGCCCCCTCGTCGGCGGGGGTGACGGAGGGAATGCGGATCAGGTCGCGAGTCAGTTCGACAGGATCGATGACGGATTGTGATGCGGCGCTCATGGGCAAATGCTTTAGGCATAATCACGCACCTGCGAGAAGACCTGATCGCCGCAACGGCGGCTTAGCTTGAAGACGCACCACGACCGTGACGACTGAAAGTCCTGTTTCCGCCTCGCCCGCCGGTTCGCCGCGCGACGAAGAACCCTCCAGTCCGTGGGCCATCGCTGATTTCCGCCTGTTGTGGCTGGGACGGCTGGCGGCGGTGCTGGGCATCCAGATCCAGTCCTCGGCCCTGTTGTGGCAGGTCTATGAGATCGCCCGGCGCGATCATCCGATCGAGGAAGCCAGTCTTTATCTGGGGCTGGTGGGGCTGTGTCAGTTCCTGCCGCTGTTGGCCTTCACCCTGCCGGCGGGCGCGATGGCCGACCGGCGTGACCGCAAGCACACCGTCACCCTGTCGAACGGGGTCGAGGGGCTGTGCGCCGTCGCTTTCCTGATGATGGCCCTGCACGGTTCGCCGCCTTTGTGGGGACTGCTGGCGGTGGCCGCCGTCTTCGGCGCGGCACGGGCCTTCCTGGCCCCGGCCAGTCAGGCTTTCCTGCCGATGGTGGTGGGGCGCAAGGCGTTGCCGCCCGCCATCGCCGCCCAGTCCATCGCCTTCCAGACCGGCGCCATCGCCGGGCCGGCGCTGGGCGGAGTGATTGTGGCCGTGTCCGTGCCTATGGCCTACGCCTTTTCGGTCGGTCTTTTCCTGATCGCGATCATCTGCTTCGTAATGATCCGCACGCGCGGCAAGCCGCAGGTCGACCCGTCCAAACTGGGGCCGGTGCAGCAGGTCCGCGAAGGACTGGCCTATGTGTGGAAGACCAAGATCGTGCTGGGCGCCATCTCGCTGGATCTGGTCGTCGTCCTGCTGGCGGGGGTGGCCCTGCTGACGCCGATCTTCGCGCGCGACATCCTGCACGTCGGGGCCGTCGGATTCGGTCTGTTGCGGGCGTCCTTCGGCGTCGGCGCCCTGGTCATGGCCGTCTATCTGAGCCGCTTTCCCATCGTGCGCCACGGCGGGCGCTGGATGTTCGGGGCGGTGGCCATGTTCGGCGTCTGCACCCTGATTTTCGGCCTGTCGAAAAGCGTCTGGCTGTCAGGCCTTGTGCTGTTTCTCGGCGGCGCCTCGGATATGATCAGCGTCAACATCCGCCAGACCCTGATCCAGCTGGCCACGCCCGATCATATGCGCGGCCGGGTGTCATCCGTGTCGATGTTGTTCATCGGCGCATCCAATGAACTGGGCGAGGCCTATTCCGGCGTGATGGTGCGCTTCCTGGGTCCGATCGGGGCGGCGGTGTTCGGCGGCTTCGGCGCTCTGGCCGCTACGGGCGTCTGGGCCAAGGTCTTCCCCGACTTGAGGAAGGCGAACAGGCTGACCTGACGCCCACGCTTTCCTCCCCATTCCATGGGGAGGGGGACCGCGAAGCGGTGGAGGGGGCGGCGCAGACAGTTGCCGTGGAGTCGCCCTCCGTCACGGCCGCTATCGCGACCGCGCCGCTTCCCCATCGCTATGCGACAGGGAGGAAAGAAGCCTAGCCCCAGGGGCGGAAGTGTTTCGACAGCTTGAGCCCCTGGCTCTGGTAGTGGCTGCCGCCTTCGCCGTAGAGGCGCGAGGGCCGTTCCGTCAGCGGCTCATAGACCAGTCGGGCGACGATCTGGCCGTGTTCCAGCAGGAAGGGGGTGTCGTGGGTACGGACCTCCAGCACGCCTTTTGACCCGGCGCCGTGGGCCTCGTCCGTACCGAAGCCGGGGTCGAAGAAGCCGGCGTAGTGGACGCGGAACTCGCCGACCGAGGGGTCGATCGGGGTCATCTCGGCGGCCTGATCGACCGGGATCTCCACATCGTCCGATGAGGCCAGAATGTAGAACTCGCCCGGATCCAGCAGCAGCTCGCCGCGACGAAGCGTCAGCGGCTCCCAGAAGTCGCGCGGGTCGTGGCCGTCGATGTGGTCCATGTTGACGACGCCCGCGTGGCGTCGGCCGCGATAGCCGACGACGCCGTTGTCGCCTGCGCGCAGGTCGACGCCGACGCTGCGGGTCTCCAGCTTGGGCGGCTCGCCCGCCTTGAGACGCAACTGGTTCAGGCGCGTGCCCGGCTTGACCAGGATGGAGAAGGTCTGGGGTGCGATCTCGAGATATAGCGGGCCGTCATAGCCTTCGTCCACGTCGTCGAAGCTGCCGCCCTGATCGGTCAGCAGGCGCACGAAGACATCAACGCGGCCGGTCGAGCTTTTCGGGTTGGCGCGGGCGTTCAGCCCCTTGGGCAGGTTGAGGCGCTCCTGCAGGCGGGCGATGTAGACGCAGCCCTTTTCCATCACATAGCCGCCGAACAGGTCGATGACGTGCATGGCGACGTCGGCGATGCGTTCCTCGACCTTGCGCTGGCCGGGCAGGAAGGAGGCGCGCACGCGCCAGGCCTGATCGGACAGGCGCAGGTCGATGCTGGCAGGCTGGACCTGATCGGCGTCGAACGGGGTGTCGGAAGCGATGGCGCCGATCGCGATCAGGGTCTCAATACCCTGGAAGGGAAGGATGCCGGGCTGGTCGGGAAACTGAAAGCTGGTCATGCCGTCCTGTTCTCACACGGATTTCGTCGTCTGTGTAGCGCGACACGAAGACAGACGCTTGAACCCCGAGCACGGCGGGCGGCATATAGCGCATGCACTCCGCTCCTGCCTACTCCGCCGAGACCGAAGGCGTCGTCGTTCGCGTCCGCCCCTCCTATCTGGCGGGGCAGTCCGACCCCGCCGAGGGGCGCTGGGTCTGGGCCTATCAGATCGAGATCGTCAATCTGAGCGGCGGCCCGGTGCAGCTGGTGGCCCGACGCTGGACCATCACTGACGCCATGGGGCGGGTCGAAGAGGTACGCGGCCCCGGCGTGGTCGGCGAACAGCCGGTGATCGAGCCGGGCGACAGCTACGCCTATGCCTCGGGCTGCCCGCTGACGACGCCCTCCGGCTCGATGGTCGGCGCCTATTTCATGCAGGACGCCGAAGGCCGGATGTTCGAAGCCGCCATCCCGGCCTTCAGCCTGGACGTGCCGGATTCCCGGCGCGTCCTGAACTAGCCGCGCCGCGCCGCCGTCAACCGCAACAGCTGCGGCGTCAGCAACAGCACCAGGATGGGCGCCGCGGCGAAGAGAGTGGACAGCCAGAAGGCGGCCGAGACTGCGCCCTCTACCCCGCCGGGCGTCGCGATCCCGGCGACGTTGGCGATCATGCCTGCGCCCGCGGCGCCCATGGCGATGGCGAACAGCTGGACCGTGGTCATGGCGCCGCTTGTCAGGTCGCGCTCGTCGTCGGGGGCGTTCTGGAACACCCGCGTCACCAGGGCGGGCCAGACCAGGCCGATGCCGAAACCGACCAGGAACAGGCCTAGGCACACGCCGACCAGCACGCCCGCGCCGCCGGCAGTCCTGATCGGCAGGAAAACCGACATCAGGATCAGCCCGACCAGCATCAGCAAGGGGCCGGCAAGCAGCAGGCGCTTGCCCGATCCTCCCTGCCAGCGGCTGCTGACCAGGGTGGCGAAGGTCCAGCCGAAAGCCATAAGGGCGGCCAGATACCCCGCCCACAGCGGCGACTGGGCGTGCAGGGTCTGCAGCAGATAGGGCACGAAGATCTCGGCCTGCATTCCTGCCATCAGCAAGGCGATCGTCAGATAGAGCGCGCCCAGCGGCATCCTCAGGCTGAACGACCTGCGCGGCAGCAGGCGCGCCTCTGAGCGTCCGTCGATCACAGCGATCAAGGCGACCAGGACGACAGCAGCGCTTAGACCTGCCAGATTCCACGTCAGCACCGGCGACAGACTTCCGGCCGAGACACTGAGCACGGCGCCGGACAGCAGGGCCAGTTGAGGCAGGGGCAGGCGGCCGTCGTCTTCACGCGCGCGGTCACGACCCGGAAGAACGGTGAGGGCCAGCAGGATGAAAAGCGCAGCCACAGGGACCAGGGAGCCGAAGGCCAGACGCCAGGCGCCTATCTCGGCGAACAGGCCGCCGACGGCCGGGCCGATCAGGGTGGCGACCCCGAACATGGCCGAGATGACGCCGATGACCCGGCCCCACAGGGCCTCAGGGAAGACGATGCGGGTCACGGCGTAGGCCAGGGCGTAGAGCAGACCGCCGCCGAACCCCTGGATGAAGCGACCGCCCAGCATCACCGGCATGGAGGGCGCCAGCGCGCAGATCAGCGAGCCGCCTGCAAAGACCAGGGCCGCCGCCGCGTAGGCCGTACGCGGACCCGTCGCGCGCAGAAAAGGGGCGGTCAGGGCCGCCGCCAAGATGGAGGCCAGGACGAACAGGGTCGTGGTCCAGGCGTAGAAATCCAGCCCGCCGATGTCCTGCACAGCCGAGGGCATGACGGTGGTGGCGATGTAGATGTTGACGGAATGCAGGACGACGCCGCCCGCCAGGGCCAGGGCGTAGACGCCGTTGCGGCCGGTCAGCAGGGCGCTCCACCCCGGCGGGGCGTCGTGGGATATGTCGGTCATGTCGGCTCTCAGGGAGGGCGGCGGGGCTGCCGCAAGCCGATGAGCCTCTAGAACCTCAAGCGCACTTGAGGTCAAGTGCGCGGGCGTCAGACCGGCGGGATCAGATGTCGCGGCCCCGGACCCTCCAGGCTCAGCACGTCGTCGGGGTTGCGCAGCGGGCATTCGTCCAGCGACAGGCAGCCGCAGCCGATGCAACTGGTGATCTGGTCCCGTAGTTGGGTCAGGGCGGCGATCCGTTCATGCAACATGGCGCGCCAGGCTTCGGAGAAACGACGCCAGTCGGCGGCGTTGGGCGTGTGGTCGTGCGGCAGGTCGGCCAGCGCCTCGCGCACCGTCGCCAAGGGGATGCCGGCGCGCTGGGCGATGCGGATGATGGCGATGCGGCGCAGGACGGCGCGCGGATAGCGGCGCTGGTTGCCTTCGGTGCGCCAGCCTTCGATCAGACCCTCGGCGTCATAGAAGTGTATGGTGGAGACGGCCACGCCGCTGCGCCGCGCCACCTCGCCGACTGATAGTGCGGACTTCAGCGCAGACATGAACAAACCTCGAGCATGGCTGAGGTATGTCGAGGGCGGCGGCGCGACGCAAGCTGTCGGCTGGGCGGCCAGCCTCGTCCTCAAGCAGCGCAAAGAGCGGCAGGGCCAAATAAAAAACCCCTCGCCAGAGGCGAGGGGATGGGGCTGCGTCAACCCGGATGAACCGCAGCCCCGCCCCGTAGCCCGCCGGCAAACGGCGGGGCGGACGGCGGCCCCTGTAAGAGGCGTTCATGTCGGCCGTTGGGCCGAAAGCCGACGACGCGGCGGCCACCCTGATCAAGCAGCGAGCCGCCGCGCTGCAAGCGATAGCGATCACGTCTGCTCAAGCAGCAAGCGACCGCGTCGCGAGCGATAGCAGGCTTAAATGTACCGGCGCAGGCTGCGGGCCAGGTCGGACGAGGCGTCCTTGTTGGGGCTCTTGCGGACCTGAGGCTGGTAGGCGACGCGGGCGTGTTCGACGCAGTAGACGCCTTCCGAGGCGCGACGGCCGCAGAAGCTGAAGTCGCTGGTCGAGGGGTCGCCGATCGGCCATTTGCACATGTGGGCGCCCAGCGTCAGCACGGTTGCGGTGCCGGGCAGGTCCGGCGCGACGACCGGGGTCTGGGACACGGGGGCGGCGACCACAGGGCGCGGGGCCACGGCCTCGATGCGGCGCGGCGCCGACGGCGCCTGCACCGGCGCGGCCGGTGCGGCGGCGCGCGGTCGAGCCGGGCGGAAGGTGGTGCGCGCGGGTTGCGACGGCGCCGCTCGGCCCGACAGGCCAAGGCGGTGCACCTTGCCGATCACGGCGTTGCGGGTCACGCCGCCGCCAAGGGCCTTGGCGATCTGGCTCGCTGACTGACCTTCCAGCCACAGCTTCTTGAGCGCGCCGACGCGGTCTTCGGTCCAGCCTGGGTTCATGTCGCCCTCCCGGGAGAAGTCGGATTCAATATCTTGTGCCGGAGTCCGAATTTCGGCTCCTCATCACGCCTCTAATCGTAAATCACCCCTTAAAACACGCAATATGTGGGAATTCACCTGTCCACAGAAACTACATCTAGTATGGTTAATGTCCCGATTTGACTCAATTTCTTGGCCGTCATCCACAGGCCCCACGCCTTGCGAAACCGGCTTGGCTGTCGCATCTGAGACCGCATGACGCTCCTGACCGCCGGTTCCGACGCCTCTTCCGCCACTCCTCGCGGCCTTCCTCAGCCCCGCCGTTATGACGGGATCAACTGGGTGGGGCTGCGCACCCTCTACCTGAAGGAGGTCCGCCGCTTCTGGAAGGTGGGCGCCCAGACGGTGGCGGCGCCGGTGGTGACGACCCTGCTCTACATGATGGTCTTCGTAGTGGCGCTGAAGGGCGCGCGGCCGCCTCTGCACGGCACGCCCTTCGCCGAGTTCGTGGCGCCGGGTCTGATCATGATGGCCATCCTTCAGAACGCCTTCGCTAACGCCTCGTCCAGCCTGATCCAGGCCAAGATCATGGGCACGGCGACCGATTTCCTGACGCCGCCGCTCAGCCCGCTGGAGCTGATGGTCGGCTTCACCCTGGGCGCCGCGACGCGCGGCGTGGCGGTGGGGCTGGTGACGGCGCTGTGCGTCATGCCGTTTGCGAAGCTGGGGCTGGCCAACATCGCCCTGATCGTCTGGTTCGGCCTGATCGCCTCCCTGCTGATGGGCATGGTCGGGGTGCTGGCGGGTCTGTGGTCCGAGAAGTTCGACCATCTGTCGGCGGTGCAGAATTTCGTGGTCATGCCGATGACCTTTCTGTCGGGCACCTTCTACCTGATCGACAGCCTGCCTGAGCCCTTCGCCAGCATCAGCAGGTTCAACCCCTTCTTCTACCTGATCGACGGGTTCCGGGCGGGGTTCATCGGTCATGCCGAGGGCAGTCTGATTGTCGGCGTGGTCATGAGCGCCGTGTTGACTGTGGTGATGGGCGCGACCTGCTGGCTGGTGTTCCGTTCGGGCTGGCGGCTGAAGAGCTGAGTTCGGATGCGGTCGCATCTGGACCGGTTTCACTTTAATCGGATCATTGAGCGCGGGGCGTGGGGCCCCGTAAAAGGGGCCTCGCCATGTTGTTTCATCTCCGCCTGAAAGCCGCTGTCGCCGCCGTCTGCCTGGCGGCTGTCTGCATGACGGCGGCGCCGTCGCTGGCCCAGAACCGCGCCGCCGATCTGCGCGAACAGGTCGGCGCCTTTGTGCAGCCGTCCAACGCCGCGCGACTGGACGTGCTGTTGCGCCAGCTGCGCGACGAAGGTTTCGCGCCGACCGTCGAGACATTCGAGGGCGGCGGCCGGGGCGGGCCGATGCAGGGCTCAAACGTCATCGTCACCCTCGGCGAGGGGCAGAAGGAGATCCTGCTGACCGCCCACTATGACGCGGTGAAGCTGCACGACGGCACCCTGTCGCAGGGGGTGATCGACAATGCGGGCTCGGTGGTCGCCCTGATCGAGGCGGCCAAGGTGCTGCGTGAGGCGCCGCTGTCGCACCGCATCCGCATCATCTTCTTCGATCAGGAAGAGCTGGGCCTGATCGGCGCCAGGAAGTGGATCGAGGCGCACGGCATCGCCAATGTCGCCGCCGTGGTGAACTCCGACATCGCCGCCTATGGCGACACCCTGATGTACGGCCAGAACAACGGGGCGCAGTCCGCCTTCGTCACCCGCGCTGTGCAGGAACTGTGCGCCGAGCACGCCATGCAGTGCGTCGGCTTCCCCCAATATCCGCCATCGGACGATCGGGCATTCTCGGCGGCGGGCGCGCCGGTCGTCTCGCTGGGTTTTCAGGACGAGATCGGCGCCCACCAGATGTGGCTGGCCTTCAACGGCGGCGAGACGAACGGTCTGGCCGAGGGCTTCGTGCCGCAGGTTTTCCGCGTGATCCACTCCAAGGACGACGCCATCGAGGCGGTCGAGGGCCACACCATCGACCTGGCGGGGCGGACCTATGCGGCGCTGATCCAGAAGCTGGACGCGCAACTGCGCTGAATTCGCGCCCCACGCGGTGTTGACTATAGGGAAATAGCGCCCGACAAGTTCGTCGCCCTTTTCCAAAAGCGGTCCCGTCGCAGACGCGTCGGGACCGTCTCACTTTATGGAGTCTGCCAAGTGTCCGGTCATCTGATGGGTGTCTACAATCGCGCGCCGTTGGAAGTGGAGCGCGGCCAGGGCGTCCGACTGTGGTCGGTCGACGGGACGGAGTATCTGGACTGCGTTTCGGGCATCTCGACCAACGCCCTGGGCCACGCCCACCCCAAGCTGGTGCAGGCGGTCAAGGATCAGGCCGAAAAGCTGTGGCACGTCTCCAACATCTTCAAGATTCCGGGGCAGGACGCCCTGGCTGACTCCCTGTGCGAGAAGTCGTTCGCAGACGTCGTCTTCTTCACCAACTCGGGCACCGAGGCGATCGAGTGCGCCCTTAAGACGGCGCGTAAATTCCACGTCGCCAACGGCCAGCCTGAGCGTATCGACATCTACGGCTTCGACGGCTCGTTCCACGGCCGCACCTATGGCGCGATCAACGCCGCAGCCAACCCCAGCTACACCGAAGGCTTCGGGCCGAAGATGGAAGGCTTCCATCAGCTGAAGTGGGGCGACAAGGCCGCCCTGACCGCCGCCTTCGAGAACCCGAACACCGCCGCCATCATCCTTGAGCCGGTTCAGGGCGAGGGCGGCTGCCGCGCCACGCCCGAGGAAGACCTGCGCTGGATGCGCGAGACGGCTGACAAGCACGGCGTCCTGATCATCTTTGACGAAGTCCAGTGCGGCATGGGCCGGACCGGCAAGCTGTGGGCGCACGAATGGGCCGGCATGACGCCGGACATCATGGCCATCGCCAAGGCTTTGGGCGGCGGCTTCCCCATCGGCGCCTGCCTGGCCACGGCCGAGGCGGCCAAGGGCATGACGGTCGGCGTCCACGGCTCGACCTTCGGTGGCAATCCGCTGGCGATGGCGGTCGGTCAGGCCGCCTTTGACGAAGTGTCCTCGGACGCCATCCTGAACAACGTCAACGAAGTCGCAGGCTATCTGAAGCAGCAGCTTCACGGCCTGCAGGAACGCTTCCCCGACGTGATCGTCGAGGTGCGCGGCAAGGGTCTGCTGCTGGGCGTCAAACTGGTTCCGAACAACCGCGAGTTCATGGGGTGGGCGCGCGACGAGGCCAGGCTGCTGGTCGCGGGCGGCGGCGACAATCTGGTCCGCGTCCTGCCGCCGCTGAACATCACCCTCGAAGAAGCCCGCGAGGCCGTCGAGAAGTTCGAGAAGGCCTGCGAGTTCGCCCGCACCAAGGTCGCGAGCTAGACGCTTTCTTCCTCTCCTTCATGGGGAGGCGGGGTGGGGGCGCTTTCTTCTACTTCCAGATTTCCGCAGGGCCGCCCCACCCGGTCCCTGCGGGACCACCCTCTCCATGAAGGGGAGGGAGAAGGCTTGGTCATGGTTCGTCACTTCCTCGACATCCACCGCCTGGACGCGGCTGATCTGCGTGCCATTCTGGACGACGCCCACGCCCGAAAACGCGCCCGAAAAGGCTGGCCCCAGGGCCGCGCCGACGCCGATGCGCCGGGTAAGGACCGCGTCCTGGCCATGATCTTCGAGAAGAACTCGACCCGCACCCGCTTCAGCTTTGACGCGGCCATCCGCCAACTGGGCGGGGACTCCATCATCGCCACCGCCTCGGACATGCAACTGGGCCGGGGCGAGCCGGTCGAGGATACCGCCCGGGTCCTGTCGCGCATGGTCGACGCCGTGATGATCCGCGCCAACGACCACGAAGACGTCGAGCGTTTCGCTCGTGTCTCGACCGTGCCGGTCGTCAATGGCCTGACCGACCGCAGCCACCCGTGCCAGATCCTGGCCGATCTGATGACGATCGAGGAGCATCGCGGCCCGATCGAGGGCAAGACGATCGCCTGGATCGGCGACGGCAACAACGTCTGCCACAGCTTCATGCACGCCGCCCCCAAGCTGGGTTTCCACCTGCATGTCGCCTGTCCGGCGGAATACCATCCCGACCTGCGTGATCTGGAAAAGGGCGGCTCTAACGTTCACCTGACCAGCGATCCGCGCGAAGCGGTCAAGGGCGCCGACGTCGTCGTCACCGACACCTGGGTCTCTATGGGCGATCAGGACTATGAGGCCCGCCTCGCGGCCTTCGAACCCTACAGCGTCGACGAGGCCCTGATGGCCGAGGCGGCCGACGACGCCGTCTTCCTCCACTGCCTGCCCGCTCACCGCGGCGAAGAGGTGACCGACGCCGTCATTGACGGCCCGCAGTCGCTGATCTGGGACGAGGCCGAGAACCGCCTGCACGCCCAGAAGGCGGTTCTGGCCTGGTGCTTCGGGGCTTTTTAAGTCGCCCTAACGCGCTTCGCGCTGCTTGAGGGCGAGCGAGGCGCAGGCCTCGCCGTCTAGAACTGCCTGGCGGACGGCAGCGGTCGTCCGCTGACTTCCGCCAGCAGGTGGATCAGCAGAAAGAAGACCAGCGCGGCCGCCAGCAGCATGATGAAACGCCACGGCATCATGCGCGGCCCGCGCATGATGTCGGTCGGCCGTGACCCGCGCCATCCGGCGAAGACGACGACCGCCACAGAGGCGATCAGCAGGATCAGGGTGAGCGTGGCGTCCATGAGGGCGCCAGTTGGGACATCGCCGGGCCGGTTGCAAGCGCTCCTGCGTGTCTCATTCGACGGCGCCGCCGCAATTCTTGCTGCACGGTTAATCTAAACGCGGCATTAACCATGTCAGGCGCATCAGCAGCTTGACGGCAGGCGTCGCTGTAACGGCGTGAGGCGCTACATCTAGCGATTAACGTCGCGTTTACACGCTTCATCTGGAAGGATACCGTTCGCATCATGGGTCTGGAGGCGAATCAGTGACCGCAGCGGCGCCGTGGAGCGTGAAGGGCATCGATCCCAAGGCGCGTGAAATCGCCAAGGATCTGGCGCGCCGCTCAGGCATGACCCTGGGCGAGTGGCTGAATTCCATGATCATGGACGACCCGGACGAGGATGACGGCGTCGCCACCCTGCCGCGCCGCACGCCGATCCCCGACCCCTATGATCGCCGCAGCCGCTCGCGTCGTCTGGACGATGTCTATGGCGATGACAGCCGCCATGAAAGCATGGGCCGGATGGGCGCCTCTCTGGAGGTGATCGCCGAGCGTCTGGAAGCAGCCGAGCGCCGCTCGACACTGGCCATTCAGGGCATAGATCAGGCCGTCGCCGGTCTAGTGCGCCGTCTTGAGAAACAGGATGAGGCCGAGGTCGCCAAGGCGCGCCGCATCGACGATATCGCCGAGGAACTGCGCGAAGGTCACCGCCGCCTGCGCCGTCTGGAACAGGACGCCGGGACCGAGGCGCGCGAGGGGCTGGACAAGCTGGATGCGGCCCTGACTGCTGTTTCCACGCGCCTCTACGACATGGACGAGCGCCAGCGCGCGGGCGTCAGCGAACTGCGCGACCGCATCGAGGCGGTCGAGAAGGCCGCCGGGCCGGGCGCGGGAACCGCCCTGCTGACTCAGGTCGGCGCGCGTCTTGACGATGCGCAGGCGCGCACATCTGAGGCCCTGAAGGCGCTGGAACAGTCGTTCGCCGCGCTGGACCGGCGCATGGACGACGTCGAACGCCGTATCGAACCGGCCCATCGTCATGAACGCGAGGCCGACCCGGATGCCGAGGCGTCACGCCTTGAACGGCTGGCCGAGGATCTGACCCGTCAGGTCGAGACCAGCCGCACTGAAATGATCCGTCGCCTTGAGGCGGTGGAGAGCGTTGAACGCTCGAGTCGTCTGGAAACCGCCCTGGCCGCCATCGGCGAACAGGCCCGCGCCGCCGAGCAGCGCTCGGCCGCTGCTGTCGAGGGCATGGGCCGCGAGATCATGCGGATCGCGCGCAACCTGAACGGCCGCGTGCAGAAGGTCGAGGAAGAGGGCGCAGCCTCATCCGGCGCCCGTATGGCTGCGCTGGAACAGAAGATCGAACGCGACCTGACGCGTCACGCCGAGGCTGTGGACCGGCGCCTGACCCAGGCTGACGACCAGCACGCTCTGGCGCTGGAGCGGTTGGGCGACGAGATCTCCCGCATTTCTGATCGCCTCAGCGAGCGCATCGCCCAGTCGGAGCGCCGCTCGGCTCAGGCGCTGGACGACATCGGCCGCCGCCTGTCGGAAAGCACCGACCGGATACAGCAGCGCCACGAGCACGCCTCGGGCGAACTGGCCGAACGGATGCGTCAGAGCGAGGAGCGCACCGCCCGCCTGCTGGCCGAGGCGCGCGGCAGCATTGAACAGCGCTCTGACCGCGATGTCCGTCGCGCGCCGCCGCTGGAAAGCCCTGATCCCACGCCGTGGACCCCGGCGGAAACCGCCAGCGGTGACTGGCGCGCGACCGCCTTCGCCGATGCTGCGGACGACTGGTCTGTCGATGATGCGACAGGCGTCCTCCATGACGGGGCCGCTCTGGCCGTGCGCGGCGATGTCTTCGCCGACAGCGTCTTTGAGGATGCGCCGACGTCTGCACAGGCGGACGCCGACCGGGCGCCGCCGTCCTTCGGACAGGTCGCGCCTGATCCGTGGGCGCAGGCCGACGAAGATCTGTTCGGCGGCGCCGACGTCAACGACATCCTGAAGGTGACGGGCGGATTTGAGCCTGAACCGGCGTCTGCGCCTGCTCAGGATGATGACGGCTTTTCGGCGGATCTGGAGTTCGTCTCTCCGACGCCGCCGTCAGAAGAATTGACCCGCCCCAGCACGACGCGCGATGTTCTGGAGGCGGCGCGCGCCTCCATGACGCCGGAAGATGCGGCGGAGACGCGTCAGGGCTTTGGCCTGTCGCGGCGGGGCGGCAAGTCCAAGCTGCAGGAACGTCTGGACAAACAGGCCGGGCGTCAGAACTCGACCATGCGCACCGCCCTGAGCGCCATGGCCGTGGCGGCGCTGGGCGTGGCCGGGGGCTATGCGACCCTGCAGGTCGCGGGCGGTTCGGGACTGACCCTGCCCGGCGGATTCACCCTGGCGCCGGACGCTGTGGACGGCGGCTCGGGGCCAGCAGCAACCACGGCGCCGATAGCCGCACTGGCGCTGGACGCCTCGCCCACGGACGCCGTGCCTTCGCCTGACGCGGCGGCGACCGAGGGCGCAGGCCTGTTCGCGCGCGCCGTGCAGATGCTGGACAATGGCGACGACAGCGGGCTGGAGCCTCTGACCCGCGCCGCCAACCTGGGCTACGCCCCGGCGCAGCTGCGTCTGGCCAGCCTGTATCAGGACGGCGCCGCTGGACTGGCGGTGGATGAGGTCGAGGCTCGCGCCTGGGCGCGTCGCGCGGCCGAGGCGGGCGACGCCAAGGCCATGCATTTCTACGCCATGCAGATGTATGACGGCGTGGGCGGCGCGCGGAATCGCGTCGACGCCCTGAACTGGCTGACCAAGGCGGCCAGCGCCGGTCGCGTCGACAGCCAGTACAATGTCGCCCAGCTTCTGGAGAAGGGCGACGAGGGCGTGGCGCCGAACCGGGTCGAAGCCTTCAAGTGGTATATGATCGCGGCGCGGCGCGGGGATCAGCAGGCCTTGGCCTCGGTCCAGCGCTTGACTTCGGGTCTGTCGGCGGCGGATCGGCGCAAGGCGCGCGAAGCCGCTGACGCCTTTACGGTCGCGCCGGTCGGCTGATCCGCACCTGGTGCGCCCACCCGGGGGTGGCGGTTCGACGCAGGGGCCGCTAAGACCGGAAGCCTAGTCGCCTTTCCGGCGCTGATTGCCTGTCCTTCCAGCCGAAGGCGCGTGCCGTGGATATTTACCTGCCGATAGCCGAAGTCTCGGTGAACTGGCCGCTCCTGGTCATGCTGGGGGCGCTGGTCGGATTCGTGTCCGGTCTTTTCGGTATCGGCGGCGGCTTCCTGATGGCGCCGGTGCTGGTTTTTCTGGGCATCCCGCCGACCGTGGCGGTGGCCAGCCAGGCCAGCCACGTCGTCGCCTCATCGACTTCGGGCGTGATACGATATTCCGGCATGAAGGCGGTCGACTACCGCATCGGCGGCATCATGGCTGTGGGCGGGGCGCTGGGCGCCGTGCTGGGGGTCGAGCTGTTCCGCTACCTGCGGCTGCTGGGACAGGCTGATCTGGTGGTGGCCCTGTCCTATCTGCTGTTCCTCGGCTCCATCGGCAGCATGATGCTGTACGAAAGCCTGACGCAGATCCTGCACCGGGTCCGGGGCGAGACGCCGCCGCGCAAGGAGCGTCGCCGCCCCATGTGGCTGTACGGCCTGCCGTTCCGGATGCGCTTCCCGCGCTCGGGCCTCTATATCAGCGCTATTCCACCGTTCGGACTGGGCGTATTCGCCGGGATACTGTCGGCCATCATGGGGGTAGGGGGGGGCTTCATCCTGGTGCCGGCCATGCTCTATGTCCTGCGTATGAGGGCCAGCGTGGTGGTCGGCACGAGCCTGTTCCAGATCATCATCACCACGGCCATCACCACTGTGCTTCAGGCCGGGCGCAATCAGACGGTGGACATCGTCCTGTCGACCATCCTGCTGCTGGGCGGGGTGGTGGGCGCGCAGTACGGCGCGCGCCTGTCGGGCAAGTTCCGGGCGGAAGAGATGCGCGCGGCGCTGGGTCTGATCGTGCTGCTGGTCGGCATCCAGATGGGGCTGGAGCTTTTCGTGCGGCCCAGTGATCTGTTCCTGCTGGCGCCGGGGGTAGCGGACTGATGTTCCAGGTCCTGCCGCCCGAGCCGCCCCCTGCGGCCGCCCCCGAGATCATCATCGAACGCTCGGCCGGAACGACGCAGGATGTGCGGGTCGCCGCCGCCCTGACCGATGCGCGGGTGGATGTCGACTCCGGGTTCAAGGGCGCGTCCATCGTTCTTTATGGCGCAGTGTTCAATCCAACCGATACGCCCGCCGATGTCGTGGTCGTGGTGCGCGGTCCAGACGCCCCGGTCCGTCTGGTCAAGAAGACGCGCAACATGGGGGTCTGGCTGAACAGCCGCCCGGTGCTGTTCGAGGGCGCGCCCGGCTTCTACATGACCGCCTCGACGCGGCCGCTGAGCGACATCGCCGACTTCGGCCAGCTGCGCCGTCTGGGCGTGGGGGTCGACCATCTGCGCATCGACGCCCCCGAAGAGGCGCGCACCGTCACCCGCTACGGCGTGCGCGACGTGGTCATCAGCCGTCTGGGCGAGGACTATCTGGATTGGCGCCGCGCCGTGATCCGGCTGAAGGAGGCGGCGGCCCTCTATGACACCGATCCCAAGGGGGTGGAGTTCGTCGACCGGGGCCTGTTCCGCGCCGAGGTCAAACTGCCCGCGGTGGCGCCGACCGGCAAATACTACGCCGAGGTTTGGCTGTTTCAGGAGGGGGCGCCGGTTTCGGTGTCCAATCTGACCCTGACCGTCGAGAAGGTGGGACTGGAGCGCGACATCTATGAGTTCGCTCACAACCGCCCGTGGAGCTACGGCGTGCTGTGCGTGCTGTTGGCGGCGATGACGGGCTATGCGGCGTCGCGGGTGTTCAGGAATCGTTAGTGTCGCTATCGCTCGCCGCGCGGCGGCTCGCTGCTTGAGCGACGCATTTCCCTTCCCCCATCGAGGGTGAGGGCTTGGAGAGCGCCAACAAAAAGGGCGGCCCGCGAAGGCCGCCCTTTCCGTTTCAGTCTGAAGCCGAGCCTCAGGCCGCTTTCTTCTCCGGCGCGAAGCGGCCGTAGAAGGTTTCATTCTTGGCGGCCATGTCGCGCAGAAGCTGCGGGACCTTGAAGCGGTCGCCGTATTTGGCGGCCAGTTCATCAGCCTTGGCCACGAAGGCCTTCAGGCCCGTCTGGTCGATGAAGGTGATGGGGCCGCCGGTCCAGGGCGCGAAGCCCCAGCCCAGAATGGCGCCCAGATCGCCTTCGCGCGGGTCGTCGATGACGCCCTCTTCCCAGCAACGGGCCACTTCCACCGCCTGGCGATACAGCAGGCGGGTCTTCAGCTCGTCGATGGCGGCCAGCGCCTCGGGGCTTTCGCCGAAGGCGTCGCCCTTGGTGGTCGGAGCCAGCTCGGCCAGACCCGGCCAGATGACCTTGGGCTTCTGGTCGTAATCATAGAAGCCCTTGCCGTTCTTGCGGCCATAGCGACCCTGTTCGACCATGGTGGCGACGATCTTTTCGCCTTCGGTCGGGACGTATTTGTCGCCCAGATCCTCGCGGGTCTGTTTGGCGATCTTGTACGACAGGTCCAGGGCGACGTCGTCGTGCATCTCCAGCGGGCCGCGCGGCATGCCGGTCATGCGGCCGATGTTGTCGATCAGCACGGGCGAATAGCCCTCTTCCAGCATAGCCATGCCTTCCATCAGGAAGGTGGAGAAGCAGCGCGAGGTGTAGAAGCCGCGGCTGTCGTTGACGACGATCGGCGTCTTCTTGATCTTCAGGACATAGTCCAGCGCCTTGGCCAGGGCCGCGTCGCCGGTCTTTTCGCCCATGATGATCTCGACCAGCATCATCTTGTCGACGGGCGAGAAGAAGTGGATGCCGATGAAGTCTTCCGGCCGCACGCTGGCCTCGGCCAGACCCGAGATCGGCAGGGTCGAGGTGTTGGAGCCGAACACGGCGCCTTCAGCCAACTGAGCCTCGGCGCGCTTGGTGACGTCGGCCTTGATCTCACGGTTCTCGAACACAGCCTCGATGACAAGATCCGAGCCCTTGATAAGGTCATAGTCCGTCGTCGCCGTGACCAGGGCTAGGGTGGCGTCGAACTTCTCCTGGGTCATCTGACCGCGCGACAGGCGCTTCTTCAGCAGTTCCTCGACGTGGACCTTGCCCTTGTCGGCGGCTTCCTGCGTCTGGTCGATCAGCACGGTCTCGATGCCGGCCATGACCTGAACATAGGCTATCCCTGCGCCCATCATGCCGGCGCCGAGGACGCTGACCTTTTTCGGGTCGGACTTGGGCACGCCCGCCGGACGCACGGCGCCCTTGTCCAGTTCCTGCTTGGACAGGAACAGGCTGCGGATCATGGCCTGGGCCTGCGGCGTCATCAGGGTCTTGATGAAGTAGCGCGTCTCGATGCGGAGTCCTGCTTCGATGGGAACCTGCACGCCTTCATAGACGGCCTTCATCATGTTCAGAACGGCAGGATAGTTGCCGTAGGACTGCTTGCGCAGGATGGCGTTGCCCATGACGAAGACCTGCATCCCCGCCGGATGGTGGGGGCCGCCGCCGGGGATCTTGAACTTGGGATCGTCCCACGGCTGGACGGCCTTGCCGCCGTTCTTGATCCAGGCCTTGGCCGCTTCGACCGACTGGCCCTTTTCGACGACCTCATGGACGACGCCCGCGCCCTTGGCGTCGTTCGGGCGCCAGGACTTGCCCTCGGCCATCTGCATCAGGGCGGTCTGGACGCCGATCAGGCGCGTCAGACGCTGGGTGCCGCCGCCGCCGGGGAAGAGGCCGACCTTGATCTCGGGCAGGCCCAGCTGGATTTTCGGGTCGTTCTCGACGACGCGATAGTGACAGGCGAGGGTGAACTCCAGCCCGCCGCCCAGCGCCAGACCGTTGATGGCCGCCGCAACCGGCTTGCCCGAAGTTTCCAGCGCGCGGAAGGCGCCGTTCAGCGCCCAGCCGGTGTCGAACGCCTTCTGCAGGTCGCCGCCGCCGGCCAGCATGCCCGAGGCCATGTCGCCCAGATCAGCTCCGGCGCAGAAGCCGGTCGGCTTGCCCGAGGTGATGACCACGCCCTTGATGGCGTCGTCGGTTTTGATCTTCTCCACCAGAGCCGGAATCTCGGCGATGACGGCGCTGGTCAGGGTGTTCATCGAACGGCCCGGTACGTCGAAGGCGACTGTGGCGATGCCGTCGGCGTCGATATCGATCTTGAAGTTTTCCATGGTCATATGCTCCCGGATCAGACGCGTTCGATGACGGTGGCGGTGCCCATGCCGGCGCCGATGCAGAGGGTGGCCAGTGCGGTGGACTTGTTCGAGCGTTCCAGCTCGTCCAGCACCGTGCCCAGGATCATGGCGCCGGTGGCGCCCAGCGGGTGGCCCATGGCGATGGCGCCGCCGCAGACGTTGATCTTGTCGTGCGGGATGTCGAGCGCCTGCATGTAGCGCAGCACCACGGCCGCAAAGGCTTCGTTCAGTTCATACAGGTCGATGTCGCCCGGTTGCATGCCCAGCTTGCCCAGCAGCTTGCGGGTGACGGGCTCGGGGCCGGTCAGCATGATCGACGGTTCCGAACCGATCGAAGCGCCGCCCAGAATCTTGGCGCGCGGCTTCAGGCCCAGCGCTTCGCCCATTTCCTTGGTGCCGATCAGCACGCCCGCGGCGCCGTCGACGATGCCGGACGAGTTGCCGGGGGTGTGGACGTGGTTGACGCTGGCGACCTCGGGATAACGCTGGCCGATCACGGCGTCGAAGCCCATGCCGCCCATCATGGCGAACGAGGGGTTCAGGCCCGCCAGCGTCTGCATGTCCGTGTTCGGGCGAACGGTTTCGTCACGATCCAGCTGGACGAGGCCGAGCTGGTTCCTGACCGCAATCACCGACTTGCCGAAGCGGCCCTCGGCCCAGGATTTGGCGGCGCGCTTGTGGCTTTCGACAGAATAGGCGTCCACGTCATCGCGGCTGAAGCCGTATTTGGTGGCGATCATGTCGGCGGAGACGCCCTGCGGCACGAAATAGCTCGGGAAGGCCGAGGACGGGTCGGTCGGCCAGGCGCCGCCGTCGGACCCCATCGGCACCCGGCTCATGGCCTCGACGCCGCCGCCGACGGCCATGCCCGCCTCGCCCGACTTCACCTTGGCGGCGGCCACGTTCACGGCTTCCAGACCCGAGGCGCAGAAGCGGTTCAACTGATAGCCCGCCGTTTCCTGGCTCCAGCCTGCCGTCAGGACGGCGGTGCGGGCGATGTCCGCGCCCTGTTCGCCGACCGGGGAGACCACGCCCAGCATGACGTCGTCCACCTTGGAGGTGTCCAGGCCGTTGCGGTCGCGCAGCGCTTCAAGCACCTGGGCCGCAAGGCTCAGGGCCGTGATCTCGTGCAGGCTGCCATCCTTCTTGCCCTTGCCGCGCGGGGTGCGCACGGCGTCGTAGATGTAGGCGTCGGCCATGGAGCGTCTCTCTCTTGTTGTGTCCCTATCGTTCGCTGCGCGGCAGCGAACTGCATGAGGGACGGGGTTTGAGTGTCCCTGTCGCTCGGCGCGTGTGCAGGGGCGGTGGGCGTCTTGGTTTGGGCGCGGTGGACGGGCGGGCCCGATCATCGCGTCTGGAATTGAAACTCAGGTCGTTAGAAAGCCGACGTTTACGTCAACGTCAAGTAACAAGGCGCGTGAGGACGCCTGATGTGAAAAGGGCGGGCCGCTTCATGCGACCCGCCCCCGAGGTTCAGTCTCAGCGGCGCGCCAGTCGCACCAGCTTGCCGTTCTCCTCGTCCGTCACGACCCAGACGGCGCCGTCGGGCGCCACGGCCACGTCGCGGATCCGCTCGCCCAGGCCGGTCAGCAGCCGCTCTTCGCCGACCACGCGCCCGTCGCGCAGCACCAGACGGACCAGATGCTTGCTGCCCAGTCCGCCGATCAGGGCGTTGCCTTTCCAGTCGGGGAACATGGCGCCGTCATAGAAGACCATGCCGCCCGGCGCGATTACCGGATCCCAGTAATAGACCGGCTGGACAGTGCCTTCCTTCGTCGTCGAGGCACCCTCGATGGCCTCGCCGCTGTATTCGATGCCATAGGCCGCGCCCGGCCAGCCGTAGTTGGCGCCCGCCTTCTCGAGGTTCAGTTCATCGCCGCCGCGCGCGCCGTGTTCGATGCTCCAGACCGCGCCCGTGCCCGGCTGGACGGCGATGCCCTGCGGGTTGCGGTGGCCATAGGACCAGATCTCGGGCAGGGCGCCCTCGCGGCCGACGAAGGGGTTGTCGGACGGAACCGAGCCGTCGGCGTTGATGCGGATGACTTTGCCGTGGTGCGAGGCCAGGCTCTGGGCCGTCGGCCGCATCGGCTTGTCCGACCGTTCGCCGATGGTGATGTACAGCTTGCCGTCCGAGCCAAAGACCAGGGAAGAGCCGAAGTGCTTGTCTCCGTCATAGGTGTCCTTGACCTGGAAGACGACCTGCACGTTTTCGATGCGGCTCAGATCGTCCGACAGGCGTCCGCGCGCCACGGCCGTGCCGTTGCCGCCGGTTCTCGGCTGGGCGTAGGACCAGTAGATCATGCGGTCCTGAGCAAAAGTCGGGCTCAGGATCACGTCCAGCAGGCCGCCCTGACCGCGCGCCGCCACGGCGGGCAGACCATTGATCGGCGCGCCGATCTTGCCATCAGCGCTTACCACGCGCATCCGGCCGGGACGTTCGGTCACCAGCCACTGGTCGTCCGGCAGTTGCGCGAGGCCCCAGGGATGCTCCAGCCCCTCGGCGACGACGCTATGCTGCATGGCGACCGTGGTGCTGACCGACGGCGCGCGGGTCTGGCCTTCATGCGCGGGTTTCTGATCGGGGTTGTTGGGCGGGCGCGTCTCGACGGGCGCGCCCGTGGCGGGGGCCGATTGCGCATCGTCCTGACCTTGCGCTCCGCATGCGGCGAGGGTCAGGGCGGCGGCGGAAACGGCGAAGAGGGCGAGGCGCATGGCGGCTCCTGAACAGCGTGTTGAGACGGCGAGGATGCAACCTCATGGCGCTTTATGCGAGCCGAAAGGCGCCGCGACCGATGGTCCCGCACGAAATCCGCATCGAAGCGGCTTGAACCGGAGGGAAGGCGGCGATATACGCACCCCTCTCGCGCTCAGGGTCGTTTCGGCTCCGCGCGAAACTCCCGTGTGGGGTTGGGTAGCTCAGATGGTTAGAGCGGTGGATTCATAACCCACAGGTCGGCGGTTCGATCCCGCCTCCAACCACCACGGATTTCTCGTTCAGAACCAGTGTCCGGTGCGCCGAAGCAAGAGCTTCGCTACGTGCATCAGCAGAGCAAATGGGGAACGGTTGCCGGCACCGGGAGCGAAGTTCTGGAATGGTTCCTCGGGATGTTTGCGCGACAATCTTCCCTGGGATTCTCTCGCTCTGTCGATCCGCCTTACCGGACAGCGTCAGGAGACAGCAGGCGCATCGGGTATCGCCTCGACGGCAGGTAGATGCAGGTCGATGATTTCGACGCAAGGCTCATGCCCCTGCTGGCGGGCGTAGTGGGCGGCGCTGTCCGCAGAAGCCATCATATGGGGCGGCTGTCTCTCGATCCGGTCGTTGATACGCAGGGCGTATTCATACCAGACGTGCGGTTCGCCGGCAGGCGTCGAACGCGATATGCGAAGGATCACGGCTGATGATGTCGCCATGTTTGCGTGCCCGCCCACCTGATTTCATATCAGTGAAATCCATGCCTGCGATCAATGAACATTGTCCAGCGGCAAGAGGCTTTATTCACAGCCCTTTTGGGGTCGCACGGAGCGAAGAAGGGCAGGATGGGGCGCTCCCGGCGTTGCGGGCGCCGAAATATCGCAGGCGCAGGATCTGAACGAAAACGGGCCGCGTTCATTGTCCCGGCATGCCCCTTTTCCCTCTCGCTGTCGGCGCGGTCATGCTGGCGGTGATCCTGACCGGGATCGACCGCGCCATTATGGGTGAGCGTTCTCGCCCGCCTGATCGGGATGTGGATGGCGAACCGGACGAGTCGGACGGGCCAGCCCGCGGATTGTAGCAGGCGCATGCAGCAGAAGCGGGTTCAGCTATTCCCGATACGTGATGCGCCGCCTGTGATCTTGCACAGATAGTCGGCCTGCGGACGGCCAGTCTGCATGCCGCTGGGCGTGAGGATGCCGCCGCGCGCGACGCAGTCCGCGTCGAGCTTGTCCATTTCTTCCTTGTAGCTCGGCAGGTTGCGGTCGGTGGCGCAGGCGCCCAGGGTCAGGGGCGCGCTGATGGCGACAAGAAGCAGGAGTGTCAGGCGCATGAGGGTTTCCTTCGGCGCTGGGATGTCTTCACATCAGAAGTAAAGAAGGTCCGCCAGCCGGCGTCGGCTGGCAAGGATAAAGCAGTCTGCCGACGTCTAACCCGCCAGCACGCCCAGATGCTCCAGCAGGATTTTGCATCCCAGCGCGATCAGGGCCAGACCGCCGATCAGTTCGGCGACCCTGCCCAACCGGGTTCCGGCGATCTTGCCGATAAGAAGCCCGACGGTCGCCATGACGAAGGTGGTGAAGCCGACGCAGAAGGCGATCAGCCAGATGTTGGCGTTCAGCAGCGCCAGTCCGACCCCCACCGCGCCCGCGTCGATCGAGGTGCCGACAGCGGTGGCGACCAGAGCCAGCAGGCCGCGTGAGGCGGGGTGGGCATCAGCGTCCGCCTCGGCCTCGTCCCGCTTCAGCGCCTCCCAGATCATCTTGAGGCCGACGGCGCCCAGCAGGCCGAAGGCGATCCAGTGGTCCACCGCCTCGACGAAATCAGCGGCGGCGACACCCAGTGCGAAGCCGATCAGAGGCGTGATGGCCTCGACCACGCCGAAGACAAGGCCGGAACGCAGGGCCTGAGACACGGTGGGGCGGTGTTGGGCGCCGCGTCCTATGGCGGCGGCGAAGGCGTCGGCGGACATGCTGAGGGACAGCACCGCTATGGCGATCGGAGACATCATGGAAACTGAAACTCGGCCGGGCGTATGACAGCACGCTCCACACACGGGCCGGCCCCGCATATGCAGCATGCTGGTCTCGCTAGGCGGATGGACACCCGCTGATCGCGCCATGCCCCGCAAGGCAAGTATGTTGACGCGACCCCGACTGGAGATGTCGGAAGCTACTCCCCAACAGGAGGCCGATGTAGCGGGCGATGCCGGGTGGATCAACCACAGCAGCCGCCGCAGTGGGTGACTTACTGTTTCGGGGCGCGGACAATCGGCTGCGCTTCTGCCGCCTCATGGCCAAAGGCGACAGAACCTACCATCTGTGCTAAAGATCGCCGCTTCACCCTTCGTCGCAGGACATCCGACCTTGAGCATTTCGCTCGATCTCTCGCGCGCCAGCGCCCCCACTCCTGGCATGGTCAAGACGCCCGTCAACCTCAGCGGTCTGACGCGCGACGAGCTGCGCCAGGCCCTGATCGACGCTGGAATCTGTCCGCCGGAGAAGGCCAAGATGCGCGCCTCTCAGGCGTGGCGCTGGATTCACCACTACGGCGTCACCGATTTCGATCTGATGAGCGACGTGGCCAAGGACACCCGCGCCAAACTGGCGGAGGCTTTCACCCTGGCCCGCCCCGAGATCGTCGAGCGCCAGGTGTCCAAGGACGGCACGCGCAAATGGCTGATCCGCACGGCGCCGGGCATCGAGATCGAAACCGTCTACATCCCCGACGTGGGTCGGGCGGGCGCCCTTTGCGTCTCGTCTCAGGTCGGCTGCACCCTGAACTGCACCTTCTGCCACACGGGCACGCAGAAGCTGGTCCGCAACTTGACGACGGCCGAGATCGTGGCTCAGGTCCAGGTGGCCCGTGACGATCTGGACGAGTGGCCCTCGCCCAAGGAAGACCGCCGCCTGTCCAACATTGTCTTCATGGGCATGGGCGAGCCGCTCTACAATCTGGACCACGTCGCCAACGCCATCGACATCATCTCCGACAACGAAGGCATCGCCCTGTCGCGTCGCCGGATCACGGTGTCCACCTCGGGCGTCGTGCCGCAGCTGAATGCTCTGGGCGAGCGCACGGCGGCCATGCTGGCCATCAGCCTGCACGCCACCAACGACCCCTTGCGCGACCAGTTGGTGCCGCTGAACAAGAAGTATCCGCTGGATCAGCTGATGGCCGCCATCCGCGCCTATCCCGGCCTGTCCAACGCGCGCCGGGTGACGTTCGAATACGTCATGCTGAAGGGCGTCAACGACAGCCCGGCCGAGGCGCGCGCCCTGATCAAGCTGATCGAGGGCATTCCGTCCAAGGTGAACCTGATCCCGTTCAACCCCTGGCCCGGCACGGACTATCAGTGCTCGGACTGGAAGACGATCGAGACCTTCGCCGCCATCCTGAACAAGGCCGGTTACGCCTCGCCCATCCGCACCCCGCGCGGCCGCGACATTCTGGCCGCCTGCGGCCAGCTGAAGTCCGAGAGCGAAAAGCTACGGGCCAGCGCGCGCCTGAAGGCCGAGCGCGAAGAGGCCGACGCGGCCTGACGCCATTCGTCCGATCTGACGCTTTGTCCGCCGACTGTGGCGCGGGCGCCCTAGCGGAACGGTCAGGCTTTCGGGCAAGGGTGTTTTGGTTTCGTTCCCCTTCAGGCTGGGAGGCTAGGGTTCATCGTGATGGAGACCTCGTCGTTGCCGGGCGTTCTGTCGACCCCTGAACTCCAGGCGTTCGCGACGGGCTTTCCGATCCTGATGCTGCATCTGGTCGTGACCTTCGGCCTGCTGGCGGCGGGGGCGGCGGTCTACGCCCTGCTGACGCCGTGGCGCGAGATCGCCCTGATCCGCCAGGGCAACTCGGCCGCCGCCGTGGCCTTTGCCGGCGTGTTGGTCGGTCTGGCGATTCCGCTGGCTGTGTCCCTGTCGGTGGCGAACTCGATCCGCGATATCGCCATCTGGGGCGTGGCGACGGTGGTGCTGCAACTGCTGGCCTTCCGCGTGGTCGACTTCCTGCTGCACGGCCTGCCGCAAAGAATAGAAAAGGACGAGATTTCCGCCGCCGTGGTCCTGGCCGGGGCCAAGCTGTCGACCGCCCTGATTCTGGCGGCCGCCCTGACCGGTTGAGGGAGCGGCCTTGCGCTTTCCCCATCTTCCTGACTGGACCATCTACGCCGCCGTTATCGGGGTGATCCTGATCGCCTCGCTGAACCGGGGCGAGCGGGCCGATGCGCCGCACGATTTTCACGTCGATGATTTCTCAGGCCCTTTGCTGGGACCGATCACGCCGTTTGATCCGACGGTCACTGTCGATGCATCTGACGAGCATGAACCCGTATCCGGCACCGCCTTCTCCATAGCCGGGGACGGTCGCTGGATCACCGCCCGCCATGTGGTCGAGGGCTGCCGCAGGCCTGCCCTGATGATCGATAAAACGCGCGCCCTGGCCGCGGACGTGCGTCTGGCGGCGCGGGCGGATGTGGCGTTGTTGCTGACGGACGGCGGCCCGCCTGCCCTGCCCATCGCGGCGGAGGCGCCGCTCTACAAGGGCCAACGCGCCTTTCACCCGGGCTTCCCGCAGGGGCAGCCGGGCGAGATCGCTTCGCGCCTGATCGGCCGCGAGACGCTGAAGATTCGCGGCCACCGCTCCTATGACGAGCCGGTGCTGGCCTGGGCCGAGGCCGGGCGCACGCGAGGGCTGAAAGGCACGCTGTCGGGTCTGTCAGGCGCGCCTGTTCTGGACCGGCGCGGGCGGGTGCTGGGCGTGACCATCGCCGAGTCGCCCCGGCGCGGCCGCATCTACACCACGGCGCCGGATACCTTCGTTCCCGCCGTCGGCGCCCAGCAGCGCGCCGATGAAGCGGCGCTGGGGCAGGCGGTCACGACCCAGAACTACGGCGCTGTCTCCGACCGTCTGCGCCGCGACCTGCGGGTGGCTCAGGTCGTGTGTCTGACGACCTGATTTCCTCCCCACAGGGTGGGGAGGAAAAGAGCGCGCTTATTTCAGCGTCGCGCTGTCCAGATTCAGTTCGGTCAGCGGAATGACCTCGACGTTCGGATATTTCGCCCGCAGGCTGTCGATGAACTTGGAGGCGTCCCCGACCACGACTATGCTGGCCCGGTCGGTCGGCAGGTGTTGGGCGAAGGCCGCCTCGACCTGCTGCGGCGTGACCGCGCGGACGCGCCCGGCATAGTCGGCCAGATCGCTCATCGGCAGGTCATAGAGCGCCAGGTTGGCGACCAGACCGCCCAGGCCGTCGACCGTCTCTAGCGAGCGGCCGAAGGCGCCGATCAGGGTGGCGCGGCGCGGGGCCAGTTCGGTCTCGGTCGCCGGGGCGGCGCCCAGCTTGGCGATCTCGGCCAGCATCAGCTCGACCACCTCGGTCGCCGACTCGTTCTTGGTCTGGGTCGAGGCGGTGAAGACGCCCGTTTCGGCTCGCGCGCTCAGCGACGATCCGGCGCCGTAGGACAGGCCCTTCTCGATGCGGATCTTCTGGTTAAGCCGCGAGGAGTAGCCGCCGCCCAGCAGGGTGTTGCCGACCGTCAGCGGGAAGAAGTCGGCGTCGGTGCGGCTGACGCCGCGGATGGCGGCGACGACCGCCGCCTGACCGGCGCCCGGCTGGTCGATGACGACGACGCGCGGCGTCAAGGTCTGGCCCGCCTTGTCGATGGCGGCGGGGGCGGGACCCGCGTCGCGCCAGTCGCCGAAGGCTTCATCCGCCAGCGCGCGGGCCTCGGCCGGGGTCACGTCGCCCGAGAAGACCAGAGTCGCCTGCGACGGGCGGAAGCGGTCGGAGTGGAACACCGCCACGTCGTCGCGCGTCAGGGCGGGGATGCTGTTCACCGTGCCCGAGCCAGGCGCGCCGTAGGGTGCGTCGCCGTAGATCACGCGGCCGACCGCCTGTCCGGCGACGGCGCCGGGTTGGCTCAGCGCCACGCGCAGGCCGTCCAGCGTCTGGGCCTGCTGACGCTCCAGTTCCTCGGCGGCGAAGGTCGGATTGCGCACCAGATCGGCCATCAGGGTCAGGGTCCGGCTGAACACGTCCTTGGGCGCATTGGCGTAGACATTGGTGAAGTCGGCGCCCGCGCCTGCGCCGATGCTGGCGCCCAGTTGCTCGATGGCGGTGGCGATTTCCGGCGCGTCCTTGGTCGTCGTGCCTTGAGTCAGCAGGGCGGCCGTCATGGAGGCGACGCCCGCTTTGCCTGCCGGGTCATGGGCGGAACCGGCGTTGAAGTTCAGCCGCGCCGAAACCAGCGGCAGACCCGTCGTCGGCGCGACCAGCACGCGCAGGCCGTTGTCGAGGCGGAAGTCGGCGATGGCGGGGGTGGCGGGCGACACCTCAGGTCCCGGCTGGGGCAGGCGGGCGCGCTCGGCTTCCGGCAGCAGGACGGCGACCGGACCGGCCGGGGCCAGGGACGCGACCGTGATGGGGGCGTCGACGTTCTTCTTCTGCTCGCTGGGCGCATTGGCGTCGTCGGCGGGCAGGTAGTTAATGGTGATCTGGCGTTGCGGCGTCAGATAGCGGCGGGCCACGCGCTGCACGTCGGCGGCGGTGACGGCCTGGATCTCGGCGATCTCGCGGTCGGCGGCGGTCGCGTCGCCGGTCATGATCAACGCCATGCCCAGGGTGGTGGCGCGGTCGTCGATGCTTTCACGGCCGCGCAGGGCGTCGGCGACCAGCTCGTTCTTGGCCTCGGCCAGTTCGGCGGCGGTGACAGGTTCGTCGCGCAGGCGCGCGATCTCGGCCTCCAGCGCGGCCTTGCCGGTCTCGACCGTCTGGCCGTCGGCCATGATGGCGTAGGCTGCCAGATTGCCCGCCTGCTGGGCGAAGTCGGGGTTGGAGCCCGCCGAGGCGGCGATCTGCTTGTCATAGACCAGCGAGCGATAGAGGCGGCTGCTCTCGCCGGTCGACAGGATGCCGTCCAGCACCGTCAGGGCCGCGCGGTCGGCGTCCTTATAGGCCACGGTGTTCCACGCCAGGGCCACGGCGGGCAGGGGCACGTTCGGCGCATAGTAGGTGGCGGTGCGCGGGCCGGTCGGCTCCGGCTCCTTGACGTCGTGGGTCGGCATGGGCGTCGACGGACGCTTCAGTGGGGCGAAATACTCGTTCACCCAGCCGTCCAGCTGCGCCTGATCGAAATTGCCCGCCACGATCAGCATGGCGTTGTCCGGCCGGTAGTAGGTGGCGTGGAAACGCAGCACCTCGTCCAGCGTCGCGGCGTCCAGCTCCTCGATCGAGCCGATGCCCGGACGGCGATAGGGGTGGTCCTGATAGATGGTCTCGGGCGTGAACAGGCCGAACAGGCGGCCGTAGGGGCTGGCCAGGATGCGCTGGCGGTATTCCTCCTTCACCACGTCGCGTTCGGAGGCGAAGTTGGCCTCGTCGACGACCAGCGAGCCCATGCGGTCCGCCTCGGCGAACAGGATGCGCTGCAGGTGGTTGGCGGGGACGACCTCGTAATAGGCGGTCACGTCGTCGGCGGTGAAGGCGTTGTTGAAGCCGCCGACGTCCTCGGTCAGACGATCGAACGTCTCGGACGGCATGTTCTTCGTCGCCTTGAACAGCAGGTGCTCGAACAGGTGGGCGAAGCCCGAACGGCCCGCGGGATCGTCCTTCGACCCCACGCGATACCAGACCTGGACCGTGACGTTGGAGGTCGAGGCGTCGCGCGCCGTATAGACCTCCATCCCGTTGGCCAAAACCCGCTTGTGGAAGCCCAGCGGCGGCACGGCGACCCCGCCCTGCGCGGCGGCGAGGGCGGCAGGCGGCGCCTTGGCTGAGGCGGCGACGGCGGGCAGGCCCATCAGAAGCGCCGAGGCGCAGACGGTCAGGATCAGGCGATTCTTCATGGCGGACGGCCTTTCAGCGCCCGCGCTCGAAGAAACGGGCGCTGAAGACCTAGCAGGCCGAAGAGCCGGCGCACACCTTACGGTGCTGTAATGAAGCGGCCCCCCATTCACCGCTCATTCCCACGGAGGCGGGGATGAGCGTAATCAGGATGTCACCGTCCGAACACCTCGACGCCCACGCTGCCGTCGGTCGCCAGCCAGGCGCGCTTCATGCCCTGGCTGTTGTAGGGCTGGGCGATGTTGCCTTCGCGGTCCAAGGCGATCAGGCCGCCGTCTCCGCCGAGGGCGCCTATGCGATCGATGACGGCCTGCGACGCCTCGGCCAGAGACTGACCGGCGGCCACGCCGAAGGCGGTGCGCGCGGCGGCGGCGACGCGGATGAAATACTCGCCCTGTCCGGTGCAGGAGACGGCGGCGTGCTCGTCGGCCCAGGTTCCGGCGGCGGGGATGGGGGTGTCCCCGACGCGGCCCGGCATCTTGCCGAACACGCCCGCCGTCGAGGTGGCGGCGGCCAGCCGGCCCTGACTGTCCAGCACGCAGCAGCCGACGGTGCCGTGGCTGAGGCCGCTGGGCGGATGGTTGTCCTCGCCCTGACCGGCGCGGGTGTACCAGGCCTCGGGATCTTCGACGCGCGCCAGGCCCTGTTCGGCGGCGAAGCGGGCGGCGCCGTCTCCGGCCAGCATGACGTGGGGCGTGCGGTCCATCACCGCGCGGGCGGCGACGACCGGATTGCGGAAGCCCTGCAGGGCGGCGACGGCCCCGGCCTTGCCCGAGGCGCCGTCCATGAGGCTGGCGTCCAGCTCATAATCGCCCGCCAGATTGGGCGAGGCGCCGCGACCGGCGACATAGAGGCCGGAATCCTCCAGCATGACGACCGCCTCGACCGCCACGTCCAGGGCCGAGGCCCCGGCGTCCAGCCGCGCCTTCATCGCCTCGACGACCTCGCGCATGTGAACGACCTCGGCGTCGTAGTTGCGCTCGCGCCGGGCGCCGGCTCCGCCGTGAAGGATGAGGGCGGTTTTCGCCATGATCGTCTCCTTGCCTCGTTTGGCCTCTTGCATCGGGCCGCGCGCTGATTAGCGTCGCGATCGTGTCGGCGCCAAGGCCGATGGGGGATAGCTGAAAGAGTCCTACATGCGCGCAGTCCTGTCCAAGGCCCCCGGCGGCCCGGAATCGCTTGTCGTCGAGGAGATCATGGACCCCACGCCCGGACCGGGCGAGGTGGTGATCGAGGTCAAGGCCGTGGGCGTCAACTATCCCGACGCCCTGATCATCGCTGACAAATACCAGTTCAGGCCCGAGCGCCCCTTCGCGCCGGGCGCCGAGGTGGCGGGCGTGGTCGACGCCGTCGGCGAGGGGGTGAAGGGCGTCTTCCGGGGCGACCGGGTCGTCGCCGTGCCCGGCTGGGGCGGCATGGTGGAGCGGCTTAAGGTCAAGGCCGAGACCCTGATCCCGATCCCCGACGGCATGGACTATGAGACCGCCGCCGCCTTCATCATGACCTACGGCACCAGCTACTACGCCCTGAAAGATCGGGCGCAGCTGCAACCGGGCGAGACGCTGCTGGTGCTGGGCGCGGCGGGCGGCGTCGGCGCCGCCGCCGTCGAACTGGGCAAGGCGATGGGCGCGCGCGTGGTCGCCGCCGCCTCGACCAACGATAAGGTTGAGTTTGCGCTCGAACTGGGCGCCGACAACGGCCTGATCTACCCCTCCGGCCCGATGGACAAGGCGGCCCAGAAGGAACTGTCGGGCGAGTTCAAGCTGTCGACCGGCCGCGACGGCGCTGACGTGGTGTTCGACGGCGTCGGCGGCGACTACGCCGAACCGGCCCTGCGCGCGATGGACTGGAACGGCCGCTATCTGGTGGTGGGCTTCCCGGCGGGGATTCCATCCCTGCCGCTGAACCTGACGCTGCTGAAGTCGGTGTCCGTGGTCGGCGTCTTCTGGGGCGCCGCCGTGGCGCGCGATCCGCAGGGACACGCCGCCAACATGGCCGAACTGATGCAGCTCTACACGGAGGGCAAGATCAAGCCGCGCGTCAGCCGCACCTTCCCGCTGGAACGCGCCCACGAGGCCATTCAGGCGCTCAGCGATCGCACCGCCATCGGCAAGATCGTGGTCAAGGTCGAGGACTGATTGGAGCGCCCTTCTCCTGCTGGCGGGAGAAGGGCCTATTCCTCATCTTCACGCAGTCGCCGTAGAGCCTGCGCCGCCTGTTCGTGGTGGCGCGGCTTCAGGTGGGCGCCAAGGGTGGCGAGGACGGCGGCGATCACTGCGGCGTCGTCGGTGAAGCCGATGCCGACGAAGACGTCGGGAATGGCGTCGACGGGCATGACGAAATAAGCCAGCGCGCCCAGGATCAGCCCCTTGGCAGCCAGCGGCGTCTTGGGGTCCTGTGCGGCGTACCAGGCGGCGACGGCCTGATCGGCGAAGGGAATGTGCGCGGCGGTGCGGCGCATCTTGGGCCAGAAACCCTTGCGCACCCGGACCTCGTTCACCTTCTGGACAGAGGGAAGCAGCGCCTTCTCAGGATTGATGGCGTCTTCGGGCGACATTCCGTTGGTCTTTGCGGTCATGACCGCTAAATCCTCGCATGAGCACTCGGTTCAATCGAATATAGGGACGACTTCCATGAAACTCGACGCTTCGATCGCGGCGGTGGTGACGGGCGGGGCTTCGGGCCTCGGCGAGGGCACGGCGCGCGCCCTGGCGGCCAAGGGCGTCAAGGTCGCCCTGTTCGACCTGAACGAGGAAAAGGGCGAGGTCATCGCCAGGGAAATCGGCGGCGTCTTCTGCAAGGTCGACGTGACCTCGGACGAGAGCGTGGCCGCTGGCTTCGCCAAGGCCCGCGCCGCCCACGGCCAGGAGCGCCTGACCGTCAACTGCGCCGGGATCGCCACGGGCCAGAAGACCGTCAGCCGCAAGCGTGATACCGGCGAGATCCGCGCCCACGACATGGCCCAGTTCGAGCGCACCGTCACGATCAACCTGTTCGGCACCTTCCGCGTCCTGTCGCAGTCGGCGGCGGGCATGGTGACGCTGGAGCCGATGGCGGACGGCGAGCGGGGCCTGATCGTCAACACCGCCTCGGTAGCGGCTCAGGACGGCCAGATCGGCCAGGCGGCCTATTCGGCGTCCAAGGGCGGCGTCTACGCCATGACCCTGCCCGTCGCCCGTGATCTGGCGCAGGAAGGCGTGCGCGTGAACACCATCCTGCCCGGCATCATGTGGACGCCGATGATGGCGGGCATGGACCAGAAGGTTCAGGACAGCCTGGCCGCGGCCATTCCCTTCCCCAGCCGCCTCGGCACGCCTGCGGACTATGCGGCACTGGCCCTGCATTTGGCGGAGAACGTCTACATCAACGGCGAGTGCATCCGTCTGGACGGAGCCATTCGTCTGGCTCCTCGCTAAAGCGAGGATCATTAAGGTCGCTATCGCTCGCCACGCGGCGGCTCGCTGTTTGAGCGGGCAGGGCGCAGACAGAGCGGCGACGGCGCTTTTAAGCGGCCCTCGGGGCGTCCGTGCTGGCGTTTCGGGGGCCGTTTTCGTGTGAAGTTTCAGGGCTATTCGAAAAAAATCGATGGATTGAACGAAAATCGAAAAAGGGGCTTGCGCGATCCGAAGTCGGTCCGCTATACGCCCCTTCCTCGACGGGGAGCAGCACATCGCTCCCAACGGAGTGCGGGCGTAGCTCAGGGGTAGAGCATCACCTTGCCAAGGTGAGGGTCGGGCGTTCGAATCGCCTCGCCCGCTCCAGTCGAAAGGGAAAACGGGGTCCGGCCGCAAGGTCGGGCCCCGTTTCCTTTTGCGCGCCTGTCATCGCAGGCGGATGATCCGTGGCGGGATCAACTGTCGCCATTTCGTGTTCCGCGCGCAGATTCCTTTTCGTCAAACCGTCGCTGCCGCGTCGCCGCTGCGCATTAGCCATCCCCGCCAGAACCGGAGCGCCATATGCGGCGCCGGGCGTCGGGGACAAGCACATGAAGCTCGGACTTCTTCTCAGCGCGGCCAGCCTGCCGCTGATCTTCGCCGTGGCCGCTCAGGCGGCTGACGTCGTGGCGGTGGACGCCGCATCGGCCGCTGTGGCTGCAGTGGCGGGCGACGGTCTGGTCGGGCGTGTCGTCAGCGCCGACGGCTCGCCCCTGCCGGGCGTCGAGATCATCGACCGCGTCAGCGGCCGCCGCGCCGTCAGCAACAGCCAGGGCGAGTTCAACCTGGGCGGCGTCTCGGGCCAGGTGACGCTGGAGGCGCGCTACATCGGCCTGCCGACCGCGACGCAGACAGTCGCCGCCGCGCCGGGGCGCCTGACCTCCGTCACTGTCATGATGGGATCGGGCGACGCCGTCGCCGTGGCTGATGTCGTCGTCAACGGCGTGATCACCGATGGCGTGGCCCGCTCGCTGAATCAGCAGAAGAACGCCGACGGCACCGTCAACGTCCTGTCGGCCGACGCCATCGGCCGCTATCCTGATCCGAACGTGGCGGAATCGCTGCAGCGCGTGCAGGGCATCGCCATCCAGCGCGATCAGGGCGAAGGCCGCTATATCAACGTGCGGGGCGCACCGTCGTCCTTCACGGCCATTTCCGTGGACGGCGTGGCCATTCCGGCGGTCAGTCCGACGACCCGCGCCGTGGACCTGGACACCCTGCCCAGCGACATCGTTTCAAGCGTAGAGGTGTCCAAGACCCTGACCCCGGCCCAGGACGCGGACTCCATTGCCGGGGCGGTCGAGATCAAGACCCGCTCGCCCTTCGACAAGCGCCGTCTGGCGATCAGCGGCTATGCGGGCGGCAGCTATAACGACTACGGCGGTTCGGATACGCGGGCGGGGGCGACGATCTCCAACGTCTTCGGCCCGGACCAGACCTTCGGCGCCCTGCTGTCGCTCAGCTATTCGGAAACCAACCGCCGCCCCGACAACGTCGAGAACGCCTGGGTCTATGACAAGGATACCGGTCGCTATCTGATCGAAGAGACGCTGTTCAAGGACTATGAGACCAAGCGCACGCGCCAGGCCCTGACCGGCGCACTGGAATGGCGCCCCGGCGACGCCTTGCGCGCCTGGGTGCGCGGCTCATACGCCGAGTTCGAGGATGACGAATATCGCGACACCCTGCGGTTCGGCTATTCGGACGGCGCTATTCAGCCGGGCGCGACCGATCATTCGGCGACCTTCAAAGATGCGCGCATCTACAAGGCCCTGCGTCACCGCACCCAGAACAACCAGATCACGACGCTGAACACGGGGATGGAGCGTACCTTCGGCAACGGCGCCGTGTGGGATGCGACCCTGTCGTGGGCCAAGAGCGAGCAGACCTATCCGCACCGCGATGAACTGGTTTTCCGCTCAGGCAAGCAGACGCTGAGCTATGACGCCAGCGACCACTATCAGCCGACCTATTCGGCCTTTGCTGATCCGAACGGCTATTACCTGAACGCCGCCAACTACGACTTCCGCGAGAACACCTTCCGCTCGAACGCGACGACGCAGGAAGATGTGGCGTTCAGGACCAACTATGAGCTGCCGACCATCATCGCCGGGCGCGAGGTGACGCTGAAGTTCGGCGCCAAATACAGCACCCGCGACGTGGAGGCCGATGAGGAGCGGTTCCGTGATCGCAACGGCGCCGTCAGCCCCGGCGCCATGGGGCCGCTGCTGTCGGGCCGCGAGTCGCAAAACTATGACTACCGGCTGGGCTTCAAGCTGGATCACGGTCAGGTCGCGGACTATTTCGAACGTATCCGCGCGACATCGACCAATCCTGATCCCGCCGCCGGGGTGCGCCGCATGCCGCAGTCGATCACGGCCGACTACACCGCCAATGAAGACGTGCTGGGCGCCTATGGTCAGGCGCGCTTCGACGTCGGCGCGACCAATGTCCTGGTCGGGCTGCGCGTCGAGAAGACGGACTTTGAGGGTTCGGCGCTCAATGTTCCGACCAAGGGCGATCCGGTGAAGGTGACGGTCCAGCGCGACCAGACCGACTTCTTCCCCAATCTGACGCTACGCCACAGCTTCAGCGACCAGTTGGTCGGCCGTTTCGCCCTGACGCGGGCGATCTCGCGGCCGGACTATAAGGACATCGTTCCGCGCGTTCTGGACACCACCGACAGCGGCCGCATCACCGTCTCGCGCGGCAATCCTGACCTGAAGCCGACCCTGTCGAACAACATCGACGCCGGGCTGGAATATTACCTGCGTCCGCTGGGCGTGGTTTCGGCCAACGCCTTCTACAAGGATCTGTCGAACTATCGCTTCACCCTGATCACGGAGGACGCGCCCTATGCGCCCTCGCCGTCGGGCCTGGCGTCCATTACCGAGGCCATGAACGCCCCGGACGGCCATCTGATGGGCATTGAGTTCAACTGGCAGCAGACCTTCGGCTTCCTGCCGGGCTGGGCGTCGGGCTTCGGCGTCTTCGCCAACTACACCCTGACGGACGCCGAGATCAAAACCAGCCGGACCTATGGCGGGCGTGACCGTTTCACCCTGCCGGGCCAGTCGGACGCGACCTATAATCTGGCCCTCTTCTATGAGCGCAGCGGTCTCAGCGCGCGGGTGTCCTACACCCACCGCGGCGACTATCTGGAGGCGATCGACGCCGAAAACCCGGGCATGGACCTGTGGGTCGAAGGCCGCGGCCAGCTGGACTTCACCGCCTCCTACGACTTCGGCAACGGGGTCGAGGTGTTCGGCGAGGCCAAGAACCTGACCGACACGGCGGGCGTCCGCTACTACGGCTCGCGCGAGCGGACCTATGAGTATGAGAAGTTCGGCTACAACGTCTTCATGGGCGTGCGCTTCAAATACTGATCAGTCCTGACGGGGTGAATCCGAAGGCCGGGCGGCGACGCCCGGCCTTTTGCCTTCCTTGGCATGGCCCCCGTCGGGATCAGGGCCTATATGGACTGTGGCGGTTGACCCCGCCGGGGCTGGCGCTAGTGTCCGCGCCGCTTCTTTTTCAGCGCCTGCGCGGCGCCCGAACCATCAGAGGACCTCATGGCCGACGCCGCTTCCCAGACCTACGACGTGGTGATCATCGGGGGCGGGCCGGGCGGCTACAACGCCGCCATCCGCGCCGGACAGCTGGGGCTGAAGACCGCCCTGGTCGAAAAGCGCGCGACCCTGGGCGGCACCTGCCTGAACGTCGGCTGCATGCCGTCCAAGGCCCTGCTGCACGCCTCGGAACTGTATGAGGCCGCCAACGTCGAATTCGCCGGCATCGGCATCGAGGTGAAGCCCAAGCTGAACCTGGCCCAGATGCACAAGGCCAAGGATGACAGCGTCGAGGCCCTGACCAAGGGCATCGAATTCCTGATGAAGAAGAACAAGGTCGACGTGGTGAAGGGCTTCGGCCGCATCGCCGGGGCCGGCAAGGTGGAGGTCGAAGCCGAGGGCGGCGCCAAGACCACGCTCGACACGAAGAACATCGTCATCGCCACCGGCTCCGAGCCGACCCCGCTGCCGGGCGTCGATTTCGAGGACGGCAAGGTCATCGACTCGACCGGCGCCCTGTTCCTGCCCAAGGTGCCCAAGCATCTGATCGTCATCGGCGCGGGCGTCATCGGCCTTGAGCTCGGCTCGGTCTGGCGCCGTCTGGGCGCCCAGGTCACGGTCGTCGAGTTCCTCGACAAGGTCGGCGCGGGCATGGACGGCGAGGTCGCCACCGCCTTCCAGCGCGGCCTGACCAAGCAGGGCATGACCTTCCGCATGGGCACCAAGGTCACCGGCGCCAAGACGTCCAAGGACGGCGTTGAACTGACGCTGGAACCGGCCAAGGGCGGCGAAGCCGAGACGCTGAAGGGCGACGTGGTTCTGGTCGCCATCGGCCGCCGTCCCTACACGGCCGGTCTGGGGCTGGAGACGGTCGGCGTCACGCCGGATCCGCGCGGCTTCATCGCCAACGACCACTTCAAGACCTCGGCGCCGGGCGTCTGGGTCATCGGCGACGTGACGCACGGCCCGATGCTGGCGCACAAGGCCGAGGAAGACGCCGTGGCCGTCATCGAGCTGATCGCGGGCAAGCCTGGCCACGTCGACTACGACCTGGTGCCGTCGGTCATCTACACCGGCCCGGAAGTGGCCTGGGTCGGCAAGACCGAAGAGGCGCTGAAGGCCGCGGGCGTTTCCTACAAGAAAGGAAAGTTCCCCTTCGCCGCCAACAGCCGCGCCAAGATCAACCACGAGACCGAGGGCTTCGTGAAGGTCCTGGCTGACGCCGCAACCGACAAGGTTCTGGGCGTCCACATCTATGGCCCGCAGGCGGGCGAGCTGATCGGCGAGGCCTGCATGACCATGGCCTTCGGCGGCGCTTCGGAAGACGTGGCCCGCACCTGCCACCCGCACCCGACGCGCTCGGAGGCCTTCCGTCAGGCCGCCATGGGCGTCGAAGGCTGGACGATGCAGGCGTAAGCCTTTCCGGGCTTTCGGCTGAAATCAGAACGGCGCGCCCTGCACAGGGCGCGCCGTTTTCGTTAGGGACGGATTGCGGAAACTTAACTTGCCCGGACGCGGCCCGGCCCTCAGCTTCACGGCGGTTTTCAGGAGCGAGGGCGAAGCGATGCGTTTGGGACTTTGGCTGGCGGCGGCGGCCTGTGCGGCGATCGGTTCGGCCGCTGTGGCGCAGGATTATCGTCCCACGTTTCATCCCGACCAGTTGAAGGGCCCCCCGGCGGGCGCTCTCAATGAGGTTCTGGTGCTGGGCTCGCCGCACCTGTCCACCCTGCCGGGCAGTTTCCGGTCCGAACGGTTGGAGCCCCTGTTGACGCGGCTGGAAGCGTGGGCGCCGACCGCCATCGCCATTGAGAACCTGTCGGGCCTGCAGTGCGACGCCATGCGGCGTTATCCGTCGCGCTACGCCGAGACGGTCGAGGACTACTGCTATGACCCTGCCGAGGAAGGGCGGGCGCTGGGTCTGGACGTGCCGACAGCTAATGCCGAGGTCGAGCGCCTGCTGGCGACGTGGCCCAGGTCGCCGTCGGCGGGCGAACGACGGCGCCTGGCGGCCCTGTTCCTTGCAGCGGGAGAGCCCGCTTCCGCCTTGCTTCAATGGCTGCGTCTTCCCGCAGACGAACGCGTGGCGGGCGACACGCTGACGGACGACATGGCGGCGACGCTGAACCGCCGCGTGACGAGAAAGAATGAGGTTGAACTGATCGCCGCTGTCCTGGCGGCTCGGCTGGGCCATGAGCGTCTGTGGCCCGTGGATGACCACACGGCGGACTTCCCGACCCCGCCGAATGAAGAAGAAGCTCAGGGCAAGGCCATCATGGCGGCCTGGGACAACCCCCATGTCCAGGCGATAAGGGATATGGATCAGCGACTGGAGGCGGATCTGGACCAGGCAGACGGCCTGCTGAACATCTATCGTGCCTATAACAGGCCGGAGACACAGATGCTGGCCTATCGCGGCGACTTCGGCGCCGCCCACGTCGAGACCTCGCCGCAGGCGTTCGGGCGCCGCTATGTCGGCTATTGGGAGACCCGCAACCTGCGCATGGTCGCCAATATGCGCGACGTGCTGGGGCGATACCCGGGCACGCGGATGCTGACCATCGTCGGCGTCTCGCACAAGGGCTATTATGAAGCCTATCTGAACCAGATGCATGATGTGCGCCTGATCAGTTCGGACGAGGTGCTGAAGTAGGCGCTCGCCCTCGCAATCTGCGCCCGGCGTGACCATGTCCCTGTCAAACCACTACACAGTCAGGGATCAAGGGCATGGACCTTCAACTCACCGGCAAGCGCGCTCTTGTCTGCGGCGGCTCCAGCGGTTTGGGGCGGGCGGTGGCGACGGCCCTTGTGGCCGAGGGCGCGCATGTGGCCCTGCTGTCGCGTGATGCGGGAAAGCTTCAGACCGTGGTGGATGAGCTGAACGCCATGGGGCCGGGCAGGGCGATCATCGCCCCGGCCGATCTGGCCGATCATGACGCCCTGCTGGAGGCGGTGGACGTCGCCGAGGAAGGACTGGGCGGGCCGATCCAGATTCTGCTGAACAACACGGGCGGACCGCCGCCGTCGGGCGTGGCTGGGCTGGACCCGGCGCTGTGGCGCGAACACTTCGAGGCGATGGTGCTGTCGGTCTTCCGCCTGACCGACCGGGTGATGCCGGGGATGCGGTCGATGGGCTGGGGGCGGGTGCTGAACGTCGCCTCGACCAGCGTGATCGAGCCGATTGGGACGCTGGGCGTGTCCAACACCCTGCGCGCCTCGGTGGCGGCCTGGGCCAAGACGCTGGCCGGCGAGGTGGCGGCTAATGGGGTGACGGTCAACACCCTGCTGCCGGGCCGGATCGACACGCCGCGCATCGAGCGGCTGGACGCCGCCCGCGCCGCCGCCACCGGCGTCGAACCCGCCGAGGCGCGTGCGGAATCGGTCAAGACCATCCCGGCCGGACGCATCGGCACGCCCGAAGAGTTCGGCGCCGTCGCCGCCTTTCTGGCCAGCCCGTTGGCGGGCTATGTCACCGGGTCGCTGATCCGCATCGACGGCGGGGCGGTCAAGGCCGTCTGATGCGCTGGCTTCAGCCGCGCGGGTGGGCTTGGGCGTAGGCCGCCAGCAGGCGGGCGGCGTCGACCTGGGTATATTTCTGCGTCGTCGACAGGCTGGCATGGCCGAGCAGTTCCTGAATCGAACGCAGGTCGGCGCCCGCCCCCAGCAGATGGGTGGCGAAGCTGTGCCTCAACGCATGGGGCGTGGCCGAGGCGGGCAGGCCGAGGCGTCCGCGTAGCCGCTGCACCGTCGCCTGCACATGGCGGGCGCTTAAGGGGCCGCCCCGCCGCGCCCGGAACAGGGCCTGATCGGCGTCGATGACGAAGGGCTGCAGCGCCAGATAGGCGTCCGTCGCCTCGCGCACCTGCGGCAGGACGGGGACCATCCGCGTCTTGTCGCCCTTGCCGGTGATGCGAAGGCTGTCGGGCAGCGGGGCGTCCGATCGCTTCAGCGACAGGGCCTCCGAAATCCGCAGGCCGCAGCCGTAGAGCAGGGTCAGGACGGCGCGGTCGCGCGCGGCCTCCCACGGCTCAATGTCGGGATCAGCCTCGGGTTCGTGCAACAGGCCTTTGGCCTGATCCTCGCTGACGGGGCGGGGCAGGGACGGCTTGACCTTGGGCCCACGCACCAGAGCCAGCTGCGGCGTCGCCACGCCGAGGCGTCGGTCGAGGAAGGCGTGAAAGCCCCGGATGGCGGCCAGCGTCTGGCTGAGCGAGCGGGCGTTGAGCGGGCGGTCCCCACTGCGGCGCTCGGCCAGATGGGCGCGGACTTCCGCCGCCGTGACCGAGCCAAGATCAGCCGCGCTCTGCGGCCCGCCGCGATGGCGCTCCAGAAAGGCCAGATACAGCCGCCCGATGTGGCCATAGGCTTCCAGCGTGCGCGGCGACAGGCGGCGCTCATGGGCCAGATGCTCCAGCCAGGCGGCCAGAGCGTCCTGCGCGCTCAGGCTTCCAGCGGCCATCGCCCCGCCATGCGTTCGACGACGCGGGCGACAAAGGCCACCAGTTCACAGCCCATGGCGGGGGTGAAGCCGTCGTCCTCGCCTGAGCCGAAGGCGCACAGGGCCGCGCGCGGCGCCTCATCGCCGGGGGCGTTCAGGCTCATCCGCACCAGGGCGACCGAGGCGACTTCGCCCTCGGCCGGTCCGAACAGGCTGAGGCCGGTGAAGTTGGGGCCGAGCCAGTGCAGGCCGTCCTCGCCCAGCAGGGCGTCGACGCGGCCCGGCTCCAGCGCCTTCCAGCCGAAGGGGACGGCGCCCGGCTTCTCGATCGCCACGGCGGCGCCCGCCAGACCGAACCGGCCCTGCGCCACGGCGTCCAGATGGCGCGCCAGTTCGGCGTGGGTCTGGGCCTCCATCAGATCCAGAGCGGCGACGTGGGTCTGGGTCTGGGCGGCGAAGTTGGCGCGGGCGATCTCTTCAATCAGCTTGCGCGCGCCCGCTTCGCGCTGGGCCACGGCCTCCAGCCGCGCCAGGGCGGCGCGGCCGAAGTCGACGACGTTGCGGCCGCTGGCGGTCAGGCCCAACTCTTCCAGCAGGGCCCGGTCATCCAGCAGGTGTTCGGCGTGATCTTCCAGCCAGGCGCGCACCTGCGGCCAGTGCAGACTGTTCGCCGGGTCGGCAGAGAGGTCCAGGGAAGTGCTCAAGCGGGACCTCTCATCGGGTCAGAACTACAGGATGGACTGACCGGTCTTGCCCCAGTCCGCCAGGAACGCATCCAACCCCTTGTCGGTTAACGGGTGCTTGACCAAAGCCTTGAAAACGTCAGCCGGGATGGTCGAGGCGTCGGCGCCGGCCAGGGCGGCGGCGGTCACATGGTCCGCATTACGCACCGAGGCGGCCAGGATTTCGGTGCTGAAGTCGTGGATGTCGTACAGGGTGCGGATGTCTTCCAGCAGGCCCACGCCATCTGCCCCGACATCGTCCAGACGACCGACGAAGGGCGAGATGAAGGTCGCGCCCGCCTTGGCCGCCAGCATGGCCTGGGCCGCCGAGAAGCACAGTGTCACGTTGGTCTTGATCCCCTTGTCGGCGAAGGCGCGGGTGGCGCGCAGGCCATCCCAGGTCAGCGGCAGCTTGACCACGACGTTGGGGGCGATGGAGGCCAGCTTGTCGCCCTCCTTGACCATCGTCTCGAAATCGGTGGCCACGGCCTCTGCCGAGATCGGCCCCTCGACCAGGGCGCAGATTTCGGCGATGACCTCGGCGATGTTGCGACCCGACTTGGCGATCAGGCTAGGATTGGTGGTGACGCCGTCCACCATCCCGGTGGGCAGCAGGTCCTTGATGACGGCGACGTCGGCGGTGTCGAGAAAGAGTTTCATGAGGAAGAGTTCTAACCCTGACCAACGCGAAGGGCGACTCCGATTCTTCTCCTCCCCATTCCATGGGGAGGGGGACCACGTAGTGGTGGAGGGGCCTGTCCGGTTTGAAGCGGCCCCTCCGTCACGGCGCTGCGCGCCGCGCCACCTCTCCACGCAGTGTGGAGGAGAAGCCGCGTGAAGGTCGCCTCCGTCCTCATCCCCCTGCCGGTGCCGGAAGCCTTCGACTATGCGGTTCCCGAGGCGCTGTCGGTCGCGCGCGGCGATCAGGTCGCTGTGCCGCTGGGGCCGCGCCTGATCCGGGGCGTAGTGGCCGAGGTATTCGAGACGACCGGCTCCAATCGCAAGCTGAAGGCGGTCGAGCAGGTGCTGGACGATCCGCGCCTGCCGCAGCGGACGCTGGACTTCGTCGAATGGGCGGCGCGCTGGACTCTCAGCCCGCCCGGCGAGATGGCGGCGACGGCGCTGAAGGGCCTGCGCGCGCCCCGACCACGGCCCGAGCGGCGGGTGCGGCGCGTCGAGGGGCGCAGTCCCGCTCGTCCGACCGCGGCGCGCACGGCGGTGCTGGAGGCGCTGGGCGCGCGGTCCATGCCTGGCCCCGATCTGGCGCGGGCGGCGGGCGTCTCGTCCGGCGTGGTCAAGGGGCTGGTCGATGAAGGCGTGCTGGAGGCGTTCGAGGTCGAGGCCGTCGCCGCCTTCGATGCGCCCGATCCCGACCATGCGCCGGCGACGCTGAACCCCGATCAGGCGGCTTCGGCGGCGGCCATTGCGGACGCGGTGGCGGCGGGCGGTTTCTCCCCCTTTCTGCTGGATGGGGTGACGGGCTCGGGCAAGACCGAGGCCTATCTGGAGGCGGCGGCGCGGGCGCTGCGGGCCGATCCGGCGGCGCAGGTGCTGATCCTGCTGCCCGAGATCGCCCTGACCCAGGCGGTGATCGAGCGCATCACCGCCCGCTTCGGCGTCGCCCCGGCCGAATGGCACTCCGGCGTCGCCCCGCCGCGCCGGCGTCAGGCGTGGGAGGCGGTGGTCGCCGGGCGCTGCAACATCGTGGTCGGCGCGCGCTCGGCTCTGTTCCTGCCTTACGCCAACCTGCGCCTGATCGTGGTGGACGAGGAGCATGACGGCTCGTTCAAACAGGAGGAGGGGCTGGTCTATCACGGCCGCGACCTGGCCGTGGCGCGGGCGCGGATCGAGAGGGCGGCGGTGGTGCTGGCCTCGGCCACTCCGTCGCTGGAGACGCTGTGGAACGCGCATCAGGGGCGGTATCGCTGGCTGAAGCTGGCGGCGCGGCACGGGGCGGCGGTCCTGCCCGAGATCGGCCTGATCGACCTGCGCGAATGTCCGCCCGACCCGCAGACCTGGCTGTCTCAGCCCTTGCGTGAAGCCATCGGCGAGACGCTGGCGCGGGGCGAGCAGAGCCTGCTGTTCCTCAACCGACGCGGCTATGCGCCGGTGGTGCTGTGCCGGTCGTGCGGGCATCGGCTGACGGCGCCGGATACGGATTCATGGCTGGTCGAGCATCGCTACACCGGGCGGCTAGTCTGCCACCTGACCGGCTTCTCCATGCCGAAACCCAAGACCTGTCCGTCATGCGGGGCCGAGGACTCGCTGGTGCCGGTCGGGCCGGGCGTCGAGCGGGTCGAGGAGGAGGTGCGCCAGCTCTTCCCGCAGGCGCGCACCGCCGTCTTCAGCTCGGACACCGTGCCGGACGGCAAGTCGGCCCGCGCCCTGATACAGAGCATGGCCGACGGAGAGATCGACATTCTGGTCGCCACCCAGGCTGCGGCGAAAGGCCACAACTTCCCGCGCCTGACGCTGGTCGGGGTGGTGGATGCGGATCTGGGCCTGCGCGGCGGAGACCTGCGCGCGGCCGAGCGGACCTATCAGCTTCTGGCGCAGGCCACGGGTCGGGCGGGGCGGGCGGACAAGCCGGGCCGCGCTCTTCTGCAGACCTGGACGCCCGAACATCCGGTGCTGCAGGCGCTGGCGGCGGGCGACCGCGACGCCTTCGTCGAGGCGGAGATGGCCGAGCGCGAGGCGGCGTCCCTGCCGCCGCACGGGCGTCTGGCGGCGCTGATCCTGTCCAGCGAGAACGCGATGGCGGTCGAGAAGGTCGCCCGCGATCTGGCCGAGGCCATCCCCAACGCCGAGCGGCTGGAGGTTTACGGCCCCGCCGACGCGCCCCTGGCCCTGGTGCGCGGGCGACGGCGCAAGCGGCTGCTGGTGCGGGCCGACCGCGACGTGAACCTGCAGGCCTTCCTGCGCGCCTGGCTGGCGCGGGTGAAGGTCCCGGCCTCGGTGCGGCTGACCGTGGACGTGGATCCGTATAGTTTTCTGTAGAGGCGCGGCGCGGTTAGCTGCCTGCGCTGAAATCGACATATGGTGCCGGTGGTCGGACTCGAACCGACACTCCTTGCGGAACCGGATTTTGAATCCGGCGCGTCTACCAATTCCACCACACCGGCACGGTCTGGATCAAGGCGGCGCAATCTAGCGGCGGCTGTGGTCGCGTCAATCGGTGAAGCGCAGCCGCCGCCAGTTTTTAGATCAGACGACTCAGACCGGCTCCACCGTCTGTTCTATGGCGCCGAACAGGCTGTGGTTCTTTTCGTCCAGCATTTCGATGCGAACGCTGTCGCCGTGCTTGAGGAAGGGGGTCTTGGCCGCGCCGGTCTGGATGGTCTCGACCGTGCGGATTTCGGCGATGCAACTGTAGCCGAGGCCGCCTTCGGACACCGGTTTGCCGGGGCCGCCGTCGGCGTCCTTGTTCGATACCGTGCCCGAGCCGATGATCGTCCCGGCGCTCAGGGCGCGGGTCTTGGCCAGGTGGGCGATCAGGGTGCCGAAGTCGAAGGTCATGTCGACGCCCGCATCGGCGCGGCCGAACTCCTGGCCGTTGACCTGAACCAGCAGGGCGCCGTGCAGCTTGCCGTCCTGCCAGCGGGCGCCGAGGGCGTCCGGGGTGACGAAGACCGGCGACAGGGCGCTGGCCGGTTTGGACTGGACGAAGCCGAACCCCTTGGACAGTTCGCCGGGGATCAGGCCGCGAAGCGAGACGTCGTTGACCAGACCGACCAGCCGGATCGCCGCCAGAGCTTCTTCGCGGCTGGCGCCCAGCGGCACGTCGCCGGTGACGACCACGATCTCGGCCTCCAGGTCGCAGCCCCAGGCCTCGTCCTTCAGCGGGATGTCGTCGCGCGGCGACAGGAAGCCGTCGGAACCGCCCTGATACATCAGCGGGTCGGTCCAGAAGCTCTGCGGCATCTCCGCGCCGCGCGCCTTACGCACCAGCTCGACGTGGTTCACATAGGCCGAGCCGTCCGCCCACTGATAGGCGCGGGGCAGGGGGGCGGCGGCCTCATGCTCGCGGAAGCGGCCGCGCGGCACGGCTTCATGCTCCAGGCTTTGTGCAAGCGCGCGCAACAGCGGCTCGCAGCGCTCCCAGTCGTCCAGCGCCGCCTGCAGCGTCGGCGCGATCAGAAAGGCGTCGGTGAACCAGTTCAGGTCGTTGGAGACGACGACGAGGCGGCCGTCACGGCCGTGCTTGAGCGAGGCGAGTTTCATGAGGTGAAGCTAGTCTTGGCTGAGGCGATTGGGAAGCGGTGAGATGACCGACGCGAGCGCTGTTCGGTCAACGGTCAGGCGGGGTGATGACGGCGCGGGCCTCGGCGCCGACCTGTCGGGCCGGGTCGCGGACCTCGACCTCGACGATGACGGCCCCGGCGGGTTCATGCGACCACAGGTAGCGGCGCTCGATCTCGACCGTGCGGCCGGACGGCGCCATGCCCTCATAGGTATCGCCCCATGGGGTGATGGCCTTCATCTCGACCCAGCGCAGGCCGCAGGCGGCGTCCAGTTCCTCTATGGCCATTTCCGACAGTTCATCGGCGTGAGGCTCGGGCGTTTCGGAGCTTACAGCCATCGGCGGACTCTTTCTTTGTAGGCCGCGTATTGGCTGCCGAATCGGTCAGCCAGATAACGCTCTTCACGGGCGATGACGAAGCGGTCGATGACGATCAGACAGGGCAGGATGAGGCCCAGTGCGACCGGGCTGTCCATCGCGACCGCGAACCCCACGTAGGTCAGGGCGAAGCCCAGATAGATCGGGTTTCGGCTGAAGCGGTACAGCCCGCCGGTGGCCAGCGCCGTGGTCGGCTTCCATGGCTCGGGCGGGGTGCCCAGGCGGCGGAAGGTTCCCGCAGCGATCCCGTCCAGCAACAGGCCGCCGATCACCAGCACGAAGGCCAGACCGCGCCGCCAGTCCGTCGCCAGCCCCAGCGAGGGCTCGTCGATCAGGCGGCCGATGCCGAACCCGGCCAGCAGGAAGGCCAGATAGATCAGCGGCGGGGGCGCGAGGACCCCCGCATGGTCGCGACTGGCGTTCAACGCGCGCCTTCTTCGTCGCCGTAGATGGCCACGCGCGCAGGCGATGTCGAGGACACCGCCCCGCGATACATCCCCGAGGTGTTCATCGAGAAGGCGTGGACGCCGTCCTTGCCCATGACGATAACGCCGCCGTCGCCGCCGATGGATCCGACCTCGGCGATTTCGGCGTCGGCGGCCTGCTGCACGCTGGCGCCCTCGGCGGTGCGGCGGCAGATGTCGCGCGCAACCGTGGCGCGGATGAAATACTCGCCCGTGCCGGTGGCCGAGACGGCGCAGCCGTCGGCGTTGGAGGCGTAGGTGCCCGCGCCTATGATCGGCACGTCGCCGACCCGGCCCCAGCGCTTGGCCGTGGTGCCGCCGGTCGAGGTGCCTGCGGCCAGGCGGCCCTGACTGTCCACGGCCACGGCGCCGACGGTGCCGAACTTGCGCTCGTCCAGCGGGGCTTCATGCAGGTTGAAGGCCAGCGGCGCCGCCGGGCCAAGGCGGGCCGGTTCGGCGGGCGCGCCTTCGGGGCGCGGGGGCAGGGGCTCGCCCGCATCTCGCAGCGCCTTCAGCAGGGCCTGCCAGCGGCTCTCGGTGAAGAAGAAGCCGGGGCCGACTTCTTCCAGCCCGGCCGAGCGGGCGAAGGTCTCGGCGCCTTCGCCGATCAGCATGACGTGGGGCGACTTCTCCATCACGGCGCGGGCGGCGGCGATGGGGTGGCGGGTGCGGGTCAGGCCCGCCACGGCCCCGGCGTTCAGGTCCGTGCCGTCCATGACGGCGGCGTCCAGTTCATTCTTCCCGGCCGAGGTGAAGACGGCGCCCTTGCCCGCGTTGAACAGGGGGTTCTCCTCCATCACCTCGATGGCGGCCTGAACGGCGTCCAGCGACGAGCCGCCGCGCGCCAGCACGGCCGATCCGGCGTCCAGCGCCGCCTGCAGGCCCGCGCGATAGGCAGCGTCGCGCTCAGGGCTGAGCTGGGCGCGCTCGATCACCCCTGCGCCGCCGTGAATGGCCAGCGACCATTGCGGCGCAGTCTGAGCAGAGGCCGATGAGGCCAGAAGGGCGACAGCCGCAGCGGCGGCGAAGGCGATGAATTTCATTTCAGGCTCCCCGGTTGTTGCTTCTCTCCGGCTAATGAACGCTGATGACGCTGGAGGCAGGCGGGCTGGAGTGAGACCATCCTACTCGCCTGTTGCGCCACAGCCGTATCAACGGAGGAACAGGCGAACCTAGTCCCGCTGTTCAGGACTGAGGTCAAGTCGAGCGGTTGCGTCCCTGCCATATGCAGGTCAGCAAAAAGGCGCCGAAGCTGAAAGCTCACGGCGCCTTATGTCGCTTGTGCAGAGCCGGACCGAAATCCGGCGCTGTTCAGAAGCCTCAGGCCGAAGCCAGCTCCGAAGCCTCTTCGGCCAGGATGGTCAGGCCTTCGCCGTTGACGTCGGCGAAACCGCCCTTGACCTCGAAGCGGCGGCGCTGGGCGCCGTCATAGACCGTCACCACGCCTTCGCGCAGGGTGGTCATGAAGGGCGCGTGGCCCGGCAGGACGCCGAAGTCGCCCTCGACGCCCGGCGCATCGACCTGATCGACCGAACCGGCGAAGACTTCGCGTTCCGGGGCTACGAGGGAGAAGTTCAGCTTACCGGCCATGACTTAGGCTTCCGCAGCCATCTTGGCGGCCTTCTCGACCGCTTCTTCGATAGCGCCGACCATGTAGAAGGCGGCTTCCGGCAGGTGGTCATACTCGCCGTCGCAGATCGCCTTGAACGAGCGGATGGTGTCGGCCAGTTCGACGAACTTGCCCGGCGAGCCGGTGAACTGCTCAGCCACGAAGAAGGGCTGCGACAGGAAGCGGCTGATCTTACGGGCGCGCGACACGACCAGCTTGTCGTCTTCCGACAGCTCGTCCATGCCCAGGATGGCGATGATGTCCTTCAGCGCCTTGTACTGCTGCAGGATCTCCTGAACGCGACGGGCGACGGTGTAGTGCTCTTCGCCGATGACCAGCGGGTCCATGATCCGCGAGGTGGAGTCCAGCGGGTCCACGGCCGGGAAGATGGCCTGGGCGGCGATGTCGCGGTTCAGAACCGTGGTCGCGTCCAGGTGGGCGAACGAGGCGGCGGGCGCCGGGTCGGTCAGGTCGTCAGCCGGGACGTAGATGGCCTGGATCGAGGTGATCGAGCCCTTCTTGGTCGAGGTGATGCGCTCCTGCAGGTTGCCCATCTCGGTGGCCAGCGTCGGCTGATAGCCCACGGCCGACGGGATGCGGCCCAGCAGAGCCGACATTTCCGAACCGGCCTGCGTGAAGCGGAAGATGTTGTCGATGAACAGCAGGACGTCCTTGCCCTCTTCATCGCGGAAGTACTCGGCCTGGGCCAGGCCGGTCAGGGCGACGCGGGCGCGGGCGCCGGGGGGCTCGTTCATCTGGCCGTAGACCAGGGCGCACTTGGAGCCTTCACCGCCGCCGGCGACGTTCACGTTCGACTCGATCATCTCGTGATACAGGTCGTTGCCTTCGCGGGTGCGCTCGCCCACGCCGGCCAGAACCGAATAACCACCGTAAGCCTTGGCGATGTTGTTGATCAGTTCCTGCATGGTCACGGTCTTGCCGACGCCAGCGCCGCCGAACAGGCCGGTCTTGCCGCCCTTGGTGTAGGGGCAGATCAGGTCGATGACCTTAATGCCGGTGACCAGGATTTCCGACGAGGTCGACTGCTCTTCGAACGAAGGCGCCTCGCGGTGGATCGGGCGGAACTCGGTGGTCTTGATTGGACCGGCTTCGTCGATCGGCTGGCCGACGACGTTCATGATGCGGCCGAGCGTGCCCGGGCCGACCGGCGCCATGATCGACTTGCCGGTGTCGACGACGGCCTGGCCGCGCGTCAGACCTTCGGTCGTGTCCATGGCGATGGTGCGGACCATGTTCTCGCCCAGGTGCTGGGCGACTTCCAGGACCAGGGTGAAGGGCTCGCCCGTCTTCTGGTCGACGTTCTGGGTTTCCAGAGCGTTCAGGATGCCCGGCAGGTGGCCGTCGAACTCAACGTCGACGACGGCGCCGATGACCTGGGCGATCTTGCCCTGGCCCGCGATGGCGGCGGGAGCGGCAGCCGGAGCGGCCTTCTTGGCGGCCGGCTTCTTGGCGGCGGGTTTCTTCGGGGCGGTGGTGTCGGTCATCGGTGCTTGTCCGTGTCGAATGTCAGCTGTGTCGGGATCAGAGCGCTTCAGCGCCGGCGATGATCTCGATCAGCTCGGTGGTGATCTGAGCCTGGCGGGAACGGTTGTACTGCAGCGTCAGGGCGCTGATGAGGTCGCCCGCGTTGCGCGTGGCGTTGTCCATCGCGGCCATCTGGGCGCCGAAGAAGCCGGCCTGGTTTTCCAGAAGGGCGGCCAGGATCTGCGTCGTCAGGTTGCGCGGCAGCAGGGTCTCGAGGATGTCCTCTTCCGACGGCTCATACTCATAGAGCGCGCCGGCGTCGGCCGAGGCGTCGGCGTCGACTTCGGCCGGGGCCAGCTGACGCGACGACGGGACCTGAGAGATCACCGACTTGAACTGGCTGTAGAAGAGGGTGACCTTGTCGGCCTCGCCCGCCTCGAACTTTTCAGCCAGCAGTTCGGCGATCGGCTGGGCCGAATGCAGGCCCACCGTCTTGTGCTCGCTCAGCTCGAAGGTCTTGACGACCTTGTCGCCGAACAGGCGGGTCAGCTGGTCGCGCGACTTGCGGCCGACGGCCACGATCTCGACCGTCTTGCCGTTGGCGATCAGGCTGTTGATGTGGTCCCGCGCGGCGCGGATGACGTTGGTCGAGAAACCGCCCGCCAGACCCTTGTCGGCCGTGGCGACGACGACCAGGTGCTTCTGGTCGGCGCCGGTTCCGGTCATCAGGCGCGGGCCGTCGTCGCCGACGCCCGCCGCCAGGTTGGCGATGACCGAGGCCATCCGCGACGCATAGGGGCGGGCGTTCTCCGCCTGCTCCTGGGCGCGCTTCAGCTTGGCCGCGGCGACCATCTGCATGGCTTTCGTGATCTTCTGCGTCGCTTTGACGCTTCCGATCCGATCGCGCATTTCCTTGAGGCTAGCCATCCGGCTCTGCTCTTCCTTTGACTACAGGGCCGAACGATCAGGCGAAGGTCTTGGCGAAGGCCGCCAGGATGTCCTTCAGCTCGGCTTCCAGCTCGGGCGTCAGGGCCTTCTTGGTGCGGATGCCTTCCAGCAGCGAGGCGTGGTTGGCGTGAACGCGGGCCAGCAGCTCGCTCTCGAAACGGCCGACCTGCGACACTTCGATGCCGTCCAGATAGCCGCGCGTGCCGGCGTAGATCGACACGACCTGCTCTTCAACCGCCAGCGGCGAGTACTGCGGCTGCTTCAGCAGCTCGGTCAGGCGGGCGCCGCGCGCCAGCAGCTTCTGGGTCGAGATGTCCAGGTCCGAGCCGAACTTCGCGAAGGCGGCCATTTCACGATACTGGGCCAGTTCGCCCTTAATCGAACCGGCGACCTGCTTCATGGCCTTGATCTGGGCCGAGGAACCGACGCGCGACACCGAAATGCCGACGTTCACGGCCGGACGGATGCCCTGATAGAACAGGTCCGATTCCAGGAAGATCTGGCCGTCGGTGATCGAGATCACGTTGGTCGGGATGTAGGCCGACACGTCGTTGGCCTGGGTTTCGATGATCGGCAGGGCGGTCAGCGAGCCCGAGCCGTAGTCCTCGTTCAGCTTAGCCGAACGCTCCAGCAGGCGGCTGTGCAGGTAGAAGACGTCGCCCGGATAGGCTTCACGGCCCGGCGGACGGCGCAGCAGCAGCGACATCTGGCGATAGGCCACGGCCTGCTTGGACAGGTCGTCATAGATGATCAGGCCGTGCATGCCGTTGTCGCGGAAATACTCGCCCATGGCGGTGCCGGCGAACGGGGCCAGGAACTGCAGCGGGGCCGGTTCCGAGGCCGTGGCGGCCACGACGATGGTGTATTCCAGCGCGCCCGACTCTTCGAGGGTCTTGACGATCTGGGCCACGGTCGAGCGCTTTTGGCCGATGGCGACGTAGATGCAGTACAGCTTGGCGGACTCGTCGTCCGACTTGTTGACCGTCTTCTGGTTCAGGATGGTGTCGATGGCGACGGCGGTCTTGCCGACCTGACGGTCGCCGATGATCAACTCGCGCTGGCCGCGGCCGACCGGGATCAGGGTGTCGATGGCCTTCATGCCCGTCTGCATCGGCTCGTGAACCGATTTACGCGGGATGATGCCGGGGGCCTTCACGTCGACGCGGCGACGCTCGGTGAACTGGATCGGGCCCTTGCCGTCGATCGGCTCGCCCAGCGGGTTGACGACGCGGCCCAGCAGGCCCTTGCCGACCGGCACGTCCACGATCTCGCCCAGGCGGCGCACGTCGTCGCCCTCGGCGATGGCGGCATCCGCCCCGAAGATCACGGCGCCGACGTTGTCGCGTTCCAGGTTCAGGGCCATGCCCTTCACGCCGGCCTTCGTGAACTCGACCATTTCACCGGCCTGAACGTTGTCGAGGCCGTGGATGCGCGCGATGCCGTCGCCGACCGACAGCACCTGGCCGACGTCCGAGACATCGGCTTCCACGCCGAAGTTGGCGATCTGCGACTTGAGGATGGCCGAGATTTCGGCGGCGCGGATATCCATGATGGGCTCTTTCGGCTTTCGTCTTCGGTGCGGGCCCGCTGGCCCGGCTTAAACTGGAATTCGGGGCTTAGGCGCGCTTCAGCGCAAAGGTCATCTGGTCGAGCTTGGTCTTCAGCGAGGCGTCGAACAGTTTCGAGCCCACCTTGACCTTCAGTCCGCCCAGGATCGTCGGATCGACGCGGGCGGTCAGTTCGGGGTCGCGGCCCAGGGCGGCGCGCAGCTCGGCCTGGATCTTCTTGGTCTGGGCGGCGCTGAGCGCCACGGCCGAGACCACCTCGGCGGCCACCACGCCCGTCTTCTTGGCGTACAGCGCCTCGAAGGCGGCGATCACGCCCGGCAGGTCCGACGCGCGGCCGTTCTGACCCAACAGGCCCAGGAAGTTGCGCGTGGTCACATTGAACTTGGCCTGGTCGGCGATGGCCGTCAGGCCCTTGGCCTGATCCGCCGACGCCACGACAGGCGAGGTCGCCAGACGGCGCAGGTCCGCGCTGTCCAGCCAGGCGGCCTTCAGCGCGCCCAGATCGGCGCGCACAGCGTCAAGCGCCCCCGTCTCGTCCGCGAGGTCGAACAGCGCCTGTGCATACCGTTCGCCGACTTCCGTCGTCCTGAAATCGTCCGCCACTTATATTGGTCCGCGTCTGAAGCGATTGTCGCAAGACCGGCCGCAGTCGCCTGCGCCAGCCAAGGGCCTGATATGCTTTAAGAAAGCACGCTGGGGACGCATCTTGCGATACGCCCTTCGCTAAAGCCGCGCGGCTGATACCATGCAAGGCCGCAACCCGCAACCAATGGGCGCGGAACGATAACGCCGCACCCGCGCTCTCTTTGGTCGAAGACGCCCCGGTCAAGCTGGAGCGGTGTGAGGAGCCTGCGACGATGACGCCGCCGCCGACCGCTTGATGCGCGCTCACGCTCCCGTTACCGAAAAAATCTTAACCTCCATCAGGAACCCCGATGCTTGAGAGCATAACCCCGCTGTTGACCGATCCCGCCGCCTGGGCGGCCCTTGTGACCCTGGTGGTCATGGAGGTGGTGCTGGGGATCGACAACCTGATCTTCATCTCGATCCTGTCCAACAAGCTGCCGCCCGAGCATCGCCAGCGCACCCGGCGCATCGGGATCGGCCTGGCGCTGATCATGCGTCTGGGCCTGCTGGCCGCGATCGGCTGGATCGTCGGCCTGACCCAGCCGGTCTTCGATCTGGGCTTCCACGGCGAAACCTTCGACACCGCCTTCTCCTGGCGCGACCTGATCCTGATCGCCGGCGGCCTTTTCCTGGTCTGGAAGGCCACCAAGGAAATCCACCACGCCGTCGACACCACCCCGTCGACCGACTTGCTTGAGAAGGACAAGAAGGACGTCGTCATCAACAATGTCGGCGCCGCCATCGTCCAGATCATCCTGCTGGACCTGGTGTTCTCGGTCGACAGCATCCTGACCGCCGTGGGCATGACCGATCATGTGCCGATCATGATGGTCGCCGTGATCATCGCCGTGACCGTCATGCTGCTGGCCGCCGACCCGCTGGCGAACTTCATCGACAAGAACCCGACCGTGGTCATGTTGGCCCTGGGCTTCCTGCTGATGATCGGCGCAGTCTTGATCGCGGACGGCTTCGGCGTTCATGTGCCCAAGGGTTATATCTACGCCGCCATGGCCTTCTCGGCTATGGTCGAGGGGCTGAACATGTTGTCGCGCAACGCCAAGATCAGGAAGAGCCAGGCTGAGGACGCCGTCAGGGCCTCTCTCAACAAGGCTGAGACCGCCGAGCCGGGCGTCTGATCGTGCGTATCGGGCCGGTCATGGCGATGCTGCTGCTGGCGCTGCCCGCGTCAGCGGCGGCGCAGGCGCTGGGACCGGCCCCTTCTTCTCCGCACACACAGCCTGCGCCTGCCCGTGTTCCGGTCTATGGCTATGAAGTGGTGCGTACGTTCCCCCACGACCCGACCGCCTTCACTCAGGGGCTGGTCATCCGCGACGGCGTGCTGATCGAGAGCACCGGCCGCAATCCTTCCAGCGTACGCCGCGTGCGGCTGGAAGACGGCGTCGTGCTGCAGAAGCACGAACTCGATCCTGAATATTTCGGCGAAGGCCTGACCGAGAAGGACGGCCGCGTCTTCTCCCTGTCCTGGATCAACGGCGTCGGCTTCATCTGGGATGCAGACGATCTGAAGCCCGTCTCACGCTTCAGCTACACAGGCGAGGGCTGGGGGCTGACGCATGACGGGACGCGCCTGATCCTGTCGGACGGATCGGCGGCCCTGCGCTTCTTCGATCCCGACACCCAGGCCGAGACCGGCCGCGTCTCCGTCACCCTGAACGGCCGCCCGGTGCGCCTGTTGAACGAGCTGGAATGGATCGAAGGCGAGGTCTGGGCCAACGTCTGGCAGACCGACTACATCGTCCGCATCGATCCAGAGTTCGGCCGGGTGGTCGGGGTTATCGACCTCAGCGGCCTGCTGCCGAAAGATCAGGTGAAGGATCCAGTCGACGATGTGCTGAACGGCATCGCCTGGGATTCTGAGAACCGCCGCCTGTTCGTCACCGGCAAGAACTGGCCCCTCCTGTTCGAGATCAAGCTGACCGGGCCGAGGTAGGGGCGCCACGGTTTCACGCCTCCCGTGGCGCAATCGCTCGGGTCGTGCTACGCGCGCCGCATGACGACGCCTCCTATTGAACGCATCCGCAATTTCTCGGTGGTCGCCCATATCGACCACGGCAAGTCGACCCTGTCCGACCGCCTGATCCAGTTCACGGGCGGCCTGACCGCGCGCGAAATGTCCGAGCAGGTGCTCGACAACATGGACATCGAGAAAGAGCGCGGGATCACCATCAAGGCGCAGACCGTGCGCCTGAACTACAAGGCTAAGGACGGGCTCGACTACGTCCTGAACCTGATGGACACGCCGGGCCACGTCGACTTCGCCTATGAGGTGTCGCGCTCGCTGGCCGCCTGTGAAGGCTCGATCCTGGTGGTGGACGCCTCGCAGGGCGTCGAGGCGCAGACGCTGGCCAACGTCTATCAGGCCATCGACAACAACCACGAGATCGTCCCGGTCCTGAACAAGATCGACCTCCCCGCCGCCGAGCCGGAGCGGGTCAAGGCCCAGATCGAGGACGTCATCGGTCTGGACGCATCGGACGCCATCGAATGCTCGGCCAAGTCGGGTCTGGGCATCGAGAATGTGCTGGAAGGCATTGTCGCGCGCCTGCCTGCGCCCAAGGGCGACATCAACGCCCCGCTGAAGGCCATGTTGGTCGACGCCTGGTACGACCCCTATCTGGGCGTTGTTCTGCTGGTCCGCGTGTTCGACGGCGTGCTGAAGGCCGGAATGCGCGTCAAGATGATGCAGACCGGCTCGACCCATCTGGTTGATCGCGTCGGCGTCTTCCTGCCCAAGAACACCCCGGTCGAGCAGCTCGGCCCCGGCGAAGTCGGCTTCATCACCGCCCAGATCAAGGAAGTCGCCCACGCCGCCGTCGGCGACACCATCACCGACGAGAAGAAGCCCACGGCCGAACCGCTGAAGGGCTTTAAGGAAGTCCAGTCGGTGGTGTTCTGCGGCCTGTTCCCTGTCGACGCCGCTGACTTTGAAGACCTGCGCGCCGCCATCGGCAAACTGCGCCTGAACGACGCCAGCTTCACCTATGAGATGGAGTCTTCAGCGGCTCTGGGCTTCGGCTTCCGCTGCGGTTTCCTGGGCCTGCTGCACCTGGAGATCATCCAGGAGCGCCTGAGCCGCGAGTTCAACCTCGACCTGATCGCGACGGCCCCTTCGGTCGTCTACAAGATCGGCCTGCGCGACGGGACCGAGATCGACCTGCACAACCCGGCCGACCTTCCGGACGTCATGCAGATCGAGACGATCAGCGAGCCGTGGATCAAGGCCACCATCCTGACCCCCGATGAATACCTCGGCGGCGTGATAAAGCTGTGTCAGGACCGTCGCGGCAGCCAGATCGAACTGTCCTACGTCGGCGCGCGCGCCCTGGTGGTCTATGAGCTGCCGCTGAACGAGGTGGTGTTCGACTTCTATGACCGGCTGAAGTCGATCTCGAAGGGCTACGCCTCGTTCGACTATGAGATCACCGACTATAAGGTCGGCGACCTGGTGAAGATGTCGATCCTAGTCAACGCCGAACCGGTGGACGCCCTGTCGATGCTGGTCCACCGCGCCCGCGCCGAGACGCGCGGCCGCGGCATGGTCGAGAAGATGAAGGAGCTGATCCCGCCCCACATGTTCGTCATCCCGATTCAGGCGGCCATCGGCGGCAAGATCATCGCCCGTGAGACCGTCCGCGCCCTGCGCAAGGACGTGACGTCGAAATGCTACGGCGGCGACGCCACCCGCAAGAAGAAGCTGCTGGAGAAGCAGAAGGCGGGCAAGAAGCGGATGCGCCAGTTCGGCAAGGTGGAGATCCCGCAGGAAGCCTTCATCGCCGCGCTCAAGATGGACGAGGACTGATCGATCTTCGTCGCCTCTTCAGCGCGACGCCTTCAGCCGGAGGCTTATTAAGAACAAGGGCCGCCCGACAGACTGTCGGGCGGCCCTTTTTTATGTTTTCAGTCGGGCCTTATCGGGCGGCGCCGCCCTTTGCGGCCGGGCCGTAGAACAGGGCGTTGAACAGCAGGCGGCTGGAGGCGCGGGCCTGGGCGCGGTTCACCACGTCGGGACCCAGGACGATGACGCGGCCCTGGCCGTGTTCAAGGTCCAGCACGGCGTCTGAGCCCGACAGCTTTTCAGGGCCGATGGCCCAGCCGCTGGAGACCGAGACCTGCTGCGGATAGCGCACCAACGAGGCCCCTTCGCCCGCATGGCGGAAGCCTGCGTTGCGGTTGAAGAAGACGTCCATCTGACGCGGCGCGCCGAAGGTCAGGGGGCGGCTGTTGTCGACCTCAGTCTTCATCACCGCGCCGGGGATGAAGAAGTCGGTCGAGGCCAGAGGCTTGCCGTCTGCGCCGGTCAGCACGTCCTGAACCGGCGCGCCCATGGCGGCGGCCAGTCGGTGGGCCGAGCCGATGGTGACGACGCTGCCGCCCGCCCGCGCAAAGGCGTCCAGTTGCGGCACGGTCTTCTCGGCGGTGATGTGGCCCAGCCAGCTGCGGTATTCGGCGGGGATGCTGTCCGGCGCCGGTTGCGGGCGCTGGGCGGCGGCGGACAGGTCGGCCGGGATCATGTCCGAGGCGAACAGCAGGACCTCGAAGTCCTTGTTCAGGTCGCCCGCGTCGAGACGCTGGGGATAGACGACCTCGAACGGATATTCGAACTGTTCGAGCATCCACTTGGTCCAGCCCGAGGCCATCGAGCCGCCGTAACGATCAACCAGGCCGATGCGGACCGGCTTCAAGGCGATCCGCTCGCCGCCGGGCGCGCGGGCGACGGCGTGGGCGTTCAGGCCCAGATCACGCACGGCGGCCTCGACGATCGGACGGGCCTTGTCGTCTGCGGGAATCCACAGGGCGCCGGGCGCCAGGGCGGCGCGACCCGCGCGGGTCTCGCCTTCCTGCCAGTAGACCGGCACGCCTGCCGCCAGCAGGCGGTTGGTCAGGATGTAGCCGTTGATCGGCGCATGGTCGATCAGCCATCCGGCGCGGCCATTGCCCTCGATCTTGCCGGGCGGCGGGGCCATGACGTCGGCGACGCGCTCGGTCGGCGCCTCGAAGCCGTCGAGGATGCGGTCGAACGTCACGCCCATCTGCATGGCCAGGGTGTAGCCGGTGGCGTCATAGGGCAGGGCGGGCGGGCCGCCCGGATACTGCAGGTCGTGCGGGTGGTCCTGCGGCTCGAACATGTCCAGCACGTGCGGGCGATAGGCTTGGGCCGTCTTCACCACATAGGAGCCGGCCGGATAGGTCTTTCCGCCCACGGTGAAGGCGCGGGTGGCGCGCTCGACGTCGACGCCGGTCTTGATCAGGCTGTTCAGGAAGGCGACGGCGGTGGGCAGGTCGGCCTGGTCCGCGGGAATGACATAGCCGCGCGGGTCGCGACGGGCCGGGTCGCGCAGGACGGTTTCATAGAGCGACGGGTCGACCCCGCGCCGGGCGTCGACCGGGGTCGTCGACGCCGCGTTCAGGGCGTCGACCGCCGAAGGCGTGATGCGCCAGGTGTCGGTATTGCCCTTGTCGATGGCGTTCTGGCCCATGCGCCAGATGTTGAACAGCAGCCGGTCCTTGTTGCGCGAGGCGTAGTTCAGCACAGCGCGGTTGATCGATTTGGAATAGTCGATCGACTGGGCGAAATGCCAGGTCTGCGGCGCGATCGGCATCGGCAGGTCGTTGCGGGCCAGCTGGTTCTGCGGGATCAGGCTGATCTGGCTGGGCGTCGGGTGGCCGGTGATTTCGGTCAGCAGGCCCACGGCGTTGTGGAAATAGGTGATGGAGCGCTCCATCCCGTTGTTCCACGTCGAATAGCCCGCGCCGCTGCGCATGGTCGAACCGGGCTTGCCCTCCTCGATCAGGCGGCTGTGCATGGCGGCGCCGACCTCGGACAGGGTGCCCATGACCAGCGGGTCATAGTTGTAATTGAAGGGGTCGCGGAACGGCGGCATGAAGACAACCGTGCCCGCAGGCGCAGGCTGGTGGTGGTTGTAGATGATCTGCGGGAACCACTCGCGGAAGAACATCCGGTTGGTGTTCGTCGTCTCGGTCATCGCCGAGAGGAAATAGTCGCGGTTGTTATCGTGGCCGACGTACTTCTGATACAGCACGGGGATGCTGTCGTACTCGCGCTTCAGCGGATCGGCGTTGCGCATGTACCAGTTGGACACCAGCTCCCAGCCGTCCGGGTTCATCGGCGTGAACAGGATGATGACGTCGTCCAGAACGCGCAGGGCTTCTTCGTCCTGGGCCGTCAGCCACTCATACAGGGCCGCGATCAGGGCCTGAGGCGGGACCGTCTCGGTCGAGTGCAGGCCGCCGTCGATCCAGATGACCGCCTTGCCCTCGGCCGCCAGGGCGCGGGCGTCGGCCTCGCTGACGCCTTCGGCCTTGGCCAGACGACGCGCGATCTCCTGATAGCGGTCCAGATTGGCCAGGTTGGCAGGCGAGGAGACGATGGCGGTGTAGTGGTTGCGCCCTTCGGACGACTTGCCGATCTCGATCAGCTTCATCCGGTCGGATTCGCCCGCCAGCGTATGCAGATAGCGTTCGAACTGGGTGTAGGTGACCAGGTGGTAGTCGGCGCCGACCTCATGGCCGAAGGCCTGCATCGGCGTGGTCAGGGCGCGGCCCGGTGCGGCGATTGTAACAGCGGGAGCGGCCGCCGTGACGGTGGCGGTTGCGGCCTCAAGCGCCAGGGCGCTGGTCGACGACAGGGCGAGGGCGGCCAGGCCGACGGCCCAACGGGACGCCGGACGGAAGAAGGGGCGGGACATGCAGACTCCTGATGCGTTCACTCGATGAGCCTTCTGCGAGGCTTGGCGGGAACCTTGAACGTTTCAACGCGTGGATGCAATTTGCCTTGCGCGGGTTCGTCGCGCTTTTTTCGAGTAATTTTTCTTCACTTTTGTGCGCAACCCGGGTGATATCGGTCGCTTCGGGGATTTGGGCCCTTAGGGGCCCATCCACTCCGGGTGGACGGGGGAAAAGACTTCGTTTTTCGATGAAAATTCGGGCGTGAAAGCGCGCCGCGGCCTCTGAACCACGAGGAGTTCATTGGAGGGCAGAGGATTTTCGGTTATTCGCTCCCCCTTACCTTCTGGGCGGGTGGGGATCCTCCATCGGTTTGTAACTGCGGTCCGACGCGAGTCGGCCCGCAAAGCTGGACGACTTTTGTATGAAACGCTTGTTCGCTTATTTCATCGTGGGAGCGATGATTTTAGGGGTCCTCGCGGGCTGGGGCCTCAATCATTTTCTGAGCGCTGACCAGGCTTCTGCGGCGGCTGTCAACCTCAATCTTGTGACGGACGTCTTTCTGCGCCTGATTAAGATGATCATCGCGCCGCTGGTGTTCACCACCCTGGTTGCGGGTATCGCCCACATGGAAGACGCCGCCTCGGTCGGGCGGATCGGCGTCAAGACGATGAGCTGGTTCATCTGCGCCTCCATCGTCTCCCTGCTGCTGGGTCTGGTGATGGTCCAACTGCTGCAGCCGGGCGCGAACATGCACCTGCCCGAGGCGGTGATCGGTTCGGCGCCTGCGGCTTCGACCGACGCCTTCTCCCTGCACGGCTTCGTCACCCACCTGGTCCCGACGTCGATCTTCGACGCCATGGCCAAGAACGAGATCCTGCAGATCGTCGTCTTCTCGGTCTTCGTCGGCACGGCGGTCGCCGCCCTGGACGACAAGGCTCCGGCCGTGATGCATGTGGTCGAACAGGCCGCCTCCATCATGCTGAAGGTGACCGAGTTCGTGATGAAGCTGGCGCCGTTCGCCATCTTCGCCGCCCTGGCCTCGACCATCGCCACCCAGGGGCTGGAGATGCTGGGCACCTACGCCAAGTTCGTTTTCGGCTTCTACGGCTCGATGGCTGTCCTGTGGACCCTGCTGTTCCTGGCCGGCGCCGTGGTGCTGGGCAAGCGCGTCATTCCGCTGTTCCAGGCCATCCGCACCCCGACCCTGCTGGCCTTCTCGACCGCCAGCTCGGAAGCCGCCTATCCGCGCATCCTTGAGGCCCTGCCCAAGGTCGGCGTGCGCCGCCGTATCGTCAGCTTCGTTCTGCCGCTGGGCTATTCGTTCAATCTGGACGGATCGATGCTCTACTGCACCTTCGGCACCATGTTCATCATGCAGGCCCACGGCGTGCATCTGACGGTGTCGCAACAGATCTTCATGCTGCTGCTGCTGATGGTCACGTCCAAGGGCATTGCGGGCATCCCGCGCGCCTCTCTGGTGGTCATCATGGCGACCCTGACCTATTTCGGCCTGCCCGAGGCGTGGATCGCCATCGTTCTGGGCGTCGACCACCTGCTCGACATGGGCCGCTCGGCCACCAACGTCGTCGGCAACTCCGTCGCCGCCGCCGTGGTCGCCAAATGGGAAGGCGAACTGGACGACATTCAGGATATCGACCCCGATAGCGAAACCGGAAGCCCTGCGGTCGCCTGAGCGGCCTCACCCTTGCGATGACATGGAAACGGCGGCCCTTCTACAAGGGCCGCCGTTTTCAATTGCGGTTGGAGATGAAGCCGGTCGCGGTCAGGGGGCGGCAGGCGCAGGCGTCACGACCTGCGGCACCGGAACGGCGATGATGGCGGGCTTGGCTGTATTCCTGTCTGCAAGCTGGGGCGCAAGGGCCAGGGTGGCCGCGATACCGCCTGCGACCAGGGCCAGAACTGCGACGATCATATAGGTCAGCGTCGAGCGGGCGCGGCGACGGCGGAAGGCGCCGGTGCGCATCCCCTGCACCATGACGTGGGTGCGGTTGCTGAAGGCTTCTGAGCCGATGATGTTATGTTGGGACAAGAGACGCTCCCGACTGTTCCCGTACGGATCAGGTCAAAGAGCGGGCTGATAGGGCCAAAGCATGGCGAACGCGGGTAGCAAAAAGGCGACCCCGAGATCAGGGTCGCCTCTGAAAGCGCGGCCTGTGCGCTATGAAATCAGCCGCCCAGAGTGACGTTGACCGTGCGTCCGCCACGGGTCTGGACGCGGCGCATCAACACCATGACATCATCATCGGCCTTGACCGGGGCGATCAGGAACCAGCTGCCATCCGGCAGGTCGGAGAAGCGGAAGCCGTTGTCGGCGCAGGCCTGCGCCCTTTCATACGAACGGTAGTCGGCGCCCTGTTCTCCGGCCGAACGGGCGCGCACCACGGCGGCCGGAATGGCGGCCCGGTCTGCGGCGCCGTACAGGCGGTCGATGCGGGCGCGGGTATAGCGCGTGTCCGGGATCAGGCCGACATTGCCCGCGCATTCGAAGGCGCGCCCGTCCTGAACGAAGGCGACGCGGCCCTCCACGGCGGCCTGACCGGTCCGGGTCGACCAGGCGAAGTCATCGGCGTTGAAAACGGCCGGGCCGATGGCGCTTCCGCCCATGGGCGTGGTGGCGCAGGCGGTCAGGCTCAGGCCGCCGATCACTGCGGCGACAAGGGCGCTGGAACGGGCCAGCGATCGCGAAGAAGGGGTCATGAGGGGCGGCTCCCGGATTACGGTTCAGGCGACGTTCGGGCATGACCTTGTGCGCCATGCCGAGTCAAGGTTGCCCGCCGCCCTGGCCTGTTCCACAACAGGCGTCAAAGACCGGACGACAGAGGCCGGTCGCCAGCAAAATCAGGGACTTCATGACCGTCACCATCGACGATATCCGCGAAGCGCAAAAACGCATCGCTGGTCAGGTCGACCGCACGCCTGTCCGTTATTCACGCCGCCTGTCGCAACTGACCGGCGCGGAAATCTGGATCAAGTTCGACAATCTGCACTTCACCGGCAGCTTCAAGGAGCGCGGCGCCCTGAACCGGCTGATGCAGTTGACGCCGGAAGAAAAGAAACGCGGCGTCGTCGCCGCCTCGGCCGGAAACCACGCGCAGGCGCTGGCCTATCACGGCGGCCGTCTGGGCGTGCCGGTGACCATCGTCATGCCCGAGGGCACGCCCTTCGTGAAGGTGGACGGCACCCGCGCCCACGGCGCCAATGTCGTCATCCACGGCCTCGACTTCTCCGGCTCGACCGAGGAAGCCAAGCGGCTTCAGGCCGAGCATGGCTATGTCTTCGTTTCGGCCTTCGACGATGAAGGCATCGTCGCCGGGCAGGGCGTCTGCGGCCTTGAGTTTCTGGAGGAGGCGCCCGATCTGGACGCCCTCATCATCCCTATCGGCGGGGGCGGCCTGATCGCCGGCAGCGCTATCGCCGCCAAGGCGATGAAGCCGGACATCAAGATCTTCGGCGTTGAGGCGGCGCGCTATCCGTCCTTCACCGCACGGCGCCGGGGCGAGCCGCCCAAATGCAGCGGCCAGACCATCGCCGAGGGCATCGCCATCAAGGCGGTGGGCGAGATTCCTTTCGGTCTGGCCGATGGCCTGATCGATGAGGTCTTCGTCTGCGAAGAGGCGGATTTCGAGAAAGGCGTTGCCCTGCTGGCGACGCTGGAGAAGACGGTGGCGGAGGGCGCGGGCGCAGGCGGCCTGGCTGCTATCCTGGCCAACCCGGAACGCTTCAAGGGCATGAAGATCGGCGTCGAACTGACCGGCGGCAACATCGACGCCCGGATGCTGGCGGTGGTGCTGAACCGGGAAATGGTCCGCGAAAAGCGGTTGATCGTTTACCGCATTCTGGGCGATGACCGCCCCGGAATGCTGTCGGCGATGGCTGCCGTCATCGGCGGTCTGGGCGGCAATATCATCGATGTGGTGCACAACCGGCTGGCGCTGGACGTGCCCGCCAAGGGGGCCGAGTTCGACATCATGGTCGAAACCCGCGACTCCCGTCATGCCGAGGAAATCGGCGCCGCCTTGAAGGACCAGGGTTATGAACTTCGCATGGGCTAAACGCCCCCTCGGCGCCGCCATGGCCGCGTCCGCCCTGCTGGCGCTGGCCGCCTGCGGCCGCCCGTCCGCCGCGCCTGAAGACCTGGCCAAGAACGCCGCCGAATCCGCCGCCTTCATGAAGCAGAACGCGACGGAGGAGGGCGTGCAGACCCTGCCGTCGGGCCTGCAGTACAAGGTCGTGGCTTCCGGTCCGGCGGGCGGCGTCCAGCCGGACCGCAATGATCTGGTCAAGGTCGACTATGAAGGCACGCTGACCGACGGCACGGTGTTCGACAGCTCGTTCAAACGCGGCGCCCCGGCGATCTTCTCGCCCGAAGGCGTGGTGCCGGGCTGGACCGAGGCCCTGCAGATGATGAAGCCGGGCGATGAGTGGATTCTCTTCCTGCCGCCGGAACTGGGCTATGGCGAAATGGGCGGACCGCCGATGATCCCCGGCAATGCGGTGCTGGTGTTCCGGTTGAAGTTGCTGGACGTAGCCCCGGTGCCCGGCGGCGGCCGCGGCGTAGGCCAGGCGACGGGCTAACTGCTTCCTTCTCCCCTTGAGGGAGAAGGTGGGCGCCGGAGGCGCTCGGATGAGGGGTGTCGACGCGAGGTTCAGGAATGGCGTCGTCGTGGCCGAACCTTCAGACTGCGGCGTTATCACCCCTCATCCGTCTCGCTGCGCGAGCCACCTTCTCCCTCAAGGGGAGAAGGACCATTCCTGTCTGACGTCTTGGTCCGTTTCCAGCGCTAGCCGCCCGGCGCGTTCGGCCTCGAACCGTTCCGGCGTCAGACGTGACAGCGCCCAAGCCGCCGCGCCGCGCACCACCGGCGCCGGGTCGTCCAGCAGCCGGTCGACCGCCCCGATCAACGCCGCCTCGCCTGAGTTCCCCGTCGCATACAGCACGTTCCGGATGAACCGGTCTCGCCCGATGCGCTTGATCGGGCTCTTGGTGAACAGGGCGCGGAAGGCGGGATCGTCCAGCGCCAGCAGGTCCGCCAGCGGCGGCGACTTCAGCGCGTCGCGCGCCTGCAGCCGCGCCTCCGAGGCCTCTTGCGCGAACTTGTTCCACGGACAGGCGGCCAGACAGTCGTCGCAGCCGTAGATGCGATTGCCCGTCGCCGTGCGGAACTCGCGCGGCCAGGCGCCCGCATATTCGATGGTGAGATAGGACAGGCACCGCCGGGCGTCGATCTGGAACGGCGCCGGAAAGGCCTGCGTCGGACAGGCGTCCAGACAGGCGGTGCACCGGCCGCAATGCTCGACCTCGGTCTCGTCCGGCTCGATCTCGGCGGCGGTCAGGATCACGCCCAGAAACAGCCAGTTGCCATGGGTGCGGCTCAAGAGGTTGGTGTGCTTGCCCTGCCAGCCCAGACCTGCGCGCTGGGCCAGCGGCTTCTCCATCAGGGGGGCGGTGTCGACGAAGACCTTCACCTCCTCCTTCAGCCGGGCGGCGATCTGACCGGCCAGGATCTTCAGCCGTCCCTTGATGACCTCATGATAGTCGTCGCCGCGCGCATAGACGGAGATATAGGCCGCCGACGTTTCCTCCAGCTCAGGCCGTGGGTCTTCGTCGGGGCCGTAGTTCATGCCCAGGACGATGGCCGTCTTCGCCCCGTCCCACATGGCGGTGGGGTGGGCGCGGCGCTCCAGCGTCGTCTCCATCCAGCCCATGTCGCCGTGACGGCCCGCATCGACAAAGTGGGCCAGCTTCTCGCCCGCGCTCCACGGATCGCTGGCCGAGGCGAAGCGGCACACGGCGAAGCCCAGTTCGGCGGCGCGTTGTCGGATGAAGATGCGGGGATCGGCCGCCATGAGGGCGCTTTAGCCCTGAGGGGCCTCAGAAGTCGAGGTCGGCGTACCAGGGCGCCGGATGCACGCCGGGGAATCGGTCGCTCAGCAGCGGCCGGAAACAGGGGCGCGACTTCAGCTTGGAATACCACAGCTTCAGCGCCGGCCACGACGCCCACGGAATCTCACCGAAATAGTCCAGCACCGACAGGTGTCCCGCCGCGATCAGGTCGGCCTGACTGAGGCGGCGCCCCGCCAGCCATTCGCGCCCGGCGGCCAGAGACTCCAGCAAGGCCAGATGGGCCTTCATCGCCTCGCGCCCCTCGCGCAGCATCCGTGCGTCGGGCGGGCCGAGCCGCAGCAGGGGCTTCTCCATCCGCTCATGCAGCAGGACGGCGTCGACCTCATCGGTGAAGCGGCGGCTGAACCAGGTCGCCAGACGCCGCGCCTCGGCCCGTTCTGCTACGTCGGCGGGCAGCAGGAAATCGCCCTTGGTCCGATCCTCCAGCCAGCCGAGGATGGCGTCCAGTTCGCACAGGGTCAGGCTGCGGCCCTTTTCGGTCATGCTCAGCACCGGCGGCATGCCCGAGGGGTTCAACTCGAACAGGGGGCAGTCGTCCTCCCACGGGCGCACGGGCTCCTCGCCATAGCTGACCTTGGCCTCGCCCAACGCCAGTCGCGCCGCGCGCGAGGCTGGGTGGAAGGCGAAATGATAGAGGACGGCGGGCGTGGTCATTGTCCGTCTTCATGCCCCTGTGCGCGTTAACACCCTCTTTACCGCGCGCGATTGTCGCAGGCGGTCAGGACCAGGGGCCGGAAGGTTTCGCAGGGGCGTCGGGCGATGGAGCATCAGGCCCTGCATCTGGCGTCGTCGGGCGAGGCGCGACGAAGGCGCCCCCATGGGGTTCGGCCGCGCCGCGCGGGTCGGGATGGATCAGGATGTCGGCGTGGGGATAGGCCGTCAGCACCCGCTTTTCCGCCGCCAGTATGATGTCGTGCGCGGCCTTCAGGCTGAGGTCCGGGTCCAGGTCGATGTGCATCTGGATCATCAGGGCCTGACCGGCCATGCGGGTGCGCAGCTGATGGACGTTGGCGATGCGGGCGTCTTCGGTGACGGCGGCGACGATGGCGGCGCGGTCGGCCTCGGGCGCCGCGCGGTCCAGCAGATGGCTTGAGGCGTCCTTCAGCAGATTGACCGCCCCCCAGGCCAGCCAGACCGCCACCACCAGACCGGCGGCCGCATCCAGCCCCGGCGCCTTGAGGAATGAGCCTGAGATGATGCCGATCAACACCACCACATTGGCCGCCAGATCGGCGGCGTAGTGGGCGCGGTCCCCCGCCACGGCCAGAGATCCGGTCTTCTTCACCGCCTGCGTCTGCATCCACACCAGAGCGGCGGTGACGATGATGGCCAGCACCATGACCCCGACGGCCCACCCGCCCGAGGTGACGGGGCGCGGGTCGAAGATGCGCTGTATCGCCTCCCAACCGATGAAGACGCCTGACGCCAGCACCATGCCCGCCTGCACCAGCGACGCCAGCCCCTCGGCCTTGCCGTGGCCATAGCGGTGGTCGTCGTCCGGCGGCGCGGCGGCCCAGCGCACGGCGAAGAAGGTCGCCAGCGATGCGACCAGATCCAGCGTCGAATCCGCCAGACTGGCTAATATGGAGACTGAGCCCGACGCCCCCAGCGCAAAGGCCTTCATGACGATCAGCAGGACGGCTGCGGCCACCGACAGGGTGGTGATCCGGCGCGTGGTCTCATGGGCGGCGTCGAGGGGGGAGGTCGTCATTTCCTCACACTTGTCGCGCAAAACGACGCCCGCGCCAATGGCGGGGACTGCCGCAGGGCGCTAAGAAGGGCGAAAGGGGCCGCTGTGCAGGCGGGCCTGAACCCCCTGCGACCAGAAAGACCGAGACGGAGCATTCATGGCGGACTGGCTGATGGCGATCCTTCTGGGTCTGGTGGAGGGATTGACCGAGTTCATTCCGGTTTCGTCGACGGGCCATATGCTGTTGCTGGGGCATTTCCTCGGCTTTGAAAGCACGGGCAAGACGTTCGAGATCGTCATCCAGCTGGGCGCCCTGCTGGCCATCATCAGCGTCTATTTCAAGCGGTTGTGGCATCTGGCGACGCGCTGGCCGGTCGATGCCGAGGCGCGGCGTTTCCTGATCGGTCTGTTGATCGCCTTCATGCCCGCCGTGGTGATCGGCTTTCTGGCCTATGGCTTCATCAAGACGGTGCTGTTCGAGACGCCGTTGGTGATCTGCGTCGCCCTGATCGTCGGCGGGGTGCTGTTGCTGTGGCTGGACCGCGTCAACAAGATGCCCAGCTATCTGGACGCCGAACGCTATCCGTTCCGGGTCTATTTCCTGATCGGCCTGTTCCAGTGTCTGGCCATGATCCCCGGTGTGTCGCGCTCGGGCGCCACCATCGCGGGCGGCCTGCTGCTGGGCACGGACAAGCGTTCGGCGGCCGAGTTCAGCTTCTTCCTGGCCCTGCCGACCATGGGGGCGGCGGTCGCCTATGACCTGTTCAAGAGCCGCGATGTGTTGAGCTTCGACGACATGGGGCTGATCGCCATCGGCTTTGTGGCGGCCTTCATCTCGGCGCTGGCGGTGGTGCGATTCCTGCTGGACTTCGTGTCGCGGCGCGGCTTCGGCCCCTTCGCCTGGTGGCGGATCGCCGTGGGCGTGGTCGGCATCATCGGACTGGCGCTGACGGGCGGTCTGTAGAAACAACGCCCCCTAAGCCGTCATCCTCGGGCTTGACCCGAGGATCGGGCTGACCATCGGCAGGGCGCATGAAGCCGAGAGCGCGCGTCTTCACTCGATCCTCGGGTCAAGCCCGAGGATGACGGAGTCAGGAAGACGCGCCGAAGTCAGGCAAATCAGGCGGCGGGGTTTTCGGCGTATTGACCGCCGTCGCGATAGCGCCACAGGTAGTTCGGCGCGATCGCTTCCAGTCCCGAAGGCTCGACGCCCAGATCGGCCAGCCCCTTGGCGCCCGGCGACACGACATTGTCGCTCTCCAGCAGCACGACCTGATCCCGGGTCAGGGCGGGACGCAGGCCGATGACGGCCGGGATCTGGGCCAGCGAACCGATCAGGCGCGCGACCGGGAAGGGCAGCGGCAGCAGGATGTTGCGGCGGTTCGTCTCGCGCAGGATGAACTTCAGGATGTCCTCGAAGGTCCAGACCGACGGGCCGCCCAGCTCGAACGTCTGGCCTTCGGCGTCGGGGGCCACGGTGGCGCGGGCGACGGCCTCGGCGGCGTCGGCGACATAGACGGGCTGGAACTTGGTCTGGCCGCCGCCGATCAGCGGCAGAACCGGCGACCAGCTGGCCATGGCGGCGAAGCGGTTCAGGAACTGGTCGCCCGAGCCGAAGACGATCGACGGGCGCACGATCACAGCGCCGGGGAAGGCGGCGCGCACGGCGGCCTCGGCCTCACCCTTGGTGCGGGCGTAGTCGGCTGCGCCGTTCGCATCGGCGCCGATGGCCGAGATGTGGGTCAGGCGCTTGACCCCAGCGGCCGCCGCGGCCTCGGCGATATTGGCCGCGCCCTCGACGTGCAGGGTCTGGAATTTGCGGCCGCCCGTCTCAAACAGGATGCCGACCAGATTGACCACGGCGTCGGCGCCGCGCACCGCGTCAGCCACGGCGGCCTTGTCGGTGATGTTGCAGCGCAGGACCTGAACCTGGCCGACGTCGCCGGCCATGTGCAGCACGGGCGCGCTCTTGGCGTTGCGCGCGGCGACACGCACACGCCAGCCGCGACGGGCCAGGGCGCGCACGACCTGGGTTCCGATGAAGCCCGAGCCACCGAACACCGTGACCAGACCGGGGGCGAAATCAGCCATCTCAGACGCTCCAAACGCCAAGCCCCGGCCGCAACGGGCGACCGGAGGCGAAAATCCTATGGGCGGGGCTTAACCGAAGCGGCCCCTGCCCGCAACGAGAAGGGACGGGATTCCGCCGGATCAATCGGCCCGGTGGACGATCCGCCCGTCCACGACCGTCAGCACGGCCCGGCCTTTGGGGATGTCGGCGGCGGGGACGGTCATCAGGTCGATGTCGAAGGCAGTGAAGTCGCCGCGCTTGCCCACCGCGATCGTGCCCAGTTCATTCTCGCGGAAGCTGGCGTAGGCGGGCCACAGGGTGAACATCTTCAGCGCCGTCGCCCGGTCCACCGCCTCGTCCGGGCGCCAGTCCGGTCCCTGAAAGCCGTTCAGGTCGCGGCGCGCTACGGCGGCGTAGAACTCGATCAGCGGATCGCCCCGCTCGACCGGCGCGTCCGAGCCGCCGACCACGATCACGCCGCGATCCACCAGCGTATGCCAGGCATAGGCGCCGTCCAGCCGCGCGTCGCCCAGACGGTCGGCGGCGAAATGCAGGTCGCCGATGGCGTGGCTGGGCTGCATCGAGGCGATGATCGGCAGCTCGTCGAAATAGTGATAGTCGCGCGGCCGGATCAGCTGGGCGTGTTCGATGCGCCAGCGCGGATCGGCCAGTTTCCACTCGGCCTTGGGCACGGAACGCAGCGCCTCTTCATACCAGACGGCGACATCGTGATTGCTCTGGTCGCCGATGGCGTGGGTGGCGATCTGGATGCCGGTCCGCAGCGCCTCCTGATACAGCGGCATCACTTCTTGTCGCGAGGTCAGCATCAGGCCCGACGTATCCGGCCGGTCGGCATAGGGCTCGAACAGCTTGGCCCCGCGCGAGCCCAGGGCGCCGTCAGCGTAGAATTTGATCGCGCGGGTGATGATCCGCCCGTCGCCCGCATCGCGCGGGCCGCCCGCCATCAGAGCGCGCGCGTCCTTCATGTCGATGCTGTTGTAGACCCGCAGGGGCGCCTCGCCGTCGCGCGCCATCTGCTCCATCAGCGGCACGTCCTCCCACGGCGCGCTCATGAAATGGACGCCGGTCCAGCCATAGCGGGCGTAGACGTTGAAGCCCGCGCGATAGGCTTCGCGCGTCGCCGCCTCGTCAGCCTCCGGCTTCAGGGCGCCCACCAGAGACTGGGCCGCGTCGACCAGCAGGCCGGTCGGCCGCCGGGCGGCGTCTTTCAGAATCTCTCCACCCGAGGGCGCAGGCGTCGCCGCATCGACCCCGGCGGCGGTCAGGGCGGCGCTGGAGGCGACCAGGGCATGGCCGTCGGCGCGGCGCAGCAGCACGACCCGTCCCGGCGCGGCGGCATCCAGATCTGCGGCGGTCAGAAAGCGTTTCTCGGGCCAGTGCGTCTCGATCCAGCCGCGCCCGGCGATGACGCCCTCGGGGTGGGCCTCGGCCCAGGCGGTCAGACGCGCCATCGCCTCGACGATGGAGGCGGCGCCTTCCAGATTCAGCGTCATCTCGCGCCAGCCGATGCCGTTCAGATGGGCGTGGCCATCGGTGAAGCCGGGGAACAGCGCCGCCCCCTTCAGATCCACGACCTCCAACCCCTCGGCCGACGGCGCGCCGTCCGCCGCCCCGACATAGGCGATGCGCCCGTCTCGCACGACCACGACCTCGGCGGTCGGCCGGGCCTCATCGCCGGTGTGGATGGTCCCGCCCCGGATCAACAGGTTCTGGGCATAGGCGGCAGGGGCTGCGGCCAGCATCAGCGCAACCGCCAGCGGCAGGGTCTTCAGGGTTCGGATCATCAGCGCCTCCAGTCGCGGCGCAGGGGAGCCGCAGCCGCGCCCGCCGTCAAGCGCGTCCCCTCCCCCTCATTGAGGGGGAGGGCTTTGGGGCCTTACGAACGCCCCACCACCTGATCGACTGAATTGCCGGTGACTGGGTGATAAAGCGGCCGGGCCTTGTCGTAGATGCGCGTGGCGATGGGGCGGCCCCAGTCGCCTTCGGCCCACAGGGTCTGGAACAGCGGCAGGACGAATTTGCGCCGTCCCTGCGTGGTCAGGAAGCGCTCGGCCGTGGCGACGGCGGGCTCATAACGGTTGGCCAGCGCCGCCTGCAGCCAGGCGAAGGTCAGTTCGGCGTTGCCTTCGCTGTCCAGCTTCAGCGTCTGTTCTAGGTCCGCCATCTGGGCGGAGGTCAGCCAGTCGGCGCCGGGCTTCAGACCTTCGGGCCGCCACGACAGGAAGCGCAGGCGCTGCTGGGTGTTCCAGTCCTTCCACGGCACGGCCGACGCCGGACCCTTGGCGACGTAGAAGGCGTTGGCCGCCGCATCCACGGCCTCGAAGGCGTGAGAGACCGGCGCCTGGGCGTTGGACGGCAGGCCGGGCTGATAGATCCAGTTCTCCAGCTGAAGCTCGGCTTCCAGACGGGCGTCGCCCTTGACCAGATGCTCGCGGATGTCCTTCAGGAAGCCCACGTCGGTCATGGGCTGGAAGGCGTGTCGGTCGAAATATCCGCGCAGCCAGGCGTCGAACGTCGGGCGTCCTACGATGCGTTCGATGGTGCGCAGGAAGGCCGCGCCCTTGTCATAGGGAATGCCCGACAGGCCGTCGTCCGGGTCGCGCCCGGTCAGGTCCAGATGCAGGCGGGTGTCGCCCGGATCGGTGACGGCGATCTCGGCGACCAGATCGTTCCAGGCCAGAGCCTGTTCCTGCAGGGCGCGCTCGCGGCCGTAAAGCGCCTCCATGATGCGGTTCTCGAAATAGGTGGTCGTGCCTTCGTTCAGCCAGATATCTGCCCAGGTGGCGTTGGTCACCAGATTGCCCGACCACGAGTGCGCCAGTTCGTGCGCCACCAGCGACACCAGCGACCGGTCGCCGGCGATGATGGTCGGGGTGGCGAAGGTCAGGCGCGGGTTCTCCATCCCGCCGAACGGGAAGCTGGGCGGCAGGACCAGCAGGTCATAGCGGCCCCAGCGATAGGGGCCGTAGAGCGCCTCGGCCGCGTCGACCATGCGGGCGGTCGGCTCCAGCTCCCACTGGGCGGCCTTCAGCTGGCCCGGCTCGGTCCAGACGCCGGTGCGCCCGTCGAAGGGGGCGAAGGCCAGATCGCCCACGCCGATGGCGATCAGATAGGGCGGGATCGGCTGATCCAGTTTGAAGCGCCACGCCTTCATGCCGCTGCCCGCCGCCTCGCCCTGCGGGGTCAGATGCTCGGCGGACATGACGACGGTCAGGTCGGATGGCGCGACGATGCGGGCGCTGTAGGTCTGGCGGACGCCGGGGCTGTCCTGCGTCGGGATCCAGGTGCGTGTCAGGATCGCCTGCCCCTGACTGAACAGATAGGGCTTCTGGCCGCCTGCCGTCTGTTGCGGCGTCAGCCATTGCAGGGCCGAGGCGCCGGGCCGGGTGGAATAGGCGACGACGATCTTCTGCGTCTCGCCGCCGCGGAAGGCGGGAAGGCGCACGCTCAGCGGCTGGCCCTTGATCGGGTCGGCGGCGCCCAGGCTCCATTCCAGCGGACGGCCGCGCGCGTCGGTCACGCCCTTGATGTCCAGCATCTTGGCGTCCAGCACCACCTCGGTCGCGCCGGGGCGGCCGGTCACGTCCAGCGTCGCACGGCCTGACAGGGTTTTCGCCGCGAAGTCAGCGGTCAGGTCGACATCCAGATGCGTCACCCGCGCTTCGGCCGGTCGGGCGTAGGAGTGGGGGTCGTTCACATAGGCGGCGGCCGGCGCGACCTGCGCGGCCGGGACCAATGGCGACATCGGAATGCTGTCCGCTGTCGTGGCGCAGGCGCCGAGCGAGGCGGCGAGGGCGGTGATGAGGGCGAGGGCGGAAACCCGCCCGACCGGCTTCAGGGTCATGGAACGCTCCGTATTTTCTACGGAGAACAGGCGCTCTCAGGCCGGAAAGATCAACCCCTTCACCCGGCTGCGGCAGGCGGCGGCAGGTGATGCGCCTTGAACAGCCGCCCCTTTTCCGCGACCAACACCAGCAGCAGGGCCGCCACGCCGAGAATAAGGAAGCCGACCGTCAGCGGCACGGTCGAGCCGTCGAACTGCTGGCCGATGGCGAAGCCCAGCAGGGCGCCGCCGATCGAGGAGATGAAGCCCTGCGCCGAAGAGGCCGTGCCCGCGATATGGCCCATCGGCTCCATCGCCATCGAGCCGAAATTACCGGCGATGAAGCCGAAGCAGAACATCTTGCAGGCCTGCAGGGCGGCGAACATCCACAGGCTGTCGTGGCCGGTCCAGGCGATCACGGCGTGCAGGGCGCTGAAGCCGATGAAGCCGATCAGGGCCGTGTGGGCGATCAGGCGCGAACCCAGCTTCTCGACCAGACGCGCGTTCAGGATCGACGCCACGGCGATGCCGCCTGCGACCAGAGCAAAGACGACCGGGAACAGGCCCGGCGCCTCGAACACGTCGAAGAAGATCTGCTGCGAGGAGTTGATGAAGCCGAACAGCGCCCCGGTGATGACGGTCATCGCCAGGGTGTAGCCCATGCCCGTGCGGTGGGTCAGGGCGAAGCGGAAGGCGCCCGCGATGCGGCCCAGATTGATCGGCATCCGGTCTTCGGGATGCAGGGTCTCGGGCAGACGCAGGCCGGCCCAGATCAGAAAGGCCCCGCCCGACAGAGCGAAGACGCCGAAAATCCACGGCCAGGGCGCCACCAGCATGACCAGTTGCCCCACGGCGGGCGCCAGTATGGGCACGCCCAGAAAGACCAGGAAGCTCAGCGACATGACCCGCGCCATGGTCCGGCCGGAATAGCGATCGCGCACGATGGACACGGCCAGAACCCGCGTCGCCGCCGCCCCGATCCCCATGCCGATCCGCGACAGGATCAGCATGTCGAAGCTGTGGGCGAAGGCCGCCAGTATGCTGAACGCCACATAAAGGCCTATGCCGACGAACAGCACCGGTCGACGGCCGTAACGATCCGACAGCGGGCCATAGAACAGCTGCGCCCCGCCGAAGCCCAGCAGATAGGCGGTGATCACCCACTGGCGGCTGTTCTCATTGGCCACGCCCAGGTCTTCGCCGATATAGGGCAGGGCCGGCAGCATGGCGTCGATCGCCAGGGCGTTCAGCGCCATCATCACGGCGATCAGGCAGACGAATTCGGCGAAACGCGGCCCCTTCGCAGGAAGCGGAGGCCGAGCCTCGGTCGCGGATAAAGGGGCGCTGGTCATCGCGCCCAGATGCGGCCTGCGTCAGCCTGACGCAACCCCGTTCAGAAAAGGTTTCTCGCGCTGCAACATTAATGTCGGCGCGCGGCCGGTTCAGCGCACGTGAATCCGCGCTGTCACCGACATGCCGGGCGACAGGCGCTCGATCCCCTCCTGACCCGGATCGACGGCGATGCGGACGGGAATGCGCTGGGCCACCTTGGTGAAGTTGCCGGTGGCGTTGTCGGGGCGGATGACGCTGAACTCTGACCCGGTCGCGGGCGAGATGCGCTCGACCCTGCCGGTCAGGGTCCGCCCGCCCAGGGCGTCGACGGTGATCTTCACCGGCTGGCCCACGCGCACGTCGCGCATCTGGTTTTCCTTCATGTTCGCCGTGACCCAGACGACGTCGGGCACCAGGGCGGCCATCTGCGTACCGACCGCGACCTGCTGGCCCTGACGCATGGATATCTCGCCCAGACGGCCGTCGCGCGGGGCCGTGATGCGGGTATTGTCCAGGTCGATCTGCGCCAGCCGCACCTGGGCGCGGGCGTTCTCGACGGCGGCCTCCAGCGACCCCCTGCTGACCACGGCCGAGGTGACGCTGGTCTGGGCCACGCCCTCGGCGGCGCGGGCTTGCGCCAACTGGGCTTCAGCGGAACGCAGGGCGTTCTGGGCGACGTCGACCTGGGCCTGAGCGACCCAGCCGCCGTCGAACAGGGTGCGCACGCGCGCGGCGTCGGCGCGGGCCTTGGTCACGGCCGACTGGGCGGCGGCGATGCCGGCCTGCGTCTGGGCCACCGATCCGCGCGCCGAGGCCTGACTCTGGGCCGAGTTGGCCAGCGCGGCCTCGGCGGAATGCAGCGACGCCTGCGCCTGCTCCAGCCGCTGGCGATAGATGCGGTCGTCGATGGTGGCCAGCAGCTGACCCTGCTTCACCGTCTGGAAGTCCTGCACCTCGACCGAGGTGACATAGCCGCTGACCTGCGGGCTGATGATCGTTACCTGACCGCGCACATAGGCGTTGTCCGTCGTCTGCGGCCCGCCCGAGAAAGGCGGCAGGCGCCAGGCGTGCAGCACCAGCCCCACGCCCACCAGGGCGATGGCGATCAGCACCACGGTCCACATCACGCGACGCCCTTTCGACGGCGGCGGCGTAGCGGGCGCAGCCGGTGCGGCCGGAGGCTGTGCAGGTGCTGGGGCGGAGGGCGCAGGAGGAGGAGGGGCGTCGGTCATTCGGATGTCCGGTTCAATCAGTGGCGGCGGCTGCGGATGCAGCGGCCCCGGCGGCTTTGCGGGCCTCGCGCCGGGCGGCGCGACGCGCCTCCAGACCGGGGCCGAAATGGTTGAAGGCGACCCAGACGGCGCCGATGGCGGCGGCCCCCGAGATCAGCAGGAAGACGTCATTATAGGCCAGCACCTGCGCCTGCTGGCTGATCTGCTGCTGCAACAGGCGCAGGGCCTCGGTCTGACGCTGGGCCGCATCGCCGATGACATGGGCGTAGGCGCCGCCCAGCTGCTGCAGGCGCAGCACCGTCTCGGGGTCGCCCAGTCCGACGCCCTCGGCCAGCTGATTGGAGTGGAACTTCTCGCGCAGGGTCTGCACCGTGCCGACCAGCGCCGAACCCAGCAGGCCGCCGACGTTCTGGCCGATCGAGAACAGGACGATGAAGCTGACCATGTTCTTGCCCCCGCCCTGCAGCACCTTGCCGAAGCCCAGGATCATCGTCGGGCCGATGAAGAAGGCGGCGGCGAAGGCCAGCAGGGTCTGACTGAAATAGAGCTGGGTCGGGCGCGTCAGCACCGTCGCATGGCTGTCCATGAAGGCGCCGACCGCGATCATCACCAGAGCGATGGAGATGGGCCGCCACAGCTTCATCGGGTTCAGGGTCATGGCGCTGACCAGCGTCCCGGCCGCTGTGGCGATCAGCATGATCAGAAACAGGCCCTGCATCTGCTGCGGCGCCAGACCCATCTGCTGCAGGAAGCCGACAGCGCCCGTCGTCTGCTCGGACAGCACGATCCGCACCAGCAGGATCGCCAGCAGCAGCCGCACCAGATCGCGCCCGGCCAGCCACTTCAGATCAATCAGGGGATTGGCGCGGTTGTACTCGATCAGCACCGCGGCGGTCAGCAGCATGATCGCACCGATCAGCGCCCAGCCGATCCACGCCGCCTCGGTCCACCAGACGATGCGTCCCAGCCCCAGCACCGCCGTCAGCAGGGCCACCCCGGGCGCGAACAGGGCGAAGGTCAGGAAGTCCAGCTTCTCGAACGCCCGCACCCGCTGCGACGGCGGCATCCGCAGGGCGAAGACGGCGGGCAGGGCGATCAGCACCAGCCCCAGCTCGAACATATAGAAGGCCCGCCACTGGTCCAGATCCAGCAGATGCATGACCCCCAGCCGCGCCAAGGGAATGGCCAGGCTGGACAGGCCGACGGCGATGATGATCCCCTTCAGCCGGTGCTGCGCCGGAAAGGCCTGGATGATGTAGAGGATGCCCAGCGTCGACATCCCCGCCGCCGCCATACCCGCCACGCCGCGCACCACCAGGGTCGAGCCGAAGTCCTCCAGAAACAGGTGGGCCGCCGTCGTCGCCAGAAAGACGATCATGATGATCTCGGCGAACAGGCGCAGGCCGTACTGCATCCTGAACTTGACCAGCAGCAGGTTCATGCAGGCGTTGGTCATGATGAAAACCACGGGCAGCCAGGCCGCCTCGGTCGTGGTCACGCCGAGGGCGCCTGCCAGCTGAGGCACGCTGGCCGTCACCGCCGCATTGCCCAGCTGACCGGTCAGGGCGACCAGAACGCCCACCAGCCCATAGGCCAGCCGCCACGGCGTCGTATGATCCGGCGTCGCGGGCGAACCGGGCAGGACCGGCCGCTCATGCGGTTTCAGGGTGGCGAGGTAATCCTCCCACGGCAGGTCCCAGTGGCGGCGGCTCATGCGGCCTCGCCCGAATGGTCGGCGGGTCGGGGGCGGATGGCGTCCAGCACCAGCTCCAGCGAGCGGCGGCTCAGGGCCTCGCGATCCTGCGGCGCCACGGTGCGCGACGGCGCACCCAGCATCAGGGTGATGACGCGGATGTCCTCGGTCGTCAGGTCGCCGCGCACCCGCCCCGCCGCCTGCGACGTGGCCAGGGCTTCGGCGCCCGCCTGTTTCATGCCGCGCCGGATGGGGGCCAGGGCCTCGTCCTTCAGGTCGCGGATGGCGCTGGACAGGCCCGCATTGTCCAGCATCAGCCGGGTCACCTGCTCCAGAAACCAGATGAAGGCGTCCGGGTCGTCCAGCCGCGTTCGCGTGCGGTGCCCCAGACCCTCGATCTGCTGGACGAAGACGGCCAGCGCCAACTCGGACCGATCCGCGAAGTTGCGATACAGCGTCGCCCGCCCGACCCCGGCCTGTTCGGCGATCAGGTGCAGCGGCGCATCCAGCCCATCACGCGCAAAGGCTTCCTCAGCCGCCTTCAGCAGCCTCTCGCGTCGTTCCGCGGCGTCCTGTCGCATGGGGCGTGTCATGGCGCGCTAAGTGGACACTTGTGTCCGCTTGTTCAAGAGGTGTTTTCTTGAAATGCACAAGTCGCGCGCAAGCTGCACCGGACGCGTCCGACGCCTACGGCTCCACGCTTTAATGAGGCGACCGAGGAAAGATGACGACTGATCGTATCTGGAAGCTTCTGGCCGTGACCGGCCCCTGCGTCATGCTGTCGGGCTGCTATTCCTGCTCGCTTAACGGCGGCTGGGAGCGACAGATGAATCCGTTCTGCACGGAAGGCCGCGCGCTGACGGGCCATGCCGTCAGATCTGGAGCAGACCTTCAACAGGCCTGCTCCAGGTCATCTTCAGTGGGCCATCATTCAGTGCGTGCGCGCCACGCCTTCGCGACGGCTGTCGGCGGCCCCGTCCCAGCGGCCGTTGCGCCACAGGCCGCCATGCAGGCCTGAGGTTTCGGTCGTGTTCGGCTGCAGCACGACGCCGCGCGCCGCCATGCCTTCACGCACCGCGGCGGGGAAGCCTTCGGTATCGGCGCCGAAACCGTCGCCCTTGGCCACCAGGTTCGGCAGATCGAACGCCTGTTGCAGAGGCAGGCCCCAGGCCAGGGCGCCGATCAGGGCCTTGGCGTTATAGGCCAGGATGGACGAACCGCCCGGCGAGCCCAGCAGGCCCACCAGCCGCCCCTCGCGATCCAGGATCAGCGCCGGCGACATGGACGAGCGCGGCCGCTTGCCCGCCGCCACGGCGTTGGCCGCGGGCGTGCCGTCCGACGCCGTCGGGACCATGGAGAAGTCGGTCAGCTGGTTGTTCAGGAAGAAGCCGCCCGCCATCCGGCCTGAACCGAACAGGCTCTCGACCGTGGTGGTCATGCTGACGGCGTTGCCCTTGGCGTCGACGACAACCAGATGCGACGTCCCTGCCGGTTCGCGCGTGGCGTCGGCGCCGACGTTGGGCGCCCCCGCAGGCACGCCATAGGGCGCCGCACCGCGAAGACCCGGCGCCAGAGCCGCGCGCTCTGCGACATAGGCCGGGTCCAGCAGACCCGCGACCGGCACGCTGACGAAATCCGGGTCGCCGAAATAGCGGTCGCGATCCGCATACATCAGTCGCTGCAACTGGCCGAAGGCAGCCCAGGCCTCGGGGCTGTTCGGCCCCTTGTCGATATCCGGCGTCTGCTCGGCCATGGCCAGCAGCTCCAGGATCGAGGCCCCGCTGGACGGCGGCGGCGGCACGCAGATGGTGTAGATCTTATAGGGGCCGCACACCGCTTCGCGCACGACCGGGCGATAACCGGCGACATCGGCGGTGGCCAGGGCGCCGGGGCGCGGGCCTTCATGCACGGCGGCGACGATGGCCTCGGCCAGCGGGCCCTGCTGCAGGGCGGCGGCGCCTTCACGGGCGATGCGGCGCACCGTCTCGGCATAGGCCGGGTTCCGCAGCGTCTCGCCCGCCTGATAGCGCGTGCCGTCCGGCTTGGTGAAGTATTCGGTCGCCCAGCGCGTCTTGGCCTGAGGCGCATCGCCATTGATCATCCCCGCCAGACGCTCGCTGACGACAAAGCCGTCCTGCGCCAGTTTCTCGGCGTCGCCGAACAGTTCCGACCAGGCCAGGGCGCCGTGCTGCTTCTGCGCTAGCGCCAGCATGGGCACCACGCCCGGCGCCCCGGTCGAGCGTCCGCTCAACACCGCATCGACAAAGGCCAGCGGCTTGCCGTTCTCATAAAACAGTTCAGGCGTGGCGGCGGCGGGCGCCGTCTCGCGCCCGTCATAGACAGTGACGGCGCCGCTGTCGGCGTCATAGAACATCATGAAGGCGCCGCCGCCCAGACCCGAAGACTGCGGCTCGGCCAGACCCAGCACCGCCTGCACGGCCACGGCCGCATCCACGGCCGACCCGCCGCGCGCCAGAACCTTCATCCCCGCATCAACCGCCAGAGGATTGGCCGCCGACACGAACGGCCCACGCGCGAGGTTCTGCTCCGCTCCGGCTTGATTGAAGGCCGCCCCGTCCGCACCCGCATCAAGACTGGAAGTGGCGCATCCGCTCAACAACAGGGCCGCAGCCGCGGCTCCGGCGACGAGGATGGACATCCTGCGCGCAGGGCGGACAGGGGAAAATGACAAGGCGCGCACGCAATCTCTCCAGCACGTTGCAGGGGCCTTTATGCCTAGGCCCGCAGCCCCTTCAGGCCAACCCTGCATTTTCTCAAGATTTTCTGAGAAAAGCCGCTTGCCAGTCCGAAAGCGACCCGCTAGATACCCGGCCCTGCCCGCAAGGCGGTGCGCACCCGTAGCTCAGCTGGATAGAGCACCAGACTACGAATCTGGGGGTCAGGAGTTCGAATCTCTTCGGGTGCGCCACTTCGTGTCGGATGTCACAACAGACTGGACTCCGACAGAGAAAGTTGGACGGCGCATGCCGTCACAGGGCCTTTCTTCCGAGCTTTACAAAGCTGGCTGCTTTCCAAAGCACGTTTCGTGCCCGCCGTGGCCGTTCAAGATCAGTCACTTACTAGAAGTCAATCTGAGGCTGGAGCGCAGACTGCCTCAAGTTCCCTCAGAAGAGTCTGACCGTTTAAACGGTAGCGCGCTCAGTACCTGAGGCTCCGCATCATCTCCCGATCAGGGGCATCCGAAAGCTCATCTGACATCGAAAGTGAATCATCGCCTCCCGCCGAAGCGCGCGAACGTGGTGCAGGCGAACTGGACGCGGAGTTCGACGCGCGCCTACCCCTGATGCCTTTGAGCGACCACGTCGCAGCCGATTATCAGACCGCCCACCTGTCATAAGACCACGAAGCCGACATCAACTGGCTCTCGCCGACATCATTCCCCGCAACTGTCCCGACAACCGTCGCACCGCCACCCGCGCGACGTGCGCATTCTGCAAGGATCGCGGGATTTCCCCTAAGCGCCAGGGGTGGACATTGACGCCCCTGCGAGAACACGACTCTAGTTCGATATACGCAGCTCACTTGCCTTGGACTTTCGACGCGATGACTGAAGTCCGCTCAAACGCAGCAGGGTTCGATCTGGAGCGGGTGCGGGCAGCCGCGCAACGCGCGCTCGATCCGCTGCAACCCGCCAACGCCCAGACGACGGCGCCGAAGGATTTCTTCTTCAGCGCCAAACGCCTTGCTTCGTCGGATGCCCTGCCGCCTTACTACCTCGTGCGCTTTCTGCTGGTCGACCTGCTGGGCTTTCGGGACAATGGCCGGTTCGAGAAGGTCGCCTGGTCGGTGCCGATCGATCTCCACGGCCGGGCCTTCCTAATCGAGCACCGTAAACTCGGACTTGGGGTCTTCGGCGGCGGCACGCCGGAAGATCTGGAGGGGGCGAAGACGGTAGCGCGCCTGCTCCACCGAGGGGTCAAGTCGTCAAAGGCCTACTTCACTTGGCTGGCCGAGGAGGCCGGTAAGGCCTCGGCGCTGAATGTCGTCAATAGGGCGCCATCGCTGTTCGGGCGGTTCGTGTTCTTCGCCGACCTGTACGACGCCCGGTCATCGGAGGCCGAGGCGCGCAAGAAGGAGAGCATCCGGACTGACACGGGCCCGAATTCGTGGACCGTCCACTGGCCAGCGCACGAACTGCGAGAGGAGGCAGGGCACTACGCCCTGTCCGCAATCGAAAGCTTTTTCAGCTGGACGGAGCACGTCTTCATCCTGATCGCCATCCTGCGAGGTGCCTACACAACGGGAGAGGCCGTCCGGGATCTGGCGCGGGCAGACTGGGAAACGAAATTCAAAGCCGCGCTCGACATCGATGTTCCTGCGGACAAGGCGTATTTCGACAAGCTGCTTGAGGTACGGCGGCAAGTCCGCAACTTCGTCGCCCACGGCTCCTTCGGGAAAGATGGTGAGGCCTTCAGTTTCCACTCGACGGCAGGTGCGGTTCCCCTGCGAATCCTTGATCAGAAAGGCGGGGCTCGTTTCGGCCTAGGAGCCGGCGCAGCCTATCGCGATCAACAAGCCCTCCAGCTTCTGCGGGATTTCGTCGCCCACCTCTGGTCGGGCGTGCGTGAGCCGGCTGAGCTCTACATCATGAACCATGGCCACCCTCTGATCCTGACCTATGCCCAAGACGGCCGGTACGCGCAGGCCATGACCTCGTTCGACCAGATGGAAGCCCTTGCGGACCGGCTGGCCTATGAGTTCGATCGCCACGCCAACATGGAATACTGACCGCGCCATCCGGAGAGATCACCCACAAGATTTCGAAACGCCATGCAGGTGTCATTTGGCGGCGTGGCGCCAGCAGCGGACATTCACAGGTGGCCTAGAACCGGACCCATACGAGACTGGCCGCGCTCTTACACTGCAGAGAATGTTGGCTTCTCTCGTTTGACCTAAGCGCTTCCACCACACTCCGCGTGCCCCGAGGTTTCGGTGTGTCGGACTTGGCACGCGGAGTGTGGTGGAAGCGCTTAGGCACGGATGGCGAACTGGACGAACCGCTCATCGAGCATGCGTTGGCCGACGCCCGAGATATCGGCGCCGATCGCCTGAAGCAGGACGAGATGGGACATGGCCTTCAGGAACTCCGTGCCGTCCCAGAGGTCCTCACGCTCAAGAACCTCGGACGACAGATCCAGCCCATGCGCATAGAAGTTGCGGGTCACCACTAGTCGGTCAATGAAGGGGTTCCGCCGGAGATCAGGGCGGAGTACGGCCAATTCCGGCGCAAGGGTGTCCCAGTAGGCCCGTAACCGTTGGCGCAAGCCAGGCTCGTGCGCATGAGCCAGCATGCCCCTCACGCGGTCAATCATGCCGTCGGCGACGCCCCGCTCCCTGAGTGTCTCGACCACGGCGTCGACGTTGATCGGATCGCCGACCGGCGCACCCGAACGGCGGTGTGCGGCCTCAATCGCCTGGACGAACTGCTGGAAGCGCAGCGGCAAGCCGAGATCTTCCTTCTCTAGCGCTTCGAAATGGAGGTCGATTGCTTCCTCAAGCGTACCGGCCCGGTCGAGCCAGGCGTCCAGCAGAGTGGCCAGAGCCGCCGGATCGTCGAAGGCCGCGATCCTGTGTCCAGGCCGATCTGACCGTTTGACCGGGTGAATGCCGAAGACCTCAGCGTCATGGGACCGTCTGCCCTCCAGCGGCAGGCGCAGGATGACCCGTTCGATATCGAGGACACGCCCCATTATCAGAGAGCAAAACTGCCGGATGCGATGGAGGACTGGTAGGGCGTCGTACAGGCCGACCGCCTCGGGGAAGGTCACGGTCATCGGGTAGGCAAACGTCATTGTCGCCTGATCTCGCGTCTCGCTGCGGGTTTTAGCATCCTGCCCTAATGCGACCTGAAGACCCGCCGTCGGACAGTCGAGCGTCACCGCACCCGGCGATGAGTAGCTCCAGTTGACATGGGCCGATCCGTCATGGCCGAACACCAACTCCTGTCGGAAGCCGTTAACGTGGTGGATTTCCGGCAGGTTCTCGACATACAGCATCCAAGTCGCGGAACGGACGTCGTCGAGCGAGGTGAAATCCGCGCTCTTGATCGCGTGATGCACCAACACAGTGGCCGAGCCGGCGACCCCTAGCAGCATACGCGACGCGCCCTCGCGCAGACCGAGAAGCGTGAAATAGCCGGTCGCCGCACGAAACCGCATGAGGCCGTCCTCGGGCAGATCGAGCCGCTCACCGCCCCCCAGCGCGACATGAAGGGACAGACGTCCGTCGGACTGCGACAGCGTGGCCCCGAGCGTCCGCTCGCCGATCAGGACATGACCGACTTGATCTTCCATATCGCGGCTGGCGCCGTGGCCCGGGCTCACTACTCGTAGCGTCCCACGAGCTTCTTAGATTCCATGCGAGCGAAGAAGCCCGGCGCGTCCTGCGTAAGATGGCTGCCGTCATCTCGACAAATGCCATCGTGAGGTCGGCAGAGCATCCGGTATCCATACGCCTGCAACTCGACCAGCGCGCGCTCCATCACACCCGCGCGTTGATAGCGACCGCCGTCGCCCTCCAAGAAAATGTGGGTGATCAGCCGAACCATCGGTTCGTCCTCGTCAACCTCGCGATGGGTCAACTCGCCGACTTTCACCTCCGTCGGCGACAGAATGGTCACCTGTTCATCGTCGTCGAATTTCAGAGCAACGTCGCCATGTGGTGTCTGATGGATGAACGTTTCGCTCATATTGAGTTCTTTCGCGGCTTCGAGATCACGATAACGGAAAGCAGTCGACCAGGTCATGGTCCAATGCTGAGGGATTGGGATGGATTTTCGGTCGAGGTCCAATTTCTTGGAGTAAGTCCTAGCTGCGATGCGCCAGATGCGGTCATGCGGAGCATGCTGTAAAGATGACATTCTGCGCGTATGCGCTGCCCTCAAATCACTTATGGACTTGGGCGCGACGCGGCTCGCGCAAGTCGCCAAGGAGGGAAACCTGTTGGCGCTATCTGAGGTCCTGCACTAAAATATCCCGATCCAGAGCGAGACATACTCAAAACGGTCTCTGCCAGCCTGCCGATAGACGAAGCCATCAGACGCTGGGGCGCGCCGGCCAGTCCGCAGGGAGCAAGCCCTTGCCAGAGGCACGGGTCCACCGCTCGCGCGTAGCGGAGACATACCGGGGGTCGTCTGCAAAATAGGCGTGCTCGATCAGGATTACCTGCAGATCTTTCCGACGTTCGACCTCGGCGAAGAGGAACTCCATGTGCTGGCGCATGGCTCTGATGTCTTCATCCTCATCGTCACCTCCGTCGGAGATAGAGAGCTCGTCGCGTTTCTGTCCTTCCGTTGAAGGAAAGTAGGGGCGGCTGATCTGGTCGAAAATCAAAACGCCAGGCACGGGAGCCCGGACCCTTTCCAGATACCGCTGGAGCGCAAAATTCAAGGCGATGTGAATGGCCAGGTAGTTCTGGTCCGAGCCCACGTCCGACATCTTCAGCACCACCGCGCTGTCGGCCTCAATTACCGCGATGTTCGGCTCGGTGGCCGAGAAATCAAGTTCCGACCCAACGCACGGCTCGATGGTCGGCAGCTCAGAAAAGGCCTCGGAAGCGTATTCGGAAATCTTCCGCTCGGCGAGGCGGAGCTTGACCATTCGCGCTTCCGGATCGACGAGCCCCTCCAGGTCTCGGATCTGGTCCCTGAGCACCGTCAGATCCATGGTCTGCGGACGGTTTTCGTCCCCCATCGTGTCGAGGAAATAGGAGACGCGCCCCATAAGGTGGGCGCGAACCTCGGCCAGATCGGCGAGCCTGCGGCTTTCGTCGGACTGACGCATCCACGAGGCGATACGGTCATCGACGCTCTGAAGTTCGCGCTTCAATCCGTCGATCTGCCGGCTGAGGTTTCCGTCGTAGTCGATGAGGCGAGGTTTGACCCGCTCCACGGCTGCGCTCTCATCCCTGACTTTCGCCAGGGTCGTCCGCAGCGCGCTCACTGTGCGAGCGCCGATGTCCGATCTCTGAGAACAGAGCGGGCAGTGGTCCGACACATCCGACAGTCCGAGGTGCGCACCGAGATCGAGCTTCTCGCGCTGCCGCAGCACGGTCGTTTCAAACCCAGAGACATCCTGAATGGCAATGCGAGCGGCATCCACCTGACGTCGCGCCTCGGACAATCGCGTCAGCACATTCCGTCTCTCGCGGTGCAGAGTAGACAGTTCGCTTTCGCTCGGAAGGGTTCGCGCGGCGCCCGAAGAGGTCGCGATCTGTCCCAGAAGGCCGATAAGTTCGGCATCCGCGGCTTCGACTGAGGGTGTGGTGGCTACGCCGAGACGTTCCGCCTCCGCAAGAAGACTGAAGGCTCGAGTACGCATCGCACTGTCGGCAGTGGCGCGCAGACGGTTGCGGTTCTCGTTTCGCTCCAGATCACGCTGGAGGGTCCGGAGCCGACGTTCATTCAAAGCGCTGGCTTCATCCGTGGCCCGGAGGAAGTACGGGATCGTCGCGACGATATCGTGAGCCTTGTCCGCCTGCTCGAGGCCATGAAGGAGGACCTGCTCGCTGTAGATGACCTCCTTAGTGACGAACATGTAGGGCGTGACGTGCCGAACGGTGGCGCGCCCGCGCATACGCCCCCAATCGTCGGGCTCTCCCGGAAGATCGCCGATACCGAACGCCCGCTCAAGAAACGCCTTCCCAGCGGCCAGCGGAACGGGGCCCTCAAAATCCTCAGGCGTCGTCGGGATGGGGAGGTTACGTCCCGCGGTGGCGAACATCTTGTGACTGGTGTCCTGCCCGACAGGCGGAATGATCCGCCCGACGATCATCTCTTCGTCGCCTGCGACCCACTTCACCCCGACGGCTATGCTGTGACGTCGGATGTGCGCGGGAAGCTCGCACTCGCTGGATCCCAGGCAGTAATCGACCGCCTTGATGAGAGCGGACTTACCCGTCCCGGATGCTCCGGTGATGATGTTGAGGCCGGGCTGGAAGGGCACAAGGCGCTGCCGACCATCCAGGCCGAGGAAGAAGATCGATGCGATGTTCCAGCGGCTCATAGACTGATCCCCACAATATCAAAGATTGTCTTGGTCGACCCGGCCATGCCCATCCAGTACCCAAGTCTGTCAGCGCGCTTGACGGGCCCCGCGAGCTCGAGTGATAGGCCCTTCGCAAGGTCCGTTTTCAAAGGCATCGAGCCGAGCAGCAGCCGTCCTTCGATGTCGAGTTTGACCACCTTGGTGAAACAGCCGAAACGCACGGCCTCGCTGACGAGTCCAAGAGATCCGTTGAGACGCTCACCAAGCTCCAGCTGGATCTGCGGATTCCGTTCGATCCATTCGCGTAGCCCGGTCTTCTTGTTCGTGCCGTCGAACGTGCAGAGTAGATCACCGGACAGACAGATTGGAAGAGCGAGATAGGCGAGCGGGAGGTCGACTCCCTGAGTTCCGGCCTCGTTGAAGCCTCTGGTAAAGCTGCTAAGCACCCACGCCCCCCAGGCAGGGTTCGTCTCGGCGTAGACGTCGTGCGCAATCATTCGGTTTCGTCCTTGAGACGTTCGGCGAAGTCAGGGTGCCAGCCGACTTCCCTGTTGATCGCAAGAACCTGGAAACTTCCCCGGACGTAGTAGGACGCTTGCCATCCTGGTGAGATCGGCTCGATGAACTTTGGCGCGTCCTCATGCGTCCAGCGCAGCAATCCGAGGCCCTGGGCGCATTTCTCTTCTTCGCCCACGCTCGCGCAATCGTCCACGATGCGGCCGTGGCGGTCGGACCATTCCTCACGCATGATCGCATCGTGCCGCTCGATCTTCGAGGCCATAGCCGGTCGATCAACGATCCACTTCGCCCTCTGCTGGCGGGCCCTCCATTCCTCGCGGATGGCCCGGGCGATTTCGGAGTTGCCGCCTCCAACCAGATTGATCTGCCGGGTCAGCAGACCTTCAGGCTGGTAGTCGGCCGGGTGCGCCATGAGCTCAAAATCCGGCATGAGGACATCTTGCTCAATGTCCGAGATCCGTTCTGCAATCTCCTGGAGCAGTTCGTCCCGGCCGATGTAGCGCTGACGACGACCGCAGAGGGAATAGACGACCTGACGGTCCCACCATTCGATCAGGGAACGCGCGATCTGCGGGCGGTCAACCGCCTTAACCTGATAAAGTTTGGCAGCGATCTCGGCTTCCATCTCGGCGATGGTCGCCGCTCCGGTGACGACAGTGATGCGCCGAACAAGATTGAGCCGAACTGACGGCGACAACTTCAGGAATGCCGCGCATCCGTCCGCGCGATCCGCATGCGGGAGCGCCCTACCTTCGGCCTTCGCCACATCACGTTCGAGCGCCACCCGTTCGGCCTCTTTCACCAGGGCGGCGACGAGGGGGTCACGTTTGGACTTCGGCATCCGAAGCGCGCCCAGCTCGCTGTTTGCGGAGAGTTCTCCGACCGTGACCAGATGGAAGCTGGTCTCGGGCAGAGAGAGCGACGGCAACAGGTCGATCCAAACCTTGAATGTGCGCCACAGCGCCCGCGAAGCCAGAGTCACCGCTGGCGGATTTTCGCCCATTGAGTGTTTCAGCTGAAACAGGAGCGTCTCGTTGTTGACCTTCAACTCAACGTCGTCGGCCCGCTCCACGGCGACGATCGCTGAGTCGTCGGCTAGGCCAACGAGCGTGCTCAACCCGACAAATGATTGGAAATAGAAACCCAAGGCCGAAGCTTCGGCCGAATGCTGTGTGGCGGTGCCCATAGTCGAGTTATCCGAGTCAGACTTCCCTTGTAACAGCTTGGCCTTAAGACGCTACAACCCAGAGGCCGCTCGCAGGCTCCGGCCCTCAGCTCCGTCGCCGGAACGTTCGCGCGAGCCCGCCAGAGGGCCCAACGTGGGCGTGATGCGATCAGGGCATATTAGAGGATTGCGCCGCGCGGCGAGTCCCTCAACGCCCCACACATGTACTCTTGGCGGGGTCGCCGTTTGTACATGCGAGTGCCGTTGCGGATGTGTTTGGTTCGCCGTTCCGGCCTATCTCATCTCCGGTTCACAGATGCATAGGAATCGCCATTCATTGGCTGTGCAACCGACGATGGCATCATGGACCCCTTGAAAATCTCGATCCGAAAGCCGCCTTGGGGCCGCACGCCTCAACTTCCGCTCTATCCAGCGGAAGATCCTTTCGTGAAAGGCTACCGCCGGGCTGCTGCCGGTCGGACGGAGTTCGCGGTGTTCGCGAGCCGAGTGAAAGACCTCGAGGCCAGGGTGAATGCGATCCCACGGCTATCCTGTCTGCGGCCGGAGTACAGTCTGTATGCGGAGTATGTTGAGGATCAGACCTTTCAGATCCGGTTCGGAAATCGCCGCACGTTTCGCTTCGATGCAACCCAAGACGGCTCGGCACTCCTTGTCGAGACAGGCCCCCGGCTGGTTTACAGTCTCGGCGCGGACGGCACCGTTGCGATCATGCTGTACGGCGCCCGGTCGAATGCGATCCGGGCCAGGGAGGACATCATCTACCTCGCGATAGGCCGGTTTGGATACACGACCCTGCTCGACAGGCTCGATAGGGATTTGAAAACACTGGCGGCCTACGGACACGCGACCTCCATCGACGGCACGCCCACGTTCGGGGAATGGGCGAGGGTGCTATGGTTGAGGAAGCTTCACCCTCACACCACCGAGGAAGGTTTTCAGGAGGCCAGGCTCGGCGCGGGTGCCGTGGGACGGTTCATGGGCAAAACGATCCTCACGGCCAGCCTGAACGCACTCCTGCGCCCGATCTTCCTGATCCTCGTGATTTGGTGGCTGGCTACCTATCAGGCTGACTTGGCCGAACTCCTTCCGGGCAACACGCTGAGATAGATTCGCGGCGTCAGACCTGAGAATTCGTGGCTGGGCGACTCCCTGACTGAAAGCAGAACTTGCCAACCGCCGCTTTGTCAGAAGCAGCCCTAGGACTTCGGGTGGCGGCCGCTCGGTAGGGATCGCGGCTCAGCCTCCCCCTGCTCAGGCAGAACGAAAAACGCCGAAACGGACACCCCCAGTACGCCCGCGAGTCGATCCAGCAGATCGACCGACGCATTGCCCAACTGGCGCTCGATCTCGCTGAGATACGCACGATCAATACCCGCGTCAGCAGCCAAGCGCTCCTGTGAGATGCCGCGTTCGGTTCGCAGCTTCTTGAGATTCCACGCCACCAGCGCCCGTCCGTTCATGGCGGCAAGCGACAGCTTCACCGCTCGTTAAACCACGGGATATATCCTACAGATTAAATCTGGAGGGTTCTGATGAAGAAGATCGTCTTCGCCGTTTCGGTTCTGACTGCGGTCGTTGCGTTCGGAGGCGCCGCATCTGCACAAACCGACGCCTGCTCGACGAATGGCGGCTACCCGCCCGGCAGCCCCAATGCTGTGATGGCGCGGATGCGGAACATCGCCAGCGGCGCCTATGCAGCCTGCGTCGAAGCGCAACGCGCCCGCACGCCGCCCGTGAACTGGACGCCGACGCGCATTCGCGCCACTGCGCGTCAGGCGGTTGTGAATAAACTGCGCGATCCGTCGTCAGCCCAGTTCCGGAATGTACGCCGCATCGAACACTCCAACGGCTCGACCATGTTCTGCGGCGAGGTCAACGGCCGAAACGCCTATGGCGGCATGTCGGGCTTTCAGCGCTTCGAGGCCGGCGTTGGAACGACAGGGAACGCCACAGCCTTGATCGACGGCGGCGAGGAACTGAACGCCGCCTACTTCGAAGGCGCCTGGAACCAGTTCTGCGGCCGCATCGCCGGCACGCCCGTTCAGTTCTGACGGAGGGCCGGTCATGGGGATGAAGTCGATGCTTCCTAAGGCTGCGATCGTCGCGGCCCTGATCGCTCTGGCGGGCTGCGCCTCTACTCCGCCGCCGGAGGTGCGGATGATCCCCACCGCCGACCACGGCGTGGGCGTGCGCTTCTCGCGCGGCAACGCTCTGATGGTGTCGAACGGGCCGTCGGGCGCGATCATGCTGCTGCCGGTCCGCTACAACGACACGCAGAAGTTCTATTTCTCCATCGCTGCCTTCAACACCTCCGGCTATCCGATCAACATCGGCTCAGAGGACGTGCGCCTCTATCTGGATGGGCAGCCCTACCGCGTCGAGGATTTCGACTACCTGCGCCACAGCGCGCGCACGACCGCCCAGCGTGAGATGAACCTGGCCTGGGCCGACGCGGCGGTGGAGTACTTCCTCACACTCCAGGAGTTGGAGGACCATCCGCGCCGCCACGACATCGCCTACCGCAGCGCCTCGGGGCAGTTACAGGCGTCGCATGACCACATCCAGCGACGCCTGCACCAGACCATCTCCACCCTGGGGGGACCATGCTGGAAACCACGACCATCGACCCCGGCACGGCCCATGGCGGCGCCATCTTGGCGGAACAGATCGTCATCCCCGACGGCATGCTCCGCGACATGGTGATCGAAGTGCGCTTCGGCGGCTTCCCCCATCGGTTCCGATTGAATCTGGCGCCGTCGGGCACCTACGCCCCGACGCCGGTCGACATCCCGGCCGTCCCCGCCCAGGTCACGCAGGAGCTGATGCGCACCCGCGAGACCTGGCACTGGACCGACGGTCCGCCGCCGTCGCCGGCCATCTTCAAGGGCATGCCGGTGATCGAATAGCGGCCGCGACCAGAAGTTGAATGACGCAGCGAGCTAAAAAGCTGATTCTGAAAGAAAATCCTGGGAGTCACTTTTTAAAAGACTCCGGCTCTTTGATGACATTCCACTCATGTGTAGCGGCTTAGCCCACCTTAGCCTCCCTTGGAGCCGGCGATCACGTTGACCGTCGATCCCATCGATCGCACGTCGCGGTGGGAACGCTTAAGGCATCGCGGCGGCAATGAGCTTGAGAACCGTGTGATCGACCCCGCGCGTGACCGACATGCCCTCCATCATCGCCCTCAGGAGGAGCCGGTCACGCATCGGCAGACCCTCCCAGTCATCCGGATATGAGACCGCTGGCGATTCCTCAAAAGACGAGAACTCCGTAATCTGCAAGCCGACGATGATTTCGGCGACCAAATGGGTAGCGGTGACCCGAACTCCGATTTCACCGCTGAGCAAGTTGCCCAGGAAGCCATCGTCCTGGATTGCGCGGCCATGATGGATGTCCGCTAGGAAAACAATCAGTCGCGAAAGCGCGACCTCAAACTGGAGCTCTTGAAGGGGCTCCAGATCACCTTCATCCCCGCGAACGTGCCAAAGGTCACCGACCAAACGCGTGACCGCCTCGCCTTCATGCAGAGAGTCGGCGGACAGCATCACGATCAGTATGCGGGCAACGTCCAGCGATGAAAGATGCTGGGCGCTACGACCACGCCCAGTGGTGGAGATGAGCCCCCCCTTTCTCAGCGCCCCATAGAACGATGTCACCGTCGCTTGGGGGCGCGCGATCGCGTTTGCGATGACCCCAATCATTTCACCTGCTGTCGCCATGCCACCCATCTAACAGAATAATTCTGAATGGTCATTGACAATCTATATCATCGAGAATAATTCCGAATGATATGGACCCGGAGGTCGCCACATGGAGGCTTGAAGATGTTTGGAGAAAAAGACCGGAAGCAGAGCGAACTGCCGCAGGCGGCCGCAGAAGACGCCGAGATGGCAAAGGATCGTCGCGCCCAGTGGGCCAAGTATGACGCTATGATGTCCAGCGTCCGCGCGGCGTGTGTGCGCCACTTGGCGATCATCCGCAAAGAACAGGCGCGCGCAGACGAAGAGCTCACGGCGCGTCGCCGCGCCGGTGCGGGCCAATGACGATGTTCGACATCCAGCGTAGCCGCCAGCGCCCGATGCCGCTGCGCTCTTCCTTGTCCGACGACAGTCTTGGACTGGTCCCGGGCGCTAAACCGCTTCGCCTGACCGCGCGGCGGCGCTCGCCCCCATCGTCAATCCGGGGCTGGTTCGCGTCGCCTAAGGCTCTCGGCGAAGCTCCGTTCGAAAGCTTGCTTGAGCGTGACGCGCAGGCAGTCATCAGCGCTGACCCGCAAGTCGAAGCCTATGCGGTTCAATGTCACCGCCTGACCTATTTTGTTCCGACGGCGAACGGGCTCGAAAGGCGCAATTACGTGCCCGACCTCGTTCTGAAAATGCGGGATGGCCGCCGGATCATCGTCGAGGTTAAAGCCAGCGCGCTGGCCGAACAGCCTGCTTGGACAAAGCTCGAGCCGTACATCCGTCGCGCGTATGAAGATGATTACGACGCACAGTTCCGGCTGATCACCGAGCGGCACATTCGTCGCCAACCTCAGCTCTCAAACGCACAGGTCATGTTGGCTCATTGCGGCGCGCCAGACCCTAAGGCCGAGCTCGCTGTCCTGCAGGTTCTTGACGCGGAGCACGGGCTGATCTCGATCCGCGGCTTGAGCGAAGTGATGGCTCAGCTTGGCCTCAGCTATGAGCAAACCTTCACGACGGTGATGAAGTGCGCATTCGCGGGAAAGGTGGAGGTCGATACGACCGAGCCGTATTCGCCCTCCAGCCAGGTCTGGGCGCTCTGATGATCATTGCACCTACCTCTTCGAACCCGCAGTTCGCCTTCCGCCAGAACACCGTGGTGGTGGTGGATGGCGTGAACTGGCTGATCCAGCAGCGTCTTTCGACCGGACAGTGGCTGCTGCTGCAAATGGAGACCGGCGAGACGAACCTCATTCGCGACAACGAGATTGCTCAGTTGCAGGGCGAGGGCCGCTTCCACCTCCATCAAGCATCGTCGAAGGTCGTTGCAGCACCGGCCCCGCTCTCGCCGGTGGTCATCGGTGAAAAGGCGCGCGCGGCCAACCTGCGCAAGCATGAGTATGTGCAGGCCTGTCAGGGCCTGCCGCGATCGCGCAAGGCGCTTCTGAGCGTGATCGCGTCGGTCGCCCAGAAGCTTGATGAGCCAGCGCCGGGCTTCACCTCAGTCCTCAACTGGATGGATGAGTTTGAAGCCTGGGCTGAAACTTTTGGCACCGCCGCTTACTCGGACCGCCACGACCTAAAGGGAACGCGCGGCAGTCGCCTGCCCGCTCATCTCGACCGCGCAATTGACGTGGGCCTTGAAGCTTGGCTGCAACTTCAGAACTGCGACCTCGCCTATGCGGTTGTCCGTAAGGAAGTCAGCCGGATCGACGAAGAGGAAGGTCACACCATCGACAAGCTCTCCCTGCCCGAGTGCTACGTCGACCCCTCCGGTCGCCTTCTGCCTCCGTCGCTTCGCACTTTCCAGCGTCGCTGCAAAAACGAGAGCCGGCTTGTGGTCGATCTTGCCCACTTTGGAGAAGGCCACGCTCGCAAACATAACCGCACGTGGGCCACGCGCGATCTTCCGGACCGTCCTTATCAGGAAGTCGAAGTCGATCACTGCACACTGGACATTACTCTGGTCGACGCCGGCGGCCTCGTCGTTGGTCGTCCGGACCTTGTTTGCTTCCGCGACCGCGCGACGGCCATGGTCCTTGGGTTCGGCGTCGGGCTGGACGGACCCAGCTATGCGTCCTTCCTGGAGGGCCTGAAGCACACCATCTATCCAAAGGAACTACCTGAAACGATCACGACGGCCTGGCCCTGCTATGGTCGTATCGACACCCTCATCGTGGACGGAGCCCTGCACTTCCTCGGCGATAGCATCGCCAACGCTGGCCGGGAACTCGGGTTCAGTCATCAGGTCTGCCCGCCGCGCCAGCCGTGGATGAAGGGTGCGCTCGAACGGTTCTTCCGCACACTGGGAGCGGGTCTGATACACCGCCTGCCCGGCACGACGCTCAGCAATGTCGTCGATCGCAACGAACACGAGCACCTCGGGGCTCCCGCCATCACGCTCGAGCAGTTTCGGCACATCCTCACGAAGTGGATTTGTGAAATCTACCACGTCGATGTCACCAAAGCGCTTGGACCAATCCGGGGCATGGGCGCTCAGCCGCTGGCGACCTGGCAGGAGAAGGCAGTGCGGTTCGTCACCCCACCCTTGCCGTCACGCGACATCTTCATCGCCCTTGCCGGCCAGATCGATCACCGCACCATCCAGAAGGACGGCATCGTCTGGGATCATATCAAGTACGAAAGCCCGGCCCTCTCGGCGCTACTCCAGCACCCGCAGCACCGCCGTCGCAGCAGCGAAGGTTCGTCCAGCCGATACAAGGTGCTGCGCGATCCTCAAAACCTTGGTGAGATCGTTGTGGTCAATCCGTATGATAACGTGCCCATCCAGGTTCCTGCGACCTTGGGGCACCGGAAATACGCTGAAGGCCTGACCCTGCATCAGCATCAGGTGGTGTTGGCGAACGTCAAGGCCGCAAACCGCAACGTCGCCCTCGACGATCTCATGGAAGCGAAAGCGGCGTTGGCCAATCTCGCAATGCAGCTACTGCATCACCCTGGACGCCGCGGCGTCGAGAAGGCCGTCGCTCGCTTCATCGGAGCGGACAAGATGCGCGGTCACCGCAGCAAGATCGAGGTCGATAAACCGAACGATCAACACTCATCGCTGAAGGCCCTGCTTGCGCCAGAGCCGCTTCCGGCGTCCGACGAACCGGCGTCCTTCATTGAAGCACCGTATGAGGAAGTCGACGACCTCGACTTCCTTCGCAGTACGGGCGGCTTCGCAATACACATAGCTGCAGGAGGGCCACTGGCATGACGCCCTCCGACAAGCAGCGCATAATCCGCGACCTTGTGGTCGAGCACCCACAGTTCACTCAGACAATCGCCGCGCTCGAACGTTTCCACTTTCCTGTTAAGGGCGGCCTCCCTGCTCGGGGCACGATCTCAGCTGTGATTGGCGACAGCCGAACGGGTAAAACCTTTGCGACCAAGAAGTACGCCTCGCGCTTCTCGACGTCCGTAGGGGAAACCGGCGTCATACGCCCGGTGGTCTATGTTGATATGCCGCCAGAAGGCGGTGGCGGCTTACGCGGAATTTTGGAGGCGTTCGCCACGAGCCTAGGGCTCCAGGTCACCCTGCGGATGACGAACCCCATGCTGGCCGCCTTGGTAATGAAGGCTTTGGCGGCGCAAGCTGTTGAACTTGTCCTGCTCGATGAGTTCGACCAGGTGTTCCGCGAGAACGACAAACGGCTTTTGGGGGCCGGCCGCGGCCTACTCCGGAAGATCGTTGATTTGAACACCCTGTCCGTGGTCTGCATCGGCCTGCCTAACGCCTATGATCTGATCAAGGCTGACAGCCAACTCGTCGGGCGAGGCGGCCTGCCGTTTGAGCAACTTCGAGCGTACGGTGGTCAGGGGACCGATGAGTGGCTGACCTTCCGCAAGGTGTGCGATGCTTTTGACCGCGGCTTGCCGTTCTCGACCGAAGCCGGCCTGGCCAATACCGACTTCGCCGCCCGCCTTCATTGGACGACGAAAGGCAACATCGGTCACCTCAAGTTCTATATCGAGGCCGCCGCCGCGGAGGCGCTCAATGATGGGGCGGCCAAGCTGGAGCTGGCGCACTTTGCATCGGCCTACGACGCGCGCAAGCCGATCAACCAGACCTTCAACCCGTTCACCCACGACCTGAGCGTTGCGCCAACACCCAAACCGAAACATCGGCAATTGAAGCAGGGTGGCAGTCGGACGATCTTCTCCAAGACCACGGAACCGGACGCGTGGACCCCGTGAATGCTCCGTCGGTACCCGCATGGCCCGCTCAGGTGCTGCCGGATGAGCCTGTACATGGCTTCTTTCAGCGTCTCGCCGCGATTAACGGCCATGTGAGCTGCAGGACGTTTGCCGCCTTTCTCGGTCTCAACGGTCGCAACTACGACTTCGATGAGCTTCTGACATATTGCTCTGTCCTGCCAACCAGGGGTGCTGAAGAGCTGCTGACCTCCACGCCGAAGCGGTCTGCCGGAAGCGTCACTCTGCGGGGAGAGGTGTTCAATCCCAGTCAGTGGGCATTCAACACCGTTCGAATCTGCCCCGCTTGCGTAAGCGAGAGCCGGCATCACCGGAACTGGTTCGACCTTGCCTTTGTGGAATGTTGCCCTTTCCACGACCAGCTTTTGATCGACGGGTCAGCGCAAGAGAAACTCGCCCGGTGGTACCCGTCGGTCGGAGTTCTTCCTCACAGCGGCCAAGACTTAGCAGGCGCGGCTCCGGCGGCGGGCCATCAGGAAACTCTCGCTCGCTATGTGTTGGGACGCCTGGGGTGTGCCCCGCGGTGGGGTATTAGCTATTTGGACGCTTACAGCTGCGCCGAAGTTATTCAGATGTCGGAGTTGCTCGGACGCATGCGCGAGTTCGGCTGGGCTGAGCGGTCTAGCTTGAAAGCCAGTTGGACCGCTGCCCGCCGCCGTTGGACCGAAGTTGGGTTCACCATTATTCGCGATGGTCCATCATCAATGATGGCTGAGCTGAGCCTATTCACCGCAGGTTCCTCTTTGAAGCCTTCTTCCACAGAAGTGACGTTCGCTATCAGCCAATTCTATGGCTGGCTGCATAGGCGGGTCTGCGAGCTGAAGGGGTCCAGTTTTGGGAGCGACTTTCGGTCGATGATGACCACGCATGCCGAACTGTGCGGCGTTTTCTCAAGAAAGGAAAAGCGGACACAGGGCCGGGCGGGAACAGACACGTTAAACAGCTTGGCCCGCAAGCTTGGTGTAACAGACAAGACCGCCCGCGAATTGATGCGGAAAGCAAACCTGCTGAGGTCCACCTCCCATAAAGGGCGACCCCACTCAATCACGATTTTTGACCAGTTGAAGATTATCGGTCTTTGGACCGACCTTGTCTCACGTCAGGAAGCCGAAATAATCATCTACAAACTCGGCCTTGGCGAACTGGCTGGACACGAGAAAGCGGGCCGCATCGAGAGGTTCATTCGGGTCGGGGGGCGAACGAAAGCTCACGATCGGTTCCTTCGATCTTCTCTTGCTATCGGTTCCTGCGGAATCCGACGTTGCAACACCTCGAACTCCACAACTCCTCGAGGCGCCCCTGACTCTGGGCTTTGAAGTCCAAGCTTTTGTGACGGAGGCGAATGTTAGTCTGGCGCTCTACGGCAGTTCCAGTTCGCCTTCAGCGGCGTAGTAAAACGCAGGCTTTTGAAATTGCTTGTTTTCATATTTTGCGCCGCCCGACACAGCCATCATCCACCTAAACGGACGTAGTCCCACAGCCGATCAAGTCCGCAGGCCTTAACTGGCGGCGACAATCGCGCGTGTACGGATCGTCCCAGGACTGCCGCCCGACCTGACTCAGCAAACGCGGCACGCTGGGCAGTGTCGAATTTTGTTCTTGTATTGTTCTAGCGCGGTGGATAGGCTTTTTTTGATGCCTACCCATCGTGATCGTTACTACGACATTCGCCCCAGACGTCCCGGCTTTACCTGGATGGCTTTCAGTTCCGATCAAATCACGCCCATCGGACGCGGCGATGCAAGAACCAAGGAGAACGCTAGGTCCGCCGCCATCGCGTGCATTGATGAGGTGCTGGATCAACCCGCTCCCGAATCGCGCACTTGAACCAGTGGGTGTCCTTTGACCTCTCAAATCAGAATAAGACGCCTACCGGGTTCAGTAAGCTTGTTCGGTCCTGCCGACCCGGAGATTCGACTGTCTCAAGCCTTGCCTGATCCAGCGCCAGGCTATCAGGCCCGATTTGGTCGTAGCAGGTGGCATGTCCTTGATGATTTTTCGGAGGAGGATGAGGACGTCTCTCGCCTTCGCCACAGGTTCACGTCCGCCTCCATCGAACGAAACGGTGAAATGATCGGAGGTGTGAAGATCGTTGGCTCTGTTGCAAAAATCGTGAAGCTTGAGCATGCTTGGCGGAGATTGGACGGACGGAACGATGACGGATTTCAAGTGGCGCCATTTCCAGGGTGATGTGATCCTGTGGGCGGTGCGCTGGTATTGTCGCTATCCGATCAGCTATCGCGACCTTGAGGAAATGCTGGCGGAACGCGGCATTTCGGTCGACCATACGACGATCTATCGCTGGGTCCAGTGCTACGCCCCGGAGATGGAGAAGCGGCTGCGCTGGTTCTGGCGGCGTGGCTTTGATCCGAGCTGGCGCCTGGATGAAACCTACGTCAAGGTGCGGGGCAAGTGGACCTACCTGTACCGGGCAGTCGACAAGCGGGGCGACACGATCGATTTCTACCTGTCGCCGACCCGCAGCGCCAAGGCAGCGAAGCGGTTCCTGGGCAAGGCCCTGCGAGGCCTGAAGCACTGGGAAAAGCCTGCCACGCTCAATACCGACAAAGCGCCGAGCTATGGTGCAGCGATCACCGAATTGAAGCGCGAAGGAAAGCTGGACCGGGAGACGGCCCACCGGCAGGTGAAGTATCTCAATAACGTGATCGAGGCCGATCACGGAAAGCTCAAGATACTGATCAAGCCGGTGCGCGGTTTCAAATCGATCCCCACGGCCTATGCCACGATCAAGGGATTCGAAGTCATGCGAGCCCTGCGCAAAGGACAGGCTCGCCCCTGGTGCCTGCAGCCCGGCATCAGGGGCGAGGTGCGCCTTGTGGAGAGAGCTTTTGGCATTGGGCCCTCGGCGCTGACGGAGGCCATGGGCATGCTCAACCACCATTTCGCAGCAGCCGCCTGATCGGCGCAGAGCGACAGCCTACCTCTGACTGCCGCCAATCTTTGCAACAGAGCCCACGCGCAACAGGGACGGCCGAATCTTCTACCGGCGCAATCTTCTCGCCACCCTGCGCGAGCGGGAAGTTGCGCGCGCCGGTGCGGAGATGGCCGAGGGCAAGGCGCTGCCGTTCCGCGCCGCCAAGGATGGTGAGAGTGTCAGCGGCAAGTTCACCGGGACTGTCCAGCTAACGAGCGGCAAGTTCGCCATCGTGGAAAAGAGCCACGAGTTCACCCTTGTCCCGTGGCGGCCGATCATCGACCGCCAGCTCGGCCGCGAGGTCGCGGGTATCATGCAGGGCGGTTCGGTGTCGTGGCAGTTAGGGCGGCAGCGGGGGTTGGGGCTATAGGAGCCAACGATACCGCATTGCAACGCAACAACTAATTCGATAAGAGCTGCTATTCAATTTCGTAATCGTGGAGCCATCAGCATGGGAAATTCCAAGTCAGCAGACAAGTAAGCCGCAACATCAGAATTGTTGTTGCGGCGCTCTGTAAGACCAATCCCATCTGATTGCTGACGAGCAGACGCTGCCCGGTATCCTTAATCGAGCGGTTGATTCGTCATGACCACCACACGCCCCGCGTGGGCCTATACGCTGCCGGCAGCCTTGCTGCTTATGGCTCCCTTCGACATCCTCGCCTCGCTGGCGATGGATATTTATCTTCCAGTCGTTCCGGCGATGCCGGGCGTCCTGAACACGACTCCATCCATAATCCAACTCACGTTGAGCCTCTACATGGTGATGCTCGGTGTGGGCCAAGTGATCTTTGGGCCACTCTCCGATCGCGTCGGGCGACGGCCGATCCTGCTTGTAGGCGCAACGGCTTTCGTTGCTGCGTCTCTGGGAGCGGCTTGTTCTTCAACTGCATTAGCCTTTGTTGCGTTTCGTCTGGTTCAGGCTGTTGGAGCATCGGCCATGCTGGTGGCCACCTTCGCGACCGTGCGCGACGTATATGCCAATCGTCCCGAAGGTGCCGTCATCTACGGCCTTTTCAGTTCGATGCTGGCGTTCGTGCCTGCGCTCGGCCCTATAGCCGGTGCGCTGATCGGCGAGTTTTGGGGATGGCAGGCGATCTTCATCACACTGGCTGCACTGGCTTCGCTCGCACTCTTAAACGCCAGTTTCAGGTGGCATGAAACCCGACCGTTGGATCAGGCCAGAACGCAACGATCTGTTTTGCCGATCTTCGCGAGTCCGGCCTTTTGGGTTTACACGGTCGGATTTAGTGCCGGCATGGGCACATTCTTCGTTTTCTTCTCGACAGCCCCCCGTGTTCTCATAGGCCAAGCCGGCTATTCCGAGATCGGATTTAGCTTGGCCTTCGCGACTGTCGGGCTGGTCATGGTCACGACAACCCGCTTCGCAAAGTCCTTCGTTGCCAAATGGGGTATCGCGGGATGCGTAGCGCGCGGGATGGCGTTGCTCGTTTCCGGCGCGATCCTGTTGGGGATCGGCCAACTTTTCGGATCGCCGTCATTTTTCAGCTTCATCCTGCCGATGTGGGTTGTCGCGATCGGCATTGTCTTCACGGTGTCCGTTACCGCCAACGGCGCACTTGCGCAGTTCGACGACATCGCTGGATCAGCGGTTGCGTTCTACTTCTGCATCCAAAGCCTGATAGTCAGTATCGTCGGGACATTGGCGGTGACGCTGTTAAACGGCGATACAGCGTGGCCCGTGATTTGTTACGCCACGGCAATGGCAGTGCTGGTGTCGTTGGGGCTGGCGCTCCTTCGATCCCGTGATGCTGCCACCGAGAAGTCGCCAGTCGTCTAGCAGACGACTGGAAGCAAGCCCGCTCCGATGCGGCGCAATAATCATCGAAACCTTGTGAATGGCGGTATCCTGTCCGGCAAGATACCGCTCATTTCCCTTGTCCCGTGGCGGCCGGTCATCGACCGCCAGCTCGGCCGTGAGGTCATAGGCGTCGTGCAAAGCGGATCGGTGTCGTGGCAGTTGGGGCGGCAAAGGGGCATAAGCCTCTAATCTGTTGTAGATGAACGCAGCCGCTCGAAACCAGCGATGAGGCTGTCGAGTCCGAAATTGAACGCAGCATCCATGCCGTCTGTTTCCAACTCGTGAAACAGATCGTGCAGGAAGGACGACGGTGCTTGCTCGGACACATCTGGCCTGTCCGGAACTCTCTCATCGGCATCAGATGCCTGCTGCTCGAGAACGGAACCGACCACATAGTGACTGACCGCCCGGAGCGCCCAAACAGCGTGCTTCGGACCAAAGCCCGCCGCGCAGAGAAAGCGTATTTGTGTCTCGGCAGCGCCAAAATTCGGTTCTGTCGGTCGAGTGCCGGCATGGATGCGCGCCCCGTCGCGATAATAGAGCAACGCCGTTCTGAAACTCTGGGCGTTCTCTTTCAGGAATAGCCGCCAGTCTTCGTTCTCTTCGGGTAGCGAGCGGGTGTGGCGTTCCGTCAGCATTGCCTCGGCCAGTGCGTCAAGCAGCGCGCGCTTGTTCTGGAAATGCCAGTAAAGCGCAGGCTGCTGAACCTTGAGGCGTTCAGCGAGCTTTCGCGTCGTCAGGTTGTCCATGCCAACCTCGTTCAGCAGCTCCAGCGCCGCTGCGATCACGGTGCCCTTGTCCAGTTTGGTCATTCACGTTCCTTCGCCAACGCTTGACAATTTATCACCGATAAGTTCTATGTCCATGTCCTTATCATTGATAAAGTCGCTCGCATTGAGCGGCGCTGGAGTTTCAGGTGCGCAGCTCTGCCATCATCGCCCTGCTGATCGTCAGTCTCGACGCCATGGGACTCGGCCTCATCATGCCGGTCCTTCCGACGCTTCTGCGCGAGCTTGTGCCGGCGGAGCAGGTCGCTGGTCACTATGGTGCCTTGCTGTCACTCTATGCGTTGATGCAGGTCATCTTCGCGCCCGTGCTTGGACAATTTTCAGATGCTTACGGTCGGCGTCCGATGCTTCTGGCTTCCCTTGCGGGAGCCGCAGTCGATTACACGATTATGGCATCAGCGCCGGTCTTATGGGTGCTCTATATCGGCCGGCTCGTCTCCGGCATCACGGGCGCAACCGGAGCTGTAGCTGCCTCAACCATTGCGGATTCGACGGGGGAAGGTTCTCGCGCACGCTGGTTCGGCTACATGGGGGCCTGTTATGGGGCAGGCATGATTGCCGGGCCAGCACTTGGTGGTATGCTCGGTGGTATTTCTGCCCATGCTCCGTTTATCGCCGCTGCCCTTCTCAACGGCTTCGCGTTCCTGCTAGCCTGCATTTTCCTCAGGGAGACTCGTCGCGGCGATGGCGAGACCGGAAAGCCGGTTCGCATCAAACCATTCGTTCTGGTCCGGCTGGATGATGCATTGCGCGGGCTAGTGGCCCTTTTCGCAGTTTTCTTCATTATTCAACTGATCGGCCAGGTCCCTGCGGCCCTATGGGTCATATATGGCGAGGATCGTTTTCAGTGGAACACCACGACCGTTGGCTTGTCGCTCGCGGCGTTTGGAGCAACACACGCGATTTTTCAGGCGTTTGTTACCGGCCCTCTTTCAAGCCGGCTTGGAGAACGGCGCACGCTACTGTTTGGCATGGCTGCGGATGCGACTGGCTTCATTCTTCTGGCTTTTGCCACGCAGGGATGGATGGTGTTCCCGATTTTGTTGCTGCTTGCCGCCGGAGGTGTTGGCATGCCGGCCTTGCAGGCAATGCTTTCAAATAATGTCAGCAGTAACAAGCAAGGAGCTTTACAGGGAACGCTTACAAGCCTCACCAATCTAAGCTCTATCGCGGGACCGCTTGGCTTCACGGCACTCTATTCTGCCACCGTAGGAGCATGGAACGGTTGGGTTTGGATTGTCGGCGCGATCCTCTATTTAATATGTCTGCCAATACTACGCAGACCTTTCGCAACTTCATTGTGATTGAGTCATAGCGAATTGGTATGCGTAGACTTACGAGAAATGACGGATTAAATCCGTTGAGCAATCATCTCCTTTCGGGGCGAGTGCCAATGATGACCTTAGTTCACACTCTCGCTGTCGCCGAATATCTCAACTTCCGTCACGCCGCCCATGCGCTCGGCGTTGCACAGTCCAGCGTCAGCGCCCGCGTGAAGGCACTGGAAGAAGACCTCGGGGCTCTGTTGCAAAAATCGTGAAGCTTGAGCATGCTTGGCGGAGATTGGACGGACGGAACGATGACGGATTTCAAGTGGCGCCATTTCCAGGGTGATGTGATCCTGTGGGCGGTGCGCTGGTATTGTCGCTATCCGATCAGCTATCGCGACCTTGAGGAAATGCTGGCGGAACGCGGCATTTCGGTCGACCATACGACGATCTATCGCTGGGTCCAGTGCTACGCCCCGGAGATGGAGAAGCGGCTGCGCTGGTTCTGGCGGCGTGGCTTTGATCCGAGCTGGCGCCTGGATGAAACCTACGTCAAGGTGCGGGGCAAGTGGACCTACCTGTACCGGGCAGTCGACAAGCGGGGCGACACGATCGATTTCTACCTGTCGCCGACCCGCAGCGCCAAGGCAGCGAAGCGGTTCCTGGGCAAGGCCCTGCGAGGCCTGAAGCACTGGGAAAAGCCTGCCACGCTCAATACCGACAAAGCGCCGAGCTATGGTGCAGCGATCACCGAATTGAAGCGCGAAGGAAAGCTGGACCGGGAGACGGCCCACCGGCAGGTGAAGTATCTCAATAACGTGATCGAGGCCGATCACGGAAAGCTCAAGATACTGATCAAGCCGGTGCGCGGTTTCAAATCGATCCCCACGGCCTATGCCACGATCAAGGGATTCGAAGTCATGCGAGCCCTGCGCAAAGGACAGGCTCGCCCCTGGTGCCTGCAGCCCGGCATCAGGGGCGAGGTGCGCCTTGTGGAGAGAGCTTTTGGCATTGGGCCCTCGGCGCTGACGGAGGCCATGGGCATGCTCAACCACCATTTCGCAGCAGCCGCCTGATCGGCGCAGAGCGACAGCCTACCTCTGACTGCCGCCAATCTTTGCAACAGAGCCAGATCGTTGAATACGATATCCCGCTGATCTCAATCGGTTGGTTCTGGGAGGCGATGGACGCCCACAGTAGTGCGACCCACGAACTTTCGGAGGTCCTGCTATCTGCATGGCCCGATTTCCCGTTCGATGTCGCGTGTTACGGTTCGGTTCTGGAATTGAATCGTCTCTGGGTGGAGCCTGGACAACGGACATCTGGCGTTTGGATTCCTGTCGTCCATGAGCTTTTTCGACGAGTGAGACGGCAAACAGCGATCATCATCGCGAAAGCTTATCCGCTGGAATACGAAGGCAAGCTGCCGGACGGCGCACCGGAAAGGTCTGCTTTCGAGAGACGGCGACGCGCCATGATTCAATACTACGAGCGCCATCTGGGCCTGCGGCCGCTGCCGGGTCCATCCGGCGAAGAGGGCTGGATATGGAAGTCGCCTGAAAGGCTCGAGGACATCATCGAAGTCCCCGTCTTCGATCAGAACTGGCGAAAAGAAATCTGATAGCCTCGCCAAGTCCAATGATCTGTGGCGAGGTCATCGGTTAGTCCAATCTTTCGCGACCGTTCAAGTCCAACTCATCTGACGTCGGCACGCCTAAGTGCTTGATTGGCTTAATCGGGCAGTCCAGCCTTATGTGACGCCCGACACTTCGGTTTAAAACCGAGAACGCCGCCAGCGGCGGCGTAACTCCCACCATCGTTAGGCACCAAGGCCCGCAGAAGCTCGGTTCGCGAGCCGATTATGCGCGCCTCGGTCTTACTTATGACCTCCACCCGCTGGGTCAGGGCGCGAAGGTGATCTCGCCGATAGCCGCTGGTGCGATCCCGCAGTTTGCGCCGTGTAGCGGTGGCGAACCGGCTCAAGACGTCGGGCGTGATCGTCGGCGCCAGCCGCTCCACTGAGGCGCTGATCCGATCGGCATCCGCCCTTGCCTGATCGCGGATGCCCGAGAGTTCGGCGACGCGATCTTTCAGCGAAGCATCGTCCGGCGCCAGCAACCCGTTCTCGATGGCCTCATAGAGCCGGTTGAGCTTGGCCTCGGCTTCTGTCGCGCGCTTGCGCATCTCCGCAATGTGCCCGCGCCGCTGGTCGGCCCATTCCTCCCGCCGATCGAGAAGCTGCTCCATCAGCGCCGCGAGGCGATCCGGATCGAGCAGCCGGGTCTCGAGGTGGTTGATGATCGCGTCATCCAGCTTGTGCATGGGGACGGCCAACCCAGTGCATCCCGCCTCGCCCATCCGCGCTTTTGTCGAACAGGCGTAGTAGCGATACTGGCCCCCCGCCTGGCCCTTTCCTGTTCTCAAGGTCATCGCGCCGCCGCTGAATCCGCAGAAGCAGATGCCCGTCAGCAGGTTTGGCCCGCTCGAGACGCGCGGCGGCGTCCACTTCGGATTCCGCGACGCCAGGTGCGCACGGACAGCCTCGTAGTCCGCTTTCGAGACAATGGGCGGCACCGCCATCACGGCGTGCTCGGATTCTGGCTTTGGCGTTCTGGTCCTGTGGTCGCGGGTGTTGAACCGGTGCTCGCCCATGTAGGTGGAGCGCGTCAGAATCTGGTGGACCGTGCTGATGCCCCAGCGCCCGCCGTCGCGGGTTCTGATGTTCTGTTCGTTCAGTTTGGTGGCGATGGTCTTCAACCCCATCGGCCCCTGCGAGCCGTCGCCGGTCAGCGCCCAGCGATAGATGGTTCGCACCGTCTCAGCCTGGAGCGGGTCGATCTCCAGCCTCTTCTTGATCTTGGCCCCGCGTTGCTCTGCCGCGACGATTTGGTAGCCGATGGGCGGTCGGGCGCCGTTCCAGAACCCCTGGCGGGCGTTCTCCTTCATGGCTCGCAGGGTGTGCTTGGCGTTTTCGCGCGATTGATACTCGTCGAAGAGGGTCATGATCTGGCGCATCATCACACTCATGGGGTCGTCGCCCAGCTCCTGGGTGATGGAGACCAGCCGCACCCCGTTCTTCGCCAGCTTCCGGACATAGAACTCGAACTGGAACTGATCACGGAAGAACCGCGAGAAGCTGTGCACTACGATCACGTCAAAGGCCGGCGGCTTGGTCAGCGCCGCCTCGATCATCGACTGGAAGGATGGACGCCGGTCGTCCGTGGCGGTGTTGCCGGGCTCGACATACTCCGCCGTTGTCTCCCATCCCTTGGTTTCGCAATAGGCCTCGAGCTGGCGGCGCTGGTCGGGGATCGACAGATCGTTGACGGCTTGCCGCCCGGTCGAGACCCGAAGATAGAGGGCGGCGCGGGTCTGGACGCCTGCTGTCGTGGCCATAGGTTTCCGGCTCATGTCCTGCTCCTCTCAGAGGCGCGGACCCAGAACCTCGTCGAGCACCTCGCCAAGCCACGCCTCCACCGCCAGAAGCTCGGCCGGGGTGATCGGGAGATCATCGGGCCAGGTGTCGGTGACGCGGACGGCCGACTGTACGCCAACTGGCCGGGCGGGCAGAATCCGGCGCCGACGCGTCTCCGGCTCTGGTGACGGCTGGACGTACATGCCCGCCAAGCTGATCGCTCTAAAGCTGCGCGCATACTCGTAACCCTCCCCTCGCAAGTCTCCGGCCGCCGCTTTCTCGCAAAGCGGATCGATCCATCGATCCATGCCAGGCCCCCAGCGGTGACGGCCGACCGGGTCAACGCCTGCGGCGCTTGCCGCAGCCCGCAGGGCGCGAAGCGGCGTTGAAGCGGGCGGACGGCGCTGCTCGACACTCCGAGAATGAGGGTCGATACGGCCAAGCTTGTCAGACAATGCTGGCGCAAAGCCTATCCTGCCCTAGACCCTCATTTGCGTTCAGAAGCCCCTCCACAGCCGGCCTCATCAACGGCGCGGCTCAACCGAACAAGCGCCTCCGCCAGACGTGCTTCGACCGCCTGTTGGTCGATGCCCAGATGCTCGGCGATCTGATCTACAGACAGCCCGACGAAGCGATGGATGAGGAAAACGTCACGGCAGTCTCGCGGCAGGTCGCGGATCGCTCGGACGAGCACCCGGCGCACGCGATCCTCGGGCGCCTCCCGCCGACGCCGCCACAGCCGCAACGGCTGGAGGCTCACCGGTCCGCCTCGCTGCCCATCCCGATGGCGGCTTCCACTGCGCAGAGGAGGTCGCAGATGGCTCTGTCGGCATCATCCGGCGGAAGCTGCAGGTCCGGCCGCATTAAACCGGAACGCAAGGCGCCGGAGGCGTACAGCGGGCCGAGCACCGCAGCGAGTCCGGCAATGCCGTGGGGGATGCCCCGAAGCCCCAACATCCGAACGCATCGGAGCGCCTTGGTCAGGTCATGTCGTAGGTGGGCGCGGTTCCAGTCGTCGGAGAGCCCGCGATGCAGGAGGTAGGCTTTTAGACCGAGTTCGATGGCGATGGCGGATTGATAGGCCGAACGAGCGCCGACGCGATCATCGTCTGTCCAGGCCATGGCGTGGAAGGCGCGGGCGTTACGGGCAAAGGCCCGCGCAAGGCGCTGGTCCGGATTGCGCTGTCGTGGCTTCATAACAATGCGCCCGTGGCACCCAAGGTCACGTCCGCGAGGAGGGGAGAGGTATTTGTCTGGGTCTTGTGGTGGTCAGGCATGCGTGACCTCCCGCGCAGTCGCCCGGTCGCTCAGATCGTGCTGAACGGTGGAGTTTGATGGAATTTCACCTACACTCCACCGAATTTCCGCGACGATGTCAACGAAATTCCGTCAGGAGAGAAGGAATTTCGGTCATGCTGGAGCCAAGCCAGATACGGATGGCCCGCGCCGCGTTGAAAATCAGCGTCCGCGAACTGTCGAAAATGTCAGGCGTGGCCGACTCCACCATTCTCCGTTTCGAGAGCGGAAAGGGCGCGATACTCACAACAAATATGAAGCGCATGCAGGAGGCCTTGGAAGCTGCCGGTGTGACCTTCTTGGCCGCAGATTCTGCTGGCGGGCCTGGTGTGCGACTCCGGACCTGACATCTGAAAAAAACGGATGCCCACGCACTGCAAACCAAACAGTCTGCTCAACCTTGACTCGTGCGAGCGGTGGGCCGCAGAAGTCAGCCGGCGATGCGGGGACTTCCGACGGACTGACGATGACACTGGATATCCGCGGCAGCCTGAAGAACACCAAGATCAGTTCGAACCGCTACGTCGTGTTCGAGGAGCTGCTGTCCAACTCCATCGACTCTTTCCTGATCCGGCAGCACACCCAGCCGTCCGCGCTCGACCTGACCGTGACCGTCGACGTGCGGCTGTTCGCGTCAGATCTTCTGGGGGAGAAGCTGGATGTGGCGATCACCTGTTCGGACAACGGGTGCGGCCTCGGCCCGGAGCAGATCGACGCCTTCCTGACCAAGGACACCTCCTACAAGGACGACCTCGCCATCGCCGGCATCGGTCGCTGCAAGGGCTCGGGGCGCATCCAGTACTTCCATCACTTCAGCCGCGTCGGCCTGCGCAGCACCTATCGGACTGACGCCGGCGTGATGACGCGCAGCCTGCCGCCGGTGGAGGGCCTGAAGAAGATCGATCTGAACGATTTCGCGATCGCGCCGGGCAACGAGGCCGACATCGGCGCGACCATCCTTCTGGAGCGCCTCAAGCCAATCACGCGCGAAAACCTGTTCCGCGATCCGCTGACCGAGATCTTCGATCCCGACAACCTGCGCCGGCACATGCTGGTGGCCCTGCTGCAGCGGCTGGTGGGCCTGGGCGCGCGGCTGGGAGATTTCGTCATCACCTTCCGTACAGCCTATCCGGGCGGCGGCGAGAAGACGGCGATCCTGACCGCCGGCGATCTGCCCGAGGTGACCGTCGCGCGGACGGTCGATGTGCAAGAGCGGGACATCCGGTCGGGCGATACTCTGGGAACGACCCAGACCTTCATGCTGACCTACTACCGGCTCGACGCCCAGGTCTTCGACCTGCCGCGCAACGCCATCGCGCTGTGCGCCAAGTCGTCGCCCGCGCGGGACATCACCTCGCGATATCTCCGCACCGGGACCGAGCAGAACAACCCGGTGGCCGGCCATTATCATCTCGTCTTGATCGAGGGCGAGGTGCTGGACCGGCGCGTAAACGAGCAGCGCGACGGGTTCGCGGGCATTGCCGAGGTCATTCCCACCGACGAACTGTTCGTGGACGAGGCGATCTCCTTCGCCGGCCTCTACGACGTGATCGATCCGATCATCGACGAACTGGTCACGCCCGCCTCCTGGAAGAGGGAGGACGTCATCCAAGACGTCGAGGAGATATTCGGCGTCATCCCCGAGATGCTGACGGACACTGAGACCCGGGTGAACCATGGCGACACCCCGCGCAGCGTCGCCGAGCGGGTGTTGCGGAAATACCAGGAGCGGATCATCGCCGAGACGGCGGAGATCTTCGACCTGAAGGAGGAGATCCTGAAGGCCGAGCCGCACAGCGAGGGCTATCGCCAGAAGATCCATGAGCTGTCGTGGCGCTACATCGCGTCGCTCAAGAATTTCGACATGGCCAGCCTGTCCCAGCTGGTCGTTCGCCGGGCCGCGATCGTGGAGATCCTGTCCCTGGCTTGCGGCAAACAGTTGGCGATTCAGATCGCCGGCGTGGACGCCGGACAGAAGGCCCAGAACGAGCGGATCACAAACAGCATCTTCTTTCCGATGAAGAAGGACAGCACCGAGGTCACCGACCACGACATCTGGCTGCTGAGCGAGTAGTATCAGTACTACGACTACATCGCATCCGATAAGCCGCTGTCGCAGATCCGCTGGGTCGACGACCAGCCGCTGTTCGAGAGCGACGTCGACGCCGACTGGGAGGCCCTACTGCGTCGCCGGTCGGACGAGAACCGGGCCATGCGGCCCGACATCGCCATCTTCAACGCCGAGGGCTCGGCCATCATCGTTGAGTTCAAGGCGCCGGGCGTCAGCATGGACGACCACATCGGGGACCTGTCGGAGTACGCACACTTGCTGGCGGCCAAGTCGAACGGCAAGCTGAAGAAGTTCTACGGGTACCTGATCGGCGACACCATCAATGCGACGCGCATGTTCGGCTGGACGCGGTTCGCCGCCGGTAAGGGCTTCTTCCGCTCCGACACGCTCGAGGACCCGGAGAACGGTCGTCGCCTGGGCGAGCTGTACGCCGAGACACTGCATTTCGAGGACTTGGTGGACCGCGCCCGCAAACGCATCGGCGTGTACAAAGATCGCCTGAAGGTCGAACTGAACTAGTGGACTAAGGCTGACTTATGAACGCCGTCGAGATCGAAGAAGCCGTATCCGCCCTGGCCGAGGTGCCGTTTGACGCCGAAACGTTTCCGTTCGCCTTCCTGGCGGCCTTCGGGAACAAGGAGACCGCGATCAAGCGCCTGCGTGCCGGCGCCACCAACCAGTCCGATCTGCCGGGCGGCGTGCTCCAGCGTAGCAACATCCATATCCTGGTCGTGCCACAGGGCCAGGTCGCCGAAGCGCTCGGCGCTCTGCGAGACAGCCCCCGCACCAAGTCGGCCAAGGCGCGATACATCCTGGCAACCGACGGCATGACGCTGGAGGCCGAGGACCTGTCGTCCGGCGAGACGGTCGCTTGCGACTACGCCGACCTGCCCAATCGTTTTGGATTCTTCCTGCCGCTGGCGGGGATCACCACCGTCCGGCAAATCCGCGAGAGCGCCTTCGACATTCGGGCGACCCGGCGTCTGAACCGTCTCTACGTCGAACTGCTGAAGGACAACCCCGAGTGGGGAACGCCCGAGCGGCGATCGGCCATGAACCACTTCATGGCGCGATTGATCTTCTGCTTCTTCGCCGAGGACACCGACATCTTCAGCGGCGAGCGCCGTTTCACCAAAACTGTCGAACAGATGAGCGCGCGGGACTCGTCGAACACCCACGAGGTGATCGAGACCCTGTTTCGGGCCATGAACACCAGAGACCACGGCGCCGAGGGTATCCCGCGCTGGGCCGATTTTCCCTATGTGAACGGCGGGCTGTTTTCGGGAGCTACCGAGGTCCCGCGCTTCAGCAAGATGGCGAGGACCTACCTGCTGCACATCGGCAATCTGGACTGGCGCCAGATCAACCCGGACATCTTCGGCTCAATGATCCAGGCCGTCGCCGACGACGAGGAGCGCGGCGCGCTAGGTATGCACTACACGAGCGTGCCGAACATCCTGAAGGTGCTGAACACACTTTTCCTCGACGACCTGCGGGCGCAACTTGAAGCGTCCGGCGACAACCCGCGCATGCTGCTGAATCTGCGCAAGCGCATGTCGCGGATCAGGGTCTTCGACCCGGCCTGCGGGTCCGGCAATTTCCTAGTGATCGCCTACAAGGAGATGCGGGCGATCGAAGCGGAGATCAACCGGCGTCGTGGCGAGTCGGATCGCCGCACCGAACTCCCACTGACCAATTTTCGGGGGATCGAGCTACGGGAGTTTCCGGCGGAAGTTGCGCGCTTGGCGTTGATCATTGCCGAGTATCAAGCCGACGAACTCCACCGAGGGCAGAAGGAGGCGGTGCGCGACTTCCTGCCCCTCGATAAGGACAACTGGATCACGTGCGGCAACGCTCTCAGAATCGATTGGTTGAGCATCTGCCCTCCAACCGGCACCGGGGTCAGGCTGGTAGCGGACGATCTCTTCAGCACGCCTCTACTCCAAGCAGAAATCGAGTTCGAAAACGAGGGCGGCGAAACATACATTTGTGGCAATCCCCCGTATCTTGGCAACAAGTTGCAGTCCGACGAGCAGAAGGCAGACCTCAAAGCTGTTCTTGAGGGTAAAGTCGAAGGCTGGCGATCGCTCGATTACGTGTCCGGCTGGTTTATGAAGGCGGCCGAATACGGACAGAAGGCTAGTGCCGTTTCGGCGTTTGTTACAACCAACTTCATCTGTCAGGGCCAGCAAGTTCCGTTACTTTGGCCCTTGCTCTGGCGGATAGAACACGAGATCGAATTTGCGCACACATCGTTCAAGTGGAGCAACTTGGCGAGCCAGAATGCGGGCGTGATCGTCGTCATCGTCGGCATATCCAATCAGAAAGGTCGCCGCCGGAGGCTGTTTTCTATGGCTCCTGGAGGAGGAGTGCTCGAACAGGTCTGCGAAAATATCAATGGCTACTTGGTAAACGGACCGAATGTAATCGGGGAACCACGACGTGAGACTCCTGCCCCGCGCAGCCCCATGATGTTCGGAAACATGCCTCGCGACGGTGGGGGCTTACTGGTGACGCCGGAAGAAGCCCAGCGGGCTCGTGTGCAGGACCCAACTTTCGCGCGCTATCTGTCGCCGTTCGTGGGTTCGGAGGACTTCATCCAAGGCAAATCGCGGTACTGTCTTTGGATCAGCGATGCGGATCGGGACGATGCGTTTGCATCTAAGGAGATTCGCGAACGGCTGGCGCGCGTAAGGGCGATGCGTTTGGAAAGTAAGGCAGAGTCCACCCGTGATTGGGCGCAGCGGCCACACAAGTTTGTCCAGATACAGGGAGTTGCGCGGAAGCGATCTTTCGTCATCCCGCGGCACAGCTCTGAGAGGCGTCCTTACCTGCCGGTTGGTCTTCTAGACGCAGACGCGATTGTGGCCGACAGCGCCTTTGCGATCTACGACGCCCCCTTATGGAATCTTGCTCTCATACACGTCATTGACGAGGTAGTCGAACGCATCACCGATCAGACGATAACCAACTACGATTATGACCCACTGACCGCATCTTTGACCCAGCGCGCGGGGGCAATTGGTCATCTTGAGGTGCCCCGGGCATTGCGAGGCGTCGACCTATAGCCGCCGTTCGCAAAGGTCAGATTGTGCGGCTGGACGAAGTCACCGGCGCAGTCGAGACATTATCAGCCTATTAGAGCGCCGCATAACTAGGGCCGTATGCTGAACTACGCCGCCATCATGCAGGCGTCTGAATTTCGCCACAGGTCGGCAATCCGAAATGCTGCTTCAAGAGAAGCGGCTTTGGCTAGGATTTTTACCCCGCCGATCGCCGGGTCATCCGAGATTTCGTATACGAAGAACCCGTAGCCACTCCCCAGGCCGTCAACCTGCGCGCTAGCGAACGTGCGACTAGATAACTGTGATATACATAGTTGGGTCAGTTCATCGATTCGTTCGCAGTGACGTGACCCCCTGAATCTCCTCCAGGAATAACTAGAGTCCGCCCTAAAGAAGGACGGACAGAATGAAGCGATCAAGGTTCACAGAAGAGCAGATCATCGGGATTCTGCGGGAGCAGGAGGCCGGTGTGACGACGGCGGAGGTGTGTCGGCGTCACGGGGTCAGCTCGGCGACCTTTTACAAATGGAAGGCCAAGTTCGGCGGGCTCGACGTGTCGGAGGCTCGGCGGCTGAAGACGCTTGAAGACGAGAACGCCCGGCTCAAGCGGATGCTGGCGGACGCGATGCTGGACAACGTGGCCCTGAAGGACCTGCTGGGAAAAAAGTGGTGACGCCCGCCGGTTGGCGCGAGGCGGCTGGTCATCTGCAGGCCGCCTACGAGTTGAGCGAAAGGCGGGCGTGCCGTGCTCTGGGCGTCGATCGGACGAGCGTGCGCTATCAGGCGACGCGGCCGGACGACGGCGCCCTGCGCGACCGGTTGAAAGCCCTCGCCCAGGAGCGTCGCCGGTTCGGCTATCGCCGCCTGCACGTCCTGCTGCGGCGCGAGGGCCATGCGGTCAACAAGAAGCGGGTCCAGCGGATCTATCGCGAGGAACGGCTGACGGTGCGCCGGCGCGGCGGGCGGAAGCGAGCGATGGGCACGCGGCGACCGCTGGACCTGCCGCTGGTCGCCAATCAGCGCTGGTCGCTGGACTTCGTCGCCGACCAGATGACGGACGGGCGGCGCTTGCGCATCCTGACGGTGATCGACAACTGCACCCGCGAATGCCTGGCGCTGGTGGCCGATACCTCGCTGTCGGGCGCGCGAGTGGTGCGGGAGTTGGACGCCGTCATCCGGCAGCGGGGCCGACCGGACACCATCGTCAGCGACAACGGCACGGAATACACTTCGAACGCCGTCCTGGCCTGGGCCGACGACACCGGCGTCGGCTGGCACTACATCGCACCAGGCAAGCCCCAGCAGAACGGCTTCAACGAGAGCTTTAACGGGCGCCTGCGTGACGAGTTGCTGAACGAGACGCTGTTCCGCTCCCTGCCGCACGCCCGCGCGGTGCTGGAGGTTTGGCGGCGCGATTACAACGAGAGGCGACCGCACTCGAAACTCGGCTGGCTGACGCCGCAGGCCTACGCGCACACCCTTGCTGGAAACGTCGGGCGGTCTGCTGCGCTGGTTGAGGGCTGCGCAGGCCGCCCTATTGCCAACCCAGCCAACCTCTACTCAGATCAACCTCGGACTCTCGTTATGGCTGGATGAGAAACGGGGGTCACGTCACCGCCGAAGCGCGCGAACCTGGCGCAGGCGAACTGGACGTGGAGTTCTACGCGCGCCTACCCCTGATGCCTTTGAGCGACCACGTCGCAGCCGATTACCACACCGCCCGCCTGTCATAAGACCACGAAGCCGACATCAACTGGCTCTCGCCGACATCATTCCCCGCAACTGTCCCGACAACCGTCGCACTGCCACCCGCGCGACGTGCGCATTCTGCAAGGATCGCGGGATTTCCACTGAGCGCCGATTTCGTTGAAAAAGGCGGCCTCCGGCAATTTGCATGAGGCCGCCGCGCTGATTCACTCTGGTCGTTGAGACCGGAGGTGCAGCGATGATGGGCGAGCGGCGGGTCGCTCAGTCGGCCATGTTCTACGAGTTCTCGCTGGAGCGGCATGTGCCGGCGGACCATATGCTGCGCGCGATCGATCGCTTTGTGGAACTGGACGGGCTGCGGGCGCATCTGGCGCCCTTCTACAGCGCCATCGGCCGACCCTCGATCGACCCTGAGCTCCTGATCCGCATGCTGCTGGTCGGCTACTGTTTCGGCATTCGCTCGGAGCGGCGGCTGTGCGAGGAGGTCCATCTGAACCTGGCCTATCGCTGGTTCTGTCGGCTGGGCCTGGACGGCGACGTGCCGGACCACTCGACCTTTTCGAAAAACCGCCACGGTCGTTTCCGCGACAGCGATTTGCTGCGCGAGCTGTTCGAGACGGTGCTGCGGCGATGCATCGCCGAGGGCCTGGTCGGCGGCGAGGGTTTCGCGGTCGATGCCAGCCTGATCAAGGCCGACGCCAACCGCCAGCGCTGTGTGCCCGGCGACGAAGGCCTGCCGCCCGAGGCCGCCAGCCGCGCCATCGACGAGTATCTGGCCGTGCTGGACGACGCGGCCTTCGGCGGCGCGACGCCGGTGACGCCCAAGTTCATCTCGCCGGCCGATCCGGCCTCGCGCTGGACCGGCGCCAACAAGGGCCTGGCCTTCTTCGCCTATGCGGCCAACTACCTGATCGACCTGGACCACGCGATCATCGTCGATGTCGAGCCGTCCACGGCGGTGCGCCAGGCCGAGGTGACGGCGGCCCGCACCATGATCGAGCGTGTGCGCGAGCATCATGATCTGTGGCCCGCCCGGCTGGCGGCGGACACCGCCTACGGCTCAGCCGAGATGCTGGACTGGCTGGTCCATGACCAGGGCATCGAGCCGCACATTCCCGTCATCGATAAATCCGAGCGGATCGACGGGACCTTCTCGCGCGCCGACTTCGCCTATGACCACGCCGCCGACCTTTACCGCTGCCCGGCAAGCAAGACTCTGGTCCACGGTCGACGCGTCTTCTCGACACCCCGGACTCAGGTGTCGCCGGACGACAACTTGCGCTATCGCGCCAGTACGGCCGACTGCCGGGCCTGCGCCTTCAAGGCCCGCTGCTGCCCCAACACGCCGATGCGCAAGGTCACGCGCTCCATCCACGAAGGCGCCCGGGACTTCGCTCGAGACATCGCCAAGACCGACGCCTACGTCGTCTCACGGCGCGAACGAAAGAAGGTCGAGATGCTGTTCGCCCACCTCAAGCGCATCCTGAAGCTGGACCGACTGCGCCTGAGAGGTCCCAACGGCGCCAAAGACGAGTTCCTCCTCGCCGCCACAGCCCAGAACCTGCGCAAACTGGCCAAGCTGATCCCGCCACCGACGCCGGCGACCGCGTGAGGCGGGAACAAACCGCAGCATCCGTTACTGGCCGCGATCTCAGCAGCCGCCTTTTTCAACGAAATCGGCGCTCAGTGGAAGTCCCGGGATCCCGGCAGGATGCGCACGTCACGCGGGTGGCGGTGCGGCGGATGGCGCGGGGGTTGCGGGTGAGCCACGATGTCGGCGCGGGCCAGTTGGATGTCGGTTTCGTGGTCATCGGATAGGCGGAACAACTCGGCGCTGCGGTCGATGACGCGGCGGGCGACGACGTGGACCACGCCCTCGGGGCTTTTCTCGACCACGCCTTCGACCTGCATCAGGCGGGCGCCCATGATCTCACGCCGGAACTGGTCCAGCATCCGCGCCCAGAGGACCACGTTGGTGATGCCGGTCTCGTCCTCCAGGGTGACGAAGACGGCGTTCCCCTTGCCAGGCCGCTGACGCACGAGGACTACGCCGGCGACCTGCACCAGTGAGCCGCCGCGCTTGGCTTCGGTCGCGGCGCAGGTCAGGACGCGGTCGGCGGTGAAGACGGGGCGCAGGATGGCCATGGGGTGGGCCTTCAGCGACAGGCGCGCGGTCTGATAGTCGGCGGCGACGTGTTCGCCTAGCGGCATCAGGGGCAGATGGACGTTGGGCTCGCTCCCCAGTTCGCGGGCCCCGCGCTCGCGCGCCTCGGCGGCGGCGAACAAGGGCAGGGGATTGTCGTCGGGCAACCGGCGCACCGCCCACAGGGCCTCGCGTCGATCCTGCCCCAGCGAGCGGAAGGCGTCCGCGTCGGCCAGCTTGCGCATGGCGGCGGCGGGCAGTTCGGCGCGACGGGCTAGGGTTTCGATATCGGCGAAGGGCGCCTCGGCCCGCGCCGCTGACAGAGCGTTCGCCCAATCCTCCCTGAAGCCGTCGATCTGGCGCAGGCCCAGACGCAGGACGGGCGTCTTCTCAGACCCCTCCAGACTGTTGTCCCAGTCGCTGTGCGAGACGTCGATCGGGCGCACCTCGACCCCGCCGACCTCCTGCGCCTCGCGCACGATCTGGGCGGGCGCATAGAAGCCCATGGGCTGGCTGTTCAGCAGGGCGCAGGCGAAGGCCGCCGGGTGGCGGTGCTTGATCCAGGACGAGACATAGACCAGGCGGGCGAAGCTGGCAGCGTGGCTTTCGGGAAAGCCGTAGGAACCGAAACCCTTGATCTGCTCGAAGCAGCGCTGGGCGAAGGCCGGGTCATAGCCGCGTTCGACCATCCGCCCGACCATGCGCGTCTCATAGGTGTGAAGGCTGCCGTCGCCACGGAAGGTGCCCATGGCCTTGCGCAGGCCGTTGGCCTCGCCGTCGCTGAACTCGGCGGCGACGATGGCCAGTTTCATCGCCTGCTCCTGAAACAGGGGCACGCCGAGGGTCTTGTGCAGCACCTGTTCCAATTCGTCGGGCGGGCCGTGATCTAGGGAGGGTGAGGAATAGACGACCTCCTCCACACCGTTGCGGCGACGCAGATAGGGGTGAACCATGTCGCCCTGGATCGGGCCGGGGCGCACGATGGCGACCTGGATGACAAGGTCGTAGAGGCAACGTGGCCTCAGCCGGGGCAGCATATTGATCTGGGCCCGACTCTCGACCTGAAAGACGCCGATGGACTGGCCTCGACACAGCATGTCGTAAACGGCCGGGTCTTCGCGCGGGAGGGTATGCAGTTCCCAATCCTCCTTCTCATGCGCGCGGATCAGGTCGAACGCCTTGCGGATGCAGGTCAGCATGCCGAGCGCCAGGACATCGACCTTCATCAGGCGCAGGGCGTCGATGTCGTCCTTGTCCCATTCGATGAAGGTGCGGTCGGGCATGGCGGCGTTGCCGATGGGAACCATCTCGTCCAGCCGGTCCTGGGTCAGAACAAAGCCCCCGACGTGCTGGCTGAGGTGGCGGGGGAAGTTCAGCAGACGGGACGCCATCTCGACCGCGCGGGCGATCATGGGGTTGGCTGCATCCAGTCCCGCCTGAACGACGTGACGATCGCCGATCTCCGTCCCCCAACTGCCCCAGTGGCTGGAGGCCAGACGAGCGGTGACGTCTTCGGTCAGGCCCAGGACCTTGCCGACCTCGCGGATGGCGCTGCGGGGGCGGAAATGGATGACGGTGGCGGCGATGCCGGCGCGATGGCGGCCGTAGCGTTCGTAGATGTGCTGGATGATTTCCTCACGCCGCTCGTGCTCGAAATCCACGTCGATGTCGGGCGGTTCGTTCCGATCCTCGGACAGGAAGCGTTCGAACAGCAGGTTGGACTCCATCGGGTCCACTGAGGTGATGCCGAGCACGTAGCAGACCGCCGAGTTTGCGGCCGAGCCGCGCCCCTGACACAGGATGCGCTTGTCGCGCGCCACGCGGACGATGTCGAAGATGGTCAGAAAATAGGGGGCGATGTCCTTGCGGGCGATAAAGGCCAGTTCCTTGTCCAGCAGGGCCTGGACCTTGTCCGGAACGCCGTCGGGATAGCGCATGGCGGCGTGACGCCCTGTAAGTTCTTTCAGCCAGGCCTGCGGCGTCCAATCGGGCGGGACGGGCTCTTCCGGGTACTGATAGCTGAGTTCGGACAGATCGAAGGTCGCGCGCGACAGGAAGGCGGTCGTCTCTCTCACCGCCTCGGGCGCGTCTTTGAACAGACGGACCATTTCATCCGCGGGTTTCAGCCAGCGTTCAGCGTTGGCCTCCAGTCGACGGCCTGCGGCTTCGATGGTCGCGCCTTCGCGGATGCAGGTCAGGACGTCCTGCAGGTCGCGGTCCTCGGGGCCGGCGTAGAGGACGTCGTTGAGCGCTAGCAGGGGAACCTCTACCCGCTCCGCCATAGCCTTGAGCCGGGCCAGCCGGCGCCGGTCGTCGCCGCGCCTGTGCAGGGCGGCGCCCAGCCAGACCGCGCCCGGCGCCGCCTCGTTCATGCGGGCCAGAACCTCTTCCAGCCCCGTCAGCCGGTCCGGCGGGACGAGGATCAGCAGCAGATCTTCCGGATCGGCCAGCAGGTCGCGCAGGCCGATCTCGCATTCGCCCTTTCTGGCCCGGCGGTTGCCCAGGGTCAGCAGGCGCGTCAGTCGGCCCCAACCCGCCCGCGTCTCCGGATAGGCGATGACGTCCGGCGTCCCGTCATTGAAGACCAGCCGCGCCCCGGTCAGCAGGCGGAAGTCCGCCGCGCGGCGCTTCACCTCTTCGGACAGGGCCGGATCGTTCAGCGGGGCCTCGATGAAGGCGATCTCTCCGGGACCGCCGCCCTCGCGCACCTTGTCCGGCGGCGCCAGGCCCTCGACCCGCAGCTCCTTCAGCGCGCTCCAGGCCCGCACGACGCCCGCCACGGTGTTGCGGTCGGCCAGCCCCAGACCGGCATGGCCGCGCAGGATCGCCGTCAGCACCAGGTCCTTGGGATGCGAGGCGCCGCGCAGGAAGGAGAAGTTACTGGCCGTCGCCAGCTCGGCGTAGTCGCCGCAAGGGTCGAGCCTCTTCATGCGAACAGACCGTGGATGAACCAGCGCGGTTCGGGCGTCTCGCCATAGAGGCCCTGGCGGAACAGCCAGAAGCGACGGCCGTCCCGGTCCTCGACCCGGTAATAGTCGCGGGTGCGCTGGTTCGGGGCGCGCCACCATTCGCCGCTGATCCGCTCGGGCCCTTCGGCGCGGGTCACCTCGTGCAGGACGCGGCGCCAGCGGAACTTCAGGGGATAGCCGTCGGGCACCTCGGCCAGGGTTTCGACCGGCTGGGGCGGGTCGAACATCTGCAGCGGCCGCAAGGGCGGGTCGTCGGGATCGAGGTCGGGCCAGGTCTCGTCGCCATGACGGACGGCGGCCGGGACCAGTCGCGCCGCACGTTCGGGAATGTGCGAGGCGAAGGGCTCGAAGCGCAGCACCGCCTCCGGCCCCAGGCGCGCGGTCAACCGGTCGATCAGGCGGCTGAAGGCTTCTTCGCCGGGCGTCTCGCGTTCCAGCCCCTGCTGGGTCGGCGCCAAAGCCTGGGTCCAGAGCACGGACATCCGCATCTGGTCGAAGCCGAATCCGGGGTCCAGCGGGGCGGCCAGGGCCGCCATCCGCTCGCGGAACAGCCGCAGGGTCGCGGGGGCGTCGCGGGTCGGACGGCCGGTGCGGACGACGATCCGGCGCGTCTCGCCGTCCACGCGATAGAAGCCGGCCTCGAAGGCGCGGCCGCCCAGGCCCGTCTGATCCAGCCGGTCCATGGTCTCGACCAGCAGATCGGACATGACCCGCTCCACGTTCTCGGGCGCGGAGATGGGCTCGAAGAAGACGCGGTCGACCACCACGGGCGCGGGCGGACGATGCGGGGTGATGCGCATGTCCTCGTCGCCCAGAACCCGCGCCAGTCGGCTCGGGAAGTCGGCGCCGAAACGGGCAGCCAGGGGCGCGCGAGGCCGGTCGTCCAGATCGCCCAGCCGCTTCAACCCGGCGCGGCGCAGGGCCTGCTCCTCCTTGTCCACCAGTTCCAGTGCGGCGACGGGCAGGTGGCGTGCAGCGGCCCGGTCCTCGCCTCCAACGAAAATTCCGCCGGGACCGAAGCGCGCCAGCGCCCGCGCGACCTGAGGTGTTCCAGCCAAGGCGCCGCGGACCTGCAGGCCGATACGGCTCGCCCGTGTCTGCACCGTCTGCATCAACTCCGCCTCACCGCCGAACAGGTGAGCGCAGCCGGTCACGTCCAGCATCAGACCATGCGGCGCATCCTCGGCGATCATCGGCGTGAAGCGGCCGAAATCTTCCAGCACCCGCGCCAACAGGGCGGCGTCGGCGTCGGGGCGATGAGCGACCGAGCGCAGGGCCGGGGTACGCGCCCGCGCATCGGCCAGGGTCAGGCCGGGCGTCAGTCCCGCTCGCGCCGCCGCCGGATCGACGGCGGCCAGCCGGAGCCCGCCCTTGACCTTCTCGACCAGGACGACGGGCGGCGCTTCAGGCGGCGCGTCTTGTGCCTGACGCCGCAGCCGGTCGCTGGGCAGCCAGGGGAACCAGACCGCCAGATAGCGGCGCGGGCGGGCGGAAGGTTCGCTGTTCACGATCCCACTCCATGATCCAGGTTCCGGTCGCCCCGCCGCCGCGCCGCCGCAGCAGGGTCGCCGAAAAAGACGGCCGCCCCGGCGCCCCGCCTTCCAGGGGTTCCGAAGCGCAGGACGCCACCGACCAGCGGGTCTCGGCCGCGCTGGGGCAGGGCAGGGCGCCCGCCCGCGCCAGGAACAGGGTCGCGCCGCCCGTCTCGGCCGCCAGCGCCAGTCGGCGGCTGGCCGTCAGGTTGAAGGCCCTGGCCTCGCCCCAGGCGCTCAACAACACGGCGCCCACGGCGGGACTGCGCAGGGCTTCTTCGCCGACGGCCAACAGGGTCTGCACGTCGCGCGTCCGCACCAGCAGCAGGTCGCGCGGCGATAACCCCATCTCATGCAGGCCCGGCCCGTGCGGCCGTCCCGCCTCCTGGGCCATCATCTCATGCAGGCCCCAGACAATGGGCCGCCCCGCCGCCACCCGCCGCGCCATGCCCAGCCCGAAGGCGTTGACCGCCACCGCGTCGGCAGGGGCGGCAGCGTAGAGGTCATGCAGAACGCCCGTGGCCAACGGCGCAAATGCGTCGTCACTTCCCGCGTGCACGCCCGCGACGACGCGACGACCGCCGGCTCGATCCAGGGCCTGCAAGCGCGTCTTCAGCGCCGCCATAGCGTCAGGTTGTGAACAAATGTTCCCTATTTGTTCTATATGCGCCCTGACCCCAGGAGGGAGTCAAGCGAGACGGCAGGCGCTGATCCTCTTTAAAATGGAATCTCAGGTTCCCGAGGCGCCGCCGTTTAAAATGATCGGACTCTTCTGAGGCAGTTTGAGGCGGTATGAGGCAGTCTGCGCTCCAACCTCAGATTGGCTTCCGGCAAGTGATTGATCTTGAACGGCTACGGCGGACAAGATTCGAACCACAAGTTGGATGGGTCTCATGACGCCACGGGGGTGATCGTAAGACGGACGGGAAAGGGCGGCCAACCAAGGAATCTGGTCAGTTTCTGGTCAGCGCCAACGGCGCAGTATCTCTAAGTCTTTGAAAGAGATGGTGGACGCGACAGGGATTGAACCTGTGACCCCTACGATGTCAACGTAGTGCTCTCCCGCTGAGCTACGCGTCCGCCTGTTCTGCGGCCCCTCGGCGGTTGAGCCGGTGGGCGGGAAGGCGGCGTCTATAACCCGCAGTTTGCGGGGGCTGCAAGGGGCTTTGACGCCTTTCTTCGACTTTTCTTTCGCTTAGGCCGCAATCATGCGTTCGACCTCGTTCACCAGGTCGCGCAGGTGGACGGGTTTGGACAGGACCTTGGCCTGGGGCGAGGCCTGGGCGGCGCTGAGGGCGACGGCGGCGAAGCCGGTGATGAACATGATGCGCAGGCCCGGCTGGCGGGCGGCGGCGACGCGGGCGACCTCTATCCCGTCGGCGCCCGGCATGACGATGTCGGTCAGCAGCAGGTCGTAGGGCCCCTGATCCAGGGCGTCGATGGCGTCGTCGCCGTTCTCGCAGGCCACGACCTCATGACCGGCCCGTTCAAGGGCGCGGGTCAGGAAGCCGCGAAGAGAGCCGTCGTCTTCGGCCAGAAGAATGCGCGCCATGATCGTATCGAAACCGTTGGAAAAGCAGGGGGACCCTAAGGGCGCGGGGTAAACCGGCGGTGAAGAGCAGGCGCGCCTTTCGCGGCGAAGCAGGCTATGGCCGGGGCATGGACGCGCCACAGCCGCCCTTCTGGATCATGCCGGCCGATGCAGGGCGGGCGACGCCGCTGGTGTTCGCCTCGCCGCATTCGGGCGATGTCTATCCGCAGGACATGGCGGCGACGGCGTCCCTGCGCGCGATCCGCAGCGCCGAGGATGCGGCGGTGGACCAGTTGGTCGACTGCGGGCCGGGGCATGGGGCGGCGTTGATCGGAGCGCGCATCGGTCGGGCCTATGTCGATCTGAACCGGGCGCCGGACGAGTGGGACGCCGCCCTGATCGCTGATGCGCCCTCGCCGCGCTCAACGGCCAAGGCGCTGGCCGGCTATGGCGTGGTGGCGCGGCTGGCGGGGGACGGCACGCCGCTTTATGGGCGCAGGCTGACGCTGGCCGAGGCGCAGGCGCGGGTGGCGCAGGTCCATGCGCCCTATCATGCGGCGCTGGGCGAGATGATGCAGGCGGCGCGGGCGCGGTTCGGGCGGGCGGTGCTGATCGACTGGCACTCCATGCCGGTGCGGGCCACCAATGGAGCAGTGGATGTGGTGCTGGGGGACCGGCACGGGACCAGCTGCGAGGCTCTGTTGACGCGGCGCCTGCGTCGACTGTTCGAGGCGCAGGGACTGACGGTCGGGCTGAACCGGCCCTATGCGGGCGGCTATGCGACCCAGCTCTGGGGGCGGCCGGATGAAGGGTTTCAGGCGGTTCAGGTGGAACTGAGCCGGGGTCTGTACTGGGATGAAGCCGCCCGGGCGCCCTCGGCGGGCTGGAAGCGGTGCCGGTCGGCCCTGCGTCGGGTGATCGAGGCCCTGTGCGAAGAGGCGCGCGCCTCCTGAAGACGGCCCCAAGGACGCGTTCGAGCAAAAAAAGAGCCGCGCCAAACGGCGCGGCTTTGGAAAGTCTATAGGGAGGAAACGCCCAGGAAGGGCAAGACGCTCGAAAGCGTCGAAAACCAAGCTAGTTTGCAGCGCACAAAAATACAAGCCTCGATTCAATCTTATACAATCACGGGGTGTTACGAAGTTTGGCGCTTGCCTTAAAAAACGCTGAAATATGGGCCTTCGGCGTTTATTTCGCACTTGCGAGATGGTCAGCCGCGTTCCAGCAGGCGCCGGGCCTGACGGATGGCGCTGGCGGCGGGCGAGGCCAACTGACGCCAGGCCAGCAGGGCGAACACCGAAACCGCGCCCAGCAGCAGCCACAGCGGCCCGAACAGCCATGCGGCGGCGGCCAGGGCGAAATAATAGCCGCGAACGCCCTGATTGAAGTTGGTCAGGGCGGGGTTCAGCACCCGCGCCACGGCCCGGCCATAGGCGACGCGATCGGCCTCCTCGTGGATTTCGGGCGCGGCGCCGATCAGGGCGACGGTGTAGTTCAACTGGCGCAGCGCCCAGATGAAGTCGAGGAAGCCGCGCGCCAGACACACCAGCACCAGCGCCAGCTTGGCCTCCATCAGGCGCGGGGCCACGGTCTCGGCGCCGACAGCGGCGAAACCGCGCATGGCCGCCTCGCCTCCGAACAGCACGCCCGCCACGGCGGCGATCAGCAGCAGATTGGTCGAGGCGAAGAAGGAGCCCGAGTTGATGGAATGGCCCAGCAGCTGGCTGTCGATCAATCGCATCTCGCGATGGGTCATGGCGCGCATCCAGGCGTCGCGCACCGACAGCATGTCCATGTTGAGCGAACCGCTGCGCCGCGCGGTCACGCGGATCAGCGGGCCATAGCCCAGCCAGGCTATGACAAAGACGAACAGGGCGATCCAATCAAACAGACTCATGCCTGATTGACGCCACGTCGGCCCTCGCAAGGCAAGCTTGATCGCCGCGACGCTTGCCGTAAAGCCGCGCAAAGCTTATCACGCGCGTCAAATCTCCCCGTTCGCACCTGCAACAAGAGCGTACCATGAACATCGACGCCATCCCGGTCGGCCCTAACGCTCCGTGGGACATCAACGTCATCATCGAGATTCCGCAGGGCGGCCTGCCGGTGAAGTATGAGATGGACAAGGAGTCGGGCGCCCTGTTCGTCGACCGCTTCCTGCACACCGCCATGTACTATCCGGGCAACTACGGCTTTGTGCCGCACACCCTGTCGGACGACGGCGACCCCTGCGACGTGATCGTGCTGAACCCGACGCCGGTGGTGCCGGGCTGCGTCATCCGCTCGCGCCCCATCGGCGTGCTGAAGATGGTCGACGAAGCCGGCGGCGATGAAAAGATCCTGGCCGTGCCGGTCGACAAGCTGAACCCCTACTACACCGAGGTTTCCAGCTACCGTCAGCTGCCCGCCATCCTGATCGAGCAGATCGAGCACTTCTTCACCCGCTACAAGGATCTGGAGAAGGGCAAGTCGGTCACGGTCAACGGCTGGGGCGACGCGGGCGAAGCCGCCGAGCTGATCGCCGCCGGCATGGCCGCCCATCAGGCCAAGCTGGCCGCCAAGGGCGAAGCCGCCGCCTGATCGGCGCTGGCGTCTGAATATGAAGAGGCCCCGCTGGCGACGGCGGGGTCTTTTTTGTGCGCTATCGCTTGCCGCGCGGCGGCTCGCTGCTTGAGCGCGACCTTCTCCCTCCCCGGGACGGGGAGGGTGGTCGGAGCGAAGCGGAGACCGGGTGGGGAGGGCCAGGCGATCCTGGCCTCGGCGTTTGAATAGCCTAGCCGCCCCCACCCGGCTTCGGCCTGACGGCCTCAGCCACCCTCCCCGGGACGGGGAGGGAGAAGGTCAGCCCATCTTCCTGAACGCCGCGATCGCGTCGACTGTCCGGCGCACCTGCGCCTCTATCCCCGCCCAGTCCTTCGCCTCGATGGCGGTCTTGGTGATCAGCTTGGATCCCATGCCCGCCGCGACGATGCCTGCGCCGAACCAGTCGCGGATGGAGGCTTCGTCCGGCTCGACCCCGCCGGTCGGCATGATCTTGGTCCACGGCATCGGTCCCAGCACTGCCCGGACGAAGTCCGCCCCGCCGACCGAGGCGCCGGGGAACAGCTTGACGATCTCGCAGCCCAGACCTTGCGCCTCGGAGATATCGCGCACCGAACCACAGCCCGGCGCATAGGCGACCATCCGCCGGTTACAGATCTGCGCCACCTCGGGAACCAGACACGGGCTGACCACGAACCGCGCGCCCGACGCCAGATAGAGGGCCGCCGTCGGCGCATCCAGGATCGAGCCGACGCCCAGCAGGATATCCGGGTCCGTCCGCGCGAATTCCTTCGACAGGGCGGTGAACGTCTCCCACGCAAAGTCGCCGCGGTTGGTGAACTCCACCGCCCGCGCGCCGCCGCGCGCGCAGGCCCGGATGACTTCGGCGCAGACCTCGACGTCGGGGTGGTAGAAGACGGGCACCACCCCTTGCGTCTCGATGGCGGTCAGCACGGCGAGGCGGTCGTGACGCATGAAAACTCCTTACAGCCTGACAGCCGAAGCCTATTCGGCGGTCGCCAGTTCCACCAGCCGCTTCACCATGGCGCTGTCGGCGTCAGCCAGAGGGTCCAGCACGGTGAAGTGGTCGGCGCCGTCCACGATCTCGACGCGGGTGTCGGCGCCCTTGCCGCCCCAGACGGCGGCCATCTCACGGCTCTGTCGCACGAACTCATTGCTCTCATCGCCGCCGACCCAGCAGTCCAGCGTCGTGCCGCCCGGCGTCGCCCCGTTCGGCGCGGGCCAGTGGATCGGCGACAGGGCGCGGGCGACCGGCGTATCCAGCCCCAGCGCCTCATTCAGCGAGGTATGGATCAGCGGCTCCAGATCGAACACGCCCGAGATCGCCAGCGCCCCGCGAGCCCGTCCTTCGGACAGCATCCCCGCCGCCATATGGCCGCCGACCGAATGGCCGAACACCAGGGGGCGCTTGCCGGTGCGGGCGCGCACGGCCTCCGTCGCCGCGCGCATCTGGCCGATGATCTTTCCGACCGCGACGCCCGGCGCCAGATCATAGCCCGGCACGGCGACGCTGATCCCGTGTTCCAGCAAGGCGGGCGCTACCCAGGCGAACCAGCCCCGGTCCAGCGCCTGCCAGTAACCGCCGTGCATGAAGACGGCGACCGGCGCGCCGGAGCCGGCGTCGAACCACTCCATCTTCTGTCGCTCGGACGGGCCGTATTCGATCGTCTCGGGCCGCCGGGCGTCGATCGCCCGCAGCGAATCCTTGCGCCAGCGGTCCAGAATGGCGGGGTGTCCCGGCACGCGGGCGCGGTTGTTATAGGCCGCCTCATAGGCCGCGGCCCGTTCGTTCTGCGTCGCCTCGGGCGACAAAGCCTTACCCATGTCGTCTCCATCCGCTAGAGACCTCCGCTTGAACGGGAGGCTTGAAGGCCATGATGACCGCCATTTTCGTCTTCATCAAATGCGAGTTGGGCTACGCCAACGATGTTGCGGCCGATCTGGTCGACAATGTCGAGAATGTGAGCGAGGTCTATTCGACTTCGGGCCAGCACGATCTGCTGGCCAAGTTCCAGCTGCCCAAGGACGCCGACATCGGCACCTTCGTGACCAAGCAGGTGCAGACGCGCCCCCACATCCGCGACACTTTCACCGTCATCACCTTTTCGCCCTTCATGCCGACGAAGAAGTAGCAGACGCACACGCCTCTCCCTCCCCGTCCGGGGAGGGTGGTCGCGCAGCGACCGGGTGGGGAGGGCCTGGTGATCCTGAGCGCCGCAATTCTTCTATCCCGCCGCAGCCATCCGCCCCTGCGCCTGAATAGCCACGCCGCCCCACCCGGCCTCGCCCTTCAGGCTCAGCCACCCTCCCCGGGACGGGGAGGGAGAAACCCTGTTCCGTTTTTAAAAAGGACCGGCTAGCGTCTCTCTCAAGCAAGAACGCGAGGGAGGACGGTCATGGCCGATCTGGAGACGTTCCGCGCTGAGACGCGCGACTGGCTGGAGGCGAACTGCCCGCCCGAATGCCGCGGCGCCGGGGCGGGCGAGGCCGATATGGTCTGGGGCGGGCGCAACGCCGTCTTCCCGACCCCTGCGCACAAGGTCTGGCTGGACCGCATGGCCGCGCGCGGCTGGACCGCGCCGGAATGGCCGCGCGAATACGGCGGCGGCGGGCTGAACCGCGAAGAAGCCAAGGTGCTGGCCGCAGAAATGCGCCGCATCAAGGCGCGGGCGCCCCTGTTCAGCTTCGGCGTCTGGATGCTGGGCCCGGCCCTGCTGGCCTTCGGGACCGAGGAACAGAAGCAGCGCTTCCTGCCGCCCATCGTGCGCGGCGAAATCCGCTGGTGTCAGGGCTATTCCGAGCCGGGCGCAGGCTCTGACCTCGCCTCCGTCCAGACCCGCGCGGTGGACCAGGGCGACCACTGGATCGTCAACGGCCAGAAGATCTGGACCTCCTACGCTGACAAGGCCGACTGGATCTTCTGCCTGGTCCGCACTGATCCCGAGGCGCCCAAGCATCTGGGCATCAGCTTCGTTCTGTTCGACATGGCGACGCCGGGCGTGACCACGCGGCCCATCACGCTCATCAGCGGCAAGTCGCCTTTCTGCGAGACCTTCTTCGACGACGTGCGTGTCGAGAAAGAAAACCTGATCGGTACGCTGAACCGCGGCTGGGACGTGGCCAAGGCCCTGCTGGCGCATGAGCGGACCATGATCGGCGCCATGGGCGACACCGGGGTCGGCCGACCGCTGGGGCAGGTCGCGGCCGACAATCTGGGGTTGGATGAAGCCGGGCGGCTGGACGAGCCGCTGCTGCGCGCCCGCATCGCCGACTATGACATCGACGCCGCCGCCTTCCGTCTGGCGATGGAGCGGGCGGGCGATCAGATGAAGGCGAAACAGGCCCACCCCGCCATCGCCTCCATGCTCAAATACTACGGCTCGGAGCTGAACAAGCGCCGCCACGAACTGGCCATGGCGGCTGGCGGATCGGACGCGCTGGAATGGGAGGGCGAGCGCTCGAACGATGGTCAGGCCGCCCGAGACTGGCTGCGCACCAAGGCCAACTCCATCGAGGGCGGCACCAGCGAAGTCCAGCTGAACATCATCGCCAAACACCTGCTGCAACTGCCGGGAGCCTGAGCCCATGCCCCTGATCCTGACCGAAGAGCAGCTTATGCTGCAGGACGCCGCCGACGGCTTCCTGAACGAACGCGCGCCCATCGCCCACCTGCGGAAACTGCGCGACAGCCGCGACCCTGACGGCGTCTCACGCGACCTGTGGCGGGCGTTCGGCGAAATGGGCTTTTCCGGCGTCGTCATCCCTGAGGAAGACGGCGGCTCGGGCCTCGGCGCCGTCGAGGCGGGCGTCATCGCCGAAAGTCTGGGACGCACCCTGACGCCCTCGCCCTTCATGGGCTCGTCCGTGCTGGCGGCGACCGTGTTGAAGGCGACGGGATCAGAGGCGCAGAAGCAATGGCTGGGCCGGATCGCGGCGGGCGAGGCCATCCTCAGCCTCGCCGTCGACGAAGGGCCCAAACACGCGCCCGCGAAGATCGCTGCGCGCGCCGAACGCTCGGGCAACGGCTTCAAGCTGAACGGCGCCAAGGGCTTCGTGTTGGACGGCCATGTCGCCGACGCCCTGATCGTCGCGGCGCAAACTGACGAAGGCCTGACCCTGTTCCTGATCGATCCGGCGACGCCGGGCGTCTCGGTCGAGCGCACCGTCATGGTCGACGCTCACAACGCCGCCCGCTTGACCTTGGCGGACGTTCAGGTCGACGCCGACGCCGTCATCGGCGCGGTGGGCGAAGGGCAGGGGCCGCTGGACGCCGCCCTGACGCTGGGCCGCGCCTGCGCCGCTTCGTCGCTGGTCGGGGCGGGGGATCAGGCGTTCAGGGTAACGTTGGACTATCTGAAAACCCGCAAGCAGTTCGGCAAACGGATCGGCGAGTTTCAGGCCCTGCAGCACCGCGCCGCCCATCTATTCACTGAGCTGGAGCTGGCCAAGGCCGCGACTTTGGCCGCGCTTCAGGCCATCGACGCGGGCCGCCCCGACGCCGAACAGGCCGCCGGAATCGCCAAGGCCAAGGCCGGTCGCGTCGCCGAACTGGCGGTGCAGGAGGCGGTCCAGATGCACGGCGGCGTCGGCATGACGGATGAGTTCGACGTCGGTCTGTTCATGAAGCGGGTCCGCGTCCTGAACGAGCTGCTCGGCGACGCCCATTTCCACGCCGAACGTCTTGCCCGCGCCCAGGGCTTTTAACTCCTTCTCCCCCTGAGGGAGAAGGTGGCCTGCGGAGCAGGTCGGATGAGGGGTGTCAGCGCGTCCTGACACGGTTAAGCTGTACTCTATGGAGAAGCCCTCCGCCAGAAACCGCGTCTTCGCCCGCCGGTCACGTCGCGCGCCGACTGATACTGAAGCCGCGGTCTGGCTGCTGCTGAAAGATCGACGGCTGCATGGCGTCAAATTCCGCAGGCAGGTTCCGATCGGACCCTATGTCGCAGATTTCGCCTGTCATGCGCATAAGCTGGTCGTCGAAGTCGATGGCGGGGTTCATCGGTTGACCGAGGCGCGCGACGCCGACCGTGACGCATGGCTGGCCGAGACTGGTTATACGGTGCTGCGCTTCGACAACTCCGCGATACTGCAGAATCCGAACCTCGTGTTCGACGCGGTGCGCCGACACGTCGAAGGTCGGCGCTAACACCCCTCATCCGTCTTGCTCCGCAAGCCACCTTCTCCCTCAAGGGGAGAAGGATGATGCCATATACCGATTGATCCAGGGCAAAGCCGTGCGGCTCAGGATGACGGCGCGGGATTCACTCGCTACACCTCCCGGTAAGGGAGAAATCACATGACGCGATCCAACGCGCCCGCCTATCAGACAGGCTTCGCCAACCACTTCGCCACTGAGGCGGTGGACCGCGCCCTGCCGGTCGGCCGCAACTCGCCGCAGCGCCCCGCGCTGGGCCTCTATGCCGAACAGTTGTCGGGCACGGCCTTCACCGCCCCGCGCGATCACAATCTGCGCAGCTGGCTCTATCGCCTGCGTCCGTCGGCCCAGCACGGGCCGTATCAGCCGTTCGCGCAAGGGAAGGTGCGCTCCGGCCCCTTCACCGAGACGCCGCCCAATCCCAACCGGATGCGCTGGGATCCGCTGCCCATGCCGGACCAGCCGACCGACTGGGTCGAGGGGCTGACGACCTATGGCGGCAACGGTTGCGCCGATTCCGGGACAGGGGTGGGCGTCCACCTCTATGTCGCCAACCGTTCGATGGTCGATCGCGTCTTCTATTCGGCTGACGGCGAGTTGCTGATCGTGCCGCAGCAGGGGGCGCAGCGCTTCGTCACCGAGATGGGTGTGATCGAGGCCGCGCCCGGCCACATCGTCGTCATCCCGCGCGGCGTCCGCTTCCGGGTCGAGGTGGACGGTGAGGTTCGCGGTTATGTCTGCGAGAACTACGGCGCGCCCTTCCGCCTGCCGGACCTCGGCCCCATCGGCTCCAACGGCCTGGCCAATCCGCGCGATTTCGAGACGCCGGTCGCCGCCTTCGAGGACGTGGATCGCCCGACGGAGTGCGTTCAGAAATACGGGGGCAAGCTGTGGGCCACCACCTTCGACCACAGCCCGCTGGACGTTGTGGCCTGGCACGGCAACTACGCCCCCTGCCGCTATGACACGGCGCGGTTCAACACCATCGGTACGGTCAGCTTCGACCACCCGGACCCGTCGATCTTCACCGTTCTGACCTCGCCGTCGGACACGCCGGGCACGGCCAACTGCGACTTCGTCATCTTCCCGCCGCGCTGGATGGTGGCCGAGGACACCTTCCGCCCGCCGTGGTTCCATCGCAACGTCATGAGCGAGTTCATGGGGCTGATCTTCGGCGAATACGACGCCAAGGCGGGCGGCTTCGCCCCCGGCGGTGCCTCGCTGCACAACCGCATGAGCGGCCACGGACCCGATCAGGCCAGCTGGGACGGCGCGACCAAGGCGGACCTCAAGCCGCACAGGATCGAGAACACCCTGGCCTTCATGTTCGAGACGCGGATGCCGATCCGCACGACGCAATGGGCCGAACAGACGCCGTTGATGCAGCTGGACTACGACGACTGCTGGACCGGCTTTGAAAAGGGCAAGGTCGGGTGAGGTTCGGGCCGTCCGCCGCGCTGGCTCTGTTCGCCCTGCTGGCGCTGGGCGCCTGCGCGCCCTCGGCCGCTGAAGCGCCCGCCGCGTCGAGCGAGGCTGCGGCCTGCGCCGCGCGTGGCGGGGTGATGCGCCCTGTCGGTCGGGCGCAGTCGGTGCGGTGCGTCGTCCGTTACGACGATGCGGGCCGGGCCTGCACCGATGCGGCCCAGTGTCAGGGCGAGTGCCTGGCCGCCTCCGGCGCTGAACCCGATCAGGCGGGCGTCGTGCACGGCGTCTGCTCGGCGGACAGCAACCGCTTCGGCTGTCGCACCGTCATTCGCGACGGCAAGGCGCGCCCGACGATCTGCGTTGATTGAGGTCCCCATACTTCGCTCACCCCGCTCATCCCGGCGGACGCCGGGACCCAGCGCTTTGGCTTCAGAGCGTGCGGTCTAGCGGTCAGGCTTTGGTCTGGCTTCCTCGCTGGGTCCCGGCGTCCGCCGGGATGAGCGGGAGAACGAGGGGCTCAGTCTGAACGACAATCATGAAAAAGGCCCCCGTCGCGTTCGCGGCGGGGACCCTTCTGTCGGTCAGGATGCGCCGCCTTAGTTGGCCTTGGGCGCGTCCTTTGCGGCGTCCTTGATGGCGTCCGCGCGCTCGCCCGCAGCCTTCTGGGCGTTGTCGGCTTCGTTCTTCAGGGCCTCAGCCTGATGTTCGGCGTCGGCCTTGACGGCGTCGGCCTGAGCCTGAGCCTGGGCGACGGTGGCGTCAGCCTGGGCGTTCAGCTGGTCGGCGGCGGCGTCGCCCTGGGCTTCGACCGCATCAGCGCGGCTGTCTGCGGCCTTTTCGGTCGGGCTCTGGCAGGCGGCGAGGCCGGCGACAGCGAACAGGGCGGCGGCGGTAAGGGCGATCTTCTTCATGGGAAGTCCTTTTCCAAGTGCATCTGAGGCTCGAATAACGCCGCGCTTCACTTAGGGTTCACGTCGCCGTGAACTTTTTTCACACTTTTGCCGCGAACGCCGCCCGCGCTGCACCCAGTAAGGCTGCCTGTTTGTGCAGGATCACGCGTGTTGGAATGGCGGCCATATAGTCCCGGAACCGCCCCTTGTTCTCGAACCTGTCCCTGAAGGGGCTGGCCTGAATGAAGGGCAGGATGCGCGGGACGATGCCGCCCGCCACATAGACCCCGCCGCGCGCCCCGGCGGTCAGTGCGATGTCGCCCGCCACGGCCCCCAGCATGGCGCAGAAGCGGTTCAGGGTGATGGCGCACGCGCTGTTAGCATCGGCCATCGCACCCGCCGTGATCTGCGCCGGATCGTCTATGGCGGACTCTCGTCCGTCCATCTCGGCCAGCGCCTGATGCAGGTTCACCAGCCCCGGTCCGCAGATCAGCCGCTCGATCGACACGCGGCCAAACCGGCGGCGCAGGATGCGCAGCACCTCGTCCTCAATCTCGTCTCCGGGAGCGAAACAGGCGTGGCCGCCCTCTCCGGGCAGGGCCATTTCGCGTCCCTGAGCATCGCGCGCCAGGATCGAAACGCCGAACCCCGTCCCCGGCCCGACCAGCGCGATGGCGGCGTGCGGATCGCCTGCGTCCGGCCCGCCCAGCGAGGCCAGATCATCCCCCGTCAGCCCCGGCGCGCCCCAGGCAAGGGCCTCAAAGTCGTTGATCAGCCGCACCGGGTTCAGGCCCAGCGTCTGAAGCTCGCCCTCCGACACCCGCCAGGGCGAGTTGGTCAGGTCGATGGCGCCGTCCGTGACCGGTCCGGCCACGGCGATGACGCCGCCGGTCGGCCTGACCGGACAGCCGTCCAGATAGGCCTGAACCCCTTCCAGAAACGTCGGGTGGGCCTCGGCCGGAAAGCGCTGGAAATGCTCCAGCACCGGGCGGCCGTCGACCTCGCGGGCCAGGGCGAAACGGGCGTTGGTGCCGCCCACGTCGCCGACCAGAAACAGGGGCTGTGTCATCGGCGCCTCCTTCAGGCGTCCACGGCGCGGTCGACAAGGTTCGGATCGGGCGGGCCGTCGTCCTCGCCGCCTGATCCGACGGGCAGGGCGAAACAGACGCTGGCGCCGTCCTCGGCCGCCCCGACCATGTGGCGGAAGGCGCCGAACAGTTCGCGGCCATAGCCCCATGACGAACCCTCGGCATGGGCGCGCGATCGCACCGCCGCCGGACGCGCGCTCAGGTCGCCGACGCCCACGGTGGTCAGCACCCCCGCCTCGGGGTCCAGCCGGATCAGGTCGCCGTCGCGCACATGGGCCAGCGGCCCGCCCGCCAGCGCCTCGGGGCTGACGTGGATGGCGGCGGGCGTCTTGCCGCTGGCGCCCGACATCCGGCCGTCGGTGACGAAGGCGACCCTGAAGCCCTTGTCCTGCAGCACGCCGAGCGCCGGGGACAGGCTATGCAGTTCCGGCATCCCGTTGGCGCGCGGCCCCTGAAAGCGCAGCACCACCACCACGTCGCGGTTCAGCTTGCCGTCCTTGAAGGCCTGAAGCGCGTCCTCCTGCGTCTCGAACACGGCGGCGGGGGCCTCGACGATGCGGTTCTCGGGCTTGACCGCCGAGATCTTGATCACCGCCCGGCCGAGGTCGCCCTGCACCAGCCGCAGCCCGCCCTCGCGGTCGAACGGGTCAGAGGCGGGGCGCAGGATGGTCAGGTCCAGACTCTCCTTCACCGTGTCGCGCCAGACGAGCGCGCCGTCCTCCAACCTCGGTTCGCGGAAATAAGGCTCCAGACCCTGACCCATGATGGTCGTCACATCGGGGTGCAGATGGCCCGCCTCGACCAGTTCGCGGGTGACGAAGGCCACCCCGCCCGCCACCTGAAAGGCGTTCACATCGGCCGACCCGTTCGGATAGACCCGCGCCAGCAGCGGCGTGACCGAGGACAACTGGTCCATGTCGGTCCAGTCGATCAGCACGCCAGCCGCCCGCGCCATGGCGACCAGATGGATGGCGTGGTTGGTCGATCCGCCGGTGGCCAGCAGGGCCACGATCATGTTGACGATGGTCTTTTCCGACACGACGTCGGCCATGCGACCTTTGCCTTCGCGCGCCAGCTCGATCGCCCGCTGGGCCGCCGCCGCCGTCAGGGTGTCGCGCAGCCCAGTATCCGGGTGAACGAAGGCGGTGGACGGCATATGCAGTCCGGCGATCTCCATCATCATCTGATTGGAGTTGGCCGTGCCGTAGAAGGTGCAGGTGCCGGGCGAATGATAGGAGGCGATCTCGCTTTTCAGCAGCTCGGCGCGATCGATCAACCCTTGCGCATATTCAGCGCGCACCCGGGCCTTCTCGGCATTGGGGATGCCGCTGGGCATCGGCCCGGCCGGGGCGAAGACGACGGGCAGATGGCCGAACGCCAGCGCCCCCATGAACAGGCCCGGCACGATCTTGTCGCACACCCCCAGCATCAGGGCGGCGTCGAAGGCGTCGTGGCTCAGGGCCACCCCCGTCGACATGGCGATGACGTCGCGGCTGAACAGGCTCAGCTCCATGCCGGGACGCCCCTGGGTGACGCCGTCGCACATGGCCGGGGTTCCGCCCGCCACCTGCGCCGTGGCGCCGACCTCGCGCGCAGCCTTGCGGATGATGTCGGGGAAGCGCTCGAACGGCTGATGCGCCGACAGCATGTCGTTATAGGCGGTGACGACGCCGAGGTTGGGCTGGGCGCCGGTCATGGCCGTCAGCTTGTCCGCCACCGTCTGTCCGGCGAAGGCGTGGGCCCAGTTGGCGCAGGACAGTTTGGCCCGGCCGGACCCCGATCCGGTCGCCGCGTCCATGCGGCGCAGATAGTCGGCGCGGGTCTTGCGGCTGCGTTCGACGATGCGGGCGGTGACTTCCGCCACCACAGGATTGAGCGCCATCAGTCGGCCTCCGTCCAGAACACTTCAAGGGGGGCGTTCGCCGCGATCAGGGCGGCGATGGGGCTTACGGCGGGGTCGCCCGCCGCCTCACGCTCGAACACGGCGTGCTTCTTGGCGCCCGTCAGGGCCAGCACCACACATCGAGCCCCAGCCAGCCACGGCAGATTGAGCGTCAGCCGCTCCTGCGGCGGCGCCACGCCGTCGCGCCCGGCGGGCACGCCATAGACGGCGGGTTTCAGGCCGGGCGTCAGCAGGGTGGTCAGCGTCGGACTGCCGGGAAACATGGAGCAGATATGCCCGTCCTCGCCCATGCCCAGCAGGACGGCGTCCAGCGCCCGCCCCTCGGCGGCCAGCGCCTGCGACGCGAGAGCGGCCGCCCGATCCACCGTCACGGCAGGGCTGTAGAGGGGGATGAACCGCGCGGCGGCGGCAGGGCCGGTCAACAGGTCGTGCTTCAACAGGGCCGCGTTCGAGTCTGGCGAAGCCTCGGGCACATAACGCTCGTCCACCAGCGTCGCCGTGACGCTGGCCCAGTCGAGATCGGCCTGCGCCAACCGCGCATAGATGGGCGAGGGCGTCGACCCGCCCGACCCGGCGAACAGGGCGCGGCCGTCGGCGGCCAGCGCCTCCGCCAGCGCCGCGGCCAGCCGATCCGCGGCGGCCTCGGTCCATGCCTCGCGGGTGGGAAAGCTCTGGATCATGCCGACACCTTCCTTCTCCCCTCGGGGGAGAAGGTGGGCCGCAGCGCGGCTCGGATGAGGGGGACGTTAGCACCACCCTCCGCCGTCCTGCGTGATGACACAGCCCCCTCATCCGTCCTGCTTCGCAGGCCACCTTCTCCCCCGAGGGGAGAAGAAAGGGCGTTGGCGTTTCTCATCTCACGTTCCACTTCCGGCCCGTGCGCGACAGCAGCACGTCCGCCGCCTCCGGTCCCCAGCTTCCCGCCGCATAATCCAGCGGCCGACACTCGCGACACGCCCAGGCGTCGGCCACCTCATCGACCCATTTCCAGGCCTGCTCGGCCTCGTCACGGCGCACGAACAGGGTGGAGTCGTCATGCAGGGCGTCCAGCAGCAGCCGCTCATAAGCGACGCGGCGGCGGGGCGGGGCGCCGTCCTTGCCGTCTTGGCCCCACGACAGGCTCATTCGGATCGGTTGAAGCTGCATCCGCTGCTCCAGCCCCGGCTTCTTGGTCATCACCGACAGGGCGATGTCCTCGTCCGGCTGAAGTTCGATCACCAGCCGGTTGTCATAGATGTCGCCTCGCTCGCCGTGGCCGAAGATGGAGTGGGGCACCGGCTTGAACTGGATGACGATCTCGGTGCGCTTTTCGGCCAGCCGCTTGCCGGTCCGCATGAAGAAGGGCACCCCCGCCCAGCGCCAGTTGTCGATATCGGCGCGTATGGCGACGAAGGTTTCGATGTCCGACGGCTGACCGCGCTCGGTCCGGTAGCTCTCGACCGGGCGTCCCTCGACCTCTCCGGCCGTATACTGGCCACGCACGGTGACGCGCTCGGCGTCCTCAGCCATGACGGGGCGAAGCGAACGCAGCACCTTCACCTTCTCATTGCGCACCGAGTCGGGGTCCAGATCGCTGGGCGGCTCCATCGCCACCAGGCACAGCAGCTGCAGCATATGGTTCTGCACCATGTCGCGCAGGGCACCGTATTCGTCGTAATAGGGCCAGCGGTCGCCGACGCCGACCGTCTCGCCGACCGTGATCTGCACATGGTCGATGGTCAGGCTGTTCCACAGCGGCTCGAAGATGGCGTTGCCGAAGCGCAGGGCGATCAGGTTCTGCACCGTCTCCTTGCCGAGATAGTGGTCGATGCGGAACACCTGCCGTTCGTCAAAGGCGTCAGCCACCGCATCGTCGATTTCTCGGAAGCTTTCCAGATCGCGACCGACCGGCTTTTCCAGCACGATGCGGTCGTCCGGCCCGGCCAAACCGGCGGCCTTCATCGCCGTGACGATGCGGCCGTACAGCGACGGCGACACCGCCAGAAAGGCCGTGATCGCACCCGCGCCACAGCGCGCCTTCAGAGGCTTCAGATTTTCGGCGTCGGTGGCGTCGACGGCCATGTAGTCCAGCCGCCCGGTCAGACGCCGCCAGCTGTCTTCGCTCCAGGCGTCGTCGGCTTCGGCGCGGGGCTGAACCGCCGCGCGCACCCGATCCAGATAGGCCTCGGTCGTCTCTTCAGTGCGGGCGGCGGCGATGATCTTCAGCCCGTCCGGCAGCAGGCCGTCGTGATCCAGGAAATACAGCGACGGCAGAAGCATCCGCAGGGCGAGGTCGCCCCCGCCTCCGAACAGTATCAGCGCCGCCATTCAGGTCTCCTTCGTCCGAGGTCGACCCGCATGGCGGGCCGTCAGCCTTTGCCGTCGGCCTTTATCGTGGCCGGTTCCGCCCTCCGGGCCAAGACGTCCAGCACGTCCTGAAACACCATGTCACGCGCATGCAGAAGCACCAGCAGGTGATAGATCAAATCCGCCGCCTCGCTGGCGAGTTCCGCATTATCTCCCGCCGCCCCGGCCAGAGCCGTCTCGACGCCCTCTTCGCCGACCTTTTGCGCGGCGCGTTTGGGGCCTTGCGCGATCAGGCGCGCGGTCCAGCTGTCGTTGGGATCGGCTTGCGCCCGGACATGGATGGTGCGCTCCAGCCGCCCGATGCGGCCCAGTCCCGGCGCATCCTCGTCGCCGAAACAGCTGATGCGGTTCAGGTGGCAGGCGTTGCCGATCGGGCGCACCTTCACCACCACGGCGTCGCCGTCGCAGTCGGGCGTCACCGAGACGACGTTGAGGCAATTCCCTGACGTTTCGCCCTTGCGCCACCGCCCCCCGCGCGAGCGCGAGAAGAAGGTGGCCTGGCCGCTGTCCAGCGTTTCGCGCAGCGCCGCCTCGTCCATATAGGCCAGCGTCAGCACCTGCAGGGTGTCGGCGTTCTGCACCACGGCCGGGATCAGGCCGCCGCCCTTGGCGAAGTCGATCCGGGAAATGTCGAGGCTCATCTTCCTTCTCCCCTCGTGGGAGAAGGTGGGCGCCGGAGGCGCTCGGATGAGGGGGCTGTGTCCGCAGGCGAGACGGTGGAGGGCGAAGCTGACGTCCCCCTCATCCGTCTCGCTGCGCGAGCCGCCTTCTCCCACGAGGGGAGAAGGAATCCGATGGTCGTCATATTCTCACCTCCACGCCCTGCTCATCCAGATAACGCTTCAACTCCGGCACTGTGATCGCGCCCGAGTGAAACACGCTGGCCGCCAGCGCGCCCGATACGTCCGCCTCCACGAACACCTCGCGGAAATGCTCCACCGCGCCCGCTCCGCCGGACGCCACCAGCGGAATGGTCAGCCGCCGCCTCGCCTCGGCCAGCTGCGCCACGTCATACCCTTTGCGCACCCCGTCCTGATCGATGCAGTTCAGCACGATCTCGCCCGCGCCCAGTTCTTGCGCCTCGACGATCCACTCCATCGTCAGCCGCCCGGCGCCACGGCGTGCGTTCGGGTCGCCGGTGTATTGATGCACCCGCCATTCGCCGTCCTGAAAGGCGCTGTCGACGCCGACGACGACGCACTGGCGCCCCAGCCGCGCGGCCATCTCGCCGATCAGTTCGGGCCGCTCCAGCGCGGGCGAGTTGATCGACACCTTGTCTGCGCCGTGATCGAGGCAGCGCGCCGCCTGTTCCACCGTGCGGATGCCGCCCGCCACGCAGAAGGGAATGTCCAGCAGACGGGCGATGTCCTGCACCCAGCCATAGTCCAGCGTCCGCCTTTCCGGGCTGGCGGTGATGTCGTAGAAGACCAGTTCGTCGGCGCCTTGGTCGCAATAGCGCGCGGCCAGTTCAGCGGCGTCGCCCATGTCGACGTGCCCCTCGAACCGCACGCCCTTGACCACCCGGCCGTCCTTGACGTCGAGGCAGGGGATGATGCGCCGGGCGGTCATCGGACCGCCCCCATGCAGAAATGGGCGGTCATTGAGCTGCCGCCTTCAGCGCCTCGGCCACGGTGAAGCGGCCCTCATAGATGGCCCGTCCGACGATGGCGCCGTCGCAGCCGATGGCGCGCGCGGCGGTCAGATCATCCAGCGTCGCCACCCCGCCTGACGCCTGTATCTTCAGCTCCGGCCGCCGCGCCCGCGCCTCGCCCAGCAGGTCGAGGTTCGGCCCCGTCAGGGCGCCGTCGCGGCCTACATCGGTCATCAGCACATGCGTCAGCAATTCTGACGGATAGCGCTCCAGCACGCTCCACAGATCGACGCCCGCCGACTGGGTCCAGCCCTTGAGCGCAGGGACCGGAACCCCGTCCTCATATTTGACATCCAGCGCCAGGGTGATGCGCTCGGACCCGAAACGATCCAGCCAGGCCAGCACCTCGTCCGACTTCGTCACGGCCAGCGATCCGACCACGACGCGGCTGACGCCCGCCGCCAGCAGACGCTCGACATCGTCTTCAGAGCGCACGCCGCCGCCCGACTGGATCTTCACCGCGACGCTGGCCGCCAGTTCTCCGATCAGGCCGTGCTGCATGGCGCGTCCGGCCTCGGCGCCGTCCAGATCGACCACGTGGATCCACTGGGCGCCCTCTGCCGCGAAGGCCGCCAGTCGCGCGGGCGGCGCGTCGTCATAACGTGTCACCTGATCGAACCGCCCGTGCATCAGCCGCACGCAGACGCCGTCCTTCAGATCGATGGCGGGATAGACGATCACGCGGGCAACTCCAGAAAGTTCTTCAGAATACGCGCGCCGGGCGCGGCCGAGCGTTCCGGGTGGAACTGGCAGCCCCAGCGGTTGGCGCTGTTGACCACCGCAGGCACGGGCGCGCCGTAATCGGCGGCGGCGAGGGTCGCCGGGCCGTCGGGACAGACATATCCGTGAACGAAGTAGGCCCAGTCGCCGGACTGGACGCCGTCCAGCAGCGGGTCCTCGCGACGGATCGTCAGACGGCTCCACCCCATGTGCGGCGAAGGGCGCGACGGGGCGGGCAGGATGGCCTCGACCCGGCCGGGGATCAGACCCAGCAGGTCGGCGCCCCCATTCTCAGCATCGTCATCTTCCGCACTGGTCTCGAACAGCAACTGCTGGCCCAGACAGACGCCCAGCAAGGGGCGCGAGAAGCGCCGCAGCGGCTCGACCAGACCCAGCGCTTTCAGCCGCTGCATGGCGTAACCGGCCGCGCCGACGCCGGGCAGAATGATCCGCTCGGCCTCGGTCACATCAGCGGGATCGTCGGTGATCCGCACCCGCGCGCCCAGCCGCTCCAAAGCGAACCGCACCGAGGCCACATTGCCTGAGCCGTAGCCGATCAGGGTGACGTTCATCGCCCTTCTCCCCTCGTGGGAGAAGGTGGCTCGCGCAGCGAGACGGATGAGGGGGCGGCTCCCGCGCATGAGGCGGCGGAGGGCGAAGTCAGCACACCCCTCATCCGAGCGCCTCCGGCGCCCACCTTCTCCCTCAAGGGGAGAAGGGAAACAGCGGCGGGCGCCATCACAGCACGCCCTTGGTGCTGGGCACCACATCGCCCTCGACGCGGATGGCCTGACGCAGGGCGCGGCCCAGCGCCTTGAACACGGCCTCGGTCTTGTGGTGGTCGTCGTCGCCGGTGACGCGGACGTGGACCGCCGCCCCCAGATTTTCAGCCAGCGATCGCACGACGTGCGCCGTCAGATCGGTGCGGTAATCGCCCAGCATCGGCGTGGCGAACGTCCCCTCGAACACCGGATAGGGCCGCCCCGACAGGTCGATGGAGACGGACGCTTCCGCCTCGTCCATCGGCAGGACGAAGCCGTAGCGGCCGATGCCGCGCCGCTCGCCCAGCGCCTGTTTCAACGCCTGACCCAGAGCAATGGCGCAATCCTCGATCGTGTGGTGCGGGTCGATGTGCAGGTCGCCTTCGCACGCCAGACGGATCGAGAACCCGCCATGCGCCGCCACCTGTTCGATCATGTGGTCGAAGAAGCCGACGCCGGTTTCGATCTTCACCGGCCCGGCGCTGTCCAGATCGACGGTGCAGACGATGCGCGTTTCCCTGGTGTCGCGGATGGCCTGACCGATGCGGTTGCGGCGCGCGCCGGGGCTGGCGGCGCCCAGGGCGGTCAGCAGGCGATCATTGACCTCGGGCTTCAGCGAGACGGGCAGGCGCAGCCGCTCGCCCGCCGGATCGGCGCTCAGGCCATAGCGGCGCAGAGCCTCCACGGCTCCCGCCGGGTCCGAGGGCTTGGCGATGATGACCGGCCCGACTCCGGCCTCCAGCGCCATGATGCGCGACAGGGCCTCGGCGACGCGGGCGCGTTCGCGGCGCAGGCCGCTGATGCGTTCGGCCGTCTCCATCATCCGCGACGGATCCAGCGCCTGCATCGCCAGTCGCACCGAAACCTCGGGCAGGGCGTAGGGCTCCAGCACGCCGGTCAGCCGCGCCAGCGTCTGCGCCTGCGCGACCGCCGCCCCGACCCGCGCCCCGGCCAGCCCATAGGCCAGCGACAGGCTGCGCAGCACGATCAGATTGGCGTGGTCCTTCACCACGGCGGCGGCCGAGGGCGCTTCGGCGAACTCGACCAGCCCCTCGTCCACGACCAGCAGGGCGGGGGCGACGCGCTCGGCCATCTCGGCCACGGCCTCGGGCGAGCCGAGGGCGCGGATGATTACAGCGGCTGTATCGGCGTCGTCGGCCGGGCGGGCGTAGAGGGCGGCCAGTCCCTGATAGGGCTCTGCGTCCGGCGCCTGAACCTTCAGCCCGTCGCGCGCGGCCAGACGCCAGACCAGCTCCAGCCCGTGCGTCAGCCCGCGCGTCGGCAGCACCTGATCGGCGACGACGCCGTAGAGGGCGGCCATGCGGGCTGCCAGCGCGGCAGGCTCGGCCGGATAACGCTCCAGACCGTCGCCGCCCGACACCAGCGGCGGATAGGGGGCGGGCAGCGTCATGAGCCTTCTCCCCTCGTGGGAGAAGGCAGCCTGCGCAGCGAGACGGATGAGGGGGCTGTGTCCACAGGCGAGACGGGGGAGGGCGAAGCCAGCACACCCCTCATCCGAGCGCCTCCGGCGCCCACCTTCTCCCTCAAGGGGAGAAGGAAGAGATCGTTGGTCATCCCGCGCTCCTCAGATCGGCGGCTCTGGCGTGGGCTTCCAGCCCCTCCAGCCGGGCCAGTGCGGCGGCGACAGGGGCCAGGGCGGCGGCGCCCTGTTCGCTGACAGTCTGCACCGACATGGTCGTCATGAAGCTGGCGGTGGTCACGCCGCCCAGCGTCCGCGCGGCTCCGTCGGTCGGCAGGACATGGCTCGGCCCGGCGGCGTAGTCGCCCAGCGTTTCCGCCGCCCAGCGTCCGACGAAAACCGCGCCCGCCGCGCTGATGCGCTCGACCAGCCGCTCGGCCTCTTCCGTCTGGATCGACAGGTGCTCTGGGCCATAGAGGTTTGCGACCTCACACGCTTCGGACATGTCGCGCACGCGAATGGCACGGGTCTCGGCCAGCGACGCACGGGCGATGGCGGCGCGCGGCAGGCTTTCGACCTGACGCTCGACCTCGGCGATGATCTCGCTCAGGGCCGTGCCGCTGTCCGACACAAGGATGACCTGCGCATCGGCGTCATGTTCGGCCTGGCTCAGCAGGTCCGCCGCGACGATCTCGAAATCGGCGTCGCGGTCGGCGATGACCAGCAGTTCCGACGGTCCCGCAGGCAGGTCGCAGGCCGGGCCGCCGGGCAGGGACGAGGCGTAGCGCTTGGCCTCGGCCACATAGGCGTTGCCGGGGCCGAACAGCTTGTCGACGGGGGCGATGACGCCGTCTTCCAGTTCGACGCCGAAGGTCAGGGCGGCGATGGCCTGCGCCCCGCCCAGCAGCCAAAGTTCATCGAGCCCCGCCTCGGCGGCGGCGGCGATCATGGCCGGGTGGACCGAGCCGTCCTTGGACGGCGGCGTCACGGCGACGCGCCGCCCGACCCTGGCCACGCCCGCCGGTATGGCCAGCATCAGCAGCGATGAAAACAGCGGCGCCGTTCCGCCCGGCGCATAAAGCCCGGCCGAGCCGATGGGCCGCCAGACCAGTTTCGACTTCACGCCCGGCGTCGTTTCGATGAAGGGCGTGTCCTCTGGTTTCGTCGCCTGATGAAAGACGCGCACATTGTCGGCGGCGACGCGCAGGGCGCGGGCGGCGGCGGGCGGCAGGTCGTTGCGCGCCTTGGCGGCGGCCGCCTCGGTGATCTCGATGCGGCGCGGCGCGGCGCCGTCCAGACGGGTCGCCCAGTCGCTCACGGCCTCGCCGCCGCGCGCCTGCACGTCGTCGAAGATCTCGCGCACCACGCTGGCGACGAAGCCCTCGGTGCGGCGCTGCGGGCGGGCCAGGGCGGCCTTGCGCCCGGCGGCGTCCAGCTGGTTCCAGTCGATACGCTTCATCACATCATCTTCTCGATGGGCAGGACCAGTATGGCCGAGGCCCCTTCGGCCTTCAGTTTCTCCAGCGTCTCCCAGAAGACTGCCTCCTGACAGACGGCGTGGACGGCCACGGCGTCGTCGCGTCCCGACAGGGGCATGACGGTCGGCGAGCCTGCGCCGGGCAACAGGGCGGTGATCCGGTCCAGCGCCGCGCGCGGCGCGTTCAGCATCACGTATTTGGCCCCCTGCGAGGACACCACGCCCGCCATCCGTTCGACGATGGAGTCCAGCAGGTGTTGAAGCCCGGCCTCGGGCGGCGTCGGCGCCTTGATCAGCACGGCCTGACTGTCCAGCACCGTCTCGCGCGCGCTCAGGCCGTTGGCCTCCAGCGTCGCCCCGGTCGAGACCAGATCACAGATGGCGGCGGCCAGCTTCAGCCGCGGGGCCACCTCGACCGCGCCGCGCATGGTGACGATGTCGGCGTCGACGCCCGCCTCATCCAGAAAGCGACGCAGGATTTTCGGATATGAGGTCGCGATCCGCAGCCCCTGCAACGACGACGGCCCGGCGTAATCCAGCCCCGGCGGCGTCGCGATCTTCAGCGTGCAGCGCCCGAAGCCCAGCGGCATGACGACCTCTGCGTTCGGCCCGCCGTTCTTCACCTCTTCCAGCACGTTCTCGCCGACGATGCCCAGATCGCAGACCCCGTCCGCCACAAAGGTCGGAATGTCGTCGTCACGCACCCGCAGCAGGTCGATCGGATAGTTCTCGATCCGATACAGCAGGTCGTTGTTGCCCTTGACCACGCGCAGGCCCGCATCGCGGACCAGATCGAGGCTGCGTTCGGCCAGCCGGCCGGATTTCTGGACGGCGATGCGCAGCCGCCCCTGAACCGTGCTCATGATGTCTACTCAGGCTTTCAGTCTGTCCAGCACCAGCCGATAGCCCTGGTGCGGCATGTCTTTCAGGGAGCGCGCGACGCGCACCACGGTGGTCGGGCTGGCCGGGGCCTCGGCGGCGATCTCGCGATACGTCCTGTCCCCGGCGTCCAGCATCCGCGCCACCTGCCACCGCTCGGCCATGGCGCGCAGCTCGGCCGGGGTGCACAGGTCGGCCAGAAATGCATCCGCCTCCTCCCGCGTTTTCAGCGAGAGCAGGGCGTCCAGCAGGGCGGTCTTGGCGGCGTCGGTGCTCATGGCGTGTTCCATTATGCTGTAACAATGGAACGGTCAACCCGCTTTCCGGGCTGTCGCGCAGAGAATGGATGCAAAGGCGGTGGCGCTTCGCATCCGGCGTCTCTATCTGCGCAGGCATGAGCAAGGTTCTGATCATCGGCGCGGGACACGCGGGGGGCTCGGCGGCGGTGCTGCTGAGGCAGTATGGGTTCGAGGGCGAGATCGTCCTGGCGGGGCAGGAGACGGCGCCGCCCTATCAGCGGCCGCCTCTGTCCAAGGCCTGGCTGAAGGGGGAGGCGGGTCTGGAAGACCTGCTGCTGCGCCCCGAAAGCTTCTACGCCGAGCAGAATATCGCCCTGCACACCGGCGTCACGGCGACCGCCATCGACGCGGGCGCCAGGACCGTGACCTTCGCCGATGGGACGGTCGAGGCTTACGACACGCTGATTCTCGCCACCGGCTCGACGGCGCGCAAGCTGGCCATCCCCGGCGCCGACCGTCCTGCCCTGCTGGAGTTGCGCACCCTCAGCGACGCCGAGCGGTTGAAGGCGGTTCTCGCTCCCGGCAAGCGGCTGGCGGTGGTCGGCGGCGGCTATGTGGGTCTGGAGGCGGCGGCCTCGGCCCGCGCGCTGGGCGCCGAGGCGGTGGTGATCGAGCGCATGGACCGGGTGCTGGCCCGCGTGGCGTCGCAGCCTCTGTCGGCCTTCTTCACCGACCTGCACAAAAAGCACGGCGTCGAGATCCTGACCGGCGTCGAGGTCGCGGGGTTCGAGGGCGCAGGCGTGCGTCTGGCGGACGGCGAACTGATCGCGGCGGACGCGGTGCTGGTCGGTGTCGGCGCCTTCGCCTGCGAGGCTTTAGCGCGCACGGCGGGGCTAGCCTGCGAGAACGGCGTGGTGGTCGATGAGACGGCCCGCACCCGCGATCCGAACATTTACGCCATCGGCGATGTGACGCGGCGTCCCATCCCTGTCCACGGCGGCGTCATGCACCGGCTGGAGAGCGTGCCCAACGCCCTCGAACAGGCCAAGCAGGCGGCCTCGGCCATCGTCGGCCGCGCGGCCCCGGCGCCGGAAGTGCCGTGGTTCTGGTCCGACCAGTATGATGTCAAGCTGCAGATCGCGGGCGTGCCGTTTGACGCCGACCGTCAGCTGGTGCGCGGCGATCCGGCGGGCGGCGCCTTCTCCGTCTTCCACCTCAGTGGCGAGAAAATCGTCTCGGTCGAGGCGGTCAACGCACCGGCCGACTTCATGGGCGGGCGCCTGTTGATCGGCAAGGCGACGCCGGTGGACGATGCCCTGCTGGCCGACCCCGCCGTGTCGATCAAGGCGGTGGCCAAGGCCTGAAGTTCTCAGCCTGCGTCGTCCAGCATGGCGACGAAGGCGGGCGTCATCTGTTCGGTCAGGCCGTCCGGCGTGCGCGCGACGAAGCAGGCGGCCACGCCCATGGCCTCGGCGAACTCCGGCCCTTCAAGCGGACCCAGCACCGTCAGGGCGGTGGCCAGGGCGTCGGCGCGCATGGCCGAGGCGTCGAACACCGTGACCTGCGCCAGACCGTTGTCGACCGGCCGCCCGGTCGTCCCGTCCAGCGTATGCGGATAGAGCCGCCCCTCATGGCTGAAGGCCCGGCGCCAGTCGCCTGATGTCGCCACAGCCAGATCGAACAGGGCGGCGACAGTACGCGGTGCGGGCGAGCCGGGGACGGCCTCGATCTCGACCCACCACGGCTGGGCGTCCGGCTTGACGCCGCGCCCCTTCAGCTCGCCGCCGATCTCGACCAGATGCGAGGTCGCGCCTATGGCGTCCAGCCGGGCGGAAACCCGGTCGACCGCATGGCCCTTGGCGATGCCGGAAAAGTCCAGCTTCATGTCTCCGATCTGGATCGCCGCGCGCGCCTCGCGGTTCAGCCGCAGCCTGTTCCAGCCGGACACCGCCAGCGCCGCCTCGACCTCTGCGTCCGAGGGCAGGGGCAGCAGCACCGGGCGCGGCCCCGGCGGCCCGAAGCCCCACAGGTCGACCAGGGCGCCCAGCGTCGGATCGACCGCGCCGTTGACTTCATCCGCCAGATCCAGTGCGGCGGTCAGCAGGCTCCAGAAATCCTCCGACAGCGCCACCGGCCCGGCGGGGGCGGCGTTGAAGCGGCTGATCTCGCTGTCGGCCTGCCACGGGCTGAAGGCGGCGATGACGCGGGCCAGTTCCTCTTCGACGGCGCTCTGGAAGTCGTCCTGAGTAAAGCCCGATGCGACGACCGGCGGCGGGACCAGGCGCACCGACCAGCCCGTGCCCATCGTCTCGCCCGACAGCGACCAGATCAGGTCGCTGGGCGGCCGTTCGGGCGCGCCGGTCATGGGCGGGATCAGGACGCGGTCGTCGCGTCGGCTGTCGTCCGGCCCTCCGATCAGGATCGGCGAGGGGGCGGAGGCGGATCGTTTCATGGGCGGCGCAACGGTCTGGCTGAGAAAGGCGAGCGCCCCTTATGACCGGGATCGATCAGCGCGTCACGGCGACGCGCACGGCGCCCAGTTCGGACGCCCCTGATCCGGCCGCCGTATTGGCCGCCCCCCAGCGGAAGGGCACCCGCACGGTCTCGCGCCCGCCCATCTCGCGCGCCGCCTCGACCACCAGCGTATATTGCCCGGCAGGCAGTGTGCGCAGACGCGCGCCGGGCACGTTCACCGCATGGCGCCCCGGCGCCTTGGTCGGGCCGGAGACGCCGTCGGCGGGCAGGCTCATCGCCCGGCCGCCCTTGCGCCACCAGGCGCGCAGGTCCTTCAGCCAGTCGGTGCCGTCGCCCTGACTGTTGCGGCTGCCGGGGTGATACCAGACGGCCAGCGTCTGCACCGCGCTCTGGTCCGGCTTCTCGATCCAGACGGCGACATAGGGCCGATGATAGGCCGAGGTGTTGATGCGCGGCAGTTCGATCGACACCGACAGATCGGCGCTCATCGCGGGCGCGGCGGCGGCCGCCGCCAAGCCCGCCGTAGTCAGGCCCGCGGTGGTCAGGATCAGGGGAAGCGGACGCATGAAGCGGCTCCTCAATGGACGAAGAACAGGGCCAGCACGACCGGGATCAGCACCCCCAGACCGACCAGCGGCCACGTCAGAGGGCGCCGCCAGCCGTGCAGCCACAACAGGCCCAGCCCCGTCAGGGTGAAGACGATGCAGGCCACGGCGAAGACGTCGATGAACCAGAACCAGACCGGGCCGGTGTTACGCCCCTTATGCAGGTCGTTCAGCCAGGCGATGCCACCGCGCGTGGTATTTTCATACAGGGCCTCGCCGGTCGTCCGGTCGATGGTCAGCCAGGCGTCGCCGCCCGGCATGGGCAGGGCGACATAGATTTCCTGCGCCGTCGTCTCGGTCGGCTTTCCGGCGATGCGGATGTTCAGGGCTTCGTCGGCCCAGCGCGCCACGGCGTCGGGCGCGGGGTCGATCGTCTCCTGTGGAAACGCCTCCAGACGCGCCAGCAGCGGGGCGGGCAGGACGGCGGTCTGTTCGCGCACCACCGGCTCGGCCGGAATCTGGGCGGCGTGGTTCAGGGTGACGCCCGTCGCGGCGAACAGCAGCAGGCCGACCATGCTGACCGCCGCCGAAATCCAGTGCCAGCTTTGCAGTTGTCTTAGCCAGAAGGCGCGCGCGGGCGGCCGTGGGGCCTTGGCCTTCGGTCGGGCGGATGATGCCGCGGAAGATCGGGCGGTGTCGCTCACGCCCCGGCCTCTGCATGAAGTGCGAGCGATTTGCAATAGCGCCGGCCCCTGCGGGCGGGGCTGCGCCTCAGAAGCGCGCCAGCAGTTCGGCGGCGAAGGTCGACAGGCTGTCGTCGCGCGCCCCCATCACCACGACCCGGTCGCCGGGTCGGGCGATCTCGACGATGCGGTCGCCGCAGTCGGCGCGCGTCTCCAGCGCCTGCGCCTGACGCCCGGCCGCGCGCACGCCCGCCGCGATGTCCTCGCTGCCGACGCTGCGGTCGGTGGTGCCGCCGTAATAGACCGGCTCGGGCATCAGCAGCACGTCGTCCGGCCGCATAAGACCGGCGAAGCCCTCGATGAACGCCTGCTTCATCAGCTTCAGCGGCCCGAAGCCGTGCGGCTGGAACAGGATCAGCAACCGCCCGTCAAAGGCGTGCAGGGTCTTCAGCGTGGCCGCGATCTTGTCCGGGTTGTGGGCGAAGTCGTCGATGACGGTGACGCCGCCCTGCGCGCCCACCACCTCCAGCCGCCGACGGATGCCGCTGAACGTCGCCAGCGCCGCGACCGCCTGATCCATATCGACGCCCAGAGCCCTGACCGCCCCCAGCGCCGCCAGCGCATTGGCGACATTGTGCGCGCCCGGCACGTTCAGCCTCGCCGCCCGTGCGGCCTCGCCGCGCACGCGCAGCTCAAATGTCATGCCCGTCGGCAGGGGCTGAAGATCATGCGCCGACAGGTCCGCCTCTTCCTCGCCCAGTGCGAAGGTGATGGCCTTGCCGGATGCCAGCGTTTGCGCCAGCGCCGCTGTCTCAAGGTTGTCGAGGTTCAGCACCGCCGTCGTGGCCCGGCCGACGAAGCCGCCGAACAGGTCGCGCAGCTCCTCCATCGACTTGTGGTCCAGCGAGATGTTGGAGACGACCGCCACCGTCGGATCATAGCGGGCGATGGAGCCGTCGCTCTCGTCCACCTCGGCGACAAACAGATCCGGTCCGCCGATCAGGGCGCTGGCGAACGGCTGTGCGGCGCTGGCGAAGTTCTTCATCACCGCCCCGTTGACCACGGTCGGCGCGCGGCCCGCCTGATCCAGGATCCACGCCACCATGCCGGTGATGGTGGACTTGCCGCTGGTGCCCGCCACGCCGACCGAGGTCGGGGCCGCGTTGAACAGTTCGCTGAGCAGTTGGGGCCGGGTCTTGATGACGGCGCCGACGCGCCTGGCCGCGCCGATGTCGGGCACCGTATCCTCGACCGCGCCGGTGGCGACGACCACCTGATCGGCGCTGACCACGCCCGATCCGTCCTGTGGATGCAGGATGACGCCGTGGGCGCGCAGCCAGTCGAACTTGTCGGGCGTGCGGCCCTGATCCAGCGCCCGGTCAGAACCGGCGATGCGGTTCCCCTGCGCCTGAACGATCATGGCCAGCGGCATCATGCCGGAGCCGCCGACGCCGCAGAAGAAATAGTCTTTGTTCATCGGCTTGATTTCAATGCGGGAAAGCGGGGAATGTCCGGCCTGACTAGCACGCGAGACGCTCAAGGCCACCCCGTCCATGCAGACCAGACCCTTCCGAATCGGCGTCGTCAACGCCAGCTCCCGTCTTGATCCGGCGCGGGGCGAGGCGATCCGGGCGTGGGCGGCGGCGAACTGGCCGGACGGGTCGGTCGAACTGGTCCTGCACCCGGCCCTGCATGAGGTCCACGGCCATTTCGGCGGTGACGACGCCACCCGCGCCCGCGCCTTTGTCGAGACGGCCAACGACCCCGACATCGACGCCGTCTGGTTCGCGCGCGGCGGCTACGGCGCCTGTCGCATCGCCGAGGCGGTGGTCCCCGAGCTGACCGCTCACGCCTACGCCAAGCGCTACCTCGGCTATTCCGACGCAGGCAGCCTGCTGGCGGCCCTGTATCGCGCGGGCTTTCCCCATGTGGCGCACGGGCCGATGGCCTCGGACGGATCGCGCAACGACGCCACGGGCCTGCGCGCCGTGAACTGGCTGCGGAGCGGCGACCCGGCCTCGCTGGAGCCGTCCTTGCTGAGCGACCCGCGCCCGGCGGCGGCCTTCAACCTGACCATCCTCAACGAACTGGTCGGCACGGCGATCGAGCCGGATCTGTCGGGCCACGTTCTGATGCTGGAAGAGGTGTCCGAGGCCCTCTATCGCGTCGACCGGATGATGTTCCACCTGACGGGGCAGGCCTCGATCCGCCGTGTCGCGGGCATCCGTCTGGGCCGGGTGTCGGACGTCACCGTCAACGACCCCGACTTCGGCATGACGGGCGAAGAGATCGCGCGCCACTGGTGCGTGCGCTCCGGCATTCCCTATCTGGGATCAGCGGACATCGGCCACGACCCGGCCAATAAGATCGTGCCCTTCGGCCCGCGCGGCTGAGACTCTATCAGCCCTTCAGGATCAGCCCGTCCGGCCGCGCCTCAAAGGCCGACAGCCGCCCCAGATAGCTCATGCCCAGCAGGGCGGCGGGCATATCGCGATCAATGACCAGGGCCTCGACCGAGGTCATCTCCACCCCCGCCACGGACACGGAGGTCAGCAGCACCCGTGCGGCGGGTATCTGGCCCGAGGCGGTGTTCAGCGTCTGGTTGAAGTCGTGCGGTTTCAGCCGCACGCCCAGCCGTTCGGCGTCGGCGCGGCTCAGCGTCACCACGCTGGCGCCGGTGTCGACCAGCATCCGCATCGGCCGCCCCTCGACGGTCGCTTCGGCCCAGTAATGGCCGTCGGCCGCGCGCGTCACCGACGGCGCCTCCTTCAGGGCCACGGCGGCATAGGCCTGCGCCGGGCCTTCCCACCACATCAGGGCGCCGATGCAGGCCGACGCCGACGCCAGGGCGGCGGCGAAAACAACAAGAGAGCGCGGGTCAAAGCGGATCATGCAGCGGACTATGGCGCCCTGATCTTCCCATGCGGTGAAGCGACGTGGCGAACGAAAGGTTGACGAAGCCCGACCTTGGCAAGGCGGCCTTCACTCACCCAGAAGGCGCGGATCGATCCGCCCCTTGCGCCCCGGCAGGTCGGTCATGACGGCGGCGCGGGCCTCGTCGGTCATCCGGCTCCAGGTCGCGATTTCCTGAAGCGTGCGGAAACAGCCCAGGCACAGGCCCGATGCGCCGTCGACGGTGCAGACCATGACGCAGGGACTGGCGACAGGTCTGGGCGGGCGAGGGGCGGGGGTTTCGGTCATGGTTTGTGATGGTATCGCTACATTGAGTCCGGGAACGGACTATAATTCTTGACTTTTTCCACAGGGCGACTATCTTCATCCTCGACGCGAAACGACTGACAGGGTGAGAGTCCCAAAAAGCACGACGTGTCTTCTTTCATCGTTCAGCGAAAGGAGACGCCAAAAATGAACGAAAACAAAGAGCGCAATCTCCAGCACGCCATGATGTCCTTCGCCCTTTTCGGCGGGATGCTGGTGAACACGAAACAGATGAACGGCGCCGGCGACCGCGTGGTCAGCCACCCGTCCAACTTCGTGCCCATAACGATCAAACGGCCGCGCGCGTAGTCGCGAGACTGGATGATCCAGCCAGAAGCCCCGGTCAAAACGACCGGGGTTTTTCAATTCCGCCCTTGCCATCTCGCCGCGCCCTGGCCGACACCCGAGTCTCCATTGGTGAAGAGGAAGCGCGACATGGGTCTGATCGTAGAAGAGCGCAAAGGCGCGGTCATGGTCTGGACCCTGGATCGGCCCGACCGTCTGAACGCCCTGCCGGATCTGGAGGACGGCGAGGCCTTCGCCGCCGCCTGCGCCGCGGTCAACGCCGACCCTTCGATCCGCTGCGTGGTGATGACGGGTGCCGGGCGCGCCTTCTCGGCGGGCGGGGACCTGAAGGCGATGAAGGACCGCCGCGACCTGTTCGAGGGCTCCGGCGCCGCCATCCGCGAACGCTATCGCCGCGTCGTCCATCGCATTGTGCGCGCCCTCTATGGGCTGGAGGTTCCGCTGGTGACGGCGGTCAACGGTCCGGCCATGGGGCTGGGCTGCGACATCGCCGGACTGGGCGACATCCGCATCGCCTCGGATCGCGCCAGCTTCGGCGTGCCCTTCATGAAGCTGGGCATCATTCCCGGCGACGGCGGCTCATGGCTGCTGCCGCGCAACATCGGCTACAACCGCGCCGCCGAACTGCTGTTCACGGCCCGCATCATCGACGCCGCCACGGCCGACCAGTGGGGTCTGGTCAACCGCGTCGTGCCGCATGAGACGCTGATGGACGAGGCGATGCAGACGGCGGACCAGATCGCCGCCCAGCCGCCGCAGGCCCTGCGTATGGCCAAGACCCTGCTGCGTCAGGGCCGCGACATGAACTTCGACCAGATGCTGGAACTGTCCGCCGCCATGCAGGCCCTGGCCCACCTGACCGACGACCACATCGAAGGCGTGACGGCGGTGCTGGAAAAGCGGCCGGGGGAATTTTCGGGACGCTAGGTTTCACAGCCCGCTCACCCCGGCGTCCGCCGGGATGAGCGGAAAAGCATGCGCATAAAAAAAGGGGCCCCTCGCGAGGCCCCTTTTCCATTCTCATCCCGATCCGCCTACGCCCGCGCAGGCGTCTTCATGGCGCGCGAGGCGGGGACGCCGGTGGTGGCGCTTTCACGCTTGGCGCCCGCCGTTTCGCCCGGCTTCATGAACTTGACCAGCACGCGCTGGCCGATCAGCAGGGGGGCGTCGTCGACGGCGACCACCACCTCGACCACGCGCTCGTCGGTGCGTTGCGACGGGTCGTCAGAGGCCAGCTTGCGGGCGCCGAAGACGGCGGCGCGGCGTAGCACCTTGCCGATATAGATCTTGGACGGATCGCCTTCGGGGGTGATCTCCACGGCCTGATCGACGGTGATGTTGGGGATGTCGGCCTCGACGATTTCGGCGCGGGCGATGCGCGGGGCGTCCGGCTCCAGATCGAACATATTCGATACGTTCAGGGTCGAGGCGCCTGCGCCGGGATTGGCGTAGCGGCGCACGATGCGACCGTCGGACGGGGCGCGGATGACCGTCAGCTCGACATTATAGGCGGCCTCGTCGCGACGCGCGCGGGCGCTCTGCACCGCTGACTGCTGCGAGCCGAGGCGGGCCTGGGCCTGGGCGATGGCGTCGCGGGCCTGATCCATGCGCTGGGCGGCGACGAAGTTGGTGGCGACCAGTTTGGCCAGGCGGTCATGCTCGCGCTGGGCCGTGGCGATGTCGACGTTGATCAGGCGCAGCTGGCTCTCGGCCTCGGCCAGATTGGCGGCGGCGGTCTGCAGGGCCAGACGCGGTTCGTCGTCTTCCTGACGGGCCAGAATCTGACCGGCGGTGACGCGGTCGCCTTCCTGCACCAGAACCTCGCGCACCACCCCGCCGCGACGGGCCGCGATCTGGATGATGCCGCCCTCGATGTCGATCTTGCCGTTGGCGATGGCGGCATAGGGGCTTTCGACCTTGTTGGCGGCGGCCTGCGCCAGTTCAGCCTTCTTGGCCGCGCCGGCGCTCTGGAACATGAAGAAGCCGACGATCAGCACGATCAGCAGCATCAGGCCGATCCAGAGCCATTTGTTTTTCAGGAATGCGGGCATGAGAGTCCTCAAAAAGGATCGGTGTCAGTGCGAGGCCAGGATGGCGTCGGGGTCAGGGATGCGGCGCTGGTCGTCGATGATGACGCCGTCTTCGATGTGGATGACCCGGTCGGCCCAGGCCTCGAGGCGCGGGTCGTGGGTCACGCAGATGACGGCGGCGCCGTATTCGGTGGCGGCCCGGCGCAGCAGGCGGATGACGACCTGCCCGTTTTCGCCGTCCAGCGCCGAGGTCGGCTCGTCCGCGAACAGGATCTGCGGGTCCTTGGCCAGGGCGCGGGCGATGGCGACCCGCTGTTTCTCGCCGCCGGACAGGGCCGCCGGGCGCTGGTGCAGGCGATGGCCGAGGCCGACCTCCTCCAGCGCCAGCGTCGCGCGCTTTCTGGCCTGTTCGGGCGTCAGACCCTGAAACTTCAGCACCGTCGTCACCTGTTGCAGAGCGCTGAGGGCCGGGAACAGGTTGAAGCCCTGGAAAATGAAGCCGCAGTGATCCAGCCGGAACCTGTCGATCCGGCCGGGCGACAGCTTCCACAGGTCATCGACGTCCAGCGCGTCGACCCGGCCCTCTTCGGGCTTCAGCAGGCCGGACAGGGCGGCGATCAGCGTCGACTTGCCCGAACCGGACGGCCCCATGACCATGGTCAGGTCGCCGTGGCGCGCGTCGAAATCCACGCCCTTCAGCACCTCGACGAAGTTCTTGCCGGACTTGAACCGCTTGATCAGCCCCCTGGCCTCGATGGCGAACTCGCCATGTTTGCCGTGAACCTTGGTGTGTCCAGAAGCCATGGTGTTCATCGCAGCAGGTCCGCAGGCTGGCTCTTCTTCAGGATGCCCATCGACAGGAAGCCGGACACCATGGCGATGGCGATCAGCCCGCCGCCGACGACCAGCAGCAACAGCGGGGGCAGGGCGATGATGACCGCCTTCGACAGGGCGAACAGCGACAGCAGCCACGTCAGGCCGATGGCGGCGGCCACCCCGACCACCCCGACCCAGAAGCTCAGTTCCATGACGATGCGGCGCAGCGATCCCATGCCGACGCCGAGCGCGCGCAGCGAGGCGAACTCCTTGATGTTGGCCATGATGGCCCCGCGCAGGGTCTGCCAGGTGATGGCCACGCCGATGATGACGCCCAGCACCACGCAGCCGCCGATGATGATGACCAGAATGCCTTCCTCGAACATGGCGCCGGCGTTGGCGTCGGCCAGTTCCTGACGGGTCCAGGCCTTCCACTGGCCGTTGCCCATGGCGTTCAGCTGGGCGGTGACGATTTCGACCCGGGCGGGATCCTTGATCTTGATCATCAGCGGGCCGACGCGCGGCCCGGTGTCGGCCTGACCCAGCATCCGCAGGGTGTCGCGCGACATGACCACGCCGGGCTGCATCATGTTGGGATAGCCGCGGGTGACGCCGACGACGGTGACGGTCTGGCCGTTATAGAGAGCCTTGTCGCCCAGCTTGACGCCCAGCGGCGTCAACGCCGTCTCATCGACCGCGACGGTGAAGGGCTGGCGCAGGGCGTCGACCAGTTCGCGCGAATAGTCGGTGGGAATGGTGACCGAGCCGGGCGTGGTGTCGATGATGCTGGACTGCACATATTTCAGACGCGGGGCGCCCTGTTTGGCGTTGTCGGCCTGACTGCGGGTGGGGTCGACTTCCTTGATCGACTGGAAGCTGCCCCCGGCGCCGTCCAGCGGCTGGACCTCGACCACCTCGGGGTGGTTGTAGGCCAGCGGAATGAAGCGGCGCGGCACGCCGGACGGCCCGCTGATCAGGCTCTTGGCCCCCGGTTGCAGGATCATGATGTCGGCGCTCGAACGCTCGATCTGGGCGGTGAAACCCTTGCCGATGCCGATGAAGACGCCGGTCATGGCCAGCACCAGCAACCCCGAAAGGGCCAGCGCCATGACGGCGGCCATATAGCGGCGCCACTCGAAGAGCAGCGTGGACAGCGCGAGCGACATGACGCGTTCATATTCCCCTGACTTGCAGGGCTATCTGACTGCGCCCCGGCCCGTGGCCAAGTTAAATCGGGGTAAGGCTTGGGCGGCGCGCCCGCCCGCTGAACACGTCCGGGGGTTGTGGCCCCTGTGCTTCCGGCGTTAGTGACCTGTCCAAAGAAAGACGAAGCAGGAGGCTTCGTCGCCGGAGAAAATCATGCTGCCTCGCCATTTTCCGTCCAATAAATTTTCCCGCGCGTTTTCTGAGCGCGTCTCCATGGCCGCTTCGATGGCGGCGATCGGCATGGTTGCAGCGCTCGCCAGCGCCCCGGCCTCCAGCGCCCGCGCCGATGAAGGCATGTGGACCTTCGACAGTTTCCCCATCCAGACGGTGAACCAGAAATACGGCACGCGCATCGACCAGCCGTGGCTGGATCGCGTCCGCAACGCAGCGGTGCGCCTGCAGGGCTGTTCGGCCTCCTTCGTGTCGGGCGAGGGTCTGATCCTGACCAACCACCACTGCGTCATCTCCTGCGTGCAGGACCTGTCGAGCGCTCAGAACGACTACGTCAAGAACGGCTGGATGCCCGCCACGCGCGAGGAAGAGAAGACCTGCCCCGGCCAGACGGCCGAAGTCCTGACCGACATCACCGACGTGACCGAGCGCGTACTGGGCGCCGGCTCCGGTCTTGAAGGCGCGGCCTTCGTCGCCGCCCGCTCGGCCGAGATCGACGCCATCCAGAAGGAAGCCTGCGGCGACGACCGCAAGCTGACCTGCCAGGTCATCAGCTTCTATCGCGGCGGCAAATACGCCCTGTACAAGTTCCGCAAATACGAAGACGTGCGTCTGGCCTTCGCGCCGGAGTTCCAGGCGGCCTTCTTCGGCGGCGACCCGGACAACTTCAACTTCCCGCGCTACGCCCTCGATGCCGCCTTCCTGCGCGCCTATGAGGACGGCAAGCCGGTCGCCTCGCCCAACCACCTGAAGTGGAACCCCAACGCCCCGACCGACGGCGAGCCCACCTTCGTGGCCGGCAACCCCGGCTCGACCTCGCGCCTGCTGACGATGAGCCAGCTGGAGCGGCTGCGCGACCAGCAGATCCCCATCACCCTGATCCAGGGCGCCGAACTGCGCGGCCGTCTGGTCGAATATTCGACCCTGGGCGAAGAAGAGAAGCGCGTCGCCCTCGATCCGATCTTCGGTCTGGAGAACAGCTTCAAGGTCTACTACGGCCAGCAGGGCGCCCTGACCGATCCGGCCTTCATGGCCAAGAAGCGCCAGGAAGAGGCCGAACTGCGCCAGCGCGTCGCCGCCGACCCGGCCGTGGCCGAGCGCATCGGCGACCCGTGGGCCGATCTGGAAAAGGTGCAGGCGACGGCCCGCGACCTTTATCTGCCCTATCGCCAGCTTGAGGCGAATGCGGGCGGCGGCTCGACCCTGTATTCCTACGCCCGCGCCATCGTCCGCGCGTCGAAGGAGCGCGCCAAGCCCGTCGCCGAACGCCGCGCCGGATACGCCGACAGCGACATCGCCGCCCTGGGCCGCCGTCTGGCCTCCGAGGCCCCGATTCCGGTCGGCGTCGAGGAGATCCAGCTGTCGCACTGGATGCTGAAGACCCGCGAATATCTGACGGTCGACAGCGCCGATGTGAAGGCCATGCTGGGTGCTGAAAGCCCCGAGACCATCGCCGCCCGTCTGGTGCAGAGCCGCCTGATCGATCCGGCCTTCCGCGCCCAGGCCCTGGCCATGACGCCGGAACAGCTGGCCGCCTCGGGCGACCCGATGATCGCCTTCGTCCTGGCCAATGACGACGCCGCTCAGGCCATCCGCACCCAGTGGGACGCCGGGGTCAACGCCCCGACTGCCCGCGCCGCCGAAAAGGTCGCCCAGGCCCGCTTCGCCATCTATGGCGAGAACCAGTATCCGGACGCCACCTTCTCGCTTCGCCTGTCCTATGGTCAGGTGAAGGGCTGGACCTATCGCGGCGTGACCGTGCCGTCCTTCACCCACATGGGCGGCCTGTGGGACCGCGCCACCGGCGCCGAGCCGTTCAACGCCGCCGACCGCTTCGTGGCGGCGAAGGAACGGATCAACAAGAACGTCGTCTATGACTTCGTCTCGACCAACGACATCATCGGCGGCAACTCCGGCTCGCCGGTGATCAACGCCAAGGGTGAAGTGATCGGCGCCGCCTTCGACGGTAACATCCACTCGCTGGGCGGCTCGTTCGGCTATGATGGAGAGCTGAACCGCACGGTGTCGGTCTCGACCGCCGCCGTCACCGAGGCCCTGCGCAACGTCTACAACCAGCCGCGCCTGCTGCGCGAACTGGGCGTGACGCGGTAAGGTCTGCGCGCGGCGTCCACGCCAGACGCCGCGCCTCTCCCTCCCCTTCATGGGGAGGGTGGTCGCGCAGCGACCGGGTGGGGTGGGCCAGGCGATCCTGAACTCCATTTCCGGCTTATGCCCTGTGCCCGAACAGTCGCGCTGCCCCCACCCGGTTTCGCCCTGTCGGGCTCAACCACCCTCCCCATGAAGGGGAGGGAGAAAAGATACGCCCCCGTCTGACGCATCGGCCTGCTAGCTTTCTGCCCGCCGATTTCAGACTATTCAGACGAATTGGACTCTGTTTTTCCTCGCCGGAGTCTGAACTCAGGAGCCTTCCATGCGTCACATGCTGTTCGCCTCGGCCGCTGTCCTGGCCTTCGCCGCCGCCTCTTTCGCCAAGGCAGAGGAGGGCATGTGGACCTATGACAACTTCCCCATCGCCCGCGCCAACCAAACGCTGGGCACGAACATCGATCAGGGCTGGCTGGACCGGGTGCGCCTGTCGTCGGTGAAGTTCGGCGGCTGTTCGGCGGGGGTCATCTCGGCCGAGGGGCTGGTGATGACCAACAACCACTGCGTCTCGTCCTGCGTCGCCAACCTGTCGACGCCCCAGCTTCAGTATAATGAGACCGGCTTCACGCCCCGCAGCCGCGAGGAAGAGCTGCAATGCCCCGGCGCCTCGGCGGAAATACTGACCGACATCACCGACGTCACCGAGCGGGTCCAGAAGGCGGGCGCCGGTCTGGACGGCCAGGCCTATACTCAGGCGCGCGAGGCCGAGGCCGGCCGCATCGAAACCGAAGCCTGCGGCGACGACGGCAAGATCCGCTGTCAGGTCGTCAGCCTGTATCGCGGCGGCCAGTTCAAGCTCTACAAGTTCCGCAAATACTCGGACGTGCGTCTGGCCTGGGCGCCGGAAGACCGCGCCGCGACCTTCGGCGGCGATCTGGACAACTTCTCCTTCCCGCGCTTCGCCATCGATGCCGCCTTCATCCGCCTGTATGAAGACGGCAAGCCCGCCGCGACGCCGACCCACTTCACCTGGAATCCGAATAAGCCGACCGAGGGCGAGCCCGTCTTCGTCACCGGCAACCCCGGCTCGACCCAGCGTCTGCTGACGCAGGCCCAGCTGATGACCATCCGCGACGTGGTCCTGCCGCTGGATCAGCTGATCGCGTCCGAGCTGCGCGGCCGTCTGATCCGCTATTCGGAAGAGGGCGAGGATCAGGCCTTCATCGCCATGGACCCGCTGTCGGGCGTCGAAAACACCTATAAGCGCGGGCGCGGCCGGATGGCCGCCCTGATCGACCCGGCCTTCATGGACCAGCTGGCCGGGCAGGAAACCGTCTTCCGTCGCGGCGTGGCCGAGAACGAGGCCCTGTCGGCCGAGGTCGGCGATCCCTGGGCCGTTCTGGCTGAGGTCCAGCCGATCGCGCGCGAGCTCTACGCCCCGATGGCCCTGCTGGAAGGCGGCACCGGCATGGGCACCACCTCGGTGGCGGGCGGCTCGTCCCTGTTCAGCTGGGCGCGGGCCATCGTGCGCGGGGCGCAGGAACGCGCCAAGCCGTCCGACCAGCGCCTGCCCGAGTTCGCCGACAGCCGCCTGTCCGGCGTGCAGGCCAGCCTGTTCGCGGCGCGTCCGACCTATCCGGAGCTGGAGCAGATCCGTCTGGAATGGTGGCTGTCCAAGACGCGCGAATGGCTGACCGTCGACAGCCCTTACGTCCGCACCCTGCTGGGCAAGGAGAGCCCCGAGGGCCTGTCGGCCCGTCTGGTCGAAGGCACCAAACTAGCCGATCCGACCGTGCGTCGCGCCCTGTGGGAAGGCGGTCTGCCCGCTGTTCAGGCCTCGACCGACCCGCTGATCCAGTATGTTCTGGCCATCGACGCCGACGCCCGCGCCGTGCGCGCCGACTGGGAGAACCGGGTGCAGGCGCCGACCGATCGCGCCTCGGAACAACTGGCCGCCGCCCGCTTCGCCGTCTTCGGCGACGCCGTCTATCCGGACGCCACCGGCACCCTGCGTCTGACCTACGGCCGGGTCGAAGGCACCGACGTGCCGGGCCAGCGCATCCCCGCCTTCACCACCTTCGCCGGGCTGTGGGACCGCGCGACCGGCGCCGAGCCGTTCAACGTCGCGCCCAAACTGCTGGCCGCCAAGGACCGAATCGACCCGAACGCGGTGATGAACATGGCCGTCTCGTCCGACACCATCGGCGGCTCGTCGGGCTCGCCTGCGGTGAATGCGAAGGGCGAGATCATCGGCGCCAACTTCGACTCCACCGTCCTGACCCAGCGCAACGCCTATGGCTATGACCGCAACGTCAACCGCAGCGTCATCGTCACCACCCAGGCCGTGACCACGGCCCTGCGCGACGTCTACGGCATGGATCACCTGATCGCCGAACTGGGCGTCAAATGAGCGACACGGCCTTTCGGCCCGCCGCGCCGGATGACATTCCGGCGTTGCACCGCCTGATCGAAAGCGCCTATCGCGGCGACGGCGCCAGGGCAGGCTGGACCCATGAGGCCGACCTGCTGGGCGGCCAGCGCACGGATGAAGCCGAACTGCGCAGCATTCTGACTGATGTCTCGCGGGTCATCCTGCTGGCCGATGTCGAGGGCGTTCTGACAGGCTGCGTGCAGGTGGCGGATCAGGGACAGGGGCTGGCCTATCTGGGCCTGCTGACCGTCGATCCGGCGCGTCAGGCGGGCGGTCTGGGCCGCCTGCTGATCGACGCCGCCGAGGCCGAAGCCGCCGCCCGCTTCGCCGCGTCGCGCATGGAGATGACGGTCATCCGCCAACGCGCCGAACTGATCGCCTGGTACGAACGGCGCGGCTATCGCCTGACCGGCGAGACCCGCCCCTTCCCGCTGGACGACGAACGCTTCGGCCTGCCCCGTACGCGCGAGCTGGAATTCGTTGTGCTGGAAAAAGTCATTGCGTCAAAAAGACAGGAATCTATTTGAACATGAAGTCCGCTGCCGCTTCGACCACGCCGGGCGCCAGCGGCAGGGCGGGGTCCGTATAGGTCGCGATGTTGGCGGCGCGCTCGGTGGGCGCGACCTTCAGGACATGGTTGACCCCGTCCCAGATCACCAGTTCGGCGCGGGGCTGGGCGGCCTTCAGAGCCTCGGCGTCGGCGACCGCCACCTCAATGTCCGTCGTCCCCTGACCGATGAAGATCGGACCGTCATAGGCCGCCGCCAGCTTCGCCGGATCCAGCGCCAGCCAAGAAATCAGATAGGGCTGGACCGACGGCCGGAACAGCGCGGCCAGAGATGCAGGCGGATCGGCGACGGTGCGGCCCGCCTCCAGTTCGTCGACGGCGGCGTAGGCCTCGGTATTCAACGGTTCGGGCAGGCCAGCCAGTTGTTCGCGCAGCACGACGCCCGCCGGACGCCCGGCGCCGGACAGCAGCACCAGACCGCACACCTTGTCTGCGCCTTGCGCCATGGCCGCCAGCGCGACTAGCGCTCCTTCGCTATGGCCGATCAGCCAGGCGCACGGGCGGCCCGTCTTCGCCGCCGCCTCGACCGCCCAGGCGCGGGCGTCGTCGGCATAGGCGGAAAAGCGCAGCTCAGCCTCAGCAGGCCCTGCGGCGGCGCTTGCAGCCACGCCGCGCTTATCGATGCGGATGGTGGCGATACCGCGCTCGGCCAAGCCTTCGGCCAGCAGGCGATAGGTCGCCGCCTGAATGCCGAACTGCGGACTGTTCCCGTCGCGATCAGTCGGCCCAGAGCCCGGCAGGATGACGGCGGCGGCGCGCGCCTGGCTCTCGGGCGTCAGCAATGTTCCGTGGAGCGGTGCAGGGCTGGACGGCAGTTCGACCGGGCTGGAAACGGGTAAGAGGAGCAGGGCGGCGGCGAGGGTCAGCATCGTCATCTCCATCGTCGGGTATTCAGGTTTAGAAGGGCTGGCGGTCGGGGTCGTTCCGCCACACGCGCCAGCTTTCGACCACCGACCAGGCGGTGGCGATCAGCACGCCGATGATCAGGGCGCTGAACCCCAGCGGCTGGGGCGCGAGCGGCGCGACGATCAGGCCGACCAGACCCAGACCGAACATCAGCCGTCCGGCCAGGCGGTTGGAGCGCTCCCACGCCAGTTTGCTCTTGTAGTTCCAGGGCGTGCGCACCCCGACAGCCACATTGGGGCCGACGCGGCCGAGAAAGGCGCCGACCGCCAGAAGCAGCAGGGCGGTTAGAGCCATGTTCGCCCCCTGGCTGGGCGGAGCGGCGCTGAACAGCGGAAAAGCGATCAGGCTGATGCAGCCCGTGAAGGCCAGCAGGCAGACCAGTTGCGCGCTCTTAAGGCTGCGTCGGCGCGCGGGATCCGCCTGCGCTCGCCGCGCGTAAAGGCTGCACCCGCCGACAGTCGCGGCGGCGACGACGCCGAGGCCGCCGATCATCCACGCGACCTGGCCGCGCGGAGCCCAGCCGTCAGCTTCTCCCGCCAGGTTGAAATGTATGGGGATCGGCGTCGTCGGACCTGCGGTTCCAACCCACATGGCCAGTTAGGCGACGGCGACGATCAGAACGATCGAGGCCAGGTCCAGGGCGTCCGGTTTCATTCTAGTCATGATGGTCCTCTTCCTCCTCCTTTTCTGCGCCTGCCCGGCTCAGATCCATCAGGAAGGCCAGAGCCTCCTCGACCGCCGAAATCTCCAGCCGATAGCGGATCGACTGGCCGTCGCGCTCGGGACTGACGAGACCAGCCTCCTTCAGCGCGTTGAGGTGGCCGGTAATGGTCGGCCAACTCATGTCGAAGGCGGCGGCGATATCGCCGGACGCCAGCGGCCCCTTGCGCAGCATGGCGATGATGCGCCGCCGAACCGGGTGGGACAGGGCCTTGAACAGGCTGTTCATGGAAAAAGCGTACTTAGGAAATTTCCTAAATACAACCCGTGTTCGTCGAGGCGTCGCTGGCCTTCACGGCAGGCGCGGCCTATGGCTGAGGCTGGTTTATTCTCTGCGAGTTGTTCTCATGGAAATCCGCGATCAGATCGTTCTCATCACCGGCGGCGCGCGGGGCGTGGGCGCGGCGGCGGCGCGGGCCTTTGCGGGGCAGGGCGCGCGGGTGGCGATCAACTGGCGCAACAGCGGCGAGCGGGCCGAGGCGCTGGCGGCGGAACTGGGCGAGCGCGCGCTGGCGGTTCAGGCCGATGTGACGGACCGCGCGGCCGTGGACGCCATGGTCGCCAAGGTCGAGGCGCATTTTGGCGGCGCGGTCAGCACTGTGGTCAACAATGCACTGGACTACAGCTTCAACGGCGACGCCCGCGCCCCGATGGCTGACATCCCGTGGGCGGACATGGAGCGCCAGTTCGCCACCGTGATCCGCGGCGCCCTGAACGTCATCCAGGCGACGGCGCCGGGCATGACGGCGCAAAAATTCGGCCGGGTGGTCAACATCGGCACCAACCTGTTCCAGAATCCGGTCGTGCCCTATCACGACTATACGGCCGCCAAGGCCGCCCTGCTCAGCCTGACGCGGACGGCGGCGGGCGATCTGGGGCCGTCGGGGATCACCGTCAACATGATCTCGGGCGGCCTGCTGCGCACGACCGACGCCAGCGCTGCGACGCCCGAGGCTGTGTTCGACCTGATCGCCAGCATGACGCCGCTGCGGTCGGTGACGACGCCGGAAGAGTTCGCCGATGCGGCGCTCTTCTTCGCCTCGCCGTGGAGCCGGGCGGTGACGGGGCAGAATCTGGTGGTCGACGGCGGGCTGGTGCGGGATTAAGTCGGCCCGACACTAAAGCCTCAAGGACACACATCATGAGCGGCGTCATTCTGATCACCGGAGCCACCTCGGGCATCGGCCGGGCGGCGGCGCGCCGTTTTGCGGGGGCGGGCTGGAAGGTGATCGCCACCGGCCGCCGTCAGGAGCGTCTGGACGAACTGGTCGCCGAACTGGGCGCGGATCGGGTTCACGCCGCCGCCTTCGACATGCGGGACGAGGCCGCCATCGACGCGGCGCTGGACGCGCTTCCCGAAGGCTTCCGCGACGTTGATGTGCTGATCAACAACGCCGGTCTGGCGCTGGGCACGGCGACGGCGCAGGAGGCTGATCTGGCCCAGTGGCGCCAGATGATCGACACCAACATCACCGGCCTGGTGACGCTGACTCACCGCCTGCTGCCGCGCCTGATCGCCTGCAAGGGGGCGATCCTGAACATCAGTTCGGTGGCCGCGACCTATCCTTACAAGGGCGGCAATGCTTACGGAGGGACCAAGGCCTTCGTGCGCCAGTTCTCGCTGGGGCTGCGGTCGGACCTGCACGGGACGGGGGTGCGCGTCACCTCCATCGAGCCGGGCATGGCCGAGACGGAGTTCACCCTAGTCCGCACCGGCGGCGATCAGGCGGTGTCCGACGCCCTCTATTGCGGCGCGGCCCCGATGACGGGCGAAGACATTGCAGATACTCTGTTCTGGATCGCTACCCTGCCGCCCCACCTGAACATTAACGCGCTGGAGCTGATGCCGGTCAGCCAGTCCTTCGCAGGCTTTCAGGTGGCGCGCGGCTGATCAATAGCGGCGGGCGATGACGACGCCGCGCCGAAGGTTCAACCGCGATGGCAGGTAGCGGATGTCCACCTTCTGGCCGAGCACGGCGTGGCCGCTGATGGTATCGCTGGCGCAGTGCTGACGCCCATCCTGGCCTGTAAAGCGAACGGTGACGCGGCTCATGGGTTCTTCGTTGACGCGAAAGCGGCTGAGCTGGACGATACGACCTTCGGTACGAATGCCGTCACGGATCACCTCATGCAGCATCAGGTCGATTCGCCTTTGCCGTCGGTGCAGCCCTTCGGCGACGAGCAGGCACAGGGCGGCCCCGTATAACGCGATCAGGGATTCGGAGCGGGCAGGGCCGTCATGGATCAGGGCATGAAGCAGGCCTCCCAGCCCCAGGCCAATGAAGAAGGCGGCCAGGGGAACAGGCAGGATACGGATCCTCCACCCACCGCCCGCTCCTGCGCCGCACGCCTGGAACAGGCCGCCGGTCAGGATCAGGCCTGCGCCGATGGTCAGGCTGACAGCCGATATCCATTGCGCTGACTGGCCTGCGATCTCGCCGGAAACGGCGCCATCAGCGCCGGTCCATCCAGACAGGAAGGCTGCCAGCGCCGCGAAACTCCAGCATATCCAGGCGGCCGGACGGCGCATGGCAGGAGGTATCCATCCGTCGGGCGCAGGATCGATCAGGCTCAACGCATTCATCTCCTGCAGCGTCGCGGGACCGTGCGGATCGGAATAGGCGGACGCGCCGGCGCCTCAAGGTTGCTGTCGCCTGAGTAGACTCTTCACGCGACAGTCGCGCGACAGCCGGGTGACGGCGATCGTCATGAAGAGGACGTTCATGGCGTTTGTGTTGGCGTTGGCGGCGACGATGAAGGACCAGGGCGCCGCGAGGTCGGGAGCGAGCCGCAACGGCGGCGGCTCTGGCCGAAGCCGGGGCTGGAGGAACGTCAGGCTCGACGTTTGCTTCCTCTGAACTTGCGGCAGGGTCGTCTTCTCCAAAGGCTCAACGCCCGCGCATGAAGAACTCGATCGGCACGGAGAGGCTGACGGGATCGCCGGCAACTTCGGGCGGCGCCGTGGTCTCGGGCGCGGGAACGGACTGCGACGCGACCACGACCTGCTGATCGGGCGGCGGCGCTGTCAGCGGCTCCACATCGGCGATGGCGCTGGTCTGGATACGCGGCTGAAGGCGCGGCTTCGGCGTCGGTTGGCGTGCAGGCGCCTCGTTCCTGAACGGGACCGGGCGGCTTTTCGGAAGGCGGTCGGGGCGGCGCCTGCAGTCGGACAAGCTCCACCTCGAACACGGTTTCAGGCGGGATGGGCCGCGCCTGCCGCGAGGCGAGAAAGCCGCCCATCATCACCAGAGGGGCGGCGTGCATCAGCACTGACGCCGCCACGCCCATCCCCCATTTCGTCGGCCTGCGCGCTCGCTCTGCGCCGTCCGCAGACGCTAACGCAGAGACAGGCGCGGCCAGAGCCTTATCGCAGGGCGGCATTGGCCAGGGCCTGCACCCGAGCAAAGGCGGCGTCGGCGCCCTCGATGACCCGCACGTCTTCCTCGGGCGTCAGGGCGATGGCGTCCAGAGCGCCCGTGAAGGCCCTCCAGAACGCAGCGGGACCTTCCGGCGGCGGCGCCAGATGGCGCGCGCCGTGATCGTCCGACAACCCCAGACCGGTGGCCTCCTTGCGTAACAAAGCCCCGCCCATGCGCGAGCCTTCCGCTACATAGAGCCAGCCCAGAGCCGTGGCGACGTCCGCCGCCCGACCTTGCGGGAAGACAGGCGGCGTCTCGATCAAGGGCGTCGGCTGGCCCAGATCCGACAGATCCGCCTCGATCAGCGACAGGCGCCGCCGCCCGGACAGCCCCGGCAACAGGGCCTCCAGCGCGGCATCCCCGTAAAGCGCGTCGATATCGCGGTGAAACACTCGCTGCATGGCGACGAAACGCGCATAGCCCTGAAGGCTGTCGAAGGACGACGCCTCCATGATCGACCGGTCCAGTTGATCATGGACGCCATGCGTCATGGTTTTCAGCCGCCGGGAACGCGGCAGATCGGGAACGTGGTCCATTCCTGTTTCTCCTGTGTCGTCTGACGGTTCAGAAACGATAGCTGAGGCCGATGCGGACCATGTGCAGGTCGGCGTCCGAGCGGACCTTGCGGCCCTCGACGATGTTCACCGTGCCCGGCCCCGACGAGGTGACGCGCACCCGTTCGCCGGTGATCGGGTCGCGCACGAAGCCTGAGAAATTATAGGCCAGACCCACGCCGGCGCGTGCGTCTTCATGCTCGAACGTCTCATGGCCGAAGCGGGCGTAGTTGTATTCGGCGCGCAGCGACCAGCGCTCGTCGATGGCGCGCTCTACGCCCGCGCCCAGAACGGCGCCGGTGCGGATATGGCGGTCCTGCTCGGTGAAATAGGGTTCAAGCGGGATGCTGCCCGGCGCATAGGGGCTGATGCCGAAATCGGCCCGGCTTGACGGCGGGACAGAACGGTACTAGCTGCGAGACTGCGTTTCACGCATCCACCCGACGCCCGCCGTACCGTACACCAGCGTGCGTCCCAGCGCATAGCCCAGCTTACCCTGCAGGGTGACGAGACGGTCCCATTTATAGCGCGTGTCCGACTCCAGGATATTGGCCGCGCGCAGGGATTTTATGCTGTTGCTTTCGCCCGAGGTCGACGACACCAGCACGCCCGACCAGGCCGCCAGATCGCCGGTCGTGACATCGCTTCCGACGCCGATGACGACATTGTTGGCGAACTGATAATTATAGCCCGCGCGTACGCCGCCGACGAGGTTGTGCAGGTTCTCGTCGATGCGGCTGCCGTTTTCGATGTCCGCCGCCTTTCCGGCGCTGTCGGTCACATCGCCCTGCGTGTTGCCTGAGCCATAGCCGAAGTCCATGCTGACATAAGGGCCGGTCCAGTCGACGGAGCCCGCGTCGTGATCGCCGCTGAACCAGTCACCCAGCCACATACCGCCGCCCGAGCCGAGCGTCTGGCTCAGACCGATGCGGAAGGTGCGCCCCGGCGCCGGGACGAAGCCCAGGCTCATAGGCTCGGTGTAATAGCGGTCCGTCAGGTTATCGACGCTCCAGTTGAACGACAGCGTGTCGTTCACCTTCACGCTGCCCATCACATCCACCAGCGTATAGGGGCGCCAGTCGATGGCGCTGATCAGCGGCAGGAAGCCGGTCGAGGGCTTTTCGGCGTCGATGGCGCGCTCGCCCATATAGGTCACGCGGGCGCCCAGGGTGGCCCGATCGTTCAGGAACTTCTGGCTGATCGACAGATTGGCCGACCACGTCGGCGGAATATAGTTGGTGGCGTAATCCGACGCGAGCGAGCTGGCGATGCAGTTCTCACTGGAACGGCAGAAGCGGATGCTGTCGTAATAGGTCGCCCCGGCGTCCACGCTCAGCCCGCCGTTGCGATAGCTGATGTTGCCTTCCAGACCGCTGAACTGCGCCCGGTCGATGTTGTACATCTGCATGGCGGCTTCCTTCAGCAGGTAGCGGCGCGAGATGTAGCCGTCGATGTCGTTGTCGAACCAGACCAGTTTCAGGCCCAGTTCGTCCTCGTCCGCCAGCAGGCCGTAGCGGATGTAGTTGGCGCCGACCTCCCAGTTACTGGCGGTTTCCTTGTGCAGGCCGGGATTGGCCACCATGAAGAAGTTGGTGGTCGCCTCCAGCAGCGACGGCAGGCGCGACGCCTTCTTGTAGGTCGCGAACAGCTGCAACCCGTCCAGCGGCATGACCGTCGCGCCCAGCGACCAGTTGAACGCATCCTCGCTGCGCTCAAGCCGTTGTTGGGCGGTCTGGTTCAGGCGCGTCTGCCGGTCCGTCAGGCTATAGTTCTGATAGCGCCCGCCCGCGGTCAGGCGCAGCCAGCCGGTCGGCTCCAGCGCCGTATCGGCGAACAGGCTGTATTCGCTGCGCGATCCCTCACGCCCCGGCGGGTTCGAGACGACGTTCGACCAATCTCCGACCGGCCCGGCCTTTTCGTGCAGGAAGGAGGCGCCATAGTCGGCGGAAAACAGGCCTGCGCCCGTCGACAGCCTTGAGCCGTTGCTGGCGTCGGCGCCCCAACTGTCGACATAACGGCGCGACGGGTCGGAGTTGTAGAAGGACGGCGCGGCTTCTTCGAGCCTGGAAAGCCAGCCGTTGATCTTCAGATCAAGAAGGTCGTTCTCGGGGTTCCAGCGATAGCGGCCCGTGATGCGATCCACAGTGGTCTCTGAAAAGGCGTTGTTCTGGAAGACCGCGCCTGTCGGGCTGACCAGTGTGCCGGGATAGTTCTCGCCGAAGGTGCTCCAATAGCCGCCATAGGCCAGCTCCAGAAGATGGTCGTCGGCCGGACGGATCACTGCCTTCAGCAGGACCGATTCACTCTCGTTGGAGGTGTTGTAGACCTGTTCGCCCGCAACGAAGGGCGTGGGTCCATGCGCGCCATAGAAGGCGACGGCGCGGTCGCACAGCTGCTGCAACACCGCCTCGTTCGAGCCGGCGGCGCAGAACGGCGACGGCGTCCCCGTCGGCTTGGGCGCCTGCTTTCCGCCCGTTCCCGCGAAATAGTTGCCGGTGTTGCGGTAGGAATAGCCCGCCAGCAGATCGATCCGCTCGCCCCGGCGCGCGAACACCACGCTGGCCGAGCCGCCGCCCGGCGTGAAGACGCCGGGCCGGTCGCGCTGGCGCGTCGCCGCCAGCGGATCGCCGTAGAAGCTGAGCGGCTCCAGAATATTGCGGGTCATGTTCGACCCCGGCGTCGTATTGTTGCCGGTCAGCGACGCCATCACCCGAACGGCCATGACATCATCCGCAGGCACGATGTCATCGACGCCGAGCGTCTTCATCGTCACCGAGCCGCCGATCCCGCCTGCAATGGCGTTGCCCATCGACGGGCCCTTCTCGATGGCGACATGGCTGATGAAATCAGGGTCGATGAAGCTGCGGTTGCTGGCACCCTGATAGCCGCGATAGACGGTCGTGCCGTTGATCGCGCCGTCGACCGTGACCGGCACCCGACCCTGGCCCTGCATCCCCCGGATGTTGACGTCCAGGCCGCCGCTGCTGCGCGCCTCGCCCGAGATGATGCCCGTCGTTCCCCGCAGCATGTCGGCGGGCGCCTGCGCCGGATAGGCTTCCAGTTTATCGCGGGTGATCACGCTGACCGAACCCGGTGTCACATAGACCGAGCCGCCCGAGCCGTCCCAGCCCGCGGCGCGTCCGTTGCCCGCGACCACGCCGCCGTTTCCGCCGTCGCCCTCGACCCGCACGGCGCCCAGCTGGATCGTCCCCGGCTGCGTCTCGGGCGCGCGCTCAAGCGTGACGATGTCGCCGCTGAGACGATAGGTCAGGCCCGTGCCCGCCAGCAGTCGACCCAGCGCCTGCCGGGGCGTCATCGTCCCCGACACGGCGGCGGAGGTCTGGCCACGCGCCAGATCGGCGGGCACGCTGACCTGCAGCGACGCCTGACGGCCGAACACGCCCAGCGCCGACGGCAGGGGCTGCGCCGGAATCTCGAAATTCCGCTGCGCATCGCGCGCCTGAGCCAACACGGGCTCAGCCCATACGGCGCCCGTGATCGTCGTCGTCGCCAGCAAGACGCTGACCCACACCGCGCGCCGCTTTGCCCGGTCTGCCCGGCCTCCGTCGCTCAGTCGTCCGACAGGATCAACAGCCAGGGCGTGATGCGGGTCACGCGGCCGCCATGGGCCTTGGTCAGGGCCGTCATGGCTCCCGCCGCATCGTGCAGATCATACAGGCCCGTGACGCGCCGCTGGGCCAACGCACCCGGCTGTACCAGGATCACGCCGCGATGCCAGGGGCGCAACGCCTCGACGACTTCACGCACCGGTTGATCCTGAACAGCAAGCCGGCCGTCGCGCCATACGCCGATCAGTTCGGGCGGAGCGTTCTCGCGCCGGACCTTTCCCGCCGCATCGATGGACGCCTTCTGCCCGGCGACGAGCCGCTCCGAAATGACGCCGCCTGTCCGCGCATCGTCAACGCGGACGACACCGTGCCCGACAGCAACCGTGACGGCGGAGTCGCTCATCCCAACCTCGAAGGCCGTGCCTATATCGGTCGTCTCGACATTGCGCGCCGCAACACGAAAGGGCCGCGCATCGTGCTGAACATCGAACCACGCCTGCCCGTGCAGCAGTTTGATGCGTCGCTCGTTCGCCGAATAGTCGATGCGGATGGCCGATCCGGGCCGAAGGCTGACATGACTGCCGTCCGCCAATGTCATGGCATGCAACTCGCCCGCGCCAGTGATCACATCCGCCTGCCAGCGCAGCGTCGCTTTCGGCACAGTAACAAGGGCGAGGACGACGGCGGCGGCGGCCAGGGCCGCCGTTACCCTCTTCCGGACGGGCCTCGCGCCGCGTGCAGCCCGATTCCTGCGTGCAGCGCACATCGCAACCGAAGGGCTGGATCGGCGGCATTCGTTCTGCCCTCTCCAACGCCTGGCATGAACCGGCGTCGTCTCGCCGATTGCTGCATAGACGCGGGCGCTTTCATCCCACGCCGCTGCGTTCGTCGCCGCGGCGGCGCGCCATCGGCGGAAGCGGCCGTGCAGGGCTTCATCGTCCGGCGCTTCCTGCAGGGCGATGATCCAGTCCAGAGCTTCGGCGTCCGCGCGTTCCCGGTCGGAGTCATAAACTTCGATCATTTCATGCCTCCTCTTTCCCGCGCGGACGGTTGGCGCCCGCTTGGGCGCTGAACAGCACGGTCGTCATGGAATAAAGACGCTCGGGCATGCGTTTTTTTCGGATATTTCCCCTGCGCCGCATGATGGTTCAGCGCAACCGGGACCGGCAATGCGCCACACCGGCCACGACCAGCTCGTGGGCGACCGTGACGGACACCTCCAGTTCTACAGCGATTTCACGCAGTTTCGCTCCCCCGAACCTGTGCATTTCGACGGCGATCCGCATCCGTTCGGGCAATTCGGAAAGGGCGGCTTCCAGCCGGGCGAACTCGTTGCGGGCCAGAACGACCTGCTCCGGCGTCGGCTGCCCAGCCGCCAGATCATCCAGCCGCGCCTGTCCGTCGGAGACGAAAACTTCGCCATCGCGGCGTGAGCGCCACAGCTGATCAATGGCCAGATTGCGGACTATCCGCGCAAGATACCCGCCCGGGCGGACCAGATCCTGCTTCCTGCCCATTTCGCTCAGACGCAGATAGGCTTCCTGCACCACATCTTCGGCATGGTCCCAGTCTCCCGTGATCCGTTTCGCATAGCGGATAAGGCTGCGGCGCTGTTCCGGGGACTGTTCGCATTGCAGTTTGGACTGCCCCACCCGGAGTGCCTTACGCATCAGCGCCCAAGGGCGACATGTGAAATGCTCATTCGACTATAATGCGAATGGCTCGCAACTGATATCTTATCGACCTGCGAGGCGCAATGGCGTTCGCGCCTTGCGCCGCCATCCTGGCTGGCTTGGTTTGGTCATTGCGCTTTTCTCGCGAGATTTTTCGGCCGCGACCCGAATGAATGTTTCATGAGGGACGGTCTGACGAGACTTTAACGAGGGCGCAGAGACCTTGCCGCGCTTGATCCGTCCCTCAGCTTCAGTCGCCCACCGGCGGGCGTCATCGCCTTTGAGGAAGGTCTCGCTTATATAGCGGCCTTTCCGTCTCACCTGGACCCTCCACGTTCATGACGGGAGTTTCGAGTACGTCGCCATTTCGTGTGCGTTCTGTGTGCGCTGAGGTGTCGAAAACCCGGAAAAAACGTCGCAACACGCCGCAATTCGAGTGCACACGCCGCCTTCCAACTTTTCGATCCTGCTGAAATGCCAATAAATCAATCTCATAGGCTGTCCGTGGCCCCGATGATGGACTGGACTGACCGCAATTGTCGGGCGTTTCATCGTGCGCTGAGCATGCGCGCCCTGCTCTATACGGAGATGGTGACGGCCCCGGCGGTGATCCACGGCGACCGGGATCGCCTGCTGGGCTTTGACGCGGTCGAGCATCCGGTGGCGTTGCAGCTGGGCGGGTCGGACCCGGCGCAACTGGCCGAGGCGGCGAAGATCGGCGAGGCCTATGGCTATGACGAGATCAATCTGAACGTCGGCTGCCCCTCGGACCGGGTGCAGTCGGGCCGATTCGGCGCCTGTCTGATGCGCGAGCCGGAACTGGTGGCCGACTGCATGGCGGCGATCAGGGAGGCGGTCAGCGTCCCCGCCACCGTCAAATGCCGCATTGGCGTCGACGATCAGGATCCCGAGGTCAGCCTGTTCGCCACGGTCGACGCCTCGGCGGCGGTAGGGATCGACAGTTTCATCGTCCATGCGCGCAAGGCGTGGCTGAAAGGCTTGTCGCCGAAGGAGAACCGTGACGTGCCGCCGCTGGACTATGCGCTGGTGCGCCGTCTGAAGCGCGAGCGGCCGCATCTCACCATCTGCATCAACGGCGGGATCGGCGATCTGGATCAGGCTGAGGCGCATCTGAGGGCCGATGACGGGGTGCAGTTGGACGGCGTCATGCTGGGCCGCGCCGCCTATCATGAGCCCGCCCTGATGGGGCAGGTGGACCGCCGGATTTTCGGCGAGGCGACGCCGGACGTGGACGTATTCGAGGCGCTGGAGCGTTACCGCCCCTATATGGCTGCGCGGCTGGAGGAAGGGGCCAATCTGGCCGGCATGACCCGGCACATGCTGGGCCTGATGCACGGCCGGGCGGGCGCGCGCGCCTTCCGACGCATCCTGACCGTCGAGGGCGTCAAGCCGGGCGCTGGGCTTGAGGTCGTGGATCGCGCGGTCGAGGCCGTGCGCGAGGCCGAGGCCCGCAAGGCGGCGTAGCGCTTCTCCTGTCCATGTCATGGGAGGAAAGGGCTGACGGAGGGCGGTAGGACGGTTAAGCCTGTGGGCATGACCCTGCCCCTGTCTGAACTCGCCCTGATGCTTGTCGCCCTTGCGGGGGCTGGGGCCATTGCCGGGGTGATCGGCGGCCTGTTCGGCGTCGGCGGCGGGACGGTGCTGGTGCCTGCGCTCTTCTATGCTTTTTCGGTGCTGGGCGTGGGTGGTGAAAGCAATCTGCACGTCGCCATCGGCACCTCTCTGCTGACCATTGTCGCCACTTCGCTCAGGTCGCTGGCCACGCACCGCGCGCATGGGGCGGTGGACGAAACGGTGCTGAAGACCTGGACGCCGTGGGTGGCGTTCGGCGGTGTGGTCGGGGCGGCGGTCGCGGGCTTTACCTCCATGGAGGGGCTGGCTGTGGTCTATGGCTTCTGCCTGTTGCTGGTGGCGGCGCAGATGGGGCTGATGCCTGAGCATTTCACCTTGCGCAAAGACCTGCCGACAGGCTGGGGGCGGCGCGGCGTCGGCACGGGGATCGGTCTGTTATCGGCCATGATGGGCGTGGGCGGCGGCAGTCTGGGCGGCATGACCATGACCCTGTGCGGGCGTCCGATCCATCAGGCGGTGGCGACGGCTTCGGGTTTCGGGCTGGCCATCGGCGCGGCGGCGGCGCTGGGCTTTGCGGTGTTCGGATGGGACGCGCCGGGGCGGCCGCCGCTGTCGCTGGGTTATGTCAATGTGCCGGCGGCGGTGATCATGGGCCTGCTGACGGCGCTGACGGCGCCCTATGGCGCGCGACTGGCGCACCGGCTGGATCGCAAGCTGCTGCGCCGGGCCTTCGCCGTCTATCTGCTGGTCACAGCCATGACGGTGGTGCTGAAGGCGCTGTGATCGCGAATAAATCGGCGCCATTGTTAAGGCGCTAACACTTTGGCGAAGAAGGCCGGCTTAAGAGGAGGTCGGACCCCCTCCCTGAGTCTTGACCATGCTGCAGAACCTGTCTGTCCCGAAGAAGCTGATCCTGTCCTTTCTGGCGGTGATCGCGGCGTGCGGGGCGGCGACGCTGATCGTGCTGTGGTGCGTGGCCTCGCTTCAGCGCGCCGATGCGGCGGACATGACCTCACGCGAAGTGATGAAGGCGTCCGACCGCCTTCTGGCCGCCGCCGTCGAACAGCAGAACGCCATGCGCGGCTATGTCGCCAGCCGCGACCCCGTCTTCATCGAGGCCTTCAATCAGGGCGGCGCCGACGTGAAGGCGCGCCTGGCCGATCTGGCCGCCTCGGACGCCGAGGGCGCCTATGCGGCCGAGCAGAAGGCGCTGATCGCCGCCTCGGCCGCCTATGAAAAGAGCGCCGACGACATCATGGCGCTGGCCCGCGATCCGGCGACGCATGAGGTCGCGCTGGCGCAACTGGCGTCGGCCGCGCGCCTGACGGATATCCGCGCTGCGGTCGGCTCGATCCGCGACAGGGAAGGGGCGCAGGCCTCGGCCCGTGCGGCGGCCAAGGCCTCGGCCTTCACGCAGGCCTATGTCGCCTTCGCCATTGGCGGAGTGCTGGCGCTTGGCATCGCCATGGCGGCGGCCCTGTGGCTGATCGGCGCCCTCAGCCGTCCGGTCGAAGCCATGACCCGCGCCATGGGCCGTCTGGCCGACGGTGATCTGAATATCGCCATCCCTGCGGTCGGCCGTCGCGACGAGATCGGCCGCATGGCCGACGCCGTCCTGACCTTCAAACAGAACGCCGAGGAGAAGGTGCGGCTGGAAGCCGACGCCGAAACCATCCGTCTGGCGGCCGAGGCCGACCGTCAGGCGCAGGCTGAACGCGACGCCGAGGCCGCCCGCCAGCAGGCCCGTGTGGTCGACGGCGTGGCCAAGGGCTTGGAGCGCCTGTCGGGCGGCCAGCTGGCCTTCCGGCTTAACGACCCGTTCGCGCCGGAATATGAAGCCCTGCGCACTGACTTCAACGCGGCGATGGACCGGCTGCAGGGCGTGATGCGGGTCATCGTCGAACGCGCGGCCGCCATCGGAGCCAGCGCGCGCGAGATCAGCCAAGCCTCCGACGACCTGTCGCGTCGCACCGAACAGCAGGCCGCCAGTCTGGAAGAGACGGCGGCGGCGCTGGAGCAGATCACCGCCACCGTGGCGCGTTCGGCAGAGGGCGCCATCGAGGCGGGCGGCGTGGTGCGCGGCGCCCGGTCCGAAGCGGTGGAGGGGCAGGCCGTGGTCGGCCGCGCCATCGCCGCCATGGGCGCCATCGAGCAGTCTTCCAACCAGATCGGCGCCATCATCGGCGTGATCGACGAGATCGCCTTCCAGACCAATCTGCTGGCGTTGAATGCAGGCGTCGAGGCGGCGCGCGCGGGCGACGCCGGGCGCGGCTTCGCCGTGGTGGCGTCCGAGGTGCGGGCGCTGGCCCAGCGCTCGGCCTCTGCGGCCAAGGAGATCAAGACCTTGATTTCGGAGTCTAGTCGTCAGGTCGGGGCGGGCGTGGCTCTGGTCGGGGACACCGGACAGGCGCTGGAGCGGATCGCTGGTCAGATCGAACGCCTGACCCTGATCGCCGAAGAGATCGCCGCGTCGTCGCAGGAGCAGTCAAGCGGCCTGCAACAGGTCAATATCGCCGTGAACCAGATGGATCAGGTCACGCAACAGAATGCGGCCATGGTCGAACAATCGACCGCCGCCAGCCATGCTCTGGCGTCCGATGCGGCGGAGATGGACCGGATGATGGGGCAGTTCGCGCTGGACGATGTGCGGGATCTGGACGCGCGCGGGCGGATGGAGGCCTTGGCGCGGGCGGTGGCCTAAGCGCGCCGACCTTCTCCCTCCCCGTCCCGGGGAGGGTGGTCGCGAAGCGACCGGGTGGGGAGGACGAGGTGATCCTGGGCGCCCTCAGACCGCACACCCGCCGCACCCCCGCCGTCATTCTCGGGCTTGACCCGAGAATCCAGCCCCGCCACGCTTGACCCGTCGTGAGGGCGGATGTGGCCCCGTCGTGTTTGCTGGATTCTCGGGTCAAGCCCGAGAATGACGGCGAGATGGAAGGCGCACGCATCATAGAAGACGCGCGCCATCGCCCAGCCGCCCCCACCCGGCTTCGCCTTGCAGGCTCAGCCACCCTCCCCGGGACGGGGAGGGAGAGGCGCGCGTCTGGATCAGGCCGCGGCCTTCAGCGTCACCGCATCCAGCGCCTGAATCAGTTCGGCCAGAATGTCGTCCTGATGCTCCAGACCGACCGACAGGCGCAGCAGGCCGTCGGTGATGCCTGCCGTCGCGCGGGCTTCGGGCGTCATGGCGGCGTGGGTCATGGTGGCCGGGTGGGCGATCAGGCTTTCGACGCCGCCCAGCGACTCGGCCAGCGTAAACAGCTCCAGACGTTCGATCACCTGACAGACCGCCTCGGTCCCGCCGTCCAGTTCAAAGCTGAGCATGGCGCCCGGACCCGACTGTTGGCGCGACGCCAGCACATGGCCGGGGTGGCTGGTCAGGCCCGGATAGTGAACGGCCTTGACTGCCGGGTGCTGTTCCAGCGCCGCGGCCACGGCGCCCGCCGTCGCCTGCTGCCGCTCGATGCGGGTGAACAGGGTCCGCAGGCCGCGCAGGGTCTGATAGGCGTCGAACGGCGAGCCGGTGACGCCCAGGCAGTTGGCCCACCAGGCCAGCTTTTCATGATCGGCCGGATCGGCCGCGACTACGGCGCCGCCGACCACGTCGGAATGGCCGTTGATGTATTTGGTGGTCGAGTGGACCACGATGTCCGCGCCCAGTTCCAGCGGTCGTTGCAGGGCCGGCGACAGGAAGGTGTTGTCGCACACCACCTTGGCCCCCACGGCATGGGCGCGGCGACAGACATCGGCGATGTCGGTGACGCGCAGCAGGGGGTTGGACGGCGTTTCGACCAGCACCAGCCTGCACCCGTCGGCCAGGGCGACGTCCAGCGCCGCGCTGTCGTTCTGATCGACGAAGGCGACGCGGAAATGGCCCTTTTTCGCGCGGGCGGTCAGCAGGCGATGGGTGCCGCCGTAACAGTCATGCGGCGCGATCAACAGGTCGCCGGGCTCCAGCAGCGACAGGGGCAGGTCGACCGCCGCCATGCCGGTGGCGGTGATGACGGCGCCCGCGCCGCCTTCCAGCTCGGCCAGCGTCTCGGCCAGCACGTCGCGGGTCGGATTGCCCGAGCGCGAATAGTCGTATCTGCGCGGCTGGCCGAAGGCGGCGAAGGAATAGTTGGACGACAGATACAGCGCCGGCATGACCGCGCCGTGAGCCGTATCCGTATCGACGCCCGAGCGGGCGGCGATGGTGCGGGGATCGGCGGGACGGGCGCGGCTCATTGGTCGATGTCCTTCAGTACGGAGGTCAGGATGTCGGCGACCAGTCTGTCTTCCTTCAGGAAGGCGTCGTGGCCGTAGACGGAGGCGTGTTGTTCAAAGCGCCAGAGGTTGGGCAGGCGGTCGGCCAGCTCTCTCATGTCTTCGATCGGGCACAGGCGGTCGGTGGTGAAACCGATCAGGGTGACGGGGGCGCTGATGGCCTCGGGCTCGACGCGGTGGCGGTCGATGGAGTCCGACAGACTGAGCCAGCGCGAAGGGGTGGTGCGGTCGCGATAGGCCCGGCCGCGCGCGGTCAGGTAGTCGCACACCGGATAGGCCTGGCCCGCATGGCTGGGGGCTTCGGAATCGAAGCGGTCGCCGAACTCTTCCTGAGTGCGATAGGTGGTCATGGCCAGCTCGCGCGCCAGACCGACGGCCTGATCGATGCGGCCGGTCTCAAGGCCCAGTTGCAGGATGCGGCGCTGGATGCCGCGCCATGCCGTGGCCAGCGGGTGCGGACGATGGGCGGCGGATACGACCACCAACTGCTCGGCCCAGTCGGGGAAGATCTCGCCGAAGGCCAGGGCGATCATGCCGCCGTAGGAACAGCCGATGAAGGCGGCGACCTTCTCGACGCCCAGATGGTCCAGCAGCAGGGCCAGCAGGCGGGCCTGATCCTGGGTGGTGATGGTCAGCGGGGCCTTGGGTTCGGTGACGCCGTCGCCGAATTCCGGTGCGAAATCAAAGGCCAGAACGCGGAAGCGGGTCAGGTCGATCGGCGCGCGCACGCCCACGGCGCCGGACCACCAGCCCAGCCCCTTCGTCTCGGTGCGGTGGACATAGCGGTCGGCGGAGATGCCGCCTGCGACCACGATCAGCGGGGCGTTGGCCTTGCCGTGCAGGCGGCCGATGACCTGTTTCTGGGTCAGGGTCCCGCCGAAATCCAGCTCGAAGTCGTCGGGGATCAGAACCGCGACGTCATGGGCGCCGTCGCGCTGCAGCAGTTCGGACGGACGGCGCGCCGCCTTGACGCCGCCCTTGGGCGCAGGTGCGGCGGCGGAGGCCTTACAGGAAGGCTCTTCGGGGGTGTCGGTGGGAATCAGGGCCAGGGTCATTCGCTTCACTCAAAGGTTCGGCTCACCGGCGAAACCCATGCAGTGACAGACCTGTGGCGCGTCGCCTTGTCGACGCTCCACCCATCTCTCGCGGTCCATTCAGGCAAGCCCGAAGAACCCCGCAGGAGTTGGCACCGTTTCGGGCGGAACCCGATGGTTGCCCCGGCGTCAAAGGGCCTAATCCCTCAGCCGGTCTTGATGAGTGAGCTTACGGTGCGGTTGCGAAAGGCGCCGGTCAAGCGAAAAATTTTACCCCGTTCGGCCAGGTGTGGCTGAAACGGATGGCTAAAACGGCGCTTCTGGGCGGTCGTGCGAAAAAATCTTTCGACCGGGCTTGACGCGGTGCGGGGCCTTGCCTCACCTTAAGGCACGATTTCAACCGGACGCCGCCTGTGCCTTACCGCCTCGCCAGCACGAAGATGACGACGATCGCCGCCTCGGCGACGGGTCTCTTCGCGTCCGTGATTACCACCACCGGTACCACCACCACCATGCCCTTGCGGGCGGGGACCGGATGATGCGCGCCGTCTAGGCGAGAAAACGCAGAAAACCGATCACCCGCCCGGACCCCCGGGCGGGTTTTTTATTGGCCCGAGCCCGACCGACCTTCTTTCAAATCCTCCCTGATCCCAGCCTTCGGAAAACCGCTCATGTCCGCCTCTCTCGCCCTCGTCGCCGATCAACAGAAACCCGCCGCCGCCGTTGCGCCCGGCGCCGATGTCGTGGTGCTGAAGTTCGGCTCTTCGGTCCTGCGCGACGCAGCCCAGGCGCCGGCGGTGGCCAGCGAAATCTACGGCCACGTCCGCGCCGGCCGTAAGGTTGTGGCGGTAGTTTCGGCCCTGGCCGGACAGACGGATCAACTGCTGGCGGACGCCCGCAGCCTGGGTCTGGATCACGAGAACGAATTGCTGCCCGCCTATGTCGTGCTGGGCGAGGAAAAGGCCGCGGCTCTGGTCGCCGTCGCCTGCGACCGGGTGGGGCTGGACGCCATCGGCCTGTCGGTGCGCGAACTGGGCATTGTGGCGGAAGGTCCGGCCCAGCACGCCCGTCCGGTCGGCGTGAAGGGCGAGCGTCTGCATCAGGCGCTGGCCGAGCATGAGGTGGTGGTGGTGCCGGGCTTCGGCGCTGTGCGCCCGAATGGCCGGGTGGCCCTGCTGGGACGAGGCGGATCGGACCTGACGGCGGTGGTGCTGGCCGCCGAACTGGGCCTGAACCGGGTGCGTCTGGTGAAGGACGTCGACGGCCTCTACGATCGCGATCCGGCCTCGGAAACGGGCACGCCGCTGCGCTATCGCCGCGCCAGCTGGGACACGGCGCGTCAGGTCGGCGGCGCGCTGGTCCAGCATGACGCGATTGATCTGGCCGAGGCGCGCGGCGTCGACATCGAAGTCGCCGCTCTGGGCCGCGCCGAGGGCACGATCGTCGGCGAACGCGGCGCCCCTCCCGGCCCGGTTCAGGCCGAGGCGCCGCTGAAGGTCGTTGTGGCCGGTTGCGGCGTCGTCGGCGGCGGTCTGCTCAGCCGTCTACTGCCGGACGGCCGCTTTGAAGTGGTCGGGGTGCTGGTGCGCAACCCGTTGAAAAAGCGTGATGTCCTGGCGCCTGCGGAACTGTTCACCAATGACGTCGAGGCCCTGCTGGCCAAGAAGCCCGATCTGGTGCTGGAGGCCCTGTCCGAGGGCGAGGCGGGCCATGCCCTGATCCGCCGCGCGCTGGAGACGGGCTGCGACGTGGTCAGCGCCAACAAACAGGCCGTGGCCCGCGATCCCAAGGGGCTGCAGGCCCTGGCCGACGCCAACGGCTGCCGCGTCGCTTGGTCGGCCTCGGTCGGCGGCGGCTCGCCGATGATCGAGACGCTGCGCGCCGCCCGCGCCGCTGGCCCGGTCGCCGGTTTCGAGGCGGTGCTGAACGGCACGGTCAACTTCATGCTGCAGCGTCTGGGCGAGGGGGCGACCTTCTCCGACGCCCTGGCCGACGCCCGCGCCGCAGGCTTCGCCGAGGAAGACCCCTCGTCCGATCTGGAAGGCTTCGACGCCGCCGCCAAGGTCAAGCTGTTGTCTTTCGAGGCGTTCGGCCGTTCGCCCGACGACCTGCCGCGCGATGTTCTGTCGGCGGAAACGGCGCTGGGCGACAAGCCGGTGCGCCAGATCGGCGCCTGTTTCGAGCGCGACGGCGAACTGGACCCTTACGTGCGTCTTGACGGCGAACTGGAAGACGCGCTCTTCCTGTCGCTGAACGGAGAGCGCAACGCCTTGAAGGTCTATGGTCAGGACGGCCGGGTGTGGACGTGCAAGGGGCGCGGCGCCGGGCGCTGGGCCACGACCGAGAGCGTGCTGGCCGATGTCGCCGATGTCATGCGCGCCCGACGCGCCGCTGCGGAGCTTGTCTAGTCTATGGCCGTCTTCACGCCCGTCACGCCGCAACAGGCCGACGATTACCTCATGCGCTACCCTCTCGGCGGGTTGGTCGAACTGACCCCGATAGCCGAGGGGGTCGAGAACACCAACTATCGTCTGGTGACAGAGCAGGGCGCCTATGTCCTGACCCTGTTCGAGGGGCGGACCGAGGCCTCGGCCCTGCCGTTCTGCCTCGGCCTGACCGGGCGGCTGGCGGCGCAGGGCTTTCCGACGCCCGCGCCGGTGGCGGATCGTGAAGGTCAGGTGATCGGTCGTCTGAACGACCGCGCCGCCGCCATCGTCGAGTGGACGCCCGGCGCCTGGAAGCGTCAGCCGACGGACAAGGATCAGTATCGCGCCGGTCAGGTGCTGGCCCTGCTGCATCTGGACGCCGCCGACTATGACGGCGTGCGCGAGAACCCGGTCGGGCCGCGCGCCTGGGCCGATCTGGCAGCGCGCTGCGATACGGTCGCCGCGGGCGAGGATCGCCGGATGCTGGAGCAGATGCAGCGCCTGCTGCCCGACCTGGCCCGGCCGTGGAGCGACCCGTCGTTGCCGCGCGGTCCGATCCACGCCGACTACTTCCCCGACAACGTCCTGTTCGCGACGAACGAGCATGGGGCGACGGATGTGGGCGGGGTGATCGACTTCTACTTCGCCTGCGTCGACGTGCTGGCCTATGATCTGGCCATCGCGCTCAGCGCCTGGGGCTTCGACGCCGAGGGGCGGCCCATGCCCTCGGCCCTGCGCGCCTTCCAGAAGGGCTATGAGTCGGTGCGCCCCCTGTCGGGCGCCGAGCGCAAGGCCCTGCCGGAACTGGGCGCGGCGGCGGCGGTGCGCTTCACCCTGACTCGCCTGCATGACCGGCTGTTCCACGACCCGGCCAATCTGGTCACGCCCAAGGACCCGGCGCCCTTCTTCCGGCGGCTGGACTACTGGAAGGCGGCGGAACCGGCCTGAGCAAGGTTGAACCCGGTTAAGATCAAGGCGGCTTCTTCACGCGAAGGAGCCGCCTTTTCCTTGCCCGGATAGGCGGACACGGCGTCGCAAGCGGGAACAAGCTTGGCGGCTCATGCGCTCCCTTAAGGTGCCAGAATGGAGGATGAGCATGACCGCAGCCGACAAGAACCGCGCTCTGGATCGTAACGAGGCGGAATGGGTCGAGATGAGCCGTTCGGCGTCCCACCTGACCGACGCCCAACTGACCGACCTGCTGCGGCGCCTGCGCGAGCGGCGCGATCGCGCCCAGCGCCTGATCCGCACCCGCACCCGCCAAGCCAATCGCGAGGGGCAGGCGAACGTTGACGCGGGCGCGCGTGAAAAGAAGGCGCAACTGGCCGAGGCGATCGAACGCGCGGTCGAGGAACAGAAGCGTCGTCGTGGATCGACCTCTGCGACCCGCAATCTGAAGGCCGCCGTCGCGCGCAAGGCCGAGGAAACCCACGACGGCATCCCGGAGAACCGGACCGCCAACACCGGCCCGGCGGACACGCCCAATGAAGGGATCGCCCCGTCGGGCGCATTGCACGCCGAGGGGATGCGGGCCGCCATCATGCGCTCGACCGGCGACCGCTGAGTTTAGGCAGGTGAGGGCGGGCGTCAGCCCGCCTTCGCAAACCCCTTCACCGCCGCCAGCGCCGCCTCGGGCGTGTTCTCGATCACCGTCAGTCTCTCGGGGCGGTCGCCCAGAGCGCGGATGACGGGGGCCGGTTCCGGCTCGACGCCGATGACGTCCGAGACGAAGGCGCCGAACTTGGACGGGTGGGCGGTGGACAGGGCGACGATCGGCGCCCCGTTGCGGTCCAGACGACGCGCGGCGGCCAGCGCCACGGCCGTGTGCGGGCAGACGATGCGGCCCCAGGCGGCGTGGGCGTGGGCGATCTCGGCCTTGGTGGTCGCCTCGTCGACCGAGACGGCCGACACCTCGGCGCGCAGGGCCGCCAGCAGGTCGGCAGGCAGGGTAACGGACCCTTCGCGCGCGAAGGTCTCGAAGACGGCGCGGGTCGCCTCGGCGTTGCGGCCGGAGGCCTCGAACACCAGACGTTCAAAGTTGGACGGCGCCTGCACGTCCATCGACACGCTGCCGCTCTCGACCGCCGGGCGACGGGCGTAGACGCCGTCGTTGATGGCGCGCGCCAGGGCGTCGTTCTGGTTGACGGCGGCGACGAAACCGGCGGCGGGCAGGCCCATCCTGCGGGCGGCGATGCCGGCGAAGGCGTCGCCGAAATTGCCGGTCGGCACCACGAAGGTCGCCGCCTGGCCCAACTGGGCCGTGGCCGAGACGTAATAGGGAATCTGGCCCGCCAGACGGCCCCAGTTGATCGAGTTGACCGAGGACAGGCGGCCCTGTTCACGCAGGGATTCTTCGGCCAGCAGCCCCTTCACCAGACGCTGGCAGTCGTCGAAGTCGCCGCGCACGGCCAGGTTCAGGACGTTGTCGGCCTCGACCGTCGTCATCTGCTTGCGCTGCACCGGCGAGACGCGGTCCAGCGGGTGCAGGACGATCAGCCTGATGCGTTCGGCGCCCGCAAAGGCGCGCACGGCGGCGGCGCCGGTGTCGCCGCTGGTGGCGGTCAGCAGAGTCAGGGTCTCGCCCGTCGCGGCCAGCGCCTCGTCCGACAGGGCGGCCACCAGCTGCATGGCCAGATCCTTGAACGCCGCCGTCGGACCGTGGAACAGTTCGAGCACGAACAGGCCCGGCTCCAGCTCGACCAGAGGCGTCACCAGCGGATGGTCGAAGCCCCTGGTCAGACGCTTCAGCGCGCGGTCAAGCGCGCCTGCAGGCAGGGCGTCGCCGATGAAGGGCGCCATCGCCGCCTTGGCCAGTTCGGCGTAGCTGCGGCCGGGGCGTGCGGCGTCGCCCGGCAGAGTCGGCCACGCCTGCGGCATATAGAGGCCGCCGTCGGGCGCAATGCCGCGCAGCAGGGCGTCGCTGAAGCGGGTCGGAGCGGCGTCGCCGCGCGTCGAGAGATATTGATCAGGTGAGGCTGGCATAGCGGGTCGTTTCTAGCCTCTGTCCTGTGTTTCGTCATGATTATTTTGCGTGTGCGAAGTCGAAACCGGCTTTTCACGCAAAAGCCTCGCCCGGATCGGCGACAATCCCGGCGACTGCGATGTCGCGGAGGCTGGCGCATCGTCGCGCGCCGGTTCATGGAGGAGGCGATGAATCGTCGTTCCTTTCTGATACGGGCCGCAGCCGCGGCGGCGGCTGTCGGCGGCGGTCTGTGGCTGAAGGACCATGTGCTGTGGCGCCGCCCGGCGCTGACGTTCGGCGCAGACGGAACCAGCGGCTGGCTGCCTTTTGCGGCGCCGCGCACCCTGTTGCCGACGGCGCAGGTGCGGCTGGCGGGGCGTGAGTTCACCGCCCTGATCGACAGCGGGGCGCAGTATTCGGTAATCGACCGGCGGCTGGTGGCCGAGCTGGGGCTGGACGACCTCTTCGACATGCCGCTGATCGCCTATGGGGTGGACGGCCGGGCGCAGGTCGGGCGCGGCGTGACGCTGGACCTGACTCTGGGCGAGGCGCGCATCGGGCGGCTGCGCGCAGGCATACTGGATCTGGGGCCTCTGTCGGATGACGAAGGTCTGGGCGCGCCGCTGATCCTGGGGCAGGACCTGTTGATGCAGGCGGCGCTGGAGATGGACCTGCGTCGGCGACGGTTGAGGCTGCTGTCAAAGGCGCAGCAGGGCCTTACGCCGGCCTATCGCGCCCTGCCGGTGCGGCGCTCGGGCACGGCCTTGATGGCGGATATGACGGTGGAGGGGACGTCCGTGCGGGCGCTGGTGGACACCGGCTCGTCCAGTCTTCTGGCCTTGAGCGAAGGCGTCGCGGGCGCGACGGGCCTGCTGGACGGGCGGCCTGAACAGGCGGGTTCCAGCATCGTTCTGGGCGGCGTGGCGCGGGCGCGGATGATCCGGGCGCAGAGCGTGGAACTGGGCGGCGAACGCTGGCGCAACGTCGTCACCGCCGTCTATGCCGACCGGACCTTGCCTAACTATCCGGACGCCCTTCTGGGCATGGAGGCTTTCGCGGGACGGGACGTTATTTTGGCCCTGAGCGACGGAGCTCTGCACCTGGCGCCGTTGATGGATGTGACCATTGTTTAGTCTTGATGACCGTTCAATGGGCGAATCCCTCTTGTCTGCGTCCTGAAGGACGATAAGCGGCCGAACATGCCCGTCATGCCACCCGGTAATATGTCCGTGCAGCCCGCCCGCCGTCTGGAGAGCCTTGATCTCCTGCGCGGGTTCGCCCTGTGCGGCATCCTGCTCGTCAACATCATCCTGATGGGCGGTCCGTGGGATCAGTTTCACCCGCAATTGCCGCCGACGACGGCCAACCCGAACTGGGTGGTGTGGATCGTCCAGCACCTGTTCGTGCAGGGGTCGATGCGGGGCATGTTCACCCTGCTGTTCGGGGCGGGGATGCTGTTGATCACCCTGCGCGGCGAGGACGGGCGCGGGACGATTCAGGCGGCGGACGTCTATTTCCGACGCTGTGTGGCCCTTCTGGTCCTGGGGGTGTTCAACGCCACCGTCCTGCTGTTTCCGGGCGACATCCTCTATGTCTACGGCCTGTCAGGTTTTCTGCTGTTCATTTTCCGAATGGCGCGGCCGCGCACCCTGATCGCCATCTCGGCGGCCATGCTGCTGATGCTGACGGCCGAGTCGGCCGTGGTCGGCGCCCATCAGGCGGTCGAGGCGCGTCGCGGCGCCGAACTGGCTGTTCAGGTGCAGGGCGGCGTTGTCCTGTCAGGCGACGACGCCGAGGCGCTCAAGGCCTATACGCGCGCCCGTGAAGCCCAGACCGTGTCGCCTGAGGTTCTGGCCGAGGAAACGGCCGCGCGCACGAACGGCCCGGTCAGCCTGTTGAAGTGGAGCGTGCGGACGTGGCTGGACTATGCCGCCTCAAGCTACACCATCACCCTGGTGATCGAGACGGTGGCCTTCATGCTGCTGGGCATGGCGCTGTTCAAGCTGGGGGTGCTGAGCGGCGCGCGCTCGCTGCGCTTTTATCTGGCGTTGGCGGCGGGCGGTTACGCCGTCGGCCTGGCGGTCAACGGCGCGCAGGCGGTCGTTCTGTGGAGCAGCCAGTTCTCGTCTGAAACCTTTGTGACGCAGGCCAGCTATGAGCTGGGGCGTTGCGCCATGACGCTGGGCCATGTCGGGCTGCTGCTGTCGCTGTGGAAGATGAACGCGCTCGGTTTCGTCGGGCGCGCCTTGCGGAATCTGGGGCGGATGGCCCTGACCAACTATCTGGGCCAGTCGGCGATCGCGGCCCTGCTGTTCTACGGATTCGGCCTGTGGGGCAGGCTGGAGTGGTGGGGCCTGTGGGCCGTGGCGGCGGGCGTCTGGGTGTTCCAGATGATCTTCAGCACCCTGTGGCTGAAGCGGTTCAACATGGGGCCGCTGGAATGGGCGCTGCGCTGGTTCGCCTATGGGCGGCCCTCGCCGCTCAAGCGCGAGAAGGCTGCCTGACGTCTGCGGCTTAAAGCTGGGAGAAGGTGTCGCAGGCGGCCGGATCGCCGGTCTGATAGCCGCGCTGCAGCCATTCGACCCGCTGGGCCGCGGAGCCGTGGGTGAAGCTTTCGGGCGAGACGCGTCCTCCGCCGCGCCGTTGCAGCGTATCGTCGCCGATGGCCTGGGCCGTCTTCATGCCCTCTTCCAGATCGCCCGGCTCCAGCGCCACCTCGCCGTTGGAGACGACGGCGGCGTTGCGCGCCCAGACCCCGGCGTAGCAGTCGGCCTGAAGCTCCAGCGCGACGGAATAGCGGTTGCCCTCGGCCTGTGACCGCGCCGCCTGCTGGGCGCGCTGCACCTGCTGGCTGGCGCCGGTCAGGGTCTGGACGTGGTGGCCGAACTCATGGGCGATGACATAGGCCTTGGCGAAGTCGGCGCCGGATGCGCCCAGCTTGCTCTCCATCTCGCGCCAGAAGCTGAGGTCCAGATAGACCTTCTGATCGGCCGGACAGTAGAACGGCCCCATAGCCGCCTGGCCGTAGCCGCAGCCGGTCTGGGTGCCCTGCGTATAAAGCACGGTGGTCGGCGGGGTGTAGCCCCTCAGCTTGGTCGCCCAGACGTCGTTGATGTTGGAGCCGATGACCTCGACGAACCTGCCGTCCTGATCCTCGGGCGAGGCCATCCGGCCCTGCTGTTCGCCCTGACCGGCGCCGCCGAACTGGCTGGCCAGTTGTTGCGTGGTGTTGGGGTCGATGCCGAAGACGAAATAGCCGATGGCCGCCAGCACCAGCACGCCGATGCCGCCGCCCGCGACCGCGCCGCCGCCCATGCCGCGCCGATCCTCGATCCCGCCGCCGCGCCGTCCGCCCTGCCAACGCATCTATCGTTCTCCGCTGTCGTCGTTCGACCTGAAGCTAGGCTGAAACGCAGGGGCAGGTGAATAGATGCAAATGTAACGCTGTCGCTCAGTGCGGCGCACGGTTCAGCCAGGCGTCGATCTCCGCCACGCCCGGCGCTGTCTGGTCGAGCGGCGGCGTCAGGGGTGCAGGCGTGGACGGGGCGGTCGGGTGCGGCGCCCACGCCGTTGCAGGCGGCGCAGAGGGAGCGGGCGATCGCGCGGCTTCCAACTGGCGCAAGGTCTGTTCGGTCTGAAGCCGCATCCGCGCGGCGTCGGCCTCGCGCTGGTCGGCCTGCAGGCGCAGGCGTTCCATGGCCTGACGATGCTGTTCGGCCTGTGCGACATGGGGATCGTAACCGGGCGGCGGCGGGCCGGGCCAGCCCGGCCATGTCTGGGCGCCCGCCATCAGGGGCGGGGCGCTGAACAGCAGCATCATGGCGGTCAGACGCTTCATGCCCTTACAGATGGGCGTCGCTCGTTTCGTCTCCAAGCGAGGCCGTTCGTAGCAGTCAGATCGAGAAGCTGACTCCGCAGCCGCAGCTGGAGGCGGCGTTGGGGTTGCGGATCACGAACTGGGCGCCGGCCAGTTCGTCCACGAAGGCGATCTCGGAATCCTTCAGGAAGGGGATGGAGACGGGGTCGATCACCACGGCCTGATTGTCGCGGCGCACCACCAGGTCGTCGGCCTCGGGGCCGTCCACCAGCTCGAACCGATACTGGAAGCCCGAGCAGCCGCCGCCGTCGACGGCGACGCGCAGCAGCACCGGCTTGCCCTCGGCCTCGGACAGCCTGGCCAGACGGCGCGCGCCGCTTTCGGCCAGGGTGATGCCCTCGGGCGACCGGGTTGCGACCGACAGCGACAGGTCGTGGACTGATTCTGTAGGTTGGACGGTGCTCACGGCCCTCTATATGAGGGTCTGACAGGCATTCGCAAAGGCCTGTCGCCATCACGAAGTGCTGCCGCCTTGAGCCTGCTCCGCGCCCCCTACGCTGAAAACCACGCCGCCAGCCGCGACCGCCATGTTTTCGAGCCCGCCAGCCGCACCCGCACCGCCTTCGCCCGCGACCGCGACCGCATCATCCACGCCACCGCCTTTCGCCGCCTGAAGGAGAAGACCCAGGTCTTCGTGGCGCATGAGGGCGACCACTATCGCACCCGGCTGACGCACAGCCTTGAGGTGGCGCAGATCGCCCGCTCGCTGGCCCACGCCCTGCGGCTGGACGACGATCTGGCCGAGACGGTGGCCCTGGCCCACGACCTGGGCCATCCGCCGTTCAGCCACGCGGGCGAGGACGAACTGCACGAACAGATGAAGGCCTTCGGCGGCTTTGATCACAACGTCCAGAGCTTCCGCGTCGTGACCGAGCTGGAGACCCGCTATCCCGGCTTCCCCGGCCTGAACCTGAGCTGGGAGACGGTCGAGGGCGTGGTCAAGCACAACGGCCCGGTGGCGCACCTGCTGTCGGACCCGGCGTGGAAGGCGGTCGCCGCCTATGCGCCGGGCGGGGCGGCCGACTGGGACTTGCGTCTGGGCACCTTCGCCTCGCTTGAGGCTCAGTGCGCGGCCATCGCCGACGACATCGCCTATAACAATCACGACGTGGATGACGGGGTGCAGGCGGGGCTGTTCAGCCTGTCCGATCTGGCCGATGTGCCGCTGATCGGGCGCTGTATCGCCAGCGCGCGCGCCGACTGGCCCGAGATCGACGAGCGGATGCTGCGGCTGGAGGCCGTGCGCCGCATGATCGGCGTCATGGTCGATGACGTTCTGGCCGAGACGGAAGCCCGTCTGGCCAAGCACCGCATCGAGACGGTCGAGGATGTCCGCATGGCGCCCGAGACTCTGGTGCAGTTCTCATCCGGCATGATGGCGGAACTGGCCGTTCTGCGCCGCTTCCTGTTCGAGCGGATGTATCGCCATTATCGCGTCAACCGCACCCGCAGTCAGGCGCGTCGAGTGCTGGCCCAGCTGTTCCAGCTGTTCATGGCCGAGCCGGAGGTGATGCCGCCCGAGTGGCAGGCCTCGGCCCTGACCGATGATCCGTATGCGCGGGCGCGGGCGGTGTGCGACTACATCGCCGGTATGACAGATCGTTACGCTATCGAGGTGCATCGCAAGCTGTTCAGCCTCGACCTCGCCCTCGATCTGTGATTCGAGAAGGGCTTCACGGCGCGTTAGACTGAGCGCCGACGCGCGCCGATTCGCGCGCGTGTCCCACGACCATCAAGGCGCGACCCATGTCCTACGACGACGATCACCGAGGCAATCCAAACGCTGGGCCTAACGCGGGCCGCGACCGGGGCGCCTATACGCCGCCGACCGACGACGACCTGCCCTTCACGCGCGGCGGCTATGACCCGCGCCGGGCGCCGTCGGCCAAGTCGCCGCCGATCACCCTGATCGTCAGCGCGGTGGTGCTGCTGCTGCTGATCGTGGCGGTGGTGGTCTTCTATCGCTCGGGCGTGCGGTCCTCGACGGATGCGCCGCCCGCCGTCGGCACGCCGGTCGAGAGCATGAAGGTCGAGGCCCCGCTGGACGCCCAGCCGGTCGACCCGGAAGCCGACATCCGCGTCTATCGCGACGGCGGCGCCCCGACGGACGCCGCCCCGACCTTCACCCCCGGCCCGGAAGAGGTGCTGCCGCGCCCCGCGCCGACGACCCCGGCCGCGCCGGTCGAATCCTCGACCCCGCCGCCCGCCGCGCCGGCTCCCGCGACCAAGGCTCCGGCCGCGCCTGCGCCCGCAACGCCCGCTCCGGCGACGAAGGCCCCAGCGCCTGCCCCAGCGCCTGCGCCCGCTCCGGCTGCAACCGGCGGAACGTCGGGCGTGCAGATCGGCGCCTTCTCTTCGACCGCCATCGCGGATCGTGAATACGCCGCTGTCGCCGCCCGCTTCGGTCAATACGCCTCGGGCGCCGAGAAACGCGTGCAGGAAGTCACCGCCGCCAACGGCTCGACCCTGTATCGCACCACCTTCACCGGCATGAGCCGTGATCGCGCCGTCGCCTTCTGCAATGCGCTGAAGGCTGCGGGCCGCGACTGCATCGTCCGCTAGGGATCGCACCAGCATGACCTCCGCCGCCATCTACGGCTGTTCCGGCCACAGGCTGACGGCGGAGGAGCGCGCCTTCTACGCCGAGGCCAAGCCCTGGGGTTTCATCCTGTTCCGCCGCAATGTGGACAGCCCCGAACAGGTCAAGGCGCTGGTGTCAGAACTGCGCGACAGCGTGGGCCGCGACGACGCCCCTGTCCTGATCGATCAGGAGGGCGGCCGGGTGCAGCGTCTCGGCCCGCCGCACTGGCCGAAATATCCGCCGGGCGCCGCCTATCTGAAGGCGACCAACGACCCGGCGGCGGCGCGCGAACTGGTGCGTCTGGGCGCGCGGCTGATCGCCCATGACCTGCGCGAACTGGGCATCACGGTCGACTGCGTGCCGGTGCTGGACGTGCCGGTGCCGGGCGCCCACGACATCATCGGCGACCGCGCCTACGCCCAGGCTCCGGCGACTGTGACCCAACTGGGCCGCGCCGCCGCGGAAGGGCTGCTGGCGGGCGGCGTCCTGCCGATCATCAAGCATATCCCCGGCCACGGCCGCGCCTTCTCGGATAGCCACCACGACCTGCCGGTGGTCGAGACGGCGATCGAGGAACTGGACGCCTGGGATTTCGCCCCCTTCAAGGCGCTGTCCGACATGCCGATGGCGATGACGGCCCACGTGGTCTTCACCGCTGTCGACGCCAAGCGCCCGGCCACGACGTCCAAGAAGGCCATCCGCCTGATGCGCGAGCGGCTGGGCTTCTCCGGCCTGATCCTGTCCGACGATCTGTCGATGCAGGCCCTGTCGGGCACGCTGACCGAGCGGGCGGAACAGTCGCTGAAAGCGGGCTGCGACGTGGTGCTCCACTGCAACGGCGACCTGAAGGAGATGGCCGAGGTCGCCAAGGCGACGAAGAAGCTGAAGGGCGAGGCCAGGCGCCGCGCGGAGGCTGCGCTGAACCGCATCGTCCGCGCGCCCGAGCCGTTGGACGTCGCCGAGGGCCGCGCCCGGCTGGAGGCGGCGCTGAACGGCCGCTTCGACGCCGCCAAGGGGCCGGACGTGGGCGAGGCGCAAGGGTGATCGCCGGGGAGGGCGCATGAGCGAGGCCTTCCAGCCGAATCTCGACTTCACCGCCGTCGAACAGGTCGAGGCGCAGGAGGCCTTCGTCGTCGATCTGGAGGGCTATGAAGGCCCGCTGCACGTCCTTCTGGCCCTGGCGCGGACGCAGAAGGTGGACCTGCTGAAGCTGTCCATCACCCGTCTGGCCGAACAGTATCTGGCCTTCGTGCATGAGGCGCGGCGGCGCAACTTCGCCCTGGCGGCCGACTATCTCGTGATGGCGTCGTGGCTGGCCTATCTGAAATCGCGCCTGCTGATCCCGCGCAACGAGAAGGACAAGCCGGAGGAGCCTCCGGCCGAAGAGATCGCCGCCGCCCTGGCCTTCCGCCTGCAGAAGCTGGAGGCCATGCGCACGGCGGTGGAGGCCATCACCAGCCGCCCGCAGCTGAAGCGCGACGTCTTTACGCGCGGCGACCCGCAGGCGACGGTCATCATCCCGTCCGACCGGGTGGACGCCAGCCTCTATGAACTGATGAGCGCCTATGTCGCCCAGCGCCGCCGCGAGGAGCGTCGCAAATACGCCCCCGGCCAGCGGGTCGAGGCTTTCCAGCTGGAGGCCGCCCGCGACTGGCTGCGCGAGATCATGCCGCGCCTGGCTGAATGGACGCCGCTGGAGCGCGTGGCGCCCCAGAAGCCCGAGGGGCAGGAAGGCCCCAGTCAGGCCAGCTATACCGCCTCCACCCTGTCGGCCAGTCTGGAGCTGGTGAAGGAGGGGGGCATGGACATTCGTCAGGAGCGGCCATTCGACGCGGTGTGGCTGAAGCGCAGAGGGCTGGGCCAGCCGCTGGAGCTGACGCCGTGACCCTCGACTTCTCCCCCGACCACCTCGAGATCGAACGCCGGGTCGAGGCCCTGCTGTTCGCCGCCGCCGCGCCGCTGTCGCTGGCCGAGATCGCGCGCCGCCTGCCGGAGGGCGCCGACGTCGGCGGGGCGTTGACCGCGCTTCAGAAACGCTATCAGGGGCGCGGGGTCGAACTGGACTGCGTGGCCGAGCGCTGGCGGTTCCGCACCGCGCCCGACCTCGGCTTCCTGATGACCGAGGAGCGCGAGGAGCTGCGCCGCCTGTCCAAGGCTGCGCTCGAGACCCTGGCCATCATCGCCTATCATCAGCCCTGCACCCGCGCTGAAGTCGAGAGTGTGCGCGGCGTCTCCCTGTCCAAGGGGACGCTGGACCTGCTGCTGGAGATGGACTTCGTGCGCCTGCGCGGACGGCGTCGCACGCCGGGACGGCCCGTCACCTACGCCACGACCGACCACTTCCTGGAGCATTTCAGCCTGGCCAGCCTCTATGACCTGCCGGGCGTACAGGAGATGAAGGCGGCAGGCCTGCTGGATCTGTCCATGCCGGTTGGTTTCGAGGTGCCGGACCCGTCGCGTGCAGGCGACGACGAAGGCGAGGATCTGCTGACCGGGCTGGATGACGGCGCGCCGGAATTCGCCCAGGATTTCGTCAGCGAGGACGAAGAGTCGCAACCTTAGCCGGGACGGAACGTCGCGCCTCCAAGAAATGTCGGAAAGTCATGGACTTAAGTCCAGGGCGCGCCGCCTTGACCTGAGGCCGTCTCGCCTATAGGTTCCGCGCCGAAATTCAGACCCGTTTCGGCCCTGTGCCGGACGCTGAGCGAACAGGCCATGTCCCCAACGAAGGAATCGCGCGAAGAGGCGATCAAACGCCTCCACGAAGGCGCATCCGCACTTGAGGCGAAGGTTCAGGCGGACAAGTCCGTCGATGTTGCTGCGCAGAAGGTCGTCGGCCAGGCCTATCGCATCATCGCCGAGCTTCTCGGCGGGGTGCTGATCGGTCTCGCAATCGGGTTTGGCGTCGACCGGCTGTTCGGGACGGCGCCGATGGGCGTTTTGGGCGGGGTCCTGCTGGGCTTCGCCTTATCGGTTTATATGGCGCGTCGCACAGCCCACCGGCTGATGGCGCAGGCCAAGGCGGCGGGTTTGCCTCAACAGGGCGAACCTATCGTCGAGGCTGACGAAGAAAACAGGGAACGATAGGCTTAATGGCCGGTCCGATTGAACAATTTGAGGTCAAGCCGCTCGTAGAGTTCGGCACGGTCAATGTTCCCATCCTGGGCGAACAGGTGATCGCGATCACGAACTCGCACGTGGCCATGACCATCGCCTTCGTCGGCGTGGTGGGCTTCCTGTCGCTGGCGACCTCGGGCGCCAAGGTGGTGCCGGGCCGGATGCAGGCCGCGGGCGAAAGCCTGTTCGGCATGGTCGACAACCTGGCCAACTCCATCATCGGGCATGAGGGCCGGAAGTATTTCCCCTTCGCCTTCACCATGTTTCTGATGGTTCTGTCGATGAACCTGCTGGGCATGTTCCTGACCTTCACCGCCACCTCGCAGCTGGCCGTGACTTTGACCCTTGGCCTGATCTCCTTCCTGACCGTGGTGGTGATCGGCATCGTCAAGAACGGCGTCGGCTTTCTGAGGCTCTTCTGGCCTGCGGGCGCGCCGCTGCTGCTGCGCCCGGTCGTCGGCCTGATCGAGTTCGTGTCCTTCCTGCTGCGTCCGGCCACCCTGGCCCTGCGTCTGTTCGGCAACATGCTGGGCGGTCACGTGGCGCTGAAGATCTTCGCCCAGTTCGTCGTTCAATTGGGTGCGGTGGCCATCGTCACCGGTGGTTTGGCCTATGCCCTTCTTCCCGTCGCGGCGCTGTCGCTGGGAATGGTCGTAGCGATGACGGCGCTCGAGTTCCTGGTGGCCTTCCTTCAGGCCTTCGTTTTCACCGTTCTGACCTGCATCTACCTCAACGATGTGGTCAACCTGGGCGATGGCCACTAAGGCTTGAGTTCAGTTCGTAACCCTACCCTCCAACGCTCCAAGAAATTAGGAAATCATCATGGACGCTGAAGCCGCTAAGTACATCGGCGCTGGTCTGGCCACCCTCGGCATGATCGGCTCGGCCCTGGCCGTCGGCAACATCTTCGGCAACTTCCTGGCCGGCGCCCTGCGCAACCCGGCTGCTGCCGCTTCGCAAGTCGGCAATCTGTTCGTCGGCGCGGCCCTGGCCGAAGCCCTGGGCATCCTGGCCTTCGTGCTGGGCGTCCTGATGATCTTCGGCTGATCCCAGCCCACGATCACTCAGAATTGGCGGCGCGCGGGTCTGTCCTGCGCGCCGCTGTCCTGATCTAGCGAAGACGGTTCATGGCCAGCACACCCACACTTGACGTACAGACCCCGGCGCCCGGCGATCTCCACGCGGAGACGCAGGCGGCGGCCGAGCATGGCTCGGGCGGTCTGCCCCAGTTCGAATTCCAGCACTGGGCGGGCCAGATCGGCTATCTGCTGATCCTGTTCGTCCTTCTGTACGTCCTGGTCGCCAAGGTCTTCACCCCGCGGCTGCGCAAGGTCATGGACGAGCGCGCGGACACGATCGACAGCGCCATCGCCGCCGCCCGTTCGGTCCAGACCGAAGCGGCTGCTCAGGCCGAGGCCGCCCGCGCCGAGGTCGAGAAGGCTCGCGCCGACGCCCGCGCGACCGCCGTAGCCGCCAAGCAGCGCGTCACCGAAGAATTCAACGCCCGCCTGGCTGCCGACGAAGCCGTGGTCAACGCGCGTATCGCCGAGGCCGAAGGCGCCATCGCCAAGACCCGCGACGCCGCCATGGCCAATGTCACGACCATTGCTTCGGACGCAGCGGCCGCCATGCTCGAGCGTCTGACCGGCAAGGCGGCTACCGATGCTGAAATGGCCGCCGCCATCAAGGGAGCCGCCTGATGCCCGCCTTCCTGACCGGTCATTTCTATGATTTCGCCAATCCTGAACTGTGGGTCGCCTTTGGCCTGCTGATCTTCATCGCCATCGTGGTGATGGCGGGCGTGCCCAAGCTGGTCGCCGCCAACCTGGACGCCAAGGCCGCCAAGATTCAGGGGGACCTTGACGAAGCCGCCCGCCTGCGCGCCGAAGCCGAAGCCATGCTGGCCCAGATCCGTCAGGAGAAGGCCGAGGCTGAAGCTCAGGCCGCCGACCTGCTGGCCACGGCCGAAGCGGACGCCAAGCGTCTGGAAGCCGACGCCAAGGCGCGCATCGAGGAATCGACCGCCCGCCGTCAGGCCCTGGCCGAGCGCCGCATCGCCCAGGCCGAGGCCGAGGCCACGCAAGAGGTCAAGGCTGCAGCCGCAGACCTGGCCGCCAAGGCTGCGCAGCAGATCCTGGCCGCCCGCATCGCCGGGGCCAAGACGGACGCCCTGATCGATCAAGCCATCGCCCAGATCGGCGACAAGCTGAACTGATCGTTCAGCAGCGCAAAAACATCAGGCCCCGCCGTCGCCGGCGGGGCCTTTTGTTTGTCCGCGATCCTGTTGTCGGGTTCGCAGAACCTTAGTGAGCCGGGGCGGCCCCGATCGGAGCGACGCCGCGCCGCTCACGCTCGACCAGTCGGGCATAGACATTGCCCATGACCGCGCCGAAGACCATGTGCAGCGCCAGCATCCATCCGAAGGTGCCGAAGCCGGACGAACCAGTGAAGGTCCGGTAATCGCCCGCCATGGTGATATAGAGCATCATCAGCACCCAGGCGCCGACGGCGAAGACGATGCCCTTGGTGACGGGCGTGGCGCTGGGCAGGCGCGGATAAAGCACGCCGAACAGCGACCCCAGGGCGAAGGTGCCGATTACTAGATGCAGACCCCACCCGGCCGCCATATTGCCCGGCATTCCGAACAGTCTGGCCACCACGCCGGGGAAGGGGTCGAACAGGTGATTGAGGAAGAGGTTGGCTACTTCAAGCACGGAAACCGCGACGGTCGCTGCGAAACCGGCGATGATTCCCTTTTTTACGCGTGACATCATGTGAACAGCGCCTCCCAACGCTTTCAACCTCGAGACTACGCAAGGGGGAGCATACGCCGTTCCACGCGAATCCGGTATGAAGGGCGTTCACATTCGTGTGTTGGCCTTAGCTTGGCCTTATTGTCTGGACCTGCGCCACAGCCCGCGCAGGCGGCGACGCAGTCGGGCCAGCGGGCGTCGACGGCGGCGCAGCACCATCTTCTCGGCGCGCAGGGTCTGCTGCCAGAAGACAGGGGCGATCTCGGGCTTTTTCCGCATCAGACGGCGGAAGGGATAGACCCATTTGGGGCGGGCGCGCTGGGCGCGGATGAATTGCCGCTTGGCCCACCATGAGTTGCGCAGGACGATCACCAGCCCCAGGGCGATGACCGGCACGCCGCCGGGGCCGGGCAGGGGGGCGATCACTATGCCCAGCAGGATGATGAAGAAGCCCACCGCCATCAGCGCCAGACGACGCAGACGCCGCGCCACGCCCGGACGGGGCGGCGGAGGCGGGCTCAGCGAAGGCAGGACCAGGGTCACGGGACGGCGTCTCGAGCAGGGGGCGGCCGGGAAGTCTGGCCGATACGCACTGAACGCATCAGACAAGGCTGAAAGGCGGCGCCGTCATGACGCTTTCGTAAGTCACCGCCGAAATGCAGAACGCCGTGTCCCGAAAGACACGGCGTTCGCTGAGGTCAGGCTTGCAGAGCCGATCAACCGGCGCGGTTGGAGCCTTCCGGCGCGGCCCAGCGCAGACGCGGCGAGCGCGCGGCGCGGGTTTCGTCCAGACGACGCAGGGGCGCGTGGAAGGGCGCACCCTTGAAACGTTCGACGTCTCCGGCCCCATTCTTCGTTTCCAGGGCTGCGCCCGCTAGCAGGCGCATGGCCTCGATGAAGCGATCCAGCTCGGCCTTGGATTCCGTCTCGGTCGGCTCGATCAGCATTGCGCCGTGGACGACCAGCGGGAAATACATGGTCATCGGGTGGAAGCCCTCGTCGATCATCGCCTTGGCGAAGTCGAGCGTGGTGACGTCCGTGCCCTTCAGCCACTCGTCGTCGAACAGGGCCTCGTGCATGCAGGGGCCGTCGGGGAAGGCCGGGCTCATCAGGTCTTCGAGGCGGACCTTGATGTAGTTGGCGTTCAGAACGGCGTCCTCGGCCACCTGACGTAGGCCGTCCGAGCCGTGGGACATCATGTAGCTGAGGGCGCGGACATACATGCCCATCTGCCCCTGGAAGGCGCACAGGCGGCCGAAGGCCTGTTCGGCCTCGTCTTCCTCGCGCTCGACCAGTTTGTAGCCGTCGCCGGTGTTCACGACCCACGGGGCAGGGGCGAAGGGGGCCAGGGCCTCGGACAGCACGACCGGACCGGCGCCCGGCCCGCCGCCGCCGTGCGGCGTCGAGAAGGTCTTGTGCAGGTTGATGTGCATGGCGTCGACGCCCAGGTCGCCGGGGCGCACCCGGCCGACGATGGCGTTGAAGTTGGCGCCGTCGCAGTAGAAGTAGGCGCCCGCCTCGTGGGTCAGGCGGCTGATCTCCAGGATGTCGCGCTCGAACAGGCCGCAGGTGTTCGGGTTCGTCACCATGATGGCCGCCACGTCCGGGCCCAGCTTGGACGCCAGATCGGCCACGTCGACGCGGCCATCGTCAGTCTGGGCCACTTCGACCACAGAATAGCCGACGAAGGCGGCGGTGGCCGGGTTGGTGCCGTGGGCCGAGGTCGGGACCAGCACCTTGCGGCGCTGTTCATGCTCGCCCTTGGCTTCATGGGCGGCGCGGATGGCCATCAGGCCGCACAGTTCGCCGTGCGCGCCCGCCTTGGGCGACAGGGCCACCGCAGGCATCCCCGTCAGCGTCGTCAGCCAGTGGGCCAGCTGATCCATCAGCTCCAGCGCGCCCTGCACCGTCGACTGCGGCTGCAGCGGGTGGATGTCCGAGAAGCCCGGCAGGCGCGCCATCTTTTCGTTCAGGCGCGGGTTGTGCTTCATCGTGCACGAGCCCAGCGGATACAGCGCCAGGTCGATGGCGTGGTTCTTCTGGCTCAGGCGCACATAGTGGCGCATGGCCTCGGGCTCGGACAGGCCGGGCAGACCGATCGGATCCTTGCGGACCAGATCGCCCAGGTCAGAACCGTTCGTGGCGGGTTTCGGCAGGTCGACGCCGGTCTTGCCCCAGCCTTCGCCTTCGAAGATCAGCGGCTCGTCCTGCAGCAGGCCGCGCCCGCCGGTCAGGGTGGCGGGCTTGTAGGACGCGTCCGAGGCGGCGTTCGGGGCGGTCGGGCGGCCGACAGTGTTCATCGTGCTCATGGTTCCAATCTCCCCTTAGGCGGCCAGGACCTTGGCGAGCGCACCCGCCAGGATCTTGATGTCGGCGTCCAGCGTCGTCTCGGTGGCGGCGACCAGCAGGACGTCGTCGAGACCTGCATCGGGCGCCAGACGGCTGTAGGGCACGCCGCACAGGACGCCGTTGTCGGCCATGGTCTGAACCACCTCGGCGGCGTTCTTCGGCAGCTTGACCGCGAACTCGTTGAAGAAGCGCGGGGTCAGGATCTCGACGCCCGGAATGGCGGCCAGGGCGTCGCGCGTGGCGACGGCCTTTTCGTGGTTCAGCAGGGCCAGCTGGCGCAGGCCCGTCTCGCCCAGTAGGCTCATGTGGATGCTGAACGCGAGGCAGCACAGCCCCGAGTTGGTGCAGATGTTCGAGGTCGCCTTGTCGCGGCGGATGTGCTGCTCGCGCGTCGACAGGGTCAGGACGAAGCCGCGTTTGCCCTCGGCGTCGACGGTCTCGCCGCAGTAGCGGCCGGGGGTCTGGCGCAGCAGCTTCTCGCGGGTGGCGAACAGGCCGATGTAGGGGCCGCCGAAGTTCAGGGCGTTGCCGATCGACTGACCTTCGGCCGCGACGATGTCGGCGCCCATTTCGCCGGGCGACTTTAGCAGGCCCATCGACACGGCTTCCGTCACCACGACGATCAGCAGGGCGCCGGCGGCGTGGGCGGCCTCGGCGATCCTGGTCACGTCGGTGGCGGTGCCGAAGACGTTGGGGGTCTGGACGACGACGCAGGCCGTGTCCTTGTCGATGGCGGCGATGACGGCGTCTTCGGCGTCGACGGCGGCGGTCAGGGCTTCGGTTTCGACGCCGACGGCGTGGACCACCGTCTCGGTCGCCTTGACGTAGTGGGGGTGGACCCCGCCCGAGATGACGGCCTTGTTGCGGCGGGTCACGCGGGTGGCCATCAGCACGCCCTCGGCCATGGCGGTCGAGCCGTCATAGAGGGAGGCGTTGGCGACTTCCATGCCGGTCAGGTTGGCGACCTGGGTTTGAAACTCATACAGATATTGCAGCGTGCCCTGCGCGATTTCCGGCTGATAGGGGGTGTAGCTGGTCAGAAACTCCGACCGCTGGATCACATGATCGACCGTGGCCGGGATGTGGTGCTTATAGGCCCCCGCGCCGCAGAAGAAGGGGACGGTTCCGGCCGTGGCGTTCTTGCCCGCCATGGCCGAGAGGGCGCGTTCGACCTCCAGTTCGCCCGCCACGCGGGGCAGGTCGACGAAGCCTTCGCGGCGCGCGGCCTGCGGCACGTCGATGAACAGGTCGTCGATGGATTTGGCGCCGATGGCGGCCAGCATGGCCTCACGGTCGTCGGGCGTCAGGGGGAGGTAGCGCATTCTATATTCCGCTCATCCCCGCGGAAGCGGGGACCCAGGTTTAAGCTTCAAACACCGCTGCTTGACCCCAAGGAACTGGGTCCCCGCTTCCGCGGGGATGAGCGGAGAGGGGAGACCTTTAGAGGGTGGTCAGGTAGGCGTCGTAGGCGGCCTGGTCCATCAGACCGTCCAGCACCGAGGCGTCGGACACCTTGATCTTGGCGAACCAGCCTTCGCCTTCCGGATCGGCGTTGACGGTTTCCGGGGCGTCGGCCAGGGCGGCGTTGCCCTCGATCACTTCGCCCGCGATGGGGGCGTAGACGTCCGAGGCGGCCTTGACCGATTCCACGACGGCGAAGCTGTCGCCGACCGAGACGGTCTTGCCCGCTTCCGGCGTTTCGACGAACACCACGTCGCCCAGGGCGTCAGCGGCGTGCTTGGAGATGCCGACCGTGGCGACGTCGCCGTCGAGGCGAACCCACTCGTGATCCTTGGTGAACTTCATCTTGGTCTTCCCTTTTTTCGTCATCCTCGGGCTTGACCCGAGGATCGAGCCCTGGAGCGGGCGGTTGGTCTAGAACTTCCAGCGTCGAGCGGCGGACCGCCCGGCCCTCGGGTCAAGCCCGAGGGTGGCGGTCTTATTTCGGCTTCCGGTAGTAGCGGGTCGCCACGAAAGGCGTGGCGACGACTTCGGCGGCGGCGGGGCGGCCGCGCACCAGAACCTTCAGTTCCGTGCCGACCTCAGCGAAGGCGGGCGGGACATAGCCCATGGCGATGTTGCGCCCCTGCGACGGCGAAGGGCCGCCCGAGGTGATCTTGCCGATCAGATTTCCGTCCATGTCGGCGATCTCGGCGCCTTCGCGGGCGGGGGCGCCTTCCTTGACGTGCAGGCCGATGCGGACGCGCGCCGGGCCGTCGGCCAGTTGTTTCAGGATGACGTCGGCCCCGGCGAAGTCGGCGCGCTCCTTGCGCGACTTGGACAGGGCGAAGGTCAGGGCCGCCTCGACCGGAGTGGTCTCTGCGTCGACGTCGTGGCCGTGCAGCGGCAGACCAGCTTCCAGACGCAAGCTGTCGCGCGCGCCCAGACCGACCGGCTTCACCCGCTCGTCCGACAGCAGCAGGTTCCACACCCGCTCGGCGGCGGCGCTGGGCAGCGAAATCTCATAGCCGTCTTCGCCGGTGTAGCCCGAGCGCGAGACGATGCAGTCTTCATCGAACAGACGGACGGTGCGGCAGTCCATGAAGCCCATGTCGGCCAGCTCAGCCGAATGGGCGGCCATGACGGCGGCCGCTTCCGGTCCCTGAATGGCCAGCAGGGCGCGGTCCAGCACCTCCAGCTTGGCGTCGCCCGACAGATTGGCGTTCAGGAAGGCGAAGTCGGCGTCCTTATTGCCCGCGTTGACGACGATATAGAGGCCGTCCTCGAACGGCTTGCCCGCCATCAGGTCGTCCATCACGCCGCCCTGTTCGTTCAGCAGCAGGGTGTATTTCTGCTTGCCGGGCTTCACGATCTCATAGTCGCCGGGGACGAAACGCTCGAACTGGCCGATGGCGTCGGCGCCGGTGATGCGCGCCTGACCCATGTGGGAGACGTCGAACAGGCCGACGTGCTCGCGGGTCCAGCGGTGCTCGGCCAGCACGCCTTCATACTGAACCGGCATGTCATAGCCGCCGAAGCCGACCATGCGGGCGCCAAGCGCGCGATGCGCGGCGTTGAGAGGGGTAGTCTTAAGGGCCTGATCGCTCATGGCGTCGCCTCCGGGTCGCAGGTTGCGGCGATAGCTTCGCCGTCGTTGCGCCCCCGCTGTCCTGAAGCCTGAGAGATTCCGACCGTTCCCTCGAAAGGGTTCGGCCTTGCTCCGTCGGCGCGCGTCGGGACCCTCCGTCCTTCGGCGACTTTCCAGCGTCCGTGCGCTTTCGCGGTCCTTTTGCCTGAGCGTTTCCGGGGCGGTTGCGCCTTCGGCTCCGGGCGCCGCGAACGGACCCGATCTCTCCCGCGAGAGCGTCCGACGTAAGGCCCCGACTCCGGCGCGAAGTCAAGCGGCGCCGCACTTGCCGCCGTCGATCCGAAGGGCCATGAGGGGGTGGAACCGCGCTTCGCCCACAGGATTTCAAGGACGTCATGACCGCCCGCACCGATCTCGCCGCCCACCTCGCCTCCCTCGACCTGCCGCAGGGACTGGTCGCGACGCTGACCACGGCGGCCGCCGCCTGCGTCGAGATCCGCCAGGTGGTGGCGGGCGGCGCCCTGGTCGGCGCCCTGGGCGCGTCGGGCGCCGTCAATGTGCAGGACGAGGAGCAGAAGAAGCTGGACGTCATCGCCGACGACCTGCTGACCGAGGCCCTGCTGGCCTGTCCGGCTGTGGCGGGCGTGGCGTCTGAGGAAAAGGACACGATGCAGCCGGCGACTAATCCTGCGGGCGAATATCTGGTGCTGTTCGACCCGCTGGACGGCTCGTCCAACATCGACATCAATGCGCCGGTCGGCACCATCGTCTCGGTGCTGAAGGCGCCGTCGGCCCAGCCGAGCGAAGCCGACTTCCTGCAATCGGGGCGTCATCAGGTCGCGGCGCTTTACGCCGTCTACGCCGGTCAAGCCATGCTGGTGCTGACCACGGGCAAGGGGGTGGCGGGCTTCACCCTGGCGCCGGACGGCCGCTGGCTGATGACGCATGAGAACGTGCGCATTCCGGCCGATACGAAGGAGTTCGCCATCAACATGTCGAACCAGCGCCACTGGGCTGAAAGCGTCCAGCGCTATGTCGACGGCTGCCTGAAGGGCGCCGAGGGGCCGCGCGGGAAGAACTTCAACATGCGCTGGGTCGCCGCCATGGTGGCCGACGTGCACCGCATCCTGATGCGCGGCGGCGTCTTCCTCTATCCGTGGGACAAGCGCGAGCCGAACAAGCCGGGCAAGCTGCGCCTGATGTATGAGGGCAACCCCATGTCCTTCCTGGTCGAACAGGCGGGCGGCAAGTCGACCACCGACGGCAAGCAGGCCATCATGGACGTGACTCCGACCGAACTGCACCAGCGGGTGCCGGTTGTCCTGGGTTCGGCCAACGAAGTCGATCAGATCGCGGCGGCCTGACGTCATGGAGATCGCCAGCCCCCAGATTGGATTGGGCGATGCGCTCCTGGTCATCGACGCCCAGAACGACTTCTGCGAGGGCGGCGCTCTGGCGGTTCAGGGCGGGGCGGCGATCATGCCCCTGATCAACCGGCTGGCCGAGCGGTTCGCGACTGTCATCGCCACTCAGGACTGGCACACGCCGGACCAGATCAGCTTCGCCTCCAACCATGCGGGCGCGGCGCCCTTCACGCAGATCGAGGTCGCCTACGGCCCCCAGATGCTGTGGCCGGATCACTGCGTGCAGGGGACGCCGGGGGCGGACTTTCACCCTGACGCGGCGCCTGCCGTGACCAAGGCGCTGGCCGTGGTTCGCAAGGGCTATAATCCCGCGGTCGACAGCTACTCCGGCTTCTATGAGAACGACCACAGGACGGCGACCGGTCTGGCGGGTCTGCTGCGCGATCTGGGCGTGAAGCGGCTGTTTCTGTGCGGTCTGGCCTATGACTACTGCGTCCGCTTCACCGCCGAGGACGCGGTGCGAGAAGGCTTCGAGGCCGTGGTCATCGAGGACGCCTGCCGCGCCATCGCTCCGGACACGGCGGCCGCCGCCAAGGCCAGCTTCAGCGCGCTGAAGATCGCCGAGATCGCGGCCTCAGACCTGATCTCTCACTCATAGAAGTCCGCCTCATCGGGAATGCGGGTGAAGGCGATCTTGGCGCCGATATAGTCGGGCAGGCCCGCCTTGGGGCCGATGCTGACCGTGTCCTTGCCATAGCGTTTGTTCAGCGCATCCAGCGCCTGCGACAGGCGTAAGGACGGCGCGTCGCCGCCCTGATCCGGGCCGATGTCGAACAGATCGGCCTCGAAGGCGTCGCGCGCCTTCAGGCCGTGAACGCCGACGCCGACATAGCTCAACCGCCCGGCCTCCAGTTCCGGCTCGACCCGGCGCCACAGCGCGTCCAGCGCGGCCAGCAGGGCGAAGGTGTCCTGCGTCGGGGCGACGGCGCGGGTCAGGCCCGTGGTGTCCCAGCCGCGCCTGGCGCCCTTCGGCCCCATGTCGAGATGCAGGCTGATCCCGGCGCCGGTCAGCCCCATCCGCCGCAGCCGCGCCCCGCATTTGACCATCAGGCGCCGCGCGACCGCCCGCGCCTTGTCCGGGTTGCGCATGGCCTGCGCCAGCACATGGCTGTGGCTGATGGAGGCAGGCGGCTTTTCCGGCGTCGGCTCGCTGTCGAGGCCGTGCAGGCCGCGCCAGATGCGCTCGCCCTCGATGCTGTTCCAGACCGCCCGCGCCTCCTTGGCGGTCATGTTCCACAGGCCCGCCGTGTCCGTGACGCCCGCCGCCGCCAGCCGCTCGCGCATCCGCGAGCCGACGCCCGGATACTGCGACAGCGGCAGGTGCAGGATGGCGCCGGGCAGTTCGTTGGCGCGCAGTATCGTCAGCCCGGCGGGCTTCTTCATGCCGCAGGCCGTCTTGGCCAGAAACCGCGAGGGCGCCAGTCCGATGGAGGACCGGAGACACCCGCCCACATTCTTCATGATCCCTGCCTGAATGCGCCGGGCCAGGGCGACGGCGTTGGCTTCCTGCCGCTTCGGCCCGATCAACTGGCACGAACATTCGTCGATGGAGCCGACCTTCCACACCGGGACGTGCTGGTCGATCTCGTGCATGATCTGCTTGTGGACCTGAACATAGAGGTCGGGCCGCGCCTCGGCGACGATCAGGTCGGGGCACAGGCGGCGGGCCTCGGCCACCTGCATCCCGGTGCGGACGCCGAAGGCCTTGCTCTCATAGCTGGCGGCGATGGCGCCGGTGTATTCGCTGATCGCCGGGCGGACGATGACGGGCTTGCCGCGCCAGTCAGGGTTCTGCTGCTGCTCGACGCTGGCGAAGAAGGCGTTCAGGTCGATGAACAGCCAGCGCAGCCCGGCGGCGTCTTCATCAGGCTGTCGACCGGGGCGTTCCATGATGTGAACATATCAGGAACGTTGTGCGCGTGGGAGTCGGATGTGGGGAAAGGCCATCCCCCAGTGCCGTCATCCTCGGGCTTGACCCGAGGATCCAGCCACGCCGACAGCCACGGCATGAACCACCGGCGCCTGCACGCATCCGGCCGAAAAGGTTCTGGATCCTCGGGTCAAGCCCGAGGATGACGGCGAAGAGAGGGAGGGCGGCTCAGTTCGCCGCCGCGTAGGCCTCCACCTCGGCGATCCGCTTCGCCTTGTCGGCGTCGTTCAGGAAGCTGCCCTCGAAGCTGTTCTTCGCCAGTTGCGTCACCTGTTCGCGCGTCAGGCCGACCGCCTCGGCCAGTTGGCTATAGTTGGCGTTCACATAGCCGCCGAAATAGGACGGGTCGTCCGAGTTCAGGGTGACGTGCAGGCCGCGGCGCAGCATCTCGGGGACCGGGTGGTCCTTCAGATTCCTGACCACGCACAGCTTCAGGTTCGACAGGGGGCAGACGGTCAGGGTCATCTGTTCGGCGGCCAGACGGGCGATCAGGGCCTCGTCCTCCATCGAGCGGTTGCCGTGGTCCATGCGGTCGATGTGCAGCAGGTCGAGCGCCTCGCGGACGTATTCGGGCGGGCCTTCCTCGCCCGCGTGGGCGCACAGCTTCAGCCCTAAGTCGCGGGCGGCGGCGAAGACGCGTTGGAACTTGGACGGCGGGTGGCCGACCTCGGACGAATCCAGTCCGACGCCGATGAAGTGATGAAGATAGGGCTTGGCGGCCTCCAGCGTGGCGAAGGCTTCGTCTTCGCTGAGGTGGCGCAGGAAGCTGAGGATCAGGCCCGACGTTACGCCCAGCTCCGCCTTGGCCCGGTCCATGCCCGCGATCAGGCCCTCGACCACGACGGCGAAGGGCACGCCCCGATCGGTGTGGGTCTGGGGGTCGAAGAAGATCTCGGCGTGGCGGACATTGTCGGCGGCGGCGCGCTGGAAATAGGCGAAGGCCAGATCCTCGAAGTCCTGACGGGTCAGCAGCACGGCCGCGCCCGCGTAGTAGATGTCGAGGAAGTCCTGCAGGTTCGAGAAGTCATAGGCCGCGCGCACGGCCTCGACGCTGTCATAGGGAATGGCGACGCCGTTGCGCTGCGCCAGCTCGAACATCAGTTCGGGCTCGAGCGAGCCTTCAATGTGCAGGTGTAGTTCGGCCTTGGGCAGGCCGGCGATGAAGGCGTCGAGGGACATGAGGGGCTCCGTAACTTGAGCGCAGCCTAGCACTTTTCCTCCCCATGCAATGGGGAGGGGGACCACGAAGTGGTGGAGGGGCTGGGGCGGAGGAATCCAGCGGCCCCTCCGTCACGTCGCCTGCGGCTCCGCGCCACCTCCCCATCGCGATGCGATAGGGAGGAAAGGCGGAATCCTACATCCGCTCGGGCGTCTCGATGCCCAGCAGGCGCAGGGCCGTCTCCAACTGGTGCAGGGTCGCGGCGGCCAGGGCCAGGCGCGAGCCCTTGGTCGCCTCGTCCGGCGCGACCAGGATCGGGCAGGCGGCGTAGAATTTGGAGAAGCTCTGCGCCAGCCGATAGGCGTGCTCGGCGATCAGATTGGGCGAGCGCTTGTCATAGGCGTCCGCCGTGGCCGCGTCGAAGGCGTCCAGCGTCAGGGCCAGATCGCGTTCGGCGGCTTCCTCGATGACGATGGGGGCCAGGGCCACGCCCTGTTCCGCCGCCTTGCGCAGCAGGGATTTCACCCGCACGGCCTGATACAGCAGATAGGGGCCGGTCTTGCCCTCGAAGCTCATGAAGCGGTCGAGGTCGAAGACGTAAGAGGTCGTGCGGTTGTTCGACAGGTCCGAGAATTTCAGCGCGGCGACCGCCACCTTGTGGGCGATGTCCTCAAACTCTTCGGCGGGCAGGTCGTCGCCCAGCTTGGCCTCGTGCAGACGCTCGCGCGCCTTTTCCGTCGCCATGTCGATCAGGTCGCGCAGCTTCAGGACGCCGCCCGCGCGGGTCTTGAACGGCTTGCCGTCGGCGCCGTTCATGGTGCCGAAGCCCAGATGCTCCAACGACTTCTCGGGCGCGTATCCGGCCAGATAGGCGGCGCGGAAGACCTGTTCGAAATGCTCGGCCTGACGCTCGTCGACGACGTAGAGGATCAGGTCGGGCGCAATCGACTTCTTGCGGTCCAGAATGGTGGCCAGGTCGGTCGTGCCGTACATGGCCGAGCCTTCGGAGCTGATGACCAGCAGGGGCGGGGGCGACGGCGCTTCGATCACCGAGCCGTCGGCCAGCTTCTTCTTGCGGGTTTCGCCTTCGCGGGCGACGTGGACCACCTGGGCGCCGTCGTCCTCGACCAGCAGGCCCTTGGCCTTCAGGTCGGCGATCATCTCGTCCATCAGGGGATCGGCGTCGCTCTCGCCGTTCCACAGGTCGAAGTCGACCGACAAGTCGTCATATTCGCGCTTCAGCGCCTCGCGGCTGACGGCGACGAAGTGTGACCACAGGGCGCGATAGCCGGGGCGGCCGCCCTGCAGTTCGGCGGTCGCCTTGCGGGCGCGATCGCGGAAGGCGGGATCTTCCTTGGCCTTGCCCGCCGCCAGCGGATAGAGGTGGTCGAGGTCGGCCAGCGTCACCGGCGTCTGCGCCGGGAAGGGACCTTCGCCGTCGGCCATGAAGGCGTCGGCCAGACCCTCGTCGCCGCAGGCGGTGATCAGCAGGCCCATCTGGAAGCCCCAGTCGCCGAAGTGGGCGTCGCCGGTGACGTCATCGCCGCGCAGGCGGAACAGCCGCTTCAGGCTCTCGCCGATGATGGCGCTGCGCAGGTGGCCGACGTGCATGGGCTTGGCCACGTTCGGGCCGCCGTAGTCGATCACCACCTTGCGCGGCTCGACGCGCGAGGCGCCGGCCAGTTCATCGTCCGCCGCGACCTCGGCCGCGCGCTGGGCCAGCGCCGCGTTCGACAGCTTCATGTTGATGAAGCCGGGACCGGCGACCTCGACCGAGGACAGGCGCGGATCGGCGGCCAGACGCTCGGCCACCTTTGCGGCCAGTTCGCGCGGGTTGGCCTTCAGCGCCTTGGCGGCGGCCAGGGCGCCGTTTGACTGGAAGTCGGCCAGGTCGGGACGGTCAGAGGCGGTGACGCGGGCCAGGGCCTTGTCCACGCCTTCGGCGGCGAAGGCGGCTCCGACCGCTTCGCTGAGAGAAGTCTTGAGGTCGGTCATGTCTTAGTTGTTCTGTTGGCCCGCAGTCGGGCGGAAACGGCTGCCGGATCGGTTGAACTCGGCCATCTGGGGCGTGACGTCGAAGCCGATCAGGACTTCGAAGTGGCCGCCGCTGGTGGTGGCTTCGGCGCGCGGGATGACGATGGTCTGGCTGGCCTCGGCCTGGGTGCGGTCGGCGCCGCCGAAGGTCACGGGCAGGTCGAAATATTCCTTGGCCAGAACGGCGGAGTTCCGCTCGGTCACGGCGATCCAGTAGCGGTAGGTGCGTGCGTCGCCCTCAGCCTGAGGCCCTTTGCCGAGGCTGAACAGCAGGTTCATGTCCAGACGGATCGGATCGGATTCGCGATAGGTGCAGTCCGAGCTGACGCCCTCGATCTCGCCGGTGTAGCCGATGCCGCTGGTCGAGGGCTGGGCGTAGTCGGCCATCTCGACGTAGCGGGCCGCGTCATAGAGAATCTTCACATAGGGGCAGGGGCCCGCGTTGGCGCGTCGGCTCAGCGGCGCGAACCGCATCGGGCGCGAGGGCGCCTCCTGGGCCTTCTTGCCGCCGCCCTGCGGACGCCCGCTCTGGGCTTCGGCGGCGTTGGGGATCAGCGCGGCCGCGATGGAAAAGGCGGCGAGGGCGGTCAGGACGCGACGCATCAGGAGCTTTCCGGCAGTCGATGAAGGCGGGCCGATCAGACGCCCGAACGGGCCACGCTGGGTGGTGATAGCGGCTAAAGCGAGGCGCGGCAAACGGCGCGCGGACTTCCGGTGGCGATCCGGCGCGCAAAGCCCTAAGTTCAGCGCCATGAACGCGCCTGTATCGCCCTCACAGTTTCAACGTCGCCCCCTGTCCGTCCGCATGGCGACGCCGCGCGGCTTCTGCGCCGGGGTCGACCGCGCCATCCAGATCGTCGAGCGCGCGATCGAGAAATACGGCGCCCCCGTCTATGTGCGCCATGAGATCGTCCACAACCGCCACGTCGTCGATCGGCTGAAGGGTCTGGGCGCCGTCTTCGTCAAGGAACTGGACGAGTGCCCGGACGACCGGCCGGTGGTCTTTTCGGCCCACGGCGTGCCCAAGTCGGTGCCCGCTACGGCCCGCTCGCGCGAGATGCTGTTTCTGGACGCGACCTGCCCGCTGGTGTCCAAGGTCCACGTCGAGGCCGAGCGGAATTTCGCCGCGGGGCGCCACGTCATCCTGATCGGCCATGCGGGCCACCCCGAGGTCGTCGGCACTATGGGCCAGCTGCCGCCTGACGCCATCAGTCTGGTCGAGACGGTCGAGGATGCGGAAGCCTTCCAGCGCCCCGGCGATCAGCCGCTGGCCTACGCCACCCAGACCACGCTGTCGGTGGATGACACGGCCGAAATTCTGGCGGCGCTGAAGCGGCGCTTCCCCGAACTGCCCGACCCGCACAAGGAAGACATCTGCTACGCCACCACCAACCGTCAGGAGGCGGTCAAGCGGCTGGGCGAGGGTTGCGGGCTGGTGCTGGTGGTGGGGTCCAAGAACTCGTCCAACTCGGCGCGACTGGTGGATGTGGCGCTGAAGGCCGGAGCTCTCGATGCGCGCCTGGTCGATGATGCGGGCGATCTGGACTGGGGCTGGTTCGACGGGGTCGAGACGGTCGGCCTGACCGCCGGGGCCTCGGCGCCGGAGCCGCTGGTGCAGGGGGTGATCGAGGCGCTTCGCACCCGCTTCGACGTGACCGTGACCGAGGACGACGGCGCCCGCGAGACCGTGACCTTCAAACTGCCCCGCGCCCTGACGGCCTGAGACGGCGGCGCACACGGCCGGGGAGGGCCGCGACATGAGCGCACTGGACGCCATCGACCGCCGCCTGCTGGCCATACTGCAGGAAGACGCCACCGTGCCTATCGCCGAACTGGCCGAGCGGGTGGGCCTGACGCAGACGCCGTGCTGGAAGCGGGTGAAGCGGCTTCAGGACAGTGGGATCATCGCGGCGCGCGTGGCCCTGCTGGACCGCGAGGCGCTGGACCTGCCGCTGGTGGTCTTCGTCTCGGTGAAGACGCGGCGGCACGACGCCGAATGGCTGGAGGCCTTCCGTCAGGCGGCGGCTCTGCCCGAGGTGGTCGAGTTCTACCGGATGAGCGGCGAGGTCGACTATCTGCTCAAGGTGCTGGTCAAGGACATCGCCGCCTATGACCGCTTCTATCGCCGCCTGATCGCCATCACGCCTCTGGACGACGTGTCGTCGAGCTTTGCGATGGAGCAGATCAAGTTCACCACGGCGTTGCCGCTGTAGGACGCGACTGCGGAGAATAATATTCTCCTCCAGCCTGAGCTTTGAAGGTCGAACAGCAATGATTCTTTCGCGCAATCGGAATATCATCCGCTTCCTGTAGCGGAGGTTTCATGCTCAAGCGTCTGTTTGTCGATCACCCGGCCTCGGTCGGAGAAACCTATACCGAGCACATGGGGGCGGCGGCCTCGTTCGGGGCGGCCATGTTCGTCGGTTCGATGGCCTGCTTCGTCCATGCGGTGTTTCCGGGACTGTGCGTCAAGACGGGCAGCGGCATCATCAACACCCTGCACCGCCGCATGGTGACGCACCGCGTCGATCCCGCCCGTGTTGATTTGGCCCGTGTTCCCGCCCATCCGGCGGTCTGCGATCAGGCCGTCGATCAGGCCTGATCGCGCCCCGTCAGCCTAACAGGTTCAGCCCAACAGGTTCAGGGCCACGGCGCTCTGATACAGCATATAGATCGCCACGACGAAGATCAGGCCCGCGAAGACGGTGTTCAGCAGGCCCTTGCGGCTGGACATCGACTTGGCCAGCCGCGCGCCCGCCAACCCGCCCAGAACGCCGCCGCCGATGAAGACCGCCGCCAGCGGCCAGTCGACCCAACCCGCCAGCGCATAGTTGAAGGCGGTGGTCAGGCCGAAGGCGGTCACGCCGACCAACGACGAGCCGACGGCGTAATAGATGGGCATTCCGGTCGAGCCCATCAGGCTGGGCACGATCAGGAAGCCGCCGCCGATACCGAAGAAGCCCGATAGCATCCCTGTCGCCGCTCCTGTGCCGACCAGCTTGGGCGCATTGCGCGCGGTCAGGGTCACGTCCGGGTCGCCCGCGGCCGAGCGGCCGCGCAGCATCAGGGCGCCGACGACCAACATCAGCACTGCGAACAGGGCCAGCAGTTTCTGGCCGTCCACCGCCTTCCCGAAGCTGGAGCCCAGCGCCGCCCCGACCACGCCCGCCGCCGCGAACAGCAGGGCGATCTTCCACTTCACCGCCCCATGCCGGGCGTGGTTCAGCAGATTGGCGAAGGCGTTGGCGGCCACGGCGAAGGCGCTGGTTCCGATGGCCAGGTGCGGGTCTTTCACCCCCACCAGATAGACGATCAGCGGCACGGCCAGGATCGAGCCGCCCCCGCCCACCAGGCCCAGGGTGAAGCCGACCAGCGACCCCGCCCCGGCGCCCAGTCCGTATTGCAGCAGGCTGAGCGGCTCGCCCATCAGGCGGCGCTCTTTTGTGCGCGGGGGGCGACGCCCGGCTCGACGCAGTCGGGGGCGCACAGCCACTCGCGGCCCTTCAGCATCCCGACCCAGTAGATTTCCGGCAGGGCCTGCGCCTTCAGGTGCCAGGCGCGGCGCGTCGGCTGGCGCCCGTCCAGCATCCATGACGGGAAGCTGGGCAGCAGTTTGCCGCCATAGCCGAACTCGGCCAGCACGATCTTGCCGCGCTCGACCGTCAGGGGGCAGGAGCCATAGCCGTCGTAAACGGCCTTCAGCGCCTTGCCGTCCAGCATGGAGAGGACGTTTTCGGCCACGACCGGCGCCTGTTTGCGGGCGGCGGCGGCGGTCTTGGCGTTGGGCGCCGAGCAGGCGTCGCCCAGGCCGAAGACGTTGTCGAGGCGGGTGTGGTGCAGCGTCGCCTGATCGACGTCGATCCAGCCGCTGTCGGCCGCCAGCGGGCTGTTGCGGATGAAATCGGGCGCGGTCTGCGGCGGGCAGACGTGGATCATGTCGAAGTCGCGGACGATTTCGCTGATGGCCCCATCGGCGTCGGTGACGGCGAAAGTCGCCTTGCGCGCCTCGCCGTCGATGGCGGTCAGGCGCGAGTTGAAACGCAGGTCGACGCCGTAACGCTCAATGTATTTCATCAGGGCGGGGACGTAATCCTTGACCCCGAACAGCACGGCCCCGGCGTTGTGGAACTCGATGTCCACGTTCTTGAGGGCGCCGGTGCGCTGCCAGTGGTCGGCCGACAGATACAGGGCCTTCTGCGGGGCGCCCGCGCATTTGATCGGCATCGGCGGCTGGGTGAACAGGGCGCGGCCGCCCTTCAGCTCCTGCACCAGCTTCCACGTATAGGGCGCCAGATCGAAGCGGTAGTTGGAGGTCACGCCGTTGCGGCCCAGCGTCTGGCTCAGGCCGGGGATGGCGTCCCAGTCCAGCTTGATGCCCGGCGCGGCGACCAGGGCGCGATAGCCGATGCGGCGGCCGTCCGACAGGCGCACCTGATCGGCCTCGGGCGCGAAGTCGACGACGCTGTCCTTGATCCAGCGGGCGCCGGTGGGGATCAGGCGGCAGGTCTCGCGCATGGTGCGCTCGGGCGTAAAGACGCCCGCGCCGACCAGCGTCCAGCCGGGCTGATAATAGTGGCGCTCGGACGGCTCGACGATCACCACGTCAAGGCCGGGGCGGCGGCGCAGCAGGCTGGCCGCCGTGGCGATCCCGGCGGCGCCGCCGCCGACGATCAGGACGTCACAGGTTTCGGATGCTTGCGGATGGGCCATGCCTCAGCCCTCCAGGCGCGGGCCGAGCGGCGAGACGTCGTAACCGGCGGCGGCGGCCAGGGCGACGATCTCTTCGGCCGGGCGCTCGCCCGCCTGCGACAGCGCCCACAGGAAGGTGGTGCGGGTGCCCGAGCGGCAGTAGCCGAGGATGGGCTGGGGCAGTTCTGCCAGCGCGGCCTTGAAGCGGGCGATGTCGTCGGGCGTCATGGCCCCTCCGCGCACCGGAATGTGGACGAAGGGCAGGCCCGCGGCCTCGGCGGCGGCGCGGATGTCCTCGGTCATCGGCTGGCCCGGCTCTTCGGCGTCGGGACGGTTGGAGATGATGGCGCGATAGCCCTGGGCGGCCGCCGTCGGGACCTCCTCGGGCAGGATCTGCGGCGAGACGTGCAGGCGGTCTTCCAGCGGGCGGATATCCATGGTGCGGTTCTCTGGCTTTGAGGAATCTGGCTTGAGGAAAAAGGGCGCGCGTCAGAGCGCGTTGATGGGCACTTTCAGGTAGCGGACGCCGTTGTCTTCCGGCTCGGGCATGCGGCCGCCGTTCATGTTGACCTGAACCGAAGGCAGGATCAGGCGCGGCATGGACAGGGTGGCGTCGCGGGCGGTGCGCATGGCGACGAACTCGTCCTCGCTGACGCCGTCGCGGACGTGGATGTTGCCCTCGCGCTGGGCGCCGATGGTCGTCTCCCACGCGAACTCGGTGCGGTCGGGCGGCGCCTTGTAGTCGTGGCACAGGAAGACGCGCGCCGCCGGGGGCAGGGACAGCAGCCGCTTGATCGAGCGATACAGCGTCCGCGCATCGCCGCCGGGGAAGTCGCAGCGCGCTGTGCCGTAGTCAGGCATGAACAGGGTGTCGCCGGGGAAGACGGCGTCGCCGATCACATAGGCCAGACATGCCGGGGTGTGGCCGGGAACGTGCAGGACGGTGGCCTGAAGCCCGCCGATGGCGAAGCGGTCGCCGTCGTCGAACAACTGGTCGAACTGGCTGCCGTCGCGGCGGAACGCTGTCCCCTCGTTGAAGACTTTGCCGAAGACGTCCTGCACCTTGATGATGTCGCGGCCGATGGCCAGCCGACCGCCGAGGCGCTCCTGCAGATAGGGCGCGGCCGACAGGTGATCGGCGTGGGCGTGCGTCTCCAGCAGCCACTGGACCTCGAGGTTTTCGGCCTCGACGTAGGCGATCAGGGCCTCGGCCGAGACGGTCGAGGTGCGGCCCGCCGCCTGATCGTAATCCAGCACGCTGTCGATGATGGCGCAGGCGTTTGAGCCGGGGTCGCGCACCACATGGCTGACAGTGAAGGTGGCGGGGTCGAAGAAGGATTTGACCACGGGCCGCTGGGCCGCGTTCGTCAGGGCGGCCTCGATCAATTCCCTGGCGTGATCACGGGCATAATCGCGGGCGGGGTCGATGGGGGCGTCGGTCACGGCGTCTCTCCGCATTGATCTGGATCAAGCAATTAGATACTTACATATTATATGCAAGTAATTGTTTTCAAGGTGCGCTGCGCCTCGGCGACGCGTAGCCCTATGGCATGGAAACCGACTCGATGACGGACACGCCTTTGCTGCGGCCTCTGCGGATCAATGAGGCGGCGCCGGATTTCGCCGCCCGCACGACGCGCGGCCAGCGTCGGCTGAGCGACTATCGCGGGCGCTGGCTGGCCTTCTTTTCGCACCCGGCAGACTTCACCCCGGTCTGCACCAGCGAGTTCATCGCCATGGCCCGGCGTCAGGCGGACTTCACGGCGATCGGCTGCGAGCTGCTGGGCCTGTCGGTCGACAGCCTCTATTCCCACCTGGCGTGGTTGAAGGACATCCGCGATCGCTTCGACGTGACGGTGGAGTTTCCCATCATCGAAGACCCCTCCATGGTCATCGCCCAGGCCTATGGGATGATCGACCCGGCGGCGCCCGACAGCGCCTCGGTGCGCGCCACCTTCGTCATCGACCCGAACGGCGTGGTGCGGGCCATCAGCTGGTATCCGATGAACGTCGGCCGTTCGGTCGAGGAACTGCTGCGTCTGATTACGGCCCTGCAGACGGCGGATCGGGAAGGGGCTTCGGCGCCCGAAGGCTGGACGCCGGGCGCGCCCCTGCTTCAAGCGGCGCCGACGGACTTCGGCGATGTGCTGGCGGGCGATGACGCCTGGTATTATCAGCCGGGGCCGCGATGAAACCCGCCGACGCCGATCTGGAGCGGTTGAAGGCCGCCGCGCCCGAGGCGGCCGAACTGCTGCGGCAACTGGCCAACGCCAACCGCCTGCTGATCCTGTGCCATATCGCGCAGCAAGAGCGTTCGGTCGGCCAGCTGGAACAGGAACTGGGTTTGCGCCAGCCGGGCCTGTCGCAACAACTGGCCGAACTGCGCCAGTCGGGGCTGGTGAAGACGCGGCGCGAGTCGCGCTCCATCTATTATTCGCTGGCCGACGCGCGAGCCGAGGCCGTCATGGCTATGCTGCATCGTATCTTCTGCGACGACCCCAGAGTTTTGACCGAGGCCGTGCGTCAGGAACAGACGGCGCCGGACCACGGTCGCCCCGCCGGAGACGCGGCGCGCTTCGCCCGGATCATTCCGTCGCGCTGATGCCGAGGCTTCGCGCCGTGCAGCAAATCAGTGATTGAAGCTGAAACTGATTATCATTAAGCGATGTGGCGAAGCGCCTCTGGCGCTGTTTCGTGAAGAGCGAGAAGCTATTCGATGGTCGAGTTGAAGCTGGGGCGTCGGGCCCTTCTGATGGGCGCTGCGGCCCTGATGGCGGCCGGGGCCGCCGGGTGCGCGCGGCGTGAGGAGGCGGGCGCCGCCTCCGGCCTTATGGACCTGCGCGACCGGCCGCTGGCCATCACCCCGCCGGTGACGAAGCTGTCGATCGACGACAGCCGTTTCCTGATCGCCCTGTCGCTGATCCATCCCGATCCGGTCAGCCTGCTGGCTGCATGGGCGGGGGATGTGAACCGTCTCAGCCCGGAAACCTACGCCGCCTATCTGGAGAAGTCCCCGGCGCTGGCGACCCTGCCCAAGACGCCCAGTTCGGCCGCCGCCTTCAACGTCGAGGCGGTGCTGGGCGCCCAGCCGAACGTGGCGCTGGTGTCGCTGGATTCCGGCCCGACCGACGCCCAGACGGCCCAGCTGGAGCAGGCGGGCGTGCGCGTCGCCTATATCGACTTCTTCCAGCACCCGTTTGAAAACCAGGCTCGCAGCCTGACCCTGCTGGGCGCCATGATCGGGCGGGGCGAACAGGCGGAACGCTACAACGCCTTCCGCGCGGCAAGGCTGAAGACCATCTCCGACCGCGTCGCCGGGCTGAAGGACGAGCAGAAGCCGACGGTCTTCCTGGAGGCCCACGCGGGCAACGGGCCGGACTGCTGCAACTCGGTCGGCGCCGGGAACATCGGCGACTATCTGACCTTCGTTGGCGCCCGCAACATCGGCGCCGAGGTGCTGAAACAGCCGTCGGGCAAGCTGAACCTGGAGTTCGTGGTCGAGCGCGACCCCGACATCTACATCGCCACCGGCGGCCCGCACCTTGAGAAGACCGGCGGCTTCGTCGTCGGCCCGAAATACGACGCTGAGACCTCGCGCGCCTCGCTGCGCCGCGTGGTCGGGCGGCGCGGCCTGTCGACCCTGAAGGCGGTGCGCGAGGGCAAGGTCCACGGCCTGTCGCACCAGCTGATCAACTCGCCCATCGACATTGTCGCCACCGAAGTCCTGGCCAAGTGGATCCAGCCCGAACTGTTCGCCGATCTGGACCCGCGCGCGACGCTGGACACGATCAACAAGGACTTCCTGGCCGTACCCTATCGCGGGGACTACTGGACCGATCTGGTCCCGGCCGCCTGATGTTCCGCCCCCTGATTCATCCCCGGAGAACCGCCATGACCATCCTGCGTAACGGCATTCTGACCGCCGCCGCCTTCGCCGTCCTGGCGATGGCCTCGACCGCCTCGGCCCAGACGATCGAAAAGACCGTCAAGGTCGCTCCCGGCGGCCTGTATGAGATCGTCTTCAACCCGGCTGACAACGACCTCTATGTCGCCGCCGTCGGCCCGCGCGGCGCTAATAATGCTCAGGTCGTGCGCCTGAACGGCCAGACGCTGGCGCCGGAATCCTCGGTCGATGTGTCGGCCAATCCGCTGTTCGGCCTGAACCTGAACACCCGCACCCAGGTCCTGTACGGCACGGACACCCGCGCAGGCGCGGTCACGGCCATCGACGCCCGCACCGGCCGTCTGATCGCCACCATCCGCAACGAGGGGCAGGAGGGCGCCCACGTTCGTCAGGTCGTGGTCGATGAGGCCCGCAACAAGGCCTATGTCACTCTGGTCGGCGGCGACGCAGGCGACGCGGCCCAGCCGAACATGGTCTGGGTCATCGACGGCGCCACGAACAAGGTTGAGCGCACCATCATGACGCCGGTGGGCAGCCTGACCGGCGCGGCGCTGGATGGCGCCAACAACCGCCTCTATGTCGTCGGCATGGGCAGCGACGACGTGGCCGCCATCGATCTGGCGACCGGCGAGGCCGTGGGCCAGTGGTCGACGCAGGGCGACACCCCCATCAACATCGCCGTCGATTCCGAAGGCCGCCGCCTGTTCATCGCCAATCAGAAGTCGGGCGAGCTGACGGTGCTGAACGCCGACACCGGCGCCCTGCTGGGCCGTGCGGCGACGGGCGAGGGCGCGCTCAGCGTCGCTTATAACGGCGCGGTCAAACAGATCTATGTCGCCAACCGCGTCGCCGGAACGGTGACGGTGCTGGATTCCGACACCTATGCGGTGAAGGCGAACCTGCAGACGGGCACCTTCCCCCAGACCATCGCCATCGATCGCGCGACCAACGCCGTCTACGTCTCGAACAAGGCGCGGGGCCTGCCGCGCAACGCCCCGGCCGGCACGCCGGTCCCGGTCGACCCGACCGGCGACGTGGTGACGCTGATCCGTCCCTGATCCCATCAGAACCGCATATGGAAAGGCCCGGCCGCAGATGCAGCCGGGCCTTTTTCTTGGCTCAGAGAGATTTGCGGTGGGGAGTTCAGCCCGCCAGAACGTCGTCGATCATCACCTGCAGCACGCCGCGGTCGCAGCGCTGGACGCGGGCCGAGACGCGATAGACCTCGGCCAGAATGTCCGGCGTGATCGCCTCGTCCGGCGCGCCGAAGGCGACCAGTTTCCCCTTGGCCATGACGGCGATCCGGTCGGATACACGCGCCGCCGCCTGCAGGTCGTGCAGGACGATCATCACCGTCATGCCCCGTTCAGCCGCCGCCTCGCGCGCCAGGTCCAGCACGCGCAGCTGATAGTGCAGGTCCAGCGCGCTGGTCGGCTCGTCCAGCAGCAGCAGGCGCGGCTCGCGCGCCAGGGCCTGAGCCAGCCCGGCCAGCTGTTTCTGTCCGCCCGACAGCCGGTCCAGCCGTTGCCCGGCCAGAGCCTCGGCGTTGATGCGTTGCAGCACCTCATAGGCGCGCTCGGCCGCCTGGGCGTCGGTATAGACGGCGCCGCGCAGGGGCGTGGCGCGGATCGAGGCGACCACCGTCTCCAGCACTGTCAGCGCCACGCCCTGCGGCAGGGTTTGCGGCATGTAGGTGACGCGCTTGGCACGGTCGGCCAGCGACAGCCGGGTCAGCTCCGCCTCGTCCAGCCGGATCGAGCCGTGCGCCGGGATCAGGCCCGCCAGACTGCGCAGCAGGGTGCTCTTGCCCGCGCCATTGGGGCCGACGACGGAGACGACCTCGCCTGCGGTCAGGGGCGGCAGGCTGAAGCCGCTGATGATGGGCTGGCCGCCGTATCCGGCGTCGAGGCCGCTGATCGTCAGTTCGCTCATGCCCGGCCTCCGTTGCGGAAGATCAGCAGCAGGAAGACGGGCACCCCGATCACGGCGGTGACGATGCCGACGGGCATCAGCACGCCCGGCACGATGATCTTGGACGCCGCCGAGGCCAGCGACATGATGACCGCTCCGGCCAGCACGCTGGCGGGCAGGAAGTAGCGGTGATCCTCGCCCACCAGCAGACGGGCGATGTGCGGCCCGACCAGTCCGATGAAGCCGATGGCGCCGACGAAAGCCACGGCCGTCGCCGACAGCAGGCTGACCCGCAGCAACGACAGGAAGCGCAGGCGCTTCACATCGACGCCGAAGCTCATGGCCCGGTCCTCGCCCAGACGCAGCGCCGTCAGCGCGCGCGAGGACAAAAGCGAGAAGGGCGTCACCACCACCAGCACAACCGCCAACGCCGCGACATTGCTCCACGTCGCGCGCGACAGCGATCCCATGGTCCAGAACACCAGCTGCTGCAGTGCCTCGGCCGAGGACAGGAACTGCACCAGCGCCGTCAGGGCGTTGAAGGCGAAAACGAGCGCGATGCCGAACAGGACGATGCTCTCGATGCCCGACCCCTTCATTCGCGCCAGCGCCTGAAGCGCCAGCACCGAGCCGAAGGCGAAGACGAAGGCGTTCAGCGGCACCAGCCAGTCGGCGCCGATGAAGGACGACCCCAGCCCCAGGACAATGGCCAGCGACGCCCCGAACGACGCCGCCGAGGAGACGCCCAGCGTAAAGGGGCTGGCCAGCGGATTGTTCAGCACCGTCTGCATCTCGGCGCCCGCCAGGGCCAGGGCCGCCCCGACCATCATCGCCATCAGGGCGTAGGGCAGGCGCACCTGCCAGACGATGGCCTGCTGGGCCGTGGTCAGGCTGGACGGATCGAACACGCCCTGCAGCACTGTCAGCGGCGACAGGGACGAGGGGCCGGTGGCGATGTCCAGCAGCAGGGCCGCCACAGCTATGACGGCCAGAACAGCGATGGCGAACAGCTTGGTCCGCACGCTTTTGGAATAGGCGACGACCGCCTCGGGCAGGGCGTTTTCAGCGTTCGCCAAAGCACGAACTCCACTCAGAGAATGCGTCGCAATACATGTCTGCGACGAGATGGGCTAGGGTGGGCGTATGACGTTGACCCCGAACGCCCTCTCCGACATGCGGAAGACCGACCAGAAACCCGGCCAGAAACCCGATCAGACCGCCGATATGACAAAGCCTTATGCCATCCGCCTGCCTGCTGTCGATGGCGCGCCCGCCATCGACGTGCGCGTGATGACGCCGCAGGGCGAGCGACCGGAAGGCGGATGGCCGGTGCTGGTGCTGCTGGAGGGCGAGGCCTTTTTCGACGCCGCCGCACAGGTGGCGGGGCGGCTGTTGCGGCGCTCGGCCAAGACGCGGGTGGATGCGATGATGGTGGCGGGCGTCACCCTGTCGGTCGTGACCGATCGCGTCGCCGCCTATGCCTTCACGCCGGGGCCTCAAGGCCAGACGCCCGAGCCGCGCGGCGCGGCCCTGCTGGCGCAACTGACGACGCAGGTGCTGCCGCGCCTTGCTGAACTGGGCGCCGATCCGGCGCAGTCGGTGCTGATGGGCCATTCCATGTCGGGCCTGTTCGTTCTGGAGGCGCGGGCGGCGCGAGCGCCCTTCGCCCGCCATGTCGCCGTCAGCCCGTCGATCTGGTGGAACCCGGCGGTCATCGCCGCCCAGCCGCAGACGCAGCCGGGGACGCAGGACGACCTGCTGATCGCCGTCGGCGCGCGCGAGGAAATGGACGGTCTGCCGCTCGCCCATCTGGGACGCCGCATGATCTCCAACGCTCGCGATCTGACGGCGCGCGGCGGCGTAAGTTTGCGGGTGTTTGAAGACGAAGATCACGGCTCGACCCCTTATGCGGCTTTGCCGTCCATCCTGCGCTTCGCTGCGCCTTACCGGGGCTGAGGCGCCGTTTCCTGCATTGGCGGCCTTCGCCCGCCCATGCCATCCTCCTTGCTTCAGTTAGGAGGCCCGCCCATGTCCGCCTTTCGTCCCATCGAGCGTCTCGACACCCATGAGGTGGCCAATCAGGTTCCGCCGCTGGAGGACATCGACCTGTTCACCGGCGACAAGGCTCTGCACGACGCCGTGCAGCGCTGGGGCGGCGGCGAGCATTCTGAACGGTTGACCGATCTGGGGCGCCGGTGCGGCTCGGCCGAGGTGATCGACTGGGGCGTGCAGGCCAATCGGGTGGCGCCGGTGCTGGATACGCATGACCGTTACGGCCGCCGTATCGATGAGGTGACGTTTCATCCGGCCTATCATCAGTTGATGGATCTGGGGCTGGGGTCGGGGTTGGCCGCCAGCGCCTGGGACGGGACGCCGAACGGGCATCTGCTGCATGCTGCGATCCTGTTTCTGACGGGGCAGGCGGATTCGGGGACCAGCTGTCCCATGACCATGACCTATGCCTCGGCAGCGGCGTTTCAGGCCGATCCGGCCGTGGGCGAGCCGTGGATACGGGGCGTGTTGTCCGGTCGCTATGATCCGGCCTCGCGTCCGGCGGTCGAGAAGGCGGGCGTGACGATCGGCATGGCCATGACCGAGAAGCAGGGCGGATCGGACGTGCGCGCCAACACCACCCGCGCCGAGCCGGTCGGAGAGGCCGGCTGGTATAGTCTGACTGGGCATAAATGGTTCTGTTCGGCGCCGATGTGCGACGCCTTCCTGACGCTGGCCTATGCGCCGGGCGGCCTGACCTGCTTCATCCTGCCGCGCTGGCTGCCGGACGGGACGCGCAATGCGGGCTTCCGCGTCATGCGGCTGAAGGACAAGATGGGCGACCGCTCCAACGCCTCGTCCGAGGTCGAGTATCACGGCGCGCTGGCCCAGCGGCTGGGCGAAGAGGGGCGGGGCGTCGCCACCATCATCCGTATGGTCCAGCACACGCGGCTGGACTGCGTGGTCGGCTCGGCGTTGCAGATGCGGGGCGCGCTGGCGCAGGCGGTGTGGCACGCCGCCCACCGCACCGCCTTCCAGAAGCGGCTGATCGACCAGCCGATGATGGCCGCCGTCCTGATCGATCTCGCGGTCGAGAGCGAGGCGGCGACGGCGCTGTCGATGCGGCTGGCGGCGACCTTCGACGCCGATGACCCCGTGGGGCGTCTGCTGACTCCTGTGGCCAAATACTGGGTCTGCAAGCGCGCGCCGAACATGGTCTATGAGGCGATGGAGGCGCTGGGCGGCGCCGGATACGTCGAGACCGGCCCGATGCCGCGCCTGTTCCGCCAGTCGCCGCTGAACGCCATCTGGGAAGGCTCGGGCAATGTCATCGCGCTGGACGTGCTGCGCGCGGCGGGACGAGAGCCTGAAGGCGTGGAGGCCTTGCGCGACTGGCTGGCGTCGCAGGCCGGGAAGTCGACTGACTATGACCGCTTTATCGCCGGGCTGGACCTGGGCGCGAACGAGGCGGGGGCGCGGCTGGCGGTCGAACGGCTGGCGCTGGCGGTCCAGGCGGCGGCCCTGCTGGAGATGGACAGCCCCTCGGCCGAGGCTTTCATCGCGCTGAGATTGCGCCCGCGCGGCATGGCCTACGGGGCCCATGAGGCGCAGGTGGATCAGCGAGCGGTGCTGGACCGGGCGATGCCTGCCTGAGTGTCAAGAAAAAGAGCGCCGGATAGGACGAAGGCCTCGCGGGGGTTCCGCGAGGCCTTCGGTGGTGGAGCTTAGCGGAGTCGAACCGCTGACCTCTTGCATGCCATGCAAGCGCTCTACCAACTGAGCTAAAGCCCCAGGCCGTATCGGCTTGGTCATGTCGTCGACCGGATCAGACTGAGGCGTCTGGAAAGGACGAAGGCCCCGCGGGCGTTCCGCGAGGCCTTCGATGGTGGAGCTTAGCGGAGTCGAACCGCTGACCTCTTGCATGCCATGCAAGCGCTCTACCAACTGAGCTAAAGCCCCGAACCTTTCGGTCGGTCCCGCCGGGGAGAGAAAGTCGCCCCCCGGCGAGGCGCGGAAACTAGGTCAGGCCGTTTTGAAGATCAAGCGGGTCTGACACATTTTTTTCCGCTTATTTTTCCGAACCTTGCTGCTTAGTCGTCGTCGCGCGACGGCTTGGCCAGCTCTTCTTCGAGATCGTCGTCGTCTTCGTCTTCGATGAAGGGCACGGAATCGTCGTCGTCATCGTCGAGGACGTCGTCGTCATCGTCGCCATCGGCCGAGCCCATGCCGGCGTCGTCCGCACCCGGTTCGCCGTCGTCATCGTCCGGCGTCAGGATCGGCTCATGGCCTTCCTGATCGATTTCGGGGGTGGAGCCTTCGGCGTCTTCTTCGTCTTCGTCGGCGTCAGCGGACTTGTCGGCGACCTGATCTTCGGCCTCCTCGTCGTCAGCGGCGAAGCCGGCGCCGCGACGTGCACGGCGGCTGCGGACGGCTTCTTCCATCGGGTCGAACTCGGTGTCGCACTTGGGGCAATGCGCCGGGCGACGGTTCAGATCGTAGAATTTGGCCTGGCAGTTCGGGCAGAGCTGCTTTTGGCCCAGTTCGGGATTGGCCACGGGCATAAACCTTCGGCGGGGGTGAATTGGAACGCGGGAAATCGGGCGGCTCCCTTGCCACCCGACGGGGCCGCTGTCAAAAGCCTTCTTTTCCGCGCCTTCGCGGCTTTCCTGACATCCGGAGCCTGCATCAGGGTGAGCACTCCCCAGACCTTCACCGCGTCCCGCGCTTCCAGCCTCCGTGGCGTGGTCCGTGCGCCGGGCGACAAGTCGATGTCGCATCGGGCTCTGATCTTCGGCGGAATGGCCGAGGGAACCACTGAAATCGAAGGCCTTCTGGAAGGCGACGACATCCTGGCCACCGGCCGCGCGATGCAGGCGCTGGGCGCTTCGGTCGAGCGGATCGGCGATGGGCGCTGGCGGGTCGAAGGGCGTGGTCCGCTGCGCTCGCCGGACGCGGTTATCGACTGCGGCAACGCCGGGACGGGCGTGCGGCTGCTGATGGGCGCGGTCGCGGGCTATGAACTGACGGCGACGTTCGACGGTGACTCTTCCCTGCGCAAACGCCCGATGAAGCGCGTCACCGGGCCGCTGGCCGACATGGGCGCGGGCTTTGACTGGAATGCGGCCGAGGATCGGGTGCCGCTGACGCTTCATGGCGGCGGCCTGAAGGGGCTGACGTTCGTTCAGAGCGTCGCCTCGGCCCAGATCAAGTCGGCCATCCTGCTGGCCGGGCTGAACGCGGACGGGGACACGGTCGTGGTCGAGCTGGAAAAGAGCCGCGACCATACCGAGCGTATGCTGCGCGCTTTCGGCGCCGAGGTCGAAGTGAGCGAGGAGGGCGAAGGCTGGCGCATCCGCCTGCCCGGCGGTCAGAAACTCAAGGGAACCCACGTCGTCGTGCCGGGCGATCCGTCCTCGGCGGCCTTCCCCCTGGCGGCGGCCCTGGTGGTTCCAGGCGCCGAGGTGACGGTTGAAGGGGTGATGCTCAATCCCCTGCGCACGGGCCTGTTCCAGACCTGGATCGACATGGGCGCGGACCTGACCATCGCCAACCGCCGCATGGCCGGGGGCGAAGAGGTCGGCGACATCACCGCCCGGGATTCGGCGCTGAAGGGGATTGTGGTCCCGGAGGATCGCGCGGCCTCCATGATCGACGAATACCCGATCCTGGCGGTGACGGCGGCCTTTGCGGACGGCGCGACCGTCATGCGCGGCATCGGCGAAATGCGCGTCAAGGAAAGCGACCGCATCGCCCTGATGGCGGCGGGTCTGTCGGCCTGCGGCGTTCGGGTGGAAGAGGAGCCGGAGGGCTTTATCGTCACCGGCGCGCCCGGTCCGGTGAAGGGCGGCGCGACCGTAGAGACCGGCCACGACCACCGCATCGCCATGAGTCATCTGGTGCTGGGTCTGGCGGCGGAGCAGCCTGTCTCGGTCCGCGACCCCGAGATGATCGCCACCAGCTTCCCCGGCTTCGTCGAGATGATGAACGGGCTGGGCGGGGCTGTTGCGGACGATCGTGCCTGAAACGGCCGAACTCGAGGCCGCCGAATCTGATGGGCGGTCGGGTTTCTGGACCGGCGTCCAGATGCTGGCGATTGCTATCGCTCTTGGCTGGGGCTGTTACAGGGGCGGGGCCGAGGTGTGGTGTGCGCTTCACACCGGCCTGCTGCGGCACGGCAAGGGGCCGGATGTCGCCCTGAGCGAGAGGCCGCTTGTGTTCTGGACGCTGAACGGCTTCTACGGCGTCGTCGTCCTTGTGACGACGGGGGTGGTGATCCTCTGCCTGTTGATCGCCATCCGGGAACTGACACAGGAGAGAAAAGCCTGACCCAAGCGCTCGTCATCGCCGTCGACGGTCCTGCCGCATCCGGCAAGGGCACCATCGCCGCGCGCCTGGCCGACCACTATGGCCTGCCGTATCTGGACACGGGGCTGCTGTATCGCGCCGTGGGGCTGGCGGTGCTGGATGCGGGCGGAGATCTGGGCGACGCCGAGGCGGCGACGCAGGCGGCGCAGGCGCTCGATCTGACCAGCTTGAGCGACAACGCGCGCCTGACCGATCGCGGCGCGGGCGAGGCCGCCAGCCGCGTGGCCAGCTATCCCGGCGTGCGCGCGGCCCTGTTGAAGCTGCAGCAGGACTTCGCCGCCCAGACGGGCGGTGCGGTGCTGGACGGGCGGGACATCGGCACGGTGATCGCGCCGGACGCTCCGGCCAAGCTCTATATCAAGGCCAGCCCCGAGGTGAGGGCCGATCGTCGCTGGAAGCAGCTGACCGCGCGCGGCGAGGTCATCGCCTTCGACGATATGCTGGAGGATATCCGCCGCCGCGACGCCCGTGACGCCGGTCGCGACGACGCCCCGATGGTCCAGGCGGACGACGCCGTCTTGCTGGACACGACCGATATGGGTATAGAGGCCGCCTTCGATGCGGCCCGCCGTATCGTCGAGGCGGCGCGAGCCAGGGCCGGGATCTGATCCCGCCGGGCGAATCCAACGCACCGATCTCCTCGACGGCCGCGGGCGTTCTGGCTTTTGTTTCGCGCTTTAATCGAGCGCGTGTCGCCTCGTTTCGTGACGACCTGACTTCTTCTTTTTACACCCCATTCGCACACGTCCGCTCGGTCGTGCGCGTTTCGCCTTTCATCAACCTCAAGAGTTTCCATGACTGAAACCCTCAACCCCACCCGCGACGATTTCGCCGCGCTCCTCGACGAACAACTGCAGGGCCGCGACCTTGGCGAAGGCCAGGTCGTTCACGGCCGCGTCGTCGGCATTGAAAAAGACATCGTCATCATCGACGTCGGTCTGAAGACCGAAGGCCGCATCGCCATGCGCGAGTTCGGCCAGGGCGAAGGCGCTGTCCTGCCCAAGGTCGGCGACAACGTCGAAGTCTACCTGGAGCGCGTCGAGAACGCGATGGGCGAGGCCGTCATCAGCCGCGACAAGGCTCGCCGCGAAGAAGCCTGGACCCGTCTGGAAGCCGTGTTCGCCGAAGGCCACCCGGTCAACGGCGCCATCGTCGGTCGCGTCAAGGGCGGCTTCACCGTCGACCTGGGCGGCGCCTCGGCCTTCCTGCCGGGCTCGCAGGTCGACATCCGCCCGGTGCGCGACGTCGGCCCGCTGATGGGCAAGGAACAGCCCTTCGCCATCCTGAAGATGGACCGTCCGCGCGGCAACATCGTCGTCTCGCGTCGCGCCATTCTGGAAGAAGCCCGCGCTGAACAGCGCACGGAGCTGGTCGGCCAGCTGCAGGAAGGCGAAATCCGCGAAGGCGTCGTCAAGAACATCACCGACTACGGTGCGTTCGTCGACCTGGGCGGCATCGACGGCCTGCTGCACGTCACGGACATGTCGTGGAAGCGCGTGTCGCATCCGTCGCAAGTCCTGGCCGTCGGCGACACCGTCAAGGTCCAGATCGTCAAGATCAACCCGGACACCCAGCGCATCAGCCTCGGCATGAAGCAGCTGCAGTCGGATCCGTGGGACGGCGTCGAAGCCAAATACCCGGTCAACGCCAAATACACCGGCCGCGTCACCAACATCACGGACTACGGCGCGTTTGTTGAGCTGGAAGCTGGCGTCGAAGGCCTGGTCCACGTGTCGGAAATGTCCTGGACCAAGAAGAACGTCCACCCGGGCAAGATCGTCTCCACCTCGCAGGAAGTGGACGTCATCGTCTTGGACGTCGACAGCGCCAAGCGTCGTATCTCGCTGGGCCTGAAGCAGGCTCAGAACAACCCGTGGGAGGCCTTCCTGGAGGCTCACCCGGTCGGTTCGACCGTCGAGGGCGAAGTCAAGAACGCCACCGAGTTCGGCCTGTTCGTCGGCCTGGACAACGACATCGACGGCATGGTCCACCTGTCGGACCTGGACTGGAACGTGTCGGGCGAAGAAGCCATCCAGCGTTACCGCAAGGGCGAGATGATCAAGGCCAAGGTCCTGGACGTCGACGTCGAGAAGGAACGCGTCTCCCTGGGCGTCAAGCAGCTCGGCGGCGACCCGATGGAAGGCGACACCTACAAGCGCGGTCAGCAGATCACCGTCACCGTGACGGCGATCGAGACCGGCGGCATCGAGGTGAAGTTCGGTGAAGACGACGCGCCGGTCACGGCCTTCGTCCGCAAGTCGGACCTGTCGCGCGACCGCAACGAGCAGCGCACCGAGCGCTTCGCCGTGGGCGACCGCGTCGACGCCATGATCACCGCCGTCGACAAGGCCACGCGCCGCGTCTCGGTCTCGATCAAGGCGCTCGAGATGAAGGACGAACAGGAAGCCATCGAACAGTTCGGGTCGTCGGACTCGGGCGCCTCGCTGGGCGACATCCTGGGCGCCGCGCTCAAGAACGCGTCGAAGGAATAGGTTTTCCTATCCCAAGGGAAAGGGGGCGGCCGGAGCGATCCGGCCGCCCTTTTTCTTTGGCTTAAGCCCGCCCATGCGGGGCGTGAGCGATGAGGCTGCTCTTTGAGTGAAGTCGTCTGCGATGACCCATTTCGGGAATCGCTCTCAATGCGGATCGTGTTTTTCTGCTGCCGGGAGGGCCGTGGGCGGCGAAACCTGTCCGCATCGAAAGCAAGAAACCTGCACGACGATACGTTTTGCCTCTTTCTTCCTGTGGCGACAGACGGTTAGGGTGTCGTCCCGGACGGTGAAACCATGGCGGGGGGCCTGAATGATCAAGTCTGAACTGATCGAGAAGCTGGCGGCTGAGAACCTGCACCTCACCCATGCGGAGGTGGAGCGGGTCGTGAATGTGATCCTTGACCGCATGACCGAGGCGCTTTCCGACGGCGGCCGTGTCGAGTTACGTGGGTTCGGCGCCTTTTCGGTGCGGAGCCGCCCGGCGCGGACTGGGCGCAATCCTCGCACCGGCGAAACGGTTGAGGTCCCGGCCAAGGCCGTGCCCTTCTTCAAGAGCGGCAAGGAATTGCGCGAACGCCTCAACGCATCAGGCGACGCCTGATCCCGAGAACGGATCTCTGAATATGACGAGGAAAGAGCCATCATGAGCTTGCTGACCGAATTTCGGGAATTCGCCGCGCGCGGCAATGTCGTCGACCTGGCGGTCGGCGTCATCATCGGCGCCTCGTTCGGCAAGATCGTCACCAGCCTGGTCGATCAGGTGGTGATGCCCCCGATCGGTCTGCTGTTGGGACAGGTGGACTTCTCGCAGCTGGAATGGGTGCTGAAGCCGGAAAACGCTGCTGAGGGCGTCGAGAAGGTCGCGATCCAGTACGGCGCCTTCATCAACACGGTGATCCAGTTTGTGATCGTGGCCTTTGTGGTCTTCATGATGGTCAAGATGATCAACAGGCTGCGTCGTGAGCAGGAGGCCGAGCCTGAGGCGCCCGCCGCCCCGACCCCGACTGAAACCCTGCTGGCCGAAATCCGCGACGAGTTGAAAGCGCGGGGCTGATTTGACGATTGGACGGAGGCCGCGTCAGGTCCTCGCCTCAATTTCCTGACGCCGGACAGGCCCCGCAGCCAGCCGTAGAGCCGCGCTGGCGCGATGGGGCAGCGGCCGCAGACAGAAGGAATAGTCGCCATCATAAGGCGTGGGGCTCCATCCGGCGTCCTGCATTCCGGCGTCAAAGGCGACATGACAGTGTCCCCAGCCGCCTTCCCTGTGCGCCTTGTCCGCCAGCGAGCCGAGCGATTTCAGTATCTGCGGAGAGACGGTCTGCAGGCGCAGCTTGGCGGCGCCAAACGTCGGGGCGAGCGCGCGCAGACCCTGAACCAGCGCGGGTATGGCGTCTGGACTGTCGCTGAGGCCGACAAGGTCGATGACCTCCAGAACGGGCGGATCCAGCGGGGTCTGCTTGTTCAACATGGCCAGTGCGAAACCCGTGATGCCGCCCTGGCTGCGGTGCGCGAGGGCCAGGGGCGGGACGGTCAGGTCAGGATCCGAAAGGCGCCAGCGGAGAATTTCGGGACTGCGGTCCGCGATCAGCCGACCTTCCCGGCGCAGGGCTTCCCAGAACCGGGCGTAATCGGGATCGCCGGCGGGGTCGCGGATGACCGACACATGCGGCGACATCCTGCTTTCGGCCCGGTGACGGCTCCAGGCGGGGGCGAGACGCGGGAAGGGAGAGAGTTGTTCTCCCAGAAGACTGGCCACGCGCGGTGCGTGGTCAACGACATGACGCAGGCCGCGTCCGTAAAGGCAGGCAAGAGGTGCGACCAGCCACGACAACTTGATGTCATGTGTCTCCGGAGGCCAGGCCGTCATCCTGAAGCGCTTGTAGAGCGGGCTGGAGCGTGCGTTCGCGTTAAACGTGTATTTTGCGAAGCAGCCCGGCTGGTCGACGAAGGCGCGGACGAGGTCACGGCTGCGCCCTCTTTGTGTCGGGGGAACCACGATGGAATAGCCCGTTGCGCCATAAAAAATCTGGTCGCCCTGCCAGAAGCGCTGGATGAAGTTTCCGGCGCAGGCCGCCGGGCCGTCACCGGCGTCGATAACCCAGCCATGGTCCGCCTTGTGATCCGCTGCGATCGGGTTGGACCAGAGCCATTTCCACCCCTCAGCCGACCGCTCCGGCCACCACACGCTGCGGTATAGGGCGTTTATGGCGTCCAGATCTGATGGCTGGACCGGGCGGATAGACATCCAGGGTTCTCCGGGCACGGAAGGTGCGTCAGCACTGTCTTGTCCCGAAAAGCGTATCATTTCGGCTAATGACACGCATAAGGTGAAGTTCACCGACCGAAACTGCGACATCATGAAGGCCGCATTTCGTTGTTAACGCTTGTTTGCAGTCCGTGAGCGTGCTGTTCCTGAGCGCTTCCGCGCCCGTCGGGGGCGCAAGAGATGGAGCTTGCCGTTGAGCACGACGGACGCAGGGGGCGCGCTCGAGGCGCCACGCAAGACCTTCCTGGGTCACCCGCGGGGGCTGGTGGTCCTGTTCTTCACCGAGATGTGGGAGCGTTTCTCCTACTATGGAATGCGGGCGCTGCTGGTCATGTACCTGACCCAGCATTTCCTGTTCGGACCGGCCGAGGCGCAGGGCATCTACGCCGCCTATGCCGCCCTGGTTTATCTGATGCCGGTGCTGGGCGGCATGATCGCCGACCGCTATCTGGGCGCGCGCAAGGCGGTGATTATCGGCGCGGTCCTGCTGGTGGCCGGTCACTTCACCATGGCGTTCGAGGGATCGGGCGGCAAGGAAAGCCTGACCATCGGCGAGCGCACCTATCAGATCGAGGTCGACGGCCGCGACCAGAACCGCACCATGTACGCCGTCGACGGCGACAATCGGGTCCAGATCACCATCAACCCGAAGGGCGTGTCGCGTGTCGGCGCTGAACCGGCGGCCGCGATGGCGGCGGACGCTGCGGCCGTCGCCGCTGTCAGCGAAGGCTTCCCCGCCTTCACTCCCGCAGGCGGCTATAAGGTCGAGACCAAGCGCGACACCGCCTTCGGCGAGCCGGTGCTGTTCCTGGCCCTGTCGCTGATCATCATGGGCGTGGGCTTCCTGAAGGCCAATATCTCGACCGTGGTGGGCGCCCTCTATGAAGAGAACGACCCGCGTCGCGACGGGGGCTTCACCATCTTCTACGTCGGCATCAACCTGGGCTCGCTGCTGTCGACGGCGGCCTGTTCCTATCTGGGCTTCACCTACGGCTGGGCCTACGGCTTCGGTCTGGCGGGCTTCGGCATGCTGTTGGGGCTGCTGACCTTCCTGCTGGGAACATCCTGGCTCGAGGGCCGGGGCGGGCCGCCGGTTCCGCTGAAGGGCCGCTCGATCGTCGGCGTGCCGGTCGAGGCCTTCTTCTGGATCGCGGGCATCGTCGCCGTCTTCCCGGTGTGGATGCTGATGCAGCGTCACGAGATCGTGCAGACCATCCTGATCCCGGTCGCCATGATCACCTTCGTCTCGGTGGTCGGCTACACCGTCTTCCGGCTGAGCGGGGCCGAGCGGTCGCGGATGCTGGTGGCCCAGGTGCTGATCTTCTTCTCGGTGCTGTTCTGGGCCCTGTTCGAACAGGCGGGTTCGTCCCTGACCCTGTTTGCGGACCAGTCGACCCAGATGCCGAGCTGGTTCAACGCCGGCTATACGCAGATGTTCAACCCCGGCGTCATCGTCATCGGCGGCCCGATCATGGCGGCCCTGTGGGTGTGGCTGGGCAAGCGCAACCGCGAACCGTCGACGCCGGTGAAGTTCTCGGTGGCCCTGATGCTGGTCGGCGCGGGCTTCCTGCTGCTGTCGTGGGCGGCGGCGAACAACTTCAACGAACAGTTCCGCGTACCGTTGATGATCCTGTTCCTGACCTACGCCTTCCATACCATCGGCGAGCTGTGCCTGTCGCCGGTCGGCCTGTCGATGATCACCAAACTGTCGGTGGCGCGCGTGGTCGGCCTGATGATGGGGGTGTGGTTCCTGTCGTCGTCGGTGGCCCACATCGTCGCCGGCTGGATCGCCGCCGCCACGGCCACGGATACGGTGGCGGGCGTCGTCACCAACCCGGAACTGGCGCTGCAGACCTATGGCTCCATCTTCGGCACCATCGGCATGACGGGCGTCGGCGTGGGCGTGGTCCTGCTGCTGCTGTCGCCGCTGCTCAAGAAGGGCATGGCGGGCGTTCACTGATCGCCTGATCGGTTGAAGGCATAAGGAAAGGGCGGCGTCTCGCAGGAGGCGCCGCCCTTTTCAGTTGGTCTGATCCGCCCGTTTGTCCAGGCTTCACGGTGGGGACCAAAGCCGGGATGCAGGGTTCTGTTCTGCTGGATCAGAAGGTCTTGCGCAGACGGATCTGATAGAAGGTGCGCGGATCCACGAAGCGGTTCTCGACATAGGCGATCGGCCGGGTGTCGCGATCGGCGAAGACGGTGCGCTCGACGTTGAAGTCGTCCCAGATGTTGACCTGGGCGCGGATGGCCAGGGTCGGCGTCGGCTTATACTCGCCCCACAGCTCGTAATAGTCGTGGCCGCGCCAGCCCGCGATCTGATCGGGTTCATAGCCTTTCTGGCCCAGCAGCGGGATCCAGGTCGCTCCCCACTGCATCTTCCAGCGCGTGATGTCCTGCTGGAAGGAGATGTTGGCCTGGCTGGCGCGGACGTTGGAGATGGGACGGATCTCGCCCGTGGTGGGGTCGGTGACCTCGGTATGGTTCCAGGTGTTCTTGAAGTTGAACTTGCCGCCCGCAAGTCCCAGTTTGTCGGTCGGGATGGTGACCGTCAGGGCCAGCTGGTCCCACGTTCCGTCGCCGATGTTGCCGACCGCGGCTAGGCCGCCATCCAGCGGGATGACGTCGATCACGTCCGAAATCTCGTCATGGCGCAGGCCGATGCTGACGATGCCCTCGCCCCAGAAGCGTTTTTCATAGGTCAGCTCGCCGACCCAGCGCGATTCGGGCTGCAGGTTCGCATTGCCGCCCAGCACCTTTTCATCGGCGAACTGTGCCGAGGCGGCGAAGTCGCCGAAGTCCAGTTGGCCCACCGTGCGCTCCAGCCGCAGGCGCAGCTGGTTGTTGGGCATCGGCGTCCAGGTCGCCAGCAGGCGTGGCTTGGCGAAGAAGAAGCTCTTTTCCTGCGCGGCGTCGCCGGACTGGCTGATGGTCGAGGATTCCAGCCGCAGCCCGCTTTCCAATGTCCATTTCGGATGGATGCGCCAGGTGGCCTTGCCGAACAGTTCGCCGCGCGTCTCCTCGACCTTGACCGAGGCCGAGGGCAGGGCCACGGGGGCGCCGCCCACCGAATAGGCCTGATCGACCTTCAGCGTATTAAAGGCGAACTCGCCGCCGCCCTCGAAGTCCAGCGAGGGAGAGCGCTGATAGCGGACCATGCCGCGCAGGATGGTCTCGGACGAGACGCCATCGGCGCTGAACCGCTGCTCGGGGTCGTTGACGCCCGCCAGTTGCGTGCGCGAGGTGGACACCGAGTCGAAATCCTTGAACTCATGGATGAAGCGCGTCTCGAGCTTCAGCTTTTCGGACAGAGGCCGGGTATAGACCGCGCCGAACTCGCCGCTGGTGCTGTCTTCGTCATAGAGGCTTTCACGCCGGACGCCCGTCGCCGTCTGGCGGTTGATGTTGTGCCAGTCGTTGATGCCGTAGCGCGCGGTCAGGTCGATCTTTCCCCCCATCAGCGGGCCTGCGTAAGTGCCCCGGATCGAGTTCCCGCCGCCATAGCCGTCGTTGTAGTAATCCTCGTTGCGCAGCGTCTCGCCGTTCGGGCCGACACGGACGACGGGGCCGGCGCCGTTGGAATCGCTGTTGGAGATGCCGTCGCTCAGGGTCACGCCCCAGGTGCGGTCGCCCCGGCGCTCGGTGAACTGATAGGAGCCGCCGAACAGATCCTGGCCGCCCTCGAACAGGAAGGCGTTGCCCGTCAGGATATGCTCGCGGCTGACCGTATTCTTCAGGATGACGTTGGCGACGACGGAATAGCCCTGCATCTCGATGCCCGGCGCGCCGCCCCGGATCAGTTCGATGCGCTCGACCTGTGCGGCCACGGTGCGGCCCAGCACATTGGAGCCGGTGTCGTTCTTGGACGCGGGGCGGGCGCCGTTGATCAGGACGTTGCCGACCGCGCCTTCAAAGCCCCGCGCGTCGCCGCCGTCGTTGACCGAGAAGCCGGGCACCCGGTTGACCATGTCCAGCGCCGTATTCGGACGCGCATGGGCGAAGAAGTCGGGCGTGAAGATCAATACCGCCTGATCGCCGGGGGCGGCCGTCTGGCGCGCGGGCGCAGGCGGCGCCTCGGCCGCGACGGCGACGGCCGGAGCCGCAATCAGCAACAGGACGGTGGTCGCCAGCAGGGCGCTCTTGGGGGTCATCTGGTCCTCTCCCTCGGTGTCGGCAGAGGTGTGACGGCGGGGGCGGCTGATCGCCAGTTACAAGCCGGACAGGTGGATTAAATCGCTGACAGCATTACGGAATGTTCATATCGGGCGTCTGTTGGGCGCTATAGACTAGGGACCATGAAAACCCGTCTTCTTCCCGTCGCCCTGTCGGCCCTGCTGCTTGCATCGACCGCTGCACCAGCCGCTTCTGTTGCTCAACAACAGGGAGACACGTCCGTCCGCGTGGACGAGGTCGTCGTCACCGCCCGCCGGGCGGGCGCCCCCATGTGGACGGTGCGGCGCGACGGCGAAGGGGTGATGATCCTGGTCGGCTCCATCGAGGAGGGGCCGCGCGGTTTTGAATGGCGGGCGCAGGCGCTGGAGGACGCGGCGGCCCGCGCCGACCGCATCCTGTTCCCTCAGCGTGGGCGCGCCTCGCCCGCCGATGTGCTGCGGCTGATGTGGCGTATCCGCACCATCGGCTGGCTGCCCGAAGGGACGACGACCGCCGACTATCTGAGCGTTCAGGATCAGGCGCGGCTGGAGGCGCTGATGGCCGATGCGAAGAACGACCGCTGGCGCCGTGAGAGCCTGCTGCTGCTGGCCATCGATCTGATTCAGGATCAGGCGGGCGAGAAGGGCTCGCGCCCCGTCGGCGCCACGGACGCCGTGCGCCGCGCCGCCCGCAAGGCGCGTGTGCCGATCAGTCCGGTCGGCGTGGTGCGCGGCGCTGATCTGGTGGACAGCCTGATCGCCGCCCCGCCGCAGAGCCATCGTGAATGCCTGCGCGCCGCGCTTTCAGCGGCTGAACTCGGACCGGAGGCCGTGCGCCTGCGCGCCGAGGCGTGGAGCGGGCTGAGGGTGGCCGAGGTGCTGGCCTCGCCGGTCGATCAGGCGGTGGACCGCTGCTGGCCGTGGGGCGATCCGCAGGTCGGGCCGCAACTGCGCGCAGAGTGGACCGACGCCATTGCGGACGCTCTGGCCCAGCCGGGTCTGACGCTGGCGGTGGCCCCCTTGCGCACCCTGGCCGAACCGGGCGGGGTTCTGGAGGGGCTGGAGGCGCAAGGCTATGAGGTCGACGGGCCGGACTGGCGGCCCGCCGCGCGCTAGAGGGCGTCTAGACCGCCGTGCCGCCCACGGTCAGGCCGCCCATTTTGAGGCTGGGCTGGCCGATGCCGACCGGAACGCCTTGCCCCGCCTTGCCGCAGGTGCCGACGCCGGGGTCGAAGGCGAAGTCGTCGCCGATCATCTGGATCTGGGTCAGGGCCGTGGCGCCGTCGCCGATCAGGGTGGCGCCGCGCACCGGCGCCGTGATCCTGCCGTCTTCGATCAGATAGGCCTCGGTGCACTGGAAAACGAACTTGCCGTTGGTGATGTCCACCTGGCCGCCGCCGAAGTTGGCGGCGTAGAGGCCGCGCTTGGTCGAGGCGATCATCTCGGCCTGCGAATCCCTGCCGCCTTCCATGAAGGTGTTGGTCATGCGCGGCATGGGCGTGTGGGCGAAGGACTGGCGGCGGCCGTTGCCGGTGGCCTTGGCGTTCAGCTGACGCGCCGACAGCCGGTCGTGCATCAGGCCCACCATGATGCCGTCTTCGATCAGCACGGTGCGCGAGGTCGGGGTGCCCTCGTCGTCGAACGACAGGGAGCCGCGACGACCGGCGATGGAGCCGTCGTCCACGACCGTGACGCCCGGCGCGGCCACGCGCTTGCCCATCATGCCGGTGAAGACCGACGAGCCCTTGCGGTGGAAGTCGCCCTCGAAGCCGTGGCCGACGGCTTCGTGCAGCAGGACGCCGGGCCAGCCCGCGCCCAGCACCACGTCCATCTCGCCCGCCGGGCAGTCGACAGCCTCCAGATTGACCAGGGCCTGACGCAGGGCCTCGTCCACCTGGGCCTGCCAGCGTTCGGGGGCGATCCATTCTTCAAAGCCCGCGCGGCCGCCCGCGCCGGACGAGGCGCTCTCGCGCTTGCCGTCCTTCTCGACGGTGACGGAGACGTTCAGCCGGACCAGCGGGCGCAGGTCGCTGAGCAGCCGCCCGTCGCCGCGCAGGATGTCGATGGCGCGGCGCTCGCCGACCAGAGAGGCCGAAACCTGCACCACGCGCGGGTCGCGGGTGCGGGCCCAGGCGTCGATCTCGGCCAGCAGGGCGATCTTGTCCGAGAAGGCCGGGGCCAGCAGCGGATCGACCGGATCATAGAGGCGCTGGTTGGTGTCGCGCGGCGCCTCGGCGGCGATTCCGTCATAGCCGCGCTTGGCCAGGGCGGCGCTGTCGGCGGCGCGGCGAATGGCGGCGGCGGAGATTTCATTGGCGTGGGCGTAACCGGCCGTCTCGCCAGCCACGACGCGCAGGCCAAAACCTTCAACAGCATCGTAGGAGGCGCCCTTCAGCCGCCCGTCGTCGAAGACCAGGGATTCGCTCTCGGTCTTTTCTAGGAACAGCTCCCCGTCGTCGGCGCCCGACAGCGCGGTCTGCAGGATAGACAGGGCCTCGTCCGGGGCTACGCCCGCGGCGTCGAGGATGGGGGAGGGGGAGGCGACGGTGCTCATGCACGCTAGATAGGGGCTGAGGAGCGCCGCGTCACGGGGGAAGCAAAAACCCTCTCCCATCAGGAGAGGGTTTGAGCGTTTGTCAGTCCTGCCTCACATCGCCCGAGCCGCTGACGGACTGGCGCAGTTCGGCGGGGCGGCGGGTCAGGCGCACCTCGCCGCTGCCCGAGACGTCCACGTCGGCCTTGCCGTTGGGACCGATGTGGACATCGCCCGAGCCGCTGACGCGCACCTTGGCGTCCTCGACGATCAGTTCATCAAGGCGGGCGTCGCTGGCGCCGGAAGCATCGACATTGACGGCGCCGGTGCGCCCCTGAACGCGCACGTCGGACGAGCCTGTCAGCGTCAGGTCCAGCGTCGGCTGGTCATAGCCGCGGATCTTCAGCTCGGTCGGGCCGGACAGGTCGAAGGTCTTCACCGAGGGCGCCTTGATGATGATCTTCAGGGCGTCGGTCTCGCTCCAGCCGCGAATGCCGGTGCGGGTCCAGCGGATATAGCTGCGGTCGCCGTGCTGGCCTTCGTCCAGTGTCAGGCGGCCGTTGGAGAAGCGCACCCGATCGACCACGCTCTGGGCGCCCGAGACGGTGATGCCCGGCGTCTCGGCCTGTTGGTCATAGACGACGTCGGCCGGGATGTTGATGGCCAGGCGGTCGTCGCCGGTCCATTCTATGGTGCGCGTGATGTCGGGCGCGACCTGGCCGCGTTCGACGCTGAAACCGTTGTTGGTGGCCTCGTCGTCGGTAATGACCCAGGTCCAGTCGTGGCGGGCCAGGTCGCGGCCCCCCACGGCGAAGGCGCCGCCGATGCCGACGATGGCCAGGATCAGGCCCGCGCCGGAGATGATGAACAGATTGCGGATCATGACTTTGTACTCCTCTCTGACGCTCAGGCCTGGGGTTCCAGGGCGGGTTTGATGACGCGGTAGTGCAGGCGGGCGTACCAGACGGTGGCGTCGATCAGCCATTTGGTCAGCAGGGCCATGGTTCCGACCATGAAGATGCCAAGCCCCATCAGGCCGACGCCCAGCAGCGCAGCGGCCAGCGCCCCGCCCGGCAGGCCCATGAAGGCGCCCGCCACCATGACGAAGCCGCCTGCGATGAAGACGCCGACCCCGCCCAGCAGCAGGGACAGCACCGTGCCGAAGACGGGCAGGGCGATGGGCAGCAGGATCAGGATGTCGATCGCGCCCAGACCCAGGATGCCGAATACGGCCGCGGCGCCCGATGCCGCCGACGGCTCCTGACGCCAGCGTTGCGCGCTGGCCTCGGCCTTCAGCTCGCGCGACAGGCGGTCGGGGTCGCCCAGGGCTTCGGCCACCTCGGCCTCGCTGCGACCGGCGGCGGCGCCGTCGGCGAAGTGGGCTTCATAGTCGGCCACGATCTCATTGGCGGTGGCGGCGGGCAGGCCCACCAGGCCGCGGCGCAGGCGCGCCAGGAATTCTGCGCGGTTCATTGGTCCTCTCCCCTGTCAGCTTGGGCGGTCGATTCGGTTTGCACGCTCTGATCGGCCAGGGCGGGCGTTGCAGCAGGCGCGCCCGCCGCGACGACGCTGTCGTCGTCACTGGCGATCAGGGCCTCGACGGCGCGGGCGAAGGCGCGCCATTCGCGGGTCTGGCCGTCAAGGGCGCGGCGGCCCGCATCGGTCAGGCGATAGTATTTGCGCGACGGGCCGCTGGATGATTCGACCAGATAGGTCTCGACCAGGCCGTCGGACTGCATCCGCCGCATCAGCGGATAGATGGTGCCTTCGCCCATGCCGATGGCGCCGGACAGGCGGCTGGCGATTTCATAGGCGTAGCTGTCGCGCCGGGCGAGCAGCGCCAGGACACACAGTCCCAGCACGCCTTTCTTCAGTTGGATGTCGATGGTTTCGGACATGGCGTCCCCTTACTTCGATGGGTAGGGGGTATCGCAAGGTATCTTGCCATGCAAGGTAGCTGTCGAAACATGACACCGATTTAATTGAGGGCTTTTTTGCGTCCAGCGCCGCTGGGGCCTCTTGATCGCTTGGCAAGCACGGTTCGAGCCGATAAGGACCGGCACTGAACACGCCGAGGTCCGACTGGGCCCGGCGACGCTTGCGAATTGCTCGCAAACGTCTGCTGTAGAACGGTTTATAAGGACTTCTCGAATGGGGATGGGCATGCGAGCTTTGGGAAGGTTGGGGGGCGCTTTCGCCGCGACCGCCCTTGCCGCCTTTGTCGCCGCACCGGCGATGGCGCAGGACGTCTTGGGTCAGCCGACGCCGGCAGGCATTGGTTTCCAGCAGGCCGGCGCGCCCCTGGCGCATGAGGCTCACTTCTTCCACAACATCGTGCTGATGCCGGTCATCACCCTGATCTGCATTCTGGTGGCGGTGCTGCTGGTGTGGATCGCGATCCGCTACAACAAGCGCGCCAACCCGGTTGCGGCCAAGTGGAGCCACAACACCCTGATCGAAGTGATCTGGACCGTGGTGCCGGTGCTGATCCTGGTCGGCATCTCCCTGTTCTCGTTCCGCCTGCTGTTCGCCTATCACGACTACCCGGACTCGGATGTGACGGTGAAGATCACCGGCAACCAGTGGAACTGGGCTTATGAATATCCGGATCAGGGCGTGGCCGAGTATATCTCGAACATGCTGCCGGAAGATAAGGCGCCCAAGCATCTGTACCGTCTGGCTGCCGACGAGCCGATGGTGGTGCCGGTCGGCGAGAACGTCCGTCTGTTGATTACGGCTTCGGACGTGATCCACGCCGTCGCCGTTCCGGCCTTCGCCATCAAGGTCGACGCTGTTCCGGGCCGTATGAACGAGACCTGGTTCCGCGCCGAGAAGGAAGGCGACTACTACGGTCAGTGCTCAGAACTGTGCGGCGTCGACCACGCCTTCATGCCGATCCACGTCAAGGTGGTGAGCAAACAGGCCTTCGCCGAGTGGGTCGCCTCCAAGGGCGGCTCGATGACCAAGGCCGCCGATGAGGCCGCCGCCGCAGCCGCGCCTGCCGCCGCCGAAGCGCCCGCCGCTCCGGCTGCCGACGCTGCCGCCCCGACCGACGCCGCGCCTGCGGCCCCCGCAACCGCCGCCGCGCCCGCCGCGCCGGCCGCTCAGTAAGAGAGACGCGAGAGCCCAGACCCATGGCCACCGCTGCTGTTCACGATCCGCACGACCACAAGCCGGGTTTCTTCACCCGCTGGTTCCTGTCGACCAACCATAAAGACATCGGGATTCTGTACCTGGTGTTCGCCATCTTCACCGGCCTTGTCGGCGGCGCCCTGTCGGGCCTGATCCGCTGGGAACTGGCCGAGCCGGGCATCCAGATCTTCAAGGAAGGCTCGGTCATCCAGTACCTGGGCCTCGTTGAAGCGTCCAAACACGGCTATAACGCCACAGTGACGGCGCACGCCCTCATCATGGTGTTCTTCGTCGTCATGCCCGCGACCATGGGCGGGTTCGGCAACTACTTTATCCCGATCATGATCGGGGCGCCGGACATGGCGTTTCCGCGCCTGAACAACATCTCGTTCTGGCTGATCTTCTTCGCCTTCGTCCTGCTGATCCTGTCGATGTTCGTCGACGGCGGTCCGGGGCGCGGCTTCGGCGGGGGGTGGACCTCCTATCCGCCGCTCTCGACCATGGGGCACGCGGGGCCGTCGTTCGACCTGGCGATCTTCTCACTGCACGTCGCGGGCGCCTCGTCGATCCTGGGCGCGATCAACTTCATCACCACCATCTTCAACATGCGTGCGCCGGGCATGACCCTGCACCGTATGCCGCTGTTCGCCTGGGGCGTGTTGCTGACCGCCTTCCTGCTGCTGCTGTCGCTGCCGGTTCTGGCGGGCGCCATCACCATGCTGCTGACGGACCGTAACTTCGGCACCTCGTTCTTCGATCCGGCCGGCGGCGGCGACCCGGTGATGTACCAGCACCTGTTCTGGTTCTTCGGTCACCCCGAAGTGTACATCATGATCCTGCCGGGCTTCGGCATGATCTCGCACATCGTCTCGACTTTCTCGAAGAAGCCGATCTTTGGCTACCTCGCGATGGCCTACGCCATGGTCGCCATCGGCTTCATCGGCTTCATCGTGTGGGCGCACCACATGTATACGGTCGGCATGAGCGTGAACCTGCGCGCCTATTTCGTGGCCGCGACCATGATCATCGCCGTGCCCACAGGGGTGAAGATCTTCAGCTGGATCGCCACCATGTGGGGCGGTTCGATCACCTTCAAGACGCCCATGCTGTGGGCGATGGGCTTCATCTTCCTGTTCACCGTCGGCGGCGTGACCGGTGTGGTCCTGTCGAACGCCGGCATCGACTACAGCCTGCACGACACCTACTACGTCGTGGCGCATTTCCACTACGTGCTGTCGCTGGGCGCAATCTTCTCGATCTTCGCCGCCTTCTACTACTGGTACGAGAAGATGTTCGGGGTGAAGTACAACGAGTTCCTGGGCCAGCTGCACTTCTGGATCATGTTCGTCGGTGTGAACCTGGTCTTCTTCCCGCAGCACTTCCTGGGCCTGCAGGGCATGCCGCGTCGTTACGTCGACTATCCGGAAGCCTTCACCTACTGGAACCACGTTTCGTCGGTGGGTTATGTCATCACCATCGTCGGCGTCGGCGTCTTCCTGGTGATGCTGCTGGAGTCGGCCATCCGTCGCCGCAAGGCCGAGGCCAACCCGTGGGGCGAAGGCGCCACGACCCTGGAGTGGACCCTGTCCTCGCCGCCGCCGCACCACCAGTTCAACGAACTGCCCGTGGTCAAGGCGGACAACCACTGATCCGTATCGGATAGACCGGAGAGGCCGCCCTTCTGCAACCGGAAGGGCGGCCTTTGCTCTTTATGACCATGACCCAGCGCGAAGTTCCTCTCATCACGACGGCCCAGCCGGAAGACTTCTTCCAGTTGCTGAAGCCGCGCGTCATGTCTCTGGTGGTGTTCACCGCCGTTACGGGGCTGGTTGTGGCGCCGGGCCGGCTGGACTGGATCAACGCCATTGTGGCGGTGCTGTGCATCGCCATGGGCGCGGGCGCCGCCGGTGCGCTGAACATGGCGGTGGAGGGCGAGACTGACGCCCTGATGCGCCGCACGCGCGGGCGGCCGGTCGCCGCCGGCCGGGTGCGCAAGAACGACGCCATGGCCTTTGGCGCTGTGCTGTCGATATTTTCGGTCATGCTGCTGGGCATGACGACCAACTGGCTGGCGGGCGGTCTGCTGGCGCTGACCATCGTCTATTACGCCTGGCTCTATACCCTGGTGCTGAAGCGCCGGACGCCTCAGAACATCGTCATTGGCGGCGCCGCGGGCGCCCTGCCGCCTGTGATCGGGTGGGCGGCCGTGACGGGGGATGCGCCGCTTCAGGCCTGGCTGCTGTTCCTGATCATTTTCATGTGGACGCCGCCGCACACCTGGGCGCTGACGCTCTATTCGGCGGGCGACTACGCCAAGGCGGGCATTCCGATGATGCCGGTGGCGCGCGGCGCCAAGTCCACGCGTCTGCAGATCCTGCTCTACAGCCTTGTGTTCGTGCCGGTGGCGATTGCTCCGTCCTTCACCGGCCTGGGCGGGCCGGTCTATCTGGTGGTGTCCACTGTGGGCGGACTTGCGTTCCTGGGGCTGGCGGCGCGTCTGTGGCGCTCACGCGCAGGCGACCAGCCGGACAAGGCCGAGGCCGTGGGGCGAGAGGCCGCATTGTATGATGTGCGCACCGAGGCCAAACCGGCCCGTAACCTGTTCGCCTTTTCAATTCTGTACCTGATGGCGTTGTTCTCGGCCCTGTTGGTCGAGCATCTGCCGGGCGTGGGAGTCTGATCCGTGTCCCAACTTCAATACATCAAGCTGAGCGATGAACAGGTTCGTGCGCGCAAACGCCGGAACATCGCGATCGCCCTGGGCCTGCTGGCCTTCATCGCCTTGGTCTATATGGTGACCGTGTCGCGCATGCACGCCAACAACCAGGCGCGTCAGGCTGCGGAAGAGGCGGCCTTGCTGACGCTGGAAAGGGCCGATCCGGCCCTGCCGGCGCCGGTCCAACCGGATGCGGGCGCGCCGCAGACGGAGAATATCCAACCGTGAAGAGCAAGAACAAGGTCGCCCTGCTGTGCGTGGCCCTGGTCGTAGGCATGACGGGGGCGGGCTTCGCCGCCGTGCCGCTGTACCGCATCTTCTGTCAGGTGACGGGTTTCGACGGCACGGTGAAGAAGGCGGAAGCTGCGCCCAATCAGGTGCTGGAGCAGGAAGTTCTGATCCGCTTCGACACCAACGTCCGCGACCTGCCGATGACGTTCAAGGCCGAGCAGTTGAGCCAGAAGGTTCATATCGGCGAGACGGGCATGGCCTATTTCACGGTCACCAACACCTCGGACAAGCCGATCCACGCCACGGCGGCCTACAACGTGGTGCCCGAGCGTGCAGGCCCGTATTTCCAGAAGCTGCAGTGCTTCTGCTTCGAGGGGCAGGAGATCGCGCCGGGCGCGACCGAATCCTTCCCGGTGCAGTATTTCGTGGCGCCCGAACTGGCGACCGATCAGGAGGTGAAGGGCGTGCGCCAGATCACGCTCAGCTACACCTTCTTCCCAACTAAAGGCTTCCAGCAGGCTGCGGCGAACGACTCCGCTGTTGGCAAAGCCGGATAGCCGGGGCTATAGCCCTCAACAACGACTCTCGCCTTAATTTCAGAGACCCTGGGAATGGCCGACGCACACGCGAAACCGCAACACGACTATCACCTCGTCGACCCGAGCCCCTGGCCGCTGTCCGGCGCCTTTTCCGCCGCCGTGATGTTTGTGGGCGCCGTGGTCTGGATGAAGGGCCTGTTCGGCATGGAAGCCGGCACCAAATGGCTGTTCTTCGCGGGCCTCGCCGGCGTGCTGTTCACCATGTACTCGTGGTGGTCGGACGTCGTTAAGGAAAGCCGCAAGGGCGACCACACGCCGGTCGTGGGCATCGGCTTGCGTTACGGCATGGTGCTGTTCATCGCGTCGGAGGTGATGTTCTTCGTCTCCTTCTTCTGGATGTTCTTCGACATGGCGATCTTCAATGAAGCCCGCGCCATCATCCCGGAAGTCGGCAACTGGACGGACACCGCCGCCGCCTGGAAGACCTGGCCGCCCACGGGCGTCGAGCTGCTGGACCCGTGGAGCCTGCCGCTGCTGAACACGGTCATCCTGCTGCTGTCGGGCACGACCCTGACCTGGGCGCACCACGCCCTGATCTCGGGCGACCGCAAGGGCGCCAAGCTGGGTCTGCTGATCACTGTTCTTCTGGGCGTGCTGTTCACCGGTGTTCAGGCCTATGAGTATCACCACATCCTGCACGGCCATCTGTTCTTCAGCGAGCAGGCCGCTCAGGCCAAGCTGTATGGTTCGATCTTCTTCATGACGACGGGCTTCCACGGCTTCCACGTCCTGATCGGCACCATCTTCCTGGCCGTCTGCCTGCTGCGTCTGCAAGCCGGCCAGATGACCCCGCAGAAGCACTACGGCCTCGAGTTCGCCGCCTGGTACTGGCACTTCGTGGACGTGGTCTGGCTGTTCCTGTTCGTCTTCATGTACGTCGTCTTCGGTTGATCGAACGCGACGGACAAGTTGAGCTGTCGTCGGCGCGGGGCCAGAAGCCCCGCGCCGATTTGCTTGTCTGGCCTACCATTCGCGCAGGGCTGACAGGGCGGTGCCCGGCCTGTGGACGCGGCGCCCTGTTCGAGGGGTTCCTGAAGCGCCGGGCGCGATGCGAAGCCTGCGGTTTCGACCTCGGCGCGGTGGAGACGGGCGACGGCGCCGCCACCTTCATCATGCAGATCGCGGGCTTTCTGGTCGGCTTTTCGGCGCTGGCGGTTGAAATCGCCTGGAGCCCGCCCATCTGGCTGCACCTGATCATCTGGCTGCCGTTGGTGGCCGTCCTGGCCGTGGCCTTGATGCGGCCGGGAAAGGGGTTGATGACCGCGCTTCAGATTCTGCGTCAGCGCGACGCCATTCCATCCGAGACTGCCGATGACTGACGCCGCCCGGCCGCGTTTCCCGATCGTTCTGACCCTCGCTGTGGTCGTGCTGCTGGGCGTGCTGCTGACGCTGGGCGTGTGGCAGTCGCAGCGGCTGCAGTGGAAGCTGGACCTGATCGACCGATCAGAAGCGGCGGCCCGTCAGGCGCCTGCGGCGTTGGCCGAGGTGCTGGCGCTGGAGAACCCGGAGTTCCGTCAGGCGCTGCTGACCTGCCGGGGGCTGAACACGGCGCCCTTCGTCGAGCTTCAAACCATTGAGGATGGCGATGCGGGCGTGCGGCTGGTCTCGGCTTGCGCGGTCGAGGGGCACGGGACGCTGCTGGTCGATCGCGGCTTCATCCCAGCCGAGAGCGACGAACGCCCGGCCGTGAACGCAGAGGCCGACATGCCGGTCGTGGTCGCCGCTGTCGTGCGCCGCGCGCCGCCGCCGAACGCCATGACGCCAGCGCCTGCGGGCCGTGTCTTCTATGGCCGCGACGGCGAGGCCATGGTCCGCGCGCTTGGCGTGACCGGGGCGGTGTCGCCCTATACCTTCTATGCCGTCACGGCGGCCAATCCCGAGATCAAGGCCCTGCGCCCCGTGGCGCCGCCCGCCGCCTTCAGCAACAACCACCTGGGCTACGCCTTGACCTGGTTCGGCCTGGCTGCCGTGCTGGTGGGCTTCTATGCGGCCATTCTGGTCCGCCGTTATCGTTCTTCCTGAGGATCATCGATCTGACTGCTCGCCTTCACACCCTGTCCAACGGCGTGCGCGTCGTGTGCGACCCCATGCCGGGCCTGCGCACCATTGCGGTGACCGTGGCCGTCAACGGCGGCGCCCGCATGGAGGACGAAGCCCGTTCGGGCTGGTCGCACCTGCTGGAGCATCTGGTCTTTAAGGGGGCGGGCGACATGGGCGCGCGCGATATCGTCGAGCGCATCGAGGCTGAGGGCGGCTCGATCAACGCCGCCACCGGCTATGAACGCACCAGCTTCGACATTCGCGCCCTGAAGGGCAGCCTGCCGCTGGCCATGCAGGTTCTGTCGGATCTGGTGTTCCGTCCGACCCTGTCGCCCGAGGAGATCGAGCGCGAAAAGGACGTGGTGGCTCAAGAGATCGCCGAGGCCTTCGACACTCCCGACGACCACGTCTTCGAAATGGCCCAGAGCCAGGCCTATGCCGGTCAGTCGCTGGGGCGGCACATCCTGGGCTCGGTCGCCAGCCTGGCTCCTGCGGACAAGGCGGCGGTGGGCGAGTGGCGCTCACAGCTCTATTCGCCGGACCGGATGGTGGTGGCGGTGTCCGGCGCGGTCGAGGAGGCCGAACTGCTGATGCTGGCGGAGACATGGTTCGGCCATGCGACGCCCGCTCCTGCCGCTGCGGCGACGCCCGCGGTATTCTCGGGCGGAGAGGCCCGGCTGGCGCGCAAGATCGAACAGGCCAATCTGGTGTTTCAACTGCCCAGTCTGGGGGCGCGTGATTCGCGCCTTCCGGCGCTTCGCCTGTTTACGGAAATCCTGGGCGGGGGCATGGCCTCGCGCCTGTTCCAGAGCGCGCGTGAGGATCGCGGCCTGGCCTATGCGGTCGACGCCTATCACGAGACCTATGACGATCAGGGCCTGCTGGGCGTCTATGCCGGGGCGGCGGCCGAGCGGTCGACCGAACTGGCCGAACTGTGCGCCGTCGAGATTCTGGATCTGGCCGAGAAAGGTCCGACCGAACAGGAGCTGGCCCGCGCCAAGGCCGTGCTGAACGCCAGCCTGTGGATGGCCGATGAGAGCCCGGCCAGCCGTTCGGGCCGACTGGCGGGGCAGACGCTGGTGTTCGGCGCCCCCGTCTCGTCCGAGAGCAGCGCGGCCCGCATCGACGCACAGACGGCGCAGGACCTGCGAGAGGTCGGGCAGGCCATGGCGGCGCCGGGCCTGTCGGCGACGGCGGTGCTGGGACCACGCGCGGCGGGAAGCGCCGGGCGCGCCTTCCGGCAGAGGATGGCGGCGGGATGAGCGGCGTCTGCTGACGCGGCGCTCGCATCGCGCTATTCTTGAGCCATGGCCCTGTTCGACTGGATGGCGGAGGCGACCGGACCGGTCCTGAGCGGACGGGGCGTCCTGCTGCGCGCGCCGCGCCCTTCCGACTATCTGGCGTGGGCGTCGCTGCGCGATGTGTCGCGCGACTATCTTCAGCCGTGGGAGCCGGCGTGGGGTGACGACGACCTGACGCGCGCCGCCTATCGCCGCCGTCTGGGCGTCTATGCGCGCGAGATGGAACTGGGCACGGCCTGGCCCCTGTTCGTGTTCGATCCGTCTGACGAGGCCTTGATGGGCGCCATCACCCTGTCCAACATCCGGCGCGGCGTGGCGGAGACGGGCACCCTCGGCTACTGGGTCGGTCGCCCGTATTCAGGGCGCGGCGTCGGCACTGCGGCGGTGCAGACCATGCTGGCCCATGCCTTTGGACCGCTGAAACTGCATCGGGTCGAGGCGGCCTGCGTGCCGACCAATCAGCCCTCGCGGCGCGTGCTGGAAAAGGCCGGTTTCCGTCAGGAGGGGCTGGCGCGGGCTTATTTGAAAATTAACGGTCGCTGGGCAGATCATCTGCTGTTCGGCGTTCTCGGGGAGGAGTTCGCTGCGACCCCCTCCCATCCTGTCAGAGTATCGGACACGCTTTGAGCACACGATCCAGAGCGCTGACGTGGGACCCGACGACGGCGATCGAGGCCCTGGCCGCGGCCGACGCGGCCCTGTGGATCTGGACCCCGTCCGAGGACCAGATCCGCTTTACCGGCGCGACCCGGCCGCTGGGGCTTGGCCCGCTGGCGCCGCAATGCTCGGGCGCGGCCTTCGCCGCCCTGACCCTGCCGCAGGACCGCGCCCTGGCCGACCGCCTGCTGAAGCCTCAGGCCGAGGGGACGGAGATCGCCGTGCGCCTGCGTATGCGCGGCTGCGAGACCTGTCTGTGGCGCGGCGTCTGGCTGGAGGACGGCTTGCGCGCGGCGGGCATCGTCGCGCTGGAGACCAAGTTCGCAGGTGCGGACCGCGATACGCTGACCGGCCTGCTGGACCGTCGCACCTTTCTGGTCCGCGTGGCTGAAGCGCTGGGGACGCCGGGCGACTATGAGATGGTGGTGGCCGATCTGGATCGGCTGCGTCGCCTGAACGAGGCGCTGGGGCATGAGCGCGCCGATCTGGTGCTGTCGGCGCTCGGCTCGCGCCTGTCGGCGGCCTTCCCCGAGGAATGCGCCCCCGCCCGCATCGGCGAGGACGAGTTCGCCATTCTGGTGCGGCGCGGCGGCAGCGGCGCCAGCGGCAGCGAACGCCTGCGTGAGGCGCTGGAGCAGCCTTTGCGGCTGGCGGGCTTCGATATCTATCCGACCCTGTCCATTGGCGCCGTGACGGCCGAGGGCGGGCCGGACGCGCCGGACGCCGCCGAACTGCTGCGCCGGGTCGAACTGGCGGTGGAGCAGGCCAAGCAGGCCGGGCGCGGCGGGGCCGCCGCCTACGGCCGCGCGCTGGAAAGCGACAGCCTGTCGCGTCTGGCGCTGGAGGCGGACCTGCGCAACGCCTTCGTGCGCGGCGAGATCGAGCCCTTCTTCCAGCCGATCGTCAATCTGAACAGCGGCGCCGTGGCGGGCTTCGAGGCGCTGGCGCGCTGGCGACATCCTCGGCGCGGTCTGGTGCCGCCGGATGAGTTCCTGACTCTGGCCGACGAAATGGGCCTGATGAACGAACTGGGCCTGCTGATGATGACCGAGGCGGCGCGCCAGCTGGCCGAGTGGCTGCACCGCCATCCCGGCGCCGGGCGGCTGTTCTGCAGCGTCAACCTGTCGGTAGGCGAGATCGAGCGCCCTCATCTGGTTGATGACGTCGCCCGCATCATCAAGGAGGCGGGCCTGCCGCGCGGCGCCCTGAAGCTGGAAGTCACCGAGGGCGACATCATGCGCGACACCACGCGCGCCGCCGAGGTGCTGAAGGCTCTGCGCGAGGCGGGGGCCAGTCTGGCGCTGGACGACTTCGGGACGGGCTTCTCGTCCCTGTCCTATCTGGCCAAGCTGCCGTTCGATACGCTGAAGATCGACCGCTATTTCGTGCTGACGATGGACAAGGACGAAGGCTCGGCCAAGATCGTCAGATCCGTCGTCAACCTGGGTCGCGACCTGGCGCTGGAGGTGGTGGCCGAGGGGGTCGAGAACGCCTCTCTGGCCCAGTTGCTGCTGGACGACGGCTGCCACTATGGTCAGGGTTTCGGCTATGCGCCTGCCCTGCCGGCGCAGGAAGCCGAGGTCTATCTGAACGAATCCCTCGCCGACGGCGCCGCGCCCATCAAGGCGCGTTCAATCTAAAGCAGACTTAGGCCCGCCCGCTCTGGCTCGACAAGCGGGCGGCGTCGACGCCCAGGGCGGCGAGTGCGCGGCTCCATTTGGTGTCGTAGTCGTCGTCGAAGATCAGGGCCGGATCGGCGTCCGCCGTCAGCCAGACGTTCTCGTTCAGCTCTTCTTCCAACTGACCTTCGCCCCATCCGGCATAGCCCAGCAGCAGGATGGCGCGGCTGGGGCCGTCCTCGATGTCGGCCATGGCGGCCAGGGCGTCGCGGGTGCCGGTCAGGGCCAGACCGTCGCCGAAGGTCAGGCTGGTCTCATCGCTGGTCCAGTCGGCGGTGTGCAGGACGAAGCCGCGCTCGCGCTCGACCGGGCCGCCGATCAGCACCGAGCGGTCACGCCCGGCGTCGCCGAGGGGCGTGTCCAGTTTCTCTAGGACTTCGGCCAGGGATACGCCCGGCGCGGGCTGGTCCAGGCGCAGGCCCAGGGCGTGTTCGTCGTCGTGGGCGCAGATCAGGATCACGGCGTGGCGGAATCGATCGTCGTCTATACCCGGCATCGCCACCAGAAGACGCCCGGTCAGGGAGGAGAAGGCGGTCATGGCCCTATCATCGGGGCGGACGCCGGCGGGCGCAAGCCATTCTCAAGGCCGCTCTCAGGCCAGGGCGCGCTTGGCCTTTGGGGCGCGCATCTCTATCTGAAAGCCATTGCCCCGGATCGTCCGGCGCGAACTCCCGGAGACCTCCCGACATGACCATCAAGATCGGCGACCGCATTCCCGACGCGACCCTGACGACCATGACGCCCGACGGCCCCAAGCCGGTCACGACGGCCGAGCTGTTCGGCGGCAAGACGGTCGCCCTGTTCGCCGTGCCGGGCGCCTTCACCCCGACCTGCTCGGCGCGCCACCTGCCGGGCTATGTCGACCATCGCGCCGATCTGGCGGGCAAGGGCGTGGACACGGTCGCCTGCGTTTCGGTCAACGACGCCTTCGTCATGGGCGCTTGGGCCAAGGCCAATGATCTGAACGGCGCCGACGACGTGGTCATGCTGGCCGACGGCAACGGCGACTTCACCCGCGCCGTGGGCCTGGCGCTGGACGCTAAGGGCTTCGGCATGGGCGAGCGCTCGCAGCGCTATTCCATGTTGGTCAAGGACGGCGTGATCGACCAGCTCAACATCGAGCAGGGCGGCGAGTTTAAGGTCTCTTCGGCCGAGCACCTGCTGGCCCAGCTGTGATGACCGGCGTCGCTTATTGAACCATGGGCGACGTCTTCACCCCGGAAAAACGCAGCGCCGTCATGCGCCGGGTGAAGGGGCGCGACACCGCGCCCGAGATGAAGGTCCGGCGCCTGCTGCGGGGCGTCGGGATCGGCTATCGGCTGGGCGGTTGCGGCCTGCCCGGTCGACCCGATGTGGTGATGAAGGGGCGGCGCATCGTCCTGTTCGTCCACGGCTGTTTCTGGCACGGCCATGACTGCCCGCGCGGGGCGCGCCAGCCCCGCTCCAACGCCGACTACTGGATCGCCAAGATCGAGCGCAACCGGGCGCGCGATGCTCGCGTCACGACTGAACTTGAGGCAGCGGGCTGGCGTGTGCTGACCGTGTGGGAATGCGCGATGAAGACGCCGGACTGGGGGACGGACCTGTTGGCCCGTGTGAGCCACGGACCGGACCCGGCCTAGGCGACGGATCGGGCGCTTGGCGCCGAAGCCTCAGCCGGAGCGTTCTCCAGCGCCTGCCCCAATGTGTTCAGCAGGACGGTCGGCGTCAGGGGTTTGGCCACGAAATGGTTCATGCCTGCGTCCAGACAGGCCTGAATATCTTCGGGCGAGGTGTCGGCGGTGACGGCGATGACCGGGGTGGCCGCGTTCGGGCCGCCGCCCGCGCGCAGGCGCCGCGTCGTCTCGCGCCCGTCCAGTTCGGGCATCCGCACATCCATGAAGATGACGTCGAAGGCGTCGCCCTCACAGGCCGTCAAGGCGGCCAGCCCGTTCTCGGCCATGGTCAGGCGGCAGTCGACGGCCTGCAGAATCACCTGAATGGCGCGGCGGTTGATGTCATGATCGTCGACCACCAGCACGCGCAGGGCTTCGCTCTCTTCGGATGAAGAGGGAGCAGCGGCGGCCTGTAGCGATGCAGCCGCCACCGGCGGCGTCTGGCGCCGCGCAGGGCGCGGGGCGGGCGCAGACATGGGCGCTGGCTCAGGCGCCGGGACGGCAGGCAAGGGCGCACGCACGGCATCGCTTTCGCCCAGCACCAGCGCCAGGGTGAAGGTCGAGCCGCGACTGGGGTCGCTGCGCACCGTCAGCCGCCCGCCCATCAGTTCGACCAGATCGCGGCTGATCGCCAGCCCCAGCCCCGATCCGCCATACCGGGCGGCGACGCCGTCGGCGGTCTGGTCGAATGGGGTGAACAGACGGGCCATCTGCATCGGCGTCATGCCCGGGCCGGTATCGGCGACATCGACCAGCAGTACATGATCCGACGCTTCGTCCCGCCATGAACACAGGCGCACGGTGATGCTGCCTTCGTCAGTGAACTTGACGGCGTTGGAGATCAGATTGTTCAGCACCTGACGCAGGCGCATGGCGTCGCCGCGCACCATCGTCGGCATATAGCGCGAGCCGTCGATACGCAGGCGCAGGCCCTTGGCTCTGACCGTGCCCTGCCACAGGCGCAGGGTGTGGTTCAGCAGGTCGCGCAGATCGAAATCCTGAATCTCGACCGTCATCCGCCCGGCGTCGAGACGGGCATGATCCAGCAGGTCGTCCAGCAGATCCTTCATCATCACCCCCGCGTCCTCGATCATGGCGACCTGCTGGCGGGCGGTGGAGGATCGGGCGACGGTGTGAAGCGTGTGGACGCCCGTCAGAATTGCGCCGATGGGCGTGCGAAGGTCGTGGGCGACGGCGGCCAGAAGGGCGCTGCGCCCCTCCATGACGGCCTCGGCCTGACGGCGTTTGTCCTCGGCTTCCTTCAGCGCTCTGGCCTCGGCGACGCCGGCGGCGTGAAGGCGGCTGCGGGTGGTCAGGCAGAAGAAGATGAAGGCCACGACGCCGATGGCCACGGGCAGCAGAAAGCGCCCTTCCACGCCCCATCGCGCCAGGAAAAACGGCGTCATGGCCAGCACGCTGACCTGCGGCAGCACGGTCCAGATGAAGACGCGCAGATTGCCGGATGAAGCGATCACCGAATTGATGGCCCCGGTCGCCAGCAGCAGGGTGGCGACCACCCCGCCCGGCACCCCGCCGATCAGCCACAGAGGCACGGCGATGAAGGCATAGGCGGCGGTGTTGGCCAGAAGCGCCATATCGCCCAGACCGCGCCGCCAGCCCTGCGGCGCAAAACCCTTGTTGCGGATGACGGGCCGGAAGACGGCGAACTCGACCGCCTGCATCAGCATATAAACTGTCAGCCATCTCAGGCAGATCGGCAGACCCAGAATGGTGCTGAACAGCAGGGCGCAGGCCGGGCCCACGACCAGTCGCTGCGGCAGCATCCTGTGCCGCTGACGGATGGCAGAGGCCCACCCCGTCCGGGATAATTCGGTCTGCAGCATCAGGCGATCCGAACGGGCGACGGCCGCCCCTCGTTCCGCATCATGGCGAGCGAGGCCTAATGCTCCGTCAATTTCGGGCGGCGGAGGCCTCGGCCATGCTGGAAAAGCCCTCGGCGCGCAGGCGCTCCGCCAGATCGCGCTTGATCCGGCCGATCATGCCGGGGCCTTCATAGATCAGGCCCGAATAGATCTGAACGGCGGATGCGCCCGCGCGGATGCGCGCCCAGGCGTCGGCGCCGTCGGCGATGCCCCCCACGGCGATCAGCGGAAGGCGCCCGCCCGCCGCCTCGGCCGCCGCCTCAAGCGCCTTCTGGGCGAAGGGTTTCAGCGGGGCGCCCGACAGGCCGCCGGCCTCGCCCTTCCAGCCGGAGCGCAACGCGGCGGGCCGCTCCAGCGTCGTGTTGGACACGATCAGGGCGTCGATGCCGTGGGCGATGGAGGCCTCGACGATCATGCCGATCTCTTCGCCGATCAGGTCGGGCGCGATCTTCAGGAAGACGGGCGCGCCGTCGGCAGGGCGGGCCTCATGGATACGGCCCAGCAGATCGTCCAGCGCCTCGCGTCCCTGCAGGGCGCGCAGGCCCGGCGTGTTGGGCGAGGAGATGTTGACGGTGAAATAGTCGGTCAGTCCCGCCAGCTTCCTCAGCCCGATCACATAGTCGGCGGCCCTGTCTTCGGTCTCCTTGTTGGCCCCCAGATTGGCGCCGATGACGGTGCGGGTCGGACGTCGGGCCAGACGGGCGCCGAAGGGCTTCAGCCCCTCGTTGTTGAAGCCCATGCGGTTGATGATCGCCCGGTCTTCCGACAGGCGGAACAGGCGCGGTTTCGGGTTGCCGGGTTGGGCGCGCGGCGTGACTGAGCCGCACTCCACCGCCCCGAAGCCGAGGCGCGACAGGCCCTCCAGCGCCTCGCCGTTCTTGTCCAGACCGGCGGCCAGACCCACAGGGTTGGACATCTCCAGCCCGGCGATGACGGTCTTCAGGATCGGGTCGTCGGCGCCGGGCGCGGGCAGGGGCGCCATCTGCAGGGCGCGGATAGCCAGACGGTGCGCGGCTTCCGGGTCGAGTTGGCGCAGCAGGACGGCGCCGAGGTCGGTCAGGCTCATGGTCAGGCGGTCTCTTCGACGATCATGCGGCCGTCGGCTGTGACCGACAAGGCGCGGACGGCGCGCGTCGCCGCGACGGGCAGGGGGCCGTAGATGTGGGGGAACAGGGCGCCGCCGCGCGACGGCTCCCAGATCAGGGCGTCGCCCAGAGCGGCCAGATCGACCTCGACCAGCATCAGATCATCCTGACCGGCGTAGTATTTGGCTGCCGTGATGGCCAGTTGGTCGGCGGCGGACAGGTGGATGTAGCCGTCGGCCAGATCCACGGCCGAGCCGTCATATCGACCCTCGGCCACGGCGGCGCGCCAGTCGGCGCGGCTCAGGATCTTGAAGGCGATGTCGGGACGATCCGTCACGCCACGGTCTCCGGCGTCAGCCAGCCTTCATAGGACGGGCGCCCGGCGACATCGACGGTGAAGACCGCCGCCGCCCCGGTCGGGAAGCCGCCGCTCATCCGGTCCAGCACGGAAGGCGAAGCGGCGCTTTCGATCAGATATTCGACCGCCAGCTGATGCACGCCGGGATTATGGGCGATCAGCAGCAGGCAGCCCGCCTGATCCTCGGCCGCCTCGACCGCGCGGCGCAGCACGTCGGCGGGGGCGTTATAAAGGGCGTCGGAGATGTGCAACTCGACATCGCCGAAATGCTCGCTGACGCCATCCCAGGTGTCGCGCGTGCGCTGGGCGCCGGAGACCAGCGCCATGTCGGGCTTCAGGCCCCGGGCGGCCAGGGCGTGACCCATGGCGGCGGCGTCGCGGCGGCCGCGCTCGCTCAGGGGGCGGGCCACGTCGCCGCCCGGCGCCGAGGCTTCGGCCTTGGCGTGACGCATCAGGATCAGTCTCTGCATGGCGAGGGCTTTACGGCTGTTTGCGCGCGGCGCCCATAGGGGGGCGGTCACGAAGGGAATGGCGGTCGCGGGCGGCGGGCGAGGGGGTCAGGGCCGGGCGCCCGGCCAGAACAGCCTGCGCCTTGCCGGTCGGCCGCACGCGGGCATAGGCGCGGCGCGAGGCCTCCAGCATGATCAGGCCCGCCGCGCCGGGAAACAGCTTGGGGCCCAGCTGCTCCAGCCCGTCGGCCAGCGGCAGCATCGGGCGCCACGGCGGGACATAGAGGGCCTGCGACCAGGCGGTCGGCTCCAGCCCGACCTCGCGCACCAGCCGCTCAAGCTGGCCGCGGGTGAAGGGGCGGCCGTGGCCGAAAGGGGTCGCCTCGGCCCGCGCCCACATGCCGCCGCGCGCCGCCGCCGCCAGAATGATGCGCCCGGCCGGAGCCATGACGCGCACCGCCTCGGCCAGCAGGGCCTGCGGGTCGTCGGCTTCTTCAAGGGCGTGGACCAGCAGGATGCGGTCGAACGTTCCGGCGCCAAAGGGCAGGCGCCGGTCGTCGACCAGAACGGTGCGGTTGCGCCCCGCCGCCGTCCACTGTTCGGCGCCCTGACCGCCCGGCATGGCGGCGACCGTGCGCCGCGCGCCGACGAAGCCGTCCAGCCAGGGCGTCGCATAGCCCAGACCCAGCACGTCATTGCCGTTGGCCGCGCCCCAGGCGTCTTCCAGCCTTCGCGCCAGCATGCGCCGCGCCAGCGCGCCGGTCGGCTCGCCGTAGAAGGTGCGGAGATCGTCGATGCTGCGGCGCATGGGGACAGTATGGCGGATTTCGCGGCGGATGTCGGCTTTTCAGCTTGAAGCCCGTCGGCATCAGCGGAGTTTGTCGCGGCGTACGGGTAGGCTAGGGTTTGGGCAGGAGGCCGCTTCATGACCCTGACCGTTCGCCAGTTCCCCTGCCTGTCCGACAACTACGGCTTTCTGATCCGCGACGAGGCGACCGGGCTGGTCGCCGCCGTGGACACGCCGGACGCCGAGGCGATCCTCGATGATCTGGTGGCGTCGGGCTGGGGGCGGCTGGACCTGATCCTGAACACCCACTGGCACCCGGACCACACCGGCGGCAATGAACGATTGAAGGCCGAGACGGGATGCGAGATCGCCGGGCCGGAAGAGGTGCGCCGCGCCGCGCCGCTGGATCATGTTCTGGTCGATGGCGAGGCGGTGCGGCTGGGCGAGACCGCCTTCGACGTGGTGCTGTCGCCCGGTCATACGCTGGGCCATGTCGTCTATCATGCGGCGGACGACGGTCTGGCCTTTGTCGGCGACGTCATCTTCGCGCTGGGCTGCGGGCGGCTGTTCGAGGGGACGCCGCAACAGATGTGGGACAGCCTGAACCGCATCGCTGTCTGGCCCGAGGCGACGACCCTCTACTGCGCCCACGAATACACGGCCTCGAACGCGCGTTTCGCCCTGTCGCTGCCAGGCGCGGACGACGCGCTGAAAGCCCATGCCGAAGCCATCTTCGCGGCCCGCGAGCGCGGTGAGCCGACCGTCCCGACCACAGTGGGGGTCGAGCGCCGTTTCAACCCCTTCCTGCGCGCGGCGGACGCCGAGGACTTCGCCCGGCGTCGCGCACTGAAGGACGCTTTCTAGCGCTGAACGGGCCGCCGTTGGTCGCCGCGCCACAGCCACAGGGCGCCGAAGAGCACCGCCAGACCGATCAGGATCAGGGCCTTGGGCGCGACCTCGCCCAGGCTGGCGCCCATGGCGTTCATCGGCACGAAGGTCTGCACGGCGGCGGTCGACGGCGACAGATGCGCCAGCCAGACCAGCAGCCTGGGCATCATGAAGTGCGGCCATGCCGCGCCCGCCAGAAAGAACAGCGGCGCCGACGTGCCGACCAGCACCTGCAACACGCGCTCATGCCGGTCGAACAGTCCGCCCAGCAACAGGCCCAGAGCTGATACGCCCGCTGCGAAAATGGGCGACAGCAGGACGATCCCGGCCATGTCGCCCGCGCGCGGATAATCCTGAAACCAGAAGACGAAGCCGAACCAGAACAGACAGGACGCCGTGCCGATGGTCGTCAGGGCCAGCCACAGGCCCAGCCGGGCGCTGCGGCGCATGGGCGGGGCGCACGTTTCACGGCGCAGGGCGGCGATGACGCCCGCGCCCAGCAGCAGGGTCTGCTGCAGGATGACCAGACTGACCGCCGGCACGGCGTAGTCGCCATAACCCTCGGTCGGATTGAACAGGGAGTTCTGCTTCAGCGTCGGCGACAGCTTCGCCGCCCGGGCGGCGTGGGGCAGGCCCTCCAGCCGGTTCGAGGCCACATGGACGGCGGCGGCCGCGACCGCCTTGCCGACCGAGGTCACGCGGACCAGATAGCCGCCGTTCAGCCAGACGGCGATGCCGTCCGACGCCCCGCGCAATATGTCCGACTGGAAATGGTCAGGCAGGATGATGACCCCGTCCACGACCCCGCGCCGCATCAGTTCGTCCGCCTCGGCGGTGGAGGGCAGGACGGCGGCGACCTCGACCGTATGAGAGGCGTTCAGGTCCTCGACAAGGGCGCGGGTCAGGGCGCTCTGCGTCGGCGTCACCACGGCGACCGGCAGCCCCGTCGCCGTCTGCCCGGAATAGGCGGCCGGATAGTAGAAGGCGTAGAGGACCGCCGCCAGCACCAGCAGGCTGCTGACCGGTCGGGCGCGCGGCAGGTTGCGGAAGGTGGCGATGAAGGCGGCGCCCACGCCCTGTTCCGGCAGGGGGAAGGCCAGATCGGCGGCCTTGGGCGCGCGACGGGCGCGCAGGCGGATCAGCACGGCGGCCAGGATCAGGGCGGCCAGCGTCGCGACGCTCAGGATCGTCAGGTCGCGCCAGGCGCCGTCCGGCGCCGCGCCGGTCACCATCTGACCCGTCTGAAGGCGCAGATAGTGGGTGTAGGGCAGGATGTCGCTCCAGACGCGGGCGAAGCGCGGCCCATGGTCCAGCGGCAGGGTGCCGTTGGAAAAGGCGATGGCGGCGCCCGAATAGATGGCTGTGGCCGAAAACGCCATGCCCACATCGCCCAGCAGCGCCACCAGCAGGGCCGACAGGGCGACGCTGACCGCCATCAGGGCGACGACGCCCAGCATCAGCAGAGGCAGCGACCCGGCGACGCCCCAGCCCCTGATCCCGCACAGCCAGCCGATCCACGCCAGCCCCCACAGGGTGAAGATGAGGAAATGCGGGATCAGCGTCCCGATCATGGCCGCGGTGGTGCGCCCGCCGGTCGCGGCCTTGAAGGTCTGAAACGACCGCCCCTGCATCAATCGCCCAACCCCCAGCACCGCCGAACAGGCCGCCAGCAGGTGCAGGACACCGGGCGCCAGAAGACCGCCGAGGAACAGCTCGAAACTCAGCTGCGGATTGCCGATGATCGATACCTGGACGGCGGGCGGTTCCAGCGCCGTGGAGGGCAGGCCCATCCGGCGGGCCTTGTCCTCCAGCCGGGGCGCGGCGACCGAGGCGATGGCCGCCGACTGGCCCAGCGCCGACAGGGCGCCGACGGACTGAAAGGCGCCGTTGAACGACACCGTCACCTGCGCCGGGCGGCGAAAGGCGCTTTCGGTGAAGCCCGAGGGGAAGTGGGCGATGCTGTAGACCTCGCCGCGCCGCATCAGGGCCACAGCCTCGTCCATCGTGGCGGGGGCGGCGACGATGCGCACGCCGGGGCTGGCCTCCATGTTGCGGATGGCGGCGCGGCTGAAGGTCGAGTTGTCCTGATCCACCACGGCGACCGGCGCCTGTCGGATCACGCCGGGCGCCAGCATGGCCGCGATCACCGCCAGCAGGATCAGCGGCAGGCCGAAGGCGACGAAGGCGTCCCACGGCCGGGTCGCAAGCCGCCGCGTCTCGTCCTGAACGGCCGTGAGGAAGGCGGCCGCATGGGAGACGGCCGCGCCGCGCGTCATCGCGACGACCAGTCGAACAGGACGCTCATGCCCGGCCGCAGACCCTCGATCGGGCTGGCGGGCTTGGCCTTCACCTGGAAGCTGCGCACGTCATAGCCGCTGGACTGGCGGGTCGAGCGCCAGGTGGCGAACTCGCCCTGGGGGCTGATGGCGGTGACGCGGAAGGCGGCGCCCCTGACCCCCAGCGCCGGCACGTCGCCGCGCACGGTCGAGCCGATCTTCAGGTCGCGATACTGGTCCTCGCGCACGCTGAAGGCGACCCAGGGATCGGCGATGTCGACGATGGTGAAGACCGGCGCCCCCGTCAGCACCAGTTCGCCGACGTTAGAGAATCGCTCGGACACCTCGCCGCCGTGCGGGGCGGTCAGGCGGGTCTCGCCCTGCAGGCTTTCGACCTCGGCGACGGCGGCGCGGGCGCCGCTGACGTTGGCGTCGGCGACGGACTTCTCCTGCGGGCGGGTTCCGGCCAGCGCCTTCAGATACTGCTGGCGGGCGGCCTCGGTCTGGGAGGCGGTGGCGGCGCGGGCGGCGACAGCCTCGTCGCGGCGCTGGGCCGAGATGACGCCCTCGGCGAACAGGTTCTCGGCGCGGCGGGCGGTCTGGTCGGCCAGTCGGGCCGTGGCCTGCGAGGCGCGCCAGATGGATTCGACCGACTGCACGTCCTCGGTGCGGGCGCCTTCGCGGCTCAGGGACTGGATGGCCTCAGTCGACTGCAGCAGGGCGCGGGCCTGGGCGTCCTTGGCCTCGACCTCGGGGCTGCTCATCAGGGCCAGTTCCTGCCCGGCCTTCACCTGATCGCCCTCGGCCGCCAGAAAACGTTCGACGCGGCTGGGCACCTTGGTGGTGACGGTGAAGGTCTCGGCCTCGACCATGCCCTGCACCTGATCCGGCGCCGGGCGGGCGGCCAGGAACAGGCCCACGACGATGAAGGCGATCAGCAGCGCCACCACCGCCGCGACGATCAGCGTCACGGGCGAGCGGCGCGCCGGTTTGGGCGGCGGCGCCACGGCGGGTTTGGGCGGGGTATAGGCCGAGGAAGGCGTCTCGCTCATGGGGCGCTGATCCGGTCTTCGCGTTGCAGATAGTCGTTCAGGGTCTGACCGTTGCCAGACGCCGCCAGAAGGGCGGCCAGGCTCAGGTCGTATTCATAGGCGGCGGCCGCGCGTTGCAGGCGCGCGTTTCCCAGCAGATTGCGCGCGTCGATGACCGAGGCGGCGGTCGCCTCGCCCTCGCGGAAGCCGACTTCCTGCACGCGCAGATTCTCGCGCGCGGCCTCAAGGCTGCTGTCCATGCTCAGGAACTGGCGCCGCGCCAGCTCGACCTGATTATAGGCGCGCGTGACCATCAGGCGGGCGTCGTCGCGGGCCTTGCGCTCCAGTTCCGACGCGGCAGAGGCTTGAGAGCGCGCGGCGCCCAGCAGGCGGCGCCGGTCCACCGAGGACATCAGGGTGTAGCGGGCGCCCAGACCGAAGGCCCAGTCCGGGTCCGTCGGCAGGGCATTGTCCGGGTTCAGGTTGTAGGTTCCGAAGGCGAAGACCGACGGCTTCAGCCGCGAGGCCGCCAGATCGGCGCCCGCCTCGGCCAGATCGCGTCCGGCCTGCGCCTGGGCCACGCGGGCGTTCGACTGGCCCGCGCTGTCCAGAAACAGGTCTGCCGGACCGACCGGGCCGCGATTGACGAACAGGGGGGTGGTCGGCGTCACCCCGCCCTCCAGATCCGCCACGCGCGCCAGGGAGGCGATGGCGTTGTCATGCTCCAGTTCGGCGCGGTTGACCTGACGCTGGGCGGTGTCGCGCGCCACCTCGACCTGAAGGGTCTGGGCGCGACTGAGCATCCCCTCGGCCTCCATGCGGCGGGCGTTGGTCAGATGCAGGTCGAAGCCGTCGCGGGTGTCGGTCGCGATCTTCAGCGCCTCGGCCGCCAGCACCTGACCGAAATAGGCCTGGGCCAGGCCGACGCCTTCCATGTCGACGGCTTCCTTGCGACGGGCCTCGGCCAGGTCGAGATTGGCGGCCGCAGCGCGTTGCAGGGCCGGAATGGCGCCCCCGGTGTAGATGGGCTGAAGCGCCGTCACCGTCGGGCGGAAGGTGGTGTCGTCCACCTGCAGCCGGATGTCGTGCGGCAGGGCGGCGAAGATTTCCGGCAGGGCGGCCTGGAGCCTCTGCTCCACGGCGCCCACCACATTGCCCGGCAAGCCGGGAATGCCGGATATCAGGCCCGGAATGGCGGCGCTGATGTCGGACTGGGCATGATCCAGCGTCTCGCCCAGCGAGATGTCGAAGGTCTTGCGATAGCGGATCAGCTGGGCGTCCAGCGACACCGTGGGCCGGTTCAGGCCGTCGGCGGCGCGGGCCTGGGCCTCGGCCGCCTCGACGCCATGCCCCGCCGCGCGGCCGAGGCTGGAGGTCGAGCGCAGACGGGCTTCGGCGTCGCTGAAACTCAGCGGGGTGCGGGGGGCCTCGATGGCGCGCGCGGCTTCAACCGGCGCCGAGCCCGCGGCGGCTTCGGGGGACAGGGCGCCGGAAACAAGGACGGCCGACAGTCCGATCATGCTGATTGTCATGGCTTCATCCCCGCAGTCCGCAGCTCCTAACGAACCTGAAGCACGGCCGTTGCGTCAAGCAAGGGGCCGGTCGGCAGGCGCAAAAGCAAAGGGCGCGCCCGCAGCAACGGACGCGCCCTTATAAAGGCCTGCGAATGCTTAAGACTTACAGACCGGGCAGTTTGAAGCGGCCATCCTTGCGCGGGGCGATGGTGATGCCTTCGCGGCCGCCAGTCAGGGCTTCCAGACGGGCGTGTTCGCTGTTGGCGTCGATGACCCTGCCGCCTTCGGATGTCGCGCTGTTGGTCGCGGCCTGGCTGGCTGGATCGTCCTTGCGCCAGAACATGATGCGGTTGGCCCAGCTTTCTTCCTTGTGCGCCAGGCTGCCGAACTCGTCGTCGACGACATAGCGGGCCAGCGGATCGGCGCGGTCGGCGCCGGCCTCGGCGGCCAGAACCTGTTCGCCGGGGGTGCGGGTCACAGCTTGACGCTGGCCCAGCAGAATCTGGCGGGCGGCGCTTTCAGGGGCCAGTTCCTGCGGACGCGGCGCGCCGGGCGAAGGCGGCGTCAGGCCGTATTCCGGCGGCACCACCAGCGGCGCGCTGGCCACGGTGACGAACTCATCCGGGACGACCTTGGACAGGCCGATGCTCTGCTTCATCGATCCGCAGGCGCTCAGGCTCAGAGCGGCGCCGGCGGCCAGGGTCACGGTCAGGGCGGTGCGAATACGCATGTGTCGTTCGGCTCCGGGAGGCGCGCCGCGGCGCGGCGCTGGCTCGGGTCGATAAGTTAAGAGGACGTGATTACGACTTTTCGTGGGCCGCGCCAACTGTCGAACGGCGCTCGGACAGGAAGCTGTCCAGGATCAACAGCAAGACGCCGACGGTGATTCCGCTGTCGGCGATGTTGAATATCCACGGAAACAGGCCCGTGCCGGAAAAGTCGAGGAAATCGACTACGCCGCCGAAACGGATGCGATCGATGACATTGCCGATCGCCCCTCCCATGACCAGGCCGACGGCCGCGACCAGCAGGCGCCGGTTCGCCCGCGTCGCCCACCAGGCCAGCAGCCCGGCGACGATGACGGAGAAGGCGCTCAGGATCCAGCGCCCTGCGCCGCCGCCGAACAGGCCGAAGCTGACGCCCGTGTTCAGCACATAGGTCAGGTTGAATACGGGGGGCGCGACCTCGGCGATGCGATAGCCGTCAGGGATGTTGGAGATATGAGAGGCGTCGATGGCCCCCAGCACCCAGGCCTTGGTCAGCTGGTCCAGGATGATGACGGCCAGGGCGATGCCGTAGGCGACGAGCGCGAGACGGGAAATCTTCATGTCCAGCCGGTTAGCAGGAAGACGTTCGGCGGCGAAGAGGGAAAGCGCAGGAGCGCCGATCGCCGCATGGCCTTCCCCCGCAGTTTTCCCCCGCTATAAGCGGCGGCATGACCCTGCCTCATCCGCTGCCCCGCCTGTCTTCGGTCGCTGACGACTATGACATCCTGCTCTGCGACGTATGGGGCGTGATCCACAACGGCCGCGAAAGCTGGCCGGCGGCCTGCGACGCCCTGACGAAGTTCAATGAGAAGGGCGGCCATGTCGTCCTGATCTCCAACTCGCCGCGTCCGTCGCAGGACGTGATGGCGCAGCTGGATTCGCTGGGCGTGCCGCGCAGCGCCTGGAAGGCCTTCGTCACCTCGGGCGACGCCACCCGCATGGAGCTGGCGCGTCGGGCGCCCGGACCGGCCTGGATCATCGGGCCGGATCGCGACTTCGTCCTCTATGAAGGTCTGGGCCTGACCAGCGCCCATGATGCGCAGGGCGCCGCCTTCATCTCCGTCACCGGCCCCTATGACGACACGACCGAGACGCCTGAGGATTATCGCGAACGCCTGACGCCTGCTGTCGAACGCGGGCTGGAGCTGATCTGCGCCAACCCCGACCGGGTGGTCCAGCGCGGCGATACGATCATCTATTGCGGCGGCGCTATCGCTGACCTGTATGAGCAGATGGGCGGCCGCGTGGTCATGGCGGGCAAGCCGTTCGCCCCCATCTACGCCCTGGCGCTGAAGGAGGCCGAGGCCCTGTTGGGCCGCCCGGTCGACCGCTCGCGCGTGCTGTGCATCGGCGACGGGGTCATCACCGATGTTCTGGGCGCCGCCGAGCAAGCGCTGGACTGCCTGTTTATCGCACAGGGCATCCACGGCGATGTCGCCAAGGGCGCCGACGGCGCGCTGGATCCGGCCCGTGCAGGCGAACTGTTGCGGGCGGAAACAACCTTTGCGCGGTATGCTGCGCTGGAACTGACCTGGTAAGTCTCGCCATTTCGTCGCACCTGCCTTAAAGGCGGCTCATGGTTGATCTGGTCCAAGCGCACCCGTCGGGCGGTTATATCCTCGACGAACTCCACGTCGGCATGGCCGCCGAGAAGACGGTTCACGTCACTGAAGAGCGGATTCGCCTGTTCGCCGAGGCGTCGGACGACTTCAATCCGGTGCATCTGGACGAAGCCTTCGCGGCCAAGACGGCCTATCGCGGCCGGATCGCCCACGGCCTGCTGTCGGCGGCTTTCGGTTCGGCGGTGGTGGGGACCATCCTGCCGGGCGCAGGCTCGATCTACATCTCCCAGACCCTGTCGTTCCACTTCCCCGTGCGGATCGGCGACACGGTGCGCATCGTCATCACCGTCATCGCCCTGGACCATGACAGCGCGCGCGGCGAGCTGCGTTGCGAGGGCTTTGTCGAGGACAAGCTGATCATGGACGGCGTGGCCGTCGTGCGCGTGCCGCGCCGCCGCAAGCCCTCGGCGCGCTGAGAGAGCCGCCCGAAGTGGTCGAAGTCATTCGCGACTGGCGGGGTCTGACCGACGCGCAGCAGGGGGCGGCCGTGGCCGTGGGCGCCTTCGACGGCGTGCACCGCGGCCATCAGGCGGTCATCGCCTCCGCGCGGGATGCAGCCCGGCGTATGGGCGTGCCGCTGGGCGTCGTCAGCTTCGACCCTCATCCGCGCCGCCTGTTCCAGCCCGATGCAGCGCCCTTCCGCCTGATGACCCCGGAACAGATCGCCGCCGCCCTGGCGCCGTTGGGCGTCGACCGCCTTTATCTGCTGCCGTTCGACCGCGAGATGGCGGGCATGACGGACGAGGAATTCGCCCGCCGCGTCCTGTCCGAAGGCCTTGGGATCAAGCACGCCGCCGTCGGCTTCGACTTCACCTTCGGCAAGGGGCGCTCCGGCTCGCCCGCCCTGCTGCAGACCTATGGCGAGGCGCTGGGCTTTACGGTCTCCGTCACCGACCGCATCGACGATGCTTCCGGTCTGAAACTGTCGTCCAGCGCGGTGCGTGAGGCGCTGAAGGCGGGCGACATGGACCGCGCCGCCGCCATCCTTGGCCGCCCCTTCGCCATTCGCGGCGAGGTCATCCACGGCGACAAGCGCGGCCGCACCATCGGCGTTCCCACCGCCAACATCGCCATGGGCGAGTATATGCGCCCGGCCTATGGGATCTATGCGACCCGCACCCGCCTGCCCGACGGCCGGGTGGTCAAGGGCGTCGCCAATCTGGGCGTGCGCCCGATGTTCGAGATCGAAGAGCCGCTGCTGGAAATCTGGCTGCTGGATTTCGACGAGAGCCTTTATGGTCAGGTTCTGGAGACCGAACTGATCGCCTTCCTGCGGGGCGAGATGAAGTTCGACGGTCTTGATGCGCTCAAGACCCAGATCGACGCGGATGCAGAAGCGGCGAGGGCTGTTCTGGGCTGACGCCTCAGCCCGGCGCCTTTTCAGCGATGGCCATCAGGTCGTCGTGCAGCGACTTGCCCTTGTCGTCGATGATGTCGGCGATGCGCCACATCGGGCCTTCTTTCAGCAGTTTCAGCGTTCGGCGCTGATCCTGACCGTGGTTGGTGAAGACGACATCAGCCGTGGCCGCGCGCGGACCGTCGGGCGTCATCGTCACTGTTTTCAGCGCAAAGCCGTTGATGTCCTGACAGGCGCAGATCGGATCGTGGTCGAGGTAGGGGGCGCTGTTCGTGCGCTCGGCCTCGCGGTCGTCGACGCCGATCAGGGCGTTCATCGTGCGCGAATACAGCGGGTCGCGGCCGGGGGTGATGGTCGCCTCGGCCGGGTCGGGCGTATCGCGCGGCTCGGTCACGCGGGCGTAGAGGGCGCGCACGAAGGCCTCTGCGTCCTTTTCGCCAGCCGCATAGACGGCGGCGCGGCCGGTCAGGGCAGGGGCGGCCGTCTCAGCCGCCGCAGGGGCGCTGTTCTGTTCAGAGCAGGCGGCCGCCGTCAGGGCCAGCACCGCCGCCGTCGCCAGAGCTTGAACACGCATCCGATCCGTCTCCCTGTCTGTTGATCTGGACTATGGCGCATGGGGCCGCGGGTCTGCTAGAGCTTTCGCATCATGACCGTTTGCGTGATCCGCTCGATTTCGATTAGCCGCCCGGCGTAGCGCTGCAGGGCTGACAGCCCCGCGCACGTCGGGATTTCTCGAAACATTTCGCCGGCAAGACGCCGCCTTGAGCCATCAGGGCATGGGCCGTCCGGCGCCTTCACGCTAGACTGACGCCCGACGCCGTTTTCAAGACGGCTGTGCGCGCAAAGACGAAAAGACATTCCATGGCCGACGCCGACACCCAGACCCCTTCCGGCCGCGACTATCGCGACACCGTCTTCCTGCCAGAGACGCCGTTCCCGATGCGCGGCGGCCTGCCCAAGAAGGAGCCGGAAATCCTGGAGCAGTGGGGCGACCTCTATGGCCGTCTGCGCGCCATCCGTCAGGAGCAGAAGGCGCCGCTCTATGTGCTGCACGACGGCCCGCCCTACGCCAACGGCGACATCCACATCGGCCACGCGTTGAACAAGACGCTGAAGGACTTCGTGGTCCGCTCGCGTTTCCTGCTGGGCTATGACGTCGACTACGTGCCGGGCTGGGACTGCCACGGCCTGCCGATCGAGTGGAAGATCGAGGAGGAATTCCGCAAGAAGGGCCGCCGCAAGGACGAGGTGTCGAAGGAAGAGTTCCGCACCGCCTGCCGCGAATACGCCGGCAAATACATCGAGACGCAGCGTGATCAGTTCCTGCGTCTGGGCATCACCGGCGACTTCGCCAACCGCTACGCCACCATGGACTTCACGTCCGAGGCGACCATTGTGGCGGAGTTCCACAAGTTCAAGAACTCGGGCCAGCTGTATCGCGGCTCCAAGCCGGTGATGTGGTCGCCGGTCGAGCGCACGGCCCTGGCCGACGCTGAGGTCGAGTATCACGATCACGTCTCGCCCACGATCTGGGTCAAGTTCCCGGTGGTCGGCGCGACCGACAGCCACCCGGACGACCTGCTGACCTTCCGCGCGGCGACGCCCTCCATCGTCATCTGGACGACGACGCCGTGGACCATCCCGGCCAACCGCGCCATCAGCTACGGTCCGGAGATCAACTACGGCCTGTATGAGATCACGGCCCTGGAGGAAGGGCTGGACTATGAGCCGTGGGCCAAGCCGGGCGACCGCTTCATCCTCGCCGACAAACTGGCCGAGGACGTGTTCAAGGCCGCCAAGATCGCTGCCTGGACGCGCGTCTACGACATAGACCCGTCGGGTCTGGAGTGTGCCCATCCGCTGGCGGCGCTGGACAGCGGCTATGGCTTCTCGGTGCCGCTGCTGGCGGGCGACCACGTCACCGACGACGCCGGGACCGGCTTCGTCCACACGGCGCCGGGCCACGGCGCGGACGACTTCGCCGTCTGGCTGGCCCACGGTCATCGCGAGGTGCCGGACACGGTCGATCCCGACGGCGCCTATTATGAGCATGTGCCCCTGTTCGCTGGCCTGAAGGTGCTGGAGACCGAAGGCAAGAAGACCGGCAAGTTCGGCCCCGCCAACGGCGCGGTGATGGAGAAGCTGATCGAGGCGGGCAATCTGCTGGCGCGCGGCCGGATGGAGCATTCCTATCCGCACAGCTGGCGCTCCAAGGCGCCGATCATCTTCCGCAATACGCCGCAGTGGTTCATCCGCATGGATGAGGAACTGGAAGACGGCGCGACCCTGCGCGACCGGGCGCTGAACGCCATCGACGCCACCGCCTTCCACCCGGCGGCGGGCAAGAACCGCATCCGTTCGATGGTCGAGGGCCGCCCCGACTGGCTGATCAGCCGTCAGCGCGCCTGGGGCACGCCGCTGGCCATGTTCGTCGACAAGCAGACGGGCCAGCCCCTGCATGACCCCGAAGTCGACGCCCGCATCGTCAAGGCCGTGGCCGAGGGCGGCGCCGACGTCTGGTTCTCGACGCCCGACGCCGACTTCCTGGGCGCGCATGATCCCGAGCGGTTCGAGAAGGTCACGGACATCCTCGACGTCTGGTTCGATTCAGGCTCGACCCACGCCTTCACTATCGATCCGCGCACGGCGGCGAGCGGCTATGCCGGCGACCGCCCGTCGCACTGGCCCGCCGACCTCTATCTGGAGGGCTCGGACCAGCACCGCGGCTGGTTCCAGTCGTCGCTGCTGGAAGGCTGCGGCACGCGCGGACGCGCCCCGTTCAACGCGGTCCTGACCCACGGCTTCACCCTGGACGAGAACGGGGAGAAGATGTCGAAGTCGCGGGGCAATACGACCGACCCCCTGACCATCATCAAGGAATCCGGCGCCGACATCCTGCGCTTGTGGGTGGCCCTGGTCGACTATTCGGACGACCAGCGCATCGGCAAGCAGATCCTGCAGACCACAGTCGACGCCTATCGCAAGCTGAGGAACACCGTCCGCTATCTGCTGGGCGCGCTGAACGGCTTCGACGAGGCCGAGCGCCTGACCGATTACGACCAGTTCCCGCCGCTGGAGAAGTTTATCCTGCATCGCTTGTGGGAGCTGGACGCCCAGGTGCGTCAGGCCTACGCCGAATACCGCTTCCAGGACGTGGTGCGCCCGGTGCTGGAGTTCTGCTCGGGCGATCTGTCGGCCCTCTATTTCGACGTGCGCAAGGACAGCCTCTATTGCGACCGTCCCGACAGCATCAAGCGCCGCGCCGTGCGCACGGTGATGGACGAGGTGTTCAGCCGCCTGACCGCCTGGCTGGCGCCGCTGACGCCCTTCACCATGGACGAAGCGTGGACGACGCGCTTCCCTGAAGCTGGCACCAACTGCGCGCGGGTGATCCCCAATACCCCCGCCGAGTGGGAAAACGCGGCCGAGGCGGCGCGCTGGGCCAAGGTCGAGACGGTGCTGGAAGAGGTCAACGAGGCCCTGGAAGCCGCCCGTCGCGACAAGGTCATCGGCGGCGCTCTGGACGCCTGGCCGGTGGTCACGGCCCCGGCCGAACTGCTGGCCCCGTTCGAGGGACTGGACGCCGCCGAGGTGTTCCGCACCTCGGGCGCCGAACTGGTCGCGGGCGGCGATGCAGTGACCGTCGAGGTGAAGACGGCGGACTATCCCAAGTGCGCTCGCTCCTGGCGCCGTGTGCCGGACGTCGGCTCCGACGCCGACTACCCCGACCTGTCGGCCCGCGACGCTGACACGGTGCGCTGGCTGGACGCGCGCAAGGCGTAAAGGATCAGGCCCCTCCGTTACGACGGCGGGGCCTTTTTCTTCCTTCTCCCCTTGAGGGAGAAGGTGGCAGGCGAAGTCTGACGGATGAGGGGTGTGTGCGCAGCGGCCTAAAACGACTGTCGCGGCGCCGAACCGCCGGAACTTTAAACGTCGCGCCGACACCCCTCATCCGAGCGCCTCCGGCGCCCACTTTCTCCCTCAAGGGGAGAAGGGAGTGGCCTAGAGCCGCACCCTCTGCTCGGCCGATTTCAGCGTCGAGCGGACGAAGTCGGCGGGCGGGTCGGTTTCGGCCAGGACGGCTTCCTTGATGGCGCGCGGCTCGCCGAACAGGTGGCCCTGGCCCATGGCGATATCCAGTTCGAGGATGTCGACGACCTGTTTCTCGCTCTCGACCTTCTCGGCGATCAGTTCCAGGCCGTGACGGCGGGTCAGGGGGGCGAAGTCCCCTGCGCGGATGTCCGGCTGGCTGGGCAGGGGGGCGGCGCCGTCCAGATCGAGAAGCTGCTCGATGAGCAGGTCGGCCGCCACCTTGATGAAGCGCACGTCCGAGCGCTGCAGGTCGGCGAAGTCCAGATCCAGCGTCTGCACCTTGTCGATGGAGAAGCGGAAGCCCAGGTCGGCCAGCTTGGCCATGTTGCGCGCCTCGACGGCGCCGCGCGCGTCGAACGTCGCCTGGCCCAGTTCGAAGATCAGGGCGTCCTTCAGGTCGCGGTTCTGGCTCAGGAAGTCGAGGAACTGCGGGAAGAAGGTCTCGTCGCCCAGAGACGCCAGCGAGATGTTGCAGAAGACTCCGACCTTGCGGTCCTGCCCGGCCAGACGCCGCACGATCTGGGCGCAGCGGAACAGCAGCAGATTGTCGATGGCGGGCAGCAGGCCTTCGCCTTCGGCCACCGACAGGTATTCGGCGGGCATCATCACCCGGTTGGACGGGTCGCGCAGGCGGGTGAAGCTTTCATAATATACCGTCCGCCGCTGAGGCAGGGTCACGACGGGCTGCAGATACAGGTCGACGCGGTTCTCGCTCAGGGCGTCGTGGACGGTCTTCAGCAGGGTGTTCGACTGGACCTGACGACGGCCCTCGAAGGTGTCGGCGGTCAGGGTGGAGGCGGCCAGCCGTTCTTCGATGGATTCGCTCATCTGCTGGACCAGGCCTTCCAGCATCCGCACTTCGCCGGTCAGGGCGTCGGTGCGCGACAGGGCGCCGGTCTCGATGGCCTGCGCCAGTTCGGTCAGGGCGCCTTGCGTCGACTCCATCGCATCGGCCAGCAGGCGGTGGGCCTCGCGCACCTTGCCGATCTCCAGACGCAGGGCGCGTCGGTCGGCCATGCCGGTGACGATGGCGTGGGCGCCGGTCATGATCCCCAGCGCGCCCAGCACTCCGGCTGCGCCTGCGCCCGCTCCAAGACCGGCGCGCCAGATCATCGCCCCGATGGTCAGGGCGAGGAACAGGTAGCCGAAGAACAGGAAGCCGCCGGTGATCTTTCGCATGGGGCCGGTCAGAACCGCCTTTCCCTATAGAATCGATCAAGTATCACGTTAACGAAGCCTAACGGCTAGGGTCTGCGCGGATAAACGGGCGGTAAAAGGAGGTTAACGCATGGAATTGTTCGATCTGAGCGGCAAGGTCGCCATCATCACCGGCTCTTCCAAGGGAATCGGCAAGGCCATCGCCGAGCGTTTGGCCGAACACGGGGCGCGCGTCGTCATCTCCTCGCGCAAGGCCGGGCCGTGCGAAGAGGTCGCCGTCGCCATCAATGAAAAGCACGGCGAGGGCCGCGCCATCGCCATTCCCGCCAACATAGCCTCCAAGGAAGACCTGCAGCGGCTGGTGGACGACACCCGCGCCGCCTTCGGCCGGATCGACATTCTGGTCTGTAACGCGGCGAGCAATCCCTACGCCGGGCCGATGGCGGGCATCAGCGACGAGCAGTTCGAGAAAATCCTTCAGAACAACGTCATCTCCAACCACTGGCTGATCGGCATGGTCGCACCGGAGATGGTGGAGCGGAAAGACGGGGCGATCCTGTTGATCTCGTCCATCGGCGGGCTTCGCGGGAACGCTTTGATCGGCGCCTACAACATCTCCAAGGCGGCGGACATGCAGCTGGCGCGCAATCTGGCGGTCGAATACGGGCCGTCGAACGTGCGGGTGAACTGCATCGCGCCGGGCCTGGTCCAGACCGATTTCGCCAAATACCTGTGGGAAAATCCGGAGCTGCTGAAGACCGTCACCGACCCCGCGCCGCTGAAAAGGATCGGCCAGCCGGATGAAATCGCGGGCACGGCGGTCTATCTGTGCAGTCCTGCGTCGGCCTATGTGACCGGCCAGACCCTTGTGGTGGACGGCGGACTGACGATTGCCTGGTGAAAACAACAACACGCGTTCAAGCCACCCCAAGGGCGATAGCGCCGTAAAGGTCGGGCAGGACTTCGTCTGGCGACTGGAGGCGGCGGCGTTTCGCGGGCTGTTCGGCTTTCTGCGCCTGCTGGGCGTCGAGGGGGCCTCGGGGTTCGGCGGTTGGCTGTTGCGGACGCTGGGGCCGCTGACCGGGACGCAGAAGACGGTAATGCGCAACCTGCGTATCGCCTTCCCCGACATGGACGAGGGCGAACGCAAGCGTCTGGCCGTGGATCAGTGGGAGCAGACGGGGCGCACCTTCGCCGAGCTGGCGGTCATGGACCGGCTGACGCCTGAGAGCGGCCGTATCGATCTGGTCGGCATGGAGCGGCTGCACGCCATCCGCGACTCTGGCCGCCCAGTGGTGCTGATCTCGGGGCATCTGGCCAATTTCGAGGTCATGGCGGCGGTCATCATGGCGGCGGGGGTGCCGTGTCAGGTGACCTATCGCGCGGCCAACAACCCTTACGTCGACGCCCTGATCCGCCAGAGCCGCGAGCGCTACGGCATCAAGCTGTTCGCGCCCAAGGGCGACGGCACGCGCGAGCTGATGGCGGGGATGAAGCGCGGCGAGTCCATCGCCCTGCTGGTCGATCAGAAATACAGCCAGGGGCCGGAAGTCGAGTTCTTCGGCCAGCCGGTCAACGCCTCGCCCGGCGCGGCGCGCATGGCGCTGAAGTTCGGCACGGTGATGCAGCCCCTGTCGGTGGTGCGCCTGCCCGGCGTGCGGTTCCGCGTCACGGCGCATGAGCCGATCGCCGTGCCTGATACCGGCGACAAGGCCGCCGATGTTCTGGCGGGCGTGCAGGCGGCGAACCGCTTTGTCGAAGACCGGGTGCGCGAATATCCGGTCGACTGGTTCTGGGTGCACAAGCGCTGGCCGCCCCAGGTCTATGAGGCGCTGGCGGCGTCTGACGCCTAATCCAGCACGCCGTCATCCGAGCGGCGGAAGGGACCGGCGTAGCCGACGGTTCCTGTGCGGCGCCGATCCGGGCCGAAATAGCCCGGTGCGCGCACGAAGGGGCGGGGACGCAGGATCACCGCCTCTAGACGCGTCAGCAGGGTCTTGGCCTTTACCGGCTTGGCCACGAACTCGGTGACGCCCGCGTCGCGCGCCTCGGTCACGCGGCTTTTTTCAGAATGGCCGGTCATCATGATGACCGGCAGATAGGGATTGGGGCTGTCCGACTCATTACGGATCGCGCGGGTGAAGGCGACGCCGTCCATCGGCTTCATGCGGAAGTCGACGATGGCGATGTCGACAGCGTCCTGACGCAGGATCTCCAGCGCCGCCGCGCCGTCTTCGGCCTCGGTCAGCCGGCCCACGCCGACGGACTTCAGCATGGCGGCGACGATGGCGCGCATATTGGGGTTGTCGTCGGCCAGCAGGACGTGGATCGAACTCAGGGCGGACATCGGGACCGGCAGGACTGAAGACGGAAGGGAAGACGTGAGGCGCAGACCGGTTCAGAGGGCGGCCAGATATTCCCTCGGCCCGGCATAGGCCTCCTGCTTCTCGACCGACCAGTAGCGCAGGGCGGTCAGGGGAATGGCCGCCCCGCTGACGGCGCAGCGCACGAAGGCGCCGGCGGACAGCACGGCGAACTCGCCGTCGCCATAGTGCAGTGTGGCCGTCTGGCCAGAGGTTGCGGAAGAAGCTTGCGTGTTCATGGCGCCATCATAGCGTGAAGCCCGTGCGGGACGAGAGGCGAATCGCCGTCATCTGAACGTCCGCCGTTCACAAAATCGGAAGTGCCATGTCCCGCTTGCCTGTTGATCTTCTGGCCGCCGCTGTTTCCGCCGCCGTTCTGGCCGCCGCGCCGGGCGCGCTGGCGCAGGAGGGGGCGGCTGCGCGCCCGACCATTCGCGAGTTGGGGCGAGCGCCGGGCATATTGTCGTCGGGCCCGCTGAACGCCATCACCGACGTGGCGGGGGTCAAGGTGGGGCAGGTGACGCTGCGTTCGGGCGACAGCGTCCGCACCGGCGTGACCGCCATCGTGCCGCACGGGGGCTCCCTGTTCCGCGACAAGGTTCCGGCCGGGCTGTCGGTCGCCAACGGCTTCGGCAAGCTGGCGGGCGCGACCCAGATCATGGAGCTGGGCGAGATCGAGACGCCCATTGTCCTGACCAACACCCTGTCCGTGGCGCGGGGGATCGACGGGGTTCTGGACTGGACGCTCAAGCAGCCGGGGCATGAGGACGTCCGCTCGGTCAACGCCGTGGTGGGCGAGACGAACGACGGCGGGCTGAACGACATCCGCGCGCGCGTCGTGACGGCCGCCGATGTGGTGCGGGCCATCGAGACGGCGACGCCAGGGTCGGTCGAACAAGGCGCGGTCGGCGCCGGGACGGGCACCATCGCGTTCGGGTTCAAGGGCGGGATCGGCACGAGTTCGCGAAAGCTGCCCGACAGTCTGGGCGGCTTCACCGTGGGTGTGCTGGTGCAGTCGAACTATGGCGGCGCATTGAGCATCGACGGGGCGCCGGTCGGGGTGCGGCTGGGCCGCTACTACCTGCGCGAAGAGGTGGAGAATGAGCGCGCCGACGGCTCCATCATGATCATTGTGGCGACCGATGCGCCGCTGTCGGACCGCAATCTGGAGCGGCTGGCGAACCGCGCCTTCGCCGGTCTGGCGCGGACGGGGGCGGCTTTCTCGAACGGGTCGGGAGACTATGCGATCGCTTTTTCGACGGCGGAAGGCGTGCGGCGCACGCCTGAGCGCCGGGCGGGGCAGGCGATGGTCGCGGACTGGCCCAATGACCGGATATCGCCCTTGTTCGTCGCGGTCGCCGAGGCGACGGAGGAGGCCATCCTCAACTCCCTGCTGAAGGCGCAGACGACGACCTCGGTGATCGACGGTAAGACGGTGACGGTCGAGGCGCTGGACATCGAGGCGGTGAAGGCGGTGCTGGGCGAGACGGCAAATCCTTAGAGCGCCGCCCCTGAAAACTCCGCTCATCCCGGCGTCCGCCGGGATGAGCGGAGTTTTCAGGGGTCAGAACAGGTCGCCCTGACCCGCAGGCGGGGCCTTTGGACGCGGTGCTGTCTTGGGCGCAGGCGTCGGGCGCGGCGTTGAACCTTCGCCGTCGATGGTCGCGTCCTTGGCTCCGTCGCTGAAGACGATCCGCACCGCCTGCCCCGGCGACAGGGCGGAGGCTGAGGCGATCATGGCGCCGTCGGCGTCCTCGATGCGGGCGAAGCCGGGCTTGGGCGTCTTGGGGTTCAGCGTCGTCAGGGCGCGGGACAGGGCGGCGAGGCGGTCCTCGGCGCGCTCCAGCCGACGCGGCATGACGCCGTCCAGACGCACGCTCAGCGCCTCCAGCCGCGCCTGTCTCTGATCGAGGCGGCGGTGCAGCGGCGCGGGGCTGAGGCGGCCCGCCGTCTGCAACAGGCGGCGCTCGTTGCGGGCGACTCCGGCCTGCAGCGCGGAAGTCAGACGGTCGGCGGCGCCGCGCAGGCGGTCCTGTCCGCGCTCGACGCGGGCGCGCAGCAGGCCGGGCGTCAGCCGGCCAGCCGCGACCGCCAACTGCCGCTCATGCACGGCGACGTTGCGGTGCAGCCCCGAACCGAGGCGACTGGCGGCGAGGTCCAGCCGTTGCTGCGGCAGGGCCAGCAGATCTTCGGGCCGGGCGGGAAGGCCACGTGCGACGGCGCGCAGGCGGGTGCGGCGGTCTTCCAGCATCCGCGCCCCGGCGCGCGACAGCCGCCCTTCCAGATCGCTGAGCGCCCAGCGCAGGTCGGCCAGCACCGGCGTCGCGATCTCGGCCGCCCCGGTCGGGGTCGGCGCCCGGCGGTCCGACACGAAGTCGATCAGGGTGGTGTCCGTCTCGTGTCCCACGGCCGAGATGATGGGGATGCGGGCGGCCGCGACCGTGCGGGCCAGCGCTTCGTCGTTGAAGCACCACAGATCCTCGACCGAGCCGCCGCCGCGCGCGACGATCAGCAGGTCGGGGCGAGGGATGGAGCCGTCCGGTGTCATCTGGTCAAAGCCGCGGATGGCGTTGGCGACCTGACCGCTGGCGGCGTCGCCTTGAACCACCACCGGCCAGACGATGACGCGGCAGGGCCAGCGTTCGGCGATGCGGTGCAGGATGTCGCGGATGACGGCGCCGGTCGGGCTGGTGATGACGCCGATGGTGGCGGGGAAGGTCGGCAGGGCCTTTTTCTTCGCCGGGTCGAACAGGCCCTCGTCGCGCAAGCGGACCTTCAGCCGCTCCAATTGGGCCAGCAGGGCGCCCGCGCCTGCCGCCTCCATGCTCTCGATCACGATCTGATAGGAGGACCGCGCCGGATAGGAGGTGATCTTGCCCGTGACGATGACCTCCAGCCCCGTCTCGGGCTGGACGCCCAGGCCGCGCACCACGCCCTTCCAGATCACGCCGTCGATGGCCGACTTGTCGTCCTTCAGCGTCAGATAGACGTGGCCCGAGGCGTGGCGGTTCACCTTGGAGATCTCGCCGCGCAACCGCACATGGCCGAAGCGTTCCTCCAGCGTGCGCTTCAGCGCGAAGCTCAGCTCCGAGATCGACAGCGGCGGATTGTTGTCGCGGGCGGGCTGCGGGGGCGCGCCCTCGAAGGGGTAGTCGTCGTCGGAGGTCATGAAGGCACCCTAGCCGTCGCCGTCGCGCGGGCAAAGACGGCTCGCAGCAAAGAGGGATAAGCGGAACAGGCGGCCACGGCCGCGCGTTCGCCTGTCATGACCATGCCGTCTGAACCCCCGCCGGAAGACGACACGCCCGCCGATGAGGCGGAAGAGCGTGAACTGGCCCGTCGCAGCAATAATCCAGCGCTCAGTCCGTGGCTGGTGCTGGGGCTGTCCTGATGCTCGGGGTGGGCGTTTATGTAGTTTCGGCCCTGATCTAGAGACAGGAGAGCGTGATGATGAAGACTTTGTTCGCCGCCGCCTCGGCCGCCGCGCTGCTGGCGGCCTGTTCGCCGGCGCCGTCCGCAGAAACTCCGGATGAAGCGACGTCCGACGCCGCCTCGGCCCCTGCGGGACCCAAGGCGCTGGGCCTGACGGAGGCGCAACTGGAGGGCGCCGACATCATTACGCCGCGCGGCGTTGATCTGGGCGAGGTGCAGCGGGTCGACGTGGATTCCTCGGGCGTCATCACCGGCCTGATCGTCGAGCCGAAGGGCGAGGGCGGGCCGCGCTGGGTCCGCATTCCGCTGGATGGTCTGACGCCCGTAAAGGAGGGCTCCGACTATGATCTGGAGGCGAACATGACGCTGGAGCAGTTGAAAGCCATGCCCGCCTGGGCGCCCTGATCCGAGCCCATCAGCCCTTCCGGCGCTTGACCCCGGCGGCGCGTGCGGCCATTCCGCGCTCATGAACATTCTGCTCGTCGGATCGGGAGGGCGCGAACACGCCCTGGCCTGGAAAATCGCCCAATCGCCGCTGACGACGCGGCTCGTCATTGCGCCCGGCAATCCGGGCATGGCCAGGCTGGGCGAGATGCGCCCGGATCTGAAGGCGACCGACGCCGAGGGTCTGGCGGCGCTGGCGCGTGAGATGAAGGCGGAACTGGTCGTGGTCGGCCCGGAATCGGCGCTGGCCGAGGGGCTGGCCGATCAGCTGGACGCGGCGGGCATCCCCTGCTTCGGCCCGACGCAGGCGGCGGCGCAGCTGGAGACGTCCAAGGCCTTCTCCAAGGCCTTCCTGCAGCGTCACGGCATCCCGACGGCGGGCTATGGCGTCTATGAAGACGTCGCCTCGGCCAAGGCGGCGCTGGATCAATATTCAGCCCCCTATGTCATCAAGGCCGACGGTCTGGCGGCGGGCAAGGGCGTGGCCATCAGCCCTGATCGCGCCGACGCCGAGGCCGAGATCGAGCGGATGCTGGGCGGCCGGTTCGGCGCGGCCGGTTCGCGCGTGGTGATCGAAGAATTCATGGACGGGGAGGAAGGCTCCCTCTTCGCCCTGTCGGACGGGACGCGGGCCGTGCTGTTCGGCGGCGCCCAGGATCACAAGCGCGCCTTCGACGGCGATCTGGGCCCGAACACCGGCGGTATGGGCGCCTATTCGCCCGCGCCTGTCTTCACGGCGGACTTCACCGAGGCGGCCAACGACCGCGTTGTCGTCCCCACCATTCAGAAGATGGCCGAGGAAGGCGCGCCCTATCGCGGCGTCCTCTATGTCGGGCTGATGGCGACGGCCGAAGGCCCCAAGGTGGTTGAGTTCAACGCCCGCTTCGGCGACCCGGAATGCCAGGTGCTGATGATGCGGCTGGACGGCGACGTCGTGCCGCTGCTGCTGGCCTGCGCGCGCGGCGACCTGACCCAGGCGCCCGTCCCGGTGTTCAAGCCGGGCGTGGTGATCTGCGTGGTGCTGGCGGCCAAGGGCTATCCCGACAGCCCGCTGGAAGGCTCGGTCATTCGCGGCGCCGATCAGGACTTCGGCCCGCACGTCCAGGTCTTCCATGCCGGGACGAAGCGGCGCGATGACGGAACGCTGACGGCGGCGGGCGGCCGGGTGCTGAACGTCTGCGCCTATGGCGACGACGTGGCCCAGGCGCGTGAACGCGCCTATGGGGCGATTGCGAAGATCGACTGGCCGGGCGGTTTCCACCGCACCGACATCGGCTGGCGGGCGCTGGAGCCGCGCTGACGCGGCCCGGGCGGCTTCCTGGGCGGCTTCAGGTCATCGCGAACAACAGCCGCCCTTCGCCCATGCGTTCGCGCAGGGGGACCAGGTCGGCGTGGGACACCGAGAAGCAGCCGTAGGACCGGCCCAGCTTGCCCTGGCGCGCCAGGAAGGCCGGGTCGGCGTAGTCGGCGCCGTGGATGATGATGGCCCGCTCGCGCGCCAGATTGTTGGAATACTCCAGCCCGTCCAACAGGACGTTCGGCCCCTGTTGGCTGCCCCAGCTGGCGCCCGCCGTGGCATAGGCGCCGATGGATGACATATGGCTGTCGGGCCGGTTCGAGAACTGCTGGGCGAAGCCTGAATGCGCGGGGTCCGAGCCGCGTCCGTGGCTGGTGCGATAGGCCGTGACCCAGCCGCCTTCCAGATCGACTTCATACAGGCGGTCCTCGCCCGAGAACTTCTGGAAATCGACCAGATACATCCGGTCGCGCTTCGAGATCTTGTGGCTGTGCACGTCCATGGAAGCGCGGGCGCGTTCGATCAGGTCCGGGCGGACGACGCCATGCGGATCGATCAGCGTTCCCGCCTCGGCGACGCGAACATGGGCCGGTGCAGGCCGGTCAGGCAGGGTGGGCAGAACCGGGGCCACGGCTCCGGCGAGATGCAGGTTTGAGGTCGAGGCGGCGGATGAACACCCCGCCAGCAGGGCGGAACCGCCCAGGATCAGTCCTCGTCTGGAAAGCCGCATGCGACGCCCCTCGCACGGTTAAACAACTGTATCGACTTGTTTCATGAAGCGTCGTTGGAACGCAACCTTGGCCTTGGCGCGAAGCGTGGAACGGTTATGTTGCGCGCCTCAGTAACGGGAGGGATAAATGAAAAAGCTTGCCCTGATTGTGACCGCGGCCGTTCTGGCCGCTACCGGCGCCCAGGCGCGCCAGGCCCCGCCGCCAGCAGCGGTTTCGGCCGAACAGCCAACGAAGTTCGTTCAAGTGGGGCGGCTTTTGGCCGATCCGGCCAGCGGTCGGGTTCTGCGCGATAAAACTCTCGTGATCAGAGGGAACCAGATCGTCGAGATCCGCGACGGCTTCGTCGGCGAGGGGAACGTCGTCGACCTGCGCTCGGCCTTCGTCCTGCCCGGCCTGATCGACAGCCACGTCCATCTGACGTTCGAATCCAACCCGAATTCGCGCTTTGAGGGACTGGTTCAGTCCAATGCGGCACAGGCCATGGTCGGCGCCCGTTATGCGCGCCGCACCCTGAACGCCGGCTTCACCACGGTGGCCGATCTGGGCGCGACCAATGAATCCATCTTCGCCCTGCGCGATGCGATCCGCAGCGGCGACGTGCCGGGTCCGCGCATCATCGCCGCCGGTTCGGCCGTTTCGGTCCACGGCGGCCACGGCGACGTCAACGGCTATCGCGACGACATCATGCACATGATGTCGCCCGAGAGCATCTGCTCGGGTCCGGAAGACTGCCGCCGCGCGGTACGGATGCAGGTCCGTTCAGGCGCCGACATCATCAAGATCACGGCCACGGGCGGCGTCCTGTCGAACACGGCTGCGGGTCTGGCCCAGCAGTTCACCGAGGACGAGCTGGCCTCGATCGTCGAAGTGGCGCACCGCATGGGCCGTCAGGTCACGGCGCACGCCCACGGCGGCGACGGCGTCAACGCCTTCCTGAAGGCAGGCGGCGACTCGATCGAGCACGGCACCTATCTGGACGATGAATCGATCCGGATGTTCAAGGCGAACAACGCCTGGCTGGTGCCGACCCTGATGGCCGGGGACTTCGTGGCCCGCATCGCGTCCAGCCCGGACAACTTCTTCACTCCGGCCCAGACGGCCAAGGCGCTGGAAGCCGGACCCAAGATGCTGGCCATGGCCGGTCGCGCCCACCGCGGCGGGGTCAAGATCGCCTTCGGCACCGACTCGGGCGTGTCGGCGCACGGGGACAATGCTCAGGAGTTCGCCCTGCTGGTCCGCGCCGGTCTGACGCCGCTGGAAGCCATTCAGGCCGCCACCACCGGCGCGGCTGAACACCTGCGTATTCAGAACGAAGCCGGTCGTCTGGCGCCGGGCATGCCCGCCGACCTGGTGGCCGTTTCCGGCGATCCGCTGACGGACGTCACCGAACTGGAGCGCGTGCGCTTTGTGATGAAGGGCGGGCAGGTCTTCCGGGCCGACTGATCCGACTGCCGTAAAAAAGAGGTCGCCGCTTAGACCTTGTCGCGAGCGGCGACCTTGGCGGCGCGTTCGGCCTGACCGCGCCAGCCATAGCCTTCGCCATGCTTGCCGACGCTGACGAAGGTGGCTTCCTCCGCCTTGTGGAAATACTGTTCGGCCACCATCCAGCCCTTGAAGGGTCTGAGCACCCACAGGCACATCGCCGCCAGGATCGGGAAGGTCACGGCGAAGTGGACCCAGATCGGCGGGTGCAGGCTGAACTCGAAGATCATGAAGGCGATCATGCCGACGACGCCGACCGCACACATGACGAAGAAGGCCGGACCATCCGCCGGATCGGCGAAGCTGTAGTCCAGACCGCATTCGGGGCAGGTTTCGCGCAGCTTCAGATACCCCGTGAACACCGGACCTTCGCCGCAGCGGGGGCAACGGCCGCGCAGGCCGGTCTTGAGCGGGCTGAGCGGGGGATAGGCAGGTTCGGACACGGGATGGTTCCTGAAAAGAACAGTGGCTGCTGATGTCGGCCTTCGGGCGGGCGGAAGCAAGCGGGTGTTTTGTCCTAGTCGCGTAGGAAGCTTGCTTCGTTCGGCGATTTAAGCCCCGTTAACTGCGATTAAAGCCCTTCGCGCGAGCATACGCGCGATATGTCCGGGGCCTCCGCCAAGAAGCGCGTTCTGCAGACGACCGTGGCGGCCGCCGCGGCGGGCGTCGTCGTCTTCGCGCCCCTGGCCCCCGCGCCTTCGCTGGCCGAGGGCGCCTCTGCATCGGGCGCGCCGGTGGACATCCGCATCGGCGCCAATGCGGGCTTCACCAGGATCGAATTCGCCGGCGCCGTCGGGTCGCGTGCGCGGGTGCGCCAGGACGGCCGCACCGTCGTCGTCCGGATCGGCACGACGGCCGCGCCTGACGTCAGCCGCCTGCGCGTCGATCCGCCCAAGGGTCTGGAGAAGATCGAGACCCGCGCCGCGCAGGGAGCGACCGAACTGGTCCTGACCCTGGCCGAGGGGGCGGGCGCCACCAGCGGCAGCGCCGACGGCGCCGTCTGGCTGAACCTCTATGCGCCCGGCCCGCGCGGCGACGGCCTGCGTCGTTCGCCCGTGCCGATCGGCGGCGCCCTGCCGGTGACGGCCGAGATCAAGGGCCAGCAGACGGTGCTGCGTTTCGCCTGGACCGGGCCGGTCGGCGCCGCCGTCTTCCGGCGCGGGGAGGCGGTCTGGGCCGTCTTCGACCACGCCGCCCGCATGGAGATGAAGGGCGAGGGGCTGAACGGCGCCCGCTGGGCCGCCGGGCCTGACTTCACCGCCGTTCGTATTCCGGTCGAACCGGGGCAGGCCGTGGCCGCCCGCGCCGACGGCTCGACCTGGGTCGTGACGCTGGGCGGGACCGCGCCTGCGCCTGACGGCGTGGATATCCAGCGCGACGATACGGTCAAGGCGTCGCTGACGGCGCGCATGGCCGGGGCGACGCGCGCGGTCTGGCTGACCGACCCGATGATCGGCGACCGTTTCGCCGCTGTCACCGCCCTGGCCCCCGGCAAGGGGCTGAAGACCGGGCGGCGTACGGTGGAGGCGGGCTTCCTGCCGACCGCCCACGGTCTGGCGGTCGAGACGCCGACCGATGATCTGAGCGTCACGGCGGACGGCGATCTGGTCACGGTGACGCGCCCGCGCGGCCTGACCCTGTCCTCGCCGACCGCCGGACTGGAAAAAGCGACTGAGGGCGTCGACGCCCCGCGCGCCGCGTCACGCCCGGCCTTGATTCTGGCCGACTGGTCCGCCGATGCGGACGAGGGCGGCTTCACCGCTCGCCACCGCGCCCTTCAGGACGCAGCCGAGCGCGAGAGCGGCCGCGCGGTTGATGACCCCCGCGCCCCGATCGAGGCGCGGCTGGCCTATGCGCGTTTTCTTGTCGGGCATGGTCTGGGGTTCGAGGCGGTCGGGGTGCTGAATGCCTTGATCAAGCAGACGCCCGCCATGCAGGGCGTGGCCGAGGTGCGCGGTCTGCGCGGCGCGGCCCGCGCCTCCATCGGCCGCTTCGCCGAGGCCGAGGCTGATTTTTCGTCCGGCGCTCTGGCGGGCGATCCCTCGACCAAGGTCTGGCAAGGCTACATCGCCGCCCAGCAGGGCGACTGGACCAATGCGCGGCGGCTGTTCGCAGCAGGGGCAGGCGTCGTCGACGCCTTCGCCCCAGAGTGGCGCGCCCGCTTCGGCGCCGCCCACGCCATGGCGGCGGTCGAGACGGGGGATGCGGTCGCTGCGCGCGACCTGCTGGCCTATGTCTTCAGCCAGCCGAACGTTTCAGCGCCTGACCAACTGACCGCCCGCCTCGTGCAGGCGCGGCTGTTCGAATTGGATCAGAACCCTGACCGGGCGCTGGCGGTCTACAAAGCCGTGGCCCGCGCACCGCTGGACGGCATCGCCACGCCCGCGCGTCTGGGCGTCATCAAGCTGGAGATGGCCAAGGGGGCGCTGAAAGCCGACGCGGCCGCCGCCCAGTTGGAGGCGCTGAAATGGCGCTGGCGCGGGGATGCGACCGAGCTGGCGGTGATCCGCACTCTGGGCGAACTCTATCTGTCGCAGGGCCGCTATCGCGAGGCCCTGACCACGCTGAAGGCGGCCGGGCCCAAGATCGTCACCCTGCCGGGCGGCGATCGGCTTCAGGCCGATCTCGACAACGCCTTCCGCGCCCTGTTCCTGGAAGGCGCGGCCGACGGCCTGCAGCCGGTGCAGGCGCTGGCCCTGTTCTTCGACTTCCGCGAACTGACGCCTGTCGGCGCCGACGGCGATGAGATGGTGCGGCGTCTGGCCCGGCGCCTGATCGACGTCGATCTGCTGGATCAGGCGGCGGAGCTGTTGAAATATCAGGCCGAGAACCGGCTGGACGGGGTGGCCAAGGCCCAGGTTTCGACCAATCTGGCCGCCGTCTATCTGATGAACCGCCAGCCGGAAGAGGCGCTGAAGGCCCTATGGTCGTCGCGAACGACCCTGCTGCCTATGGCGATGAACCTTGAGCGCCGTGCGCTGGAGGCCCGCGCCCTGATGGAGCTGGGCCGTTACGATCACGCTCTGGAGGTGCTGGGCAAGGACACCTCGCCCGCCGCACGCGACGTGCGCGCTGACATTCTTTGGAAGCAGCAACAGTGGGGGGCGGCCGCCGCCCTCTATGAACAACGCCTCGGCGATCGCTGGAAGGAGACGGCCGTGCCGCTCAGCGAGGTCGAGGAAACGCGCCTGATCCGCGCGGGCGCAGGTTATTCGTTGGCGCGGGACGCCGGGGCTCTGAACCGACTGTCGAAGAACTACGCCCGGTTCGCCGAAGGAGCGCGTTCGCCCGGCGCGATCCGGGTGGCTTTGGCGGGGCTGGATGGCGCCGACGGCTCAGGCCGCCCGCAGGACTTCGCCGCCCTCAGCGCCGGGGCCGACGCCTATGCCGGATGGATCACCCAGACCAAGGCTGAGTTCCGGGCCAAGACTGGCGCGGGCCAATAAAAACCCCCCTCCCGACGGGAGAGGGGTCTTTTGCGTCTATCCTCGCAAGGAGGATCGAACGCGCCTGTAAGGCTTAGCCGTTGACGGCGTCCTTCAGAGGCTTCGACACGCGGAAGCGCACGGCCTTCGAGGCCGGGATCTTGATCGTGGCGCCCGTGGCCGGGTTGCGGCCTTCACGCTCGGCGCGCTCAGCCGTGTCGAACACGCCCAGGTTCGAGATGCGGACGTCGTCGCCCGACTTCAGGGCCTTGTGGATGTTCTCGACAATGGCGGTCAGCACCTTGCCGGCGTCAGCTTGCGACACGCCCGCGTCTTTGGCGACGGCGGCGATCAATTCAGCTTGAGTGGTCATGAGGGTATTTTCCCAGTGGTGGTCGCCCGGAAAAAAGCGCCGGACGAGGACCGGGGGATCAACGACGGTTTTGGGGGGCTTGGCAAGCCCGCATTGGCGCACAGGCCTTGCAGGCTGGGGATTTATCCGGCGCCGGACGCTCTCTGGAAGCTCTCGACAAGGCTGCCTGCGACCAGTCGCCACCCGTCCACCAGCACGAAGAAGATCAGCTTGAACGGCAGGCTGACCACCACCGGCGGCAGCATCATCATACCCATGGACATCAGCACGCTGGCGACCACCAGATCGATCACAAGGAACGGAACAAAAAGAAGAAATCCGATCGTGAAGGCGGTCTTCAACTCACTGATCATGAAGGCCGGAGTGACCACGCGCAGGGGCAGGTCCTGCAGGTCCGCCGGGGCCTCTACGCGCGACAGGCGGGTGAACAGCGACAGGTCGTCCGGCTTCACCTGCGCCAGCATGAAGGTTTTTACAGGTTCTGACGCTGCATCGAAGGCTTGAGGCAGCTCCATCTGCTGATCCATCAGCGGTCGGATGCCCGAATCATAGGCGTCCTGCCACGTTGGGCCCATGACGATGGCGCTCAGGAACAGGGCCAGGGACACCAGCACGGCGTTCGGCGGCGACTGCTGCATCCCCAGCGCCGTGCGCAGCAGGGACAGCACCACGACGATCCGCACGAAGCTGGTGGTCATGATGACGATCGACGGCGCCAGCGACAGCACCGTCATCAGCCCAACCAGTTGCACCACGCGCTGCGTCAGGCCCGCGCCGCTGCCCAGATCGATGTTGATGGCCGATCCGCCCTGCGCCGCCTCCTGCGCCAGGGCGCCCAGCGGCCAGATCAGGCACAGGGCGGTGGTGATGAGGGACAGCAGGGCCGCGCGCTTCAGTTCGTCGCGCGTGGGTATGGTGAAGAGGCGCAGCTTCTCCCTCCCCGTCCCGGGGAGGGTGGCTGAGCCCGCAGGGCGAGGCCGGGTGGGGAGGGCGGGGCGGTCCCGGATGCGGGTTGAGGTCAGTGACGACAGAAGGCGCCTGAATGACCCAGCCGCCCCCACCCGGTCGCTGCGCGACCACCCTCCCCATGAAGGGGAGGGAGAGGCGCTGTGCTTGCGCCCCTTCACTTCACGCCTCCCGGCTGGCGCGGTTCGATCAGTTCGCGGCCTTCGCCCAGCAGGATCAGCCGTTCTTCCTCGTCTACGCGGATCAGCACCAGGCGGCGCGAGGGGTCCAGCACCAGGGTTTCGACCACCTTCATGCGCCGCACCTGGCCCTGCTGGCCCTGAAAGCGAGCCAGAATCTCGGGCGCATAGCGGCGCGCCGCCCAGGCGGCCAGGCCGATGATGCCCAGGGTGATGGCCAGGCCGAAGATCGCCCGGAACAGATCGAGGAAGTTCATGCGGATGCAGCCCCAGACGCATACGGCGGCGGCGCGCGGACGCGGCGCTTCACGGCCATGTTTCAACGGACGTGGTTAACGGCGCGTTTAGGGATACGGGATATTAACCATGCAGGCGGCAAATTCTGCCGATCACCGTCCGAGGGATTCGCGTGTCCGTCACCGACCTGCCGCTGCTGAATCAGATCAAGGGCCGCCTGGGCTGGCTGGACGACCGCCAGCGGGTGATCGCCCAGAACGTCGCCAACTCGGATACCCCCGGCTATGTCGCGCGCGACCTGAAGACGCCGACCGATTTCGCCGAGGCGATGCGGACGGGCGGCGGCCTGCGCATGATGGCCACCAACGCTCGCCACATCTCGCCGCCCGGTCAGGCTGCGCGGTTCGAGGCGACGAATACGCCGGATTCCGAGACTACGCTGGACGGCAATTCGGTCGTGGTCGAAGAGCAGATGCTCAAGATGGCCGAGAGCCGCATGGCCTATGACGCCGCCATCGGCTTCTACCAGAAGTCGATGCAGATGATCCGCATGGCCGCCAAGAAGCCCGGCGCCTGAAGGGGACTGAACCATGCCTGATCCGATCAACGGCCGTCCTGTCACGCCACGCAACACCGCCATGGCCGTCGCCTCGACGGCGCTGAAGGCGCAGCAGTCGCGGATGCGCATCATCGCCGAGAACATCGCCAATGCGGAATCCACCGCCAATGTCGCGGGCGGCCAGCCGTATCGTCGCCAGACCCCGGTGTTTCAGACCCGCAACGTCGACGGGGCGACCGGCGTGGTTCTGGCTGAGGTGCGGCCCGATCAGGGCGACTTCCGCATGGACTACGACCCCTCGCACCCGGCGGCCAATGCTGATGGCTACGTCATGCGGCCCAACGTCGACACCCTGGTCGAAGCGATGGACATGCGCGAGGCGCAGCGCGCCTATGAGGCCAACCTGAACGTCATCGAGACGGCGCGGAACATGGAGTCCCGCACCCTCGACCTCATCAAGAAATAAGAGGGCTTAGGGCATGAACCCCATCATGGCCGCCCGCGCCTATGCCGCCGCACAGGGCGGAACTGGCGTCAGCGTCACCACCTCGGCCAATGCGGCTGCAAGCACCGGCCCGAACGCGGCGGGCGGGTTCGCCGACCTGCTGCAGAACGTCATGACCCAGACGACGCAGGCGACCCGCGCGGCCGAAACCCAGATGGCCCAGTCGGTTCAGGGGCAGGGCAATCTGATCGACGTCGTCACAGCCATCTCCTCAGCCGAGGCCTCGCTGGAGACGGTCATGGCGGTGCGCGATCAGGTGATTTCGGCCTATCAGGAAATCATGCGAATGCCGATCTGACGGCGGTTCGGTCTCAGAACCCCAGTTCCGCCCTCAGCGTTTCAGGCGTCAGCCCGCCCTCTCTCAGTTCCGCCAGAGTGACGGAGCGGTCGCGCTTGGCGTAGCGGCGGCCGTCCGGCCCGGCCAGCAGGCGATGGTGACGATAGGCCGGCGCGGGCCAGTCCATCAGCGCCTGGATCAGCCTTTGGATATGCGTCGCCTCGAACAGATCCTGACCCCGGATGACGTGGCTGATCCCCTGCAGGGCGTCGTCGTGCGCGACGGCCAGATGATAGGCGGTCCCGGCGTCCTTGCGCGCCAGAACCACGTCGCCCGCCGTCTCGGGGCGCGCCCTGACCACGCCGGTATCGCCGTCGGGGCCTGAGCCTTCCTCGATGAAGCTCAAGGCGTCCCACGCCGCGCCGCCCAGCGCCTCCTTCGCCCGATCCAGCGACAGACGCCAGGCGAAGGGGCGCCCTTGGGCCAGCAGACGCGCCTCTTCCTCGGGCGGATGCGGACCGGGGCGGGCGGCCTCGGCGGGGCCGTGAGGCGCATCGCCGATGGCGTCCAGTATCTCCTTGCGGGTGCGGAAACAGCGATAGAGCAGGCCGCGCCCATCCAGCGCCGCGACCACGGCCGCGTAGTCGGCCAGATGATCGGACTGGCGCCGCACCGGCGTCTCCCAGTCCAGTCCCAGCCAGGCGAGGTCTTCGTAAATCGCCGCCTCGAACTCGGGCCGGCATCGCGTCGGGTCGATGTCCTCGATCCGCAGGATGAAGCGCCCGCCCGCCTCCTTCGCCGCCCGCTGCGCCGTCATGGCCGAGAAGGCGTGCCCCCTGTGCAGGCGTCCGGTGGGCGAGGGAGCGAAGCGGGTGGCGAACATGGCGACAGACTAGCGGTTTCCGGCCGTGGTCAGAACCGGGCGGCGAACGGCTCTTTTCGAGGGATGGGGCGCAGGCCTAGCATGGGATCATGGCTCTTGCTCCGTCTCCCGCTTCCGTCGCCGCCGCCCGTGAGGCGCTGGCCGCCGCCGACCCGGCGCTGGCGCGCGCGCACGCCTCGACGCCCGTGTTCGAGTGGCGGCTGCGGCCCGGCGGCTATGAGGGGCTGTTCCGTATGATCGTCGAGCAGCAGGTATCGGTGGCGGCGGCAAACGCTATCTGGAAGCGGGTGGTCGAGGGACTGGACGGGCAGGTGACGCCCGACGCCGTGCTGGCGCGTGACGTCGAGACGCTGCGGGCCTTCGGCCTGTCAGCCCAGAAGGCGAAATACGGCCATGAGATCGCCCGCGCCCATGCTGACGGCCACATCGATTTCGACCATCTGGAGCGGCTGGACGACACACAGGCCATCGCCGCGCTTGTGGCCATCAAGGGGGTGGGCAAGTGGACGGCCGAGACCTTCCTGATGTTCTGCGAGGGGCGGGCGGATGTCTTTCCGGGCGGAGACGTGGCCTTGCAGGAGGCGATGCGCTGGGCCGACCGCGCCGAGGACCGCCCGAACGAGAAACAGGCCTATGCCCGCGCCGAGATCTGGCGCCCGCATCGCGCGGTGGCGGCGCATTTGCTCTGGGGGTGGTATGGTGGCGTTCGGCGCGGCGAAATCGCGCTGGACGAGGGCGTTTAGTCTTCGGCGTTCATGAAGGCTGGGGGAGACCCCAACGACGGCGCCCGGCGGCGCCCTGGGGATGATGACGATGTTGGAGCCGATCGCGGGCGCAGACCTGGTTCGTCCGGCTGCGGTGCTGCCGTTGCTGGATTTCGCTGGCGTGGCCGTGTTCGCCGCCACCGGCGCCCTGGCCGCTGCGCGCGAGAAGCACGACGTCATCACCTTCGCCTTCTTCGCCGCCGTCACCGGCATGGGCGGCGGCACCCTGCGTGATCTGCTGATCGGAGCGCCGGTCTTCTGGGTGCAGGACTGGCGTTATGTCGCGGTATGTATGGTGGCGGCGGTCGGCTTCTGGATGCTGGGGGCGCGGTCGTGGCGGTTTCGCGCCCTGCTGTGGCTGGATGCAGTAGGGCTGGCGGCCTATGGCGTGATGGGGGCGGCCAAGGCGGCGACCTATGGCGTGACGCCGCTGATCTGCATCGTCATGGGCGTGCTGACCGCCTGCTTCGGCGGCATCGTGCGCGACGTGCTGGCGCACCAGCCCTCCATCCTGCTGCGGCGCGAGCTGAACATCACCGCGGCCCTGGTGTCGGCGGCCCTGTTCGTCGGGCTGAAGGCCGTCAGCATTCCGACGTGGCCTGCGGTGGCCGTGGCCGTCGTGGCCGGGTTCGGCGTGCGCGCGGGCGCCCTGAAGTGGGGCTGGAGCCTGCCGGCCTTCCCGACCGCCGCCTCGCGTTACTGAGGGACAGGATGAGCGATATTCCCGCCGCCTATGCGGATGCGCCCCGTTGGCCTTTTGGCGACAGCCCCGAACTGGCCGACGAACTGCTGGCTCTGGTGCTGGCGGGCGGTAAACGCGCGACCTGTTCGTCGCTAGAGTCGTGCGAGGCTGACATCATGCCGACGGTCGGCGAGGTCAGCGTCATTCTGGACGGCTCCGGCGCGCCTCGTTGTGCGATCCGCACGACCGAGGTCGCGATCATGCCTTTCGAGCAGGTCAGCGAGGACTTCGCCCGCGCGGAAGGGGAGGGCGACCTGACCTACGAATGGTGGCGCGACGCCCATGAGGCCTATTACCGCCGCGAAGGCACGTGGGCGCCGGGCATGAAGGTGGTTTGCGAGCGCTTTGAACTGGTCGAGGTCTTCTAGAGGCGCGTCACGAAAACGCGCCGTATCTGTCATGGCGATGCGGGAGAATCAGGCGTAGGGTTTCGCCATCAGACCAAGGAAGGAGACGTGTCTTCAGTCCTGTCGCGTCGATAACCCCCCGTATGAGCGGGAGGGCCTGATGCAGGTCCTGTCCCGTCCGCCGTCCGGCTTTCCGGCCCTGGTGCTGAACGCCGATTTCAGGCCCTTGTCCTACTTCCCCCTGTCGCTCTGGCCCTGGGAAGAGGTGGTCAAGGCCGTGTGGCAGGACCGCGTCGACGTGGTCGCCACTTATGACAAGGTCGTCCGCAGCCCCTCGCTGGAGATGCAACTGCCCAGCGTGGTCTGCCTGAAGTCCTATGTGGACCAGGACCGCAGACCGGCCTTCACCCGTTTCAACGTCTTCTTGCGCGACGGTTTCGCCTGCCAGTACTGCGGCGAGCCGGGCACGTCCCAGGACCTGACCTTCGACCACGTCATCCCGCGCTCACGCGGCGGGCGCACCACCTGGCAGAACATCGTCGCCGCCTGCGGTCCCTGCAATCTGCGCAAGGGCGGCCGCACGCCCGGTCAGGCCCACATGCCCCTGCGCCGCATCGCCCACCAGCCCAGCGCCTGGCAGCTTCAGCAGGCAGGACGGCGCTTCCCGCCCCACTTCCTGCACCAGAGCTGGCTGGACTATCTGTATTGGGACATTGAGCTGGAGCCGTAGGGCGGTCTGGGTCAGATCCGCTCCAACGGCAGCCGCATCCCTGCAACGATCAGGCAGGCGGTGTCTGCGATCCCTGCGGTGCGCTGGTTCAGATGGCCGGCTTCGTCGCGGAAGCGGCGGCCCAGCGGGTTGTCGGGGACCAGGGACCAGCCGACTTCGTTGCTGACGACCCATAGCGTGGCCGGACAGGCGCTCAGGGCCTGCGCCAGGTCATCGATGGCGGCGTTCAGGTCGCGCTCGTTCAGCATCTGATTGCTGAGCCACAGGGTCAGGCAGTCGATGACGGCCACGTCTTCAGACGACAGGGCGCGCACGGCCTCGGCCAGCTCCAGCGGCGCTTCGATCTGGCGCCAGGCGTCGCCGCGCTCTTCCTGATGGCGGGCGATGCGGTCGCGCATCTCGTCGTCGAAGGCTTCGGCCGTGGCGATGAACAGGGGCGTGCGGCCTGCGGCTTCGGCGGCCTGTTCGGCCTGCGTCTGCGCATACCGGCTCTTGCCCGAGCGGGCGCCGCCCAGAACCAGCGTCAGGGTCATGCGTCGTCTCTCCGGTTGACCTGGAGGGAGCGCGGTCCTATCGCCACGATCGCGTCAGGTTCCCCATCCGGGGATTGAAAGGGAATGGAGTTTAACGCTCCGGCTGTTCCCGCAACTGTAAGCGGCTAGCCCGCGCGTCATACGCCACTGGCGGTCCCGAAGGCCACGGCCTCAATGGCCGCTGGGAAGGCGACGCGCACCGGCCCTGATCCGCGAGCCAGGAGACCTGCCTGTCGCCGTCGTTCTCCGCGCGGTCGGGATGTGCCGGGCGGTCGAGGCAACTCGTGTGACGACAATCGCAAACCCCGCCGTGCGGGGCCGCCTTCGTCCGTCCGGGCGCAGGCCGGTCCGGCGTGGCGTCGTCACATGGAGAAACCGGATGAACCGGACCGCCTTTGCTACCCTGGCCGCCGCCAGTCTTCTGGCCGCCGCCCCTGCTTTTGCTGACGCCGCCGTTGATCAACAGGCCGCCGCGCCCGACGTCGCGGGGCGCGCAGGCGCCTCTGCGGTTGAAGACGTCGTCGTCACCGCCAACCGTTCGGCCCAGCCGATCGAGCGCGTCGGCGCCTCGGTCACGGTGCTGACCCAGGCCGCCATCGAGGCGCGCCAGACCCCCGCTGTGGTCGAGCTGTTGTCTCAGACGCCGGGCGTCAGCTACACGCGCAACGGCGGCCCCGGCACGGCGACCACCCTGCGCATCCGCGGCGCCGAAGGGCACCACACCGTCGTCCTGATCGACGGGGTCAAGCTGAACGATCCGTCCTCGACGCAGGGCGGCTTCAACTTCGGCAATCTGCTGATCGGCGACACGGCGCGCATCGAGGTGCTGCGCGGCGCCCAGTCGACCCTGTGGGGCAGCCAGGCCATCGGCGGCGTGGTCAACATCGTCACGGCCGAGCCGACCGAGGCGCTGCAGGGCAGCCTGAACGCCGAGGCCGGTTCGCACGGCACGACCTATTTCCGCGGCGGCGTCGGCGGGGCCAATGAGCGCGTCATCTGGCGTCTGGCCGCCAGCCGCTATGACACCGACGGCTACTCCAGCTATGCGGCGGGCAAGGAAGACGACGGTTACAGCAACACCGGCCTGTCGGGGCGGCTGAACATCAAGGTCACGGATGCGGTGTCGCTGGACCTGCGCTCGGTCTGGTCCAGCGGGCGCCATGAGTTCGACGCCTATAACGGCGACAGCCGCGAATATGGCCGGACGCAGGAACTGGTCGCCTATGCCGGCGTCAACTTCGACCTGCTGGATGGCCGTTTCCGCAACCGCATCGGCTATGCTCATACCGATACCGAGCGTCGCAATTTCAACCCGGACAACAAGATCCAGACCCTGACCTTCGACGCCGAAGGCCAGAACCGTCGCTGGGAGTATCAGGGCGCCTTCGCTGTGACCGAGGCGCTGAACGCGACCTTCGGCATCGAGCATGAAAAGTCCGAGATGAAGACCCGTTCGCCCGGCGACTGGAGCCCGAACCCGGCTTACGGCCGTGGCGAGGCCGAGTTGAACAGCGCCTATGGTCAGGTCCAGTGGACAGTGCTGAACGGCCTGACTCTGACCGGCGGCCTGCGCTATGACGACCACGATCAGTATGGCGACAACCTGCTGGGTCAGGTCGCGGCGGCCTGGGCGCTGAACGAAGGCGACACTGTCCTGCGCGCCAGCTGGGGGCAGGGGTTCCGCGCGCCGGGTCTGTATGAGCTGTACAGTGAATACGGCAACCTGAACGTTCAGCCCGAAGAGTTCGACAGCTGGGAGATCGGCGTCGAGCAGCGCCTGTTCGACCGCGCTGTCGTCTCGATCGCCTACTTCAACCGTCAGGCCGACAACGAGATCAACTACAACGGTTGTGTGGAGGCCAAGGACAAGCCGAACGACCCGCTGTGCGTCATCGGTAAATACATCGACGACAAGGGCAAGGAGCGCGATCTGCTGCGCTACGGCTATTATCGCAACCTGCTGAAGACCGAGGCGCAAGGGGTCGAACTGATCGGCCGCGTCGATGTGACCGATCGTTTGAACGTCAGCGCCAACTACACCTGGACCGACGCCAAGAACGCCTCGGGCGACTATGATGGCAAGCGCCTGACGCGCCGTCCCGAGCATATGGCCAACCTCGCCGCTGACTATGACTGGGCGTTCGGCCTGAAGACCGGCCTGTCGGTGCGCTATGTCGGCGAAACCTTCAATGACGGGGCCAACAAGGTGAAGGTCGACGCCTATACCCTGGTCGACATCCGTGCTTCCTATCCGATCGACGATAATCTGGAAGTCTATGGCCGGATCGAGAACGCCTTTGACGAAGAGTACCAGACCGTCATGGGCTACGGCACGGCGGGGCGCGGCGTCTTCGGCGGCGTGCGCGTCCGGTTCTGATGTGATGAAGGACGCCGGGTTCCTGACGACGGCGACCCGGCACGGCGGCGGCCTGATGACGGCCGCCGCCGCCTTTCCTGATGCGCCCCTGCCGTGGCTGGACCTGTCCACCGGGATCAATCCCGAGCCGTGGCGAGGCCCGCGCGCGACGGATGAGGCGCTGAACCGTTTGCCCGACCCGGCGGCCCTGATCCAGTTGGAAGCTGTTGCGGCGGCGGCGTTCGGCGCGGCCCCGGAACGCACGGCGGCGGTCGCCGGGGCTGAGGCGGCGATCCGTCTGCTGCCCCTGTTGCTGGGCGTACGGGCGGTCGAGGTGGTCGGCCCGACCTATGGCGCCCACGCCGAGGCATGGCGCGCGGCGGGCGTGGCGACGCGCCTGATCGCGCCGGATCAGGCGGCGGCCTCGCGGGCGGGCGTGCTGGTCATCGTCAATCCGAACAACCCGGACGGCCGGTTGGCCCGACGGGCCGATCTGGCCGCCATCGCGCAGGCGCGCTCCCGCGCGGGCCAGTGGCTGATCGTCGATGAGTCCTTCATCGAGTGCGCGCCGGAAGACAGCGTCTCGGACCTGACCGCGCCGGGGCTGATCGTGCTGCGGTCCTTCGGCAAATTCTATGGTCTGGCCGGGGTGCGGCTGGGCTTTATGCTGGCGGCGTCGGAGCTGATCCGGCGCCTGCGCGCGCTTCAGGGCGACTGGCCGGTCGGCGCCGACGCCTTGGCGCTGGGGTGCGGCGCCTATGCCGATTTCGCGTGGCGGCAAAGCACGCAGGCGACGCTGGTCCAGCGGGCGGAACGACTGGATGCCTTGCTGACGCAGGCGGGGTTTCAGATCACCGGCGGGACCAGCCTGTTCCGTATGGCGCACACGCCGCAGGCCGATCAGTGGTTCCGTCATCTGTGTCGGATGGGCATCCTGACCCGACCGTTCGATCATACGCCCGACGCCCTGCGGTTCGGCGTGCCGGGCGAGCGTGACCTTCCTCGCTTGCAGGCCGCGCTGGAGAGCTTCGCATGAGAGTAAACCGGCGACAGGCGATGGGGCTGGCGCTGACCAGCGCAGGCGCAGTGCTGGCGGCCGCGCCCGTCATGGCGAGCGCCGGGCCGCGCCGGGTCGTGTCGCTGAACGCCTGCCTCGACGCCATTCTGGTCCATGTCGCCGACCGGGGTCAGATCGCGGCGCTCAGTCACTATGCGCGCGAGGAAACCGGTTCGACCATCGCCTCGATCGCCCGGACCCTGCCCTTCACCTGGGAGACGGCGGAAGAGGTCATCGCCCTGCGCCCCGATCTGGTGCTGACCAGCCGCCACAGCGCGCTGGCGACGCGCAATGCGCTGGACCGCCTGAATATCCCGACCGAGCTTTTTTCTGTGCCCGACAGCATTGAGACCAGTCTGGATCAGGTGCGCGAGGTCGCCCGTCTGGTCGCCCGCCCGGCGCGCGGAGAGGCCCTGATCGCGCGCATCGAGGCCGCCATCGCCGCCTCGGCGCCGCCGCCGGGATCGACGCCGCTGAAGGCTCTGGTGTTCCAGCCGAACGGTTTCAGCGCCGGTTCCGGCACCCTGATGGATGAGATGATGACCCGCGCCGGGTTCGAGAACGTCGCCGCCCGCTATGGTCTGGGCAAGTGGGGCAATGTGGCGATCGAAAACCTGCTGGCTGACCCGCCGCAGGTGCTGCTCAGCGGCGTGCCGTCGCGCAATTCGCGCACCTGGGCCGACCGGGTGATGCGTCACCCGGCGCTGAAGTCGCTGTCCGGGCGGATGGTGCAGGCGCAACTGGAAGAAAAGCTGCTCTATTGCGGCGGGCCGGTGCTGATCCAGACCGCCGCCGCCCTGGCGAACGCGCGTCGCATGGCGCAGGAGACCCTTGCATGACCCTGCCGCGTCCTCTGGTCCTGATCGGGCTTCTGGCCCTGATCGCCGTCCTGTCCGTGGCCAGCATGAGCGCGGGCCGCGTGTGGATTCCGTGGAGCGAATGGGCGGCCGAGCGCGGCGATCCGGCCTGGGCCATCCTGTTCGAGTTGCGCCTGCCGCGCACGGTTCTGGCCCTGATGGTCGGGGCGGTGCTGGGCCTGACCGGGGCGGCGCTGCAGGGCTATACCCGCAACCCTCTGGCCGATCCGACGATCATGGGCGTGTCGACCATGGCGGCGCTGGGGGCGGTGCTGACCTTCTATATGGGGACGGCGGCCAGCGCGCCGTGGGTGCTGCCGATCGCGGCGATGATCGGGGCGGGCGTGGGCGTGCTGCTGCTGCTGGCGTTGGCGGGGGCGACCAGCAGCGTCGTCACCTTCATTCTGGCCGGGGTGGTGATCCAGACCATGGCCGGGGCGGGCGTCGCGCTGGCGCTGAATCTGGCGCCCAATCCGTGGGCGGTGAACGAGATCGTCAACTGGCTGATGGGGTCGCTGGCCGACCGCAGCATCATCGAGCTCAGGCTGGCGGCGCCCGGCATGATCCTGGGATGTCTGCTGCTGTTGACGCAGGGGCGGACGCTGGACGCCCTGACGCTGGGCGAGGCGGGGGCGCGATCGCTGGGCGTGAGGCTTGACGTCGGGCGGGCGATGCTGGCGATCGGCGCCGCGCTGGCCGTCGGATCGGCCGTGGCGGTGACGGGGTCGATCGGCTTCGTCGGCCTGATCGTGCCGCACCTGCTGCGTCCGTTGATCGGGGCGCGTCCGGGCGGCCTGCTGCTGCCCTCGGCGCTGGGCGGAGCAGCCCTGACGCTGGCGGCGGATATTCTGGTGCGGATGACGCCTGCCGCCGCCGAGATCAAGCTGGGCGTGGCCATGGCGGCGTTGGGCGGTCCCTTCTTCCTGGCCCTGTTGATCAGCATGAGACGGAGGCTGGCGTGAACACACCGGGCATGAGCCTTCTGGGCGCGGAAAACCTCTCGGTCCGTCTGGGCGAGAAGGTGGTGCTGAACGGCGTCGGCGCCGTGTTCCAGCCAGGCCGGGTGACGGCGGTGGTCGGGCCGAACGGCGCGGGCAAGTCGACGCTGCTGGACTGTCTGGCGGCGCTGCGTCGCCCCGACGCCGGGCGGGCGACGCTGGACGGACGCGACCTGCGCAGCCTGCCGGCGCGCGAGCGGTCTCGCCGCATCGCCTATCTGCCCCAGAACGCCGAGATCGCCTGGGCCGTCGACGGCCGCACCTTCATCGGCCTGGGTCGCACGCCATACGTCGGGGCATGGGGACTGACGGCCGAGGATCGCGCGGCCGTCGACCGCGCCATGGCCGTGGCGGGCGTAGAGGCGTTCGCCGACCGCATCGTCTCGACCCTGTCGGGCGGCGAGCGGGCGCGCGTCCTGATCGCTCGAGCCCTGGCCGGAGAACCGCAGTGGCTGCTGGCGGACGAGCCGTTGGCGGGCCTCGATCCGGGCCATGTGCTGGACGCCTGCGACCTGTTCCGACGGCTGGCGGATGAAGAGGGGCGCGGCGTCGTCCTGACCCTGCACGATCTGGACGCCGCCCTGCGCGTGGCGGATCGGGTGATTGTTCTGGCCGAAGGGCGGGTGCTGGCCGACGCCGCCCCGGTCGAGGCCCTGTCGCCCGCCGTGCTGAAGGCCGCCTATGGCGTCGAGGCGCGCACGCTGGACGGCGTGCATGGCCCGGTGCTGGAAATGGTCGGTCGTGCCCGTTAGCAGCCTGTCGCCGCCGTGGATCGTCGCGGGCGCGTTGGCGGTGGAAGGCGTCTTCGGCTGGCCCCGGCGCCTGTTGCATCCGGTGGCGTGGATCGGCGCCCTGATCGCCCTGCTGGAGCGACGTTGGAACAGGGCGGAACGGCCCGAAAGCGCGCGCCGCGCTTTGGGCGTTGTCACCGTGCTGATCCTGATTGCGGTCGCGGGCGGGGCGGGCTGGGGCGTGCAGGCGCTGGCTGCCGCCGCGACGTTCTGGCCGGGGTTGATGCTGTTGCTGGTCTGCGGCGCGGCGGGGCTGGCGACGCGCAGCCTGTTCGATCACGTCCGCGCCGTGGCGCGTCCGCTGAAGGCGGGCGACCTGCCCGCCGCGCGTCTGGCGGTCGGCATGATCGTCGGCCGCGACGTTGAGACGATGGACGAGGGCGAGGTCGCAATCGCCGCACTGGAAAGTCTGGCCGAGAGCTTCTGCGACGGCGTGGTCGCGCCGGTCTTCTGGTTCGTGATCGGCGGCCTGCCGGGCCTGTTCGTCTATAAGGCGATCAACACCGCCGACAGCATGATCGGCCACAGGGAGCCGCGCTGGCGTGCCTTCGGCTGGGCCGCGGCGCGAACCGACGATGTCATGAACTGGATACCGGCGCGTATCGCGGGCGCCCTGATCGCGCTGGCGGGCGCAGGCGGCTGGCGCGTGATGCTGCGCGACGCGGGCAAGCACGCCTCGCCCAACGCCGGATGGACCGAGGCGGCCATGGCGGGCGCTCTACGGGTTCGAATGGGCGGGCCGGTCCGCTATGGCGGGATCATGAGCGAACGGCCCTTCTTCGGCGATGGCGCGCGACCGTCTGCGGCTGACCTGACGCGCGGTCTGAAGGTCTATAGCGTCGCCTGCGTCCTGTTGCTGATGCTGCTGATCGGCGGAGGTTTCGTATGGCCGCGCTGATGATTCAGGGCTGCGGCTCGGACGTGGGCAAGTCGGTGCTGGTCGCCGGGCTGTGCCGCGTCTTCGCCAATCGCGGCCTGACGGTGCGGCCGTTCAAGCCGCAGAACATGTCGAACAACGCCACCGTCACCGCGCCTGATGAAACAGGCCGCACCGGCGAAATCGGCCGCGCTCAGGCGCTTCAGGCGCTGGCCTGCCGCACGCCCGCGACGGTCGACATGAACCCCGTCCTGCTGAAGCCGCAGAGCGACACCGGCGCCCAGCTGGTCGTGCGCGGTCAGGTGGAGGGCGTGTGGCAGGCGAAGGGCTATCAGGACCGCAAGGCCGCCCTTCTGGACGTGGTGCTGGACAGCTTCCGCCGCCTTCAGGCCGAAGCCGATCTGGTGATCGTCGAAGGGGCGGGCAGTCCGGCCGAGACCAACCTGCGCGCCGGGGACATCGCCAACATGGGCTTCGCGCGCGCGGCGGATGTGCCGGTGGCGCTGGTCGGCGACATCGATCGGGGCCATGTGATCGCCTCTCTGGTCGGCGCCCACGCGGTGCTGGACGACGAGGACCGGGCCATGATCCGGGGCTTCATCATCAACAAGTTTCGCGGCGATCCGGCCCTGTTCGATCAGGGCCGGGCCGAGATCACGCGGCGCACGGGCTGGGCGGATCTGGGCATGGCGCCTTGGCTGGCGGACGCGCGAGCGCTTCCGGCCGAGGACGCCGTGGTGCTGGAGCGGTCGGGCGACGGGCGCGGCGGAAAGGTGCGGATCGCCGTGCCCATGCTGTCGCGCATCGCCAATTTCGACGATTTCGATCCGCTGAGGCATGAGCCGGGCGTGGACTTCGGCTTCGTGCCGCCAGGGCAGGCCCTGCCGGGGGACGCGGACCTGATCGTCCTGCCGGGCACCAAGGCGACGCTGGCCGATCTGGCCTTCCTACGGGCGCAAGGCTGGGACGTGGACATCGCCGCCCATGTGCGACGCGGCGGGCGGGTGCTGGGCGTATGCGGCGGCTATCAGATGCTGGGTCGGACGATCAGCGACCCGGACGGCGTCGAGGGCGTGGCGGGATCGGCGCCGGGGCTGGGCCTGCTGGACGTCGAGACGGTGCTGGCGGGGGTCAAGACCTTGCGCCGGGTCGAGGGGAGGCTGACGCCCTCGGGCGCGGCGGTCGAGGGCTATGAGATTCACATCGGCCGTACCGACGGCCCGGATGCGGCGCGTCCGGTCGCCATGATCGACGGGACGGCGCATGGCGCACGCTCGGGCGATGGACGGATTGCGGGCCTCTATGTCCACGGCCTGTTCGACCGGGCCGAGGCGCGGGCGGCCCTGCTGTCGGAGGTCGGCGCCGCGTCCGACGGCGTGGATCAGGGCGCGCGCGTGGATCGGGCGCTGGACCGCATCGCCGCCGTTCTGGAAACCCATTTCGACATTCCGGCGCTGGCCCGGATCGCAGGACTGACATGACCGAACTGACTGACCTTCTTTCCGTGCAGCCCGTGGATCAGGGGCTGCGCGAGTCTCTGCGGCAGGCGCTGGATGGCAAGGCCAAGCCGGTCGGCGCCCTCGGCCGGATCGAGGATCTGGCCCTGACGCTGGGCCTGATCCAGCAGACTCTGCGTCCGACCGTGACCAAGCCGGTGCTGCTGGTCTTCGCCGGGGATCATGGGCTGACGCGCTCGGGCGTGGCGGCCTATCCGGCGGGCGTGACGGTGGCCATGGTCGACACCCTGCTGACGGGCCGGACCAGCGCCAACGCCTTCGCCAAGGTCGTCGGCGCGCAGGTGCAGGTGATCGACGCGGGCGTCGCGGCCGACCTGTCGGACCGCGCGGGCCTGATCCACGCCAAGGTCGCGCCGGGCACGAAAGACGCCTCGGTCGAGCCCGCCATGACACGCGATCAGGCCGAGACCGCCCTGCTGGCCGGCGCCGCCACGGCGCGGGCCGCCATCGACGACGGCGCCGACGTGATCGCGCTGGGCGAAATGGGCATCGGCAACAGCGCCTCGGCCGCCCTGTTGATGCACCGGCTGGCGCCTGCGCCTCTGGCCGACTGCGTGGGGGTGGGGGCAGGACATTCGCCCGAGGGCATGGCGCGCAAACAGGCTGTGTTGGCCAAGGCCGCCGCCCGTTCGGACGCGACGGCGCCGCAGGACGCGCTGACCCAGTTCGGCGGGTTCGAAATCGCCATGATGGCCGGGGCCCTGCTGGGCGCGGCGAAGGCGGGCGTTCCGGTCATCGTCGACGGCTTTATCGGCTCGGCGGCGGCCCTGCTGGCGATCCGGCTGGCGCCGAACGCGCGTGACTACTGCATCTTCGCCCACGCCTCGGCCGAGGCGGGGCATCGCCGGATGCTGGAGGCCGTCGAGGCGCAACCCCTGCTGGGTCTCGACATGAGGCTGGGCGAGGGAACGGGCGCGCTGCTGGCCGTGCCGCTGCTGAAGGCGGCCTGCGCCCTGCTGTCCGACGTGGCCGAGTTGAAGGACATATTGGAGGCCGCGCGATGATCGGGCGCGAGGCGCGGCTGTTCGTCTGCGCCCTGCAGTTCCTGACGCGCCTGCCGACGCCGCCGCTGCGCGATTTCCAGCCGGAGTGGATCCAGCAGAGCGCGCGCTGGTTCCCGCTGGTCGGACAGGTCGTCGGCCTGATCGCGGCGGCGATCCTGTATGGCGCGGCGCAGGTGTGGAGCCCGTGGATCGCGGCCCTGCTGGCCGTGGCGGCGGGCGTGGCGATGACGGGCGGCTTCCATGAGGATGGGCTGGCGGACACCGCCGATGGTCTGGGCGGCGGCCAGACGCGGGCGCGACGGCTGGAGATCATGAAGGACAGTCGTCTCGGCTCATACGGCGCGCTGACGCTGGGGCTGACGCTGGCCCTGCGGGTCGCCGCGTTGGCGATGCTGGCCGCCCTGTCGCCGTGGCTGGCGGCTGTGTCGCTGGTCGCCTCGCACGGGCTGGGCCGGGCGGCGGCGGTGGGGGCGATGGCGCTGATGCCCTATGGCGGCGACCCCGGCATGGCCAAGGAAGGCAAGCCGGACCGGGCTTCAATCGCGGGCCTGGCGGTCGCTGTTCTGGTCGCCCTGTGGCCGCTGGCCCTGCTGCCGGTTATGGCGGGCGCGGTCGGCGTGGCGGCGGGGCTGGTCGTCGGCGCGGTTCCGGCGTGGCAGGCGCAGCGGCTGATCGGCGGGCGCACCGGCGATGTGCTGGGCGCGGTCGAACAGGCGTTTGAGGTCGGCTTCCTGCTGGCCGTCGCCGGGGTTCTGGCGGCATGAGGCTGATCGTCTCGCCTCTGCCGCAGGTCGAGCAACTTCTGGCCGAGCATCAGCCGTCGCATCTGGTGACGCTGGCTTCTCCGGGGGCGGAAGCGGCCTTCGACGCCGAGCATCGGCTGGACCTGCGCTTCAACGACATCGCCGCCCCGCGCGAGGGGCTGGTCGCGCCGTCCCTCGAACACGTCGAGGCTTTGCTGGCCTTTGCGAAGGGATGGACCGGCGCACGCCCCTTGCTGATCCATTGCTGGGCGGGAGTCAGCCGCTCGACGGCGGCGGCCTATGTCGTCGCCTGCGCCCGCACGGCGCCGGGACGCGAGGGCGAGTGGGCCGCGTGCCTGCGTGACGCCGCGCCGACCGCCACGCCGAACCCGCTGATGATCGCGCTGGCTGATCGCCTGCTGAATCGCGACGGCGCCATGATGCGCGCCGTCGAGGCCATCGGTCGGGGCGCGGAGACAGACTGGGGCGCGCCGTTCGCACTGGACCTGACCGCTGAAGGAGCCGACTGATGAACGCCGCAATCGAGGCTGAACCCAGGGCGCGCGTGGTCGTCTGCTCGACCTGCCGTCATTCGGCGGAGGAGGCCGTGGACGCCGAGGGCGTCACTGGCGGTCAGCGTCTGCGTGAGGCGGTGAGAGCGGCGGCGGCCGATGCGCCCGAACTCCAGATCGAGGAACAGGCCTGTCTGTGGGCCTGCCGCAGCCACTGCACCGTCTATCTGGCTCAGGCCGGAAAGCCTGCCTATCTGGCCGGGACCTTTACGCCGACCGCCGACGCGGCCGAGGCTATCGTGGACTTCGCTCGCCGTTACGCCGCCAGCCCGTCGGGCGCCGTGCCCTATCGGGACTGGCCGCATGGCATCAAGGGTCACTTCATCGCCCGCCTGCCGAAAGGCGTCGGATAGGGCGCTTGACCTTCCCTTGATGGGAAGGTTTACAGGTGTCGTCGTCAAGGGTTTGCGAGGACGACGCCATGGCCGCCGAAGGCTTCAGAACACTGGATCTGCCCGTGCTGGGCATGACCTGCGCCAGCTGCGTGGGCAGGGTTGAAAAGGCCATCCGCGCCGTGCCGGGCGTGACGCAGGCGCAGGTCAATCTGGCCGCCGAGCGGGCGCAGGTGTCGCTGTCGCCCGACGGTTCCGCCGCTGCTGTGGCCGCCGCCATCAAGAGCGCGGGCTATGAGCCGATGGAGGAGGAGGTCGTCTATCCCGTGCGGGAGATGACCTGCGCCTCCTGTGTCGGCCGGGTCGAAAAGGCGTTGGCCGCTGTGCCGGGCGTGCTGTCGGCCAGCGTCAATCTGGCGACCGAGCGGGCGACGGTGCGCTTCCTGTCGGGGGCGACGACGTTCCAGGATCTGGCCGCCGCCGTCGGACAGGCCGGCTATGTGCTGGAGGCGCCCGAGGACGCCGGGCCGGACGCCAGCGACCGCGAACAGGCCGCCCGCCACGCCGAGATCAGGAAGCTGGGCCGCGCGGTGCTGATCGCGGGCGCGGCGACCCTGCCGCTGTTCGTGCTGGAGATGGGCTCGCACTTCGTGCCGGGGATGCACCACTGGATCAGCGAGACCATCGGCGCCTTCAACTGGAAGGTCATCAACTTCGTGCTGGCGACCTTCGTGCTGTTCGCGCCGGGGGCCGTTTTCTTCCGGAAAGGCGTGCCCGCCCTGCTGCGCGCGGCGCCGGATATGAACTCTCTCGTCGTGCTGGGCGCGACGGCGGCCTGGGCCTTCTCGACGGTTGCGACCTTTGCGCCGCAGTGGCTGCCTGAAGGCACGGCCAACATCTATTTCGAAGCGGCGGCGGTGATCGTCACGCTGATCCTGGTCGGGCGCTGGATCGAGGCGCGGGCCAAGGGCCGAACCGGGCAGGCGATCCGTCGCCTGATGTCGCTTCAGGCCAGGACCGCCCGCGTGGTGCGCGACGGCGTCGAGCAGGACGTGGCCGTCGATGCGGTCAAGGTCGGCGACGTGGTCGTGGTGCGCCCCGGCGAGCGGGTGCCGGTCGACGGCGTGGTCACGGACGGCGCCTCCTTCGTCGATGAATCCATGCTGACGGGCGAGCCGATCCCGGTCGAGAAGACCGCCGGAGCCGATGTCACGGGCGGCACGCTGAACACTACGGGCGCCTTCCGCTTCGAGGCGCGTCAGGTCGGCGCGCAGACCGTGCTGGCCCAGATCGTCAAGATGGTCGAAGCCGCGCAAGGGGCCAAGCTGCCCATTCAGGCGCTGGTGGACAAGGTGACGGGCTGGTTCGTGCCCGCCGTGATGGCCATCGCCGCCCTGACCTTCGTGGTGTGGTTCCTGTTCGGACCTGATCCGGCGATGGGGATGGCGCTGGTGGCGACCGTGTCCGTGCTGATCATCGCCTGTCCGTGCGCCATGGGTCTGGCGACGCCGACCTCCATCATGGTGGGCGTGGGGCGTGCGGCCGAACTGGGCGTGCTGTTCAGAAAGGGCGAGGCGCTTCAGGCCCTGCAGGGCGTGGACGTCGTCGCCTTCGACAAGACCGGCACCCTGACTGAAGGCAAGCCGACGCTGACCGATCTGGTCACGGCCGAGGGTTTTGACGAGGCGACGGTTCTGGCCCAGGTGGCGGCGCTGGAGATCCGCTCTGAGCACCCGGTGGCTCGCGCCCTGGTCGCGGCGGCCGAGGCGCGCGGCGTGACGGTGGTCGATCCGCAGGACTTCGCCTCCATCCCCGGCAAGGGTGTGACGGGTCTGGTCGACGGGGCGCGCGTCGCCGTCGGCGCCGACCGCTATATGGCCGAGCTGGGCTGCGACGTGGCCGTGTTCGCCGAGGCGGCGGCCCGTCTGGGCGACGAGGGCAAGACGCCGCTCTACGCCGCCGTGGACAGCCGACTGGCCGCCATCATCGCTGTGGCCGATCCGGTCAAGGCGACGACGGCCGAGGCCATCCGCGCCCTGCACGATCTGGGGCTGAAGGTCGCGGTCATCAGCGGCGACAATCGCCGCACCGCCGCCGCCGTGGCGCGTCGTCTGGGTATCGACGAAGTTCACGCCGAGGTCATGCCGGACGGCAAGGTGGCGGTGATCGAAGAGCTGAAGAAGGGCGGGCGCAGGGTCGCATTCGTCGGCGACGGGGTGAACGACGCCCCGGCTCTGGCTGCGGCGGATGTCGGTCTGGCGGTCGGCGGCGGCTCGGACGTGGCGATCGAGAGCGCGGACGTGGTCCTGACCGGCGGCGACCTGCGCGGCGCGGTCAGCGCCATCGGCCTGTCGCGGGCGACGATGAACAACATCCGCCAGAACCTGGCCTGGGCGTTCGGCTACAACGTCCTGCTGATCCCGGTGGCGGCGGGGGTGCTGTATCCAGTCTTCGGCGTGATGCTGTCGCCCATGCTGGCGGCGGGGGCGATGGCCCTGTCCAGCGTCAGCGTGGTGTTGAACGCCCTGCGCTTGAAGACCTTCAAGCCCCATATTGGTGCGAACAACCTGAAGGGAGCCGCGTGATGAACATCGGCAAGGCGGCCCAGACGACCGGCGTCTCGGCCAAGATGATCCGTTATTATGAGGCGCAGGGGCTGATCCGCCCGGCGGACCGGACCGAGGGCAATTATCGTGATTTCAGCGACCGCGATCTGAACGACCTGCGCTTCATCCGTCGGGCGCGCGGGCTGGGTTTCTCGATTGAGGAGATCAGTCGCCTGCTGTCCCTGTGGCGCGACAACGCCAGGCCCAGCCGCGAGGTCAAGGCGATGGCGCAGAAGCATCTGGAGGATCTGGACGCCCGGATCCGCGAAATGCGCGAGATGGCCGACACCCTGCGCCATCTGGCCCATTGCTGTGCGGGGGACGAACGGCCCGACTGCCCCATCCTGTCCGATCTGGCGGGCGATGCGTCGCAGGCCGCCCATGCTGCAAACGCTTGACCCTGCCACGGCGGCAAGGGGTCGAATGATGTGTCGCGTATCAAGAAAGGGAGCGTCGTCATGATCTCGCTCAACATTCCGAAAATCCGTTGCGGCGGCTGCGTCGTCTCGGTCGAAAAAGCCGTCCTGTCGGTCGATCCGGCAGCCACGCTGACGGCTGACATCCCGGCGCGTCGTGTCGAGGTCGAGACGACGGCGTCCCTGCAATCCCTGTCCGAGGCGCTGGCGGCGGCGGGCTATCCTGTTCAGCTGACTTGAAAAGACGACGGCGGCGCCCCTTTCGGAGCGCCGCCGTTTCTCTTTTGCGGCCGGGGCTTGAGGCCGAAAAGAAAGCGGTTGGCGTTAGGCCAGCACCATCACCGCCACGCGGCGGTTCTGGGCGCGGCCCTCGCGCGTGTTGTTCGGGGCGACCGGCTTTTCGGCGCCATAGGAGATGGTCGCCATGCGGTTAAGGGCGATGCCCTGATCGCTCAGGAAGCGGCGTACGGCTTCGGCGCGTTCCTGACCCACGCGCTCATTGATCTGCTTGGTGCCCGTCGCGTCGGTATGACCCTGGATTTCCAGGTAGACGTTGGCGTTTTCGGCGCGCAGACGCTGGACCAGTTCGGCCAGACGCTGCTCGGCTTCTGGCGACAGTTCGGTGTGATTGACCGGGAACTTCACCGAGTCGTCCGACAGGACGACTTCATACAGGAACTTGCCCTGCGCCAGTTTGTGCGCGGCGTTGGCGCGGGCCAGGGCTTCACCGGCCGTGCCTTCCACCTGGCTCAGGTGCGCATCGACGCCGTCGACACGCTGGTCGACCACCTGCAGGTTGTCGCGGACGAATTGGTGGCTGGCGCAGCCGCTGGCGGCGAGGCCCAGCACGGCGACGGCGCTGACGAGCGCGGTCCGGGATGCCAATCTTATCAAATCAAGTCTCCTTCATGCCCGGCCCATCCTCCGGGTGATGCTACGCGCCGTATCCAATCTCGGTTGCACAACGGCGCAGCTAAAGACGCGCGAAGATGTGAAAAGGTTCAGCTTGACTGTAAAAAAGTTCAATAATCGATGTTCCGTTTCTTCTCGATGGGCGTTGTAGGCCGAATTGGGGCGCCTTTTTCCTGACGCGCTCCGATGGTGAGCTTTAAATTCCAGCGTCCGAGGAGCGTTTGTTGCAAGCTTTGCTGTTTAGGGGTGCGTGCGGCGATAAAAGAGGGCTTGCATGAGCGCGGCTCGTCGTCGCAGGCGGCGCGCGGTTTTGCCGGTGTTGGGCAGTCTGGTCGCTCATGGCGCGATCCTGGCGCTGATCTGGTCCACGCCGCGTGAACAGCTGCTGGCGCCGCCCGCTGTTCCCTATGTCGAGGTGAGCCTGATCCAGCCGCCGCCTCCACCGCCTCGGCCGCCGGAACCGGCTGCGGGGCAGGCGCCCGCAGGCGGGGCCGAGGCCGGGTCCGCGGCGCCTTCGCCTGATCCTGCCCCCGCACCGGAACCCGCCGCGCCTGTTCCGGCCAAACCTGCTCCGCAGCCGACGCCTCAGCCCGTCCGCCAGCATGCGCCGTCGCCTGCGCCTGAGCCGGTCAAGACGCCGGAGCCGGAGCGCCCCGCGCCGCCCGCGCCGCCGACGCCGCGCCGGGTCCGACCGACGCCGATTCCGCCGACGGTGACGCCGCTGACGGTTGTGGCGCCGGAACCGGCGGCGTCCTTCATCCTGCTGGGCGACGGCGCCTTGGGCGGCGCGCTGACGGCAGGGCAAGGGGTAGGAGCGGGCGCTGGTTCAGGCCAGGGCGTCGGCGCAGGACTGGGGCAGGGCAGCGGCTCGGGGTCGGGAACCGGCTCAGGCTCAGGATCGGGCGTCGGCTCCGGCGTCGGTCAGGGCTGCGACATGGTGCGGCGGATACAGGATGCTCTGCGCAATGACGCCCGCATCACCGCGACGATCGATCAGGCCTATCGCACGTCCGGCGCCTCGGGCCGGGCGATCCTGATGTGGAACGGCGACTGGCTGCAAAGCCCGGGCGAGGCGGGCAAGGGGCTGGCGGGCGTGCGTCAGGCCATCGCCGTCACGGTCGGCTTCTCCCCGCGCGAATGCAAGGCCGAGCGGGTGAACGGCTATGTGCTGCTGACGCTCAGCGACCGGCCGGGGGCGCCGCGCGTGGCGCTGGGCGGCGGCGCCTGGCGGTGGTCGGACCTGCTGTCGCTCTAGCCGCCGAAGCCGAGCGGGCCGTACAGCCATGTCAGCCAGGCGCCGATGGCCAGGAAGACGCCGAACGGCAGCCGGTCCGTGGCTGTCACGGGACGGCGCAGCGCCAGCTTGGCCGCAACAAGACTCAGGCCGGAAACCGAGGCCCATAACAGCACGCTGGGCAGGCCGATCCAGCCGACCCACGCCCCGATCGCGCCCAGCAGAATGGGGTCGCCGCCGCCCAGACCGTCGCGGCCGCGCACCCGCTTGTAGAGGAAGGCCAGCAGCCACAGCCCCACGAACCCGGCCGCCGCCCCGATCAGGGGCGTCTTCAACGGGCCGATCAGCGACCACTGCATGCCGCTCTGGATATTGGCGGGGTCCAGCGCCACGGCGGCGAACAGGCCGCTGAGCAGCAATGGCATGGTCAGCTTGTCCGGAAGCCAGAAATGCTCAGCGTCCACCACGGCGATCAGCAGCAGCTGCCAGCCCAGCACGGCCGTCGCCAGCGCCTGCGCCGGATCGGGGAAGCACAGCGCCGCCCAGACGCCGATCGCGCCCGAGCCCAGTTCGATCAGGGGATAGCGTCGGGGGATGACGGCGCCGCAGTCGCTGCATTCGCCGCGCGACAGCGTCCAACTGAGGACGGGGATCATGCGCCAGGGCTTCAGCGGGCGCTCGCAGCCGCCGCATCGCGACCGGCTGATAACGATATCCTCGCCGCGCGGCAGGCGCAGGCTGACCAGACCCAGGAAGCTGCCGACGATCAGCCCCAGACCCCCCATCAAAAGCGCCAGCATCCGCAGTTCCCCTCAGTCCGTGTCCGGCCGCTGTCCGGATTGCGGACCCTAGTGCGTCGATGAATACGCTCGATGCAACCGAATTGCTCGGGTGCGGCGACGTGTGTCGCGGCTGTGCGACACTCACAGGCTGTTTCGCGTTGCGCGTGTTTCCGGACTGGACGACAGGTGTTTCAAATGGATATTCGGGTTTTGTGACCCTAGCTTCGCCGATCGACAAATTGACGCCGCGTGAACGGGAAATCCTCCTGCTTGCGTCCGAACGTCTGGGCGATAAGGAAATCGCCCTGCAGTTGAACCTGTCGCCGCGCACCGTTCAGAACCACCTGCACCGGGCCTATGAAAAGCTCGGCGTGTCGGATCGCCTTCAGGCGGCGCGGGTCATGAGTAATTGCTACTCAGGGCGACCGGCGCCCCTGTTCCCGATGCCTCCGGTCGGGGCAGACAGGAGCGTCGTCGAGCGTGCGGTCGCGCATCTTGAGGGCGGGAAGACATCTCCGGGCGATGCGTTTCGGGGGTTGGCAGGCGGACAGGCGGCGGCTTTGAAGGCGTGGCCGCGTCCGCCCAGGCTGGGCGGTTCGGTTCTGTGGCTGATCCTGCTCTGGGCCTTGGCCTGGGTCATGGTCGCCGTAATCGGCGCAAGTCTGATCAATCCCGTTCTTGAGGTGATCGAGCGCCTGCGATGACGCTGTCGTCGCCGGAGCCGCCCATGAACCATCACAGCTAGAAGACTGTCCCGCAGGATGGTGATTCATGCTCGCCAAACAGCTCATCCTCATCGCCTTCACCTTCAGCGCCTTCGCGATCCTGATCTGGCGCGGGCGAATGTGGGACCGCGCGGCGGTGGCGACGATGGTGGTCGTGACCGGGGCGTCGTTTGCAACCCAGGGCCTGATCTGGCGCGGCGCACACATTGGCGTCATGGCGGCGGACGTGATCGGCTTTCTGCTGCTGTGGCTGATCGCAGAGCGCGCCGGGCGCTGGTGGATCATCCAGATGGCGGGGTTTCAGCTGATCGGGACGGTCGCGCACTTCGCGCCCTTTCTGTCGCATCAACCGCTGACCTGGGCGCTCATCTCCCTGATGTGGGGGGTGTGGTTCCTGATCGGCCTGTCTGCATACTTCGGCGTTTGGGAGGTTGAGGCCGACCGGCGCCGCGCCCTTGGGGGGCAAGATGGCTCAAAAATGGTCGTTGGAGGCGGCGCAGGCGCTGCTGAAGGATTGGAGCATCCGCACGGTTGACGTGTCGGTGCGGGCGGGCGGCCTGACCGCTGATCTGGACGCGGTCGAGGCCTGGTTGCTGGATCAGAGGCCCGAAACCCTGGCCGAGGCCGAGCGCCTGCTGGACCTGATCGTCTCGTATCAGGCGGGCGGCGGACGCGGGCTGGAGGCTCTGTGCCGTGTCGGCGGCGCGATCCGTAACGATGTGGACGCCCACCGCAGCCGCATTGAGCACAGCTTTGCGCCGCGCGCCTCTGGGCCGTTGGCGGGGCGGGCCTGAAAGTCATCACAGGATGATCCCCAAGGCGGGGTTTCTCCGCCTTGGCTTGACTGTTACATCCGCTGACAGTCCGCGACGAAGCCTTGCGCCGTCGCTCCGCAAAGCGGTTTTTCCTCCCATGAATTTCGCTGTCCGCGCCACGTCTCTCGCGTCCGCCTCTGTGTCCGTGCTCGCTTTCGCCGCGCCTGTTCTGGCGGATGCGCCCGCCGACGCCGGACCGACCCAGGTGTCCGAGATCGTCGTGACGGCCGAGCGGCGCGAGGCGCCCTTGGCGGCGACGCCGCTGTCGCTGACCGTGGCGAGCCAGCCCCTGCTGGACGGCGTCGGCGTGCGCGACATCAAGGATCTGCAGATCCTGGCGCCGGGCCTGATCGTGGCCTCGACCTCGAACCAGACCTTCACAACCGCCCGTATCCGCGGCGTCGGCACGGTGGGCGACAATCCGGGCGTGGAAAGCTCGGTCGGCGTCATGATCGACGGCGTCTATCGCCCCCGCAACGGCGCCGCCCTGGGCGATCTGGGCGAGGTCGAGCGCATCGAGGTGCTGAAGGGCCCGCAGGCGACCCTGTTCGGCAAGAACACCTCGGCGGGCGTCATCAATGTCGTCACCGCCGCCCCGTCGTTCGACGCGCGCATGGCGGGCGAGGCGACGTTCGGCGACTATGGGACGCATGGCGGTTCGGTGTCACTGACCGGCCCCATCGTGGATGAGGTTCTGGCTGGGCGGCTGTATGTCGCCGCGCGCCGCCGCGACGGCCTGTATGACGTGAAGACCGGGGAGGGGCCGCGCACCTCAACCGACGATCAGACTGAAAACTATGACACTGTGCGGGGCCAGCTGCTGTGGCGCGCCACGCCGAACCTGACCGCCCGCCTGACCGCCGACTGGACCGAGCGGGACGAGCGCTGCTGCGTCGGCGTGCAACTGGTCAGCGGCGATACGGCGCCCCTGCTGGCGACCTTTGCACCCGACGGCGGCGTGGCCGCGTCGCCGAAGCCGTGGGATCGCGTGGCCTGGTCCAACCGCGACACCAACAGCCGCATCCGCGACAAGGGCCTGGCCCTGCACCTGAACGCCGACCTGGGCTGGGCGACGCTGGAAAGCACCTCGGCGGTGCGCGACTGGCGCGGCGTCATCAGCCAGGACTGGGACTTCACCTCGGCCGATCTGGCCTATCGCCCCGACGACGGCAGCTGGTCGAACCGCTTCCGCACCCTGACGCAGGAGTTCCGCCTGTCGGGCCAGCGTGGAAAGCTGGACTGGTCGGCGGGCGCCTTCTTCGCCGATGAGAAGCTGACCCGCCGCGACAGCCTGTTCTACGGCGCCGATTACGAAGGCTATGTCAGTCGCCTGCTGTCGCGTTCGGCGTCGAACCCGCTGGGCGATCCGGCCTTCGTGTCGAGCATCACGGGGCTTCCTGTCGGCGCGAGCTTCGTCGAGGGCGAGGGGCAGCTGGATCGCTACTGGCAGACCGCCCGCAGCGCCGCCCTGTTCGGTCAGGCATCCTACGCCGTGACCGACCGGCTGACCCTGACCGGGGGCCTGCGCCGCACCCATGAGAAGAAGGAGATGACGGCCGCCTACCACAACACCGACGGCGGGCGGGCCTGCGCGGCGGCGCTGGCTAACGGCGTCAGCAATGTCATGCTGTGCCTGCCGTGGTCGAACCCGGCCTTCAACGGCCTGAGCCAGTCCGAGACGGTCAAGGACGAGGCCTGGACCGGCATGGCCCGCGCCGAGTTCAAGGCGGTCGAGGGCGTGCGCCTGTATGCTTCATGGTCGCGAGGGCGCAAGAACGGCGGCTTCAACCTGGACCGGGGGCAGACCAATCTGGTTCCTGACGCCTCGCGCGCCTTCCCGGCCGAAAGCGCCGACGCCTTCGAGGCGGGGGTGAAGAGCGTGATGCTGGACCGGCGCCTGCTGGTCTCGGCCGCCGCCTTCCGCCAGACCTATGACGATTTCCAGCTGAACACCTTCCTGGGCACGACCTTCCTGGTCCGCTCCATCCCCGAGGTGCGGGCCAAGGGCGTCGAGGCGGACTTCATGTTCCTGCCGTTCGAGGGCCTGTCGCTACAGGGCGGCCTGACCTACGCGCAGACGGAATACGGCCACGACGCCGTGCCGGGCCTGCCGCTGCTGGCGGGCAAGCGGATGAATTTCGCGCCGCTGTGGAGCGGATCGCTGGCCGGAACCTATGAGCGGCCGGTGGCGGCGGGGCTGACCGGGCGGGTGACGCTGGCGGCCAAATATTCGTCGGAATACAACACCGGCTCGGATCTCGACCCGGCCAAGAGCCAGCCCGGCTTCTGGCTGGTCGACGGCCGCATTGCTCTGGCGCGTGACGAGGCGTGGAGCGTCGAACTGTGGGGCCGTAACCTGTTCGATCAGGACTACCGCCAGGTGGCCTTCGGCGCGCCGTTCCAGACGGGCACGCTGGGCGCCTTCCTGGGTGCGCCGCGCACGGTGGGCGTGACCTTGCGCGTCATGCGCTGATGGCGGGCGGGAGCAGGCGAGGGCCGCCTGCTCCCCCTCCACTGATGCAAAATGGCCTCCGCCGGAGGGCATTTTGCGCCTGCGAAAGCCCTCACGGTATGCAAGCCTTGACTTGAAACCCGCCTGTCCCAGATAGGCGGGGTCAGAGGACGACCTCTCCCGTTATTGGGCATGACGCCGGGACGACCCGGCACGCCATGCAAGGGAGCACGTCATGGCCTGGATATTCCTCCTTCTCGCCGGTCTGTTTGAGATCGTCTGGGCCTTCCTGATGAAGGCGTCCGAGGGCTTCACCAAGCCCTGGCCGACCATCGGCGCCATCGGCTTCATGATCGTCAGCTTCGGCCTGTTGTCGATCGCGATGAAGACGCTGCCGCTGGGCACAGCCTATGTCATCTGGACCGGCATCGGCGCCGTCGGGGCCTTTCTGGTCGGCATCGCCGTGCTGGGCGAGCCGGTCACGCCCATGCGTGTCATCGGCGCCGTTCTGATCGTCAGCGGTCTGGTTGTGCTGAAGCTCGCTTCCAGCCAATAAAAGCGGCGACAGCATCGGAGCCTCGCCATGGAATTGATCGTCGGGCCGCGCCTTTTCTCAACGTGGTCCCTGCGGCCGTGGCTGGTGTTGCGGCGAGCGGGCGCGGCGTTCGATACGCGCGAGGTCTGGTATCGCACCGCGGCCGAGAAGGCGGAACTGCGCCGTGTTTCGCCTTCCGGTTTCGTCCCCCTGTTGAAAGTCGAAGGCGAGACCTTGTGGGACTCGCTGGCCATCTGTGAATGGGCGGCTGAACGCTATCCCGAGGCGAAGCTGTGGCCGGGCGATCCGGTCGTGCGCGCCCTGGCCCGCGCGGCGACGGCCGAGATGCACGCGGGCTTTGCCGCCTTGCGCGACCTGTGCGGCATGGGGCCGGATCATCCGATCGCGGGCGAGGCGCGTAGCACGGCGCCGTCTGACCCGGGGCTGGATCGTGATCTGGCGCGTCTGGTCGTGCTGTGGTCGCAGATGCGCGATCGCTTCGGCGCGGGCGGGCCATGGCTGTTCGGCGACTGGTCGATCGCCGACGCCTTCTTCACGCCTGTGGCGGCGCGGGTGCGCCACTATCAGATCGACCTGTCGGTCCACGGCGACGACGGAACGGCCGCCGCCTATGTCGCCGCCCTGCTGGACCAGCCGCATTTTCATGAGTGGGAGGCGGCGGCGCTGTCATCCAATCTTGATTAACCGATCCTGAGAACGCGGGTTTAAGACGTGGAGACTATAGTCCAGCCTGTTCTCGGGGGAGCAGAACCATGCGCATGATCAGCAGAAACACCAACTGGGCGCGCATGGCGCGGGCCTACGCCCTTGCGGCCATTGTTCTGGCGCTTGTGTGGGTTTCTCTGAGCTCCGTGATCATCTGACGTCGGCGATGAATTAGCGGGCGTCTCCGATGACCGCCTCGGCCACCTGTAGGGACGGCTGCGCGGGCGGGACATAATCCAGATGGATCGGCACGGCGCGCGCGCCCGAAGCCAGCGCGTCCAGCGTCTTCAGCGGCCCGCCCATCATGCGTTGATAGATCCAGTAGGCCGCGACGACCTTCTCGACGTATTCGCGCGCCTGCGGGACGTCGATCGTCTCGATCAGCAGCAGGGGGTCGGCGTCGGCGCCCAGTTTGCGGATCGCCGCCAGCATCGGTCCCGGCCCGGCGTTGTACGAGGCCACCGCCTTCAGCAGGTCGCCCTGGAAGGACTCGATCTGGAACAGGCGGTTCACATAGTCCTGACCCAGCTTCATGTTCACCGCCGGGTCCAGCAGGCGCTGGGGCGTGCGGACATAGCCCTGATCGCCGGTCATATAGGCGGCGGTGGTCGGCATCACCTGCATCAGCCCATAGGCCCCGGCGCTTGAGCGGGCGCTGGCGTTGAAGTCCGTCTCCTTGCGCGCGATGGCGTAGACGAGGGCCTTTTCGATGGTGAAGCCGCCCATCGGCTGCAGGTCCGGCATCGGATAGCGGACGGCGTCGATGCGCATGGCCTCGGCCTGGGCGGCGCGGCCGGGCGCGACCAGACGGTAGAGGCCCGCCCACATCTGGCGCGCGGCGTTGTCGCCGCTGGCGGCGCGCAGGCCGTTGCGGGCGGCCAGTTCGGCGTCGCTGCGGCGGCCGACTTCAAACAGGGCCACGGTGCGACGAGCGTCCTCGTCTGACTGGATGAAGGCGTTCAGCGCCCCGGCGTCGACGCCGATCGGCTCTCGCGACAGGGCGGCGCGTTGCGCTGCTGTCTCATAGGGGCGCGGGCCGAGGTTCTCGATCACCGGCTCTTCGCCCAGCTGGCGCAGGGCGATCTGACCATAGAAGGTCGCGGGCCAGCGCGCGGCCTGACGCAGATAGTCGGCGACGCGTTCCTGACGGCCCGACTGGCCCGCCGCCCGCGCGGCCCAATAGGCGCCGCCCGCGCGCACCCACGGGTCCTCGGTCGGGTCCTGGGCCACATGGTCGAAGGCGTTGAAGGCGTCGGAATGCTGTTCCATCCGCCAGGCGGCCAGACCCGCCGTCCACCAGTCGCCGATCTGCTGGCCCATCGTATAGGCGCCGGTCAGGTCGTCGTTGTTCAGGGCCACGCGCGCGGCCTTGGCCGGATCGTTGACGCCGCCGTCGCCAGAGCCTGAGCTGGTCAGGCTGGCCCAGGTGCGGCTGATCAGGCCGCCGGGGCGTTTGGGCTCGGGCGCGCCGTCCGGGATGCGGCGCATCGCCAGCGTATAGACCCGGTCCGCCATCGGCAGGTCGGAATAGGTTTCGAGCCAAGCCGCCAGTTCGTCATAGTTGGCGACGTGGCTGGGGTGGAACAGGCGCTCGAACTCGACCTGACCCAGCAGGACGCGGTCCTTGGCCTGACGCGCCGAGGCGCGGGCCAGCTCCAGATCGCCGCGCCGCAGGGCGTCGAAGGCGGTGGTGTAGCTGAGCCGGTCCTCGCTGCTCAGCGCCGTCGGCGATGACTCACCGGCGCCACTGGCGGCATAGGGGCGGGAACTGTCGACATCTTCAGCCTGAGCAGCGGTCGCAGCCATGGCGCACAGCGCGATGGCGAACAGGGACGCGCGACGCGCCCGGCGGACAGAATACATGACGCGGCGGCCCCCTTCGTCGGCGTCGGCCCCGAATTAACCCGGGATTCTGCGACGCTCTGCGGACTGGTCTCCAAGGGTTCAGGATGCCTGAATCAGGCGCCCGGCTCAACCGCCTCGGCATGAAGTCGTGCGGACAAATCCAGAATATCCTTCCAGACCAGACCCTTGGCCTGCGGCTGACGCAACAGAAAAGCGGGGTGAAGGGTCGCCATGGCGGGCGCGGCGATTCCGCCTTCGGACAGTCGCCATTCGCGCCACTGGCCGCGCGTGCGCATGATTCCGTCGTCCGTCTTCAGCACGGCGCGGGCCGCCGCGGCCCCCACTACCAGCACCGCCTTGGGCTTGAGCAGGGTTGCGGCGCGCTCAAGCAAGGGGGCGCAGGCGGCCTGTTCCTGCGGCGTCGGGGTGCGGTTGCCGGGCGTCTTCCAGAAGACGGTGTTGGTGATGAAGGCTTCGTCCAGCAGGCCTGCCACCGTCAGGATGCGGTCCAGCAACTGCCCGGCCTGACCGACGAAGGGCTGGCCGCGCGCATCCTCTTCGGCGCCGGGGCCTTCGCCGATGACCATCAGCGAGCCCTGCGGATTGCCGCGCGCGAAGACGGCCTGACGGGCGCCCATGGCCCGCAGGGGGCAGCCCTCGAAGGCGGCGATGGCCTGCGCCAATTCGTCCAGAGTGGTCGCGCCCGCCGCCAGACGACGGGCCTCGGCCGCCGCCTCATCGGCGCTCGGCGCGGCGCCGGGCGCGCGCAGCGGCGTCACCGTGGCGGGCCCTCTGGATGGAGACGGAGCCACAAAAATCGTGCGGTCGACAGGCTCTTCGCCGAAGCAGGCGTCGACGCCCGCATCGCTCCAGAAGGCGAACAGGGCCTCTGCGGCAGCCATATCGAAGGAAAGAGCGTTCATGAAACCACAGGCAATAAGCCTTGACCGCCCCCGCGTCACCTCACGATAAGGCGGATAACCACGATGATAACAAGGATTCTGGGGACATGGCCGAGGAAATGATCGAAGGCGGCGCCAAGAACGCATGGCAGGAAGCCGTCATCGACAACCTGCCGCCGCTGGAGGCCCTGTCGGGCGTCGAGCGTGAGGTCATGGAATATGACGTCGTCATCGTCGGCGGCGGCCCCGCCGGCCTGTCCGCCGCCATCCGCCTGAAACAGCGGGCCGAGAAGGACGGAAAAGAGATTTCCGTCGCCGTGCTGGAGAAGTCGGCCGAGATTGGCGGCCACGTCCTGTCGGGCGCCGTCATCGACCCGAGGGCGCTGAACGAGCTGTTCCCCGACTGGAAGGAACGCGGCGCTCCGCTGGAGACGCCCGTCACCAAGGACAAGTTCCTGGTCCTGGGCCCGCAGGGGCAGGCCTCCCTGCCGATGTTCGCCCTGCCGCCCTTCATGCACAACGACGGCTGCTATATCGCCTCGCTGGGCAATGTCGCGCGCTGGCTGGCCGAACAGGCGGAAGGCTTGGGCGTCGAAGTCTATCCCGGCATGGCCGCCAGCCATGTGGTCTGGGAGGAAGAGACGGGCCGGGTGAAGGGCGTCGTCGCCGGCGTCTTCGGCATCGACCGCGAGGGCAAGCCGACCGGCGATTTCCAGCCCGGCATCGAACTGCACGGCAAATACGTCTTCATCGCCGAGGGCGTGCGCGGCTCGCTGGCCAAGACCATCATGGCCCGCCACAACCTGTGCGACGCGTCCGATCCCCAGAAGTTCGGCATCGGCCTGAAAGAACTGTGGCAGATCCCGGCCGAGAAGCACCAGCCCGGTCTGGTGCAGCACACCACCGGCTGGCCGCTGGACGACAAGACGGGCGGCGGATCCTTCCTGTATCACTTCGGCGACCGCTATGTGTCCGTCGGCTTCGTCGTCCACCTGAACTACAAGAACCCCTTCCTGTCGCCGTTCGACGAGTTCCAGCAGTTCAAGCACCACCCGGCGATCGCCGAGCATCTGGAGGGCGGCACGCGCGTCTCCTATGGCGCCCGCGCCATCACCGAGGGCGGCTTCCAGTCGGTGCCCAAGCTGGCCTTCCCCGGCGGCGCCCTGATCGGCTGCTCGGCGGGCTTTGTGAACGTGCCGCGCATCAAGGGCAGCCACAACGCCATGAAGACCGGAATGCTGGCCGCCGACGCCGCCTATGACGCCGTCATGGAAGGTCGCGAGGGCGATGTGTTGAGCGCCTATCAGGCGGCATACCTGCGCTCGTGGGTCTATAAGGAGCTGAAGGTCGTCCGTAACGCCAAGCCCCTGCTGTCCAAGCTGGGCACCATGATGGGCGGGGCGGTCGGCATGTTCGACCTGTGGGTCAACCACCTGACGGGCGGCTTCTCCTTCTTCGGCACCATGCGCCACGGCAAGACGGACGCGGCCTCGACCGAGCCGGCTTCGCAGCACAAGCCGATCGCCTATCCCAAGCCGGACGGGAAGCTGTCGTTCGACAAGCTGTCGAGCGTCTTCATCTCCAACACCAACCACGCCGAGGACCAGCCCGCGCACCTGAAGCTGCTGGACCCGTCCGTGCCGATCAACGTCAACCTGCCGAAGTATGGCGAGCCCGCGCGGCTGTACTGCCCGGCCGGGGTGTACGAAGTCGTCTATGCGGACGAGGCGAACCGCGCCGATCCGCGCTTCGTCATCAACGCCCAGAACTGCGTCCACTGCAAAACCTGCGACATCAAGGACCCGTCGCAGAACATCGTCTGGACCACGCCTGAAGGCGGCGGCGGCCCGAACTATCCGAACATGTAAGTCGCGCGCGGTTTCTCCCTCCCCTTCATGGGGAGGGCGGCTGAGGCCGTCAGGCCGACCCGAAGGACGGCGCGGAGCAGCCAAGCCGGGTGGGGGCGGCGAGGCTGTTCAAGCGCTGAGGCCTGGATCACCTGGCCCTCCCCACCCGCTCGTCGCTTCGCTCCGACCACCCTCCCCATGAAGGGGAAGGAGAAACGTTGCGCTGCTTTTCCCGCAGATCATCTTGCGGGCGAAGGGGAAAGCGTGAAGGGTCCGGCCATGCGTTTCGTCTCTTCCCGCCCTGTCCTTTTCCTCGCGGCTTCGGCCATTGCGCTGACGCTGGCTGCGCCGTCATCAGCGCAGGAAGCGCCGTCGTCCGTTCAGGTTGAAGAGCCTGTCCCGGAGGCGGCCCAAGACACGGACAAGTCCGCCGAAGAACCGAACGGCGACCCCCTGCCGCACATCATCATCGCCGACGAACCTGAGACGCCGGAAGAGCCGCCCGTCGTCCCCATTCCCGCCGAATGGGCGCCGATCCCGCTGGATGCGAAGAACAGCAGCGCCTACGGCCTGTATCTGGCGGCGCGCAACGCTCTGACCAGCGGCGAGAGCGCTGTGGGCGCCGACTATCTGGCGCGGGTCTACGCCCTGACGCCGGAACAGCCGCGCGTGCGCGAACAGGCCTTCACCGCGGCCCTGCTGGCGGGCGATCTGAACGAGGCGGCGCGCATGGCGCCGACCGACCCGGAGGTCTCGCCGGTCATCGTTCAGGCCGGGCGGCTGGTCGAGGCGGTCCAGACCTATGCGCGGGGCGATGCGCGCAGCGCCGACGCCCGGCTGAAGGCCGCGCCGGTGGGCGAGCCGCACGACCGCGCCGGCTTTTATGTTCAGGGCTGGATCGCGGCCGCCGCGCGCGACTGGGACCGGGCGCTGGCCATGCCGCCCGCCGATTTCGATCCGGTCAGCAGTCTGGTGGCGCGCGCCAACCGCGCCCGACTGCTGGAACAGCGCCGCCGCTATGACGAGGCTGACGCCGAATGGCGCGACCTGACCAGCCACGCCATCGCCGGCGCCCTGTTCCGCCAGCCCTATGGCGAGTTCCTTGAACGTCGCGGCCGCCGCGACGACGCCATGGTTCAGTATGACGCCGCCGTCACCGCTGGAACGGCCGACCGTCGGGTGATGCAGGGGCGCGAGCGCGTGCTGGCCAAGGGACGCCCGCCCGCTCTGCCGAACATGCGCGAGGGCGCGGCCCAGGCTCTGCGCACCGCCGCCGACCAGATGACGGCCCAGCGCGCGTATGAGTTCGCCGCCGTCTATCTGCGACTGGCCCAGAACCTGTCGCCCAGCGACAATACGCAGCTGCTGATCGGCCAGACCCTGATTCAGGGGGGCATCGAACCGGCGGGCCGCGCCGCCCTGGCCGAGGTCAGCGAAGCCTCGCCCGCCCTTTACGCCGCCGCCCGCATCCAGATGGCCATGAGCCTCAGCAAGGCCAAGCGCGATGAAGAGGCGCTGATCGAACTGCGCCGCGCCGCCGCCGTTCGGCCCGACGAAGGCGGCGTCGCCTATATGCTGGCCGGTCAACTGATGCAGATGGATCGGCATCAGGCGGCGCTGGACCTGCTGAACGGCCCGCTGCTGAACACGCCGGATCAGGGCTATGAGATCCATTTCCTGCGCGGCGCCGCCTATGAATCGCTGGACCGCGACGACGAGGCCGAGGCCGAGCTGTGGGCCGCCCTGCAGATGAAGCCGGACAACCCGACTCTGCTGAACTACCTCGGCTATCTGTGGGTTGATCGCGGCAGCCGGGTGCAGGAGGGCGCCGCCATGATCGCCCGCGCCCACGCCGCCGAGCCGAAGGACGGCAATATTCAGGACTCGCTGGGCTGGGCCCAGTTCCGTCAGGGCCAGTATGAGGCGGCGGTGGTCAATCTTGAGGGCGCTGTCGACAAACAGCCCGCCAATCCCGAGATCAACGACCATCTGGGCGACGCCTATTGGGCTGTGGGCCGTCAGCGCGAGGCGGGCTTCCAGTGGAACCGCGTCCTGACGCTGGAGGTCGACGACAAGCGCCGGGCCGAGGTCGAGGGCAAGCTGCGCGACCGTCTGGGACAGGATCTGACGGGGGATCATGGTCTGGGCTCGGCGGGCGGCGCGGCCGACTGACGCCATGTCTGAGCATGACGCCCTGACGGGGCTGGCGCCCGCCAAGATCAACCTGTTGCTGCACGTCGGGCCGGTGCGCGCCGACGGCTATCATCCGCTGGTCAGCCTGACCGCCTTCGCCGATATCGGCGACCGGGTGACGGTGCGCCGCGCCGAAGCTCTGTCGCTGGAGATCGAGGGACCGTTCGGCGCCGCCTTGCAGGCCGAGGAAGACAATCTGATCCTCAAGGCCCTGCGCGCGCTGGGCGCGGCGGCGGGGACCGGCGATCCGCCCGTGGCCGTGACGCTGGACAAGCGCCTGCCTATCGCCTCGGGGCTGGGCGGCGGCTCGGCCGATGCGGGCGCGGCGCTGCGGCTGACCGCGCGCCTACTGGGCCTCCACCTGTCCGAGACGGAGCTTGAGCGTCTGTCTCTGGCCGCCGGGGCGGACGGCCCCATGTGCCTGCGCGCGCGTCCGGCCTGGGCGTCCGGCGTCGGCGAGGTGCTGGAAGACGAGCAACGTCTGCCGATCCTGCACGGTGTCCTGCTGAACCCAGGCCTGCCGTCGCCGACGGGCGCGGTCTATCGCGCCTATGACGCCGCCCCGTCGCCAGAGGCGGATCGCCCGACGGCGCCGGATGAGTGGTCCGTCGGCGCCGTCATCGACTGGCTGGCGGCGCAGCGCAATGATCTGGAGGCGCCCGCCCTGTCGGTCACGCCGGGGATAGAGGGCGCGCTGGCAGCCATGCGCGCGGCGCCGGGCTGTCGCCTGACGCGGATGTCGGGTTCGGGGGCCACGGTCTTCGGCCTGTTCGACGACCGCGCGGCGGCGATCGAGGCGGCCTTCGCGCTGGACGGTCCCGGCTGGTGGTCGCGGCCGGTGGTGCTCGGCGCGCCGGACATCGAACCGCGGCCGGTAATTTAACCGGATTTACAGCCCCTGCGGTCAAGCTGTGGCCATGACACAGCTCTCGCCCGAACAGACCGCCGCCTTTGAACGCGTCCTGTCGCGTCTGTCGCCCGCCGACCGCGCCCGCGTCGAGGCTCTCAAGGAACCGGCCGCCCGCGCCGCCGCCGAGGTCGCCCCCCACTGGGATTTCGAGCTCGCCGCCCGCACCGTCGACGGTCTGTTGGGCGACGGCGCCAACGACGACCAGAGACGCGGCCTGATCGCCGCCTGGGCGCTGGAGCTGCCGGGCCGCATCGCCGCCCAGCGCCTGCCGCAGGCCGTGCTGGCGGGCTATCCGACCTACATCGACCGTCTGGCGACCTATCTGGACAGCGGCGCCGATCCCTATGACCCCGACTTCTGGGCCAAGGACGTGCGCGTGTCGCTGGCCCTCAGCGTGCCGGGCAGCAACACCCAGATGCTGGACCTGTCCTCGCCCGTCGGGCCGGGGCTGGTGGTGCGGCATATGCTGGGCGGGCGCGGCCCCGGCCCGCTGATCGGCTGGGTTCAGGCGGGCGGCTGGCGTCCGTGGCTGGAGACGCACACCGAAGCGCGCGATCTGTCGGACTTCAACGAGGCGGGCTGGGAACGCAACTGGGCCGCCGCCGCCGCCCTGTTGCAGACACGGCCGGAACTGGCGGGCGTCATCGGTTCAAGCTGGTTCTTCGACCCGCCGCTGGAGACGATCAGCCCGCGTCTGACCTATCTGCGCACCACGCCGATGAACAACGGCGCCTTCATGATCCATCAGGGCGGCGGCGACATCCATGACGAGCGCGCCTCCGCTTCCTCGCCCACGCGCCGCGCCATGATCGAGAAGGGCGAATACGCCGCCTGCTCCTGGCTGCTGTGCTGGCCGCGCAAGCCGCTGATCCGCTGGGCTGGCAAGAAAGGATTTTTGTAATCGAAACGATGAAACAGATTTAAGGGATAAAATATTCTATTTATTAGCGTACTTGTGCTATAAATTTTCCACTACCTATTGCGCTAGGCCAGTTTCTATTGAGCGTCATCGTTTACGCTTTCGGGCTTTATCCATGTTTTTCTTCTCTTTGTGAGCTTGATCACCACATCTTCGATGTGAGGCTAACCTCAAGAATTATCTTCGTTTGATATTTGACAGTGCGCGGAAATTTTCGTCACATTCTGTTCAGGGAGGATGGTAAGGCGAACGTCAGCGGACGGTCGGACCGGCGAATTCTCTCGACCTTTCCATTTGTTATTCGATGCGGTGCTCCATGATTAACGCTTTCAAGGCCGGTCTGCTTGTCGCGACTGCGGGTTCAGCCCTTATGTGGGCTGGCGATGTTTCAGCGCGCGCCAGCATCACGCCGCCGCCGGGCGGCTATTATACGGCGGATGGCGGGCGCACGACGGACTATGAAGCGGCGCTGGCGTCCTGGCGCGAAGACGCGCAATTTTCGATCGACTATTCCAAGGCCTATCTGGGACTTGAACACGCTTACGCCCTGGGTCTGACGGGCAAGGGTCTGATGATCGGCGTCAATGACGCGGGCGTTTACATGGATCACCCGCTGTTCGGCGGCGAGGGCAAGATCAAGGGCCTTCATACGGTGGTTTCGGACGATTACGGCAATGACGGCCGGATCAATCCGCGTCGCGGCTGGGAAGGTCACGGCACCCACGTGGCAGGCACCATCGGCGGCGGCCGTCGTGAAGACGGGCTGATGTTCGGCAACGCCTTCGGCGCCGGCATCTATTCCGCCACGACCAATTTCGCCGCTGGCGATTTCCTGTGGTTCCGCGACGTCTACATCAAGGATGACATTGTCAGCACGGCCCAGACCAATATCGTGGACCTGGCGGCGACGGGTGAGGTTCGTATCATCAACAACAGCTGGGGTTCGGGGAACAACATTCCCTATGATGCTTCGGCCGCCCTGGTGCGCAGTCTGCTGAGCCGCAACTACGGCGACTTCTACAAGCCGGTCCTGGACAATGACGTGCTTGTGGTTTTCTCGGCGGGCAATGGTTACGGGGTGCATGCTGGCATAGACGCAGCGGCGCCGATGTCGGATCCGCGCCTGCGTTCCAATTGGCTGTCGGTCGCCAACTATACGGATGAACTGACCCCCAGTCCCTCGACAAGCTTCTGCGGTCAGACCGCAACCTGGTGCGTGGCGGGGCCGGGCCATGCCATAGTGTCGGGCGTGCCGGGCTTTGATTTCGACTTCAACGCCATCGTGGCGCAGTACCGTCCGCAGGACTATCTGCCGCTCTATACGGCGACGACTGTCGCCCAGCTTCAAAATGCGGCGATCAACCGTTTCCTCGGCGCCCTGTACGCCTATCTGGACGAAAAGTACGACGCTGAGGACGCCGGTCTGCCTTTCGATGAAGCGGCCGCCCGCCAGAAGGTGGCGGCCGAAGCGGTGGCCATCACGCTGATTTCGGGCGGACGGATGGGCGACCCGGACGGCTTTACCGCCGAACTGGCGAACCTGCTGACAGCGACGCAGAACATGGCCATCCTGACGCCGGAATTCTCGTTTGACGTGTTGACGCATGCCAATGCCCTGCTGATGCAGAAGCTGGAAACACTGATCAACTATACGGGGCCGGACTACGCCGCCTATACGGGCACATCGATGGCGGCGCCGAACGTGTCAGGCTTCGCGGCCCTGCTGATGGAGCATTTCCCCGAATACGATACGCCGCTGATCGCCGATATTCTGGTGTCCAGTTCGCTGGACCTGGATGCGCCTGGCGTGGACCTGAAGTCCGGCTGGGGCGCGCCCCAGATGGAGGTCGCGCTCAAGGGGCCGACAGCCCTCCGCGCCGTTCGTGACGTGGATGTCCGCGTCGGCACGGTCGATGTGTGGAGCAACGACATCGGCGACGCCCGCGACCGCTATTCCGCCGAGGTGCTGGCTGAGTATCCCGACGATATCGGCGGCATCGTCAAAAAGGGCGGCGGCGAGCTGATCCTGACGGGCGCCAACGACTACACCGGCGCGACTCGCGTTGAGGGTGGTCTGCTGACCGTCAACGGCAGTTTGATCAACTCGACCTCGACGGTGGCCGAACTGGGCATGTTGGGCGGTCTGGGCCGTCTGGCAGATGTGATCGTCGACAAGGGCGGCGTCCTGGCGCCGGGCGACAAGGACAATCCGTTCGGCACGCTGACCATCGCCGACAATCTGGTGTTCAAGGACGGCTCCTATCTGTGGATCCGCTCCAGCCTGAACGGCGCCGAGCATTCGCGCGTGGCGGTCGAAGGCCAGACGATGCTGGAAGGCGGCAAGGTCATCCTGAAGGCCGACCAGGGCGAATGGAACCTGCGGACCCGGATGAACATCCTGCAGTCCGAGGGCGGCGTGACCGGCGCCTTCGCGGGCGCCGAAAGCGACCTGGCCTTCCTGAAGCCGATCCTGACCTACAGCGACAAGGCCGTTCAACTGACGCTGGCGCGCAATGACGTGACCATCGCCTCGGTCGGGGTGACGCCGAACCAGAAGTCGGTCGGCGCGGCGCTGGACGTCATGACCGGCGAGGTCATGGTCAATCCGCCGGCAGGCCGTAACACGTCCCTGGAAGACGCCATCCTGGACGGCAGCGTCGATAACGTCCGCGGGGCGCTGAACAGCCTGACGGGTGAAGTCCACGCCACCCTGGCGGGCGTGGCGTCGGGCGACTCGCGCTTCATCCGCGACGCCATGCTGACGCGGGGCCGTAACGGCGCGATCGAGCCGAACGACGGCCGAGGCGTCGCCGTCTGGGCGGCGGGCGTCTTCGGCAGCGGCCGTCAGGACAACGGCGAACTGGCCGGCTTCCGCAGCGAGACCAGCGGCTATATGGCTGGCGTGGAAAAGACTTTTGACGGGCGCGCCCACATCGGCGTCGCGGTCGGCGAAAGCGAGTCGGAAATCCGCGCCAACCGCCTGGCGTCCACCGGCGAGGTCAAGAACCGGCACATCGGCCTCTATGGCGCCGCCAGCCTGGGCGCATTCGATTTCCGTCTGGGCGGCGCATGGATGGATTCGCGCGTGCGCACCGACCGGACAGCCTCGCTGAACCGCTTCAACGAGCATCTGACCGGTCGTTACGACGGCGAGGCCTGGCAGGCATACGGCGAGGTGTCCTGGCGCAAGGCGGTCGCGGGTTCGACGGTTCTGGAGCCTTACCTGAACTACACCCGCATCGAGTATGACGCCGATGTCGTGGAACTGGGGGGCGACGCCGCCCTGTCAGGAGAGGCGTCGCAGACGTCGGACCTGCTGACGGCGGGCCTGCGCACGGAAACCCGTCTGGCGGGTGGAAACGGCCGTCCGGCGCTGTCCGCGGTCGGGCATCTGGCCTGGAGCGAGGATCTGAGCGGCGACGGGCCGATCTTCAATGCGGCCTTTGCCGACGGGCCGGTGTTCCGCATCGAAGGCGCGGACCTGAACTCCGGCTCGCTGCTGGCAGGTCTCGGTTTCAACATCGAGGCGAACCGGTCGACCAATATCGAGGTCGGCTATTCGGGCGTCTTCAACGACGACTATAAGGACCACCGCCTGACCGGCCGCATCAGCTTCCGGTTCTGATCAGCGCGGGCGCCGGGGCTGCTGTCCCGGCGATCCTGACGAACAGACGCCGTCGTCCCCAGCGGGCGGCGGCGTTTCCTTTTCAGGCGTCGCCGCTCAACCGCTCCCACGCCTCGCCGACCGGCAGGATCTCCAGCCCGGCCGCCTTGGCCAGACGGATCAGCCGGTCCAGATCCTCGGGCGTGCAGCCGTAGGGGGTGGGGGCGCTCTCGACATCATGGCCATAGGCGATCAGCCAGCCGGGCGCCTCGGCCGCGCGGGCGATCAGGGCCTCAAGGTCGTAGTGGGGCAGGCGGCGTGACTCCAGGCCGATGGCCTGAAGGTTGGCCCGGTCGGCGCGTCCGGCGTTGACCCCGTCGCGCACGCCGCGTCCCAGCAGGAAGCGCTCGTCGATCACCCCCTTGGCGCCCAACGCCACATCGCCGAAGGGCCAGGCGAAGGTGGTCATGACATGGCCGTCCAGCCGCTCGGCCACCCATTCGGCGTTGCGCGCCAACTGGTTCGTCAGTTCGGCGGAGCTGAGGCGCAGGGCGCTGACGTGGTCGAAGGTGTGGCAGCCGACCTCATGCCCCGCCTCATGGGCGGCCTGAAGATGTTCGACCTCGAACTGGGCCTTGCCGATGTTCTCGCTGCCGCACAGGCCGCCCGCGACGTAATAGGTCGCCCTGATCCCGTGTTCAGCCAGGATCGGCCCCGCCTCGGTCCAGGCGCTGGCCGGAAAATCATCGAAGCTGAGGCTGAGAATCCCGCGCGCGGGCGCGACCGTCACCGGCCTGACGCCCATATAGCGCGCCGCCCGGCGGCGCATCTGATCGATCCGTTGCTGCATCATGGGCGTCTTCTAGCGCATCCGCGCTTGCAGAAGGATGAAGGATTGCGCCGCCTCGCCTTGCTGGCGAAGCGTGGCGGCCCTATGGTCCGCGCCTCCCGAAATCGGACCGAAATGTCGACCGTGGCCGCTGCTGAACCTCTATCGTTTCAGGACCTGATCCTGACCCTGCACCATTATTGGAGCGAGCAGGGCTGCGCTATTCTGCAGCCCTATGACATCGAGGTCGGCGCCGGCACCCTGCACCCCGCCACCGTGCTGCGGGCGCTGGGCAAGAAGCCGTGGAAGGCCGCCTATGTCCAGCCGTCGCGCCGTCCCGGCGACGGCCGATATGGCGAAAACCCCAACCGGCTGCAGCACTATTACCAGTATCAGGTCATCCTGAAGCCGAACCCCGACAACCTGCAGGAGCTGTATCTGAACTCCCTGCGCGCCATCGGCATCGACCCCAGCTTGCACGACATCCGCTTCGTCGAGGACGACTGGGAGAACCCCACCGTCGGCGCCTGGGGCCTGGGCTGGGAGGTCTGGTGCGACGGCATGGAGGTGACGCAGTTCACCTATTTCCAGGGCGTCGGCGGCATCGAGGTCGACGTCGTCTCGGGCGAACTGACCTACGGGCTGGAGCGTCTGGCCATGTATGTTCAGGGCGTCGACAACGTCTATGACCTGAAGTTCAACAAGGAAGGCCTGACCTATGGCGAGGTCTTCCTCGAGAACGAGCGTCAGCAGTCCGAGGCCAACTTCCACGGCTATGACGTCGCCGCGCTGAAGCGCCGCTTTGAGGACATGGAGCGCGAGGCCGCCCACTTCCTTGAGATGAAGGGGCCGCAGGGGCAGCCGCTGGTGCTGCCCGCCTATGACCAGGTGCTGAAGGCCTCGCACCTGTTCAACCTGATGGACGCCCGCGGCGCCATCGCCGTCGCCGAACGCCAGAGCTACATCGGCCGCATCCGCGACCTGTGCAAAGCCTGCGCCCTCGCTCAAGTCGAACACGAACGGGCGACCGCCTGATGTCCCAGCTTCTCCTCGAAATCTTCTCCGAAGAAATCCCCGCCCGTATGCAACAGGGCGCCGCGCGCGATCTGGAGCGCATGGCGTCGGACCGCCTGAAGGCCGCAGGCCTGACCTGGGACGCGCTGACGACCTATGCCGGGCCGCGCCGCCTGACGCTGGTCATCGACGGCCTGCCCGCCGCCACGCCCGACCGCAACGAAGAGCTGAAGGGGCCGAAAACCTCGGCGCCCGCGCAGGCGCTGGAAGGTTTCCTGCGCAAGACCGGCCTGACGCAGGACCAACTGGTCGAGCGCGACGGCGTCTGGTTCGCCGAAATCAGCAGCAAGGGCCGCGCAACCACCGAGGTCGTGGCCGAGAGCGTCGACGACATCATCCGCCACTTCCCCTGGCCCAAGTCGATGCGCTGGGGCACAGGCACCCTGCGCTGGGTGCGGCCGATCAAGCGCATTCTGGCCCTGTTCGACGGCGCGGTGATCCCGTTCGAGGTCGACGGCATCCAGAGCGGCGACGTGACCGAGGGGCACCGCTTCATGGGCGCGGGCCAGCCGTTCGCGGTCAAGGACTTCGCCGATTATCGCACCAAGCTGGAGCGCAACTTCGTCCTGCTGGACGCCGCCGATCGCAAGCTGCGCATCCTTGAAGGCGCCAAGGCCGTGTGCGCGGCCAAGGGGCTGGCTCTGGTCGATGACGACGGCCTGCTGGACGAGGTGTCGGGTCTGGCCGAATGGCCGACGCCGATCCTCGGCGACATGGACCCGCAGTTCCTGGCTCTTCCGCCGGAAGTGGTCCAGCTGTCGATGAAGGTGCACCAGAAGTATTTCGCCGTGCGCGAACCGGGCAAGGAAGGCCCAGAATCTAAGGAATTGGCCCCGCACTTCGTCGTCGTCGCCAACGTCGAGGCGACCGACGGCGGGCAGGCTCTGGCGGCGGGCAACGCCAAGGTGCTGTCGGCCCGTCTCAGCGACGCGGAGTTCTTCTGGACCGAGGACCAGAAGGTCGGCTTCGACGCATGGAACGCCAAGCTGAAGGACGTCACCTTCCACGCCAAGCTGGGCACGCTGGCCGAGCGGGTGGACCGCATCGCGGCGCTGGCGCGCGAGATCGCCCCGCTGGTCGGCGCCGACGCGGCTCAGGCCGAACAGGCCGCGCGCCTGTCCAAGGCCGATCTGGCCTCGGGCATGGTGGGCGAGTTCCCGGAACTGCAAGGGATCATGGGCGGCTACTACGCCCGTCTGGCCGGTCAGCCCGACGCCGTGGCCGACGCCATCCGCGACCACTACAAGCCGCAGGGACCGGGCGACACCGTCCCGACCGCCCCGGTCACAGTCGCCGTCGCCATGGCCGAAAAGCTGGACACCCTGGTCGGCTTCTTCGCCATCGACGAAAAGCCCACGGGCTCGAAGGATCCCTACGCCTTGCGCCGCGCCGCGCTGGGCGTGATCCGGCTGGTGCTGGAGAACGGGGTGCGGATGCCGTTGCAGGGCATTGTTTTTGAAAGGCTAAAAGAACACGTCCGTCTTGATCGTATCTCAAGGCTGGAATTGCGTGCTGAAGCTCTAGATGAAGCAGAGCGTCAAGGTGCAAAGAGCACTGAGCTTGTGGAGGTTAGTGACTCTTGGGAAGACGAAATTGTCGCTCCTTTGAGTGAAGAAGAGCTATCACGAGCCAGTTCTGTTGCATTTGATCTAGTTAATTTTTTCGCCGATCGCCTGACCGTCCTCCTGCGCGACAAGGGCCAGCGTCACGACCTCGTGGCGGCCGTCTTCGTGCTGGGCGACGACGATCTGGTGCGGATCGTGCGTCGGGTGGAGGCGCTGGCCGCCTTCCTGGCGACGGACGACGGGGCGAACCTGCTGGCGGGCTACAAGCGCGCCGCCCAGCTGCTGAAGGCCGAGGAGAAGAAGGGGCCGCTGCCGGAAGGCGCCGTCGCCACCGGCCTGCCGAACCAGCCTGCGGAAGAGGTCGCTCTGGCCAATGCGGCGACGGCGGCTGCTGCGGCGGTGGACACCGCGCTGGAGGCCGAGGATTTCGCCGCCGCCATGACGGCGCTGGCCGCCCTGCGCGGCCCGGTGGACGCCTTCTTCACCGCCGTCATGGTCAACTCCGACGTGGCTGAAGAGCGCGAAAACCGCCTGAAGCTGCTGGTTCAGGTGCGCGGCGTCATGAACCGCGTCGCCGACTTCGGTCAGATCGCCGGTTGAGGCGCTCAGGCAGCCCCAGTCGGTAAACCTTATCCCCTCGAGGTGAGAAGGAAGACGTGAAAAACCCCGGCGACCGCGAGGACGCCGGGGTTTCTGTTTTCACAGCGGAAGAGGCGCGGTTCAGCCCAGTTTCGCCGCCACCGTGTAGTCGGCCTCGGTCTTGGCCGCGACTTCGTCCAGCGTGACGCCGTCGGCCAGTTCGATCAGTTCCAGCCCCGAGCCGTCCGGCTTGACGTCAAAGACGGCCAGGTCGGTGATGATGCGGCTGACCACGCCCGTGCCGGTTAGCGGCAGGGTGCAGGCCTTCAGCACCTTGGACTGGCCGTGCTTGTTGGCGTGATCCATGACCACGACCACGCGCTTGACGCCCGCGACCAGATCCATGGCACCGCCCATGCCCTTCACCAGCTTGCCGGGGATCATCCAGTTAGCGATGTCGCCGTTCTGGGCCACTTCCATCGCGCCGAGGATCGACAGGTTGATGTGGCCGCCGCGGATCATGGCGAAGCTGTCGGCAGAGCTGAAATAGGCGCTCTCGGGGATCTCCGTGATCGTCTGCTTGCCGGCGTTGATCAGGTCGGGGTCCTCCTCGCCCTCATAGGGGAAGGGGCCCATGCCCAGCATGCCGTTCTCGCTCTGCAGCGTGACGGTCATGCCCTCGGGGATATAGTTGGCCACCAGTGTCGGGATGCCGATGCCCAGGTTCACATAGAAGCCGTCCTGCAGCTCCTTGGCGGCGCGTTCAGCCAGTTGTTCGCGAGTGCGGGCCATTATACATTCTCCCTTTGGGCTACCGCTTCGCTACTTGAGCCCGGCTCCTTCTGACGGACAGTGCGCTGTTCGATGCGCTTCTCGGACACGGTCTGGATCAGGCGGTCGACATAGACGCCCGGCGTGTGGATGTGGTCGGGGTCCAGCGAGCCGACGGGCACGATCTCTTCCACCTCGACGACCGTCACCTTACCGGCGGTGGCCATCATCGGGTTGAAGTTGCGGGCCGTCTTGCGAAAGATCAGATTGCCGCGCTCATCGGCCTTCCACGCCTTGATGATGGACAGGTCGGCGACCAGCCCCGTCTCCATGACGTACTTGCGGCCGTCGAATTCGCGCACTTCCTTGCCTTCAGCGACCAGGGTGCCGACGCCGGTGGCGGTGAAGAAGGCGGGGATGCCTGCGCCGCCCGCGCGGATGCGCTCGGCCAGGGTGCCTTGCGGGTTGAACTCCAGTTGCAGCTCTCCGGCCAGATACTGGCGCTCGAACTCCTTGTTCTCGCCGACGTAGGACGAGATCATTTTCGCGATCTGGCGCGTTTCCAGCAACTGGCCCAGACCGAAGCCGTCCACACCCGCATTGTTGGAGATGACGGTCAGCCCCTTCACGCCCGTATCGCGCAGACCTGCGATCAGGTTCTCGGGAATACCGCACAGGCCGAAGCCGCCGGACATGACGGTCATGCCGTCGAATGTCAGCCCCTCCAGCGCGGACTTCACGTCAGCGTAAATCTTGCCCATCGAACTCCCTTTTCACCGTCTGATGAATATCGCGGTCATCTCCGTCATTAAAGCGGGGGAAGGGGAGGGGCAAGCGGCAAGCCGACCTGTCCGCCGTAAAGCCGCGTGGTTGACCCCGGCGCCACCGGACCGCAAAGCTGACCGTCCAAGCCGTGTCTTCAACGAGGAAGCTCCATGCGCCACCGTCTGTTGCGGGCCGCCTTGCCCGCCCTGGTTCTCGCCGCCGCCGTCCCTGCCCTGATCCTGCCGGTTGCAGCGGTCGCCCAGGATGCCGCGCCCACGTATCATCAGCCCCCGTCGCCGATCGCCCAGATTCTGGACGCCAAGCCCAATCCCGGCGTCAGCATCAGCCCGGACCGCAAGACCCTGCTGCTCAGCGACCGCGCCAATCTGCCGCCGATCGCCGAACTGGCCGAGCCGATGCTGCGGCTGGCGGGCTATCGCATCAATCCGAAGAACAACGGCCCGGCCAACAGCCGCGTCGCATGGCTGACGGGGCTCAGCTTCCAGACAGTGGACGGCGGGGCTGCGCGCCCGGTGACGGGCCTGCCCGCCAATGCGCGCCTGACCAACGTCAGCTGGGCGCCGGACGGCCAGACCGTGGCCTTTCTGCTCAATGCGCCGAACGGGCTGGAACTGTGGACCGCCGATGTCGCTCAGGCCAAGGCGCGCAGGCTGAACGGACCGATGGTCAACGCCGCGACGGGCGGCGGCTTTACCTGGCTGTCGGATTCTTCGGGCCTGCTGGTGCTGGCGGTTCCGGCAGGGCGCGGTCTGGCACCGAATGTCGACCATCCGCCGGAAGGTCCGATCATCACCGAGACAGGCGGCCGCGCCGCGCCGGTGCGGACCTATCAGGACCTGCTGTCCAATGCGGGCGATGAGGCTCTGTTCGACTATTATTTCACCAGCCAGCCGACGGTGGTGTCGCTGAACGGGCGCGCGCGATCCGTGGGCCAGCCGGGCGTCATTCTGGGCCTGTCGACCTCGCCGGACGGTCGCTACATCCTGCAGACGCGGGTGAAGAAGCCCTATTCCTATGTCGTGCCGGCCAGCCTGTTTCCGTCGGACATCATCGTCACCGACATGAACGGGCGTCAGGTGCACCGCGTGGCCGACCTGCCGCTGCGCGACAATGTGCCGACGCCGTTCGACGCCGTAGCGCCGGGGCCGCGCGCGGTGCAGTGGCGCGCGGACGCCGACGCCACTCTGGTCTGGGCCGAGGCTCAGGACGGCGGCGATCCGCGCAACCCCGCCGAGGTGCGCGACCGCGTCTTCATGCTGCGCGCGCCCTTCAACGACCGGGTGCAGACCCTGATCGACCTGAAGGAACGCTATGCCGGAACCACCTGGGGCCGGAACGATGTCGCCATCGTCAACAGCCGCTGGTTCAACACCCGGCACGAGACGCGCACCCTGATCGATCCGTCGAACCCGGGGCAGGGCCGTGTTCTGGTCGATCGCAACTATCAGGACCGCTACAATGACCCCGGCTCGGTCGTGACCGAGCCGAACGCGCGCGGCCGCTCGGTCATGCGCTTCAGCGCCGACGGCTCCAAGGTCTTCGTCGAGGGCGACGGGGCGACCCGTGAGGGCGCTTACCCCTTCCTCGACCTGCTGGACCTGAAATCGGGCGAGACGGAGCGCGTCTGGCGCTCGGCTCAGGGCGAGTATGAAACCGTCGTCGGCGTGCTGGACGAGGCGGGCCGCAAGCTGGTCACCTATCGCGAAAGCCGCACCGACCCGGCCAATCTCCGCGTGCGCGATCTGGATGGCGGCGTCACCCAACTGACGAACTTCCCCGACCCGGCGCCGCAACTGGCCGGGGCCACGCGCCAGTTGATCACCTACACCCGCGATGATGGGGTGGAGCTGTCGGGGACGCTGTATCTGCCCGCCGGTTATGACAAGGATCGCGACGGTCCGCTGCCGCTGTTGATGTGGGCCTATCCGGCCGAGTTCACCGACGCCGCTGTCGCCGGTCAGGTCGTGGACACCGACAACCGCTTCGTGCGGCCGTCGGGGTCGAGTCACCTGTTCCTGCTGACCCAGGGCTACGCCATCCTGGACAACCCGACGATGCCGATCATCGGCCGCGACGGGGCCGAGCCGAACGACACCTACATCGAGCAGCTGTCGGCCAGCGCCAAGGCGGCGGTCGACGCCGTGGTGGCTCTGGGCGTGGCGGATCGCGAGCGCATCGCCGTCGGCGGGCACAGCTACGGCGCCTTCATGACGGCGAACCTCTTGGCGCACACCGATCTGTTCAGGACCGGCATCGCGCGCTCGGGCGCTTATAACCGCACCCTGACGCCGTTCGGCTTCCAGGCGGAACAGCGCAACTACTGGGAGGCGACCGAGACCTATAACGCCATGTCGCCCTTCACCTACGCCAACCGGATCAACGAGCCGATCCTGCTGATTCACGGCGAGGCGGACGACAACTCGGGCACCTTCCCGGTGCAGAGCGAACGCTTCTATGCGGCGCTGAAGGGCAATGGCGCGACAGCGCGTTATGTTGTCCTGCCGCTGGAGGCCCACGGCTATCGCGCGCGGGAATCGGTGGGTCACACACTGTATGAGATGTCGTCGTGGCTGGATCGCTGGATGAAGTGAGCCAGAATCCTTCTCCCCTTGAGGGAGAAGGTGGCCCGTCAGGGCCGGATGAGGGGTGTCGGCGCGACGTCTGAATGGATGTCGCCAGCCCCGGTCTTCGCACCCCTCATCCGCCCGGCTTCGCCGTCCACCTTCTCCCACAAGGGGAGAAGGATCAGCGGTCCCAATCCGGCGTTTCGCCATACAGGCCGCTGAGGAAGTTGATGAAGGCGCGGACGCGGGTTTCGGCTCGCGCCCGGCCTGCCGTCAGGGCGAAGATCGCCACGTCCGACGATCCTGAATACTGCGGCAGCACCACCTTCAGCCGCCCGTCGCGCAGCTCGTCGCCGACGTCCCAGGTCGAGCGCAGGGCCACGCCGCCGCCCGCCAACGCCAGTTCACGCGCCACTTCGCTTGAGTTCGTCCGCACCCGGCTGCGGGCGCGAAAGACGACGGGGCCTTCGGGGCCTTCCAGCCGCCATGTCGACTGGTTCTCGGCCGCCAGCTGGGCGTGGCGGCGCAGGTCATCCAGACTGTCCGGCGCGCCGTGCTCGGCCAGATAGGCGGGGGAGGCGCACAGCACCCGCCGGTTCGGGGCCAGACGATGCATCAGCGGGTTCTCCGCCTCATAGCCGCCGATCCGCACCGCCACGTCGACGTCTTCGGCCATCAGGTCGACGAAGGCGTCGCTCAGGTTCAGCTCCAGCGTCAGGCGGGGCTGGGCCGCCAGAAACGGCTGGAGCAGCGGCGCCAGCCGTCGCCGTCCGAACGAGGTCGGGGCTGACACGCGCAGCAGGCCGCGCGCCTGCGTCGTGCGACGCGACACCACGGCCTCCAGATCCTCGACCCCCTCCAACAATTGCGCCGCGCGGTCATAGACCAGCCGCCCGGCCTCGGTCGGGGCCAGACGGCGCGAGGTGCGCTCGATCAGACGCACCCCCAGCCGGTCCTCCAGCCGCGCCAGCCTGCGCGAGGCCACGGCGGGCGACAGGTCCAGCCGACGCGCGGCGGCGGACAGGCTGCCTTCCTCCAGCGCACGGACGAAGATTTCATACTCGGCCAGCATGGCGGGCTCTCATCATTGCGGATTATGCAAAGATAAGCGTCTTTCTTCGCCGTGGATAGCGCAGGCCATGACGGCTTAATCTCCAGACTGAAGGAGACCGCCATGTTCGACGCCCCCACGACCCCCGCTGATGCCTACGTCCGCCACGGCGCGCTGAAGGTCGCCGCCGAACTGGACGCATTCGTGCGCGATCAGGCGACGCCGGATTCGGGCGTCAGCGCCGAGGCTTTCTGGGCCGGGGTTGAGGGGCTGCTGGCCCGCTTCGGCCGTCGCAACCGCGACCTGCTGGAGCGCCGCGACCAGCTTCAGCGCAAGCTGGACGACTGGCACCGCGCCTATCCGGGCCAGCCGGATCAGGCGGCCTATCAGGCCTATCTGCACGAGATCGGCTATATCGAGACCGAGCGCGACGGCGTGCAGGCCGAGACGGCGAACGTCGATCCCGAGATCGCGACCATGGCCGGGCCGCAGCTGGTCGTGCCGCTGACCAACGCCCGCTATCTGCTCAACGCGGCCAATGCGCGCTGGGGCAGCCTGTATGACGCGCTTTACGGCACCGATGCGCTGGGCGAGGCGCCCAAGGCGGGCGGCTATGACGTCGAGCGCGGCGCCAAAGTCATCGCTCGCGCTCGCGCGTTTCTGGATCAGGCGGCGCCGCTGGCGACCGGATCGCACGCTCAGGCCGCGGCCTATCGGGTCGAGCATGGCCGCCTGATCGTGACGCTGGACGGCGGGCTGGAGACGGGGCTGGCGGGCGCGGATGTGTTCGCGGGCTATTCGGGCAAGGCCGATGCGCCGTCGGGCGTCCTGTTGCGCCACAACGGCCTGCATCTGGAGATCGTCATCGACCGGGCGCACCGCATTGGCCGTGACGACCCGGCGGGCGTCGCCGATGTGCTGGTCGAGGCGGCCCTGTCGGCCATCGCCGACGCCGAGGACAGCGTCGCCGCCGTCGATGCGGCGGACAAGCGTCTGGTCTACGCCAATTGGCTGGGCCTGATGCGCGGCGATCTTCAGGCCGACTTCGAGAAGGACGGCCGCACGGTCGAGCGGCGGCTGAACCCCGACCGTCTCTATACGGCGCCGGATGGATCGCGGTTGGCCTTGAAGGGGCGCAGCCTGATGCTGGTGCGCAACGTCGGCCTGCACCTGACGACCGACGCCGTTCTGGACGCCCACGGACGTGAGACGCCCGAGCATCTGCTGGACATCGCCATGATGGGCCTGATCGGCCTGCACGACCTGCGTCGCCCGGCTGAGGCGCGCAACAGTCCGGCGGGCTCGGTCTATGTGGTGCGGCCCAAGATGCACGGCTCGGACGAAGTGGCCTTCACCGACGAACTGTTCGGCGCCGTCGAGACCATGCTGGGCCTGCCCGCCCTGACGCTGAAGATGGGCATCATGGACGAGGAGCGCCGCACCAGCGTCAACCTGATGAACTGCATCGCGGCGGCGAAGGGCAGGGTGGTCTTCATCAACACCGGCTTCCTGGATCGCACGGGCGACGAGATCCACACGGTGATGGAAGGCGGCCCCGTCGTCCGTAAGGAGGCGGTGCGCGAGACCGGCTGGATCAAGGCCTATGAGGATCGCAATGTCGACATCGGTCTGAAGGCGGGCCTGTCGGGCCGGGCGCAGATCGGCAAGGGCATGTGGGCCGCGCCCGACCGCATGGGCGACATGCTGGCGGCCAAGGCGGGCCACCCGCGCGCGGGCGCCTCGACGGCGTGGGTTCCGTCGCCGACGGCGGCGACCCTTCACGCCCTGCATTACCACGAGGTCGACGTCTGGGCGCGTCAGGCCGAGATCGCGACGCGCGCACAGACTGGCCTGACGCCACTGTTGACCCCGCCGTTCGCAACCGGAACGCCGAGCGCGGACGAGATCCGGCAGGAGCTGGACAACAACGCCCAGGGCATTCTGGGCTACGTCGTGCGCTGGGTGGATCAGGGCGTCGGCTGCTCCAAGGTGCCGGACATTCACGACGTGGGCCTGATGGAGGATCGAGCGACGCTGCGCATCTCCAGCCAGCATCTGGCCAACTGGCTGCGTCACGGCGTCACGACCGAGGACGAGGTCATGGAGGCGCTAAAGCGTATGGCTGTGGTGGTGGATCGCCAGAACGCGGGCGATGCGGACTATCGCCCTTTGGCGCCGGGATATGAGGGTCCGGCGTGGCAGGCGGCCTGCGATCTGGTGTTCAAGGGCAGGGAACAGCCGAACGGCTACACCGAGCACCTGCTGACCCACTGGCGCCGCAAGGCCAAGGCGCAGGGCTGACCACACACGCCGCCGCGCTCAAGCAGCGAGGCGCCGCGCGGCGAGCGATAGCGCAAAAAAAGAGGCGCGACCGGCTGGCCGCGCCTCTTCTTTCCGACGGGGGGAGAAACGTCTTAGGCCTTGGCGCCTGCGGCGCCCTTGGCCAGTTCGCGGTTCAGCCACAGGGCCAGCAGGGTGCAGATTGCGCCCGACAGCAGATAGGCGCCGCCCGCCACCAGCCCGAACCGGCCCGACAGCGCCAGCGCCGCCAGCGGGGCGAAGCCCGCGCCGAACAGCCACGCCAGGTCCGACGTCAGGGCCGAGGCGGTGTAGCGGTTCTTCAGGCTGAAGCTGGAGGCGATCGAACCCGACGCCTGACCGAACGACAGGCCCAGCAGGATGAAGCCCAGGATCATATAGCTCAGCTCGCCCGCAGAACCGCCGTCCAGAAGCTGGGGCGCAAAGCCCGAGAAGGCGGCGATGCCGGCCGCCGTGACCGCCAGCAGGGCGCGGCGGCCATAGCGGTCGGCCAGCCAGCCCGAAGCGAGGATGGCGAACAAGCCGAAGACGGCGCCGATCAGCTCGATCATCAGGAAGCGGCTGGGCGCCTCGTCGGTGTAGAGGAAGACCCATGACAGCGGGAACACCGTCACCATGTGGAACATGGCGAAGCTGGCCAGCGGGGCGAAGGCGCCGATGACGATGCTGCCGCCTTCTTCACGCACAGCCTTGGCGACGGGCGCGGGGTGCAGCTCCAGCGTTTCGAAGGCGGCCTGGAAGGTGGGCGTCACCACGATACGCAGGCGCGCGAACAGGGCCACGACGTTGATGGCGAAGGCCACGAAGAAGGGATAGCGCCAGCCCCAGTCCATGAAGTCGGCGGCCGACAGCTTGGTCAGGAAGTAGGCGAACAGGGCGCTGGCGACCATCAGGCCGATCGGGGCGCCCAGTTGCGGCACCATGGCGTACCAGCCGCGACGCTTTTCAGGGGCGCTGACCGACAGCAGGGAGGCCATGCCGTCCCAGGCGCCGCCCAGAGCCACGCCCTGACCGATCCGCAGAACGATCAGCATGGCGGCCGACCAGTGGCCGACCTGCTCATGTCCCGGCAGGAAACCCAGACAGACCGTCGACAGGCCCAGCAGGAACAGGGCGATGGTCAGCTTGGTCCCGCGCCCGAAGCGCCGGTCGATGGCGATGAACAGGGCCGTGCCGAACGGCCGGGCGATGAAGGCCACGGCGAAGACGGCGAAGGACAGCAGCGTCCCGCCCAGCGGTCCCGCATAGGGGAAGACCAACTGCGGAAACACCACGACCGAGGCGATGGCGTAGACGAAGAAGTCGAAGAACTCCGACGTCCGGCCGATAATGACGCCGATGGCGACTTCGCCCGCGTCGATTTTGCCGTCTCGTGCGTTGATCCGGCTGGCGTCCCGCTCAAGGGGCTCTGAAGAGGGCGCGCCGCTGGCTGCGTTCATGACCGATGAGGCTCCAGGAACCGGGGCGCACACGCGCCCGCGACAATAGAATGAAGGAAACGCCCCTTTGCTCCCGATGGCTGCAACTGGGGATAGGGCAGATTGTCCAATGTCGCCTGTTTCGGGGCGGGGTTACGGGGCGTGCAAGATGACCGTGCCCTTGTCCCCAACCTCGACTGGAGCCGCCGTGCGCCGCCTGCGTCCCCTGTTGCTTCTGCCTCTTCTGGCCCTGCTGCCCGGCTGCGAGGCCGTTGTCCTGGCCCCCGCCGGCGATATCGCCGCCCAGCAGCGCGATCTGCTGGTCATGTCCGTCATACTGATGCTGATCATCATCATTCCGGTGATGCTCCTGACGGTGTTCTTCGCCTGGAAGTACCGGGAGTCGAACAAGGAAGCCCGTTATGAGCCGGACTGGGACCACTCGACCCATTTGGAACTGGTGATCTGGGCGGCGCCGCTGCTGATCATCATCTGTCTGGGCGCGATCACCTGGGCGGGCACGCACCTGCTGGACCCCTATCGCCCGCTGGACCGCATCGCCGAGGGGCAGGCTGTGGCCGAAAATCACCGTCCGCTTCAGGTCGAGGTGGTGGCCATGGACTGGAAATGGCTGTTCATCTATCCCGAATACGGCATCGCCTCGGTGAATGAGCTGGCTGCGCCGGTCGACCGGCCGATCCGTTTCCACATCACCTCGACCGGGGTGATGAACTCCTTCTACATCCCCGCCCTGGCCGGTCAGATCTACGCCATGCCGGGCATGGAGACGAAGCTGCACGCCGTCATCAACCGTCCGGGCGAATACGTCGGCTTCTCGGCCAACTATTCCGGCGACGGCTTCTCGAACATGCGTTTCGCCTTCCGCGGCATGGATCAGGCCGGGTTCGACCACTGGGTCGCGGGCGTGCGCGCCGCCGGTCAGGGTCTGGACCGCGAGACCTATCTGGAACTGGAAAAACCCAGCGAGAAGGTGCCGGTCATCCACTACGCGACGGTCGACGACCGCCTGTTCGACGCCGTGGTCAATATGTGCGTCGAGCCGGGCAAGATGTGCATGGGCGAGATGATGGACATCGACCGCAAGGGCGGTCTGGGTCTGGCGGCGGTCAAGAACACCCTGCCGCTGGTCTATGACAAATACGCCCGTCGCGGCGACGCCGTCTTCGGCGCGGGCGAGTCCTATGTGATGACGTTGTGCACCCCGCTGGAGGCCGAGGCCGCCGCCGTCGACGCCGCGCGCCGCCGTCAGGCCTTCGGCGAGGACGTCGCCCGCGACACCCCGCTGAACCGGGTCATGGGGCAGGGGCTGGAACGCCCCGACAGATCCCAGCCGAACGAGCGTTTCGCCTCTCTCTTCTCCGCGCCTTCCACGGCGTCCGCGCCCGCCGCGTCGCAATCCTGAGCGCCTGAACGATCATGACTGTCGAACAAACCACATCGCCGCTTCTGGGCCGGTTGAACTGGGACTCGCTCCCGTTCCACGAGCCCATTCTGGTCGCCACCTTCGCCGTCGTCGTCATCGGCGGTCTGGGAGTGCTGGCCCTGCTCACCCGCTACAAGCTGTGGGGCTATCTCTGGAAGGAGTGGTTCACGACCGTGGACCACAAGAAGATCGGGATCATGTACATGATCCTGGGTCTGATCATGTTCCTGCGCGGTTTTGCCGACGCCATCATGATGCGGATCCAGCAGGCCATGGCCTTCGGCGGATCCGAGGGCTATCTGAACGCCCACCACTATGACCAGATCTTCACCGCCCACGGCGTGATCATGATCTTCTTCGTGGCCATGCCCATGATCACCGGCCTGATGAACTATCTGGTGCCGTTGCAGATCGGGGCGCGGGACGTCTCCTTCCCCTTCCTGAACAACTTCAGCTTCTGGATGACCACGGTCGGCGCCGTCCTGGTGATGATGTCGCTGTTCATCGGCGAGTTCGCACGGACGGGCTGGCTGGCCTATCCGCCGCTGTCGGGCATCGGCTACAGCCCCGGCGTCGGGGTCGACTATTATATTTGGGCGCTGCAGATCGCGGGGGTAGGGACCACTCTGTCCGGCATCAACCTGATCGCGACCATCGTGAAGATGCGCGCGCCGGGCATGGGCCTGATGAAGATGCCGGTCTTCACCTGGACCTCGCTGTGCGCCAACATCCTGATCGTGGCGTCCTTCCCGATCCTGACGGCGACGCTGGTGCTGTTGTCGGCGGACCGTTACGTCGGCACCAACTTCTTCACGAACGACTTCGGCGGCAACCCGATGATGTACGTGAACCTGATCTGGATCTGGGGCCACCCCGAGGTCTACATCCTGATCCTGCCGCTGTTCGGCGTGTTCTCCGAAGTCACCTCTACCTTCTCGGGCAAGAAGCTCTTCGGCTACACCTCGATGGTCTATGCGACGGTGGTCATCACCATCCTGTCCTACCTGGTGTGGCTGCACCACTTCTTCACCATGGGCTCGGGCGCGAGCGTGAACTCCTTCTTCGGGATCACGACGATGATCATTTCGATCCCGACAGGGGCGAAGTTGTTCAACTGGCTGTTCACCATGTATCGCGGCCGCATCCGGTTCGAGTTGCCGATGATGTGGACGGTCGCCTTCATGCTGACCTTCGTGATCGGCGGGATGACGGGCGTCATGCTGGCGGTGCCGCCGGCGGACTTCGTGCTGCACAACTCCCTGTTCCTGATCGCCCACTTCCACAACGTCATCATCGGCGGGGTGCTGTTCGGCCTGTTCGCCGCCATCAACTACTGGTGGCCCAAGGCCTTCGGCTTCAAGCTGGAGAAGAAGTGGGGGCTGGTCAGCTTCTGGTGCTGGGTGGTCGGCTTCTGGATGGCCTTCATGCCGCTGTACGTCCTGGGCTTCATGGGCGTGACGCGGCGGATGCGGGTCTTCGACGACCCAGCCTATCAGATCTGGTTCATCATCGCGGGCGTGGGCGTGGCCATCATCGCCGTCGGCATCCTGGCCATGCTGATCCAGTTCGCCGTCAGCATCATCAACCGCGACAAGCTGCGCGATGAGACGGGCGATCCGTGGAACGGCCGCACGCTGGAGTGGGCGACATCCTCTCCGCCGCCGGACTACAACTTCGCCAAGACGCCGATCATCCACGACGGCGACGCCTGGTGGGACATGAAGGCGCGCGGCTATCAGCGGCCGACCGAAGGCTTCAAGGCCATTCACATGCCGTCCAACACCGGGGCGGGGGTGATCCTGTCGGTGCTGTCGATGATCGTGGGTTTCGGCCTGATCTGGTACATCTGGTGGATGGCGGCGGCGGGCTTTGCGGCGCTGATCGCCTACGCCATCTTCCACACCTTCAACTACAAGCGCGACTACTACATCCCGGCCGAAACGGTTCAGGCGACCGAGGACGCGCGCACCAAGGCCCTGGCGGCCGCAGCAGCGACGCAGGGGTGATCCGATGAGCCACGCACCTTCCCTCAACCCCGACTATGTCGACGACGCCGGGCGGCCGATCTTCCACCCGGTAGAGGAGCCGCACCACCCGGAAGGCCACAGCACCATGCTGGGTTTCTGGATGTATCTGATGAGCGACTGCCTCATCTTTGCGATCCTGTTCGCCGTCTACGCCGTGCTGGGCGGCAACTATGCGGCGGGCCCGGCGCCCAAGGATCTGTTCGACCTGCCGCTGGTGGCGGTGAACACGTCGATGCTGCTGTTCTCGTCGATCACCTACGGCTTCGCCATGCTGGCGATGTACCGCAACAAGGTGGCGCAGACGCAGATCTGGCTGGCGGTCACGGGCCTGTTCGGCCTGTGCTTCCTGGGGATCGAGCTCTATGAGTTCGCCCACATGATCCACCTGGGCGCCACGCCCCAGCGCAGCGGCTTCCTGTCGGCCTTCTTCATCCTGGTGGGCACCCACGGCCTGCACGTCACCTTCGGCTGCATCTGGCTGGTCACCCTGATGATTCAGGTGGGTCAGAAGGGCCTGATCCAGGCCAACAAGCGCCGCCTCATGTGCCTGAGCCTGTTCTGGCACTTCCTGGACGTCATCTGGATCGGCGTCTTCACCTTCGTCTATCTGTTCGGGATGCTGCGATGAGCGCTGAAGCCCACAATGAGCACGCCGTGGACCATCACGACGATCACCACGGCGATGATCACGATCACGGCACCTACAAGGGCTATCTGATCGGGTTCGCCCTGTCGGTCGTGCTGACCGCCATTCCGTTCTGGCTGGTCATGGCCGGGGTGCTGGCGCCGCAGCTGACGGGTCTGATCATCACCGGCTTCGCCGTGGTGCAGATCGTGGTCCACATGATCTTCTTCCTGCATATGAACCATAAGTCCGAGGGCGGATGGAACATGCTGGCGCTGATCTTCACCCTGGTGATCGTGGTCATCGCCGTCGCAGGGTCGGTGTGGGTCATGTACCACCTGAACACCAATATGATGCCCGTCCACGACATGCAGGTGATGGGCTGATCCCCTCGCGCACGCGGAGGCGCCGTTGACGTCATCGTCAGCCCCCGGATCGGGTTCAGGCCGTCGGCCGGTAGCGCGACTGGTCGTGGGGCTGGCGATGTTCGCCGTGCTGTTCGTCGGCTTTTCGACGCTGGGCGTCTGGCAGGTCCAGCGGCTGGCCTGGAAGCAGGACCTGATCCGTCAGGTCGACAGCCGCATCCACGCCGAGCCTGTTCCGGCGCCGGGGCCGCAGGGCTTCGACGCCGTGACGCGGCAGGCGGATCAATACCGCCGCATCATGGCCAGCGGCCGCTTCCTGCATGACCGCGAGGTCCGGGTGAAGGCGGTGACGGACCTGGGGCCGGGCTTCTGGATCGTCACGCCGCTGGAAGATGCGCGCGGCTTCACCGTCCTGATCAACCGGGGCTTCGTCCCGGCCGAGCGCGCGGCGCCGGACGCCCGCGCCGAGGGGCAGGTCGCGGGGCCAGCCACCGTCACCGGCCTGTTGCGGATCAGCGAACCCAAGGGCGGTTTCCTGCGCGACAACGACCCGGCCGGCGACCGCTGGTTCTCACGCGATGTTGCGGCCATCGCCTCCGCCAAACAGTTGAGCGGCCCGGTCGCGCCTTATTTCATCGACGCCGACGCGACGCCCAATCCCGGCGACTGGCCGCGAGGCGGGCTGACGGTGGTGCGGTTCGCCAACAGCCATCTGGTTTACGCCCTGACATGGTTCGGGCTGGCGCTGATGTCGGCGGGCGGCGCTTGGTTCTGGCTGCGTGAAGAGCGTCGTCGCCGGGCAGGGCGGGGCCGATGAAGCCGTCCAGCATGGACCTGTTGCGATTCGCGCGTAATCTGCTGGGCATGGACGCCGCCGTAGAGACGCCCGTTTCGCCCGGCGCCGCCGCCCGCCGCAACATGCTGCTGCTGATCCAGCTGCGGTGGCTGGCGGTCATTGGTCAGGTGCTGACCATCGTCATCGTCCACTGGGGGCTGAAGATCAGCCTGCCGCTGGGGCCGCTGCTGCTGGCGCCGACCGCGCTGGCGGTGATGAACCTGGTCAGCGCGCCCGTGACCCTGCGCCGCAAGGAAGTCACCGACCCCGAGCTGCTGCTGGCCCTGTGCGTCGACGTGGCCGCGCTCAGCTGGCTGCTCTATTTCAGCGGCGGGGCGACCAATCCGTTTTCGGCGCTGTATCTGATGCAGGTGGTGCTGGCGGCGGTGCTGCTGCGGCCGTCGTTCGCCTGGGGTTTCGTGCTGGTGACCAGCGGTTGTCTGGCTCTGCTGGCCATCTGGCGCCAGCCGCTGGACCTGCCGATCGGGGCCGAGGCGCGGCTGGGGCTGATCCAGCAGGGGTCGCTGGTCAACTTCCTGCTGATCGCCGTGCTGCTGGTCGCCTTCGTCACGCGGATCACCCAGAACGTGCGCGCCCGCGACGCCTATCTGGCCGAGGCCCGCCAGCAGGCGGCGGAACAGGACCATATCGTGCGTATGGGGCTGCTGGCCTCGGGCGCGGCGCATGAACTGGGCACGCCGCTGGCCTCCCTGTCGGTCATTCTCAGCGACTGGCGGCGTATGCCCGCCCTGACCGAGGATGCGGACCTGCGCCACGACATCGAGCAGATGCAGGCCGAGGTCGAGCGCTGCAAATCCATCGTCACCAACATCCTGATGTCGGCGGGCGAGGCGCGCGGCGAGGCGCCGACCGTGACCGCCCTCAGCGCCTTTCTGGGTGAAATCATCGACGACTGGTCCGCCAGCCGCCCCGCCGACGCCATGCAGGCCGCCCTCAGCGGCCCGACGCCGCGCGACCCGTCGATCATCGCCGACCCGGCCCTGAAACAGGTGTTCAGCGCCCTTCTGGACAATGCGCAGGAAGCGGGCGCGCGCCATCTGGAGGTGCGGGCCGCCGCCGACGCCGACGGCCTGTTCATCGCCTTTGAGGATGACGGTCCCGGCTTTTCGCCCGCCATCCTCGAAAAGCTGGGCCAGCCCTATCAGTCGACCAAGGCGCGGGCAGGGGCCGGGCTGGGCCTGTTCCTGCTGGTTAATGTGGTGCGCAAGCTGGGCGGCACGGTCGTCGCCACCAACCGGCCCGGCGCGGCGGGCGGCGGGGCCATGGTGCGCCTGACCTTGCCCATCGACGCCCTGGCGCCGAAATAAGCAGTCTGGAAAGAGGGCATGAGATGACCGAAGAACCCCGCCAGCTTCTGATCGTCGAGGACGACGAGTCCTTCTCGCGCACCCTGCGGCGCTCGTTCGAGCGGCGCGGCTATCAGGTTTTGGCCGCGCACAGCCACGACCAGATGGTCGAGCTGCTGAAGACGCATCACCCTGACTATGCCGTGGTGGACCTGAAGCTTGGCACGGCGTCGGGCCTGACCTGCGTGCAGACGCTGCACGCCTTCGACCCGGATCTGGTGATCGTGGTCCTGACCGGTTTCGCCAGCATCGCCACGGCGGTCGAGGCCATCAAACTGGGCGCGCGCCACTACCTTGCCAAGCCGGCGGGCACGGACGACATCGAGGCGGCCTTCGGTCGCGCAGCGGGCGATCCCGATGCACCCCTGACCGCCCGCCCGACCTCGATCAAGACGCTGGAATGGGAGCGTATTCACGAGGTCCTGGCCGAGACCGACTTCAACATCTCCGAAGCTGCCCGGCGCCTCGGTATGCACCGCCGCACCCTGGCGCGGAAGCTGGAGAAGCGGCAGGTCAGCTGAAGGGCCCGTTTATCCGCACCTCTGCGGGCATGAGCGGGAGTGGGCTCAGTCCTTCGGAGCCAACGCCTCCAGCACCGCTTCCGTATCCTGCCCCAGTTTCGGCGGCGGGGCGTCGTATCGCACCGGCGTTTTCGACAGGCGGATGGGCGAGGCCACGGTGCGGACCGGGCCGTCCAGATCGGCGCGCGTCTGTTCGACCATCAGGCCGCGATGGATGGCCTGCGGCTCCTGAAACACCTGATCGATGGTGTTCACCGGGCCGCAGGGCACGCCTGCCGCCTCCAGCGTCTGCATCAGCCCCGGCATGGTGAAGCCCGCTGTCTTCGCCTCGATCAGCGGCCCCAGCGCCTCGCGATTGGCGACCCGCAGGGCGTTGGTGGCAAAGCGGTCCTCAGCCTCCAGCCCAAGGGCGCCGCACAGGGCGCGGAACTGGCTGTCGTTGCCCACGGCGATGATCACCATCCCGTCTGAACAGGCGAAGGGCTGATAGGGGGCCAGATTGGGGTGGGCGTTGCCCATCCGCGTCGGCGCCTTGCCGGACACGAACCAGTTGGTCGCCTGATTGGCCAGCATGGCGGCCTGAACGTCGAACAGGGCGATGTCGACGTGCTGGCCCTCGCCGGTCGCCCGCGCGTGCCACAGGGCGGCCAGTATGGCGTTGGAGGCGTAAAGGCCGGTGAACAGATCGACGACCGCCACCCCGACCTTCATCGGCTCGGCGCCCGGCGCGCCGTCGGGCTGGCCGGTGATGGACATCAGCCCGCCCATGGCCTGGATCATATAGTCATAGCCCGCCCGGTGCGCGTCCGGCCCGTCCTGCCCGAAGCCGGTGACGGAGCAATAGACCAGCTTCGGATTGACGGCCGCCAGCGCGGCGTAGTCGAGGCCGTACTTCTGCAACCCGCCGGTCTTGAAGTTCTCGACCGCCACGTCGCAGGTCGCGGCCAGACGGCGCACCGCCTCGGCGCCGTCCGGGCTGGCGATGTCCAGTTCGACCGACTTCTTGCCCCGATTGGCGCACAGGAAATAGGCGGCGTCGCCGGGCTGTCCGTCTGATGTCGTGGTGAAGGGCGGGCCCCAGTGGCGGGTATCGTCCCCCGCTCCCGGCCGCTCGATCTTGATGACCTCGGCCCCCAGATCCGCCAGCGTCTGCGTCGCCCACGGCCCGGCCAGAACACGCGAAAGGTCCAGTACGCGCACGCCGTGCAGCGGACCGTGAGGGGCGGGAATCATCGATGGATCGGTCATGGATTCCTTTCTATCAGAAGGCGGCTTCGCCGGTGATGGCGCGGCCCAGGATCAGGGCGTGGACGTCGTGGGCGCCTTCATAGGTGTTGACCGTCTCCAGGTTCATGGCGTGGCGCATGACGTGCAGTTCGCCGGTGATGCCGGCCCCGCCGTGCATGTCGCGGGCCTCGCGCGCGACGGCCAGGGCCTTGCCGCAGTTGTTGCGTTTCATCAGGCTGATGGCCTCGGGAACCCAGGCGCCCGTGTCCAGCAGACGACCCAGCGCATAGGCGCCCTCGAAGCCCAGGAATATCTCGGTCTGCATGTCGGCCAGCTTCTTCTGCACCAGCTGGCGCGACGATAGCGGGCGACCGAACAGGGTGCGCTCGGCCACATAGTTGCGGCTGGCGTGGAAGCAGAACTCGGCTGCGCCCATCGCGCCCCAGGCGATGCCGAAGCGCGCCTTGTTCAGGCACGAAAACGGCCCGCGCAGCCCCTGCACGCCGGGCAGGATGTTGGCTTCCGGCACAAAGACGTCGTTCAGGCCGATGTCGCCCGTCACCGAGGCGCGAAGCGACAGCTTGTCGCCGATCTTGCCCGTGGTGAAGCCGTCGAAGTCGCGCTCGACGATGAAGCCGCGGATCACGCCGTCCAGCTTGGCCCAGACGATGGCCAGGTCGGCGATGGGCGAGTTGGTGATCCAGTATTTGCCGCCGTTCAGGCGATAGCCGCCGTCGACCGCGACCGCCGTGGTCTTCATCGAGGCCGGGTCCGACCCGCCGTCGGCCTCGGTCAGGCCGAAGCAGCCGACCAGTTCGCCCGCCGCCATCTTCGGGAGAAACTTAAGCTTCTGCTCGTCCGAACCGAAGGCGAAGATCGGGTACATGGCCAGCGACGACTGCACGCTCATGGCCGAGCGGTATCCGCTGTCGATCGCCTCGACTTCGCGTGCAATCAGGCCATAGGCGACGTGGCTGGCGTCAGAGCCGCCGTACTGCTCGGGCAGGGTGGCGCCGAGGAAGCCCATCTCGCCCATCTCGGTCATGATGGCGCGGTCGAACGTCTCGTCACGGAAGGCGGCGACCACGCGCGGCAGCAGGGCCTCGCGCGCATAGGACCGCGCCGCGTCCTGAACCATCCGCTCCTCGTCCGTCAGACGCCCCGTCAGGTCGAACGGGTCATCCCAGCGGAAGGTTTGGGCGGAAGAAGTGGCGGGGTTCGACATGATGAGCGTTCCTGACGGACTGGAAGATGCGGGAAGGCGCTTGCCAAGGCTGCGCGTTTAGATGATATAAAACTATATCATTTAGTCCAGCAATGCCCTTGTGCGGCGCATCATCGGGAGAAGGCATGGGCCGGGGCTCCACCCTCGTTGAAAAGATCATCGCCCGGGCCGCTGGCCTGGACCGGGTCGCACCCGGTCAGCTGGTGACGGCGCAGGTCGATCTGGCTTTCGCGCATGACAGTTCGGGGCCGCGTCGCTGGGCGCCGATGCTGCGCGACCTTGGCGTGGGTCTGTGGGATCCACAGAAGGTCGCCATCGTCTCTGACCACTATGTCCCGGCGGTGGACGCCGAATCCGCGCGTATCCTGAAGCTGGCGCGGGAGTTTGCGGCCGAACATCAGGTCGGCGCCTTCTTCGACATGGTGGGCATCTGCCACCTGGTCCTGCCCGAGCATGGCCTGATCCGGCCGGGCGCCTTCGTGGCGGGGGGAGACAGTCACTCGCCGACGGCGGGGGCCTTCGGCGCCTATGCGGCTGGCTATGGCGCGACCGACATGGCCGCCATCGTCGCCACCGGCGAAACCTGGTTGGCCGTGCCCGAGACGATCCGCGTCGAGTGGTCGGGCTGGTTCGGCGCGGGCGTTGCGGCCAAGGACATCATGCTGTTCCTGTGCCGCGAACTGGGCATGGACAACGCCTTCAAGGCCATTGAATACGGCGGCGACACGGTCGAGGGCCTGTCGATGGCCGAGCGCATGGTCCTGTGCAACATGGCCGCTGAACTGGGCTGCGAGGCCGGGGTCGTGGCGCCGGACCGGACAACCTTCGACTATCTGCGCGCGGCCGGGCGTCCGGTCGAGGACGAGGCGGCGGCCCTGGCGCTGGCGTCCGACCGCGATGCTGTCTACGCCGCCGTTCACCGCTTCGATGCGGCGACGCTGCAGCCACAGATCGCCGCGCCGCATGATCCGTCACGCACTCAGGACGTGACCGAACACGCCGGGATCAAGGTGGATCAGTGCTACATCGGCGCCTGCGTCGGAGCCAAGATCGAAGACCTGCGCATGGCCGCCGCCGTGCTGAAGGGTCGCAAGGTGTCGCCGGACACTCGCCTGCTGATCGCCCCGGCGTCGCAGAAGACCACGACGACAGCGACGCAGGACGGCACCTTGCAGACGCTGATGGAGGCGGGAGCGGTCCTGCTGCCGTCCGGTTGCGGGGCCTGTGCTGGCTATGGCGCCGGGGTGCTGGCGGATGGCGAGGTCTGCATCTCTTCGACCAACCGCAACTTCAAGGGGCGCATGGGGTCCAAGGAGGCGCAGGTCTATCTCGGCTCGCCCTATTCCGTGGCCGCCGCAGCTGTTGCCGGCCGCATCGCCGATCCGCGTCAGTTTCTGGGAGAGACGGCATGAGCGGTCGGGCCTTCGTCTTCGGCGACAATATCGACACCGACGCCATGGCGCCGGGTACGCTGATGAAGCTGCCGCCTGAGGAGCTGGCGCAGCATTGTCTGGCCGCCGTCGATCCTGACTTCGCCCGCACGGTGGCCAAGGGCGACTTCGTCGTTGGCGGTCGCAGCTTCGGCATCGGCTCGTCGCGCGAACAGGCGGCGGTGTCGCTGAGTGTGCTGGGCGTGCGCGCCGTGATCGCGCGCTCCTTCGCGCGCATCTTCTGGCGCAATGCGATCAATCTGGGGGTGCCGTGCATCACCCTTGAACAGGCGGGCGAGATTTCCGCAGGCGACCGGCTGGAGGTCGATCTGGCGGCGGGGCGTTTGACCAATCTGACGACGGGGCGTGGCTATGATTTCACGCCTCTGCCGCCGCACCTTATGGCCATGATGGATGACGGGGGGCTGATGCCGCACCTGAAGAAGAAGCTGGCGGCTGCCGCATGAGCGAGCCTCTGAACCTGCGTCGTCGGCTCAAACAGTCGCACGCCCTGCTGGCGCCGGGCTGTTATGACGCCCTGTCCGGCCTGCTGGTCCAGCAGGCCGGGTTTGAGGCGGCCTATCTGTCGGGGGCCTCGGTCGCCTATACCCAGCTGGGGCGGCCCGATATCGGTCTGGTCAGTCTGGATCACGTCGTTGACGTGGCGGCGCGCATCACCGAGCGGATCGACATTCCTCTGATCGTCGACGCCGATACCGGCTTCGGCAACGCGCTGAACATGGGTCGCACGGTGCGGCTGTTCGAGCGCGCGGGCGCCCGCGCGATCCAGATCGAGGACCAGACCTTCCCCAAGCGGTGCGGCCATCTGCGCGGCAAGGGCGTGATTTCGGCGCAGGAGATGGCGGGCAAGGTCCGCGCCGCCGTCGATGCGCGCCACGACGACGACACCCTGATCATCGCCCGCACCGACGCCATCGCGGTCGAAGGCTTTGAAGCCGCGATGGATCGGGCCGAACTGTTCCTTGAGGCCGGGGCCGACGTCCTGTTCGTCGAGGCGCCACGCGATCTGGATCAGATGCGCGCGGTGGCTGAACGTTTCGCCGCCCGCGTTCCCCTGCTGGCCAATATGGTCGAGGGCGGAGACACGCCGCTGAGTTCGGCCGACAGCCTGTCCGAGTTGGGCTATCGTCTGGTCATTGCGCCGGGCGCGATGGTGCGCGCCGTCATTCCGGCCGTCGAAGCCTTCCTCTCGGTGCTGAAGCGCGACGGAGGCACGGCGGCGCATCGCCAGCACATGACGGACCTGATGGGGGTCAACGCCCGCATTGGCCTGGATGAGATGATGGCGCTGGGACAGCGATACGAAGCGCGGGAAGAGGAGAAGGCATGACGGTCGCGGACCCCAACCTCTACGACTACTGGCCCTATCGGGACCGGCCGAAGATCGTCTGGCCCGGCGGCAAGAAACTGGCCTTCTGGGTCGCGCCGAACATCGAGTTCTATGAGTTCGATCCCGCGAAGAACCCCGGCCGCGCCGGCTGGCCCAAGCCTGCGCCCGATGTCGTCGCCTATTCCCAGCGCGACTGGGGCAATCGGGTCGGCCACTGGCGGCTGATGGAGCTGCTGGACAAATACGGCCTGCGTGGCTCGGTGTCGCTGAACGTCGCCCTGTGCGACCACCATCCCGAGATCATCGAGGCCTGCGTCGAGCGGAACTGGGAGTTCTTTTCGCACGGCATCTACAACACCCGCTATTCCTACGGCATGGACGAGGCGCAGGAGCGCGCCATCATCGAGGACGCCGTCCGCACGGTCGAAAAGGCCAGCGGCCAGCGCATCCGCGGCTATCTGGCGCCGGCCTTGACGCATACCGAGCGGACGCTGGACCTGATCGCCGAGAATGACTTCTGGTACACCTGCGACCTGTTCCAGGATGACCAGCCCCAGCCGGTGAAGACGGCGTCGGGCAGGCTGATTTCGCTACCCTATTCGCTGGAGGTGAACGACGTCATCACCTACGGCGCCCTGGGGATGAGCCCGGCGCGCTACACCGACATCCTGAAGCGGCACTTCGACCAGTTGCTGGAAGAGGGCGAGCAGAGCGGCACGGTCATGTGCATTCCCCTGCACGCCTATCTGGTCAGCCAGCCCCATCGCATCGGCCCGTTCGAAGAGGCGCTGAAACACATTATGGGCCACGTGGACGACGTGTGGTTCGCCACCGGCGCCGAGATCGCGAGCTACTATCGCGACCACTGCTGGGACCAGACGCAGGCCGATATCGCGGCAAGAGGCTGCGCGACCGGAGGAAAGGGGTTCGGCCATGGCGCTGCCTGAGGACTATCTGACCTATCCGCACCGCTCCTACGGCATGGATCAGACGCTGTATCCGTGGCGTCCGGCGACCGAGCGGCCGAAGATCGTCTGGCCGGACGGCAAGACGGCCGCCGCGATGTTCGTGGTCCCGTTGGAGTTCCACCGGCTCAATCCGCAAGGGCGCCCGTTCAAGCACCCCGGCGCCATGCAGACGACCTATCCGGATTTGCGCCACTTCACGACGCGCGACTACGGCAATCGGGTCGGGGTGTTCCGCATTCTGGATGCGCTGAAGGCGAGGGGGCTGAAGGCGGTGTTTCCGACCAATGGGGTCCTGCTGGCCCGCGTCCAGCCCTTGGTTGAGGCCATCCTCGCCGACGGGCACGAGATCGCCGCCTATGGCTGGGAGGCGGACTGCATTCACTGGAGCGGGCTTGAGCAAGGCGTCGAAGCGGACTGGATCGGCCGCACGCGCGACGCCTTCGACAGGGCGGGGCTGAAGCCGCGCGCCTGGATGAGCCCGGCGCGGCAGCAGTCGTTCCAGACGCTGGAACTGATCGCCGAGGCAGGCTTCGACATCTGTCTGGACTGGGAGCAGGACACGGTTCCCGTGCCGATGCAGACCGACAAGGGCGTGGTCTGGGCGGCGCCTTTGTCGAATGAACTGGATGACCGCGCCCTGCTGACCGTTCGTCTTCAGACCGAGGACGAATGGGCCGATCAGGTGCTGGAGGCGGTCCGCCTGCACAAGGCCGAGGCCGACCGTTTCGGCGGCCAGGTCGTCGGCTTCACCCTGACGCCCTACGTCAGCGGCCTGCCGTTCCGGATGAAGGCGGTGCGTCGCGTGCTGGACGGTCTGGCGCAGGACAAGGCGGTCTGGACCGCCGGCGTCTCAGAGATCGTCGAGGCGGTGGGCGGCTGAGGCCGCCGTCGTCCCGGCTCCAGACTCGGTCGTCGCCCCCAACCTTCGGCCGGGAAGCGTAAAAGCGTAAAAGGAAGGGCGGCGGATTTCGATCCGCCGCCCTTCTGTCTATCAAGCTGCTGTCAACTCAGTGCGACGCTAGCCAGTCCAGCACCTCTTGCGCCGACACCACGTCGGCGTACTTCAGTTGGAGGTCGGTCAGATTGGCGTAGTGGTAGCTCTCGTGTTTATCCGCCACGCACTCTTCGGCGACGATGGTGCGGAAACCATAGGACAGGCTGTCCACCGCCGTGGCGCGCACACAGCCCGAGGTCGAGCCCCCCGTCACCAACACCGTGTCCACCTTGTGCCAGCGCAGGTAAGAGTTCAGCGGCGTCTCGAAGAAGGCCGAGGGCATCCGCTTGGTGTAGATCAGGTCCACAGCCTCATCGATCCGGCAGCGCGGATCGATGGCGTGGCGTTCGGACCCGTATTTGATGTTCTGCAGGCTGTCGGGCGTATCGGTGCGCGTGCCCCAGACCCCGGCGTCCCCGGCGTCGGCCTTATAGGCGACATGGCTCCAGATCACCGGCATCCCCTTGGCGCGCGCGGCGGCCGAGATGCGGTTGGTTAAGCCGATCTGGTCAGGATGGGTCACATAGGCCGTCTTCGGAAACAGGTCGGGGCGGGTGTAGGCCTGCTGGAAGTCGACGTTCACCACGGCCAGTTTCTCGCCAAAGCCGAAACGGGCGCGGGCGGGGTTGGCCTTGACCGCCTCGAACAACTCGCGCGCCGTCTTGTTCTCGCAGATCATGGTCGGGTCGAAGACAAGGTCGCTCACGGTCGGTCCGCCTTTAATGGTATAGGAATAGATCAACTATAGACCGTCCTGCGGCGGGCGCCAGTCGATCCTGAGGCGGCGAAGCGGAAATCAGGCGCCGTCCTGCCAACTCCCTTCCTCGCGGCGGCTGAGCAGGTGATAGCGGAAGCGGTCGGCGTGATAGTGGGCGTGAATATATTGGACCGGCGCGCCGTCGGCCCGACGCATGATCCGCTCGATCCGCAACAGGGGCGATCCGATCGCCACTTCCAGCGCTGAAGAAGCCGCAGCGTCCGCGCCGACGGACGAAATCCACAGTTCGGCTTCATGCGGGGCCGCGCCGGCCTGTTCCAGCAGATCCAGCATGGATTGTTCGGCGAAGGCGGCGTCGTGACAGCCCTTGGCGACGAAGTCGGGCAGCCACGACACCAGATAGGAGAACGGCGTCTCGCCCAGTCGGCGCAGGCGGATGATGCGCCGGACCGACGCGCCGGGGGCGACCGCCAGGGCGCGTGCGACATCGGCGTCGGCCGCTTCGGCCCGGCTCTCCAGCAGTTCGACCTGGGTCTCGTGCCCCATGGTCTTGAGCGAATCCATCAGGGTGGAGAACGAACCTGTCACCACAGGCAGTTCGACCTGCGGCGTCACCACGGTGCCGCGCCCGCGATGGCGCGTCACCAGACCCGCGTCGGCCAGTTCATTGAGCGCCCGCTTGACCGTAATGCGCGAGGCGCCCAGCATTTCTGATATCTGGTGTTCGCCAGGCAGCAGCGACCCGGCCGGAAATACGCCGCGCCGTATGCGTTCGGCCAGCAGCAGACGGATCTGATGGTAAAGCGGGACGGGCAACCGGTCGTCCAGAAGGTCTGGGCGAAGGTCCAGGGCGGCGTCAGACGGCGAGGCGGAGGTCATGCGATCCTGTGTGGCTTGCGGCGACGACGGATACAACCCGGAGTGGCCAAGCGGCGAAGGTCTGGTAATAAGCACAAGTTCGCTAATTGACGACGCAAGCCCTTACGGCGGCGCGTGGAGGATAGGTTTGGCCAGACAGGGTGCTGGGGCAGGGGGCGACATCGGTCGGCGCAGCCTTAAGGCGGACGGCGGTTCCAGCAGCCTGCCGATCTATCATCAACTGACCACCATTCTGCGCCAGCAGATCAAGGACAGCGCTTTTTCGCCGGAACTTCCGATGCCATCGGAAATGCAGCTGGCGGCGGCTTACGACGTGTCGCGCGTGACGGTCCGACGCGCGCTGGATCTTCTGGAACGTGAAGGCTGGATCCGGCGCAAGCATGGGGTAGGCACTTTCGTCGCGCCGCGCGCTGACGAGCAGCGGCTGGAAGAGAGCCGCGTATCAGGGCTGGTCGAGAATCTGATCACCCTGGGGCTGGAAACGACGGCTCGTCTGCTGGCCTATGAGGCGGAGGCGTCAACCCCTGCCGCCGTGCTTCAGGCGCTGGATCTCCCGGCTGATGATCGTGCGTTGCGCATCGAACGCCTGCGTTTCTTCAGGGACAAGCCGTTGTCGGTGACGACCGTCTGGCTGCCCCGCGCCGTGGCCCATCTGACGCCGCGTGACGCCATCGACGACCGGCCGATCATGCGTATTCTGGAAAGCGGCGGGGTTCGGGCCCAGCGCGCGGAACAGACCATCAGCGCCATTCCCGCCGACGACGCTGCGGCGAACAAGCTGAATGTGGCTATCGGCGCGCCGCTGTTGCGCCTGCGCCGTACGGTATTCGACGGCGACGGCCGCCCGTTCGAGCATCAGGTCAGCCTCTATAATCCCGATCAGTATGAATACCACATGCTGCTGACGCGCGATAACAGCTCGGCCCGTCCGCAGTGGCGCCACATCGGTTGACGCGAAGCGCGGCGGGACAGGCCCGCCGCAACCCCGTCGGGATCAGACGCCGAACTTGCGCAGCGGTACGTCGGCCAGCGGAAGGGTCGTCGTCTTCTCTTCGGTGAAGAAGGCCATGGAGGCGGCGGCTCCGTCGCGGCCGAGGCCCGAATCCTTCACGCCGCCGAAGGGTGCGCGCAGTTCACGCACCATGGGGGTGTTGACCCACATCAGCCCGGTCCGCACCGCCTGACTGACCCGCAGGGCCTTGTCGATGTTCTGCGTCCAGCAATAGCCGACCAGGCCGAACTGGCTTTCATTGGCCATGCGGACGGCGTCCTCCATGTCGCTGAATTTCACGAAGGCGGCGAAGGGTCCGAAGATTTCCTCCTGGCAGACGCGGTCGCTGTTGCTGGGAGCCAGGACGGCGGTCGGCTCGATGAAATAGCCCGGCCGGTCCAGCGCCCTGCCCCCGGTCAGCAGGGTCGCGCCCTGACTTTTGGCGATGTCGACATAGGACAGGATGTGCTGACGGTGGCGTGCCGAGGCGATGGGGCCGATCTCGGTGGCGTCGTCCAGCGGGTCGCCGACGCGGATCTTTCGCGCTCGCTCGACGAAGCGATCGACGAACTCGTCAAAGACGGAATCTTGGACCAGGATGCGCGACCCGGCCAGGCACTGTTGCCCGTTGTTTGAGAAGATGGAGATCAGGGCGCCGTCCAGGGCCCGCTCCTGATCGGCGTCGGCGAAGATGATGTTGGCTGACTTGCCGCCCAGTTCCATCGCCGCAGGCTTCAGCTGTCGTCCGGCGGCCTGCATGATGTGGCGGCCCGTCTCGGTGCCGCCGGTGAAGGCGATCAGGTCGACCTCGGGATGATCCACCAGAGCGGCGCCTGTGACCGCGCCGCGTCCATTGACCAGATTGACCACGCCGGGCGGCGTGACGGTGTTGATGATCTCGACCATCCGCGCCAGCGACAGCGGCGTCTGCTCCGACGGCTTCAGCACGCAGGTGTTGCCGAAGGCGATGGCCGAGGCGACCTTCATCGAGGCCAGCGCCAGCGGCGAGTTCCATGGCGCGATCAGGGCGGCCACGCCGACGGGGTGGCGGGTGACGAAGGTCAGGTGATCCTTGATCTGCTGCCAGACCTGCCCCGGTTGTTGGCTGATCGCCTCGGCGAAGAAGCGGAAATTATAGCCTGCGCGCACGACCTGACGACTGAGCACGTCGCGGCGGACGATCCCTGCGTTCAGCGTCTCCAGCGTGGCGAGCTCAAGGGCGTGGGCGTCGATGGCGTCGGCGATCCGGTAAAGCACCGCCTGACGGGCCTCCACCGACATGTCGCGCCACGCCGGGTCGTTGAAGGCCCGTCGGGCCGAGCGGACCGCGCGATCGACTTCCCCGGCGTCAGCCTCCTGCAGTTCGGAGATGATCTCGCCATTGCCGGGATAATAGGCGGGCAGGCGATGGCCGCCGCGCTCGCCGACATAGGCGCCTTCAATCAGGCTGGTGACGAGTCGGGGAGCCCAGTCGAAAGGAGAAGCTGGGATGGCCATGAGCGGGCGTCCTGATGCTGTGGCGACTTGTGTTGTGTTTAAGCTAATACGTGATTGGGTCGGATCGCAAGGCGAGACGATGCGGCGGAGCCAAAGCCCCCTGCGTCTGCTCGGACTGCCTATGTTTTGGAAGTTGAACCCCGTCTGCCCATGATGTTGCGACTGCCCCCTTGCCGGAATAGCGAACAAATGTATTAAGTCGGATACAAGTAGGCATGAGGTCGCCAGTATGCAGCAATGGGACGCCCAAGTGGTCATCGTCGGCGCCGGCCCGGTCGGGCTGAGCGCGGCCGTGAGGCTGGAAGCCTTCGGGATTTCAACCGTCGTCCTTGAGGCGGAAGCGGAGTTGCCGGAAGATCTGCGGGCCTCGACGTTCCACCCGCCGACGCTGGACATGCTGGCCCAGTACGGCCTGGCCGATCCGCTGATCGCCCAGGGATTGAAGTGCGAGCAGTGGCAGATTCGTCAGCATGAGACGGGCGAACGCGCTGTATTCGACCTGTCCTACCTGAAGGGCGAGACCCAGCATCCCTTCCGGCTTCAGTGTGAACAGTTCCGTCTGTGCCGCATCCTGGCCGACCATCTGGCGGACGCCCGTCACGTCGACATCCGCATGGGCGCGACGGTGTCCGGCGTGACACAGGACGAGGACGGCGTCAGCGTGCTCTATGAGCAGGATGGCCAGGCGCAGACGTTACGCTGCCGCTATCTGATCGGGGCCGACGGCGCCCGCAGCGCGGTCCGGACCCTGTTGGGCTGGGATCTGGACGGCAAAACCTATCCTGAGACGACCATTCTGGCGATTACGGACTTCCCCTTCGAGGACCACCTCGACGGCCTGTCTAACGTCAACTACTGCTGGACCGAGGGCGGGACCTTCTCCCTGCTCAAGCTCAAGGATTTCTGGCGCTGCAGCCTTTATCCGCGCGGCGAAGAAACCATCGAGGACGCGCTGGACCGCGCCAGCATCGAGCGCAAGCTGCAGGCGATCGTCGCTCGGGACGAACCCTATAGGGTGCTGGAGATCCGCCCCTATCGCGTGCATATGCGGATCGCGCCTGATTACCGCAGCGGCCGGGTCGTCCTGGCGGGCGACGCCGCCCACATCAACAGTCCTTCGGGCGGCATGGGCATGAACGGCGGCGTTCATGACGCCTTCAATCTGACCGAGAAGCTCAAGGCGGTTCTGGATGGCGCTGATGAAGGCCTGCTGGACCTCTACACGCGTCAGCGCCGTCCGATCGCGGAACAGGAGATTCTGGCGCAGGCGGACCGCAACCGAGGGCGGATGCAGGAGCGCGACCCGGAACGTCGCAAGGTCATCATGTCCGAGATGCAGGCCATGTTGGCCGATCCCGTGCGGCACAAGGACTATGTGATGCGTTCGTCGATGATTCATGGCCTGCGCAAGGCGGCGACGCTGACATGAGGCGAACTCCTCCGCCCGTCGCTGCTTGAGGGAGCGTCGGCGAAAGCGGATCGGGGCGAGGGGCGGCGGGCCGGGATGCAGGGCGTCCCGGCCCGTTTTTTCATCAGGCGCCCAACTGTCCCTTGAGGGCGTCGACCTCTTCCTGAAGCACATAGAAGACGCGGTCGGTCAGCGCCGCGTGGCGCGCACGGCGGGCCGCCTGCTGCGCCTCGGTCAGGACGTGATGATCCACGGCGTCCGGGGCCAGGACGCCCTGATCGGCCAACAGTCCTTCCAGCGTCGCGACCCGGTCGCCCAGCCCCGCGACCTCGGTGACGAGGGCGGTGATGATGGCGGTCAGGCGGTCGTTGGCCGTGTCGTCGAAGAAGGTCGGGCGGGGCGGTTTGGGCGTGGACATCGGAAAACTCCTCGAAACGAAATCAGAATGGGGCGTCAGGCGCTCATCAAGCGGTCGCGAACGGCGGGAAAGCGGCTCCATAGTCGTTCGCGCCAGGGCGCGTCGGGCGTCAGCCACGCCGCAATCGATGGCCGGTTTTCAAGTCCCAGGTTGCGCGTCACGGACCAGGCTGTGGCCAGGTTGGACGACAGGATCGGGATGTCGGTCTCGCCGCTGACGACGGCCAGGGCGGCCAGGCTAGGCGCGCCGGTGCCCATGGCGACGACGGCGTCGGCGACGCCGGCCTTCACGCCCTGGCGCAACCCCGTCAGCAGGGTGGCGGCCGTCTGGCCGTAGATCGGGTGGGCTGCGCCGGGCGCCAGGGGCGACTGGACGACGGCGACGACATCATAACCGGCGGCGCGCCAGTAGGTCTCGGCGGAGGTCGTCAGCGCCGACGGGTAGGGGCTGACCAGTATGATGCGGCGCGCGCCCAGGGACTGGAGCGCGTCTTTCAGGGCGTCAGCGGCGCAGACGACGGGGCAGGGGCCGTCGAGACGCTCCAGCGCCTGCGGCCGCCGCCGCGACGGGCCCAGCAGATAGGTCGAGCCTGTGCAGGCGAAGGCGATGGCGTCCAGCGGCGCCTCGTTGAATGGCGTGAGCCATTCCTCCAGTCGTGTTTCATAGGCTTTGAGCCTGATGCTCATCTCGGCGTTCGGCGCATACATGCGCGCGGTCAGCAGATTGATGTCGGGGGGCAGCAGGAGCGACAGTTCAGGCTCGGCTGTCGGGTTCTCGGCCGGGGTCAGCAGGGCGACGACGCCGCGCGCGCCCAGATCGGGTCGATGGCGATCCGTCGAGCGGATGGCGTGTGCAGGAAGCGACGTTGAGGGCATGGTCCGGTCCGACGAAGAGACTTCCGTACAAGAGGTATTTGAGATAATACATCATGAAGGACTGAACGCCAGTCGAACATGGAGGAGAGCGCATGATCATCGACCGTACGGCCACCCATGAGCTTCTGGCCCGACCGCTTCACGACGAGGCGGCCCGCACCCAGTACATCGTTCAGTTGAAGAACCGGCTGCGCCGTTATGAGGACGCCAACAGGACCGCGCTCGACGCCCGCGCAGGCCCTGCCTGGGCGGCGACGTCGGGCAGGACGCCTGAAACGGTCGAGGAGATCACGGCGGCCATGGTCCGTGATCCCTTCTATCAGATCTGGAGCGCCCTCAGCCGCAGCGCTCAGGACGTCATGTGGAACTCGGTGGGCGAGACCATTCATCGCGAATTGCCGCGCATGAAAGAGGTCGCCGCCCGTCTGGCCGAGGCTCCGGCCGGCGGCACCTGCGAGACCAGCCCGGATTTCGTCGCCCCGGCCGACGCCTATGCAGGGCATATCCACGGCCAGCCTGGCGGCTACATGCTGGGAGAAGGCTCGGCGGACGACTTCGTCGCGGGCGCCTTTTATGAGAGCGGCGGCAACGCCTATTCCCTGGGGGTGGGCATCGGCACGCGCGATTCCAAGTCGGCGGCCGTCATCGAATTCCTGGCCGAGCGCTATCCGGGCTTCAAGCCGCGTCGCATCCTGGATCTGGCCTGTTCTTCGGGCGGCGCCACGGTCGGCTATGCGGCGGCCTTCCCCGAGGCCGAGGTATACGGCGTCGACGTGGCGCCGGGTCTGCTGCGCTACGCCCACCTCCGGGCCGAGGCGATGGGATTGAAGGCGCACTTCCGTCAGATGGATGCGGGCGACATGCCGTTTGAGGACGAAAGCTTCGATCTGGTCGTGTCGCACAACATGATGCACGAAGTCTCGCGCGCCTCGCTCGGCCGCATCTTCAGCGAGGCGCGCCGCGTGCTGCGTCCGGGCGGCGTGGTGGTGCATCAGGACGTGCCCATGAAGGGCGCCGATTTCAGCGCCTTCGAGAAGTTCATCTTCGCGTGGCAGACCAGGAACAACGATGAGCCTTTCTGGGACGAATTCCTCTCCACCCAGGCGCCTGACGTCATGTTGGAGGCAGGCTTTGCTCCGGATGAAGTGGTCGAGACAACGGTCCGGATGCGCGATGGTCCGCGCGCCTGGTATGTGGTGCTGGGCGAGAAGCCGGATGCCGAAGGTCGGCGGGGGACAGCCTCCACCAGTTGATCGAAACGCTGCTCAGATATCAGCCCCGGGTGCGCCGCCGCCCGGGGCGTTTTTCTGTCTGGGAGCTGTGGGCATGAAAAAGGCCTGCGGCGTAACCCGCAGGCCCTGTTTTCATGATCGTAAGGACGCTCAGAAGTTGGCTTCGTAGGTCAGGCCGATTTGACGACCGCGCGGAAGGGAGCCGACGAACCCTCGCTTGCTGGTGCTGAAGTCCGAGTAGCGGATGATGCCGACCGGATCGATGTTGTCGAATATGTTGCGCCCGAACAGGATCACGCGGTGCATGCCGCGCTCCCATCCCAACTGGACATTCGCGGTATCACGTCCATCAACCCAGGCCAGGTTGGCGACCTGATCATATTTCTTCGAGCGGAAGGAATAGGAGCCGTCGATGAAGAAGCGGTTCTCGCCGACGTGCCAGGCGTAGTTGCTGCCCAGCGAGTATTGGATCTTGGGCGCGTTCGGGATGGCCTTGCCGCGCACATCGCCGTCACCTCCGCTCAGGGTGGCGAAGTCCGGATCAGTGGCGTTGGTGTATTCGGAGTCCGCATAGGCGAACGTGCCGCGCACTGACCAGTCGGCGGTGATCTTGGTCTGGGCCTCGACCTCGACGCCCTTGACCTCGACCTCGCCGACGTTGCGGATGAAGGAAACGGTTTCGGTCGAGGACAGATTGGCGACCTGAGTCATCTGCTGGTTCGACCAGTCGATATAATAACCGGCGACATTCAGGCGAACGCGACGGTCGAACAGGTCGCTCTTGAAGCCGAGTTCATAGTTCCAGGCGGTTTCCTCGCCGTAAGAGCGATCTGCAGGGGCCAGACGCACATCGGTGTTGAAGCCGCCCGGTTTGTTGCCGCGCGCCACCAGGCCGTAGAACATCAGGTCGTCGCTTGCCTTGTACGACAGGGTGAAGCGCGGATTGGTCGAGCGATAGGTCGCTTCGTAATCAAAGTTGGAATCGCCACCCGTCAGGTGCAGCTTTTCCTCCGCGACGCGCACTTCGGCAGTGCCTGACAGCCTGTCGGTGAAGTCAAAGCCGACCAGACCGAACGCGGCCAGGTTTTCAGTCTCGATCGTGCCGTTGTCCTGCAGGGCTCGCGAGACATAGCGATAGCGGCCGTCCCAGCGATCACTGTTGAAATAATAGGCGCCCGCCATCCAGTGCAGGCGTTCTCCGCGCGGTGAAGCGATGCGGAACTCCTGACTGAAGCCCTTGATGTTCACCCGGTCGTCGACATGCAGCGAGCCGCCCAGCAGGCGCTGGGGCAGGTAGTCCAGATCGGCCTTCCGGTGCTCTTCAGAGTCGTTGTAGGCGCTGATCGAGGTCAGGGTGTAACCGCCGCGCTCATATTCGGCGGTCAGGCTCAGGCGGCCGGTCTTGCGTTCGACGCCGCCGCCGCCGATCTCGTCCAGATTCAGGCCGATCATGTCCGGCGTGATGTTGATGGCGCCGCAGTAATACTGGGTGCGGGTATTCAGATAACAGTTGTTGGCGCTGGATCGCTGGATCGCCATCGGCTCATGGCCGTCGTCGTTGTGGGCGTATGAACCGCGCAGGATGAAGCTCAGGTCCGACGTCGGCGTGTACATCAGCGCCAGCGTGCCGCCGACAGTCTTTTCCTGACCTATGGTCCTGCCGTCGCTGGGCGTGCCGGGCGCATTGTTCCGGTACTCGCCGCCATAGGTGTAATAGTTGACCGAGGCCTGGGCCGACAGAACATCCTCTACCAGAGGGCCGCTCAGGCCCATCAGGAAGTTGTACTCATCATGCTCGGCCGCCGTGGCGCGGATCAGGCCCTCGACCTCTTGCGACGGCTTGCGCGTGGTGTAGCTGATGGCGCCTGAGAAGGTCTGGCGACCATATAGAGCCGACTGCGGCCCCTTGATCACTTCAACCTGGTCGACGAAGGCCATTTCGGTCGCGAACAGGCTGTCCGGGATATAGACGCCATCGATGAAGGAAGCGGCGTTTGGCGAGCCGAAGACATTGGCCTGACCGCGGATGACCGGGCGTTCGAAACGGCGACCCTGATCCTTTTCAATGTTCAGTCCAGGTGCGATCGAGGACAGGTCGGTGACTTCGCGAATCCCGCGACGCTGCATCTCTTCCGCGCTCATGGCTGTAATGGCCAGCGGCACTTCCTGCAGGCGCTCGCTGGTCTTGCGCGCTGTGACGATGATTTCATCGACCTGAACGACGTCCTGTGCAGCGGCCGGACCAGCCATAACGGAAAGGCCGGCGGCGACGGCGGTCATGGCCAACGCGTGGATAGGATGTCTCACGGTCACTCCCTCTCATACCCTTGTATCCGGGCATGTATCTTTATGAATACGAGTGATAGTCGACACAATGTGATTGCCGTGTCAATCATCCAGGAGGTGGTGGGAGTTCTTCAGCGATGTGGCGAATGACGCAGCATGAGTAATGTATTGAAGTTAATGCATCAGTGCATGATGCTTGATGCCAAGAGGCTCCAACAGGGCCGACAGGACGCTGGCGGGATAATGTCGATGTCGTTCAAGCGTCACCGGCGCCCGGATCGCTCATTTCCAGACGGGTGCTGGTTTTCCGGCTCCATGCCGAGCCTCAGCGACGTTGAAGAGAGGATGGACTGGGCGGGCTGACGTCAGTCGCGAAACGGTACGCCATCGGGTGATCCGTTCGGGTCGTTGATCGCTGTCAATCTGCGCAGACGCGGCGATCCGCCGGTAGGCGGCGGATGTATTTGGGCGTACGAGTGTCCGTCTCCAGCCAGCGACAAGGAGCCGCGACAGAGACCTTGCCATAGAGGTCGACCACGGGCTCAGCAGGTGTCGGCGGATAGGCGCCTTACGCCGGTTCGGATCTGGCCGCAGCGACAGTCGTACACAGCAGACCCGCCCGGTCGCGGCGGCGGTTGACCATGCTGATGTCCGATATGAGTTTCCTGCTTTCAGGATCGGGGGGGGGGCGACGACGCAGCGCCGCCCTGCAGGGCATGGCCGGCGCCGTGGTGCGCGCCGGCCATATCCCTGCCCGGTTCAGCGCCCCTGAAGCGCCCGGATTTCCTCCAGATCAAGCGGCGGAGCTTTCCAGCGTGGCTGCTCCTGAATCACGAAGTCGCGGATGGACGCAGGCAGGTCGTCGAAGGACTCATAGCGCCAACCCGCTTGATGAAGGTAGGACGTGCCTGCCCCCAGCGCCGGCGGGGTCGGGACTGATGATGCGAAACTGACCAGGTTTTTATAGGCGGCCCCGGATGTTTCAGGGAGAACAAAGAAGTCATAGGTTTCAAAGGACTGAAGTCTCTGTCCCCCCGGTAGCGGGCGATCACGATAGACGGGAACGGTAAAGTTGGCGATATCCCCGATCCACCGCGCGCTGATCACTTCATGCGGTCCGGTTACGCTGACACGATCCCCCGTTCCAACCACAGAGATGGTCTGCAGCCGGTCGCCGCTCAGCCGATAATGAATCTGCTGGTAGTCGAACAGGATGGGCTCCAGAGGGACGCCATTGAGTTCACGCAGAAGCTCGCCCGTCTGCACATCGCGATAGATGTACACCTTACGAGACAACTGGATGAAGCCGCCGGGATAATCCGGATCCGGGAGCAGGCGGGCTGTATCGAAGCCCTCCACCTTGGCCAAAACCTTGCCCGTCGGAAACTCGGTGATCTCTCCCGTTGAGTACCAGTAGACAGGCGACGCCCCCATTCCGCCTGTTCGTGTCTTCAACCAGACCTGAAATAGCTGCGCATCGAAGCCGTTCGCCAGCGCCGTCACCGGCGCCATTATGATAAGAGCGCTGACCAGCACGACAAGGCGCCACATTTTCCGAAACACCATCACTTCAATTCCCCTCCACAAGGCATCTTGTGCCTATTTAAATACAAGTCTAACGTTGGTATCGCTGTGTCAACGACATTCGACGGCACGACCCCTTTAAGGCGCCGTAGATCGTCCGAATGCCCCGGCGGGGAGGCCGGGGACGGATCAGGTCGATGATGCGGGACGCACGTAAGGGACGGAAGCCGGCGCGTTCGAGCGCCGCCTTCGCAGCAGGGGGGACCCACTGGATGAAGCGACCTCAATTTCTTTTGGCCACGGCGTCAGCGCTCGCCGTCGTCTGGACGTTTTCCGGCGCCGCGCAGGCCCAGGACACAGAAACCTCAAGCGCATCAATCGTCGATGACATCATCGTCACCGCGCGCAAACGCGAAGAATCCGCACAGGACGTCCCGGTGTCGGTCAGCGCTATGGGCGCAGAGACCATGGCCGCGCTGCAGATCGAAACCGTCATGGACGTGGCGCGATATACGCCGGGCTTCCAGATGCAGTCGTCATTCGGCAGCTTCAACGACCGCCCCGTCATCCGCGGCGCCTCGAACCTTCTTCTGGCGGACGGCAAGGTCGGCCTGTTTATCGACGGCGTGCCGTGGTTCGGGTCCCTGTCCACCCTGGACATGGAAAGCTTTCAGCGGGTGGAAGTCATGCGCGGCCCGCAATCGTCTCTCTATGGCCGGGGAACTCTGTCGGGCGCGATCAACCTGGTCACACGATTGCCCGGCGACGCCTTCTCTGCGCGCGGCGCAGTGACTGCGGGCTCGGACGGACGTCTGGATTACAACGTCAGCCTGTCCGGGCCGGTCGATGACAGCCTGGGATTTGTGCTGAGCGTCAGCCATTCTGAATTCGACGGGCAGTACAGAAACGAGGCTGGCCTGGGTGAAATGCTGGGGGCCCGCTCTTCCGACACCTACAACGCCGGTCTGTATTTCCACCCTAACGACCGTTTTGAAGCGTCCCTGCGCTACTATGGCGTCCGCTCTGCAGAGACCCAGGCGCCGCTGATGCTCCAGCCGGCGTCGGCGAACAACTGCTTCCTGACGACCCGCCCCTATTATTGCGGCGACATCCGGACGCCTACCCGTTTCGCGGTGAATACGGACAAGGTGCTGTCGCCAGGAATCTTCCGCGATACGGACGCGATCATGGGCTCTGTCGCCTATCAGTTCGGCGACGAGGGACCGCGGCTTTCCTATATGGCCGGCTGGTCGCGAACCCATCTCGAGACCGGGGTGGACCTCAGCTACGATGATCGTGACTTCTTCACCCTCGGCCCGGCGTGCGCCTTCGTGCCCATACCCAATCGCGACTGCAGCCGGTCCCTCTTCAATGATACGCGCGCGCAGGATCGGGACTCGGTCACGCAGGAAGTGCGCTTGGCCAGTTCGGGCAACCGCGCCCTGCGATGGTCGCTCGGCGTCTATTCGGGCAGCGACAAGACAACGCCGCTGAAAAAGTATCTGGAGATCACCGAAGTGGGGCCGGATGTGCTCGACGCCATCTATGAGGTTGAAAACCTGGCGTTGTTCGGCGGCGCCGAATACGACTTCACGGACCGTCTGACCGTCTCGCTGGAGGGGCGCTGGCAGCGGGACGAAGTGACCCAAACCGCCCAGTCCTATGTCGTCAGCGACTTCTTCAGTCCTGCTGTCATCGCGGGGTTGCGCTCTCCACTTCCGAGCCAGGTCGTCGGCGCCAATGATGTGCGCAATGCGGTGTTCGAAACCTTCCTGCCGCGCGTCAGCCTGACATGGAAACATGCTCCCGGCGTGAACCTTTACGCGCAATACTCGATGGGGAACTCGCCCGGCGGCTTCAATATCGTGACCGCTCCGGTCGCCACCTATGATGAAGAGCGCCTGACCAATTTCGAGATCGGAGCCAAAACATCTCTGTTCGGATTCAGATATCTGAATGCCGCCCTGTTCCATAACATCATCGAAAACCAGGTCCTCAGCACCACATTCCAGACCTTGACCGCCGCGGCCAGCTACATGACCAATGTGGGCGAAACTGAAGTCAATGGACTTGAAATCGAGGGTCTGCGAAACCTGACGCCAAATCTTTCTCTTCGCTTTGCATATACATATCTGGACACCAATATCACGCAGGGCGTCGATAATGACGAAGCGATCCTGCACCAGGGCATTGCCTGTAAAAGTCAGCTTCCCGGCACAACGACCTATTTCGTCGACCTGACCAAGCCGGGTTGTATGGACGCAGGCTCGATTGTCGGCCGTCGTTCGCCGCTGGTATCCGAACACACAGGCAGCGTGGGCCTGCGTTATGACGGCGCAACTGCGTGGAGTGATGTTGACTGGTTCGCTTCAGCCGATTTGACCTATGTCGGCTCCTTCTACGCCCAGGTTCACAATCTGGCGCGGATACCAGCGTCGCAACGCGTCAATCTCGCAGCCGGACTGTCACGGGGCAACCTGCAGTTCATGGTGTGGGGACGTAATGTCTTTGATGACGACACTGCCACTGGAGCGCTGCGTTACGTTGACTACACGGCGCCGGCCGTACAGTCGCCGGGCGGGGATCGGCCCCGCGCCTTCGGCGTCAGCGCGCCCGAGCGGCGCACCTGGGGCGTAAGTCTGTCGGTTCGCTATTGATCCCGCGGAGATGATGATCCTCCCCTGTTTTGGCAGGCGCTCGTGACGGATTTCTGAAACGGGGGAGGAATGTCTGAGGGGGGGGGGGGCTGACGTCAGGCGTCTCCGGCCTTGTTCAGGCGGAAGGCCGTTGATCGGGTCGTCACCGGCAGCTTGACCGTCATGGGCGGCCAGGGGATCGAAATTCCACGAGACGGTGTTGCATCAACTGATGACGCAGTTTGGAATGGAGGCGTCGTCGTCGTCGCCTGCGCTCCGCACCCGGCTGTGTCAGCCTTGGCGGAACCGGCCGCGGAGCAGTTTAACTCCCGTCATTGTCCATGAGAGAATCTGTCTGACGTATTCGTATGATGTCAGCGAAAATCCGATGGTTTAATTCCATGGCGCTTCATCTTGTCGTAAAGAGTCTTGCGAGGAATTTTGAGATGAGAAAGCGTTTTTCTTATGTCTCCACCCGTTTCCTCGAGGGTGTTTCTTAATATTTCGGCTTCGAACGTAGCCAGGCGTTTGGTCAGGCTGTGATCCTGGTCGTTTTCTGCGGTTGAAAATCTGGCGTCTTCAAGGCCCAGAGCAACCCGCTGGGCGAAATTTGCTAATTGTCGTATGTTCCCGGGCCAGTCATCTTCTGTCAGGCGTGCATGGATGGCGCTGGTTATCACCGGTTCCTCGCCGTCAGGACGGATAGTTGAACGTGCCAAAAGGCTGGTGAACAACAGGGGGATATCATCACGACGCTCACGCAGGGGCGGGACGCGCAGTCGCAGGACGTTCAGGCGATAATAGAGGTCTTCACGAATGTGTCCCTCCGCCACGGCTGTATCCAGGTCAGCGGTGGCGGAAGCCAGGACGCGTAGATTGACTATACGGGGTTCGTGGGCGCCGATCGGGTGGATTTCCCGCTCTTCCAGCACCCTCAGCATCTTGATCTGGGCTGTATGGGGCATATTTTCCACGGCGTCGAGAAACAGCGATCCGTTGTGCGCCCGTTCCACATGGCCCACCCGACGGCGCATGGCTCCGGCGAAAGCTCCTAATTCATGACCGAACAGTTCACTTTCAATCATGCCGTCAGGAAGGGCTCCGCAGTTTACCGCGACAAAGGGGTGTGGGCGTCGTCGTCCCCCGCCATGCAGCGCGCGCGCTACAGCCTCCTTGCCAACCCCGGTTTCACCTTCGATCAGCACGTTCATGGGCGCGTCAGCGATCTGAGCGATGGTAGCCCTTAGCGCCCGTATCGCCGGACTGTCGCCCAGAAGAGGCAAATCAACCTCGGCCTGGGCCGCCAGAATGCTCAGACGACGATTGTCCAGCACCAGGGCGCGTTTTTCCAGGGCTCTGTGAAGTGTTTCCAACAGACGCTCGAATGCGAAGGGCTTGGCGACAAAGTCATAAGCGCCGCCGCGAATGGCGGCCACAGCATCGGAAATGTCGCCGTGACCCGTGATCAATATGACGGGCAGCGTCGGATCCAGCGCCTGCAGGCGACGAAGGGCCTGTCGGCCGTCCAGGCCGGACATCCTCAGATCAGTCACGACCACGCCCGGAAAATCGGCGCTGATTTCCTTTAATGCATCGGCAGCCGCGCAATAGGCGCGCACCTGAATTCCTTCCATCTCCATGCGCTCAGCCAGGGCGGCGCGGAAGTCGACGTCATCCTCGATCAAAACCACCGTCTGCAGGCGTGGAAAGTCCATGGCATGAGATTCCATCACGCGGGCATCAGGCTGATGGCGAAAACAGTTCCCGTGGAAGAGGGATGCAAATCCAATTCTCCTCCGAAACCTGAGACGATGTCACGGCAGATGACCAGCCCCAGGCCAAGACCTTTGGGCTTGCTGGTCACGAAAGGTGTGAACAATTGATCCTGGACTTCGTGCGGTATCCCGGGACCGTTGTCGGCGACAGTAAGGATTATCCAGTCATCGTGCTGTCGCGTGGTCAGGACGATCTGACTGTCGGCGCGGCTGTCCAGCGCTTCGGCGGCGTTTTGCATCAGGTTTACGATCACCTGCTCCAGACGGAACCGGTCAGCCAGGACCTGAAAATCTCCTTCGCTGTTCCGCGTCAGTCGGATGCCGTCCTGACGCAGACGCCCGCCCAGAAGTAACAGCGCGCCATCGACGGCTTCGTCAAGGGACGTAGGGTGAACCTGCGGTTCCGCTTTTCGTGCGAAAGCCCGCAGCTCTTCGGTGATGGCGCCTATACGCATTGTAAGATCGCCTATGCGTTGGAGTGCCCGCATGGCTCTGGGGGTTTGGTCCCTGATCAGCCAGGCTGATGCGGTGTCGGCCTGGGTGCGGATCGCCGCCACGGGTTGGTTGATCTCATGCGCGATGCTGGCCGCGATCTGACCCAGCGCGGCCAGTTTTCCTGCCTGAACAAGTTCGTCGCGCAGGGCCTCGCGACTGGCTTCTGCTCGCATTCTTTCTTCAATCTGGAGATTTAAAGCTGCATTGGCCTGGCTGAGATCGCGGGTGCGTTCATCAATAAGGCGTTCCAATTCCTGACGGGCGCTTTCGGCCGCACGCTGCCTTGCGGCAGTCTGTTGCCGACGTCGTAGAAGAAAGGCCGCTATTCCGGACACGAGAGTCGAGATCAGTATAGCGAGAACTCTGGCATTCATCACGTTCGCATTGATGGCGCCTTTTTCTGGAGCAAGTAGATGCAGCGTCCAGCCTGGAGTAATTGTATCAATACGCGCGTGCATCCATTGTTGACCAGTTCCTGCCTGTCCGGTGCGGACAAGACGGGTTGCGCCGTCTTCGGGCGTCAGAAAGGGAAGGGGCTCAAGTGTTCCATCGCCCAGGGTCTGGTCTGCCAAGGTTAGTTGGCGGCTTTCGGCGTTCATCGGCCTCAGGGTCCGGAATCGCCACTGCGGGATATTGGTGATCAAGACCACTCCGCCGGGATCGACGACATAGGCCGGTTCCCCGGAGGCGCGCCATTCGCTTTCCAGGGCGTCAAACTCGACCTTGACGACCACCACACCGAGGTGGCGACCATTCAGGACGATCCGTCGGCTGAGAAACAGGCCGGGCTTGCCGCTGGTGGCGCCCAGTGCAAAAAATTCCGCAGACCCATCCCGCATCGCTTTTACAAAGTATCGACGGAAACTGTAGTTGGTTCCCATGAAACTGACCGGTTGGTTCCAGTTGCTGGCGGCGTAGGTCACTCCGTCCGCCCCGATGACGTAGATGGCTGAAGCGCGTGTCTGACCGGCGAGGTTTTCCAGGCGGCGGTTCAGGGCGTCGGGGTCGGAATGTCGGTTCAGCAAAAGCCGCGACACATCAGGATCAGTCGCCAGGGCAGGGGGCAAGGCATGGTATTTTTCAAGTTCGCTACGCAAAACTGCAGCGTGCAGGGCAGCGGCCGATTCAGACTGCTGCTCCAAGAGCGCGGTCGCCTCATTGCGTGCGGCTTCGCCTACCCCCCAAGCGACGCCGCCAGAGACAGCCAGCCATAACAGCAACAAGGCGGTCCACGACGCGGCATGGCTGTGATGGAGACTTCGCCGGCGCGCGGATTTCATATCCCTCATCATGCCTCATCATGCATCATTGTGCGAAATTGCGCACACGATCGCCATGTCGGTGGGCGAAATATTGCACAAAAATCCCGCAACCATGTCCTGTGGAAAAAAATTATCATTAAAATCAGAAGATTGTTTTGAGTTCTCGGGCCTCTTCCTTCTTGGAGGCCGGTGTTTTCATACTCGGGTCGAAGCACGGCGTAGACCGTGTCGGGAAGAAATCCGCGAGCCGCGCTCGCTTCCAGGAGCGACCTTTTGATTCCTGCAGCCTCAGAGACGGCGTTCTTGCGCCGGCGACCCTTCTACCGGCATCTGTACTTTCAGGTGTTGATCGCCATCGTCGCGGGCGGCGCCATCGGTCACTTCTGGCCCGATCTCGGCGAGAGCCTGAAGCCTCTGGGCGACGCCTTCATCAAGCTGGTGAAGATGGTCATCGCCCCGGTGATTTTCCTGACCATCGTTACGGGCATCGCCGGAATGCGCGATATCGGCCGCGTCGGCCGCGTGGCGGCCAAGGCTTTCGGCTACTTTCTGGTCTTTTCGACGCTTGCCCTGATCGTCGGTCTGATCATCGCAAACGTCGTGCGCCCCGGTCATGGGCTGAATATCGACCCGGCTACGCTGGATCAGGGCGCGGTCGCCCAATACGCTCAAGCGGCGCATGAAAGCACCATTGTCGGCTTTCTGATGGGCATCATTCCCGACACGATCATCAGTGCTTTTGCGACGGGCAACATCCTGCAGGTGCTGTTCGTATCCATACTTTTCGGAATCGCACTGGCCATGGTCGGCGATCTGGGCGCTCCCTTGATGAAGATTCTGGAGTCGGTCAGCACGACCTTCTTCAAACTGGTGGCCATACTGATGAAGGCGGCGCCGATCGGCGCTTTCGGGGCCTTCGCCTTCACCATCGGCGCCTATGGCATTTCATCCGTCGCCAATCTGTTCGCCCTGATCGCCACCTTCTATCTGACAGCCGTAATCTTCGTGGTGGGAGTGCTCGGGTTGGTGGGCGTCGCCAACGGGTTCAGCATCCTGAAGCTGATCCGCTACCTCAAGGAGGAACTCCTGCTTGTGCTGGGCACCTCCAGTTCGGAAGCGGCCCTGCCAAGCCTGATCTCCAAGATGGAGCGCGCTGGAGCGTCGAAGTCCGTGGTCGGTCTGGTTGTGCCGACCGGCTATTCCTTCAATCTGGACGGCACCAACATCTATATGACGATGGCGGCCCTGTTCATCGCGCAGGCGCTGAACATAGACCTGAGCCTGCAGGATCAGGTGCTGTTGCTGTTGGTGGCCATGCTGTCGTCCAAGGGCGCGGCCGGCATTACCGGCGCGGGCTTCATCACCCTGGCGGCGACGCTGTCGGTCGTGCCCAGCGTGCCGGTGGCGGGCATGGCGCTGATTCTCGGCATAGATCGTTTCATGAGCGAGTGCCGCGCGCTGACCAACTTCATCGGCAACGCCGTGGCCACCATCGTTGTCGCGCGCTGGGAAGGCGAACTCGACCGTGATGCGTTGAGGGCGGCGCTGGATGGCGGATCGCAGCCATTGGCCGCCGGGCCGGATCCTGCTGCGGGGCCAGGCGACGATCTTGTGCTCGCAGATGACTGACCACCCTGTCGTGGCGTGTTGCGATAAAAAGTCAAGTGTTCAGGTCCGGGGCCCATTGAGGTGAGGCGTTGTATCAGCCTCAGTCCAGATACTGGTGCGTAATGTCCGAGAAATTTCTGATTCCTGCTCTTTTCTCTATGAGATCTTGGCTTGTGGAAGTCGTTTTGTACGATCATTCAAGTGAAATAACTTCAGATAATCGAGTGGGGAGCGAGACATGACAAAGGCGCTGACGAAAACCCTGGCGAGGCAGACTGGTCGCTTTGGCATCGGTCGCCGCCAGCTGCTGGTCGGCGTGGGCGGCGCGACGCTGGCCGTGGCGCATGGTCAGGACGCGATCGCCCGCACCGCCTTCCAGACCGGTGTCGGTCGTCAGGCGCCGGACGCTCCGGCCAGCGGTGCGGCGTCTGTCTCTTCGCACCGGGTTGAGGTTCCCTTCCCGCACGGCGGCGTGGCGGCGGGGCATCCGCTGGCCTCGATGGCGGGGGTGCGGATGCTGATGCAGGGCGGTTCGGCCGCCGACGCCGCCGTCGCCGCCATGGCTGTGCTGAACGTCGTAGAACCGTGGGCGTCCGGCGCGGCGGGCAACGGTTTCGCTACCTGTCTGGACAAGAAATCGGGCGAGGTCCTCTCACTCGCCTTCACCGGCGCCGCGCCGGGACTGCTGGACAATCAGATCGACCCGGCTGAACTGAACGCCGGGCACAAGGCTGTGGTCACGCCCGGCGCCTTCGGCGGCTGGATCGAGCTGGCGCGCCGCTTTGGCCGCCTGCCGCTGTCGGTGTTGCTGGAGCCCGCCATAGGCTACGCCCGCGACGGCCATCCGATGGACGTCTCCATCTCGGCCACCATCCGCCGTCAGCAGGCCGCGTTGGCCCGCTATCCGACGACGGCCGCCATCTATCTGCCCGGCGGCCAACCGCCTGCGCCGCGCTCCCTGTTCCGCAACCTGCCGCTGGCGCGCACCTTCCAGGCGCTGGCCGACGCTGAAAGCGCCGCGCTGAAGGCAGGCGGCGACCGCAATGCCGGGCTTCAGGCCGCCTATGACTACTTCTATACCGGCCCCATCGCGCAGGAGATGGCCCGCTTTTCACAGGCGGGCGGCGGCTGGCTGCGTATGAAGGACATGCAGGACTATCGCCCCAAATGGCAGGCGCCGGTCAGCACCAATTACCGCGGCGTCGATGTCTATTGCAGCCCCGTCACCTCGCGCACAGGGCTGGAGATGTGCGAGCAGCTGAACCTGCTGGAGGGCTTTGACTTCGGCGCCCTGCCGGCCGATGGCGCACAGGCCGTTCACCTGCTGGCCGAGACGATCAAGGTCGCCAAGTCCGACGTCTATCGCTACGCCGCCGATCCCGCATCGGCGCCCACGCCGACCGAGACGCTGATCTCCAAGGCTTTCGCCGATCAGCGCCGTCGCCTGATCAATCCGCAGGCCGCCATCGCCTATCCGACGGGAGCCGACCTGATGAACCGCGCGGCGGGGCTGCGCCGCCGTCCGCGCGCCGCCAGCGTGCCGGGCGACACCACCAGCCTGTCGGTGATCGACAGCCAAGGCAACGCCATCGCCTGCACCACCACCCTGGGCGGCGGCTTCGGCACCCTGCTGGTGATGGGTGAGACGGGGCTGATCTGTAACAACGGCCTGCGTGTCGGCTCGACCGCCCCCTATCGCGACCATCCGAACTTCGTCGCACCGGGGCGTATTCCGTTGCTGGGGAACTGCCCGGTCATCGTCAAGGACAACGGCCAGCTCAGGATGATCTTCGGCACCCCGGGCGGCGAGACGATCGGCCAGACCCAGTTCCAGACTCTGGTCAACGTCATCGACCGTGGTCAGTCGATCCAGGAAGCCATCGAGGCGCCGCGCATCGCTGTGGACGCCGATCCCGGCTTCTACACGCCCGGCGCTGCTATCCGTCTGCAGATGGAGGCGCGCTTCCCGGTCGAAACGATGGCTGAACTGAAGGCGATGGGCCACACCGTCGAGCCTGTCGGTCCCTACGCCATCGGCAGCATTCAGGGCATCCTGATCTCTGCGGACGGACAGCCCATGGCCGGCGGCGATCCGCGGCGCATGGGGTATGCGGTCGGCTATTGAAGGGCCGCCCCTACGTTTTAGGCTCAGGATCCGTAGTCCGCGCCGTTGCTATGCGCTTCGGCCTATGAGCTCTGATTGTGGGTCTGTTTCGCCAGAAAGGTGCAGCGCCATACAGACTCGCGCGCTGGGCGCCGGGGCAGGTCGGGCCGCACCTGCCTGGCCTGGGCGTCCAGGCGGATGCCCAGGGCCTGGATGTCGTCGGCGCTTGCGGGGCATTCCGGCTTGCCCAGAGCGTCCAGGGCGGTGCGGTGGCGCCGCCATGCTGCATCAGAGACGAAATAGGACGATTGGGTGAAGGTCGTGAGATCGTCCGATAAGCGGTTGATGGTGATGCGCGGTTCGGTTTCCGACACCAGCAGGCGCTCATATCCGCCGGGAACTTCGGCGTAGGGTGTGCGGCCTGCCACGCAGGCTCTGGTGGTGTCGAACTGGAAATCCAGGCCGTCAGTTTGGGTCGGATGGCCGTGGCTGCGGTCAGCGTCCAGCCGGCAGCGCAGGTTGTAGACCGTGCTCATTTCGCTGTCCTCGGTTCTCGGGGGCGCGGCAGGCGGTCGATCCGCATCGACGGCGGCCTGCGGCCCCCAGCCGGACCCGGCCCAGATGAGAAACAGGAACGCTCCGCCGACAAGGATGGCGCCTCCTGCCGCCAGGATGATGTGTCGGGCAGGCAGAGGCGCCGTGCGGCCCTGGCGGGCCAGAAGACGGTTCAGCGGTTTCGCTCCGCGTTGTTGAGCCAAGCCGCGCCGGCGGGGTCGCGGTCCGTGAGCGGGGCGACGCCACGCCACCATGCCCAAGCCGATCAACAGGGGCAGCGCCGTCAGGCCTGCGCTCATGATCATGAGCCGCCACATGCGTTCTGTGGCCTTTCGGGCCTGCGAAGCGGTTTCGAGAACGCGAGCCTCGGCCGCGCGCCGGGCCTCTTCGGCGTTCTCAACGGTGCGTTTGAGGGTGTCGATCTGGTCCTGGACGCCGGAGGGCACGACCGGCTCCAGCACGCAGGACTCTGTCGCCAGCCGAATATGCGCGCCCGCTTCCTTCAGCAGATCGATGACCGCCTCGGGGTGGGGCGAGATCGACAGGGGCGACGGCGTGTCGATCTGCCCCTGCGCTGTGACTGCGCTGCCCGAGACCCAGGTGTTGACACCCACGACCCGGCCGCAGTCATCGACCAACGGGCCGCCGCTGTTGCCCCCGCTTATCGCAGCGCGGTGGAAAATGGTGCGGATCGGAGCGCCTTCGGGCGTTCGGTCGGCGAAGCGTGAAATGGCGCCCGAAGAGAAATCTGGTGTCGACGGCGCGATTTTCTCGTCGGCGGTGCAATGAAGCAGGACGCAGGGAAGCCCCGGATAGCCCATGGCGTGCACCATCCCCATGTGGGCCGGTGGCTCAATGGCGATGAGCGCGGCTGGCGCCTGAAGGCTCGGCGCTTGGATCACTGCCAGGTCAGCGGCGGAATTGTAAAGGGTGATCCGCCCGCTAGCGGCGCGTTCGCCCAGACCTTCGTGCGGCGTAATCCAGACGAACAGATCGGAACGTCCGTTGGAGGCGCTGACCACATGCCAATTGGTGACCACCATTCCCGGCGCAGCCACGAAGCCGCTGCCGTGACTGTGAAGATATAAGTCGCCCTTTTCGTCGCGCTCGATAAGGCTGACGCGCACCACCGAGCGGGCTGTCTGCGCCAGGTCTGGGTTGCCCTCGGCTCGTGCTGGGGTTGCGGCGGCGATGCACAGAAGGCTGACGCCCAGCGCGCTGGTCGCCACGCTGATCTTCAGGGCGCGCAACATACGCCGCAGACCCCTGCCAAGCGCGCGTACACCGCCCGTCGTCTCCATCACCCGCACTCTCTTTTTTGTTTGATTTACGCGATCTGACCCGTGGCAGATAACACCGATCGTCGGCCGTTCGACAATGAGCGGATGGACCCTGTTCCCTGATAAAACGCGTCAGCTTGGAGCACGGGAGTCCGGCTGAACGCCGGCAACTGACAAGACACGTCATATTCCAGTTTCAGGTTGCAGTGTTGAGCTCGCCTCCATCATCGTAACGACGTTCACCGTCATCCGCCGTCTCACACGAGGGATATCCTGGGATGAGCGGTCATCGGAACGCGCCATCAAGACCGATAATGTGAGAGCAGCCATGAACCATATCATTCAGATCGACAGCCGAGGCTGGACGATGAAGACCTAAGGGCCGCGGCGCCATGAGCAGTGTTCGCATGAAGTCGGTTCGAATGATGGGCGGCTTCATCTGCTTTGCGGCAATACATCTAATGACTGCGGCTATGCCTGATGGGGCCGGGCGAGCTTCCGGGGAGGGCGGGTCCCGTGCCTGGAATACTGGAATTTCTCGGCCGCCTGACGCCCCGTTTCGGTCGCAGGCCTCCAGTCAGGCGCAGACCGGCTCTGACCTGGTTGTCATGCCGATGGCCGCCAGCGTGCTGCATCAGGGTGTTCGTGCCGTTCAGCAACAAACCGAAGGGACGCCCTTTCATACGAGCAGACTTTCCAAGGAATGTTGGCTAAAATGATCATGAACAGAGGTCTTCTGGCCGGAGCGGTTCTGGCTCCCTTACTTATCCTGTGGGGATGTTCTGGACCTGCTGATCCGGTCATGGCTTTTCTGGAGCGGGCGGCCACGACGCCATTCGAATTCTTCGAGTTGTTCGAGGGATACAAGATGCGGCGCAACGGTTCATACTACCTGCTGGAAGGCGACCCTTTTAAGTTCGCCGATGAAACGGCTGACAGGGTCCGCGAGCTTGAGACGGAAGTGAAGGCCTTCGCGCGGGACGGCGGCGATCTGCACGAAGCTGGCTTCGTCGCATTGTGCACCTATCGGTATAATCAGCGACGACAGCGCCTCTATCTGGTGCCGGTCGATGCGGTGCGCCCCGGCGCAACGGAACGCATCGCCCAGTTGTATGAAGCCGCCGCCGCCGCCTATGATCGTGAGAATGCGGCGGAGGAGGGCAGCCGCACGCCGCCTGCTGCGGCCTGGCCGCCAACCCACGGGCCTTATGTCCCGGTCGCGCGTACCGTGGCCAGAACCGAGGCGGACCAACCGCTGACGGAATGCTTGCGCGCCTTCTTCCCCCACGCCTCCTTGTCGCCCGAAGTTCAGGCGGCGGCGCTGCAGCGCGCCCAGCGCACCGAACGCCTGACCTGGGAGCGTCTCGAAGATTTGAGGTTGGGCGCCCGCGCCGGCGCCCAACAAGCGCGACTGTCAAGCACGGTTTATATGATGACTGGATCGTCCGTCGTCTTCTATTCAGCGCAAGATGGGTGGCGCGGAACATCCCTCCAACCAAGCGCTGACCAGTGGATGTCGACTGCTGCAGCGCTGATGCTGAATGATGTCAGTCTTAAAAATTGTGGTTTCTTAGGCAATGCGGGCGGCATATCTAGTTTGTTTGAGCAAGCCTGTATGAGCAGGATCAGCATCGATGATGGATTCAGTGATCTGGTAGGCAAGAGAGACTTTGATACCCGGGCGATGTTAGCCATGAAAAACGGTTTCGGGCTGAATGAAATTCTGACGGGTTATGAATTGGTAAGGTCAGGACGAATTGAAGTTCAGGTCCGGGGGGATGACTGACATGGTCAAACGCCTGTTAACGGGAACTGTTCTGGCTCTGTTACTGGTCTTGGCCGCGGCTTGCGGCGAGGGCGATCCTGACGATATCGGGCTTCCGTCCGGAGTCCTGCTGACCGAACAACCTTTACGACCCACAGGCAAGGGCGCTGCGTTTGATCTCGGTGACACGGTCTGGCGAATGGATGTCGGCAAGGGGGACGCAGCCAGGCCTGTTCTGGTGTGGTTCCAGCGCGAAGGAGCGAGGCTGATCCCCCGCCTGATCGATGTTGACGGTTATCTGGACCCGCGAGACATTCTTTCACCCAGAGAAAGCGGGCCTTTGGCTGCTGAGGTCCTCGATCGTGGGCGCGAAGAGGCAGAGGCGCGCGGCCTGGAGGCCAGCACAAAACGACATGACTATGCCGACGGGGTTGTGGCGGCAAATCCTGACGCATCCGCAGCTAAGGCCCGCCTGGATCGTTCGGCCTGGGTTTCCGCAGCCTATGGTCAAAGCGGCCTGTTGCCGGCCGCCTTCGATCTCCTGCCGACGCGGGACGGCGCAGTGGTGCAGACGCGTTACGGCAAACTGATCATCCTGACCTATCTGGGGGGCGAGGCTCAATCAGGCAGGCTCCGGCTTTATAGTGCGCCCAGCGCCCTCGGGATGGGCTCCTACTTTCCCGACAGGCCCGGGACCTGGACAGCTGTGCGTCGCAATGTGGCGTCGGTTCTGCCGTGGATGTCGCCGCCCCTGCCGCGATATAAGCGCGCTGCGGACCTCGTCCCCTTTGGTTTGGCCGATTTGGCCGACCCTTCCATGAAACTCGACTGGCCGTTGAGTATCGTCCTGAAGGAAGGCGGGCGTAAGGGGACACGTTTCCTTGACGCAGTGGGCGATTTTGGTTGGTACGCCCCAGACCATGTCGAGCTGCGTGCGACGACATTGGCCCCGCCAACCAGCATTAATAATGTTGATTTTCTGGCGGCTCACTTACGCAAAACGTCCCGGTAGTCTCGGGGGATGGATTGATTTGGTCCAGCAGCTATCAGCGGCGGTGAGGTTCGCGTCATGGAATCAAAGTCCCGACCACTACAGACTCCGGTGACGGGAGATGGCGTAAATACAGTTCCCGCTCACGCCGTAATCGTTCAAAATACATCGCTTTCCGCATTCGGTAATCGGTCAGGCGGCGCCGCTGTATTTCCGCTTCATGCTCAACATCCGCGATGTTGAGGGGGTGATGGCGGAGCGCGATATTGTCGTCAGCAGGGAGACGGTCCGGCGCCGGGTGACCAAGCTCGAGGCGCTGATTGCGCCCATCTGCGCCGTAGCCCTGAACGGCCAACGGTCGTTGGCATCTGGATAAGGCGGTCGTGAAGATCGGCGGGCGTCGATAGCTTCTCCTTCGTCATAAACGCTCTCGTTCAGAAGGGGCGGAACAAGGATGCGCCGATCCGACAGCGAGCTATCAAACCATCGAAACGGGTTGTCGCGCCTGGCCATGAGGCCGCGACTGACCGAGTCAGTCAGCCGCGTGCGATGGTTGGGCTGACAAGGCTGGATCAGGCCGCGAAAAGGCGACGCTGGATCATCAATGCGGCGACGACGCCCAGGATCAGCCCGTACAGGACCCTGGCCCAGTCGGTCATGGTTGGGATGGGGGTCGGCGTGGGCGCGGGGATAAAGGTCATGTTGGTTACGTAGCGCCCGGTCGTCGTTGAGACATCCAGGCTTGTGCAGGTCGCCCGATTGCAGTTTCCTTCCACCAGGCTAGAGGGCATCGGGTTGGCCGAGCCCAGTTCAGATCCAGGTGTCTGGAACCTCAGAAGCGCCCCTCAATTACCGACCATCACGGGATGGGTGGTCGCAGCGATCCAGTTGGCAGAGACGGGCAGGGCCAGAATGTAGGTATTGGCGGGCAGGCCGGTTACTCCACCGAGAGCCTTGCCCTGGGTGACGTGCATCGTGATGGCGGAGGTGATGCCGGTTGCCTTGTCGAAGGTTACGGAACCCGACACGGAACCGGTGGCCGGCGCATCGAAGTTCCCGCTGAAATTGTAAGTGACCCGCGCTGCCATGGCGGCCGACGCCGTAGCCATCGCGGCCCCTGCAGCGATTACTGCCAATACTCTATCCCTGAGTCCCTTTTCTGTGCGGACTGAGACAGCGCGGCCCTAAACCTGAAGGACGGTTTCGTATCCGACCGCTGAGCCTGGCTCGTGTGCTGTGAGCCGAGTAAAAAGAGGTTTTGGTTAGGATCGGGCGTCGGCCGACAGGCGATCGGCATCTTCGCCCCCATCGTCTCGGCCCAGCGGCATGGCCCGCCGACCGTCGCCCAGCCGTGCTCGCCCGAGCCATCCAGCGCAATCATTACGGGACCTTCCCATAATCCAGGTCTGGAAATCCGGTGATCGAGACCAGGACGACGTCTATTGCCCCGATCGTCATATTTATCTTTGGTTTGCGATTGTCTTCTCACGCTTTCGACGCTCCATTCAAAGGGCCAGGCCACGTGTGTTCAGAACCCGATGGCGACGCCGACGCGGCCGCCAGTCGTGCCGCGAACCGTCGAACCGGCGACGCCGCCGTTGACATAGACACGCGGCGCCGCGCGCCAGACGACGTTGCCCGAAAAGCCCTGTTCGTCGCGGTAGGTCGAGACGTTGAATGAAACGGAAAACCGGCTGTCCGGCACGACCATCGCCCCGCCCAGGGCCATGGCGGCCGCCACGCCGCCCGTTGCCTGACGATGCGCGCGATCGGTCAGGACCGCCATGGCGTCCAGCCGGTCTTCAAAACCGTCGAGTGTCGCGTCCACGGCCGCGAAGGCCGAGCCGACATTGTGATAGGCTGCGCCCTGTATGCCGTAGGTCGGCTGGGTGAAGTCGCCGGTCGCCGCATCATAGGCTGCACCGCCGCCAAGGGCGGTCGCCGTTGCGGCGCCGAGGGCGTCAGAATGGGCCAGGGCTGTGTTCGCCGTGGTATGGGCGGCAGCGGCTTCTGTCCGGGCCAGATTGGCCGTTCCTTGAGCCGTAGCTGCGTTCGCCATGGCTGTATTCGCCGTTCCCTGAGCCGTAGCCGCGTTCGCCATGGCTGTATTCGCCGTTCCCTGAGCCGTCGCCGCGTTCGCCATGGCTGTATTCGCCGTTCCTTGGGCGGTCGCCGCATTCGCCATGGCTGCGCTCGCCGTTCCTTGGGCCGCTGCTGCATCAGCCAGGGCGGCGTCGGCGGTCCCCTGGGCGGCGGCCGCGGCGCCGGAAGCCCCGGCGACCGCCGTGTTCAACTGGCGCATGTTCACGCTGTCGGTGTCGGCGACGCCATCGGCCAGGTTGACCAGGCGGCGTTCGGAACCGGCGGCGCCGATCGAGACGACATTGTCCTGATCCGCGACCGAACCGACGCCCAGGGCGACGCTGTTCTGTCCGCTCGCCAAGGCGTTCCCGCCGATGGCGACCGAACCGTCGGTCAGGGCCGAAGCGCCGTTGCCCATGGCGACCGCTCCTGATCCCGTGGCGGTCGAAGCGTTGCCCAAGGCGACAGCGCCATGGCCGGTCGCGGTGTTGTCGGCGCCGATTGCGACCGCGCCGGTTCCGACTGCCGTATTCGGATCGCCGATGGCGACGGCGCCGTTTCCGGTTGCTTTCTGGCCCAGGCCGATGGCGACCGCCGCCCCGCCGCCCGCGTTGCTGTTCGTACCGATAGCGACAGCGTCCGCCGCGCTTGCGATCGTGGCCGGTCCGCCCATGACAATGGCGCGGTCCGTGGTCGCGCTGGCGCCCGCGCCGATGGCGATGGCGTCCAGGCCGGATGTTGTGGAACGCGCCCCCAAAGCCGTGCCGCCATGGGCGCTGACGTTCGAACCGGCGCCGATGGCGGTGCCGCGGTTTACAGATGAATTCGACCTGCGAAAACCGACTACGGCGAAACCGCCCAGCGCCACGCTGTCATAGCCGCCAACGCGAGAAAGCTCGCCGATGGTCACGGAGGCGATTTCGTCTGCAACCGGCGTGAGAGCAATCGTCTGTTCCCCGGCGCCGTTGGCGAAGGCACGGTTGCCGATGGCTATGGCGCCATCGGCCGACACGGCTGACTGAGAACCAATGGCGACGCCGCTGGCGGCTAGACTCTGAACGTTGCGGCCCAGGGCGATGCTGCCGGCTCCGTCCGCTCGACTTTCCGAGCCAAAGGCGAGCGCGTTGACCGCGCGAGCCTCGGCCGCATATCCGAGCGCTATGGCCTTTTCGTGCGCGGCCGCTGTTGTATCGCCTCCGATGGCTATGGACCCGAACTCCGAAGCGTTCGTTCCTCTTCCCAAGGCTACGCCCTGGCTGCCGCTTCTGGCTTTGGACCCTACGGCGACTCCCCCCTTGGCGGACGTCTGTGCGCCTATGGCGGTGGAGTGGTTTGACGCGGCATGCGCGTTGTTGCCGATGGCTGTGCCGTTCTCGATGCTGGAGAGATTGAAATCCACGCCCTGGCCTGCGCGAGCGTTTGTGCCTATTGCGACATTTCGGGTTCCACTGGCTCTGGACACCGTGCCGATGGCCACATTGCCCGTATAATCGCTATACTGGGGCGAGGTCGCCACCGTTTCGGCCTGGCGTTCCACAGCATAATTGCCGATGGCGACGCCATCCGAATCCGCACTCGCTGTGGTTCCGACTGCGGTTCCTCCGCTATTGGCATGGGCGCCGGCGCCTACGGCGGTCGCCCGGCTTCCCTTGGCTTCAGAGCCAGCGCCGCACTCCGTCGTCTGTTGATGTGCCGGGTTGGCGTTGCATTCCGGCGTTGGGTCGGCGCGGGCGACCGAGGCGCCCAAGCTGGCGCAGGCCAGGGGGACCAGGGCTGCAGTGGCTAGCAAGCCGGCCCCTGCCGCATCCCTACGCCATAGGCCCTGTGCAGAGCGGAACTGTCCCTGAAGAGGTGAAGCGGTGTTCTCGGCGAGATCCCGGTTGAGCCCGGTTTTTGAAACCACCGGATTGGCGACGCGAAACGAAAGAAAACGCATGATGAAGCTCCCACGGATTGAACGGCTACGGGGACTTCGATTGTCTTTTCAGCAAGCGTCGCCCGATCCTTCGTCCTTAGGCTTAGCCGCCGACCCAGGCTTTGCGCGTCATAGGATCGTATGACGAAATCACGTCCTGAAGGTCAAAGGCGGGACGCAGGCGATCGCAGGGCTTCGAATAGCTTTTCCAGTTCCGCACGACGCGTGACATTGAATTTGCGGAATATGCGGTGCCTGTACGTGTTGGCCGTGGCAGGGCTGACGCCCTCCCGGCGAGCGGTTTCAGGCACGCTCAGGCCGCTCAGGATATGGCGCAGGTGTACTCGCTCCACCAGGGTCAGTCCGACCATGGCGGAAATAGCTTCCAGTCCGTCCGTCACCGCCTGCGGCCCGGGCGTCACGAACACCGCTGCTGCGGCCTCGCCGAATATCGGTCCAGCATTGATTCGCTTCAGAGACAGCACATAGGCCATCACCGGCGGCTCATCGGGACCGGACAGGACGACGCCGGTGCTGGCGGCCTCCTGCCCCAAAAGGGCCTGTTCTATAGCAGCCTTTAATGGCGTCGCCGCATTGCGTCTCACGGCGGCCAGCCGTCCCTGCCGCTCAACCAGAAGCCCGCCTTGCCGGATGCGGGTTTCGGCGGCGGCGTTGAAATCCGCCACGCGACCTGTCGTTGAAATCAGGAACACGCCGGCTGACAGGGTGTCGGCCAGGGATTTCCAGTTGTTCCGTTCCACTTTTTGCATGTCCAGAATGCTGGACATGGCCACCGCCCGACGAAGATGCGGCGTCAGCAGCCGAGCACGATTCAGGGTCTGCTCGTCGCAAAGACCTGCGGCGCGCTCTCGATACAGAGCGATATCGGCGATGCGGCTGGGTTCGCGAAGCACGATCATATGGAGCGAATCGACCAGGCCCCTCGGCTGCATGACTTCTGTCGCCCAGCGTGTGCGGGAGAACGCTTCCGGCGCCTCGCGCATGGATGAACCCGGCTCATTCAGATCCCGCGCCCAAAGGTCGGTGACGCTCGACCAGACCTGTGCGCTCTCGGCGCTGAACTCGGGTAGACGCTCGATCAGCGCCGCCTCGAAATTCCAGCTCTTGACGGTTCGTAATCGCTGCTGGGCCAGATCCGTCATGACCAGGGTGCCGTTGCTGCAATCCAGGAAATTTCCCATGACCGCGAGCGTCGCCGGCCACAAGTCGGGATTCAGGACGCAGTCATAGATCGCGCCGATGGCGTCAGACAGAACCTCCTCATAAGAACGCGACACGACAGAACCCCCCGGAACCGATCAGATGCAAACTGCGCGTGGTCCGGCTGATGAGTTCTGAACCGAGCCCAAGCGGCATGCTGCAGTCCCTGTATTACCTCAGGTGAAAAGGCGTGTCGCTCGCCTCGTCAGCATCTTTTGACGCGGCTCATCCTGTGCTTATCATCTGATCTTCAGGTGTTCATTCCCGACATCTGGACGGCGCAGGCGCAGACGACTTCTTTTCGCGTGTTTTGCCGGTTTGCAATCAACGCAGACTATAGCCGCCGTCCGCGAACAGGGTGGCGCCGGTCATGTTGCGGTTATCGAGCAGGAAGAGCGCTGCATGGGCCAGGTCGTGGACGTCGCCGGGACGCCCGACGAGGCTGAGGCGGCTGAAGGCCTCATAGGCGGGCTCGCGCATTTCGGCGGGGCGACGTCGCCAGAGGTCGCTGTCCACGGTGCCGGGAGACAGGCAGTTGACGCGAATGGGAGAGAGTTCCTGGGCCAGGGCGCGCGTCAGGCCTTCAATAGCCGCATTGCAGGCGGCATAGGCCGGATGCCCCATGGGGCGGACAGAAGCCGCCCCTGACATCAACACAACCCCGGCGTAGGGCGTGAGGCGCGGCAGGGCGGCGTGGATCGCCCAGTACTGTCCCCAGAACTTGGAACGGAAGGCGCTTTCCGCCACCTCGGGCGTGGCTTCTGCGAAGGCGCCGGTGACATAGGCGGCGCCGGGCGTGAACAGGCCCGAAAGCGGCGGCGCCATGTCGAAGAAGGTCGTAAGGGCGGGCCGGTCGGCGATGTCGACAGGCTGTGTGACGGCTAGCGGACCAAGCCGATGTCGCGCCTGCTCGAGACTGGAGGGCGAACGGCCGCCGATCAGGACATGATCGCCGCGCGCGACGAGGGCCTGGGCCAGGGCGAAGCCCATGCCCGATGCGCCGCCGATGATTGCATAGGTTTTCTGCGCCATGACGCCGAGGATAGTGCAGAATGAAACGATCCAGTTTGGATCATTTGTCACCTCAGAGCCGAAGATAATTATGCAATGACCATGGACGATGTCGGCCCCGGCGGTGTGATCAGGGTCTTCCTGGCCGTCTGCGATCAAGGAGGCTTTGCACGGGCGGCACGGCATCTGGGGCTGACGCCCTCGGCTGTGGCCAAGGCGATCGCCAGACTGGAGGCGAGGCTCGGGACGCAGTTGTTCGAGCGCACGACCCGAAGCTTCTCCATGACCCAGGAGGGGTGCGCCTATGCGGCCGTATGCCGACAGGCCATGACGTCGATCCGACGGGTCGAGCAGGACATGATCCTGGCGGCTTCCGAGCCGGTCGGCGTGGTGCGCGCCTCTCTTCCGCCATTGTTCGGGGCCGAGGCGGTGGCGCCCGCCCTCTACGAACTGGCGGCGCAGCATCCGAGACTGGCCTATCACCTGTCCCTGAGCGGCGATCCCGTCGATCTGTCTGACGGGGCCTTTGATCTCGCCGTCCGCATCGGCGAGCCGCCGGACAGCGCAGGCGTTAAGGGACGGCTTATCGGCCAGCAGCGCCTGAGCCTATGCGCCGCGCCCGCCTACCTCGCCGGTGCAGGGCGTCCGGACCGATGGCAGGATCTGTCCGGTCATGACCTCATTGCTTCGGCGTCACGCGGCAGGGTCGCGCCCTGGCGTTTCAGGACCGGAGAAGACGAGGTCTCATGGACACCGCCCGCCCGCCTTGTTCTGGAAGGCAGCGCCCTGTCGCTGACCGCGATCCGGGCAGGTCGGGGCATCGGTATGGCGCCGACCTGGCTGGTCGCCGATGATCTGGCCGCCGGGCGGCTGGTCGCCGTGCTGGAAAACCAGATCGCCGGCCACAGGCCCGTGCATCTGCTGTGGGCGCAGACGGCGAGCACCAGTCTGCGCCTGCGGGTGACCATCGACGCCATCGTGCGGGCGGCGGCGCGCGTCCTGGGGCGAGGTGCGAAGGAAAGCTGAAAAACCCGGCAGTATTTCTGCATTGGGCTTTGGGGGCGGGCATGAAAGGCTGAGGCGTCTCTCCCCAAGAGACGTTTCCTCCCATGAAACTGGCGGGCCGCGAATGCAGCCCGCGCTTTTCCTCATGTTGCGGGCGCGTCCCGGGCTGACCCGCGATTATAGGGTCTTGATCTTGGACAGGAGGCCCGACGGTGCTGAACCAGGGGATCTTCTCCAGCGACCTCTGAAGCCTATCGACCAATTCCCATCTCGGGCTTCAGACATCCCTCGCAGGCGCCGAGGACCTGCGCCTATGCTTCGCCATAGCCGGATGCGGTGCTTTACGAAGCTGCCTTCGTGCAGGCCTGATCCGCCCTGCGACGATCTTGGACGCAGGGCGGACCCTTGGGCCGGCGTCAATTGCGGCGCGCGGCCTCGGCGGCGCGCAGGACGCGCAGGAAGTTGCCGCTCCAGATGGCGCCAACCTGTTCTTCAGTATAGCCGCGACGCAGCAATTCGGCGGTGACGTTGGGGGCGTCCGCTTCGCTGTCGAAGCCTGTGACGCCGGCGCCGTGATCGAAATCCGTGCCGACGCCGACGTGGCGCCAACCGATCCGCCTGGCGATGTAATCGATGTGATCGACATAGTCCGAGATCGTCGCGCGGGGCACGATGGGCGCGAGTTCGTCCAGGAAGGCCTGTTGCGGCTCCGGGGCCAGGGAGCCGTAGCCGTCGTTGGCGGCGGCGAAGGCGGCGGGCAGGCCGTGGCGGACGCGGACCGCCGAGATTCTCTGCCGCTCGGCCTCGCTGGGCTGGCGCGCCAGATAGGTATTGAATGGCGAGACTTGGACCACGCCGTCGTTCTTCTTGATGGCGTCCAGTTCCGCGTCCGACAGGTTGCGGCTGTTGTCGACCAGGGCGCGGGCATTGGAATGGGTGGCGGCCACCGGCGCCCGCGTCAGCGCCAGGGTCTGGGCGAAGGCGTCGCTGGACAACTGCGATACATCGATCAGGACACCGAGATCGTTCAGTCGGGCGACGGCCTGCCGGCCGATGGGCGACAGGCCTCCATGTTCGGAAGGCGGGGTTTCGACAGGGCGTGAAGAATCCGACCAGCTGTTGTGACCCGCATGGTTGAAAGCGAAGACGCGCACGCCGTCGCGATAGAGGGCGTCGATCTGGCCCAGGTCGTCGCCCAGGGAACGGGCGTTCTGGAAGCCGATCAGAACGGCGATCTTGCCTTCGCCCGCCAGACGTTCGACGTCGTCGGCGCTGAGGGCGATGCCGACGCGCGTGGGGTTGTCGGCGGCGAAGGCGCGGATCTTCGCCAGTTTTGCGTTCACATCGGCGCGGGCGGCGGCGATCCCGGCGGCGTCTCGCGGCCCCGGACCAACCGCCAGCGACAGGACCACGGCGTCGACCTGGCCGCGGGTCAGATGATCCAGATCGACGCGGGAGCCTCCATCCGGCAGCCAGTAACGGGCTGGCGTTGAGGGCAGCAGGACGTCGGCGTGGCCGTCCAGCACCAGGGCGCGGCGGTGGACGGCGTCGGGGGTTTGCGCTGAGGCGGCGCTGGAGATGAGCAGCAGGGCGGCGGCTGACGCGCCGAGAAGCAGGCGGGAGGGCATGGGATTTCCTTGGCTGGCTGGGGAGACGTAAGGGGTGTCGGTCAGAAGGCGGCCGTCAGCGACACCTGCACTGTGCGCGGCGGGCCTGGACGGAAGGTGGCGGGGGTATTCACCGTGGTGGTGATGGCGCCGAGGTAGTCCTCGTCGAGGAGGTTATCGACGTTGAGGCGCAGGCCCAGCTCCTTCAACGGCCCCGCGCTCCAGCCGCCTCCGAAATCGACATAGGCGTTGACCACGGTGTAGGCGCGCGTCCGCTCCGTATTGGTGAAGTTGGAGAACCTCTCGCCGATGTGGCGGGCCGAGACGTTGGCGACGATCCAGGAGGTCGGCTCGATCGTCACCCCGCCCTGGATGATCCACTCGGGGCTATCCGGCACGGTGTTGCCGGATATGGTCAGAGCCGCGCCCGTGCCGGGGGTGAAGCCAGGGAGGTCGTCCTTGAACTCCACGATGTTGTAGCTGGCGTTGGCGTTGAAATAGGCCTTGCCGCCGGTCCATTCGGGCTTCCAGACGCCGCTGAACTCGGCGCCGTGGGCCTCTACCGCGCCGACGTTCTGGAAGAAGTTCTCGGTCGTGCCGCTGCCTGGAATGGTGACGGCGTAGGACTGGAGCCGGTTGTCGAAGGTGGTCTTGTAGAGCGCCAGCGCCGCGTTGAAGCTCGGCCGGTTGGTGCGGACGCCCAGTTCCCAATTCTTCGAGATTTCCGCGTCGGGCGTGCGCGCCGCTGGGCTGGCCAGGGCGAAGACGTCGTCGGCGCCGCGCGGCAGGGCCAGGTTCTCGGCGTATGAAGTGAAGATCTGCTCGGTGCGGCTGATGTTCCAGGTCAGGCCGATATTGGGCAGGAAGCCGTCCTTCCAGTTGTCGGAGATCGAGGGCTGGCGCTGATTGATATAGTCGGCCGGGTTCCGATAGCCGCTGATCTGGTAATCGATATCGAGGGCCTTGACGCCCAGTTCGATCTTCAGCCGGTCGTCCAGCAGATGGATGACGTCCTGCAGGAACAGCTGCCGCGTCTCGCGCGTCGAGACGAAATCTCTCTGACGATGGACGGCTTCGTTCAGCAGGGGATCGCCGTCGGGGCTGCCGTCCGCCTGATTATAGCGGGTCTGGGTGCGGTGATAGTCGTCGGTCTCGATCCAGACGCCGCCGGTCAGGCTGTGGCGGCCCACCTCCCAGATGGCCCGGGCGACCAGGCCCTTGCGTTCGCCGTCCACGGTGGAAAGGCCGTACTGGAGCCCGCGCGGGGCGGCCAGGCCCGGCAGGATCAGGCGCTGGTTGTTGTAGCTGGTCAGGGAGGCGGCGTAGGCTTCGGGCGAGACGCCGTAGCCCTCCTTGTCCTCATAATAGGCTGTGCCTTCCAGCCGGAAGTTCTGGCCCAGGGGCAGGGCGCCGGACAGGCGATAGAGCGTGTCCGTCCGGCTGTTCACCGCCTGCTTGTAGTACTGGTTGTAGAGCGGATTGGAATAGACGACGCCCGTCGTTGTCTGCGGCAGGACCGGCACATGGCCCAGATAGGCGAAGTCGCGTCCGCTGCGGCCGAAGGCGTCGCCAGCCGCGCCCGCGTACTGGGCCTTGGTGATGGCCGGGGCGTCGTAGTCGAAGTAGTCGTTCCAGACGACGCCGAAAACCGCCTCGGCGCAGTTGCTCGCCTGATAGCGCAGCTTGCCCTCGGCGTGCTTGCGGTTGAGGTCGCCCGGTCCGCGCCACAGGTCGGCTGAGAAGTCGGAATAGCTGATATAGGCCGAGGCGCCGCCATGCTTGCCGGTGTCGACCCGCAGAAAGCCGCGTTTCAGGTTGTCGCTGCCCGTTGTCAGCGTGGTGGCGACGCCGAAAGTTTCCGCCGGATCAATCGTCACATACTGGACGATGGGGCCGAGTGAGGAATAGCTGGGCTGGGCGACGTCTCCGGCGCCCTGAGAGGCGGTGACGCGCGCCAGATTTTCATTCTCGACGTAGCGGAAGATGGGGCTGCCGCCGAACTGGTCTGAACGCCCCGTCGGCGCCCCGTCCAGCACGAAGCCGATCTGCTGGAAGTTGAAGGCTCGCACCGAGACCGAGTTGCCGAACTCGTAAAGCCCCAGGGCGTCGTTGGCCTGGACGTTGAAGCCGGGCAGGCCCTCCAGCATCTTCAGGCCCGAGACGCCCGCCGGAGCCGACAGCAGGGCTTCACGCGTAATGGAAATGGTGTTGGAGACCTGGTCCGTTCCGATGGCGAGCGTCGCCTCGGAGGTGCGGCGCCCGGTGACGACCACATCCTCGACCTGCGCCGTGTGCGGATCGGCCTGGGCGAGGGCCGGACCTGCGCTCAATGTCGCCAGCGCCGCCCCCGCGGCCCACTGAAGCGCTCGAAACTCTTTCATGATGGACAGCCCCCGCTGTGGCGCTCAGTCCGGATGGACTGACCTCTGATCTCGCTGTTGCGAGAAGGGGAGTGTTCCGGCGGGATGGGAACCCTTGCAAACGAGAAAATGGCAGTAATGTTGTAGAAAAACTGCGTATATTCTCGCGCGACATCTTATATCGAAGGTCGTGTTCGCATGGCCTTGAAGCCTGTCGATCAGATTATCTTCAGAAAGGACGGCGGCTCGGCTTGCTCCCTGGGCGCGGCTGTGGAGCGTATAAGAGTGTTTGGTCCCATTGAACCGCTCTGGGGTTCGCGGAGGCTCCAACACCTGAGTAGGCTGGAGCCCGATGAGCAAGACAACGAACAAGTCTGCACCTGAGGTCCGCGTTCGCGCGGTTCGGATGGCGCTGGATCATGGCGGAGAGCCTCCGACACGCTGGACGGCGGTTGTTTCGGCAGCGAATAAGATCGGCTGCTCGGCGCATACGCTGAACGAGTGGATGAAGAAGGCGCAGGTAGACAGCGGCCGGCGCGCCGGCGTTCCGACGGATCTGGCCGAGAAGCTCAAGGCGCTGGAGCGGGGAGAACTGGGAGCTTCGTCAGGCCAATGAGATCCTTCGCAAGGCGTCGGCCTATTTCGCGCAGGCGGAGCTCGGCCGCTCGTTCAAGCGATGATCGCCTTCTTCGACGATCACCGGCACGTCTATGGGGTCGAGCCGATCTGCAGGGTTCTGCCGATCGCCCCGTCGCCCGGTCACGAGCATGTCGCCCCGACGCCGTGATCCAAGCGCACCGTTGATCTGCGCCTCATGGAGGCGGACATTCACGCTCCTTGCCTAGATAAAAACGGACCCTCATTCAAAGCTCAGATCAAAAGGAAGGCACCTCCCACTGCCATCGAGCAGCCTGTCCGTAATTTTTTCGTAAGAAGTTGAGGTACATCGGCTCTGTTACGTCTGCGAACCAGATTGATCAGCAGAAACCGTTGGCGCCGCGCACCTTGCAGGAGCAAGTCAGGATATGAAGGAACCTCGGTCAGATGCGGACGCCGCATCGGCGACGACGCGTTCTGCGCGCATCGACAGCCTGAGTCGGCGTAATCGCACCGCATTGATCCGCTTCTTCAGCAGCCGAACTACTGTCTCCACGATCAACATCCCATTCTCGCCAACTGATCAAAACCAGTCGGCCGACTATAACCTCAGGATGAAGGGGTCCTTTTTGCACGCTGATCACCCCACGAAGGGGGGGCCTATTGCACACTGATCCTCACCTTAGGCGCAAGTCGGGCAGGCAATCTGGATGAATTAGCCGCCGCAGCACAGTTGAGGGAGGGTTAGGCGAAGAGGTCGCCGATGACGCAGCCTAAAGCCACCGCCAGTCGTTGGAGCACGGTGGCGGTGGGATTGCGCACGCCCCGCTTGATCCCCGACAAATAGGTCCGGTGCATGTCGGCCTCAAAGGCCAGTTGCTCTTGCGACAGGCCTTTAGCCTCCCTCAGTCGCCGTACATTGCGGCCATTTCGTTTGAGCACGTCCATCCCGGGGATGGACGGCTAACGTAGCCAATGAGGCTGCAGACGATGAGTCATATTCAAGCTTGACTGCCGCCTTTGTTCCATGGGTCCGAGCTTATCCATATGTGACTTATAGAATGCGGCGCCCGGACCCGATTGCTGACGGTTATGGGCGTTACGTTCAACTGAGCGGTGTTTGGCTATGGAAGGGCCCTCAAACCACTGCGTGGTTTCTAAGGACCATCGCGTATTATCCGATTTCGGCGCTCAGCGGCAGTGTCGAATAGCCGAACCCCGCGGGCGATAATCTATCGGTGGGTGCCGGGCCGCGCCGGAATGAGATACGGCGAAGGGTGTCTTTGCAAAACTGGCGCGATGGTGTGGGCGATCTGTCGCAAATCCCGGGCAAGTTAGCAGTGGGGATGAAATTGCGGCAAGTCTATGGGAACCCAAGGCGGGGCAAGCGGTGGGCGTGACGGCCGCTCATTGAACTATCTGCTGGCTCGTTACGGGGTGGATATCCGCACTGCGCTGGTCCGGCGCTATGGTCCTCAGCAGGATGGAGTGGACGACGCCCTTCAGCAGGCTTTCCTGCGGTTCAGCACGCTGGAAAATCGGGAGGGTGTGGCGGATCCTCGGGCCTTTCTGTTCGTCATGGCGCGCAACGCCCTGAAAGACGCCATCCGTCGCGCCGATAGCCAGAAGCGGCGCTGGAAGGCGCTGGCCGACACCGCGCCGCCGCAACATGAAATCAGTCCTGAGGAGGTCCTGTTGAGGCGCGAGGAACAGGAGGCGTTGGATCGCAGCATTCAGGCGCTGGACCCCGATGCGCGGGGGCTTTTGCAGATGAGCCGGATCGAGGGGCTGACCTATGCGGAGATCTCGCGCTTGACGGGGCGCTCTCCGGCGGACATCAGCCGCACGATCGCGCGGACGCTGATCGAGTTGCGTCGCGCTGTTCAGATACGTGGGACGAAGGCGGCATGACGGCGCGGAATGATGCGCCGCCCATCGAACAGGCGTTGGAATGGTTGGCGCTGCAGTGCGGCGGGCCGATCAGTGCGGCGGATCGCCGGGCGTTCGAAGCCTGGCGTTCGGCCTCGCCGGATCATGCGGCGGCCTATGCCGAGGCTGAGGCGCTGTGGGCGCGGCTGGATTGGTCGGAGGCGTTGAACCAGCAGAGTATGGGTGCGACGCAGGTCGCGCCGCCCACATCGCCGCGTGCCTTGCCGCGCGGGGCGCCGCGTCGTTGGACGCCGCCGTCGCGCCGGGGCCTGATGGCTATGGCGGCAGGGATCGGGGCGCTGGCGGTGACGCCTTTGGCTCTGCAGATCGTGAGCGGAGAGCGACGCCGGTTCGCGACCGAGGTGGGCCAGATCCGTCATCTGTCGCTGGAGGACGGTTCGCGCGTGTCGCTGGGCGGGCGTTCGGTTCTGGCGACCCGCGTCGGCGACCGGGTGCGGCAGATGCGGCTGGACGCGGGCGAGGCCTTCTTTGATGTGGCGCGCGATGAGACGCGCATCTTTACCGTGGTGGGCGCCGGGCTGAAGGCTGAGGCGCTGGGCACGGCGTTCGAGGTCCGGCTGGGCGAACTGGGACCGGAGGTCTTTGTTGAACAGGGGCGGGTGCGGGTGACCGCCACGGCGACGGGCGAGCAGACTGTCATCGGCGCGGGTGAACGCGCGGCTCTGCGCGGCGGGGCGTTGAAACGGGCTGCGATCAATCCGGCGGGCGTCGCCCCGTGGCGGCGTCAACGCTTCAGCTTCATCGACCAGCCGCTGTCGGAAGTTGTGGCCGAGGTGAACCGCTATTACCGTCCGGGCGTAACGATCGCCTCGCCCGAGCTGGGCGCGCGCAAGGTGACGGCGGCCTTCACCATTGAGCAGATTCCGCAGGCTCTGGAGAGTCTGGCGCAGGAGCTGAACGGCCATCTGGCGCGCCGCAGGAACGCCGAGGGCGAGATCCAAATGATGCTGAAAAGCTGAGTTATCTTGAAGCTTTAATGAAATCGCCCGCTGGGCTGGAAGGGTGAGGATCGGCCTGCGTCTTGGGGATGTCGAAGCTGTTGGGGGCCGTGTCGGCTGCTGGCTTCGCGCATTGCTCAGGGGATAGAGTTGATCATTCGTCGTTCCACGCTGAAGGCCGTCGCCACGTCTTCCGCCGCCGTTTTTGTGCTGGCCGCCGCTGCTACGCCCGTGTTGGCGCAAGTCCAATCCGCCCCGGCTGCAGCCCAGGTTCACGCCGTCCGCATCGAGGCCCAGGCGCTGGACCGCGCGGTGGTCGCCCTGGCTGAGCAGACGGGTGCGGTGATCGTCGCCGCAGGCGTTTCACTGGATAACCGCCGCTCGGCCGTGCTGACCGGCTCGATGACGGCGGCGGAGGCGCTGGCCCGGCTGCTGGAAGGCACGAACCTGACGTTCCGGCGCGACCCGAACGGCGCCTTCGTCATCGTTTCGGCCGCCGAGGCTCGGGCTGAAACGACCCAGATCGGCGACGTGGTCGTCACCGCCCGTTTCGATCCGCTGAGCCGTCTTCAGAAGGGCGCGACCGACAGCTTCACCGGCCTTGATCGTTCGCTGCTGGAGACGCCGCGTTCGGCGTCGCGCGTCAGCTCGGACACCATCGCCCGCTATGGGATGGAGAACGTCGACGATCTGGTCGCCGCCGTGCCGGGCGCCTATACGGCCAGCTTTTTCGGCGTGCCCGGCAACCTGAACGTGCGCGGCACCCTGGCCGACACCTATTTTCAGGGCTTCAAGCGGATCGAGAACCGGGGCAGCTTTTCGTCCAACCTGGGCGCCGCCGCCTATGTCGAGGTGCTGCGCGGACCGTCCTCGCCCATCTATGGCCCCGGCAAGGTCGGCGGCCTGCTGAACTTCGTGCCCAAATCGGCGCGCGGCGTCGATGCGCGCTATGCCGATGAGATGAGCGGCGGCGTCAATGTCACCGTCGGTTCCTATGGGCGACGCAATGCGGCGGCGGACATCGTCGTGCCGGTGGGCGAGGGCGGCTTCGCCTTCTATGTCGAGCGCGAGGACTCCGATTCCTATTACCGCAATGTCCATCCTGAGCACTTGAACCTTCAGGCCACCTATGTCGGCGACTTCGGCGACGGCTGGTCGGGCGAAGTCAATCTGATGCACTTCAAGGAGTCGGGTCGCATCCAGTCGCCGGGCTGGAACCGGGTGACGCAGAACCTGATCGACAACGGCGTCTACATCACCGGGCGCGATACCGATCTGGTCGATCTGGATGGCTCGGGCATGATCGAATACGGCGAGATCGACGCCGCCTTCGGCGCCTGGGGCGGCACGTCCAACATCCGCCAGATCCTGGAATACGGCGGCAAGAACAATCCGAAGTTCGCCCTTGATGAAGGCGTCGGCACGACCCGCTTAAGCCGCCGCAACGTCATGGCGGATGACGCCGACTATAACGACAGCCGCACCTTCACCGCCTATGCTGGCCTGCAGAAGGAGATGGCGAACGGTTCGGTGCTGGCCTTCAAGGCCTTCATGGATGACATTGAGAATCAGCGTTTCAACAGCTTCGGTTTCGCTGCCGACTATGACGCCCGCGCCCTCGAGGGCCGTGTAACCTACAGCTTCCCTTCGCGCTTCGGCCAGCACGTCAGCGCCGACACCGTCATCGGCGCCGGTTATCGCGACCATACGGCCAAGCAGTATGAAAGCTTCCTGTCCGGCTATATCGCCCTGAACCGTCGCGACCTGTCGCACGGCTCGACGGCGGGCGATCGCATCGCCGCGCCCCTGATGAAGAACGGGGAGCAGATGTGGGACTCGCGGCATGAGATGGAGTGGAACAGCCGCTCGGTCTTCGCCATGAGCGACATCACTATCTTCGACCGTTTCAGCATCCTGGCCGGGCTGCGCTGGGACGATTACGACGTGAAGGCGATCAACAAGGGCGAGACGGTCTTCGGCCTGAAGGATACCTGGGTCGAGAACAGCAAGGACGCCGTCACCTGGTCGCTGTCGGCCCGCTATGAGACGCCGTGGGGCCTGACCCCCTATGTCACCGTGGCCGAGCCGCGCTCGCTGGAATCGAGCCAGACCGGCGGCGTGTCGGTCGGCACGGTGACCAGCAATCTGTTCATCTCGCCGTCGGAACTGAAGGAAGTCGGCGTCAAGTTCTCGCTGTTCGACGGCGCTCTGTTCGGCGGCGCAGCCTATTATGAGCAGTTCCGCCGCCAGACCGACATCATGGGCAATGTCAGCGGCACCACCTCGGACGGTTTCGAGCTGGAGGCCCACTGGCTGGCCAGCGACAAACTCAGCTTCACCACCGCCCTGACGCTGCAGGAAACGCGCGTGGATGCGCCGGGCAAGGGCAAGGGCGAGTATCTGGAACTGCGGCCCGAACAACTGGGCTTTGATCCGGTCCTGTCCTACGGCGGCACCTTCGCGGTGAACAATGCGGGCAGTTTCCCGGAACTGGCGGACGGCTATGTCGTGCGCACCATGCCCGACACCGTGTTCAGCCTGTTCGGCGCCTATACGACCGAGCCATTCAACCTGATGGGCGCCGAGGCCAGCGCGGGCTTCACCGCCGGGGCCACCTATGTCTCGGAAACGGGCGGCATTCTGGAAAGCAGCCTGCGTCTGCCGGGCTATACGCTGGCCAAGGCGGCGGCCTATGTGAAGGTGCGCAACGTCACCGTCTCGGCCAACATCGATAACCTGTTCGACGAGGAATACTTCACCCCCTCGGCCGAGGTTTACAAGGAAGTCGCCGTTATGCCCGGCCTGCCGCGCATGTTCCGGGTGAACCTGGCCTATCGTTTCTAAGGTCCGATGATCTGTCCGGCGGCCGGGATGAACGGCCGCCGGAAGGCTTTATTCCGCGCCGCCTGCACGGCGCCTCTCGAACGAAAAGAGTATGTTCGATGACGCAGAACCTACGTCTGTCGCGCCGCGGCGCCCTGGCCCTGATGAGCGGGGGCGCGGCGCTGGCCGGTCCCGCCGCCGCGCGCGCGCCGCTTGATCCGGCCGTCTTCACCCATGGTATTGCGGCGGGCGATCCGACGCAGGGCGGCTTTGTCATCTGGACCCGGGCGACGGGGCAGGGCGGCGTGGTCAATCTGCGTTGGGAAGTCGCTGAGGACGAAGGTTTCACCCGCATCGTCCAGTCCGGCACGGTTCAGGCTGCGGCTGAGCGCGACCACACGGCCAAGGTCGATGTGACGGGTCTGCGCGCCGGGCGTGAATATTTCTATCGCTTCCGCAGCGCCGATGCGGTCTCAGCCATCGGTCGGGCGCGCACCCTGCCGGGCAGCGGGGTCGAACAGGCGCGGCTGGCGGTGGTGTCCTGTTCCCACTACGGCTTCGGCTATTTCAACGCCTATCGCGCCATCGCCGATCTGGAAGAGCCGGTGGACGCGGTCGTTCACCTGGGCGACTACATCTATGAATACGGCGTCGACGGCTATGGCGGCGAAGAAAGCCGCGCACTGGGCCGCGAACACGATCCGGCGCATGAGATCGTCACCCTGGACGACTATCGCCGTCGCTTCGCCCAGTATCGCACCGACCCTGACCTTCAGGCCGCCCACGCCCGCGCCGCCTTCATCACCGTCTGGGATGATCACGAGACGGCGAACAACAGCTGGATGGGCGGCGCGCCTGACCACGATGAGGATACTGAAGGCCCGTGGGATCGTCGTCGTGATGCAGCGATCCAGGCCTATTTCGAATGGCTGCCCATGCGTGATCCGGCGCCGGGCCGCCCGGCCCATGTGCTGAACCGCGTCTATGATTTCGGCGACCTGCTGTCGCTGATCGCGGTCGAGACGCGCCTGACCGGCCGCACCAAGGCGCCCAGCGCCTCACGCGAGATGATCTTCGACGCCGAGGGCCGCCCCGACGCCGCCCGTTTTGAGGCCGAGGTGCTGAACCGCCCAGAACGCTCCATGATGGGCGCGACGCAGGAAGCCTGGCTGGAAGACGCCCTGACCGCCTCTGTTCAGCGCGGAGCGACTTGGCAGATGCTGGCCAATCAGGTCGTCGTGGCTCGGATGCGGGCGCCGGACTTCATGTCCGTCATGCCCGAAGACCTGCTGGAAGAAGCCATGTCGCGGCCCGGCTCGCGCCGCTGGCTGGAAAGCACCCGCCTGGGCCTGCCGATCAATCTGGACGCCTGGGACGGCTATCCGGCGGCGCGCCTTCGCCTGTATGACGCCGCCCGCCGCAGCGGCGCCCGAATGGCCATCCTCAGCGGCGATACGCATATGTTCTGGGGCAACCGCCTGCACGATCCGCGCGACGAAAGCTTCGTCGGCGTCGAGTTCGGGACCGGCAGCGTCACCTCGCCCGGCGGCTATGAAACCATCAGCCCGGACCCCCGCATCTATGAGGTCGCGGAAAAGGCTCTGGTCGCCAAGAACCCCGACGTCCGTTTCGCCCACGTGCGCGATCATGGCTTCCTGATCGTCAGCATCACGCCGGACGCCCTGACGTGCGACTATCACCAGGTGGCGGATATCGAGACGCGTGACGGCCGGGCGTGGCGCTTCGCCCGCATCACGACGGATCGCACGGGCGACTTCCAAGTGACGGAGGGCTGAGATGCGCATGCGGTCTTTGGCCGCCGCTGCGCTTGGTCTGGTTATGTCGGCCTGCGCCTCCGGTCAGGACCCGTCGCTGTGGCAAGGTTACGCCGACCACCCCGAAGGATATCTGGTGGCGAACAGCGACTTTGAGGCGCTCGCCTTTCTGCCGCCGCCTCCGGAAGACGGCTCCTTGAGGGCCCAGAACGATCTGGCGGTCTATCGCGCGACGCGAACTATGAAGGGGCAGGCGCGCTGGGCCCAGGCGACCGCCGACGCGGAGATCGTCACGCCCTCAGCGCCCGAAGTCTTCAGCGAGGCGCTCGGGGCTCGTTTTGATCCCAGCCGGACGCCGACGCTGGCGCTGTTGCTGGGCCGGATGCACGCCGACCTTGAGATGATCCAGGCCTCGGCCAAGGCGCGCTATGCCCGGCCGCGTCCCTTTGTGTCCGAACCAGCAGACATCTGCGTCGAGGCGGCTCCGTGGTTGACCGAGAGCGGTTCCTATCCCTCAGGTCATGCTGCCATGGGCTGGGCGTGGGCGTTGATCTTGGCGGAACTCGCGCCGGACCGCGCTGAAGCGATCCTGACGCGTGGTCTGGCTTACGGCGACAGTCGAACGATCTGCGGCGTCCACTACGTCAGCGACGTGGAGGCGGGGCGCCTGGTTGGGGCGGCCCTGGTGGCGCGATTGCTGGCTGATCCGGCATTTCGGCGCGATCTGAAACGCGCTCAGATAGAATGGCGGCGGAGCTGCTTGCAACCCGCCTCCGTCATCGCGCCATGAAGCAGATCTATCCCATGATAGTTTAGCGACCGTCGCCTAATCAGTTGTTCTAGGGTCCGGACTCATTTGGTCCAGAGGGTGATGGCGGCGACGAGGCATAGGCCAGCGAGGTAGTTTCTGGCGGTCTTGTCGTATCGGGTGGCGACAGCGCGGAAGTCCTTGAGGCGGCAGAAGGCTCGTTCGACGGCGTTTCGGAGCCTGTTGGCTGCGGCGTCGAAGGGATGGCGGTTCACGCGGTTGATCTTGTTGGGGATCACCGGGGTTGTGCCGCGTTCGGTGAGCAGACGGCGCAGAGCGTCGCCGTCGTAGGCGCGGTCGGCCAGCAGGCTCTGGCTGGGCGCACTGGCGAGGACCAGGTCGTGAGCCGCGACGATGTCCGGCGCCTGGGCCGGCGAGAGCTGGAGCACGCGAGGCCGTCCGGCCTTGTCCACCAGCAGATGGACCTTGGTGGTGCGCCCGCCGCGCGAGCAGCCTATGGCTTGGGGCGAGGCCCCCCTTTTCCACCGCTTGCCGACCGGTGCGCCTTGACGGAGGTCGCGTCGATCATCGCCGCCACCGGCGGATCGGCGTCCTCGTTCAGGGCCGTCAGGATCCGCTGCCACAGGCCCCGTTTGCTCCAACGGTTGTAGCGGTTGAACACCGTCGTGTACGGCCCATAGACCTCTGGCAGCGCCCGCCAGCGACACCCCTCGAGCAGGCGATGCACGATCCCCGAGATCACCCGACGATCATCCACACGTCGCTTGCCCGCATAGACCTTGGGAATGTGCGGCTCGATCACCGCCCACTGCGCGTCCGAAAGCCAAAGTGATCCGCCATGTCCAAGCCTCCCTGGAAGCTTGAATCACAGCCGACCCTTCAACTCAATTGGGTACAGACCCTAGATCCGCACGGCTTCATTTGACGGGTTCAAGTCGTTTGAACTGACAGGCCCTGACGCTTGACGGCCTTGGCCAGGCTCCAGCGATGCACCTCGCTCGGCCCATCATAAATCCGAAAGGCGCGGACTTCGCGGAAGATCTGTTCCACCACAGTATCGCCCGAGACGCCGGATCCTCCCATGATCTGGACGCAGCGGTCAGCAATACGGAACAGGGCTTCGGATACTGCGACCTTTGTCATCGAGCTTTCGGTTGTGCCTAGGGCGCCGGTATCCAGAACACTGGCGCACCAGTCGATCATCAGTTCGGCCTGTTTTAGCTCGATCATATTGTCGGCCAGCATGAAACCGACACCTTCGTGGTCGATCAGGGGCTTGCCGAAGGCGTGGCGTTTGACCGCGTAGGCGGTGGCGATTTCCTGCGCGCGGCGGCAGGCGCCGAGCCAGCGCATACAGTGGCTGAGACGGGCAGGGCTGAGGCGAACCTGGGCATATTTGAAGCCCTGATGCGGTGCGCCGAGAATCTGGTCGCCGGGTATGCGCAGGTCTTTCAGAGCGATGATGGAATGGCCGCCGGGCATGGAGGAATCAATCGTCTCCATGACCCTTTCGACGCGCACCGCCGGATGCGGAAGGTCGACCAGGAACATGGTGGCGGCGACCTTGCCGTCTCCGGCGTCGGTGCGGGCCATGACGATGCCGACAGAAGCGCCGACCGCGCCGGTGATGAAGGCCTTGCGACCGTTGATGATCCAGTCGTCGCCGTTCTGGACCGCCGTGGTTTGAAGCATGGAAGGATCGGCGCCCGCTCCGCCGTCCTCGGCCGGTTCGGTCATGAAGAAGGCCGAGCGGGCCTCGCCGCTGACCAATGGATCGAGGAAGCGACGCTTCTGAGCGTCGTCTGCGACTCTGCCCAGCAGATACATATTGCCTTCGTCGGGGGCCATGACGTTGAGGGCGACCGGGCCCAGAGGCGACAGTCCCGATGCCTGGAGCGCCAGCGCCGTCGCCCGCTGTGACAGGTGAGCGCCGTCAACGCCGATATGGGGCGTCAGCAGTTGGGCCTCGCGGGCCAATCCGCGCAGTTCAGCGACGAGTTCGTCAGTAGGCCCGTGCGCGGTGGCGCGTGGATCTTTTTCATAGGGTATGACGACATCACGGACGAACCGTTCGATGCGCTCGGCGATGGCGCGGCCCGGGTCGAGGTCGGTCTGGCTCATGGTGTCGTCTCCGTCTGGGCCCAGGCGAGGGCGGCGAGTTCGGGCAGGTTGTCCGCCATGGTCTGGGCGTGGGCCGAGGCGGCGGTGCCGCGCGCGATCCGTCCCTTGATGCCGTGGAAAATAGCGGCCAGCCGGAACATGTTGAAGGCCATGTAGAAGCGCAGTTCCTGCGCTGTGGGCGGCGTGCGTCCGACGCGCTCGCAATAGGCGGCCAGATAGTCGGCTTCACTGGGGATGCCCAAAGCCGCCAGGTCTGCGCCCGCAAAACCGCCGATCATGTGCGGCGGCAGGCGGTACATCATCAGGTGGTAGGTGAAGTCGCCCATGGGGTGTCCCAGGGTGGACAGTTCCCAGTCCAGCACGGCGCGCACTTCGGCCCGGTCTGGCGCGAACACGGCGTTGTCGGCGCGGAAATCACCGTGGACGACGGAAACGGTCCCGTCGTCCGGCGGGGCGTGCTTCGGCAACCAGGTGACGAGGCGGTCCATGTTCGGGTCGCGTCCGGCCAGGTCGTCCTCAAGATACTGGCGCGACCAGCGAGTGATCTGGCGGGCGAAGAAGCTGCCCGGTCTGCCATAGTCGCCAAGGCCGATGGCTTCGACATCCAGACAATGCAGGCGGGCGATCGTGGCGTTCAGAGCGTCAAAATGCGCGGTGCGGCCATCAGGGGACAGATCGGGCAGGGTGGGCGACCAGAAGATGCGCCCCTCGATCATCTCCATAAGATAGAAGGGCGAGCCGATGACGGCGTCATCCTCGCACATGATCAAGGGGGCCGGCACGGGGAAGCCGGCCTGTCGTAGCGCCGAGATGACCCTGAATTCACGATCGACCGCGTGTGCGCCTTTCAGCACGGCGCCGGGCGGTTTGCGGCGGAGGACAAGGGTGCCGGTGTCGGTGTCCAGACGATAGGTCGGATTGGACTGGCCGCCGTTGAACTGTCGGACATCCCTGAGTTCACCCACCGCCGGAGCATGACGCCGCAGCCAGTCGCTCAGGCGATCCTGCGGCAATTCGTGGCCTGCGCGGATCGGGCTTGCGCCCTCAAATGCAGCTTGTTGGGTCATGCGTCATCCTGTGGCCTGCGCCAATGTCGCAAGCGTCCTCAAAAAAGACTCTCATATAACTTGCGTAAATAGACCAAAAGCGCGAGGGTTCGTCCAGAGCCAGGAGACGAACCATGCAGATCGAGCGGTTGTCGCCCATCAACGCGACCCTCAAACCCAGCAACCATCCCTATCTCAGCGGGCCATGGACCCCTCAGCATGAGGAGGTGAATGCTTTTGATCTGGAAGTGATCGAAGGCGAGATTCCGACAGACATCGACGGCGTCTACATCCGCAACACCGAAAATCAGGTGCACACGCCGCTTGGGCGGTATCACCCGTTCGACGGCGACGGGATGCTGCATCAAATCAGCTTCCGCAATGGCAGGGCTGACTATCGGAACCGCTTCATCCGCAGTCGCTGTTTTCAGGCGGAGCAGCAGGCTGGCGAGAGCCTGTGGGGCGGTATGATGGATGGGCCGGAGGTGTCCAGACGCCCCGGTTTCGGTGCCCATGGTGGGCTGAAGGACTCAGCCAGCACCGATGTGGTGGTCCATGCAGGCAAGGCGCTGGCGACCTTCTATCAGTGCGGCGAGGCCTATCAACTGGATCCCAACACTCTGGACGATGAAGGCGTGGCGTCCTGGGCGCCGCTGGACGGGGTGTCGGCCCATGCACGGGTGGATGAACGGACCGGCGAGCTGCTGTTCTTCAACTACTCCAAGCACGCGCCCTATATGTACTATGGCGTGGTTGCGCCAGACGGGCGGCGGACTCATTACACGCCGGTCCCCCTGCCAGGGCCGCGCCTGCCGCATGACATGATCTTCAGTGAAAACTATACGATCCTGAACGATTTCCCGATGTTCTGGGACGAACGGGCGTTGAAGGCAGGCTATCACGCCGTGCGCTATCGTCCCGACATGCCGTCGCGCTTCGCCGTCATTCCTCGTTATGGTGAGACGAAGGACATCCGTTGGTTCGAGGCGGCGCCGACCTATGTCCTGCACTTCCTCAATGCCTATGAGGAAGGCGACGAGATCATCATGGACGGCTATTTCCAGGAAAAGCCGATGCCGGATCCACTGGCTGATCTGCCGGAGATTCATGCCGAGCACGCCCACATGATGGCCTTTGTTGATGAGAACAGCTTCCGGCCGAAACTGCATCGCTGGCGCTTCAATCTGAAGGACGGCACGACGAAGGAAGAGCGGCTGGATGACCGTCTGGTCGAGTTCGGCACCATCAATCAGCAATACGCCGGTCAACCCTATCGTTACGCCTACAGCACCACGACGAAGCCCGGCTGGTTCCTGTTCAACGGCTTCATCAAGCATGATCTGAAGACCGGCGAGTCCTGGACTGTGAACCTTCCGGACGGCCGCTATGCCAGCGAGGCGCCGTTCGCGCCGCGCATCGGCGCCACGGACGAAGACGACGGCTATCTGGTCAGCTTCATCATCGACGAACACGCGGGTCGGTCGGAATGCGCGCTGATCGACTGCAAGCGGTTCGACGCGGGACCGGTCTGTCGCATCGCCCTGCCGCACAAGATCAGCTCCGGCACCCATGCTTGCTGGACGGATCGTCGCTTTCTGCCGGACGGGGATATCTGAGGCGGGCGCGCGCTGCGGATGGGGCGGGTCGCTTGACCGGAGAGCAAAACCCACCTCATCTTACTTTTATTAGCAGACCGTCTTCAGGCGGCGATCGGGAGGGGTTTCATGACGTCTTTGAGCACTGGAGAGGCGTCCGCGCCTTGGCGGGCGGCGCCATTTCGGGACGCGGGCCTGCTGCCTGTCGACCTGGATGTGCAGCGGGCGGCGGATGGCGAACTGCGGATGCGGACGCGCATTGCGCTGACCGACCATGACTGGAACCTGCCGCGAGCCTTCGCCGAGGTCGCTGCCCGTCAGGGCGAGATGACGGCGCTGGCGCGGCGTGACCCCGCCGCGGGCGGCGTCTGGACGGCGCAGACCTACAGCGAACTCAAGGCGGCGATGGACGCCGTCACCCAATGGCTGCTGGACCATCCGCAGCATACGGGCGGCCCGGTGATGATGATGGGCGCCAATAGCCTGGCCATGGCGGCCTTTCTGTTCGGCGCTTTGGCGGCGGGCGTACCGACAGCTCCGGTCAGCGCCCATTACGTCATGCTGGGCGGTGATCTGGGGCGGCTGAGGCATGTGATCCACAGCCTGAAGCCTTCGATCCTGCTTGTCGAAGACGCACGCATGGCTGCCGCCGCCATTGATGGGCTGGGCCTCGAAAACACTGTGATCATCACAGCGACGCCGGAAGCCCTGTCGCGGCCTAGCGTGTTGCTGGCCGACGTCATGGCGACACGTCCTGGTCCTTCTGTTGCGGCGGCGATTGCCGAGCTGAAGCCCGATCAGATTGCGCAGTTCATGATGACCTCCGGCTCGACGGGCCTGCCCAAGGTGGTGCCGCTGAGTTTGAGGGCGGTCGCGGCCAATACCGCTCAGGCGGCCCAGGTGGTTGGCGCGGGCTACGCGTGGTCAGGCGATATGCTGGGCTGGATGCCTTGGAACCATGTGGCCGGAGCGGCCACCCTGCGCGCGGTGCTTTTTGCGGGCGGCGCCTTCTATATTGATGACGGCAAGCCCATGCCGGGCCTGTTCGAAGAGTCGATCCGCAATCTGCGCGAACGTCCTGTGCGCTATTACATCAATGTGCCGACGGGCTACGCCATGCTGGCCGATGCGCTGGAGGCTGACGCCGAACTGCGCCGGACCTTCTTTTCGGAACTGCGGGTCATGGTGTTCGGCGGTGCGGCTCTGTCTCAGTCGGTCAGCGATCGGATACAGGCCATGGCTGTGGCCGAGACAGGCCATCGCATCATGCTGACCTCGGCCTATGGCGCGACCGAGACGACAGCGGGCTTCATGGTGGTGCATCAATACACCGATCAACTGGGGCTGGGACTTCCAGCGCCGGGGGTCGAGGTGAAGCTGGTTCCGCACGATGACGAGCGGTTCGAGGTACGCGTGCGCGGTCCCAACGTCATGGCCGGATACCATGATGATGCGCAACGCACGGCCGAGGCGTTCGACGATGAGGGCTTTTATCGCATGGGCGATCTGGCGCGTCTGACGGATCCGGCCGATCCGACACAGGGTGTTTTCTTCGCCGGGCGCATGGCCGATCAGTTCAAGCTGTCGACCGGATCATGGGTGTTCGGCGCTCAGATGCGCGAGGCGGCGTTGCAGGCGCTGGCCCCTCTGGTCGCCGAGGTAGCGCTGTGTGACGACAACCGGCCCTGGCTGGGCGCGTTGGCCTGGCCGTCGCCGGCGGGGATCCAGACCGAGTTGGGGATGGAGGTCGGCGAGGCTCTGGCTTCCGGCGCTCTGGCCGAAGCGGTGCGTGAACGCCTGGCGGCCCACAACGCCACGGCGCACGGCGCCAGCGCCCGCATTGCGCGCCTGGCCTTCCTGACCACTCCGCCCGACCCGAATGCTTACGAAGTCTCGGACAAGGCGACGATCAACCGCCGCGCCGTCATCGACAACCGCAGGGCCCAGGTCGAAGCCCTCTACGCCGAGCCTGCCGGGCCGGGCGTCATCGTCGCCTGAAACAGGGAGAATATCCGATGGTCTATATTCTGGGCGGCTGGCAGTCCGACTTCAAACGCAACTGGGCCCGCGAGGGGCTGGAGATCGGCGACGGCTTCACCGAGGCTTTGCGGGGCGGTCTGGACGCCGTGGACATGGCTCCGGACGAGATCGAGGTCGGCCATGTCGGCAACTTCGTCGGCGACCTGTTCTCGGGTCAGGGGCAACTCGGCGGCTTCTTCGCCATGGCGGAACCGGCCTTCGACGGCGTGCCGACCTCGCGCCATGAAGCGGCCTGCGCCTCGGGCAGCATCGCCCTGCTGGCGGCGATGGCGGATATCGAGTCCGGTCGCTACGGAACCGCCGCTGTCCTGGGGCTGGAGATGATGCGCAACGTGCCGGGCGAGACGGGCGCCGCCTATCTGGGGGCTGCCGCATGGGTGGGGCATGAGTATCAGGACGCGCGCTACGTCTGGCCGCGCGCCTTTTCCGAACTGACCGACGAATACGACCGCCGCTACGGGATCGACGAGGCGCATCTGCGCCGCATCTCTCAGATCAACTTCGCCAACGCCAGGCTGAATCCCCAGGCCCAGACGCGCGACTACGTCTTCACTGACGCCAGCTTCTCGGCGGATGACGAAGCCAATCCGGTGATCGAGGGGCGGGTGCGCAAGAGCGACTGCGGTCAGGTGACGGACGGCGCGGCCATGGTGGTTCTGGCCTCGGCCGAGCGGGCGGCGGACTACGCCCGGCGGCGCGGGGTTCCGCTGGAAAGCCTGCCGCGCATCAAGGGCTGGGGCCATCGCTCGGGGCCGATCAGCTATCAGCGAAAGATCGAAGCCAGCGCGGCGGCCGACTACGTCTTTCCGCAGGTCAAACGCGCCATTGACGAGGCTCGGGCGCGCGCCGGTCTGTCGCTGGACGGCATCGACGCGGTGGAGACGCACGACTGCTTTTCCATGACCGAGTACATGGCCATCGACCATCTGGGCCTGACGGCGCCGGGCGAGAGCTGGAAGGCGGTCGAGGCCGGGGATACCGAGATCGGCGGACGGCTGCCGATCAATCCGTCGGGCGGGCTGATCGGATGCGGCCACCCGGTCGGGGCGACCGGGGTGCGGATGGCGCTGGACGCCTTCCGCCAGACCACGGGGACGGCGGGCGGCTGTCAGGTCGAGGGGGCGAGAAACGTCCAGACTCTGAACATCGGCGGCTCGACCACCACCACTGTCAGCCTGGTGATCGGCCGGGACTGAGTTGACTCAGCCGTCCTGACGCCGGACGCGGATGGCGATGGCGGCCGAGCCGTGGGCGATGGTCAGGCCGTCGGGCGTGGAGACCGTGACTTCCGCCACGACCTTTCGCGTGTCGGCGTAGACGGCGCGGCCTTCGGCGATCAATCGCCCGCAGCCGATCGGCGCGGCGTTCAGAAAGCGCACCGACAGATCGGTGGACAGCAGGAACTCGCCCGGCTTCAGCAGGGTCATTGCCGCTCCGCCGCCGACGATGTCGACCAGGGCCGCCGTCACCCCGCCATGCACCAGGCCGACGAAGTTGGAGTGGCCGGGGTCTATGTCGCATTCCACCTGCATGAAGCCTTCGGCCGCCTCGACCGGCCGGGTGGCCAGGCGGTTGACGAAACCGCCCGGCCATACGGTTTCGATCCAGCGGCGCGCCAGTTCCAGCCCGCTCAGCGCCGGATCAAGGGCGAAGGCGGGCGGCTGGATCATCTGCGGCGAAACGCTCATGCAGCGACGCTCCGGGGCGCGCTCACGCGGGCGAAGCGAGCGGCGGCGGCCCGATACTCGGCTTCCAGCCGGTCCACCAGGACGGCGGTCGGCTCCACGGCGTTGATCTTCTGCAGGCCCTGACCGGCGGCCCAGATGTCGCGCCAGCGCTTGTGCGCGGCGTCGCCGGAATAGTCGCGGGTGATCGGACCGCCCAGCGCATCCGGATCCATGCCCGCCGCGCGCAGGCTGGGCTTGAGCCAGGAGGCCGGTGTGCCGGTGATGGCCGATGAGACGATCAGGTCGTCCGGCCCGCAGTCGACGATCATCTGCTTGTAGGGATCCTGCGCCCGGCTTTCTGCGGCGGCCAGGAAGCGGGTGCCCATATAGACCATGTCGGCCCCCGCCGCGATCGCGCCCGCCACGCCTGCGCCATCGGCGATGCCGCCGCCGATGGTCAGCCAGCCGTAGAAGAACTCGCGCACCGCCGAGACGAAGGCGAAGGGCGACAGGTGGCCGGTGTGGCCGCCTGCGCCGGCGCTGATGCAGGCCAGGCCGTCCACGCCCGCGTCAGCCGCCTTTTTCGCCAAGGCCATGTTGACCACGTCGGCGAACACCAGACCGCCATAAGCCTTGACCGTCTCCATCACCGGCTTGGGCGAGCCCAGGGCGGTGATGACGATGGGCGGCTTGTACTGCGCCACCAGCCTCAGGTCTTCCTCGAGCCGGGCGTTGGTCGAGTGGGTGATCAGGTTGGCCACCCAGGGGCCGTCGCCCGGCGACAGGGCGTCGGTGATCCGGCCCATCCAGGCGTCAAGATCGGCGATTGTGCGGCAGTTGGGCGTGGGGAAGGCGCCCCCGACGCCCGCCTTGCAGGCGGCGATGACCAGTTCCGGCCCGCTGATCAGGAACATGGGCGCCGCGATCACGGGCAGGCGCATCGGGTGGGGGAAGGCGGTGGTCATGCGGATTTCAACTGTTCAGTCTGGTCGCCGAGGGACTGGCGCAGTTCGCGCTTCAGCACCTTGCCGACGGGGTTGCGTGGCAGGATGTCGATGACCTCCAGCCGTTCGATTTGCTTGTAGACGGCGACGTGTTTGTCGGCGGTCAGGAAGCGGTTGATGTCGGCGAGGTCGGCGGTCTGACCCGGCTTGAAGACGATGAAGGCGCACAGGCGCTCGCCCAGATTTGGGTCGGGTGCGCCCACCACGGCCACGTCGGCCACGGCGGGATGGCCCATCAGATGGCCTTCGATCTCTTCGGAGGAGATATTCATGCCGCCGCGGATGATGACGTCCTTCAACCGCCCGACGAAGCGGTAGAACTGCAGTCGGTCGCCAGCCAGTTCGAACAGGTCTCCGGTACGGAACCAGCCGTCTTCGTCAAAGGATCGCGCATTGATTTCGGGCGAGCGCCAATAGCCTGAGAAGATGGTCGCGCCCTTGACGCGTAGCTCGCCGGTGACGCCGGCTTCGGCGATTTCCTGCTCGGTTTCGGGATCGATCAAGCGGGTGAAGATGCGATCATGCAACAGGGCTTTCCAGCGGAACCCTTCGCCCAGGCGCGGAAACAGGGCGGCGCGTTCGGCCGCGTCCGGCACATCCTTCTGGGCGCTGGGAAAAGACGCGCCTTCATTAGAGCCGAAATAGTTGACGATCTGGGCGCCGTACTTCTCGTGGAAGGTACGCACCATCCATTCTGACAGGGGCGCTGAGCCGGATCCGATGGACCGCAGCCGGTCGAAGTCCACGCCTTCCAGCAGAGCTTCATTCTGTAGCAACAGGTTCAGAACGGCGGGCGGGGCGACGGTGTAGTCGATCTTCTCGGCGCGGACCTGTTGCAGGAAGATCTGCAGGTCGAACGGTTGGTGCTGGATCAGCCGCCCGCCCAGCAGCAGCCAGGAGACGAAGCTGGTCGAAATGCCCGCCATATTGACCATGGGGAAGGGGTTCAGCAGCACCGCGCCGGGTTGCAGGTCGGCAGCGTCGGCCACGCCCGCCCCCATGATGATCCACTCATTATGGCTGCGCGGCACGCCCTTGGGTTGGGCCTCGGTGCCGGAGGTCCAGCAGATGGTGACGATGTCGTCGGCGCAGATATTGGCATTGCGAGCGGCGACGCGACCGGCCTCGATCGCGGCGGCATTCAACGCAGATGCGCGGGAGTCGAGGTCGATGGTTCCAGCGGGGGCGTCGCCGCCGACCACCAGGACAGTTTTCAGAGTGGGGGCGCCCGTCTGAACCGACAGCATCATCTCGGCATGGGCGTGCTTGCCTATGCGTGCGGCGGTCACCACGGCCTTGGCGTCGGTCCTGGCGACGATATTGACCAGTTCATGCTCGCGGTACTGGACGGGCGCCGGCGTGATGATGGCGCCCAGACGGATGCAGGCCAGATAGATCAGGCCCAGTTCGATGATGTTGGGCAGTTGCACCACCACCACATCGTCACGCCCCACGCTCATTGCGTGCAGGACAGCGACATAGCGGGCGACCCGATTCTCGGCCTCGGCCCATGTCAGACGAGCGGGGGCGCCGCCCATGATGGCCTCGCGGTTGATGGGGTCGACCACGGATTCAGCGTCCGGCATGGCGGCGACGTGACGACGGAACAGGTCATCCAGCGTCTCTTCGCCCCACCAGCCCCTGGCCTTGAAATCGCGGATGCGCTCCTCCGGCACGACGATCATGCGGTCTTCTCCCTGGTTTTCTTTTTGGGTCTTCCGGTCATTGAGGCGCCGGATAGATCAGTGACTTCACCTCGCCGCGCACCACCTTGCCGACCGGATTGCGGGGTAGGGCGGCGATGACGTGAAGAGCCTTGGGCGTGCGCACCGGACCGACCGTCTCGCGCACAAAGGCGATTAGGGCGGCGGGTGTGACTGCGTAGTCATGGAGGGCGACTACAGCTTCCAGCCGCTCGCCCCAGACATCATCGGCGATACCGAAGGCGCAGGCTTCGCGCACCGCCGGGTGGGCGTTCAGCGCCGCCTCCACCTCGCCGGGGTAGATGTTGTAGCCGCCGCTGATGATCAGCTCTTTCGAGCGGCCCTGCAAATATAGATAGCCGTCCGCGTCCAGCCGCCCGATGTCGCCGGTCTTCAGCCAGCCGTGGTGGCGAGCGCGCGCAGTTTGCTCTGGATCGTCCAGATAGACGGTGGCGGTCAGGTCGCCGCGAACCAGAATCTCGCCTTCACCCTCTTCTGTTCTGATCTCGCCATCGGCGTCCAGCAGGGCGACCGGGGTGTGCGGGAACAGCCGTCCGACCGAGGCGTACAAATCGGGTCTCGCCATCTCTGCGGGTGACAGGCCCGCGATGGTCATGGGGGCTTCGGTCTGGCCGTAGAGGGTCGAGAGCACCGGCCCGAACCGGGCCAGTGCTTCGGCGATCCGTGCGGGCGGCATGGGGGCGGCGGAATAGGTCAGGTGGCGCAGTCGGGCGAAGTCGCCGGGGCCAAAGCGGCCTTCCTCCATCAGCAGATAGATCAGGGTTGGCGGCATGAAGACAGTGGTGATCCGGGTCTTCAGTTCGCGCAGGATGGCCTCGCGCTCGGGCTTGTCCAGCAGAACATGGGCCCCGCCCGCCGCCAGCACCGGCACGATGTAATGCGAGGCGCCGTGCGTAAGAGGCGCGACGGCCAGGTTCACGTCGTCAACGCCGAAATTGTAGAAGTTCTGGAGCGAAGCTAGGGCCGCGGCGGCGCTGCGGGCGCTTTGCAGCACGCCCTTGGGTACGCCGGTCGAGCCCCCGGTGAACTTCAAGGCGAAGGGCCGGTCGGGATCGTCGCACATTGGAGGCAAGATCGACGGATCGACTGGGGCCGGGCGCCAGTCGTCGAGCGCCAGAGGGAGGGTCGTTTCGCCGATGGCATCTGCGGAGGCGGCGTCGTGCAGGGTCAGCTTTAGACGGGCGCGCTGCTGGAACAGGCTGTTCAGCTGCGCTCCGTTGCGCGGGTTCAGCGGTGTCCAGACCGCCCCGGCGCGCAGGATGGCGAGATAGGCGATTACATGATCGGCGCTGTTGGCGGCGCATAGGCCGATACGGTCACCCGGCGCCACGCCGCGTACGATCAGGTCAGCGGCGCCCGCCTCCACACGGTCGATCAACTCGCCATGGCTGATCGTGTGGTCGCCGTTGAACAGGGCGGGGCGGTCGCGCTTGTCGAACTGGCCGTTGTAGAGGGCGCGGATCGGGTGCCGGATCATACCGCCGGGCACTCCAGGATAGTGACGACGGTCGCCGCCTCCTCGACGCCCAGGAAGCCGCCGCCGTTCTCGGCTACGGCGATGCGGGCGCCTTCGATCTGACGCGCTCCGGCTTCACCGCGCAGGTGCTGGATCAGTTCGTAAAGTTGACCGATGCCCGTCGCGCCGACCGGGTGACCCTTGGCCACCAGACCGCCGGACGGATTGACCGGGGTGCGGCCGCCTAACGCGAAATCGCCCGCCTTCAGCCGCGCGCTGACCTCGCCCGGGACGGCCAGACCCAGGTTCTCGATCTGCTGAACCTCGGCATAGCTGGTGGCGTCATGAACCTCGGCCACATCCACTTCGTCGGCTCCCAGACCGGCTTGCTCGTAGGCGGCGCGGGCGGCGCGGCGGCCTATGTGGTTGGCGTAGTCGTCGGGCGCGCGGTCGGCGGCGCTGACCAGGGCGCAGCCGCGCACCCGCACGGCGCGGGATGCGGCGCCCAGCCGGGTCAGCCCTTTGGCCGAGCAGACCACCATGGCCGCAGCGCCGTCGCTGACGGGGGCGCACATGGCGCGGGTGAAAGGGAAGACGATCGGCTTGTCGGCCAACACCTGTTCGACCGTCATGGGCGTCCGGTACTGGGATTTGGGGTTGAAGGCGGCGGCGCTGTGGTTCTTGGCGGCGATGCGGGCGAAGTCTTCCTGCGTCGTGCCGAAGCGCGCCATGTGGGCGCGGGCCTGGGCGGCGTACAGGTCCATGAACAGGCTGCGGCCCTCGCACGGCGCCGCGCCGCCCATGGAGGCTATATAGGCCAGTACGCCCTCGCGATCATGGATATCGGTCCCGCCCATGAAGGCGGCGGCGACACGTTCGGGCCGGTCTGGAAAGACCATTTTTTCGGCTCCGACGACCAGAGCGACATCGCCGGCGCCCGCGCGCAGCCACTGGATCGCCTGATAGAGGGCGGTCGAGCCTGAGGCGCAGGCGTTCTCGACATTGGTCACGGGGATGTTCGTCAGGCCCAGCGGACGCAGGGCGATCTGGCCACGCACCGTGTTCTGACCCTCCAGCATGGGCTGGCGGGTGTTGGAGAACCAGGCGGCTTCCACGTCGCGGACTTCAGCGCTCGCATCGGCAAGGGCGTCCCGCACGGCTTCGGCGGTCAGGCTTTTGACCGTGTCTGCGGGTCGCTTGCCCAGAGCGGTCATCGACACGCCGGCGATGAACACCGGCTGGCTCATTTCGCTGGCCGGCGACGCTGGACGATGCGGAAGCGCGAGGCGACGAAGGCGAGGTCGGCGAGGCAGGCGTTGCCCGCCGGGTTCAGACCGCTGACGTGATAGTCGCTATAGGCGGCGGCGAAGTTGATCCACATCGCCCCGGTCAGATTGATCGTCAGATTGGCCCCGGCCTGCTCATAGAGCGGCGTTGAACGGTCGATGAAGGCCTCGTCCGTCGAATAGAGGTAGGAGGAGATCGAGCCTTTGGTGCGGGCCAGATGGGTCGCCTCGGCCACGGCGGCGTCAGCCTCCATCACCACGACGAACAGGACCGGGCCGAAATGCTCTTCCGCGTAGAGGTCGGGCGCCGACCCATCGACGCCCAGCACCAGTGGAGTCAGGGTGCGGGCCTTGGGGAATTGCGGGTGAGCATAAGGCGCGGCCTCACGCAGTACGCGGATGCCAGAGCGGCCTGCGACGGCGGCGCGTACGTCGGCCACAGCCTTCAGGCTGACCTCGCCCTGGATCGCGCCCATGATCCCGGCGGCCATGGCTGGGTCGTCTGCAATGGCGTTGATCTGGGCGACCAGGGCGTCGGCGAAGGCGTCGGCCAGTGGCGGGGCGACATAGACGACTTGCGGGCTGGTGCACATCTGGGCCGAGAACAGGCTGGCGGCGCGGGCCACGGCGCGGGCGGCGGCGTCCAAATCGGCGACGGACTCGACCACCACGGTGTTGACGCCCGCTGTCTCGGTGAACAGCAGCTTACCCGTCACCGACCGTTCCAGATGGCCGCCGTAGCGGAGGCTGCCGGTGAAATCGACGATCTGGACGGCGGGATGATCGATCAGAACCTGGGCCACCGGCTCAGCCAGGGTGTCGACGGCCAGGGTGATCAGGTCGGGAGCAAAGCCGAAGTCGGCCAGAACGCGGCGGCACTCACGCGCCACGATGGCCATGGGCAGGATGGCGATGGGGTGGGGCTTGAGGATCACCGGATTGCCCGTCGCCAGACTGGCGAAAAGGGCTGGATAGGCGTTCCAGGTCGGGAAGCTGGCGCAGCAGATGACCAGACCGAGCCCGCGCGGGACCAGGGTGTAGATCTTGTTGAGGCTGACGGTGTCGCCCGCGAAGTCGCGTTCGTAGCGAGCGCTGCGCGTCACGTCGCGCATGGCCTTGGCGGCATAGGCCAGGGCTTCGATGCCCCGGTCCAGGGCGTTGGGGCCGGAGCCGCTGAAGGCTTGCGTATAGCTCTGACCCGCGACGTGCATGACGGCCTGAGCCATCTCGAAGTTCACGTCATACAGACGGGTCGCCATCTCGGCGCACAGGGTCAGACGCAGTTCGGGATCAGCCGCACGCCAGTCGGGCCAGGCGGTCTGGGCGGCGGCGATGAGAGACTCAGGATCGCAACGCGGATAGGTGATCCCCAGCGCCTCGCCGGTGAAGGGCGAAACTTCGGAGCCGACACGGTCGATCATACCGGGCTGGTCCAGATCGAAAGGACGCTTCAGCTGGTCTTCAAATGCAGCCTTCCCCGCAACAGGCTTGTCGGGACCGTGGATTCTGGTCGATGGCGAATCCTGAAAGGGTGACCAGGCGGCGCGGCTGGCTACTGCCTTGATGGCTGAAGCTATCAGATTGGCATGGCGGTCGATGAGGGCGCGGCGCGCTTTGTCGACGGGAAAGGCGGCGTTCATGGCTCAACCCATCCGTTCCACGATCATGGCAGATCCGACGCCCTGCGCGCCTGAGGCGACGACCAGGCCGTAACGACCTTCGCAGGCGTCCAGCGCATCGAGCAGGGACGACAGCAGGATGGCGCCGGTCGCCCCCATCGGATGTCCCTTGGCCAGATGGCCGCCGCCGACGTTTGTTCTGTCAGCATGGTCCGGGTGCTCGCGCAGGAATTTGGCGATGACGACGGCGAAGGCTTCCATGAACTCGATGCGGTCCATGTCCGCCAGCGTCAGCCCGACCTTGTCCAGCACGCGCTCCATCGCCGTGAAGCCCGCGGTCAGGGAGGCGGCAGGGTCGCCTCCGGCTTCGACCCAGCCGAGGATGCGCGCGCGCGCGCCTTCGGCTGAACCGGACACCAGGGCCAGACCGGCGCCGTCGCTCATCGGCGGGGCGTGGGCTACGGTGTGGCGGTGATCAAGGGCGCGGCCTTCCAGCGCGTCGGTATAGGGCGCGGCCAGGGTGGAGAAGGCGCAGGGCAGAGCGGCCAGGCTGTCAGCCGTGGTTTTGGCCCTTGCGCCTTCTTCGCGGTCCAGACCGTTCAGGGGAATGCGCGAGGCGTTCAGGGCTGTGCCTTCTGCGGCCGCGGTGCGCTGCTGCGAGGTCAGGGCGGCAGCATCCAAATCGGCGCGGGTGACGCCTGTGTCTTCGGCCAGACGATCGGCGGCGACGGCGACGGGGATGTAGCGGGTGCGCGGCGGGAAGCTCGCATCCTCATAATAATCGGCCTTGTCGCCCATAAAGGGGACGCGCGACATCATCTCGACGCCGCCTGCCAGTGCGGTCTGGACGGCGTCGGTCTGGACCATGGCGGCGGCCTGTCCCACGGCTGTCAGGCCCGAGACGCAGAAGTTGTTCAGGCTGAAGGCGAAGGCGCCGTCGTCCAGCTCTGCGTGCAGCTTGGTGATCAGGGCGATATTGCCGCCCTGAGCCCCGACCTGGCCGACGCAGCCAAGGATCAGGGCGTCAGCGGCGCGGGGCGCGCTGCTGCGTGTCTCCATGGCGTCGACCAGACCTGTGATCAACTCGTGCGGCTTCAGGGCGGCCAGGCCGCCGTCGGGTCGGGCCTTGCCGCGCGGGGTGCGGACGGCGTCGTGAATATAGGCGTTCATCGGTCTATCCCTTCGCCATCTGGTCGCCACGCGCCCAGGTTCCATGGAAGCCGGCAGGCACCCGTGCGGGCAACAGCACGCGGGCGACTGGCCCGGCCTCGAAGTTCTGAGCGTCGATCACCTGGACCTCGGAGCGGCCTGTATTCTCGTCGGTGGCGAAGACGATGACGTAGCCGTCGTCTTCGCTCTCTGGGTTCAGGCGCGGGGCGAAGGCGGGTTCTGACCCGAACATCTGCGGCTCGAAGTCATAAGTCCGCGCGGCGCCGCTGATCAGGTCGTATTTGATCAGGCCCTTGAAGCGCTGCAGCTCTGTCTTCGACATGGCGACGTGATAGGACCAGCGGGTCTGGCGTGACGCGTAGTCGAGATTGACCACGGGAAACTCGCCGATGCGGTCGTCCAACTGGCGCTTCTTCACCTCGCCTGTCCGCATGTTCATCCGCCATTCGACGGGCACGGCGTTCAGCGCCAGCACGTTCACCATGGCCGCATAGGGGCCGTAGTCGGGATTCAACGGATAACCGTTGGGCGTCATCATGCAGGCGGTCATGACGACCTCGTCGCCGTCCTCCCAGCTGTTGGCGACGTGATAGATGTAGCAGCTGTCGGTCTCGAACCAGCGGATCTGGTCGCCTCGGCCCCGACGCGGAGCCACGCCGAATCGCGCAGGCTGGTCGGCGAAGTGGATGTTCCACTGGCTCTTGCGCAGGCCCGCCTCGGTGAAGACCACCGGCAAGTCGTGCAGGATGACGTAGTTTTCGGTCAGCCCCATATCGTGCGGCAGGCGCGGACCGGGCAGTTCGACGCGCTCGAAATGAGTCAGCTCATTCTGGGCGCTGACCGTGCCGTAGGTCATCCATGGCTCGTAGAGGGAATAGTCGAAAAAGACGAACTCGCCGGTGCGCGGGTCGATCTTGGAATGGGCCGAAACGTGGCGGGGCAGCCTGCCGCCAAAAGTCTCTATGCCGATGGTCTCCAGCGTGCGGGCGTCGACCCGGACCGGGTGGCCCGAGATGTACCACAGGGCCATCAGCGAGCCGTTGTGCAGGACGACATCGGTATTGGCCGTGTCTTTGTAGACCTTGTCCCCGCGCGTTGACGACGGGTCGATCCGGGCTGATGGATACATGACGCCGCCCGCGCCACAGCCGCCGCTCAGGTCGGCTATATTGTCCGGCGAGCGGACGAAGCGGTTGCGGTATTCGGCCTTGCCGTTCTCGAAATAGATGGCGTGCAACATTCCGTCGCCGTCGAACCAGTGATGCATCCCTTCGGGGGCGCGGGCTGGGTTCGGGCCGTTACGATAAAAGCAACCGTAGAGGTCCCGGGGTATCTCTCCGATGACCTCAAGCTCCAGGGCTGTCGTCTCGCGCGCCACTGGCTCGAAGGCTCCCTGAAGGTAGGGGTTCAGCGCGTTCAATGAACTGAGCGGGCCTGTTTCGATCCGGCGTGCATCGTCGGCCATGACGGCGTTTCCTTCCCTGTGGGCGAGTTCGGTCGGACCGCGCCCATCCTTGTATAAACAGACCATGGGCAATGCAGTCGCTTAACGCAAGTTAGTTTGTAGAGGCCTTTGGGGGTATGGTCTCCATCAGTTGGTCAAAGGCGGCGTTGCCGTCGCTGAAGGTTTTCCAACCGTTCAGTTCCATCAGTGCAGCGGCTTGGGCTGACAGTTCGTCTGGTGTCGGCGCGGCCGAAAAGATCAGCCCGGCGCCTTCTATGCGGGCGGCCGGGCGCACGGCTCCGGCGCCGGCGACCAGGGTCTGGCCGTTCAGGGGGCAGGCGGGCGACATCAGCCAACTGGCGACCGGCGCGACCCGATCCGGTCCCATGCGAACAGCGTTGCCCTCATCGAGGTAATTGGCCGTCATGCCGGTCGCGGCGTAGGGCGCGATGGCGTTGCAGGCTACGCCATGCTCGGCGCCCTCCAGAGCGATGACCTGCGCCAGTCCGATCAGGGCCGCTTTGGACGAGGAATAGGCCGCCATGCCGTGCACGCCGTGCAGGCCCGCCGCTGAGGTCGACATCAGGATGCGTCCTGATCCCTGGGCTCGTAGATGACGATAAATGGGCAGTGTCGGCGTGAGTGAGCCGAAGAAATTGACCTCGAACACCTGTCGGAAATCTTCTGCAGTCTGTTTGTGCAGTGTTTGGGCTTCTGGCGCGCCGGCGTTGTTCAGCAGCCCGTCGAGGCGGCCGAAAGCGTCCAGCGCAGCGTTCAGCAGTCGCTCGCCGGAATCTGCCTCCTCTACCGCCAGGGGCATGGCTATGGCCTGACCGCCGAGAGCATGGATCTCATCCACGACTGCTTCGGCGGATCCAGCTGCAGTCGCCGCCCTTGGCCGTGTGTTGACGATGATGCGGGCGCCGCGCCGCGCCAGATCTAGCGCATAGGCGCGGCCCAGTCCTCGACCCGCGCCGGTGACGATAATGACCTGACGTTGAAGCGTGCTCATGCGTCGGCTCCTGCGGATTTAGCGGCCTTGGGGCGGGGCCAGGGCAGGAAGCGCGGCGTGCGGGCGCAATAGGCGGCCCAGTGCTCGGGTCGGGTGCGCGCCATGTGCTGTTCCTTGAACGGCGCCGCTGAGGCGTAGCCCATGAACCAGCCTGTATAGAGCGGGGCCAAAACCGTGACCCAGCCCCAGGGATGGGTGAGGGCCAGCACGAACCAGCCTGCCCACATGACGCTTTCGCCCAGATAGTTGGGATGCCGCACTATGGCCCAGACGCCGTAGTCCAGCAGGCGGCCCTTATTGGCGGGGTTGCTCTTGAAAGCCGCAAGCTGGCGGTCAGCCGACGCTTGAAGCGCGAACCCGCCCAGCCAGATCGCGAGGCCGCAAACCATCACGATCCAGGGATGTGGCGTGGGCGCAGTCAGGATGAAGGCGAAGGGCGCGCACCATAGCCAGACGGTCACGCCTTGCAGCAGATGAACTTGAAAGGCGCTCCACCATAGCCAGGACGATCCGAAGTTCTTGCGCCAGTAGGCATAAGGCTGACGCTCGGACCGGATATTATGGCCCCAGGTCTGAACGACCAGACGCAGGGACCAGATGATGAGACTGCTCAGGAACAAGCCGCTGAGCATATCCAGCGCGTGTCCCGCCAGGATGAATACGGTTCCCGCGGCGGCCAGCGGCGCCAGGGGATAGACGACGTCCATCAATCCATGGTTGTGCCGAAGGGTTCCTACCAGCCACCCAAATGCGAGGACAGCCAGCACGCCGCCGCCGCTGGCGATCCAGATGAAGAAGCTTTCACGAAGGGGAGAAGGCGGAGTCGCGAATGCTATGCCGAAGACTACAAGCGGCGCCGCCATCATCGCGTAATGCCATGCTTTGCCGCGTGTTTTTGCGGGCATGGCCATAAGCCAGATCTCCACGAGACAGCCCCAGCTGAGTACGGCGAACGCCCATCCATCCCACTCCACGGCCTTTCTCCCCCTTATCACTTGCATAAAAAGACTTGCAAACACGGTTCGCTAGCGCAAGCTTCATTCGACCGAGGAGCATCCGATGAACGGAGCCGGGGAGGTCAGGGAGGGAAACATGAGAAAGACCGCATTCAGCGCGTCGGCTGTTACGCTGCTGTTGGCGGCGGGACTGGCCGCGCCGGCCATGGCGCAGTCGGCCCAGTCCGAAGCCGCCGTCACGGTCGGCGACGTCGTCGTGACGGCCCAACGCCGCGAACAGAGCCTTCAGGATGTGCCGATCGCCATCACCGCCTTCAACGCAGAAGCGCTGGAGCGCACGGCCGCGACCGGAATTCAGGATGTGGCGGGCAAGGCGCCGGGCGTGACCCTGACCCAGTTCAACATCGGCGAGCCGCAGATCTTCATCCGCGGCGTGGGTACGTCCAGTGATTCCGCCGCCAGCGACCCGTCGATCGGGGTGTCGATCGACGAGGTGTCCATAGGCCGTTCAGGCGGAAGTTCGCTGGGCTTCCTTGATATCGAGCGGGTCGAAATCCTGCGCGGGCCGCAAGGCACCCTGTATGGGCGCAACGCCTCGGGCGGGGCGATGAACATCTATACGAAACGGCCGCGTTTCGAGAATTCGGGCATGATCAAGGCCCGGGTCGGCAGCTTTGAGGATCGCGGGCTGGAGTTGATGCTCAACCGGCAGTTCAGCGAAGAAACGGCTGGTCGTATTGCGATGCAGTGGAACGACAACGACGGCTACGCCAAGAATGTGACGACCGGCGGCGGGTTGGAAGGCGGCGAGCAATTCGGCGTCCGCGCTCAGGTTCTGCATGAGAAGGGCGACTGGAGCTTCCTGGGCGGCGTCGACTATTCAAAGGATGACATGCAGGGGCACGCTCGTATCCCTGTGATCGCATCCTCGACGTCTCCGGTCTTTGTAAGCATGATCGACCGCATCCGTCAGGGCATGGATGTGCGAACCAGCTATTCCTCGGCCGACAACTATCAGGTGCGTGAAAACTGGGGCCTGACCGGGCGGGCGCAATGGTCGGGCGGGCGGCATTTCGACGTTATCTCCCTGTCGTCCTATCGCAGCAATGACTATAGCTGGCGGGACAATCTGGGCGGCATTCCGTTCCCCGACTTCCCGTTGGCCGTCGACAACAGCGCCAGTGAAGCGGCCACGCAGTTCAGTCAGGAACTGCGTCTTGCGTCCAAGGCGGACTCGCGCATCGACTGGGTCGCCGGGATCTATTACTTCCGTGAAAAGGTCGATCGTAGCGAACGCTATGAGGTTCAGACCGCCTTGCCGATCGCACCGCCCAACTTTGGCGGGGATACGGTGTTTGATCAGTATGCGACCAACACCAGCTATGCGATCTTCGGGCAGGCGACGATTCCATTCGCCGAAATCTGGGAACTGACGCTGGGTGCGCGCTGGACGCACGACAAGCGCGACGTTCACCAGATCGCCATCGACATGGAGGGCGGCGCTAATCCGCCGGTCGGCATCCCGCTGGGGCCGACAGGCAGCCCGTTCGACACAAAGGGCAGCGCATCCTTCGAGGAGCCGACCTGGAAGGTGGCTCTGGCGGTTGAGCCGGTCAAGAATATGCGTTTCTACGCCAGTTATGATCGTGGTTATAAGGCCGGCGCCTTCCCCAGCACGGCGCAGACCGCCGTTCAGGCCACGACGCCGTTGCGTTCAGAGCTGCTCGACAACTATGAAATCGGGGCCAAGACGACGCTGGCGGGTGGTCGCCTGCGCCTGAACGCCGCGGCCTTCATGCTCGATTACACGGATCTGCAGGTCTATGAGTTGCTGGGACTGACGCTGGTGACGTCCAACGCAGGCGCGGAAATCAAGGGCTTTGAGCTCGAAAGCGCCCTAGCGGTGAACCACAACATCACCATTGGCGGCTCCTACACACAACTGGACACCAAGTTCACCTCTGACGCCGTGTCGGGCAATCTTGCTCTGCCTTACAAGGGCAATGCCCTGTCGCGTTCGCCGGAAAGTCAGTTCACGTTTTATGCGGACGGTCAGTGGGATGTCTGGGGCGGCATCCTGTCCGCTCGTGCAGATTACCAATGGACGGATGACTTCTATTTCGATCCGTCGAACGCCCCGGAAGTTCTGGTGTCTTCCTATGGTCTGATCAGCGCTTTTGCATCGTGGGAAAGCGCTGATGGCCTCAAGTTCTCTGTCTACGGCAAGAACCTGGGCGATACTGAGTACCAGCAGCACATCATCAAAAACGCCAACATCGGATTCAGCGTTTTCGGCGCGCCGCGTTCATTTGGAGTGGCGGTCAGCAAGACATTCTGATGTAGGCTAAGCAACTGAAATATCCGCCTGCCTGGCTCTGTTCCGGCGGGCGGATATCTAGTTGAGAGGCGGAGGGGAGGCGGCTTCGACCTCCCAGCGAATACGGCGAGGGTCCATTGGCTCACCGCTGTCGATGTCGCAAACTACCGGTGTGATCGCCTCGCCGCTGATACGGTCCACCAGGCTCAAGGGAGCCTCTTCAGGTTTGACCAGCCAGCGCTGGCTCCAGCCGTGCATGGCCAAGACTATGGGATATAGCGCCAATCCAGCTTTGGTCAGGCGATACTCGTACCGCAGGGGCGCGGTTTGATAGGGCCGTTTTTCCAGCACGCCGTGCAGCACCAGGCGATTCAGCCGGTCGGCCAGAATATTGGTGGCTACACCCAAAGCGGCATGAATTTCATCGAAACGGCGTAACCGGAAGTAGGCCGCCGACAGAACCGCCCAACTCCAATAATCACCCATGATGTCGGTTGAGCGATCGATAATCGGGCGATCGGTTTCTATTGGTTTAGATCGTCTGCGGCGTGACGTTGGCGCAGGTATGACCACAAGACCGGGTCCAGGCCGCCAATCTACATTTTCTGCGCGCACCTCGCCGCCGTGTGCGCGGGTGAGGACCGCAGGCCTTAGTCGGCGTCCTGTCTCACGATCATAAAAGGCGATGGCGTAACGTTCTTGAAGCGGAGACTGCGCCCAGACCCTCTCCCACTGGCCCTGGACCACCGCCACACCGAACATGTCGATGCCCATTTCGGTTAGACGGTATTCTGTGCGCTTGCCTGTATCGATCTGAGTTTGAGCGAGAAGACCTGCCGCGACAAGTTTCTGTAGTCGGTCCGTCAGTACGCTGCGGGGAGCGCCCAGGCGCTCACGCCAGACGCTGAAACGACGCACTCCATAGAAGGCTTCCCGCATGATGAGTTGGGTCCAGGCATCTCCGATGATGGCGAAGGCTCGCGCGACGGGATTACCCATGATCAGGGAGCGGATGTCAGGTTCTGTCAAATTTCCTGCCTAGACTGGCGTAGCCTGTGGCTCCTGTGCGCCAGCAAAAGACGCTTCTGGCCGCGGCAACTATATGCAGTTTGTAGCGGCAGACCTACTGCCGGTCGGAACCGCCGTCAAATAGGGTTATGGACTGGAAAAAAGACGGATCGCCAATACGCATTGGTTGATGCATGGAATTCAAACCTGAAAATCGACCGCCATCAGAAGCTTAGTGGTGGCATGATAAACTGGCAGGAAATAGTGCACCATTCGAACTGGCGGGGTCGTTTCGTGGAATGGCCACAACGGGGAGCCGTCCACACTTGGCGCATATCCGTCTGCGGCGTAATCGCAAAGCTATGGTCATCCAAACTTGGCGCGAATGTAGTCGAAGCGTGAGCGAGCGATCATGAACCCGCCCTGGTGCTGTCAGTCTAACGCTAACTTGTCTCCACTGAAGGTCGGCGTAAACGGTTGATCGGGAACGCATTTTATGAAGCTTCTATGTTCAGGCACCATCGGTTCCCGGCGGATGTGATCCGTTAAACGGCATGGCTCTACTTCCCGCCTCAATCTGAGCCTGCGCGACGTCGAGGAAATGCTGGCCCAGCGTGGAATCGAGGTCAGTTACGAGACGATCCGGAGCTGGACGCGGGAGTTCGGACTGACGTGACCCCCTGAATCTCCTCCAGGAATAACTAGAGTCCGCCCTAAAGAAGGACGGACAGAATGAAGCGATCAAGGTTCACAGAAGAGCAGATCATCGGGATTCTGCGGGAGCAGGAGGCCGGTGTGACGACGGCGGAGGTGTGTCGGCGTCACGGGGTCAGCTCGGCGACCTTTTACAAATGGAAGGCCAAGTTCGGCGGGCTCGACGTGTCGGAGGCTCGGCGGCTGAAGACGCTTGAAGACGAGAACGCCCGGCTCAAGCGGATGCTGGCGGACGCGATGCTGGACAACGTGGCCCTGAAGGACCTGCTGGGAAAAAAGTGGTGACGCCCGCCGGTTGGCGCGAGGCGGCTGGTCATCTGCAGGCCGCCTACGAGTTGAGCGAAAGGCGGGCGTGCCGTGCTCTGGGCGTCGATCGGACGAGCGTGCGCTATCAGGCGACGCGGCCGGACGACGGCGCCCTGCGCGACCGGTTGAAAGCCCTCGCCCAGGAGCGTCGCCGGTTCGGCTATCGCCGCCTGCACGTCCTGCTGCGGCGCGAGGGCCATGCGGTCAACAAGAAGCGGGTCCAGCGGATCTATCGCGAGGAACGGCTGACGGTGCGCCGGCGCGGCGGGCGGAAGCGAGCGATGGGCACGCGGCGACCGCTGGACCTGCCGCTGGTCGCCAATCAGCGCTGGTCGCTGGACTTCGTCGCCGACCAGATGACGGACGGGCGGCGCTTGCGCATCCTGACGGTGATCGACAACTGCACCCGCGAATGCCTGGCGCTGGTGGCCGATACCTCGCTGTCGGGCGCGCGAGTGGTGCGGGAGTTGGACGCCGTCATCCGGCAGCGGGGCCGACCGGACACCATCGTCAGCGACAACGGCACGGAATACACTTCGAACGCCGTCCTGGCCTGGGCCGACGACACCGGCGTCGGCTGGCACTACATCGCACCAGGCAAGCCCCAGCAGAACGGCTTCAACGAGAGCTTTAACGGGCGCCTGCGTGACGAGTTGCTGAACGAGACGCTGTTCCGCTCCCTGCCGCACGCCCGCGCGGTGCTGGAGGTTTGGCGGCGCGATTACAACGAGAGGCGACCGCACTCGAAACTCGGCTGGCTGACGCCGCAGGCCTACGCGCACACCCTTGCTGGAAACGTCGGGCGGTCTGCTGCGCTGGTTGAGGGCTGCGCAGGCCGCCCTATTGCCAACCCAGCCAACCTCTACTCAGATCAACCTCGGACTCTCGTTATGGCTGGATGAGAAACGGGGGTCACGTCAGGCGGCGGCCTACGGGCCGCACAAGACCCTCTACAACCGCTGGAAACGGTGGAGCGAGGCTGGTGTCTTCATCCGGATGATGGAGGGCCTGTCCGGGGCTCAGACCGAACGCCGCACCGTCATGATCGACGCGACCTATCTGAAGGCGCACCGCGCGGCTTCGAGCCTACGGGTAAAAAAGGGGGCCTTGGGCGGCTGATCGGACGCACGAAAGGCGGCATGAATACCAAGCTTCACGCAGTGACCGATGCCAGCGGACGCCCCTTCAGCCTGTTCATGGCGGCGGGCCAGGTCAGCTACTACACCGGCGCCGCCGCTCTGTTGGACAGCCTTCCACGGGCGCAGTGGCTACTGGGTGATCGAGGTTATGACGCCGATTGGTTCAGGGACGCCTTGCAAGCCAAGGGGATCACGCCATGCATCCCTGGCCGCAAATCCCGCACTGAACCCATCCGCTACGACAGGCGCCGATACAAACGGCGCAACCGTATTGAGATCATGTTCGGCAGGTTGAAGGACTGGCGACGGGTCGCCACGCGCTATGATCGCTGCCCAACCGTCTTCCTGTCCGCCATATCCCTCGCCGCTACCATCCTGTTCTGGCTATGAGTCCTGAGCCTAGGCGAGACTCTGCAAGGGCAGGTCCAGAAGCATCTGCGCCACCGCCTTGCCTTGAGCATCGAAACGCAGATTCGCCATGCCGCCGCCTTTCAGCGCGCCATGAAAAAGAAAGTTGAGCGACCGACTGCCGGGCAGGCTGAACCGTTCGACCCGATCAGCACCGAGATGGTCCAGGTACGTCCCTACCCGGTCTGCCGTCAGGTGATGGAGCAAGATATCGAACGCTTCTGCCGAGCGCGCGGCCACGCCGATGTTGATGATGTCGCCCTTGTCGCCGCTGCGCGCCACCGCCAGATCGATCAGCGTTCCATCCAGCGGGGCGCGTGGGGCGTCGTGGCGCGCGTCGGCGAGATCGTCGGGATGAGTCGGAGCGATACTGAGAGAAGCAGCATCATTTACGGCAACTGAACGAGACACGCCCCGCATGTGCACGGCGACGGGCGTGGCGGCGCGGGGCGCCAGGACAGCACCGCCACGGATCAACGGAGAGGGCGAGGGCCGCCCTCCCGCTACGCCGGTGATGCCGGGCGCCATCGCGGTGGCCGAAGGAAATATCTCGCGCGACAAGAGCTGCAGAATAGCTGGATCTTCGGCGGTCGCAGCGATCTTCAACACCACTTCGCGCGTGTCTCCGGTTCGTGCATGAGGCCCGTAGCTGACCTCAGCCCCTAGAGGCTCTATATCCGTGCGGACAAGCGGCGAGAGGCCTTGTCGGGTGCCTAGGCGTTGCGTCCGCTCCAGGATCGCTTGGCCGACATGGCGGGCCTTGGCGCAGGCTTCCCGTCCGCCGATCATGAGAATGGCTGTCAGTCTCCAGCCGTCCTGCCAGGTGACGCTGATCTTGTAGTCGGCTGGAGCGGGCGTGCCCCGAGCGCCGCAGACGCGCACCTTGTCCGGGCCGGTCTCGACCAGGCTGACTTGACGAAAGTCGCAGACGACATCGGGCAGGCGGTAGTCTGCAGGATCGCCGATTTCATACAGCATCTGCTCAGTCAGGGAGAGCGGGGTGATCCGGCCGCCGGCACCTTCGGGTTTGGTGATCTCGAATGCGCCGTCCGCCGCGCACACAGCGATCGGGAAACCCATCTCGCTCCAGCCGTCGCAGACTTCACGCCAGTCGGTGAACAGTCCGCCTACGCCTTGCGAGCCGCACTCGATCAGGTGGCCGGCCAACGACCCCTGCGCCAGACGGTCCCAGTCGTCGAAGGCCCACCCGAAATGATGGATCAACGGCGCCAGCGTCAGCGCGGAATCCGCACAGCGTCCAGTGATCACGATGTCGGCGCCCTCGGCCAGGGCTGCGACCATTCCTGCGGCGCCCAGATAGGCGTTGGCGCTGAGAATTTTCTCCGGCAGAGGCCGCTGGTTGAACATGTCGACGGCGCCGACGGGCAGGGAGTCCATCACGTCGTCGCCCGTGACTGCCGCGACGCGCAGGGGCACTCCGGCCGCAACCGCCGCCGCCTCAAGCGCCTGAGCGCAGGCCACGGGGTTCAAGCCGCCTGCATTGGCCAGCAGGCGCACGCCTCTGGTCTTGATCGTCGCCAGATGGGGGGTGATCGCGCGCTCGAAGTCGGGGACATAGCCGCCTGTGGGGGACTCGGCTCGCGCTCTGGCCAGCAGAGCCAGGGTGATCTCGGAGAGATAGTCGTAGACGATGTAGTCTAACTGCGGACAGGCCAGCAGCTGTTCCGTAGCGGCGTCGGTGTCGCCCCAGAAACCCGATGCTCCTGCGATGCGGATGGTCTCGGTCATGACAGGCTCCAGTCAGGGGCGCGACGCTCACGGCGGGCGGCCAGCCCTTCGGCGGCTTCGGGGCTGGATGACAGGGCACGGAATGCGTCGGCCATGGCTTCGTCCGGACCATTGTCGGATGAGATTCGTCGCAGGAAGGCGGCGCGACCGGCCTTCATGGCCTGAGGCCCCATGGCGAGGATCGCCTGCAGGCTTTCTTCCACATGCGTCTCTAGGCTGTCGGGGGACGCCACACGGGTGAAGAAGCCGGCCTCAAGCGCTTCGTCGGCCGCCAGTCGACGCCCCGCATAGGCCATTTCCGCCACTCGGCGCGGCGAAGCCACCCGCAGCAGATAGGGCAGGATCATGAAGGGAAACAGGCCTACGCGGCCCTCCGGCGTAGCGACGGAGGCGGTCTGTGACGCAATGGCGATGTCGGCGGCGCAAAGCAGCCCTACGCCCCCGCCCGCTGCGGCGCCGTTGACTCTGGCGATGATAGGGGCAGGGCAGTCGTCCATGGCCGCCAGCAGTCGGGTGAACTCGCTCGCTGTCTTCTCCGGCAAGGCGCCGGACAGGTCGGCACCGGAACAGAAGGCCCTTTCGCCAGCGCCGGTGAGAACCACCACCCTTGCGTCTTCGGGATCGGCGAAGGCGTCGAACAGGGCGTTGATGGCAGTGCTGTCCAAAGCGTTGGCGCGTTCCGGCCGGTTGATGACCAAGGTCAGTACCGGCCCTTCCCGGCGCCGGATTATTGAGGGCAGGCCGCTCATGCCGGCGTATCCGCCAGAGCGCCGAGAATGGCGTGAGTATGCTCGCCCTTGCGCGGAGCCGGTCGATGCGGGCCGGGCAGGCCTTCGCTCCATTCGGAAGGACAGGCCATCATTCGGATGTCGCGACCGGCAGCGTCCACCGCAGGCTGGAAGAAGTCGATGCTGGTCAGATGAGGATCGGCCAGCAGGCTGTCGAAATCATGCACCGGGAAGATCGGCACGCCGTGAGGTTTGAGGGCTTCGCGCCAAGCCTCAGTGGTGCGGGTCTGAAGAATCTCCTCGACCAGACCGTACAGCGCTTCGATATGGCGGGTGCGCGTACCCAGGTCCTTGAGACGGGGGTCGGTCTCGAACAATTCGGCGCGTCCCGCCAGGGCCAGGAAAGCCTTCCATTGAGCATCGGTATAGACGGTGCAGCAGACGTGGCCGTTCTGCGTCTTATACGGGCGGCGGGTGCGTGCGGTCAGGCGTGGATAGCCGTAGTCGCCGCGCGGGGGATCATAGGTGTGGCCATACAGATGGTCGCCCATGACCAGGCTGGTCATGGTCTCGAACATGGGAATGTCGACCCTTTGACCCTTGCCCGTGCGCGTTCGGGCGTAAAGGGCGGCGGAAACGGCTCCGAAGGCGTAGAAGCCGACGGCGCGGTCGGCCACGGTGACCGGCGCATAGGCGGGCGGACCGCCGGTGGCGACGCCGACCGCATGGGCCAGGCCGGACGCCGCTTGGATCAGGTCGTCGAAAGCGGGCTCGGCGGCATAGGCGCCGCGTTGACTATAGCCGAACACGCCCGCGAAAATCAGGCGCGGGTTAAGCGCATGCAGTCGTTCCCAACCCAGGCCCAGCCGGGTCATGGCGGCCGGACGGATATTGTAGATCAGCACATCGGCGTCGCACGCCAACCGCAGCAGGGCGTTCAGGCCCGCCTCGTTCTTCAGGTCCAGGACGACGGACTGTTTGTTGCGGTTCAGGTGCTGGAAGATGGCGCCGAGGCCGTCTTCTCCGCCCGGACCGACGGGACGGATCATGTCGCCGTCGGGACTTTCGATCTTGATGACCTCAGCGCCGAGATCGGCCATGCAGACGGTGGCCAGCGGCCCCATGAAGACCGATGTCAGGTCCAGGACGCGGATCCCGGCCAGGGGGCCTTCGCCGACTTTCGGTTCAATAGGATCTGGGGAGGTCAAGCACCTTCTCCGAGATGAAGTTGAGGATCATCTGGCGCGACACCGGGGCGATGCGGCCGATCATGGATTCCCGGAACAGGCGCTCAACGTCATATTCCTTGGCGTAGCCCATGCCGCCCAAGGTCAGGACGGCGGTTTCGCAGGCGGCGAAGCTGGCCTCTGCGGCCAGGTATTTGGCGGCGTTCGCCTGGGGGCCGCAGGGCTGGCCGGAATCATAGAGGCTCGCGGCCCTCATCATCAGGGCGTCTGCGGCTTCCAGCTTGGCCCAGGCTTCGGCCAGCGGGTGGGCCACCCCCTGATTGGCGCCGATCGGGCGTCCGAAGACCTGACGTTCGCGGGCGTAGGCCGAGGCGCGCTCCAGCGCCGCCATGCCCTGGCCGATGCAGCCGGCCGCGACCAGGATGCGTTCCGGGTTCAGCCCGTGCAGCAGAATCCTGAACCCGTCGCCTTCCGCGCCGATGCGGTTCTCGACCGGGATTTCGAGGTCCTCGATGAACAGCATGTTGGAATCGACGGCGCTGCGGCCCATCTTGTCGATCTCGCGGATTTCGATGCGGGAGCGGTCCAGCGGCGAATAGAAGAGGCTGAGACCCTTCAGGCCGGGGCCGCCGGTGCGGGCCACGATCAGCATATGGGTGGCGATCTGGGCGGTGGAGATCCAGAGCTTGCGGCCCGTGACCCGGTACAGGTCGCCGTCGCGGCGGGCGACAGTCTCAAGGCTGCCGGTGTCCAGACCTGAATTGGGCTCGGTGACGGCGAAACAGGCGTGGTGTTCACCCGAGATGATCGGCGGCAGGAAGCGGGCCTTCTGGTCCTGTGTCCCGGCCGCCACCACGGGGTGCAGGCCGAAGATGTTCATATGGACGGCCGATGTGCCCGAGGCGCCGGCGCCTGACCCGGATATGGCCTTGAGAATCAGGGCCGCCTCTCGAATCCCCAGACCTGATCCGCCGAACTCTTCGGGCATGGCCACGCCCAGATAGCCAGCGTCGGCGACGGCCTGGCGGAATTCGACGGGAAAGCGGTGCTGGCTGTCGGCGTTGCGCCAGTATTCGGCTGGGAAGTCCGCGCACAGTCTGCGCACGGACTCCGTCAGCTCGTCAGAGGCGACGGCCTCTCCGAAACCGTTCGACATGACTAGTCGGCGAACGGATAGGGCAGGTGGGCCACGGCGTTGTTGGCGGCGGCGGCGTGGTAATAGGCGAAGGCGTCGACCACGAAGCCCGGCGTGCCGTCTTCATTGATCATCTGCAACGGGCCGCGAGAGATGATCAGGGCGTCGCCCCACTCGTCCCCCTCGGTGATCGCGACGTGGGTCGAGCCAGCGTATTCATAGGTGTAGTCGCCAGGACCGGACGTGCCTTCGCCGACATAGGACCAGTGGCCCGTAGGGCTGAGGTTGAGGATTTCGACCTCGCCCAGGTGGCGGTGCGCGCCGACGCCGGTGCGATACCGGAACAGCATGGTGTGACCCAGCGTCGCCGGATCGATGCGCAGCAGCTTGAACTTGGCGCAGTGCTCATGCCCCGGAAACGACGACCAGGGAATGTCGGCGACATTCACGAAGATCGCGGGCGGAACCTTGGATTCTGGCATGGCGGCCAGCTTCTGGCCCGCCAGATCGGCAGCTTCGCGGGCGGATGGATTGTTTGACATCTGGATGACCTCCCCATGAGACCGGCCGCCTTAATTTCAGGGTGACGGCTCGGATGCGTTGCATTGAACGGTTCTGTCAGTATAAATATTTGACGGTTCTGTCAAACGAGTGAATGCAGGCGATGACTGAAGTAGACGTGATCATTATCGGCGGCGGGCCGGTCGGGCTGGGCGCATCGATCCAGCTGAGTCGGTTGGGGATCGCCCATGCGCTGATCGAGCGGACGACGGAGGTAAGCCCGCACCCGAAGTCGCGACTGCTGAATCCGCGCTCGACGGAGCACATGCGCCAGTGGGGGCTGGAGCAGGCGGTGCTGGACGTGGGCGTGGGCGTCGAGCCCAAATTCTTCTTCGGCAAGGATCTGGTGTCGCCCTGGGAGCAGGTCTTCGAGCCGGGCGCCTCCCTGAGCGATGTCCATAGCCGGGCGCTCAGCCCCTGCGCCGTGACCGGGATGCTGGTGTCGCAGGACGTGCTGGAGCCGATCCTGCGGCAGGCGGCGTCAGGCTATGAGGCCGCCGCTGTGCATTTCGGCTGGGAGGCGAAGGTGACGGCTGAGAGCGCCGAAGGCGTCGAGGTCGTCGCCACTGAACTGTCCACCGGCGAGACGCGGAATTATCGCGGCCGTTACCTGATCGCGGCGGACGGCGCGGCCGGGGCTTTGCGTCGGCGGGCCGGCGTCGGCGTCACCGGGGCGGACCGCAGCCTGGAAGCCATCAGCGTGCTGTTCCAGTCCGATTTGACGACGATCGTCGATTCGCCTGCGGCCTTTTTTGCTCTGTGCAATCCAGACACGATCGGCACGGCGGTGATCGCGCCGGTCGATGCGCACGGCCGCGCCGCGCTGTTGGGCAGGCCCAAGGTCATGGATGAAAAGCCTCTGGATCAGATCGACTGGCTGGCGGAGTTGAGGGCGGCGGTCGGCGTGCCTGACCATGTGTTCGAGATTATCGATGTCCGCGCCTGGCGAGCCACGGTGGCGGTTGCTGAATCCTATCGCGCCGGACCTGTCTTTTTTGTGGGAGACGCGGCGCATCTGATGCCGCCGAACGGCGGCTTCAACATGAACACCGGTCTGCAGGACGTTCATAACCTGTGCTGGAAGCTGGCGGCCGTGCTCGGCGGCTGGGCGGCTGAAACCCTGCTGGACACCTATGATCGCGAACGTCGTCCCATAGCGCTCTATAACGCCGCCGAGGCGGTCCGAAATCTCAAGACGCTGGTCGATAAGGACGAGAGCGGGCGCGCCGCCATGTTCCGCAAGGATCACTATGTGCATCCCGGACTGGCCCTGGGCTATCGCTATACGGACGGCGCCGTGGCGTTCGAGCCGGATCAGGTGCTGGAGGCGGATTGGGAGGTGGGCGTCTATGAGCCTTCCGCACAGCCGGGTGCGCGCGCGCCCCACCTGTGGCTGGACGACGAAGGCGAGGTGTCTCTGATTGATCTGTTCGAGAAGGATTTCGTCCTTCTGGCGGCGTCCGACCCTGAGGGCGTGTGGCGGACGGCGGCCGATAGGGCGCGGGCGCTCGCCACGGCGCCCCTGCGCCTGGAGGTGGTTGGCGACCGTGCGCGGCCGGATCCCCAAGGGCGCGGCTTCGCTGCGCTGTACGGCGTCGAAGCGGATGGGGCTGTTCTGGTGCGGCCGGACGGCCATGTGGCCTGGCGCGGACGCGATTCCGGCGCTGCGGGCGATCTGGTCGGAGGCTTGAGGCGCGGCCTCGGCCTGGCGGCCTGACCGGCCTCAGCGGGCCTGCGGCTCGGCGGTGATGAGGCCGCTGGTGAGCATTTCAATGATCCAGTCGGCATGGGCGGATACGGTTTCCGGAGAATGGGCCTCCAGGCCATAAATCCTGCGCAGCAGCGGCGCCGCCATGAACAGGGTCGCGACCGAACCGATCAGGATGTGAACCAGATTCGGGCGGGGGATCGGCTTCAGCCGGCCCTCGGCCTCCACCCGGTCGAACAGGGCGTTCAACTGGGCGTGGAGAGGGAACATATATTCGGTGGTCAGCCATTCCAGGCGTTCGCTGTCCGCGCGCATTTCGGCCAGGACTAGGGTGACGCGTTCCGGGTGTTTCGCTGAAAACTGGACGAAGGCGCGGATGAACATCTTCAGCCCGTCCACGCCGCTCAGATCGCGCGAGAGCTCGACGACGGCGGAATAGTTGGACTTCAACTCCTCGAAGATGTGCTCCATCACCTGGCGCCACAGCGCTTCCTTGCTCCCGAAATGATAGAGCAGAAGGGGGTGGCCGGTGTCCGCCGCGGCGGCGATGTCCATCAGGGAGGCGCCGTCATAGCCGTCGCGGGCGAAAGCCGTCAGGGCGGCCGCCAGGATATCGCGTTTCAGCATATCCGTCGGTCGGTTGTTCGTGCGCGTCTTACGTCGCGTGGTCGCTCTGACCATGACTATCCTGCTCTCTCGAACCGATCCGTTTGATTTCGGCGGTTCAGGCGTGGGCTGCACTCAGCCCTCAAGGGCCGGGAATGATGCGGCTGTAGTCGAGGGGAGGCGGTGATTTGTCAAATGGAGGCCCGATTTGGCGGTCGTATAATCCATCGCGAAACACAACGTTGACAGAACGGTCAAATATTCTGATGGTGTCGATCAAGGCGCGCCGCATATGCGGAAAGACGCTGATTGGGAGGACATCGATGACAGTGCATTCACGACGCGGGCGTTGGAGCCTTGCCCGATTTCTGATGACCTCGGCGGCCGCCGCAGCGTCTTTCGCGCCGGTCGGCGCCATGGCGGCGTCGACACAACAGGACGGCGATCATGTCAGCGCGCTCGGCGACGTGGTCGTCACTGCGCGTCGCCGTCAGGAGGCGCTGCAGGAGATTCCGGCCAGCGTCACCGCCATTTCCAGCGAGACCATAGAGCGCGGCGGCGTACGCAACATCGAGGACGTGGCGCGGATGACGCCCGGCCTGACGTTCGTTTCGCTCGGCAGCAATTTCGCCCTGCCGGTGATCCGCGGCCTGTCGACGAACGTCGGCGAATCCAATGTCGGCTTCTTTATCGACGGCGTTTATCAGGGCTCGCGTTCCGGGATGGATCGCCAACTGGCCGATGTCGAGCGCATCGAGGTCATCAAGGGACCGCAGGTCGCGCTTTATGGGCGCAACGCCTTCGGCGGCGCCATCAACGTCATCACCCGCCAGCCGACGAACGATCCTTCATTGCGCGCGGCGCTGACCGCAGGCGAATACGGGCGTCTGGAGGGCTCGGCGGTGGTCTCGGGACCGCTGGTCGAGGACCGCCTGTACGGCCGGATCGGCGTCGCCCACGTCCAACGCGACGGTTTCTATACCAACACCCTGACCGGGGGGGATCTGGACCACAACCGGTCGACCACCCTGTCGGGCGCCTTGATGTGGCAGGCTGCGGACAATGTCTCATTCGACCTGCGCGCTTCGTGGGAAGATACGGAGACCGGCGACAATCCGGGCTATTTCACGCTCAACAACAATCCCGACCTGTTCGCGGGCCGGTCCCAGATTCTGTTGGGCGAGGTTCCGTCAAAAACCAGCGGCTTCGCCGTCACCCCCGGCGGGTTTGAACGTGAAAGCAGTCTGATTTCGCTGACCGGGCGCTGGGATGTGTCGGATAGGCTGCAAGCCTCCTCGATCACGGCCTATAGCCAATTGGAGAGCCATCAGCGCACGGATAACGACTATGGTCCGGCGGATCTGAGCTATCAGACCCAGGATACAGACCTCAGCGTTTTCTCGCAGGAGTTCCGCCTCGACTATACGGGTCAGGCCATCGATTGGCTGGCCGGTCTGTACTATTCCGACCAGGATCAGACCTCCGTCGATCTGGATCGCGTATCTAGCGCGGCGCTTGAAGCTGCGTTGCCCGCATCGCTCAAGTCGACCTTGCTGCGCAACACCGAGACGTCGGAAGTGCTCGCTATGTTCGGCAGCGTGTCCTGGCGTTTCGCCCCGGACTGGTCCGTTGATGTGGCGGGACGTTTCTTCCGCGAGGAAAAGACGCTCGATCCCTTCCAGAGCAACCCATACACCAACGTCGTCTTAAGTCCGAACCCGGCTCTCTCGCTGACCGAGGAACATTTCACGCCCAGCCTGACCCTGTCCTGGGCGGCGACGGAGGATCTGCGTCTATATGGATCCGTGGCGCGCGGCGTGAAGACTGGCGGGTTCAACGCCCTGGCCAACGTGACGGCGCAGGAACGTTACTACGACGCGGAAACCAGCTGGAACTATGAGTTGGGCCTCAAGGCGTCGCTGCTGGAACGCCGGATGCTGGTCAATGCAGCCTTGTTCCAGATCAAGTGGGACGATCAGATCGTTCGCGCTCTCGGCTCGCTCGGTGCAACCCTGAACGCCAATGCCGGCAAGACGACATCCCAAGGCTTCGAGTTGGAAGTCGTGGCGCGTCCGGTACAGGGGCTGAATCTGAATGGCGGCTACACGTACACGGATGCGAAGTTCGACGAGTACTATTACCCGTCGCTATCGGCTTCTTTCGGCCTGAACGCTGTGCTGGACGGTAATACGCTGCAGTACGTTTCCAAGCATATGTTCACCGCCGGTGCCCAGTATCAGGCATCCCTGGGCGGCGGTTGGGATTGGTTTGTGCGGAGTGATCTGGCTTACCGATCGCGACAGTACGGCACTACCACCAACCTGTTCTGGGTCGGAAGCCAAACCAAGGTCAATGCCGCCTTCGGGATTGAGAATGAGCGCTGGGCCGTCGAAGTCTGGGCCCGGAACCTGCTGGATGATGACGCGCCGGGCATGTCTATCCAGCAGCGCAATCGCGGGTCCGCTGTCTTGCCGCCGGCAGGGCAGGGGGTGTTCCAGACCCTGGCCTTCGCGCCCGAACCGCGCAATGCGGGCGTCACTCTGCGTTTCCGCTACTAGGGGCGGCAGCCCGGCCCCCGCTTCAGTCAGAAAGGCTGGAGGCCGGGCGCGTGTCTGAATCACTACAGGATCCGATATTGCGCCTTTCATCCGAGGTCGGGCGCCGGGAGCAACGACAGATGACTGACGGGGGACGGCAAGGCTGGACGGTGGTGGGCGGCTCCTTTCTGGGAGCTGCACTCGGGGCTACAGTGCTCGTGCCCTACAGCTTCGGCTATCTAATCGCGCCTCTGGCGACGGAGAATGGCTGGGAACGCGGTCAGTTCGCCGGGGCCGTCAGTCTCTACATGTTGACCCTTCTGGTGCTGCTGCCGTTCGCGGGACGCGTCATCGACATGATCGGCGCACGCAAGGCGGCGGCGGGATCAATGTTCGCCATGGGGCTGGTTTTCGCCGCCATGCCTCTGTTCGCCAATAGTCTTTGGGGCCTGCACGCCGGTTACGGCTTGCTGGCTATCGCCGCCGTTGGGGCGTCGCCTATCAGCTATGCGCGGGCGGTCACCTCATGGTTTGACAAGCGGCGAGGTCTGGCTCTGGGCGTAGCCCTATGCGGTGTCGGCTTGGGTACGGCGCTGTTGCCGACCTATGTTCAGGGCTGGATCGGCCTGGGTGGCTGGCGGGGCGGTTATCTCGGCGTGGCCGGTCTGTTGATCGTTATCGGCGCGCCTGCGACCTGGTTCACCGTGCGTGAACAGACAAAGGAAGCGGTGGCGACGGCGGCCCAAGGCGGTGACTTCCGGCAAGTGTTGGGTCAGGGGCGCTTCTGGCGCATGTTGATCAGCTTCTTCCTGCTTGGACTCGGTATCAGCGGCGTTACCCCTATGCTGCCCGCTATTCTTGAGGGGCGCGGCGCGGATGTGGATGTTGCTGTCCGCCTTCAAGCCGTTCTGGGGCTGTCATCCATCATCGGCCGTCTGGCGGGCGGCTGGTTGATGGACAAGGTCTTTGCGCCCCGGGTGACGGTTGTTGCGGGGTGTTCCGCAGCGGCAGGTCTGGTTCTGTTGCTGAACGCAGGCGAATGGGGACTGGTAGCAGCAATGGCGGGCATCGGTTTGGGTCTGGCGACGGGTATGGAAAGCGACGTTATCGCTTATTTGACCAGCCGCTATTTTCCCGCCAGCGTGTTGTCCTCGGTGCTCGGAATAATGGTGGCGGCCTATCTGGCGGGCGCCGCTCTTGGGCCGATCACCCTGACGATGATAGAACATGCTGTGGGGGATGTAGTCTACTTCGGGTTAGGCGCTTTGTTGGGGGTTGCGGCCTTAATACAGCTGAACCTGGGTCGTTATTCGATAAGTCGTTATGAATAGGCTCAGGACTCATTGTTTATAGCCAGTAGCAAACGATGGCGGCGATGGTGATTGCCGTCATGAAGGTGTGAGCGCAGCGGTCGTAACGGGGGTGTGGACGCGTCGCCAGTCCTTGAGGCGGGCGAAGAGGTTCTCGATCTTGTGCCGCTGGCGATAGAGGGCCTTGTCGTAGGGGATCTGGACCTTGATCCTCCCTCATTTTGGTGGACACCCATGCTAGCTTTTCGGAGCTGGAGAGGAGTGTCTGATGAGTGTTCAACGCCGGAACTTTCCGGATTCTTTCAAACGCGATGCGGTTGATCGCGTCGCCAGCGGTGGCCTGAGCGTCGGGGCGGTGGCCCATGAACTGGGGCTGCACGAGACGGTGCTTCGTCGGTGGATGACGCAGTTCGGGGTGCAGGCGACGGGGACGTCGCGGCGCCCCACACCGCAGGCATCGTCCCCGTCGCCGTCGGATCTGGCCGCAGAGGTGGCCCGGTTACGACGGGAGAACGGTCAGCTTCGGATGGAGCGAGATATCTTAAAAAAAGCCGCGCTCATCTTCGGAGCGGCCTCCCGATGAAGTTCGGGTTCGTCGATGAGCATCGTCAGGTGTGGCCGGTTCGCATGATGTGCGCGGCCCTGGGCCTGTCGGCCAGCGGCTATTACGCCTGGCGCGGTCGGCCCGAGAGCGCGAGGTCTGTCGCCAACCGCGAACTGACCGAGGACATTCGTCTGATCCATGCCGAGAGCAGCGGCTGTTATGGCTCGCCCCGCATCCACGCCACCCTACGGCGGTACGGACGCCGGGTCGGCCGTTCCCGCGTGGAGCGGCTGATGCGCCGCGCCGGCTTACGGGGCCTGGCCGCCCTGCCGCGTCGGGCCCGGACGACGAACAGTCGTCACGGCTATCCGATCGCGCCCAACAGACTGGCCCGCAACTTCGAGGCGGCGGCGCCCAACCAGGTCTGGCTCGCCGATCTGACCTACATCCCGACGGGTGAGGGCTGGCTCTACCTCGCCGCCATCCTCGACATGCACGCCCGCAAGATCGTGGGCTGGTCCATGCGCCAGACCCTGCATACCGAGATCGCCCTCGACGCCCTCAACATGGCCGTCAAACGCCAGCGACCCGCGCCCGGCCTCATCCATCATTCGGATCGTGGCATCCAATACGCAGCCGAGGCCTATCGCTCTGCCCTGGCCCGATCCGGCATCACCCCGTCCATGAGCCGCAAAGGCGACTGCTGGGACAATGCGCCGATGGAGAGCTTCTTCCACACCCTCAAAGTCGAGCGCGTCCATCACCGCGTCTACGCCACCCGAGACCAGGCCCGCAGAGACCTGTTCGGATACATCGAGGGCTTCTACAATCCCCGTCGCCTGCACTCGTCACTGGGCTATATCAGCCCCGCCGAGGCCGAACGCAGAGCGGCTTAAACCCGTCTACTTTTGCGGGGGAGGATCAAGGGGCATTGACAGAGCGTTGCTTGCGGCTGGATGAGCCGGAACCGTTGGGCGGCTCAGTGTATGATTTCGACACGTTCCATGCGGCAATTCTCGCCGCGATAGGGGATGCCGTGCCAACTGAGTTCGACTTTCAGGTTCTCGACTTCGATGTTGTGATCACAGGGCAGGATGACGGTGAGGGGGATGTCCTGCTGCTCAGCCAATCCAATGACAAACTTGGCGATGGATTGCCGCATCATCTGATGATCGGCTTGTTGGCCGCGCGTATAGCCGTCGCGGGCGCCGTAGCCTTCGGTCGAGAGGTCGCCATGTTGCATGTGCGGACGGGGAGGGCGAGAACGACCAAAGAAATCGTTGGGTGCGACCAGATTGGTGGGCAGCGCTACGGACAGCGGCGCAAACAGCATTGACCACAGCGTCGCCTGGTAGGCCCTCCGCCAGGCCTGGGATTGTCCAACCACGTCAGTACTGGCGGCCTGCGCCAGACCGATAGCGGCGACCCCCATGGTCAGCCAGTAGGTGGAGGCGAGATCTTCTTCGACCAGGCCGATAAAGCGGGCCTTGAAGCCAGCGTCGACCTGTTCCTCGAACATGACCCGCCCTGTCGCGCGCTCGACGATGCGATAGGTCGCCCGACTGCGGCTGTCGAAATCCACGCCGAAGAAGGAACCGCGCAGATCCTCGAACTCGACCTGCAGCCCATAGCGTCCGGCCAGAGGAGTTCGGGCCGCCATGCCGGATTTGTCCAGGGCCTGCTGGAGCAGCGGACGGTAGGCGTTCTGATTGGCCTCGGCAAAGAAGTAGGAGTGCTGGGACATGCCGGAGACGTAGTCGATGACCACGGCGTTTCTGAGAGGGTGGCGGATCGGAACCAGCATCGCCTGACCGGTCGGTTGCGGCGGTTGTTGCAGCCGGATGCGCGTATCCTGTGAGGCGCATGCGCCGAGAAACATCACCACACCAAGAACGGCTGTGGTTGATTTGAGCTTTTGAATGAACATCGGGCGCCTCAGACCTGTGACGCGCCGAGGCCGTGGAAGGTCCGCCAGCGATAGAATTCAGTCCGGACGTTGTTGAGGTTGAGACCAAGAGCCTCGGCTTCAACCAGCGTGGCCGCAACGGAGAGAGGGTCTTCCTGTTGCGCTCTGAGCCGGTCAAACATGGACCAGGCCTGTCCGCACAGGGTGTCCGGCCGGGGCGGTTGGAGCTTGTGATCGGTCTGGGTGACTGACACGATCTCGAGCGTGGGTTTCAGGCGATGCCACGCCTCGCGAAATTCATCGACGTCATAGTCTCGAGCCTCCAGCCAGCGGCCGTCTCCCGTTTTGTCGACGGTGGCCCGGTCAAGCACTTCCTGCCTGGTCAGGATGAAGCAGGTGGGCTGTTCGGAGGTGGCGTTGATGGTGATGATCCACCATTCAGAGCGCAGTTCCTGCCCATTCTTGCCCAGCGGCACGGCGTTACGTTTGCTGAGCGCCTTGGACTGAACGCCGAAGAAGACGCTTTCATCTGCATTGGTGACGAAGAGGTCAGACCCTCTGGCGTTGCGGATAGTCGGCATGGCGTGCCAGCCGCGGCGAGCCAACTGCCAGGCGGCGTAGTTCAGGCCGGCGTTGCCAGTCATGGCGCTATCGTACTGGGATCGTTTGTTTGCGGTCATGTCGCCCCCAAGATTCCAATTCCAAGGGGCTCCCGGCGTTTAAAGCCGGGCGTTAGGAACCCTGAGCGTAGCACAAGGCGCTGCCGCCTTTGGGCAAGCCTTGGACATACGCGACAGCCGCCCGGCCAAGAAAACTTGACCGGCCTACGCTTTTTAGAGGTTCCTACGCCCCACGGCCTGGATGTGCCCAGCCCGCACTGCGTCAGTGCCATACAGTCGGGCGCCGGGCAAATCGGAAGTAGACCGCGTGCGACTGTGTGTGGGCGCGTCGGCGAGAACCGGTTCTGGCTCAGGCGTTGACCGTTTTGGCGCACACGATTCGACGTGTGCTGCGAATCACCTGTATCCATTCGTCATCCGCGCTTCCTCCCGTGGCTGTTTCTGCAGTCATGAAACCTCTCTGGATCATGAGAGGTGGTCCGTGCGCGATCCCTCTCAATGCCCCTTTTTTTTTAGGCCTTTGCGCACGCCAAAGGCCTGATCTGTAGAGGTATTTGAGATGAATGATCTCATCATCGTAATGCGTGACATCACGCATCTGCGTCCGCGTGTCGACAATCCGCGGACACACAGTCGACGGCAGAAAGAGCAACTGGCTGCCGCGATCCAGCGGTTCGGCTTTACCGTGCCTATCGTCATTGACGAGGAGGATATGATCCTGGGCGGTCATGCCCGGCTTGAAGCGGCGCAGAAGCTCGGGATGACGAAGGTTCCTACCTTGCGACTGTCCGAGATGAGCGAGGCGGACAAACGGGCCTATGCCATCGCCGACAACAAGTTGGCTGAGAATGCCGGATGGGATCTGAAGCTGCTCAAGGCTGAGTTTGAATTCCTGACGGATCTGGAGTTCGATTTCGACGCCACGATTACCGGCTTTGACGAGCCGGAGATCGAAGGGCTGCTTCATGGCGGCGCCGAGAAAGAACAGAAGGCGACGGCCGATGATGCGTCGTTCGACCTGGGATCGGGGCCATCCTGCACCCAGCCGGGAGATGTCTGGCATATCGGGCCTCATCGCCTGATCTGCGGCGACGCCCTTGCACCTGAAACCTATGCCCAGCTCATGGGCGAGGAGCGGTCTGCGATGGTGTTTGCTGATCCGCCCTACAATGTGCCGATCCAGGGGCACGTATCGGGCCTGGGCCAGGCGCGTCATCGGGAGTTCGCCATGGCGTCCGGGGAGATGTCGTCAGAAGCGTTTCAACGCTTTCTGTTCGATGTCTTCACGCTGTTGGCCAAGCACAGCGTCGACGGCTCGATTCATTTTCACTGCATGGACTGGCGCCATGTGTCGGAGATGATGAGGGCCGGCATGGGCGCCTACACCGAACTGAAGAACCTCTGTGTCTGGGCCAAGAATAATGGGGGCATGGGCTCCCTCTATCGTTCAGCGCATGAAATGGTGTTCGTGTTCAAGTCGGGCCGCGCGCCGCATATCAACAATGTGGAGCTGGGCAAAAACGGGCGATACCGCACCAATGTCTGGAGCTATGCCGGCGCAAACAGCTTCGGTCGTGGGCGGGATCAGGATCTTGCCGATCACCCGACCGTCAAGCCCGTCGGATTGGTCAAGGACGCTATCCTGGACTGTTCGCGACGGGGCGATATCGTTCTCGATCCCTTTGCGGGATCCGGCACAACTCTTCTGGCGGCGCACCGAGCCGGCCGCAGAGGATACGGCATAGAGATCGACCCCATCTATTGCGATGTCATCATCCGGCGTCTGCGTGAACGCGCAGGCCTGGAGGCCACGCTCGCTGGCTTATCCTTCGATCAGGTCGTGGCCGAGCGCGCCGCCGCCTGGAACCAGGAGGCTGCAGCATGAGCCAGAACGACGAACCCAAGACCTATAAGATCGGCTATGGCCGCCCGCCTCAGCACACACAGTTCAAGCCGGGACAATCGGGCAATGCCAAAGGCCGCCCCATCCGGCGGCCGAGAGCCGACACGCCAGGGCAGCTCGGCCGCGACGCGCGGGCGGTTGGCAATATGCTGGTGAAAGGCGCGAACGGCGACGGCATTCCTTTGATCAAAGTAATTTTAATGTCGCTGGGAGGGGCTGCTGCCAAGGGGAATGCGACCGCGGCTAAGGTGATGTTGGATTATTATGAGAGGGGGTGTCGCGACAACGTCGAGCGCAATCCTGATCTCAGTTTGATTGATGAGATCGACCTCGGTCGCATCAATCGCCAAGGCCGCTCAAAGCAGAAAATGGGCAAAACCTTGAGAAAGCTGGCGGAACAATCCCGACGGAGTTGATCCAGTCAGGGAATGGGTAAGGGGGCGCAGGACATCCTGCGCCCTTTTTGCTGTTTCAGATGTATCGGGGCTGGACTACACGCCGCACCAGAGCGTTGGTGTCTCTGGGCCCGCTCGTCGGGCCATGATCAGTACGGGGGCGTGTTCCCGGTTGATCTGAGACCATGATGGATAGTTCATGCGAGCCTTTGGAGGGGCTGGCTGCCCTGGACCTGGAGGTTTTGCGTCGTCGCTGGCGCACGCGATACGGTGACCCTCCCACCATTCGTTCGCGCGAACTCTTGATGCTGATGCTGGCCTGGCGAATCCAGGCCGAGCGCGAAGGTGGGTTGGAGCCCCAGGCGCGACGCGCCATGCGCAGGGCGACCGGCGCGGCGGCGTTGACCAGCCTGCCGCCCGGGACCCGTTTGATGCGCGAGTGGAAGGGACGTCCGCATGAGGTGATCGTTGAGGGCGATGGCCGTTTTCGATGTGGCGAGACAGTCTATGGCAGTCTTTCCGAGGCGGCGCGTGCGATCACAGGTTCGCGTTGGAATGGCCCGCGTTTCTTTGGTCTGCGCGAGGAGCAGGCGTAGTGGAGCGCCGTCGTATCCGATGCGCCATCTACACCCGAAAAAGCACTGAAGAGGGACTGGATCGGGCTTTCAACAGCCTGGATGCGCAGCGTGAGGCGTGTGAATCTTACGTGAAAAGCCAGGCGGTGGAGGGATGGGTTGCGCTCCCGACGCTGTATGACGATGGCGGCTTCTCCGGTGGCAATATGCAGCGGCCAGCTCTCAAAAAGCTGCTTGCGGACGTGGATGCCGGGCTCGTCGATACCATCGTCGTCTACAAGATCGACCGTCTGACCCGCGCCCTGTCGGACTTTGCCCGTATTGTCGAGCGCCTGGACCGTCGAGAGGCTTCGTTCGTCTCGGTGACGCAGGCTTTCAACACCACGACCTCGATGGGACGGCTGACGCTGAACGTCCTGCTGTCCTTCGCTCAGTTCGAGCGAGAGGTCACGGGCGAGCGTATCCGTGACAAGATCGCTGCGTCCAAGAAGAAGGGCATGTGGATGGGGGGCGTGCCGCCCCTTGGTTATGACTTGCCCACGGATCAAACGACGCGGGCCCTGGTGGTCAATGATGAGCAGGCGGAACAGGTCCGCACCCTCTATCGGATCTATCTGGAGCTCGGTTCTGTAGCTGTCCTGGCTGAGCGACTGAACGCGCAGGGGTGGCGGACCAGGGTGCGTATGAGCCGCAAGGGAAATCGGTCAGGCGGTGTCCCTTACAGTCGCGGCGCCCTGTTTCATTTGCTCAGGAACCGCATCTATCTCGGAGAGATCGTCCATGGCGATCTCTCCATGCCGGGCCGACATCCGGCCATTGTTGATGCGGAGCTGTTCGATCGGGTTCAGCGGCAATTGAAGGCCAATACCGTGCAGTACGCCGAGCGGCCGATGCGTGCAGCCGAGCTGCCGCTGAAAGGCCTGCTGCACGATGGCGAAGGTCACAGGATGAGCCCGTCATTCGGCTATGGGCGGGGCGGTAAAGTCTATCGATATTATGTCTCGGCCCCGCTGCAGCAGGGCCGAAAATGCTCGACAGGTGCTGGCGTGCTGCGGCGGGTTCGCGCGGAAGCCATCCATGAGGTGATCGAAAGGGCTCTGGTCGGGCGATTGGGACACGATGATACCGCCCCCCTGGCCGCGATGTTGGGGCCGGTCAAACGGATCGACCTGCTGATGGATGAAGTCAGGATCACCCTGACGACGGATCGACTGCCTCTCGCATTGCGCAAGAGTCTTGAACCGGTGCACGACGATGCCGAGACCGCGATCCTGACCCTTCCGGTACGGTGTCAGGCGCGCGGCGGTCAGGTACGACAGCTTGACGGCGAAGGCAGGGCGCTGATCCTGCGCCAACGTCGCGATCCTGTTCTGATCAAGGGATTGCGCCGGGCGCATCAGCTGGCGGCGAACATGGGGTGGAATGCGGCTGATGGATCGTTCCGTCAGACGGATGTGACGTCTCCAACAAGCGCTTACGAGCGCAAACTGGTGCGGCTGGCGTTTCTCGCTCCGGACCTGCAACGGGACATTCTGGAGGGCCGTCAGGCGCCGGGCCTGACTCTTCAGCGTCTGCTGTATGAGCCTCTTCCCCTCGCCTGGGACAGACAGAGGCAGGTCTTCGGCGCCGGGCGCTGAGCCTCTCTCCAGGGCAATTCCCGTGCAGAATTATTGTGGACTAAGGGCGAAATTACCATCGTCTGCGGGATTGTTATTGTTCAGATTATTATGGAAATTCGCGTCCAGGGGCCTGTTCGCGGGCCTTTCAATCGCTGATCCTGGACTGATGTTTCCCTGCTAATTCACGATGGTTTCCCTGCTTTAGGCTGGGAGATCGCGGCGCGATCTTTGTCCAAGTAGCTGTAATGATAAAGAAATTATTGCCCTAAGCGACGCGCGCGCGTCTGGCCGCCTGGCTTTGAACAGGGAAAAGGCAAACTCCACCGTCCTGGGACCGGGCAGAGACTGGCGCGATCCAGGCCGCGCCAGAGGCCCGATAAAGACGGGAAATCGCCTCTGGGATCAGCGGGTTTGAATGGAAATGTCTTGAGATTACCGCTGCTTGCCGTCGCGTTTCAGCAGCAGAGACAAGCTATGCAGTGTGTGTGGCGGACAGAGAGGAAGTCGTTTTTCTTTGTAAATCCAATACCCTGATGCGTCTAACGGGGTGTCGCCTCCATATTGAAATCCTTGGGGATTTTTCCCGTTTGGCTAACCGCTCGGGAGGCATCTCGGCCACGAAAAACCCCGCCAGCGTTGCAGCGCTCGGCGGGGTTCGAATGGGCTTGGCACAACACTCAAGGCCGCAGGAAATCTACTCCCTGCTCGGTTCGGCCGCAACGCCGGAGGTTCGCCGATGAGCCGCCGTCTCGATCCTGAAAACTTCGTCGCCGAAAAGCTGGCCTGGCATCAGCGGATCGCGAGCGATCCCAAGATCAGCCTCCAAGCCAAGGCAGTCGCGGGTTTCATTCTCCACGACCTGAACCCCTGTGAAGGCGGCGCCTGGCGTGGCCAGGAGAGCATGGCGACCAGTTTGGGCGTTAGCCCCCGGCAACTCCGTCGCCTGATCGAAGAACTGCAGGCCTCCGACTATCTGGAGGTCGAGGTTCGGCGTGGACGCGGCCGCACCAACATCTACCGCGCAACCATGCCAAGCGAGGCGGTTGAGGCGCCGCAAAAGCGGTCATCCGCGACCGCTCAAACCCGCGAAAACTGGTCACAGGTGACCGCTCAAGCGCCAGAAAACCGGACATCGGTGACACAAAAACCGGTCACCGATGACCGACAATACCTTTATGACCCCATTAAAAGATTTCGCGTCGCGACCAACGGTCAGGCAGGCGGCGGCGCAGGGAAGCCGGCGCGGGGCGCTCCGTTCGTTCAGGCTGACATCCGTCAGGCGGTCGTTCAGATCGTGGGGGAAGCTGCGACGGTGAGCTATCTGGATCGCGCCAGATGGGAGCCCGATGGCCAGCGCATCGTCTGCTCCAGCCCTACCGCATTCGGTCGACTGAAAGACCTTGTCGGTCGTCCGCTTGCGAAGAGGGGCGTGTCCATCGCTCTGCAGACCTGCGAAGCCACACGCCTTGCGGCCTGATCGGGGTCTAGCGGCGAATGTCTGAGATATTCACCGCAAACGTTGCGTTGATTGAGTCTTGTCCTTGCGGCGAATAATGTCCACATTCGCCGCAGAAGGTGCGGCAAATATGACCTACATACATGAGCTGGCCGATTGGCCAAACCTGATTTGGGACCATAGCGCCCTCGCCCAGCCGCTCGCCGCTGTGCGCCATCGCCAGGGCCGGCTGATCGGGCGGATGGAGGCCTTGGGCTTTGCGCTTCGTGAGGAGGCCGTCCTCCGGACCCTGACCGAGGACGTGTTGAAGTCCAGCGAGATCGAGGGCGAAGTCCTCGATCGCGAACAGGTTCGCTCCTCCATCGCCCGCCGCTTGGGTATGGACGTTGTCGGTCTGGTTCCTGCGGATCGCGATGTCGAGGGCGTCGTCGAGATGATGCTCGACGCCACCCAGAATTACGCCCAACCGCTCACCGCCGACCGCCTGTTCGGTTGGCATGCCGCTCTGTTCCCAACGGGGCGCAGCGGGATGAGCCGGATCAACGTCGGGGCGTGGCGGACGCCAGAGGGTGACCCGATGCAGGTGGTGTCCGGTCCGATCGGACGCGAGCGCGTGCACTATGAAGCTCCGGCCGCCGACCGTCTCGACGCCGAAATGACGGCCTTCCTGGATTGGTTTGAGACCGCCACGCCCGATCCGGTGCTTAAGGCCGGCGTCGCCCACTTGTGGTTCGTCACCAATCACCCCTTCGACGACGGCAATGGCCGTATCGCCCGTGCCATCGCGGACCTCGCCCTGGCTCGCGCTGAAGGCACCTCTCAGCGGTTCTACAGCATGTCCGCCCAGATCCGTGCGGAGCGGAAGACCTACTACGAAATGCTGGAAGCGACCCAGAAAGGCGATCTGGACGTCACCGCTTGGCTGCTCTGGTTCATCGCCTGTCTCGACCGCGCCTTCGACGGCGCCGAGACGATTCTGGCCAGCGTCATGCGCAAGGCCCGCTTCTGGGAGGCCCTGGCCGATCAGCCTCTGAACGAACGCCAGAGGAAGGTGCTCAACCGCCTGCTTGACGGTTTCGAGGGCAAACTGACCAACGCCAAATGGGCGGCGCTGGCGAAGACGTCTTCGGATACGGCGCTGCGTGACATCAGCGACTTGATGCAGCGGGGGATATTGGAGCGAGATGCCGGGGGCGGGCGGAGTACGAGCTATTCGCTCGCCAGCAATCCTCTTGACTGAGGAGGCGCAAGGACCGCTCGTGACTCCTAGCGGACGTTCGCAGCGACCGCTCACGAATCCCGCTTCGGAACCGGGCAGGTTCTAAAGAACGTTCGCAGATTGGCTGTTAAGCCGGTGGGCCAGCGACCCGGACCTACTTCTGTGGCTGGCTTCACTCGGGCCCCTTGTTGGAAAAGACGGCTTTCGCTCGCCCTGGCCTTGTCGGTCTGGGCTAAAGGAGCGCCCAGGCGGCCCAGATCCCGCCGCCGATGACGAGAAGAATGACCCAAGCCCTGAACGATAGCGGAACCTTATCTCGCCAGGTGAAGCGTTTTTGCTCGGCAATCCAGTCATGCTGCATCTGGGCGAAGAATTTGTAGTGCGCATAGCGACGTGAATGACGAGCGGAAAATCGTTCGAGACGCGCTGGCAGAATGGAATGTCATCCATTCGCAGGAGCGGCAGGCGGTGTTCCTGCCAGTTAGTTGGGAAACCCATTCATCGCCGGAACTGGCCGGGCGGCCTCAGCAAATTATCAACGATAGGCTGTTGAAGTATTGTGATCTTCTCGTGGGCATCTTTTGGACGCGCGTGGGCAGCGATACGGGCAAGGAGATCAGTGGTTCGATCGAAGAAATTATCGAGCACCGGAACGCTGGTAAGCCCGTGCTGCTGTACTTCTCGGAAGTCCCCGTGAAGCCCGGGAGCGTCAACGACGATCAATGGGCTAAACTCTTGGAGTTTAAGGAATGGGCCAAAGCGGAAGGATTGTTCGGAACCTATGAGTCAGTCGATCAGTTCCGAGCCGACTTTCCGCGTCACTTAGGCCTCACGCTGAAAGACAACGAGTATCTTCAATCCTGCTTGGCCGCGTCCGATGATACGCCGGACTTGGTCGGCATTTTCGGGCGCGGTCTACGCGAAGTTCACATTAGCACCCACGCCGAAACTCTGCTGAAAGCGGCTGTGGCCGGTGACGGCGATGTCATGCTCAATGAGTACCTAGGCGGCGCATCGGTTCAGGCGGGGAGCGAGACGTTTCCCGCCGATACCCGAAAAGAGTTGGCAAAATGGAAGGCCGGGATCCAGGATTTGCGGAACGCCGGCCTTATCGAGGACCGCGGCTACAAAGGCGAAATCTTCGAGGTGACGCACGCTGGCTACGAGTATGCCGAGCAGCAAGGGTGGCCGACGAGCGAAGCCGAGCCTGACTGACAACGAGGCCTTAGGGATTGCTGTCGAGAGCGCTTCGATCAGAGCGTCCCGAATCTTTGTATGTGGCCTACCTGTGCGAACCTTTTCGGCGTGAGTGGAATGGCAGCTTGCGGGGGTGATGCCAAAGTCCGCTCCTGGCGCGCTGCCGCCGGCACTCTCTCATGCGGCGGGCAGTAAAGGGCTTGGCCCTATCGGGGGGCGACCTCTCTGACTACGCAGGTTCTGGAACGCTGCCGGCGGCGAAGGCTTGGCCGCCGGCAGTTGCTCCAATTCGCGCGTCTTAGAATTTCACCGTGACGCCGAAATAGTAACGGCGACCGGCCGTATCGTAGGCCCCGTTATAGTTGGCTAGGCGACCGCTGAAGACATCACCTGTCGGCAGAAAGGGGCTGACCTCGTCCAGCAGGTTGTTGACCCCAGCGTACACGCGGACGTCGCGCCCAGCGACGTCCAAATCATAGCCAGCATAGAGATCGTGCTCCCAGACTTCGGGAATGCGCAGGAACAGCGGATACTCGGCGTCCGGCATGGTCTGTAGCAGCGCCTCGTATTGTTGCAGGCGGAAGCGGCTGTCGAGCACGGGGCTCAGGTATTTGACCGTGTAGCGCAGCCGGAAGTCGTTCAGGCGCCAGGAGAGGGAGGCGCGGCCCCGGTAATCAAAGCTGCCCTGGGACAGGTCTCCGCGCTGGTCGGTGACGACTTCGCCCTCCAGTCCCTCGAACCGGTGCTTCTGTTTCAGGACGTGCGAGCCGTCATACCGCAGGTCCCAACGACCGGGGACGCCGATAGAATCCAGGTTGAAGCGGTATTGCAGGGCCACATCGATGCCCGAGGATTCCAGCCCGGCGACGTTGAACTGCCGTTGGGTCAGCGATGAGATCTGGCCGTCGTTCGGGTTGCGGCTGACGTCCGCGCAGAAGGGATTGTCGGCGATCGACCTGTCGCTGTCGTAGCACTGAATGAGGATGTCCTCATTCGCGTACTGGGTGATCGCGTCCTTGATGTCGATGGCGTAGTAATCGACGGATAGGGTCAGCCGGGGAATGAAGCTGGGTGTATAGACGGCCCCCAGGGTCAGGGTGTCCGCGGTCTCTTCTTTCAGGTCCAGATTGCCGCCATTCGGGCTGTAGACTGAGGAGCCCGACTGGCGATAGCGCACCGTATAGCCCTGGTTCAGGGCCTCCGCGAAGGCGGCCTGGATGCCGACTTCCTCACGACAACGCTCGGCGATCCGGCCGGCTGTGGCGGGCGTCACATTGCTGCAGATGTCGCTGACCGTGTCGAAGTCGCCGCGCGGGGGCGAGAAGAGTTCGGCGATGTCGGGCGCGCGTTGCGAGCGGGCGATCTGGGCGCGGAAGCGCAGATCGGTGTTGGGCGCCCACTGCAGGCCGGCCCGATAACTGAACACCGTGCCGACATTGGCGATGTCGTAGTCGGCCAGACGCACCGAAGCGTCCAGGCTCAGCAGGCGCGCGAACGGCAGGTCGGCTAGGATCGGAACCGACACCTCGGCGAAGCCCTCGATCGCCGAAATCTCGCCGTCGAAGTCGGGCACGGGATTGCCCGAGGTCCCGCCCAGGTTCGATAGGCGGTCGCCGCGGAGGCTCTGGCTGTCCTTGCGATAGTCGGCGCCGAAGGCCGCGCTCAGAGGCCCGGCGGGGAGTTGTAGCACGGAGCCGGCCATGAAGGCCTGCAGGGTGTGCTGTTCGATCGTCACCTGCTGGCGCAGATCGGCGCGGATATAGTCCGCGGCTTCCGGCGTAATGGCGCCTTCACCGAACAGGTCGACGGGCACGCAGCCGGCTGCACGCGCGGCCGCATCGGCGCAACGGATGGCGCCGTCGGGACCGAATTCCGCGTTGAGGCCGTGGCGCAGAGCCAGGCCGTTGATCTCGTTGCGGCGGTGCTGCTCCTGATCGTAGCGGCCGTAGCCGGCCGTCGCCTCCCAGGTCCAGTCGTCCCAGGCGTCGCCGCGCAGGCCGACCCAGCTGCGCAGGGTGTCGCGCCGATTGGTCGTGTCGCGATAGCCGATCTCGTTGAAGCGGCGCGCCCAGGCGATGCCCTGGGTGTTGGCGGACAGGTTGTTGGCGAACACCTCATAGGGAACCGTCGGGTTGCAGTCGCCCAGATCGGCGCGACGGCAGGGAATGCGGCCGAGCGTCTCGTCCGTCTGAAGGCCGGTATCGGGCTCGAACACGGACACGGTCGAGTTGAAGGTCAGGCCGACCGGCTCGCGACGCTCCTGGGTGTCGACCCGCGAATACTGAACCTGTCCGAACAGGTTGAGGTTGGGGCGAAGGTCGTAATCGGCCTTGGCGGCGAGCAGGTAGCGCTCGCGCGGCAGGATCAGCGAGCGATGCTCACGCTGATTATAGCCGTCGCGGTTGGCCAGGAAATAGCCGGTGTTGCCGTCATCCCGCTGGCCGGGCAGGACCGGCGCGCCGGTCTGGGTGTTGGGGCCGAGCGGAACCAGGCCGCCGCCCTCATAGAAGCGGCGCTGCGCGGAGTTGGCGCCGTAGAACACGCCGCCGGGCGTATTGCCGCTGAGGTCGCGGTAGGCATTGGGCGGGAAGGTCGAGGCGGGCTGATAGTCGCTGATCAGCGTGCCGTTTGCGTCGGTGTAGAGCGTCTCGAACTCATTGCGCCCCAGTTCGGCGTTATAGGCGTAGCTGACCTGGCGCGTGGCCCAGTCGCGATCGGCGGCGCGGATGCCGTGATCCCGGTCGTAGGTGCCGCTGAGGGCGAAATAGCCGCGCTTGTCGGCGAAGTTCTTGCCCCAGAGAATCTCATAGGTCTGCTCCTCGCCGTCGCCTTCCTCGGATACGCCGCCACGGGCGCGCACGGACAGGCCGGTGTCGCGCGTGGTGATGATGTTCACCACCCCGGCCACGGCGTCCGAGCCGTAGACGGAAGACGCCCCGCCGGTGATGATCTCGACCCGGTCGACGAAGCTGGAGGGGATGGTGCTGGTGCTGACCCGGTTGGCGTTGGCGCTGTTGGACACGGTGCGGCGGCCGTCGATTAGCACCAGGGTGCGGTTGTCGCCCAGGTTGCGCAACTGGATGGCGCTGAGGCCCGAGTTCTGGACGTTGCCGGCCACGGTGCTGTCGTTGAGAGTCGAGGTCGCCGCCGGCAGGTCCGCCAGCATTTCGCTGAGTTCGGTCGTACCCGATTCCTGCAGGTCGTCGGCGCTGACCCCCACAACCGGCGTCGGCGTGTCGAAGGTCGAGCGACGAATGCGGCTGCCGGTGACGACGATGTCGCCTACCGTTGAGGCCTCGGACGAGAGGGCGGTGTCGGGAAACGTCTCGGCTTGCGCCTGATCCTCCCGGAAGATGCGCACGGTGTTGGCGTTGACGAAGCGGTGCTTGAAGCCGGACCCAGCCAGCAGTCGAACCAAGGCTTCTTCCGGCGTAAGGCGATCGTTGATGGCCGGCGCGCGTTGCCGGCGCAGGGCCGGGTCGGTGTAGATCAGTTGAACCCCGGTCAGCCGCGGCAGTTGCTGCAGGCTGTCGTGCAGGCTTTGCGCCGGCAGCACGATGGAATGGCGCTCCTGTTCCATCGCCAGGACCGGCGTCGCAGCCATGGTGGCCAGCGACAGGGCGGACGCCAGGAGAATGGCTTTTCTGTTCAACATGTTTTCGCTCCCCGAATTCGACTTCTATGGCGCGCCCGCAAAGCGGAGGCGGCGGCATGAGCCGTTATGTTTTGTGGACGCACGGCCCCGGGTGATGCGAACCCGGGGTCGCGAATTTTATTTGGTCCGGCCCGAGAGGATCGGGGCGGCGAAGCCCGCCATCCCGCCGTTGTCATGGGCGATGCCGGGCGCATAGGTCACGCGCCAACCGAACCTGACGCCGCTGCGTTCCGCCTCGGCCTGACCGGCGGCATAGAAGGCCTGGCCTCGCGCCAGGCGATGCGGACCCTGAGCGTCGGCATTGCGGCCGTGCGGCAGGCTGGGATGGGCCCGATCCGTGTCGGCCGTGCCCAGCAACAGCACCAGGGGCTTCTGCAGGGCCGCCTCAAGCCCTGCTTCGTCCGCTGGGGCGCCTTCCAGCCCGAAGGGATAGGCCTGGGTCAGGTCGGGAAAGGCATAAGAGCCCGCGTTGGCGGAGATCGCCACGCGATAGCGGGCCTCGGGGGTCAGCAGGACGAAACGGTGCACGAACTGCGCCCCGGCCGAATGGCCATAGAGGCCGTAGCCGTCAACCTGACTGCCTGAGCGTCGCTTCAGATCGTCGAACAGCGGTTCGATCGCTGAGAAGGCCCACAGTGGGCGAGGGCGCAGCGCGCCCTGTTTGTCGCGGAAATAGCCGTGGTTGTAGGCGTTGGCGCCGGGGAAGCGTTCAGCGTCGAACTCCGGCACGGCCAGGATGAAGCCATGCTGTTCGGCCAGGTCGCGCCATTCGTCGCGATAGCGATCTGCGTCGCGGCCGCGCCCGTGCATGACGATCACGATCGGCGTGGCGGGGCCGACGTTTTCCGGCGTATGGGTCCAGATGCGCAGCGCCGGTCCCGCCCAGCCGTCGAACACGAACCGCCCGTCGCCGGGCGCCAGACGCTCTGAAGCCACATGTGTTTCACCTGCCTGAGCCTCGCCAGCCTGTGCTGCGCTCGCAGGCGTCATGGCCAGCGTCGCAATCCCGAGCGCCGCCGCCGCCACCCAGGTCGTCATCCCCTCAAGCTTCATTTCCGTGTCCCATCCAAATGATCGCTCCCTCAACCGGAGCCCTGTAGGGACTCGACGCTGAAGTGCGTCAATGGCGAACCTGGCGCTGTTTGGTTCGCCTTCGTCGTCGGCGAGCGTCCCTGTCCCTACAAGCGTCACAAGGCCAGGGAGCTTCGCCGTCATCATGATCCACGCCACCGTCCGCCGCATCGACCACGATCCTCTGGGTCCGGTCGAACTGGACGCCGACTGCCTGCATGGGCCGCAAGCCGAACGAGCGCGCTCGAATTTCGATCTCAGCAGGACCCGGGTCTCGGATCTGCCGGAGCTGATCGTGGCTCTGGCCGAGGTGAAGAAGGCCGCCGCCCTGACTCACCGCGAGACCGGAGGCCTGTCGCCTGAAGTCGCCGGCGCCGTCGTTGGGGCCTGTGACGAACTGATCGGCGGGGCGCATCACGCCGCCTTCGATCTCGACGTCTGCCAGGGCGGGGCGGGGACATCCACCAATATGGCGGCCAATGAGATCATCGCCAACGTGGCGCTTCTGCGCCTGGGCCTGACGCCCGGCGCCTATGACGTCATCCATCCCAACGACCATGTGAACCGAGGCCAATCCACCAACGACGTCTACGCCACGGCGATCCGCCTGACCGCCTACCGCCAGGCTCAGGCTCTGGCGGCCGCGCTCGACCGACTTGCTGAGGCCTTCGCCGCCAAGGGGGAAGCCTTCAGCCGCGTGCCCAAGCTCGGTCGGACCCAGCTTCAGGACGCCGTGCCTATGACGCTGGGCCAGGAGTTCGCCGCCTTCGCCGCCGTTACGCGCGACGACGCGGCGCGCCTGCGCCAGATGTCGGCGGAACTGCTGACGGTCAATCTGGGAGGCACGGCGATCGGCACAGGCCTGGGAGCCGAGCCGGCCTATCGGGCGCGGGTCACGGCGCGCTTGGCGGAAGTGACCGGCCTGCCGGTTCGCGCTGCGGATGATCTGATCGCCGCCACCTCCGATACCGGCGTGTTCGTCCTCTACAGCGGCATGTTGAAGCGGGTCGCCGCCAAGATGTCGAAGATCGCCAGCGACCTGCGGCTGCTGTCCAGCGGGCCGCGTGGGGGGATGGGCGAGATCCATCTGCCCAAACGCCAGCCGGGTTCATCCATCATGCCGGGCAAGGTCAATCCGGTCATCCCCGAGGCGATCAACTGCCTGGCGTTTCGCGTGTTCGGCTGCGACGCCGCCGTAACCTTTGCGGCGGAGGCAGGGCAGCTCCAGCTCAACGCCTTCGAGCCGGTGATCATCTGGTCCTTGCACGAGTCTGCCACGCTGCTGACCCGAGGCGCCGACGCCCTGCGCCTGCACTGCGTCGACGGCATCGTCGCCGATTCTGCCCGCTGCGGCCTGAACCTGGCCCAAAGCACGGCTCTCGCGGCCGAGCTTGTTCCGCACCTCGGCTATGCTCGCGCCGCCGAGATCGCGCAGTATGCCCAGGAGTGCGGCGATCTGATCGCCTCCGTGCGTCTGCTGGCGCCCGAATGGAACGAATTTATCGCCCAGAAGGCGTCTGCTGATTTCGCATTGGCCCATCCTTAGCGTCTCTATTGAAGAGACGGCCGGTCGAGGCGCGTCGAAGACGGAGCTGGAAATGAAGCCGAACAGGAGCGAGCAAGCGCGCGCATCTGATCCCGACGTCCTAGCGGCGTCAGGCCAGATCGACGCCAAACTCCTGCGTCGCTACGAGGGGGCGTTGCGCGATTTCTTCGGGCGTCGCGTCTATTCGCGAGATGAGGTCGACGATCTGGTCCAGGAAGCTTTTGCCCGGCTGATCGAGTCCGGCGGACGACGCGACGTGGAGTATCCGGCCGCCTACCTCTTCCGCATCGCCAGCAATCTGATCCATGACCGGGGGCGGCGCCGCGCCCGCAGCCCGGTTCAGGCCGAGCTTGACGTCGAGGACGCCGCCCTGGCGGTCGCACCCGAACAGGAAAACCGACGACGGCTCGAGGACCTGCAGATGACGCTGAACGCCGTGCTGGATCAGTTGCCGGCCAAATGCCGCGACGTCTTCGTCATGCGGCGGTTCAAGAACATGACCACGCCCGAGATCGCCGGAGCGCTCGGCATCAGTCATCGGATGGTTCAAAAGCATATGTCACGCGCGCTTCTCGCCCTGCATGAAGCGGTGAGCGAACAGGGGCGCGGCCGGGAGGGCTCGCTATGAGGCGCCGCATCGACTCCCGCCCGGGCGCGGCCGAGGCCATGGTCGACCGCATCGTCGCGGCGGACTTCGGCGCAGGCTCGCCTGAAGACCGCCAGGCGCTGCAGCGCCTTCGCCGCGAAGGGCCGGACCAGGCCGCTTTGCATGACGAGGTCATGGATCTGTGGGACGACCTCGGCCAGTTGGAGCCGCCCCGCCTGTCGTCCAGACAGTCGGTGCGCGCGCCGAGAAACTGGCGGTTGATCGCTGCGTCCATTCTGCTGCCGCTGTTCGGAGCGATGGCGTTGTTCATGACCCATGGCGTCTTCGGCGACCGCGGCGCGACCGTGTTGAGCACAGGGGCGGATGAGCGCCGCATCGTGACCCTGGCGGACGGGTCGACCGTCAGCCTGAGCCCCCACACCGTGGTGCGCGCCGCCTTGGGACGTGATCAACGCCTGCTGGAACTGGAGCAGGGCGAGGCCCTGTTCGATGTCGCCCATGACACCCGGCGGCCGTTCCTCGTCGATGTGGGCAGCGGCCAGGTGCGCGCCATCGGCACGCGCTTCAACATCCGCAAGGGTGAGGACGTGGTGGTCACTGTGGTCGAGGGCGTCGTCCGCGTGACGGCCGGCGATCAGGACGGCGACGCCAAGCTGCAGCTGTCCCAGGTCGCCAGCGCCGGCCATCAGGTGCACCTCGGCAAGCGTCGGAACGCGGGCGCTGCCGAAGCGGGCGGCGCCTACCTTTCACCTGCGCGAAAGGTCGATGCTGAACGCTACGCCAGCTGGGTCAACGGCATGTTGCAGTTCGAGGGCGAACCGCTGTCGCAGGTGATCGACGAGCTGAACCGCTATTCGTCGCACAAGATCCGCCTGCCGGATTCATCCATGGCCGACATTCCCATCTACGGCATGTTGCACATCGGCGACGCCGAAGGCCTGCAGGCCCTGGTGCAAGATCTGGAGCGCGGTGACCGGCGACGACCTAGACCGGCGTCGTCAGCTCCCTAGGGTTCCACGACGCGTCGCCTGATCGCGCACCTTTCCCAGATCGTCCGTCTCATCGAACCGCGCGCGGCTGAGCCTTGCCGCTCGCCGACCCATCGTGCCTGGAGTTTCTCGTCATGCCCCGCAATCTTACCTTCGCCATCCTGATCGGGATGCTGCTCGGTGTCACCGCCGGCTTCTTCTGCCATCAGGCCTTGGGCGACGCCGGCGAGGCGGAGCGGGTCGCCGGCTACTTCTCGATCGTGTCCGACATCTTCCTGAAGATGATCAAGATGATCATCGCCCCGCTCGTGTTTGCGACTCTCGTGGCGGGGGTGGCCCGCATGGGCGACGGGCGCGCCATCGGACGTATCGGCGCCAAGACACTCGGCTGGTTCATGGGCGCCAGCCTGGCCTCGCTTGCTCTCGGCATGGCGCTGGTCAATCTGTTGCAGCCCGGCCGGGGCCTGGACCTGCCGCTGCCGACCGAAGACGCAGGCGCCGTGACCGCCAAGACGCCGGATCTCGCCGCCTTCCTGGTGGACATCGTGCCGGCCTCCATCGTTGAGGCGATGGCCACCAATTCCATCCTGCAGATTGTCGTCTTCGCCCTGTTCTTCGGCGTCGGTCTCGCTGCGATCGGCGACGCCGGCAGGCCGTTGGTTCGCGCGGTTGATGCCGTCGCCGAGGTCATGCTGAAAGTCACTGGCTACGTCATGCTGACCGCCCCGTTGGCCGTCTTCGCCGCCATCGCGGCGGTGATCACGACCGAAGGTCTCGGCGTGCTGCTCGTGTTCGGCAAATTTATCGGCCAGTTCTATTTCGGGCTGGGCCTTTTGTGGGCGGTGCTGATCCTAGCCGGCTTTCTGGTCCTCGGGCGGGCAATCATGCCGCTCATGCGCGCCATTCGCGGTCCGCTGATGCTAGCCTTCTCCACGGCGTCTTCCGAAGCCGCTTATCCCCGGACGCTGGAACACCTGGTCGAGACGGGGGTCCCGCGCCGCATCGCAGGGTTCGTCCTGCCGCTGGGCTACAGCTTCAACCTGGATGGCTCGATGATGTATGCGACCTTCGCCATCCTGTTTATCGCCCAAGCCTACGGCATCGACCTGTCCTTAGGAGAGCAGATCGCCATGCTGCTGGTGCTTATGGTGACGAGCAAGGGCGTGGCCGGGGTGCCGCGCGCGTCCCTGGTCGTCGTGGCCGCGACTTTGGTCCAGTTCGGCCTGCCCGAAGCGGGCCTCCTGCTTGTCCTGGGCATCGACCAGTTCCTCGACATGGGCCGCAGCGCCACCAACGTGGTTGGAAATGCCGTAGCCGCCGGCGTCGTCGCCAAATGGGAGCAAGCCCACACTGACGTGGCCGAACAGTCATCGCCCCTCGATGCCAACGGCGAGGCGACGCTGGCGCCGGAGGCTGCTGTCGCTGCGACCGCGCACTTATAGGCTGGTGAGCCTTCTCATGTCCGTCCTACTTTCCGTAGGCGCGACAAGCGACTCGGCCGATCTCTGGGCGCAACCTGGCCGAGTCGCTCTCTGATCATAGACGGCGCCTAATCTTGACGCCCAGCGCGCGCCTCGCGGAAGAGGATAATCATTACGGTGGGCGGATCGAAGCTGGTGGTGGGCGACGCGGTCGCCTGAGAGAGGGGGCGAGCAGCAGATGCAGCAACCAGTCGCGCCCGCCGCCCGCGTCGACGCTGGATGGAGGCGCCGCAGATACAATTTCCTCAGCCAACCGGGCGTCCGCTTCCTGGCGATCACGCAATGCCCGCTGCTGGCGCGTCGCCGACATCAGCGCGAATAGGCGAGGACACCTGACCATAAGCCGACGAAGCCCCTCCGGTGGGGCAAGAATGACGAACCCTCTTGGGAGGACTCATCAATGCGACCGCCCGACGGGAAGATGGCTCTTGTCATGATGCCCCATCGGCATCCATGCCGCTACGAGCACTCGGAGTGCAAGGTCTGCCTTGTTCACCATGCAGGAGTCCTGGATACATCGCGACGGGCGCGGGCTCGGCTCAGATCAGTGCGAAGGCGACCCCGCTTGCGGCGGTCAGGGCAACGACTATCCATGGTGTGCACTTCCACACCGTCAACAGAACGAAGCCGGCAAGCGCCACGAGGAAGTCGATCGGACTCAGGATCGCGCTGGTTCCTACTGGGGTATAGAGGGCGAAAGCGAGAATGCCGACGACCGCCGCGTTCGCACCGCGCATCGCCGCCTGGGCCGCCGGTCGGGCGCGCAGCAGGCTCCAGAACGGCAGCACGCCTGTCACCAGCAGCAATCCCGGCGCGAAGATCGCCACGAGACAAAGGGCGGCCCCAGCGAGTCCATTCGGAGAAGGCTCCATCACGGCGCCCAGATAGGCGGCGAAGGTGAAAAGCGGCCCCGGGACGGCTTGGGCTGCGCCATAGCCCGCAAGAAAGCCATTGGAATCGATCCAGCCGGGCTGCACCACGCCTTCTTCGAGCAGGGGCAGAACGACGTGACCGCCTCCGAAAACGAAGGCGCCGGCTCGATAGAAGACGTCCAGCAAGGCGACGCCGTGGAACCCTGTCGCCATGGAGGCGAGCGGTAGGCCCGCCAGAAGCAGAAGGAACAGGACCAGGGCCCCTGCGCCGGCGCGCCGTGAAATCGGGAAGCTTGCAGTCGCCCCTGGCGCGGCGGTCGTCGTGCGGCAAAGGCGCAGCCCCGCCAGACCGCCGAGGACGATAGCGACGATCTGGCCTGTCGCTCCGCCGAGCAACATCAGGATTACAACAGCGGCTAGGCCGATGACTGCTCTTTGCCAATCAGGGGTCAGGGTGCGGGCCATCCCCCAGACCGCCTGAGCGACCACAGCCACGGCCACCAGCTTCAGTCCATGAAGCAGGCCCATTCCAACTGGCCCGTGGAGCGAGGCTGCGCCCATGGCGAACAAGACCAGAAGCGCGGCGGACGGCAGCGTGAAGGCGCACCATGCCGCAACGCCACCCAATGGGCCGGCGCGCCACAAGCCCAAGGCGTAGCCCACTTGGCTGGAGGCCGGCCCTGGCAGGAATTGGCACATGGCGACCAGGTCGGCGTATCCGGCTTCATCGATCCAACGGCGTCGAGCGACCAACTCGTTCCGGAAATAGCCGAGGTGCGCGACGGGGCCGCCGAACGACGTGAGGCCGAGTTTGAGGAAGACCGCGAAGACCTCTGCCGGCGAGCCGGTCAGGGGCGCGCTCAGGCGTCTGTGGGCTGCTTTGGATTCGCCGCTGATTTCCGTGGCCATTCTCCAGCAATCCAGTCTGATGCTACGCAGACCTGATCGCGATCGCTGACAGGTGTCATTGGCCGCATCGATCGGCACGCCCGACGCCTTTCGCTCGGAATAGCGATCCACCAACTGACCTGCGTGCCACCGCGTCAAGACGGTGAAGCGCACCAGTTCCTCCATCACATCGACGATGCGATCGTAGTAGCTGGACGGCTTCATGCGGCCGTCGTCGTCGAACTCCAGGAAGGCCTTGGCGACGCTGGACTGGTTGGGGATGGTGATCATCCGCATCCAGCGGCCGAGCAGGCGCAGGGTGTTGACCGCGTTGAAACTCTGCGAGCCGCCGGAGACCTGCATGACGGCAAGGGTGCGGCCCTGAGTCGGGCGCATACCGCCCATGCTCAGCGGCAGGTGATCGATCTGAAGCTTCATGATCCCCGAAATCTGGCCGTGGCGTTCGGGGCTGCTCCAGACCATGCCCTCCGACCACAGGGCATGCTCGCGCAGTTCGTGGACGGCGGGATGATCGTCGTAGTCGACCTGATCGGTCAGCGGCAGGTCGGACGGATCGAAGATGCGCGTTTCGCAGCCCATGAAGCGCAGCAGGCGAGCGGCCTCCTCGACGCATAGCCGGGAATAGGAGCGGTCGCGCAGTGAGCCGTAGAGCAGCAGGATGCGGGGCGGATGATCGTGCGGGCCGAGGCCGAGCGCGGGGCGGCTGGACAGATAAGCTGGGTCGAGCGCGGGCAGGTGGTCGGGATCAGGCAGGTCGCGAAGGCGGGTCATCGGGCGCGCAGTTCCTTGAACATGAAGGCCGCCGAGGCCGGGCACAGGCCGCTGAACTGCCGGGAGGCGGCGACTGAGGGCGGCGCGGCTGACCGAAGGGCGACCGAATAGCCGTGTCGCTGGAAGAAGGCGGCGGCCGAGGTCGTGAGCAGATAGAGACCGTCGGCCCCTTGTCCGGCGGCTTCGGCTTCGAGCCAGCACAGGATCGCCCCGCCGTGACCGCCGCCGCGACGGCTGTCAGGGACGACCATGGAGCGGATCAGGGCGTCGGAACCGATCTGCTCCAGCCCGCCGTAGCCGATCAGGCCGGCGTCGTCCTCGAAGCGGTAGAAGCGCCGACCGGGCTCATGGAGATCATCCGTCGGCAGGCCGGCGGCCTCCAGCGCGGCGATGAGGTCGGGAGTGGGCTCGGGCAACTCCACGACGTTGAAGGCCATCAGCAAGCGTCCTTCTTCGGGGCGGTCGCGGGGAAATAGCGGCGGCCCAGCCACAGGGCCACTGAGACCAGCAAGATCAGCACCGGCACCTCGACCAGCGGGCCGATGACGGCGGCGAAGGCGACCGGCGAGGCCAGCCCGAAGGCTGCGATGGCGACGGCAATCGCCAATTCAAAGTTGTTGGAGGCGGCGGTGAAAGCCAGGGCCGTGGTGCGCGGATAGTCCGCCTCGATCAGCCGTCCCATCAGGAAGCTGACCACGAACATGACGAAGAAGTAGATCGTCAACGGAATGGCGATGCGCAGGGCGTCCAGCGGCAGGGCGACCACCTCGCCGCCTTTGAGGCTGAACATGGCGACGATGGTGAACAGCAGGGCGATCAGGGTGATCGGCGCGATGCGCGGCAGGAAACGCGTCTCGTACCAGTCGTTCCCCTTCCTCGCGACCAGCGCGCGCCGGGTCAGGAATCCGCCCAGGAAGGGTAGGCCCAGATAGACCAGGACGGCGCCGGCGATGGTCCAGACGCTCACTTCGACCACGCTGCCCTCCAGCCCGAACAGGGGCGGCAGTACGGTCAGGAACAGCCAGGCGTAGAGGCTGAAGAAGGCGATCTGGAAGATCGAGTTGAAGGCGACCAGGCCCGCCACATATTGGTTGTCGCCGCGCGCCAACTGGTTCCAGACCAGCACCATGGCGATGCAGCGGGCTAGTCCGATCAGGATGACGCCGGTCATGTGTTCCGGCTGGTCGCGCAGGAAGATCACCGCCAGCGCGAACATCAGCACCGGCCCCAACACCCAGTTCTGGAACAGGGACAGAAGCAGCACGCGCTTGTCGGCGAAGACGCGGGGAAGTTCCTCGTACGTCACCCGCGCTAGCGGCGGATACATCATCAGGATCAGGCCGATGGCTATGGGGATGTTGGTCGTCCCGACCGACAGGCCGTCGATCCAGGCGGGAAGCCCGGGCGCGACTGTGCCCAGCAGCACGCCCAGCGCCATTGCGGCGAAAATCCACAATGTCAGCCAGCGATCGAGGAAGGACAGGTGGCGCCTTGGTTGTTCAGCAATCACGGCATTGACCATCAGCGGACCCTCCGGCCCCCGGCGTCGATGACGACTTCGCCGTCCTCCTTGGTGAAGGGCTTGAGTCCTTCTGAAGGCAGAAGGTCGAGGACCGCTTCGGACGGGCGACATAGCTTCACGCCTAGCGGCGCGACCACGATCGGACGGTTCAGCAGAATCGGGTGTGCTTCGATGGCGTCCAGAATCTGGTCATCGGTCAAATCAGGGTCTCCGAGGACCAGTTCGGTGAAGGGGGTGCCCTTCTCGCGCAGAAGGCCGCGCAGGGGGACGCCCATCCGTTCGACCAGCGCCTGGATCATGGCGCGGTTGGGCGGCGTCTTCAGATACTCGATGACTTGCGGCTCGATCCCGACGTGTCGGATCAGGGCCAGGGCGTTGCGCGACGTGCCGCAGGCAGGGTTGTGATAGATGACGACGTCCATGGTGTCCTCATGCGCGGCAGAGCGAGAGTTCGGCCAGTAGCGGCTCGCACAGTTCGGCGCGGCCCTGGCAGCAGTCCTTCAGCAGGAACAGGACCAGCGCCTGGAGGCGATCCAGGTCCGCCCGGTAGATGATCGACCGGCTGTGGCGCTCCGAATTGACCAGGCCGGCGCGGGACAGAACCCCGAGGTGCGCCGACATGGTGTTGGCGGGCACCGCCAGGGCATCCGCGATCTCGCCGGCGGGTAGGCCTTCGGGTTCGTGCCGCACCAGCAGACGGAAGGCCTCAAGGCGTGTCGGTTGGGCTAGGGCGGCAAGAGCGAGGATGGCGGCTTCGGATTCCATGATTCCAAAATAATGGAATTAATGGTGTCGTCAACCAAGCCGGGAACGCTAAGCAAGGATGGAATGTCAGCTGTCCGTCGAGAAGCCAATGACTGCTCCTGGCGCTCAGCGGCAGTGTCGAATAGCCGAGCCCGCGGGCGATAACCTACCGGTGGGTCGGGGCGCACCAGACTGAGATACGGCGAAAGGGGAGCTTTGCAAAACTGGTGCGATGATGTGGGCGATCTGTCGCAAATCCCGGGCAAGTTAGCAGTGGGGATGAAATTGCGGCAAGTCTATGGGAACCCAAGGCGGGGCAAGCGGCGGGCGTGACGGTCGCTCATTGAACTATCTGCTGGCTCGTTACGGGGTGGAGATCCGCACCGCACTGGTCCGGCGCTATGCTTCTCAGCAGGATGGAGTGGACGACGCCCTTCAGCAGGCTTTCCTGCGGTTCAGCACGCTGGAAAACCGGGAGGGCGTGGCGGATCCCAGGGCCTTTCTGTTCGTCATGGCGCGCAACGCCTTGAAGGACGCCATCCGCCGCGCCGACAGCCAGAAGAGGCGCTGGAAGGCGATGGCCGATACTGCGCCGCCGCCGCATGAACTCAGTCCCGAGGAGGTCCTGTTGAGGCGCGAGGAACAGGAGGCGCTGGATCGCGGCATCCAGGCGCTGGATCCCGATGCCCGGGACCTTTTGCGGATGAGCCGGATTGAGGGGCTGACTTATGCGGAGATATCGCGGTTGACGGGACGTTCGCCGGCGGACATCAGTCGCACGATCGCGCGGACCCTGATCGAATTGCGTTGCGCTGTTCGGACACGAGGGACGGAGGCGGCATGACGGTGCGACATGATGCGCCGCCCATCGAACAGGCTCTGGAATGGTTGGCGCGGCGTTGCGGCGGCCCCGTCAGCGCGACGGATCGGCGGGCGTTTGAGGCGTGGCGGGCGGCCTCGCCGGATCATGCTGCGGCCTATGCCGAAGCCGAGGCCCTATGGGCGCGGCTCGATTGGTCAGAAGCGTTGAACCAGCAGAGTTTGGGCGACGCGCAAACCGTCTCGGTCGTCCCCGCGCGCGCGCCGGCGCGTCTCTGGACGGCGCCGTCGCGCCGGGGGCTGATGGCCATGGCGGCGGGGGTAGGGGCGTTGGCGATGACGCCTCTGGCGCTGCAACTGGCCAGTGGCGAGCGACGCCGGTTTGCGACCGAGGTGGGTGAAATCCGTCATCTGTCGCTGGAGGACGGCTCGCGCGTGTCGCTGGGCGGTCGCTCGGTTCTGGCGACCCGTGTCGACGAGGGGGTAAGGCATATGCGGCTGGATGCAGGCGAAGCCTTCTTTGATGTCGCGCGCGACGAGACACGGGTCTTCACTGTCGTTGGAGCAGGGCTGAAGGCCGAGGCGCTGGGCACGGCGTTCGAGGTCCGTCTGGGCGAACTGGGACCGGAGGTTTTCGTCGAAGAGGGACGGGTGCGGGTGACCGCCATAGCCGCTGGCGAGCAGACCGTCATCGGGGTGGGAGAGCGCGCGGCCCTGCGCGGCGGGGTGCTGAAACGGGCGGCGATCAATCCGGCGGGCGTCGCGCCGTGGCGGCGTCAGCGCTTCAGCTTCATTGATCAGCCGCTGTCGGAAGTGGTGGCTGAGGTGAACCGCTATTATCGGCCCGGCGTGACGATCGTCTCGCCTCAGTTGGGTGCGCGCAAGGTGACGGCGGCCTTCACTATTGAGCAGATTCCGCAAGCGCTGGAGAGCCTGGCGCAGGAACTGAACGGCCATCTGGTGCGACGCCGCAACGCCGACGGCGAAATCCAAATGATGCTGAAAAGCTGAGTTATCTTGAAGCTTTAATGAAATCGGGGTGCGGGCTGGAAGGGCGGGCGTCGGCTTGCGTCTAGGCGGTGTTGAAGCTGTTGGGGGCCGTGTCGGCTGCAGGCTTCACGCAACGTCTAGGGGATAGAGTTTGACCGTTCATCGTTCGAGGCTGAAGGCCGTCGCCACGTCTTCCGCCGCCGTTTTCGTGCTTGCCGCCGCCGCCATGCCCGCCATGGCTCAGGCCCCATCCCGTCCGGCCGCCGCCGCCCAGGTTCACACCATCCGCATCGAGGCCCAGTCTCTGGACCGGGCGGTGGTCGCACTGGCTGAACAGACGGGGACGGTGATCGTCGCAGCGGGCGTGACGCTGGATAATCGTCGTTCGAGCGTGCTGACCGGCTCGATGACGGCGGCGGAGGCGCTGGCGCGCCTGCTGGAAGGCGCCAATCTGACGTTCCGGCGCGACCCGAACGGCGCCTTCGTCATTGTTTCCGCCGCCGAGGCGCGGGCCGAAACGACCCAGATCGGCGACGTGGTCGTCACCGCTCGTTTCGATCCGCTGAGCCGTCTTCAGAAGGGCGCGACCGACAGCTTCACCGGTCTGGACCGTTCGCTGCTGGAGACGCCGCGTTCGGCGTCGCGCGTCAGCTCGGACACCATCGCCCGCTATGGGATGGAGAACGTCGACGATCTGGTCGCCGCTGTGCCGGGCGCCTATACGGCCAGCTTTTTCGGCGTGCCGGGCAATCTGAACGTGCGCGGCACCCTGGCCGACACCTATTTTCAGGGCTTCAAGCGGATCGAGAACCGGGGCAGCTTTTCGTCCAACCTGGGCGCCGCCGCCTATGTTGAGGTGCTGCGTGGACCGTCCTCGCCCATCTATGGCCCCGGCAAGGTCGGCGGCCTGCTGAACTTCGTGCCCAAGTCGGCGCGTGGCGTCGATGCGCGCTATGCCGATGAGATGAGCGGCGGCGTCAATGTCACCGTCGGTTCCTATGGGCGACGCAATGCGGCGGCCGACATCGTCGTGCCGGTGGGCGAGGGCGGCTTCGCCTTCTATGTCGAGCGCGAGGACTCCGATTCCTATTACCGCAATGTCCATCCTGAGCACTTGAACCTTCAGGCCACCTATGTCGGCGACTTCGGCGACGGCTGGTCGGGCGAAGTCAATCTGATGCACTTCAAGGAGTCGGGTCGCATCCAGTCGCCGGGCTGGAACCGGGTGACGCAGAACCTGATCGACAACGGCGTCTACATCACCGGGCGCGATACCGATCTGGTCGATCTGGATGGCTCGGGCATGATCGAATACGGCGAGATCGACGCCGCCTTCGGCGCCTGGGGCGGCACGTCCAACATCCGCCAGATCCTGGAATACGGCGGCAAGAACAATCCGAAGTTCGCCCTTGATGAAGGCGTCGGCACGACCCGCTTAAGCCGCCGCAACGTCATGGCGGATGACGCCGACTATAACGACAGCCGCACCTTCACCGCCTATGCTGGCCTGCAGAAGGAGATGGCGAACGGTTCGGTGCTGGCCTTCAAGGCCTTCATGGATGACATTGAGAATCAGCGTTTCAACAGCTTCGGTTTCGCTGCCGACTATGACGCCCGCGCCCTCGAGGGCCGTGTAACCTACAGCTTCCCTTCGCGCTTCGGCCAGCACGTCAGCGCCGACACCGTCATCGGCGCCGGTTATCGCGACCATACGGCCAAGCAGTATGAAAGCTTCCTGTCCGGCTATATCGCCCTGAACCGTCGCGACCTGTCGCACGGCTCGACGGCGGGCGATCGCATCGCCGCGCCCCTGATGAAGAACGGGGAGCAGATGTGGGACTCGCGGCATGAGATGGAGTGGAACAGCCGCTCGGTCTTCGCCATGAGCGACATCACTATCTTCGACCGTTTCAGCATCCTGGCCGGGCTGCGCTGGGACGATTACGACGTGAAGGCGATCAACAAGGGCGAGACGGTCTTCGGCCTGAAGGATACCTGGGTCGAGAACAGCAAGGACGCCGTCACCTGGTCGCTGTCGGCCCGCTATGAGACGCCGTGGGGCCTGACCCCCTATGTCACCGTGGCCGAGCCGCGCTCGCTGGAATCGAGCCAGACCGGCGGCGTGTCGGTCGGCACGGTGACCAGCAATCTGTTCATCTCGCCGTCGGAACTGAAGGAAGTCGGCGTCAAGTTCTCGCTGTTCGACGGCGCTCTGTTCGGCGGCGCAGCCTATTATGAGCAGTTCCGCCGCCAGACCGACATCATGGGCAATGTCAGCGGCACCACCTCGGACGGTTTCGAGCTGGAGGCCCACTGGCTGGCCAGCGACAAACTCAGCTTCACCACCGCCCTGACGCTGCAGGAAACGCGCGTGGATGCGCCGGGCAAGGGCAAGGGCGAGTATCTGGAACTGCGGCCCGAACAACTGGGCTTTGATCCGGTCCTGTCCTACGGCGGCACCTTCGCGGTGAACAATGCGGGCAGTTTCCCGGAACTGGCGGACGGCTATGTCGTGCGCACCATGCCCGACACCGTGTTCAGCCTGTTCGGCGCCTATACGACCGAGCCATTCAACCTGATGGGCGCCGAGGCCAGCGCGGGCTTCACCGCCGGGGCCACCTATGTCTCGGAAACGGGCGGCATTCTGGAAAGCAGCCTGCGTCTGCCGGGCTATACGCTGGCCAAGGCGGCGGCCTATGTGAAGGTGCGCAACGTCACCGTCTCGGCCAACATCGATAACCTGTTCGACGAGGAATACTTCACCCCCTCGGCCGAGGTTTACAAGGAAGTCGCCGTTATGCCCGGCCTGCCGCGCATGTTCCGGGTGAACCTGGCCTATCGTTTCTAAGGTCCGATGATCTGTCCGGCGGCCGGGATGAACGGCCGCCGGAAGGCTTTATTCCGCGCCGCCTGCACGGCGCCTCTCGAACGAAAAGAGTATGTTCGATGACGCAGAACCTACGTCTGTCGCGCCGCGGCGCCCTGGCCCTGATGAGCGGGGGCGCGGCGCTGGCCGGTCCCGCCGCCGCGCGCGCGCCGCTTGATCCGGCCGTCTTCACCCATGGTATTGCGGCGGGCGATCCGACGCAGGGCGGCTTTGTCATCTGGACCCGGGCGACGGGGCAGGGCGGCGTGGTCAATCTGCGTTGGGAAGTCGCTGAGGACGAAGGTTTCACCCGCATCGTCCAGTCCGGCACGGTTCAGGCTGCGGCTGAGCGCGACCACACGGCCAAGGTCGATGTGACGGGTCTGCGCGCCGGGCGTGAATATTTCTATCGCTTCCGCAGCGCCGATGCGGTCTCAGCCATCGGTCGGGCGCGCACCCTGCCGGGCAGCGGGGTCGAACAGGCGCGGCTGGCGGTGGTGTCCTGTTCCCACTACGGCTTCGGCTATTTCAACGCCTATCGCGCCATCGCCGATCTGGAAGAGCCGGTGGACGCGGTCGTTCACCTGGGCGACTACATCTATGAATACGGCGTCGACGGCTATGGCGGCGAAGAAAGCCGCGCACTGGGCCGCGAACACGATCCGGCGCATGAGATCGTCACCCTGGACGACTATCGCCGTCGCTTCGCCCAGTATCGCACCGACCCTGACCTTCAGGCCGCCCACGCCCGCGCCGCCTTCATCACCGTCTGGGATGATCACGAGACGGCGAACAACAGCTGGATGGGCGGCGCGCCTGACCACGATGAGGATACTGAAGGCCCGTGGGATCGTCGTCGTGATGCAGCGATCCAGGCCTATTTCGAATGGCTGCCCATGCGTGATCCGGCGCCGGGGCGCCCGGCCCACGTCCTGAACCGCGTCTATGACTTCGGTGATCTGCTGTCGCTGATCGCGGTCGAGACGCGCCTGACCGGCCGCACTCAGGCGCCCAGCGCCTCACGCGAGATGATCTTCGATGCTGAGGGCCGCCCCGATGAGGCCCGTTTCGAGGCCGAGGTGCTGAACCGCCCTGAACGCTCCATGATGGGGGCGGCGCAGGAAGCCTGGCTGGAAGACGCCCTGACCGTCTCGGTCCAGCGCGGAACGACGTGGCAGATGCTGGCCAATCAGGTCGTCGTGGCCCGGATGCGGGCTCCGGACTTCATGTCGGTCATGCCCGAGGACCTGCTGAAAGAGGCGATGTCGCGGCCCGGCTCGCGCCGCTGGCTGGAAAGCACGCGTCTGGGTCTGCCCATCAATCTCGATGCCTGGGACGGCTATCCGGCGGCGCGCCTGCGCCTGTATGACGCCGCCCGCCGCAGCAGGTCCAATCTGGCCGTCCTCAGCGGCGACACCCACATGTTCTGGGGCAACCGCCTGCACGATCCGCGCGACGAAAGCTTCGTCGGCGTGGAGTTCGGAACCGGCAGCGTCACCTCGCCCGGCGGATATGAAACCATCAGCCCAGACCCCCGTATCTATGAGGTCGCAGAGAAAGCCCTGGTGGCGAAAAACCCTGATGTTCGCTTCGCCCATGTTCGCGACCACGGCTTCCTGGTCGTCGGGATCACCCGTGAGGCCCTGACCTGCGACTACCACCTCGTGGCGGACATCAAGGCGCGCGATAGCCGGGTACGCCGTTTCGCTCGCATCACGACCGACCGCGCGGGCGGTTTCCAGGTGACGGAGGGCTGAGATGCGCATGCGGATTTTGGGCGTCGCCGTGTTTGGTCGCGCGACGCGAGCTATGAAGGGGCAGGCGCTGGGTCCAGGCGGCCGTCGACGCGGAGATCGTCATGTCCTCGGCGCCCGAAGTCTTCAGTGAGGCGCTCGGGGCTCCTTTTGATCCCAGCCGGACGGCGACGCTGGCGCTGCTGCTGGGCCGGCATGATCCAGGCCTCGGCCAAGGCGCGCTATGCCCGGCCGCGTCCCTTCGTGTCCGGACGACCGATCAGCCTGTTCATGACTGCGGGCCAGGTCCGCGACCATATCGGCGTCGCGGCCTTGCTGGACAGTTTACCCGAGCCCATGGCTGCAGGCAGATCAAGGCCACGACGCCGACTGGTTCCGCGGTGCTTTGCAGCCAAGGGCATCACGCCCTGTATCCCCGGGCGAAAATCCCGCACCGAACCCATCCGCCACGACAAGCGCCGATATAAACGACGCAACCGCATATAGATCATGTTCGGTCGCCTGAAGGACTGGCGGCGGGTCGCCACTGGCTACGATCGATGCCCGACCGCCTTCCTCTCAGCCATAGCCCCCGGCCTCGCCGCAACCGTCCTGTTCTGGCTATGAGCCCTCAGGTTTCGGGCGTTCCGAGAGTCCGCAGGCCCGCCTCCACCGCATCGAGGCGTTCATCCGTAATCAGGCCACCAGAAAGCGGCATGAGCGTCTTCAGGCTCATTCCCTTGAACTGTTCATAGCTTTCTTGCGTCGTCAGGCCCGGCAGTTCGCGATCCAAGACGGCGCGGGCGCCCTGATCGGTGGCCAGCGTTTGAATCGGCGTGTCGAGTGTGAAGGCGTTCGAGGTCTCGGCTGACAGATCAGGCTCGGCCGTCGTCTGCGATTTGGCGGTGGGTGCGGGCGCTTCCTGGGCCAAGGCCGCGCCGGCGCAGAGCAAGATGGCAAGGGTGGAACAAATGATGCGGACCATGGGACTCTCCGTTGTGGCTGCACCTGATAAGAGCCATGAACGCCGCTCATCCCCCACACCCACCGGGCCGATTAAACGTTCGAGCCCGATGACTGGCCCGGAAGCGCTGTGTCGCACCAGCATCATCTAACCATCATCATTGGCCGCTAGTCAGCACGCATCAGACTTGTCGGACGGTTGGGCAACGGGTGTCGTCATCGACTTCATCAGAGGTGACGGCGACGCCTTCGCGGCGCCTGACCGAAAAGGTCAGCCTTGAGCGTGCGCGCTGGTTCGACCAGCATATCCTCCCGCATGAGGACGGCCTTCGCGCCTGGTGCCGACGGCGCCGCCTCGGGCCGGAAGACATCGACGACATCATCCAGGAGGCCTACACGATCCTGGCCTCGCGCGACCGGCTGGACGACCTGGCGCATCCCAGCGCCTATCTCTATCGCATCGTCCATTCCCTCGTAATCCGGGATGCGCGCCGCGCTCGCATCGTGCCGTTTGAGCCGATCGACAAGATGGAGCGCCTGGACGCGGCCCGCGACCCTTTCTCGCCTGAACGGATCGCCATCGGCCGGGAGGATATGAGGCGGATGGCCGCCGCCATTCAGACCATGCCGGCCCGGGTCCGCGACGCCTTCGTCATGCGTCGGGTCGAGGGTTATTCCCAACGAGAGATCGCCAAGCGGATGGCCATCACCGAAAGCACGGTCGAAAAGCACATCGCCAAGGGGCTGGCGTTGCTGATCCAGCGCTTGGGGCATAGTGGAAATATTTCGTCCGAATCTCTTATAAGACAAGAAGCTGGAAAAGACCCCGTTGGCGCAACACCGCGAGACTCCTCGGACAGTCGATGAAGCGGCCGCCGCCTGGGCCGCGCGGATGGATCGCGGTCCGCTTTCGGAACAGGATGCTGAAACGCTCGAAGCTTGGCTGGAAGAGGATCCCCGCCGCCTCGGCGCCCTGATGCGCGCGCGCGCGATCTACTCGCGCACGGAATCGGCCTGGTCGCTAGAGCCGATCTTCAATCCTTCCGCCTTCAAACGCCCGCGCGGCCCGACCCGCCGGCGCGTGCTGGGGTGGGGTGCGGGCGGGGCCGTGGCGGCCTCTGTCGGCGCCGCCTTGGTTGGCTACAGCCTCACCGCGACACGGTCCTACGCCACGGAGCGAGGCGAGGTGCGCCAGGTGCCGCTGGCCGATGGCGCCAATCTGACGCTGAACACCCTCTCAGAAGTGCAGATTCGCGCGCGTTCCGATGATCGGGACATCCGGGTCATCACGGGGGAGGTGCTGCTGGCCCTGGCCGACGGGTCTGGGGAGACCTGCACCCTGCGGATAGGCGACTGGCGGCTCGACACCAGCGGCGGCTCCATCTTCGTCAGCCGCATCCCCGATCGGCCCACCGAAGTCACGGTTCATCGCGGGCGGGTCGTTATCACGGGACCGGATGCGACGCGCGTCCGTCTTGACCAGGGACGCCGGCTCGTCCTGGCCGGCGGTCCCGGCCTGGCGCAACGTGTCGAGACCCTCGCCCCTGACCAGCTGGAGCGCGAACTGGCCTGGCGCGATGGCCAGCTGGCCTTCCATGACGACACCCTGGCCTCGGCGGCGGCCGCGTTCGCGCGTTACAGCCGCCAGCCGATCGTCATCCGAGATCCTGCCTTGGAAACCGAGAGCGTCAGCGGCCTGTTCGCCGCCAACGATCCGGCCGGCTTCGCCCAGGCCATCGGCCTGGCCTTCGACGTCGCCGTGCGGGTGGAGCCGGATCGCATCCTGATCGGCTGATCCCCCTTGCCGGACCGTGTGAATTTTTGACGACGGGATTGGGGAGAAACCCCCTCCGACTCTCTTTGACCAGTGTAGGCGGTTCGTTGGGAGCCGCCGGGCAACGGGGGTTTCATGTCCAAGACGATGACGAGCCGACTTCTCGCCGGGGCGGCGGCAATGGCTGTTCTGGCGGCGGCCGGCGAAGGCTTGGCGCAGCAGCGCAGCTTCAATGTTCCTGCCCAGCCGGCGGTCGACGCGATTCCGGCTTTTGCGCGCCAGGCGGGCGTTCAGATCGTCGTCCCGTCTTCCCAACTGCGGGGGGTTCGCACGCCAGCGCTCTCGGGCGCCCAGGACACGCGCCAGGCGCTTCGTCGTCTGATCGCGGGTACGGGACTGGAGGTCGCGTCCGACAACGGCTCGACGATCGTATTGCGCAGAGCGAGCACCCCCTCCGCGGCTGCGCGCCCTGCCTCGTCGTCTCAAGACGCGCCAGTGAGGCGGCGCAGTCGCTCTGCACCGCCGGTCGCGGAGCCGACGCCCGAAGCCACGACGGTCCAGGACATCATCGTCACCGCCCGCCGGATGCAGGAGCGGATAATCGACGTGCCGGTGGCCGTCTCCGCCTTCTCGGCCGAGCAGTTGGACGAGCGCAAGATCGAGGGCGGTTCGGAACTGTTGCGCGTGGTGCCGAACGTCAACTTCTCCAAGGACAACTTCACCGGCTACAACTTCTCGATCCGGGGCATCGGGGCGAAGGTTCTGGGCACTACGGCCGATCCCGGCGTGGCGATCAGCTTCAACAACACGCCGCTGTTGCGCAACCGCCTGTTCGAGCAGGAATACTTCGACGTCCAGCGGCTGGAGGTCCTGCGCGGACCGCAAGGCACGCTCTATGGCCGCAACGCCACGGCCGGCGTGGTCAATCTGCTGCCCAACCTGCCCGAGTTGGGCGTGTTCGAGGGCGACATTCAGGCTGAAGCGGGCAATCACGGCACCCGGCGCATTCGCGGCTACGCCAATATTCCGATCGGCGACACCTTTGCTGTCCGTTTCGCCGGGGCGGCGACCCAGCGCGACGGCTTCGATTACAACACAGTGACCGAACAGGAAGTGAACGGCCGCGACCTGTGGTCCACGCGCGTCGGCGTGCTGTGGGAGCCGACCGACAATTTCCGCGCCAACTTCATGTGGGAGCGGTTCCGCGAAGACGACGACCGCGCCCGCACGGGCAAGATGCTGTGCACGCGCGGCGAGACTCCCGAGACCTTGGAGTGGACTGCGCCGGACGGCACGGCCATGTCGACGCCGGTGTCCTCCTACTGGACCTCGACCACCCTGACACCCAGTTGCACCCCGTCCTCGCTCTACGACGATGCGGCCTATGGCGTGCCCGACGGCCGCGGCTTCCCGATCACGGCGTCCCTGACCAACTTCACCGGGGTCTTCGTCAATCCGCGCTGGGCCGGCGGCGGGCGTCCCCCTTCGGGTTACAACGACTCGGGGCCCAATGGTTGGGACGGCACCTATCTGTTCCCGCTCTATCTCGATCCCTTCGCTGTCGAAGGCGATCGCCAGTCCTCCGACCTGCGCACCATCTCCACGGGCTATGATCCGCAGTTCAGGGCCGAGAATGATATCTTTCAACTGAACCTGGAATGGGACCTGACCCCGGGCCTGACCCTGCATTCCCAGACCTTGTACATGGAAGACTCCTATTCCGGCTTCCAGGACTTCTTCCGCACCTACGCCACCGGCCAGATGTACGCCCATGAAACGCCTGGCCTTCAGCATGGCCTGCCGCGGACTGTCGCCCCGGAATGGGCGCCCTGGATCGGTCCTTCCGTCGCCAACGGCAAGCCGGTCTACGGGGTCATGGACGGCCCCCTCCAGAACCGGCCGATCTGCGGGATGCTGGAGAATTGCGGCATTCCGACCGGCGGCGTCTGGCTTGATCCGCAATTGGGCGCGACCGATCGCTTTATGGCGCTGGATCTCAGCCAGGCTGAAAGCACCCAGTGGTCGCAGGAGCTGCGCCTGCAATCCAATTGGGACGGGCCGTTCAACTTCAACCTGGGCGCCAATTGGTTGAAGTATAAGACCGAAGAAAACTACTGGGTCATATCCAATGTTTTCAGCATGATGGCGGTTCAGAACAACAAGCCTTACTTCACCAGCGGATGGGTCGATCAGTACTGCAATATCACGTCTGTCGGCCAGGCCGCTGCCGATGCGGGAACGTTTGATCCCAACGCCTGCGTCTATATCGACGCCACGCCCTTGGCGGGGCTCATTAACGGTGAAGGGGGTGACGGCCACAACTATGTCCGCAACACCAGCATCAGCCAGACCGAATCCTGGGCGGTGTTCGGTGAAGGCTATTGGACTGTTCGCGACGACCTGCGCCTGACGTTGGGCCTGCGCTACACCGACGACACCAAAACCATCACCCCGGTGCCGGGCCAACTTCTGGCGGCGACGCCCGACATCCGCCACCCGACCAACACCGGCCTGGTCGGTCGGGGCTATCCTCGCTACCCCGACGAGAAGATGAGTTGGGGCGAATGGACAGGCCGGGCGGCTATCGACTGGAAGCCGGACCTGTCGTTCACCGACGACACCCTGATCTATGCCTCCTACTCCAGAGGCTACAAGGGCGGCGGCGGTAATCCGCGCGACCGGGATTACAATCCCAATCTGGTCGAGAATCCGGAACTGCCTTCGCGCTATGATCCTGAGTTCGTCAATGCCTTCGAGATAGGGACGAAGAACAGCCTGGCCGGAGGCCGGTTGATGTTCAACGCGACAGCTTTTTACTACGACTATAAAGGCTATCAGGTCGCCCAGTTGATGGAGCGGGCGATCCATAACGAGAATTTCGACGCCGAGATCTGGGGCGCCGAGTTTGAGACCGCCTGGGCGCCGACGCGCAACTTCCGTCTCGACGCCACCCTCGGTCTGCTGAAGACCCGCATTGGGGACGGCATGGAATCCATCGACGTCATGAACCGCACCCAAGGCCATGAGGACTGGGTCGTGATGAAACCCTGGCCGGGCAGTCCCTCCACCTGTATTGTCCCCAAGGACATTGTCGGCCGAGTTTCTTATTTGAATGATGGGCTTGCGCCGGGTGCGGCGCTAATTCCCAGTGGCTCTCCGCAGATGAGAACCCTTTGTCCGTCCATGTATCTCGGCGGCTCATGGGTGCCCGACAGTGGAGCGGGTTTTCCTTATGCTGATCTGTGGTTCGACCAATGGCAGGCCGCATATCCCATTGATTGGAATCCATTGACCGACGCTCCCAATGGCGGGCGCGGCTTCTCGGCTGACCTGTCGGGCAATGAACTACCCAACGCCCCGCACGTGACGTTCAACATCGGCGCCCAGTATCGGATCGAACTTCCGCAGGGGTGGGACCTGATGCTGCGAGGCGACTACTACCGCCAGTCGGACAGTTGGATGCGGGTCTATAACTACGCCCCTTATGATCGACTGAAGGGCTGGGGCAACGCCAACCTGTCCTTCACCCTCACCAATCCGACCTCAGACCTTGTTGTCCAGGCTTATGTGAAGAACGTGTTTGACGACACGCCGCTCACCGACGGCTTCACCGGCCCTGACGAGATGGGCAACGCCACCAACGTCTTCGTCCTTGACCCTCGCATCATCGGAGTTTCCGTTAGGAAAAGTTTCTAAGTAATAGCAAAAACAAAAGCGCTGCGTTTAGAAATAGACGCAGCGCTTTTGTGTGCAAATTTTCATATTTTAAAATATTTTTTCAATTCATAAACTGGAATCCACACTGTCTTACTTGAACGATACGGTTCTGTCGTCACCCCAACAAGCGGTGACGCCTGATTAGTAGAGTGCATCCCTATCCCTCTCTAAAAGGACTTGAACCATGACTTCGATTCAGAAAATGGCTGCCGCCATCGCTTCGCTCGCCCTCGTCGCCGGCGCTTCGGCGGCTTCGGCCCAGAGCCTCGGCTTCAACCAGGCCGGTCAGGCCGTGACCGCCAGCGGCCAGCTCATCCAGAATGTCGCGTTTCCGGGTGTCATCCAGACGACCTGTAACGTCGACATCTACGGCACTGTGGCTGCCGACGGCAAAAGCATCGTCTTCGACGCTTACGACGGCGTTCAGGCCCCCGGCGACGGCGGCAATCTGGCATGCAGCGACTCGCTGGATTTCCCGATCGTGGTGACGGCCTCTGCCGCTAACCAGATCAACCTGGATCAGTTCGTGGTCGGCACCCGCGCCGGTCCGTGCCAAGAAAACAACTACAAGCTGGCCTATTCAGGCAACACGGCCACCTTCAGCGGCCAGCCGTTCGGCGTGAATAACGCCTGCAACGCCAGCGGAAGCTTGGCCCTGACTCGTGACTCCAACGGCGCTGCGGTCAACATCGTCACCCTGCCGTAAGACTCTGCTCCCTACGGAAGCAAGGCGCGAATTCCTCATTGCGCCTTGCTTCTTTCTTCTTCCGGGCATGCCAGAAGGTTTCTTCCTCTGGCATGCGAAGCACGTCCCCCCCTTTGCCTCGGCTTGCTTCTTTTTCTTGGCGCGAGCCGTCACGCCGACGCGATGAAATCCGGCTAGGACGCACAAGCGCCGCTTACAGGGGCACAAGCCGTGGTTGCTCTGGCTCTCATCCTCGCTCTATCGGCCCTCGCGGGCCAGGAGCCGGCGGCGGGCGATCCGGTCCAACTGGAGGAGGTCGTGGTCACCGCCCGGCGCGGGGCGGCCCTGGTCGATCCCGAGGTCGAACTCGACGGGTTTCAGATCGACGCCCTCGGCGGCTATGACATCGGCGAGACCGTCAGCCGCCTTGCCGAAGACCATGCTCTGGGCGAAGCGCCGATGATCATCGTCAATGGCCGACGCGTAGCCGACTCCGGCGTCTTTCTCGGCTTTCCGCCGGATGCGCTGGAGCGGGTGGAGGTTCTGCCGCCGAGGGCCGGGGCGCTCTATGGGGCGCCCGATCCGTCGCGTCGGGTCGTGAACATCGTCCTGCAACGCCGCTTCAACAGCCGCGATGGACAGGCCAGGGTTCGGCGTCCTACCGCCGGGGGACGGGCCGAGGCGCAAGGCGATCTGCGCCAGTCCTCCATCGTCGACGCCCGGACCCGTGGGATCAGCCTGAGGCTGTCGCGCGACACCGCCCTGCGCGCCGGCGAGCGGGACCAGAAACGGACCGACGGGCCCGTCGCCGATGCCGTCACCTTGCGCCCCGCCTCCGAGGAGGTCGCCGCAACCCTGGGCCTGACCGGCGGGATCGGCGACTGGTCGGCCAGTCTGAACACAAACGCTCAGATGCAAGAGACGCACTCCGTCTCGATGCGGGACGACGAGCCGGTCGAGAGCCGGCGCCGGAGCCGGGGACTGACCGCGACGGGCGGGCTGAACGGCGATGCGGCGGGGTGGGCGGTGCAGATGGCCTTGAGCGGGCGGATGTCGCAGACCGAGCAGTCGGGGCTGAGAGACGCGGAGTCTGACACCGCTTCGGTCAACGCCAGCCTGTCGGGAAGCCGCAGCCTGTTCAATCTGCCTGCCGGGCCCCTGACCACCAGTTTGTCGGCGCAGGCATCGCGGTCGCGTTCCACGTCCGAAAGCGCCCAGGCCCGCACGCGCTTCAACGCCCGGACGAACGACCTGGGCGGCAATCTGGCGATTCCCTTGGCGCGGGGCGGAGCGGTGGGCGACCTGGCCCTGTCGCTCGGGGCCAGTTTCAGCGAGAGCGACGGCGGCCGAGGGGAGAACCTCAACGCGGCCATGTCCTGGAGCCCTGCGCCAAAAATGAGGCTCAACGCCAGTTGGGCAACCTCGACCCAGAGCCTGGCGGAACAGCAACGCTTCGATCCAGAATACTATGGCGAGCCGGTCGTGGTGTTCGACTTCCTGACAGGGGAGGCCGTGGAAGTGCTTCCCATCTTGGGGGGCAATCCCGACCTGCGCCAGCCGCATTCGGACAGGATCGCCGTCATGGCCTCGGCGGGACCGTTCACCGCCTGGGGGATACAGGGCGGCGTCAATTGGCAGAGAATGGAGGCCGTCGACGGGATCGGCTCCTTGCCTGTCCCTACGCCCGAGGTCGAGGCGGCCTTTCCCGATCGCTTCCGGCGCGAGGTCGACGGTCGGCTCGTCAGCATCGACCAGAGGCCGATCAATTTCGACTCGGCACTGAGCGAGACGCTGACCACCAACCTGGGCGCGGCCGTTCCGTTAGGGCGCTTCGGCGGCGAGAGGTTGGGGGTGGTGCGGGTGACGGTCAATCACACCTGGCGGCTCACGGATTCCACGACCATGCATGAAGGCCTGCCCCGAATGGATCGGCTCGCTGGAGACGGAGGCGGGATTGGCCGCCACCAGTTCGGTCTGTCCCTCGACGGCCGGAGGGAACGGTGGGGCGTGAACGCCGGCATCCACTGGCGGGGCGGCTATCGCATCCGGCGCGAAAGCGGGAGCGATGGCCCCGATGACCTTGAAATGTCGCCATTCACCTCGGTCGATCTTCGCTTCAATGTTCAACTCCAGAAGGATCGTCCGGCGCGGGACGCGGAGAGCCGGGCCAGGCGCGGCACCGGTCTTCAACTGGAATTGGCGATCGCCAATCTGTTCGACGCCCGCCCCAGCGCTCGTCTGGGCGACGGTCGCCCGGCGCCAGGCTATGGCCGCGATGATCAGGACCCTGTGGGACGCACCGTTCTCATCATTCTGAAACGCCGGTTGTAGTGGAACTGCGCCTCTTCCAACGCCATCATGAGTTCACTCGCCTGTACGCGCGATCGAGCGCGACGGTGCTTTCCGTCGGGGTGCGGTGCGCCGGAAAGGGGAACGGCCTGTAATGTCCGTCAGTGTGTTCGTTGGAGAGGCTCTCGCCTGTCTCCGAGAGGGGCTGATCGCGGCTAAACGATAAGCGCATGGTCACTTTGCTTCTGTGACCCGGTTCGCCTGAGGAGGCCGTCCTGTGTGTCGTTGTAGGAGGGTGACGTCCTCCGCATGGTGGAGAGCAACATCGCTGTCGCGTTGGCTTGCTAGGCGTCTTCGTCCCTGCGGAGAATTACATGCTCGCCCTGTTGCTGACTCTCGTCGCCGTCGCCCTGCCTGACCCTGAGGCCGCCTGCCGCCCGGAAGCCCTGGACCTGCGCGCGGCCGGGGGCGACGGCTGCGCGCGGATATGGATGGACGCCTCCCTGAGGATGAACGACTTGGCGGCTGTGGGCACCCACAACAGCTACAAGCTGGGCATCCCCGAGCCGGACCTGGCGGCCATGGTCGCGGCGAACCCGGGCGCGATGAACCTTGACTACAGCCACCGCCCGCTGGCGGCGCAACTGGACGCCGGGGCGCGCCAGCTCGAGATCGACGTGCTGCATGATCCGCAGGGCGGCCGCTACGCTCGGCCTCGGTCGGTGCTGGGCGGCGAGGCGCCGGTCGGCGAGGCGTTCCGGCAGGCCATGGCGGCGCCTGGGTTCAAGACCCTGCACATGGCTGATGTCGACTTCCGAAGTTCATGCCTGACCTTCATCGCCTGCCTGCGCGAAATTCGCGACTGGTCGCAGGCGCACCCGCATCATGCGCCGATCCTGATCATGCTGAACGCCAAGACCGGCCAGGCCTCGCTGCCGGGCGGGGCCACGCCGCTGGAGTTCGACGGCGCGGCCTGGGATGCGCTGGACGCCGAAATCCGCTCGGTCTTCGACGCGGCGGCGCTGATCACGCCGGATCAGGTGCGGGGCGGCCGCGCCACCCTGCGCCAGGGGGTGCTGGCGGGCGGCTGGCCGACGCTGGGCCAGGCGCGCGGCAAGGTCTTCTTCGCCCTGGACGAGGGGCCGGCGAAGGTCGCGGTCTATGCGGCCGGCCGCCCGTCGCTGGAGGGCAGGGCGATGTTCGTCAATACCGACGAGGCCAGCCCCGCCGCCGCCTATCTGACGCTCAACGATCCGGTGGCTCAGCAGGACCGCATCCGCGCGGCGGTGCGCCAGGGCTTCATCGTCCGTACCCGCGCCGACGCCGACACCCAGGAGGCCCGGACGGCTGACGTGACCCGTCGCAGCGCCGCCTTCGCCAGCGGCGCGCAATACGTCTCGACGGACTACATGTGGGCCGATCCGCGCTTTCCGACCTATCAGGTGCGGATGGCGGGCGGCGTGGCGGCGGTCTGCAACCCGGTGCGGGTCGAAAATCGTTGCGACGCCCTGGCGATCGAAATGGTCGAGGGCCAGCCTGCGCGCGGCTATCTCGCGCCGGACGCACGGCCCGATCTGACGACGGTGCTGGCCCCGCCGCCCGAGCCCGGTTCGCCTCGGGACCGCGCCGACGCCGAGGTCTTCCGCGAGACGCGAGCCCTGCAGGGCGGGCCGCGCTGGGCCCTGGCCACGGACGACGTCACCGGGGACATGTACGACCACTTCGCCGAGGCCATGGGGGTGCGGTTGTCGACGGAGCAGGCCCCCGTGCTCACGGCCCTGCTGGATCGGTCGGGCGACGACCGTTCCGTGGTTGGCGACGCCAAGGTCCATTGGGGAACCAGGCGGCCCTACATCGGCATGGACCTCGCGATCTGCGAAGCCAAGACTGATCATCTGGGGGGCAATCCGGACTATCCCTCGGGCCACGCCGCCCATGGCGTGCACGTCGCCATGATCCTGGCCGAACTGGCGCCGCAGCGGGCCGACGCCCTGTACGCGCGGGGCCGCGCCTTCGCCGAGAGCCGCTATATCTGCGGTTCGCACAGCTATAGCGCGGCCGAGGCGGGCATCCTGTCGGGCGCGGTCATCTACGGCGCCGAGCAGCGGTCCGAGACCTTCCGGCGCGACATGCAGGCTGCAAGGGCCGAGGTGCAGGCCGCCCTGGCGCGCGCCGACCAGGCCGGTCGGGCTGAGGCCAAAGCGACAGCACCGTGAAGTTTGAATGAAACCCGCTGTCTTACGCTGAGGGGCCGCCCGGCGGCGTCGTTGACGGCGGCGGGGCACGGTCTGGACAGCCGTCCGGCGCCCGCCGTCGCAACATCGACCCGCGGAGATATCTCAAGTGATCGGACTGAACCAAAAGGGCGGCCAGGGCCGCGCCGGCCGCATGGCCTTGCTGATGGGCGGCTGCGCCGTGGTGGGACTGATGGTCGCCTCGGGCGCCCAGGCCCAGGCCGCCGCCGAGGGAGAGCAGGCCGTCCAATTGGACGAGATCGTCGTCACCGGCAGCTATCGGCGCAGCCTGGCGCAGGCCGTCGACATCAAGCGCGACAACATCGGCTTCTCCGACTCCATCGTGGCGACGGACGTCGCCAACTTCCCGGAGCAGAACCTGGCCGAGGCGTTGCAGCGCATGCCGGGCGTGACCATCGAGCGCAACAAGGGCCTGGGCGGCCGCGTCATGGTCCGCGGCCTGCCGAGCGACTTCACCTTCGTCACCATCAACAACCTGGGCACGGCCTCGGGCAGCGGCGGGCGCGACGTCGAGTTCGACATCTTCGCCTCGGAGATCATCCAGCAGGTCACGGTCCAGAAGTCCCCCCGCGCGGCCGATGAAGAAGGCGGCGTCGCCGGCTCGGTCAACATTTCCACGGCGCGGCCGTTCGACTACGCCGGCCGCAAGTTCGTCACCTCGGTCGAAGGCGCACACAACTCCATCTCGGAAGAGATCGATCCCAAGGTCTCGTTCCTGGCCAGCGACACGTGGGGCGACTGGGGCGGATTGGCGTCCTTCTCGATCGCCCGTCGCACCAACCGCACCGATTCCAACTCGGGCATCAACTTCCGGCCCATGTTCCGTTTCCTGGAAGCCTCGGGCACGCGGGCCGATCAGGCGGCCGAGGTCCTGGAGCGGGACGCCGGGGTCGTGGTGCAGGACCGCGCCAACCGCGATGAAACCGGCCGCATCATCTTCCAGGACAAGGTCGGCGACCGCGTCTATCTGAACACCCAGGACCAGTGGGGCGGCACCCTGGCGCTGCAGTACAAGCCCTCGTCCAACTTCGACCTGTCGTTCGACGCCATGGTCGGCGGCTATGAAGCCGTCGAGGACGAGTACGACGCCGCGGCCTATTCCGCCTCCAGCCGCAGCACCCTGGAGACGATCCACGCCTACGACGACACGACGCTGGCCGACCATGGCATGGTCATCCTGCGCGATGTCTCTTACACCGCCACCCAGCATGAGATGCTCAGCAAGGAGCGGATCAACGAGACCGAATACGCCCAGTTCGGAATGGAAATGAACTGGCGTGGCGATAACTGGAAATTGCACGCTCTGGCGGGTTATTCCGGGGCCGAGAAAACGCTCGACCACTCCAACCTGAAGCACGTCGCCTATGCGCCGTCGCGGACGCGCTGGACGGACCGCGGCGGTGAAACGGTGCGCAGCGACGACCCTGCGTCGATCGACATGTATGACTCGCCGCAGAGCTACCTGTTCGAAGCCTATGAGACGACGCGCGAGAGCATCACCGACGACAAATACGCGGCCCAGATCGACTTCACGCGCTACCTCGACCTCGACTTCTTCCCGGCCCTGACCAGCATCCAGGTCGGCGCGCGCTATACGGACAAGTCCAAGGAGCGCCAGTATGGCCAACTGAACATCCAGGGACCGAAGGCCGGGGATTCCTCATGGGCCAACACGCGCACCATGGCGGACAGCGAACTGACTCCGATCGGCGACTTGGTCCCTGGCGGCGGCTACAATGTGCGCGACCTGACCTGGAGCCAGGTGTCCAACGCCTATGCGCGCGACTTCTTCCGCTACGACGGCTTCTCGACCCCGTTCGACGACGGCCAGTATTACGAAGTCTCCGAAGAGGCGACGGCGCTCTACGCCATGGCCGACTTCAACTTCGACATTGGTCCGGTGCCGGTCGCCGTCAACGGCGGCGCGCGGTATGTCGACACGACCGTCGTGTCCTCGGGCTTCCACCAGATCCAGAATTCCGACGGCTCCACCGGCTACACGCCGGAGCCGGTGTCGAGCGAAGGCGGCTACAGCAAGGTCCTGCCCAGCTTCAACTTCACCGCGGAGTTGACCGACAACCTGCTGCTGCGCGGCGCGGCGTCGGAAACCCTGATGCGTCCGGCCCTGACCGACCTGGCCTACAAACGCACCGCCAGCTGGAACTCGTTCCGCTTCACCGACGGCAACCCGAACCTCAGGCCGACCTACGCCAAGCAGTGGGAAGTGGGCCTGGAGAAGTATTTCGGCGACGGCGGCCTGCTCGCGGTGTCGTATTTCTGGAAGGAGATCGAAGGCGTCGTGCGCAACGAACTGACCGGCACGGTGCCCGACGTCACGAAGTACAACGCCAACGGCACGATCGACGGCGTCTATGATTTCGACGTCTACCAGCCGGTCAACGCCGAGGGCGCCTATGAGGTCAGCGGCGTCGAACTGGTGGCCATTGTGCCGCTGGGCATGATCTACCGTCCGCTGGAAGGGTTCGGGATCAACGCCAACTATACGGTGCTGGACAGCTCCCTGACGGGCGAATCCGACATCGGCATCCCGACGCCGCCGGTCGGCCTGGCCGAGTCCACCTACAACTTCACCCTGTTCTACGAAAACGAGCGCTTCCAAGCGCGCGCCTCCTACAACTTCAAGGACAAGTACGTCGAAGGCATCGGCTATGAGATGTATCCGATCTGGCGGGACGGCTACGGCCAGACCGACATCTCGATCAGCTACAACGTCAATGACCGGGTTCAGGTGAGCCTCGAAGGCATCAACATCACCGACGAACCGACCATCGGCTACACGATGGATCCGTCGTTCCCGACCATGTACGAATTGTCGGGACGCCGTGTCTCGCTCGGCCTGCGAGCGAGCTTCTGATCCCCGAAGCCGCCAGCAAGACTGACCCCCCCTCCTGTGGAGGGGGGGTCTTTGCGCGTGCGACGGAGGCGGGCGCCGACGCCTTCATCGCCGATCTGCGCCGTGAACTTGTCCTCTGGCTGACCCGCAAGGGCGCGGCGGCGTCCGATGTCGAGGACGTGGTGCAGGAGGCGTTTTTCCGCTTCCACCGCGCTGGTCACGACCTGGCTGGCGCGGACGCGCGACCGCTGTTGTTCGTCATCGCCCGCAATTTGCAGCGCGATCGCTGGAAGGTCGAGGGCCGGGAGGCCCGTCGTCGGGTGGATGACGATGTGCATACGATGGATTCAGGACCCCGCGCCGTCGCCAGTCGGGCGAGCCCTGTCGACGAGCGCCTGATCCAGCGCCAGAATCTGGCGGCGGCCGCCGCCACGATCCGCGCCCTGCCGCCGCGCTGCCGCGACGCATTCCTGCTGAATCGCTTCGAGAGCCTGACCTATCGCCAGATCGCCGCGCGGTTGGGCGTATCCGTCAGCATGGTGGAGAAATACGTCGCAGAAGCGCTCCGTCAGCTGAAAAACATGCGTGAGGGCTGAGGTGTCGTGGGTCTGGATCGTTGTGGTTGTCGAGGGCCGCAGCCGCATGCTTTGTCGGCCTCGCCAGGAAAGATTCGTACGCCCATGATCAACCGTCTGACGGCTCTGTTCGATCGCCGGCCGCAAACGGCCGAGGACTGGCTCGCGCGCATGGGCCGGCCGGATGTCGGCACGAGAGATCAGGAAGCGTTCATGACCTGGATGGAGGCGGACCCCGACCATCTGCGCCAGTACGAAACGATCAAGGCGGCCCAGGCCGCCCTGTCGCCCCTGCGCGGTGTCTTCGCCGACGATCTGAACCGGCTTGGACGGCGGTCGTCGGGACGGGCCTTCCGCCAGGGCCGCCCTCTGGCGATAGGCGGCGCTCTGGCTGCGGCCGTCGTCGTCGGGGTTGCGCTTCTGCCGTTGGCTCGGCAGCCGAATGGCGTTTCGCCGCTGCTGTATGAAGCGGGCGCGACCGAGATCCGGGACGTGATCCTGAGCGACGGGACCCGCGTCACCTTGGACGCCGGCTCCGCGATTCGCGTGGCCATGGCCGACGACGTCCGCCGTGTCGAGATGACGCGCGGAGCGGCCTACTTCGATGTCGCCCATGACGCCGACCACCCGTTCCAGGTCGCCGTGGCCGATCGCAAGGTGATCGTCACCGGCACGCGTTTCGTCACGACGCTCAATACGGCCGGCGGCGAAGTGGCCCTGCTGGAGGGGAGGGTGCTGGTCGGCCGTCACGACGCGACTCAAAAAGGCGCCCTCGACGAGGCGGTCCCCCTGGCGCCGGGCCACCGTCTGGCCTTCAGGGCAGGCGAAACCGGGGGGCGGCCTGAAGCCGCCGATGTCGAACTGACCACGGCCTGGCGTCAGCGTCGGCTCATATTCCGCGACGTCCCTCTGTCGCAGGTGATCGCGGCCGCTGGCCGCTATTCCGGACAGCCGCTGGTGATCGAAGATCCCCGCCTGGCGCGGATGCGGGTGACGGCGGTCCTGCCCCTGGAGGGCGCCCAGCCCCTGGTCGAACGCATGGACGAGCTTCTGCCCATTCGCGTCACTCCGACCGCCGACGGCCGCGCCGCGATCCGCGCCGAATAGGAGGCCATCGCAGAGCTGTCACGCCCGGCGGCTAAGGCTTCGGTGTCTCCTTTCGGCTGTCTCGACAGGGTTCGCCTGGCTTGAAACCCTCAGTGTCATCGCTGCAGCGAAACGCTCTCGGCGGGACGGCGCTCGCCTTGATGCTGAGCCTGGCGACGGGCGTCTCGGCGGCTGTTCAGGATGAAATCCACATGCTCGACATTCCGGCGCAGGACGCGGCGTCGGCCCTGGTGGAGCTCTGCCTGGCGGCGAATTGCGAACTGGCTTTCGTCGGTCCCGCTCGAGGCGAAGTGCGAACGCGCGCCCTGCGCGGACGGATGTCCTGGCGCACGGCGGTGCAGCGACTGACCGCAGGAACGGAACTGCGTCACCGCTTTGTCGGCGAGCGCGGTGTACGCATCTGGCTGGTCCCGCGTCCTGCTCCGCCTCCCTTGGCGCCGTCTGCCGAGCCGACAGAGGTGGCCCCGGTCTTCGTGCACGGCCGTCTTTCGGATCAGATCGACGAAACCCTGCGCCGCAAACGTGCGGCGGACGCCATCACCGATGGAGTGTCGTCCGAGCGCATGGGCGATCTGCCCGCCGCCAATCTGGCCGAGGCGCTGCAGCGCGTTCCGGGCGTCACGATCGAACGCGAGGTGGGCGAGGGCCAGTTCGTCAGCGTGCGCGGGCTGGGGCCGCTGTTCCAGTCCGTGACCCTGAACGGCGCGCCGGTCGCCTTCAGCGAGAATATCCGCAACTCCACCCAGAGCGGCCGGCAGTTCCGATTTCGCGCCCTGTCCGCCGACCTCCTGGCCGGGGCGCGTCTGACCAAGACGGCCACGCCTGATCTCATCGACGGCGGCATCGGCTCCAATATCGACATCGAGACCATCGGCGGTCTGGACGGCGCCCCTTTCCTGACGGCGCGCGCGGGCGCGGGACTGGAAGCGCGCACCGGACGGCGGGCGCCGGATGTCTCGGCGGCGGGGCGGCACGTGGCCGCGGACGGGGCCTGGGGCCTGGTGGCCGGCGTGTCGGAAGAGCAGCGGTCGGTTCTGTACGACCGCTTCCAGATTCAGCGCTACACGGATCTGGCCATAGAAGGGCGGATGGCGGCGGCTCCCACCGATGTCCGCACGACGATCGAACGCGAGGATCGCCGACGCCGCAGCGCCTTCCTTGGCGCGGACTGGCGCGCGACCCCGTCCCTGAGCCTGGATTTCGACGCCCTGATCTCGACGTTCGACAACACCATCCGCGAGGATCGGCTGGTGTTCAGCCTGGGTGAGCGACTGCAGGATTCCGGCGTGGCGCTTGCCGTGCGGAACGGGGTGGTGACTTCGGCCGACGTGCCGGAAGGCCGCATCGACAACAACACCGAGGTTTCGGATCAGGCCCATCTGAACATGACGGCGGCGCTGGGGGCCGAAATTCTGTGGGGCGGCTGGCGCATCAATCCGAGGCTCAGCGGGTCGGCGGCGGAATCCAGACTGGATACGCCCCTGCTGCGGCTGTCGTCGCGGGCGGCGACGACGCCGGCCTATAGTCTGGATATCGGCGGAGCCGATGAAGCGCGGCGCGCGCGCCTGCTGCATACGGACCTGGACTTGCTGGATCCCGGCCTTCTCGTCGAGCCGCGCCTGACCGTGCGCGCCGTGGCCTCGCGTGACGAAGACTGGACGGGCCTGATCGACGCGCGCAGCACGATCGATCTCGCCTGGGGCGGGGTTCGCCTGTCCGCCCTGCAGATAGGAGGGCAGTTCAGCGACCGCAGTCGCGATTACCAGCGCCGCGACCGTCAGGCCGCGTTGCGCCCTGGCGCGACGGTCACTCCGGGCTTTTATACGGGCGGGGTTCCGGGCGATGTCTTCGCGAACCTTCTGCGCGTGCGTCCCGGACCCTGGGCGACGGCGGATTTCGAGCGTTTCAGCCAGGTCTTCGTCATTCCCGGCGAGCGGGACGACGTGATGGCGCACCCGCGCGATCTGATCCCCACCGGCGCCGACCTTCAGAACTCCTATCGCGTCGGGGAGCGCGCGGTGGCGGCCTATGTTCGTTTCGACCTGGAGGGCACGCTGGCCGAGCGCCCCCTTACGGGCAACTTCGGTGTTCGACTGGTCCATACCCGGACCGAGGTCGATGGCGCCGTGCTGGGCGTGGACGGCGACGGCGCGGCTCAGATCCAGCGCACGGCCTATGCCGGCGGCGGCCGCGTCTGGCTGCCCAGCGCCAACCTCGCCCTGGCTTTCGACGACCGGCGCCTGCTGCGCCTGGCGGCTTCGCGCACCGTCACTCGCCCGTCGCTGGCCGACCTGAGCTCAGCCACCGTGCCGGCCAGCACCCTGGTTTCGGCCGTCTTCAACCGTGGCCAGGCCGAGATCGACAGCCCTTCGCCGGGAACCATCTTCTCGGGCGTCGGCGGCAACCCTGCGCTCCAGCCCTATCTGTCGACCAATCTGGACCTGTCGTGGGAATGGACCTTTCCTCGCGGCGGCCTGAGCGTGGCCCTGTTCCACAAGTCGATCGACGATTTCATTCTGAACGTCGAAGCGCTCGAACCCCTGGTGTTCGAGACGCGAGCCGGACCGCCGGTGATGGCCGACGTTCTGATGGCCCGTCCCCGCAATGTCGGCCATGCGACCATCCAGGGGCTGGAGTTGGGCTTTCATCGTCGTCTGAGTTCCGGCTTGGGCCTCTGGGCTAGCGCGACATGGACCGACGCGGCGGCGACCGACCGGCGTAGTCAGGAGCGCCATGATCTCGCCGGCGTTTCCCGCTTCGCCTATACGCTGAATCCCTTCTTCGAACGCGGCCCCTTCGCCGCCAGCCTGGCCTGGTCCTGGCGTTCGGCCTTTCGGTCGGAAGCCGACATGCAGGGCGGCGGGGTTTCGGCCTTCGTCGTCGCACCCGCCGGCTATCTGGACGCTCAGGTCAGTTGGGATCTGAGCCCTGCCGCCCAATTGGTGATCGCCGCCTCGAACCTGACCGACACGACGGAGATGGCCTACGAATCCCAACCCGAACGTCTGCTTCAACTTGGACATGCAGGCCCGAACTATCTCGTCAGCCTTCGCTGGACGCTTTAGGAGAACGGCCCGAGCGTCGTTTTACGCATGGCCGGCCCTCGTCCCTCCGGCCAAGGTTGCAGGGCTGTGCAGGGATTGTCACAACCTGCTGCTAGTCGTTGACCATGGGGTTGGCTTCGACAGAACGCGCAGCGTGGCTGGGACAGCATGTCTTCCCGCATGAAGCGCAGCTGCGCAATTGGCTGTCGCGCAGGACTCTTTCGGGCTTTGAGGTCGATGACGTCATTCAGGAGACCTACGCCGTTCTGGCGGGTCTGGAGCGCGTCGATCACATCCGCAATCCGCGTACCTATATGTTCGAGGTGGCCAAATCCATCGTTTTGCAGGCGTTGCGCCGGTCCCGGGTCGTGACCTTCGACGCCCTCGCGGAGATGGCCGACGGCATGTCGCTTCCAAACGCCGAACCCAGCCCCGAGCGCATTGTCGCCGACCGACAGGAACTGGGCCGCGTCGCCGCGCTCATCGCCGGCCTCCCGCCGAAATGCAGGGAGGTCTTCACCCTGAGGAAGGTGCAGGGCCTGTCGCAGAAGGAGGTCGCCGGGCGCCTCGGCATCTCCGAAAACACGGTCGAAAAGCATGTCGGAAAGGCCCTGCTCATCTTGACCGCGAAAGTGGGGGATGGCGGAAGCGGCCGTCTCGAGTCATCTAACCATCGTGACAGCATCAAAACTTCCTCTGACCGACGCCCTGCCGGAAAGCGCCGCCGACATTGAAGCCGCTGCGGTCGCCTGGGCGGCCAAGGTCGATCGCGGCGGCCTGTCGGCCTCGGACCAGGCGGCGCTCGAAGCCTGGGCGGCGGCCGATCCGCGACGCGCCGGCGCCTATGCGCGCGCCCTGGCGGCCAGCGCCTATTTCGATAAGGCCGCCGCCCTGGGCCCCGGTTTCGCGCCGTCGCGCCATCCCGCCGCCGCCCGGCCGATGGACCGGCGGTGCCTGCTGGGCGGCGCGGGCGCCCTGATCGCCGCCTCGGTCGTCGGCGGCGTCGGCGTTTACGCCCTTTATGGGCGCGGCCGGATCGCGACGCCCAAGGGCGATGTCCGCCGCGTCTCCCTGTCCGAGGGTTCGGCCATCACCCTGAACACGGACACGGCGCTGCGCCGCGCCCTGGGGCCCGACCTGCGGCGGATCGACCTGCTGAAGGGCGAGGCCCTGTTCGACGTCGCCAAGGACCCGAGCCGGCCTTTCGTGGTCTTCGCCCGCGGCGTCCAGGTGCTTGCGGTCGGCACCAGCTTCACCGTGCGCCTGCATGACGACGGCCGCGTCGACGTGGCGGTCAGCGAGGGGGTGGTGGAGGTCCGCAAGCCCGATGCGCCGATGGTGCGCCTCGTGGCGGAGACCCAGGCCTTCGTCCCGACGCAGGGCGACATCGAACGGGCGCCCGCCCCAGCCGCCGCGCTGGAACGCGCCCTGGCCTGGCGCGAGGGCCGGATCGACCTGGCGGGCATGAGCCTGGCCCGCGCCGCCGAGGAGTTCGCCCGCTATTCCGACCGTCCGATCCTGATCGAGGACCCGGCCGTGGGGGCCATGAAGGTGACGGGCGTCTATTCCGTCAACGACCCGGAAGGTTTCGCGCGCGCCGCCGCCCTGAGCTTCGACCTGGAGGCGTCGGCCGACCCGGGCGCCATCCGCATTCGCCGGGCCGGATTGTCATAGAAGTTTCTCGATGGCGCATGGCGGGAAACGCGCCGCGCCGCATCTAGACCCTGTAACCGGCGCGACGCCGGGCGAATTTCGGGGCATCCAGATCATGTCGTTCAACTATATTCTGGGTTGCGGCGCCGCCGTGGCCGTGGCGGCGCTCGCCCTGCCGGCGGCCGCCCAGGAGCGGTCCTTCAATATCCCGACCCAGGACCTCGCCTCGGCGATCTCGGCCTTCGGCCGCCAGTCGGGCCTGCAGATCGTCGCCCCGGCCGACCACGCGCCGGGGCAGCGCAGCCGCGCCGTCGTCGGGCGCATGGACGCCCGGGCGGCCCTGCGCCAGCTGATCGCCGGCTCGGGTCTGGAGATCGCTTCGGACAAGGGCGACGTCATCGTCCTGAGGCGGTCGGCCGAATCCTTTCAGGCGGCCCCGGCGGGTGAGATAGAGCCCGCCCGCCTGGACGAGATCATCGTCACCGCCCAGAAGCGCGACGAACGGGCCCAGAGCGTGCCGATCGCCCTGTCCGCCTTTTCGGCCGACACGATCGAGCGGTTCCAGCTCGACAGCCTGCGCGACGTCTCGCGCCTGACGCCGGGGCTGCTGGTCTCCGCCTTCAACCAGTCGAGCCCGACCATCGCCGTGCGCGGCGCCACCAACACCTTCACCCAGATCGGCGCCAACAAGCCGGTCGCCGTGGTGGTCGACGATCTGTTTATCCCGCGCAACAGCGCCGCCACCTTCGAGCTTTACGGCCTCAACTCCATCCAGGTGCTCAAGGGGCCGCAAGGCGCCCTGTTCGGCCGCAACGTCACCGGCGGCGCCATCGTGCTGGACACCGGCCGGCCCGATCTCGGCTCTACCGGCGGTTCTGCCCGCGTGGGCGCAGGCTCCTTCAACCTGCGCCAGTTCGACGGCTACGTCGATCTGCCGGTCGGCGACATGGCCGCATTCCGCTTGGCCGGCTCGATGAAGACCCGCGACGGCTACGGCCGCGACCGGCTGACCGGGCGCGAACAGGACGATCAGGAAAGTCACGGCCTGCGCGCCCAGCTGCGGGTGATCCCCAACGACGTGCTGGAAGTGCTGCTGGGCGCCGACTACAGCGACGACCACAACGGCGGCCGCACCCTGTCGTCCAAGGGAGCCGGCGACGACGGCGATCGCCGCACCTCCGAGCTCGACTTTCCCCAGGGCTTCGACCGCGACCAGTGGGGCGCCTCGGCGCGCGCCTTCTGGACCTTGCCGGTCGGCCAGGCGACCTCGATCACCGGCTATCGCCGCTCGCAGTCCGGCGAGGACTATTCGGGCACAGGGACCAGCTACCGCTTCCTGGCGTCGGGCAATCAGACGGTGAATCGCGACGTCGACCAGGTCGGCCTGTTCTCGCAGGAAATCCGCTACGCCAGCCCGCAGTGGGGCTGGGGCGACTTCGTGGCCGGCCTGTATTTTTCCAGCGAGGACGCCAAACGCCAGCTGACCGTCCGCAACCTGGCCGCCGGGACGGGGCGAGAGACCTCCAACGTCCTGACCGACCAGGCGGTGGAGACGCTGAGCTACGCCGTCTTCGCCAATGCGACCTTCCGCCTGGGCCGCGACCTCGACCTGTCCGTGGGCGCCCGCTACACCGTCGATGAGAAGACCGCCTCCCTGAACCGCGTCGATGCGCCCAGCGCCGCCAACAGCTTCCGCGCTGACGACCTGAAGGCCGACTGGAGCGAGGTCACGCCGCGCGTCGTCCTGACCTGGTCGCCGCGCCAGGACGTCCACGCCTACGCCAGCGTCACCCGAGGCTATACCGCCGGAGGCTTCAACACCGATGCGGCCGCCCTGTCGGCTCTGACCACGCCGTTCGACCCCGAAACGGTCACCAACTACGAACTGGGCGTGAAGTCCCAGTGGCTGGACGACCGCCTGCGTATCAACGCCTCGATCTTCCAGATGGACTACAAGGACAAGCAGGAGCTGTTCTTCAACAACCTGACCCGCGTCCTGACCATCACCAACGCCGGCCAGGCGACGATCAAGGGGGCCGAGTTGGAGATGGCCTATCGGCCGACGTCCTGGCTGCGGCTGTCGGGGACCTATGGCCTGCTCGACGCGGTCTATGATGAGTTCATCATTCCCGGCGGGGCGGTCTATACGGGCAACAGCCTGGGCTCCTCGCCCCGCAACAAGGGCTCGCTGGCGGCCGATCTGGACCTGCCGCTGGGCGAGGTCGGCTATCTGATCGGCTCGGCCAGTTGGGCGCACACCGACGGCTACAACACCGGTGCGGCGGCGGACCCGAACCTTGAAATCCAGTCCTACGCCCTGACCAATCTGATGGTCGGCTATGAGCCGCCCAGCCGCGCCTGGCGAGCGACCGCCTGGGTCAGGAACGCCGGCGACGTGGACTATGTGCTGACGCCCTCGACCCAGGGCGTCCTGGCCGAATACCTCGGCGAGCCCCGCACCTGGGGGATGACCCTCTCGGCGCGATTCTGACCGTGTCCTGGTCGCGCCGCAAGGTTTTGCTGCTGGCCGGCGGCGCGGCGGCCGGCGCCGGGTTCGGCGCGCCCGCCTGGGCCCAGGCCCCCGCCGTCGACACAGTCGGGCGGCGCCTGCGGCCCTGGCGGCCGGGCGAGCTGGACATCCACCACATCGCCACGGGGCGGGGCGAATCCACCCTGGTCATCGGGCCGGACGGCTCCAGCCTGATGATCGACGCCGGCGCCTCGGCCGGGGCCTCGCCCCCGGCCCTGTCCGTGCGCCCCGACGCTAGCCGGCGGGCCGGCCAGTGGATCGGCCGCTACGCCCAGCGGCGGCTGGACGAGACGGGCGGCCGCGAGATCGACGTCTTCCTGGCCACCCATCAGGACCCGGACCATATCGGCGACGTCGATCCCGACGCGCCCCTGGCCCCGGGCGGTTATCGCCTGACGGGGGTGAGCGACGTCGACGCGGTCGTCCCGATCCGTCGCCTGGTCGATCGGGGTTTCCCGGACTACGACACGCCCGCGCGCTCGACGGCGCCATTTCGGCTCAACTACGAGGCCTTCGTGCGCGCGCGACTGGCCCAGGGCCGGTCGGTCGAGCGGTTCCGGGCCGGGGCGCTCGACCAATTGCGCCGGGGCGGCGAGGCCGCTCTCTTTCCCGAGTTCTCGATCCGGAACATCGCAGTCAACGGCGAAGTCTGGACCGGAGAAGGCGAGGCGGTTCGGCCGCTGTTTCCGTCCCTGACGGCGCTTCCGAGCGAAGATCGCCCCGAGGAGAACGTCTGGTCGGCGGCCCTTCGCCTCTCGTATGGCGACTTCGATTATTTCATTGGGGGCGATCTGACGAGCAGTACGTTCGACGGCGCTCTGCCGTGGCGCGATGTCGGCACGGCGGCGGCCAAGGCTGCAGGCCCCGTCGAGGTGGCGGTGACGCCGCACCATGGCATGTTCGACGGCGTCAGCGCCGAGATGGGCCGAGCGCTTACGCCCAGGATATGGGTCGTCCCTGCCTGGCATGCAGTGCATCCGAGCCTTTCCATCTTGGAGCGATTGTTCAGCCCGCATCTGTACCCTGGTCCGCGAGAGGTGTTCGCCACTGGCCTTGATCCGAGCACGGCTGCCGCCGCGCCCTGGCTGATGGACCGTCTCTCAAGCCGTGACGGTCACGTGATCGTTCGCGTGTCGCCTGGAGGCCGAACCTATCACATTGTGGTCACGGACAACGCGGACGAGGGCGATCGGGTGACGGCGACCTTCGGCCCGTTCGAAGCGGTGCCGCCCTTGTCAGATGAACTCGGGCCGCTACGGCAGTGAACAGGATCATGAGCGTGGGCATGATGAGGGGCCTTGACGGCTGTGGGATACGCCGGGAGCGAGGAAATTTTGCCTGTTCGCCGTCGCAGCGTCGAGGCTCCGGAATTTACCGGCCTTCCCTGCGACGCAACGACATGAACGGCCTAAGCAACTTGAAGGAAGAGAGCGTCGGGGCGGGACGCGCGCGTTCTACAGCTTGTGCAGCTTCGCTTGATGCGGCTCGGCGGCGTAGACGCCAAGCGTGCTCATTATGCCGCCCGGTTCTGACACCTTGTCGATGACCTTGACGCTGGTCACCCATTCGCGGGGCGTGATGTCGAAAAGCTGATATCCGCGCCGATCCGTATACATCCGCCAGTGAGGATTATCGGGCATCAGCGAGGCGGTTTTTTTCTCGCCTTCTCCGTTTCCGCCTGAACTGATGGAAGACGCGAGGAATTCGACCGCGGCCTTCTCGCCGTCCAGCGCGCGGTCGTCGACAGGAATCTCGCCCGCCCCGTGTCTGTGGTTGTCGCCGCTGGCCACGACCACATTGGTCAGTCGGCGACGACGGAGGGTGTCGATCAGGCGCTGGCGCGCGGGCCGATAACCGTCCCACAGGTCGGTTGCGAAGAGCCCTTCGGCGCCCCCGATTTCGGACCGGAAATCCAAGGGCATCATGATGACCTGCTGGGCGAGCAGGTTCCAGTTCGTCTCATGGCCCAGCCCTTCGTCCAGCCAGGTCTCCTGGGCCTGGCCCAGCATGTTGGCGCTGCGGGCTTCAGGCGGACAGACATTGCCCCGGAAGCGGTCATCGCAAGGCTGGTCGTCGCGATAGGAGCGCGTGTCCAGCACATGCATCCGCAGCAGGCGGCCATAGTCCAGACGGCGATAGGCCTTCACGCCCGCAAGCGTCGGGAACTGCGCGCGGCGGACCGGCATGTTCTCGTACCAGGCCTGCAGGGCCGCGAACCGGCGCAGCATGAAGACCTCGGGCGGGGTGCCGTCCTGATCGTAGGCCCCGGCCCAATTGTTATCGACCTCGTGGTCGTCGAAGCTGCAGGTGAAGGCGCTGGCGGCGTGGACGGCGATCAGGCCGGGATCGCTCTTGTACTGGGCATAACGACGACGATAGTCGTCGAGACTGTAGATCTCGCCGCCGAAGTGCTGGCGCACAGAGCCGGCTCCATGTCCCGCAACGGGCGCGGCGGCCCCGCCCCCCTCGTAGATGTAGTCGCCATAGTGGAAGACCAGGTCCAGGTCGGGCTCGCGCGACAGGTGCTCCCAGGCGTCATAGAAGCCCTGGGCGTAGTGGTTGCAGCCGCCGACCCCGATGCGCAGTCGTTGAAGCGTCGCGCCGGCCAGGGGCGCCGTCACCGCCGTGCCGACATTGCTCAGATCCGATCCGGCTACGGCGAAACGATACCAATAGCGCCGATATGGCATCAGTCCCTCGACCTCGACATGAACCGAATGCCCCATCTCGGGCCGGGCGACGGCCTCGCCCTGACGAACCACGCGGGTGAAGCTGTCGTTTTCGGAGACCTCCCAGCGCACGGGAACGCGGACGGCGGGCATGCCGCCGTGCTCGTCCAGAGGGCGGGGCGCCAGCCGCGTCCAGATGACGAAGCCGTCCGGCCACGGGTCGCCCGACGCCACCCCCAGCGTGAAGGGATTGGCGCCGAGGGGCTGGGCCCGCAGCGGCGAGTGCGACAGGCCGGTCAGCATCGGAATGCCGACACCCGCCAGGATCAGATTGCGGCGATTGAACTGGCTCATGACTGCGTCCTCGAGGCTCAGAACGCCGCCTTGGCGGTCAGGAAGAAGTATCGACCGACCAGGTCGTAGGTCTCATTGTCCCGGTACACGTTGGTCTTGAACTGCGGGTAGGTGTCGAAGACGTTCTTCACCCCCAAACCGATCTGATAGCGATCGCCGAACCGGTAGTTCATCACCAGGTCATGATAGGTGATGGCGTCGACCGTATTCCCGTCCGGGTAAGCTTCATCGGAGTCCGTGTTTAGATCATAGACGGAGGAACTGCGGTGCTGGACGCTCCACCCGATGGTGAAGTCGCGCAGTTCGTAGTCCAGCGTCAGCGTGGCGCGCCAATCGGGATTCTTGTAGCCGCCGGCATATTCGACATCGCCCGACGCAATGCCCGGCGTCGTTTCCGTGACCATGTCCAGCAGTCGGGTGGCCTTCAGCCCCGCGCGGAACTCTCCCTCGCCCAGGGCCACGCGATAGCGGGCGCCCAGATCGACCCCGCGCGCGTGCATGCGCGCGGCGTTCAACTGGTTGGACCGGACGGCGGTGGCCTCGTGCGTCACAGGGTCCCGATCGATACGGGCGCAATAGGGGTTGTCGATGCTCGGAGCGTCGACGCACAGCTTCATCAGCGTGGCGTAGCCGAACTGGGTGATGACGTTCTCGATATCGATGTCCCAGTAGTCGACGCTCATGTCGAACGACGTGGCATAGGGCGACGCCTGCAGAAAATCGGGACGCCAGACGACGCCGAAGGTGGTGCTGTCCGAGGTCTCGGGGGCGAGGTCGGGATTGCCGCCGGTGGTGACCACGGGGCCGATCTTATAGTCCAGAAGCGGATCGGTGATGCCCAGCGCCAGACAGTTGGCCGCGCGCTGTTCGGTGGCGAAATAGGAGGCGACCTCGCACGGATCGTCGATCGAGCCGGTCATGGTGTTGATCTGCGCTTCATACAGTTCGCCGAAGTTCGGCGTCCGCACGCTGCGTGACCGGACGCCGCGCACCGCAAGTCCGCTGAACGGCTCCCAGAACAGGCCAGCTTTCCAGGAATCCGTGCCTCCGACCGTGCTGTAGTCCGAGTAGCGGTAGGCCAGTTCCAGATCGAGGTGGTTGGCCAGGGTCATATTGGACAGCACCGGCACGAGCAGTTCGGCATAGACCTCCTTGACGTCGGTCTCGGCATCCAGTTCCGGGTGCGCGGCCGGGCCGCCGCCATAGACAAGCTCGCCGCTCAGGGCGAGGGGATCGTCGCGGGTTTTCAGCGTGTCCTTGCGGTATTCGACGCCGGCCGCAAAGCCGAGTTCGCCCGCCGGCAGGTTGAACAGCACGCCGTCGACCGTCGCGCCCGCCAGCGTCTGGGTGTTCACCCGCCGCTCGTTGCGGTCCGCCATCGCATAGTCGAGCAATTCCTGGCTGGGCGCTTCCAGGCTGAAGATGTTGAGCGGCACGCAGCCGCTGTTGCGGGCCGTGATGTCGCGGCAGACCGGATCGCCATTGGCGTCCGCAACGACGTCGCGCGCCGCGATCCAGTGCGATTTCCACGGAATGTTCGACTGGGTGTAGTCGTCGCGCACCCGGCCGTGCTGGGCGAAGGCCGTCCAGTTGATCCGATCGTTGAAGCGGCCGTTGATTTCGGCGCCGAAGGTGACGGAGCCGCGGTCGTGGTTCTCGCCGCGCATCGGGAAGTTGCCGAAGGTGCGATCGATATAGAGCGACTGCAAATTGTTGCTCGTCATATAGTCGCGCAGCCCGTCGGGCAGGAACGGGTTGTCCAGATAGGCGATGGATCCGCGCGGCTGGGTTCCATTGCCCGAGAAATAGGTCGTGCGGCTGTCGTCGCGCCAGTAGTTGCTGAGGCCTTCGTATTCCTGTCCGGCGTATGAAAAATAGCCGACGATCTCGGTGTTCTCATTGAGGTCGTATGAGGCGCGCCCCAGAAGCGAGATCGCCGTATTGCCGCCTCGAAACTGCAGGACGTCCTGAAGATGGCGACCGTCGCCGCCGTCGCAGACGGAGTATTGGCCCATGTCGGTCATGACGCCGCACTCGCCCTTGCGAACGCCCGCGTCCTCTACATACCAGCGCTGGCCCGCGTGCCAGAAGGTCGGCTTGTAATCATAGTACATCTGCCGGGTCTGCTCGTTGATGATGCGATCCGGTATGCCGTCGTTGATCCCCGTATTGGCCAGGTTGGCGCGATAGCTGAGGAAGTTCTGCATTCCGAAGCGGTCGACGTAGAGCAGGGGATCGGTCTGGCTCCACGATCCGCCGATGACGAATCGACCCCGGCCGTCGGCGAACCGACCGCCCGTCGACGCCGAAATCAGATGTTCGCCGGCGTCGCCCTCCCCGGAAATCCCGGTCGTCGCCGACAGGTTCACGCCTTCGATGTCGCGCTTGGTGATGATGTTCACCGCGCCGGTCACCGCATCGGCGCCATAGACGGCGGCTGCGCCGCCGGTGATCACCTCGACGCGATCGACCATGCTGACCGGGATCATGCCCACATCGACCGCCGAGGATCGGGCGGAGCTGGAGACGCGACGCTTGCCGTCGATCAGGGTCAGGCTGCGGTTCACGCCCAGATTGCGCAGATCGACGGCCGAAATGCCCGCATCCCATCCCGTGCTGGCGCTGCCGAGGTTCTGACCCACGCCCATGACCGGATCACGTGCCAGGGCGTCCGCCACCGAGATACGGCCCAGGGCGAGCGCCTCATCCATGCGTGTCACGCTGACAGGCATCGGATTGACCAGTTCGGGACGCGGGATGCGCGAGCCGGTGACGACCACGTCTTCGATCTGCGCGACCTCAGCGCCGTCCGAGGCCACGAGGACCGCCACCTTGCCGTCGAAGGAGCGAACGCTCAGCCCCGTTCCAGCCACGAGGCGGTCAAGGGCTCTACGGACCTCGAACTGGCCCTGCACGGCGTTGGTGCGTCGTCCCGATGCGGCGGAACTGGCCAGGACGATCTCGATATTGGCCTGTCGCGCGAAGGCGCGCACGCCAGTTGCCGCCGGCTGGGCTGTCAGGTTGAAGGTCTGAACCTGCGACTGGGCGAAGGCGGCCGAGGGGAGGAAGACGCCTGCCGCGACCACGGCGGCAGGAACCAAGCAAGAAAAATCTTTAAAGCGCACGAACTGAAGCCCCATGAAATTGGATTTGAGCTCAGGACGATCGCGTTAGGGCTTTCCGTCAGCAGTTTTGTGAATGTTGAGGCATGTTAATTGTGACGTTTTATAACAATCGTGTCGTGCACGTGCTCAATTTCATCACCGGATATGGCTGATACTGCCTCTGCAAACCGTGCCGGTTCTGTTTCCGAGAACAGGCCGACAATCTTCATCTTCTCGGTTTCAGGATTCTCGATCACGATCTTGGTGCGGTTCACCGCATTCATGCGCCCGGCGATGGCGCCGATGGTGTCATCGTCGATGGACATCTGTCGCGGGGCCTGGCGCGCCTTGGCGTGCTGCTGTTCGGGGCCGGGCGCCAATTTCAGGCTTTCGCCCGCATGGAGCACGACCGACCTGGCTTCTCCACGAACGGACCAGACCTTCACCTGACCTTCCGTCACCTCGATCAAGCCGCCCTCATTTCCCAGCCGGCGGACTGTGAAGACGGTGCCGAGAGCCTGGGCGCGGACGGCCCCCGACTGCACAACGAAGGGGCGGGCCGGGTCCTTGGCGACATCGAAAGTCGCGTGGCCCGACAGCAGGATCACCCGCCGCTCGGAAGGGGACATGGCGACATCGATCCGCCCGCCGCGCCCCAATGTGGCGACCGAACCGTCCTGCAAGCTCTGTCGACGTGAGTCAGCGACGCCGCTCTCGACGGCCTGGCGAACCGGGGCCTGGGTGAGGGTCTCTTTCGGGAACGGGATCGCAACGATGGCGAGGAGGCTCGCCGCCAGCAAACCGCCAAACGCTATTCCCAGGCGCTCAGCGCCGACGGACCTTTTGGGTTTTCTGATCGCGCGGCGCGGGCGGGCTCCATTGTCATTGGCGAGCGCAGGCTTGTGGACGCTCATGGCGCGATCCATGAGTTGCATTCCCGCCCGCGCCCTCAAATAGGCGCCGCGATGGCGTCGATCCGCCTGAAGCCATTGATCCAGACGCGCCTGCATGTCGTCAGACAGGGGCCCCGCCTGCGCCTTTACGAGCCAGCCCGCCGCCTCTTGCTCAATGGTTTCCTCCTTCATGAGGACGTCTTCGCTCCAGATTCGCTTTTCGTCGGCCGGTCCGCGCGGACATCCTCGCCCTCCAGCATCGAAAGCACCTTGCGCAAACCTCTCACCATATGATTTTCGACCGTGTGTTCGGCGATCCCCATGCGGCGCGCGGTCTCCTTCTGCGAGAGGCCGTGCAGCCGCCGCAACTCGATGACCTCGCGCGTCACCTGCGAAAGGCCGCCCAGCGCCACGACCACGCGCCTCAACTCCTGTCGCGCCTCGATGACCTGATCCGCCAGCGGGGCTTCATCCAGGACGCAGGACTCATCCATTTCCGTCAGCTCCCGCGCGCCCATCGTCTTGGCCCGGCGAAGGCTGTCCAGAACGACGGACTGAACCGTCGTGAAGAAGTAGGCCTTGCCGTTCGCGATATGATCGATCGATTGCAGAGAGGCGATGCGGCAATAGGCCTCCTGCAGAACGTCTTCGACCTCCACGGCATGTTGCCTCATTGCTCTGCTCATGGGCTGCGGAAAGCGGCGGCTCGGAGATTGGCGGAGGCCGGCTGTACGGCACACGAGATCATGTCGATCACGGGCCACCAAAGTTTGAAGGAGGTGGAGCGCTACACGCGCGAAGTCGCCCGGCGCGGGTTGGCCGATACAGCGATGAACCGCATCGCTAGATGCACGAAACCAGAACACTTCCGTCTAACTCTCAGCTTAAGGTTAGACGACTCTTAGGATAAGACAATGAATTATAACGATAAATTTCGGCGGGTGGCGGACAGAGAGGGATTCGAACCCTCGATAGAGTTGCCCCTATACACGCGTTCCAGGCGTGCGCCTTCAACCACTCGGCCACCTGTCCATTCCACCTGAAGCCCGGATGCGTCCGGGGCGGAACCGTCGGGAGCGGACCGACGGGAGGGGCTGATTAGAGCATGACGCCCCCATGGGCAAGCGCCCTTGAAGCCTCCATATAGGCGAAGACGCTGTTTTCTCGGAGTTCGCGCCATGTTGCTGAAGAAGAATGCTGAATTGCCCACGTCCGAGACGGCTCTGCCGGGGCGGGCCGAGCCGCTGGCGACCGATGAGACTCACTTTGTGCTGGGGCATGCGCTGAAGGGGCCGCATCCCGCGGGGATGCAGACGGCCGTGTTCGGCATGGGCTGTTTCTGGGGCGTGGAGCGGGTGTTCTGGAAGCTGCCGGGCGTGTGGGTGACGTCGGCGGGCTATGCGGGCGGGATCACGCCCAATCCGACCTATGAAGAGGTCTGTTCGGGCCGCACCGGCCATACGGAGGTGGTGCAGGTGGTGTTCGATCCGGCCCGGATTTCATACGGCGATCTGTTGAAAGCCTTCTGGGAGAACCACGATCCGACGCAGGGCATGCGTCAGGGCAATGATCAGGGCACGCAGTATCGTTCGGCCATCTATACGCTGAATGATGAGCAGCAGGCGGAGGCGCTGGCGTCGCGCGACGCCTATCAGGCGGCGTTGAATGCGGTGGGGCGCGGGGCGATCACGACCCAGATCGAACCGGCAGGGCCTTATTACTTCGCCGAAGACTATCATCAGGGCTATCTGGCCAAGAATCCGGCGGGCTATTGCGGCATCGGCGGGACGGGCGTGGTCTGTCCGATCGGCCTTGGTGTCGGCGCCTGATGGATCGTGCGGGCGTAGGCAAGGTCTGCCTGGCTCTGCCGGGGGCGACGATGGATCATCCGTTCGGGCCGGGTCATGACGCCTATAAGATCGGCGGCAAGATGTTCGCCCTGATCGGGGCCGAGGGCGGGCTGTCGTTCAAGGTGTCCGACATCGCCTATGCGGTGCTGACCGAAGAGGGGCGGGCGGCCCCTGCGCCCTATCTGGCGCGGGCCAGATGGGTGCATCTGGCTGATCCGGGGGACTGGCCGGATGATGAACTGGCCGATCACCTGAAGTCGGCCCACGCCCTGATCGCCGCGAAGCTGACGAAGAAGGCGCGGGCGGAGTTGGGGCTTCTCCTCCCCATGTGATGGGGAGATCGACGGCGAAGCCGACGAGGCGGCTGGGTCTCGCTGTCGCAAGACCCCTCCACCACTTCGTGGTCCCCCTCCCCACGGTGTGGGGAGGAGAGGCAGGCGTTACTTCGCCTTCTGCTCGGCGATCCAGCGGTCCATGCGCGCGTCCAGCAGGGCCAGCGGCAGGGCGCCGTCGACCAGCAGGGCGTCGTGGAAGGTGCGAACGTCGAAGCGGTCGCCCAGTTCGCGTTCAGCCTTCTGGCGGATCTCGCGCAGGCGGATCTCGCCGATCTTATAGGCCGTGGCCTGACCGGGGTCGCCGATGTAGCGCTGCAGTTCGGTTTCGATGTTGTGCGCAGACAGGGCGGAGTTGTCGCGGAAGCAGGCGCGCGCCTGTTCCTCGCTCCAGCCCAGCCAGTGCAGGCCGGTGTCGGCCACCAGACGACAGGCGCGCCACATCTCATAGCTGAGGCGGCCGAACCGCTCATAAGGCGTGCGATAGATGCCCATTTCCTCGCCCAGGAACTCGGAATAGAGGCCCCAGCCTTCGCTGAAGGCCGTGACCGAGGCGCGGCGGCGGTAATAGGGCTGGTCGGCGGCTTCCTGCTGCAGGGCGATCTGCAGGTGGTGGCCCGGCACGGCCTCGTGCACCGTCAGGGCGGGCAGTTCATACAGAGGCCGCTGATCCAGCTTGCCGGTGTTGACGATGTAGCCGCCGGCCACGCCTGTCTTCATCGACCCGGCGTTATAGCGACCGGTGGTGTAGGTCTCTTCCATCTCGATCGGCACCGGGCGCACGCCATAGGTCAGGCGCGGCAGGGTGGCGAACAGCGACGGCAGGCGGTCGTCCGAGCGTTTGGCGATTTCGGACGCCTTCTCCAGCAATTCCTCGCGCGTCTTGGCGTAGAATTGCGGGTCGGTGCGCAGGAAGGTCAGGAAGCCGGCGAAGTCGCCGGTCCAGCCGGCGGCGCGCATTTCCGTCTCCATGCGGGCGCGGATGCGGGCGACTTCTTCAACGCCGATCTGATGCACCTGATCGGGCGTCAGGTCGGTGGTCGTGTTGCTGCGGACCAGGAAGGCATACAGGTCGCGGCCGCCGGGGCGGTGAACCAGACCCGGCTCCTGCGGGGCTTTTGGCGCGTATTCGTCACGCAGCAGGTCGCGCCAGGCGGTGCGACGGGCGGTGATCGGTCCCTCGACAATGGCGCGGGCGCGGGCGCGGAACTGTTCCTGCTGGGCGGCGGGGATGGAGGCGGGCAGGGCGTTGAACGGACGCAGCAGGACGTCGCCCGCCTCGCCCGGCGTCAGGTCACGCTCGGCCTGGGCCAGGGCGCTGTCGACCACCGAACGGGCCTGGATCAGGCCGGTTTCCAGCCCGCGCCGGGTGTTGGCGATCCCGGCGTCGTAATAGGCGGGCGCGGCCTCCAGACGTTTCAGCCAGGCCTCGGCGTCGGCGGCCGTGGCGATGCGGGTGGCGGGCGCCACATAGGCCAGCATCTGGCCGGGACCGCCTTCTGAATCAAAGGCCAGACGCGACGGGTCCAGCTCGATCCGCTCCAGCTCGCGGCCGATCAGATAGCCGACGAAGACGTGGTTCAGGCGGTGGGCTTCGTCCAGCGAGGCCGGGTTGATGGCGTCCAGCCGCGCCTTCAGGGCGTTCAGCGGGGCGCGGCGGGCCAGTTCGCCTGCGCGGCTGGCGTCGGGCAGGCGCGACAGGGCGGCGCGGTCGCTGTCCATGCCCGAGCCGATGGGGTCGTTCTGGCGCAGATACGCCTCATAATCGACCAGCAGGGCGTCCAGCGCGGCGGCGGCCGGAGACTGGGTCTGAACGACGGCCGCCTGCGCGGACGGCGCGCCTATGGCCGCAAGGCCCGACAAGCCGAGACCGGCGGCGAGAATAAGATGACGCATGGCGGAAGCCCTCCCGAATACTGCGGTGGAAGGGAGCGGACCGGGCCGCCGCGGTCAAGCCTTCAACGGCACAGGTCGAGGAAGTGCGCGGCGCGTTTTTCCGAGCCGGGCTGGGCGGCCATGGTCAGGCGCTGATCGCCCTGCAGCACGGCCAGCCAGCCCAGACGGCTGAAACGCTGGAACACCGGGGCGGCGGCGGGCGCGGTGGCGACCAGATAGGCGCCGTCGTGCATGTCGGCCTCTTCGATGCGGGCCGGATAGGTTTCGACGGCCCCGCCGGATTCAACCGTGATGGCGCGGCCGGGCGTTTGGTCGACAAGCAGCGACAGGGCGACCTTGCCCGACCCCTTGGCGCACATGAGGCTCAGCGGCACGTCGTCCGATTCGGCCAGGCCGTAGGACAGGCGCGGCTCGTCCGGGTCATCGTTCAGGAACCAGTCGTAACCGGCGACCGGGCGTGGGGCGCCCGATGCGGCGCCGGACGCTGTCAGGGCCGAAGACGCGCCCGTGGTCGGGGCGCAGGCGCCCAGCGCGCTCAGGGCGGCGAGAGCGGCGGCTCCGGAGAGTGCGCTTGTCAGCGGGGCGAGGCGGGCGATGGCGCGCATCCTGATCTTATCCGGTGCAGAGTTCGGCGAAGCGCCGCAGCTTGGGCAGGTCGCCCCGTTCCAGGCTCACTACGCTGGTCTGGTCGCCCATGGCCAGCGTCAGCCGCCCGGAGGCCAGAAAGGCGCCGAAGACCGGGTGGTCGGCGCGCAGGGCCGTCTCCAGCCGCCCTCGTCGGGCGCGGGCCTCGACCTCGGCGGTGGCGGCGCCTGAACGCACGGTGGCGAAGCCGTCGGCGCCGGTCGCCTGATGCAGGGTCAGGCGGGCGATGCTGGAGCCGGGCGTGCATTCCAGCGTGGTGCGCAGGTGCGGCGTATCGGGAATCTCATTGGCCAGCACCAGAGGGCCGTCGCCGCTGTAGAGGGTCCAGGTCCAGCCCTCTGCGGCGCGCGGGCGCGTCGTCGGATTGGGCGCCGGCTGTGCGCTCTGGGGTCGTTCGACCGGCGCCTGCGCCCCGGCGTCAGGCGAAGCCTGCACGGCCAGGGCGAACATCGCGGCCTGGGCCAGGCCAAGCATTGAGGTCATGTTTCAGCCCCCGCTGATGAAGACCGGCGGACTTTGATCAGGCCCGCCCCGAAGCGCAATAGCCAAGAAAGCCCTGAATCAGCCGTTGCTCGTCGCGTGTGGCGGTCAGGCGGCGCTCGCCCGCCTCGGTCAGGACCGGCATCCGGCCGTCGCGGGCCAGTCCGGTCAGGGCGGCGTCGTCCAGCGATAGCCGGGCCTCGAACGCCTCGCCGTCCGACAGGGGATCGACCGGACGGGGGCCAGCGACGCCTGTTGCAGGGTCGCGCTGCGCGGCTGCACATCGCCATAGACCACGGCGGCGCCTTCGCCCGGCGTGCAGGTCAGCATCAGGGCCAGATGGTCCGAATCCGGCAGGCCATAGGCCAGTTTGGCCAGCGGGCCTTCACGCAGGACGTGCCAGCCTGCGACTTCTGTTTTGATCTGCGGCCGGGCGCGCGTCGTCGCCTGGCTCGCAATGGCGGCCAGGGCCACAATGGCCAGAACAGGAAAGGCGGCGTTCCGCATGACAGACAACTCGCGTTCGGCGGATCAAACGCGTGTCGACTGTTAACGGTTCACGGCTCCGCTGGGCGGCGCGCGATTCCGTGATGCGACGATGCCGCAATCACACGGTTTGTTGAACGCGGATCAGAAGGGGCTGAAGCGCTCGACCAGTGATTGGCCGGCGGGGGCGGCCTGCATCCGGCTGATGTCGCCGCGCCCGCCATAGCTGATGCGCGCCTCGGCGATCTGGCTGTGGCGGATGGTGTTGGCGCTGGAGATGTCTTCCGGCCGCACGATGCCCGCCACGGTCAGTTCGCGCACCTCGCGGTTGGTGCGCACTTCCTGCCGACCCTGGATGACCATGTTGCCGTTGGGCATGACGGCGGTGACGACGGCGGCGACGGTGACGTTCACCCGCTCCGAGCGGTTCACGCTGCCCGAGCCGTTGGCGTTCACGGCCCCTTCCATGCCGACCATCTTGGACGGGTCGAAACCGCCGGGGAAGGCGCGGCCGAGGCTGTTCTCGAAGCCGAAGAAGTTGTTCACCCCGGTCGAGGCGCTGTTGGTTCGGTTGCGCTGGGTGGTGTTCTGGGTCTGGGCGCGATCGTTGATGTCGATGGAGACGGTCAGGATGTCGCCGACGCGACGCGCGCGCTGGTCGCCGAAGAAGCTGCGCGCGCCGGTGCGCCACAGGCTGTTGGGGCTGGCTGCGGTCGGTTCGGGCAGATAGGCTTGTTCGACCGGGACCAGGGCGGCCGGATAGCCGATGGGCGCCAGCTGCGGCCCCTTCACCGCTTCAACGGCGGTGGAGCAGGCGGTCAGGCTGAGGGCGGACAGCGAAAGGGCGGCGACGAGGGACAGGGTGCGCATGATGGTTTCCTCGCTCAGCGGGCGGCGAACTGTTGCGGGTTCTGACGGGCGATGCGGGCGGCGGGGCCGGTGACGGCCCGGCCGGGGGCCACGGCCACGGCGTCGATGGTGCGGTTGGACTGGATGTTCAGGATCGGCACGGCCTCGCCCGCCGAGGCGTTGCGGGTCGCCTTGCCGGTGACGGTCAGCTCAACGCCGCCGCTGATATAGGCGACCTCGACCATGTCGTTGCGGGCGATGACCTGGGGCGAGGCCAGGTCGCGCTGGGCCACCGCTGATCCGGCGCGCAGGGCGCGTTTGGCCTGCAGACCGATGACGGTCTCGGCGTCCTGAGGGGCGCCTGCGGGGGCCAGATGCGACTGGACCCGCGACCAGATGACGTCCTCGGGCTGGATCACCTCTCCGGCGGCCAGACTGCGGGCGTAGGTCAGAACCTCGATGCTGGCGGCTGGGCCGGCGCCGACGCTGGCGGCGGCGGGGCGGGCCAAGGCCTCGGCCGGAAGGGCGGCGCCGCCCTCGCGCACGACGATGCGGCGCAGGCCTGCCGGATTGCTCCATTCCAGCCCTGCGCGGCGCGCGGCCAGCTGAACCTGAGAGGCCTCCAGCACGGCGGTCGCTCCGACGCGGCGGCCGACCACCACGTCAGCGGCGGCCCCGGCGTCGTCGAACAACTGGCCCAGGGTGATGCGGCCGTCGTCGTTGACCGGATCGGGCAGCAGATTGACCGGCCCGGCCCATGCGGGGGCAGCCAGTGCGGCGATGGCGGCGGCGAGGATCAGCACGCGCTTCATGGCTTAAGGCCTTTCCCTAGCTCTTCAACTGGGTCGAGACGGACAGCATTTCGTCGGCGGTGGTGATGACCTTGGAGTTCATCTCATAGGCGCGCTGGGCGACGATCAGGGCGGTGATCTCGCTGACCGCGTCCACGTTCGACGCCTCGGTGTAGTGTTGCAGCAGGGTGCCGTAGCCGACCTCGCCCGGCGCCCCGACCGTGGCCGGGCCCGAGGCCGCCGTCTCCAGCAGCAGATTGTCGCCGATGGCTTCCAGCCCTGCCTCGTTGAAGAAGGTGGCCAGTTCCAGCTGGCCCACGACCTGCGGTTCGGGCTGGCCTTCGGTCTTCACCTGAACCTGACCGGACTTGGAGATGGTGACGTCGACCATGTCCTGCGGAATGGCGATGGCGGGCTCGACCGCATAGCCGTCGTCCGTCACCAGCTGACCCTCGCCGTTGACGGTGAAGTTGCCCGCGCGGGTATAGGCCAGCTCGCCCGAGGGCAGGGTGATCTGGAAGTAGCCTTTGCCCTGAATGGCCAGGTCGTAGATGTTGCCGGTGCGGTTGGGACTGCCCTGGTCGGTGATGCGGTAGACGCTGCCTGCCTTGACGCCCGAGCCGATCTGGATGCCGGTCGGCACGACGGTGCCCTGCGTCGAGGACTGGGCCCCCATGCGCTCGACGTTCTGATACAGCAGGTCCTGGAACTCGGCCCGCTGACGCTTGAAGCCGACCGTGTTCATGTTGGCGATGTTGTTGGAGATGACCTCCACGTTCAGCTGTTGGGCGGCCATGCCGGTGGCGGCGGTGCGAAGCGCGCGCATGTCTCAGCTCTCCCTTACGAAACCCGGCCCAGCCGCTCGACCGAGCGGCGTGACAGGTCGTTGGCGTTTTCGATCATCTTGGTGACGCGCTCATAGGCGCGGCTGATCTCGATGAGGTTGGTGATTTCCACGAGGGTGTTGACGTTCGACCCTTCCAGCATTCCCTGACGGATCTGGGCGTCGGTCGCGTCCAGCGGCTGGGCGTTCGAGGCGTTGCGGTACAGGCCGTCGCCCGATTTCTGCAGCGCCGACAGGGCGTCGAAGCGCACCACGGTCAGGCGTCCGACCGGCTGGCCCTGCTGGCTGATCGTGCCGTCGTGGGCGACGCTGGCGGGGCCGCGCTGCGGGTCCAGAACGATCTCGGCGCCGTCGGCCAGCACCGGCAGGCCCTGCTTGGTGGTCAGCCGTCCTTCGGGATCGGTGACGAAGCCGCCGTCGCGGGTATAGGCGGGGCCGCCCGCCGTCTGCACGGTGAAGAAGGCGCCTTCGCCCTCGATGGCGAAGTCCAGGTCGCGGCCGGTCTGCTTCAGCGAGCCCTGACCGAAGTCGCGGCCCACGCCCTTGTCCAGCACGAAGCTGGCCGAGGGGCGGATGTTGTCGTTACGGGCGCGCTGGCCGACCTCGGTCCCGACCATCAGCTGCTCGACCTTGAAGCCGGTGGTGTCGGCGTTGGCGACGTTATTGGCCACGATGTCCAGCTCGCGGCGAAGCGTCATCTGGCGCGACAGTCCGATATAGGCGGCGTTTTCCACGGGCGGGCTCCTTTCGCCGCTTCCCGTCGCAACGGTCGTGCCAACAGGGTTAACGCCCGTGGAATGGGGGTTTGAGCGGTATTCGCTCCTGCGGCGCCCGGCAGGATTTGCCGATCGTAAACGCCTCATTAACCAAAACTGGCCCACACCCGGCAGGGTAAGGATCGGGGCGACCTGCGGATGCTGAAACTCAAGCTGGGCAAGAAGAAGAGCGAAGCGCCCGCGGGCGACGATGCGAACCTGCCCGTCGTGAGCGAGGCTGCGCCCGGCGCCGAGGGCGAAGGCGACGCCGCCGAGGCTCCGGCCAAGAAGAAGATCCCCCTGCTGTTCATCATCATCCCGGCGGCGCTGGTCGTGCTGGGCGGGGGCGGGGCGACCGCCTTCCTGATGATGAAGCCCAAGCCCGCCGAGGCGTCAGGCGGCCACGCGGCCCCGGCCAAGGACGAGAAGAAGGCCAAGAAGGAAGGCGGCCACGGCGGCGGCAAGGAGGGCGAGGCGGCCCCCGGCGAGGGCAAGATCGCGGCCGGTCCCGACGGCGTGACCTTCTACACCCTGCCCGACATGATCGTGAACATTCAGTCGGCGGACGGGCGTCCGACCTATCTGAAGCTGCGCCTGACGCTGGAGATGAAGGACGCCGCGGTGGCCTCGCATCTTCAGGCCGAGGCGCCGCGGATGCAGGACATGTTCCAGAGCTTCCTGCGCGAACTGCGTCCCGAGGATCTGGCCGGGTCGGCCGGGTCGTATCAGCTGCGCGCCGAGATCCTGCGCCGGGTCAATCTGATCGCGGCGCCGGGCAAGGTGGACGCCGTGCTGATCGAAGAAATGCTGGTGCAGTAGTCATGACTGACGCCCTGGCGCCCGAAAACGAACTGGACCCCTTCGGCGGAGACGCTGATCTGGGAGCCGACATGGGCGCGGCCCTGTCCGAGCGGGTGCTGAACCAGGACGAGATCGACAGTCTGCTGGGCTTCGACATGGGCGGCGGCGCCGATGATGAGCGCAGCGGCATCCGCGCCATCATCAACTCGGCGCTGGTGTCCTATGAGCGCCTGCCGATGCTCGAAATCGTCTTCGACCGCCTGGTGCGGTTGATGACGACCAGTCTGCGCAACTTCACCTCCGACAACGTCGAGGTAAGCCTCGACACCATCAGCTCCATTCGCTTCGGCGACTATCTGAACTCCATCCCGCTGCCGGCCATTCTGGCGGTGTTCCGGGCTGAGGAGCTGGATAACTATGGCCTGCTGACGGTCGATTCCAACCTGATCTATTCGATCGTCGATGTTCTGCTGGGCGGGCGTCGGGGCACGGCGGCCCTGCGGATCGAGGGGCGGCCCTACACCACCATCGAGCGGGTGCTGGTGCAGCGCATGGTCGAGGTCATCCTGAACGACGCCCGTCAGGCGTTCGAGCCGCTGACCCCCGTCCACTTCAATCTGGATCGGCTGGAGACGAACCCTCGTTTCGCCGCCATCGCGCGCCCGGCCAACGCCGCCATTCTGGTCAAGCTGCGCATCGACATGGAAGATCGCGGCGGCCGAGTCGAACTGCTGCTGCCCTATTCGACGCTGGAGCCGATCCGCAAGATGCTGCTGCAGCAATTCATGGGTGAGAAGTTCGGCCGCGACAACATCTGGGAAGGCCACCTGGCCACCGAACTCTGGACCACGGAAACCGAGGTGCGCTGCGTGCTGGACGAGCAGCAGATGCCCCTGTCCAAGGTGCTGGACCTGAAGGTCGGCGACACCCTGATGTTGAACGTCACGCCTGAATCCGACGTCTCGGTGCGGGCGGGCTCCATCGCCCTGACGACCGGCAAGATGGGCCGCAAGGGCCAGCACATCGCCGTGCGCGTCGAAGGCCCCATCAGCACCGACGCCGCCGCCCGCCTCGCCAGGGAGAACAGCTGACATGACCGGCATCATCCTCGACTCCATCCTCATGCTGCTGCTGGTCGCGGCCATCGGCTACGGCATCAAGCTGGAGCGCAAGCTGAAGACCCTGCGCGAGGGCCAGCTGGCCTTCGCCTCGGCCGTGACCGAGCTGAACAGCGCCGCCGGACGCGCCGAACAGGCGCTGGCCACCCTGCGCGCCTCGGGGCAGGAGACGGACCTGCTGCACGACCGCATCATCAAGGCCCGCGCGGTGAAACAGGAGTTGGAGGTGCTGATCGCCCGCGCCCCCGCCCGCCCGAGCGACAGCCGTATCGAAACGCGCGAGGACGAACGCCGCGCCGCCGCCCGCGCCCCCGTCGAGACGGACATGGCGGTCGAGCCTGAACCCGTCCGCACCTCTTCGGTCGCGCCGCTGCTGGATGATGAAGCCCGCGCCCGCCGCATGGCCTCGCTGATGGAGCGCATCGAGGGCGCCCGCGCCGTCATGAAGGTGCCGTCGCCCAAGCCTGCGCCCGCGCCGGAGCGCGCCTCGCCGGTGATGCAGGCCCTGGCCGCTAACCATGCTGCGCAACAGAGCCTAAACCGCGCCCGCCGTAGTCTGGACGACGACCTGTTCGCTGCTTGATGTTGGCCCCTATGTCCGACACACGGTGTCGAACGACTTGAGGGGCGAAGTTTTTCCTACCTGGCGCGTAGCGCCGAACCGTTCGCTGAGTTTGACCGATGAGCAAGCTGCCCCGCCTTCTGCCCCTGATCGCCATCGCCATCGGCGGCGTCGTGGCCGTGCGCGCTGCGGGCGTGGCGCCGGACCTGTTTCAGGGCGCGACCGCATGGGCGCAGGAAACCGCCGTCAAGGAAGGCGAGGGGGCCAAGCCCGAACCCAGGCCCGCCGCCGTCTGCGCCCTGACGCCCGAACAACTGGCCCAGCAGGCGGGCATTTCCCCGGCTGAACTGCGGATCATCCAGTCGCTGTCCAAGCGCCGCGACGCGCTGGATGCGCGCGACGCCGATTTCGCCACCACCCTGCCGCTGATGGTCGCCGCCGAGCAGAAGCTGGACGCCAAGCTGCAGGCGCTGGAGGCCCTGAAGGGCGAGATTGGCGCTCTTGTCGGTCAGGTCGACGAAAAGGAAAAGGCCGAGGCCGACCGTCTGGTCGCCGTCTATTCCGCCATGCGGCCCAAGGAGGCGGCGGCCGTCTTCGCCACTCTGGACGACAGCGTGCGCCTGCCGGTCGCCTCGGCCATGCGCCCCCGGACCCTGGCCGCCATCATGGCCCAGATGCAGCCCGCCGCCGCCCGCGAACTGACCGAAAAGCTGGCCAAGCGCTTCCAGGCCCAGCAATACGCCGCCCGCGCCGCCGCCGTGGCCTCGCCCCCGACCGAAGCGGGGCCCGTTGCGCAACAGGCCGCTCAACAGGCCGCAGCCCCTGCGCCCGCGCCGACCCGCGCCGCCCAGAACACGGCCCCGCGCCGCGCCCCGACCTCCGCCGCGCGGCCTGCGGCCCAGCCCGCCGCCAAGGCTCCGGCCGCCGCTGCTGCAGATGCTCCGGCCGCGCCGCGCCAGTCGGTGCAATAAGGCGGCGGTTGTCGCATCGGCCTTGCGCGGCTATTCAGCCCGCTTCGATTTTTCGCGAGACCTTCTTATGTCCGACGTCCTGCCTGACCGCCTCTCGGTCGATCCCGACAGCCCCTTCCACGACGCCGAACTGCTGGCGCGCGGCGTGGGCATCCGCTTCAAGGGCGAGGAAAAGACCAACGTCGAGGAATACTGCGTCTCGGAAGGCTGGGTCCGTCTGGCCGTCGGCAACCGCGTCGACCGTCGCGGCAAGGCCCTGACCGTCAAGTTACAAGGTCCGGTCGAGCCCTTCATCAAGGGCGAGTGATTTCCGCCTGGCGGCGAAGCTGAGGCTTTCGGTCGCAGTCTTCGCCCGCTAGGGTTCGCGCCTGTCATTGAGTCTGGGAGGCGCTCTTGTCGTTCAATATCCGTCTGATGGCCGCCAGCGCTGTGGCGCTCGGCCTTGTCGCTGCGCCGGTCATGGCGCAGGACGCCCGCACCATCCGCGCCGCAGAACAGGTGCGAGATCAGGCGCTTAAGGGCAATATCGCCCTCGACTACGTCACCCAGATCACCACCCGCTTCGGCCCGCGCCCGGCGGGTTCGCGCGCCGAGCAGGAGGCCGCCGCCTGGGCCGCCGACTATATGCGCGCCCACGGTTTCCAGAACGTCCGCATCGAGCAATTCCCCCTGATCGGCTGGGAACGAGGCGAGGAAAGCGCCGAGATTCTGGGCGCCCGTCCGCAGAAGCTGGTCGTGGCGGCTCTGGGCCACTCCATCCCGACGCCGGCCCAGGGCATTGAGGCCGAGATCGTCTTCTTCGACGGTCTGGACGCCCTGCTGGCCGCGCCCGCCGGTTCGCTGAACGGCAAGATCGCCATGGTCGACGGCGGCCAGATGGTGCGGATGCAGGACGGGTCGGGCTATGGCCCGCTGTCGCGTCTGCGCGGCATGGGACCGGTCGAGGCGGCCAAGCGCGGCGCCGTGGCCTTCGTCATGCGCTCGGCCGGGTCGGACGAACACCGGATGCCGCACACCGGCACCACCCGCTATGTCGAGGGCAAGGTGCCGCTGCCGGCCTTTGCGCTCAGCGCGCCGGACGCCGATCAGGTGGCCCGTCTGGTCGGCATGGGCGAGACGGTGCGCCTGCGCCTGAAATCCACCGCCCACACCTATGAGACGATCAGCCAGAACGTCATCGGCGACATCGTCGGCGCCTCGCGTCCGGACGAGATCATCGTCCTGGGCTCGCACATGGACAGCTGGGATCTGGGCACCGGCGCCATCGACGACGCGGCGGGCGGCGCCATCACCCTGGCGGCGGCCAAGCTGATCGCCGAACAGGGCCGCCCGGCCCGCACGGTGCGCGTGGTCCTGTATGGCTCTGAAGAGGTCGCCCAGCCGACCGACCACGGCAACGGCGGCGGCGCCTATGTCCGCAACATCGGCTCGGCCGTTGAAAAGCACATCGTGGCCGGCGAGAGCGATTTCGGCGCCGACCGTATCTATGCCCTGGGCCTGCCGCCCGGATCGCAGGGGACGGACTTCGCCCGTATCGCCGAGCGCGTCCTGCGCCCGCTGGGCGTCCTGCCGGGCGAGCCGGAAATGTATGGCGGCGTCGACATCGGCCCGCTGGCCAAGGTCGGGGTGCCGGTGTTCGGCCTGCGTCAGGACGGCACGCGCTATTTCGACCTGCACCACACCGCCGACGATACCCTGGACAAGATCGACCCGGCCCAGATGACCCAGAATGTCGCCGCATGGGCGGCTCTGGTGCGCCTGATCGCCGATTCAGATGTAGACTTCCGGGCCGCCCGTGCGGCACATGAGGCGAAGCGCTGAGGCGCGCGCTGCGAGCGTGGCGGAACTGGTAGACGCAGGCGACTTCCAACATCTCTTCGGCAGGTCTACCCCTCTGAATCGATCGTGTGTCTTGGCGCATGCATGCACCCCAGGCACTTTCTGTATGCGGGAAAGATGTCATACGCCGAATCTGCACGTCTTCATTGGCGTCGGCTCAGTTGCCCTTGGCGATAGCCATCGAACGCGGCTATAGAGCGGTTCAGCTGGCGGGCGTGGCGAAACTGGTAGACGCAACGGACTTAAGCTGAGGATTGAGTGCGCCGGGGGAAATCCCGGACGTAGAACTGCTCAAATTCGGGGAACCCTGTAAAATGGCGATCCCGAGCCAAGCCCGTCATCCGTGGCGGGAAGGTGTAGAGACTAGACGGGCGGCGTCTAAGGCCTTGCGGCTATGACGAAGGGATAGTCCAGACCACGAACGTCTTCGGGCGGCGGCGAAAGTCGAAGTGGTACGAAAATCCGTCGGGCATTGCCCATGCCGGTTCGACTCCGGCCGCCCGCACCAACTCATGTTCAGCGTCCGACGCGCTGTACGCCAGGCGCAGGGCGCTGTTGAACTGATCGCGCGCGCGATTTCGGCGTTGAAGGAAGACCGCGATCCTGTGAGAACCGCTCAGATTCAAGAGCGGCTATTCATCTCCAAACCAGGCGCCGCGTCAGGCTTGCCGACAGGCCGCCGCCTGGGCCGAGCCGCACCGCATCGCCGTCAACCTGTCGCCACTGCAACTGAACCACGTCGACCTGCCGCGTCTGGCGCATCAGATTCCGTTCGAGACGGGCCTGTCGCCCTCGCGGCTGGAGCTGGAGATCAATGAAACGGCGATGATCACCGACATGGAGCGCACCACCCGTGTCCTATGTTAGTTGAAGGCGCTGGGCGTGACGATCGGCGAAGCCTGTCGATCCCGGTGCTGGCCGAGGGCGTCGAGACGCCCGAGCAGCCGGCCTTCCTGCGGGCGCAGGGCTGCAATGAGGTGCAGGGCTATCTGCTGGGCCGGCCCCAGGCCGAGGCGGACGCCCTGACGAACGGGGCGGCCTGGATCGAAACGACGGGCGCCGCCGTGGCCAGCGCCGCCTGACGGGCGGATTTCTTGCCGATTATTCACATGACCCGGCGGCGCTGCGCTGGCAGGTTCCCGCGCGACTATAAGACAAAAAGGACGCATCATGCGCCGCATCATCATCGCCCTAGCCATCGCCGCCGTCGCCGCGCCGGTTCTGTCGGGCTGCATCATCATCTCGACCGAAAAGCCGACCACGCGGGTGATCCACTCGGCCCCGGCGGACGCGTCCTGATGCGGATCGTCCCTGTTCTGGCCGCGGTCGCCCTGCTGCCGCTGCTGGGCGGCTGCATCATCTATTCGAACGAGGGCGGTGAGAAGGTCTCGGTCAACGTCGCCGACCGCGCCTCGGCCCGTCCCGAGGCGCTGGAAGCCGTGCGCAAGGTCGACTTCGACGGCCAGCGCCTGAGCGTTGTGGTCGGCTCCAACGGCTGCACCGAGGCGTCCAGCTTCGAGGTCCGCATCAAGGACGACGAACCGGCGGAACTCAGCCTGATCCGCCGCGCGCCCGATATGTGCAAGGCGCTGGTCCCCGACGGCAAGACGGTCAACTGGACCTATGACGAACTGGGCCTGAAGTCCGGCCAGAGCGTCCGCGTGATCAACCCGATCAGCCTGTAGGTTGAACCATTCCTTTCCTCCCCACAGCGTGGGGAGGGGGACCGCGAAGCGGTGGAGGGGGCGTCGCTACGCTTGCGCATGACGCGCTGCGTTCCTGATCGCATTCAGCGCACCCTCCATGTCATCGCGCACGTCACAGGCGGGAATACGCAGCACCGAAACACCGCGCGCCTTCAGCCAGTCCGTCCTCAGCTCATCATAACGCGATTGATCGGCCAGCCCGTGGATGAGGCCGTCGACCTCCACCGCCAGTTTCAGCTCGGCGCAATAGAAGTCGAGAATGAAGGGGCCGATGGGATGCTGTCGCCGGAACCTCAGGCCTTTGAGGCCGCGTCCCTTTAGCTGAGCCCACAGTTGCGCTTCAGGCGGCGTCAAAGCGCGGCGCATCTTTCTGGCGCGCTCGTAACTCAGGCCGTCCGGCATGGCGTCGCCCCCTCCACCACTTCGCGGTCCCCCTCCCCATTGCTGAGCAACAGGGAGGAAAGGGCAAGGCTGATGCGCTTAAGCCGTGAACGGCCCCAGCATGTCCGCCGGGATGCGGGCGGGGCGCAGGGTCTTGGAATCGACCAGACACCACTCCGACAGCCCCTGCGCGCACAGGCGGCCTTCGGCGTCCTCGATGCGGACATAGCGGTTGAAGCGCGGGCCCTGGGGGTCGCCGACCCAGGTGCGGGCCACGACGCCGATCGCGCCCGGCTCAATGGCGCGCAGATAGTCGATCTCGTGTCTCAGGGCGATCCACGACCATTTGGCGCGCGTCTCGTCATCGAAGCGCGCGTTCCAGTGGGCCGTGCCCACGTCCTGCAGCCAGCCGACATAGACGACGTTGTTGACGTGGTTGTTCTCGTCGATGTGCTCCGGCCGCACATCCAGAGGCACGACGAAGACCTCGCGGTCCTCACGCGGTTGAAGCTGCGGCCGGGCCATCGGGCTTAGGCCTCGCCCAATTTACGCTTCACCAAGGGCGACGCCCTTTTCGGTCATCAGGGCGGCCAGTTCGCCCGACTGGAACATCTCGCGCACGATGTCTGAGCCGCCGACGAACTCGCCCTTCACATACAGCTGAGGGATGGTCGGCCAGTCGGTGAAGGCCTTGATGCCTTCGCGCAGGGCTTCGTCCTGCAGCACGTCGACGCCGACGAAGGCCGCGCCCACATGGTCGAGGATCTGGACGGTCACCGAAGAGAAGCCGCAGCGCGGCGAATCCGGCGTGCCCTTCATGAAGAGCACCACGTCATGCTCGGCCACCGTCTGGGCGATGAAGGCGTGGACGGGATCGGCGGCGGTTTGTTCGGTCACTGTATCGGAACCCTTCTGCGAAGCCCGTGAGCTAGGTGCCCAATGGGGCCGGGTCAAGGCCGTGCGGCGTCCGGTCCCGTCCCCGTCAGGCGGTTTGCGGGCGCGGGATCAGGCGCTCGGCCCGTTCAGCCAGCTTTGCGGCGCCGTGTTCGCGCGCCGTCTGGGCGGCCTCGGCCAGCATCAGGCCGACGGCGCGGGGCGTCTCGCCGGTCCAGCGGGCGCGGGCCAGTGCGATGCGCGCCAGACCGATCTGCTCGGCCGCCCAGTCCAGCGGCGTGGCGGCGACCGAGGGCCGCGTCAGGCGCCGACGCAGCGACGTCTCGATCTCCAGCAGGGCCTCCAGATCGCCGATGGCGGCGGCGCGCTCGGCCTCCTGAGCGACCCGCTGCTCATGGGCCAGGGCGCCCAGGATCAGCCCGCCGCCCTCGGTCACGGCCTCGGCCTGGGCCAGGGCCAGCAGCGGCAGGGTCTCGCGCTCGGCCCGCATCACCTGAATGGCGGCCCAGTCCAGCGGGCTGTGGTCGGGGGTGAACAGTTGGGCGGCGGCGTCGAACAGGGTGCGGGCCTGATCCTGCGCCGGGTCGTCGGCGGCCACGGCGGCCAGTGCGGCCATGCCCGACGCGCACAGGGCCAGGGCGCGGGCGCGGCTTAAGGGGCGCTGTTCAGGCGGTGCGGCCTCGACCAGAGCGCGCAGGTCGTGGCCCGCCTGATCCAGCAGGCGCGGGTCGCGGGCGATCAGCCCGGTTTCCAGCGCCAGGGCGGCGCGTTCCAGCCGCAGGTCGTCCTCGGCCGGGCGGCCGCCTTTCAACCGCGCCACGGCGGCGTCCATCAGCTCGGCGGCTTCGGTCAGTTCAGGCAGGGCGCCGGACAGCAGGGCCTGACGCGCCCGCAGCCGCGCATGCAGGGCGGCCATGGCCGAGGCCGTATCGGCGCGACGCGCGGCGGGCAGTCCGGCCAGCAACTCCAGCGCGGCGTTCAATCGTTCGGGATCGCCGCGCAGGTCGAACGCCATCATCCCGGTTTGAGCCAGATCGAGGGCGGCGCGCACGGCCTGATCGTCGTTCGCTGCGGCTCCGGCGGCGTCGCGCCCGGCGGCCTCGGCGCGCTCCAGACTGGCGGCGGCGCCGCAGCGGCGGGCGTGCTCGCGCCACAGGGCGGCGGCGCGTAGGGCGGCGTCATGGGGGCGGGCGCAGGAGACGCGGCCCGCATCGGTCGCCTGCTGGCGGGCCTCCGTCTCGACCAGACGGGCGCTGATCAGCTCCAGCCAGCCGAGATCGTCGCTGTCGCGCGCCTTCTCGAACAGCCGTCTCAGATCTCTGCCGAATTCGAACATGCCGCTCTCATCGTCCCGCTTCGGGATCACGAAGGCGATCCGGGGGTGAGACAAGCAAACGCAGCGCCGTAAAGGCGGTTCAGCTTAACCATATAGTCAGATTTTTCGCGTCCGCCGGTCGGGCGGCGGCGTCAGCCCAGTCTGGGCGCGGCGCGACGGCACCGCTGAAGGCCGTTGCGGGCCTCGGTTTCGCCTGCAGAAAGGCGGCGCACGGACTGCAGGCGGGCGCGGGTCTGGTCCTGTTCGGCGACGGCCGGATTGCGGCCCGCCGTCGTCGCCGCCTGCATGGCGGCCAGCGACCAGTAGAGGGCGGCGTCATACAGTTGACGGCCATAGCGGCTTTCGCCGCCTTCCAGTTCGGATGCAGCCTGTGTCAGGCCGGCGCACTGCACGGCCTCATTATAGGAAACGAGCCGTGGAGGCTGAGCCGGCGCCGGCGCCTCGGACTGGCTTTGCGCCAGCGCCAGAGCGGCAGTGATGGCGATGAACAGCATCTGAACTCCACACAGAACCGCAAATCCACGCGCCTGTGTCATGACATCGCGAAGAAGCGATTTGCGATTCATACACAACCACGTCCGCGCGATGTATGAAAGCACTGTTCAGCTGAGCTTCAGCCTGGGTCCGGGACGTTTTCCATCGCACGGCCCTGATCGATCAGCCAGCGGACGAACAGACGCCGGTTGCGGGACATTTCGCCTGCGCCGGGAATGACCGCCACCGCGCCTGCGTCCCGCACAAAGCCGAACGGCGCCAACAACCGCCCCTGCGTCACCGCCTCGGCCGTCAGCGACCACGGCAGCACCGCCGCGCCCCAGCCGGACAGGGCGCCGTCCAGCGCGAAATGCAGGTGCGCCAGGGCGCGGCCGGGCGCATCGGGCAGGTCATGGCCGCTCATTTCGGCCCAGTCGCTCCACGCCGAGACATGGGTGCGGGCCGTCAGGCGCGGCGCCGCGAACACCGCCTCGCGGATGTCTTGCGTTGCAGGCGAGGCCGTCAGCGATGCGGCCAGATCGGGCGCGATCACCGGCCCGAAGGCGTTGGGCATGACGCAGACGCCGCCCAGAGCCTCAATCCGGGGCGTGTCCAGCAGCCGTAGAAGCAGGTCGGCGCCGCGACGGCTGACGGCGTGCGGCGCCAGTTCGATCAGATGGACGCGAATTTGCGGATGCTGGCGGCTGAAATCCGCCAGTCGCGGGATCAGCCACTTCACCGCCAGACTGGCGTTGACGGCGATATGCAGGTCGCTGCCGGTCCCGCGCGCCTCGCCCACGGCGGCGGCGATCCGGTCGAAGGCGGCCGTCAGTCCGGGCGCCAGGCGCCGCCCCGCATCGGTCAGGGTCAGGGCGTGGCGCGGTCCTTCGAACAGCCGCAGGCCCATCTGCGCCTCCAGCGCCTTGACCTGACGGCTGACGGCGCTGTGGGTCACGTTCAGCTCGGCCGCCGCGCGGGTGGCGCTGCCGGTGCGCGCCATGGCCTCAAAGGCGCGCAGGGCGTTCAGCGAGGGCAGCGGTCCCGAGCCTGTGAGGTTTTCGAACATACTCGGTTCGATAGGTCGCTTTCTTCGGATGGGCAAATCCGGCGAGACGGCGCGCCATGTCGAACCCTGCCGCTTCCCGCCTGATCGTTCCCGTTCTGGGATTGGGGATGATCGTCTCCTTCGCCTCCAGCTATTATCTGATGGGGGTGTTGGCCGAGCCGCTGGCGAAGGGCGCGGCGACGACGCCGGGCACGGTGTTCGCCGCCCTGTCGGGCGCCTTTCTGGCGTCGGCGGCGATCAGTCCCTTCGCCGGGCGCTGGATCGACCGGCGCGGCGGGCGTGAGGTGCTGTCCGCCTCGGCCGTGATCTTCGCCATGGGCCTGAGCGTGCTGGGGATGGCGCATGGGCCGGTCGCCATGATCGTGGGCGTGCTGATGCTGGGCGCAGGGATGGGGACGGGGCTGTACGGTCCGGCCTATGCGCTGCTGGTGGCCCTGCATGGAGATGCGGCGAAGAAGCCGATCACCGCCGTCTCCCTGCTGGGAGCGTTCGGCGGGGCGATAGGCTGGCCGCTGACGCTGTTGATGATCGAGACTCTGGGCGGGCGCGGCGCCTGTTTCGTCTGGGCGGGGGCGCATCTGCTGCTGTGCCTGCCGCTATACGCCGCCGTTCTGCCCGACGGCCGCACCGCCGCCCGCCCGGCGGCGAAAGGGGCGGTGCGCTGGGACGCGACCATGATCCGGGTGGCCGTCCTGTTCGCCGGAGCCTGGTGGGTGGCCACAGCCATGGGCGCCCACCTGCCGCGTCTGCTGACCGGGCTGGGTCTCAGCGCGGCCGAGGCGGCGCTGGCGGCGGGACTGATGGCGGGGGCGGCCATCGTCGTGCGCCTGATCGCCCTGATGGCGCCGGGCATGGGATCGCCGGTGGCGGCGGCGCGGACGGCGACCCTGCTGCACCCGATCGGCGCCCTGATCGCCTTTCTCGGCGGCAAGGGGGCGGCGGGCGCCGTGGCGCTGGGTCAGGGGGCGGGCAACGGCCTGCTGGCCGTGGCCTCGGGCGTGCTGCCGCTGCATCTGTTCGGGCGAGAGAACTATGGCGCGCGGCAGGCGCTGGTGTTGACCCCCGCCCGCTTCGTTCAGGCGGCGGCCCCGGCGCTGTATGGCGTCGTGCTGGACCGTTCGGCGCTGCTGGCTCTGATGGTGTCCAGCGGCGTCTGCCTGTTGATGTTCGCCATGACCTTTGGGCTGAAGCGATACGCCGCAGCGCCCGCTTCCTAGAGGACAGCGCGGTCGGTGGGGTCGGGGTCTGTGCGGCGGCGTGGCGTACTGCGGTCCAGCCCGCTCCATGCAGCGGCCAGCCGGTCGACGGCCAGATCCAGTTCCGCCTCCTCGCGGCTGAAGGGCAGGCGGATGAAGCGGTCGAAGGCGCCGTTGACGCCGAAGCGCGTGCCCGGCGCGATCCGCACGCCGTGATCCGGCGCGGCGATGGCCAGACGCACTCCGTCGGGCCGGGGCAGTTCGACCCACAGCGACAGGCCGCCCTCGGGGCGGCGCGTGCGCCATTCGGGCAGGCGCTCAGCCAACTGCGCCCTCAAATGGGCCTCGCGCCGGGCCAGCGCCTGACGCCGGGCGTCCAGCGGCCCCGGCGGCCCGGCCAGAAGCACGGCGGCGGCCAGTTGCTCCAGCACCGGCACGCCCAGATCCAGCGACGGGCGGCGGCGCACCACGGCGTCGACCACATCGGCGTGGGCGCGGATCCAGCCGACGCGCAGTCCGCCCCAATAGGGCTTGCTGGTCGACCCCAGCCGGACGACGTGCGGCCCATGATCGACCGGAGGGGGCGGCGGTCGGTCGAACCACAGTTCGCGCAGGGCGTCGTCCAGCACCAGCAGGGCGCCCGCGCGGGCCGCGGCGGCGGCGATGGCGACCTCGTCGGCTGCAGACAGCACATGGCCGGTCGGATTGTGGTGCGCGCCCGTCAGGAAGATCAGCCGGGGCTGGATGCGGGCGATGGCGGCCAGCATCCCGTCCATGTCCCATCCATGCGGCGTCATGGCGACGGGGCTGGGCTGAAGCCCCGCCTGCGTCAGGGCGTCCAGCGTATGGGGATAGGCTGGATGCTCGATGATGACCCGATCGCCGGGGCGCGTCACCGCCCGCAGCAGCAGGGCCAGTCCGCTGAGGGCGCCGCCGCTTATGACGATCTGATCGGGCGTCGTCGGCGCCCCTTCGGCCGTATGGCGATCGGCCACGGCGCGGCGCAGAACCTCAAGCCCCATCGGCTCATAACCATGCCCCGGCAGGTGGGCGGGCAGGGCCTCGACCGCGCGGGCATAGGCGGCGTGGACCTGTTCGTCGGCGGCGATGGCGGCCGAGGCCATGTCGATGACGCCCGGCGCATCATCCATCTGCATCGGCCCGTCCAGCCGCCGCACCGGCCGCGACGCCGGACTGGCGGGCAGGGCGGTGAAACTGCCCGATCCGGTGCGGCTGATGATAAAGCCGTCCGCCCTCAGCCGGTCCAGAGCCGTGCTGACGGTGATACGGCTGACGCCCAGCGTTTCGGCCAGCCGCCGCTCGCCCGGCAGGCGCGCGTGCAGCGACAGCCGCCCGTCCAGAATCATCAGCTTCAGCGCTTCGGACAGCAGGCGATAGGCCGGCTCGCCTTCCGGTTCGCGCCAGCCGTTCAACAGCCGTGAAAGCGAGGCCGGATGGATCAGCAGGTCGCGCATAGGGCCATCGTGATGAAAGCGGCCCTGTAAAACAAGGCCGGTTGTGCGATCAACAGCTCATGTTCATGCGTCGTTTCATCCAGCTTCAACTGGGCCTGTGCCTTTATGGCGTCGCGGCCGCCGCCATGGTGCGCTCCAACCTCGGGCTGGACCCGTGGAACGTCTTTCATCAGGGCCTGTCGCTGAAGACGGGCATGAGCCTGGGGACGGCCTCCATCCTGATGGGGGTGCTGGTGATGCTGACGTGGATCCCGCTGCGCCAGAAACCGGGGCTGGGCACCTTGTGCAACATCTTCGTCATCGGTCTGTCGATGGACGCGGCCCTGGCCGTCATGCCCGAGATCACGGGCATGCCGCTGCGGCTGACCTTCATGGCTCTGGGCGTGCTGCTGACGGGCATGGGCGGGGCGGCCTATATCGGCGCAGGCATGGGCACCGGCCCGCGCGACGGCCTGATGATCGGCCTGAACCAGCGGTTCGGCTGGTCGATCCGCGTGTCGCGCATGCTGATCGAGATCAGCGTCCTGGCCGGGGGCTGGCTGCTGGGCGGTTCGGTTGGCCTGGGCACCGTGGCCTTCGCCGTCGCCATCGGCCCGCTGGTCCAGTTCTTCCTGCCGTGGTTCCAGGCGCTGGGGCGCGGAGAAAAGCGGGTGGCGCGGGCCACCTGAACGCCGCGTCCGAACCTCGCCAGACCGCGCGTCGAGAGCGTGAAAGGAAGGCGCCTTCATGAACGAAGGAGGTCGCCATGCCCGCACTGTCCGACAAAGTCGCCATCATCACCGGAGCCAGCTCAGGCATTGGGGCCGCCGCCGCTCGCCTGTTCGCGCGTGAAGGCGCGGCCGTGGTCGTCACCGCCCGGCGTGCGGCGGAACTGGCGGCTCTGGTTGCCGCGATCGAGGCCGAAGGAGGCCTCGCTGTCGCCGTGCCGGGCGACATCCGCGATGAGGCGCTGGCCGAGCGTCTGGTGAACACGGCTGTCGCGCAGTTCGGCGGGCTGGACATCGCCTTCAACAACGCCGGGGCCATCGGCGCCAATGAGCCGACGCATGAGATCGCGCCGGACCGCTGGCGCGAGACGCTGGACGTGAACCTCACCGCCGCCTTTCTGGGCGCCAGGCATCAGCTTCCAGCCATGCTAGCGCGCGGCGGCGGCTCGTTGATTTTCACCTCGACCTTTGTCGGTCACGCCATCGGCATGCCGGGCATGGCGGCCTATGCGGCGGCCAAGGCGGGATTGGTCGGCCTGTCGCGGGTCATCGCCGCCGAGTACGGCGCAAAGCGAATCCGCAGCAACTGCCTGCTGCCGGGCGGCACGGACACCGAGGCGGGCCGCGAGTTCGCCCATACGCCCGAGATCATCGCCTTCGTCGAGGGGATGCACGCCCTGAAGCGGATGGCGAGCCCGGACGAGATCGCCCGCGCCGCCCTGTTCCTGGCGTCAGACGCGTCCAGCTTCATGACCGGCGCGGCCATGCTGGTCGATGGCGGGGTGTCGATCAGCAAGACCTGAAGGTCAGCCCCGTTCCTTGGTCTTGCTGAAGGCCACCTTGGGGAAGCGCTCGGAGACATAGCCCGTCTCCCACGCCGACTTGGCCAGGAAGACCGGGTTCTGGTCGATGTCTGCGGCCATCTGGGGCCGGTATTTGCCGGCGAAGTCCTCAAGGTCGGCCTTGGCGCCTGACACCCAACGGGCCTCGGCGTAAGGGCTCGGCTCGAAAATGACGTCCAGGCCGTATTCTTCGCCCAGACGATCGGCCATGACCTCGAACTGCAGCTGGCCGACGGCGCCGACGATGAAGTCCGCGCCCAGATCCGGGCGGAACAGCTGGGTTACGCCTTCCTCGGCCAGACCGACCAGCGCCTTCTGCAGGTGCTTGGCCTTCAGCGGGTCCTTGACCCGGACGCGCTGCAGGATTTCCGGCGCGAAGTTGGGCAGGCCCGCAAAGCGCACCAGACCGCTCTCCGACAGGCTGTCGCCGACGCGCAGCACGCCGTGGTTGGGAATGCCGATGACGTCGCCCGCATAGGCCTCTTCGGCCAGTTCGCGATCCGAGGCGAAGAACATGATGGGGGCGTTCACCGACAACTGCTTGCCGGTGTTCTGGACCTTCAGCTTCATGCCGCGCTTGAAGCTGCCCGAAGCCATGCGGAACATGGCGATGCGGTCGCGGTGGTTGGGGTCCATGTTGGCCTGAACCTTGAAGACGAAGCCGGTGACTTCATCCTTGCTCGGCTCGACCGTGATGTCTTCGGGCGCGGGGGCGTTGCGGGTTTCGGGCGGCGCCTCCTTGCGGGCGGTCATCGTCTTGGGCGGCGGCGCCCATTCGCCGATGGCCTTCAGCAGTTCCTCGATGCCGAAGTGACGCAGGGCCGAGCCCCACAGCACGGGCGTCATGTGGCCTTCCAGAAACGCCTGATGGTCGAAAGGCTTATAGCCCGCCTCGACCAGTTCCAGCGCATCGATCATGTCGGCCTGCTCCGTGCCCTGGAAGAAGGCGGCGGCGTCGTCGAAGGGCAGGGGCGCGGGATGTTCACCGTCGTTGTCGGCGGTCTTGCGGGTATAGGGCTGGAACCGGCCCTGACCGCTGACCTCGGCCAGACCGCGCAGGCGATTGCCGCTCTCAGCGGGCCACCAGATGGGCGAGGGGTCCAGCTGCAGACGCGATGCGATCTCGTCCAGCAGGGCCATCGGGTCCTGCGCCTCGCGGTCCAGCTTGTTGATGAAGGTGATGATCGGGATGTCGCGCAGGCGGCAGACCTCGAACAGCTTCAGCGTCTGCGGCTCGATGCCCTTGGCGGCGTCCAGCACCATGATGGCGCAGTCGGCGGCGGTCAGGGTGCGATAGGTGTCTTCCGAAAAGTCTTCGTGCCCCGGCGTGTCCAGCAGGTTGAACATCTTGCCGTCGTGCTCGAACGTCATGACCGAGGCGGTGACCGAGATGCCCCGCTCTTTTTCGATCTTCATCCAGTCCGAGCGGGCGCGGCGGTTTTCCCCGCGCGCCTTGACCGCGCCTGCCGCGCGCACGGCGCCGCCCGCCAGCAGGATATGCTCGGTCAGGGTCGTCTTACCGGCGTCCGGGTGAGCGATGATGGCGAAAGTCCTGCGGCGCAGGGCCTCGTCGGCGAGAGTCAATTTGGACATGGAGCTTCCTTCAGGACGCGCGACCTAGCGCGCCACGGCCCGATTGTCGACGTTCACGATGCCGTGAGAGACCCCTCGCCAATAGGGGTTATTCGAGTCATGGTGCCTCTCGGAAGACAGCGATCCATGAGTTCGCTGCGCCAAAGGGAAAGGAAACGTCATGGCTCTGGTTCATCCGGACAAGGCCGCGCCGGTTCAGCACAGCGGCAAGATTCATCCGCTGGTCTGCTTTCTGGCCGGGTTCGCACTGATCGTCACCGCAGCCGCCGTGGTCCACACGGTGTTCGGCATCATCCTCTAAGTCTGAGGCGACGCCGCGATGATCAGGCCGCGAGGCGGCTCCATACAGCCTTGTCCGCTGCGACGGCGTTCAGGGCGCGGCGACGTGCGCGCTGTTGCAGATGGCGCAGCACGACCTCGGGCAGGGCGCAGAAGCGCGGCTCGACCAGTTCGGGCGCGCAACCGGCCTGCGGCGCGGCGAACAGGGCGGCGTTAACGCCCTCGGCCCTGTGCGCGATCAGCCAGGCCAGACGGCGCGCGCGGGCCGGATCGGTCTGGTGCAGCAGGGGCTCTTCGGCGAAGAGCTCGCAGCCCATCTCCAGCACATAGTCGAAGGACAGGTTCTCGAACCGGCGCACGTCATGGCTCGGGGCCGGGCAGGCCTCGTCCAGATCGAAGACGACGTCGTTCAAGAGAAACAGCATCAAGCCAAGCCCGTTCGCCGGGCCGTTCTGGCCCCATGCGAAGGGTTTTAGGGCGCCTGCGCTTGCGGTCCGGTTCACGAACGCGGTGAACAGCGCGGTTACCATTTTGAGCGGGCCTAACGCGCTTGCGCTGCTTGAGGGCGGTTTGAGCACGTATGACCCTCTCCCGGCGGGAGAGGGCTTGAGCCTCCAAGAGCGTAGCGATTGGTTAAGGCGAAAGGGTGAGGGGCTTGTCCTGTCAGTCGGCGTGAGCCGTCGCACCACGGCCTGCGGCCGACTTCGCCCGTAAACCCTCACCCTTTCGCTTAGCGGATCGCCTTCGGCTCTCCGAAGCTCAAGCCCTCTCCCATCGGGAGAGGGTTCAACGATTAGCCCTGCGTCTTCTCGGTCAGGAAGTGGCGGCCCTGGCGGTCCTCGATCTCGACGATCCAGAGGTCGGGGTCGTAGCGGCGCTGGCGATCCAGATAGGCGTCCAGTTCGCTCTCGGTCTCGCTGGCGACGGGTTGGATCCACAGCGGTTCGCCGTCCTGGCCGGTCGCCTCGGTCCACAGGCGGGCGGTGCGGGTCGCGGTGTCATAGGCCTTGACGATGACGGCCCCGGCGCGGGCGTCGCCCTTCTTCACCACGACAGCGTTGGCGCCCTCCAGCTCCGCGCGGCGGATCAGGGCGCCGACCCAGACGTCAGTGGAAAGAAGCAATTGGTTCACCCTGTTTGGACACGGACCCGGAACCGGCGGCGGCTAGGGTGGAGCCATGAAGATAGCGCCGTCGCCCCGCATAGTCAGCAGAACGCTGGCCGCGATCATCGCCCTGACCCTTGCGACGGGGACGGCGACCGCGGCTGGCGACGTCTACTATGAGCGCGCCTTCGTGCGGGCGGCGCAGGACAAGTGCCGCCTGTTCGAGCCGCGCCTGACCCAGGCCCTCGAGGCGGCGACCCTGCAGGCGCGCGGAGCGGCCCTGCGCGCCGGGCGCCCGGCGACCGAACTGGCCGCCACGGCCGGGCGAGCCAAGGCGCGGGCCCAGGCCACCCCCTGCAACGACGCCGAGTTGGACCGGGTCAAGAGGCGGGTGCGCCACGCCTTCGCCGGATGGTCGCGCGCGGCGCGGATCAACTTCCCCGGCGACAAGGCCGGCTGGAGCGCCGACCGTTTCGAAAGCGCCCGCGACGGCTGGCGCCTGTTTCAGGACGGGGCGACCGGCGCCTCGCCCGTGCGGTTCGGCCTGACCGGCAGGGCGCCCCAGGATGCGCGCCCGGCGGCGGTCGTCTCCTTCGTCGGCAAGCCCCGACCCTATGCCGCGCGCATCGTCATGCGCGATACGGCGCGCTCGCCCCGGCCGTGGCTGGGGACGGACGGCCTGCCGCCCGAGGCCGCGCGCCGCGCCGTCTTCGCCGCCGGTTCCGACATCGCGCCGCGCGATCTGCTGGCGTCCGGCGCGCGGGCGGGCGAAGTCTGGCGCTTTCCCGACAGCGCGGCCGAGGCTCTGGCGGCGCTGGACCTGCGCGAGCCCTTTCTGATCGAGTTCCTGTTCCGCGACGACAGCGTGGCGACCGCCCGTTTCGAGGCGGGCGACTTCGCCGCCGCCCGCGCCTTCCTGGCCATGGGGCCGGTCTAGGCGGCCGTTCAGGTCTTCGGCGTTCGGCCCAGCTTCGCCAGCAGGCGGTCGCGGGCGGTCAGCAGGGGATCGTCGCCGCCGGGCGCGTCGGGACGGACGCCGCCGCCTTCCCAGTTCTTTCCCGTGACGGCGTTGACGGGGCGGGCGTCCGGCACGCTGACGGCGTAGCCGTGGGGCAGGGGCTGCGGCGGTCCCAGCATGTGGGCGGCGCCGCCCGACCGGTCGCCGATCACCTCGGCCCGCCCGGCCGCCTGCAGCGTATAGGCGGTGAACTCGGCCGCCGAGCCTGAGCGGCGATCGATCAGGACGGCGACCGGCGTGTCGGTCCGGACGGCGGGCAGGGCGCGGGGCGGCGCGGCGTGAGGAAGCCGGCCCTCGCGTCGTTCGATCCAGCCGAACGCGGCGCCTTCGGGCAGCAGGCTGGCGACCAGTTGATCGGCCGTGCGCCCGTCCCCGCCGCCGTTGCGGCGCAGGTCGATGATGAGGCCGTCGACATCTTCCAACAGGGTCAGGGCGGCGGCCAGGCGCGTCTCGACCAGGTCCCAGGGATAGAAGGCGCTGAGCCGCAGATAGCCGATGTTGCCCTCCAGCACCCGCACCTCGCGCACGCCGCCGCCTGCGGCGCGGGCCTCGTCGCGCCAGGCCTGCAGGGAGGCGGGGGCGGGACCGGTTGACGGTCCTGAAGACGGCGGGGGCGTCAGGCGGAAGTGCCCGTCCAGCGTGCGCAGGTCGCGCGTCGCCGCCTCGGCGAAGGCGGCCGGGTCGTCGCATTGTTCGGCATAGCGTCCCTCCGCCGCCCAGTCGCGGACGCGGCGCGCCACGGCCTGCCCCTCGGTCTGGGTGATGTAGCCGGCTCCTATGCGGTCGGCGGCGGCGTTCAGAACCTCGACCTGCAGGGGGCAGGTCGTCAGGGCGACGGCCAGGAAGGGATGGACAAGCGCGGAGAGCATGGGGCCTCGCATGGGTTGATTTGTAACAGCCCTTATATATTTATGAGGCCATGTCCGAACGCCCGTCAAGTCTTGGAGCCCTGCTGCGGCGTCTGGCCGACCGTCTCGACGGCGAGGTGGAGGCCGCCTACGCCGCGCGTGGGCTGGCGTTCAGGCCGCGCTATACGGTGATCATGCGCGCCCTGATGGAGGCCGAGCGGGCGGCGGAAGAGCCGATGGCGCTCAGTATCAAGGCCCTGGCCGAGGCCGCAGGCCTGACCCATTCGGCGCTCAGTCAGACGGCGGCGCAGATGACCCGCGAGGGATGGCTGGTTTCCGGCCGTGCGGCGGACGGACGACAGCGCGCGGTCATGCTGTCGGATCAGGCGCGCGCGGCCTTGCCGGCCCTGACCGATCAATGGCGCGCGACCAAGCGGGCGGCGCGGTCGCTGGATCAGGATCTGGGACTGGAGCTTGAGGCGGTTCTCACGGCGGCGTTGAGGGCGCTGGACGCGCGCGGCTATCGCGACCGCATGGAGGGATGAGGCGGCCGGGTTGAGATCGGACGTTGTAACCTTCGCTCAGCGCATGATCTAGTGCGCCCATGTTCGATCCCGCCCTGTTCGCCGCCTTCCTGGTCGCCATCACCATTCTGACGATCACGCCGGGGGTGGACACGGCCATGGTGCTGCGCTCGGCGGCGGCCGAGGGCGGGCGTTCGGCCGTCTTCGCCGGGGCGGGCATACTGCTGGGCTGCCTGATCTGGGGCGCGGCGGTGTCGCTGGGATTCGGGGCGCTGCTGCGGGTGTCGGAACTGGCCTATACGGTGGTGAAGTGGGCGGGCGCGGCCTATCTGGTCTGGCTGGGCGCGCAGATGCTGTTCAAGCCGCGCAAGAGCCTGGGCGAGCCGGGCGCCGCCCCGCCGCCCAGCGGTCCCGTCGCCTTTCGGCGCGGCCTGCTGACCAATTTGCTGAACCCCAAGGTCGGCGTCTTCTACGTGACCTTTCTGCCCCAGTTCGTGCCGCAAGGGGCCAATGTGGCGGCCTTCACCTTCTTCCTGGTCGGGGTTCATGTGGCGCTGACCATCGTCTGGTTCGCCGGGTTGATTCTGGCGACGGCGCCGCTGGGTCGGTTCCTGCGCCGCCCGGCCGTGGTGCGGACGATGGACCGGGTGGTAGGCGTGGTCTTCATCGGCTTCGGGCTGAAGCTGGCCGCCTCGAAGGTCTGAGGCTCAGGCGTCCGGCGTCTCGAGCGGCAGGCGCACGGTCGCCGCCGTGCCGACGCCCAGAACGCTGTCCAGCGTCAGCGTCCCGCCGTGCAGTCCGGCCAGCGCGCGGACCAGCGCCAGACCCAGTCCTGACCCCTGCGCCCGCTGTTCGGCGTCGCCCGCCTGTTCATAGGGGCGGCCCAGACGCGCCAGATCTTCGGCCGAAATGCCGACGCCGGTGTCGGCCACGGTCACTTCCAGCGCATCGTCCGCCGCCTGCACCGACACGGTGACGTTGCCGCCCGGCGGGGTGAACTTCACCGCATTGGCCAGCAGGTTCAACGTCATCTGCTTCAGGGCGCGGCGGTCGGCGCGGAGGTTCAGCGCCTCGGGCGGCAGGACGGTGGCCAGTTCGACGCCCTTGTCGTCGGCCTGAATGCGGACAAGGGCCAGCGCCGCCAGCACCGGCTCGCGCGCGTCGAAACGCTCCAGCGACAGCTCATACCGGTCGGCCTCGATGCGGCTGACGTCCAGCACGTCGTTGATCAGGTCCAGCAGATGCCCGCCTGCCTCATGGATCGAGCGGGCGTAGTCGGCGTAGCGCGGCGGGACGGGACCGAACAACTCCTGCCGCATGGCGTCCGAGAAGCCGATGACAGCGTTCAGGGGCGTGCGCAGTTCGTGGCTCATATGGGCCAGGAAGCGGGACTTTCCGGCGCTCTGGGCCTCGGCCTCGGCGCGGGCGGCGTCCAGTTCGGCCTCGCGCGCGTGTTGCAGGGTGGCGTCCAGCGCCTGAACGATCAGGCGGGGCGCGCCTTTCGCCGGTGCACCCTCCAGCCGTCGCGCGACCAGAAGGATGCGCCGGTCCAGCGCCAGGCGCGGCGTGAAGCGGACCTGCGCCTCGGCCCCGCTGCGGGCGCGTGCCAGGGCGGTCAGGACGGCGGGCTGGTCCGCTGTCTCGACGGCGGCCAGCAGGCCATCGGCGAACAGCGGGTCGACGGGCAAGGCGGCGGGCGCGGCGCCATAGGCGGCCAGCGCGCGATAGGCGGGCGCCGCGCCGTCTGCATCCAGCAGCAGGGTCAGGCCGGGCTGTCCGGCCAGCAGGGTCTCTATGCCCGCGACGTCGGACTGCGCCGCGTTCAACCGCCGCGCCGCGCGCCGCGCGCCCAGCATCAGGGCGAGACAGGCCGCCGCCGCGCTGGCCAGCATGGATGCTCCGGCGGTCAGCGGCGCAGCCGACGGCGTTCCCAGCAGCCAGCCCGACAGCAGGCCCGCGCCCGCCGCGCCCAGCGTCGCCGCCGCCGAGACCTGCACCCGGCGCCGTCCGCCCAGCGCCAGACCAGCGGCCAGAGGCGCGAAGATGAAGCCGGGCAGGGGGCCGCCCGCGCCGCCGCTGAGCGTCGCCGCCGTCAGGCTGGACAAGGCCCAGATGACCATCAGGGCCGAGCGCGCCTCGTCATCGTCGCGCTTCAGCAGGATCAGTCCCGCCAGCCCCGGCGCCGCCATGACCGCCAGCGCCAGCAGCAAAGGCCCGCCACCTGCGCTGAAGGCCGCCGTCAGTGCCGTGGCGCCGACCGCCGCGACCCAGGCCGCGTGCCAGGCGGCCACGGCGGCGCCGTCCCCGGCGTCGTGGACCTCGGGGCGGCGGATGGGGTCAAGCGGGGCGGCGCTGGGCTTCAAGACTACCTGTTCGGCGAGGGGTGAACGAAACCTTCAATCTAGGGTGCGTCGCGCCCTCGCCACAGCCCGCTCGCCTGTGAGGGGAGTATGGGCGTGTCACGAGGGGCGGTTGTGATCGCGACGACGGGGGCCTATGTCGCCCGCCATGACCGCAGCGCACGCCATCCCCGACCGCTCCATCGACGAAACCCTGGCCGAACTGGTCGAGGAATTCGACCTGCTGGGCGATTGGGAGGGGCGGATCGAATACGTCATTGATCTGGGCAAGGATCTGCTGCCCCTGCCGGAACCGGCGCGGATCGAGGCGAACAAGGTGCCGGGCTGTGCGGCGCAGGTCTGGCTGTCTTTGCGGCCGGAAGGCGGGCGGCTGTTCTTCGACGCCGACAGCGACAGCGCCCTGTCGAAGGGGAATATCGCCCTGTTGCTGCGGCTGTATTCGGGGCGGCTGCCGGGTGAGATTCTGGCGTTCGACGCCAAGGCCGCGCTGGACCGGCTGGGCCTGCCCTCGGCCCTGACGCGCCAGCGCGCCAACGGCCTGAACAGCATGGTCGGCCGTATCCGCGAGGCGGCGGCGCTGGCGGCGGGCTGACGCCACAATAGAGAGGCGCGGTGTTCGGGCCTACTCTTGCGGACCGAGGAAGGGGAAGGCCCGCGCGTTGGTGAACTTGGCCGTCGCGTCGCCCGCGTGGGTGTTGATCTGGTTTTCGCCCAGCTCAAGACGCTTGACCGGGGCGCGTTCAGAGAAGTCGATCTTCTTCAGGTCCACCCAAAAGGTGTTCGGCGTCAGGGCCGACTCGAAGAAGTACAGCTTGCGCTTGTGATCCACGACGGTCCGCCAGCGGGTCGAGGAGATGTTCGGCTGGTCCGGGGTCGAGATGCCGAACGGCACCGAGACGTTGCGGATCACGCTGAACACGCTGGCCACGGCCATGTTCTGGTCTTCAAACTTGGGAATGGCGTTGACGTAGAAGGAGGCCCGTGCATAGCGGTCGGCCGCCCGGTTGGTGCCCGGCAGCATGACCGTGCCGCCGATGCCCTGCCAATAGGTGTTCAGCGCCAGTTGCTGATCGAAGGTCGGCGAGTTGGTCATCACCTGATAGTCGCGGCTGTGATGCACGACCAGCTTGCCGTCGATGTATTCGAAGATGGCGCTGTCGCCGCTGCTGTCCGACAGAGACAGGTGCAGGGTGGTCAGGCGGTCCTGACCCGGCACATTGTCGCTGACCAGGACGAAGGGCTCGTCGCGCAGGCCTTCGACAGCCTCGGCCACGGTAGCGTAGTTGTCGAGGGCGTATTGGGCCCAGGCGGCGATGCTGAGGGCGGGCTTGTTCGGGTCATAGGTCGGGTATTGCGACTCGACCAGCCACAGGACGTTGGCGACCAGACCCATTTCATTCACGCCGTCGACGGTCGAGATGTCATAGCCGCTGGCGATGACGCTGCCGTATTTCGACGTCCAGGTCAGGGAGTTGGGACCGCCGGACCCGTCCCGCGCCATGCCGCGCGGAAAGATCCAGAGATTGGTCATGATCTCGTCCTTCCAGTCCATCGACCGGGCCGTGATCACCGCGCCGTCGTGGCCATGGTAGACAAGGCGCGTGCACGCCTCGGCCGCCGGAACGGCCATCATGAAGGCGGCGGCGAGAGCGGCGACGCCCTTCTTCATTCCGTTACGCATGTCGTCTCCTTGGGATGGGGGGATCGTCAGGAAAGGGATCAGTAGGTCAGCGACAGGCCCAGCACCGGGCCGTGGCGCGTCACCTTCCAGTCGAAGCGCTGGCCGGTGAAGTCGTCCTGCTCATAGTTCTGATACAGCAGGCGATAACCCGCATTGACCGAGACGGCGCCCCCGCCCAGCGGCGTGCGATACGAGGCCAGCGCCTGCCACGACAGGCTGTGGCGGTCGGTGTCGCCCAGACCGCCTGCGTCGGCCTGTGCGCGCAGGGTCCAGTGTTCGGACACGTCGCCTTCGACCCGCAGGCCCAGCAGCAGGTCGGTCCATTCAGCGCCCTTGTGCGTGGCGCCCAGCGGGGTGTTCAGATCGGCCCGCAGCTTGCTCCAGCGGGCGCCGACCAGAGGCTCGACGCGGAAGCTGCGCGCGTCGCCGAAGGCGGTGCGGCCGTCCAGCGGATCGTCCACCAGACGATACAGGACGCCCGCTGAAACCGTGGTCGAACGGGTGCCCAACTCGGCCGGGACGCCCATCAGGGACACGCCCTCATTGGTCTTGGAATATTGATAGTCGACGAAGCCCGCCCAGCGGCCGCGGCGCACCTCGACGTCGCCCATCACGAGGCTTTCCAACTGATCGAAGGCGTCCGAGGCGGACACGTCGACTGGCGCCTTGTGCCCGGCCATGGTGACATTGCCGTCCAGCGAGGTGGCCCAGACATAGGGGCTGACCGTGACGCTCCACCGGTCGTCGGCGCTGGTCTGGGCGGCTGCGGCGCCGCCCAGACCAGCGATCAGGGCGGCGGTCGCCAGACCAGAAAGAAGCGAGGCGGGGCGGAGGAACGTCATACGGATATACTCTCGTCAGCCTTAAGGGGGCGTCTTTGACATAGGTCAGCCATACTTAAGTAATCGTGGATCATGGAACTGACGAGGCGCTTTTTCGACGCTGGCGCAACCGCGTTCGCCGCACAGTCACATCAGGCCATAGTGTTCCGCCAGCGCCTGCAGCCCCTGTTTCAGCAGGGTCTTGCCCTGACGGCGGCGCAAGCACAGGGCCTGTTCCGCCAGTTGCAGCGACGTGCCGTGGATGCAGACCTGCTCGACCATGGCGCGCAGGCGAGGCCCGCAGGCGTCCAGCGCCGCCTTGACCCGGCCTGAGGCCGACAGGGCGCGGTCGCCCGGCTCGATCCGGCCTGCGCCGCCGCCGGAGCCTGTGCGCGGCAGGGCGTCCCAGCGCATGGTCAGCGACGGACCGGCGGCCGCGATCTCGGCCTCGGCGCGCAGGCGCTCGCCCGCCGCGACCTCGGCCGGGGTCAGCCACGGTCGACCCGACTGGTCCTTGCGCCGGGCCAGCCACAGGATCGGGCTCTCGCCCAGATTGGCGCGGCGGGTCGTCAGGCGGCCGTCGGTCTCCATCACCGCGCGCTCGCCCTCGATGACGCCGGGACGGCCGGGCGGGGGCGAAAGGGGCGCGTGGTGGTTTGCGGCGCGCGGCAGCCAGCCGCCGCCCTGTCTCAGCTTCAGCCCCGGCAGTTCGATGACGGCGCGGAAGGCGGCCTCGTCCAGGGTCAGCACCACCCGGCTGCGCCGGTCGCCGCCGAGACGCAGGGGATAGGCGCCGCCCGCCTGATCCAGCCAGGCGCCGGGCCGTTGCAGCAGACTGCGCGCGCGTTCCAGTTGACGGCTCATCGGCGGCCTGCCTTTCGCGGCTCCAGATCGACGACGGGCAATTCCATCACCGCGCGCAGCGACCGCTCCAGTCCATCCATCAGCAGATCATATTCAGCCCGGTCGCGCTCATCCTCGGCCCATCGGCAGGCGGCGCCCGCCGTCGCCCGGTTCAGGCCGAAGGCATGAGCCACCCGCTCCAGCGGCCAGCCGTAGGAGACATGCGCCAGATACATGGCCGACCATCGCGCCCGGCAGGCCGGCGGCCGCACCCGTTCACGACGGGTCATTTCCTGAACGGGAATGTGGAAGGCCAGACCGACCAGACCGAGGGCGGCGTCGGCGCGAATCCGGTCCCCTTCCAGCACGGGCACGCGATAGATGTGCATGATCGGACGTCTCCCTCATTCCAGTTGCAACGCCATCCTAGAGCGGGCGGACCAGTGATATGGGAAACTATTCCTAATGTGCGTCAGCTTCGGTCGCCTCGCCTTGTATGCAAAGGGTTTGATCGCACTGTGATCGGCGAATGACCTGGGGATAAGCGGCGTATCAGGCGTGCGGACATGCGCTTGACGGGGACCCGTTGGGGCGCCGGGCCGTTAAGGTTTGAACGCGCACTACGATGTCGCCAAGGCGGACTGAACAGGCGCAGGCTTCAGGTTGAGAACAGCCCGTATCTTTCGGAGTATATCATGTCGTTCTGGTCCAAAATCTTCGGCGGAAGCAAGGCGGAGGACGACGGCGCCCTGCGCATCACCATTCACCAGGCCATCCATCATTTCGGCTTTCGCGCCTCGACGGCTCAGGATCGCTACGGCGACTTCGCGCCTGTTATCGAAAGCACCGAGCGTATGGCGAACACGCCGGAAGGCATCACGGCGTACATGGATCTAATGACGCCCTATCTCAGGGAGGATTTTCGACTGCCTTGGGGCGAGACCCTGGCCAGCCACGCCCATGAGTGGGCGCCGCCGGGCGATGCGGCCCACGCTGCGGACAGCGACGCCTTCGTCGACGGCGCCCGACAGGTTTATGAGAGCCGACCTTCGGCTCTGAGTGCGGCCATCTACGCCTTTGCGTGCAATTTGGTCGGCTGGAGGGCGCGCGGGCAGGATTACAAGGTGTCGCCGGAAGGCGCGGCGACTCTTCAGGACTGGGGCGATCGCGGCTGGGACATCGGCATCGGCCATGTGAACAGGACGCTGGACGGTGGGCAGGGGCTGTCGAAGTCGGACGTTCCGTTGCTGGCGAGCGTCTGTTCGATCGCCCTGACGCGCGGTTCGCCCGAGGCCCTGACACAGGTCTTCGGTCTGTGGGAACAGGTCGATCCGACCGACCTGGCCATGATGACCCAGAGGGCCTATTCGCTGCTGCCGCGCTGGTACGGGTCTGCGGAAGAACTGGAGCAGTATGCGCGGTCCTGCATGGAGGCCACGCGGCCCGTCTACGGCGCCGGCGCCTATGGCTATATCTACGGCTGGCTGTGTCGTCTGGCGGACTTTGATATCGAAGACACCGGTTGCGATATCGATCTGGCCGATCAGGGCATGAAGGATCTGCGGGCGTATTTCCCCTGCAACTATCTGCACAATATGCACGCCCAACTGCTGTCGTGGGGCGACAGGGAAGAGCGCGTGCTGGAAATCTTCAACGAGGGGCTGAAGGTCATCGACTATCGCGCCTGGACCTTCGCCGATGAAGACAATGGAATGCGCAACGCCGTCGTGGCTCTGGCGGTGGCCCGCAATGAGGCGGCGGGCGATAATATCCACCTGATCGAATAGCGGTTGATGGACGCCGGGGCCTCACGCGATCCGCCTTCGCGCCCCGACTTTCAACAGGCCGGGCGCCGACCTCTCGACGTTCTTTGAAAAATTAACACTTTCAAAGCGAATCCTTGACTCGGGAGTCTGGACGGCGATTCGCAAATCAGCTTAGGCGTTCCATATCGGGATGCGTTAACCCTTCTTAAGGTTTTGGCCCGTTAACGTTGGAACAAGGTTACCCGGCCGTTTTTCAAATGCGGCCATCCCAAGCTTTGCCTGGAGGGGCATGAATGCGCGTCCTGTTGATCGAAGATGACCACGCGACGGCCCAAAGCATCGAACTGATGCTCAAGTCGGAAGGCTTCAACGTCTATACGACCGATCTGGGTGAGGAAGGCATCGATCTGGGCAAGATCTATGACTACGACCTCATTCTGCTGGACCTGAACCTGCCGGACATGAGCGGGCTTGAGGTTCTGCGCCAGCTGCGCAACGGCAAGATCAACACCCCGGTGATGATCCTCTCGGGCAGCCATGAGATCGACACCAAGGTCAAGACCTTCGGCGGCGGCGCCGACGACTATCTGACCAAGCCCTTCCACAAGGACGAGCTGATCGCGCGCACGCACGCCGTGGTCCGCCGCTCCAAGGGCCACGCCCAGGCCATCATCCACACCGGCGAGATCGCCGTGAACCTGGACGCCAAAACGGTCGAGGTGAACGGCCACCGCGTGCATCTGACCGGCAAGGAATATCAGATGCTGGAGCTGCTCTCCCTGCGCAAGGGCACGACCCTGACCAAGGAGATGTTCCTGAACCACCTGTATGGCGGCATGGACGAGCCGGAACTGAAGATCATCGACGTCTTCATCTGCAAGCTGCGCAAGAAGCTGGCGACGGCCGCCGGCGGCAAGCACTACATCGAGACCGTCTGGGGCCGCGGCTATGTCCTGCGCGACCCGGCCGAAGGCGCGATCACCGTCGCCGCCTGAACGGATCCGGCCTGAGCCTCCACTCAGGATTGAACGAATGCAAACGCCCGTCGGGAAACCGGCGGGCGTTTTCCTTTGTCCGCTCCATGGTTTGGGGCTGAAGACGATGGCGAGCGGATACATCCTCTCACGGATTGTTACGCCTACGGCCTCGCCTTCGCAGGTGCAGCGCGCTAGTGAAACCCCGCATAAGGCGGGACTCAGTCTCGCGAGACCACGGTTCAGGAACTACGAAATGACCAAGTGGGTGTATGGCTTCGGCGGCGGCTCCGCCGATGGCGACGCGTCGATGAAGAACCTTCTCGGCGGCAAGGGCGCGAACCTGGCCGAGATGTCGTCCCTCGGCCTGCCGGTGCCGCCCGGCTTCACCATCACCACCGAGGTCTGCACCTGGTATTACGCCAACCAAGAAACCTATCCGACCGACCTGACCGATCAGGTCAAGGCCGCCCTGGCCCACGTCGAGGGCGTGGTGGGCAAGACCTTCGGCGACGCCGCCAACCCCCTGCTGGTGTCGGTGCGCTCGGGCGCCCGCGCCTCCATGCCGGGCATGATGGACACCGTCCTGAACCTGGGCCTGAACGATGAGACGGTCGAGGGCCTGGCCAAGCTGTCGGGCGACCGTCGCTTCGCCTTCGATTCCTATCGCCGCTTCATCACCATGTACTCCAACGTGGTGCTGGGTCTGGGCCACGACTATTTCGAAGAGGTGCTGGACGACCACAAGGATCGTCTGGGCGTCTCGGTCGACACCGAACTGACCGCCGAGAACTGGGAGAAGGTGGTCGCGGACTACAAGTCCCTGGTCGAGCGGGAGCTGGGCAAGCCCTTCCCGCAGGATCCGCAAGCCCAGCTGTGGGGCGCCGTCGGCGCCGTGTTCGAAAGCTGGATGAACGACCGGGCGAAATTCTATCGCCGCATGCACGACATCCCCGAAAGCTGGGGCACGGCCGTCAACGTCCAGTCGATGGTGTTCGGCAACATGGGCGAGACGAGCGCTACGGGCGTCGCCTTCACCCGCAACCCCTCGACCGGCGAGAACAAGCTGTACGGCGAGTTTCTGATCAACGCCCAGGGCGAGGACGTGGTGGCGGGCATCCGCACGCCGCAGTCCCTGACCAAGGCGGGCCGCGAGGAGATGGGCGAGACGGCGCTGTCGATGGAAGAGGCGATGCCCGAGGTCTTCGCCCAGTTCGTGGACGTGGTGGGGCGGCTGGAAAGCCACTACCGCGACATGCAGGACATCGAGTTCACGGTCGAGCAGGGCCGCTTGTGGATGCTGCAGACCCGCAACGGCAAGCGCACGGCCAAGTCGGCGCTGAAGATCGCCGTGGACCTGGCCTCCGAAGGCGTCATCTCTCAGGATGAGGCCGTCAGCCGCGTCGAACCGGCGGCGCTGGACCAGCTGCTGCACCCGACGCTGGACCCCAAGGCGGCGCGTACTGTCGTCGCGGCGGGCCTGCCCGCCTCGCCGGGCGCGGCGACCGGCAAGATCGTCTTTGACGCCGACGAAGCCGAGCGTCTGGGCCAGAACGGCGACGCCGTCATCCTGGTCCGCGACGAGACCTCGCCGGAAGACATTCACGGCATGCACGCGGCGCGCGGCATCGTCACGGCGCGCGGCGGCATGACCAGCCACGCGGCGGTCGTGGCGCGGGGCATGGGGCGCCCTTGTGTCTCGGGCGCGGGCGAGATCTCGATCAATGAGAAGGCCGGAACCTTCACTGCGCGCGGCCGCACCTTCAAGGCGGGCGAGGTCATCACCATCGACGGCGGCAAGGGCGAGGTGCTGGACGGCGCCGTGGCCATGATCGAGCCGGAGCTGACGGGCGACTTCCAGACCCTGATGGGCTGGGCCGACGGCATTCGCCGCCTCAAGGTCCGCGCCAACGCCGAGACCCCGCTGGACGCCCGCACCGCGCGCGGCTTCGGCGCCGAGGGCATCGGCCTGTCGCGCACCGAGCACATGTTCTTCGACGAGGCCCGCATCGCGGCCGTGCGCGAGATGATCCTGGCCGACGACGAGGCGGGCCGCCGCGTGGCCCTGGCCAAGATCGCCCCGTTCCAGAAGGCCGACTTCGTCGAGCTGTTCACCATCATGAGCGGGCTCCCCGTCACCGTGCGTCTGCTGGACCCGCCGCTGCATGAGTTCATCCCGCACACTGACGTCGACATCGACGCCCTGGCCGCCACGCAAGGCCTGGACGCGGCCAAGCTGAAGCGCCGCGCCCGCGAGCTGCATGAGACCAACCCCATGCTGGGCCACCGCGGCTGCCGTCTGGGCGTGGCCTATCCGGAAATCTACGAGATGCAGGTCCGCGCCATCCTGGAGGCGGCGCTGCAGGTGAAGGCGTCCTCGGGCGTCGCCCCGATCCCGGAGATCATGCACCCGCTGGTCGCCCTGGGTCTGGAGATGAAGTATCTGCGCGAACTGACCGACCGCACGGCCAAGGCCGTCTTCGCGGACGCCGGGGACAGCGTGGACTACCTGGTCGGCACCATGGTCGAGCTGCCGCGCGCGGCCCTGCGCGCCGCCGATCTGGCCGAGCACGCCGAGTTCTTCAGCTTCGGCACCAATGACCTGACGCAGACGACCTTCGGCATCAGCCGCGACGATTCCGGCCACTTCCTGCAGGCCTATCTGGACAAGGGCATTTTCGAGAACGACCCCTTCGTCCGTCTGGACCAGAGCGGCGTGGGCGACCTGATCCGCATCGCCGAGGAACGCGGACGAGGCGTCAAGCCGGGCATGAAGATGGGCATCTGCGGCGAACACGGCGGCGATCCGTCGTCCATCGCCTTCTGCGAAGAGGTCGGGCTGGATTACGTCTCCTGCTCGCCCTACCGCGTGCCGATCGCGCGCCTCGCGGCGGCGCAGGCGGCGTTGGCCGCACGCTCGGGCGAAGAGCGCGAAAAAGACCGCTGAGGCTCAACCGTTTCCCTCCCCGTCCCGGGGAGGGTGGTTGCGCAGCAACCGGGTGGGGAGGGCCAGGTGATCGGCCCTCGGCGCTTGATCAGCCTTGCCGCCCCCACCCGGCTTCGCCCTGTCGGGCTCAGCCACCCTCCCCGGGACGGGGAGGGAGAAAGCGTGCTCGCTTCTTCTTTCCTCCCCACGACATGGGGAGGCGGACCGCGTAGCGGTGGAGGGGCTTTGCGACGGCGGAACCAGGCGGCCCCTCCGTCTCGTCGGCTACACCGCCGATCCACCTCCCCATGGAATGGGGAGGAAAAATCATCGGCCTTTTTCACGTCATGGAATAGTCATTCTTGACGGAACGCGGTGTGTGCTTCCGTTCGCACAGTCTTCGAAAGCTTCATCAAGCATACGGAACGCCGTCCGGCGCCCGTGCCTTGTTTCTCCGCAAGGTGGTCAGGCCTGTCCTGTTCATCGCAACAAGGAGTGAGTGAAGCTCATGCGTAAAGTTATTCTCGCCGCCGCCGTCCTTTCTGCATTCGCCCTGCCGGCTGCGGCCCAGGTGATGCAGCCGGGCGGCCCGACCTATTACGGCACGCTCGGTTATTCTCAGCTGGACCATTCCGATGGCGATCTGGGCGCGATCACCGGCCGTCTGGGCGCGAAGTTCAATCCCTACCTCGGCGTCGAGGGCGAAGGCTCGATCGGCGTCCGCGATGACAAATTCAACATCGCCGGGGCCGAAGGCAAGATAAAGCACGACTATGATCTGGCCGCCTATGTCGTGGGCACGGTGCCGGTGACGCCGAACTTCGAACTGTTCGCGCGCGGCGGCTACGGCACCACCCGCATGAAGGCCCAACTGGCCGGCGTCGAGCGCAAGGCCGACGGCGAAAGCTGGAACTACGGTGCGGGCGCCAACTATTTCTTCGACGCCCAGAACGGCCTGCGCGGCGACTGGACCCGCCGCGAGTTCAACGATGATGCGGGCAAGGTCGACGTCTATTCGGTCAACTACGTCCGCCGCTTCTGATCCGAAAGCGGACGAAAGCCAGTCAGGGCGCGCTCCAGCGGGGGCGCGCCCTTTTTACTGATGCATTCAGGTAACAATGTGTGTGGGTTTTTCGCAACATTAGAGATGGTTCCGCGTCCTGCCTATGGAACGCTTAGGCAGTCATCGCCATTTATCCCTGTGTCAGATGGGGCATGTGACCAAAGAAGTCACATCATCTATGGAGTTAAAATAATGCGTAACGTTCTTCTCGCCGCCGCTGCTGTTTCTGTTCTGGCCGCACCGGCCTTTGCTCAATCGAATGTTGAGCCGCGTGCTTATGGCTCGCTGGGCTATACTCATATGGAGGGCGACGCCGCCCAGACAGGCGCCGTCAGCGGCCGCCTCGGCGTCAACCTGAACCGCTATTTCGCGCTGGAAACCGAAGTCGGCGTCGGCGTGAAAAACAAGGATATCACCGTTGGCGGCGTCGACGGCAAGATCAAGCATGAGTGGGACGCGGCCGGTTACGTCGTCGGCAAATACCCGATCGGCGACAAGCTGGAACTGTTCGCGCGCGGCGGCTACGGCCACACCGAGCTGAAGCAGAACCTGGTCAACGCCAACACCAAGGTCGGCGGCGACAGCTGGAACTATGGCGTCGGCGCCAACTACTACCTGGACGGCGTCAACGGCGTTCGCGCCGACTGGACCCGTCGCGACTTCCGCGATGACCGCGGCGAAGCTGACGCCTATTCGCTCAGCTACATCCGTCGCTTCTAAGGCGCGAGATTTCAGGGTCTGGCACCCTGAAACGACGAAGGCCCGCTCTGGCGACAGAGCGGGCCTTTTCGTTGGCTGTTATGCCATCAGGGCTGGATCAGGCCGGTTCGGCCTTCAGCGCCCAGCGCATGGAGCCTTCGCCGAAGGGGCGGAAGAAGAAGTCGCGATAGCGTTCGAACACCTCGATGACGCGGGTCTTCAGATCCTGCGTCACGGACTCGCCGCGTTGGCGTTTCAGAGCGGCGACGCAGTCGATCACGATGTCCTGATGGGCTGCGCCGCCCATGCGTTGAAGCACCGTGGCCACGTCGTGCGCCAGCGGATCCTTCAGTTTTTCAGCCCAGGGCGATGTGAAATCTGTCTGAATCATGTGGGCGCATCCTCCCCCTGGTTCCCGACAAGGCGATACGATTTGCAAAAAAACGCGAACAGTGCAAGCGCTGCCCCGAACAAAGGTATGCGTCAGTCTTTTTCAGCCGCGTTTGCGGACAAAAACCGTTCCCGCTGAATAACCTGCGCCGAAGCTGCAGATCAGACCCGTATCGCCCGGCGCGAAGCCGTCGTTGTGCAGGTGGAAGGCGATGATCGACCCGGCCGAGGATGTGTTGGCGTAGTCGTCCAGGATGATGACGTTCTCTTCGGGCGCTGGATCGCGGTCCAGCACCTTGCGCGCGATCAGGGTGTTCATGTTGATGTTGGCCTGGTGCAGCCACAGGCGCTTCAGCCCGTGCGTGTCCAGGTCCAGCTCGGCGGCGTGATCCAGGATCATAGTGGAGACCATGGGCACCACCTCCTTGAACACCTTGCGGCCCTGCTGGACGAACATCTTGTCGGTCAGGCCGTCGGACGAGATCGGCTCATGCCCGTCGGTGGGCAGGGCGGCGCGGTTCAGGAAGCCGAAATTGTTGCGGATGTTGTTTGAGAAGCTGGTCTGCAGCTTCGTGCCCAGAATGTCCCAGCCGCCCGGTCCGGCCTGATCCTCGGCCTCGATGATGACGGCGGTGGCGACGTCGCCGAAGATGAAGTGGCTGTCGCGGTCCTTGAAGTTCAGGTGCGCCGAGCAGATTTCCGGGTTCACCATCAGCACGGCCTTGACCGAGCCGGAGGCCACGAAATCCGCCGCCGTCTTGATGCCGAAGGTGGCGGAACTGCACGCCACGTTCATGTCGAAGGCGAAGCCCTCGATCCCCAGCGCCTGCTGCACCTCGATGGCCATGGCGGGGTAGGGGCGCTGCATGTTCGATGCGGCGCAGATGACGGCGCCGATCTCGCTGACCGGCTTGCCCCAGGCCCTGATGGCGTCCTGGGCGGCCTTCACCGCCATTTCTGCCATGATCGACAGTTCGTCGTCGCCGCGCGCGGGCAGGTGCGGCAGCATACGCTCGGGGTCGATGATGCCCGACTTGTCCAGCACATAGCGCGCCTTGATGCCCGAGGCCTTCTCGATGAAGGCTTCGGACGAGGGCGTCTTGGCCTCGATCTCACCGGCGGCGATGGCCTCGGCGTTGGCGGCGTTCCAGCCCTCGGCCCAGGCGTTGTAGGCGCCGACCAGCTCCTCGTTCGAGACAGACTGTTCCGGCGTGAACAGGCCGGTGGCGGAGATGACGGCTTTTTGCACTGTAATGTTCCCTAACGCTCGGCGCGCGGCGCCTCGCTGCATCAGGGAACAGGGAGTCCCCGGCGCTCGACAAGCCTTATGTCGGCGCCTCGCGGCGAAGTTCAGGCGCCTCGCGGGCCGGACTCAGTCCGTAGCGATGACGAACGACCTCAATAGGCCGGGGGAAGGCTGCGGTCGAGACTGGCCTTTATGCCTCTCCACCACCGATTGATGCGGCCGCGCGGCGGGGCGGGCAGGGGGTGGTCGCGCGCGGCGATCAGGGCCTCGACCAGATCCTCGGCCTCGCATGGCCAGCCGTCCGGCGTGACATAGACCGGATAGCCGATCAGGGCGGCGTGGATGACGCTCTGCAGACTGGCGCGACGGGTGCGGCGCTCAAACGTCAGGCGGTCGTCGGTCAGGCCCCATCCGGCATAGAAGGGGCGGCCGTAGACGCTGACCGGCTTGCCCCGCATCAGGGCCTCGAACCCGGTCAGGGAGGTCAGGGTCGCCAGCCGGTCGCAGGCGTTCAGGCAGTCGATGATGTCGAGGTCGTCGGCCGAGGCGTCGACCTCCTCCATCGCTGCATGGTCCAGCAGGCCGGGCCGGTTGCCCGCCGTCACGTCCGGGTGGTTGCGATAGATCAGGAAGGCGTCGGGATGATCCGCCCGCGCCGCCTTCACCAGACCCGAGTTGGTGCGCAGGTCAGGCCCGCAGCCCATCATGATCGAGCGGTCGTTTTCGACCTGACCGACGACCAGCAGGATCGGCCTGTCTTTCGGCCAGTGCGCCGGGACGCCCGCCCCTTTCAGATTGTATTTCGACAGGCCCGCCTCGACCACGCGAACACGAAGCGCCTCGGCGCGCGCGGCCTGATCCGGTGAAGGCTCGCTCGCCTCGATCAGGCTCTCCAGACGGCTGGGGCGGGTCGGGTCGTAGTAGACGCCCTGATCGTCCAGCGCGACCGACAGGGCGCCGAAGAAGTCGGACCCCAGACCGCGCGAGCGGATGAAGCCGTCCTCCATGCGCACGACGGGGCCTTCAAAGGCGTCGGCGGCGGCGCGGATCTGCGGCGTCTCCTTGCCGGCCCACCAGATCAGCCTGCCGCCCGTGGCCCGCGCATAGGCGACGGCGGCGGATGAGCGCCAGAAATAGCGGACGCGGCCCTTGGGCGAGTTCAGCAGGCGGCGCACCGGCGGCCGCTTGGCCGGGGCGAAGCCGACGGCGGCCCAGTCGCCCGCCAGCCGGTCGGCCCGGTCGCGCAGGGCGATCAGCCGCTCCAGCGCCTGTTCCGCCTCGCACCGTTGGCCGGTGACGGGATCGACGTAGCGGGTGTAGGCGATCAGGGCCGCCGCCGCGATCTGCTCCAGATCGCGCGGGGCGCCGCGCCGTCCGGTCTGCACGGCGTCCGTCGTCAGGCCCCAGCCCGAATAGAAGGGCGCGCCGAAGCAACGCACCGGCAGGCCGCGCAGCAGGGCCTCGAACCCCAGCGCCGAGGTCACGACATAGACCGCATCCACCGCCGCCAGCAGGTCGGCGGGCCGCACGTCCGCGTCGATCAGGGTGACGTCGTCGAGTTGATCCGCCGGGATGCAGCCCTGCTTGCGCCCTGCCGCCACGGCGGGGTGGCGTTTGACGATCAACTGGGCGTCCGGCTCATCCCGCCGCGCGGTCGCCAGCATGTCGGAGAAGCTGGCTTCGGTCGCCAGCCCATAGCCGATGGAGGCGTCGCCGAAGGTCTGGTCCACGATCAGCACCCGGCGGCCGGGCCTGAGCAGGCGTGCGTCCAGCGGCCCGCCCATATTGGTCTTGGACACGCCGGAGGCGACGATGCGGTCGATCAGGCCGCGCGCGCGGGCCTTCATGGCGGCGTCGCACCAGTCTGGGGCTGCGTCGATCAGCTGCTCCAGTCGGCTGGGCCGGGTGGCGTCGTAATAGACGCCCAGATCATCAACGATCAGGCTGAGGCTGGTCGCCCCGCTCTCGCCGATCCCGACCGAGCGCAGAAAGCCGTCCTCCAGCGCCACATAGGGTTTGCCGTGCTTCGCCGCCCAGCGTCGGCCCGCCTCCGCCGTCGGCTTCATGCCCCAGCCGAGGACGGCCTCGATCGACGATCCGGGCAGGGCGGACAGGTCGTAATCGGGCAGGAAGGCGGACAGGAACGGCACCTTCAGCACCCCCGGCGCACAGACCCAGGCGCGGGTTTTCGACAGGGGCGGAAGCGGTGCGGTCATGAGGGTGTGTCTAGGTGGAACGCGAGCGGCGCGCCACCCCGCTCTTCCTTCTCCCCTTGAGGGAGAAGGTGGGCGCCGAAGGCGCTCGGATGAGGGGTGTCGGCGCGGTGGTGGACGGTTGGGGCTTCGTGTAGAGCGTCGTTCGGATAGGGCGCGCTCACACCCCTCATCCGTCAGGCTCCGCCTGCCACCTTCTCCCTCAAGGGGAGAAGGAATTTAGAGGTTGGCCAGCAAGGCCTGCGCCTGTTGAAGATGCAGCCGTTCCACCATCTCGCTCTCGACGCGGAGGACGCCCAGCCCGGCGGCTTCGGGCGCAGCGAAGGCGGCGACAACCTTGCGCGCCCATTCGATTTCGTCAGACGACGGACCGAACGCCGCGTTCGCCCCCTCGATCTGCGAAGGGTGGATCAGGCTCTTGCCGTCGAAACCATATAGCCGCCCCTGCGCGCATTCAGCCGCGAACCCGGCCTCGTCCTTGATGCGGTTGAACACGCCGTCGATGACGCTCAGACCGTTGGCGCGGGCGTGGGCCACGACCGCCGCCAGCCACGGCTTCAGCGGTTCGCGGTCAGGCGCGGGGCCGGTCTTCAGGTCCTTGGCCAGATCGTTGACGCCCAGCATCAGGCCGCTCAGTGCGCCGTCCGCTTCGGCGATGTCGCGCAGATCCACCAGCGCGCGCGGCGTTTCGATCATGGCCCACAAATCGACGCCAGAACGCAGCGCCGCCGACAGGGCGTGAACCATGGCTGCGCTCTCGACCTTGGGGGCGACGATCAACTCGACGGGGGCGTCACGCAGGGCCTTCAGGTCGTCGGCGCCCCACGGCGTGTCCAGGCCGTTGATCCGCACGCCGAGGCGCGGGCCGAAGCCGCCTTCCTGCGCCGCCGCGACGGCGGCCGCGCGGGCCTCGGCTTTTATTTCGGGCGCGACGGCGTCCTCCAGGTCCAGCACCGCCACGTCGCAGGGCAGGGTGCGGGCCTTCTCGATGGCCCGCGCGTTCGAGGCGGGCAGATAGAGGACGCTGCGCGCGCGCATCAGACCTTGCCCATGACGGGGATCAGGGCGCCCGTCACCGCCCGCGCCTCGGGCGAGGCCAGGAACAGGATGACGGCGGCCAGATCGGCGGGCGCGACCCATTTCGAAGGATCGGCGTCGGGCATGTCGGCGCGGTTGGCCGCCGTGTCGATGATGGAGGGCAGGACGGCGTTGACCGTCACCGGGGTCGACTTCAGCTCCTCGGCCAGCGCTTCGGTCAGGCGATGGACCCCGGCCTTTGACGCGGCGTAGGCGCCCATGCCGTGCCCGGCCTTGATCGCGCCGTTGGCGCCGATGTTGACGATGCGGCCGTCGCTTGAGGCCTTCAGATGGGGCAGGGCGGCGCGGCTGGCGTTCAGCGTCGTCTTGACGTTGAGGGCGTGCATCCGGTCGAATTCATCGCCGTCGCCCTCGACCGGGCTCCAGACGAAGCCGCCGGCGATGTTCAGCAGGGCGTCCAGACGGCCGTAATGGGCGACGACAGCCTCGATCGCGGCCTTGGCCTGAGCCGCGTCGGTCAGGTCGACGCCGTTGATCTCGAAGATGTCGGGGTTCGGCGCGCGCGGCGGGGTGCGGCCGATGACGGCGACCGACAGGCCGCGCGCCTGCGCCGCCTCGACGACCGCCCGGCCAAGGGCGCCGTATCCGCCGGTGATCGCGACGACTCTCTGGCTCATGCTTCCTGCTCCTGACGGTTCGGCGCGAACCATAGCGGGGCGCGCGGCCCGATCAATCCGGGATCAGGCAATCGGGGATCAGGCGTCCCACAGCCGCGCGGCGCCGCGCACGCCGGAGGAATCGCCCCACTTCGCCGGGACGATCCGCCCGTCCCAGTGGTCGGAGAAGACATGGCGCGCCACGACCGGCGGCAGGCGGTCGTAAAGCTCGCCCACGTTCGACATGCCGCCGCCCAGCACGAAGACCTCCGGGTCGGCCAGATTGACCACCATGGCCAGACCGCGCCCCAGCCGGTCGATGTAACGGTCCAGCGCGGCGGCGGCCTGTGCATCGCCTGCGCGGGCGGCATCCACGATGGCCTGCGCCGTCCACGCCCGTCCGGTCGTTACTTCATGATCGCGCTGGAAGCCCGTGCCGGACACCCATGTTTCGAGACAGCCGTTCAGGCCGCACCAGCAGGCGGGGCCGGGCGCCTCGTGCGCCGAGGGCCAGGGCAGGGAGATGTGGCCGACCTCGGCGCCGACGGCGTGCGCGCCCTCGACCAGCCTGCCGTCGATGACCAGACCGCCGCCGTAGCCGGTGCCCAGAATGACGCCGAACAGGCTGGCGGCGCCCGCGCCTGCGCCGTCGGCGGCCTCGGACAGGGCCAGGCAGTTGGCGTCGTTGGCCAGCCGCACCGGGCGTTTCAGTGCGGCCTGTAGATCCTCGGCCAGAGGGCGGGCGTTCAGATAGGTCGAGTTGGCGTTGCGGATCAGTCCGGTGCGCGGCGAGGGCGAGCCGGGAATGGCCAGACCGACCGATTGCGCCGGACCTGCCTCGGCCTCGACCCGCGCGATCAGGCCGGCGACGAGGCTGATCGCGGCGTCATAGGTTCCGGGGTTCGGTTCGCGGATGCGCGCCGCGAAGGCGCCCGACGCATCCAGCGCCGCCGCCTCGATCTTGGTGCCGCCGAAGTCGATTCCGATCCGCATGAAGGGGGAGGTAGCACGGGCGGGCGTGGGCGTCGTGTGCGGAACCCTCTCCCGGTGGGAGAGGGCTTGAGCGCACGAGAGCGCAGCGATCGTTCTGGCGCGAAAGGGTGAGGGTTCTCGGGGAAAGTCGGCCGAAGGCCGTCGCGCGACGGCTGACGCCGACTGACAGGGCTGAACCCTCATCCTTTCGCCTGCGCCAGTCGCCTCCGGCTCCTGGAGGCTCAAGCCCTCTCCCATCGGGAGAGGGGAGTGGCTTCAACCCGCGCCGAACACCTTGGCCATCAGCCGTTCCAGCGCCTCGGCGTCCACAGCGTCGAAGGCCGCCGTCTCGGTCGCGTCCACGTCCAGCACGGCGATCAACTCGCCCGCCGCGTTCAGCACCGGGACCACGATCTCGCTGGCCGAGCGGCTGTCGCAGGCGATATGGCCGGGGAAGGCGTGGACGTCCTCGACCACCTGGGTCCGGCGGGTCTTCGCCGCCGCGCCGCAGACGCCGCGCCTGAACGGAATCCGCAGACAGCCCAGCGTGCCCTGATAGGGGCCGACCACCAGTTCATCTCCTTTGGCCGCGTCCACGACGTAGAAGCCGGTCCAGAAGAAGACGGGGAAGGCGTCGGCCAGCATCGACGCGACGGTGGCCATGCGCGCCGTCAGGTTCGGCTCGCCGTCCAGCACGGCCAGAATCTCGGCCTCGACCTCGGCGTAGCGTTCGGCCTTGTCGGCGGGGCGGTCGTCACGGGCGACATAGGACATCAGGCGAGGCTCAACGCGGTCTCAAGGAACAGTATAGTCGCCGCACTCGGGCAGCGGCGCGTCAGGAACATAGGCGCTCAATGCCGGATCGAAAGTGAAGACGCGCTGCACGCTGCATTCGGCGTCGACAGCCTTGACCAGATCAGCGGGCTTCAGCGGCGGCTTGGCGAGCGAATCTTCGCTACGCGACACCCGGCCGGGGAAGGTCGTGGCGGTGGAGGCATAGGTCAGGCGCGGCGGGAAGGCGTCGCCCTCGGCCTTCAGTTTGGCGTCGAACTCATATTCATCGTGGCAGGCGCCGGCGCGCTGTTTGATCGTCTCGGGACCGAAGCAGGCGCGGATCATCAGCGAGCCGGACAGGGGAACGGTCAGAATCTCCTGCGGCGCCGCGCCGGGCGCGAAAAGGATCAGGGTCCGATAGGAGGCCATCCCCCCGCCGCCCGAATACATGGATTGAAGCTCCATGTCGGCGCCGAGAATGATCTCGTCGCTTCCGGCGCGACGCAGGACGGCGCCGGGCTTCCAGACGCCTTCGGAGACTTCGCTTTCGATTGGGTGAGAGGCCACGGGCGCCCGGCCGTCAGGCGCGCCGTCATACAGGCGCAGCACCCGCTGTTCGTCCGATTCGTCCGCCTCGATCAGGGCGCACCAGCGGCGATCGGCGGTGCAGGCGGGAATAGCCTCGCCCTGCGTTGCCGCCGGGACCGGCTCCAGCGTCTCGAACTCGGGCGAAGGAGCGGCGGCCAGAAGGGCGGCGAGCAGAAGGGCGGGCATGGGGCGTCCTTGAACGATGGCGTTCGGATGTGGTGGGCGTGGAGGGACTCGAACCCCCAACCAGACCGTTATGAGCGGTCGGCTCTAACCATTGAGCTACACGCCCCCGGGCGGCTGATCACGCGCCGCGAAGCACTACAGAAGGTTGTGCCTAGCAGGCGTCGTCGCTGCTGCAAAGCCGCCTTCGATCTGTCGCGCTTTTCATGCGGATGAACGGAACCTGCATGGGGGGATTTTGCGTTTGTTCAGCTTGAAACGGCTAAGTTCGGTCGTGGCTGGCGAACACGCCTGCCGGAATGATTTCGACGGAGACCTCCCCATGACCCGCACCGCACGCGCCCTGATGTTGGGCACGGCCCTGATGACTTTGGCGGCGCCGGCCGTCGCATCTGCTCAATCCCAGCCCGGCGGCTCTTCTCCGATGCAGGTGCACGCCATGGCTCAACAACCCGCCCTGAACCTGTCGGCCTATGGCGAGGTCAAGGTCGCGCCGGATCAGGCCACGATCAACTTCGGCGTTGTGACCGAGGCGCCGACGGCCCAGGAGGCCATGGCCCAGAACGCCCAGCAGATGACCCGCGTCGTCGCCGCCCTGCGCCGCGCCGGGGTCGCCGAGCGCGACATCCAGACTTCGGGCCTGAACCTGTCGGCGCAATACGACTATCAGCAGAACGAATCGCCCAAGCTGCGTGGCTATCAGGCGTCGAACCGCGTCACGGTGATCATCAATGACCTGACCAAGGTCGGCACGACGGCCGACGCCGTGGTCGCTGCGGGCGTCAACCAGATCGACGGCATCAGCTTCGGCCTGAAGGATCCGAAGGCGGCCGAGGATCAGGCCCGCGTGCTGGCCGTGCGCGCCCTGCAGGACAAGGCGCGTCTGTATGCCCAGGCCATGGGCGTGCAACTGGGCCAGGTGCGCTCGCTGACCGAAGGCGGCGGCTATGCGCCGCAGCCGCGCCCGGAGGTCATGTACGCCCGCGCCGCTTCGATGGACGCCGGCGCCTCGACCCCCATCTCGGCGGGCGAACTGTCGGTTCGCATCGACATCACCGGGACGTATGACATCGGGCGGTGATCCCGCCCGGATGAAATGAAGAGGGCTCGCTGGCGACGGCGAGCCCTTTTTCATGGCTTCATTACCGTCCGTTCATTTGACGCGGCGGGCAGGGGCTTTATCCTCATGCTTGGCCACCTCTGGCCGCGATCCTGGACGCACGCCTTCCCATGAAGCAGTTCTTCCTCACCATGCTGGGCGTCTTCGCCGGGCTTGTGGCCTTCTTCATCGTATTGCCGGTGGTGGCGCTGATCTTCTTCGCCATGGCGGCCGGGGCCTCCAAGCCGACGACGCCCGCCCATACGGTGCTGGAACTGGATCTGCGCAGCGGCCTGACCGATCAGACGCCGACCAATCCCTTCGCAGCCTTCGGCGGGCCGGGCTTGTCGGTGATTCAGGTCGTGGACGTGCTGGCTCAGGCCGCCGCCGACGACAACGTCAAGGTTCTGCTGGTGCGCGCGCCCGAAGCGGGCATGACGCCAGCCTCGGCCGATGAAGTGCGTCAGGCGATCGCCCGCTTCCGCGCCTCGGGCAAGACGGTGATCGCGCACAGCCAGGGCTTCATGCCGGTGGGCGCGGTCATGTCCAGCTATATGGTCGCCTCCAGCGCCGATCAGCTATGGCTGCAGAACACGGCGAACTTCCAGGCTGTGGGCCTGTCGGCGGACAGCGTCTTCCTGGGCCGCGCCTTCCAGAAGTATGGCGTCAAGGCCGACTTCGAACAGCGCTATGAATACAAGAACGCGGTTAACGAATATACGCAGAGCGACTTCACCGCGCCGCACCGCGAGGCCATGCTGGCCTGGATGGGCTCGATCCACGACAGCGCCATCGCCAACATCGCCCGCGACCGCAAGACCACGCCCGAGGCCCTGAAGGCCGTCATCGAGGCCGGTCCCTATTCGGCCGATCAGGCCCTGTCGCTGAAGCTGGTCGACAAGATCGGTCAGGTCGAGGAAGCCGAAGTCGCCGCCAAGGAAAAGGCGGGCAAGGACGCCAAGATCGTCAAATTCAGCGAATACGCCTCGATGAAGGGGACGCGCACGACCTCTGGCTCGGGTTCGGCCAAGTCGGCCATCGCCATCGTCGGCGGCGAGGGCGCCATCATGACCGGTCGCGGCGCCAACGATTCGCCCTTCGGCGGCGGGACCAGCATCCGCTCGGACGACACGGCCAAGGCCATCTATCAGGCGATCGAGGACAAGGACGTAAAGGCCATCGTCTTCCGCGTCTCCTCGCCGGGCGGTTCTCCTGAAGCGTCGGAGCAGGTTCTGGCCGCCGTGCGCGCGGCCAAGGCGGCGGGCAAGCCGGTGGTGGTGTCGATGGGCGCCTATGCGGCGTCAGGGGGCTACTGGATCAGCTCTGAGGCCGACTGGATCGTGGCCCAGCCCTCGACCCTGACTGGCTCGATCGGCGTGTTTGGCGGCAAGTTCGTGCTGGCCGATGCGCTGGGCCGTTTCGGCGTCGACATGCGCGGCCTGTCGGTCGGCGGCGACTATGCCGACGCCTTCTCGCCGGTGCAGGGCTTCGATCAGGGCCAGCGTGCGGCCTTCGCCGCCTCGATGGACCGCATCTACGAAGAGTTCGTCGCCCGCGTCGCCAAGGGCCGTAAGCTGCCGGTCGAGCGCGTGCGCGAGATCGCCAGGGGCCGCGTCTGGACCGGCGCTCAGGCGCATGGCTTGGGTCTGGTCGATCAGCTGGGCGGTCTGGAAGAGGCCGTGGCCAAGGCGCGGCAGCTGGCCAAGATCCCGTCGTCGGACGTGGTCCGCTTCAAGCGATTCCCGCAGCCGCAGACGCCGTGGGAAGCGCTGGCGACCGCCTTCGGCGCCTCGGGGCAGGCGGCTGAGGCCATGGTCAAGGTCGGTCAGGTCATGGGCGATCCGGCCGCACAGGCCATGCTGAACCGGGTCGAGACGGACCGGATGCGCAGCAGCGGGGCGGTGGTTCTGGCCGACCAGCCCGCCTTCTGAGGCGCGCCCCGATCCGTAAAGTGACTGGTGCGTGATGTCGCAGTCCATTGACCGTTCATGTTGATGGGCCGACATTACGCCTCAGGCGTTCATCAGGACGCTGAGAGAGGCTTTGAGTAGATGATCAACTCCGACCCGATGGGCCAGCTGGGTTTCAATGCGCGCCGTCGGCCCGGTTCCGGCCTGTTGGCCCCCTTCGTCTGGGTCGCAGGTCTGGTCGCCACGGCGCTGGCCGTGACCGTGGGCGCCCTGCTGGCGGTCTTCACCGCCGCCGCTGTGGCGATGATCGCCCTGGTGGCCGGCGTGCTGGTCTTCTTCGCCGGTTTCGCCCTGCGCGCCCGCCGCGCCATGACCGCCCGCCGCCGTCGCGATGACGGCGTGATCGACGCCAGGAAGGTCGGCGACACCTGGGTGGCCTACGGCTGGGAAAAAGAAGGGCGCTGATCGGCCCGTCATGACCGCCTATACCGACGCGCCATCTCCGAACTTCGACGCCCGGCGCGGCCCGCCGGACATGCTGGTGCTGCACTATACCGGCATGGAGACGGCCGAGGCGGCGATCGAGCGTCTGCGCGACCCGGAGGCCAAGGTCTCGGCCCACTATGTCGTCGATGAGGACGGCTCCATCCTGCGTTTGGTGCCGGAAGAACGCCGGGCCTGGCACGCCGGGCGCGGCGCCTGGCAGGGCGAGACCGACGTCAACGCCGCCTCCATCGGCATCGAGATCGTCAATCCGGGCCATGAGTTCGGCTATCGCCTGTTTCCTGAACCGCAGATCGAGGCGGTGATCGCCCTGATCGGCGACATCCGCACCCGCTGGTCCATCCCCGACGCCCGCATCATCGGCCACTCGGACATGGCGCCCGAGCGCAAGCAGGACCCGGGCGAGCTTTTCCCGTGGAAGCGTCTGGCCGAGGCCGGGCACGGCCTGTGGTTCGACCCGGCGCCGGAGCGCATCGGCGCCCTGGGCGCGCCCCTGTCGCCGGGAGACGAGGGGCTGGGCGTCATCGTCCTGCGTTCGGGCCTGCACCGGCTGGGCTATGGGCTGCAGCCGGGCGGCGCCTATGACGAGGAGACCCGCCTGACGGTCGAGGCCTTTCAGCGTCACTGGCGGCCGGATCGGGTGGACGGCGTGGCCGACGGCGAGACGCGGGCGCGTCTGGTGGGGTTGCTGCAACTGGCCTCGGTCGAGAGCGTGACGGGCGTGCTGGATTAAACCAAGCGCCGCACCTCTCCCTCCCCGTCCCGGGGAGGGTGGTCGCGCAGCGACCGGGTGGGGAGGGCGAGGTGATGCAGGCGCTGCCTTGCCTTCCTTCGTCATCCTTTGACCGGACCTGATGGTAATGGCGGAAGAAGCGGTTTCGGCCGTGTCCGTATCGCCCTGCCGCCCCCACCCGGTTTCGCCCTTCGGGCTCAACCACCCTCCCCGGGACGGGGAGGGAGAGGTGTGGCGCGTGTCTCACATTGACCTTCGCCCCATTCGCGCGCATCTAGCGCTCGCCAGACGGCCGGGCGGTCGCGGCGGGGGCTTGCTCCTGTCGAGGAAAGTCCGGGCTCCACGGTGAAAAGGCGGCGGGTAACGCCCGCCCGGGGTGACCCGAGGGACAGCGCCACAGAAAGCAAACCGCCTGGGCTTCGGCTCAGGGAAGGGTGAAAGGGTGGGGTAAGAGCCCACCGCGTCGGCGGCAACGTCGACGGCATGGCAAGCCCCGCCTGGAGCAAGACCAAATAGGGACATCGCGCGGGGCTCGCTCCGCAGGGTTCACCGCCCCAGATGTCCGGGTAGGTCGCGAGAACCGTCCAGCAATGGGCGGTCCAGAGGAATGATCGTCGCCGCTTTCGGGCGGAACAGAACCCGGCTTACAGGCCGTCTGGCTTTATATTTCGCCCTACCGCGCTTTGCGCTGCTTGAGGGTGTTATTGCTGACCCTCTCCCGGCGGGAGAGGGCTTGAGCTTCGGAGAGCCGAAGGCGATCCGCAAAGCGAAAGGGTGAGGGGCTTGTCCCTTCAGTCGGCGTAAGCCGTATCGCCATCAGTCAGCCGCAGCCTTCGGCCGACTTCACCCGCGAACCCTCACCCTTTCGCGCAAGAACGATCGCTGATGCTCTCGTGCGCTCAAGCCCTCTCCCATCGGGAGAGGGGTGCTCATTAACCATTCCGTTTAAATCAAGGCCTTAGAACCCGTCCACAGGCTGTGAATACTCATTTTGTTCTGTGTATGTTCCGATTTTACAGTCGTGGCGACGTCTTCGGAACCGCAAATTAGGTTAAAGGGCGTCAACTAATCCCATTGAGGCCCATTCTGTCCCATGCTATCCCAATGGCTCATGAGTAGGGGCCGAACGCCCGACGCGTGGGCTTTTTTCAACGGATTTCAGGGACGGGCCGCAGGGTTCGATTGGGCAGGGCGTGTTTCTCTCGACCTACGAGAAGCAGCTGGACGGCAAGCGCCGTCTCCTGATCCCTCAGGAATTCCGTACGGCTGAGAACGGCGCCGAGCACGGCGTCTTCTGCTTTCCCTCCATCGAAGCGGACTGTCTGGAAGCGGGCGGCGACAAGCTGTTCGCCGAATATCGCGCGGTGATCGAAAGCCTGCCGTTCGGCGATCCCTATCGCTCGGCGCTGGAAGCCTCGATCTTCGGCGAGCAGAAGCCGCTGGCCTATGACTCGGGCGGGCGCATCACCCTGCCGGAACATCTGTGCGCTGAGGTCGACCTGTCCGACACCGTCGTCATCTACGGCGTCGGCGAGCGGTTCCAGATCTGGAACAAGGACAAGTGGGCCGCGCACCGCGCCGAGCAGCGTCGCATGGCGCGCGAGGGTCTGAAGCAGTTCGGCGAGATGCGCCGTCAGGCCCAAGGTCAGGCGAAGGCGGGAGGGGCGGCATGACCTCTCCGCACGCGCCCGTTCTGCTGGCCGAGGTGATCGAGGCGCTGGCGCCCATGGCGGGCGACGTCGTGATCGACGCCACCTTCGGCGCGGGCGGCTATACGCGCGCCATTCTGGAGCGCGGGGCCGATGTGGTGGCGCTGGATCGCGACCCGACGGTGCAGCCGTTCGCCGAGGCTGTGGCGCGTGATTTCCCCGAGCGCTTCCAGCTGATCCGCACGCCGTTTTCCGGTCTGTCCGAGGCGTTCGAGGAGAGCGGCAAGGCGAAGCTGGACGGTGCGGTCTTCGACATCGGCGTCTCGTCCATGCAGCTGGATCAGGCCGAGCGCGGCTTCTCCTTCATGCGCGACGGGCCGCTGGACATGCGGATGAGCGATGAGGGCGTCACCGCCGCCGACATCGTCAACACCTGGGACCACGGGCCGCTGGCCCATATCTTCAAGCTGTATGGCGACGAGCGTCAGTCGGGCCGGGTCGCGACCGCCATCCTGCGTCGCCGGGTCGAGCAGCCGTTCACCCGCACGCTGGATCTGGCTGAGGTGGTGGAGAAGGCTCTGGGCGGGCGTCGCGGCGCCGCCATCCATCCGGCTACCCGCGTGTTTCAGGCCCTGCGCATCGCCGTCAACGACGAGTTGGGCGAGCTGGAGCGCGGGCTGGAAGCAGCCGAGGCGACGCTGGCGCCCGGCGGGCGGCTGGTCGTCGTCACCTTCCATTCGCTGGAAGATCGCATCGTCAAGGCCTTCATGACCGAGCGCACCGGCAATGCGCCGGGCGGATCGCGCCACGCGCCGGTCGCGGTCGAGACGCGCAGGCCCAGCTTCGACCTGCTGTTCAAGGGCGCGCGCGAGGCGGGCGAGGCTGAACTGGCCGCCAACCCCCGCGCCCGCTCGGCCAAGCTGCGTGCAGGCGTCCGCACCAGCGCCCCGGCCTGGGGCGCGGTGAAGGGGAGGGTCGCATGATCGCCATGCCCGCCCCCATCAAGCGCCTGTTCGAGTGGAAGGTGCGCGGCGTGCGCTGCGTCGAGATCATCGGCGTGACCTGCGTGCTGGCGCTGGTCTTCTCGGTCTATATCGCCAAGGCGGCCGCCGCCCGCGAAAGCGCCGAGATCAGCCGTATCGAGCGCGATATCCGCGAAAACCGCGAGCGGGTCCGCCTGCTGCGCGCCGAGGTCACGCGGCTGGAGCAGCCCGCGCGGCTGGAGGCCCTGTCGCGTGAGATCGGCCTGGGTCCGGTCGATGTGAAGAAGCAGGCGGGCGAGGCGACCCTGCCTGAAATCGCGCCTGTTCCGCCTGAAAAACCTGCTGAGAAACCGGCTGTGGAGGCGGCGCCATGAGCGTGCATGACCATCACGGCATGGGCGGCTATCGCGGCCGTCCGCAGGCGACCTTCGGCGGCGCCGTTTCGGCCTGGGGGCGCTGGGTCGCCTCTCTGGTGTGGAATCTGGAGCATTCGTTCGAGCGCGCCCGCGCCGACGCCCGCCCGGAAGAAGACACCCGCGTCCGCATCTTCCTGATCATGGCCGTCTTCTGCGTGGTGTTCGCCGGGCTGGCGCTGGGCGCGGCGCACGCGGCCCTGCTGACGCCGCGCGGCGGGGCGGGGGCGGGCTTCAACCCCGGCGCCCTGACGCGCGCCGATCTGGTGGATCGCAACGGCCAGCTGCTGGCCACCAACATCACCCACTACGGCCTCTACATCGACCCGCGCGAGGTCTGGGACATTCCGGCGGCCAAGGCCCAGCTGCGCCGCGCCCTGCCGCGCATCTCGGCCAAGCGGCTGGACAAGGTGATGAGCGGCGAGCGCCGCCTGATCGTGCTGACCGGCCTGACGCCGACCGAGCGCCGGGCGGTTCACGGGCTGGCGCTGGGCGGGGTGACGTTCGAGCCGGAGGACCGCCGCGTCTATCCGCTTGGGACCTCGGCCGTGCATCTGATCGGGCGTTCTGATACGGGCGGCGAGGGCGTCGCGGGCGCCGAACTGGCCTTCAATCAGGAAATCCGCGCGGCGGGCGTGGCGGGCGAGGACTTCCCCCTGTCCATCGACCTGCGGGTTCAGGGCGTGGTTGAGAACGAACTGGCCATCGCCGCCGAGGAGCACAAGGTCAAGGGCGCCGTCGCCGTCGTCGCCGACGTGCAGACAGGCGAGATTCTGGCGATGGCCTCGTGGCCGACCTATGACGCCAACCGCCGCAACGCCGCGCCGGAAGAGGCCACGCTGAACCGCGTCGTCTCGGCCCACTATGAGATGGGCTCGGTGTTCAAGAGCTTCACCGTCGCCGCCGGGATCGACACCGGCCGGGCCGACATGAACACCCTGTTCGACGCCTCTCAGGCGCTGCAGATCGGCAAGCGCCGCATCACCGACTTCCACGCCACCAACAAGGTGCTGACGCTGGAGGAGGTCTATCTGCATTCGTCCAACATCGGCACCTCGCGACTGGCGGTCGAGATGGGCGGCGATGTGATGCGCGACTATTTCCGCCGTCTGGGCCTGCTGGACGCCGCCCCGATCGAGCTGAAGGAATCGGCCGCCCCGCCCAAGGTGCGCAAGTGGGACGACAGCACCCTGGCGTCGCTGTCCTTCGGCTATGGCGTCATGGTCACGCCGATCCAGTATGTGGCGGCCTATGGCGCGCTGAGCAACGGCGGGCGCTATGTGGCGCCGACCCTGCGCAAGGGCGGGCGTCCGAACGCCCAGACGCATCAGGTCGTCTCGCCCGAGACGTCGGCCGTCATGCTGGACCTGATGCGCCGCAACGTGACGCGCGGTTCGGGCCGGTTCGCCGATGCGCCGGGTCTGCGCATGGGCGGCAAGACGGGCTCGGCCAACAAGCTGGTCAACGGCCGCTATAATCCGGCGGTGGCCGTCGGCTCCTTCGCCGGGGTCTTCCCCGCCGACGGGCCGGTGGACGCCAAACGCTACACCGTCTTCGTCCTGATGGACGAGCCGGGCGTCTATCCGCGCACCGGCGGCTATGTCGCCGCGCCCGCTGTGGGCCGGATCGCCAACCGCATCGCGGGCTTCCTGGGCGTCGAGCGCAAGGCTGACCGCTGGTCCACCGCGCTGGGCGAAAAGATCCCCGAGTTCCAGGACGTGGAGGGCGACGGCCGATGAGCCTTCCCGCCGCCCACCTGCGTCTTTCCGAACTGCTGCGCCGCGACGTGGCCTCGGATCCCGAGATCACCGCCGTCACCGCCGACAGCCGTCAGGTCGTGCCCGGCGCCCTGTTCGTCGCCCTGCCGGGGACGCAGGCCGACGGCCGCGCCTTCATTCCGCAGGCCCTGGCCAAGGGCGCGGCGGCTGTTCTGGCGCCGTCGGATACGCCGGAAGGCGCGGCGCCGGTTCTGGTCGGATCGGGCGATGTGCACCGGGCCTACGCCATCGCCGCGCGCGCCTTCTACGGCGCACAGCCGCGCACCTGCGTCGCCGTGACCGGCACCAACGGCAAGACCTCGGTCGCCAACTTCTGCCGCCAGATCTGGGCCGGCATGGGCCTGAAGTCGGCCAGCATGGGCACCCTGGGCGTCGTCGGCCAGAAGGGCGACAGGACCTACGCCCTGACCGGCCCCGGCCTGACCAGCCCCGACGCCGCCGAAGCCGCGCGCCTGCTGGCCGAGCTGGCCCGCAAGGAAGTCACGCACCTGGCGCTGGAGGCCTCGTCCCACGGCATCGACCAGCGGCGTCTGGACGGGGTGGCGATCAAGGCGGCGGGCTTCACCAATCTGACGCAGGACCACCTCGATTATCACGGCACGATGGAGGACTACCGCGCCGCCAAGATGCGCCTGTTCGAGGCCCTGCTGCCGCGCGGGCGCACGGCGGTTCTGAATGCGGACTCCGACGCCTATTCGGCCTTCGCCTCGGCCTCGATCATGGCCGGTCTGGGCGTGATGGGCGTCGGCGAGCGCGGGCGCGACCTGACCCTGCTGGCGCGCCGCGCGACGCCGGAAGGCCAGCGCCTGAGCATCGATGTGCGCGGCCGGGTGCATGACGTCCTGCTGCCGCTGGCCGGGGCGTTCCAGGCGTCGAATGCTTTGGTGGCGGCGGGCCTGTGCATCGCCGGCGGCGAAGACCCCGACCGCGTGATCCCGGCGCTGGAGTTGATCCGGGGCGCGCAGGGCCGTCTGCAACGCATTCCCGGCGGCGCGCGCGGCGGCGAGGTCTATGTCGACTACGCCCATACCCCCGACGGGCTGGAGACGGTGCTGAACGCGCTTCGTCCGCATGCGACGGGCAAGCTGATCGTCGTCTTCGGCGCGGGCGGCGACCGCGACCGGGCCAAGCGTCCCCTGATGGGCGAGATCGCCGGGCGTCTGGCCGATACGGCCATCGTCACCGACGACAACCCGCGTTCCGAAGACCCCGCCTCCATCCGCGCTCAGGTTCGCGCAGGCTGCCCCGACGCGCTGGAGATCGGCGACCGCCGCGAGGCCATCCGCCACGCCGTCTCCCTGATGCGCGAAGGAGATGTGGTCGTGATCGCCGGAAAAGGGCATGAACAGGGTCAGATCGTCGGCGGGGTGGTGCATCCCTTCGACGACGCCGCCGAAGCGACCGAAGCCCTGAAAGATCATGCCTGACGCACACACGCCGCTCTGGACCGCCGAAGCCATCGCCTCGGCCACCGGGGGACGGCTTCATGGACCCGACGCTGAAGTCTCGGGCCTGACCTACAACAGCCGCGAGATCCAACCGGGCGACCTGTTTCTGGCCCTGCACGGCGCACGCGACGGGCATGAGTTCGCCGAGGCCGCCTTTGCGGCAGGCGCGACGGTTGCGCTGGTCGACCGGCCGGTCGAGGGCGGGCCTTATGTGCTGGTTCCCGACACCCTGAAGGGCTTGGAGGCGCTGGGCGTCGCCGCGCGCGACCGCGCCCGCCTGCGCGGCGCCGTCACCGGCAGCGTCGGCAAGACCAGCGTGACCCAGGCCATCAAGGCGGGTCTTGATCTGGCGGGATCAAGCCACGCCTCGATCAAGAGCTACAACAACCATATCGGCGTGCCCCTGACGCTGGCGCGGATGCCGCAGGGCACGGATCGCGCCGTGTTCGAGATCGGCATGAACCATCCGGGCGAGATCGGGCCGCTGTCGGCCTTCGTGCGCCCGCACGCCGCCTGCGTCACCACGGTCGGGCCGGTGCACATCGAAGCCTTCGCCGACGGCGAGGCGGGCGTGGCGCGCGAGAAGGCCGCCATCTTCGAGGGGCTGGCGCCGGGCGGGATCGCCGTGGTCAACGCCGCCGACGCCCATGCCGACATCGTGCGTCAGGGGGCTGAGAAGGCCGGGGCCGTGGTGCGGACTTTTGGTCATGCGGCGGGTTGCGACGCGCGCCTGCTGGAGTTTGTGGCTGATAGCGGGGGCGCGACCGTCACGGCCGAGCTGGACGGACGGCGCATCGAATATCGCCTCGCGCAGTCGGGCGTGCACTGGGGGCTGAACAGCCTGTGCGTCATCCTGATGCTGCAGGCGCTGGACGTGTCGCTGGAGACGGCGCTGCAGGCGCTGGCGGGCTTCCAGCCTCTGGCCGGGCGCGGGCAGGAGCGGACGGTCGCTGTGCCCGGCGGCGCCTTCACCCTGATCGACGAGAGCTACAACGCCAATCCGCTGTCGATGAAGGCGGGCTTCGTCAGTCTGGGCGCGCGGTCGCTGAAGGCGGGCGGGCGCCGCGTCGTCGTGCTGACCGACATGCTGGAGCTGGGCGAGCACAGCCGCGCTCTGCACGAGGGGTTGGCCCCCGCCATCATCGCCGCCGGTCTGGATGTGGTGCATACGGCCGGGCCGCAGATGCGCCTGCTGCATGAGGCCCTGCCGCCGTCGCTGCGCGGCGAGTGGCGCGAGACCGCCGCAGAACTGGCGACTGAGGCCGCCCTGTTGGTGCAGCCGGGCGACATGGTCATGGTCAAGGGCTCGAACGGATCGAAGGCGTCGCTGGTCGCGGCAGCGCTTGCAAATCTCGGCCTCGCCGAACATGAGGCCCGCGACGGCGCCGTGGCCCGAGGAAAGTCCGCTTAAATGTTCTATCTGCTCTATCTCTATTACGCGGACGTCGCTCAGGATTATCCGCTGCTGCACCTGATCCAGTATCAGACGGTGCGTGTGGCGCTGGCGATGGCGACCTCGATGATTGTGGCCGTGGCGATGGGCAGCCGCTTCATCAACTGGATCCGGGCCAAGCAGGGCCGGGGCCAGCCGATCCGCGACGACGGCCCGGTTTCGCACCTGTCCAAGGTCGGCACCCCCACCATGGGCGGGCTGATGATCCTGGCGGGCATCGGCGTGGCCGTGCTGCTGTGGGGCGACCTGACCAACCCCTATATCTGGATCGTCTCGGGCGTGACGGCGGCGTTCGGCGTGCTGGGCTTCATCGACGACTACGCCAAGGTGACGAAGCAGACCTCGGCCGGGCTGACGTCAAAGCAGAAGCTGGCGGCCCAGACGGTGGTGGCTGTCATCGCCGGCGTGCTGACCGTGCTGTGGATGACCCAGTCGCCGACCTCGCCGGGGCTGGAGACGTCGATCGCCTTTCCGTTCCTGAAGGCCGTGCTGCTGAACGTCGGCTGGTTCTATGTGGCGTTTGCGGCCTTCACCATCATCGGCTTTTCCAACGCAGTGAACCTGACGGACGGGCTGGACGGGCTGGCCATCGTGCCGGTGATGATGGCGGCGGGCGCCTTCGGCATTATCGCCTATCTGGTCGGCAACTTCGTCTTCGCCGAGTATCTGCAGGTTCACCATGTGCCCGGCTCGGGCGAACTGGCCATCTTCTGCGCCGCCATCATCGGCGGGGGCATGGGCTTCCTTTGGTATAATGCGCCGCCCGCCAAGATCTTCATGGGCGACACCGGCTCGCTGGCCCTCGGCGGCGCGCTGGGCTCCATGGCCGTAGCCACCAAGCATGAACTGGTGCTGGGCATCGTCGGCGGCCTGTTCGTGGTCGAGGCGGCCTCGGTCATGATCCAGGTCGGCTACTTCAAGCTGACGGGCAAGCGCATCTTCCTGATGGCGCCGATCCACCACCATTTCGAGAAGATGGGCTGGCCGGAATCGACCGTGGTGATCCGCTTCTGGATCGTCGCCGCCATGCTGGCCCTGGCCGGTCTGGCCACGCTGAAGCTGCGTTGATCCGATGATCCCCGTTCCCGGCTTCGAGGTGCGTCGCGTTGCGGTCTTCGGCCTGGGGCGGTCGGGGATCACGGCGGCGCGCGCGCTTCAGGCCGGGGGCGCTGTTCCCGTGCTGTGGGACGACGGCGTCTCGGGCCGGATGCAGGCAGAGGCCGAAGGGTTTGTCGTTGAGGATCTGACCCGCGCTGACTGGTCCGGGTTCGCCGCGCTTGTACTGTCGCCGGGCGCGCCGCTGACCCATCCGAAACCGCACTGGAGCGTCGAGCGCGCCCACGAGGCGGGCGTGCCGGTCATCGGCGACGTGGAGCTGTTCGCGCGGGCGCTGGCCGCCCTGCCGCAAGGGGAACGGCCGCGCGTGGTCGCCATCACCGGCACCAACGGCAAATCGACGACCACGGCCCTGATCGGCTGGGTGCTGAAGCAGGCGGGCCTCACGGTTCATATCGGCGGCAATATCGGCATCGGGGTGCTGGCCCTGCCTGAGCCGACGGCGGATGCGGTCTATGTGATCGAGGTGTCGTCCTATCAACTGGACCTGACGACGGGCTTCGCGCCGGACGTGGCGATCCTGACCAATGTGTCGCCGGACCATCTGGACCGTCACGGCGGGATGGAGGGCTATGTCGCCGCCAAGCGCCGGATCTTCCAGGCGCAGCATGATGAGGCGCTGGCGCTGGTCGGCGTGGATGAAGAATGGGGCCGGAAGGCTGCGGCGGATCTGCGCGCGCAGGGACGGCGGGTCGAGACGGTGGTGTCCCTTCCTTCTCCCCTCGGGGGAGAAGGTGGCTTGCAGAGCAAGACGGATGAGGGGGGCGTGTCCCCTGTCGCGTCCCGTGCCGAAGAGACGCAGTCGTATCTGGCGGCCCCCTCATCCGAGCCGCTTCGCGGCCCACCTTCTCCCCCGAGGGGAGAAGGGTATGCGGCAGCGGCTGGCGTTTTGATGGCGGGCGATAAAGTGCTGGCGGATCTGACCGCCGCCCGCTCGCTTCCCGGCCGCCACAACGCCCAGAACGCGGCCTTCGCCTACGCCACGGCGAGGGCCCTGGACGTGTCGCACGAGGCGGCGGTCGAGGGGCTGTTGAGTTTCCCCGGCCTGTCGCACCGGATGGAGGCCGTCGGACGTCTCGGCGCCGTTCGCTTCATCAATGACTCCAAGGCGACCAATGCGGATGCGGCGCGGCAGGCGTTGGCGTCTTACCCCTCCGTCTTCTGGATCGCGGGGGGCAGGGCCAAGGACGGCGGGATCAATGATCTGCGCGATCTGTTCCCGCGTGTGGCGCGGGCCTATCTGATCGGAGAGGCGGCGGACGCCTTCGCCGGGACGCTGGGCGATACGCCGCACGTCGTGGCCGGGACGATGGAGCGCGCCGTTGAACTGGCCGCCGCCGATGCGGCCGCGGCCGGGGGCGAGCAGGTTGTCCTGCTGTCGCCCGCCTGCGCCAGCTTTGATCAGTTTCCCGATTTCGAGGTCCGGGGCGAGGCGTTCCGCGCCGCCGTCCTGAGCCTGGGCGCACGGGCGGAGCCTGCCGCATGACCCACAACAGCTACAGCCACCCCTTTTCGCGCAACGACCAGAGCATGGTGGCGCGCTGGTTCTGGACGGTGGATCGCGGCCTGTTGGGCGCGGCGCTGACGCTGATGGCGCTGGGCGTGGCGCTGAGTTTCGCCTCAAGCCCGGCGGCCATTCTGGCCGATGAATCGATCCGTGATCCCTTCCACTATTCGTGGCGGATGATGGTGTTCTCGACCATGGGCGTCAGCCTGATGCTGGGGGCGTCGCTGCTGTCGCCGCGCGGAGTGCGGCGGATCGCGGTGCTGGCGCTGGCCTGCGCCATCGTGGTTATGGCGGCTCTGCCCTTCATCGGCGACACGGTGAAGGGGGCGGCGCGCTGGATCAATCTGGGGCCGTTCAGTCTTCAGCCGTCAGAGTTCGCCAAGCCGGGCCTGATCGTCTTCGCCGCCTGGATGTTCGCCGAGGCCCAGAAGGGCGAGGGCGTGCCCGGCGTCAGCATCGCCTTCGGCATGTGGGCGCTGACGGTCGGCCTGTTGCTGATCCAGCCGGATATCGGCCAGACACTGCTGATCACCACCACCTTCATGGCCGTCTTCTTCATGGCCGGGGTGCCGCTGAAGTGGGTGGCGGCGCTGGCGGCGGTGGGCGCGGGCGGGGTGGTGTCGCTGTATTTCATGTTCGGCCATATGCGCGATCGCCTGAGCCGCTTCCTGTCGCCCGAGACGACCGACACCCACCAGATCGACCGCGCCTCCGAGGCGATCCGCGCCGGGGGTCTGGTCGGGCGCGGCATCGGCGAGGGGGTGATGAAGCGCCATGTGCCGGACCTGCACACAGACTTCATCTATTCGGTCGGCGCCGAAGAGTTCGGGCTGGTGCTGTCGCTGACCATGATCGGGCTTTACGCCCTCATCGTCATTCGCGGGATGCGCAAGGCGATGAAGCTGAACGACCCGTTTGAACAGACGGCGGCGGCGGGGCTGTTCATGCTGATCGGGCTGCAGGCCTGCATCAATGTGGCGGTGAACCTGAACCTGATCCCGACCAAGGGGATGACGCTGCCCTTCATCAGCTATGGCGGGTCGTCCATGATGGCCATGGGGCTGACCATGGGGTTTGCGCTGGCCCTGACCCGGCGCCGTCCGGGCGCCTATGAACTGGGATCGAACGTCAATCCGCGCCGTCGCCTGCTGCCGTAAGAGAGCATCATCCATGACCAAGGTCTGCGTCGTCGCCGCCGGGGGCACCGGCGGCCATATGTTCCCCGCCGAGGCGCTGGCCCGCGAGATGGCGGCGCGCGGCTGGCGCGTGGTGCTGGCCACCGACAAACGCGGCGAGCAATACGCCCACGCCTTTCCTGCTGAGGAACGTCTGGCGCTGGACGCGGCGACGGGCTCTGGCCCCATCGGCCTGATGAAGGCCGGTCTGGCGATCCTGAAGGGCGTCGGTCAGGCCAAGGCGGCGTTCCAGCGCACGGGGGCGGACGTGGTGGTGGGCTTCGGCGGCTATCCGTCGGCGCCGGCCCTGCTGGCGGCGGTGACGACGCGGCGGCCGACAGTGATCCATGAGCAGAACGCCGTGATGGGCCGCACCAACCGCTATCTGGCGCCCAGCGTGGGCGTGATCGCGGCGGCCTTCCCGACGCTGGGACGGGCGCCGGACAAGGTGAAGAGCCGCGTCCAGCTGGTCGGCAATCCGGTGCGGCCGGACATCCGCGCCCTGTTCGACCGGGCCTATGTCGCACCGGTCGAGGGCGGGCCGATCCATGTGCTGGTGACGGGCGGCAGCCAAGGCGCCCGCATCCTGTCCGAGACGACGCCGCGCGCGCTGGCGGCCCTGCCGGAAGCCATCCGCAACCGGCTGAAGGTGCAGCAGCAGTCGCGGCCCGAGACGCTGGAGGCCGCGCGCCAGATCTATCTGGACGCCGGGATCGAGGCCGAGGTCGCCCCCTTCTTCCGGGACATGGCCGACCGGCTGTTCAAGGCGCATCTGGTGATCGGGCGGGCGGGGGCTTCGACCTGTTCGGAGCTGGCGGTGGCGTCCCTGCCGTCGGTGCTGATCCCGCTGAAGATCGCGATGGACGACCACCAGACCCTGAACGCGCGGGCGCTGGCTGAGGCGGGCGCGGCGAAGGTGATCGCCGAGGATGATCTGACGGTGGATGGCCTGACGGCGGCGCTGAAGGCGATTCTGGCGGACCCGGCGACGCTGGCGGCGATGTCGGCGGGTGCGCGGTCGGTGGCCATTCCGGATGCGGCGCAACGGCTGGCTGATCTGGTGGAAGCGGCGGCCGCCTGAACCCTCTTCTATCGGGAAAAGGGTCAGAGAATGCGGTTGATGTGGGCCATCTTCCGCCCCGGGCGGGCGTCGTGCTTGCCGTAGAGGTGCAGGCGGGCGTCGGGCTCAGATGCCAACGTGCGCCATTGCTCGACTTCATCGCCCAGCAGATTGGTCATCTCGACGCGGGCGTGGGCCTGCGTCGGGCCGAGAGGCCAGCCGACGACGGCGCGGACGTGCTGCTCGAACTGGTCGCAGACGCAGCCGTCCTGGGTCCAGTGGCCGGTGTTGTGGACGCGCGGGGCGACCTCGTTCACCAGCAACTCGCCATTTCCCATGTCGAACAGTTCGATGCCCATGACGCCGATGTAGTCGAGGCCGTCCAGAACGGCGGCGGCGATCTGTTCAGCGCGTTCCTGCGTGGCCGGATCGACGGCGGCGGGGGCGGTGGTGGTCTTCAGCACCCCGTTCTGGTGGACGTTTTCACCCAGAGGGTAGACGGCGATCGCGCCGTCGCGGCCGCGCGCGGCAATGACTGACAGTTCGCGCTGGAAGACTGCGGCGGCCTCCAGCACGGCGGGGCGGCGGCCGATGGTGTCGAAGGCGGCGGCTGCGTCGGCGGCGTCGCGGATCCAGACCTGGCCCTTACCGTCATAACCTTCGCGGCGGGTCTTCAGCAGGGCAGGCAGGCCCAGCGTCGCGATGGCGGCGGTCAGGCCGTCCAGCGTGGTCACGGCGGCGAAGGCCACGGTCGGGGCGCCGACGGCATTGAGATAGGTCTTCTCGTCCACCCGGTCCTGGGCCACGGCCAGCGCCGTCGGCCCTGGGGCGACCAGGGCGCCCGCTTCGGCCAGGGTCTCGACCGAGGCGGCGGGGACGTTCTCGAACTCGAAGGTGACGACGTCGCACAGGCGGCCCAGCGCTTGAAGCGCGTCGGGGTCGTCATAGGGGGCGGTGATCTGGGCGCGCGAGACGCGGGCGGCCGGACAGTCCGGCTGTGGGTCGAGAATCACTACGTCGAAGCCGAGGCGCGACGCGGCCTGGCTCAGCATCCGGCCCAACTGGCCTCCGCCGAGAATGCCGAGGGTCGAACCGGGAGGCAGGGGTAAATCGGGCATCAGTCCTCGACGCTTTCGGCGACGGATTCGGTCTGGGCGGCGCGGAAGGCCGACAGGCGCTCGGCGATAGCGGGGTCAGACAGGGCCAGAATCTGCGCCGCCAGGATGCCCGCGTTGGCGGCTCCCGCTTCACCGATGGCCAGGGTGGCGACGGGCACGCCGCCCGGCATCTGGACGATGGACAGCAGGGAATCGAGGCCCTTCAACGCCTTTGACTGGACCGGCACGCCCAGCACCGGCAGATCGGTCATCGATGCGGCCATGCCGGGCAGGTGGGCGGCGCCTCCTGCGCCCGCGATGATGACCTTGAAGCCGTTCGCCTTGGCCGTGGTGGCGAAGTCATAGAGGCGCTGGGGCGTGCGGTGGGCGCTGACGACCTTGGCCTCCCAGGCGACGCCCAGCTGATCCAGGCGGTCGGCGGCCAGCTTCATCGTGGGCCAGTCGGAGCGGCTGCCCATGATGATGGCGACGGAAACGGGCGGCGTGGAGGCGGTCATGCGCAAAGGCTCCCCAAGCGGAAAGCGGCCCGTTACAGCACCCGCGTTGCACCCGCAACCGGGGACGCTAGACTCAAAGTCGTCGCAAGGCCCTGAGTCGGCCGGATTTGCGACGCCGGAGCCTGCCTTGAACCACCTGGCCGAACAGACGACCGCTCCGGATGCAGACGCGGATCTGCGCGCCGAGATCGCGCGCCTGCGCGCCGAGGTGGCGGCCCTGACGCAGCGGGCCGAGCGGGCCGAGGCCCTGGCCGATCACGATGTGCTGACGCCCGTGTTGAACAGACGTGGCTTCATGACGGTGCTGGCGCGCAACATGGCCTATTGCCGCCGTCACGGGGTCGAGGCCGCCCTGCTGTATCTGGACCTGGACGGCTTCAAGGCGATCAACGACAGCCTGGGCCATGCGGCGGGCGATGCAGCCCTGATCGCCGTGGCTGAACTGCTGTTGGCCAATGTGCGCGAATCCGACGCCGTGGGGCGCATGGGCGGAGATGAATTCACGGTCTTGCTGATGAATGCAGGCCTTGATGACGGGCGCGAAAAGGCCCGGCGCCTGTCCGCCGCGCTGGAAAGCGAAGGCTTCATCTGGAATGCCGATCGGATAGCTCTGGGCGGATCCATCGGTGTCCGCGCCTATTCGGGGCAGGAAAATGCCGAAATATGGCTGTCAGAGGCAGACGCCGCCATGTGGTTGCGAAAGCGGGCACGGCCACAGGCGTCACGTTGATATCCTTGTAATCGGAAATCGGCGCTGCATGGCAAATATTATTTTCTGACCAACCGTAATATCCGAAGCTTTATTTTGTGGCGAAATGGTAGCGATTTAGAGGCCGGTGAGGGACCGGACGCGCGCTAGCAGGGCCGGTGGCCCTCAATCTTGGGAGGGATTGCGGCTTGCGAACGATGTTTGGGGTGAAGTCCCTTCTTAAATGCGCGGGTGCAGCGTGTGCTGCGGCTCTGATGCTGGCCTCGGCGCCGGTCGGGACGTCCGTCGCCCTGGCGCAGACGCAGGCCGCACCGGCGCGCGCCACGCTGAACCCGGCCCCGCCGCGTCGCGCTGATGAAGGCTTCGGCCCCTATCCGCTGATGGTGGTGCGCGGCGCCATGCTGATCGACGGCACAGGCGCGCCGCCCATGGGGCCGGTCGACATCGTCATCGAGAACGACAAGATCACCGACGTCATCCAGGCGGGCTGGCCGGGTCTACCGGAGCGTGAAGGCCGTCCGCCGCTGAACGCCGCGCACGAGATCGACGCGCGGGGCATGTATGTCATGCCGGGCTTTGTCGACGCTCACGCCCACGGCGGCAGCCCGCAGAAGGCTGCGGATCTGGAATATGTCTACAAGCTGTGGCTGGCCCACGGCGTGACCACGGTGCGCGGCGTCAGCCTGGCGCCGCAGGACATCGCCCTGTCCGAAAAGAACCGCTCGGCGCGCGGCGAGATCGTCGCGCCGCGCATCTACAACTATCAGACGCTGGGTTCGGGCTGGTCGCGGGGTCGCATCCGCAACGAACAGATGGCGCGCGAGTGGGTGCGCTGGGGCGCGGCCAACGGCATCGACGGCATCAAATTCTTCCTGCGCGGGGACGAAACGCCCGAAGTGGTTCTGGCCGCCATCGACGAGGCCAAGAAGAACGGCATGGGCACGGTGGCCCATATTTCCCAGCCGGGCGTGGCCCAGTTGAACGCGCGCGATCTGGCCGAGGCCGGGCTGGGCACGGTGACCCACTTCTACGGTCACTTTGAAGCCCTGCTGGGCGGTCGCAGCATCCAGAACTATCCGACCGACTATAACTTCTATGACGAGCAGATGCGCTTCGGCGAGGCGGCGGAAATCTGGAAAGAGGTCGAGCCGGGCACGCCGCAGTGGTTCGAATATCTGGAAGAGCAGAAGAAGACGGGCGTCGTCTTCGATCCGACCATGACCATCTATGCGGCGTCGCGCGATCTGATGCGCGCCCGCAATGCGCCCTGGCACCAGATCTACACCCTGCCGACGCTGGCGGATTATTTCCAGTCCACGCGCGACAACCACGGCAGCTATTTCTTCGACTGGACGACCTCGAACGAGGTGGCGTGGCGCCGCTTCTATGAGCGGTTCATGCGTCTGGTGAACGATTACAAGAAGATCGGCGGCCGGGTGACGGTCGGGTCGGATTCCGGCTTCATCTGGAAACTGTACGGTTTCGGCTACATCGAAGAGCTGGAGCTGTTGCAGGAGGCGGGCTTCAACCCGCTGGAGATCGTGCGGGCGGCGACGATGGACGGGGCGACGACCCTGGCCGAGCCGACCGGCAAGGCGCCGACCTTCGGCGTCGTGCGGCCCGGCATGAGCGCGGACCTGGTCATCACGACCGAGAATCCGCTGGCCAACTTCAAGACGCTTTACGGCACCGGGCACGAACGCCTGAGCCCCGACAACCGCATCGAGACGGTCGGCGGGGTGCGTTGGACGGTGGCGCGCGGGGTCGCCTACGACGCTCCGGCCCTGCTGGCCGACGTCCGGGCCATGGTCGATCGGCAAAAAGCCGAACGGGGGACGGCGCCCTAAGGCGCCGACCCAAAACAGGTCGCCGCGCGCCGAATGGGGATGACGCGCCCGGCGATCCAATCACAAACGAGGGGAGTTAATATGAGACTGTCTGCTTATCTGAAGGCGGGCACGATGATGGCTGGCATGGCCATGGTCGTCGCCGCACAACCGGCCCTGGCACAGAGCGCGTCGTCTGACGAACAGGCCAGCGCCGTCGCCGATATCGTGGTGACCGGATCGCGTATCCGCCGCCCGAACGTCGAGGCCTCGACGCCGGTCAACGTCGTCGATGCTCAGGAAATCGAGAACATCGGCGTCACCAACCTGATCGACGCCATGGCGCGTCAGCCGCAGGTCGGCCTGGGGGCGTCCGCGTCCAGCACCACCAACTCGGTTTCGGGCCAGGGTCTCGCCACCCTGAATCTGCGGAACCTGGGGTCGAGCCGGACTCTGGTCTTGGTCAACGGCCGCCGTCACGTCGCCGGTTCGGCCGGCACCAGCGCCGTGGACGTGAACTCCATCTCCAAGACGACGATTGCGCGCATCGACACGGTGACGGGCGGTTCTTCGGCGGTTTACGGCGCGGACGCCGTGGCCGGGGTGGTCAACTTCATCACCAAGCAGGACTTCGACGGAATCGCTGCTCAGGCGCAGTATGGTTCGGCGGACGGTCCGAACACCTATTACGGGTCGGTGGCTATAGGCCGCAATTTCAACGACGACCGCACCAACATCATGGGCGCCGTGACCTATGACAAGTCGGAGGGGCTGTTCCGCCACGAGCGCGATTACGCGATGAGCGCGTTGGCCGAAATCCCAAACCCGAACAAGAAGAGCCCGGACGACGGCCTGCCGTCCTTCATCCAGGCGCGGGACGTCTACACCAACACGCAGAACGACTTCTTCACGCCGGTCATCGTCGATGCGATCGGCTCCAACAAGGCGTTCGCCCTGACGTTCACGCCGGACGGCAAGCTGACCCAGTTCGACCGCGGCCAGATCCTGTATGACGGCGCAGGCCGCGAGCAGAAGCTGTCGATCGGCGGCGATGGCTTCAAGCTGCGCGACGACATGCTGCGCACGCCGGTCGAGCGTTACGGCGGCGAACTGCAACTGCGTCACGAGTTCCTGCCCAAGGTCGACTTCATCAGCGAACTGAACCTGTTCGCCGAAGCCAAATATTTCCACATGGTGGCCAGCAGCCAGGCGCGTAACGGCACCTTCGCCGACAGCTCGCCGGGCATGGCGACGGGCAACGCCTATCGCATTCAGGCGGACAACGCCTTCCTGCCGGATGAACTGAAGACCATGTTGGCGCAGGCCAATATGAAGCATTTCGACATCAGCCGGATCGACACTGACTTCGGCATCCGCACCTCGCGCAGCGAATATGACACCACGCGCTTTGTGACGGGTCTGGACGGCGCCTTCAGCAACGGCTGGCGGTTCGAAGCCTACGTCAACTACGGCCAGACGGAATCGCAGTTCACCAACTTCGACCGTCTGCAGAAAGAGTTCTATGAGTCGATCGACGCTATCAGCGAAAACGGCAAGATCGTCTGCCGCAGCGTGGATGCGCGTGCACGGGGCTGTCAGCCGCTGAACCTGTTCGGGGCCTATAAGGGGTCGCAGGAAGCACTCGACTACTCCTACATCTACACCGTCCGCAACGACCGTATCCGTCAGTGGAACGCCGTGGCCAGCGTCAACGGCGAGCTGTTCTCCTATCCGTCGCTGTTCAGCGGAACCAACCTGCCGGTCGCCTTCGCTGCGGGCGTGGAATGGCGCAAGGAATCCAGCCGCGCGGTTCCGGATATCCGTTCCCAGCAGGGACTGATCTTCCAGAACAAGCAGGCTCGGACCGAGGGCGCCTATGAATCGAAGGAAGTCTTCGGCGAAATCAACCTGCCGCTGCTGGCCGATGTGCCGTTCATCCAATACCTCGATCTGACGGCGGCCTATCGTTATCAGGACTACACCACCACGGGCGGCGACAGCAGCTACGGTCTGGGCATGGAGTGGACGGTCGACCGCAACATCAGGTTCCGCGCCAACTACGCCAAGGCGGTGCGGGCTCCGAACATCAGCGAATTGTTTGATGGGGGCGGCGAAGGCTATAATCTGTTCGATGATCCCTGCGACGCGACGCGTCTGAACGTCGGCAACTTCCCGGACAACCGCAAGGCGAACTGTGCGGCTCTGGGCCTTAGCCCGAGCTTCACTCAATCGAACGCGACCAAGCCCGCCATCAGCAAGGGCAATCCCGACCTGCATCCGGAAGAGGGCGAAACCCTGACCCTGGGCGTGGTTCTGACGCCGTCCTTCCTGCCCGGTCTGGCGATCACCGTTGATCACTACGACATCAAGATCAGCGACGTGATCGCCTCGCTGGGCGCGCGCACCATCATCAACAACTGCGTCGACAGTCCGACCCTGAACAATCAGTTCTGTTCCAATGTCACGCGCGGCCCTGACGGCAACATCAGCAAGGTGGTGACCCAGGTGATGAACGTCGCCGAATACACCAACTCGGGCTGGGACGTGACGGCGTCGTATCGCACGGATCTGGTGAAGCTGGGCCTGCCGGACTACGGCTCGCTGTCGCTTAATGCGGCTGCCGGTTTCCTGGACGAGCTGACCTATGACCCGGTTCCGGGTGACGCCAGCGTCCGTGACGAACAGGCCGGTCAGGTGCCGAATCCCAAGCGCCGGATGAACTTCCGCGTGTCGTGGGACTATGATCGCCTGTCGCTGTCATACGCCAATCAGTATCTGGGCAGCGTGTTGCGCAGCAACAAGGATAAGGTGGGGGCGTACGAAGTGTGGAAGGCTCCGTCGTGGGTGACGCACGACATCCGCGCTGAGTATCGCTTCGACCGGTTCTCGGTGTTTGGCGGGGTGAACAACTTCACCAACGAAGCGCCTCCACAGACCGCGTTCACCTGGACGGGGACCGCGCTGTACAATGGCTTTAACGCCAGCCTCTACAATAACCTCGGTCGGTACGTTTACATTGGCGTAAACGCTAAATTCTGATCCACTATAGAGAAGCCGCCCGGCGACGGGCGGCTTCTTGCCTTTAAGGGCGCACCAACGGCGTCTGAGTAATTTTCGGGGGAAAGACGATGAAGTCTCTCACTGCTTTCGGGGCCCTTGCGGTCGCTGTCGGGGTTCTGACCGTGGGTGGCGTCGCCGCGCCGCAGTCGGCCCATGCCGCACCGGCTTCGGCCGTCGCCGCCGCGCCATCGGCGCTCGACGCCCAGTTTGAGGCCATCGCCGCCGAGGAGTGGGCCTGGCGCCAGAAGGAGATGCCGGGCCGCAACGCCAAGACCAGCACCCTGCCGGACGTCAGCGCCGCCACCCAGCAGCGCCGTCTGGAATACTGGACCGCCGTCCAGCGTCGCCTCGACGCCATTTCGCCGGACCAGCTGTCGCCGAACCAGCGCACCAACTATGCCGTCTACAGGCACCAGATCGACAACTTCGTCGATGACGGCCGTCACCGCCTGTATGAAATGCCCTTCAACTCGGACAGCGCCTTCTGGTCGTCGCTGACGGGGCTGGGCAGCGCGAATTTCACCTCGGTCGAGGACTACGAGCGCTATCTGTCCCAGATGCGCGACGTGCCGCGCTATTTCGATCAGCAGATCACCAATATGCGCGCTGGACTGGCGCGCGGCTTCACCCAGCCCAAGGCCTCTCTGGTCGGGCGGGACGTGTCGATCCTGGCGGTGACGGAGCCGACGGACGTCACCCAGAACCCTTTCTACAAGCCCTTCCTGACCATGCCCGCCAACATGTCCCAGGCGGACAAGACGCGCCTGCAGGCGGCGGCGGTTCAGGCCATCCAGCAACAGGTCGTGCCGGCGCACCGTACACTGCTGAGCTTCATCCGTGACGAATACATGCCCGACGCGCGTGAGACCCTGGGCGCCAACCGCCTGCCGGACGGGGATGATTTCTATCAGACGCAGATCCGCCAATACACCAGCGTCAACCTGACCCCCGATCAGATCCACCAGATCGGCCTGTCCGAAGTCTCGCGCATCCGCGCCGAGATGGAGACGGTGATGCGCAGCACCGGCTGGACCGGCGATTTTGCGGGCTTCATCCACTTCCTGAAGACCGACCCGCAGTTCCACTATGACAAGCCGGAACACCTGCTGTGGCACGGCGCCTGGGTCATCAAGAAGGTCGACGGCAAGATCGGCCAGTATTTCAATCTGAAGCCGCGCGACACCTTCAGCCTGATCCCCGTGCCGGACGCCATCGCGCCCTATTACACGGCTGGTCGCGGCGGCAACGGCGTCTGCCTGCTGAACACCTATGACCTGCCGTCGCGCCCGCGCTACAACATCCCGGCGCTGACGGTGCACGAGTGCAACCCCGGCCACGCCTGGCAGGGCAATCTGCGCCGCGAGCACGAGCCCATGCCCGACTATCGCGCCCAGACCTACATCTCGGCCTTCGGCGAGGGCTGGGCCCTGTATACCGAGAAGCTTGCCGTCGAGATGGGCATCTATGAAGACGCCTATGAGGACTTCGGCCGCCTGACCTATGAGATGTGGCGCGCGGCGCGTCTGGTCATCGACACCGGCGTCCACTCCAAGGGCTGGACCCGTGAACAGGCTGTGGCCTTCCTGACCCAGAACACCGCCCTGTCGGACCACGAAGTCGGCACCGAGATCGATCGCTACATCACCTGGCCGGGGCAGGCCCTGTCCTACAAGCTGGGCGAGATCGAGATCGTGCGCCTGCGCCGCAAGGCCGAGGCGGAACTGGGCGCTGACTTCGACATCCGCGCCTTCCACGATCATCTACTGGCCATCGGCGTGGCGACCATTCCGGCCATGACGGCGGAAATGGAAGCCTTCATCGCTGACAGCAAGGCGAAGGCAGGCCGTTCGGCCCAGTAAAAAAGGCGGGCCGGCGCGTCATGCGCCGGCCTCCGACGCTCGCAAGCGCGTTGCGCATTTATCGCGGGTTTGTCAGTGTCGGGAATCTGTAAAGCGTAGGGGGAAGAGCGCATGAGCGCTGGGGAATACAAACTGGACGATGCCGATCGCCGCATCCTGAGGGTGCTGCAGCAGGACGGGCGGATCACCAATCAGGATCTGGCCGCGTCGTGCAACATGTCGGCGTCATCCTGTTTCGAACGGGTGCGGCGGCTGCGTGAGCGGGGGGTCATCACCGGCTATACGGCCCTGATCGATCCGAAGTTCGCCGAGCGCGAGCTGCTGATCTTCATCGAGGTGCTGCTGGACCGCACGACCTCGGACATCTTCGACCAGTTCGCCGAGCGCATCCGCCGCTCGCCCGAGGTGTTGGAGTGCCACATGGTGGCGGGGGGCTTCGACTATCTGGTCAAGGTGCGGATGAAGGATATGGCGGCCTACCGCATCTTCCTGGCCGACACCCTGATCGTCATGCCGGGCGTGCGCGAAACCCGCACCTACGCCGTGATGGAAGAGGTCAAGGACACCTCGGTCCTGCCGTTGTAGGGCTAAGGCCCTCTCCCGACGGGGAGAGGGCTGCCTGCTAGGCGATGATGTCGGGCAGGATCTGATCCTGAAGTTTCACGATGTCGTCGCGCAGGGCCAGTTTCTTGCGTTTCAGGCGGGCGATCATCAGCTGGTCGGGGGCAGGCATATGGCCCAGCGCCTCGATCGAGGCGTCCAGGTCGGCGTGTTCCTGCAGCAGGCGCGCCAGCTCGGCGCGCAGCGCCTCGTCTTCTTCGGACAGGTAAGGTTCGTCGTCGTTCATCGTAAGCCCCGCGCCGGTGGCGCTTTATAGCTTGGCCGGGGTCAGGCTGGAAGCAGCTCGGCGAGTGTTCTGAGGGCGGGGCGCGGCACGACGCGATCCCACAGGCGGGCTGTTTCAGCCATGGCGTCCAGAGGATTGCGCGCCGGGCCGGATGGCGATGGCGAAAGGGCCTGAAGGCCTTCCAGAAGATGGCGCTCGGCGGCCAGTTCGGCGGCCTTGACCCGTTCGCGCACCGCCAGACGGGCGTCGGTTTCAAGGTCCGGCACGGGCGTCTTCAGCGTGCGGCGCACGGCGCGCAGGGGGGCGATGGTCGTGGTCTGCCAGGCGCGGGCGGTGTCGCAGGCGGCTTCAATCGTCTCTTCGTCCGGGCGGCGGCCGGTGACAGCGGTCCAGGCGGCCCAGAGCAGCAGGGGGATGTTCTGCTCGTGATAGTCCTGAAGCGACAGGCAGGCGTCTGCGGCTTCAGGCGCGGCATAGGCGGCGCAGGCCCAGGTCCACAGATCATCGCTCATGCCTCGGCGCCGCCTTTCAGGCCTTCCCAGCGGCGCACGGCCGACCAGTCCAGGCCGAACACGTCCAGCGCCCGTCCGACCGACTGATCGATCATCTGCTCCAGACTGTCGGGTCTGGCGTAGAAGGCTGGCAGGGGCGGGGCGATGACGGCGCCCATTTCGGCCAGGGCCGTCATGGTGCGCAGGTGGCCCAGGTGCAGCGGCGTCTCGCGCACCATCAGCACCAGGGGGCGGCGCTCCTTCAGCGTCACGTCGGCGGCGCGGGTCAGAAGGGTCGAGGTCACGCCGGTGGCGATCTCGCTCATCGTGCGCACGGAACAGGGCGCGACGACCATGCCCAGGGTGCGGAATGAGCCGGAGGAGATGGTCGCACCCACGTCGTTCAGGCGATGGACCACATCGGCCCTGGCCGTCAGCTCGTCGGGGGTGAAATCCGTCTCCTGCGACAATGTGAGCAGGGCGGCGCGGGTGACGACCAGATGGCTCTCGACGCCCAGTTCTCGCAGGGCGTCCAGCACGCGCGCGCCATAAATAACGCCCGAAGCGCCAGAGATTCCAACGACTAGCCGGGAGGGCGCGGGCGCCCGAACGGTCGAGTTCACAACATCGGCCAATTTCGCCTCCAACCTGTCCGTGCCCGGAGCGGCGGGGGTCACTGCAATGTGATTCCACACCCCGCTGAACCGGGCGCTGAGTGTAGTGGTCCCTTAGACATGGAGGCGCAAGCCATGACCATTGAGGCGCGTATTCGCGAACTGGGTAATCGGCATCGGTCGCTGGATGAGACCATCCAGCAGGAGATGCGACGGCCTTCCGCGGACCCGACACACCTCAGGGAGATGAAGCAGCGAAAGCTGCGGTTGAAAGAAGAAATCAATACCCTGGAAGCCCGCGCCCACTAGCGGGACTCCTGCCTGAAAAACGACGGCCCCGGAAGAGCGATCTTCCGGGGCCGTTTTGTATTCGCCGCTGAACCGATGGATCAGTCGCGCGAGCCGAACACCGACTCGGCCGTGGGCTCGGCGCCCGAGCCATAGCCTTCTTCGGCTTCTTCGATGGCGGCTTCGGGCTCAGCCTCGACTTCGACGGGTTGCAGGACGCCGTTTTTGGCGTCGTCCTTGGCCTTCTTGTCGGCGGCCTTACGGACCACTTCGTCCAACTGCAACTGGCCGGTCAGGCCCAGCGTCACCGGGTCGACGGGCTTGATGTTGGCCGAGTTCCAGTGGGTGCGGTTGCGCACGCTCTCGATGGTGGCCTTGGTGGTGCCCAGCAGCTTGGCGACCTGGGCGTCGGTCACTTCGGGGTGGTTGCGGACGAACCACATGATGGCGTCCGGGCGGTCCTGACGACGCGAGACGGGCGTGTATTTCGGACCCGACTTGGCGGGTTTCAGCAGTTCGGCGTGGCGGCTGACCACGGCCTTCATGCGGTAGTTCGCGTCGTTCTGGGCCTTGTCCAGTTCTTCGCGGGTCAGCTGGCCGTTGACGATCGGATCGGCGCCGCGGATGTCGCGGGCGACGTCGCCGTCGGCGATGCCGCGCACTTCAAGCGGGTGCAGCCCGCAGAAGTCGGCGATCTGCTCGAACGAGAGCGAGGTGTTGTCCACCAGCCAGACCGCGGTGGCCTTGGGCATCAGGATGTCGGTCATGGGCATGGATCCCGGCGTTGCGGCCCGAAAAACGAGCGTTTGAATCGACGGCGCCCGACCTTTTCGGCCGGGCGCGAGAAGCCCTTTATAGTTGATTTCAGGGGAAATGAAAACGTCGTCTGTCGTTCTCATAAAGCGAAGGTTCATCTTGCCTGGGCCAGATTGGAGGCCAAGGCGCGTTGTGCGCCAGAACAAGGCTCCAAGGAGGCCGATCCATGAAGACGTTCGTGATTGCCGCGGCAGGTCTGGCCCTGACAGCCGGTGGTTTCAGCGCCCTGAGCGCAGGTCCGGCAGAGGCCCAGCAACGGGGCGCGCCGCGCGGCTCCTACGCGCAAAGCTGCGAAGGCTCCTATGTCAATCAGGGGCGGCTGTATGCCGACTGTCGCGACATGCGCGGCAATATGCGCTCGACCTCCATTGAACTGGCGCGCTGCTCCAGCAGCGACATCGTCAATGACAACGGCCTGCTGATCTGCCACGGCCATCGCGGCGACTTTGAGAACAGCCGTCCGGGCGGCGGCCGCCCCGGCGGTGGTTGGGGCGGAAACAACGGCTGGGGCGGGAATAACGGCTCTGGTCATGGTTCGGGTCACGGCTCGGGGCAGGGCGGTTGGAGCCAGTCGTCGATCACTGTCTATCGGGATTCCAACTATCGCGGACAGTCGATGACCTTCCGTGAAGAAATATCGAACCTGCGCAATACAGGCATGAATGATGCGATCAGCTCGATCCGACTTTCGCGCGGCGCATGGGAAGTCTGTGAAGACGCCAACTTCCGCGGCCGTTGCGAGATCATCCGCAACGACACGCGCGACCTGAACCGGATCGGCATGAACGACAAGATTTCGTCTATGCGCCCTGTCCGCAGCGGCGGCGGTCGCTGGTAAAACGTCAGCCTCACTGGATCATGAGAGGGCGGGAGGCTTCGGCTTCCCGCCCTTTCTGTTTCAGGGCAGCAGCATCACCTTGCCTACATGGGTGCCCGCTTCCAGATGGGCGTGGGCGGCGGCGGCTTCGGCCAGCGTGAAGGTCGTCTCGACCTGAGCCTTAACGGCGCCGGATGCGACCCACGGCCAGACCGTCGCCTCGACGGCGGCGGCGAGACGGGCCTTTTCATCGGCCGGGCGGCTGCGCAGGGTCGAGCCGGTCAGGACGATGCGCTTCAGCATGATCCGCATCAGGTCGACCTCGGCCTTCGCTCCGGTCAGGGTGGCGATCACCACCCAGCGCCCGCCGGGTTTCAAGGCGTTGAGGTTCAGTTCGGCATAGGCGGCGCCGACCATGTCCAGCACCACATCGGCCCCGCCCTCGGCCTGAATGGCGGCGGCCAGGTCGTGTTCGGTCGCGTCCAGACTGACATCGGCGCCCAAGGCGCGGGCGGCCTCAGCCTTGGCGGCGCCGCGAGACGTGGCGATGACGCGGGCGCCCGCCGCCTTGGCCATCTGGATGGCGATGACGCCGATGCCGCTGGTGGCGCCGTGGATCAGCAGGGTCTCGCCCGCCTTCAGACCGCCGCCCTCGAAGACGTTGGCGAAGACGGTGAAGGCGGTCTCGGGCAGTGCGGCGGCCTGAGTGAAGTCCAGACGTTCGGGAATCGGCAGGGCGTGCCGGGCGTCGACCACGGCGTATTCGGCGTATCCGCCGCCGCCCAGCAGGGCGCAGACCCGGTCGCCGACCGTCCAGCGCGTCACGCCTTCGCCCACGGCGTCGACCTCGCCCGCGACCTCCAGCCCCAGAATGTCGGGGGCGCCCGGCGGGGGCGGATAGCGGCCTTCGCGCTGGACGATGTCGGGACGGTTCACGCCCGCCGCCCGTACGCGGATGCGGATTTCACCAGGGCCGGGATCGGGCAGGGGCCGTGTCGTCAGGCACAGGGCGTCGGCCGGGCCGCGTCCGTTTTTGATTTCAATGGCTTGCATGGCGGCTGATGCGGCGGCGGACATGGCGGCTCCCTTGGCTTGCATTCGGGATCAATGCGGCGTTCACTTAAGGGTTCATGCCTGAGATGGCCAAGGAGGCGAGGATGAGTTTTGAAGATCTGGAGCCCCGGCCGCAGCGCGGCGAGGCCATCACCGCCCTGGGCCGCGAAGACCTGGACCTTTACGCCGTCGACGAACTTCAGGAGCGGATCGCCGCCCTTGAGGCCGAGATCGCCCGGTCGCGCGCCGCGATCGACGGAAAGTCCTCGCAGCGCAGCGCCGCCGACGCCCTGTTCAACTTCCGCTGAGTTTCAACCTGGGGGCGGTTTGTTTGCACCTCTCCCGCAGGGACAGTTTACATGGCATGACGATTGCACCCTGCGGATGCATGAGATTCATGGATAGACGCCCGTGACCGCCATCGAAGCCAAACCGACTCCGGCGGGCCTCCCGAGCGCCGAGGTGCTGAACTTCGCGCGCTCTGAGCTGTTCGAGCGCACCTTCCGCGAAGGCATGGAGCTGGTCGAAGAGACAGCCGCCTATCTCGACGGCGACGGGCGTCAGGATTCACGCCTGCTGTCGCGCGCGGCCGCCCTGTCCTATGCGGGCGAGAGCATGAAGCTGACGACGCGGCTGATGCAGATCGCCTCATGGCTGCTGGTCCAGCGCGCCGTGCGTGAACAGGACATGAGCGCAGAGGCGGCGGGGGATCCGCGCTATCGTCTGGCCGACCGCCGTATGGAGACGGAGCCGCGTCGCGGCGACCTGCCCATCGCCCTGATCGAATATGCCGTACGGGCCGAGAAGCTGTACGATCGCGTCCTGCATCTGGATCGCCAGATGTATGTCGAACCGGCGACCCCGCCGGAGAATCCGGTGCAGAGCCAGATGGATATGCTGCGCGCGGCGTTCGGCTGAGGTTCACCTCCCCATTTCATGGGGGGGGATCGGCGGCGCAGCCGACGAGACGGAGGGGCTGCCGGGTTCCGCTGACCTAACCCCTCCACCGCTACGCGGTCCCCCTCCCCACAAAGGGGGGAGGGAAGAGGGGCGCAGTTCCTTACGGTGTCACTTCATTCGGGTCGATCGGGGCGTCGGCGACGACCTGCGGCAGGTTGACGGCGATACCCAACGCATCGGCCAGCTTGGCGTCGCGCTTGTAGACGTCCTCGCGGAAGGCGACGCGGCCCTGACCGTCGACGAAGGCGGTCCAGTACAGCAGGCGCACGCCGATGTTGCGGCCCGTGGTCACGCGCTTGGTCTCGCCGCTGGCCTGGGCCGCGTCGAATATGGCCAGCCGTTCGGGATCGGGCGACAGCAGCAGGCGGGCGAAGCCGATGGCGTCCTGCACCCGCACGCAACCGTGGCTGCGCTGGCGCACCGACAGGTTGAAGGCGCCCCGCGCCGGGGTGTCGTGCAGGAAGATGGCGTAGCTGTCCTGAAGCTCGAACTTCACATTGCCCAGCGACGACTTCGGCCCGGCGCGCTGGACCACCCAGCCGTCGGCGTTGACGTACATGTCGTTGGCCGCGAGATAGCCGGGGCCCTTGGGCAGGATTTCGCGGCGCGCGATGCCCATGGGCACGGTCCACGGCGGATTGGCCACGACCGAGGCGAAGGGTTTTTCAAGGCTGGGCGTCTGGTTGGCGGCGGTGCCGACGACGACGCGGTTGGAGTGAACCGGCTTGCCGTCCTTCCAGTAGACCATGATGGCGGCGGCGGTGTTGACCTCGATCCGCTCGGGATTCAGGTCGCGCTTCAGCCAGCGGCGGCGCTCCAGGTTCAGGGCGATCTGGCGGGCGCGGTCCTCGGCCGTGGCGGTCAGCGAGCGCTGGGTGGCGCCGCCGATGCGGCCATCGGCGCCCAGACCGTGGCGGGTCTGGAAGCTGCGCACCGCCTGCTCCAGTTCGGGGCCATAGGACAGGTTGCCCTTCAGGCGCTGGGCGTTGGCCGCGCTCAGGTCGCCTTCGGCGGCCAGGCGAGCGGTCAGGGCCGGAATGCGCGGGTCGCTGGTTCCCGGCTCGATCGTGCCGCCCACGCGGAAGGCGGGCCAGCCGCCCTGACGCGCGATGCGGCGATAGCGGGCGTAACCGGCCGACAGATTGGTGTAGCCCAGATCCGTCGGCGGCAGGGCGTCGAACCACTCGCTGAGTTTGTTGGCGGACACGGCGTCGACCAGACCGCGCGGCAGGTCGACGCTGTTCTTCTGCATCTCCCATAGCTCTTCGACCGTCTCGGGCCGGACGCGGCCCTCGGCCAGCACCTTGGCGTAGGCCAGGGCGGCGGCGGTGGAGCGGATCTCGGCCGTTTCGCGATCAGCGGCCAGACCGACGAAGTCGAAGAAGTCGCCGGGGGCGAGGCCGTGACGTTCGGCGCCCTGCGCGATTTCCTGCAGGATGCGCAGGCGATCAACGGTCCAGATCGGCTTGCCTTCGGTCAGTTGATAGACTGCGCGCACCCCGGCCTGCTGGGCGGCGGGCAGGCGGCCTGCCTGCGCGTCGAAGCCCGCGATGAAGATCTGGGGATCGGTGGTGCGCGTCTGCGCCAGGGCGCCGGAGGCCGCAGCCAGCGTCAGGGTCGTCGTGGCGACGCCAAGGCCCAATTCCCGTCGGTTCATCGTTTGAAACTCATAAGGTCCGATATCGGCTCAGACACAGCGTCTGCGCCCCGGGTGATCGAACGCGCTGATATTACCGGCGTTCCGGATAACAAAAAAGCGCCGGCCCGAGGACCGACGCTTTTGTGGCGAACTTGTCGCAGCAAGCGTGGCTTACTTCTTGATGAAGCCGCCGAACTTGTTGTTGAAGCGCGAGACGCGGCCGCCGCGGTCCATCAGGTGCTGGTTGCCGCCGGTCCAGGCCGGGTGCGTCGACGGATCGATGTCGAGGTTCAGCGTGGCGCCTTCTTTGCCGTAGGTCGAACGGGTCTGATAGGTCGTTCCATCCACCATGGTCACGGTGATGAAGTGGTAGTCGGGGTGCGTGTCCGCTTTCATCGATCTTGTCCGTCTCTGCGCGACGACGATGCCGACCGTCACTGCGCGTAAATAGAGAATCCCGCCGCGAGGCGCGACGGGAGCGAGGGGCGGCGTTTACACCGGGGGGCGTTCCGGGGCAAGAGCGCGACCATGACCCACGCTGAACCTCAACGTCACGCCCAACCGACAGGTCGCCCCGGCGCCGGGGCCGTTCTGGCCGAACAGATGGATGAAGCGGGCGGCAAGCGCGCCAAGAGCCGCAACATCCGCCCGCTGGGCCGGTTGCTGCCGTTCCTGGCCCGGCACAAGATGGACGCGGCCATCGCCTGCGTCTGGCTGATCGGTTCGACAGCGGCCTCGCTGGCGCTGACAGCGACGGCGCGCGGCGCCATCGACCACGGGTTCGAGAACGGCGGCGCCGACATTGATCGGTGGTTCCTGATCCTGGGCCTCAACGCCGTGGTGCTGGGGCTGGCGACGGCGCTTCGCTATTTCTACGTCACCAAGACGGGCGAGCGGATCATCGCTGATCTGCGCACGGCGTTGTTCCAGCGCATCCTGACGCTGGACCCGGTCTTCTTCGCCCATATGCGGACGGGCGAGGTGCTGTCGCGCCTGACGACGGATATCCAGTTGGTCGACACGCTGCTGACCACCTCGGTCAGCTATGCGCTGCGGAACTTCCTGACCCTGATCGGCGGGGTGATCCTGCTGTTCTTCGTCAGTCCCAAGCTGACCGGTTTCGTGCTGCTGATCGTGCCGGTGCTGATCGTGCCGCTGTTCCTGTTCGGCCGGGTGGTGCGCCGCCTGACGGTGCAGTCGCAGGACACCTTCGCCGGGGCCGTGGGCTTCGCCGGCGAAAGCGTCGACGCCATCGAGACGGTTCAGGCCTTCGGCCGCGAAAAGAGCGCCATTGGCCGCTTCGGCGCGGCGGTGGAAGAGGCGTTCGCCGTCTCGCTGAAGCGGATGCGGGCGCGCGGCGTGATGACCGCCATGATCATCATGGTGATGTTCGGCGGCGTGACGCTGGTGCTGTGGCTGGGCGCGCAGGATGTGATCGCCGGGACCATGACGCCGGGCGCCTTGTTGCAGTTCGTCCTGCTGTCGGTGTTCGCGGCGGGCGCGGTCGGCGCGCTCGGCGAAAGCTGGGGCGACGTGCAGAAGGCGGCGGGCGCCATGGAGCGGATCGACGAACTGATGCGGGCGACCCCCGCCATCGCCCCGCCCGCCAGCCCGGTCGCCCTGCCTCAACCGCCGCGCGGCGAGGTGTCGATGTCGGCGGTGGACTTCGCCTATCCGGGCCGTCCCGACCTGCCGGCGCTGAAAGGTTTCAGCCTGACCGTGCGGCCGGGCGAGACGGTGGCCCTGGTCGGGCCGTCGGGGGCGGGCAAGTCGACGGTCTTCCGCCTGCTGCTGCGCTTCTATGATCCGCAGTCCGGTCTGGTGTCGGTGGACGGCATGGACGTGCGGGCGGCCGATCCGGTCGACGTGCGCAACCGCTTCGCCTGGGTGTCGCAGGAGGCGCCGCTGTTCTCGGGCTCGGCGCTGGAGAACATCCGCTTCGGCCGCGAGGCCGCCACGCTGGAGGAAGCCCGCGCCGTCGCCGCCGAGGCGCAGGCGCTGAGCTTCATCGACGCCCTGCCGGAAGGTTTCGAGACGCCTCTGGGCGAGCGCGGCAAGAGCCTGTCGGGCGGCCAGCGCCAGCGTCTGGCTATCGCGCGGGCTCTGGTGCGCGAGGCGCCGATCCTGCTGCTGGACGAGGCGACCAGCGCGCTGGACGCCGAGAACGAGCGTCTGGTGCAGGCCGCGCTGGATCAAGCCATGGAGGCGCGCACCACACTGGTCATCGCCCACCGTCTGGCGACCGTGCTGCGCGCCGACCGCATCGTGGTCATGGACGGCGGTCAGGTTGTCGAGGAAGGCACGCACGCCGAGTTGACGGCCAAGGGCGGGCTGTATGCGCGTCTGGCCAAGCTGCAGTTTCAGGGAACCTGACGCGAACCCTCTCCTCCCCATGCAATGGGAAGGTGGCGCGGAGCCATAGGCGACGTGACGGAGGGGTGGCTTGGTTCCGCTGTCTCAACCCCTCCACCGCTTCGCGGTCCCCCTCCCCATTGCATGGGGAGGAAAAGTGTCAGCGTGCGTTGACGGCGGCGGCGGGAAAATCGCTGAACACGGCGTCGACGCCCAGCGCGTAGACGGCTTTCAGCCACCCTGTCAGGTCGCCATGGTCGGCGGGAGCGTCGCCGGTGCGATACTGCGCGGGCAGGAACACGTTCTCTGCCCTGAAGGTCCAGACCACAACCTTCAGGCCCGCCGCATGGGCGTTCTTCGTTAGAGACGACGCCTCCAGCGCGCGGCTCGCATCGTCGCGCGGCACGACCATCAGATCCTGCGCCCCGACGGCCTCGGCATAGCGGGCGATCTCCGCCAGCCCCTGCGGCGTCGCCATTTCGGCATAGGTAGCGCCGGGTCGGTCGGCGGGGCCGCCGCCCGCCTGCATCAGTTGCAGCAGCGGAGCGTCGATGCGCGCCTTCAACCGCTCCAGAGTCCCGACCTCAAAGCACTGGATCAGGATGGGGGCGTCGGCGCCGGTCAGACCGTGGCGCTCCAGCACCGCGACGAAGGCGTCCTCCATCGGCAGGCCCAGAGCGGCGAAGTGGCTGGGGTGCTTCAGTTCGGGCGCGACGCCGATGACGCGGCCGGTGCGGGCGGCGCCTTCGCGGGCGATGGCCGCCACCTCGTCAAAGGTCAGGATCGGCTCCTGACCGTCAAAGGCGGCCGAGGCCGGGCGCAGGGCGGGCAGGCGCTCGCGGGCGCGCAGGGTCTTCAGCTCGGCCAGGGTGAAGTCTTCGGTGAACCAGCCGGTGATGGGAACGCCGTCCACCTCGCGGGTGGTGCGGCGCGGGGCGAACTCGGGACGGTCGGCGACGTCGGTGGTCTCGCCGATCTCGTTCTCGTGGCGGACGACCAGATGGCCGTCGCGGGTCATGACCAGATCCGGCTCGATAAAGTCGGCGCCCTGTTCGATAGCCAGTTCATAGGCGGCGCGCGTGTGTTCGGGCCGCTCGCCCGAAGCGCCCCTGTGGGCGATGATGACGGGGGCAGAGGGCGGCGTGGACATGGCCGGTTGGCTCGATGACAGGAGGACGGCGGTCAGGATGGCGGCGATCATGCGCGAAGGGTAGGGGCCAGACGTGACAGGCGCGTGATTTCTCCCTCCTCTTCATGGGGGGCGTCGCGCAGCGACGAGCGGGTGGGGAGGGGGGGAGCCAGACATGACGAAGGCGGCGCTACGTCAGCGGCGCCGCCCCCACCCGGTTTCGCCCTTTCGGGCTCAACCACCCTCCCCATGAAGGGGAGGGAGATTTTTGGCTCACGCCTCGCGCAGGATCTTGCGCAGCTTGGCGTGGATGTCCGGGTTGCCGGCGATGATCTGCTTGCCGCTCATCGGGTCGCCGTCCTGATCGATGGTGGTGACGACGCCGCCCGCCTCAGTGACCAGCAGGATGCCCGCCGCCACGTCCCACGGTTGCAGGTTGCGCTCGAAATAGGCGTCGTAGCGGCCCGCGGCGACCCAGGCGAAGTCCAGCGAGGCGGCGCCCAGGCGGCGGATGCCCGCGACGCGCTGGCCCACGGCGTGGATGTCCTTGATGGCCTGTCCGTGGCCCGTCTTGCCGATGAAGGGCAGGCCGGTGGCGATCAGGCACTCGGCCATGTCGGCGCGCCCGGCGATGCGGATGCGCGTGTCGTTCAGATAGCAGCCCTTGCCCTTTTCGGCCCAGAACATCTCGTTCATGACCGGGTTGTAGGTGACGCAGGCCACGATCTCGGACGTGCCGTCGGGATGCTTGCGCTCCAGACCCACCGTGATGGCGAAGTGGGGCATGGCGTGCATGAAGTTTGTGGTGCCGTCGATCGGGTCGACGATCCAGGTGTGGGTCTTGTCGGTGCCCTCGATCATGCCGCGCTCTTCGCCCAGGAAGCCGTAGCCGGGGCGGGCCTTCAGCAGCAGTTCGAACAGGGTCTGCTCGGCCTTGACGTCGGCGGCGGTGACGAAGTCGCCGGGGCCCTTGCGGGACACCTGCAGCTGGGACACCTCGCCGAAATCCCGGAGCATCGGGCGGGCGGTCTTGCGGACGGCGTCCATCATGACCTGGAGCAGGGCGGAAGCGAGGGCCATAGGCGGTTCTCCTGATCCGTCGATCCTTAAAAGGCCAGCGGCCCGGATGGACGGAGAAGCAAAAGGGGCGCGGACCATCCGCGCCCCTGTAGTCTTAGCTTGCCCGGCCTTGGCCGGGAAAGACGGTGTTTTTTAGTCCGCGCGGCGGACGTATTCGCCGGTCGAGGTGTCCACGACGATCTTCTCGCCCGTCGACATGAAGGGCGGGATCATGACGCGGATGCCGTTCGAGGCCTTGGCGGGCTTGTAGGACGACGAGGCGGTCTGGCCCTTCACGGTCGGCTCGGTCTCGACGACTTCCAGAACGACGTGTTCCGGCAGTTCCAGACCGATCGGGCGCTCCTCGTGCGACTCGATGATGACCTTCATGCCTTCCTGAAGGTAGGGGATGCGGTCTTCGCCGACCCAGCCCTTTTGCAGTTCGATCTGCTCATAGGACTCGTCGTCCATGAAGACGAGGGTTTCGCCGTTGTCGAACAGGTAGGAGTAGTCGCGCTGTTCCAGCGTGACGCGCTCGACCTTGTCTTCAGAACGGAAGCGTTCGTTCAGCTTGTTGCCGGTTTCGAGGTTCTTGGCCTCGACGTTGGCGAAGGCGCCGCCCTTGCCGGGCTTGACGTGGCTGGCCTTGGTGACGACCCACAGGCCGCCATTGTGTTGCAGGACCATGCCGGGCTTGATGGTGTTGGCGTTGATTTTCATGAGAACCACAGGGCTCGTTGCTGGGGGGCGGCAGGCGCCGACCGCCAGAGCGAGGCGCGCCAAATCGCGGCGAGCCCTAGAGGATTAGCCGAAAAAGGGCAATGGCGCGTGCGATCGCCCCCTATGCCGTCATCATCGCGCCGGGCCCGACGATGACGGCAGCAGCAGGCGTCAGTTCCCCGTGGCGGCGCCGTCGGTGACGATTTCCTTCATCGCCGACTGCAGATAGTTCTGCGCGCCCATCAGCTTGATGAGGCTCTGCTGGTTTTCGAGGAAGTCGATGTGCTCCTCGGTGTCGGCCAGGATCTTCAGCAGCAGGTCGCGGCTGACGTAGTCGCGGGCTTCCTCGCACTGGGTCAGGGCATCGCGGGTGGCGGCGCGGCTGTCGATTTCCAGCTGCAGGTCGGCGCCCAGGCATTCGATCGGATCTTCGCCGACCTTCAGCTTGTGCAGGTCCTGCAGATTGGGCAGGCCGTCCAGGAACAGGATGCGTTTGATCAGCATGTCGGCGTGCTTCATCTCGCCGATCGATTCTTCGTAGATGACGTTGCCGAGGTGGCTGAGGCCCCAGCTTTCGAACATGCGGGCGTGCAGGAAATACTGGTTCACCGCCGTCAGTTCGTTGGTCAGCACCGCATTGAGGGTGCGGATGATCGCGGGATCGCCCTTCATGATCGTCGTCCTTGTTTCAGCGGCGGCGAAAGCGACGTCGGCGCGACGACAGGGCCTTTCGGCCGCCCGTAAGGACTTCATAACACGGCTGAAACGCCGTGGATTATTTGCGAGTTCTTATCACCGCATTGATAATGCGAGTGAAATCCGCTTTCAAAATCCGCCTCTATTCGGCGGCGATAGCGAAGGCGGCCTGGGTTTCCTGAATCATCTGGCGCATTTCGCAGACGCATTTGGCGCATTGCGGCGCGCACTGATGGCTGGCGAAGATGTCCTTGGGACGGCAGGCGCCCGCCTCGATGGCGAGGGCGACATCGCGTTGGCGAAGACCGTTACAGTTACAGACGTACAAGACCACGCCCCGACAGATCACTGAGAATAACTCGCTATACCATTTATAAAGGCGGGTGCAAATCATTCGCATGGTCATGCGACATTGACGGCGACGACGGCGAAGGGCAGGGGCAGGATCATGGCTCGTCAACCGCAAATTCCCGACCGCCCGGCCTGCCGGCTGTATCTGATCACGCCCGCCGCCCTGCCGGATCTGGAGGCTTTCGCCGCCGGTCTCGAGGCCGCCCTGTCGGCCGGGGACTGCGCCGCCCTGCAGATTCGCCTGAAAGAGGCTGCGGACGATGCGATTCGCGCCGCCGTGGCGCGGTTGAAGCCGATCTGTGAGGCGCACGACGTGGCCCTGATCCTGAACGATCGGCCGGATTTGGCGCGGGCGACCGGCTGCGACGGCGTGCATGTGGGGCAGGAAGACGCCTCTCTGGCCGAGGCGCGGCGCATCATGGGGCCGGACGCGATGATCGGCGTCACCTGCCACGACAGCCGCCATCTGGCGATGGAAGCGGCTGAGGGCGGAGCGGACTATGTCGCCTTCGGCGCCTTCTTCCCCACGCAGACCAAGGATGTGGTCCATCATGCGGAGCCTGAAATCCTGACCATCTGGCAGGAGACGATGGAGATCCCCTGCGTCGCCATCGGGGGCGTTACCCCTGAGAACGCCGGGGCCATCGCGGCGGCGGGCGCGGACTTCGTGGCCGTCAGCGCCGGGGTCTGGGCGCATCCGCAGGGACCGGCGGCGGCGATGCGGGCGTTCGACGCGGCGCTGGAAGGGGCGCCGGACGTCGCCTCCTGACTTCAGAGGTTATTTAGGAAGCTCGGTCAGGGTTCGCGGCCAGTTTAGTCTCGTGGACCAGATCATGATGATGAGTCGCGCTGCCGATCGGACAGATGCGGGCGCCGCGCCATCGCGTGCGGCCTCTGCCGCTGTTGCGCGCGCCCCGGGAGCCGGGGGCTATTTCCGGCAGCCGCTGCTGCCGATCCTGACGGTTGTCGGGGTGATGGTGCTGGTCGTGCTTTCGGTGAGCTTCGCCCGTTTCAATGGCGTTGTCGTCGGCCTGTGGGGGGCGGGAGGCGCGGCGCTGGCCGTGTGGTTGCGCGGGCCGCGGGGTCTGACACATGACAGCGGGTTCGCGGCCATGATCGCCATGGCCATCCTGGCGGGCGAATTCATGGGCGGGGCGAGGCCGGCGGTGGCGGTGCTGCTGACCTTCGCCGATGTACTGGAGATCGTGCTGGCGGTCGTCTTGGCGCGGCGCCTGTCGCCCAGCTTTCGGGTCGACAGCATTGAAGGACTGATGCGGTTTCTGATGGTGTGCGCCGTCGCACCGATCCCTTCTGCGCTGATCGGCGCCATCGGCCTGCACGCCATTGTCGGCGTGCAATGGCTGGAAGCGCTGGGCTTCTGGTGGATCAGCCATGCCCTTGGGTTCGCCGTGTTGGGGGTCTTCGGCCTGTCGCTTCGGCGCGGATGTCTGGACGTTCTGCGTCGGCCCGCGCGTCTGGCCGAGGGGGTGGCGCTGACCGCCCTGATCATCGTGGCCTGCCACGCCATTTTCTCACATCTGAGCCTGCCTTACGGCTTTCTGTTGTTGCCGCCGCTGGTGCTGATGGCGATCAGGTTCCGGGTGCTGGGGATGGCATGGAGTCTGCTGATCGTCTCGGTCATGGCGATCGGCGGGGCGATGGCGGGCAGCGGCCCCTATTACGCCTTCGGCCCGTCGGAACGGGTGTTGCTGAGCCAACTGCTGGTGCTGCTGGGCTATATGCCGATGCTGCTGGTGGCGGCCCTGCTGGAGGAGCGCGACCGTCTGGCCGAACACGCCCGCGAAGGGCGGATGCGGGCCGAGCGCGCCTCGGCGGCCAAGTCCCGCCTGCTGGCCAATGTGGCTCATGAGATCAAGAGCCCGATCGGCGGGGTGATCGGTATCGGCGAACTGTGGGCGGGCGGTCATCTGGGCAAGACGACGCCGCAGCAGGTCGAGATGGCGAAGATGCTGGTGAAGACGGCCCGTCAGGTCGAGGCTCTGGCCCATGACCTGCTGGACGTGGCGCGCACCGAGGGCGGGGACATCCGCATCGACCTGCGGCCCACCGATGTGATGGGCGTGCTTGAGGATGTGCGCCGCAGCCTGCTGCTGAACCCGGCCGCTGCGGCGATGAAGATCGAGGTCGCGTCGATCGGCGATCAACTGGTGGTGATGGCGGATTCGCAGCGTCTGGCGCAGGTGCTGGCCAATCTGGCAGGCAATGCGGTGAAGTATGCCGCTTCAGGCGGTCAGGTGACGATGCGTGCGACATGGAGCGGCGACAGAATCCGCATTGAGGTCGTCGATCGCGGTCCCGGCCTGTCGGACGAGAAACAGGCCCAGTTGTTCGAGCCGTTCAACCGTCTGGGGCTGGAGCGTTCGGCGGTGGAGGGGCACGGCGTGGGCCTGGCCCTGGCCAAGCGGCTGACCGAGCTTCAGGGCGGCGAGATCGGCGTGATCTCAGCGCCCGGCGAGGGGGCGACCTTCTGGGTCGAACTGCCCGGCGGGTGATCGCCGATCAGATGGCCGCTTGACCGGATGCGGCGCGCGGCGTCAATGTCGGGCCATGAAATCTGCATTACTCGCCCTGTCGATGGCCGCTCCCCTGGTTCTGTCTGCGGCGACTGCAAACGCACAGCAGGACCCCGCAGAGCGCGCCCGCATCGAGGAATTGACCCGGCGGCTGAACGGCGGCCCGGTCGCTGCGCCCCAGACCCCAGCGCCCCAGAACCCAGGGCCTCAGACTGCTGCGCCACAGGCTGCTACGCCCGCGACGCCGCTGGCGCGACCGCAAGCTCAGCCCCAGCCTCAAACCCAGCCTTCGGCCGCGCCTTCGCGTCCGGCTCCGGCCGCAGCAGACGCTCCGGTCGCCGGGCGGCGTGCGCCTGCGACATCAGGCTCGACCGCCAGCGCGGGGTCCGCGCCCAGCCCGCAACTGGATGTAGCGGGACGCGCAGCCCTGCCCTTCAGGGTCGACCTGCCGACGGGCTTCCAGATGGTCGAGGGGCGCGCGGCGCCGGGCGCCCACGTCTATTCCGTGCGCAAGGGCGCCAAGACCTATCTGATGATCTACACCGGACCGTCGTCGCAGTTCCCCATCTATGAGGGCGAGCAGGTGACGGTGGGCGGGCGCGTCTCGATCATCGTGCCGGACGGCGCGCGCCGTGTGGCGATGGAGCACCTGTTCCAGCGCCCGGTCGAGCCGAATGAGATCCACGTCTGGGTGATGGCCGCCGATGGCGCCGAGCGTGACGAGGCCGAACGCATCGCCCAGACCGTGGACCCGAAATAGGGCCTAGTTTTCCGACCAGACCGCCAGTTCGTTGCCGGACGGGTCGCGGAAGTGGAAGCGTCGTCCGCCGGGGAAGGCGAAGATGGGGTGGGTGACGGCGCCGCCCGCCGCCTCGACCCTGGCCTGCATCGCCTCCAGATCGTGGGCGTAGAGGATGGGCAGGGGCTTGGGCGTCATGGCGTCGGGCGTGAAACCGCCGTCCAGCCCTTCGCTGAAAGCCGCATAGGCCGGGCCGTAGTCCTGAAAGCGCCAGCCGAACGCCTCAGAGTAAAAGGCTTTGTGCGCCGTCAGGTCCGTCGCGGGCAGTTCGAGATAATCCAGCTTGCCGTCTTCGCGCATGGCGACTCTCCAGGAAATTGAGGTGGACGCTTGCACGAAGGCCGACTCTGCGCAAACCTGCAACTAGTTCGCAAAAGCAGGTTTGGATTCATGATCGTCCTGAGCGCCGGATGCGCCTCACTGGCTTCGCTGATGCGGCGCGATGCGGACAGACGCGGCGCGTGTAGACGTGACGGGCGTCAAACAGAATGGGCGCCGGTCGAGGCTGACCGACGCCCGCATCTGATCGCAATGGACGGTGCGGATCAGCGCGCCGTCTGGGTCTCGCCCGCGCGCCATACGCGATAGCGCACCTCGACGTCCGACGGGGCGTAGACCACGACCGGCAGACGCGAGTTGTAGCGGATCAGCGGCTGTTCCTGCGTCGTCACAAAGGCCTGATGCTCTGAACCGGGCGGGCAGCCCATCAGGGTGCTGGCCCCGGCGCCGAGCGCAGGCAGGACATAGTAGTCATAACCCCAGCCCTGCGCCGTGCGGGTCTGCAACTCGCCGCCGAAGAACTGATGGTTGCAATCCACGGTCTTGGTCTTGCCGAGGATCAGTTCGACCTTCAGCGCGTCCTCGTCCGAATGGGCGGGCAGGTTGATGACATGGCGGGTTTGGCCAGCTGTTGCGGCCGGGAAGGCCTTCAGATCGGCGGAGCCCGCCTGACCGGCCTGACCCGTTACGCCTTCGGCCTGTGCGGTAGCGCAGGCGGAAAGGCTTAAGGCGGCGACGCCGGCGGCGAAGAGGGTCGGCAGTTTCAAAGGAAGCGCTCCACTAGCAGGGATTGTGTCGCCACAACGCTGCAGCTTCAGACCAGTTCCACCGCCATGGCTACGGCCTCGCCGCCGCCGATGCACAGCGACGCCACGCCCTTCTTGCCGCCGCGCGTCTGCAGCGCCGCCAGCAGGGTGGACAGGATGCGCGCGCCCGATGCGCCGATGGGGTGGCCCAGCGCTGTGGCGCCGCCGTTGACGTTCAGCTTGGCGCGGTCGATGCCCAGCTCCTTCTGGGCGATCATGGCGACGACGGCGAAGGCCTCATTGACCTCCCACAGGTCGACATCCTCGACCGACCAGCCCGCCTTCTTCAGCGCCTTCTGCATGGCGGGGACGGGGGCGGTGGTGAACAGGCCCGGCTCATGGGCGTGGGCGGCGTGGCTGACCACGCGGGCGACGATGGGCAGGCCCAGCGCCTTGGCCGTGCTTTCGCGCGTCATGACCATGGCGGCCGCGCCGTCGGAGATGGAACTGGAGTTGGCGGCGGTGATCGCGCCGTCCTTGACGAAGGCGGGGCGCAGCGTCGGGATCTTGGCCGGATCGGCCTTGCCGGGCTGTTCGTCCTCGCTGACCGTCACCGGGCCTTTGCGGGTGGACACTTCAACCGGAACGATCTCGGCCTTGAAGGCGCCCGAGGCGATGGCGGCCTTGGCGCGGGTCAGGCTTTCGATGGCGTATTCGTCCATCTGTTCGCGGGTGAACTGATACTGGGCGGCCGCGTCTTCGGCGAAGACTCCCATGGCCTTGCCGGGGGAATAGGCGTCTTCAAGGCCGTCCATCATCATGGAGTCGACGATGACGTCGTGGCCGATGCGGGCGCCGCCGCGGTGCTTGTTCATCAGATAGGGCGCGCCGGTCATCGACTCCATGCCGCCCGCGACGATGACGTCAGCCGTGCCCGCCAGCAGGGCGTCGTGCGCCATCATCGCCGATTGCAGGCCCGAGCCGCACATCTTGTTCACGGTCGTCGCCTCGACGTGCTTGCCGAGACCCGCGCCGATGGCGGCCTGACGCGCGGGCGCCTGGCCCAGACCGGCAGGCAGGACGCAGCCCATGAAGATCTGCTCGACCTTTTCAGGCGCGACGCCTGCGCGCTCGACAGCGGCCTTGACGGCGGCGGCGCCCAGATCGGTCGCCTTGACCGGCGACAGCGCGCCCTGGAAGCCGCCCATCGGGGTGCGGGCGAAGGAGCAGATGACGACGGGATCAGCAGCGGCGGTCATGACAGGCGTTTCCGTAATTGAATCGTTTCGTGGGGATTAGGGGAGGCGAAGGGGCGATGGCAAGCAGGGCGGCGTCAGAGCAGCTTGCGGCGCTGGCGGGCCAGGGCGAGGGGGCGGCCATCTGCGCCCCAGGCGATCGCCTCGTCCACCGACCAGCCCAGACCGTGGTCCAGCAGCCGATATTCAAAGAAGGCCCAGCCGTCGGGTGCATTGTCCGGCGTGGGGTCGCTGATGAAGTCATAGCGCAGGTCCACCGTCGTCATCATCGGCGGCGCCTTGAAGGCGGTCCAGGCGGGCGGATAGAGGGCGTCCAGCAGGTAGCACATCCGCAATTCGTCCAGCGGCGCCCCGTCCTTCACCCGCATCCAGACCCGCTCGACGACCGGCTTGCCCTCATTGCCGCCCAGGATGTTGGGGCCGCTCTCGAAGCGATAGTCGACGTGCTGGGCGAAGCGCGGCGCCATAGGCCCGCTGATGCCGGGCGCATCCTTCAGGCTTTCCAGCGAAGGCGGCGGCGCCAGCAGCGGCGTCAGCGGCGCCGGCGTCGGCCCGTCGGGGCCGTAGGTGGCGCTGGCGTGATGGGTCAGCCTGTCGTCCTGTGCGGCCTCGACCACGGCGAAGGCAACGTTGCGCCCTCCGCGCAGCATTCTCGGACGGAATTGCAGCGACCGGCCATAGCGGGCGGCTGCCAGATACTGGACCGTCAGGCTGCGCAGCGGCGCCTCTATCCCCAGACCCTGACGCATGGCCCCGGCGCACAGGGCCGCCAGCAGGCCGCCGAAGGGAAAGCCCGCCTCGGGCGGGGCGCTGACCGGACCGTTGGAGAACTCGCCGTTCAGATGGGCGGCTAGAACGCCCGGCGCGGCGCCGTCGTCTTCGGGCGCCAGGTGCAGGGCGGCGCGGATCAGGTCAGGTTCGGTCATGGCTCTCATCGAAAAGCGGAGGCGGAACCTGCGACGGAGCCGCCTCCGAGTCGAGGGAAGGATATGACCGGGGGCGGCCATGTCCGTTGCAAATAGAAACTGACTTACTCCGTCGCGATTGGCAACCCTTGTCAAAAGCCTGACGGAGCGTCACTTTCATCGCTATGGGACGCACCGCCGACTATTCACGCCAGAGTTGCTCTGTCGCCGCCACGCTTGAGGTGATCGGCGATCCTTGGACGATGCTGGTCATCCGCGACGCCTTCAACGGCGTTCGCCGCTTTGAGCAGTGGCAGGAGCGGCTGGGCGTGGCGCGCAATGTGCTGGCCGCGCGGCTGAAGTCGCTGGTGCATCATGGGGTGCTGGAACCGCGCCCCTATTCGGAACGCCCGCCGCGCAACGAATATGTGCTGACCGCCAAGGGCAAGGATCTGTACGGCGTCCTGATCACCCTGCACGCATGGGGCGAGAAACACATCTATGGCGAGGAGGAGCCGTCGGGCATCGTCCTGCGTCACAAAACCTGCGGCCACGACCTGAAGCCCCGCATCGCCTGCGGCTGCTGCAATGAGATGGTGCGCCCGCGCGAGGTCGAGGTGGTCTTCACCGAAAATCGCCCCACCGTCGGCGACGTCATGCCGGGCAAGGACGAGGCAGCCTGATCACCTTTGCAAAGCATGCTGCCATTTTCCGGCAGCAGGTCTGCTAAGATTTTCGGGTGTCCCGGTCCGAACGCCTTCTTGATCTGCTGAACACCCTGCGGCGGCATCGTCGGCCGGTCAGCGGGCGCGTGCTGGCGGATGAGACAGGCGTATCCCTGCGCACCCTCTATCGCGACATCGCCAGTCTGCAGGCGCAGGGCGCGACCATCGAGGGCGAGCCGGGCGTGGGCTATGTGCTGAAGCCCGGCTATCTGCTGCCGCCGTTGATGTTCACGCCCGAAGAGATCGAGGCCCTGGCTCTGGGATCGCGCTGGGTGGCCGAGCGGGCGGATGCGCGATTGCGCGATGCGGCGTTGAGCGCTCAGGCGCGGATCGCGGCGGTGCTGCCGCCGGATCTGCGCGACGAGATGGAGGCCTCGGCCCTGTTCATCGGGCCGGGCGCGCCGATCCCCGCCGATGCGGTCGATCCGGCCCATCTGCGCAAGGCGATCCGCATCGAGAGCAAGCTGAGACTCAGCTATCGCGACGAGGCGGGGGCGGCGTCTGATCGGGTGATCTGGCCCTTCGCCCTGGCCTTCTTCGACCGGGTGCGACTGTTGATCGGCTGGTGCGAACTGCGCGGCGACTTCCGCAGTTTCCGCACCGACCGCATCGTTGAGGTCGAGGTGATGGAGACCCGCTATCCAACGCGCAAGGCTGTGCTGCTGAAGCGCTGGCATGAGGCGTGCGAGCGGCGGGGGCCGCCGCGATGATGCTGACAGAAACTGGCGGCAGGCGCGGCTAGGTTCTCCGTCTGTTCAGACAGGCGGAGGGACCGTGACCATGAGCGACGACATTCAGCTGAACGTGGCCGATCCGGACGCCAGCGCGCGTTTCTACGCCGGGCTGCTGGGCCGACGGCCTGTCGAGGCAGGGCCGGACCATGCGGTCTTTCTGTTGGCGCCGGGACGGACGCTGAGCCTGTGGCGCGGGCGAGGCGGGGCGCAGGCGGACCTGCGCATGGCGGCGGCCGATGTGGTGGATGAACTGCACATCGACTGGTGGGACCGGGGCGCACGCATCGTCCTGCCGCCCAGCGACATGGACGGCGGCCACGGCTTCGTGGCGCGTGACCCGGACGGCAACTGCCTGCGGGTCTATGCGGCGGCTTAAGGCCTAAACCGCCACGGCTTCGGTCGACTGGATGAAGCCGCCGCCCAGCACGCGCTCATCGTCGGCCGGATCGTAAAGGACGCAGGCCTGACCGGGTGCGACGCCTTCCTCGCCCTGATCGAAGACGACCTGAACGGCGCCATCAACAAAAGCCAAATGGGCGGGGGAGGGCTGGCGGGTCGAGCGGACGCGGGCCAGTACCGGGGCGCCATCGCGGGCGGCTTCCTCGATGGTGGCCTGATCGCCCAGCCAGTTGGTTTCTTCCAGCATCAGGCGCGCGGTCAGCAGGGCTTCGCGCGGGCCGACGATGACGCGGCGGTTGTCGGGGTCCAGCCTGACCACGAACAGGGGCTCGCCCACGGCGACGTTAAGGCCCCGGCGCTGGCCGATGGTGTAGTCGGTGATGCCCGAATGGCGGCCCAGCACCCGGCCGTCCATGTGCACGATGTCGCCCGCCTCGCGCCCCTGCGGCCGCAGACGGTCGATCAGGGTGCGATAGTCGCCGGTCGGTACGAAGCAGATGTCCTGGCTGTCCGGCTTGGCGGCGATGCGCAGGCCCAGCGATGCGGCGACGCCCCGCACCTGCGGCTTTTCCAGATCGGCCAGCGGGAAGCGCAGATAGTCCAGCTGATCCTGCGTCGTGGCGAACAGGAAGTAGGATTGGTCGCGCGAATGATCGACCGCCTTGCGCATCTGCGAGCGGTTGCCGTGCGTCGCGCGGCGGACGTAGTGGCCGGTCGCCATCGCCTCGGCGCCCAGATCTCGGGCGACATCCAGCAGGTCGCGGAACTTCACCGTCTGATTGCAGCGGATGCAGGGGACCGGCGTCTGGCCCTTCAGGTATGAATCCGCGAACTGGTCGATCACCGCGTCCTTGAAGCGGTTTTCATAGTCGAGGACGTAGTGCGGGATGCCGATCAGATCGGCGGCCAGACGGGCGTCGTGAATGTCCTGACCCGCGCAGCAGGCGCCCTTCTTCTTCAGCGCCTCGCCGTGGTCGTAGAGTTGGAGCGTGACGCCCACCACGTCATACCCGGCCTTGTGCAGCAGGGCGGCCACGACGGTGGAATCCACCCCGCCCGACATGGCGGCGACCACGCGCGCGCCCTGCGGCAGGCCGACGGCCTGTCGCACGCTCTCGATCGCGGCGTCCAGGTCGGCTTGCGACATGGGGGCGATGTCGGGAACGGGGCAGAGGATGTCGTCGGTGAGGGCGTCCATGGTCATCGCCGCCATTTAGGCCTTAAGGCGCGCGATTTCGAGGCCTGCTCTGAAACGAAGGCCCGCCAATGAAAAAGACCGCTCCCGTTCAGAAGCGGCCGTCATCATGCGCTCAGGCGAAAAGCCTAGTCGCGGTAGCTCTGGATGCGCGTGGTGCGCAGGCCCTGCATACCCCATTTGTCGATGGCTTTCTGCCAGGCCAGGAACTCTTCGGCCGTCAGACGGTATTTGGCCAGGGCGTCCTCAAGACTGATCAGCCCGCCGCGCACAGCGGCCACGACCTCGGCCTTGCGACGGATGACCCAGCGGTTCGTGTCCGACGGGGGAAGGTCCCGCAGGGTCAGGGGCGTGCCCGTCGGTCCGACCACGTACTGTTCGCCGTTACTGTTAAGGCGTCGCTCTTGCAGCATGGGCTTAAGCCTCTCTCACCACCACCATGAACGCGCAGGCTAGGGCCCCGCCCGCTAAGGGGCGTTTAAGCGTCGTGGTGAAGGAATGGCTAAAACGCATCCGGCCGGTCCGGCGCGTTCTGCGCCGTGGCAAGAAAGGATTCATTGAGTCTAACGAGACCTTGCTCATGGATTCCCGTTGGCCGATCAGCGCTTGATGTTGATCAGCTCCGCCAGCATCTCGTCGGCGGTGGTGATGATCTTGGACGAAGCCGAATAGGCGCGCTGGGTGGTGATCAGGCCGGTGAACTCGGTCGACAGGTCGACGGTCGAGGCCTCCAGCTGGCTGGCGCCCAGGAAGCCGGTGCCGCCCGTGCCCGGCGCCTTCAGGTTGAAGGTGCCCGAGTTCTGGCTGACCCGATAGGCGTTGCCCGACACCTCGGACAGGCCGTCGGCGCTGGGGAAGGTGGCCAGGGCGACCTGGGCGATGCGGCGCATGACGCCGTTGTCGAAGATAGCGGTGACGAAGCCGTTCTCGTCGATCTTCACCTCGGTCAGGTTCCCGAAGGCGGTGCCGTTCGTATAGGTGGCCTGGACGATGGAGGTGCTGTCGTACTGCGTCAGCCCGCCCGCCGAGGCGTTCAGGTCGAAGGTGATGGTCTGGGTGTTCAGGCCTTTATCCGTGGCCCAGGCGCCGTCGTCGGTAGCGCTGGGCGCATCGCCTGATGCGGCCAGGGTGATGGTGGTCTTGGTCGGATCGGGGAACAGGGCGTCAGGGCCGGCGAAACGGGTGTCCAGACGGCCGTCGGACGTGAATTTCACCAGGCCGCTCTTCAGCGGCAGGTTGGCGTGTTCGACCGATCCGTCCGGCGCATGGATTTCCGCGAACCAGGTGTTGGGGTCATCATGCTTCTTCAGGAAAGAGATGGTCATCATCCGCGCTCCGCCCTTTGAATCGGACACAGGGACGCTGATCTGGAAGTCCGGTTTTGTGCCCTGGTTCGGCACGGTGGGGTCGTAAGAAGCCATCGAGTGCGTCGTCGATACCGCATCGTAGGCGCGCGGCCCCGGGGGTGACATCGCGGCGTCCTTGGCTGCGTCGGACGAGCCTTGGCTGGACTTCAGGTTGGCGTTCAGGCTGACGCGGGTGGTCGGTTCGGCGGCGCCGCCGACCGAGCCGACATTGATGGTGCGCAGACGCGTCATGTCGGACGGGTCGACGTTGACGTTGCCGTCCTTGTCCACCGGCCAGCCCTGAAGATACAGGCCCGAGGTGTTTTTCAGATAGCCCAGGTCATCGATCTTGAAGGCGCCTGCGCGCGTGAACAGGCGCGTATCGGCCGCCGTCAGGTTCTCGGATTTTTCCGTGACGACGAAGAAGCCCTGACCGGCGATGGCCAGATCAGTGCCCGAGGTGGTGCGTTGAAGCTGGCCCGCCTGGCTGATGAAGTGGCGCGCCGAGGCCTGAACGCCGCCAGCCGAATAGTTGAGGCCCGCCGTCTGGGCGTTGACGACGGTCGAGAACTCGGTCGACGCGCGCTTGTAGCCGACGGTGTTCACATTGGCGATGTTCTGCGAAATCGTCGAAAGGGCCGCCGCGTTGGCGGTCAGACCGGACACGCCGGCCATCATGGCGCCGTTGATGCTCATGACTGGGTTTCCTTACGAGTGAGTGGGCTGAAAACAAAAGAAGCGGTGTAGAAGGGGCGCATCAGGCGTTCCCTTCGGCGGGATCGGGCGGGGCGCTCGCGGTCTTCTGCTCTTCGAGCGCAATCAGGCTGGATACCGGCATGATCGACTTGCCGATGATGACGAAGGGCGTTCCGTCGTACATTTCCACGCCGGTGACGCGACCCCGGATCAATACTTGGGCGTCGACGTCCTTGCCCGCGCCATTCTTGGCGATGACCTTCAATGTATAGACGCCGCCGTCGTCCACCTGACCGCCGCCGGTGGTCTGGCCGTCCCATTTGAAGTCGTGCAGGCCGTTGGTGCGGTCGGGAGCGGGGCCGCTCCACATCACCTTGCCCGAGGCGTCCAGCACCTGCAGCGTGGCCTCGGTCGCATCGGCCGCCAGTTCATAGCTCCAGCTGGCCTCGCCGTCCTCGAAACGGGTGGCGGCCCAGACGGCGGTGGCGTCCTTGCCGATATAGGGGGCGGCGCCGGTCAGGCCGTCGCCCTGCTGGGCTTTCAGCAGACTGGTCAGCAGGTCATTGGTCAGCAACTGCTGCTCGACGCCCGCCATCTGGGTCAGCTGCGCCGTGAAGGCGTTGGAATCCATCGGCGACAGCGGATCCTGGTTCCGCAACTGGGTGGTCAGCAGCGACAGGAAGGTCTGGAAGTTGGAGGCCAGCATCTGGCCGCCGTTGTTCACCCGGCCTGCAGCATTATTGGCGGAGACGGCGTCAACCATCGTCAGACCTTCAGATCGACGCGGTCAGGCGTCAGGGAAAGGGATGCCCAGGCGCCGGGCGCCGGAAGTGCGGTATCGGCTTCTGCGGCCAGACGGGCGGCGCCGGTGAAGGCGCGGCGGTCAGGCTGGCGCTCGAAGGCGCCGCCGCCGAAGCCGGAGGCCGGGTCACGCTCGGCGAATTCCAGATCGTCAGGCGACAGCTGCAGCCCCGCCTCAAGCAACTGACGGCGCAGTTCGTCGGCGCGGGCGCGCAGATCGGCCGCCGCCGCCGGGTTGTCGAAAGCCAGACGCGCCGTGACCTGTCCGTCGGATTCGATCTCCAGGCTGACGTCGACGCGGCCCAGTCCTTCGGGCGTCAGGGCCATGTCGAAGCGGGTCGAGCGGCCGTCCAGCTTCCTGATGATCTGGGCGGCGATCTGGGCGGTGGTCTCGACCGTAGCGCGCGACAGTTGCGACAGGCCCAGATCACGATGCGGGCCTGATGCGGGCGAGGAAGCGGCCTCGGTAGCGCCCTGCGGCGCGGGCGGGGCGTCTGCGTCGCCGGAAGACGGGGCGGCAGGCGCCGCCGCCATCTCGGTCGGAGCAGGCGGTGTTGCTGAGGGACGGGCTGAAGCGACGGGCGATACGGCCTCGGCGTCCGGGCGCGGCGAGGCGCTGCGGTCGGGCGACAGGTCGGTCGCCTTGGCGGATGACGCCGGTTCACGGCTGGCCTCGCGGGCGAGAGCGAGTCGCTCGCCCGCTCCGTTGCGCAGGCCGGTCAGGCCCGCCAACAGGGCGTCGGAGGCAGACGCGGTGCGGCTGGCGGGGGCGGCTGCATCCGGCGATGGCGTCTCGTCGCCGACAGCCGCGTCGGGCGCCATCTCGCTGTCGGTCGCGGCGATGGGGGCAGGGGGCAGGTCGGGCGCCGGATCGGCAGCGGCGGTCGACGCTGTCGCAGGCGCCTGCGCCATCTGGGCGGCGAAGGCGGTCTCGGCTTGCATCAGGGGCGCGGCGGATCCAGCGGAGGGTGCGTCCGCTTCGACGCCGGTTTCCATTGATAGCGGCCCTGTCGCCTCGGCGGGCGGGGCGAACCAGATCGGCGTGGCGACGGGGATGGCGTCGAGCGCGGGTTCAGCCTTGGCGAGCGCAGGCGCGGGGTCTGTTTCGCTGTCGGCGTCCAGTGCGAGCAGCAGGTCCGAGAAGACGGCTCTGTCCGCAGGCGCCCCGGTCAGGGCGTCCAGGTTGGCTCCGCCGGGCACGGCGGGCGCAGAAACAGACAGGAGGGTGAGGGCGGACATGCTTGTGGGCAGGCGCTTTCGGTCGCTGAGGGGCGGCGCCTGCTGCGCCTGGGTCATTCGGCAAGTCCTCCGCAAGCCTTGGGCCACAGTGAGGGTTCTGGTTTAATATCTTGAAATATAAAAATATTATTTCGGATCGGGCGATCGCGACGCGGCTGTTGCGCCGGGCGTTTATTGCCGCGCCGCGCGGTTTTTGCCGGGCGCGGGTCGGCAGGCAGGCGGCTGGCAGGCTGTGGCCCGCGCCTTGCCTCTCTTGTGAGTGAACGCACAGGGGCTGAATGCCGATGTCGAGGAAATTCAAAGAGATGGTCAGAAGACCTGCTCAAATCGCCGGGCAAGATCTGCACGCTTGCCTGCAAGGCTTGCCGGGCGACGGCGTCTGTGCGCGCCGTGGTGAAGGAGTGGCGCGATGAGCCTCAACTCGATCATGAACATCGCCACCTCGGGCATGAACGCGGCCCAGACGCATCTGCGGGTGGTTTCGGACAACGTCTCCAACGTCAACACGCCCGGCTATGTCCGCAAGATCGCCGACCAGCAGTCCTGGACCAGTCAGGGTATCGGTTCAGGCGTGGAGATCGCCCGCATCCGTCTGGCCACCGACCGCTTCCTGCAGGCGGCCAGCCTGAACGCCAGCGCCGACGCCGGGCGCCAGACGGTGCGCTATGAGCTGTATGACCGCATCCAGTCGATGTTCGGCGACCCCGGTGCGGGCAGCGGTTTTTTCGCCCAGATCGACAGCGTGTTCTCCGCCTTCGCCGCCTCGGCCGAGGATGCGACCTCCGGCCCCCGCCGTCAGGAGGCGATCTGGAAGACGCAGAGCCTGTTCGACGAGGCCGCCCGCATCAACAGCCAGATCCAGTCGGTGCGCGAAGACGCCGACGCCCGCATCAAGAGCGGGGTCGAGGCCGTCAACAGCCTGCTGGAGCAGATCGAGAAGCTGAACGTCGAGATCGCGCGGGCCACCGTGGCCAACGCCGACTCCTCGGGCGCCGAGACGGCGCAGGCCGCGCTGATCGATCAACTGTCCGGCCTGATGGATGTGCGCATCACCAACCGCTCGGTCGGCGGGGTCGAGATCCGCACCGGGGCGGGCATATTGCTGGCGGGGCAGGGCGCGGCCCGTCTGGAATACACGCGCGCGGGCGCCGTCTCGGCCCAGACGGTGTTCAATGAGATCACGGTGATCGAACCGCCCGCAGGCAAGGCGCGTCCGCTGGCCGAGGGCCTGACCTCGGGCGAGTTGAAGGGGCTGCTGGACCTGCGCGACGGCGAGGCGCCGGCGACGGCCGAGCGTCTGGCCGAACTGATGTCGCGCATGGCCGATGAACTGAACCGGGCGCACAACGCTTCATCCGCCGCGCCGCCGCCGAACAGCCTGACCGGCCGCAATATCGGTCAATCGCTGGAGACGGCCCTGACGGGCTTTACCGGCCGGACCTCCATCGTCATCACCGATGGGCAGGGCGTGGCCCTGCAGAAGATCGATCTGGATCTGGCGACGCTGAACCCGGCCAACTTCCTGGCCGATCTGAACGCCCAGCTGGGCGCCAACGGCAGCGCCAGCTTCGTCGACGGCCGTCTGAAGATCGAGGGCGCGCCCGGCACGGGTGTCGTGGTGGTCGATGACTCGGCGGCGCCTTCGGACAAGGGCGGACGGGGCTTCTCGCACTTCTTCGGCCTGAACGACCTGATCGTCAGCAACCAGCCCGCGACCTATGAGACGGGCCTGACGGCGACGTCGCAGCACGGCTTTACGCCGGGTGAGACCATCACCTTCCGCTTTGACGATGCGGCGGGCGTAAAGATCCGCGACATAGAGGTCGCGGTCCCGGCGGGCGGCGATATGGCCAGTCTGCTGTCCGCGTTGAACGATCCGGTGACGGGTGCAGGCCGGGTCGGCACGTTCAGCCTCAGCGCGGCGGGTGAGATGATCTTCACGCCCCGGCCGGGGACGAGCGCCAGTCTTACGGTCATGCAGGACCGCACCCAGCAGGTTCCGTCGGGCGTGTCGATGAGCGCCCTGTTCGGACTGGGCGGGACGCGCGCCTCACGCGCGGACTCCCTTTCGGTGCGTGCTGACATCGCGCGCGATCCGGCGCTGATGGCCTTCGCCAAGGCGGACGCCAGCGGCGGCGTGGGCGCATCGGTGGTCAGCCGCAATGACGCACGCGGCGCGCGGCTGTTGGCCAGTGCAGGCGAGAACGCGACCCGCTTTTCCGCGGCGGGCGGGGCGGCGGGCGGCTCCATGTCGCTGTCGCGCTATGCGTCGGAACTGTCGGGCGAGATCGGCAGCCGCGCCTCAATGGCCAAGAACGACGCCACCAGCGCCCGGGCCCTGGCCAAGGAGGCGACGGCGCGCCGCACCAAGGTCGAAGGCGTCAATCTGGACGAGGAACTGGTGCTGATGACGACCTATCAGCAAGCCTTTAACGCTTCGGCGCGCATGGTTCAGGCCGCCAAGGATATGTACGACATCCTGCTGGGAATGGTGCGATGACCCGCGTCTCTACCTACGGAAACTATCAATCGGCCCTGCTGGACCTCATGTCGGCCCAGAACCGGCACGCCGAGGCCCAGAAGGTGTTCAGCACCGAGAAGAACGCCACCGATCTGGTCGGCTTCGGCCGCAACTCGGAAACGGTCAGCGCCCTGATGAGCAGTCAGGCCCGCATCCAGAGCTTCATCGACACCTCCAAGACCGTCGCCGACCGTCTGAAGACGCAGGAAATGGGGCTGGGCCGGGTCGCCGACGCGTCCACGGCCGCGCGACAGGCCATCGCCGACGCCATCGCCGCCGGGCGGATGGAGGCGTTGATGCCCGCGCTGGAAAGCCTGTTCATGGAGGCTAAGGACGGGCTGAACATGAAGCATCAGGGCAAGTATCTGTTCGCCGGGGGCGCGGTGGACCGCGCGCCGGTGGACCTGCCGGAGATTCCCGGTCAGCCCGGCACGAGCATGATGGAACGGCTCGCCGCCATGCCGGGAGCGGGCGACGCCTTCCGCAACGATCAACTGAAGCAGTCGTCCTGGCTGGACGAGAACGTGTCGATGGACACCGGCTTTCTGGCCGACGCCATCGGATCGGACCTGTTCGGCATCTTCCGCGACATTCAGTTGATGCATGAGACGACGCCGCTGGAAGGGCCGATGACCGATGCGCAGAAGGCCTTCCTGACCGCCCAGATGGGGCGGTTCGAGACGGCGGCCAAGGATGTGGTCAGCCTGCAGGCGCGCAATGGCGGAATGCAGAACCGCGTCGAGCGCCTGCTGGAATCCCAGGAGGGGCGCAAAATTTCAGTGGACACAATCCTGGCGGGAAAGACCGACGCCAACATGGCCGAGGCGGTCGTAAAACTGGAAATGGCGCAGTTGGCGCTTCAGGCTTCCGCGCAGGTGGTCAGCCAGCTGCGTCAGGTCTCCCTGCTGGACTATCTGCGTTAAACCGGATTGCGGCCGTGTTGCGGCTGAACAAAAATCTTCCGGCGACGTTCACAAAGCTGCACCGTGTCGGGAGGCCTCAGGCTTGCGCTCAGCAATGACGGAAGAGTTCATGATTTGTCATCGGCCGTTGACGCAGTGCGCAAAGCACAGCTTTAAGCAGCCTGTGCGTGCAGGCGGGCCTGCGACGGTAGCGAATTCATGAAACGGGCGACCTATCAGATCGACGAGCATCAGGACGGCCAGACGCGGCTGCGGCTGGCCGGCGACTGGTCGACCGTCACCATGGGCCGTCTGGGCGATCGCCTGAAGGACGAGCTGGACGGGCGCACCGTCGGCGCGCTGGACCTTGATGAACTGGGCCGGTTCGACACCGCAGGCGCCCTGGCCGTGGCTCAGGCGATGGACAGCCCCATTCCCGAAGCCGCCTGGTCAGCGCGCCCCGAAGCCGGGCGCCTGTATCGGATGGTGGCCAAGCTGGACTGCAACACGGCCGACCCGCCGCGCCGCTCCGCCCCCATGACGCGCGGCTTCGCCAAGGTCGGACGCGGCGTCCATGATTTCGGCGCCGAGGCCATGCTGTCGCTGACCTTCCTGGGGCGGCTGATGGCGGCGGTGCTGACGACGCTGAAGCATCCCGGCCGCATCCGCTGGGCCGCCTGGTTCAGTCAGGCCGAGCGCACGGGGCTGGACGCCATCCCCATCGTTGTGGTGACCAACTTCTTCATCGGGGCCGTGGTGGCCTTCATCGGCGTGGACCTGCTGACCCAGTTCGGGGCGGGGGTCTTTGCGGTGCAGTTGATCGGCGTCGCCGTCTTTCGTGAATTCGCCGTGGTCATCACGGCCGTCCTGCTGGCGGGCCGATCCGCCTCGTCTTTCGCCGCCGAGATCGGCTCCATGCGCATGACGCAGGAGGTGGACGCCATGCGGGTGATGGGGGTCGATCCGTTCCAGGCGCTGGTGATTCCGCGTCTGGCGGCCCTGCTGGTCATGCTGCCGCTGCTGACCTTCCTGGCCATGGTGGGCGGTCTGCTGGGCGGCATTCTGGTGACGTGGAGCCAGTTGAACCTCGGCCCGGCCTTCTTCCTGCAACGGCTGGTCGAGGACGGCTATATGCCGCGTCACATGATGGTCGGTCTGGTCAAGGCGCCGGTCTTCGCCCTGGTGGTCGCCGCCATCGGCTGTCGTCAGGGCATGTCGGTGGCGGGCGATGTCGAGAGCCTGGGCCGCCGTGTGACGTCGGCGGTGGTGCAGGCCATCTTCGCCATCATCCTGCTGGACGCTGTCTTCGCCCTGATCTTCATCGAGCTGAAAATATGACGGGCGAGACGCACAAGAAGACAGCCGATGACCGCGAAAACGTCATTGAGGTGCGGGGCCTGCTCAGCCAGTTCGGCGAGCGGGTGATCCACAAGGATCTGGACCTGAACGTCCGGCGCGGCGAGATCATGGGCGTCGTCGGCGGCTCCGGCACGGGCAAGACGGTGCTGCTGAACTCCATCATCGGCATGAAGGAACCCGAGGGCGGCGAAGTGCGCCTGTTCGGCGAGGACCGCTCGACCATGTCCGAAAAAGAGGCTGCGGCGCTGGAGCGGCGCACTGGCGTCCTGTTCCAGCAGGGCGCGCTGTTCTCGGCCCTGACGGTGCTGGACAATGTGTCTGCGCCGCTGGTCGAGCATACCGATCTGTCCAAGGCGACGATCCGCGAACTGGCCGAGATGAAGGTCGCCATGGTGGGGCTGAAGCCCGAGGCCCTGTATCTGAAACCGGCCGAACTGTCGGGCGGGATGAAGAAGCGCGTCGGCCTGGCGCGGGCGCTGGCGCTGGACCCTGAACTGGTGTTTCTGGACGAGCCGACGGCCGGTCTGGACCCGATCGGCGCCGCCGCCTTCGACGAACTGATCCGTCAGCTGTCGAACGATCTGGGCCTGACGGTCTTCATGATCACCCACGATCTCGACAGCCTCTACGCCATCTGTGACGAGGTCGCCGTTCTGGCCGACAAGCATGTGGTGGCCCAGGCCCCCGTGGCCGAGCTGGAACGCTCGGACCATCCGTGGATCAAGGAATACTTTCTGGGGCCGCGCGGTCGCGCCGCCCACAAGACCGCGGCCTGAGGAGGGCGCGAAACGATGGAAAGAGACGCTCATTACGCCGCTGTCGGCATCGCCACCGTCGCCCTGCTGGTGGCGCTGGCCGTGTTCACCATCTGGCTGGCCCGGCTGCAGTTCAACAAGGAGTACGACGTCTATGACATCGTCTTCTACGGCCCGGTGCGCGGCCTTTCCGAAGGCGGCGAAGTTCACTTCAACGGCATCCGCGTCGGCGAGGTGACGAACCTGAACCTGGACCCCAAGAAGGGCGATCAGGTCATCGCCCGCGTGCGCCTGAACGGCACGACGCCGGTGCGCGTGGCTTCGCGCGCCCAGCTGGAGCCGCAGGGCATCACCGGCCTGAACTACATCCAGATCACCGCCGGAGAGCCGTCCAGCCCGCTGCTCAAGGACCAGTATCCCGACCACGTGGTGCCGGTGATCGAGAGCCAGCCCAGCCCGCTGGCCGAACTGCTCAGCGGCTCGGGCACGGTGCTGGCCCAGACGGTCGACGCGCTGAACCGCATCAACCGACTTATGTCCGACGACAACATCCGCAGCTTCTCATCCAGCGTGAAGAATGTCGAAGCCATGACCGCCGAGCTGGAAGCCCGCAAGGGCATGTTCCAGCAACTGGAAGAAACGATCATCAAGGCCAACGCCGCCGTCGGCGAATATCAGCAGCTGGGCGCCTCGACCCGACAGCTGGTCGAGACGGACGGCAAACAGGCCATCGCCAACATCAACAAGGCGACGCAGGAGGCGCAGGCCGCCATCGCCTCGATCAACCGTTCGGCCTCCGGGCTTGAGGGGCCGCTGGGCGACTTCGGCTCGCAGACGGTTCCGCAGCTGAACGACACCATCCGTCAACTGGATCAGGCGACGCGCTCGCTGCAGTCCCTGATCGACAATGTGCGCAACAGCCCGCGCGATTTCATCTCCAAGGCGCCGTCCAAGGAAATCGAGGTGCAACCATGATCCGCAACCGACTGATGAGCCTCGCCGCCTGCGCCGCGCTTGCGGCGGCCGTTTCGGGCTGTGCGGTGCTGGCGACGCCGGACCCGGTGCAGCTGTATCGTTTCGGCGGCGCCTCGGCCTATGCCGGGACCGGCGCGACCTCGGCCTGTCCGGACGTTCACGTCGCCATGCGCCGGATAGACTTCCCCGAGGCCGCGCGTGGCGACCGACTGCTGGCCGTCACCGGGACCGAGGCGGCCTATATCAAGGGCGCTCGCTGGGTGTCTCCGGCTGAGACCCTGTTCGAGGAAACCCTGCGCAACGCCTTCGCCGACGGCGGCACTTGCACGGTCCTGAGCAGCGGGCCTCCGTCACGTGATGGTCTGATGCTGAGTGTCGACGTGCGCCGCTTCGAGGCGGCCTATGCCGCGCCGGGCGCCGTGCCGGATGCGAACATCGTCGTGCTGCTGCGCCTGTTCCGCATGAGCGACCGCAGCCTTGTCGTCGAGGACCGCATCACGGTGCGCGAAAGCGCGGGCGAGAACCGCCAGTCGGCCATCGTCGCCGCCTTCGACCGCGCCACAGCCGAGGCCAGCCGCCAGATCGTCCTTTGGACCGACCAGCAGGGCTTCCAGGCGACACGGGACTGACTTCCTTCTCTCCTTGCGAGAGAAGGGATCAGGCGCCGAATGTGCCGGACAGCACGCCGAACAGCGGGTTGGGCTGGCTCTTGTCGTCGAACAGCAGGGGGCTGTCCTGACCGTCGTCGTTCTTGCCGCGACGCAGCCAGGAATCGCTGTCGCGCACGCCCCAGACGGTGAAGGCGAACCGTTGCGTGGGAGGCAGGTCCATGAAGGCCTCGGCCAGTTCAGACACGCGCGCGCTCTGTTGCTCGCGGCGCTGGGCGCGGGAGCGCACGTCGGGCAGATGGCCGCCGCGCTTCAATGAGGCGTCTAGCTCTGACACATGGATGGGCAGGCCGAACTGCCGGGCCTCGTTCATGAAGGCGGCGATCTGGCCGCCGGGGATTTCGATGTCGAGGTGGGACTGGATGCCGATGCCCTGTACCGGGGCGCCCGCCTTCAGCAGCCGCTCGACCAGACGCAGGAAGGCCGCGCCCTTCTTCGGCGTGTTCTCCAGATTGTAGTCGTTCAGGAACAGGGTCGCCTCGGGCGCGGCGATGCGGGCCTGTTCAAAGGCGCGGATGATATAGGCGTCGATCCCGCCCAGACCTCGGCTCCAGACGCAGTCGCGATAGCCGCTGCCGTCGTCCTCGACCGGTTCGTTGACCACGTCCCAGCCGACGATCTGGCTGCGCCAGCGCCCGGCGACCTCGGCGATATAGCGGTCGTGTTCGGCGATGAAGCGCGGGCGGTCGTCGACGATGGCGGTGAACCACGGATGTTCCTGCGCATACCAGATCAGGGCGTGACCGAAGAGGCGGATGCCCAGATCGCGCGCGAAGTAGGCGATGCGGTCCGGCGCGTCGAAACGCAGGGAGCCGTCCTTCTGGAGGATGTACTCCATCTTCATCTCCCACTCGGGCGTGAGCTGGGAGAAGTGGGTGGAGACCAGACGGAACCAGTCCTGATCCGACAACTGGCCCGACATGGCCACGGTCCCTACGGGGAAGGGGGCGACGGATTTCAGCGGGCGGACAGGGCCGGTCGGCGGCGGGACGGGCGCTTCGCCCGCGCCGCAGGAGGCCAGCGCGAGGGTCGAGGCGAGCAGGGCGCGACGGTCGATCATGACGCCTCTGCTGCTGTCAGCCACGGCGGCGCAGGCCCATTTCGTCATAGGCGGCGGCCTCGCGCTTGGCGGCGGCCATCAGTTTGTTCAGCCGGGTGGTTTCGGCGACGTGCTCGAACTTCTTCAGTTCCTCGAAGGCGCCGGTCAGTGCGTCGCGGGCGCCCTCTTCCTCGATTGCGATGGCGGCGACTTCGGCCTCGATGTCAGCGCGGCGCTGCTTCCAGCCGGTCAGATAGGCCTGAATCATCATGGCCGCCCCGCCGTCATGACGGGCTGCCTCGCGCTCGGCCTCGGCTTCGGCGTCCAGTATGGCGAGGCGCATCTCGGCCTCGGCCTTGCGGGCGCTGATCTCGGCCAGACGCTTCTGCAGCGTCTCGACCTCATAGTTGGAGATGCGGATCAGGGATTGGGCCCAGGTCGTCATGCGTCATTTCCCGCGATCATTGGTCCACCATGCCCTGGTTCAGGATGGTTTCAAGTATGTCGAAACTGTCAGCCAGGCGCGTCACGTCGTCTTTGTCCTGGGTCAAGAAGCCTTCCAGGGCCGGATTCAGGGCGATGGCGCGGTCGACGATGGGGTCGGCCCCGGTGCGATAGGCGCCGATGCGGATCAGCTCTTCCATGTTGGAATAGGCGCTCAGGCACTGGCGCGCGCGGCGGTTCAATTCGCGCTCGGGCGGGGACTGGTTGCCGGGCATGGTGCGGCTGACGGACTTCAGCACGTCGATGGCGGGGAAGCGGCCGCGCTCGGCGATCTTGCGGTCCATGACGATGTGGCCGTCCAGAATCCCGCGCACGGCGTCGGCGATCGGCTCGTCATGGTCGCCGCCGTCCACCAGCACGGTGAACAGGGCGGTGATCGGTCCCGCCTCGGTCCCGTCCGGCCGGATCGGCCCCGGCCCGGCGCGCTCCAGCAGCTTGGGCAGTTCGGTGAAGACGGTGGGGGTATAGCCCTTGGTCGTCGGCGGTTCGCCCGCCGCCAGACCGATCTCGCGCTGGGCCATGGCGAAGCGGGTGACGCTGTCCATCAGGCACAGCACCTCCAGCCCCTGGTCGCGGAAGAACTCGGCCACGGCCATGGTCATGTATGCCGCCTGGCGCCGCTTCAGCGCCGGTTCGTCACTGGTGGCGACCACGACGACGGCGCGTTTCAGACCCTCCTCGCCGAGAGTCTCTTCGATGAACTCTCGGACCTCGCGGCCCCGCTCGCCGATCAGGCCGACCACCACGACATCACAGGTCGCCTGACGCGCCAGCATGGACAGCAGCACCGACTTGCCCACGCCCGAACCGGCGAAGATGCCCAGACGCTGCCCCCGGCTGGTGGTGGTGAAGACGTCCATCGCGCGCACGCCCAGATCCAGCCGCTCGCCGACCCGGCCACGCGAATGGGCGGGCGGCGGCGGCGCGCGCAAAGGATAGGGAACAAGGCCCGGCGCCAGCGGCCCCGCGCCGTCGATCGGCTCGCCGAAGGAATCGATGATCCGGCCCAGCCACGCGGTCGTCGGACGCACGCTGGCGGCGGCGTTGATGATGCGGATGTCGGCGCCGGGCGCCACGCCCTCGACCGGGCCGAAGGGCATCAGCAGGGCCTTGGCCTCGCGAAAGCCGACAACTTCTGCGGGCAGGGGCGGCTGGCCGCGTCGCTCGATCTCGGCCCGCGCCCCGACGGCCAGACGCGACAGACCGCCGCGCGATTCAATCAGCAGGCCGCTCACGCCCGCCACCTTGCCGGTGACGACCAGCGGGTCGATCGCTTCGACGGCGGCGACGAGATTGCGCAAGAAGGGCCCCCGGGCCGCAGAAAGGCGCAGCCGTTCGTCTTTTCATATCTGATCATGGTTAATGAGCCATGAAACTGAGCTTAATTACACAACTTCAGATTGCAGGTAACGAAGATGAAACCTTTGGCGTGCCGTTGTTATTCACAGACTTATCTAACTCATCACCGTTATTCTGGCAGGGAGCGGTTCGGATGTTCACTGGAAGTCGTCGGAAAAAGCAGGCTGCGGATCTGGAGCGGCTTGAAGAACTGGATCGCCGCATGGCCGCGATCGGGCGATCACAGGCGGTGATTGAATTCGACCTTGACGGCACGATCCGGGACGCGAACGACAACCTGCTCCAGACCATGGGCTATGGCATGGACGAGATCCGGGGCCAGCATCACCGGATGTTCATGGACCCGGCCGAGGCGTCGACGCCGGACTACGCCGCCTTCTGGCGCGAACTGAACGAGGGGCGCTTCGTCGCCCGCAAGTTCCGCCGCATGGCCAAGGGCGGACGCGAGGTCTGGCTGGAAGCCTCCTATAATCCTGTGTTGGACGAGGCGGGGAGGCCGCTGAAGGTGGTCAAACTGGCCGTCGACATCACCAAGGCTGAACAGGCGTCTCAGCGCGCCGAGCGCGAACGTCTGGCGGCCGAGGCGGCGCAGGCGAAACTGGTCGGCGCCCTGGCGGAACAGCTTTCGCGCCTGTCGGACGGCGACCTGCGCGCCGCCATTGAGCAGGAGATGGAAGGCGCCCACCAGACGGTGAAGGCCGACTTCAACGGCGCCGTGACCAGTCTGCGGACGGTGATGGAGCAGGTGCTGGCGGCGGTGACGACTTTGCGTGGCGGCTCGGATGAGATCAGTCAGGCGTCCGACGATCTGTCGCGGCGCACGGAACAGCAGGCCGCCAGTCTGGAAGAGACAGCGGCGGCGCTGGACCAGATCACCACCACCGTCCAGCGTAGCGCCGAGGGCGCCCGTCAGGCGGCGGCTGTCGCCTCACAGGCTCATGCCGAGGCTGACCGCTCGGGCGAGGTCATGCGTCAGGCGGTCGCCGCCATGGACGGCATCAGCCGCCGCTCGTCCGAGATCAGCGACATCGTCGGCGTGATCGACGAGATCGCCTTCCAGACCAATCTCCTGGCCCTTAACGCCGGGGTCGAGGCGGCGCGGGCGGGCGACAGCGGGCGCGGCTTCGCCGTGGTCGCTTCCGAGGTGCGGGCGCTGGCACAGCGCTCGGCCGAGGCGGCCAAGGAGATCAAGACGTTGATCTCGGCTTCGGGCGCTGAGGTGGCGCAGGGCGTGCAACTGGTCGCCGAGACCGGGCGGGCGCTCGAGACGATCGCCGCACAGGTGGATGAGATGGACGGACTGGTCGCTGAAATCGCCGCCTCGGCCCAGGAGCAGGCCTCGGGTCTGGGCCAGGTCAATCAGGCGGTGAACCAGATGGATCAGGTTACGCAGCAGAACGCGGCCATGGTCGAGCAGACCACGGCGGCCGCCGCTAATCTGAAGACTGAGGCGGAGCATCTGGCCGAACTGGTCGGGCGTTTCAGGATGGGCGACGCTGCCGGCGTGGTGCATGAACTCAAGCCGAAGGCGGGTCCGCCCCCGGCGCTGGAGGCCCAGCGCGCCCGTATTCTGGCCGTCGCCAACGGCGCGCCGACCGAGGAATGGGCCGAGTTCTGATCGCCGCCCGCATCAACAGCACCAGTACGACGCCGGAGATCAGGCGGGCGCGGCCGGGTCCTGCAGCGGCTGTTCGTCGGACGGCGAGGTCAGGACAGCGCCCACCGAGGCGGCGATGATGGCGCCGATGGCCAGCCACTGCTGGGTGCTGAGATGCTCGCCCAGCACGAACAGGCCCGCCAGGGCGCCGATGGCCGGGTCGCCGCTGACCGCCACGCCGAAGGTGCGCTTGGGAATGTGGCGCAGCGCCACCATGTCCAGCGTATAGGGCAGGGCGCTGGACACCATTGCGACCACGAGGCCGAGCGCCAGAATCTTCGGGTCCAGCAGGCTCATGCCCGCGCCGGCCACGCCGAACGGCACCACGGTCATGGCGGCGAAGGTCATGCCCACCGCGACGGTCGAGCCGCTGGGCAGATGGCTGACCCGCTTGCCGAAGACGATGTAGCCCGCCCAGAACACCGCCGCCGCCGCCGCATAGGCGCAGCCGACCGGGTCCAGCGTCGACACATTCCCGTCCAGAGGCAGCAGCAGGCCCAGACCCAGCACCGCCAGTCCGATCCAGACGAAGTGGATCAGACGGCGAGAGTTGAACAGGGCGACCGACAGCGGCCCCATGAACTCGATCGCCAGCGCCACGCCCAGCGGAATGGTGTTCAGCGCCATATAGAAGCTGAGGTTCATCAACCCCATTACCCCGCCATAGATGGCCAGGGCGCGCAGATCATTGCCGGTGAAGGCGGTCCGCCACGGCCGGAACACCGCCAGCAGAACCATCGCCGACAGGCCGACGCGCAGGGCCGCCGTGCCCGCTGGTCCGACCATCGGATACAGGGTCTTGGCGAAGGAGGTGCCGGCCGACAGCGACACCATCCCGCCGATCAGGGCGAGATAGGGCAGAACCGCTGTCAGGCGGGGATGACGAAGGACGAGGACCGGGGAGGACATGGCCCGGAACCTAGTCAAAAACGGCCTGCGTTTCTTGGCGATTTCGCCTGCCATGACGCAAGAAACAGTCGTATAGTGACTTATCATGCAAGAAACCGTCGATCTGGATTCCTTTGATCGTCGACTGCTGGATCTGGTCCGGCGCGACAATCTTCAGCCTGCGCGCGTGCTGGCGGAAAAGGTCGGCCTGTCGGAATCGGCGGTGTCGCGACGTCTGCGGCGGTTGCGCGATACGGACGTCATCATCGCCGACGTCGCCGTGGTCGACCCGGCCCGTCTGGCGCGCGCTCTGACCATGCATGTCCTGGTTGAGATGGAGCGCGAGGGCACCGCCGTTCTGGACGCCCTGATCGACAAGCTGACGGCCCGGCCCGAGGTTCAGGCCGCCTGGTATGTAACCGGCGACACCGATCTGATCCTCTATGTCGTGGTGCCGACGATGGAGGCCTATGAGGTCTTCACCCGCGAAATGCTGAACGACGACGCGCGGGTGCGCACCTTCAAGACCCTGATCTCCATCCGCGAAGTCCTGCCCTTCGACCCGGCGCGACGGGCGCTGGCGCGCTGAGGTTTTCTAAAGGCTGATTCAGAATTCCTGCGCGGAGCGGGTTTGTCCGCGACGTATAAGACCTATCTGTTGAGCCGATACCGCACGGAGACCCTTCTCATGTCTGACGCTTCCAAAGCCGCCTATGACGCCAGCCGCCACAAGAAGGCGGGGCGGGGGCGCGTCTATGACAGCATCGTCGACACCATCGGCGACACCCCCCTGGTGCGGCTGCCCAATCTGACGGCGGCGCTGCAGCCCAAGGCGACGGTGCTGGCCAAGCTGGAGTTCTTCAACCCGATCGCCTCGGTCAAGGACCGCATCGGCGTGGCCATGGTCGAGGCGCTGGAGCAACTGGGCCGGATCAAGCCGGGCGCCACCCTGATCGAGCCGACCAGCGGCAACACCGGCATCGCCCTGGCCTTTGTCGCGGCGTCCAAGGGTTATAAGCTGATCCTGGTCATGCCCGAGAGCATGTCGATCGAGCGGCGCAAGATGCTGGCCCTGCTGGGCGCGCGGCTGGAGCTGACGCCCGCCGAAAAGGGCATGAAGGGCGCCATCGCCCGCGCCGAGGAACTGCTGGCGGAAATCCCCGGCTCGGTCAGTCCGGCCCAGTTCGAGAACCTGGCCAACCCCGCCATCCATGAGGCCACAACGGCCGAGGAGATCTGGAACGACACGGCCGGAGCCGTGGACGTGGTGGTGTCCGGCGTCGGCACCGGCGGCACCATCACCGGGGTCGGCCATGCGCTGAAGGAGAAGAAGCCCTCGGTGAAGATGATCGCGGTCGAGCCGACGGCCTCGCCTGTGCTGTCGGGCGGCGCGCCCGGCCCGCACAAGATTCAGGGCATCGGCGCGGGCTTCGTTCCGGCCGTGGTGGACCGCGACGTCATCGACGGCGTCGAACAGGTCACCAATGAAGACGCCTTCGACATGGCCCGCCGCGCCGCGCGCGAGGAAGGCATCCCCGTCGGCATCAGTTCGGGCGCGGCCCTGACTGCGGCCTTCCGTCTGGCGGCTCAGGATGAGTATGCCGGGCAGACCATCGTCGCCATCATTCCCAGCTTCGCCGAACGCTATCTGTCGACGGCGCTTTTCGAGGGCCTGTAAGGTCGTGAACCACCGGTCGGTCTGCACCAGCGGTTAACCGCTACGGTTCTAGACTGTCGCCATGGGCGATATGCAGTCTGGTCAGCAGGAAGAAAATCCATCCAGCGGGCGGACCGCTCGGCGCGTGCTGCTGCGTCGCCTGGCGGATGTCGTCAGCCTGCCTGCCAGCCGGATCAACGCCTTTGAGCGCTCGGTGGTGGGCGATCTTCTGGTCGATGTCCTGCGCCCGGCGCCGCTGGAGGACCGCCACAAGGTCGCTGTTCGCCTGGCGCCGCTGGGCGAGTTGCCTGATATGCTTAAGCGGCTGCTGCTGCGCGATGAACCGTTTGTCGCAGCGCCCCTGTTGCAGGATTGTGCGGCGCTGTCCGACGCCGATCTGATCGGCTGCGCGCGCGATTCCGGGCCTGAACATCGGGCCATGATGGCGGCGCGACGCGACCTGTCCGAAGCCGTGACCGACGCCCTGTTGAACATGGGCGAAGAGGCGGTGGTCGATCTGTTGCTGGCCAATCCTTCAGCGCAATTGACGCAGACCGGACTTGAAAGCGTGGTCGCCCTCAGTCGGCAGCGGCCTGAACTGTGCGCGGCTCTGCTCAAGCGTCCGGAGTTGAGACCCGCGGCGGCCTACATCATGTTCTGGTGGTGCGGGCCAGATGAGCGGCGCATTATCCTGCAGCGTTTCGCCGTTTCGCGCGAAGTCATGCAGACCAGCGTCGAAGACGTTTTCGCCATGGCAGCCGCCGAGGGATGGCAGGATCATGTCTCGCGCAAGGCGCTGCAGTTCATCGAGCGAAGACAGAGAAACCGCGCGGCGATACAGAAGAGTCCGTTCCCTGATCTGGAAGGCGCCGTAGAGGCGGCTGCGCGCAGCGGCCTGTCGCGCGGTCTGGTGTCTGAAATCGGCTATCTGTCCGGCATCAAGCCGCTGACGGCGGCAAAGATCATGGGCGATCCAGGCGGGGAAGCTGTCGCCATACTGTGCAAGGCGACGGGGTTGAGCCGACCTGCCCTTCAGTCCCTGTGGCGTTCCATGCGGCGGCCCGAGACGACGGATGAAGGCGCGGTCCATCCGGACTGGAGCCGGGTCCTGACAACCTATGAAATACTGGCGGTCGATCGCGCCCAGACGGTGCTGCGTTACTGGAACTGGTCGCTGTCTTCGGCCTTGACGCCGACTTTGATGCGGGCGATCCGCGAAGGCGACAGCCAGATGATCGACGAATACCCGGCGCCTGAGCGCGCCGCGGCCCTGGCGCTTGCGGATAACTTTGGTCGATAAGGGGTTCGCCCTTTGTCTGTGCTGCATTCGTCGGCTGATTTCGCGTTAAACGTGATTGACCTGCGTCGCATTGCTTTCAATACCAAACATAAGTATGAAACCGGACGGCGGCGGGTCGGGTCAGATCAGTCGATTGAATTTCGTTCACGCAAAAGGCTGATACTGATGGAAGAAAAACCCGAACTGCTCGAGATGACCGCCGACATCGTGTCGGCTTATGTCAGCAACAACACCGTTTCGGCCGACGCTGTGCCGGGACTGATTTCACAAATTCACGCTGCACTCTCGGGCGTTTCGCTCGCTCCGGTTGAGCCTGAACCGGAACCCCAGGAACCGGCGGTGCCGGTGCGTAAGTCGATTACGCCTGACTTCCTGATCTGCCTGGAAGACGGTCGCAAGTTCAAGTCGCTGAAGCGTCACCTGCGCACCAAATACAACATGAGCCCCGAAGAATACCGCGCCAAGTGGGGTCTGCCGAAAGACTATCCCATGGTCGCACCGAACTACGCCAAGGCGCGTTCGGAACTGGCCAAGCAGATGGGTCTGGGCCAGGGCGGCCGTAAGCCTGCCCGCGCCACGCGCAAGTAATCCTTCGGAATACAGTCTCTGAAGCGCCCGCCCTTCGAACGAGGGGCGGGCGTTTTATTTGGATGAAGCAGACGCAGGTTGGCAGATCGCCGCCTGATCGTCAGTCATGCACATGCGGCCTGCCTGAACAGCCTGCGCTGTCGTGCGCGCGATCACAGGCGCAGCAACGCCTTCACAAGCAATGGCGGCCAGTTCATCAGCGTCGCCGCCCGGCGCAATGGGCAGGGGCGGGCTGTCGTCCGGCGTCGAAGGACCTTCGCCGCCATCCGCACGCAGCGAGGCAAAGTCCAAACGTTGCGCAACGCGCCCGGCGCAGTCAAAGCGCCACCAGGTCCAGCCGCCCGTATAGGCGACGTCGCCGATGACCATGTCGTCTTCGCTGATCTGAAGCGACCGCATACGCACGCTGTTCTGATCCGGCGTGACCGACGCCCTGTCGGCGAAGACAGCGAACCGCCCGACGCCGGTCAGGACCAGTTCCATGTCCGGGTCTTCCCTCGGTGAAGAAAAGGCGACGGCGGCGGCCAGCATCAGGGCGAGGGTCATGATGACTTCCTTTACATGGTCGGACGGGCGGAAACGGTTAACCTTGTCCGCATACCCGCCGTTGAAACGGCTACGCTAGAGCCGTCCAGATGCACGACACGTCTTCAGCTTCCGACCCCTTGGCTCAGACGCCGGACCCGCACGCCATCCAGCGGATTACCCTGCTGGGCGAGCCGGTCGACCTGATCACGCCGCAGCAGGTCATGCAGCGGCTGGAAGCCTGGGTCGAAACGAAGACCCGCAGCGTCATCGCCAACCACAATCTGCACAGCCTCTATCTGATGGGGCGTACGCCGGGGATGCGGCGCCTGTATGAGGTCGCCGACCTGATCGAACTGGACTCGACGCCCCTGATCCACTTCGCCCGGCGGTTGGGCTATCCGGCGGGGCCGCAGCATCGCTGCACCTATCTGGATTGGCGCGACGACTTCTGGAGTCTGGCGAATCGCAAGGGCTGGCGTGTTCTCTACATCGGCGGCGCGGACGGCGTGGCGGATGAGGCGGCGCGAAGACTGTCGGCCCGCTATCCGGCGACGACGATCCAGGGACTCAGTGGCTATTTCGACGCGACGCCGGGGTCGGCAGGCAATGCGGCAGTTCTGTCGGAGATTCAGGCGTTCGCGCCGGACGTTCTGTTCGTCGGCATGGGGATGCCGCGTCAGGAACTGTGGATCGCGGACAATCTGGAGGTTCTGCCCGCGGCGCCGATCCTGCCGGTGGGCGCCGCCTTTGACTATGAGGCCGGGGTGCAGAAGGCCGCGCCGCGCTGGATGGGACGGTTGGGCGTCGAATGGCTTTTCAGGCTGGTCGCTGACCCGAAGCGGTTGTTCGCGCGCTACTGCATCGAGCCGTGGTTCCTGATCGCCCCGGCGCTGGCGGACCTGCGCGCGGTGAAGAAACGCAGGGGCTAAGTCTTTCCTCCCCACGCAGTGGGGAGGGGGACCACGAAGTGGTGGAGGGGGCGACGCAACACTGACCGTCGAGACGCCCCCTCCGTCTCGGTCGCTTGCGCGCCCGATCCACCTCCCCATGAAATGGGGAGGAGAGGCGGCACGTCTTATGCCGTCACGATCTCTTCAGCCTGTTGCAGGTCGACGCTGACCAGTTGGCTCATGCCGCGCTCGGGCATGGTGACGCCATACAGGCGGTCCATCCGGCTCATGGTCACCGGGTTGTGGGTGATGACGATGAAGCGGGTGTCGGTGCGGCTGCGCATCTCGTGCAGCATCCGGCAGAAGCGGTCGACGTTGGCGTCGTCCAGCGGCGCGTCGACCTCATCCAGCACGCAGACCGGCGCGGGATTGGCCAGGAAGACGCCGAAGATCAGCGCCGCCGCCGTCAGGGCCTGCTCGCCGCCGCTCATCAGGCTCATCACCGACAGCCGCTTGCCGGGCGGGCAGGCGTAGATCTCCAGCCCCGCCTCCAGCGGGTCGTCGCTCTCGACCAGCTTCAGTTCGGCCTGACCGCCGCCGAACAGGGCCTCGAACAGGGTCTTGAAGTTGGTGTTGATGACGTCGAAGGCGGCGATCAGCCGTTCGCGCCCCTCGGCGTTCAGTTCGTCGATGCCGTCGCGCAGCTTGGCGATCGCCTGCGTCAGGTCGATGCGCTCGGTCTTCATGGCGCTGAGTCGGTCGCCGTATTCGGCCGCCTCTTCCTCGGCGCGCAGGTTGACGGCGCCCAGCGCCTCGCGCTCGCGCTCAAGTCCGTACAGCAGGCTCTCGGCGCCTGCCGCGTCCGGCGGGCGGGCGATGGCGTCGTCGGTCAGCTTCCGGCCCAGCTCCTCGGGTGACATCTGCGCCGTCTCGCGGATGTTGGCGGCGCTTTCGGCCAGCTTTTCGGCGGCGGCTTCGGCGCGAGCGGACAGGCCGGCCCGGCTCTCGCGGGCCTGAGAGGCGGCGGTCTCGGCGGCGCGGGCGGTGCGGTCAGCCTCCTGCGCGCCCGCCTCGGCGACGGCGACGGCGTCGGTCGCGGCCTGCTTGCGCTTCTCGGCCTCGGCCAGTGAGTCCATCAGGGCGTTGCGCTGCTCGGCGAAACCGGCGGGCGCGGCCTCGGCCTTGGTCAGGGCGAGTTGCGCCTTCTCCGCATCGCGCTCCAGCGTCTTGAGGCGGGCGGCGCTGTCGCCGGATCGCGTGACCCAGCCCTCGCGGGCGCGGGACAGGCTGCCCAGCCTTTGCTCGCGCATGGCGCGATCGCGGGCTTCTTCGTCGCGGGTCGAGCGGGCGGCCTGCGCCGCCAGCCGGGCGCGTTCGGCCCCGCCGCGCGCCTCGGTCAGTTCCTGCCGCAGGCCGACGACGACGTCGGAGGACGACTCCACCGAACTGGCTTCGGCGAAGGCGGCCTCGGCCTCCTGCACCTCGCCGTCCAGACGGGCGACGGTCTCGTCCAGCGACTGGGCGCGGGCTTCCTTGCGGGCCTGATCGCGCATCAGGGATTCCAGCCGGTCGCGGGCCGAGACGACCTGCTTGTCCAGCATAAAGGGACGAAGGCGCGCGGCCTTCACCGCTTCCTCGGCGGCGCGGAAGGCTTCGCCCGCCGCCTTCAGCGCGCTTTGCGCCGTCTCCAGCGCGGGCTTGCCGAGGTCGATCTCTGCTTCCAGTTCCGACAGGCGGGTGCGCTGGGCCAGACGCACGGCGGCGGGGCGCGGCGCTTCGGCGCGGCTGACGAAGCCGTCCCAGCGATAGAGGTCGCCCTCGACCGTCGTCAGACGCGCGCCGCGCGGCAGGGCGCGGGCCAGTTCGGCGATCCGCTCACGCGGGGCCACGCCGCAGAAGGCCAGACGCGCCGCCAGCTGATCCGGCGCCGTCACATGGGCCGACAGGGGCTCGACGCCTTGCGGCCAGTCCGGCGGCGTCGCGTCTGCGCCTGCCCAGTGCGCCGGGGCGCGGGCGTCCAGCGCGGCGTCCAGATCATCGCCCAGCGCCGCCGCCAGCGCGGCCTCATAGCCCTTGGCCGCCGACACCTTGTCCAGCGCCGGAGGGTGCTCGCGCTTGCCCGTGACCAGCAGTTGCGCCAGCCCGCGCGCCTCGGTCTGCAGGCGGCCCAGCCGGTCCTCGGCGGCGCGGGCGGCGGTGCGCGCCTCCTGCTCGGCGCGGGCGATGTCGCTGCGTTTGGCCTCGGCGGCCTCGACGGCCTCGCGCGCGGCGGTCAGTTCGGTCTGAGCGGTTTCCAGCGCCGTGCGCGCCGTCTCGATCTCGGGCGTCTCCAGCGGGCCGAGGGCCTCGCGTTCGCGCCGGGCCTGTTCGTGCTGACCCTTCACGCGCGCCAGCCGGGCCTCGGCGTCGCGCTTTCTCGCGCTCTCGGCGTTGGCGCGGGCCTCGACGGCGGCCAGCGTCCCGGCCAGTCGTTCGACCTCGGCGTCGGCGGCCTTGCGCGCGTCCTCCGCCTCCAGCAGGGCGCGTTCCAGTTCAGGGCCGCGCTCGGGGGCGGCGGCGATCTCGGCCTTCAGCTTCTCAAGCTCACGGTCCAGCCGCTCCAGTTCGCGCCCGGCGTCGGCGGCCATGCCGTCTTCGCGCGCGCGGTCGGCCTCGATGCGGGCGACCTCGGCCTTCAGGCGGTCGACCTCGGCGCGGGCGGCCTGTTCGGCCATGTCCAGCCGGTCGCGCTCGATGATGGCGCGGTTCAGCAGGGCGGTGGCGACCGCGTCTTCTTCACGCGCAGGCTTCAGGCCCTCCTGAGCGTTCAGGGCCGCCGTCTGGGCCGCCGCCGCCGCCGTGGTCGTTTCGGCCACCAGCCGGTCGGCCTCGCGCAGTTCAGCCGCCGCCGTTTCGGCCGCTGCTTTCGCATCCGTCCAGCGGACGTAGAGCAAAGCCGCCTGAAGCGCGCGGATCTCGGCCGAGATCTTCTTGTACTTCTCCGCCTGCCGCGCTTCGCGCTTCAGCTTGTTCAGCGTCGACTCCAGCTCCTTGCCGATGTCGTCCAGCCGGTCGAGGTTTGTCTCCGCCGCCCGTAGCCGCAGCTCCGCCTCATGGCGCCGGGTGTGCAGGCCCGCCACGCCCCCCGCCTCTTCAAGGATGCGGCGGCGGTTCTGGGGCTTGGCGGCGATCAGTTCGCTGATCTGGCCCTGACGCACCAGAGCCGGGCTGTTGGCGCCGGTCGAGGCGTCGGCGAACAGCAGTTGCACGTCGCGCGCCCGCACCTCCTTGCCGTTGATGCGATAGGTCGAGCCGCGCCCGCGCTCGATCCGGCGCGAGACCTCCAGCATGGGGCTGTCGGTAAAGGGCTGGGGCGCGCGCTTCTGGGCGTTGTCGATGGTCAGCTGGACTTCGGCGTGGTTGCGGGGCGGACGGCCCGCGGCGCCGGCGAAGATCACGTCCTCCATGCCCTGGCCGCGCATGGCCTTGGCCGAGTTGGCGCCCATGACCCAGCGCAGGCTTTCCAGCACGTTCGACTTGCCGCAGCCGTTCGGCCCGACAATGCCGGTCAGTCCGGCCTCGATCTGCACTTCGGCCGGGTCGACGAAGGATTTGAAGCCGACGAGCCGGAGGCGCTGGAACTGCATCGCGTCCCGATCAGCGCGTCCGGATCAGCGGATCGATGGCCGCTGACAGAGACGCCAGCGAGGGATCGGCCACCCGCTTGCCGTTGACGAAGAAGGACGGCGTGCCCGTCACCCCCGCCGCCACGGCGCCGTCGACCTCCGCCTGAAGGGCGCGGGTGGTCGCCGGGTCTTTCAGACAGGTTTCGATCTGTTCCTGAGTGCGGCCGCTGACGGCGATGGCGGCGGCGAACCAGTCGGTTCCGTCGCCCTTTTCAAAGGCGGCGGCCTGACCGCTCATCAGGCTGTGGGCCACGTCGAAGAAGCGGCCGGGCGCGGCGCAGCGGCCGATCCCGGCGGCGACGGCGGCGATCTGGGCCGGGGGCGTCGGCATGTCGCGGAACACCAGCCGCACCTTGCCCGTGTCGATATAGCGGGCCTTGAACTGCGGCAGGACGTCCTTGGTCCAGGCGGCGCAGTGGTTGCAGGTGAAGGAGGCGTATTCGATCACCGTCACCGGCGCATCGGCCCGGCCCAGCACGCGGTCCGACGCCGTGACGGCGGGAACCGGAGCGGGCGCGGCCTCGCGCGCCTGGGCGACGCCGCCCGTCAGCATGGCCGCGCCCAATGCGGCCGTCAGGATCAGGCGGCGTCCCGTCATCTTACTTGGCCAGTTCGGCGTCGATGGCCTCGGACAGGCCGGACAGGGAGCTGTCAGCGACCTTGACGCCGTTGACCATGAAATAGGGGGTGCCCGTCACGCCGGCGCTGATGCCGGCCTGAATGCGCTTCTCCATCGCGTCGATGGCGGCCTTGTCGCGGATGCAGTCGTTGATCTGCTGCTCGCTGAGGCCCGCGGCCTGACCGGCGCGGAACAGGGTGGTGCGCGGCTGGACGCCCGCCATCCATTCCTTCTGGCTGGCCATGATGTCGGCCACGACGTCGAAATACTTGTCCGGTCCGGCGCAGCGCGCGATCAGGAAGCCCGCGACGGCGATGTCCTGCGGCGGGGTCGGGAACTCGCGGAAGACGAAGCGGACCTTCTTGTTGTCGACGTACTTGGCCTTGAATTCAGGCCCGACCTCTTCGTTCCAGACAGCGCAGTGGCCGCAGGTGACCGAGGCGTATTCGACGACAGTGACCTTGGCGCCTTCATCGGCGCCCATCGCCATGTCGCCCTCGGCGGCGCCGCCCGCCTTGCCGCCCGAGCAACCGGCCAGCACGGCCATCGAGGCCAGGGCGGCGGCGGACAGGGCTGCGCGGCGGCTCATGGCGGCGTATTTGAAGGTCGGGGCCATCGGATGGTCCTTGTCAGAAATGAGATTCAGAAACGTCGCGCGATTCGTGCGCGCAGGCGAAATCGTCTTGAATGTCGAGAACGCTGATGTCGAAGATTTGTCAACGTCCCTCATCGCGCGGCGGCTGCGACAGCACGGCGCGGCCCAGCTTGTTCAGCGCCGCCTTCAGCCCCTCCGGCGCCGCCTCGACCGAAGCGTTCAGCGCCGCTTCCGTTGCGGCGGGCAGGGGCGGCAGGACCGCGCGGCCGCGCGGCCGCGGCTTGGCGCCCGAGGCGGGCAGGGGCTTCACCGGACCTTGAGCAATGCGCAGTTTCTCGACCGACCCGGCGCCCAGAAACAGGTTCACGCGCTCGATGATGTCGGCCGACTGATGCTGGACCAGCAGGGCGGCGGGCCCGGCGACGCGCAGCTCCAGCGTTCCGCCTGCATTGCCGCGTCCTTTGGTCAGCTTCTGGGGACGGGTGACGCGGGCCAGCCGCTCGCCCACGATCTCGACCCAGCGCGGCTCCAGCGCCGAGGCGCCGCGCCCGAACTGGGCGTCCAGCTTCCTGATCAGCGGCGCCAGCGAACGACCCGCAGGCGGCGGCGGGCGCAGGGCCGGGCGCGTGCGCCTCTGCGCCAGAATCTGACGCGCTTCAGCTTCGGTAGGCAGGGTGCGGCGCATTTCGTCTATATAGCCTGATCCATGCCCGACGTCCCCTCTCTCCGCGCCGCCCTGCTCGACTGGTATGACGCCCATGCGCGCAGCCTGCCGTGGCGCGCGCCGCCGGGGGCGAGCGTCAGGACCGATCCCTATCGCGTCTGGCTGTCCGAGGTGATGCTGCAGCAGACGACCGTGCCGCACGCCGCCCCCTATTTCGAGCGGTTCACTACGCGCTGGCCGACCGTGAACGATCTGGCGGCGTCGCCCGATGATGACCTGATGGCCGCGTGGGCAGGGCTGGGATACTACGCCCGGGCGCGTAATCTGCTGGCCTGCGCCCGCGCCGTGGCGGCCGATCATGGCGGCGTCTTTCCGCAGACCGAGGCCGAGTTGCTGGCCCTGCCGGGGGTGGGCGCCTATACCGCCGCCGCCGTGGCCGCCATCGCTTTCGACCGGCCCGCCAACGTTGTCGACGGCAATGTCGAGCGGGTGATGAGCCGCCTGTTCGCGGTTGAGGCGCCCTTACCCGCCGCGCGGCCGGAACTGCGGCGTCTGGCGGCCCTGTTCGTCGACGATCACCGGCCGGGGGACTGGGCGCAGGCCCTGATGGATCTGGGCTCCGGCGTCTGTCGGCCCAAGTCGCCGCTGTGCGGCCAGTGCCCGCTGACGTTCGGTTGCGAGGGGCTGAAGACCGGCGCGCCCGAACGCTATCCGTTGAAGACGAAGAAGGCTGAGCGGCCGCATCGGCGCGGCCATGCCTGGGTGCTGACCGACGGCGCGGGGCGCGTCGCTCTGGTGCGGCGGCCGGACAAGGGGCTGCTGGGCGGGATGATGGGGCTGCCGACCTCGGACTGGAGCGCGGCGCCGGATGCCGCGCCGCCGATGGCTGCGGACTGGCGCGCGTCCGGATCGGTCGAGCACGTCTTCACCCATTTCAGCCTGACGCTGGAGGTGCATCGGGCGGCGGGGCAGGGCGGCGACTTCGTCTGGACGCCGTCGGCAGAGGCGGCGAAGGCCCTGCCGACGGTGTTCAGAAAGGCGCTGGAACGCGCCCTCGCCTGATAATTTAGGGCCTGATGACTCTTACTGCATCCCGGCGCGGATTTCGGCGCGCAGGGCGTCGATGGGGCGCAGGCCCGTGTCCGTCTTGAAGCGCCAGTAGGTCCAGCCGTTGCACGCCGGGGCGTTCTCCAGCAGGGCGCCCAGCTTGTGGATCGAGCCGGTCAGAGCGCCGGACACCAGCGAACCATCAGCCCGCACCCGCGCCTCGCGCTCGCCCTTGGGACAGTACAGCTTGTCGCCCGGCGCCAGCAGCCCGGCCTCGACCAGGGCGCCGAACGGCACCTTGGGCTCGGCCTTCTTGGAGCCGGTGACGACCAGGTCTTCCGGCGCGGCGGGGATGACCGCCTTGATGCGCTGTTCGGCCAGCTTGGCGTAGGTCTCGTCACGCTCGATGCCGATGAAATGACGGCCCAGACGCCTGGCCGCCGCCCCCGTCGTGCCGGTGCCGAAGAAGGGGTCCAGCACCACGTCGCCGACGCGGCTGGCCGACAGCAGCACCCGGTGCAGCAGGGCCTCGGGCTTCTGGGTCGGGTGGGCCTTGTTCCCGTCCTCGTCCTTCAGCCGCTCGTGGCCGGTGCACAGGGCCAGCGTCCAGTCCGAGCGCATCTGGGTGTCTTCATTGAAGGCCTTCAGCGCGTCGTAGTTGAAGGTGTAGCGCTTCTGATCGCGCGACTTGGCGGCCCAGATCAGCGTCTCATGGGCGTTGGTGAAGCGCGTGCCCTTGAAGTTCGGCATCGGGTTCGACTTGCGCCAGATGATGTCGTTCAGCACCCAGAAGCCCAGGTCCTGCATCGCCGCGCCCAGGCGGAAGATGTTGTGATAGCTGCCGATGACCCACAGCGAGCCTTCGTCCTTCAGCACGCGGCGGCACTCGCCCAGCCAGGCGCGGGTGAAGGCGTCATAGGCGGCGAAGCTGTCGAACTTGTCCCAGTCGTCGTCGACCGCGTCGACCTTGGAGTTGTCCGGACGCAGCAGGTCGCCGCCCAGTTGCAGGTTATAGGGCGGGTCGGCGAAGACCATATCCACCGACTTGTCCGGCAGGCCCTTCAGCACCTCGATGCAGTCGCCACGCAGGATGACGTCGGTCTTCAACTCGGACATGGAAAAGCGGCCCCCAGACGGATTAGGCGCTTATGGTGAATCCTTACGGTTAAGGCGGAGTAACCAAGATTCACGCCGTGGCGATTGTGTTGATTGCGCGGGGGCGGGGCAGGGCCCATAATCCGCGCATGGAAATGGCGGTCAGACCCTTCTGATAGCGTCCGTGCGGGCCTGACGCCCCCGAGCGGCGCACCCTGTGCGATCCGGTTTCGCCCGGCGCATGACGGCTGCGCGCTTCATAGCCTTCAGTAAAATTCCAAGGCCGCTAGGCGCTGACCGGGTGCGGCCGCGCACATAGAGATTTCCATGACTCAGGTTTTCGAAAGCCCCTTCAAGGGCCGACTGCTGTCCGATCTGGTGACCAATCCCAACATCATCGTCGGGCGCTACAGCTATTATTCCGGCTGGTATCACGGCCACGGCTTTGACGACTGCGCCCGCTATCTGATGACCGAGCCGGGCGTGGACCGACTGATCATCGGCGACTTCTGCTCGATCGGCAGCGGTGCCGCCTTCATCATGGCGGGCAATCAGGGGCACCGGAACGACTGGGCCAGCTCGTTTCCCTTCTTCTACATGCCCGAGGTTCCGCATTTTGCCGGGGCGGTCGACGCCTTCCAACCGGCGGGCGACACGGTCATCGGCAACGATGTCTGGATCGGCAGCGAGGCTATCATCATGCCGGGCGTGAAGATCGGCGACGGCGCCGTGATCGGCACGCGGGCGCTGGTGACGCGCGATGTCGAGGCCTACGCCATCGTCGGCGGCAATCCGGCCAAGGTCATCCGCAAGCGGTTCGATGACGACAGCATCGCCATGCTGCTGGAGATGAAGTGGTGGGACTGGGACGACGCCTGTCTGGGCGAGGCCATGCCCCTGCTGTGCAGCGGCGACATTACGGCCCTGAACCAACTGTGGCGTAGCGCGTAGAAATGACAGGGTCCGGACAAGCCGCCCGGACCCTGTCACTGCCCTAGTGGGCGCGCATCTATGCCAGGGTGCGGACTTTAGGTTCGCGATCCCATTGGCGGGTGGCGGCGGGTGCGATGAAGCCCTTGGCGCCTTGTGACAGGTCGACCACGCCTACGTCCGCCTCGACGCCGGCCTTGTCGAGCAAGGGCTGCGCCTCGGGTGTATGGCCGATGGCCTTCAGATGGCCGAAGGCGTCCTTGGCGAAGTCGATTGCTGCACCGTCGGTGAGCAGCGCCTTGCAACCGTCATCCGACAGTACCAGAGCCACGGCGTCGAACAGCACGGACGGTGCGCCCGCCAGTTGGTGGTCCGCCTCCAGCATCGAGCCATCCTTCAGCTTGGCTCCGGCGATCTTGGGCGAGATGATCTCAACCGCCGCCCCCGCTGCTTTGGAGGCTTCCTGAACGGCCTTGACCACACTGCCGTCGGCTCCGTCGGTGACCAGTATGCCGACCTTGCGCCCCTTGAGGTTGGGCGGATATTTGCCGATCAGGCGCAGCGCCGGAGAGGGGGCGAGGTCGATCGGTTCGACCGCAGCGGCGTTCTTCTTGGGAAGCGCCATGCCCAGGCCGTCGGCGACTCGTTTGGCCAGGTCGTCGTCCACATTGCGCAGATTGCCCATCATGCGCAGCCGGACATGTTCCAGCGACACCTTCGACAATTCAAAGACGATGGCCGAGGCCAGGTGGGCCTGTTCCGGCGCCTCCAGACTGCGGAAGAACATGCGCGCCTGGCTGTAGTGGTCGGCGAAGGTTTCAGCGCGCAGCCTGACCTTTTCGCCTTCGACCGGTTCGCGGAAGCTGGTGAAGCCGCCTTTGGCGTCTGCGCGCGGCCCGGCTTCCTCTCCGGCCTCGGCCAGACTGTTGGGCTCATAGTTGGCCCGGCCTGCCGGAACCGCCGTCTGCATATGGCCGTCGCGCTGGAAGTTCTGGAAGGGGCAGCCCTTGGCGCGATTGATTGGTATCTGATGGAAGTTGACCGTGCCCAGCCGCGACAGCTGGGTGTCCTGATAGGAGAACAGCCTGCCCTGCAGCAGGGGATCGTCCGAGAAGTCTATGCCCGGCACGATATTGGTGGGCAGGAAGGCCGCCTGCTCGGTTTCCGCGAAGAAGTTGTCCGGGTTGCGGTTCAGCGTCATCCGCCCGATCACCTTCAGCGGGTGGATTTCCTCCGGGATCAGCTTGGTGGCGTCCAGAATGTCGAACGGGAGGGCGTCGGCCTCATCCTGGGTCAGAATCTGGACGGCGAAGTCCCAGGCGGGGAAATCGCCCTGGTCGATGGCGTCGAACAGGTCGCGGCGATGGAAGTCGGGATCGGCTCCGGCGATTTTCACCGCCTCGTCCCAGCAGGTGGCCTGCGTGCCCAGTACGGGGCGCCAGTGGAATTTGACGAAATGCGCTTCGCCCTTGGCGTTGACCAGCCGGAAGGTGTTGACGCCGAAGCCTTCCATCATGCGCAGCGATCGCGGGATGGCGCGATCGGACATGGCCCACATGAGCGTATGGGTGCTCTCGGGCATGAGGCTGATGAAGTCCCAGAAGGTGTCATGGGCCGACGCCGCCTGCGGGTACCCGCGGTCGGCCTCCATCTTTACCGAGTGGACGAGGTCGGGAAATTTGATGGCGTCCTGGATGAAGAACACAGGAACATTGTTGCCGACGAGATCCCAGTTCCCTTCCTTGGTATAGAATTTCACAGCGAAGCCGCGGACGTCGCGCGGCGTATCTATCGATCCTGCGCCGCCCGCAACGGTCGAGAAGCGGGCGAAGACCTCGGTCTGAGCGCCGACCTCGGTCAGCACCTTGGCGGTGGTGTATTTCTCCAGACTCTCGGTCAGTTCAAACACGCCGTGAGCGGCCGATCCTCTTGCATGAACGATGCGTTCGGGGATGCGCTCATGATCGAAATGCTGGATTTTTTCACGTAGAATGAAGTCTTCAAGCAGGGTGGGACCACGCGTTCCGCCCTTCAGCGAGTTCTGATTGTCGCTGATGGGCGTTCCGTGATTAGTGGTCAGACGCGCTTCAGGCGTCGTCGCCTGTTGTTGCAGTTCGCCACCCTGTCCCAGGTGATCCTTCACGTCGGTCTTCTTAGTCACTTGTTGCTCCTGTACGGCCGTCTGTGAACTTGAGCCAACGCCTCCCGCTGCTTTTTGGTCCCCGATGCCGGCGGTCTCTTTTCCGTGAAATGACGCTGGAATCGTTCCCCTGTCTTCGCAGTGCGCTCCGGTGAGGCTATGAGGCCGGGATGATCCGTCGTCTTCGCCCCGTTCCGTTCGCCCTCGGGCCTGTCCACTTCGTCGGCATCGGCGGCATCGGCATGAGCGGCATCGCCGAGATCATGCTGAAGATCGGCTATCAGGTGCAGGGTTCGGACGCCAAGGTCAGCGCCAATACCGAGCGGCTCGAAAAGCTGGGCGCCCGCATCTACATCGGCCATGACGCCGCCCATGTGACCGAGGGCGTCTCGGCCGTGGTCTATTCCACGGCGGTCAAGGCGGCGAACCCCGAACTGGTCGTGGCGCGCGAGCGACGCATTCCCCTGGTCCGCCGGGCGGAGATGCTGGCCGAGCTGATGCGCCTGCAGTTCTCGATCGGCGTCGGCGGCACCCACGGCAAGACGACGACGACGTCGATGGTTGCGGCCCTGCTGGACGCCGGGTCGCTGGATCCGACGGTGGTCAACGGCGGCATCATCAACGCCTATGGCACCAACGCCAAGGTCGGCGGCGGCGACTGGATGGTGGTCGAGGCGGACGAGAGCGACGGCTCCTTCCTGCGCCTGAAATGCACGGTGGCGATCATCACCAACATCGACCCGGAGCACCTGGACCACTACGGCGACTTCGACGCGGTGAAGAAGGCCTTCTGCGACTTCATCAAGGACATTCCCTTCTACGGCTTCGGCGTGGTCTGTCTGGATCACCCCGAGGTGCAGAAGCTGGCGGCCCAGATCGATAACCGCCGTCTGGTCACCTATGGCCTCAACCCCCAGGCCATGGTCCGCGCCGACAATGTGCGGATGGACCCGGACGGCTCGCGCTTCGACGTGGTGATCCAGGGGCAGGGCCTGGATGCTCTGGAAGAGCCTGCGCGCATCGAGAACCTGCATCTGCCGATGGCGGGCTGGCACAACGTCTCCAACGCCCTGGCCGCCATCGCCGTGGCGCGCGAGATCGGCGTGGACGATGACGCCATCCGCGCCGGTTTGGCCGGGTTCGGCGGGGTCAAGCGCCGCTTCACCACCACGGGCGTGGCCCACGGGGTGCGGGTCATCGACGACTATGGCCACCACCCGGTCGAGATCGCCGCCGTGCTGAAGGCCGCCCGTCAGGTGGTCCACAACGCCGACAATCCCGGCCGCGTCATCGCCGTGGTCCAGCCGCACCGCTACACCCGGCTGCGTGATCTGATGCAGGACTTCTCGACCTGTTTCTCGGACGCGGACAGCGTTCTGGTCGCCGATGTCTATCCGGCGGGGGAACAGCCGATCGAGGGCGTCGACAAGCACGCCCTGGTCGAGGGCGTCCGCCGCTACGGCCACCGCCACGTCGCGGCGCTGGAGAACGCCGCCGCCCTGCCGCGCGTCATCCGCGAAGAGGCGAAGCCGGGCGATCTGGTCGTCCTGCTGGGTGCGGGCGACATCACCAGCTGGGCCTACGCCCTGCCGGCGCAGCTGGAGGCGCTGGGCTGAATCTCATGCTCCCGCTCATCCCGGCGGACGCTGGGATCCAGTGAGAGCTTCACGACGAAGCCTTGCCGCCCTACATCGGATTGAACGTCAAACGGCTGGATGCAGCCAAAGCACTGGGTCCCGGCGTCCGCCGGGATGAGCGGATTACTGGATGGCCTGGACTGACAATCTCCCCGCCGTGCGCGGCAAGCTGCTGCTGAACGAGCCGCTGGGGCCCTATACTTGGTTCCGCGTGGGCGGGGCGGCGGACGCCCTGTTCATTCCGGCGGACGTCGACGATCTGGCCGACTTCCTCAAGGCCCTGCCCGAGGACGTGCCGGTGACGGTGATCGGCGTCGGCTCCAACCTGATCGTGCGCGACGGCGGGGTCGAGGGGGTGGTGATCCGTCTGGCGGGCCGCGTCTGGGGCCAGGTCACGACCGACGGCGTCACTGTCACGGCGGGCGCAGGCGCGCTGGACAGCATGGTGGCGCGCGCCTCGGCCAAGGCGGGCATCGCCGGGCTGGAGTTCTATGCGGGCATTCCCGGCTCGATCGGCGGCGCTCTGACGATGAACGCGGGTTGCTACGGTTCTGAGACCAAGGACGTGCTGGTGTCCGCCTGGGGCCTGAACCGCAGGGGCGAGCGGGTCGAACTGGCCCTGGCCGATTTCGGCTATACCTATCGCCACTCCAGCGCCCCGGCCGACATCATCTGGATCGAGGCGACCTGGCGCGGCACGCCTGACGCGCCCGAGGCCGTCGCCGCCCGCATCAGCGAGATCACCGAGCGTCGCGAGAAGACCCAGCCGATCCGTGAGAAGACCGGCGGCTCGACCTTCAAGAACCCGGACGGCCATTCCTCTTGGAAGCTGGTCGATGATGCGGGCTGGCGCGGCAAGCTGCACGCCGTTACCGGCGGCGGCGCCAAGTTCAGCGAGCTCCACTCCAACTTCATGATCAACCCCGGCGAGGCCACGGCTGCCGACATCGAGGGCCTGGGCGAAGCCGTCCGCGCCGATGTGCTGGAAAAGACAGGCGTGCAGCTGAACTGGGAGATCCGCCGGATCGGGCGCCCCTAACCCTTCTCCCCTTGAGGGAGAAGGTGGCCCGTCAGGGCCGGATGAGGGGTGTCGACGCGACGTTCCCCGCTCGCCCGCCGCTCGCCTGTATCCTCGCACCCCTCATCCGTCTTGCTCCGCAAGCCACCTTCTCCCTCAAGGGGAGAAGGAAGATGGTGACGAATTTCCTTCCACGCCCCCTTATCGTTTCCAACCGGTTAACCGTATTCGGGGCATAGGGACGGGCTAGCCTTCGGATGTGGTCATGCGTGCGCCCCTGAACACCCTCCATGTCGCTGTCCTGATGGGCGGCCTATCTTCGGAACGTGAGGTCTCGCTGTCCTCTGGACGCGGCTGCGCGGACGCGCTTGAGGGGCAGGCGGCCAAGGTCACGCGCGTCGACGCCGGACGTGATCTGGCCCAGGTGCTGACGGCGCTGAAGCCCGATGTCGTCTTCAACGCCCTGCATGGCAAATGGGGCGAGGACGGCTGCGTTCAGGGCGTCCTTGAAACGCTGAAGATTCCCTACACCCACTCCGGCGTCCTGGCGTCGGCCCTGGCGATGGACAAGGATAAGTCAAAGGCCGTTCTGCGCGCGGCGGGCGTCATCGTCCCCAGCGGCGGCCTGTTCGACCGACACGAAGTCGCCAGCCGCCACGTCATCGACCCGCCCTATGTGGTCAAGCCGAACGCCGAAGGCTCCTCTGTCGGCGTCTTCCTGGTGCGCGAGGGCGCCAACCGCCCGGTCGCCGAGGTCGGCGCCGACGACTGGACCTATGGCGATCAGGTCATGGTCGAGCCCTTCATCCCGGGCAAGGAACTGGCGGTCAGCGTGATCGGCGAGGCGACCGGCCCGCGCGCCCTGACCATCACCGACATCACCCCGACCAAGGGTTTCTACGACTACGAGGCCAAATACGCGCCCGGTGGATCGCGCCACGTCCTGCCCGCCGAACTGCCCTCGCACGTTTTTGACAAGGCTTTAAGTCAGTCAGAACTGGCCCACGCGGCCATGGGGTGCCGAGGCGTCTCCCGCGCGGACTTCCGTTATGACGATGTTAACGACGTTCTCGTTCTGTTGGAGGTGAACACCCAGCCCGGCATGACCCCGACCTCGCTCGTCCCCGAGCAGGCGGCCTTTGTCGGTATGGATTATCGCGACCTGGTTCGCTGGATGGTGGAGGACGCCTCATGCCCGCGGTAGTGCGCGGCGGTCGGCGACAGTCTTCGGGCAAGCGCGGCGCTCCGTCCGGCCGCGCGGCCGAGATCGGCCGTCTGGACATGTCGCCGCGCGTCGTGGCGGCGACCCTGGTGGTCGGCGTCGGCATACTGGCGGCCGTGCTGGCCACCGGCGCGCGGGCCGAGCGCATCTCTAACGCTGTCACCGAACGCTTTGACGCCGTGACGACCGGCATGGGTCTGAAGGTGCGTCAGGTCCACGTTACCGGCGCCTCGCCCGAGGCCGCCGCCGCCGTGCGCGCCGCTGTCGGCGTCCATGCCGACCAGCCCATCGTCAGCCTCGATCTGGCCGCCGTGCGCGACCGGGTGCAGTCGGTCGGCTGGGTCAAGGAGGCGCGCGTGGTGCGCCTGCTGCCCGACACCCTGATCGTGGACGTCAAGGAACACGACCGTCTCGCCGTCTGGCAGGTGGGCGGCAAGGCCCACGTCATCGACGCGCAGGGGCTGGTCATTTCCGGCGCCGACGCGGGCAGATACCCCCGGCTGCCGCTGGTGGTCGGCAAGGGCGCCGATCAGGCCGCCTCTGACGTCCTGCCCCTGCTGGCCCAGCGCCCGCGCCTGATGGCCAAGATCGACGCCCTTGTCCGCGTGGACGAGCGCCGCTGGGACCTGCGCCTCAAGGACGGCGCCTTGATCCAGCTGCCTGCCGTGGATCAGGAATCCGCCCTTATCCGCCTCGACGCCCTGGACCAGCGCGAACGCCTGCTGGACCTGGGCTTCGCCCGCATCGACCTTCGCACGCCGGAAGAAGTGGCTGTTCGCCCTTCCGAAGGCGCTGTTTGACTTTCTGACCCTTAAGGACACGACCCCATGGTTGGACGCAGCCGAGACATCAAGCCGGAACAGGGCAGGGGCGCGCCGCGCGCGCCGGTCGTGGCCGCGCTCGATCTCGGCCAGGCCAAGGTCGCCTGCTTCATCATGAAGCCCGACGGCGTGCGCCACGCCGACCGCACCATCCGCGTGGCCGGCGCCGGCCACGTCCAGTCGCGCGGCGTCAAGGGCGGGGCCATCGTCAACATGGACGAGACGGCCCAGGCCATCGGCCACGCCGTCGAACGCGCCGAGCGCGCGGCGGGCGCTCCTGTCTCCGGCGTCGTCGTCACCACGGCCATCGGCCAGATGGCCAGTCACCGGGTGCAGGCGCGCGTCTCGCTCGGCTCACACCCCATCAGCGACTCTGACCTGGCCCGCGCCATCGGCATGGCCCTGGCCCAGATCCGCCTGCCCAACCGACGCCCGATCCACGTCCTGCCGATTGCATGGTCGGTCGACGGCGCGCGCGGCGTCCACGATCCGCGCTCGATGCGCGGCGGCTCGCTGGGGCTGGACCTGCTGGTCGTCTCCATGTCCGAAGGGTCGTTCAACGCCCTCAGCCACTGCCTTGAACTGGCCCATCTGGACCTTCAGGGCGTCGCCGCTGCGCCCGTCGTCTCCTCCCTCGCCGCGCTGGAAGAGGATGAGATGGAGCTGGGCGCCCTGTGCATCGACATGGGCGGCGGCTCGACCTCGGCGGCGGTCTGGGGCGGTCGCTCCCTGCTGCACATCGAAAGCCTGAACGTCGGCGGCGACCATGTGACCGCCGACATCGCGCGCGGCCTGTCGACCTCGCGCGTCGGCGCCGAGCGGCTGAAGACCCTGCACGGCTCAGCCATGGCCAGCGCCAACGAAGACCGCGAAATGCTGGAGGCCCCGCCGCGCGGCGAAGACGCCTCAGCCGGTCCTGTCATCGTCCCGCGCGCCATGCTCAAGACCGTCATCGCCCCGCGCGTGGAAGAGACGCTGGAACTGCTGCGCGACCGCCTGAAACACGCCGGCATGGGCCTCGAACCCGGCGCAGGCCTTGTCCTGACCGGCGGCGCCAGCCAGTTGAACGGTGTGCGTGAACTGGCCGTGCGCGTCTTCGACCGCCCGGTGCGCCTGGGCCGCCCGCAACGCGCCCCCCACCTGGCCGACGCCGCCGCCGGCCCGGCCTTCTGCTCCGCCGCCGGCGTCCTGCTCCGCGCCGCCTATGGCCCGCGCGAGGCGGTCTCCGCCCGCAAACTGATGTCCCGCCAGATCACCGCCGCCGACGCCCCCAAGGTCCACCGCGGCGGCATGGTGGCCAGGGCTGCGGGCTGGCTGCGGGATAATTTGTAAGAATTTCAGTGTGTCAGATGCAAGGCCTGCATCAGATATCATCGTCCTAACGTCTCATTAACCATCCTGTCGGCATTTTCTGCCCAGTGTCCCGCATCTGTTTTCGGGGGGTCGGAGAGCGGCGATGAACGGCGCGGAAGTTCTGGATGTGGGGCGCGACGCCCTGTGGTTGACGATCCAGCTGTGCCTGCCGGCCCTGATCGTGGCGCTGGTGGTCGGGGTGGCCATCGGCCTGTTTCAGGCCCTGACGCAGATTCAGGAACAGACCCTGGTCTATGCGCCCAAGATCGTCGCCGTCTTTGTATCGCTGCTGTTGTTCCTGCCGCTGATGGGCGCGCTGCTGGGCGGCTTCATGCGTGAGATCGCCGCCCGTATCGCGGGCATGTAGGGCGGGAAAACGGGGCAGGGGATGGAGCCTTACGCCACGGCGGAACAGGTCTGGGCCGGGGGGCTGATCTTCGCGCGCGTCGGGGCGATCCTGATGCTGTTGCCCGGCTTCGGCGAATCCTATGTGCCGCCAAGGGTGCGTCTGTCGCTGGCGCTGGTGCTGTCGCTGGCGTTGTGGCCGATCGTGGGAAGCAGCCTGCCCGCCCTTCCGGCGACCTTGGGCGCCACCGTCGGCTGGGTGATCCGCGAGGTGCTGACCGGGCTGGCCATCGGCGCCATTCTGCGCAGCTTCATGACCGCCATGACCACGGCGGGCGAGATCGTCTCCATGCAGACGACGCTGGGCTTTTCCCAGACCGCCAACCCGATGCAGGCCCAACCGGGCACGACGCTGTCGGCCTTTCTGATGCTGCTGGGGGTGACGCTGGTGTTCGCGACCAACACCCATCACCTGTTCATCGGCGGCATGGTCGGGTCGTATGAGGCCATCGCCCCGGCCAGGCCGCTGATCGTGTCGGACTTCACGACCATGGCGGTGAAGACCCTGAGCCAGAGCTTCATGCTGGGGGTGCAGTTGGCGGCGCCGGTGCTGGTGTTCGCCCTGATCTTCAACCTGGCTTCGGGGCTGGTGGCGCGGGTCATGCCCAGCTTCCAGGTCTATTTCGCCGCCGCGCCGCTCAGCGTCATTCTGGGCCTGTCGGTCTTCACCCTGAGCCTGGGCGTGCTGGGGACGGTCTTCATCGACCGCTACCGTTCGGTGGCGGCCTTCTTCACGGGAGGCGCCGTTGGCTGACGGTCCCGATCCCGAGTCGAAAACAGAAGACGCCACCCCGCGAAAACTTGAGGATGCGCGCAAGAAGGGCGATGTCGCCAAGTCGCCGGACGTGGCGGCGGCGCTGTCTCTGGCCGGGGCGGCGGGAGTGCTGCTGGCGGGCGGCGGCTGGTTCTCGACCCGGATCGCCGAGGGGCTGACGCCTTTTCTGGCCCAGCCGCACGCCATGATCGGCGGGTTGCAGGCGGGGGCGGGCGTCGAGATCGGCATGCAGGCGGTCTGGGCCGCGGCGCCGTTTCTGGCGGCCCTGATGTTCGCAGTCGTTCTGGGCGGGGTCGGGGGAAATCTGGCTCAGTCGGGCCTCATCTTCACCACCGAGAAGATCAAGCCGAAATGGTCCAAGGTGAACCCGCTGGAGGGCTTCAAACGCATCTTCGGTCCGGACGGCGTGGCGCAGTTCCTGAAGACCTTCATCAAGCTGGTCGCCATCGGCTGCGTCTGTTTCTGGGTGTTGAAGCCGCACGCGCGCGAGCTTGAGAATCTGGCCGCCATGAGCCCGGCCTCCATCCTGCCGTTTGCGCGCGATCTGGCGCTGGCCCTGATGATGTCGGCGCTGGTCTTTCTGGGGCTGACGGCGGGGGGCGACTATCTGTGGCAGCGGATGCGCTTCGCCAAGCGGATGCGGATGACCAAGGAAGAGCTGAAGGAAGACTTCAAACAGTCCGAAGGCGACCCGCACGTAAAGGCCAAGCTGCGCCAGATCCGTATGCAGCGCGGCCGCCAGCGGATGATGCAGGCGGTGCCGGACGCCACGGTCATCATCACCAACCCGACCCACTATTCGGTCGCCCTGCGCTATGAGCCGGATCAGGGCGACGGCGCGCCGGTCTGCGTGGCCAAGGGCGTCGATGCGCTGGCCCTGCGCATCCGCGAGGTGGCGAAGGAACACGACGTGCCCATCGTCGAGAATGTGCCGCTGGCCCGCGCCCTCTATGCGGCGGTCGAGGTGGACGACATCATCCCGCGCGAACATTTCGAGGCGGCCGCCAAGGTCATCGGCTTCGTCATGCAGCAGAGGAAGCGGCGGTGAGGAAAGCCAGGCGCAGCACCTCTCCCTCCCCATCCCGGGGAGGGTGGTCGACGCGAAGCGGCGACCGGGTGGGGAGGGCCGGGCGATCCTGGCCTCGGCGCCTGAACAGCCTTGCCGCCCCCACCCGGCTTCGGCCTGACGGCCTCAGCCACCCTCCCCGGGACGGGGAGGGAGAGGCGTCGCGTCACCTGCGCGTTAGGGCGCATGAAAGAGCTTCGGTATGCTGACGAACCCTGATTCGTGCGGGCGAGATTCCATGACCATTCCCCGACCGCCCGGGCGCCCGATGCAGCGTCTGACGCAAGACCGGCCGCCGCCGCCGCAAAAGGCCCCCGCCGCCCGCCGTCCGCGTTTCGACCCGTGGCTGGTCGTGATGGCGGTCGGTTTTGCTCTGGCGATCGCGGCCATCGCCTATCCGGCGTTTCGCGCCAGCGCCTTCACGGCGCCGGGGCTGATCCTGATCTTTGCGGCCGGGGGAACGGCGCTGATCTGGCTGGCGGCGTTCGGTCGGTCAGAGCGGCGTCCGCCTTCAGGCGACACGGCGGTCGAGATGCTGGACGCCATGGCCGAGCCCGCCGCACTGGTTCAGCCGTCGGGGCAGGTGCTGGCCTATAACGCCGCCTGGGCCGAGGAAAACGGAACCGTCACCTCGCTTCCCCGTGCGGGAAAGGGCGGCGGCAAGTCGGCTCAGGCGCTTTACATGGCCTTCGCCCAGGCGCGCGGCGGCCATCAGGGCCGCGCCATCGTCCAGATCGGCGCGCGTGAGATCGAGGTGCTGATCGGTCAGGCGGGGCAGGGGCGTTTCCTGGTCCGCGCCGCGCCGGACGCCGTTCTGCCGCTGGCCCCGACCGCGCCCGCTGCGCCCCAGCCCGCTGCTCCGACGGGCGAGGCGCGCGCCATGGCCGCGGGCGCGCCCTTCGGCTCGGCCGTCATCAGCGGCGAGGACCTGTTCGCGGGCCGGGTCGAGGAGCCGAATGCGGCGCTGGCCCTGCTGACCGGCCCTGCGGCCTCGGGCGATGCGGCCTTCGGCCATCTGTTCGATCCGGCGGGCGTGGATGAGGCCCGCGCCAAGCTGGAGGCCGGATCGTCCGGCCCGATCGAGCTGATCGCCCGCGCCCACCCGGACCGCCAGCTGCACCTCTATGTCGCGCCCGAAGGCGATCGGCGCCGCGTCTGGCTGTTCGACGTGGCGGCGCAGAAGTCGATGGAGCTGCAACTGTCGCAGGCCCAGAAGATGCAGGCCGTGGGCCAGCTGGCGGGGGGGGTGGCGCACGACTTCAACAACCTGCTGACGGCGATCCAGCTGCAACTGAGCGGCCTGTTGGAGCGCCATCCGGTCGGCGACCCCTCCTATGAGGGGCTGAACGAGATTCGCCAGACGGCCATCCGCGCCGCCGATCTGGTGCGGAAGCTCTTGGCCTTCTCGCGCAAGTCGACGGTGCGGCGCGAACGGCTGGATCTGGGCGAACTGGTGGGCGAGTTCGCCGTGCTGCTGCGTCGTCTGCTGCGCGAGGACGTGCGGCTGGAGACCGACTACGGCCGCGACCTGCCTCTGGTGCTGGCCGACAAGAGCCAGCTGGAGACGGCGGTGATGAACCTGGCCGTTAACGCCCGCGACGCCATGCGCGGCGTGGTCGAGCCGGGCGCGGGCGTCGTCACCATCAAGACCCGCCGCCTGACGGGGGCTGAAGCGCGCGACATGGGCTGGCATGAGGCGACGGACGAGGTCGCCCTGATCGAGGTGTCGGACACCGGACCCGGCGTGCCGACGGCCCTGCTGGACAAGATTTTCGAGCCCTTCTTCACCACCAAGGCGGTGAACGAGGGGACGGGCATGGGTCTGGCCACCGTCTACGGCATCGCCCAGCAGGCGGGCGGTCATATCGCTGTGGCCAATCTGGAAAACGCGGGCGCCGCCTTCCGCATCTTCCTGCCCGCCGCCTCGGCCGAGGAACTGGTCGAGGCCCCCGTGGTTGAAAAGGTGGTCAAGGCGCCGCGCGATCTGTCGGGCGCGGGCCGCATCCTGTTCGTAGAGGACGAGGCGGCCGTGCGCGGCATCGCCGCCCGACTGTTGCGCCAGCGCGGCTATGAGGTGATCGAGGCCGCCGACGGCGAGGAGGCCCTGATCCTGGCCGAGGAATGGGCAGGCCAGATCGACATGCTGATCTCGGACGTCATCATGCCGGGGCTGGACGGGCCGTCCCTGCTCAGGAAGGCGCGGCCCTTCCTGGGCGATGCGCCGGTCATGTTCATCTCGGGCTATGCCGAAAGCGACTTCTCGGACCTGTTGCAGGATGAGGTCGGGGTGTCCTTCCTACCCAAGCCGCTGGATATCAAGACGCTGGCCGAACGGGTGAAACAGGAACTGCACGCGGGCTAGGCTTCACGCCTCTCCCTCCCCGTCCCGGGGAGGGTGGTCGCGTAGCGACCGGGTGGGGAGGGCTTGGTGATGGGCCCTCGGCGCTTGGAATAGCCTTGCCGCCCCCACCCGGCTTCGGCCTGACGGCCTCAGCCACCCTCCCCGGGACGGGGAGGGAGAGGTGTGGCGCCTGTGTCTGATTTCAGATGCGGAAATCCACGTGACCGTCGTTCCAGCGCCGCTCGCGGGCGGCGTCATGCAGGGCGTCGGCGAGTTCAAGCATATGGCGACGCTCCAACCGGGGAACGATCTCCAGCAGGCGAAGGCGCAGAACCTCGACCTCGGCGTCGGTCATCCGCGGCGGTCGGCTTCGTTCAGGCATCACGACCTCCCCGCCGTTCAGGCCAAGCAAAAGCAACGGATGGACGTCGTTTCGGTTCCGATTCACCGGAAAACGGCAAAAACTGAACAAAGGCGTCTTTCAAGGCTTGGGTATGGCGCGCGCGGCCCTAGATAGGGTCCAGAGGAATCAAACGCCGTAACAAGGAGTCTCCCATGGCCTTCACCCTGCCCCCGCTGCCCTACGCCTATGACGCGCTGGAGCCGGCCATCGACAAGGAGACGATGACCTTCCACCACGACAAGCACCATCAGACCTATGTCGACAACCTGAACAAGTTCGTCGACGCCACGCCCGCCGCGCAGGGCAAGTCGATGGAAGAGCTGTTCGCCGAAATGTCGAAGCTGCCCAAGTCGATCCGCAACAACGGCGGCGGCGTGTGGAACCACAGCCTGTTCTGGGAACTGCTGGCCCCGGTCGGCACGGGCGGCGAGCCCTCGGCTGAACTGGCCGCCAAGATCGACGCCGAACTGGGCGGCATGGACAAGTTCAAGGCCGACTTCGACGCCGCCGGCGCCGGTCAGTTCGGCTCGGGCTGGGCCTGGCTGATCCTGCAGGGCGGCAAGCTGAAGGTCGTCTCGACCCCGAACCAGGACAACCCGCTGATGGACGACGCGCCTGAGAAGGGCGCTGTCCTGCTGGCCGCCGACGTGTGGGAACACGCCTATTACCTCAAGTACCAGAACCGCCGGGTCGACTACCTCAAGGCCTTCTGGACCGTGGTGAACTGGAACAAGGTCAACGAACTGTACGAAGCCGCCAAGGGCTGATGCAGCAGACGCCCCGTCGGAAACGGCGGGGCGTTTTTTCTTTCCGGGCCGCGCCCGCAGGAGACGATGATGACTCCCTATCTGAAACTGGCTGCCTCGGGGCTGGTCCTCAGCCTTCTGATCGGCGCGGGCGCCTGCCAGCAGCAGCCCCAGCAGCAGCCCAAGGCAGGCGAGCAGGGGCAGGCGGCGACCGCCGCCGCCGCGACCTCGCCGGACGTGTATCCCTTCACCGTCGGCGATCTGAAGCTGGCGGCCCTGCGCGACGGCGAGATCGTCGTGCCGGTGGCGCAGAGCCCGTGGGTCGAGGCCGGGGCCAAGGCCGAGGACATCGTCTCCCTGCTGACGACGGCCGGGGCGCCGACGGATGCGGTCCACCTGCCGGTTCAGCCGCTGCTGGTGCGCGACGGTGATCGGGTGGTGCTGATCGACGCAGGCGCGGGCGGACAGATGGGCACGCAGAACCTGCTGGTCGCCTCGCTGCGCGCCGCCGGGGTAGAGCCGGATCAGGTGACGGATATCCTGATCTCCCACGCCCACGGGGACCATGTGGGCGGTCTGGTGAACGCCAGCGGCGCCCTGACCTTCCCCAAGGCGGTCATTCGCATGAGCGCGCCCGAGTGGGACGCCGCCAAGGGCGCCAAGGGCGATGAGGCCGCGCTGGTTCAGGCCATCACGCCGCGCGTCGAGGTCTTCCAGCCGGGCGCACAGGTCTCGCCCTCGATCCGCGCCGTGCCGCTGAAGGGGCATACGCCGGGCCATTCAGGCTATGAGATCGCCTCGGGCCAGCAGCGCCTGCTGTATCTGGGCGACGCCCTGCACAGTTCGGTCATCTCTGTTCCGCGGCCGGATCTGGCCCTGGTCTGGGACAATGACCGCGCGGCAGGCGCCGCGACGCGCCGGACCCTGCTGGATCAGGGCGCGCAGGGCGGGCTGCGTTACTATGGCGTCCACTTCCCCTTCCCGGGACTGGGCAAGATTGAGCGTCGCGGCGAGGGTTACGTCTGGACGCCGGAGGCGCCGCCCGCAGGCTGAAACGCCCGCCCGGCCTGAGGCTGTCGGCTTGACTCTGGAGGGGCGCGGCCGCATAAGCGCGCCCTTCTCGCACCGGGTTCGTCCCGAGGCGCGATGTCCATTACGGACGATGCGTGGACCGCCGTTGAGATCGCCGCTCCAATCGGGGAGCAGCCGGGCCGCATCATGATGAAGAGCGACACATGTCAAAGCGCCATAGCGCCAAGTACAAACTCGACCGGGCCATGGGTGAAAACCTGTGGGGTCGTGCCAAGTCCCCCGTCAACAAGCGCTCCTACGGCCCCGGCCAGCATGGTCAGCGCCGCAAGTCCAAGGTCTCTGACTTTGGTCTGCAGCTGAAGGCCAAGCAGAAGCTGAAGGGCTACTACGGCAACATCACCGAGAAGCAATTCGCGGCGACCTATGCCGAAGCCGCCCGCCGCAAGGGCAACACCTCGGAAAACCTGATCGGTCTGCTGGAATCGCGCCTGGACGCCATCGTCTACCGCGCCAAGTTCGTGCCGACCGTCTGGGCCGCCCGTCAGTTCGTCTCGCACGGCCACGTCACCGTCAACGGCAAGAAGGTCGACATCGCCTCTTACCGCGTGAAGGTCGGCGACGTCGTCGAGGTCAAGGAAAAGTCGCGCAATATGGCCCTGGTGCTGGAAGCCCAGCAATCGGGCGAGCGTGATCTGCCTGACTATCTGGAACTGGGCGATCGTGGTTTCTCGGTCCGTTACGGCCGAGTGCCGGAACTGTCCGACGTGCCCTATCCGGTGAAGATGGAGCCGAACCTGGTCGTCGAATACTACTCTTCGTAAGAGCGACGATCCCGCCCGATCCGTCGGGACGCGGTTCAGGACAAGAGGAGGCCCCGGTTCGCCGGGGCCTCCTTTTTCTTTGCAGGCTTGCAAACCTGCGGTTGTTCCCTTTTTGGCGAAACCGGGCCACAATGCGTCAATTGTCAGGCTGAAAGCGCGGGAGGCCAGAGATAAAACGTCAGATCGCCCTCTGCGCTGTGATGGTCTTCGTCGCCCTGTCCGGCTGCGCCCGCGCGCCGGGCGCTCTGGTGCGGACCGAGGGGATGCCCGGTCAGCTGGAGCCGATCCACGCCGCCGCCTTCACCCGCGATCTGGCCGTCTTCCGGGTCAGTTCCAACGGCTGCACCGACAAGGCGGATGTGAAACCCTTCATCACCCGTCTGAAGGATTCCGCCGTCATCACCCTGCGCCGTCTGGGCGAGGACCGCTGCGCGCGCCCGGTCAAGGGCGGGGTGCAGATGGAGTGGACCTTCCAGGAACTGGGCCTGCCGCCGGGCGTGACCGTGGTGGTCAACAACCCCTATCTGATGGACGCGGAGAATACCGCAGTCGGCCATTAGCTGTGCGGTTCCACCCTTTGGGGATGTGATCCTTCAGCAAGAATGGCATGAAGCCGTATGGGCTCATGCGGCAGGGGAGCGCTACGGCGCACACGCGCTTTCCATGCGCTGAAGGCCGCGATTGCAAGCTCGGTGCGCGGCGCTGGACCGCGAGTTTGAGATCTGCATCAACACCGTAACGATGCGGCCTGGGCGAACCAGGGTCGAGGATATGAAGACCGGGCCGAAGGCGCCGTCCCGATGTTCTGACTGCAGGGGGCAAATTCTGTCTGCTTGCGGGCATGTATCGCGCCCGCACGTTCAGCGTCGCCGAACGGGTTGATATGATCTTTGACGTCCGTGGTATAAACATGGCCTGACAAGGCTGAACCATCTCTGCGCCAGCGGCTTAAGCCTGTTCTCATGCCTGAATCGCGAGGCGCGGTTGCCGCTATCCAGAGATGTCGGTGCGCTTGAGCATTTTAATCCTTCAGGGAATGGCTGGGTCAGCGCCGATGCAGGCGATTTGTCGTTCTGGAGTACGGTTTAACGGGCGCTGAAGACGGCTCCTGCGCGATGTGGCAGGTAGAGGTGATGAAAGCATTTTTTGATTTTGTATATTCAAACGAGATGAATGAGCAATTCTTGCCCCTTTAGGGTGGTTGTGATTGAGAAAATATTCAGGTCATTTTATTTTTCGCTAATTTGAAGTTTTTGGTGCGGGTTTGAACCTTTCAAGAGTGGGTAGATTGGGCCCGGTTTCCGTCAAGTATGTCGTGGTGCACAAAAACTTTATCTCAGCCTTGCCATTGATGTATTAGGCTGCGTCTTTGTGGCTTGAGGGTTAAGCCGCGCTGGCGCGTTCGACGCGCCGTTCATTGCGCCGGGCGTTTCTGTCGGGCGCGAATGCAACCGTGACATCCCGTCGGCCTGCGCCAGTGGCGCGGCGACGTCTTTGCGGCTGCGCGGATGGCGAGCCGGGGGCTCGCCTGATGGCAAGAAGAGACAGGAGCGCAGGCGCGCGTGGACGACGTACAACTTCAACAACTGGGCGGGCCGCTGACGGTCGGCCTGCTGGTGCTGTTTTTCGGCCTGACCATGCTGATCTCGTTGCGGATCAGCCGACGCAAGGAAAACGCCGACGCCTATATGACTGCCGGGAACGGCATCGGTCTGGGCGTCTCGGCGGCCTCTATGACGGCGACGTGGATCTGGGCGGCGTCGATGTATGCGTCCGCCACCTCGGGCTATGTCTACGGCATATCGGGGCCGATCCATTATGGGCTGTGGGGGGCGCTGATGATCCTGTTCATCTACCCCTATGGCCGACGCATCCGCGCCGTGGCGCCGCGCGCCCATACGCTGGCCGAGGTCATGTACGCCCGGCACGGTCGTTCCAGCCAGTTGATGCTGGCAGGGTCCAACATCCTGGGCAGCGTCATCAGCCTGACGTCCAACTTCATCGCCGGGGGCGCCCTGATCGCCATGCTGTCGCCGTTCAGCTTCAGCCAGGGCATCGTCGTCATCGCGGGCGGGGTGTTGCTGTATACGCTGTGGTCGGGGTTCCGGGCCTCGGTGCTGACCGACTTCATTCAGGTGTGCGCCATGCTGGGCGCCGTGGTCGTGGTCATTCCGGCGATCTTCTTCGCCATGGGCGGCCCGGCGGTCTTCGTCGAGGGCGCATCCAATCTGACGCCGCAGCAGACCAGCTTCTTCTCGTCCGACGCCTTCCTGAAGCAGGGGGCGCCCTATATCGCCGCCGTCCTGGCCTACGCCATCGGCAACCAGACGATCGCCCAGCGCCTGTTCGCCGTGCGTGAGGACCTGATCAAGCCGACCTTCATCACGGCCACCGTCGGTTATGGCGCGACCATCATCGGCATCGGCATGCTGGGCGTTGTGGCCCTGTACGCCGGGATCAATCCGATGGAAGGCGACCTCAACAATCTGATCCCGCAACTGGCCGGAACCTATTTCGGGCCGGTGCTGTTGAGCGTCTTCTTCATCATGATCATCGGCTCGCTGGCCTCGACGGCGGACTCCGACCTGTCGGCCCTGTCGTCGATCATGATGGCCGACATCTATGGCCGGGCGCGCGGCAAGAAGGCCGATCCGCGCCTGATGCTGACCATCGGGCGGGCCACCATGGTCATCGCCACCGGAGCCGCCCTGTATTTCGCGGGCGCGCGGATGAACATCCTCGACCTGCTGGTGCTGGTCGGCGCCATCTGGGGCGCGCTGGTCTTCCCCGTCATCGCCAGCTTCTATTGGGAGAAGGTGACCAACAAGGCCTTCACCGTCTCGGTGCTGGCAGCCCTGGCGATCTTCTTCCCGGTCAGGTTCGGCTGGATCCCGATGGACGGAGCGGTCGGCTATGTCTTCGATGTCGTCGCCGTGGTCGGGGTGGGCGTGGTCGCGGGCCTGATGACATTCGGCTTTTTCGGCGCAAGGACGGCGCGGATCGTCGGGGTGCTGGCGGCGCTGGCCGTCGCGCCCTTCGGCATCGGCTTCCTGCATGACTACGCCGTGCTCAGCGGTTCGTTGATCGCCTATGCCGTCAGCACCGTGGTCTGCACCGCCATGTCCCTGTCCAATCAGGACGGCTTCGACTTCTCGCGCATCGCCCGAATGACCGGCGACTTCGATGTCGAGGAGGACGCGGCGCCCGCGCCCGCCCGGACCGCCACGCGCGCCGACCAACCCCTTCCCCAATCCCGATAATCAAGGAGAGATCGCCATGACCGCCTTCTGGCTGACCGCCTATGTCCTGATGTGGCCCGTCATCGTGGCCGCAGTGCTGGCCTTCATCGCCCGCGCCTTCTTCCGCGAGTGGCTGGACGCGCACCGGCGCGGCGAGCCGATGATCTGACGGAAAAGGGGGCCGCCGCCGCCTTTTTTCGAGCGCTGCTGTCTTGGCCCCGTCATGAGGCCAGCGTAGGTGTTTCACGACTTTCTGCTTCGCTTGGTGTTCCTGATGATCCGCAGCCGTCTTCTCGCCTCCGCCCTCGGCCTTACGCTGGGCCTCGCCGCGATCACGACCGGAGCGCAGGCGGCTGAAGCGGCGGCTGCGCCCGCCCCGACCGCCCCAACCGCGTCGTCGGCCGACATGGCCGCGCCCGCCCTGATCGTGACCATCGTGGTGGATCAGCTCAGCGCCAATCTGTTCAACCAATACCGCAGCCAGTTCACCGGCGGGCTGAAGACCCTGGCCGATCAGGGCATGGTCTCGATCAACGGCTATCAGACCCACGGCGTGACCGTGACCTGCGCAGGCCACTCGACCGTGCTGACCGGCGCCCATCCGGCGCGCAGCGGCATTCCGGCCAACGACTGGGTCGACACCACGACGGGCAAGACCACCTATTGTCTGGCCGCCCCGCAGAACACGCTGGCGCACGGCAAGAACACCGACAACGGCCCGGTCGGTCCTGGCAATCTGGCGGTGTCCACGCTGGGCGACTGGCTGAAGTCGGTCAGCCCTGACAGCCGCGTCTACGGCGTCTCGGGCAAGGATCGCGGCGCCATCAACCTGGCCGGGCACAAGGCGGACGGCGCCTATTGGCTGACCGACGGTTTCGGCTTCACCACCTATGTCGAGCCGGGCCAGACGGCGCAGGCGCGCCTCGCGCCCGTGGCGGCGGTGAACGCGCGGATGATGGATCGCTTCAGCCGCTCCACGCCCAGCTGGACCTATACCAACGCCGCCTGCCGCCGTCTGGAAGGCCAGTGGACCATCGGCGGTCAGGTGTTCGATTCAAAGCTGCCGCCCGCGAACGACCGCTTCGACAACTCGCCGGTGCTGGATGAACTGACGCTGGAAGGCGCCATCGAACTGCTGGAGACGCAGCAGCTGGGCCGTCGCGGCGTCACCGACATGCTGGGCGTCAGCCTGTCGGCGACCGATCGCATCGGCCACGCCTTCGGCACGCAGGGGCCTGAGATGTGCGAGCAGATGCTGCGTTTGGACGCGGCGCTGGGCGCCTTCCTGGACCGTCTGTCGACCATTCCGGGCGGGGTTATCGTGGCGCTGACGGCCGACCACGGCGGCTCTGACTTCCCCGAGCGTTCGGCGCTTGAGGGCTATCCCGCCGCGGGCCGCGTGGACGCCGCCCTGCAACCGCGCGTCAACGCCGCGCTGAAGGCCCGCTTTGGGCTGGACGCCGATCCGGTCGTGTCCTCGGCGGGCGGTTTCGTCATCGTCGACAAGGACCGCAAGTCGCTGGCCGAGCCCCTGCGCTCACAGGTTCTGACCGCCGCGATAGAACTGCTGAACGCCGAGCCGCAGGTGGCGATGGCGGTGTCGCGCGACGAACTTCTGGCCGAGCCTCTGCCCGCCTCGGACAACCCGGAAGAGCTGACGGTGCGCGAGCGCCTGCGCCTGTCCGCCGTCGGCGGCCGCGCGCCGGACATCATGCGCGCCTGGCAGCCGGGCCTGACAGGTCAGGGCCGTGTTGGCGGCGCCATCTCCAGCCACGGCTCGCCCTGGGATTACGACCGCCGTGTGCCGATCATCTTCTGGTGGCCGGGCGCGCAAGGCCAGGAGCGTTTCCTGCCGATGCGCACCATCGACATCGCCCCGACGCTGGCCAATCTGATCGGCGTCCAGCCGGACGGTCCCATCGACGGCCGCTGCATGGACCTGCCCCAGTTCGCCAAGGGGCGCTGCCAGACGAAATAGGCGGGGCGAAATAGGCGGCGCGAGACAGGTCGCGCGGGCCGTCATAAACTCGTGTTTCGACGCGATGGGACGGTCTTACGTCGGATGCGTTTCCTTGGCACAACGGCTCGAGAAGCGCCTCTGAGGGGAGGCGCCGGGCCGTCAGAGCCGCAAGAGGAAACCCGTTCATGCAAAGAGCCCGCCGCGCGCGCATCGTCGCGACACTCGGACCCGCCAGCCGCGCGCCGGGAACGGTCAAGGCGCTGGCGCAGGCCGGGGTGGACGTCTTTCGCCTGAACTTCAGCCACGGTTCGCACGACGACCACGCCGCCGCACTCAAGGCTGTGCGCGGGGCCGAGATGGCGCTGAAGCGGCCGCTGGGCGTGCTGGCGGACCTGCAGGGGCCGAAGCTGAGGCTGGGCCGCTTCGCCGACGTCGAGATCGAGGTGAAGCCGGGCCACAAGATGCGCTTCGACCTGAACCCGGCGCTGGGCGACGCGACGCGGGTGCAGATGCCGCATCCCGAAATCTTCAAGGCGCTGCGGCCGGGAATGCTGTTGCTGCTGGACGACGGGCGGGTGCGGCTGCGCGTGGGCGAGCGCACCGACGCATGGTGCGACGTGACGGTCGAGAGCGGCTCGAAACTGTCGGACCGCAAGGGGGTGGCGGTGCCTGAGGCGGTCATCCCGGTGTCGGCGCTGACGCCCAAGGATCGCGAGGATCTGGCCTTTGCGCTTCGTCTCGGCGTCGATTGGGTGGCCCTCAGCTTCGTGCAGAAGGCCGAGGATATGGCCGAGCTGAAGCGCATCGTGAACGGTCAGGCCGCCTGTCTGGCCAAGATCGAGAAGCCGCAGGCCCTGAACGATCTTGAGAGCATCCTCGACTACTGCGACGGCGTCATGGTCGCGCGCGGCGATCTGGGCGTTGAGATGGAGCCGGAAGAGGTGCCTGTCGCCCAGAAGAAGATCCTGCGCGCCGCCCGGCAGCGCGGCGTGCCCGCCATCGTCGCCACCCAGATGCTGGAATCGATGACCAGCGCTCCGGCCCCGACCCGCGCCGAGGCGTCCGACGTGGCCAACGCCGTCTATGAGGGCGCCGACGCCCTGATGCTGTCGGCCGAGACAGCGGCGGGCGGCTATCCGCTGGAAGCCGTCACCATCATGAACCGCATCATGGAGCGGGTGGAGCGCGACCCCCTGTGGCCGGGTCTGATGGACGCCGACCACGCGGGCATGGACATTCACGACGTGGACGCTCTGGTCGCGGCGGCGAGGAAGGCGGCCGAGGCGTCGTCCACCGCCTGTATGGTGGTGTTCACGACGCTGGGCGGCACAGCGCGGCGGATGTCGCGCGAGCGGCCCCTGCAGCCGGTGCTGGCCCTGACGCCCAAGCCTGAGACGGCGCGGCGTCTGGCCTTGGTCTGGGGGCTGGAGCCGCGTCTGGGCGACCAGCCGACCTCGCTGGAAAGCCTGACCGACGATGCGGTCGAGGCGGCCATGCTCTATGGTCTGGCCGAGCCGGGCCAGCGCGTGCTGATCCTGGCCGGAACGCCCTTCGGGGCGCCGGGCGCGGCGAATCTGTTGCGTCTGGCCCATGCTCCGGCCCATGCTGAGGGCCGCAACAAAACCGGGGCGAAGCGCGCCCGCAGGACCTGACAGGACGGAATGATCAAATACATCGGCTCAAAGCGTGCGCTTCTGGGCCATGTCATGGGCGCGGTGCAGGCGGCGCGGCCGCAGGGCGGGACGGTCTGCGACCTGTTCTCCGGCACCGCACGCGTGGGCCATGCGCTGAAGCGCGCGGGCTATCGTGTCTGGTCCAATGATCACAACGCCTACGCCCATGCGCTGGCCACGGCCTATGTTCAGGCCGACCGCGAGGTCTGGGCCGAGCGGGCCGAGGCGGTGCTGGCCGAACTGCGCGCCCTGACGCCCGCGCCGGGCTGGTTCACCCAGACGTTCTGCGAGGAAGCCCGCTTCTTCCATCCCGACAACGGCGCCCGCATCGACGCCATGCGCGAACGCATCGAGGTCATGGGGCTGGAGCCTGAGCTGAAGGCGGTGGTGCTGGTGGCGCTGATGGAGGCGGCCGACCGGGTGGATTCCACGGCGGGCCTGCAGATGGCCTTCATGAAGCAGTGGGCGCCGCGCGCGCTGAAACCGCTGGAACTGCGCCTGCCGGACCTGCTGCCCGGCGTAGAGGCGGGGCCGTGCCTCGCCACGCGTGCAGACGCGGTTGAGATCGCCGCCGAGGTCGAGGCCGACCTCGTCTATCTGGACCCGCCCTATAACCAGCACTCCTACCTCGGCAACTATCACTGCTGGGAAAGTCTGGTGCTGTGGGACAAGCCGGAAACCTATGGTGTGGCGCGCAAGCGGGTGGATGTGAAGACCCGCAAGTCCGCCTTCAACAGCCGCCCCGGCATCGGCCCGGCCCTGCAGACCGTCATCGAGCGGCTGAAGGCGCCGAACCTGATCGTCAGCTTCAACGACGAAGGCTATCTGAGCCGCGAAGACCTGACGGCCATGCTGGCTGCGCGCGGCCATGTGCAGGTGGTCGAGATTCCGCACCCCCGCTATGTCGGCGCCCGCATCGGCATCCATAATCTGAAGGGGCAGAAGGTCGGTTCGGTCGGACGACTCAGGAACGTGGAATATCTTTTCGTGGTTACGGAACAGCCCGTGGAACTGCCGGTCGCCGCCTGACGGGAACGAAAATCATGCGTTCACCGTTTCAGCCGTATGCGTACGCTTTCCAGTGTCCCTGATCCCGCCGCCCGTTTCGGAGCCCGCGATCTTGCTTCCCGACAGGAAGTGCTGCGCTCTGTCCGCCCGACGCCACGCAGCGGCCGCAGTTCGGTCGGCAGAGGTCTTGATGGCTGGACCATCCTGCTGATCGGGGCGATCGTCGCCGGTCTTGTCGGAATGCTGGTCGGCGGCGCCCTGTCGGTCTGAACGCCTTTCGAGCTCAGATCAGGCGGCTTTCAACAACGCTTTTATCGGCGCCCAGCTGCGCCGGTGCGCGGGGCAGGGACCCAGCGTCTGCAACGCCTTCTGATGAATGGGGGCGTTATAGCCCTTGTGGCCCCCAAAGCCGTAACCCGGATAGACAGAGTCCATCTCGATCATCACCCGGTCCCGCGCCGTCTTGGCCAGGATCGAGGCCGCCGCAATCGACAGCGACCGGCTATCCCCCTTGACCACGGGCGTCACCGGGCAGGGCAGTTTGAAGCGATAATTGCCGTCCACCAGCGCATGAACGGGCGGATGGCCCAGCACCTCGACCGCGCGCCGCATGGCCAGGCCCGTGGCGTGCAGGATGTTCAGTTCGTCGATCTCCTCCACCGAGGCGAACCCGACGCCCCAGGCCAGAGCCTTCGCCTTAATGATCGGCTCCAGCACGGCCCGACGCTTTTCCGTCAGCGCCTTGGAGTCATCGATGCCCGGCGGCAGATCGTCCGGGTTCAGGATCACCGCCGCCGCCGACACCGGCCCGGCCCAAGGCCCGCGCCCCGCCTCATCCACCCCGCAGATCAGACCGTTCCAGGTCGCGCCCGCCTCAAGCTCCAGCATCAGGGTGGGGAAAGGGCGGTCAGGTTTGGTGGAGGTTTTGGACGCAGGCATTCGGAGGCAGTGCCACGAACCGGGCCTGGACAAAAGCTGTGTGTGGTTGCGCGGGGCTGACAAGAAAAGGATGCGTCTGAATGGACGTTTCATGAAGAGGACGGACTCAGGCCCTGTCCCTGTTTTTAGACCCATGACCCATTGATGAGAGGCGCGCGATCTGATTCAGGCTCCCGAGGAGTCTGAATATGAGTGACCTCCATCTGCCGACAGACAAGCAGAAGCCCTCGCCGCAACAGCGCTCTCCTGACTCTGAGGCCTGAGCCTTGAGGCGCACGCCACACTGAAAACTTGCAAAACCTTGATGTCTAGGGCGGTTATCAGCATCCGACCGGGGTTGCGCTGCGGCGGGCAGGCAAGGTCGGCTGTGGATATCGTCCGTGATTGATAGAGATTCCCAACGTTACGCCCACTCCCTGCAGGGGCGTCCCCGCTCAGAATGGGAGACGCTGGCTGAGCATCTGGAGGCGGTCGCCGTTCTGGCCGCTCTGCATGCTCAGGCGTTCGGCATGGCGGGCATCGGCAGGACGTTGGGTCTGCTGCACGACATCGGCAAGGTCGCGCAGGCGTATCTGACCTATATTTCTGCACCGCCGGAGGACGGTCGAAAGGGGCCGGACCATTCCACCGCCGGTGCGCGAGAGGCGCAAAAACTCTACGGCCCGACTATGGGGCGGATGCTCGCCTATGCGATCGCAGGCCACCATGCGGGTCTGGCAGATCCCGAGAGCCTGAATCGTCGACTGTCACCTGATGACTACGAAATCAGGGATTATGATGGATGGCGAAATCATACAGGTCCCCTTCCCTCAGCGTCCGATCTGGCGCCATCACGACAACTGGTTTTAAGTGATGAAAGCGGCTTCACGCCGTTTTTCCTGACGCGGATGCTGTTTTCCGCTCTGGTCGACGCTGATTTTCTGGCGACCGAAGCCTTTTATGCTCGCGCCAACAGGGAAGACGCAGGACGCGGCTCTCATCTGCCCCTAGATGTCCTGCGCGATCGACTGCGATCTTTCATGGCGCAAAAACAGGCTGTAGCGGTGAATACGCCGGTTAACGCCCTGCGCCGGAAAATTCTGGATCACGCAGTTTCAAAGGCCGAGCTTGAGCCAGGCCTGTTCACCCTGACTGTACCGACAGGCGGCGGAAAAACGTTGGCGTCGCTGTCATTCGCCCTGGAACACGCCGCCCGCCACGGCATGCGGCGGGTGGTCTATGTCATCCCCTACACCTCGATTATTGAGCAAACGGCCCAGGTTTTCCGAGACGCTCTCAAGACAGAGGATGACGTTCTGGAGCATCATGCGACGTTCGATTGGGAAGGTCGAGCGGAAGAGGGCGACGACGAGGGACGCGCAGGCCTTTCTAAACTTAAGAAGGCCGCCGAGAATTGGGATGTCCCCGTTGTTGTGACCACGGCGGTCCAGTTCTATGAGAGCCTGTTCGCCAGTCGCACGTCGCGGTGCCGTAAGCTGCATAATCTGGCCGGTGCGGTGATCGTGCTGGATGAGGCCCAGACGCTGCCGCCGCATCTGTTGCGTCCCTGTCTGGCCGCGCTCGACGAACTGGCGCGCAACTATGGGGCGAGCGTAGTGGTCTGCACCGCGACCCAGCCCGCATGGCGCAAACTGGATCAGGCCCTGCCGGACGGGCTGGGCCTGGATATCGGGGCTGAACGGGAGTTGGCGCCCGATCCCGACGATCTCTATCAGCGGCTTCGTCGCGTCACCGTCGAGGTGCAGGCGGAAACCTCGGACGAAAACATCGTCGGCCGTTTTACGGTGCAGCCGCAGATGCTATGCATCGTCAACACGCGCAGCCATGCCCGAAGCCTGTTTGAGGCGATCCGCCATCTGCCCGGCGCCGTTCATCTCAGCACGCTGATGTGCCCGCTTCATCGGCGACAGGTGCTGGAGAACGTCAAGGCGCGGCTTCGGGACGGGCGGCCTGTCCGGCTTGTGGCGACCTCCCTGATCGAAGCCGGAGTCGACGTCGACTTCCCTGAAGTCTGGCGCGTCGAGGCGGGGCTGGACAGCGTGGCGCAGGCGGCGGGGCGCTGTAATCGCGAAGGTCGGCTGGAGACGGGCCGGGTGGTGGTTTTCACGCCTGCGGACGCCAAGACGCCCCAGAGCCGGAAGATCTATCAGCAGGCTCTGCGCCATGTCTCTCGCGCCGGACATGATGATCTTCTGGGGCTGGCGGCCAATCGAGATTATTTCAATGAAGTCTATTTCCAGAAGGGCGTCGACGCCCTCGACGCGCTGGAGATCGACGGCGCGCCGGGCGTCATGCGCTCGGTTCGCGCGGGAGCTGGCAGGCTGAACTTCCGGTTCCGCTCCATCGCCGAGGCGTTCCGCTTGATCGACGATGTGATGGAGCCGGTGGTCGTACCGTTCGACGACAGAAGCAAGGCCATCCTCGCGGAGCTGAAGGCCGCCGATCGCCCGCTGGCGCGTCACCTGCGCGGGCTTCAGCCCTATATCGTCGCCATTCCGAAAAAAGCGCGCGATGAATGGCTCTCGCGCGGCGTGCTGAGGCCGCCTCACCCTGAAATGGGACAGGGCCTGCTGGCCTTCGACGACCTGGCTCACTACCGCGAGACGACGGGGGTGAATCTGGCCGATATCAGTCAGCGCGACCCGATGCTAAATATCCTGGATATCTAGGCCTCTTTCAAAGCTTCACTGTTCGTGGTTACCTGAGGTTGTAAGGGAGGGGCGATGAGTTACGGAATCAGGCTGCACGTCTGGGGCGACAGGGCGTGCTTCACTCGGCCGGAGATGAAGGTCGAGCGCGTCTCCTACGATGTGATGACGCCCTCGTCCGCGCGCGGGATCCTGGAAGCGATTCACTGGAAACCCGCCATCGTCTGGGTGGTGGATCGCATTCATGTGTTGAAGCCTGTGCGGTTCCAGTCGTTCCGTCGCAATGAGGTCGGAGCCAAGGCCAGCGCCGCCAACGCCGCCACGGCCATGAAGAAGGGGTCGACCGAAGGGCTGGGCATCGTTGTCGAGGACAATCGGCAGCAGCGAGCGACGACCTTGCTGACCGACGTGGCCTATGTGATCGAGGCCCATTTCGAGATGACCGGCCGCGCCGGTCCGGACGACACGCCGGCCAAGCATCTGTCGATGTTCAACCGTCGGGCGTCGACGGGGCAGTGCTTTCATCGCCCCTGTCTGGGCGTGCGGGAATTCGCTGCCGACTTCGCCCTGATCCCCGAAGGGGCGGACCTGCCGGACAATCTCTTGCCGCCCGATTGGCGCGACCGCGACCTGGGCTGGATGCTGCACGACATCGACCATGCAGGCGGCGGCGTCTCGCGGTTCTTTCGCGGGCGCCTGAAGGACGGGGTGCTGGACGTTGCGGCCTGTCTGGCTGATGGCGGCGCGGCATGAGCGTCCTTCAGGCGCTGGACCGCTACTATCACCGCATGGCCGCGCGCGGCGAGGCCGAGGCGCCGGGCTGGTCGCGTGAGAAGATCGGTTGGGCGATCGTGCTGTCAGCGGACGGCGCCCCGGTAGATGTGCAGGACATGCACGAGGCCAGCGGCAAGAAGCGGATCGCGCGGCTGTTGGACGTTCCTGCGGCTGTGAAACGCACGATGGGCATTTCTCCAAACCTGCTGTGGGACAAGACCGCCTATGTGCTGGGTCGCACGGCAGGGGAGGGCAAACGCACCGCCGAGGAACGCGCCCGCTTCCGCGACGATCATCTGATCCTGTTGAAGGATGAAAGGGACGAAGGTCTGGCGGCCCTGCGCCGGTTCCTGGAAAACTGGACGCCTGATTGGTTCGACGCCGCGCCGTTCAGTCCCGAAATGCTGGACGCCAACGTGGTTTTCCGCCTGGCGGGCGACAGCGGTTATCTGCATGACCGTCCGGCGGCGCGGCGACTGGTCGAAGCGCGGACGCAGGCGAGCGGGGATCAGGCCTTTTGTCTGGTGACGGGCCAGGAGGCGCCGATCCAGCGACTGCACCCGCCGATCAAGGGCGTTCAGGGTGCGCAAACGGCAGGCGCGGCCTTGGTGTCGTTCAACCTCGAGGCTTTCACCTCTTATAACAAGGCGCAAGGCGCCAACGCCCCGACGTCCCAGGCCGCAGCATTCCGCTATGGGGCGGCGCTGAACCGGATGCTGGACCGGGGCAGCGCCAATCGCCTGCCGCGTCCTGTCGGCGACGCCACGGTGGTCTTCTGGGCCGACGCTGAGGATGAGGAAAAGGCTGCCGCCGCCGAGGATGTCTTCCTGCAGATGTTCGAGCCGGCCCTGCCGTCTAAGGACGCCGACCCCCAGCTCGAGCGCGACCTTCAGGAAGCCGAGGTCATCCGCCAGGCTCTCAGACCCTTTTCCGAGGGGCGGCCCGTCAAGGCGCCGAAACTGGAACTGGCGCGCGGCGTGCGTTTCCACATTCTGGGCCTGTCGCCCAATGCGGCGCGCCTTTCGGTGCGGTTCTGGATCACTGACGACTTCGAGGCCTTCGCCCGCCGTCTGGCCGATCACCACGACGATCTGAACATCGAGCCGAAGCCGTGGCGAGCGACTCCGCCGTCGGTTTCACGTCTGTTGGTCCGAACCACGGCCCTGATGGAGAAGTTCGACAATATTCCGCCCCTGTTGGCCGGCGAGGTGATGCGTTCGGTTCTGACCGGCGCGCATTATCCGCGCACGCTTTTGAGCGCCGCCATCATCCGTCTGCGCGCGGGTGACGATCCGACGACCGGCTGGCATGCCGCCGCCATCCGCGCCGTGCTGGTGCGCGAGCGCAGGCTGAAAAATCCCGACGAAAGGAACTGGCTGATGAGCCTGGAGAAAGACAGAGACGATCCGCCCTATCAGCTGGGGCGTCTGTTCGCGGCGCTGGAGATCGCGCAGAAACAGGCGCTGGGGCAGGTCAACGCCACGATCCGCGATCGTTATTTCGGCGCCGCCTCGGCCACGCCCGCCCATGTTTTTCCGCTGCTGCTGCGCGGGGCGCAAAGCCACCTCGGCAAGCTGAGGAAGGACCATAAGGGCGGTTGGATCGAGCGCGAGATCGAAGACATCACCGCCCATCTGCCGCCTGAACTGCCGCGCAGCCTCAGGCTGGACGCTCAGGGGCGGTTCGCCATCGGATATTACCATCAGCGCAAGGCGCAGTTCGCAGGCCGTCCGGCTGGCGAAACCGACAATGAAGAAGGAGCTGGCGATGTCGACTGAAACCGGAAAAGGCCTGTCTCAGCGTCATGAATTCGTTCTTTTCTTCGATGTGACGAACGGGAATCCGAACGGTGATCCGGATGCCGGCAACCTGCCGCGGCTCGACCCTGAGACCAATCGCGGCCTGGTGTCCGATGTCGCCCTGAAGCGCAAGATCAGGAACTATGTCGCCCTGGCGCGAGGAGAAACGCCCGGCCACGAAATCTATATGCGCGACGGCGCCACGCTGAACGTCGAGCATGACCGAAGCTGGAAGGCCGTCATGCCCGAGGTCGTCAAAGCTGAAGACAAGAAGAAACTGCCCAAGGACGCGGCCAAGGCCCGCGAACTGACGGCCTGGATGTGCGCTAATTTCTGGGACATCCGCACCTTCGGCGCCGTCATGACCACCGGCGTCAACGCCGGTCAGGTGCGCGGTCCGGTCCAGATCACCTTCGCCGCCTCGGTCGAGCCGGTGCTGCCGCTGGAAATCTCGATCACCCGCCTGGCCGCCACCACGGAAAAAGATAATGAGGACAAGGGCGGCCGCACCATGGGCCGCAAGCATATCATTCCCTATGGCCTCTATCGCGCGCACGGTTTCATCAATGCGCCGCTTGCCTCGCATCCCACCAAGGGCACCGGCTTTTCCGAAGATGATCTGGACCTGTTGTTCCAGGCTCTGACCGACATGTTCGAGCACGACCGCTCCGCCGCGCGAGGAGAGATGGCGACACGCAAACTGGTGGTGTTCCGCCATGCTTCGGCGCTGGGCAACGCCCACGCTCATGACCTGTTCAGCCGGGTGAAGACCCTGCGCGCCTTCAAGGGCGAACAGCGCCCGATCGGCGACGATGGCATCGACAACTGGCCCGCCGCCCGCAGCTTTGAGGACTACGCCATCACGATCGACCGCGATGGCCTGCCGGAGGGTGTCGAGATTATCGAGCGGTAATGACCATGGGACCGGCGCAGCTTCTCGATGCCGCTGTTGAGGATGCGCTGGTCCCCATTTCGGCGTTGCAGCACTATCTGTTCTGCCCGCGCCAGTGCGCCCTGATCCATGTCGAGCGTCTGTGGGCCGAGGACGTCGCGACCGCAGAAGGGAGGCTGCTGCATGAGCGCGCCGATTCCGGGCGTTGCGAACGTCGCCCAGGCGTTCGTATCGCGCGGGGGCTGATGTTGCGTTCGGTGGCGCTGGGTGTGACGGGCAAGGCCGATGTGGTGGAGCTTCATGATGGTCGCCCCTTTCCCGTCGAATACAAGCGCGGCCGTCCCAAAAGCCATCGCGCCGACGAAGTGCAGCTCTGCGCCCAGGCGATCTGCCTTGAGGAGATGTTTGCCCGGCCTGTGTCAGAGGGCGCGTTGTTCTATGGTCAGACACGCCGACGTCATGACGTATTGTTCGATGACGATCTGCGCGCGCTCACTTTCAATACGGCTGAGGCCGTCCGGCGCGATATCGTTAATTTTCATACTCCGCCGCCAATCGCTACGCCGCGCTGCAGGCGCTGCTCCCTGATGGAGCTGTGTCAACCTGAGCAGTTGGAAAGGCCGCCTCAGGTTGTGGCTTGGATGGCGCGGCAGATGGCCGCTCTGTCACGTGAAATGGATGCTGGAGGCAGAGTCTGATGAAGCGGATGCTCAATACGCTTTATGTCTCTAGCGAAGACGCCTGGTTGCGCAAGGACGGTGAAAACGTCGTCGTAGAGGTTCAGGGCGTCGAGCGGGGCAGGGCGCCGTTGCACATGCTTGAGGGGCTTGTGGGTTTTGGTCGCCCCGGCGCCTCGCCTGCCTTGATGGCCGCCTGCGCTGAGGCCGGGATTTCCCTGTCGTTCCTGGACCCCAACGGTCGGTTCTTGGCCCGCGTTGAGGGCGCACGAAGCGGCAACGTGCTTTTACGTCGCGCGCAATACCGCATTGCCGATGACGACGCGCGCAAGACCCCGATTGTGCGCGGCATGGTGGCGGCAAAGGTCTCTAATCAGAGAACGGTCATCCAACGCGCCCTGCGCGATCATGGCGCCGGCATGGACCTGGCCCAGAAGTCGTCTCTGGACAGTGCGGTTCGCCGGCTTTCGGATATCGCGCAGCGAACCTTGACCCATGACAGCGTCGATGGATTGCGTGGATTGGAAGGAGAGGCGGCGGCGATCTATTTCAACGTATTCGACAGCCTGATCCGCTCCGATGATGCCGCTTTCCAGTTCGTCGGGCGATCACGCCGCCCGCCTCTGGACAGGGTGAACGCCTTGCTGTCCTTTCTTTATGCAATGCTTGGCCATGATTGTCGTTCGGCGCTTGAAGCGCATGGGCTGGATCCTCAGGTCGGGCTGCTGCACGCTGATCGACCTGGCCGCAACAGTCTGGCGCTGGACTTGATGGAAGAGCTTCGTCCGGTTCTGGCCGATCGTCTCATGCTGTCACTGGTGAACAGGGGGCAACTGAAGAGTGCTGATTTTGTTCACGAGGAAGCCGGGGCGGTACGGCTGAGCGATGATGCGCGGAAGTCTGTGCTGATCGCCTGGCAGGAGCGTAAACGCGAAACCCTGCGACATCCATTTATGGGAGAGACGGTCCCACTGGGTATGGTCGCCCATATTCAGGCGCAGCTTCTGGCGCGACACCTGCGCGGCGACCTCGACGGCTATCCGGGCTTTATCTGGAGATGACCTATGTTGATGTTGGTCGCCTATGATGTCTGCACTCAAACAGTAGAAGGGCGCCGCCGTCTGCGTCGTGTCGCGCGCGCCTGCCTTGACTTTGGCCAGCGGGTCCAGAACTCGGTGTTTGAGTGCGAGGTCGATCCCGCGCAATGGACCATTCTTCGTGCGCGCCTGATAGGCGAGATAGACTTGGCGGCGGACAGTCTGCGTTTTTATCGTCTCGGCGCCGAGGGCCGCCGTCGCGTTGAACATATCGGCGCCAAGCCAACCATCGATTTGGAGGCTCCCCTCATTTTCTGATCCGCGAACCTCAAGCGCGCATGATTTCGTCATGAGGTTCGCGACAAGATTTCCTACTTAAAATACAGACTGTTCTGCCTGTTGGGCCCATTGGAACCATCTTAACAGTTCAGCTTGTGAGGTCGTTTCGCGGAACTAATGTGATTTTGGCCTAAAATTTAAAGGGTTATGTTTAGGCAGTTGCTCCCTCGCGGGAGCGTGGATCGAAACCCCGCCCCCCGCAAATAGGCGACTACTCCTGACGGGTTGCTCCCTCGCGGGAGCGTGGATCGAAACGTCAATGATGACGTGGTGAACAGGATCGCCCCATGTTGCTCCCTCGCGGGAGCGTGGATCGAAACCAGTCGAGTTAGATTGACCCGTCTGCGTCTGCCCGTTGCTCCCTCGCGGGAGCGTGGATCGAAACACCAACCCGCTGAACGAAGAGAGCGAGTCCGTCACGTTGCTCCCTCGCGGGAGCGTGGATCGAAACCCGTTGGTAATCACGGAAGCGCTCACGTCAGGAGTTGCTCCCTCGCGGGAGCGTGGATCGAAACGTGCTGGACTGCCCCGACTTTGTGGGGCCGGGCGTTGCTCCCTCGCGGGAGCGTGGATCGAAACCAGGCCCATGCGTCTCCGTCGACAGTCCACAGAGGTTGCTCCCTCGCGGGAGCGTGGATCGAAACCGGCGTCAGGCCCAGCAGGTCGCCCCACGCCTGCGTTGCTCCCTCGCGGGAGCGTGGATCGAAACATGAACCCAGAGCGTCGCAACCGCCATCAACAAAGTTGCTCCCTCGCGGGAGCGTGGATCGAAACACGCCGGGCGCCAGTTCAGCAGCGCACTCGATTGTTGCTCCCTCGCGGGAGCGTGGATCGAAACAGCCCGAACCATTCCCAAGCACTGGATCCGGCTGGTTGCTCCCTCGCGGGAGCGTGGATCGAAACAGCGTGACAGGGTGTGCAGAAGCAGACTTCTGGAATGTTGCTCCCTCGCGGGAGCGTGGATCGAAACAGGCAACGGTCAACGAGATCAGGCGCACGGTTGTGTTGCTCCCTCGCGGGAGCGTGGATCGAAACTGGCCGTAGAGCATCTCGGCAACGCCATCGACGGTTGCTCCCTCGCGGGAGCGTGGATCGAAACCCGCCCGCCCCTATGGTGACCGTAATCGGTCCAGGTTGCTCCCTCGCGGGAGCGTGGATCGAAACCCCCGCATCATGCCTCAACTTATCCTCTTCGACGTTGCTCCCTCGCGGGAGCGTGGATCGAAACAGGGCCATGATAGGGCTGAGTGATCGGACGATCCCGTTGCTCCCTCGCGGGAGCGTGGATCGAAACGCGTCGGCACGAGCGTCGACGATCTTCTTTCCACCGTTGCTCCCTCGCGGGAGCGTGGATCGAAACTAGCTGCCGCGGTTGCGGCGACTGCGGTCTGCAGTTGCTCCCTCGCGGGAGCGTGGATCGAAACTCCAGTTCAGATTGTCAGGGGTTCAGTCCGGCTTGTTGCTCCCTCGCGGGAGCGTGGATCGAAACAGCAGCACCGACGCCCCGTCGATCCGGCCCAGCGGTTGCTCCCTCGCGGGAGCGTGGATCGAAACGACGTGGTTTTAGATTTGCTCTTCAAGGCTTTTCGTTGCTCCCTCGCGGGAGCGTGGATCGAAACAGGTCGAGGCTCAGAACGCCGCCCGCGATGCTGCGGTTGCTCCCTCGCGGGAGCGTGGATCGAAACTCCATGATCATCGGCGGCGAGTCCTACCTCTATCGTTGCTCCCTCGCGGGAGCGTGGATCGAAACAGGACATCAAGACCTGGATCAACGACAACCTGGGGTTGCTCCCTCGCGGGAGCGTGGATCGAAACTTTGCCGATGGCGGCACGCTGCGCCCCGGCCAAGGTTGCTCCCTCGCGGGAGCGTGGATCGAAACATCGTCCGCCGCGCCACAACGAACCATCAGTCGGCGTTGCTCCCTCGCGGGAGCGTGGATCGAAACTTTTTAACGCCCCCGCCCTGACCATCTGAACTGGTTGCTCCCTCGCGGGAGCGTGGATCGAAACGCCTACATCATGGCCCTCGATCCCGAGGACGACGTTGCTCCCTCGCGGGAGCGTGGATCGAAACTCCAAGGCCGACGCCATCCTCACCGCCCTCGCATGTTGCTCCCTCGCGGGAGCGTGGATCGAAACCATTTTGTCGACAACCTAGCCCGGGCGATCCGGTGTTGCTCCCTCGCGGGAGCGTGGATCGAAACTCCCTGCCCCCGCTGACCCTGCCCGATCTGTAAGTTGCTCCCTCGCGGGAGCGTGGATCGAAACCGAACGCCATTGCGAGAAGCATTGGTCGGCGGCGGTTGCTCCCTCGCGGGAGCGTGGATCGAAACCAGGGTGGGTTCGTGATGAACACGTCAGCCGAGCGTTGCTCCCTCGCGGGAGCGTGGATCGAAACGCCGCCGAGAACGACGTCCAGGTCTGGATCGAGCGGTTGCTCCCTCGCGGGAGCGTGGATCGAAACTGGTGGCGAACCTGGGCGAGCCTGGCGCTCGGGCCGTTGCTCCCTCGCGGGAGCGTGGATCGAAACCGGGCGATCCCCTACATCCCGGATGCGATCCAGGGTTGCTCCCTCGCGGGAGCGTGGATCGAAACCTGGAGGGGCGGCCTCCTGGTGACGGAAGAGCGGGTTGCTCCCTCGCGGGAGCGTGGATCGAAACATCGTTCCGCAAGGTGTAACGTCAATATGCGCTGGTTGCTCCCTCGCGGGAGCGTGGATCGAAACGTATGTCCGCAACGATAACGGCCTCGGCCCGAGAGTTGCTCCCTCGCGGGAGCGTGGATCGAAACCGCAAGAAGTCTCACACATTTGGTCATGGTACTTCGTTGCTCCCTCGCGGGAGCGTGGATCGAAACTATGAGATCGCCTCAGCCATGCGGGAGCGGCCTCATCCAGACTGCGCCACCAATAGAGGCTGTGCAGGACGATGAAGACGGCCAGTCCGGCGGCCAGGATGACGGCGCCGATCGACGGCGCGTGGCCCCAGGCTTCGGGCCAGAACGGAGCGGCGGCAGGGGCGCTGACCCCGACGACGGTCAGGGCGCACAGGACGACAGTCAGGTCGTCCATCTTCTTCTTCTTGCGAGCGGCGGTCGCGCCAGCGGCGGTGATTTCGGTGTTTATGACAAACTCCCTTGTCGTGTTGACAAGTGAGATTTGCCAATGAGGCTGCGTTTACATCAAGCGACGTTTACATCGCGACAAGTAGATTTTCCGTTTTGATGGATTTGGCCTTACAAATCAGGAATCCAGACGGGTTTTTCGACCTGAACCGGGCGGCCGTCGACGGTCAGGCCGCCATCCATGCGGTCCAGCCGCATCAGTGCGATGGCGCGGCCCTCGGCGCCGGTCATGACCTCGCCTGCGCGCAGTTCGCCCTTCAGCACTTCGGCGCCGCGTGCGGGGGCAGGGCCGTCGAAGGCGATGGCCATCATGCGGTTCTTGATCGTGCCGCGTCGCTTCATGCGCGAGGTCGTCTCCTGACCGATGAAACAGCCCTTGTGGAAGTCGATGCCGTTCAACAGGTCGAAGTCCGCCTCGATCGGATAGGTCTTGTCCATCAGGGCGTCCTGCGTCGGGTCCGGCACGCCCAGCGCCAGCCGGTGCGCCTGCCAGTCGGCCTCGGTCGCGTCGGCCTCACCCTGATCGCCCCAGCGGCGAGCGCCCAGTGCGGGCAGGCGCGGATCAGCGACGAAGCCCTCCGGCATATCGGCGCCCCATGCAACGAAGACGGCGTCGGGAATGGGCATGACCGCGACATCGGCCCGCAGCTTGTAGAGCGTCAGGCGCTGGATCAGCGCGTCGCGCCGCTCGGCCGCGACGTCCAGCACGACGCTGTCCTCCTCGCCCCAGATGAACAGGTCGAACAACAGCCGCCCCGGCGGCGACAGCAGGGCGCCGAAGCGAAGCTCGCCCGGCTTTATCGTCTCCACATCCTGCGTCAGCAGATTGTGCAGGAAGGGGCGGGCGTCGGGGCCGTTGATGCGGATCAGGGCGCGACTGTCGAGGCGGGCTATGGACATGGCGTCTAGATAGGCAGGCCGGGCGTTTTCCTCCAGTGCGGCGTCTTGCGTCGATGAGACGAATTTCAGGAAAAACATGGGGCAAGCGCGGGGGGCGCGACGGAGATTGCAGTCCTCTGCGTTTCTCTTTCGATTGAACGCCGATAGACTGCGCGTTCAGCCGCTGTTCAGAGGATCTGGTTTAGACGGCGACACATGATGCGTATTCAAGCCCTTCTTCTGGCCGGCCTGATCGCCCTCGTTCCTCTGACGGACGCGGCGGCCCAGTCGCGCGGCCGTGACCGGGATGACAACGAATCCCGTATGCAGGATCGCCGTGGACCGCCGCCCTCCTATCCGGGGCAAGGCCTGCGCGCGCCGCCGCGCGGCGACAGCGGACCGCGCGCCAATCCGGGCGACATCGCCCGCCGCGTCCAGTCGGGGCGCCCCGGCCGGATGCTGGGCGTTCAGGAACGCGGCGGCGACTATGTGGTGCGGTGGGAATATCCAGGCGGTCGCGTCTCGGATATCCAGGTTGACGGCCGTTCGGGCCGGGTTCGTGGGGACGACTGAATGCGGGTTCTGCTTGTCGAGGACGACGTCGATCTGTCGCGTCAGCTGAAAAGCGCCCTGACCGACGCCGGATACGCCGTCGACCACGCCCCTGATGGCGAAGAAGCCTGGTTCCTGGGCGACACCGAACCCTATGACGTGGTGGTGCTGGATCTGGGCCTGCCCAAGATCGACGGCGTCTCGGTGCTGGAACGCTGGCGCCGTGAAGGCAAGACGACGCCGGTGCTGATCCTGACCGCGCGCGGCGCCTGGTCGGACAAGGTGGCGGGCTTTGACGCCGGGGCCGACGACTATCTGACCAAACCCTTCCACACCGAGGAACTGCTGGCTCGCCTGCGTGCCCTGCTGCGCCGTTCGGCCGGTCATGCGGCGGCGACCCTGACCTGCGGCGGTCTGAGGCTGGACCCGCGCGCGGCGCGCGCCACGGTCAATGGCGAACCGCTGCGTCTGACCAGTCTGGAATACCGGCTGCTGCACTATTTGATGATGCACCAGGGCCGGGTCATCAGCCGCACCGAACTGGTCGAACACCTCTACGATCAGGATTTCGATCGCGACTCCAACACCATTGAAGTCTTCGTCGGCCGCCTGCGCAAGAAGATCGGCGCCGACCGCATCGAGACCGTGCGCGGCCTGGGCTATCGCCTGTCGCCTCTGGCGGGCGAGAGCGACGCGGCCTGAGCGCCGCATGACCGACGCCGCATCGCCTGAAGGACCGTCGCGCGAGGCGCGGCCCGGCAACCGCTGGTTCGGACGGCGCGGCCGGTCGCTGACGCGGCGGCTGATCTGGCTGGCGTCCGCGTGGATCCTGATCGCGCTGGCCGCGGCGGCGCTGGTGCTGACGGCGGTGTTTCAGGAATCGGCGCTGCGGCGGCTGGGCAACACCCTTGGCGACACGATCGACGAGGCGGTGGTCGCCGCCTACATCACGCCCGAGGGCGAGGTCTTCGTCGGCGATATTCAGGACGCCCGGACCCAGCGCCTTCTGTCCGGAAAATACTGGATGGTGGGCGAGCCGACGGCGCAGGGCGGCCTGATCATCCTGGCGCATTCGGCCTCTCTGGGGCGAGCGCATCTGGACTATGCGCCGGATCTGGTGAACCGGCTGCGCAGCGCCTTCGGCCAGACCATCAGCTACAACGCCGAAGACGGCCCCAAGGGCGAGCCGCTGCGCATCGCCGCCAGCATGAAGCAGCTTCCCGGCCGCGACCGGCCAGTGATCTTCTTCGCCGGGATCGACCGCTCGGATGTCGACGCCGACACGCGCCAGTTCGCCACCGTCACCTGGATCGCCATGCTGCTGCTGGGGGCGGGGCTGGTCACGGCGGTCTTCATTCAGGTGCAGGTCGGCCTGCGCCCCCTGTTCGATCTGGGCGACGAGATTTCCGACGTGCGCAAGGGCCGCTCGCACCGGATCGAGGGCGCCTATCCGGTCGAGATCCAGCCCCTGGCCGAACAGGTCAACCGCCTGCTGGCGCATAATCAGGAGACGGTGGAGCGGCAGCGCACCCACGTCGGCAATCTGGCCCACGCGCTCAAGACCCCGCTGGCCGTCATGCTGGCCGAGGCCGGGACGAAGGAAGGCCAGTTGCCCGACCTGATCCGCCGTCAGACGCGGGTGATGCAGGATCAGGTCGACCACCACCTGCGCCGCGCCCGCGCCGCCGCCCGCGCCGCCCACGGCCTTGGCGAACGCACGGCTGTCGCCGAGGTGCTGGACGAGATGGCCGTCATGCTGGAGCGGGTGTTCGAGGACAAGGGCGTCGAGATCGACTGGCGCGCGCCCGACGATCTGGCCTTTCTGGGCGAGCGTCAGGATTTGCAGGAAATCTTCGGCAACCTGATCGAGAACGCCGCCAAATGGTGCCGCCGCCGGGTCCGCATCTCGGCCGGACCGTCCACGCCGGGCCAGATGGTCGCCGTGGTCGAGGACGACGGCCCGGGCCTGCCTCCCGACCAGCGCGACACGGCCCTGAAGCGCGGCACCCGCATGGACGAGGACACGCCCGGCACGGGCCTTGGCCTGTCCATCGTCGACGAACTGACCCGCGCCTACGGCGGCCGCGTCACCCTTAGCGACAGCGCCATGGGCGGCCTGAAAGTGGTGCTGGAGCTGCCCGCGGCGGAGGGGTGAGGGCGGGCCGCTCGGGGTGTTTATCTCTCCGAGTGAGTTCTCTGGGCGATGCAAGTATCAGCTGTCGGGCCAGCCAAAATAAAAATGGCCGACATAGAAAGTTGACCAAAGAAATGACAGATCGTCTTCCCATTCTGAGATAGCTTGGGTGTAGTCTCGACCTGTATTGCGTTTTGCGTTTCTGATTAGTGCTGCGATAGTCTCGGCGAGTTTCTGAAGTCGTCTTGCGGTCCCTGGTTGGCCCCACTCGGCAGTGTAAGCTGTATCATAAACCAGCGGGATACGTTCTTCGAATAAAAATTGCAGAATTTGGCGCCGTGTTTCGGAGGGTATTCCTCGCGTTTTTCCTACATGATATTCAAATGCATCAAGCATACCTGATATTGGCCAATTGCTTTTTACGTTCGAATATCCCGTGACTTCTGATATAATAGTGCTGGGCCAGCGAAAGTATATTTCACTACCATTGACTGCAATTTTTCTTCTATCCCATTCAGATTCCAGTGCGGAAAGAAAGTCTCTATCTCTCCAGGATCTTTCCTGTACTCGAATTCTTGATATGTATTTTGAGAATTTAAGCCAAATCGTAACGATTTCTTCATCGCTGTGATTTGGAGGAAGAGAAAGTTGTTTTTTGAGAATTATCTGATAGATAAGACTTGGGCGATGCGCTGAAGTCGATGCCGGATATATCTATCGGTAGGCCAAAAATTGGGACGTAACGCTCTCGTATTAGAGGGATTGCCGCTTTGCGGGCGGCTATCTTTGAGGCTTGTTTTGTTGCTTCTTCAGCAGATTTTTTTGCAGATTTCTTGGCCTCTTCCTTGGCGAAACTCTCCGCTCGCGCCCGATTAAGTGCTGCATTTTTCTTGTGCTTGTTTTGGGTGATACTTTCTTAGGTGTATTCATTTTAGATTGAGGAGTTATCCTGTTCATATTGAGGATGTGGTAACAAACGAACTCTTCCGAGTGGCCAAGCCCTCAAGTCAGCGCGGTGATCGCTGATTGCATCTCAGTTGTCACTCGCGAAGGGCGATGGGCGCGGGTGTTAGTGAGGCGGGGCCTCAAAATCCCCTGTTAACCGACGACAGGGCACCTTCCGCCTCTTCTGTTGGCGCCGGGGAGCGGAGGGGCGGGAATGGCGGACCTGTCGGTCGCGCAGAGGGCCGCGCTGGCCCGGTTGATCGAGCGGTGCCCGGATCATTTTCTGCCGCCGCTTTCGAAGCTGGCGGGGACGATGGCGGGCGCGCGTTCGGCGGCGCTGCGCGATATGGTCGAGGCCGAGGCCACCGACAGGCGGCGGCGCAATATCGCCTTCGGGCCGCTGCTGCCGCTGTTTCAGGCGCGGGCGGATGGTCTGCCGGGGCCGGAGTTTCCAGCGGCGGTGCTGACGCGGCTGTGGCGCAGCGCCACGCGCAGCGAGCCTGAGCTCCTGCCGCAACTGGATCGTGACGACGACCTGTCGCGGATGATCGCCGACCGTCTGTGCCTCGGCGCCGCATCGGCCCTGCGCGACCGACCGGGCGAGGTCTGGCCCGATGCGTCGGAAGGGCGGACGCAGGCGTTGGCGACCTGTCTGGATCTGGCGGCGACGGCGCGGCGGGCCTTGCCCTTTCTGCCGGAGTGGATCGGGCGGCCCGGAAACGAAGCCGTCGCCGAGTTGAAGCTGGCCCTGCGTCAGGCGGCGGGCGTGGCGCCGGACGGCGCTGTCTGGCTGCTGGAGATTCTCTTCGCCCATCTGGAGGACGCGCGCCTGATCCTGCGCGTGACAGCGCTGGCGTCGTCCGGCGAGGACGGCGGGGCGGAGGTGTTCGTCGACCGCATCCTGATGGCGCTGGCGCGGCGGGCGGCCGATGTCGCCGCCTTTGATCCGGCGCAGGCGGCGGGCGGGGCGGCGGCGTTTAAGACCGATCTGGACTGGTGCGCGGCGACGCTGACGGAGATCGACGTCAGCCTGCCTTTGAAGACCGACAGCGCCTGGGGCCGGGCGGTGCGTCAGGCGCGGCTGAAGACGGCGCTCAGCCTGTCGGAACGGTTCAGCGCGGCTGAACGCGCGGTCGACGCCGTCCTGCCGGTCGAGCGGGCGGCGCTGGTCGGGCGGATGACGCGGCCTCGGCCCCGGCTGGACGGGCCGGTTGATGCGGCGACGGCGGACAGGGCGCGGGCGCTGACAGCCGTGGTCGGTCTGGTGCGCGGTCCGGCGGCCGTCTTCGGCTGCGAGGCCGAGCGGCGCCAGACGGCGGAGGGCCTGACCGGCCGTCTGGCGACATGGGCGGATGAGGCGATGGAGCGGCTGAACGACGGTCAGGCCGATGAGGCGACGGCGCGCAGACACATCGCCCTGAGCGCCGAACTTCTGGCTCTGGTCGGGGCGCAGGAGGCGTCGCGCACGGTGCGGCGCCGGCTGATGGCGTCCGGTGCGGCGTCGCGCGCCTCGCCTCCGGCCGCCTGATCCGCTACAGCGGCGGCCATGACGATCTTCTGGATCATGACGGCTCTTGTGACGGCGCTGGCGGGGTTGGCGGTGCTGTCCGCCGCCCGGCGAGGGGCCGAGGCCGAAAGCGTGGCCGATCGCGACGCCGGCGCGCGCGAACTGGCCGAACTGGACCGGCTGAAGGCGCGCGGCCTGCTGGACGAGGCGGGCTGGACCGCCGCCCGGGCCGAGGCGGGGCGTCGCCTGCTCGCCGCCCGACGCGCGGATCGCCGCCCGGTCGCGGGTTCGGCCGATCGCTATTGGGTGCTGGGCGGGATCGGAGCGACGGCCGCCGCGTCGCTGGGCCTCTACGCCGTCTTCGGCGCGCCGGGCATGAAGGATCAGGCCTATGAGACGCGCGTGCGCGAATGGGCCTCGGCGCCCGAGACGCTGGAGCCGGCCCAGGTCGCGGCCGTGCTGGGACAGGTGGTCAAGGACCGGCCCGACGACCGTCTGGCCTTGGCCATGCTGGGCGCCGCCCGGTTCGAGGCGGGCGACCCCATCGGTGCGGCCTCGGCCTTCCGCCGCGCTCTGGCGATCCAGCCGGACGACGCCCGCAGCTGGGCGCGGCTGGGCGAAAGCCTGGTGCGGGCTAACGGCGGCGCGGTCGACGGCGACGCCGAGGCGGCCTTCCGTCAGGCGATCAAGCTGGACCCGGATCAGCTGGGCGCGCGCTTCTATCTGGGCGAGGCGGCCCTGGCGCGCGGCGACCGGGCCGAGGCCGAGGCCATGTGGACGCCTCTGATCGCCATGGTGGACGCGGCCGATCCGCGCCGCGCCGACCTGCAGCAACGTCTGGCCGGGGCGGCGCGATGAGCCGTTGGCCGACCCTTGCTCCCGCCCTATACGCGGCGATGTATTCCGCCGTTTCCGGATCGTCGACATGAGCTGGTTGCCCAAATCGCCCAAGGCGCGCCGTCGCCTGTGGGTCGTGATCGCCGCGGCGCCCGTGCTGGCGCTGGCCGTCGGCCTGTCGCTGTGGGCGATGAAGGACAATGTGACCTTCTTCTACTCCCCGTCGGAAGTGACGCCGCAGAAGGTGCCTGCCGGTCAGATGATCCGCCTGGGCGGTCTGGTCGAGGCGGGCAGCGTGACCAAGGCCGCTGACGGCTCGGTCGTCTTCGCCGTCACCGACAACGGGGCGACGGCGCGGGTGATCTATCACGGCGACCTGCCCGACCTGTTCCGCGAAGGGCAGGGCATTGTGGCCCAGGGCGCCTTCCGTCCCGACCGCGTGTTCGAGGCCAGTCAGGTGCTGGCCAAGCACGACGAGACCTATATGCCGCGCGAAGTCGCCGACAGGCTGAAGGAAAAGGGCGAGTGGCGGCCTGACGATGCGGCGGCGCCCGCCGTGCCTGCGCAACAGGGGGCGTAAGCGTTGATCGTCGAACTGGGCGCCTTCGCCCTGATCCTGGCGCTGGCGTTGTCGGTGCTGAGTCTGGCGCTGACCACGGCGGGGCGTCTGCGTCTCAGCCCCGTGCTGGCGGGGGCGGGGGGCGGCGCCATGCTGGCCTCGGCCGCGGCGATCACCCTGGCCTTCGGCGCCCTGATCTACGCCTTCGTGGTGTCGGACTTCTCGGTGTCGAACGTGGCCATGAACAGCCACACCGACAAGCCGGTCTTCTACAAGGTCGCCGCGGCATGGGGCAGCCATGAGGGCTCGCTGCTGCTGTGGTGTCTGGTGATGACGGTCTTCGGCGGGGCGCTGGCGCTGGCGCGCGGCCTGCCGTTCGGGCTGAAGACCTCGGCCGTGGCCGTGCAGGCGGGCCTGTCGAGCCTGTTTCTGGCCTTCGCCGCCTTCACCTCCAACCCCTTCTTCCGGCTGGACCCGGCGCCGGTGCAGGGCGCGTCGCTGAATCCTCTGTTGCAGGACCCGGCGTTGGCGGTGCATCCGCCGCTGCTCTACGCGGGCTATGTCGGGTTTTCGGTCTGTTTCTCGCTGGCGGTCGCCGCCCTGATCGAAAAGCGCGTCGATCCGGCGTGGGGCCGCTGGGTGCGGCCGTGGGCGCTGGCGTCGTGGGCCCTGCTGACCGTGGGCATCGCCCTGGGCTCCTTCTGGGCCTATTACGAACTGGGCTGGGGCGGCTGGTGGTTCTGGGACCCGGTCGAGAACGCCAGCTTCATGCCGTGGCTGGCGGGCGCGGCCCTGCTGCACTCGGCCATCGTGACCGAGCGGCGCGGGGCGCTGGCGGGCTGGACCGTGTTTCTCGCCATTCTGGCCTTCACCTTCTCCATGCTGGGCGCGTTTCTGGTGCGCTCGGGCGTGCTTACCTCAGTCCACGCCTTCGCCGTCGATCCCCAGCGGGGGATGATGCTGCTGGCCATTCTGGGCCTGGCGGCGGGCGCGGCCTTCATCCTGTTCGCCCTGCGCGCGCCCGCCATCCGTTCCGGCGCGGCCTTCGCCCCGGTCAGCCGGGAGGGGACGCTGGTGCTGAACAACCTGTTCCTGACGGCGGCGGCGGCCACGGTGCTGCTGGGCACCCTCTATCCGCTCATTCTGGAGGGCGTGACGGGGGCGACGATCTCGGTCGGGCCGCCCTATTTCAATGCCGTCTTCAACCCGCTGATGATCGTCGCCTGCCTGATCCTGCCCGCCGGACCTCTGCTGGCGTGGAAGCGCGGCGATCTGAAGGGGGCCTTGCAGCGCCTGTGGCTGGCCGCCGTTCTGGCGATCGCCGCCGCCTTCGCCGCCTTCTTCCTGTTCGAGCCGAAGAAGGCGCTGGCCGCCGCAGGGCTGGGCGTCGGGGCGTGGCTGATCTGCGGCGCGCTGGCGGAACTGGGCGTGCGGACCAAGGCCCTGCGCGCGCCCTTGGCCGAGACGCTACGCCGCGCCAAGGGCCTGCCGCTGGGCGCATGGGGCATGGCGATGGCCCACGCAGGCCTTGGCGTCTTCATTCTGGGCGCCGTCGTCGAGACCAACTTCAAGGCCGAGGCCGCCCTCGCGCTGCCGCTGGGCGGGGAAGTCGCCGCCGGGCCGTGGAAGGCGCGGCTGGACGCGGTTCAGGTCATCGAGGGTCCGAACTATCTGGCCGAGCAGGGCCGTCTGACCATCATCCCGGTCGATGGCCGCGCGCCCGAGCGCGTCATCACCGCCGAGCGCCGCTTCTTCCCTGCGGGCGGCCAGACCACGACCGAGGTCGGTCTCGATTTCCGCGGGCTGGACGATGTCTATGTCGTCGTGGGCGACCGGGCGGCGACCGATGACGGCCAGCGCGCCTGGATCGTGCGCATCTATTATAATCCGTGGGCGCGGTTGATCTTCCTGGGACCGGCGCTGATGGCCTTGGGCGGACTGATCTCTCTGCTGGACCGGCGGCTGCGTGTCGGCGCAGGTTCGCGCGGCAAGAAGGTCGCCCGACCTGCCGAGGTTCAGGCGTGAGGCGCGCCGCCGCCCTGTTCGCCGCCGTTCTGCTGGCCAGCGCGGCGGCGCCCGCTGTGGCCGAGCCGCCGCCCGCGCCTGACCGGCCGCTGACGGACCCGGCGCAGGAGGCCCGCGCCCGCGCCCTGTTCGGCGATATCCGCTGCGTCGTCTGCCAACATGAATCGATCGCCGACAGCCCGGCAGGCATCGCCGCCGACCTGCGCGGTCTGGTGCGCGAACAGATCGCCGCCGGAAAGACGGACGACGAGATCAAGGCCGACCTGATCCGCCGTTATGGCGACTATGTGCTGTTCCAGCCGCCGGTGCGGATCGGCACATGGCTGCTGTGGTTCGGTCCATTCGCGCTGGCGGCGGGGGCGGGCGTGGTTCTGGTCCTGCGGGCGCGCCGTCGCGGGGCAGGCGAGGCCGCCCCCCTGACGCCCGAGGAAGAACGCGCCCTGGCCGCCCTGACGGCGGACGAAGACGACGCCTGAAGCTTTCCATTTGGAAAGGCTTTCGCCGCCTTCCTGACGCAGCTGCGCCATACGTCGAACGATCATCAGGAACAATCATCGTCATGGGTGCATTGGCTTGAGCCGTAACGCCCTATATCCATAGGCGAACGGAGCTTTCCGTATCCGCCAGTTAGGACTGCAAGGACGACGATGCTGAAACGCAAGGAGTTCATTCTGGGGGCCGCTGTCGGCCTGACCTTCGCCGCCGCCGCGACGGCGGGCGGGGTCATCAGCTGGCCGGGCGCCAACGCCGCGCCCGCCGCTCAGGTCGGGCAGCTGGTTCCCTCGGCCGGGGCCGGGGCGCTGGCTTTCGCCCCGCCGCAGGGCGCGCCGCTCAGCTTCGCCGACATCTTCCAGCAGGTCGCCCCCGCCGTGGTGCAGATCGACGTGAAGACCCGCGTCCAGCGCCCGCGCGGCGTTTTCCAGATTCCGGGCTTCGGCGCCGTGCCCATCCCCGGCGCGCCGGGCGGCTCGGGCTCAGGCGAGGAAGACAACACCCAGCTGGCCGCCGGCGCCGGGTCGGGCTTCTTCATCTCGGGCGACGGCTTCATCGTGACGAATAACCACGTCGTCGAGAACGCCGAGGAGATCACGGTCCGCCTGAACGACGAGCGTGAGCTGAAGGCCCGCCTGATCGGCCGCGATCCGCTGACGGATCTGGCGGTCATCAAGGTCGAGGGTTCGGCCTTCCCCTTCGTCTCCTTTGAAGACAAGGCTGAGCCGCGCGTCGGCGACTGGGTCATCGCCGTGGGCAACCCCTTCGGTCTGGGCGGCACGGCGACGGCGGGCATCATCTCGGCCAAGTCGCGCGCCATCGGCGGCAATGAGAACCCCTATACCGACTTCATCCAGATCGACGCCGCCATCAACCGGGGCAACTCGGGCGGCCCGACCTTCGACATCTATGGCCGCGTCATCGGCGTGAACACGGCGATCTTCTCGCCGACGGGCGGCTCGGTCGGCATCGGCTTCGCCATTCCGGCCGGGATCGCCAAGCAGACGACGGACCGCCTGATGCGCGGCGAGACGATCGAGCGCGGCTACATCGGCGTGACGATCGGCAACCTGACCAACGAATACCGCGAAAGCCTTGGCCTGCCCGAAGGCACCAAGGGCGCCTACATCACCGAGGTGACGGCGGGCGCGCCGGGCGATCAGGGCGGGCTGCAGGCGGGCGATGTCGTCGTCTCGCTGAACGGTCGTCCGATCGTGGGCAGCAATGAACTGACCCGTGCTGTGGGCACGGCGAAGCCCGGCGACGTGCTGCGTCTTGAACTGCTGCGCGAAGGCCGTCGCCAGACCATCAATGTCCGCGCTGGAACGCGTCCGGCGAACCTCGGCGCGCCTGACGCCGACAAGGATGACCCGACGACGCCCGACAGGCCCGACGCCGTCGCCGGCGAGAAGATCGAAGGCCTGACCGTGGCGCCGATCAGCGCCGCTTTGCGCAGCCGTTATGATCTTCCGGCGGATGTGCGCGGCGTGGTCATTACGGCGGTCGAGGCGCAGTCGCGCGCGGGTCGATTGGGCTTCCGTCCCGGCTTTGTCGTGGTTCAGGCTAACGGCCGCGCAGTATCGTCGGTGAAGGATTTCCGCGACGCGGTCGAAGCCGCCCGGTCGGCGGGGCGTCCCGGCGTTCTGCTGCTGGTGCGGACGCCGTCGGGCAACAACCCGGTCGTGGTGCCCTTCGCCAAGTCTGAATAAGGCGTAACTCACAGGATCGGCGGCGATGCGCTAACATCGCCGCCGAATCTTTATCTGGAGAGGCCCATGCGTATTCTGGTGGTTGAGGACGACGCCGAGGCCGCGACCGCCATGGTGCGCGGCCTGACCGAGGCCGGGCATGAGGTCACCCACGCGGTGGACGGCGCCTTCGGCCTGCTGGAATCGCAGAAGGGCGGCTACGACGTCTATGTCGTGGACCGCATGATGCCGCGCCTGGACGGCGTCGGCATGGTCGAGACGATCCGCAAGGGCGGCGATCAGACGCCGGTACTGTTCCTGTCCGCCCTGGGCGAGGTCGAGGACCGCGTCACGGGCCTGAAGGCGGGCGCCGACGACTATCTGGTCAAGCCCTACGCCCTGGCCGAACTGGTCGCGCGGGTCGAGGCCCTGTCGCGCCGCCGCGAGACGGGCGGGGTGCAGACGGTGCTGAAGGTCGGCGACCTCGAGATGAACCTGATCGCCCGCAGCGTCCACCGCGATGGCCAGGAGATCGACCTGCAGCCGCGCGAGTTCCAGCTGCTGGAATTCCTGATGCGCCACGCGGGCCAGTCGGTGACGCGCACCATGCTGCTGGAGAAGGTCTGGGAATACCACTTCGACCCCCAGACCAACGTCATCGACGTGCACATCAGCCGACTGCGCTCCAAGATCGACAAGGGCTTCGACAGGGCCATGCTGCAGACGGTCCGCGGCGCGGGGTATCGGCTCGAGGCGTAACTAACACGGGCGCAACCTTTGCCTCCCCGTCCCGGGGAGGGTGGTCGCGCAGCGACCGGGTGGGGAGGGCAAGGCGATATGGCGATCATCGCCAGAGCCCGCGCCATGCGAAAGGCGCTGACGCCGTCGGAGGCGCGATTGTGGTCGGCTTTGCGCGGTCTCAGAACCGATGGCCTTCACTTCAGAAGACAGGCGCCGTGGCGAGGCTATTTTCTCGATTTCGCCTGCATTGATCGCCTCGTTGCGGTCGAGGTGGACGGCGCTTCCCATGACGGTGAAGATCGGGCGCGCAAGGACAGGGTGCGGGACGCCGTATTGGCGAGGCAGGGATGGCGGACGCTGCGATATACAAGCCTGGCTGTGAGGGACGATCTGGAGCTCATCGTGGCTGAGGTGCGTCAGCATTGCCTTGCCCGCCCCACCCGGTCGCTGCGCGACCACCCTCCCCGGGGCGGGGAGGGAGAGGCGTAGCGTGAAACTCCCCTCGCTCTTTCGACGGACGCCCTTTCGGCTGACGCTGCTGTTTCTGGCGCTGTTCGTGGCGACGGCCAGCGCCGTGCTGGCCTATGTCTATTTCGCCTCGGCGTCGGAAGCGCGGGCGCGGGCCGAGGCCAGCGTCAGGGGCGAGGTCGAGAGCCTGACGGCGGTCTATCGCACGCGCGGCCGCGACGCTCTGAATCAGCTGCTGGTCGAGCGCACGCTGAAGGGCGGGCCATATCTCTATCTGCTGATGGCGCCGGATCGGTCGGTCATCACCGGCAATGTGTCGGAATCACCCATCGACCCGCCAAGAGCAGATGCGCCGCCCTCGACGGCGCGCTGGGAGACGTTCCGCCTGACCGACACGGATGAGGACGGCCGTGTGCGTCGGCGCGGCGCCATCGGGGTCGAGATGACCCTGTCGGGCGGCGAACACCTGTTCGTGGGCGAGGACACCGGCGACATCGAGGCCTATCTGTCGCGCCTGACCCAGGCCCTGTGGGGCGCCATGATCATGGTGCTGGTGCTGGGCGTCGGCGGCGGCCTGTGGGTCAGCCGGGGCGTGGAGCGGGCCATGGGCGGGCTGAACCGCGTGGTGACGGCGGTGCAGGACGGCGATCTGAAGGCGCGCGTGCCTGTCCGTCATTCGGGCGACGAGCTGGACGAACTGGGCGAGGGCCTGAACGGGATGCTCGACCGGCTGGAAGGCTCGATGGCCTCGATCCGCCATGCGGGCGACGCCATCGCCCACGACCTGCGCACGCCGTTGAACCGCATGAAGGCCAAGATGGAGGTCGCCCTGATCGACGCCGAGGCGGGGCGGACGTCGGGCGTCGACGCCCTCAGCGTGGCGCTGGACGAGGCGGACGCCCTGCTGAAGACCTTCAACACCGTGCTGGCCATCGCCCGGTTGCAGTCGGGCGGGGCGCCCGATCTGAAGGTGTTCGACGCCGCCGATCTGGCCTCCGACATGGCCGAGCTTTACGAACCGGCGGGCGAGGACAAGGGGCTGGAGTTCGCCGCCGAGATCGAGAAGGGGCTGATGATCGAGGGCAATCAGCCCTTCCTGGCTCAGGCGCTGGCCAATCTGATCGACAACGCCATCAAATATACGCCCGAGGGCGGGGCGGTGATGTTCCGTGCGCGGCGACGCTCGTCCGGCGATGTGGAGTTTTCCGTGACCGACAACGGACCCGGCGTGCCAGACGAGGATCGCGAGCGGGTGCTGCAACGCTTCGTCCGCCTGGACAACAGTCGCACTGAGCCGGGTTCGGGCCTTGGCCTGTCGCTGGTCACGGCGGTGGCCGAGGCGCACGGCGGGCGCGTCCAGCTGGACGAGGGGCCGGGCGTCTATGACGGGCGCGGGCCGGGTCTGCGCGTGGCCCTGATCCTGCCCGCCGCGACGCGGGCGTCAGAGGCAGGGATCGAAGCGTGACGACAGCTCTGGCGATGCGGTTGCAGCCGTGCGGCCCTTTGCGCGACGTCGAGGCGGCGGCGCGCCTGCATGAGCGGCTGGCCGAGGCGGCGGACGCCGACGGCTGGAGCGCGGCGTTGGATGCGGCGTGGGGCGCGCTGGAGCCGGTCTTCGCCGCCTCGCCCTATCTGGCCGGGTTGGCGCGGCGCTGGCCGGATCGGCTGCGGCGGACGCTGGACAGCGATCCCGAGGCGCGGCTGGCGGAGATTCTGGCGGCTGCAGACGCCCTGACCGTTGGGCCGGATGAGGCCAAGGCGCCGCTGCGTCATCTGAAAGCGGAACTGCATCTGCTGACGGCCCTGTGCGATCTGGGCGGGGTCTGGGGCCTGGATCAGGTGACGGGCGCCCTGTCGCGCTTCGCCGATGCGACGGCGCGCGCGGCGCTCAGAATTCTGGCCGACGACTGGCGCAGACGTGGGCGGCTGATCTCGGCGCCCGACGATCCGCGCGGGCCGGTTCCGGGCCTGTTCGTCCTGGCCATGGGCAAGGGCGGGGCGTTCGAGCTGAACTATTCCTCGGACATCGACCTGTCGCTGTTTTACGAGCCGGAAGCGCTTGAAACCGCCCTGTCCGAGGGCGTGGAGATGCAGGGCTTCGTCAACCGCCTGGCGCAGGGGCTGACGGCTCTGTTGGCCGAGCGGACGGCGGACGGCTACGTCTTCCGCGTCGATCTGCGGCTGCGGCCCGACCCGTCCTCGACCCCGCCCGTGGTCGCGGCGCCGATGGCCTTGGCCTATTATGAATCTGTCGGCCAGAACTGGGAGAGGGCGGCCTTCATCAAGGCCCGCGTCTGCGCCGGGGATGCGGGCGAGGGCGCCGATTTCCTGAAGGCGCTGGTCCCCTACATCTGGCGCCGCAGTCTGGATTATCAGGCGGTTCTGGACATCCAGTCGATCAAGAAACAGATCCACGTCCACAAGACCGGCGAGGGGCTGGATGCGGCGGGCGCCAATCTGAAACTGGGCCGCGGCGGCATCCGCGAGATCGAGTTCTACGTCCAGACCCAGCAGCTGATCCTGGGCGGTCGCAATCGGGCCTTACGCTCGCCGCGCACGCTGGAGGCGCTGGACGCCCTGACCAAGGCGGGCCATGTCAGCCCTGAGGCGCGCGACGAACTGCGCGCCGCCTATGTCGAACTGCGCGCGCTGGAACATCGGGCGCAGATGCTGGCGGACGAGCAGACGCACATCCTGCCGGTCGATCCTGAACGCCGCGCCGATGTGGCGGCTCTGGCGGGGCAGGGCGATCTGGCGGCCTTCGACGCCGGGATCGAGCGCCTGCTGGTGCGGGTCAACACCCGCTATGGCGAACTGTTCGAGGGCGGCGAAGACCTGTCCTCCCCCTATGGCAGCCTCGTCTTCACGGGGGTGGAGAACGATCCCGGCACGCTGGAAACGCTGGCCCGCATGGGCTTTTCCGAGCCCGCCAGCGTGTCGGACACGATCCGCAGCTGGCACCACGGCCGCATTCAGGCGACGCGCACGGCGCGGGGACGCGAGCTGTTCACCCGGCTGGCGCCGCAACTGCTGACGGCGGTGGCCAAGACGGGAGCGCCGGACGCCGCCTTCCGCCGGTTCGCCGTCTTCTTCTCCGGCCTCAGCGCCGGGGTGCAGGTGCAGGCCCTGTTCCTGAACCAGCCGAAGCTGTTTGAACTGGTGGTCGAGGTGATGGCCTTTGCGCCGCGTCTGGCGCGGATGCTGGGGCGGCGGCCTCAGGCGCTGGACGGGGTGCTGGACGCGCGTTTCCTGACCGAGCTGGATGAGGATTCGGGCATTGTGGCCCAGCTTCTGACCGAGGCCGCCGCCGCGACCGATTTCGAGGACGCCATGAATGTGGTGCGCCGCCAGCACCGCGAACAGGTCTTCCGTATCGGGATGCACACCATCACCGGCCGCGCCGGGCCGGAGGAGGCGGGCCGCGCCAACACCGCCCTGGCCGACGCCTGTATGCGCGCGCTTGCGCCCGCCGCGTTGAAGGAGGCCGAGCGGATGGGCGGCGCTTTCGACGGCGCGGTCGCCGTGGTCGCCCTGGGCAAGACCGGCTCGCGCGAGATGTCGGCGGGGTCTGATCTGGACCTGATGACGGTCTACGCCGCCGCGCCCGAGGCGGTGTCCGCCGGACGCGGCTGGAGCGCCGAGACCTTCTATGGCCGCTTCACCCAGCGGTTCATCGCCGCCCTGTCGGCCCACACCGCCGAGGGCGGACTGTATGAGGTCGACATGCGGTTGCGGCCCACCGGCTCCAAGGGGCCGGTGTCCGTGCGGCTGGAGGCGATGGACGCCTATTATGCGCAGGAGGCCGACACCTGGGAGTTCATGGCTCTGACACGGGCGCGGGTGGTCTGGGCCAGCGATGACGCCTTCGCCGCGCGCGTGGCCGAGGCGCTGGAGGCGGCCCTGCGGCGTCCGCGCCCCGGCGTCGACATCGCCGCAGACGTGCGCGCCATGCGCGACCTGATGGACCGCGAGAGGCGGCCCAAGGGCTTCTGGGATCTGAAGCTGACGCCGGGCGCTCAGGTCGATGCCGAGTTCGTTGGTCAGTATCGCCAGTTGACGGCGGCGCAGGCCGGCGCGCCGCTGGCGACCTCGACGCTGGGCGCGCTGGCGGATGATCCCGTGCTGGCCGACAGCTGGCGCACGCACCAGCAGCTGGGGCAACTGATGGCCTGCGCGTTTGAGGGCGCGGGCGACCCGGATCAGGAGCCGTCGGGCTTCCGGATGCGGCTGGCGCGCACGGCCGGTGCGCCGGATTTCGACACGCTGAAGACGCGCCTCATCGACCTGAGACAGCGGGCGCGTCAGGCCTTTGAGGCGGCCTTGCCGACGACACGCGACGGAATCTGATCCGGGCGGCGTTACATATCTCGACAGGGATGCTTCGCGGCCTTCGGGCCGGATGGAGAACATCGAGATGAGAAAGACATTCAGCGGCGTCGCCGCCCTTGCCCTGGTCATGGCCGTCAGCGGGGGCGCTGCGGCTCAGGGACAGACGACTGCAAGGCCGGATGCGCGCCCGCACCACGCCCGCATGGCCGAGTCGGTCAGCAAGGCTGACTTCGTGCAACGCCGCGTCGAGCGCCTGCGTGCGGCGGACGCCAATAACGACGGTCAGGTGACGGCCGAGGAAATGCGCGCCTATGCCGAGGCGCGCCGGGCCGAGCGACAGGCCGCCCGCTTCGAGCGGCTGGATACGAACAAGGACGGCGTCCTCAGCCGTGAAGAGTTCGCGGCGGGCCATGCGCGCGGCGAACGTGGCGAAGGCATGGGCGGGCGCCGGATGGGCGGCGGCGGTCATGGCTGGAGCGGTCATGGCCGGGCTGGTGAAACGGATGGCGCAAGGGGCATGGCGCGCGGCGACGCCCGCTTCCCCATCGTCATCGCCGATGTCGAGCGCCGGGCCGAAGAAGCCTTCAACCGCATGGACGCCAACGGCGACGGCGTGCTGACCCAGGACGAACGCCGCGCCGCCATGCAGGCTCGCCGGTCGGAAATGCGTCAGAAGCACGAAGAGCGCCCGCAACGACAGCGTTCTCAACCGCGTCAGGGGCGCGCACCGGCGGCGTCGCCTTCGGCGCCCGCTTCGGAGTAGGGTGATGTCGGGGAAGGCGGCGCGTCCGCCCGCCCTTTGCGGATTGGGCCACAGGTTGGACCAGAGAGGCTGGATTGGCGACGACCGTCGACCCCGACGAGGATCTGCTGCGCCGTGTGGGCGAAGGCGACCCCGCGGCCATTCAGGCCATGGTGGCGCGCAAGCTGCCGCGCATGTTGACGCTCGCCCAGCGGATGCTGGGCGATGCGGCGGAGGCTGAAGACGTGGCCCAGGAAGCGATGCTCAGAGCCTGGAGGCAGGCGCCGCGCTGGACCCCCGGCCAGGCGCGCTTCGACACCTGGCTGCACCGGGTGGGGCTGAACCTCTGTTATGACCGTCTGCGGCGTCGGCGTGAGATCGCGACTGATGTCCTTCCCGAGCGTATCGACGACGGCCCGGCGCCGGATCGGGGGCTGCTGGCCGTCGAGACGGGCGCCCAGGTCCAGGCGGCCCTGTCGCGCCTGCCGGAACGGCAGCGCGAGGCCATCGTCCTTTGCCACTATCAGGAGCTGGGCAATATCGAAGCCGCCGCCCTGATGGAGATCAGCGTCGAGGCGCTGGAAAGCCTGCTGTCTCGGGGCCGTCGCGCCCTGAGAATCGCTCTGGCGGACATCGCGCCGCATACGACCGGGCGGCAGGATGGGCGAAAAGGCGCCGCAGGGCGTCTGGACGGACAAACGCGGGGGAGCAGATCATGACCATGACGCAGGAACGCTTTGAATATCTGGCCGAAGCCTATGGCGGCGACCTGCGCCGCTGGCCCGACGCCGAGCGAGAGGCGGGCCGCGCGCTGGCGGCGGCTGACGCATCGGCTTCGGCCCTGCTGGCGCAGGCGGACGGGCTGGATGCCCTGCTGGACGCCGCGCCGCGCGTGGTCGCGTCTCATGCCCTGCGCGAGCAGGTGATCGCGGCGGCGGTCAGCGTGGGGCTGGGACGCCGTCGGCGTGGCGGTTTCGGCGTCCTGACGTGGCTGTCGGGCGCGGGCTGGGCGGCGGCGGCCTGTGCGGGCGTAGCCTTCGGCGTGGTGCTGAACGCCCAGATGACGGCGGATATCCGCGCCGACACGGTGCTGTATCAGGCGGCCCTGTCCGCCGCCGACGACACGGAGGTTCTGGGCGGATGAGCGCAAGAGGTCTGAAGATCGCCCTGGCGGCGTCGGTTGCGCTGAACATCTTCGCCGTGGTCGGCGGCGGCACGGCATGGGTGCTGGCCAAGCGGGCCGAACAGGCGGCCGAGGCGGGCCGTCAGTCGGGGCGCAACGAGGGCGTCTGGTCGGTGGTCGAAAGCCGCCCGCCCGAGGTGCGCGACCAGATCCGACGTGAACTGCGAGCCACCGCACTTGAGGCCCGGCCTGACTTTGAAGAGGCCCGCGCCACGCGGCGCGAAGCCATCGAACTGACCCGGTCGGATCAGTTCGACGCGGTGACGGTGGCGGCCCTGCTGGAACGCTCGCGCGCATCGGAAATGCGGGGACGGGCGCGGCTGGAATCGGGGGCGGTCGAGACCCTCAGCCGCCTGAGCCCGGCCGACCGCGCGGCCATGGCCGCCATCCTGTCGCGCCACCGCTCGCCGCGCCCGCCGCGTGAGGGCAAGCACGACGGGCATGAAACATCAGGATCGAAGGACGCCGCCGCAGACCATAAGTCCGCCGTAGCGAAACCGGGTCAGGCCGCGCGCGACTGAAGCGGCTGGGCCTGAACGCGACGGGCCGGGGCGCCTGACGGCCCCATGGCGCCCTCCGGCGCGCGGATCGGCAGGTCGAACCAGACGATGGTGCCGCGCCCCGGCTCGCTTTCGATGGTCATGGCGCCGCCGTGCAGTTCGATCAGCGACTTGGTCAGGGCCAGTCCCAGACCGGTGCCCTGCGTCGATTTGGAATGCTGGCCCTCGACCTGCTCGAAGGGGCGGGCCAGCCGCTCAAGATCCTTGGCGGCGATGCCGATGCCGGTGTCGATGACCGAGACGCGCACTGTGTCCGCATCGCGCGGCGCGACCTTGACCGCCACGGCCCCGCCCTCGGGCGTGAACTTCACCGCGTTTGAGATCAGGTTCAGCAGTACCTGTTTCAGCCCGCGCTGATCGGCCTCGATATGCAGGTCTTCGGGGCAGTCCAGAGTCAGTCTGAGGCAGGATTCCTGCGCCTTGCCGCGCATCAGCCGCACCGCCTCGGCGCACAGGATGTCCAGCGCCATCGGCTCATAGTGCAGGGTCAGCTTGCCCGCCTCGATCTTGGCCATGTCGAGGATGTCGTTGATCAGGCTCAGAAGATGCTGGCCCGAGCCGTGGATGTCGGCTGCGTATCCCTTGTAGCGGGGGTCGCCCAGCGGGCCGAACATCTCGGACGCCATGATCTCGGAGAAGCCGTTGATGGCGTTCAGCGGCGTGCGCAGTTCATGGCTCATATTGGCCAGGAACTCGGACTTGGCCTGATTGGCGGCCTCGGCGCGGGTCATGGCGACTTCATATTTGCGGGCCAGAAGCGACAGGTTTTCGCGGCTGGACTCCAACTCGGTCACCATGGCGCGCAGCTCGTCGGCGGCGCGGCGACGCTCGGCCTCCTGAAGGCGGATGATGGTGATGTCAGCGCAGATCACCACCGTTCCGCCGTCGCCGGTCGAGCGTTCGGCCATCTGCAGCCAGCGGCCGTCCTTCAGCTCGACTTCGCGCACGCCGGCGCGTGACCCGGCCGAGGGGTGATCGGCCTTGATCGCCCCGGCGGCGATGCGGTTCAGTTCGTCCTTGTGCGCGCCCAGCCGCACGACGCCCTCGGGGAAGGCGAAGGCGTCCTGGAAGCCCTGGTTCCACAGGATCAGCCGTCCGCGCCGGTCGAACAGGACGAAGGCGTCGGATACGCTTTCGATGGCGTCGCGCAGGCGGCTCTCGGCGGCCTGGGCCTGGGCCTTGGTGCGGCGCGCCTCGGTGATGTCCAGCGCCACGCCCATCAGACTGTCATAGCCGCCCTCGCGACGCGGCTGGCGCGATTGGCCGCGCGCGTCGATCCAGCGGACGCCGCCGCCGCTGAGCGGCACGGGGAAGGCCGCCTCGAACACGCCGGTGGCCGTGGCGACGTCAAGTGCCTGGATCAGGGTCTGGCGATAGCGCGGGTGGACCCGCTCGATCATGGCCTGAGTGGTCAGGACGGCGCCGTTCTCGACCTCCAGCAGGGCGGCCATATAATCCGACAGGGTCGCCTGACCCTTGACCAGATCCCATTCCCACACGCCGCAGCGGGCGGCCTCGACCGCGACGCGAAAGCGGCGCTCGGTGTCGGCCCAGCGGCGGCTGGTCCGCATCTGTCGCCAGTTCTGCACCGCCAGCACCGCCAGCATCAGCACGATCAGCAGCAGCGGCGCAGCCAGAACCCAGGCGTCGTCCAGCCAGGCGGCGAAGGAATCGTCCTGCGGCAGGGCGGCGACGACCGACAGGCCGCTGTCGCCGATCGGCGCCACGGCGGCGGTCTGGGGGCGGCCGTCCGGCCCCTTGGCGGCCAGACGCGGCTCGGCGGGCGCCTGTCTTGAGGGCATGACGTTGAGGCTGGCGCTCTTCACCGTCGGTTTGAGCGCGGGCAGGGGCGCGCGGGCCATCAGGATATGACCGCCCGGCGCCGTGCGGCGCACGATCAGGTCATCGCCGCTGATCGACAGGCCGTCCTTACCGTCTTTGGCGGCGCCGGGCGCCTCGCCGCGGGCGGCCAGAACCCGGCCCTGGGCGTCGGCGATCGACAGGGCGGCCTCGGGATCAGACTGACGGGCGCTGTCCAGCGCCTGAATCGGCGAGAGATTCTGGCTCAGAGCGCGGGCGGCGGCGTCCAGCGCGGCGTCGGCGCGGGCAGCCCGCGCCTCGACCTGTGCGGCGGCCAGACGCGCTTCCAGCGACAGGGCCTCATGGCGGGCGGTTTCGGCCTCACGGCCGGGGCGGCTGTTCTCGCGCGACAGAAACAGGACACAGGCGCCCAGGGCCAGGATGACTGCGAACGCAAGGATGCGGAACCAGGGCGCGGAGCGCGTGGCCTGCTGGTCCGTGGCCCGCCGGCCCGGTCCGTAACTGCGGCGCTCTGTGCCCCGCAAAGGCGATCCTCCTGTAAGGCTTCAGCAAGGAATCTAGGCTGCGTCGCGGGTTCCGTCGAGAGGGGGCGGCCGAGGCCTTGGTCTAAGCCTGAGACCTGTCGTTTTCCGGCGCCGGGGGCTGTGCGCGGGGTGCGGACGATGCGGCGATTTCGGTGATGCGACGCAGGACGGCGCGAGCTTTCGTCGCCAGTCGCCGTGTCTCGGGCGGGGCGTCGTCGGGGGCCTCGGCGACGGCGTCGGCCAGGTCCTGCGCCAGATCCATCAGGGCAGGCGCGGCGGCGATCAGACGGGCCTGAAACTCCACCCGTTGGGGATCGCGGTCATATTCGGCGCCGGGCGTGCGCCAGCCGCCCCAGTCGGCCTTGTCGGTGACGACGACGGGATAGCTGCCGGGGAAGGGGTGATGGGTGCAGTCGGCCGGTTCCTGCCACTTGTTTCGCGCGCGCAGGATGCGCCAGTCGCCCAGGGCGTCGGCGGCGGGATCATGGGCCGAGGCCTGCAGTTCGCCTGCCGCGAACTCGCGGCCCAGTCCGACGTCATAGGTGACGCGCACCGGCTCTTCGAAGCCCTTGGCCCATACGGGCATGACCTTTTCGACCTGGGCCCAGACGCCGACGCTCTCGACCCAGACCTTCTGGCCTTTCTGGAACTGGGCGCGCGCCATCTACTGACTTCCCCTGATGAAAGAAGGGGATGATGCGCCTGCGGCCGTTATCGCCGGGTTCCGGGAAATGGTTAGCGGCGGTTAACCCTGTGGCCGCGAAATCTCTTCCAGCGCCTCTCCAGCATAGCGTTCCTTGACCCGCGTCGACAGGTCGCCCAGCGAGACGACGCCGACCAGACGGCCGTCCTTGTCCACCACCGGCAGACGGCGGATCTGGCGCGAGGCCATCAGGTCCAGCGCGACCTTCAGATCGTCGTCGGCGCGCACGATCAGGGCGTCGCGTGACAGCACATCCTGCACCCGCGCCTCTGGCCCGGCGCCCGAGGCGACGGCGCGCACCACGATGTCCCGGTCGGTCAGGGCGCCGATCAGCCGGTCGCCGTCGGCCACGGGAATGAAGCCGAAATCCCCTGCCGCCATCCGTCCGGCGACGGCCTGCAGGGTGTCTTCGGGGCGGGCGACCTGGACATCGCGGGTCATCACTTCACGGATTTTCATGGCGGCTTTCCTGCTGGGATTTCGGCAGTCGACTGGCAGGTGAACCCCTGTGCGGCGCGGCGGGTTCCGGGCGCGGGGCGGATGACGCCGGGGCGGCGCCCCTCGCCATCGGGCCGTTTCATCCCCACTATCGAAACAACAGGACAAGGGTGAGCGATGGCTGAAGCGGCGACGGGACTGGATCTGGGCCATGTGGCGGCCCTGTTGGCGGCGGGCGTGGCGGCCGTGCCGATCTTCCGCAAACTGGGGCTGGGCTCGGTGCTGGGCTATCTGGCGGCGGGCGCGGCCATCGGGCCGTTCGGCCTGGCCCTGTTCCGCGAGCCGCAGACCATTCTGCACGTCGCCGAATTCGGCGTGGTCATCTTCCTGTTCCTGATCGGGCTGGAGATGCGGCCCAAGCGCCTGTGGGGAATGCGGCGTGAGATTTTCGGCCTCGGCTCGGCGCAGGTGGGGCTGGCAGGGCTGGCCCTGACGGGCGTGGCCATGGCGGCGGGCGTGTCGGCGCCGGTGGCTTTTGTCGGGGCGATGGGCTTCGTCATGTCCTCGACCGCCGTCATCATCCAGATGCTGGAAGAGCGCGGCGACCTGCCGACCCCCAGCGGTCAGAGGGCGGTCAGCATCCTGTTGTTCGAGGATCTGGCCATTGTGCCCCTGCTGGCCATCGTCGCCCTGCTGGGCGCCTCGATGGGCCATGCGGCTGAGAGCGAGACGCCCCTGTGGCAGTCGATCGGTCTGGCGTTGGCGGCGCTGGCGGGGGTGCTGGCGGTGGGGGTCTACGCCATCAACCCGGCGTTCCGTTTCCTGGCGCGCAACGGCGGGCGCGAGGTGATGACGGCCGCCGCCCTGCTGGTGGTGGCGGGCACGGCCTGGATCATGGACGAGGTCGGACTGTCGATGGCCATGGGCGCCTTCCTGGCCGGGGTGCTGCTGTCCGACTCGACCTTCCGGCACCAGCTGGAGGCCGATGTGGAGCCGTTCCGCGCCATCCTGCTGGGTCTGTTCTTCCTGTCGGTGGGCATGGCGCTGGATATCGGCGTGGTCATCAGCGACTGGCGCATTGTCATCGCCGGGCTGGCGGCCTTCATGGTGGTGAAGGTGCTGGTCATCTATGTCGTCGCCCGCCTGTTCAGGGCGCGTCATCATGAGGCGGTCGAGCGGGCGGCCCTGTTCGCCCAGGGCGGCGAGTTCGCCTTTGTCCTCTATAGCGCCGCCGCCAGTGCGGGCGTGATCGGCGGACAGGCCGAGGCGGCCCTGACGGCCATCGTCATCCTGTCGATGGCGCTGACGCCGCTGACGACGCTGGCGCTGAAGCGGTTCCTGCCCAACGAGGCGGGCCTGTCGCCCGACAAAGCCGAGGGCGTCGACGCCGCTGACGGCCTGCGCGGTCAGGTGCTGATCATCGGCTTCGGCCGCTTCGCTCAGGTGGTGTCCCAGCCCTTGCTGGCGCGCGACGTGGACGTGTCGATCATCGAGAACGACGTGGAGATGATCCAGGCCGCCGGCAACTTCGGCTTCAAGGTCTATTACGGCGACGGCACGCGGCTGGACACGCTGCGGGCCTCGGGCGCGGGGCGGGCCGAGGCGGTGCTGGTCTGCGTCGACAAGCCCGAGACGGCCGACCGCATCGTCCAGTTGGTCAAGTCCGAGTTTCCGGGCGTGAAGCTGCTGGTCCGCGCCTTCGACAGGGGCCATTCGCTGCGGCTGATTCAGGCGGGCGTGGACTATCAGGTGCGCGAGACCTTCGAGTCCGCCCTGAAGTTCGGTCAGGCCGTGCTGGAGGAACTGGGCCTGCCGGAAGACGAGGCGCTTGAGGTCATCGCCGACGTTCGCCGCCGCGACGAGGCGCGATTGGATCTGGAAGTCACGGGCGGGCTGGAGGCCGGGCGGGCCATGATGCGGGGCAATATGCCGACGCCGCAGCCGACTCCCTATATCAAGCCGCACCGTGAGGGACGTCTGGTCAATGAGGACGAGGCCCCGGCTGAAGCGGTCATCGAACCGGCGGAACGAAAGGCGGACTGAGCAGGTATGGCGAGCATCGACCTGGCCAAGCGGGCCTATGACCACGGCTGGCGTCTGGACCCCATCGTCCGCAGCCTGCTGGACACCGACTTTTACAAGCTGTTGATGCTGCAGCTGATCTGGCGGCGCTTCCGCGACGTGCCGGTGACTTTTTCCGTCATTAACCGCACGACCTCCGTGCGGCTGGCCGATGAGGTGGACGAGGCCGAACTGCGCGCCCAGCTGGACCACGCCCGGTCCCTGCGCTTCACCAATCGCGAGCTGATCTGGCTGGGCGGCAACACCTTCTATGGGGTGAAGCAGATTTTCAGTCCGGATTTTCTGGCGTGGCTGGCGGACTATCGCCTGCCCGAATACGACCTGTCGCGCAGCGCAGACGGCCAGTATCGGCTGGAGTTCTCGGGAAGCTGGGCCGACGTCACCCTGTGGGAAATCCCGGCCCTGTCGATCCTGAACGAACTGCGCAGCCGCCGCGCCCTGCGCCGCATGGGGCGGTTCGAACTGGACATCCTCTATTCGCGCGCCAAGACCCGGTTGTGGAGCAAGATCGAGCGCCTGCGACAGCTGGAGCCGCTGGCCCTGTCCGACTTCGGCACGCGTCGTCGCCACGGCTTTCTGTGGCAGGGCTGGTGCGTCGAAGCGCTGAAGGAAGGGCTGGGAAGCGCCTTCATCGGCACCTCAAACGTGCTGCTGGCCATGAACAACGATCTTGAGGCCATCGGCACCAACGGTCACGAACTGCCCATGGTGCTGGCCGCCATGGCGGGCGAGGACGAGGCGGCCCTGCGCGCCGCCCCCTATCGGGTGCTGGAGGAATGGCGCGCGGCCTATGACGGCAATCTGCTGATCGCCCTGCCGGACGCTTTCGGCACCGAAGCCTTCCTGAACGACGCGCCTGACTGGCTGGCCGACTGGAAGGGTTTCCGTCCCGACTCCGCTCCGCCGATCGAGGGCGGCGAGATCATCATGAAGTGGTGGGCGTCCAAGGGCCGCGACCCGCGTGAGCGCCTGCTGGTCCTGGCTGACGGGCTGGACGTCGACGGCATCGAGGCGGCCCACGCCCATTTCAAGGGGCGGGTGCGGACCAGCTTCGGCTGGGGCACCAATCTGACCAACGACTTCCGCGACTGCGCCCCCGTAGAGGCGCCTGAACTGCTGCCCCTGTCGCTGGTGTGCAAGGTGACGCAGGCGGCGGGCCGTCCGGCGGTCAAGCTGTCGGACAACGTCGAAAAGGCCACCGGCGACCGGGCCGAGATCGAGCGCTATCTGCGCGTTTTCGGCGAGGCGGGCAGGGGGCGTCAGGCCGTGCGCGTCTGAACAGGAACTGCTAAGCTCGCTTGGGCATTTGACCCTTGTTCCATGAAGGCGGCGACGCTTGCGCCGCCTTCGCTCATCCAAGCGAGACGCGCGTCATGACCACCTATAACGTCGGCTACATCATCGGCAGCCTAGCCAAGGGCTCGATCAACCGCAAGCTGGCCAAGGCGCTGGTCAGGCTGGCGCCTGACAAGCTGAACATGACCGAGATCAGCTTCGCCGAACTGCCGATCTATTCCTACGACTACGACAAGGATTTTCCGGCGGTCGCCACGGATTTCAAGGCGGCGATCAAACAGGCCGACGCCATACTGATCGTCACCCCGGAATATAACCGCTCCATCCCAGGCGGACTGAAGAACGCCCTGGACTGGGCCAGCCGCCCCTATGGAACCAATGTTTTCAAGAACAAGCCTACGGCGGTGATCGGCGCCTCGACGGGCGCCATCGGCACGGCGGTCGCTCAACAGGTTCTGCGGCCCATCCTCGGCTTCCTGAACGCGCCGCAGATGAATGCGGTCGAGGCCTATATCCAGATGAAGCCGGACCTGATCGATGATGACGGCAATGTCAGCGTCCCCGGCACGGAGCAGTTCCTGCGCGACTATATGGAAGCCTTCCACCAGCACATGGCGCACGTGCTGACAGTCCTGCCCCGCGACGCCTGAGGCGTCAGGCGTCCAACGCCCAGACGCGCGTGCGCTTGACCTCCTGGTCCTCCAGTTCGCGCGTCGTCGGCACGCGGTATTCGGCCAGCAGGCTGAGGCCCGACTTCGGGAAATAGGTCCGCCCCGGATCGCCGACCAGCACGCTCGACCCGGCAGACCGCGCCTGTTTCAGCCAGGCCAGCATCGCCTGCGCCATCGGCCCTTCATAAAAGACATCCCCGGCGCAGATCAGGTCGAACGCGGCGGGCGGCGCCTCCAGCAGGTTATCAGCGGTGAAGGCGATCTGAACGCCGTTGGCCTGAGCGTTCGCGGCCACGGCGGCGGCGCACAAGGGGTCGATGTCGGCGGCCAGCACCGAGGCCGCGCCCGCCTTCATCGCCGCGATCCCCACCAGTCCCGATCCGGCCGCAAGGTCCAGAACGCGCCGTCCCTCCACCGCCTGCGGATGGTCCAGCAGCCAGCGCGCCAGCGCCTGTCCGCCCGCCCACGCAAAGGCCCAGAACGGCGGCGGCAGGCCCATCTCGCCCAGCTCCTCCTCCGTCAGACGCCAGATGGGCGTGACCTCGTCGGCCAGCCACAGCGAAATCTCGGGCGTGTGGGAAACGGGCTGAAGGCGGGTGTTGTCGCGGATGAAACGGGCGGGGGCGGCGATGCGCCTAATCGAGCTCACGGGCGCCCTCGATGACGGCCTGATAGACCAGCGACCGATCCGGCCCCCGTGTCATGTGCAGCAGCACCCAGGTCGACCCCTTGCGCGCGACGATCACCCGCAGCTGATCGTTGAAGACGCCGTCCGCGAATCCGGCGGGCGCCGTCTTGTCGCTGAGCAGGATAAGCGACCCCATGCCCGATCCGCAGCGGGCGATCCCGGCGCAGGAAAACACCGTCTCATAGCCCCCGTCGCGCAGGGCGGCCTCATAATGGCGCGTCATCTCCAGCGGCGGGACCGCCGGGCGGATCGCATAGTCCAGATGGCTGATCTGGCCCTGCAGGCGCAGAACGTGTTCGGATGCGCCGCCGTCGTTCACTGTTCCGGTCGGCAGGGTGATCTCGGCCACCGACAGCTGGCGCCAGGCGCGGATGCGCGCGCCGTCCATACGGGGCAGGTCGTCATGCTCGCGCGCGCCGCGCACATCCTGCTGCGAAGACTGCATGGCGGGCGGCGGCATCGGGGCAGGCGCGGCCGTCGCCGTCGTCAGGGGAACGGCGGCCATCATGAGGGCGACGACGACGAGGGCAGGAACACTACGCATGACGCCAAGCTAGGGGCGGCCGCGCCCGCTGGCAAGAAAGTCAGGATAGGCTGATAAAAAGTCAGGTTTACATGACTTAAAATTGATGTAAGGTTCTCCTTACATAAGCCAAGGAGCTTCACGCATGACGACCCTGTCCAGATCACAGACCCCGGCGGGGCGCCGCTATGTCATCCGCACCTTCGCCTTCATGGTCCCCTATGTAGCGATCTGCGTGGCGATGATGACTACGGACGCCTTCGACGGCGTCATGGGGCGGCCCGCAGGCTGGGTGCTGGCCGCGGCCGTCGCTGCGCCGGTGATCGGTCAGATCTGGGCGACGCTGGCCCTGATGCGCGAAAGCGATGAGTTCGTCCGCATGGTCACGGCCAAGCAGTTCATCATCGCCGCCGGACTGGCCATGGCGATCGCGACCTTCTGGGGGTTCGGCGAAACCTTCGCCGGGGCGCCGCACCTGCCTGCCTGGCTGATCTATCCGCTGTTCTGGGCGGCGTTCGGCGTGGTGTCGCCCTTCATCCGGTCGTCGAACTGATGAAGAACCGGCTGAAGCTGCTGCGCGTCGAGCGCAATCTGACGCAGGAACAGTTGGGTCAGGCGCTGGGCGTCTCGCGTCAGGCGATCAACGCCCTGGAGACGGAAAAGCACGATCCCTCGCTGGACCTGGCCTATCGCATCGCCGCCCTGTTCCAGCGGCCGGTCGAGGACATCTTCGAGAACTCCCACAGCTGACGCATCAAAGGGCAGGGGCGTACACAGGACGGGGCTATGATGGCCGCCGCCCTGTGGTCATGCCGCAGACTTTAAGCGGCCGGCGCCTTCAGGCGCAGGTCTTCTGTGACATCGCCTGCCTTGACCGGTTCGCCCGCGAATTCGCCTGCATATTCCGGCGACAGCGCGCTCTGGAAGGCTGACAGCGGCAGGGTCAGATAATAGGGGCCCTCGACATAGGGACCGACCGCATAGGCGTCGAGCAGGAAGGTCAGGCCGCCAGCCTTGCCCGGAACCGTGCCGGGAGCCACGGTCACGGCCACATCCTTCAGCTTGGGGCAGGTCCAGGTGTCGCTGGTGGTGGAGACCGGCGTGGCGCCGGGGCGCTTGGTTTTGGCGGTGTTCACCGCCTGACACAGGGCGCGTTCCAGATTGGTCTTGTCGGCTTTTTCGCCGAACAGGTCGGAGGCGGGGATGCGGCGACCCTCGGACTTGTCCCACAGCAGGCCGGTGGCGACCGTGTTCGGATGGGCGCCGCCCGAATAGTCGAAGTCGATCCGCATCAGGCCGAACAGACGGCCGGTTTCGATCGGCGCATGATAGACGATAGTCTTCTCATACGGCGGCATCCCCTCGGGCGAGCCGGCTTCGGTGCGGTCGGCCTGGGCGCCCTCGGCGTATTCCTTCAGCTTGGCCACTTCGTCGCGATACAGCGGCGTATAGAGGTTCGGATAGGACAGCACGGCCTCGGGCAGGGTCAGGCTGACCTTGGCGTAGGGTGTGGCGCTGTCATACTTCAGCGGGCCTTCGATGGCGTGGGCGGAAGCCGGCGGCGCCGGCGGCGTCTCCTTCTTGTCCTTGCGCTGACACGCGCTGAGACCTGCGCTCAGCATCGCCGCGGCGGCGACGGTGACGACAAGGGTGCGGACGTGGCGCGAAGGGATCATGCCGGGCTCCTTTGGAACGGTTCGATCAGAAAGCTATGCCGTTGAACGCGATGGCGGCCAGAAGGATCAACCCCGCATCGCGATTTGATTTAAACAGACGCAGGGACAAGGCTCCGTCCTCCGGCTGCAACCGCCGCACCTGCCAGACGAAATGCAGGGCGTAGAGCGCCAGACCGACATAGAACACAGGCCCCAGACCGGCGACGTAACCCGCCGCGCCCGCCAGGGCCACGGCCAGGATGTAAAAGACGGCCACGCCTTCCTTCACCCTGCCGCCCAGCGCCCGCGCCGAGGACTTCACCCCGGCCATGACGTCGTCCTCTATGTCCTGAAGCGCGTAGATGGTGTCGTAGCCCAGGGTCCAGAAGATTCCGCCCGCATAGAGCAGCCCGGCGGACAGGGCGAGGTTGCCCATGCGGTCCAGATTTTCAGCCATCCAGTAGCTGTCGCCGCTGAGCTTGACCTGCAGCACATAAAGCCAGCCGAGCGCGAACAGCCCGCCCGTCGCCGCCGCGAAGCCCAGCAGGGCGCCCCAGTTGAAGGTCAGGCCCAGCCACGCCTGCGGCCACCAGGTGATGCGCTTCATGAAGGGATAGGCCGCCACCAGCCCCAGCGACAGGGCGCCCAGCAGCACCGACATCAGGTTCATCGTCAGCAGGATGCACAGGCTGACCAGCGACAGGCCGCCGACGAAGGCCCACGCCTGCTTCACGCTGATCTGCCCCGCCGGGATGGGGCGCAGGGCGGTGCGCGCCACCTGGGCGTCGAAGTCGCGGTCGACGATGTCGTTCACCGCACAGCCCGCCCCGCGCATCAGGGCGGCGCCGATGGCGAAGCCGACGACCAGCCACAGCTCATAGCCCCCGAAGGGCCGGTCATACTGATTCAGCGCCAGCATGATTCCCTGCCAGCCGGGCAGCAGCAGCAGCCACGTTCCGATCGGCCGGTCGAAGCGGCCCAGCTTCAGCCAAGGCTTCAGACGCTCGGGCGCATGGCGGTCGACCCAGTTCTGGCCGGCGGCATCGGGAAGCGGGGCTGTGTTCATGCGCAGGGTCTTAACCCCTGCGTCCGCAGGCGGTCCAGCGCCCCGGCGCAACGACGCGACAACGGGACCTCCAGCGCGCCCAACTCCATCGTCCAGTCGCCTGAGCCTTCGGGCCGCAGTCCGGTCATCCGCGCGGCGTTGGCCGGCCGATTGCGATCCGTCCGGCTGAAGGCGGACCTGCGCAGGTCCTATTCCGCCAGTCGCCCGTCCGCCTGGGCGGGGGCGAAGACCACTTCGGGGTCTGGTTCGCGCGCTTCCAGGCCGGGCCAGTTCAGACGGTGCAGCACATGGCGCAGGATGTTGATCCGGGCTGTCTTCTTCTTGTCGGTCGCCACGATGGTCCACGGCGCGTGTTCGGAATGGGTGCGGGCCAGCATTTCGTCGCGGGCGGCGGAATAGTCGCTCCAGCGCGCCTGCGCCTCGGCGTCCAGGGCCGAGACCTTGAAGCGTTTCAGCGGGTGCTCCATCCGCTCGTCCAGACGGCGGCCCTGTTCATCGCGGCTGATGTCCAGCCACAGCTTGATCAGAATGACGCCCGACTGGACCAGCGCCCGCTCGAAATGCGGCACGTCATGCAGGAACTGGGCGTGTTCCGCGGGCGTGCAGAAGCCCATGACGGACTCCACGCCCGCGCGATTGTACCAGGAGCGGTTGAAGATCACGATCTCGCCCGCTGCGGGCAGGTGGGCGATGTAGCGCTGGAAGAACCACTGCGTCGCCTCGCGGTCCGTCGGCTTGGGCAGGGCGACGACGCGGGTCTGGCGCGGGGCCATGTGTTCGGTCATCCGCTTGATCGCGCCGTCCTTGCCGGCGGCGTCGCGGCCCTCGAAGACGATGACGACCTTCAGCCCCTGTTCGATGGCCCAGGCCTGGGTCTCGACCATCTGGATCTGCAGGGCTTCCAGCGTGTCGGCGTAATCGTCCTTGGCCATCGGCGTGTCCTTTTGTCGTGATCGGACGACCTTGCTGTGAATTCACCGGCGTCGCCAGCCCCGCCGTGCGACAACTCGCCTCTGGCGCCAGCCGGGCGTCGTTTATTCGGCGTTATGTCGGTCGTTCAGGTTGTCTGTCCGGCGACCCGGTGTAGCGGCGCTATAAGCCTGCGTCCGGGGCTGTTTCACCTCGACACGGCGGGGGACGATCAGCGCGGGCGAAGGCCAAATTAACTGTAAAGGCGGGCGATTGGAATTCTCTTTACAGTTGACCGCTGTGGATAGGCGGGTGACAACATCGCTGCAGTCCGGATTTCGCGTGGGGTCCAAACCCGCGTCTTGCTCCTTCGCCTGAACGAGCTTGTCCAGATGGGCTGACGGACGCTCCTGCTAGGACGTCCGCCTGGAAAAGCGCGTTTACGGAGACGCAATATGGCGACCGGCACGGTCAAGTGGTTCAACCCCACAAAGGGCTTCGGCTTCATTCAACCCGACACGGGCGGCGCGGACGTTTTCGTCCACATCACCGCTGTGCAAAAAGCGGGTCTGGTGGGTCTCGATGACAACGCCAAGGTCGAATACGAGCTGGAATCCCAGCGCGGCAAGACCTCGGCTGTGGATCTCAAGCTCCTCTAAGACCTGACGGACCTTCAGGTTCGTCAAAAGATGAAGACGCGGAGGGCGACCTCCGCGTCTTTTTTCTTGGGCGCTATCGCGCGCGGGCGGCGCGCAGGTTCGCCCTTAGCCTTCGAGCGAGACGACGGGCTGGCTGACGGTCGGGTTGCGTGCGCCCGCCTGAAGGCGGGCGCGGATATGGTTCTGGATCGGCTGGTCGATCAGATGGTGCAGGCCGAAGGCGAAGACGAAGGCCGCCAGCACGCCCAGACCCCACAGGCCCCAACGCCAGAACTCGCCCAGCGCCAGCCGGTTCGCCACAGCGTCGGCGCCGCCGAACCAGGCGATGCGGACGACCTCGTTCGAGATGAACATGGAAAAGGACACCATCGCCGCCTGCTCGACCAGCTTCGAGGGCCTGCGCCCCGGCGCCGCCCCCGCCGCCAGAATGATGATGCTGATAAGCGTCAGTGAGATCAGGGCGTGCTTGTCGAACAACTGGATCACGCCCAGTGCGACGGCGGCCAGCACGCCCGCCCAGCCGGCCACGCGCGGATGGATCCAGACGCCCTGTGCGAACCACGCCAGTCCCATGCCCAGAACGAACAGCGGCAAGGCGCGCCAGATGCCCAGGTTGAGGGGCATCTGATAGACGGGATATTTCAGGATCGCCCAGCTCAGTTCATTGGCCGCCAGATAGCCGACGAGGACCAACGCCAGAGCTGTCCATGGCCCGATCCGGCTGAGCCCCCTCAGCACCCAGGGAAAGGCCAGGTAACAGCCCAGCAGGGCCGAGATCGACCACGTCGGCGCATTCCAGCCGATGCCGCCATGCACGCCGAACGCCTGAACCAGGGCCGCCTGCGCCGGAAGCTGGTCCCAGGCGAACCACTCGGGATGGTTGGGCGGCATCCCCGCCGCCGTGGCTCCGATGACCAGCGCCACCAGCAGGCCCAGCACGATCAGATGCGACGGAAACACCCGCAGGGCGCGCTTCAGGAAGAAGTCGGTCTTCGACATCCGGCCTGACCCGACGGCCCGGCCATAGACGCGCATCAGCACATAGCCGCTGTCGATCAGGAAGAAGTTGGTCAGCAGAAAGCCGCTGCGCTCGAACATCGGATGCACGGCTACCGCCAACGGGATGGGCGCTGACATCTGGAAGTGATGCAGGATGATCAGACCCGCAACGATGAAGCGCAGCGCATCCAGCCAGCCGCCCCGCGTGATCGGCGGCGGCTCATTCCGGGACGAAATTACGGCTTGAAGCATCGGAACCTCTCCGTTCGGAAAGGCTCATGCACGAATAGGGCCGAGGGGGCGACCGGTCAGGCCCGGCTGACGCCGCCCGGTTCAGGGCGGCGGCATGAAGGCTTCAGCCCCGGATTCTCAACCCCGAACGAGGCGCAGGAATTCCTCACGCGTGCGCGGGTCTTCTCGGACGGTGCCCAGCAGGCAGCTGGTCGACAGGCTGGCGCCGGGAACGTCGACGCCGCGCATGGTCATGCAGCTGTGCTCGGCCTCGATGACCACGCCGACGCCGTGGGGACGCAGCACGTCCTGAATGGCGTTGGCGATTTCGGACGTCATCTTTTCCTGAATCTGCAGGCGGCGGGCATAGCCGCGCACCACCCGCGCCAGCTTGGAGATGCCAACGACCCGGTCGGTCGGCAGATAGCCGACGTGCGCCTTGCCCACCACCGGCAGCATATGGTGTTCGCAGAAGCTGACGAAGCGGATGTCCTTCAGAACCACCAGTTCGTCATAGCCGCCGACCTCTTCGAAGGTCTTTTCCAGATAGTCGCGCGGCTCGACCTCATAGCCCTGGAACAGCTCGCGATAGGACTTGGTCACGCGCTTGGGCGTTTCGATCAGGCCTTCGCGGTCAGGATTGTCGCCGGCCCAGCGGATCAGGGTGCGGACGGCGGCTTCGGCTTCTTCCTGGGAGACGGCGGGGGAGGAGGGGGTCTGGTCGCTCATACAGGCTGCATACCTCCCCCGCGCGTGTTCTGGAACCGGCCGGATGGTTTTAAAACAGTCTCTTTCCGGATCAGGACAGCCTGCTGATTAAGACAGGCGCACCAGTTCGACGCGGCGGTTGCGGGCGCGGCCTTCGTCGCTGGCGTTATCGGCCACCGGCTTGTCGGAGCCGAAGCCCTTGGCCTCCAGCCGTTTGGCGTCGATTCCCTGCTGCGTCAGGGCGGCGACCACGGCGCGGGCGCGTTCCTCGGACAGGGGCCGATTGCGGGCCGGGGCGCCGGTGTTGTCGGTGTGGCCCTCGACGGACAGACGCAGGGCGGCGTCATCCTTCAGCAATTGGGTCACAGCGTCGATCTGGGGGCGTGAGGCGTCCAGGATGTCGGCCTTGTCCAGCGCGAATTCGACCGGCACGGCGACGCGGCCGTCGGCGGCGATCTTTTTCGCCAGTTCGCTGGCGGGCAGCAGGCCGGCGGTCGGGACCAGCGCCTTGACCTCGGCCACGGCCAGAGAGCCGGACTCGCTGCCGACATACAGGTGGACCCAGACCGTGCGGTTCGCCTGGCGGATGATCCAGGTCTGCGACGGGCTGTTGTAAATGTCGCCGATGCCGTTCAGGGCCGCCATCTGCACCGCCTCGGGCAGGGCGTGGGCGGCTTCATTGGGAATCTGGCCGTCGAAGATGCGCACGGCGCCCGCTTCCTTCAGCGCGTGCTCCATGTTCCGCAGCAGCTCCAGCCGCGAGAAGCTCTTGCCGCTGTCATTGTCGATCTGGGTCTGATGAACGCGGCCCTCGACCATTTCAAAGCGCGAGCCGGTCCAGAAGGGGAAGTCGGCGAAGTCGTGCGTCTCGTTGTTCTGCAGCCTGTAGCCCTCGGGCAGGCGCAGATAGGGGAAGTCGCCCAGATTGGCGCTGGACAGTGCCACGCTGCTCACATCGAAGGGGCCGGCCGCAGCGGTCGGGGCGCCCTCGGCCGGGGCCGCCGCCGTCTCAGCCTGCTCCGACGCCTTGTTGTCGCACGCGGCGACCAGCGACGCCGAAGCCGCGATCATCAGGACGGAGGCGAGGCGCAGGAACGGTTTCATGAAGGCATCCTTCAAGGCGTGGAATCGAGGGAGGAAAGCGTGCAGCCGTCCATCTAATGACGGCTGTTGTCAATCGCGTGAAGCTGGACGCGGACCGTCGTCCATCAGGCGTGCCGGGTTTTGACGCAGTGCGCGCTTTCTCAAATAGATCAGAGGGCGCGGCGTTCGGCGGGCAGGCGGATGGAGGCTTTCAGGCCGCCCAGGTCGCTGCGGCCCAGGGTGATGTCGCCGCCGTGGCTGCGGGCCACGTCGCGGGCGACGGCCAGCCCCAGACCGACCCCCTTGCGGTTCTGATTGCGCGAGGCGTCCAGGCGCGAGAAGGGCCGGAAGGCTTCTTCGTGCATGTCGTCGGGAATGCCGGGGCCGTCGTCCTCGACCGTGATCTCCAGCCCGCCGGAGGGCAGGGGGCGGGCGGTCAGCCGCACCTCTTCGCCGTGCGAGGCGGCGTTGCCGACCAGATTGTTGATCGCCCGGCGGAAGGCCAGCGGGCGGGCCAGCATGTTCAGGTCGTCGGGGGCCTCGACCTCGGCGGTCGCGCCGGAGCGGCGGGCGTCGTCGGCGGCGCGGCGCAGCATTTCGGGAACGGAGATGGTCTGGGCGGCTTCCCCGGCCTCGCCGCGCGCGAAGGCCAAGTATTCGTCGATCATATGCTCCATCTCGTCCAGATCGCCCTTCATCGCCTCGGCGCGCTTGAACGGCGGGGCCAGGGCCAGTTCGAGACGCAGGCGGGTCAGGGGCGTGCGCAGGTCGTGGCTGACCGAGGCCAGCAGGGCCGTGCGCTGGTCGATGTGGCGCTGGATGCGCGAGCGCATGTCCAGAAAGGCGCTGGCGGCGGCCCGGACCTCGCGCGCGCCATGCGGCTTGAAGCGCGGCACGCTCTCGCCCCGGCCGAAAGCTTCGGCGGCGTGGGCCAGACGTTCGATGGCGCGCACCTGATTGCGGATGAACAGCACCGCCACGGCCAGCAGCAGGACGGTGGCGATCATCAGCCACAGGACGAAGATATGGGCCTGTGTCGCCACCGCGCGCTCACGCGGGGCGATGATGCGCAGGACGCCGTCCGGTTCCTGAACGCGGATGTCGACATAGGCGGGGTAGCGGGTGGTGTCGAACCAGAACGGCTGGTCCAGCCGCGAGGCCAGCGCCGCCTCCATCGTCCGGTCGACCAGACCCAGGGCGCCGCGCCGTTCTTCGGCAGGCAGGACGGCGGCGGGCTGGAAGGCGATGGACAACTGCATCGAGCGTTCTGCGCGCTCGGCGATCAGTTCCATGTTCGCAGGCGTGGGGTCGTCGCGATAGCTTTCGGAGGCCCAGGCGACATCCCCGGCCAGCCCCTCGGACAGGCGGGCGGTCACAGCCTGCCAGTGGGCGTCGAAGAAGGCCCAGGTCACCGCCGCCTGCATGATCAGCACCGGCAGGACGATGATCAGCAGCGAGCGCCCCCACAGGGAGGTCGGCACCCGGCGCTTGATCCAGCGCGTCCAGACGTTGAACGGCATCAGCCGCATGAGGGCGTCCCGCTTCTGTCCGTCAGTCCGGCGCCAGCATATAGCCGATGCCTCGCACCGTCTGGAGGTAGCGTGGGTTCTTGGGGTCGTCCTCCAGCTTGCGGCGCAGGCGGGTGACCTGAACGTCCACGGCGCGCCCGGTGATGTCGGCGGTGTCCGGCGACAGGGTCATGCGCTCGACCGGCGAATGGGCGTGGGTGGCCAGAGTCTTCAGCAGTTGGGCCTCGGCCTCGGTCAGGCGCTGCAGGGCGCCGTCGCGGGTCAGCTCCAGCCGCTCCATGTCGAAGACCGCCGAGCCCATGCGGATTTCCTTGGGCGTCATCAGCTTGCCGCCGGTGCGGCGCAGGATGGCCTCGATCCGCAACGCCAGTTCACGCGGGTCGAAGGGCTTGGACATATAGTCGTCGGCGCCGCGCGACAGGCCCTCGATCCGGTCGTCCGGGTCGCCCTTGGCCGTCAGCAGCAGCACGGGCGTCTTGGACAGGGCCGCCTGGCTGCGGATCCAGGTGGTCAGGTCGAAGCCGCTTTCGCCCGGCATCATCACGTCCAGCACGATCAGGTCGAACTCGATCAGTTCAACCATGCGGCGCGCGGCGCCCGCGTGGGCCGCGCCGGTGACGCGATAGCCTTCGCGAGACAGGAATTCCTTCAGCAGCTCGCGGATGCGGTCATCGTCGTCGACGACCAGAATATGCCGTCCGCTGCCTGCGGGGGCGACGGGGCCGGAGCGGCTGTTGGGGCGAGGGTCGACCATGCTCATAGCGATTCTCCTCGCAATGCGGCGTTGACGATGGCGCGCGACAGGCGTCTAACCGAATACTTAGCGCGGGAGACGTTATTCAATGGCCTTCGTTCCTTTCGACGATCGTGACGGCTGGATCTGGTTTGACGGGGAATTTGTTCCCTGGAGGGAAGCAAAAACGCACGTTCTGACCCATGGCCTTCACTACGGCTCGTCGGTGTTCGAGGGTGAGCGTATGTATGGCGGTGAAATCTTCAAGCTGACAGCTCACAGCCGGCGCCTGAAGCGCTCGGCCGAACTGCTCGACTTCGAGATACCCTATAGCGTGGCCGAGATCGACGCAGCCTGCAAGGAAACCTGCGCGCGCAACGGTCTGACCGAGTGCTACATCCGCCCGGTCGCCTATCTGGGTGCGGAGCATCTCAGCGTTTCGGCCAAGGGCAGCAAGGTCCATATGGCCATCGCCGCCTGGGACTGGCCCAGCTATTTCGACCCCGAGGTCAAGAAGAAGGGCATCGCGCTCGAATGGGCCAAATGGCGCCGCCCCGACCCGGCCACGGCGCCGTCGACGGCCAAGGCAGGCGGCCTCTATATGATCTGCACCATGTCCAAGACGGCGGCGGAAAAGCGCGGCTTCGCGGACGCCCTGATGCTGGACTGGCGTGGCTATGTGGCCGAGGCGACCGGCGCCAACGTCTTCTTCGTCAAGGATGGCGTCCTGCACACGCCGCGCGTCGATCACATCCTGGACGGCATCACGCGCCAGACCATCATCGAGATGGCCGCCGCGCGCGGGACCGAGGTGGTGGTGCGCGACATCCTGCCTGAAGAACTGGCGGATTTCTCTGAGTGCTTCCTGACCGGTTCGGCCGCCGAGATCACGCCGGTGGGCCAGGTCGGCGATTACCGCTTCACGCCCGGCGAACTGTCGCTGAGCCTGATGGAAGACTACGGCAAGCTGGTGCGCGGCCAGCTTTAAGCCGTATGGCATCGACGAAAGGCGGAGGTTGTGTCCTCCGCCTTTTTTCGTATCCGTCGCCCCGTCCTCTTGCCAGCGACGGCCGGCTGTCGTTGATGCGCATTTGACAAGCCGGCTCCCGTAGCGCCGGTCGCGGAGCCGCAATCTTCATGTTCAGCCTCCTGAACCTCCAGAGCCTGTTCGGCCTGGCCGTCATCGTTGCCCTGTGCTGGGCGATTTCCGAGAACCGCCGCGCCTTCCCGTGGCGGCTGGCCATCGGGGCGGTGCTGGTGCAGGCGGCTCTGGTGCTGGCGACCTTCGCCATTCCCGGCTCGCAGGTGGTGCTGAACGGGATCAACAACGCCGTCAGCGGCCTTGAGGCGGCGACCGAGGAGGGGACGCGGTTCATCTTCGGCTATCTGGCGGGCGGGGATCAGCCCTATCCGGTTCAGAACGATGCGGCCCTGTTCACCTTCGCCTTCAAGGTTCTGCCGCTGATCCTGGTGATCTCGGCCCTGTCGGCCCTGTTGTGGCACTGGAAGATCCTGAAGTGGATCACCCTGGGCTTCGGCTTCCTGTTCCAGCGGACGATGGGGCTGGGCGGCGCCTCGGCGCTGGCGGTGGCGGCCAACATCTTCCTGGGCATGATCGAGAGCCCCATCGTCATCCGCGCCTATCTGGACAAGCTGACCCGGTCGGAACTCTTTCTGATGATGGTGGTGGGACTGGCGACGGTCGCCGGTTCGACCATGGTGGCCTATGCGACCATCCTGTCGCCGGTGCTCAGCAATGCGGCGGGCCACGTTCTGGTCGCCTCGATCGTTTCGGCGCCGGCCGGCGTCATGCTGGCCCGCGTCATCATCCCTGAAAAGCCCGGCGAGGGCGGGGCGGTGGCCGACTACAACTCGGCCCTGAAGTACGACAGTTCCGTCGACGCCATCGTCAAGGGCACGTCCGACGGCCTGATGGTGGTGCTGAACATCTCGGCCGTGCTGATCGTCTTTGTCGCTCTGGTGGCGCTGGCCAACGCCATTCTGGGCGGTTTTGTCATCGCCGGAGACCCGCTGACGGTCGAGCGCATCCTGGGCTGGCTGTTCGCCCCGGTCGCCTGGCTGACGGGCGTGGAATGGGCCGACGCCCAGAAGGCGGGCTGGCTGCTGGGGGTCAAGCTGACCCTGACCGAGTTCGTCGCCTTCATCGAACTGGGCAAGGTTCCGCTGGGCGACATGAGCGAGCGCACCCGGATGCTGATGACCTACGCCCTGTGCGGTTTCGCCAACATCGGTTCGGTCGGAATCACGGTGACCGGCCTGTCGGTGCTGATGCCAGAGCGGCGTGAAGAGGTGCTGGGTCTGGTGTGGAAGGCCCTGTTCGCGGGGTTCCTGGCCACGCTGATGACGGCCTGCATCGTCGGTGTCTTGCCCGCCTCGGTCTTCGCCTAGTAGCGTCGGCCCCGTTGAAACGAAGGTGCGGAACGATGCAGCCCTGCGACAGCCCCCGCATTTCATCGGCGCGTCGCGCGTCCTGCAGCGACGGGGCCTGAGGCTCTCTTGCGCACGCTGAGCGGATCGGATCGTTGGCTGGCCCTGCTGCTGGCGGGGCTGGCGGGCTATGTCGATAGTCTGGGCTTCCTGCATATGGGCGGGGTGTTCGTCTCCTTCATGAGCGGCAACACCACGCGCATGGCGGTCAATCTGGCCGAGGGACGGTGGGACGCAGCCATCGGGGTGGCGGCCATCCTGATCCTGTTCGTCATGGGCACCATGATCGGCGCCCTGATCGCGGGACGGCAGGGGCCGCGCTCGCGCAGCCGGGTTCTGGCGCTTGAGGCGGCGTTGCTGGCCGGGGCCGCCGCAGCGGCGGGCGTCGGGGCCGCGCCCATGGCCATCGGCCTGATGGTTCTGGCCATGGCGGCCGAGAACTCGGTCTTTCTGCGCGACGGCGAGGTCGGGGTCAGCCTGACCTATATGACCGGAACCCTGGTCAAGGCCGGCCACGCCCTGGCGGCGGCGCTGCGCGGCGGCGAGCCCCTCGCCTTCCGCCCCTATCTGGCGCTGTGGGCGGGGTTGGGCGGCGGGGCGGTGCTGGGCGCGCTGGTCTATAACGGCGTGGGCCTGATAGCCCTGTGGCCCGCCGCGGGATTTGCGCTGATGTTGTCGCTGGCGACGCGGATCAGTCGCGCGGGGTGAATTTACGGATCACGCCCGAGAAGGTCATCAGGATACGCTCGCCCGTGGTGATCTGTCCGCGCACGAAGATCAGGCTCTTGCCCGCCTTGGTGACCTGACCGGTCGCCTCGATCAGCTCGCCGACATAGGCGCCGTCGATGAAGGCCGAATCCAGCTGGACCGTCACGCCCGAGGCGCCTTCCATCTCCTGATAGGCGATCTGGAACATGGCGATGTCGGCGAAGGTCATCAGGCAGCCGCCATGCATCCGCCCGCCCGAATTCATATGCTTCTGCTCGGCGCGGAAGGCGCAGCGCATCTGGCCGTCCGGGTCGGGCTTGGCGTAGAAGGGGCCGACCACCACGTCGAAGGTGTCGCGCAGATTATAGGTCTGCCAACCGGCGAACTCGCCTTCGCTGACGGTGATTATCTCGGCCATGTCGGTTTTGCCTTCTTTCCGATCCTGCAGTGCAGCATATAGCGCCTATGAACGATCCAATCGAAGCGGCCATTTTTGAAAAATTGGCCAAGGCCGACCCCAAGAGCGTCGGCGGCAAGAGCATTGAACCGGCCGACGTGGCCAAGGAACTGCAGCCCGAGCAGTGGCAACGCCTGTTGCCCAAGGTGAAGGCGACGGCTCTGGGCCTGATGCGTCAGGGCAGGCTGACCATCACCAAGAAGGGCAAGGCGGTTGATCCCAACAACTTCCGCGGCGTGATCCGCCTGCGCCTGCCGACCGAGGCCGAGACGGCTGCGGCGCTGGCAGCCCTGCCGCCGGTCGAAGCTTCGGATGACGACTTCGACTGATACGGGCAAGGGTCTGGACGACGTCCTGACCGAAATCCGCGCCTGCCGGGCGTGTCTGGGGCAGTTGCCCCACACCCCGCGCCCGGTCGTCATGGTCGCCTTCGAGACTCGCCTGTTGATCTGCGGTCAGGCGCCGGGACGGCGGGTGCATGAAAGCGGCCTGCCGTTCACCGATCCGTCCGGCGTTCGCCTGCGCGACTGGATGGGCGTGGATGAGGCGACCTTCTACGGCGATCCGCGCCTTGGCGTCGCGGCGCAGGCCTTCTGTTTTCCCGGCACGAACCCGAAGGGCGGCGACTATCCGCCGCCGCGCCGCTGCGCCGAGCTGTGGCGGCCGCGCCTGCTGGCTGAGCTGCCGAATGTCGAACTGACCCTGCTGGTCGGCGGTTATGCGCAGGCGTGGGCGCTGGGCGCGGCGGCCAGGGCGAACATGACCGAGACGGTCCGCGCCTGGCGCGACTACGCCCCCGCTGTCCTGCCGCTGCCGCATCCGTCATGGCGCAACACGGCGTGGCTGAGGAAAAATCCATGGTTCGAGGCTGAGATTCTGCCCTACCTTCGGCGACGGACAGCGGAGATACTGGCGTGACCCATCGCTTTTCGCGCACGACGAAACGCTTGAGAGGGACGGTTGGCGCCGCCGTCATCTCTTTGGCCGTGTCCGCCTGCGCCACGCCGCATGTCCAGCCGCCGCTGACGCCGCCTGCAGGTTTCGTCGGCCCGCGTATCGAGGACGGGACGCTGGGACGCGGCGCCTTCATCGTGCAGGATGGCGCGCGACTGCCCTATCTGCGCTGGAGCCCGGAAGATCAGGCGCCGTGGGCCGTCATCATCGCCCTGCACGGGTTCAATGACCACTATGCCTCCTTCCGCTTCGCCGGGCCGTGGTGGGCGCAGCGGGGCATCGAGACCTGGGCTTATGACCAGCGCGGCTTCGGCCTTGCGCCGCACCGGGGCGAGTTCGCGGCCGAAAGCCTGACCAGCGATGACCTGCGGACGATCGTCGCCCTTGTCCGGGCGCAGAGGCCGGGCGCCCTGATCGTGGTGGCAGGCGAAAGCATGGGCGGATCGTCGACCATCGCGGCCTTCGGCTCGGATACGCCGCCCGACGCCGATCGCGTGGTGCTGCTGGCGCCCGGCGTCTGGGGCTGGTCCAGCCAGAGCGCCTTCAACCGTGCAGGGCTATGGACCGCCGCCCGTCTGATGGGCGCCAAGGTGGTCGAGCCGCCGTCCTTCGCCGTGCGCAACATCCGCGCCTCGGACAATACGCTGGAGCTGATCCGTAATGGGCGTGATCCCCTGTCGATTCTGTCGACGCGGTTCGATTCTCTCTATGGTCTGGTCGACCTGATGGAGACGGCGACCCGGCGGCTGGGCCGCGTCGAAAAGCCGACCCTGCTGCTCTACGGCGCCAACGATCAGATCATCACCAAGAGGCCGATGCGCCGCGCGCTGGAACAGGCGGGCGAGCGTCCGAATATGACGACCGGCTATTACGCCCACGGCTGGCACATCCTGAACCGCGACCAGCAGGCCGTGACCATGTTCGCCGATGTGGAATCGTGGCTGCGCGATCCATCACGGTCCCTGCCGTCCGGCGCGCCGCCGGTGCTGCCAAGCCTGCAGGCGGACCCCGGATTGCGTTGAGCGACGAAGCTGCGCCAAAATTGAACATATGATAACCGCGATTGTCGTAGGCGATGCTGATGAACGTCTCTCGTCCTCATCTGCCCGCGCTGGACAGCCTGCGTGGTTTAGCCGCCCTGTCCGTGTGCCTGATGCACGCCACGCCGCTGTTTGGGCTCAGCGCCCTGGCGCCCCATGCCTATGTGGCGGTGGACTTCTTCTTCGTGCTGAGCGGCTTTGTTCTCTATTATCGGTACGCCCATGTGCTGCTGCCGGGGACGCAGCGGCCGATGGATGTGCGGGGCTTCATGCTCAGGCGCGTGGCGCGGCTTTATCCGCTCTATGTGCTGGCGACCCTGATGGGGTTCGTCCTGAGCGTGCTGTGGCTGGCGGTGAACGGAAATCTGGGGGCGGAGCTGGGAACGTCGGCCTATGCCCTGATCAGCGGCCTGCTGATGATACCGGCGGTGCTTAATACGACCGGGCTGCATGATGCGGGCGTGCTGTTCCCCTACGTCGATCTGGGCTGGTCGATCTTCTGGGAGATGGTGATGTCGCTGGTCTTCGTCGTCTGGGCGAAGGCGGGCCTGAAGTTCCTGCCTGTTGTCGGCGCGGCGGCCTTCATCGCCCTGGCGGCGGCGGCCTGGTCGATGGGGTCGGTGGATGGCGGCTGGCAGCTGGCCAACTTCCATATGGGGGGGCTGCGGGCGCTGACGGGTTTCTGCCTGGGCATGATGGTGGCGCGCGGTTTCCTGGCGAGAGGACAGGGACAGGACCAAGGGCAGGGACAGGAGGCGGCGCATCCGATGATGGCGCTCGGTGCGCTGGCGCTTGTGGCCGTCGTGGCGGTCTATGTGGCGCTGGAACGCCGCTATACGGTGCTGGGCGTTGAGCTGCTTCTGCTCGCCGTCGTCTTCCCGACGGTGGTGTGGATGACGGCGGTGTCCGCGCCGCGCATCCTGAGCGCTGGGCCGGGCGTGGTGCTGGGCGGGGCGTCCTATTCCATCTATCTGCTGCACGGCTCCCTGCAGGAGGCGACCGGCGTGGTGCTGAAGCGAATCCCCTTCCTGGAGCCGTCGCCCCTGATCGGCGTGATCTGGCTGGCGGGCGTGCTGGTCGCCAGCTGGCTGTGCTGGAAGCTGTTCGAAACCCCGGCGCGCCGCTGGGTCATGGCCCGTTTCGATCGGCCCCGCCCGGCCGTCGCGGCGCAGGGTTGAGCGCAGAAATCACGGAAATCAGAGACGAAATCCGCACGCGGCGCTGAAGCTGGGGCCCGGTGAATGGACGTGCTTGCCGTTTAGGCGAGGGGCGCGTATGTCCATGCGCACAAAAAATACCCAGGAAAGGCCTGTCATGGGCACGACGCTGTTTGAATCTCCCTCTTTCGCGAACCATGAAGGCGTTCACGCCTTCTTTGACGAGAAAACCGGCCTGAAGGCTATTGTTGCAGTGCACTCGACTGCACGCGGCCCGGCCGTCGGCGGCACCCGCATGTGGAACTACTCTTCCTCGGCCGAGGCCCTGGAAGACGTGCTGCGCCTGTCCAAGGGCATGAGCTACAAGAACGCCATCGCCGATCTGGAGATGGGCGGCGGCAAGTCGGTCATCATCGGCGACAGCCGCACCCAGAAGTCGCCTGAGCTGTTCCACGCCTTCGGCCGCTATCTGAACGGCCTGGGCGGTCATTATTACGCTGCTGAAGACGTCGGCACCTCGGTCGAGGACATCGCCGAAGCGCGCAGGGTCACTGAATATGTTCTGGGCCTGAAGGACGGCCCGGAAGCCTCGGGCGATCCCAGCCCGGTCACCGCCGAGGGCGTGTTCCGCTCGAACCTGGTCGTCGCGCGTCGCCTGTTCAAACAGGACGACATGACGGGCCTGACCGTCGCCCTGCAGGGCGTGGGCCACGTCGGCGCCTATCTGGCCGAGAAGCTGCACAAGGCCGGCGCCAAGCTGATCATCACCGACGTGAACCAGGCCAACCTCGAAGCCGTCGCCGCCAAGACCGGCGCCGAGATCGTCGCTCCGGACGCCATCTATGACGTCGCCGCCGACATCTACGCCCCGTGCGCCCTGGGCGCGACGCTGAACCCCCAGACGCTGGATCGCCTGAAGGTCAAGGCCGTGTGCGGCGCCGCCAACAACCAGCTGGCCACCGCCGACATCGGCGACGAGCTGTTCAAGCGCGGCATCCTGTATTCGCCGGACTACGTCATCAACGGCGGCGGCATCATCAACGTCGCCTCGGAAATGAACGCCCGTCAGACCGGCGGCGCCTATGACGCCTCGTGGGTCGAAGGCAAGCTGTCGCGCCTGATGGAGACTTTTGAGGAAATCCTCGAGCGTTCCGCCTCCGAGAACAAGCCGACCCATTTGATCGCCGACGCCATCGCCGAGGCCCGCATCAAGGTCGCGGCCGACAAGAAGGCCGAAGCCCAGAAGGTCTAATCCTTCGACAAGACAGCCTGCCGTCTTCGGGCGGCGGGCGGGCGCCGGGGGGCGCCGAAGGGGGTGCGGGGCGTGATGGCTCCGCAGCCCCTTTTTCTTTTTGCGGGTGGATCGTCCCTCTCACGGCGGGAGAGGGAAGCCGGATACCCATATCTTTAACGCCTCTTAACGCCGCATTTACCATGCAGGCGGCAGTTTCTGCCTAGCGGGGCGCTTCGTTCCGTGTGTGCAGGGGCATGGCGTGGGCGGCTTCGCGGAAGCTTTGAAGAAGTTCGGCATCGGACGTCTGGCCGCCATTCTGGGCGTGGCCGCAGGCGTGGCGGCCGTTCTGGTCGCCGTCATGCTGCGCGTGGGCCATGCGCCGGACGCTCTGCTTTACTCCAATCTCGACCTGCGCGAGGCGTCCGAGATCAGCGCCGCCCTGAATCAGGCGGGCATCAAATATTCCTCCAAGGGCGACGGCTCGACCATCTTCGTCAGCCGTGATGAAGTCGGCACAGCGCGCCTGATGCTGGCGGGCAAGGGACTCGTGACCTCGGGCAGCGTCGGCTACGAGATATTCGACAACCAGTCGGTGCTGGGTCAGACCGAGTTCCAGCAGAACCTGAACGAACAGCGCGCCCTGCAGGGCGAGCTGGCGCGCACCATCATGTCGATGCGCGGCATTTCTTCGGCCCGCGTCCACATCACCATGCCGCGTCGCGAGATGTTCCAGGCCGCTGCAATCGATCCGACCGCCGCCGTGGTGGTGGGGTTGTCGGGCCGCGATCTGACCGCGGATCAGGTGCGGGCCATCCGCAACGTCGTCGCCTCATCCGTGCCGAACCTGAAGCCGGACAAGGTCACAGTGACGGATCAGGCCAACCGCACCCTGGCGGCGGGATCCGAAGACACCGGCTTCACCTCGGCGACGGCCGAGGCGGCCAAGGCCTCGACCGAGGCGCAGATGCAGGCGCGCATCAAGGACATCGTCGAGGGCGTCGTCGGCGCCGGCGCCGCGCGGGTGCAGGTGACGGCCGACATCGATCACAGCCGCTCGACCACTCAGGAACAGAAGTTCGACCCGGACGGTCAGGTCGTCCGCTCGACGTCGACCAACGGCAGCCAGTCGCAGGACACGACCGGACAACAGGACGGCGGCGTCACCGCCACCAACAACATTCCCGGGGGCGAGGCGCCCAATGCGACGCCGCTCGGCTCGACCCGCGCCGAGAACACCGAGACGACCAACTACGAAATCTCCAACACCACGACGACGACGGTGAAGGAGCCGGGCGAGGTCCGTAAGCTGTCCGTCTCGGTCGCGGTCGACGGCAAATACACCCCGGCCGCCGACGGCAAGGGCGAGCCGACCTACGCCGCCCGCACGGCAGAGGAAGTGCAGCAGATCAAGGCGCTGGTCGCCGCCGCCGTCGGCATCGACGAGACGCGCGGCGACAAGCTGGAAGTCGTCAACGTCCGCTTCAACCGCGAGCCGTCCGCCGCGCCGGGCGCCGAGGAAGGCTCCTCGATGTTCGCCTTCGACAAGAACGACATCATGCGCGGGGTTGAACTGTTGATCCTGGTGGTCACGGGATTCGTGCTGGTTTTCTTCGTCGTGCGCCCGCTACTGAAGGCGGCGACGGGGCAGGGCGGCGTTCCGGCGCTGGCGGGCGCGAACGGCATTTCGGTCACGGCGCTGGACACCCAGATCGTCGGCGGAACCCTGCCCGGCGGCGCGCCGATGCTTCCCGGTCCCAGCGACATGGAGCAGCGCATCGACATCGCCCGCATCGAGGGGCAGGTGAAGGCGTCCTCAATCAAGAAGGTCGCTGATTTCGTTGACAGCCACCCAGAGGAATCCACGGCGATCCTGCGCGCCTGGATGCATGAAACCTGATGGGGGCGCGGCTGGTTTCAAAAAGCGCGGCGGTCGACGACGCGCGCAAGCTGACGGGGCCTGAAAAGGCCGCCGTCGTTCTGCTGTCTCTGGGCGAAGAACATACCGCCCTGTGGCAGCAGTTGGACGACGAAGAGATCAAGGAGGTCTCTCAGGCCATGGCGGGGCTGGGCACCGTCACCGCCGCCGTGGTCGAAGAGGTGCTGGTCGAATTCGTCTCGGGCATCGGCGGGTCCGGCTCGCTGATGGGGTCGTATGAGCAGACGCAGCGTCTGCTGGCCTCCTTCATGCCGGGCGATCGCGTCGACGCCCTGATGGAGGAAATCCGCGGCCCGGCCGGGCGCACCATGTGGGACAAGCTCGGCAATGTGAACGAGGCTGTGCTCGCCAACTATCTGAAGAACGAATACCCGCAGACGGTCGCGGTGGTCCTGTCCAAGATCAAGCCGGACCATGCCTCGCGCGTGCTGACGGCCCTGCCCGAGGACTTCGCGCTCGAATGCGTCCAGCGGATGCTGCGCATGGAGCCGGTCCAGCGCGACATCCTCGACAAGATTGAACAGACCCTGCGCAGCGAGTTCATGTCCAATCTGGCGCGCACGTCCAAGCGCGACAGCCATGAACTGATGGCCGACATCTTCAACAGCTTCGACCGCCAGACCGAGGCGCGCTTCATCGGCGCGCTGGAGGAACGCAACCGCGACGCGGCCGAACGTATCCGCGCCCTGATGTTCGTGTTCGAGGATCTGTCGCGTCTCGATCCGGGCGGCGTGCAGACCCTGCTGCGCGCGGTCGAGAAGGATCAGCTGGCGCTGGCGCTGAAGGGCGCGTCCGATCCGCTGCGCGAGATGTTCTTCTCCAACATGTCCGAACGCGCGTCCAAGATCATGCGCGAGGACATGGAGTCCATGGGGCCTGTCCGCCTCAAGGACGTCGACAGCGCCCAGATGGCGATGGTCCAGGTGGCCAAGGATCTGGCGGCGCGCGGCGACATCATGCTGGCCGGACAGGGCGGCGACGACGAGTTGATCTACTGACATGACCGCCCAGCCCGCCAACGCCGTTCCCTTCGCCTTCGACACCGAGTTCGGGGCCGACGGCGCCGTGCTGCGCGCCTCCAGCTGGCAGCCGACCAAGCGCTCCTTCGCCCCGGCCGAGGTCGAGGCGTTGGTGGCTCAGGCGCGGCTTGAGGCCCGGCAGCAGGCGCTGAACGAGGTCGAGGCCCTGCGCGCCGACGCCCTGTCGATCGTGGCGCAGACCGTGTCGCAGGCGGCGACCGCGTTGCGCGATGTGGCCGAGGCGCATCGTCGCGAATCCGCCGAATTGGCGCTGGCCGCCGGGCGGGTGATCGGCTCGGTCGCTCTTGAGCGTTTTCCGCGCCGCCCGCTGGAAGCCGCCATCGAGGCGCTGGCGCAGGAGATGGACGCCACCCCGCGCCTGCTGGTCCGCGCCTCGGGCCTCGATGACGATGGGCGCGCCCAGATCGAGGCCCTGTGCGCCCAGTCCGGCTTTTCCGGCATGGTGGTGTTCCGGGATGAACCGCATCTGCCCGCCGCCGCCTTTGCGCTGGAATGGGCCGACGGACGGGCTGAATTCGATCCGGCCGAGGCGGAGGGCCGCGTGGCCGCCGCCCTCAACGCCGCACTGGCTGCAGAAGCGGGCCACGCCGAGCCGCCCCTCAAAGGCGGCGCTCATGACAGGAGGGGCTTCTGATGGCCACCGACGATCTCTCGCTTGAGGAATTCGGCGAGTCCACGGCTCTGAATCTGGCCGATGACGGCGGCGAGAAATCGGCTGTCGACCTGGCGCCGGTCTTCGACGTGCCGGTCAACATCTCGGCGGTGCTGGGCAAGGCGCATATGTCGGTCGCCCAGCTGCTGAAGCTGAACAAGGGCTCGGTGCTGGAGCTGGACCGCAAGGTCGGCGAGGCGATCGACATCTTCGTCAACAACCGCCTGGTGGCGCGCGGCGAGGTCGTCGTCGTCGAGGACCGGCTGGGCGTGACCATGACGGAAATCATCAAGACCGAGGACACGGGCGCCTGATCGGCCGCCCCGTCACGGACAGGATCTGAAGGAGTAGGGCGATGCGTCTTCTGGTGGTGGGCCGATTAAGCGGCCAACTGGCGACGGCGGTGAAGATGGCCATGGCGCACGGCGCCAAGGTCCAGCACGTCGAGCGCGCCGATCAGGCGACCGAGCAATTGCGTCGGGGGCAGGGCGCCGACCTGCTGATGGTCGATTACCGCATCGACATCGCCGCCCTGATCGCCGCCAACGACGCCGAGCGCATCCATGTGCCGGTGGTGGCCTGCGGCGTCGACGCCGATGCGCGCGAGGCGGCCGACGCCATCCGCGCCGGGGCCAAGGAGTTCATCCCTCTGCCGCCCGAGGCGGACCTGATCGCCGCCGTCCTGTCGGCCGTGGCCGACGACGAGCGGCCGATGATCTCGGCCGACCCGGCGATGAAGTCGGTGATCCAGCTTGCCGATCAGGTGGCGCGCTCGGAAGCCTCCATCCTGATCACCGGTGAAAGCGGCGTGGGTAAGGAGGTGATGGCCCGCTATCTGCACACGAACTCGCGCCGTGCGGACAAGGCCTTCATCAGCGTCAACTGCGCCGCCATTCCCGACAACCTGCTGGAATCCGAACTGTTCGGCCATGAGAAGGGCGCCTTCACCGGCGCCGTGGCCCGCCGTATCGGCAAGTTCGAGGAGGCCGACGGCGGCACGCTTCTGCTGGACGAAATCAGCGAGATGGACGCCCGCCTTCAGGCCAAGCTGCTGCGCGCCATTCAGGAGCGGGTGATCGACCGCGTCGGCGGCGCCAAGCCGGTGCCGGTCAACATCCGCATCATCGCCACCTCCAACCGTGACCTGGCCAAGGCTGTGGCCGAGGGGACGTTCCGCGAAGACCTGCTTTATCGCCTGAATGTGGTGAACCTGCGCCTGCCGTCCTTGCGCGAACGCCCCGGCGACATCGCCGTGCTGGCTGATCACTTCGTCAAGAAATACGCCGCCGCCAACGGCGTGCCGCCGCGCGCCATCGGCGTCGACGCCAGGCGCGCCCTGATCGCCCATCGCTGGCCGGGCAACGTGCGCGAGCTGGAAAACGCCATGCACCGCGCCGTCCTGCTGGCGGCGGGGACCGAGATCGACGTCGACGCCATCCGCCTGCCGGACGGCCGTCCTCTGCTGGGCGGGGATGGCGCTGCGACCGCTGCCGCCCCGGCCTATGACGCGGGCGTGGCTGGTCAGGCGGCGCAGGCGGCCGATGCCGTGACCCGCGGTTTCGTCGGCCAGACCGTGGCCGAGATGGAGAAGACCCTGATCCTGGACACCCTCAGCCACTGTCTGGGCAACCGCACCCATGCGGCGACCATTCTGGGCATCTCCATCCGCACCCTGCGCAACAAGCTGAACGAATACGCCGACGCGGGCACGCCGATCCCGGCGCCCCAGTCGGGCGTCGCCGCCGCCTACGGCGCGGCGGGCTGATCCGATGCGCGCCGACCGTCGCACCCTGCTGATCGGCGCAGGCGCGCTGGCGCTGGGCGCGTGCGCGCGTGGGACTGAGCCTGCGGCGGCGGAACCCGTCGTTCTGGACCTCGACCTGTCGGCGCTGGAGGCCCGCCACGGCGGCCGTCTGGGCGTCTCGGTCCTGACCGAAGGCAAGCGCGCCGACTGGCGTGGCGATGAGCGGTTTGTCTATTGCTCGACCTTCAAGATGTATCTGGCCGCCGCCACCCTGTTGCGTGTTCAGGCGGGGCAGGAGCGGCTGGACCGGGCGATTCCGGTGACGCAGGCTGACATGATCGCCCATGCGCCGGTGACGCAGCCTGCTGTGGGTTCGACCCTGACCATCGCGCAGTTGATGAAGGGCGCGGTCGAGGTCAGCGACAATCCCGCCGCCAACATCCTGATCCGCGAAATGGGCGGACTGGACGCCTTGCGCGCCTTCTATCGCGGCATCGGCGATGAGACGACCCGCGTGGATCGGCTGGAGCCGGAACTGAACCGGGCGGACGGCGACAAGGACACCATCCGGCCTGGACAGTCGGCCCGCAATATCCAGCGGCTGATCCTGTCGGAGGCCTCGCCGCTCGAGTCGGCTTTCAAGCGGTTGCTTCTGGAATGGATGGTGGCGTCGCCGACGGGGCAGGCGCGCCTGAAGGCTGGCGTTCCCCTGGGGTGGACCGTAGCGCACAAGACCGGCACGGGCGGCGACGGTCCGGTGAATGACATCGGCGTGCTGTATCCGACCGACGGCGAGCCTATCGCCATCGCCGTCTATTTCCACGCCGCGAAGGATTCGACCGACGCCCAGCGCGAGGCGGTGATCGCCGATGCGACACGGCAGGCGCTCAAGGCGCTGGGGCATGGCTGACATGGATGAGATCTGGCGAATCCTGTCATCAGGCGACATGACCTTCGCACGTCGTCATGGCTGACGCGCCGAGCCTGATGAAGGACGGCATGGCGCGCCCCACGGGGCGTGATGCGCTCGGCTGGCTGATGCGCGGCGAAGTCGGCATGGCGGTCGGCGTCATCGGCGTCATCATGCTGCTGATCCTGCCGATCCCGAAGATGCTTCTGGATCTGCTGCTGGCGATCTCGCTGGTGTCCAGCGTGCTGATCCTGATGACGGCCGTGATGATGAAGCGGCCGCTGGACTTCGCCATCTTCCCTACGGTGCTGCTGGTCTCGACCCTGTATCGGCTGGGGCTGAATCTGGCCTCGACGCGGCTGATCCTCAGCAACGGCCAGGAAGGCCACGATAGCGCGGGCAAGATCATTCAGGCCTTCGGCGAACTGATGATGGGGGGCAACTTCATCATCGGCGTCATCATCTTCGCCATCCTGCTGGTGGTGAACTTCGTCGTCATCACCAAGGGCGCCACCCGCATCGCCGAGGTGTCGGCGCGCTTCACCCTGGACTCCATGCCGGGCAAGCAGATGGCGATCGACGCCGATCTGTCGGCGGGGCTGATCAACGAGGATCAGGCCAAGCTGCGCCGCAAGGAGCTGGAGCAGGAATCGACCTTCTTCGGCGCCATGGACGGCGCCTCGAAATTCGTGCGCGGCGACGCCGTCGCGGGCCTGATCATCACCTTCATCAACGTCATCGGCGGTCTGCTGATCGGGGTGATGCAGCATGGAATGCCGGTCGGCGATGCGGCCAACACCTATATTCAGCTGACGGTCGGCGACGGTCTGGTGACGCAGATTCCGGCCATCATCGTTTCGGTGGCGGCGGGCTTCCTGGTGACCAAGGCCGGGGTCGAGGGCTCGGCTGACAAGGCCTTCGTCGCCCAGTTGGCCAGCAATCCGGTGTCATTGGGCGTGGTGTCCGGCACGGCGGGTCTGATCGGCCTGATCCCGGGGATGCCGCTGCTGCCTTTCGCGGCGCTGGCGCTGGGTGCGGGATTCATGGCGTGGAAGCTGGGTCGCGACCGTCTGAAACCGCCGCCCGCCGAACCGGTCGATCTGAAGCCCAAGGAGGACGTGGAGGAGCCGATCTCCACCGCCCTGACCATCGACGAGGTGAAGATCGAGCTGGGCTACGCCCTGCTGGCCCTGATCAATGATCTGGAGGGGCGGCGCCTGACGGACCAGATCCGCGCCCTGCGCCGTTCGCTGGCTCAGGAATACGGATTCGTCATGCCCAGCGTGCGCATCCTCGACAACATGCGCCTGCCCAATCAAGGCTACGCCATCCGCATCAAGGAGATGGACGCCGGCTCGGGCGAGGTGCGTCTCGGCTCCCTGATGGCGATGGATCCGGCGGGCCGTCAGGTCGAACTGCCCGGCGAGCACACGCGCGAGCCCGCCTTCGGCCTGCCCGCCACATGGATTGACGAGTCGCTGAGGGAAGAGGCGACCTTCCGCGGCTACACCATCGTCGATCCTTCGACGGTGCTGACCACGCACCTGACCGAAATCCTTAAGGAGAACATGGCCGAGCTGCTCTCCTACGCCGAGGTGCAAAAGCTGCTGAAGGAGCTGAAGGGCGAGGAGCAGAAGCTGGTCGAGGAACTGATCCCGTCGGTCGTCACGGTCACGACGCTGCAGCGTGTTCTGCAGGCCCTGCTGCGCGAGAAGGTGTCGATCCGCGATCTGCCCGCCATCCTCGAAGGTCTGGCCGAGGCGGCGCCGCACACGACCAGCGTCGCCACCCTGGTCGAACACGTCCGCAGCCGTCTGGCGCGTCAGCTGTGCTGGCAGCACCGGGCCGACGACGGCGCCCTGCCCATCGTCACCCTGTCGCCCGAGTGGGAGCAGGCCTTCGCCGAAAGTCTGGTCGGCCCGGGCGAGGACCGGCAACTGGCCATGGCGCCGAGCAAGCTTCAGGACTTCATCCGCGCCGTGCGCGACGTGTTCGAGCGGGCGGCGATGACGGGCGAGAACCCGGTCCTGCTGACCGGGCCGCAGGTGCGCCCCTATGTGCGCTCGATCATCGAACGCTTCCGCGGTCAGACGGTGGTGATGAGCCAGAATGAGATTCATCCCAAGGCGCGGCTGCGGACCGTTGGTTCCGTCTAGGCCATCGGGCGGTAAAGGCTGGACACGGCTCCGGCGGCGAATAAGGTTCGGGATATGAAACGCTTCCGGCCGGCCCTGCGCACCTTTGGCGCCTTCCTGCGCACGCCGACCCTCAGTCGCTCGATCATCGCCCTTCTGGCGCTGGCGCTGCTGCTGCTGCTGGCGGTCAATACGGCGACGCTGGTCATGATCCAGCGGACATCGAACTACAACGACACTGTCGACCACAGTCAGCAGGTCCGTCTGGCGGCCAAGGACATGCTGATGCTGCTGACCGACGCCGAGACGGGACAGCGGGGCTTCATGCTGACGGCGCGGGCGGAATATCTGGGCGTCCATGACAACGCCGTCGCCAAGCTGCCGACGGTGATCGCGCGTCTGGAGGCGCTGGCCGAGGATGATCCGGCCCTGCTGGAACGCGTGGTCAGGGTCCGCGCGATGGCGCAGCAGCGGATGCAGTTGATGGATAAGACCATCAACCTGACCCGCACGGGCCGCATCGGCGAGGCCGTGGCCCAGATCCGCAGCGGCGCCGGCAAGACGTTGATGGATGGAATGCGGGTTGAACTGGCGGCCATCGATGCGGCTGAGGCCAGGCGACTGGCCGAGCGCACCCGTCAGTCGGAATGGGCGCAGGCGGTGACGGTGGCGGTCAACGCCTTGGCCGGGATCCTGATTTTCGTGCTGGCGGGGATCAGCGTCTGGCTGGTGCGCCGATATGTGGCCGAGATCGAGGCGGCGCATTTCGAACTGGATCGCGTCAACGCCGGACTGGAAAACGAGGTCCGCGACCGCACGGCTGAACTGACCCGCGCCAATGAGGAAATCCAGCGCTTCGCCTATATCGTCAGCCACGACCTGCGCGCGCCGCTGGTCAATGTCATGGGCTATACGTCGGAGCTGGAACAGGTCGCCCGCCAGCTGGATGAGCAATTGATCGCGGTCGAGGCGGTTCATCCCGGTCTGGTCGACCCCGAAGCGGTGCGCGCCGTGCGCGAGGACGCGCCCGAGGCGGTCGGCTTCATCCGCACCTCGACGGCGAAGATGGACCGGCTGATCAACGCCATTCTTCGCCTGTCGCGTGAGGGACGCCGGGCGCTGGCGCCCGAGTGGCTGAACACCACGGCCATGGTGCGCAACATCGCCGACACCGTCCACCATCAGGTGGCGGAAACGAATGGCGAGATCATCGTCGGCGAGCTGCCCCAGCTGGAAAGCGATCGGTTGGCCATCGAGCAGATATTCGGCAACCTGATCGACAACGCCGTGAAGTATCAGCAGACGGGCCGGGCGATACGCGTCGAGATCCTGGGGCAGGAACTGCCTGACGGTTGGCTGGAATACCGCATCAGCGACAACGGGCGCGGCGTGTCGCCCAAGGATCATGAGCGGATCTTCGAGCTGTTCCGCCGTTCGGGCAAACAGGATCAGCCGGGCGAGGGGCTGGGACTGGCCTTCGTGCGCAATATCGTGCGGCGACTGGGCGGTTCCATCGAGGTCGAATCAGAACTGGGCGAGGGGTCGACTTTTGTGCTGAAATTTCCGAAACGTCTGGCCATGCTGGGTGACCATCAAGGAGACCGCCTGTGAGTGACTCAGTGAAGATCGTCATGGTCGAAGACGATCACGGCCACGCCAAACTCATTGAAAAGAACATCCGGCGGGCGAATATCGCCAACGACATCGTTCATTTCGATCATGGCGACCCGGCGCTTGAATATCTGTTCAGCGACGAAGTGCGCCGGGACGGGCCGCTGCTGATCCTGCTGGACCTCAACCTGCCTGACATGTCGGGCACGGATATTCTGGAGCGGGTGAAGTCGGATGAGAACCTGCGCCGCGCCCCGGTCGTCGTTTTGACCACGACTGACGATAAAGTTGAAATTCAGCGTTGTTACGACCTTGGGTGTAACGTCTACATTACCAAACCCGTGGATTATGAGGCGTTCGCGGGCGCCATCCGCCAACTGGGTCTGTTTTTATCCGTGATGCAGGCGCCCGAGATCTGACGTGGTGACGCAATCGGGGGCCGCTATCCGCCTGCTGTATATCGATGACGACCGGGGGCTGTCCCGGTTGGTCCAGAAAGAACTCGGCCGTCATGGCTATGAGGTCACCTGCGCGCCTGACGCCGACAGCGGCTATGAGGCGCTGAAGACGGGGCAGTTCGACGTCTGCGCCCTGGACCACTACATGCCGGGCCGCGACGGTCTGGATGTCCTGCCTGACATTCTGGCCCTGCCGACGCCGCCGCCGGTGGTCTATGTCACCGGCACCCAGGACGGCCGCGTCGCCGTCGCCGCCCTGCGCGCCGGGGCGGCCGACTATGTCATCAAGGATGTGTCCGAGGACTTCACCGCCCTGTTGCGCTCGGCGGCAGAGGACGCCCTGCTGCGCCGTCGGCTGGAGCGCGAGAACGAGCAGGCGCTGGAAGAAGTCCGTCAGGCGCGCGACCGGGCCGAGGCCCTGCTGCGGGAAGTGAACCACCGCGTCGGCAACTCCCTGCAACTGGTGTCCAGCTTCATCTCCCTGCAACTGCGCCAACTGGCCGACGAGGGCGCGCGCGACGCCCTGCGTGAGGCTCAGGTGCGGATCGAGGCCGTGGCCCATGTTCACCGGCGCCTCTACACCTCGGCCAATGTCGAGCGGGTGCAGATGGACGAATATCTGGCCGGTCTGGTCGAGGAGCTGGGCAAGTCGATCGGCCCGGACGACGGGGGCCCGCGTCTGTCCATGCGCGTCGAGCCGCTGGAGGTGACGACCGATCAGGCCGTTTCTCTGGGCGTCATCGTGACGGAGCTGGTCACCAACGCCGTCAAATACGCCTATGCGCCGGGCGCTGCGGGCGAAATCCGCGTCATCCTGGAGCAGATGGAAGACGGACGTCGCGCCCAACTGACGGTCGAGGACGACGGCCCCGGCATGGGCGACGGCGCGCCCAAGGGCACGGGGCTGGGGTCCAAGATCATCTCGGCGATGGCGGGCGGGCTGCGCTCTTCGATCGAGGTGGACCCGGCGCACCGCGGGGTGCGCGCCTGTCTGTTGTTTGAACTCTGATCGCGCTTTTGGCTTTCGTCCTGCCTCGCAGCAGGGTTAATGTTCACGGATGAAGCTTCAGTTCGGTACGGCCCGCCCGGGCCAGGACTATCTGCATCGCCCCGCTGTCTTCGGCTTGGCCGAGCGTGAGGGCCGCATCGCTTGTGTCCGCGTGGATCGCGGCGACGGAGCGGCCTATTTCGACCTGCCCGGCGGCGCCCTTGATCCCGATGAGTCGGAACAACAGGCCCTGGTGCGTGAGTTCGGCGAAGAGACGGGCCTGATCGTCCAGCCGGTCGATCGCTTGACCGAGGCGGGGCAGTTTTTCCAGAAATCCGATGGCACGCCGGTGAACAACGTCGGCGGCGTCTGGATCGTCAACGTGACCGGCTCGGACCTTTCGGCCAAGCAGGAAGACGATCACGAACTGGTCTGGCTGGATCCGCTGCGCGCCCTGGCCAGCCTGCGTCATGAGGCGCACAGCTGGGCGGTCGCCTGCTGGTTACGCGGCCGCAGCGCCGCAGCCTCGGAACCTCGCACATAAAAAAGGGTTGTTTTCCCTGAGGGGCCGCCAGTCCCGGCGGCCTGTCCAGACAGGGAGTTCCCCATGCCCGACCACGACCGCATCGAAGGCGCCGTCAAGAACATCGGCGGCAAGATCAAGGAAGCCGCCGGCAATCTGACCGGTGATGAAAAACTGAAAGCTGAAGGTCGCGCCGATCAGGCGACCGGCAAGGTCCAGAACGCCATCGGCGGCGTCAAGGACACGCTGAAGGGCAAGTAAGACCCCGCCATAAGGCGATAGGTACAGACCGCCGCCCTCTCGCCGGGGCGGCGGTTTTTTTATCGCGCCAGCGTCCGCATCGCCCGTTCCAGTCCCTCCAGCGTCAGGGGGAACATGCGGTGCTCCATCACCTCGCCGATCAGGCTGACCGAGGGGGTGTAGCTCCAGTGGCGTTCGGGCACGGGGTTCAGCCAGACCGACTTGTCCCACTGTTCGCGGGCGCGTTTCAGCCAGACGGCGCCTGCCTCTTCGTTCCAGTGTTCGACCGAACCGCCGGGCATGGTCACTTCATAGGGCGACATGGTCGCGTCGCCGACGAAGATGGCGCGCCAGTCGCCGGGGTATTTGTGGATCAGATCCCAGGTCGGGATGCGTTCGCTGTGGCGGCGCCGGTTGTCCTTCCACACCCCTTCGTAGAGGCAGTTGTGGAAGTAGAAGAACTCCAGGTTCTTGAACTCGGTCCGCGCGGCCGAGAACAGTTCTTCACACAACTGGATATGGCCGTCCATCGAGCCGCCGACATCGAGGAACAGCAGCACCTTGATCGTATTGCGCCGCTCGGGCCGCATCTGGATGTCCAGCCAGCCCTGGCGCGCTGTGCCGTCGATGGTGCCGTCGATGTCCAGTTCCTCGGCGGCGCCTTCACGGGCGAAGCGACGCAGGCGGCGTAAGGCGACCTTGATGTTGCGCGTGCCCAGTTCGACCGTGTCGTCGAGGTTCCTGTATTCGCGCTTTTCCCAGACCTTGACCGCGCGTCCGTGACGGCCGGGGCCGCCGATGCGCACGCCCTCGGGGTTGTAGCCGCCGTGGCCGAAGGGGCTGGTTCCGCCCGTGCCGATCCAGCGGTTGCCGCCCTGATGGCGTTCCTTTTGTTCCTCGAGGCGCTGTTTAAGCGTCTCCATCAGTTGCTCGAACCCGCCGAGCGCCTCGATCTGTGCCTTTTCCTCGTCGGTCAGGTATTTTTCGGTCAGCAGACGCAGCCAGTCCTCGGGGATGTCGGCGGTGATCTCTTCGCCGGGGCCGACGCCCTCCAGCCCCTTGAACACCTTGCCGAAGACCTGATCGAAACGGTCGTAATGCTTCTCGTCCTTGACCAGAACGGCGCGTGACAGGTGGTAGAAGGCCTCGACGTCGCGTCCGGCCACATCCTTGTCCATGGCCTCCATCAGATGGAGCCATTCCTTGAGCGACACAGGCACCTTGGCCTCGCGCAGGGCGGTGAAGAAGGGCAGCAGCATGGGGCTAGACTGGCCCCGCCTTAGCCGCGCCGCAAGATGAACTCGTCATCCATCCAGGCGCCGACCGGATATTGATACTCGCCCGCCTTTTCGAAGCCGTAGGCGGCGTACAGCTTCTGGGCCTTCAGATTGCCGCTCCAGACGCCGATCCAAAGGGGGCCGTCGGTGTTGGCCTGCATCCAGTCCAGCGAGATTTTCAGCAGCTGCGTGCCAAGGCCCAGTCCCTGCGCCTGCTTGCCGACATAGAGGCGGCGCAGCTCGGCGTGGCTGGCGCGGCCGTCGGGGTGGGGCAGGGTGTTCGGCCCGGTGTTGGCGAAGGCCAGCAGGTCGCCGTCCCGTTCGGCCACCCACCATGCGGCGCCCGGCTCATCCAGCTTCCTGCCGATCGCTTCGGCGTTGAAGCCGGCGTCCAGGAAGGCGGTCAGGTCGCCCGCCGGATAGGGGATGCCGAACCCCGTGACAAAGGTGTCGATAAAGGTCTGGCGCCCCAGAACGGCCAGTGCGGCGGCGTCTTCGGGACGGGCGGGGCGGATCACGGCAGGGTTCATCCTTGAACGCATAGCGCCGCCCGACGAACCGGTGAAGGCGCGATGCAGGCCGATCATCGCAGGATCGTCAGCTTTGCGTGGTTGCAGGGGCGCGCGGCGAGAGCTACCACCTTTGTCCAAGGTGCGTCGTCGGCGATGCACGCCAATGCTGGGATCGGGGAGGTTACGGGACGCCAAGGCCTTGGTTTCACAGGCCCATCCCCATGCTATGACTTCTCCTGCACTCATGACACATTCCGAATCCCCAGTTCAGACGCCGGTCGCCGCCGCCCGCTCCGCCGAGGTTGAGACCGTTTATGGGGCCATCACGCTGGCCCGCCACGGCGAACCGGCGCTGTCGCGCAAATGCATGATCACCTCGGACCAGTATCGCGACTGGTGGGGTCGGTATGAGGTCGGCGGCCTGCGCGCCGGTCAGACGCCGCCGCAGGCCCTGCTGACGGCGGCCGAGGGCGCCGGAGCCATCTACGCCTCGACTCGCCCGCGCGCCCAGGAAACCGCCCGCGCCGTGGCGCCGGACCGTGACGTGCTGGTCGACGCCCTGTTCATCGAAGCGCCGCTGCCGCCGCCGCATTTCCCGTCGTGGATCAAGCTGTCGCCGCGTTACTGGGGCGTGATCGCGCGCATCTGGTGGCACGCCTTCAACCACCACGAGGGACAGGAGACCCGCGCCGAGGCCGAGGTCCGCGCCGATCAGGCCGCGCGCGTACTGATCGCCCGCGCCTCTGAAGGCCATGACGTGCTGGTGCTGGCGCACGGATATTTCAACCACATGGTCGGCCAGCGTCTGAAGGCGCATGGCTGGCGTCTGGCCCATAATCAGGGCTTCAAATACTGGTCCCAGCGCCGTTTCGTGAAGCGCTGACGCGTCGCTTTCGGCACGCAGGGACAGGGTGACGATCTGTGACGGCTTTCGCCGTTGATGCGGCGTCGTCGCCTCTCTAGGTTGCCCGCATCATGACCGACGCATCAGCTTCCCCCGCCGTGCCCGCCGACCTCAGCTTCGAGGAGGCCCTGTCGCGCCTTGAAGGCATCGTCTCCCGTCTGGAATCGGGTCAGGCGCCGCTTGAGGAATCCATCGCCCTTTATGAAGAAGGCGCGCGGCTCAAGGCGCATTGCGAGGCGCGGCTGAAGGCCGCCCAGCTGCGGGTCGAGAAGATCGTCGTCGGCGCGGACGGTCAGGCCAAGGGTGCAGAACCGGCGGAGTTCGGCTGATGTCGGACGCAAACGCCATCGCCCCGCAGATCGGTTTCGATGACTTCATGAAGGTCGACGTGCGCGTCGGTCAGATCATCAAGGCCGAGCCTTTCCCCGAGGCGCGCAAGCCCGCCTATAAGCTGACCATCGACTTCGGCGACGTCATCGGCGTCAAGAAATCCTCGGCCCAGATTACACACCACTACACGCTGGACGACCTGAACGGCCGCAAGGTCGCCGCCGTCGTCAACTTCCCGCCGCGCCAGATCGGCCCGGTGATGTCCGAGGTGCTGACGCTGGGTTTCCCGGACGGCGACGGCCATGTCGTGCTGGTCGGCGTCGACCGCGACCTGCCGCTGGGCGGGAGACTGTTTTGACCGTTCTGGCCGCCAATTCGCCCGAACAGGCCGTCATCGACCGGGTGTCCGAAGTCGCCGATGTGGTCACGGTCGCGCTCGACGAGCTTCTGCCGCGCGCCGAAGGGCCGGAGGTCCGCCTGACCGAGGCCATGCGCTACGCCGCCCTGGGGCCGGGCAAGCGCCTGCGCCCCTTCTTCGCCATCGAGGCGGGTCGGATGCTGGAGGCGGACGACCGCGCCGTCCTGCGCGCCGCCTGTGCGCTGGAATGCGTGCATGCCTATTCGCTGGTGCATGACGATCTGCCGGCGATGGACGACGATGACGTGCGACGCGGCCGTCCGACCCTGCACATCGCCTATGACGAGGCGACGGCCATTCTGGCGGGCGACGCCCTTCAGACGGCGGCCTTCGACATCATTCTGGATGAAGACACCCACGATGACGCGGCCGTGCGCTGCGAACTGGCGCGGCGTCTGTCCTTTGCTTCTGGCGCGCGCGGCATGGCGGGCGGCCAGATGATCGACCTGATGGGGGTGCGTGACGATCTGGGCGGAGTGGCCCGGATGCAGCGGCTGAAGACCGGCGCCCTGTTCGCCTACGCCTTCGAGATCCCGCTGATCGTCGCTGACGCCAATGAGGCCGCCTGGCACGCCCTGACCAGCTTCGCCCACGACATCGGCCTGGCCTATCAGATCGTGGACGATGTTCTGGATGCGGAAGGTTCGGCCGAAGAGATGGGCAAGGCGGCGGGCGGCAAGGACGCGGCGCTGGGCAAGACGAACTTCGTCACCCTGTTGGGCGTCGATGCGGCGCGACAGAGGGTCGCGCATCTGGCCGATCAGGCCCGCTCGCACCTTGACCTGTTCGGTCATGAGGCCGAAATCCTCAAGGCCAGCGTGGACTTTGTGCTTAAACGCCGGTCCTGATAGGAAACGCGCCCGCCTCCAGCGGGTTACTGTTTGACGCTCCGTCGTCTGAAGGCCCCCGATCCCCATGCCCAACACCCCGCTGCTCGACACCGTCAAGTTTCCCGCCGACACGCGGGGCTTCGACATTCCCCAGCTGAAACAGCTGGCGGACGAGGTGCGGGCCGAGACCATCGACGCCGTGTCCGTGACCGGCGGCCACCTGGGCGCCGGTCTGGGCGTGGTCGAGCTGACGGTCGCCCTCCACCATGTCTTTGAGACGCCGCAGGACATTCTGATCTGGGACGTCGGCCACCAGTGCTATCCGCACAAGATCCTGACCGGGCGGCGCGACCGGATGCGCACCCTGCGTCAGGGCGGCGGCCTGTCGGGCTTCACCAAGCGGTCCGAGAGCGAATACGATCCCTTCGGCGCCGCCCACGCCGCGACCTCCATCTCGGCGGCGCTGGGCTTCGCCGCCGCGCGCGACGCCAAGGGCGGGAACAACCGCGTTGTGGCCGTCATCGGCGACGGCTCCATGTCGGCCGGCATGGCCTATGAGGCGATGAACAACGCCGCCGAGGCCACCAACGGCCAGCTGATGGTGGTGCTGAACGACAACGACATGTCGATCGCCCCGCCCGTCGGCGGCATGAGCGCCTATCTGGCCAAACAGGTCTCGGGCGGCGCCTATCAGAACATCCGCAAGGTCGGGAAGAAGTTCGTCGATCACATGCCGCGCCCCTTCCGCGACGCGGCGCGCAAGGCCGAGGAATATGCTCGCGGCATGATCGTCGGCGGCACCTTCTTCGAGGAGCTGGGCTTCTACTACATCGGGCCGGTCGACGGTCACGACATGGAGAACCTGGTCCCCATCCTGAAGAACGCCGCCGCCATCACCGACCGCCCGGTGCTGGTCCACGTCGTGACGCAGAAGGGCAAGGGCTACGCCCCCGCTGAGAACAGCGCCGACAAGTATCACGGCGTGGTCAAGTTCGACGTGGTCTCGGGCAAGCAGGCCAAGTCGGTCTCCAACGCCCCCAGCTACACCAAGGTCTTCGGCACAGAGCTGATCAAGCATGCGCAGACCGACCCCAGCATCGTGGCCATCACCGCCGCCATGCCGACCGGAACGGGGCTGGACCTGTTCGGTCAGGCCTTCCCTGAGCGCACCTTTGACGTCGGCATCGCCGAGCAGCACGCCGTCACCTTCGCCGCCGGTCTGGCCGCGGACGGGATGAGGCCGGTCTGCGCCATCTATTCGACCTTCCTCCAGCGCGGCTATGACCAGGTCGTCCACGACGTGGCCATCCAGTCCCTGCCGGTGCGCTTCGCCATGGACCGCGCAGGGCTCGTCGGCGCCGACGGCGCCACCCATGCGGGCAGCTTCGATATCGGCTTCATGGGGGCTCTGCCCGGCATGGTGCTGATGGCCGCCGCCGACGAGGCGGAGCTGGCCGCCATGATCTCGACCTCCCTGGCCATCGACGACCGCCCCAGCGCCTTCCGCTATCCGCGCGGCGACGGCGTGGGCGTCGAGATCCCTGAACTGGCCGCCCCGCTGGAGATCGGCAAGGGCCGCATCGTCCGCGAAGGCACGTCCGTCGCCATTCTGTCGCTCGGCACCCGCCTGCAGGAAACGCTGAAAGCCGCCGATCTGCTGGCCGCGCGCGGCGTCTCGGCCACCGTCGCCGACGCCCGCTTCGCCAAGCCGCTGGACGCTGACATGATCCTGCGCCTGGCGCGCGAGCATGAATGCCTGGTCACGGTGGAAGAGGGCGCCATGGGCGGCTTCGGCGCCTTCGTGCTGCAACTGCTGGCCGAGAAGGGCGCGCTGGATAACGGCCTCAAGATCCGCACCCTGCACCTGCCCGACATCTTCCAGGATCAGGACAAGCCCGAGGCCATGTACGCCCAGGCAGGCCTGAACGCCGAACACATCGCCGCCGCCGCCGTGACGGCGCTTGGCGTCGACGCCAGCCGGGCCGCGCGAGCTTAAGACGAGTATAAGTCTCGATCTTGTTTGGCGGCCTGATGGTGGTGAGCGAGGTTCAGCGCGCTCGCCTGATCAGCTCATCCGCCAGCACGTCCGTCAGATAGCCGTCTGCGGTCCGCCCGTTGGCCTGTTGCCAGCGGCGCAGGGCGTTGCGGGTGTTTGTGCCGATGACGCCGTCGACGCCCTGGGTGTCGAAGCCCATGCGGGTCAGGGCCTGCTGGGCGCCGACGCGCTGATCCCGCGTCAGGGGGCCGTCGTTGGGCCAGGCGGCCTTCAGCGCGGGCTTGCCCGCCACCCCGTCGGCGATCAGGCCGATGGCCAGCGCATAGCTGACCGAGTTGTTGTAGCGGCGGATGACGTAGTGGTTGGGCAGGGCCAGGAAGGCCGGGCCCCTGGCGCCCTGCGGCAGGAGAATGGCCGCGTCCTCGGCGGCCTCGGCGCTGTTGGGAGCCGAGCCGTCGGCAAGGCGCACGCCGCGCGCGGCCCAGTAGGACCAGGGGTGTTTCGGTCCCTCTGCCTGGCTGTAGTCGAAGTTGGAGGGCAGGGTGACTTCATAGGCCCAGCCCTGTCCGCGCTTCCAGCCCGCCTGAGCCAGCAGATTCGCCGCCGAGGCCAGGGCGTCGGCGTCCGAGCTCCAGATGTCGACCTTGCCGTCGCCGTTCTGGTCGACGCCCAGACGCAGATAGTTGTCGGGCATGAACTGGGTCTGGCCCATGGCTCCGGCCCAACTGCCCTTCAGGCCTGCGCGGTCGCGCTTGCCCATTACGACGATGTCGAGGGCATGCTTCAGCTGTTCCTCGGCCCAGTCGCGGCGGCGGCCGTCATAGGCCAGCGTCGCCAGCGAGCGGATGACGTCGAAGTCGCCCTGAACCTGGCCGAAGGCGCTTTCCTGCGCCCAGACGCCCAGCAGGATCTCGGTCGGCACGCCGTATTTCTGGGTCACGTCCCACGGCACGCGGTCGACGCGCTGGCGGGCCATGGCGATTCGCGCCGGGGTGGTGGCGTTCTGGATGTAGACCCCGGCGGGGCGCGAGAATTCGGGTTGGTTGCGGTCCAGACGGATGACGCTGGGATTCGGCGTCACGCCTTCCAGTTCGCGGGCGTAGTCCCATTTGCGGGCGCCGCCGTGACGTTCCAGGAAGCTCTGTTTCCAGGCGTCGAAGCTGGCGTGGTCATAGGCGTCGCTGAGATCCGGCTGTGCGGGCGGCGGCGCGGGGACCGGCGTCGGGGGAGCGGGCTGGACCACGGGCGGCGGCGCAGGTTGCGGATGCTGCGGCGTAGGCACCATGGGGGTGCAGGCGGCGACCGAACCCAGCAACAGAAGGCGATAGGCAATACGCATAGACACAGGCTAACGCCCCAAAATTCCACGACCATTCACAAGCGCGCGAAGGTCGTTGAAGTTTCCGTAAAAAGGATGAAGTCGGGCTTAACCTTTTTTGATTGGACGATACGGCCGCGCTTGTCTAAATGACGCCGTTCCCTGAGCGTGGCCTGATGGCGGAGGGGTGACGCGTCGGACGTGCATGTCCGGAGAGCCTCCGTTCAACTCGGAGGTCAGGCCTCCAGCGGATTTTCTGGCAGCGGATTTCCCGGGCGGAATGTTGACGAAAGGCCGTGGCCTCTCTATACGACCGCCTCCGCCGCAGGTTCGCCCGCGGCTCTTTTGTTTTACCCGCCCTCACGGGCCTCCAAATCCGGGACGTCCGACCATGAAGGTCCGTAGCTCGCTGAAATCGCTGAAGGGTCGCCACCGCGACTGCAAGATCGTTCGTCGCAAGGGCGTCCTGTACGTCATCAACAAGACGGACCCGCGCTTCAAAGCCAAGCAAGGCTGATTACGCGCGACCGGCGCGCCTCTGCCTGATCAACGGGTAAGGCGCGCGCCGAACGTCGGTGGATGGGATGACTATCCACAGGGCCGCGGGCTTTGTCCGCGGCTTTTTCGCGTCCGGCGTTGAGTGCAGGCGCGCGCCTGACTAGTGATTCTTTGTTAGTCGCCCTAACGGCCTTCGGCCTGCTTGAGGGCGGTTTCTTTCTTGCCCTAACGGCCGTTGGCCTGTTTGAGGGCGTGGTTCTTTCCTGCCCTGACGGCCCTTGGGTCTGTTTGAGGGCGCAGCCTGATTTGAGTTCTGGAGTTCAGTCATGGACGACGCTTCCTTCGACGCCAGCCCCGACGTCCTGACCGCCACGGCGCAGGGTCGTCTTCGCTCCATCATCGAGCGCCTGGAGCGCCTCGAAGAGGACAAGCAGGCCGTCATGGTCGACATGAAGGAGGTCTTCGCCGAGGCCAAGGGCGAAGGCTATGACGTCAAGGTGCTGCGCAAGGTTCTGCGCCTGCGCAAGCAGGACAAGGCCAAGCGTCAGGAAGAAGAAGCGATTCTGGACCTCTACCTGTCGGCCCTCGGCGAGATCTGAGGGAGGCGGGCCTGAAGCGCACGCCCTTCAAGCCCCCTGGCGACCGCCCTTCACGCTCCAGCAGCCTGAAGGGCGGCGACGCGAGCAAGCTTCGCTCCAGCGGCTTCTCGCGCTCAAGCAGTCCGAAGGACGGTAGCGCCCTTAAAACCAAGCTGTTGAGCCCTTGGGATCAACAGCGGGAAGCGGCGAAGCGGTCTGCGCTCAACGCCCTGAAACGCGCCCGCCGCACGGCGGAAAAAGGAGGCGTTTCCCTGTCCGACTGGGAGGGGGAGTTCCTCGATTCGGTCGGCGAGAGGATTCGCGAACATGGCCGCGCCTTCGCGGACCCGGAAAAGGGCGCGCCGGGCCAGGCCCTCTCGGCCATGCAGGGCCGTAAGCTGAAAGAGATCGCCGCCAAGGCCAAGGGCGAGCCGCGTCGATTCGCACGGCGACCGGCAAAGGCGCCGGACGGCGAGGCGGAAGATTAGCCGCAACGGCTTGGCTTGGCCGAGCGTTCAGCCCGCAGATACCTATCTGCCTGAAAGAGAAGACTGATGACACGCTTAGCTCCCGTCGCCCTGTTGGGTCTGAGCCTGGTGCTGGCCGCCTGCGGGGAGGGACCGGGCGCGGCGCCGCAGGCTGCGTCGGAAGCGACGCTGGATCTCAGCGGCGGCCCGGCAGCGGCGTCGCAGGCGGTCAGTGAGGCGCCGGGCGCTGATCGGCCCTTGCCGCCCGTCGACGAAACGGCGGTGCGCGCCTTTGTTCGAGAAGATGGCGCGACGCTCGAGGTGCTGACCTTTGACCGGGTCGGGTCGGTGTCGAAGGCGGGTATGGTCAAGGGTTATGGGGCGCCGGTCTACGCCGTGCCTGTGGCGACGGGACAGACGCTGAAGGTCGTCTTCAAGCCGTCGAACGCCAACCTGTATTTCAACATCAGCGATGCGGCCGATCAGAGCGGCGCGGCTGTGTTCCGGGGCGAGGTCGACGGAGAAACAGCCGAACTGAAGGCGGTGCGGGACACGACCTATATCATCACCCCCTATCAGCCGCGCGCCACGGCGCGTCGAGGATCGGAAGGCGGCTATAGCCTGACCGTCAGCCGGAGCTGAGGAACTGAGGAGCCGAGGGCGGCGACAGAGGCCGCCGCCTTCAGCGCTTCAGGGACGGGCCTTGGCTTAAGGCAGGGCCTTCAGGTTCATGGCGGCCAGATAGGGCTGGTGCGTGCTGAGGGCGGCTGCGGCGCCCGATACGCCTTCCTGTTCGATCAATATGGTCAGGGCGTAGCGGCCTTTCAGCACGCTCATCAGCGGGCCGACGCCGCTGTCGGCGTCCTTGGGCTCGACACCGATGACGACGGGTTCGCCGGTCGGGCCGTCCATCACCACGCTCAGATAATCCTCGCCGCCCAGACGGGCGACGGCGCCGGGCGTTTCAATCGCCATCTGCCGCACGCCCTGCATCATGCCCATGGAGGCGACCACGCTGTTGAAGGCGGTCTGCTGGGCGCCGACCAGAATGTCGGTCAGAGGACCGGCGTCCTTGGGCGCGGGCGCTTTGGAATCGACCAGTATGACCTTGGCGCTGGCGCCCGCCTCGCCATAGATCATGGTGACGGTGAAGGCCTCGCATTCGACCTCTGTAAGAGAGCGCCCCGCGATCACCGGCGCCGTCGGCATGGCGGGCATCAGGGGATGGTCGACGCATTGCGCGGGAATATCGGTCCTGACTGTCGCAGCGGCGCCCGCGTTCGCGGCCGGGGCGCTCTCGTTCGAGCAGGCGGCAGTCAGGATGATGAGGGACGTCAGGGCGAGCGTAGCGGTACGTGTGAACACGAGGGTGGCTTTCATTTTGAACGGTTCGTTTGCCTAACTGAACTCTGCAACCGGTTTTTGAAACGGCGATAGGGGCGTCATGTCGGCGATAGTTGATGGCTTCAGGCGTCTGACCGACTTTCGCGGTCGGGATCGACGGCGCCGTTTCTGGCCCTACGCCCTGGTGATCATGGGGCTGACTGTCATCGGCCTTGAGGCGGCGATCATCCCGATGGCGGCAGGAGTTTTCGCCGAGGCGACGGCCTATGCGATGGCCTATCCCGGTCAGGTCGCAGAAAGCAGCAGCCCCGGCTATTACTCCGTACAACTGTACGATGCAGATGCGATCGCCATGCCGAAGCTGGACCGCTTTTTCATCGCGATCGGGATTGCTGTGGGCCTGGCGGTGGTGCTGCTCGCAGCAGCCGTGACGCGGAGGCTTCATGATGCGGGTCTGGCGGGGTGGTGGGGGCTGCCGACAGTTGCTTTTCTAGCGACGGGCGTAGGACTGTTTCCACGCGCGCTTGCCTTGGTGATGCAGTCAGAACAGGGGGCGCCGTCGATGAACCTCTTTTTCATCCTGTTCGCCCATAACGGGCTCTATGTTGTCTGCCTGTCGGGCCTGGCCGTTCTGTTGATGCTGGGCGGGGACAGGGGGCCGAACCGTTATGGCCTCCCGAACGCGTAGTCAGCCCGCCTCCTTGACCTGCTCCTCCAGCCCCTGTTCGCGGACCTTGCGGTAGAGGGTGGAGCGGCCGATGCCCAGACGGCGGGCGATCTCGGACATATGGCCGGCGTAGACCTCGATCGCGTGCTGGATCAGGTCGCGCTCGATCTGCTCCAGAGTGCGGACGTGGCCGCGGTCGTCGGTGATGCGGATCGGGCTGTCGTGATGGCCCTCTTCGTCGGTCGAGGCGGCCGCAGCCTCGCCGACAGGGCTGTCGGGCGCAGGCGCCGCTTCTGATGCGGCGTCCAGCGGCACGGCGACGCCCGAGATAGCCGGGAAGTCGTGCGGCTGAAGCAGCGGCGAATCGGCCAGAACCAGCGCGCGATAGACGGCGTTCTCCAGCTGGCGGACGTTGCCGGGCCAGTCGTGGGCCTGCAGCAGGGCCAGGGTTTCGGCCGAGCAGCCGGTGACGCGCTTGCCTTCCTCGACGTTGAAGCGGGCGATGAAGTGGTCGACCAGGGCGGGGATGTCCTCGCGCCGTTCACGCAGGGCCGGGGCCTCGATCGGGAAGACGTTCAGGCGATAGAAGAGATCTTCGCGGAAGGCGCCTTCCTTCACCTGCTGGGCCGGGTCGCGGTTGGTGGCCGAGACGATGCGGACGTCGACCTTGACCGGGCGCTTGCCGCCGACAGGATCGACCTCGCCCTCCTGAAGGGCGCGCAGCAGCTTGACCTGCATATCCAGCGGCAGCTCGCCGATCTCGTCCAGGAACAGGGTGCCGCCGTTCGCCTCGACGAACTTGCCCGCGTGTTTTTCGTGGGCGCCGGTGAAGGCGCCCTTCTCGTGGCCGAACAGAATCGACTCGACCAGATTGGCTGGCAGGGCGCCGCAGTTCACCGCGATGAAGGGCTTGCCCGCCCGGTCCGAGGCGCCGTGCAGGGCGCGGGCGATGACTTCCTTGCCGACGCCGCTTTCGCCGGTGATCAGCACGGGAATGGAGGACTTGGCCGCGCGCTGGCCCAGCGCCTTGACCATGCGCATGGGGGCGCTGTCGCCGACCATGTCGTCGAAGGAGGTGCGGCCTGCCGCGCGCTTCTTCAGGCGGCCGATCTCGGCGGTCAGCTGGGTCATCTGCAGGGCGTTGCGCACCCCGACAAGCAGGCGTTCCGGGCCGACCGGCTTGACGAAGAAGTCCTGCGCCCCGGCCTGCATGGCCTTGACCACCGTTTCGATGCCGCCGTTGGCTGTCAGCACGATGACCGGCGTGGTCACGCCCGCTGTCCTCAGTTCGGCCAGCGCCTCCAGCCCCGACAGACCCGGCATGACCAGATCCAGCAGCACCACGTCGGCGCCGCCCCCCTTGGTCAGGCGGTCGATGGCTTCGCCGCCTGATTCCGCGTGGACGACTGCATAGGATTCACGCTCCAGAACCGCCTGCAGCAGGCGGCGCTGTGTCGGATCATCGTCGACGACCAGAACGGTCTTGGCCATGAAAAACACCCTTCAACATCACCATCGGACGGCCGTCCTTCGTTCAGGCGGGACTGGCTCGTTTCGAGACAACCCTAGACGGCAGGGAATGAAGATCGGGTTTCGGAGACCTGAGTCAGGGGTTAACAGAAGGAGGTGTTGGGCAGGCGGTTTCGGGCTGGAACCGTCCGTTTACGGCGCCGAGGGCCAGATCAGGCCAGGCCGGGGTCGCTGTCTTCAGGTCCGGATGTTTCAGCGCTTCGCGCAGGTCGCGGCCGCCGGGGCCGGGGCAGTGCGGAACCTGATAATCGCCCTGATGAGCCCAGCGGCCGTCAGCATCCTGTGCGAACAGGGTGATCCGGTAGGCTGTCGCCAGCAGGATTTCCGCGCGCCCGTCGCCGTTCAGATCGCGTTGGACGGCGACGCAGCTGTCGTCGGCCGCGCAGGCGTGCCGGGGATCGTTGGACGGCGCCGGGGTCAGGAAGGCGGGGGGCAGGGGCCTGTCCGCGGGCCAGGGCGTGATGACCGGCGCGCGCGGCGGAATGCTCGCGTCCTCAATGTCATAGCGCGAGGTCTTGGCCTGGATCGCCTTGGCGCGGCTGGCGATTTCGGGGTCGGAGGATTTAGCCAGATCGGCCAGAGCCGCTCGGCCTGTCTTGCCCGAACCGAAACGCAGGAAGGCGTAGTCGAACTGTTCTGCGCTGACGGCGCCGCGCTTCAGCCGGGCGGTCTGGTCGTTGACCGATAGGCGGGCGGGGTCGGCCAGAGGGCTGAACAGGGCCAGGATGACCAGCACCGTCAGGACGGCGGCCAGCACATTGGTCCGCTCCAGCGGCTTCATCCAGCCGGTCCGACGCCACAGCGGCGACAGCGCCGCCCAGCCGTATCCTGCGGCATAAAGCAGGCCGACAAGGGCGCAGGCCGAGGCGATGATGCGGTCGGGCGTCAGGCCGTGCTGGCCGATACGGAGGCTCAGGCCCCAGATCGCGATCAGCATCAACGGGGTCAGCAACACCGAGGCGACCCGCGCCGCGATCCGCAGGGCGGCGGGCGGCAGATTGTCTTCACGCCCGTCCTGATAGGCGGTGTTGATCAGGACGATCAGGGCGGCGGCCGCCGACAGAACAAGAGCCGTGGCGCTGCCCGTCTTCCACAATCCATCCAGCCCGGTGAAGGGCAGGGCGGCCAGAAAACCCGCCACCAGCACGGTGATGACCAGCAGCAGCCACGACAGCAGCATCAGCGCCACCGTCCGCACGCCCCGGATCAGGGCGCCGCGCACATCGGTCAACTGCACCGCCACGGCGAAGACGAGGCTGGTGACGGGAATGGCGAACCATTTCTCGTCGATCAGGTCAGACAGGAAGCTGAGCCCGATGACGCGGAACAGGGCCGCGCCCAGAAACAGCAGCAGCCAGAAGGCGCCGGTGAAACCCAGCGACAGGACCAGTTGCACTCCGGCCTTCCACGCCGTGTCGAAATAGTCGTCGTAATCGGCGATCCAGCGCCGCCCCTCGATCGCCGGAACGATCAGGTGATGGGCGATGAACAGGGCCGCCGCCGCAAAGGCCACGACCGGGAAGCGCAGATAGGGCGGACGGAAATAGTCGCTCGCCTGCTGGGCCGCATCGTGCCAGCCCATCAAGGCCAGAGCCGCCGCCGCGACCGCGCCCCACAGCGCCAGAGCCTTCCAGCCCATCCGGCCGACGCCCGCCAGCAGCATCACCGGCGCGAAGGCGGCGGCCAGCACAAGGGCGGCGAACAGCGAAGGCTGCGTCGCAGGCCAGGCCAGAGCCTGACTGTCCGACGCCGAGCGATACAGCAGATAGAGGAACAGCCCCTGCAACAGACCGATGCCGATGCGGACAACCGCAAGCCCGCGCGCGCTCTCCAGCGAGGCCCGGCCGGTGGGAACGTTGTTTGGGTGGGTCATGGCAGGCTTTTATCCTGAGCTTTGCAGGCAGGGTGACGCTGACGCGCAGCAATGGAAAGCCTTTCCTTCTCCCCTTGTGGGAGAAGGTGGGCGCCGAAGGCGCTCGGATGAGGGGGTGAGCGCGACGGCATGGAAAAGGGATGCAGGCTGTGGAGGCTGAACTTCAACCCGCGCCGCCAGCACCCCTCATCCGTCAGCCCCCGGGTCAAGCCCGAGGGCCGCCGCCTTCTCCCACAAGGGGAGAAGGGAAAGGACGTTGACAGGGGCGCGTGCGGCGTTGAAGCGTGGCCGCATGAAAATCGCGTCCCGTGTTCTTGTTCTCGTCGCCGTTCTCGCCCTGCCGACGACGGTTTCCGCCCAGACCGAGGCTTCGGCCAACCACCGCGCTCTGGCGGCGGGATACAAGGCGTTGACGGTGTGCAGCGCCGTCCATTCGGCGCGGGCGGCGGGCGCCGAGCGGGCGGTCGCCAGCGTCGAGGCGAACGAACTCGTCGGCATCTATCCTGAGCTTCAGGCGCTGATCGGCGACATGAAGGCCGAGATGGCCGGGAACGCCGTCACGGTCGCCTGGGATCAGGCCGCCTCGCCGCGCGTCGCGACCTGGACCGACGGACGCGGCTGCGTCATCGAGCCGATGGGCTATGTCCCGGGCCGTGCGCCTGAACGGGCTCCGCTGGCGCGCCGGGCCTCGGCGCCCGACATGCCGACGGCGCGGCCCAAGGGGAACGCCCGCGCGCTGGAGGCCGCCGTCGCGCGCGCCTTCGATCAGGGTTTCGGCGAAGGGACCAACACCACCGGCGTCGTGGTGATGCAGGGCGGCAAGCGGGTGGCGGAACGCTATGCGCCTGACTTCGGCCCGAACACGCCCCAGCGCACATGGTCGGTGGCCAAGAGCCTGGCCGGAACCGTCATCGGCGCGGCGGTCCAGCGCGGCGAACTGGATGTGAAGGCGCCTGCCGCCATCGCCAACTGGAGCCGCCCCGGCGATCCGCGCGCGGCCATCACCGTCGACGCCCTGATGCGGATGTCGTCGGGCCTGACCAGCGACACGGCGGGCAACCGCACCGACAACCTCTATTTCGGCGGCACGACGGTGGATGAGCAGGCGCCGGGTTGGCCGCTGCTGGCGCCGGTGGGGACGGTCTATCGCTACGCCAATAACGACACCCTGCTGGCGACGATGGCGGCGACGTCGACGTTTGAGGCCCATCCGCCCGCTGAACTGTTCGACACGCTGGGCATGACCCACACCTGGGCCGAGACCGACTGGCGCGGCAACTATATCCTGTCGAGCCAGGTCTGGACCACGGCGCGCGATCTGGCGCGCTTCGGCCAGCTGTATCTGCAGGACGGGGTGTGGGAGGGGCAGCGCATCCTGCCGGAGGGCTGGCGCGACTACGTCACGGCGCCGACCGGGCCGCAGCCGCCGACGGGCGAGTTCGGCTATGGGGCGACCTTCTGGCTGATGAACCGCTCGGACGGGGTGCCGGCGGATACGTTCGCCGCCTTCGGCAACCGGGGGCAGTATGTGGTGATCGCGCCCAGCCGCAACATCGTCATCGTGCGGCGCGGCGAAGACCCGGCGGGCAAGCCGTTCGACATCGCCGCCTTCGCCCGCGCGGTGCTGGAAAGCCTCGACTAGCGCCGGTTTAGGCCCCACGGACTTGAGCGGAGCGCTGGCCTCGCTATAAGAGCCGTCGAAATCTCGACTCTTTTTTTGGAAGACCCCATGGCCGACCAGTACGCTGAAGCGACCGCCCCCCACGTCCACGGGGAGATGAACATCTCGGAACAGGCCTGGACCTGGGCTCTGTTCATGGGCCTGACCAAATGGGTCTCGCTGGCGATGGCGGTGTTGATCCTGTTCCTGACGGTGTGGTTCGGCGTGGGCGCCGGCTTCATCCCGGCCTTCCTCAGCGGCGCCGTTCTGGGCGTTGCGGGCTTCTTCATGCTGAAGAGCAAGAAGGCGCACTGAGCCGACAGACATCCCCCTGGGATCTGAAGTTCAAAGGCCCGTCGGCGTCCGGCGGGCCTTTTGCTTTGCGCGAATGTCAGGTGTGGCGAAAAAAAGGCAGGTAAACCGCATCGCGGCTTTGACGGCTGTTCAAGCTTCAGCCTAACGTCGATCCGACCCTGACAACGAGGGAGGGATTCGCTTGGCCGTCGCCATCGCCGTGACCCGCGAACGCCGTGAAGGCGAAACGCGCTGCGCTGTAACGCCTGAAACGGTGAAGAAGCTGATTGCGCTCGGCGCGACGGTGACGGTCGAGGCCGGAACGGGCCTGGGCTCGTCCGTCCCTGACGCCGACTACGCCGAGGCCGGGGCGGGGGTGAAGCCCGATCTGTCGGCGGCGCTGGCGGGGGCGGACATCCTGTTGAAGGTGCGCGGCCCGACGGCGTCGGAAATCAGCGCGCTCAAGCCAGGCGCGGTCGTCGTCGGCCTGCTGGACGCCTGGCGCGACAAGGCGACGGTCGAGGCGTTGAGGGGCGCGAACGCCACCGCCTTCGCCATGGAGTTCGTGCCGCGCATCACGCGGGCGCAGGTGATGGACGTGCTGTCGTCACAGGCCAATCTGGCCGGATACCGGGCGGTGATCGAGGCGGCCTATGCCTACGGCAAGGGCTTTCCCATGATGATGACAGCCGCCGGGACGGTGGCTGCGGCCAAGACCTTCGTCATGGGGGCGGGCGTCGCGGGACTGCAGGCCATCGCCACGGCGCGGCGTCTGGGCGCGGTCGTCACGGCCACCGACGTGCGCCCCGCCGCCAAGGAGCAGGTCGAGAGCCTCGGCGCCAAATTCGTCGCCGTCGAGGATGAAGAGTTCAAGGCCGCCGAAACGGCGGGCGGCTACGCCAAGGCCATGTCGGCAGAGTATCAGGCCAAACAGGCCGAACTGACCGCTGCCCACATCGTCAAGCAGGACGTGGTCATCACCACGGCCCTGATCCCCGGCCGCCCGGCGCCGAAGCTGGTGACGGCGGCGCATGTCGCCTCGATGAAGCCCGGCTCGGTCATCATTGATCTGGCGGTCGAGGCGGGCGGCAATGTCGAAGGCTCGAAGCCGAACGAGGTCGTGACCACGGCCAACGGGGTGAAGATCGTCGGCTGGACCAGTATGCCCGGCCGCATCGCGGCGGACGCCAGCGCCCTTTACGCACGCAATCTGGTCGCCTTCCTGGGGCTGATGATCAAGGACGGCGCCCTGTCGGTCGATCTGGACGAGGAAATCCTCAAGGCCGCCGTCGTCACCCACGGCGGCGCCGTGGTGCATGAAGGAATGAGAGGCTGATGGAACACGTCGATCCTACCGTCTTTCGTCTGGCGATCTTCGTCCTGTCGATCTTCGTCGGCTATTATGTCGTCTGGAGCGTGACGCCGGCGCTGCACACGCCGCTGATGGCCGTCACCAACGCCATTTCCAGCGTCATCATCGTCGGCGGCCTGATCGCTGCGGCGGCGATGAGCGCGCAGGCGGGCGGGCCGAACGCCTGGATCGCCAAAGGCGCGGGCGTGGCCGCCGTGACGCTGGCCAGCGTCAACATCTTCGGCGGCTTCATGGTCACACGCCGGATGCTGGCCATGTATCGCAAGAAGGAAAGGCCCAAGGCCTCGTGATCCTGTCGCCGATCCTGTTGGCCTTCTACCTGTCCTGGGCCGTGACCGTCCTGGGGGTGGCCCTGTGGGTGTGGAGCTGGGTGCGCGTTCGCGACCCCATCGGGCGTCTGCGGTTTCAGGACTGCGGCATCGTGCTGGTCTTCGCCGCCATTGTGACGCGGGTCATCATTCAGGATCGTGAGATGACGGTCTTCGACTGGGCGATGATTTTGCTGGGCCCTCTTTTCATTGCGGCGGCGCTGTGGCGTCTGTCGCGAACCCAATCCATCAAACGTTAACACCCAAGAGTATCGCGTGATGAAAGTTTCCTTGGTTTCCGCCCTGACCCTGTCGGCCGCTGTCGTGGCGGGCGCCACCTCGGCCCAGTCCTCGCGCGAGGTGGGTACGAACCCCAATCAAGGCCTGCACTGGTCGGTCGCCGCGCCGCAGGGCGCCGAGTGGGCGCTGGAGTGCCGCTTTGCGCCCGTGACCATCAAGGGCGTCCACATGAACCGCATCACCCACACCGGCTCGGGCCGGATGGCCGGACGCCTGCCGGGCGACAACGGCACCTGCCGCGTGACCAAGACGGGCGGTCAGGGTCCGGTCGGCGTGGCCGTGGTCAAGAACGGCGAGGCCAAGGCCGCCGGCAGCAACGGCGACGCGCCCGCCGTCGTCAACGTTTTCTGATCTGAACATGGAATGAGGGGGAGGGGATGAACGCATCGATCGCGGCGCTGGCCTATCTGGCGGCGGGGGTTCTGTTCATCCTCTCGCTCAGGGGGCTGTCCAGCCCCGAGACCAGCCGACGGGGCAATACACTGGGCATGGTCGGCATGGCGCTGGCCGTCGGCGTCACCCTGCTGACGCTGGGAACCAGCGGCGCGCTGGATCCCCTGACTCTGGCCCTGATCGCGGGCGGGGTCGTGGTCGGCGGCGGTGCAGGCGCCTTGATCGCCAAGCGCGTGCCGATGACGGCCATGCCGCAGTTGGTGGCGGCGTTTCACTCCCTCGTTGGACTGGCCGCCTGTCTGGTGGCGGTGGGGGCGGTCCATGCGCCCGACGCTTTCGGCATCATGACGGCGGCGGGCGGGATCAAGACCCTGTCCATCGTCGAGCTGTCGCTGGGCGTGGCCATCGGGGCGATCACCTTCACCGGCTCGGTCATCGCTTTCGCCAAGCTGGACGGGCGGATGAGCGGGGCGCCGATCCTGTTGCCCGCGCGGCACCTGATCAACATTGTGCTGGCTCTGGTGCTGGTCCTGCTGATCGGCATTCTGATCGGCACGGGTGGGACGGCGATCTGGGCCTTCTGGGCCGTGTTCGGCATCAGTCTGGTGCTGGGCGCGACCCTGATCATCCCCATCGGCGGGGCGGACATGCCGGTGGTGGTGTCCATGCTGAACTCCTATTCCGGCTGGGCGGCGGCGGCGCTGGGCTTCACGCTGGAGAACATCGCCCTGATCATCACCGGCGCCCTGGTCGGGTCATCGGGCGCGATCCTCAGCTACATCATGTGCAAGGGCATGAACCGCAGCTTCATCAGCGTCATCCTGGGCGGTTTCGGCGCCGAGGCGGGCGCGGCGGCGGGCGGCGGGGCGGTCGAGACGCGGCCGGTCAAACAGGGCTCGGCCGAGGACGCCGCCTTCATCATGAAGAACGCCTCCAAGGTCATCATCGTGCCCGGTTACGGCATGGCGGTGGCCCAGGCGCAGCATGCCCTGCGCGAAATGGCCGACAAACTGAAGGAAGAAGGCGTCGAGGTGAAATACGCCATCCACCCCGTCGCGGGCCGGATGCCGGGGCATATGAACGTCCTGCTGGCCGAGGCCAATGTCCCCTACGACGAGGTGTTCGAGCTGGAGGACATCAACAGCGAGTTCGCCTCGGCCGACGTGGCCTTCGTCATCGGCGCCAACGACGTGACCAATCCCGCGGCCAAGACCGATCCCCAGTCGCCCATCTATGGGATGCCGGTGCTGGACGTTGAGAAGGCGGGCACGGTCCTGTTCATCAAGCGGGGCATGGCGGCGGGTTACGCCGGGGTCGAGAACGAGCTGTTCTTCCGCGACAACACCATGATGCTGTTCGCCGACGCCAAGAAGATGGTCGAAGGGATCGTGAAGGCGCTCTAGAATGCCTGCGACGCCCTGTCGGGCCGTGGAGCGATCATGCGTGTATTGCCGAGACTGAAGCCCGGACTGAAGACCGGCGTTGCGTGGGCTGTGTCCGTGGGGGCGCTGGCGGGGCTGTCGGCCTGTTCGGCTATGATCGGCATCCAGATCAGCGGCGGCCTTGAGCAGCCTGTCGCCCGTTTCGGTTCGGACCCCGCCAAACCGGAAAAAGCCTGTTTGCGCAGTCTGACGGTCCATGAGTCGGGCGCCGGCGTCTGGTCCGTCGTTTGGGCGATCGAGGCGCGCGGCGGCAACTGCGTCGGCCTGCGTCAGGTCGTCTATGGTCAGGCGCCGAGCGGCTTTGACACGCAGACGGCGGCGAGGCCCCTCAAGCCGGATACGGTCTATTCCGTCATGGGGCAGGGCGTGACGGGTGGTCCCCTCAGCCGCGTGCCGTGGATGGGCGGCGCGGAGGTGGTGTTCGAGGACGGCGGCTGGCGCTCGATCACGTCGCAGGAACAGGCCCGGCGACGGGCGCAGCTGACCGTACCCGTTTCCTGACGGCGGCATGGAAGGCGAAGCGGATTTCACGGTCGAGGAAGTCGTCGAGAACCTGGGGCTGGCGCCTTTGGCCGAGGGCGTCTGGGGCCGACGCATGGACGCGACGCAGGCTGCGGACGTGGCGACCGGCGTCTATCGCCTGCTGACGCCGCAGGCCGCGCACGACTGGCGCGCGACCGAGGCCGAGGAGCTGTGGATCGCCTATATGGGCGCGCCGCTGGAGATCGAAATGGCCAGCGAATCCGGCGTCCGGCGTGAAACGGTGAACGCCGGATCCGGCCTGTGGATCACCGTGCCGCCAGACAGCTGGATCAGAACACGCGCCATCGGCGGCTGGTGTCTGGCGGGGCGGATCGGCGGTGGGCTGTCTGATGTCGCGTGACGTTAGCGGTATGGAAGAGCGTCTATGAAACGCCGATATCCCTGATCCGCTTGCCGATGACGTCGCAGGCCCTATAGCGGTTTCATGCGCACATTTCTGATCGCCGCCTCCGCCTTGTTATCCGCCTGCGCCCTGGCGCCGCTGGCTGCTGCTGAAACGCCGGTTCAGCCGGTGGATCTGCTGCTGACCTCGGCCACGGTGGTCGATGTCGAAAAGGGCGTGACGACGCGGGATCAACTGATCGCCGTGCGCGGCGGCGACATCGTGGCCGTGGCGCCCGAAGGCGAGGCGGGTCGCTATCAGGCCGCGCGGACGCTGGACGTGGGTGATCGCTACGTCATGCCGGGCCTGTGGGACATGCACGTCCACTTCGGCGGCGGCGAGGCTCTGATCGAGGAGAACGCCGAGCTGATGCCCCTGTTCGTCGTCAACGGCGTCGTGGCCGTGCGCGACGCGGCGGGCGATCTGGCGCAGCAGGTGCTGGACTGGCGCGACGCGCCGCCCACCGCTGATGCGCCGCGCATCTTCACTTCCGGCCCCAAGATCGAGGGCATCGCACCCGTCTGGAAGGGCGTGATCGAGACCGGCAGCGAGGCGGATGTCGACGCCGCCCTGGACCGGCTTCAGGCCCTGCGCGTCGACTTCGTCAAGATCACCGACAACACGCTGAAGCCCGAGCTTTTCCTCTACGCCGTGCGCGAGGCGAAGAAGCGCGGCATGAAGACCTCGGCCCACATCCCGGCCAGCATCACCGTGCTGGAGGCCGCCGAGGCGGGCCTGTCGTCGATCGAGCATCTAGACTACGCCATGAAGGCCGGATCGCGCGACGAAGCCGCCATCGCCGCCGACTATCTGGCGGGAAAATACACCTATGCCGAGACGATGCGGCGCTATGCTGACACCTTTGACGTCGAGACGGCGCGGCGGGTCTATGCGCGGCTGAAGGAACTGGGCACGGCGGTGTCGCCGACCCTGTATGGCTCGACGACCCTGGCCAATCTGGATCTGGACGACCATTCCAGCGACCCGGAACTGGCCTATATCGGACCGGGCATCCGGGCGACCTATGACTGGCGTATCCAGCGCGCCGCCCAGTCCACGCCGCAGCAGGTCGCGGACCGTCACTTCGTCAAGGACGTCACCGCGCGCACCCTGCCCATGCTGCGCGACGCCGGCGTGACCATTCTGACCGGGACGGACGCGGGCTTCCTGAACTCATTCAACTATCCGGGCTTTTCGCTGCACGACGAGCTGGAGCTGTATGTGAAGCTGGGCCTGACCCCGCGCGAGGCGCTGATGGGTTCGGTCGTGGATGGTCCGCGCTTCCTCAATCAGGGCCAGCACTACGGCGCCGTAGCGGCGGGTAAGTCCGCGGACCTGCTGGTGCTTGAGGCCGATCCGCTGGCGGACGTCAGCGCCACGCGGGGCGCTCAGGCCGTCATCCTGCGCGGCCGCCTGATCGAGGCGGCGGAACTGGAACGTATACGCGGCGAAATCCGCGCGCGGGTGGCGGCCCGCGAAGCCGCCTCAAACTAAGGCGTGAAGGCCGTTCGGCGAGGGCCGAAGCCCTCGCCGACGCCTATTGCTTACCGGCCGACCAGCTTCTTCAGGCGGAAAGCCACCCAGATCAGCAGCAGGCCGAACAGCACGGCCCAGGTCGCGATCAGCCACAGCAGGCCGATGGCCCCGGCGCCCGGCATGAAGACCAGGATCAGGCCGAAGATCACCGACAGGGCCCCGGCGGCGCCCAGGCTCCATTCATTGGCGATCTCATTACGCAGGCGGATGGCGCCGATGATCTCCAGCGCGCCGCGCAGGATCGACCAGAAGCCGATCATATAGACCAGCACCAGAGCGGTCAGATCCGGCCAGGCGAAGACGACGATGGCGGTCAGAATGCTGACCACCCCAGCCAGCGCCAGCCACCAGCGCGGAACCATGCCGCCGCCGCGGATGGCGGCGACCAGCGCCAGAACCCCGTCCGCAAAGGCATAGATCCCATAGACCATGATCAGCGTCAGCAGGCTGATCTGCGGCCAGATGAAGGTCACCACGCCGAAGGCGACGGCGGCGATACCGCGCAGCAGCAACAGCCACCATGAGCGGCGCAGCGCGGAATGGACAAGGCCTTGCAGCGAAGGCGCGGCGGCGTTGGATGAAGACATGAGTTTTCAGCTCCCCTGCGCGTGGCGACCAACGGCCACGCTGGGCCAACGCAGATACGCCAGAAGGGGTTCCCCCTTCCTTTACGCCGCCGCGCGCCAGTCGGAACGGGCGTTGAACGGCGGGGTGTGGAACTCGTCCCACAGGGCGTCTTCACTGGTGTAGCGGCTGGCCGAGGCGCTGATGACATCCACCACCTGTTCCTCCTGACGGTCCCAGATGACGGCCAGATCGCTCTCGGTCTCGCATGGCACGATCATATAGCGCTCTGCAAAGGCCTTCTTGGCGGGCTTCTGGACGGTGGAGGTGCGGACGAAGGCCATGGGGAAAACTCCTGATGCGAAAGGCGTCGCCTCTTGCTGACAGGATGAATATGCGACAGCATTACGCCAGTTTCGGACGTATCTCTGTGGAGAAGAAATCTTGCGGCACGACAAGGCGGCCATGGTCATCGATCTGGCGCGCGGCATGGCGGCCAGCGCCGAGGGACTGACGCTGAACGAGATGGCGGTCCAGCTGAACGTCGGGCGCCGCACGGCCGAACGGATGCGCGACGCCGTGCTGATGTTGTTCCCTCAGGTCGAAGAGGTGTCGGACCCGCCGACCAAGCGCTGGCGCATCCGGGGCGGTCTGTCGGCCTTTGAACAGGCGCCGACGGCGACCGAAATGCTGGAGCTGACCAAGGCGGCGGCGGCCCTGCGCGCGGCGGGCGAATCGGCGCGGGCGGCGGCGCTGGAAAGCCTGGAGCGCAAGGTGAAGGCGGCGATGCGCTCGACCACCCTGAACCGCATGGCGCCGGATCTTGAGGCTCTGGTCCGGGCCGAAACCATCGCCGTTCAGGCCGGGCCGCGCCCCAGCGCCGACGAGACGGTGCTGGCCGAGATTCGCGGCGCCGTGCTGGCCGAGCGGCCGCTGAACTTCATCTACGCCCGACCGGGGGCCGAGGCGCGCACCCGCACCATGACGCCGTGCGGCCTGATGTTCGGACGGGCCAACTATCTGGTGGCGGCGGATCGCGACAGCGGGCGCATCCAGACCTTCCGTCTGGACCGGATGAGCGCGGTCGAGGCGGGAGAAGGCACGGCGCGCCCGCCCGAAGACTTCGACCTCGGCGCCTTCGCCAGCCAGTCCTTCGGCATCTATCAGGACGAGATCGAAGAGGTCGCCGTCCGCATCACGCCCGAGGGCGCGGATGAGGCGCGCGGCTGGCGCTGGCACCCGACCCAGACAATCGAGGATCAGGCCGACGGCTCCGTCGTGGTGCGATTCCGCGCCTCGGGGATGCGCGAACTGGCCTGGCACCTGTTCACCTGGGGCGAGCGCGCCACCATTCTGGGCCCGGACCGGCTGAAGGCGGTGATGGCCGAAGAACTGGCGGCGGCGGGCCGCGCCCTTGAACGGGCATGAAGCTGAGGAAACCGTAAGGTGACGGGCGGCGTTTGGGAGCCCTAAGCTGCGCCATTCCTCATGGGAGCCATGCGTGCGTCTGAAAATCCTGTCCACGGCGGCCGTCGCGGCCGCCATACTGCTGACCGCCTGCGCCGCGACGCCTGCGCCCGGCCCGTGGAACGTCGAGGCGGCGCCGCAGGTGACGGTGACGCGCGAGGACGGACGGCTGACCGTCGACTATCATTTCAACCGCGACGCCGTGGTCTGGGCCTTCATGGACTCCGCGCTGATGGACGGCGTGCGCGAACCGTGGCGCCCGCAGCAGTGGAGCGTCGAGACGCCCGGCGTGGTGATGGAGCGACGCGGCCACTACGACATCATCCGCAGCGAAAACGGCGGTCCTGTGCCGCGTCATGTCCGCTTCCGCGTCACGCCCAGGGCGGTCGAACTGGAGGCGGAATACAAGACGCTGGTCTTCTCTGACGGAGCGGTGGCCCTGCCGACGCGGCAGATGGACGTCTTCGCCCTCGGCTCGCCCGAGGCGGCGGAGGCGGTTCCGGCCGACCTGAACGGGGTCAATCTGGACGGCGGCCCCTCGCGCGTGACCTGGCGCGATCTGGACGGCCCTGTGCTGTTCAACGGCGAGCGACACGCCGAACTGACGACAACGGGCGAGCGGTCCTATGTCCTGCTGGGACAGGCGCGGGTCACGCCGGGCGAGGGACTGACCACGGTCATGGACCCCAATCTGCCGCCGTGGATCGGCGAGAAGATCCGCGATTTCGCCCCACGCGTGGGCCAATTCTATCTCCAGCGCCTCGGCCGCCCCGGCGCGGGCGGCGACAAGCCGGTGGTCATGGTGTCGTGGAACGGCCCGACCGAGCGGATGACCAGCATGGGCGGCAGCGTCCTGCCCGGCCTGATCGTCATGTCGTTCGAAGGGACCGGCGTGACCCGACCGACGGCGGAGATGGGGCGGGTCGCCCGCTGGTTCATCGCCCATGAAAGCGCCCACTTCTGGCTGGGCCAGACGGTGCGATACGAGTTCGCCCGCGACGCCTGGATCACCGAGGGCGGCGCCGACCTGATGGCGGTGCGAGCGCTGAAGGCGCTGGACCCGGCCTATGACGACCTCAAGGCCCTGCAGGAAGAGGTCGACGACTGCGTGACCCTGAGCCAGGGGCGCGGCGTGGCCGAGGCGGGCGAACGCGGCGAACACCGCGCCTATTACGCCTGCGGCGCCGTCTTCGCCATGACGGCCGAGGGCGCGCAGAGGCGGCGCGACGGCGGCGACTGGTTCGGCTTCCTGCAACCCCTGCTGGACGCCAACCGCCGGGACGGTGTGCTGACCCGCACCGAATGGCTGAACGCCCTGACGCGCACTTCGGGCGACCAGACGCTGGCCGCCGACATCGGCCGGATGCTGGATCAGGGCGCGGCCGATCCCGCCGCCGAAATCGCCGACCTGTTCCGCCGCGCGGGCGTGCCGCATCGGGTCGAGGACGGACGCGTCATCCTGACGGACTGAGGGGAATTGCCGTCAGCAGGACCGTCTTCGGCCGATTGCTACACAACTCTGCTACACAATTCGACCGACGATCATGGGCTAACGCATTATGATCATTCAAGAAAATGGGGCCAAGGCTGCTACGCAAAGCTGCTACACAATGTTCGAACGCATTTGGTCGAACGGAGTGGCGGTCGCATCTATTACCGGCGTCGTGTTCCCGACGCTCTGCGAGGGATTGTCGGCAAGAAAGACGTCTGGAAATCGTTGGGGACCGACAGCCCCACGGTGGCCAAACGTAGGGCTTTAAGAGTCGCGGCAGAGGTCGAGTGGCAATTCGAAATCGCCCGCTCAAAGGTGGGGCTGAACGTCGATCCGATCATGCTCGAAGCGTTTGCCGAACCGGCGCCCTTTGCGGCGGCGGCATCTGTCGCCGAGCCTGAGGAGCCGAACGGCATCACGCTCGGCGATCTCTACGACGCTTACATGGATGATCCGACCCGGGACTGGTCGCCGACCACGCGTATGGCTTACCAGACGACCAAGCGATTGGTGGTGGCGATCCTCGGCGCAGATACGCCAGCGCGTTCCATTACCCGCAGTCAGTGCCGCGACATGATCGAGGTGTTGCGCTGGCAGCCCCGCAACGCTTCGAAGCTGTTCCCAAAGCTCTCCCCGGTTGAGATCGCAGAACGTGCGAAGGCTGAGGGCCGCACCGACCTGATCAACGCCGCCAACATTAACACCTACCTGAACAAGCTCGGCGGGGTGCTGAACTGGGCGGTGAAGGAGGAGATGCTGGACCGCAATCCGGCGGAAGGCTTGCGCGTGCCCGATCCGGTTGCTCGTCGCGACAAACGGCTTCCGTTCTCGACCGGTCAGCTACAGGCGATCTTCTCGGCGCCGCTTTATACCGGCTGCCGTGACGACGGGCACGGCTACGCCACGCCCGGGCCGGAGCGGCCCCGCAACGCTCGGTTCTGGATTCCTCTGTTGTCGATGTTCGGCGGCCTGCGCTTGAACGAGGCCTGCCAACTCGACGTAGCTGACATTCGGCGCATCGACGGCGTGGACTGCTTCGTCATCACTGAGCGGTCCGAAACCGAGCATACCGACAAACGGCTCAAGACAGCCTCCAGCGAGCGCGTCGTCCCCATCCATGCCACGCTCCTCGACCTCAGCTTTATGGATTTCGTCCGCCAGCGGAAGCGCGCGGGTGAAACCAAGCTGTTCGGTGAAGTCGGGATGGGTGCCACCGGCTACCGGTCTACGACCTTCTCGGCGTGGTTCCGCCGGTTCGTCGCCAAGGCCGGGGCGGATTCTCAGAAGACCTGTTTCCACAGCTTCCGGCACGGCTTCCGCGACGCCCTACGCGCGGCCCGGACCGACCGCGACATCGCGCTCGTCCTCGGCGGCTGGACGACGGCGGGCGGCTCCGCGTCCGTGTCCGACGCCTACGGCAGCGGCTATCGGATCACGACACTGAAGGAGGCCATAGACCGGGTGACGTATCCGGGCCTCGACCTGTCCCATCTCTATAAAGGATAGGAGGGTTCGAAAACTGAACCCTCGGCACGAACCTGTAAGAATGGCTTACAACTTGCCGTTTCGACCCAAGAACAGGAGGGTGCCCTGAAGCGTCCGATTTTGTCGCCCCGAGGGCGCAGTGTCTTTTGTTCAGGATGGTGGCGGACATGGACTATCAGTTCTTCGGTGATCAGGAGCAGCAGCTTCACGCGGTCACAAAGGCCGCCGCACGCCATCAGCGGAATCGAGCCGTCGGCTGCTTCCTGATCGCCGCGTGCTTTGTTCTTGGCCTAATGGCCCCCATCGTAATCTTAGCCTTGATCTGATCTTGTCTGGGCCGCGCTGATCAGGCTCCGTGGATATTCCAAGGAAGATGATAGGCGTCGATCAGGCCGCGTTCGAGACCCGCGTCCCCACTGATTGGCAGACCATTCCACCTGAGGGTGGGGGGCGTCACGGTGTAGATATCAATGACTGATCCTGAACCAATCTCGTCGCGTAAGAGCGCGTTGAGCCGCATGTTAGTTTTTTGCGACATTCCGGGTTTTTCATAAAAATACAGCCGCTTAGCCAGCCCCATAGTCGCCAAGCCGACATAGACAGCCCTTGCGTCTAAAACGAAGGCATATACGCCGCGCTCTTTAGGCACTGCCTTGTCTGCCCGTAGCGTGTCTTGAGCGACCAGCCAGCGTGCTGTCAGGCTGAAGCCGCCCTCCAACAGGTGATCGATGGTGAGAGCCGGTCTGACATCCCGTTGCGGCTTCTCGGATTTGCCCGTCGCCGCAGCGCGCACGGGTGCGATATTCGAGGGGCTGCCATCGAGAAGACCGTCTTGCTTGAGCACGTTGTATGCGTGCTGGTATCGCACGCCGATTTGACGCGCGATGTCGGCGACAGGAAGTCCTTGCCGCGCCAACAAGCGAATGGCTTCAGATTTCGTCACGGCCCCCTCGAACAATCAGGCGGTTAGACATCTATAGGTCATGCGCGACGTTTGGCCACCGTGGGGCTGTCGGTCCCCAACGATTTCCAGACGTCTTTCTTGCCGACAATCCCTCGCAGAGCGTCGGGAACACGACGCCGGTAATAGATGCGACCGCCACTCCGTTCGACCAAATGCGTTCGAACATTGTGTAGCAGCTTTGTGTAGCAGCCTTGGCCCCATTTTCTTGAATGATCATAATGCGTTAGCCCATGATCGTCGGTCGAATTGTGTAGCAGAGTTGTGTAGCAATCGGCCGAAGACGGTCCTGCTGACGGTAATTCCCCAGCGTTTTCAACGATATGATTGAGGCTGGCGCACCCGACAGGATTCGAACCTGTGACCTCTGCCTTCGGAGGGCAGCACTCTATCCAGCTGAGCTACGGGTGCATTGACGGCGCTAAGGCCGGACGGCGGTGCTTACAGCATGGGCGGAGGCGTCTCAATCCCGAAATTGGCGTGACTGGCTTTCAGCAAGTGAAGCCTGCGACCTGACGGTGCTTGGGGATCAGTGATCGTGAGGCCTGCGGCGCCAGTTCAGCAGGTGTGCGGCGGCCAGCATCAGACCGCCGGTGACCGTGACGGGCGTCTCCAGATCGTGGCTGGGCCATTCGGCGGCGGCCAGGAACAGCAGGGCGACGCCCAGCGCGCCAAGAGCGATCAGGGGCCAGGCGCGGCGGCCTGCTGCATCGGGGCAGCTGAGAGACCAGGCGGCGATGGGGGCTGCGGCGAAGGCGAAGGCCCAATGGATCCAAGACGCCTCGGCGAACAGGCCGAACAGCGGCAGCAGTCCGGCCAGCAGCGGCAGCGCCAGACAGTGGACCATGCACAGGCAGGACAGGCCGATTGCGGCGGCGTCTCCCCAGGTTTGGGCGCGGGCGGTCATGGGCGGTCCTTTCGGGAGGGAGGTCGGCCGCGACGTCGCAATGACGCCGCGGCCAGGCGGGGGGAGGAGGGGAGAGGAATCAGAAGCGGGCGCGGAAGCCCACCACGAGGTTGCGACCCCGCAAAGGCGCCAGATGGCTGATGAAGGAGGCGTGGTTAAGCGCCTTCTCGTCCAGCAGGTTCGTGCCGCGCAGGAAGATCTGACCGCTGATGTCGGCGATGGTCGGGACGTCATAGGCGAGCGTCGCATTGACCATGTTGTAGCCCGGCGTCTTGTGCTCGAAGGCGGCGATGCGGTCCTGTTCGAAGACTCGGACGTATTCCAGATTGCCGGACCACGCCCCCTGATAGAAGTCGCCGCGCGCGCCCAGACGGCCCGCCGGAATGCGCGGCAGGTCGCCGCCTTCGCCCTTCAGCTCGGCGCGGACATAGTCGCCGAAAGCGGTGGCGGACAGGCCGGGCCGGAACTCATGGCTGACCTGGGCCTCGATGCCGGAGAAGCGGGCGTCGGCCTGAGTGTAGCGGATCAGGCGGAAGTCCTCGAACTGGTCCAGCGTGCGGGCGTAGATGTAGCCGTCGTAATCATAGTGATAGAGGCTGGCGCCGAAGGTGGTCGCGCCCTCGGTCTTCTTCAGGCCCAGTTCGATCGAGACGGCGGTCTCGACGTCCAGATCAGCGTCGCCGATCTCATAGGTGTTGGTTGCCAGGTGGACGCCGCGCGAATACATCTCCTGCGCGGTGGGCGCGCGTTGGGACCGTGCGACCGACAGGCTGGCGACATAGCCGGGCGTGAAGGTCCAGTTGGCGGCGCCGGAAATCGAGAAGGGCTTGTGGCTGGTGTCGGGGCGGCCGATCGCGCGGCCGTCCTGCCATTCCTGACGGATGGCGCCTTCCATGCGCCAGTCGCCGGTGACGTATTCCTCGACCACGAACAGGGCGTGATTTTCGGTGCGGCTCTCGGGGATGAAGGACTCCACGCCGACGGCGGCGAAGTCGCTGCGCGAGGTCTGGACGCCGACCACGCCGCGCACCCCGGCGATGGGAGCGTGCTGGACCTCGATCCGGGCGTCATGGCCCTTGTTGGTGAAGGTGGTGGAGACGACGCCGGCGTCGATCTCATCGTGACGATAGTCGGTGAAACCGCCACGGAAGCGGATGCGCTCGATCCCGGCGAAGGGGTCCTGAAGCTCGCCGCGCACGTCGACGCGCTTGCTGATCAGGTCGACTGTCGGGACATGGTCGTGATCGTGGTCATGGTCGTGCCCATGATCATGGTCGTGATCGTCGCTGCCGTGGTCGTGGCCGCCGCAGTGCAGGCTGGAGCCGTGCGGGTGGCAGGATTCATATTCATGGGTGTGGCCGGGCAGGCCGTATTCGCTGCGCTGTTCGGTATAGGCGGCGCCCAGATAGCCGCGCGAGCCGATCCATGACAGGCCCAGCGTCGCGGTCGAGGTGCGGTTGAACGATCCGTCCAGCGTCGCCTTGTCGAAATCGGGAACCTCATAGTCGTCGGTGCGGCGCCCGGCGGCCTCGACGCGGATGGCGAACTGTCCGGCGCCCGCGGTCAGGCCGACGACGCCCGCCTTTTCATTGTCCGCCGAGCCAAGGCGGAACTCGGCCACGCCTTCGCCGCCGTTTTCGGGGATGCGCGTGGGGATCTTCTTGTCGATCAGATTGACTGCACCGCCGATGGCGCCGCCGCCATACAGCAGGGCCGACGGGCCGCGCAGGATCTCGACGCCTTCCAGCAGCAGAGGCTCGCCGGAAACGGCGTGGTCGGGCGAAACTTCAGAGGCGTCCATCAGGGCCGAGCCGTCGCTGAGAACCTTGACGCGGGGGGCGGTCTGGCCGCGCACCACGGGGCGGCTGGCCCCGCCGCCGAAGGTGTCCGAGTTGACGCCCGGCAGGCCGTTCAGCGTCTCGCCCAGTGTCGACTGGCGACGCTGGACCAGTTCATCGCCGCGCAGGACGGCGACGTTCGACACCACCTCCTTGCTGGAGCGGCCCAGGACGTCGGCGGTCACCACAACGTCGTCCACACGGGTCGTGGCCGGGCCTGACTGCGGCAGGGTCGCTGCCGTGGCGGCTGTGGAAATGGCTGAAAAACTCACCGCCGCGAGCAGGATTGATCTTGAGTGCATGGCGCTCCCCGTTCATGAAGAGAGTCGCTATTATGTTATATCATAACACACATCAAGCGGGGTGGACGAAGATGGCGATGTGGCAGCTCGGCGCTGGGACGGGTGCGTGCCTGCGCGGCGGTATGGGATATGGGTTGGCGGCCCGGCAGGCGCGCTGGACGCAGAGGGGCGCGGCTCAGGCGGTTGTGATGGAGATGCAGGGACGATGAGCCTTTTCGATCATGTGGAGGCCCTGCAGGGCGGGGCGCCCTGGGGGCGGTTTCTGGATGCGGGCACCGGCGTCAACAGCAGCGTCTGGAGCACCAGACTGCCGACCGAGGCATGGACGGGGGTGACGGCGGCGGCCGGTCACGCCGAACAGGTGCGCGATGCGGTGGGCGACCGGTTCCGACCGCAGGACCGGCTGATGCTGGGCAACTGGACCGATCCATCGCTGCTGGCGGACGAGGTGCATGATACGGTTCTGGCCGATTATCTGATCGGGGCGGTCGAAGGCTTCTCGCCTTATTATCAGCAGACCCTGCTGCGGCGGTTGCGGCCGCTGACGGGGCGCAGGCTCTATGTCGTCGGGCTGGACCCCTACATCGTCGGCCCGGCCGAGACGGATGAGGCGCGCATCGTGCGCGAGATCGGTCGCCTGCGCGATGCGGTGCTGTTGCTGGCCGATGAAACGCCCTATCGCGAATACCCTGCCGAGTGGATGCTGAACGCCCTGGCCGTGGCGGGGTTCAGGGTGCTGTCGGCGCGGCGCTTCCCGAACCGCTACAAGGCGAAGTGGGTGAACGGGCAGTTGGACATGACGCTGCGACGCCTGCCGAAATTGGCGGACCGGGCGTTGGCGGATCGGCTGGCGGACACCGTTCAGGAGGTTCGTCGTCGCGGGCTGGCGCTGTGCGAGGCGCGCGGCGGACTGAGGCACGGGGCGGACTATGTCGTGGCCTGCGAACCCGTGGAATGATCGGATAGCCGTTTGTTCCCGGCAATTGTGGAGATTGATTGCAGGTAGGGTTCAGCTGGATTGCAGGTCTCAATAAAGGGCTGGCGCAAAACCTACATTGGACTGTAGCTGGACATTAAAACGCGCAATATAAACGCGTCATAGAAGCGGTCCTCTAACCAGGGGACTGTCCATGCGCCGTTGTCATCAACTCAAGAATGCGCTTCTGCTTGGGACGGCGATGATCGCTGCGCCCGTTTCGGCCTTTGCCGCGACCGACAGGGCGGAGGTTGATCCGGCTGGGCCCGCCGGCGCATCGGGGCCTGAGACCACCGCCCTTCAGGACGTCATCGTCACCGCCACCAAGCGCGAGACGAATCTGCAGGATACGCCCATCGCCATCTCGGTCATGAGCAGCGAAGCGCTGGAGAACCGCCACGTCCAGAGCCTGATGGATCTGGCCGACGGCGCTGTGCCGGGCCTGCGCATCGCCACCTTCGAGGCGCGTCAGTCGGCCCTGACCATCGGCATCCGGGGCATCGTGCCGAACGACGCCAACCAGCCCGCCCGCGAACAGGGCGTCGGCGTCTATGTCGACGGCGTCTATCTGGGCCGTCAGCACGGTCTGGGTGCCGCCCTGCTGGATGTCGAGCGCATCGAGGTGCTGAAGGGACCGCAGGGCACGCTGTTCGGGCGCAACACCGAGGGCGGCGCCCTGTCGCTGGTGACGCGCAAGCCGTCGGGCCAGTTCGGCATGAGGGCGACTGCCGGGGTCGGCAATCTGGACTCCTACAACAGCCAGCTGCACGTCGATTTCGGCGCTATCGGCGACTTCGCCATCAAGATGGACGGCGTCATCATGGCCCAGGGGCCGGTCACCAAGAACCCGCTGCCGGGCGAACAGGGCTTCGGCGCCTATGACCGTCGCGGCCTGCGCGGTCAGGTGCGCTGGACGCCGAACGACCGCTTCACCGCCAACCTGGCCGCCGACATCGGCAAGGACAAGAACACGCCCTTCTACAGCCAGTTGCTGAACTTCAACCCGAACGGTCTGAAGGTCGTGCCCTGGAATTCGACCAGCATTCCGTCGGGCAGCATCCGCGACCTGGCCCCGATCGTCGAGGTCAACGGCGACAGCATCATGCGGATGGCCGACATCGGCGTGCCCCAGCAATGGAGCACGGACGATACGCGCGGCGTCGACCTGCATCTGACGTGGCGTCCGAACGACAGCGTCGAGCTGCGCTCCATCACCGCCTATCGCGAGGTGGACGTCGAGCAATACGACAACATCGCCGGGGCGCACCGTCCGCCGGTGGTCGGCCCGAACGCCAACTTCAGCCGCTATTCGCTGGCTGGTCTGTGGCAGCACCAGTTCAGCCAGGAGTTCCAGGCGGTCGGCTCGATCGGCGAGCGCATCGACTATGTCGGCGGCCTCTACTACTTTAAGGAAACCGCCTGGGACGACGCGGCGACGCCTTCGACCAACAAGTGGAACGCCGACGGCACGGGCTACACCATCCTGGACCCCACGCCGACCATTCGCGGCTTCCGTTCGATTGACCGTGAGAGCCGCGCTGAATCGGAGTCCAAGGCCATCTATGGTCAGGCGACCTGGACCCCTGCGGTGCTGAACGACGCCCTGCATATCACCGCCGGCGGACGCTTCACCTGGGACGACAAGTCCGGCGTCCTGTCCAAGGTCAACAATGTCGCCACCAACTACACCTTCAAGGAGAAGAACGAGCGGTTCAATCCGTTGGTGACCGTGGCCTATGACGTGAACCCTGACGTCAACGTCTACGCCAAATACGCCACGGGCTATCGCGCGGGCGGCGCCAGTTCGCGCTCGCTGACCTATCGTTCGTTCGGGCCGGAGGACATAGAGTCCTACGAACTGGGCCTGAAGAGCGACTGGCTGGACCGTCGCCTGCGCGTGAACGCCGCCGCCTTCTATTCGGAGCGCGAAGACAGCCAGATCGACTTCAGTCTGGTCACGGTGATCGGCGCCTCGACGCGCAACACGCTGGAGACGATCAACGCCCCCGGCACGACCAAGATCAAGGGCGTCGAACTGGAAGCCATGGCGCAGGTCATGGAGGGTCTGACCCTGTCGGCCTCCTATGCCTATACGGACACCAAGGTGCCGCCGACGCGCAATCCGTTCAACGGCGTGGTTCAGCAGGTCTTCATCGCCTTCACGCCGAAGAACGCCTTCAGCCTGGCCGCCGACTATACGGCCCCGCTGTTCGGCGCGACGTTCAAGGCGCACATCGACGCCAACTATGCCGATGCGACGCAGGCCTTCGACCAGTTCGAGCTGAAGAACGACTCCTCCTTCATCGTCAACGGCCGTCTGGCCCTGACGGATATTCCGACGCGCAACGGCGGGCCGCTGGTCGAGGTGGCCCTGTGGTCGCGCAACCTGTTCGACGAGCAGTATGTCTATCGCCGCGATCCGTCGAACCGGGGAACCATCGGCGACTACGGCAACTTCAACACGCCGCGCACCTTTGGTCTGGAAGCGACGGTTCGTTACTGAGCCGACGTCGCCTCCATGCGAGGCGCGTAGGTGTGGATGACCGGACCCTCCCCGATGTCGCTATCGGGGAGGGTTTGGAATTTGGAGCGGCCGCAGCCGCGCGCGGGTCGGGTTTCTCTGGACGCGACGCGGCTGATCTGCGCAAGGCAGGGCGAGGAGACGCCATGAGCCAGCTGGTTCTGATCGCAGAAGACGAAATCGAGATCGCCGACATCCTCGGCGCCTATCTTCGGCAGGAAGGATTCCGCACGGCCCATGCCGCAGATGGCGAGGCGGCGGCGGAAATGCACGCGACGCTCAAGCCCGATCTGGTGCTGCTGGACGTGCGGATGCCGGGCCGCGACGGCTGGGACGTGCTGGGCGAGCTGCGGCGTCGCGGCGAGACGCCGGTCATCATGATCACGGCGCTGGATCAGGACATCGACAAGCTTCAGGCCCTGCGCATCGGCGCCGATGACTATGTGGTCAAGCCGTTCAACCCGGTCGAGGTGGTGGCGCGGGTTCATGCCGTCCTGCGGCGGCGGAACGGCGGCGGTCAGGTCAAGATGATGCGCGTCGGCCCGTTGGAGATCGACCCCGACGCCTATCTGGCCCATGTTGTCGGGCCGCAGGGACGTCAGCGGCTGGCCCTGACTCTGACCGAGTTCCGGATGCTGGCCTGTCTGGCGGCGACGCCGATGCGGGTGCTGACCCGCGCCGAACTGGCCGAGGTCTGCCCGGCACGCGCCGAGGTGATGGACCGCACCGTCGACAGCCATCTGAGCAAGCTGCGTCGCAAGCTGGAAGAGGCGGGCGCCGACAGCGTTCTGGTTAATGTTCGGGGCGTTGGCTACCGGCTGGAGCCGACCGAGTGAAGCGCGCCGCCAGCCTCAGCCGCAAGATTGCGGCGCGCATGGCGCTGGTGACGCTCAGCGGATTGGCGATCGCGGCCCTGATCGCCTTCTCCCTCTATATGTGGGTGTTCCAGAACCACCCGGACGCCGTTCCCGCGCCGGATGAATGGGTTCCTCAGCCCCTGGATTACCTGGCCATCGCCGCCGCTGTGGCGATCGCGGTCGGGGTGGCGGTGGCGACGGGCTTGCAGCTGGCGCGGCGCATCGTTCTGCCCCTGACATCGCTGGCGGAGACGGCGCGGCGCATTGCGGACGGCGACCTGTCGGCCCGCGCCGTGGCCGGGGACCAGACCATCGGCGAGACGGCGGATCTGGTCGAGGATTTTAACGCCATGGCCGCCCGGCTGGAAGGGCTGGCGGCGGGAATGGTGGCGTGGAACGCCTCCATCGCGCACGAACTGCGCACGCCGGTGACGATCCTGAAAGGGCGGCTTCAGGGCGTCTGGGACGGGGTGTTCGACATGGACGAGGCCACCCTGACCAGCCTGCTGAAACAGGTCGACGGGCTGGCGCGTCTGGTCGAGGACCTGCGGGTCGTCAGCCTGGCCGACAGCGGGCGGCTGCATCTGCAATTGGAGCGTATCGATCTGGCGCGTGTGATCGGCGAGTTGAAGCAGGCGGTCGAGCCGGGTCTGATCGCCGCCGGGTTCACGCCTGAGTGGCGGCTTCAGCCTGCGTCCGCCGTGTGCGACCCGGTGCGGTTGCGTCAGGCGGTGCTGGCCCTGATCGAGAATGCGCGCGTCCACGCCACGCCGGGGCCGCTGATCATCGCGACAGAAGCCGTTGTGGGCGCAGTGTGCATTTCCGTGACGGATGCGGGGCCGGGACTGCCTGCGGGGCTGGATTCGGTGGCCTTCGATCCGTTCCAGCGCGCCTCATCATCGGACGCCGGCAGCGGCCTTGGCCTGTCCGTGGTGCGCGCGGTGGCCGAGGCGCATGGCGGATCGGTCGCCTACAGCCGGTCGGGACCGGGCTCCGCCTTTGAAATCAGGGCGCCTGCATAGGCGGCGTTTGCGGCCGTGCGGCCAGCCGTTCGGCATAGACGGCGGCGCGCTCGACCTCGCTGGTCAGCGGACAGATGCCGCACTTCTCACGATCCGGCGCGCGGTAGACGAGGCAGCACGTCCCGCGTCGATAGAAGGTTCCCGTCCGTCCGCCGCCCTGCACGCATATGGGGGCGCCGCTGCGGTCCAAACCGTCGATCTGCGGCGTCGCCAGAGCCAGAAGGTCGAGCAGGGCCGTGGCCGTGTGCTCCCACATCAGACTGGTCCGGGCGTCGATCAGGGTCGTCACTGTGCCGATCTGTGAGGCGATGGTGCCGCGAATGATCGGCGCGCCGAGGCGATAGCGCGCCTTCAGCCGCTCGCCCAGCGGCAGCAGGTGGTCGTCCAACAGAGTGCTGACGATGGCGGCCTTCAGGTCATCCACCGGCGTCAGCGTCCGATCCTCGACCCGGTCGCCGGGCAGGGCGGAGACGCGGGGACGGACCATGGCGACGAACTGGGGCCGTCCTTCGGCGTCGATGCGGAAGGCGATGTTCTCGGCGCTGACATCCGGCGCGCGACCATGCAGCATCCACCCGCCCAGCACCGGCCCGGTCAGCCGGCAGCAGTACCACTGGAACCACATATTGGCGGCGACCTTCAGGTCGGCGGTCTTCAGATCGGCGGCGCGCAGGGCGATCATCCGGTCCAGTTGCGCATCGGTCAGTTCAGAGGCGATGAAGCAATCGTCTGTCCCGCCGCTCCAACCCTCGGCCAGCATGAAACGCGGGTCCAGCGCGGCCAGCGCATCCAGCGTCGCGGCGAAGCGCGCCGGTCGCGGCGCAGTCGGGGGCAGGGGGCGCCCGAAAGCGTTCAGCGCCTGCGCCGCCGGGATGATTGTCGCAAGCGGGCGATCCATCGGCCTGCCCGGCCTCCCTGCCTTAAGCCTGCTCATGCAGGCATGGCGTCTGTGTCGGTGTTTTCGCCGTCTGTCCATGACTGTGCATGTTCTGGGCGAAGAGCTTGGCCGGACGCTGGACATGACGGCGGAAGTCCGACAGAAGGCGCTCGTCCAAGGGCCGTGGCCCGAAGACGACATAGCGCGCCAGAGCCTTCGGGCTTGAACGGGAATGCGGTGCGGGGCTTGCCCCCAAGGCCGCAGCTGTCCCTGCAACTGTAAGCGGTGAGCACATCGACCACGATGGGACGGATTTTCCGCCTCATCAGCCACTGGAGCCTCGGTTCCGGGAAGGCGGCCGGTGCGGCGATGACCCGTGAGCCAGGAAACCGGCTGGTGCGTGTCGCTCGTGCCTTCGGATCAGTGCGAATCCGCGGCCCGGAACTCCGTTTGAGCGACAACTGGAATGGGCGGAAAGCCGTTTCGGGCCGAGGACCGGGCGCCAGCGCGCCTGTCGCTGCGTCCGTGCGGCCGTTCGCCTTGTGTTTTCTGCTTGCGAGCACCGGGGTGCGTCATGTCCAAACGTCTTCTTGTCAGCGTCAGCGCGGCTGCGCTTCTTTTCGGCCTGCCTGTAGCGGCGCTGGCCGATAATGCGGCGCCGGATCAGGCGACGGCGGTGGCCGATGTCATCGTGCGCGGCGCGGCCGACCGTCTGCCGGGCGAACTGCTGCAGGGCAGCGCGCGCGCCGGGATTCAGGGCGACCAGTCCGTGATGGACATCCCCTATTCGCAGATGAGCCTGACGGCCCACACGCTGGAACTGTTCCACGATCCCAGCCTGCCGCTGGCCAATGTGCTGCAGAACAATCCCTCGATCCGTTCCAGCACCAGTTCGCCGATGTACAGCGACTTCTCGATGCGCGGCGTGAACATGAACGGCAACCACATGATGCTGAACGGCATCCCCAGCCTGTTCTCGCAGTTCACCACGCCGCCCGCCCACGTCATTGAGCGTATCGACATCACCTCCGGCCCGAATGCGGCGGTCAACGGCGTCAGCATGTCGAACAACGGCACCGACAGCGGCGCTACGCCCGCGCCGGGCGTCATCAACGTCGTCACCAAGTCCGCGCCGCTGGATGATCTGAACCGCGTCACCGGCACCTTCTCGGGCCGGGGCAGCGTCGGCGTCTATGCCGACGTCGCGCGCCGCTTCGGTGACGACAAGGCGTGGGGCCTGCGCGTCAACGCCGAGCATCTGGACGGCGAACTGTCCCTGCCGGGCGCCGAGAACAACAGCAGCAACGTCTTCTTCAATCTGGACCATCAGGGCGCCAACAGCAGCACCAATCTGTTCGGCGGCTATTTCGACCTGCGGATCAACGGCGGCCAGCGCTGGTTCACCTTCAGCGGCGCAGGCGCCGACCTGCCCACGGCGCCGGACGCGGGGATGAACTACGACTTCCCCGAAACGACCAAGCTGATGTACGGCTACGTCTTCGCGCTGAACCACGAACAGCGCATCAGCGCCGACTGGACCCTGTTCGCCAACTACGGCGCGATGGAAAAGAGCGGCTATAAATACAACTCCAGCTCGGCTCTGCGCTTCAATGATGCGGGCGAGTTCGTCGCCGCCAACGTCGCCAACACCCAGGTTGAAGAGACGCAGAACGCCTATGCCCAGGTCGGTCTGCGCGGACGCGTCCGCACCGGCGCGGTGACGCACAATCTGGCCATCGCGCTTGATCATTCCTTCGCCAAATACTGGAACGACACCCACAACAGCCCGACAGGCCGCATCGGCGGAAACCTGTATGACGGCGTGTCCTATTCGCCCGCCTTCTATCCCCTGCCGTCGCGCCGCAACCCGGTGCATCAGTGGAGCGAGACGAACATCGGCCTGACGCTGAGCGATGTCATCTCGGTCGGGAAGTTCGACCTTCTGCTGGCCGCCTCGCAGAAGAACGAGAACTTCCTGAACGGCCAGACGGGGCGCCGGATCAAGAACGACAACATTCTGCCGACCTATGGCCTGACCTATAAGGTGTCGCCGAACCTGTCGCTGTACGCCGGTCATACCGAGAGCTTCTCGCGCGGGTCGATGGTCGGCAACGACGCCCGCTACGTCAATCGCGGCGAGGTGCTGGCGCCCATGCGCGCGACCCAGAACGAGGTGGGCGTCAAGCTGAAGCACGGCGGGATGCTGACGACGCTGGCCCTGTTCGACATGGAGCAGCAGAACATGATCGACGTGGAGGTCACGCCCACGACCTTCCGCCGGGATGCGGATGGCCGCAACCGCTATCGCGGGATCGAACTGGCCTCGGTCGGACAACTGACGGATCAGTGGACCGTCACCTTCGGCAGCCTGTATCTGGACGCCGAGCGCGAGAAGACCAACGGCGGCCTGACCGATGGGCGCTATGTCAACGGCGTCTCGGAATGGAGCGGCACGGCGGGCTTTGAATACCGCCCGGTCCAGAGCGTCGGACTGGTGGGACGCGCTGTCTATAACGGCGAAGCCTTCATCGATTCCGGCGCCCGCGACGGCACGCGGATTCCGTCCTTCGTCTCGTTCGATGTCGGCGCCAACTATCGCACCGTGATCGCCTCGCACCCGATCCGGGTCAGCGCCATGGTGCTGAATGCGGGCGACAAGAACCACTGGATGGGACGTGGCGGGTCGACGACCTTCGGCCTGTCCATGCCGCGTACCTTCCAGTTCTCCATTCAGGCCGATTTCTGATCGGATGTAAGGGGCGCGCGCTTTCGTCGTGAAGCGCGCGCCCTGAACGGATGACGAGAGGAGGGCGCCATGCGCATCGACCTGTATGGCTGGACCCGCGATGCGACGCGGGGGCGGCACGACGACTTCCTGTCCCTGTTTGAAGAAGCGGACCGGCTGGGGTTCGACGGCGTCTGGTTCAACGAATTCCACTTCCAGGACCCGCCACAGCCCTATCCCTCGACCCTGCTGCTGGGCGCGGCCCTGCTGGCGCGGACCGAGCGGATCCGGGTGGGGACGTCGATCCTGGTCTTGCCGCTGCATGATCCTCTGCTGCTGGCCGAGAGCATCGCCCAACTGGATCGTCAGAGCGGCGGCCGTCTGGATATCGGCATAGGCCGGGGCACGGACCCGCAGACCTTCGACATACTGGGCGTCGACCGGGCTGAGGCGCGGGCGCGGTTCGAGGCGGCCTATGACGCGATGATCCGGGTCTGGACCGAGCCTCTGACGGCGATCCACCGGGCCTCGGCGCCGCCGTTCCAGACGCCGCATCCGCCGCTGTATGTGGCCGGGTCGACGGCCGAGACGCTGGGCTTTGCGGCCCGGCGCGGCCTGCCGCTGCTGCTCAGTCTGGAGCCGCCGGAACTGCGCCAGCTTGCCGTCTATGCCGAGGCGCTGGCCGAGGCGGGGGCGCCGGGCGCTCTCAGTCGGTCGTCGCTGTGCCGCTATGTCTGCATCGGCCGCGACATGGCCTCGGCGGTCGAGGCGGTGGATGATTTTCTGGCGCGGCGTCAGGTGGCGCGGGACGCCTCGGCGCTGGCCCGGGGGGTGCAGAATCCGCCGCTGGATCGCGACAGGGTGCTGTCCGAACAGGTCATCTGGGGCGACCCGGAACAGTGCGTCGCCCAGATCGCCGCCCTGCGCCGGACGCGAGGGACGGGCGAGCTGCGCTGTGTCTTCAACGGCAACGGCGTGCTGACCAATGACGAGGCGCTGGCGGGTATGCGGCTGTTCGCCCAGACCGTCCTGCCCGCTGTGCGTGATGTTTAGAGCGCGCTTTTCTCGACCGGGATGACATAGGGCAGGCCGCTGTCCTGACCGGTCAGGGCGCTGACGCCATAGACGGCCTCCAGATGGCCGGGTGTCACCACCTCGCGCCATGGTCCCTGAGCGAAGACGCGGCCCTGCGACAGCATGACGATGCGGTCGGCGAACCGGCTGGCCAGCGCCAGATCGTGAATGGCGATCAGCACGCCGACGCCGCGCTCGGCGCAGAGGCGGCGCAGGGCCGTCATGGTTTCAAGCTGATGGCGCAGATCCAGATCGCTGGTCGGTTCGTCCAGCAGCAGGATGCGGCCCTCTTGGGCCAGGGCGCGGGCGATCAGGACGCGATGCCGCTCGCCGCCGCTCAGTTCGCCGTATTGGCGCATGGCCAGCGCTTCGAGCTGCAGGGCCTGAAGCGCGTCCAGCACCACGGCCTGATCGCGCGCGCCCGTGCCCGGCCCGCGATGTGGCGCCCGGCCCAGCCGCACCATCTCCATGACGGGCAGGGACATGGTCGGCCCCGCCTGTTGCGGCACATAGGCGATGGCTTGCGCCAGACGGCGTCGGCTGAAACCGGAGACGGGCGCGCCGTCCAGCAGGATACGCCCCCGCGCAGGTTTCAGGATGCGGTTCAGGCATTTCAGCGCCGTGCTTTTGCCCGCGCCGTTCGGCCCGACCAGACAGACGATTTCGCCGGGTCCGACCTCGAAGTCGACGCCGCGCAGCACCTGCGCCTCGCCATAGCCGTAGTGCAGGTCGTGGACGGACAGCCTCACAGCATCATCTCGCGACGGCGTCGGATCAGCAGGTGCAGGAACAGGGGCACGCCCAGATAGGCCACGACGATGCCGACCGGAATGATGACCGGCGCGAACAGGGTGCGTCCGATCAGGTCGGCGGCCACGACCAGAACCGCGCCCGTTACGGCGGCGAAGGGCAGGAAGACCCGGTGGTCGCCGCCGATCAGCAGCCGCGCGATGTGCGGTGCGACCAGTCCGACGAAGCCGATCACGCCGGCGAAGCTGACGATCCCCGCCGTCAGCAGCACGGCGCCCAGCGTCACCAGCATCCGCGTCCGCTTGACCGAGAAACCGAGCGAGGCCGCGACCTCATCTCCGCCTGCCGCGAAGGCGTTCAGCGCCCATGCGTGGCCGAACAGCACCGGCGCGACGACCAGCAGGATCAGGCCGACGATCAGCACCTCCAGCCATGAGGCGCCGTTCAGAGAGCCGAAGGTCCACTGGATGATGGCGGCCAGCTGTTGCTCGGTGGCGATGAACTGCATCGTCGTGGTCGCCGCGCTGAACAGATAGTTCAGCCCCACGCCCCCCAAAATCAGCATCATGGAGGTGACGCCCCGCATGGCCGAAAACCCCAGCACCAGCACGGCGCAGAACAGGGCGCAGGCGAACGCCGCCGTCACTGTCCACCACGGGCCGAGGCCCGCCCATTCGCTCCATCCCGCCAGTATGGCGACCGAGGCGCCGAAGGCGGCGGCCGATGAAATGCCGAGGGTGAAGGGGCTGACCAGGGCGTTGCGCGTGATGCCCTGCAGGGCGGCGCCCGCCAGGGCCAGACTGGCGCCGCCGATGGCCGCCAGCAGGGTGCGCGGCGCGCGCAGCTTCTGCACCACATCGATCTGAAGCTGGGACAGGTCGCCCAGCCATTGGGGCGGCAACAGCGGCGCCAGCAGGGCGCGCGCGCTCTGTCCCGGCGACAGCGGCTGCACTCCCATGCCGGTCGAGGCCAGCACGGCGACGATCAGCACGACGACGCCCGCGATCAGGATCAGCCGCCGCCGCAGCCGGTGGCGGCTGAAGGCGTCTTCAAGCGCCGCGCGGGCCGGATCGCTCACGCCTTCTCGCCCCGTATGATGGGCAGGGAGGTCCAGTAGCGGCCCTGCGCCGGATAGGGCACGCCCTGGAATTCCTCGAGCCAGACCTTCATCGCGCCTTGCGGATCGACGTCGCCGAAACGGTCGGGATAGAGCCATTGGGCGATCTGCAGGGCGCCCACGATCTTGGAGCTGGCGCTCGAGAAGTAATAGCTCATGTGATAGACATGGCCGTCGCGCACGGCGGGCAATTGGCTGAAGCCGGGGCGGGCGACCAGCCGTTCCAGCACCTGCCGAGAGGCGGCCTCTTCGTGCGGTTCATACTGGCCGCGTTGCAGCTTGATGATGACCTCCGGCCGCCGGGCCAGGATTTCCTCGGGGTCGACCTCGAAGCCCTGTACGCTGCCGCGCGCCGAGGGCTGGTCCAGAATGTTGACGTCGCCGAAGATGTTCTGGCCGCCGCCTTCCTGCACCATGTCGTGCCAGCCGGACCCCTTGAGCAGGGTCTTGTAGTCGCCGACCTCTTCCAGATAGACGCGCTTGCGCGGCACGCCCGCCAGCCGTTCGCGCAGCAGGTCGCGGTGGCCGCGATAGAAGGCGTTCAGCTTTTCCGCCTCCTCGGGGCGCTGATAGATGCGGCCCAGCAGGGTGGCGTTCTCTTCATGCTTCAGCACGTCCCAGCAGGTGATGACGACGACCGGAATGCCGAACGGCGCCAGCGTCTGGGCCGCACCCTGCCAGTCGCTGTTGCGGGGGAAGAAGACCACGTCCGGCCGCATGGCGACGATGGCCTCGAAATTGGGGCTGGTCTGGCTCTGGCCTGCGAACATTTCGGGCGTGACGGTGGGCCAGTAGGCCGAGCCCGCCTTGATATCGACGCCGACCAGCACCTGCGGCCCGGCGATGGCGCGGATGAATTCGGTCGTATAGCGGTTGAAGACCACGGTGCGCGTGACCGGCAGCTTCAGCGTGACGCTGCGTCCCACGTCATCGATGAATTGCAAGCTGTCGGCGCCCGTGCCGGCGTCTGTCTCACGGCGCGGCGAACAGGCGACCAGCGCCCCGCCTGCGACAGGCAGCAGGCCGAGACCCGCCAGAAGGCGGCGGCGATCCAGCCTCATTGTCCCGCACCCGACAGGACACCGGCCCATGCAGCGTCGAAACGCATAATGTCACCCTCGCACGACAGCACGATCCGCTCGGACGCCGGAACGGACCAGACGATATCGCCACGCGGGGTGAACCCCTTTCGCCCGGATGCCTCGTCCGCGCGAAGGACGACTGCGACAGGCAGGTCTCCTGGCTTGCGGGTCATCGTCGTGGTGCGCCGCCTTCCCGGCGCCTCTCCTGATGGGGGAGGGCGGCCAGTGGCCTGTGGCGCGGACTCGCCGCTTACAGTTACGAGGATAGCCCGGGATTTCCACCCGAGTTCCCTTTTGATCCCGGTCAGGGGAACCTGTCGCAGCCGGGATAGAAGGCCGGGGGAACAGCGTCAACGCATCTTGCGGGCGCGCGGCCGCGCGGCGCGGCTTGACCCGCTGTAACGGCCCGGCCTATCGACGGCGCGTCGAGGTTTGGGATGCGGTTCGCCGCGTCCCGGGAATGCGGTGCGGCCATCCGGCCAACTCCGCAGCTGCCCCCGCAACTGTAAGGGCCGTGGGACCGTCTGGTCCCTGACGCGCGGCGAACGCCACTGGTCCTGACGCGGGCCGGGAAGGCGCCGCGCGTGACCCGAGCCAGGAGACCGGCCCCGACGACACGAGACGACGGTGCGGAGGGCGCCGGGCGGCGCCTCATGACCGTCTGTCGCGCCTGCGCGATGCATCGGCCGGACGCTGTCATCCCCTCAGTGATGAAACATGAGGGATGAAGACGCACATGGCCAAGATACCGACGACGGTGGTGACCGGCTTTCTGGGCTCGGGCAAGACGACGCTGATCCGGCACCTGCTGGAAAACGCGGGCGGGCGGCGTCTGGCCGTGGTGGTCAATGAGTTCGGCGACGTCGGCGTGGACGGCGAAATCCTGCGCGGTTGCGGCGTCGAAAGCTGCACTGAGGAAGACATCGTCGAACTGGCCAACGGCTGCATCTGCTGCACCGTGGCGGATGATTTCCTGCCGACGATGCGCAAGCTGATCGACCGCGACAGTCCGCCGGAACATATCCTGGTCGAGACGTCGGGTCTGGCCCTGCCCAAGCCGCTGGTCAAGGCGTTCACATGGCCCGAGGTCCGCACCCGTGCGACCGTCGACGGGGTGGTCGCCCTGATCGACGCCGACGCCGTGGCGGCGGGGCGCTTCGCCCATGATGAGGCGGCGCTGGATCAGGCCCGCCGCGCAGACCCGACGCTGGACCACGACACGCCGCTGGAGGAATTGTTCGAGGAGCAACTGGCCTGCGCCGATCTGGTGGTGCTGAACAAGACCGATCTGGTGGACGCCGGTGTTCTGGCCACGGTCGAGGCCGAGGTGCGCGCCCATATGCGGCCGGGCGCCAAGCTGATCCATGCCGCGCGCGGCGTGGTCGATCCGGCGGTGCTGCTGGGTCTGGGCGTCGGCGCCGAGGACGATCTGGACAGCCGCCCGTCGCACCACGACGGCGCGGACGACGACCACGACCACGACGACTTCGACACCTTCGTCGTGGCGGGCGGCGAGATCGTCTCGCCCGAGGCGACGTCGGGTCTGCTGACCTCGGTGATCGAGGATCACGACATCCTGCGGGTCAAGGGCGTGGTCGCGGTGGCGGGCAAGCCGTCGCGCCTGATCCTTCAGGCCGTGGGGCCGCGCATCCAGACCTATTTCGACCGTCCGTGGCGGGCGGGCGAGGCGCGGATCAGCCGTCTGGTGGTGATCGCTGAAAAGGGCGTGGATCAGGCCGCTGTCACGCCGCGCGTTCAGGCTGCGCTTGCCGGAGCGGCCGAAGGCGTCTGATGCATCTTCTGGCGGTACAGGCCGGGGCCGTCCTGGACGGCGAGGAGGCGATCGACCTGGGCCAGAGCCCCGGCGACATCGTCATCCTGTCCAGCAACGACACGGACCTTGCCTGTCTGTCGACGGCGGCGGGAAGCCTGCCGGAGGGTTTCCCATCCGTGCGGCTGGCCAATCTGCTGCATCTGAAGCATCCGATGTCGGTCGATCTGTATGCCGAGCAGGTCGTCGCCCATGCGCGCATCGTGGTGGTGCGCCTGCTGGGCGGGCGCGGCTACTGGCCTTATGGGCTGGATGAAATCCGCCGCGTCTGTCGCGAACGAAACCGGCCCTTCATCGCCCTGCTGGACGATGGGGCGGGCGAGGCGGAATCGGCTGAACTGTCGACGGTTCCGACTGAAGTGCGCCAGCGCATGGCGCGCTATCTGCGGGCCGGGGGGCTGGCCAACGGCCGCAACGCGCTTCTGTATGCCGCAGACCTGATCGGCCATGCCTCGGACTGGAGCGAGCCGACGCCGGTGCTGGACGCAGGACTGTTCTGGCCGGGGCTGGACGCGCCCTCGCTGGAGGATCTGAAGTCGCGCTGGATCGAGGGCGCGCCGGTGGCGGCGCTGGTCTTCTACAGGGCGCTGGTCATGTCGGGGCAGACGCAGGCGGTCGTGGCGACGATCGAGGCCCTGAAGGCGCGCGGTCTGAACCCCCTGCCGGTTCATGTGCAGAGTCTGAAGAACGACTTCGCCAAGGGGTTGCTCGGCGATCTGTTCCGGCGCTGTCCGCCGCAGGTCGTGCTGAACGCCACCGCCTTCGCCACGGCCTCGCTGAACGCCGAGGCGGAATGGAGCGGCGTCGCGGGCGGGGTGCTGGACCGGCCCGGCGCGCCCGTGCTGCAACTGGTGTTCGCCGCCACCAACCACGCCGCATGGGCCGACAGCGCGCGCGGGCTGGCGACGCGCGATCTGGCCATGAACGTGGCCCTGCCCGAGGTGGACGGACGCCTGCTGGCCGGGGCGGTGGCCTTCAAGGCCGAGGCCCGCTTCGACCCTCGCACCCAGTGCGCCATCGTCGGCCACGACCCCGCGCCTGAACAGATCGCCCATGCGGCCGACATGGCAGCGGGCTGGGTCCGTCTGCGCCGAACGCCGCCACAGCAGCGTCGCGTGGCGATGATCCTGGCCAACTATCCCAACCGCGACGCCCGCATCGGCAATGGCGTCGGGCTGGACACGCCCCAGAGCGCGGCCTGCGTCCTGAGCGCCATGAAGGCGCACGGCTATGACGCCGCCGGCGCGCCCGATGACGGCGCCGCCCTGATGGCGCGCCTGCTGGCCGGGCCGACGAACGCTCCCGACAAGCCCTCAGCCGAGGGCGGTCAGCGACTGACCCTGACGCAGTATCTGGCCTTTCTGGATGAACTGGCGCCGTCGATCGGCGCGGCGATCCATGAGCGCTGGGGCCCGCCGCAGGACGATCCCTTCTTTGAGGAAGACGGCTTTCGCTTGCCCATCCATCGCTTCGGCCATGTGGCGGTCGGGGTGCAGCCTGCGCGCGGCTACAACATCGATCCGGCGGGCAGTTATCACGATCCCGCGCTGGTTCCGCCGCATGGCTATCTGGCCTTCTACGCCTGGCTGAGGCGCGATTTCGGCGCCCACGCCATGATCCACATGGGCAAGCACGGCAATGTCGAATGGCTGCCGGGCAAGGCGCTGGCCCTGTCGCGCGACTGCTTCCCGCAGGCCATCGTCGGGCCGACGCCGCAGCTTTATCCCTTCATCGTCAATGACCCGGGCGAGGGGGCGCAGGCCAAGCGGCGCATCGGCGCGGCCATCATCGACCATCTGACGCCGCCGCTGACCCGGGCCGAAAGCTATGGCGCGCTGAAGGCGCTGGAGGTGCTGGTCGATGAGTATTATTTCGCGGCGGGCATGGATCCGCGCCGCCTGTCGTCCCTGCGCGACGACATCCTGACGCTTGCCGCGACCGAGGGGCTGGACGTCGATTGCGGCCTCGACCTGTCGGACGGCGAAGAGGCGCTGGCGGCGCTGGACAACTATCTGTGCGACCTGAAGGAGATGCAGATCCGCGATGGGCTGCACGTCTTTTCCTGTTCGCCGCAGGGGCGGTTGCGCACCGACCTGCTGACAGCGCTGGCGCGCACGCCGCGGCGTCTGGGCAAGGGTCGGGACGGCTCCCTGCTGCGGGCGCTGGCCAATGATCTGGGGCTGGGTTTCGACCCGCTGGACTGTCGTCTGGGCGACCCCTTCGCCGGGCCGAGGCCGCAGGCGCTGGCGACGTTGGACGACGCGCCCTGGCGCACCCTCGGCGATACCGTCGAGCGGATGGAGCATCTGTGCGCGGCCCTGATCGAGAGCGCGCCCGTCGACGCCGCTTGGACCTCAACAGCCCTCGTTATGGAGGCGGTGCGGCTGGACCTCGCGCCGCGCATCGACGCCTGCGGACCGGCCGAGCTGGCGGCGCTGATGGCGGGGCTGGACGGACGGTTCATCGCGCCGGGCCCCTCGGGCGCGCCGACGCGCGGACGGCCCGAGGTGCTGCCCACCGGCCGCAACTTCTATTCGGTGGATACGCGCGCCGTGCCGACGCCGACGGCCTGGAAGCTGGGCTGGGCCTCGGCTCAGATGCTGGTCGAGGATCACCTGCAACGCACCGGCGACTATCCGCAGGCCGTCGCCCTGTCGGCCTGGGGCACGTCGAACATGCGCACCGGCGGCGACGACATCGCCCAGGCGCTGGCCCTGATGGGCGCGCGCCCGACGTGGGAGCTGTCGACCGGGCGGGTAACGGGCTTCGAGATCCTGCCTTTGGCCGTGCTGGGGCGTCCACGCGTCGATGTGACGGTGCGCATCTCGGGCTTTTTCCGCGACGCCTTCATGGAGCAGGTCGACCTGCTGGCCTCGGCTGCGCGCGCCATTCAGGCGCTGGACGAAGACGAGGCCGACAACCCCGCCGCCGCCCGCTTTGGTCAGGAACAGGCTGAACTGATCGGCGCCGGTCTGGCCGAGGCCGAGGCGACGCGGCGGGCCGGAACGCGTGTCTACGGCTCGAAACCGGGCGCATACGGCGCCGGTCTTCAGACCATGATCGACGAAAAGCTGTGGGAGACGCGCGGCGATCTGGCCGAGGCCTTCATCGTCTGGGGCGCCTACGCCTATGGCGCAGGACAGGAAGGCGCGGCCGACCGTCAGGGGCTGGAGGCGCGTCTGGCCCGCGTCGAGGCGGTGATCCACAATCAGGACAACCGCGAACACGACCTGCTGGATTCGGACGACTATTACCAGTTCGAGGGCGGCATGGCGGCGGCGGTCGAGGCGGTGCGCGGTGCGGCGCCGATCAGCTATCACAACGACCTTTCGCGACCCGAAAAGCCGGTGATCCGCACGCTGGAGGATGAGATCGCCCGCACCCTGCGCGCGCGTCTGGTCAATCCGAAATGGATCGCGGGCGTGATGCGCCACGGCTATAAGGGCGCGTTCGAGATTTCTGCGGGCGTCGACTATCTGTTCGCCTTCGCCGCCGCCACCGACACGGTCAGGAACCACCACTTCGACATGGTCCATCGCGCCTTCATCGAGGATGAGGCCGTGCGCGACTTCATGACCGAGGCCAACCCCCACGCCCTGCGCGATGTGGCCGCCCGCCTGCTGGAAGCCATCGAGCGCGGCCTGTGGACGCCCCGCTCCAACAGCGCCCGAACCCTGCTTGCTGAACTGACCGGAAGCCCATCATGACCGACGCCGCAAACCCCGCCGCTGATGAGACGCGCCACGCCGAAAAGATGAAGAAGATTCAGGCGGCCCGCGCCAGGATCATGGCCGGAAAGACGGTCGAGCGCGGCCTGATCATCGTCCACACCGGCCCCGGCAAGGGCAAGACCACGGCCAGTCTCGGCATGGCCTGCCGCATGATCGGCCACGGCATGAAGGTGTCGATCATCCAGTTCATCAAGGGCGCCATGTTCACGGGTGAAAGCGCTGTATTCGAAGCTTTTCCCGACCTGGTCGAGATGCGCCCGCTGGGCGAGGGCTTCACCTGGGACACCCAGGACAAGGCGCGTGACATCGCCAAGGTGCGCGAGGCGTGGGAGGCCGCCAAGGCGCGGATCATGGATCCCGAATGGAAGATGGTCATCTGCGATGAACTGAACATCGCCCTGCGCTACGACTATCTGCCGATCGAAGAGGTGCTTGAGGTGCTGGCCGAAAAACCCGCCGACACCCACGTCGTCATCACCGGCCGCAACGCCAAGCCGGAACTGATCGAAGTCGCCGATCTGGTCACCGAGATGACCCTGGTCAAACACCCCTTCCGCAGCGGCGTGAAAGCCCAGGCCGGCGTCGAGTTCTGAATGCAGGCCACACGCCGCAGACTACTGGGGGCCGCCCTGACCGGCTCGGCCGTGACCGGAACCGCCATCACCGCCTCGGCAGTTGGCGTGGCCAAATCGCGTCCGGAAACGGATGAAGTCAGGCCCGATCCCGCGCGGCCCCGGCGGATCGTTTCGCTGGGCGCTTGTCTGGACGCCATCCTGCTGGCGGTGGCGGACGCCGATCAGATCAAGGCCCTTAGCCGCTATTCGCGTGACCCGGAAACCTCGACAGTCGTGGCCGAGGCGGCGGCCTTCGACGTCGTCGGCGACAGCGCCGAAGAGGTGATGCACCTTCAGCCCGACCTGATCCTGGCCAGTCGTCGCACAGGCCTGCACACGCGCACGGCCCTGACCCGTCTGGGGCTGGAACTGTCGGCCTTTCCCTCGCCCGAAACGATCGAAAAAAGCCTGGAGCAGATCGCGACCATCGCTGGACTGGTCGGCCATCCCGAACGCGGCGAGGCCCTGATCCGTCGCATAGAAGACGCCCTCGACACGGGCGCGAACGCAGCGGGCGAAGGCGCGCCGCGACCATTGACCCTGATCTATCAGAATGACGGCCTGTGCCCCGGCGCCGGGACGCTGATGGACGAACTGATGACGCGGATGGGCCTGACCAACGCCGCGGCGCGCTATGGCGTCCGCAACTGGGGCCGCGCCTCGCTGGAGCAGGTGCTGGCCGATCCGCCGGACCTGCTGCTGCTGGGCGAGAAACGCCACGGCGCGACCAGCCGCCTCGACGACAGCATCGTCACCCACCCGGCCCTGCGCTCCCTGCAGGGGCGGATGATCGTGCAGGCCTTTCCGGCGCGCCTGCTCTATTGCGCGGGACCGACCCTGATCGCCTCGTCCGCCATCATGGCCGAGGCGCGTCTGCGGGCGATTTCTGAAAGAGTCGCCAAGCTGTCTGCCTGAGTGAGAGAAGAAGCCGGCGTATACAAGCCGCGCATATGCGGCGTATCCGTATCTGCTTTCGGGTGAAGAAAGCCATCCTGACGGCGGTGGCGGGTCTGGCCCAGTCGGCCGGCGTGGCCAGGGTCGGGCGGGACTATCTGGCGGTCGCGGTCGACGTCTACTGGAACGGCGCCGGGGCGCAGGCCGATCAGGCCCCGCGCTGAACGCGGGGCCTTGGGGCGTCAGGCGATGCGGTCGCGCCAGGCCAGCAGACGCAGGGCGTTGAACACCACCAGCAGGGTCGAGCCTTCGTGCAGGGCCACCGCCGGGCCGATGCCCAGACCGAAGATGGTGGCCGGCACCAGGAAGGCGACGACGCCCAGACTGACCACCAGATTCTGACGGATCACCGCGCGGGTGCGCCGGCTTAAGCCCACGGTGAAGGGCAGGTGGGACAGGTCGTCGGCCATCAGCGCAACATCGGCTGTTTCCAGCGCCACGTCCGACCCGGCCGCGCCCATGGCGACGCCGACCGTCGCCGTGGCCATGGCGGGGGCGTCGTTGACCCCGTCGCCGACCATGGCGACCTTTGAATCGGCGCGCAGCCGCTTGATCGCCTCGACCTTGTCGTCGGGCATCAGGTCGCCCCAGGCCTCGGTCAGGCCGACCTGAGCGGCGATGGCCTCGGCCGCCTTCTGGTGGTCGCCCGAGATCATGATCATGCGCTTGACGCCCAGATCACGCAGGCGGTCCAGCGCTGCGCGGGCGCTGGCGCGCGGCGTGTCCAGCAGGCCGATGACGCCCAGATCCCGCGCGCCCTGCCGCACGACCATCAGGGTCCGGCCCTGATCGCGCAGTCCGTTCACCGCTGTCTCCGTTGCGGGGGACAGGGCGGCCACGTCGTCGGCGCCGAACATCTCGGGCTTGCCGATCAGGATGGTCTGGCCGTCGAGTTTGGCCGAGACGCCCTTGCCGGTCAGGCTGTCCAGACTGGAGGCGGCCTGTATGGCGGCGCCATTCAGGCGTTCGGCGCCGTCGCGGGCGATGGCGGCGGCCAGCGGGTGGTCGCTGAGGCGTTCGACCGCCACGGCGACGGCCAGCAGCGTCGCTTCGTCCACGCCATCGACGGGGACGACGTCGGTGATGCGCGGGCGGCCTTCGGTCAGGGTGCCGGTCTTGTCGAAGGCGATGGCGTCGACGGAGCCCAGATTCTCCAGCGGGGCGCCGCCCTTGATCAGCACCCCGGCGCGCGCGGCGCGGGCGACGCCGGACAGGACGGCGCTGGGCGTGGCGATGGCCAGGGCGCAGGGGCTGGCCGCGACCAGCACCGCCATGGCGCGATAGAAGCTGTCGCGGAACGGCTCGTCCACCACCACCCAGGCGAACAGCAGCAGGAAGGCCGTGATCAGCACCACCGGCACGAAGATGCGCTCGAACCTGTCCGTAAAGCGCTGGGTCGGGGACTTCTGCGTCTCGGCTTCGCTGACCATGCGGACCACCTTGGCCAGGGTGGTGTCGCTGGATTTTCGGGTCGTCTCGATCTCGATGGCCCCGGCACCGTTGATGGTCCCGGCGAAGACGGCCGAGGTCGCGGCGATGGAGGCCGGACGCGCCCGCGCCTCGACCGGATCGGCGACCGGCTGTTTGTCGACCGGCATGCTTTCGCCGGTGACAGGGGCCTGATTGATGCTGGTGGCGCCGGCGATGACGAAACCGTCGGCGGGCAGGCGCTCATTGGGTCGCACCACCACAACATCGCCGATCTGAAGCTCTTCGACCGGCAGTTCGACGATGTCCTGACCGCGCCGCACATGGGCGGTGCGCGGCGCCAGTTCGGCCAGGGCCTCAATGGCCTTCTTGGCGCGGCCCATAGCGTAGTGTTCCAGCGCATGGCCCAGGCTGAACAGGAACAGCAGCAAGGCGCCCTCGGCCCAGGCGCCGAGAGCGGCGGCCCCGGCGGCGGCCACCAGCATCAGGGTGTCGATTTCGAACCGCTTGCGCTTCAGGTTGTCGATCGCTTCGCGCACGGTGAAGAAGCCGCCCAGTCCATAGGCGGAGAGATAGAGGGCCAGCGGAATCCAGCCGGGCAGGCCGGTCGCCAGCTTCTCCAGCGCAAAGCCGACGCCCAGAACGCCGCCCGCCATCAGGGCGAAGATCAGTTCGGTCTGTGAGCCGAATATGCCGCCGTGGTCGTGGTTATGCCCGGCATGGCCATGATCGCCGTGGTCATGGCTGTGATCATGATCGTGGTCATGGGCGTGATCCGAACCCGCCTGATCCTTGCCGACGGCGGCGGCCGAGGGCGTGGGGGAATAGCTGAGGCCGTGGGCCGCCAGCCGCTGGATCAGCGCGTCACGGCTGATGACGGACTGGTCGAACTCCAGACTGACGGCGCCCGAGGCGTCCAGACCCGCCTCGAGCACGCCCGGCTCGTCCTTCAGCGCGGCTTCCAGAAGTTGGGCGTGGCGGGCGTGACGCACGCCTTGCGTCCAGCCGACCAGATGACCGAACTGCCGGCTGATGTCGACGCCTGCCTGCCGGGCCTTGCGCTTCACCTCGGCGGGAGAAAGCTGGTCCGGGTCATAGTGCAGGCACAGTTGAGCGCCCTCGGGCGACTCGACGACGTGGGCCTGAGACAGGCCGGGAACGCCGCTGAGGGTGCGTATCAGACGGCCCACGCAGGCGTCTGAAGCGTCGGGCGCATCCGGTAGAAGGACGGGAATGTCCAGACGGACGGTGTTAGGCATGATTGAAGTTCCCTGACCTCTCGCCATTCATCAGTTTTCGATTCCTTCGGCCTTGCGATGCCGGACCGCCTTTGCAGCAAAGGTCGGCAGCACCAGAAGCGTCAGCGCGGTCGCCGTCAACAGGCCGCCGATCACCACGGTGGCCAGCGGCTTCTGAACCTCGGCCCCGGCGCCGGTGGCGATGGCCATGGGGATGAAGCCGACGATGGCGACCAGCGCCGTGGTCAGCACAGCCCTCAGACGACTGAAGGCGCCGAGCAGGGCGGCGGCGCGCGGCGTCTGGCCCGCCTGCAACCGCTCGCGGATCGCCTGCATCAGCACCAGTCCGTTCAGGGTCGCCACGCCCGACACGGCGATGAAGCCGACCGCCGCCGAGACCGAGAAGGGCATCCCCCGCAGCAACAGCGACAGCGCCCCGCCGACCAGCGCCAGCGGCACGCAGGCGAACACCAGCCCGGCCTCCGCGAACGACCCCAGCGCCATGAACAGCAGTATGCCGATCAGGACGAAGACCACGGGAATGACCAGCCCCAGCCGCTGCTCGGCCCGCTTCAGGTTCTCGAACTGGCCGCCCCATTTGATCGAATAGCCTGCGGGCAGGCTGACCTGTTTATCCACCTGCTTCTGGGCGTCGGCGACGAAGCCGCCCAGATCGCGGCCGCGCACATTGGCCTGAACCACCATGCGGCGGCTGCCGTCGTTGCGGCTGATCTGGTTCTGGCCCTCCTTCACCTGAATGCGGGCGACTGAGGACAGGGGAATGGTCGCGCCGCTCGCCGTGGTGACGGGCAGGGCGTTCAGGGCGGCGGGGTCGTTGCGTTCGGCGTCCGACAGGCGGACCACCACGTCGAAGCGACGATCGCCCTCGAAGATCTGGCCTGCCTCGGCGCCGCCGATGGCCGCCGAGACGGCTTCGGACACGTCGGCCGCCGACAGGCCGTAGTTGGCGGCGGCGAAGCGGTCGACGTTGACGGTCAGGGTCGGCAGGCCGGACGCCTGCTCCACCCGCACGTCGGCAGAACCTGGCGTGTCGCGCAGGGCGTTCGCCACCTGGTCCGCCGTCTTCTGAAGCTGGGCGAAGTCGTCGCCATAGACCATGACCGCCAGATCGGTGCGGACGCCCGAGATCAGTTCGTTGAAGCGCAGTTCGATCGGCTGGCTGAACTCGAAGGCGTTGCCCAGCTGGGTCGAGGCGGCCTTCTCGATGCGGGCGATCAGCTCTTCCTTCGGCAGGCGCGGATCGGGCCATTCCTTGCGTTTCTTCAGCACGATGACGGCGTCGGAGATGTTCGGCGGCATGGGGTCCACCGCCGCCTCGGCCGTGCCGGTGCGCGAGAAGACGGTCTTCACCTCCGGCTGGGCCTTGATGGCCCGCTCCAGCGCCATCTGCATGGCGAGGGATTGCTCCAGCGACGCCGAGGGCACGCGCAGCGCCTGCATGGCGATGTCGCCTTCGTCCAGTGTGGGGATGAACTCGCGCCCCAGCAGGGTGAAGGCCAGGGCGCCGATCAGCAGGGCGCCGAACGCCGAGACCAGCACGGTCTTCGGATGGGAGACGGCGGCGCGGATGACCGGTTCGATCCAGCGGCGCGCGTGGCGCAGCAGGAAGGTCTCATGCTCTTCCGCCTCGCCGTTCTCATCGACGTGGACGGTCTTGGGCTCTTTCACCAGCAGGGCGGCCATGGCCGGGACGAAGGTGAAGGAGAAGATGAAGGCGCCGACCAGGGCCAGCATGACCGTGGCGCCCATGGGGATGAAGGTCTTGCCCTCGACCCCTTCCAGCATCAGCAGGGGAGTGAAGACCAGAAGGATAATAAGCTGGCCGAAGGCGGCGGGCTTGACCATCTGGCGCGCGGCCGAGGCGGCGACGCCAAGGCGTTCGTTGCGGGTCAGGGCGCGACCCAGATCGGCGCGTTTCTGGCCCAGACGCAGCAGGGTGTTCTCGACCACCACCACGGCGCCATCGACCAGCAGGCCGAAGTCCAGCGCCCCCAGACTCATCAGGTTTCCGCTGATGCCGAAGCGGTTCATGCCGATGACCGCGAACAGGAAGCTGATCGGGATCATCAGGGCCGTGATCGTCGCCGCGCGGATGTTCCCCAGCAGCAGGAACAGCACGACGATGACCAGCAGCGCCCCTTCGGTCAGGTTCTTGGCCACCGTCTTGATGGTGGAGTTGACCAGGGCGCTGCGGTTCAGCACCGGCTCGGCCACGATGTCGGGCGGCAGGCTGGCGCTGATCTGTTCCAGCCGGTCGGCGGAGGCCTGGGCCACGGTGCGGCTGTTCTCGCCCGCCAGCATCAGGGCTGTGCCGATGACCGCCTCATGGCCGTCGCGACTAGCCCCTCCCAGACGCGGCGCCTGGCCGATCTCGACCACGGCCACATCGGCGACGCGCACGACCAAGCCGTTGCGGTTGACCACGGGCGCCTGGGCCAGATCCTCGACCGTCTGCGCCAGGGCGTCGGTGCGGACGGTCAGCGCCTCGCCCGCGCGCTGGATATAGCCCGCGCCCGCCTGAGTGTTGGCGCGGTCCAGCGCCTGAACAAGATCGTTCAGGCTGAGGCCATAGGCGGCCAATCGCGCCGGGTCGGGGCGGACGGCGTATTCCTTCACATAGCCGCCGTTGACGTCGACGCCCGCCAGACCGGGCGCGGTCCGCATCCGGGGCGCGATGATCCAGTCCTGCACGGTGCGCAGATAGGTGGCCCGCGCCTGCGGCGTGTCCAGCCGCTCGCCTTCAGGCGTCAGATAGGCGCCGTCGGGTTGCCAGCCGGGTCGGCCCGCGCGCGCCGCCTTGGTGTCGAAGGGCGTCAGATCGACCGTCCACATCAGGACTTCGCCCAGGCCGGTGGTGATGGGCGACAGGGCCGGTTCGACGCCCTCGGGCAGATTCTCGCGCGCCTGCGCCATCCGTTCGGCCACCTGCTGACGGGCGAAATAGATGTCGGTGGCGTCGCTGAAGATGACCGTCACCTGGCTGAAGCCGTTGCGGGTCAGGGAGCGGGTGCTCTGGATGCCCGGAATGCCCGCCATCGCCGTTTCCAGCGGATAGGTGACCTGCCGCTCCATCTGTTCGGGGGCCAGGGCCGGGGTCACGGTGTTGATCTGCACCTGCCGGTTGGTGATGTCAGGCACGGCGTCAATCGGCAGCTTGGTCAGCTGGAACAGACCCCACGCCGCGACCAGGGTCGTGGCCAGGACGATGAACCAGCGGAAGCGGACGGACGCTTCGATGATCGCTTTGAACATGATCGCCCTCCCTTAGTGGCCGTGCTCGGCTTCGCCCTTGGCCAGTTCGGCCTTGAGCAGGAAGGCGTTGGCTGCGGCGACCCTTTCGGCGCCGGTCAGGCCGCGCAGGATTTCGGTGGCGCCCCCGGCCTGACGGCCCGCCAGCACGGGCTGGGCGCGGAAGCCTTGGTCGGTCTGGACGAAGACCACCGTGGCGCCGTCGACCGTCTGCACCGCCTCGGACGGCACGGTCAGGGCGCCGCCGGACTGGCCCTGCGTGACCACGGCGCCGGTGACGGGCGACCCGGCGGGCGGCAGGCGGCCGCCTTCGGGACGGGCGCGGATCACGGTCGCGCCGCTGTCCTGCAATCCGGCGCCGGCCGCGACGCCGGTGACCAGGGCGTTGAACTCGCCCTGCGGACCGGTGACGCGAACGTGGGAGCCGAGGCGCACCTGAGCGGCCAGTTGCGGCGGGGCGTTGAAGACCAGCTCGACCCGCGCCGGATTGGTCACTTCGGCCACGACCGCGCCTTGCGCGACGAAGCCGCCGGGGCCGACCTGAACATTGGTTACGACGCCGGAGATGGGGCTGACCACGCTCATCCGGCCGGACGCATTAGGCGAGCCCGCCGCCGCCGCTCTTGCTCGTGCGGCGCGGGCCATGGCGTCTGCACTGGCGGCCTGAGCCTGCGAGGCCTCGACCTCCTGACGCGCGACGACGCCCTGATCGGCCAGGTTGCGGTTGCGTTGGTGGGCCTGACGCGCGGCGGTCGCGGCGGCCGAGGCCGCGTCGATCTCGGCGCGCAGCGCAGCGCCGTCGCCGCTGATCAGACTGACCAGAGGCTGGCCCGCGCGCACCGTCTGACCCGGCGCGACCAGCACCCGCTCGACCGTGCCGCCGACCACGGCGCCGACGGCGGCGCGCGCGTCCACCATGGCCTCGACCCGACCGGACAAGCGCGTTTCGCCCCCCCCGCCGCGTGTGACGGAGACGACAGAAATGCCTGCCGCCTCAAGCTGTTCGGCGGTCAGTTCGACCACGCCCTCGGGCGCTTCTGCGGCTTCGCCTTCCGCCTTGGTCTTCTCGGCGGCAGGCGCGGGCGGATCAGACCGTGTGAGCGTCAGGGCCAGCGCCCCGCCGCCCAGCAGGACGACGACGGCGACGCCCGCGATCAGGACTTTCTTGTTTGACGACAGGGGGGACATCAGCGGCTTCCTTCAAAGGGGGCGCGGCCTTCCAGGCGCGCCAGATCGATCTCGGCGCGGACGCGCGCCATGCGGGCGTCGACAGCGGCGGATCGGGCGTTGATCAGTGCGGCGCGTCCGGTGCGCAGCTCCAGTTGCGAGATGCGTCCCGCCTCGGCGCCGATGCGCGACAGGCGATAGGCTTCCTCGGCCGAGGTGACGCCCGCATCGGCGGCCGACACCCGGCTGGCTGAAGACGCCAGACGCGCGACGGCGGCGGCGCGCTCGGCGCCTGCGTCCTGACGCGCCTGCATGACGCGCGCCTCGGCGGCCCTGTGTTCGGCGCGGGCGGCGTCGATGTTGCCCCGGTTCCGGTCGAACAGGGGCAGGGGCAGGCTGAAGCCGAAGGTGAGGGCCGTCTGGTCTTCGGCGCCGAAACGGGTCACGCCGACGCTGGCGGTGACGTCAGGGCGTCTGTTGATGCGCTCGATGTCGATGCGGCGTTCGGCCGCCGCAGCCTCGGCCTTGGCTGTCCGCACCGTCGGCGCGTCGCGATCGGACCGGGCCGAAGGCGTCGTCGGCGCGTCCAGCAGCCCGGCCGCGATCGAGGTGGCGGGCGTCGGCAGCATGGCTACGGCGCTAAGACGGGCGAAGGCGGCGTCGCGTTCGGCCTTGGCTTCATCAAGGCTCGCGCGGGCGGCGGCGGCCTCGCTCTCGGCCTGGATGCCGCGCAGCAGGGGCTCGCGGCCTTCTTCAACCAGAACCAGCGCCGCGCGGGCGTCGGCCACGGACAGGGTCAGCGCCTCTTCGGCCAGTGCGGCCCGGCGCTGGGCCGCTTCGGCCTCGGCATAGATCAGCGCCAGTCGCCCGGCGGCGTCGATCACGGCCATGTCGCGGCGCAAGGCGGCGGCGCCCGCCTCGGCGCGGGCGGCGTTCACCCGTGCGGGGCGTCGCCCCCACAGGCCCAGGTCCTGACTGAGCGACAGGCTGAGGTCGCCGTTGCTGAAGCCGGAATAGCGGCCGGACCCGGCCACATTCTCCAACTGCATGGACAGGTTCGGATTGGGCAGGACGCGCGCCTGACGCACGCGGGCCTCGGCGGCGTCGCTCAGGGCGTCCGCTTCGACGGCGGCAGGCGTCTGGGCTAGTCGGGCGAGCAACTCGCCATAGGAGGGCGCGGGGTCGGCCCACGCAGGAGCGGCGCCGAACGCCGCAAACACGGCAAGCGCACAGCCAGCCGCAAGACGCGGCCGACGACGGAATGTCGGAGACATGATTCAGGTCCGGAAATGTTCAGAAGAGAGGTGCGCGCAGGCGCAGGCTTCCGATCAGATCCTTGGCGGACGCTTCAGTCGGTCGGGGATCAGCGAAGCCCCGCTTTCGTCACGCAGGGGGTGTCGATCCCCGGTGAGCAGGGGGGCAGCGACATGCAGGTCGCCGCTGGATTGGCGCTCGGCCGGGTGGTGGCAATGGCCGTGGATATCGCCGCCCTGATCGTCATGATTGCTGTCGTCGGCATCTATGGACTGATGCGCGGCGATGACCGTATCCGGCCCACAGACCGCTGCATCAACCGCAGGCGCGACCATAAAGGCCGCGATGACCAGCATCACGGCTGCAAACAGGTTCGCCAATGTCTTCGTCGACCGGAGCATGGAGGCTTAGGTAAGAGCCCGGTCGGATGAAGACAATCTGTTATAAGGTTCGTCAGATGCGCCGAATTTGCGGCGACCTTCATGGTGTTTTCTCGAAGGGCGCTGTAGATCGCTTCTCGTTCCTGTTCAGGAATGGTCGAGCGTCTTTGAATGTCTTGAAGCCATCTATCCTTCGCGTGCAGAAAGGTTAGGGCTTGATGTTTGTCGCGCTCCTCGGCAGTTTCGTATACGATTCAAGGTCGGGAGAGCGATGTGAGCGTGTTTGAGGCCCAGGAGACGGTCGCCCTGTCGATTGACGAGGTGTTCGCCCTGTCACGGCGGGTGCTGACGGGGGCAGGGCTGTCGGTTGCGCACGCCGAGGCGGTGGCTCGCGTCATCACGGCGGGCGAGCGGGACGAGTGCGCCTCGCATGGGCTTTACCGGCTGCCGGGCTGCGTCATGACGATCCGCTCGGGCAAGCTGTCGCTGGATGCTGAGCCGATGATCGAGGATGCGTCGCCTGCGCTGGTGCGGGCCGATGCGCGTCATGCCTATTCCCTGCTGGCGTTCGAGCGCGCGGCGCCGCTGTTGGCGCAGAAGGCCAAAACTGTCGGGGTGGCGGCGCTGGTCATCAACAATTGCTTCCATTTTTCCGCCCTGTGGCCCGAGATCGAGCAGTTGACCGGGATGGGCGTGGCGGCTCTGGCCATGACGCCCAGCCATTCGTGGGTGGCGCCGGCGGGCGGCAAGAAGGGACTGCTCGGCACCAATCCGATCGCCTTCGGCTGGCCGCGTCCGGGGCCGTATCCCTACGTCTTCGACTTCGCCACCAGCGCCATCGCGCGCGGAGACATGGCGCTGCACGACATCGCCGGAAAGCCGATCCCCGAGGGCTGGGGCGTGGACGCCGAAGGACAGCCGACGACGAATGCGCGCGCGGCGCTGGATGGGGCCATGCTGACCTTCGGCGGACATAAAGGCTCGGCTCTGTCGACGATGATCGAGCTGATGGCGGGGCCGTTGATCGGCGACCTGACCAGCCGCGAGTCCATGGCCTTTGACGACGGCGCCAAGGCGGCGCCCATGCACGGCGAACTGATCCTGGCCTTTGATCCGGCCGTCATGGGCGGGGGCGATGCAGAGGCGAACGCCGCGCGGGCCGAGGCCCTGTTCGCCGCCTTCGCCGATCAGGGCGCGCGGCTGCCGTCGCAGCGCCGATATGAAGCGCGGGCGCGCAGCCTCAAGCATGGGGTGCGCACGCCCAAGGTGCTTTATGATCAGATTCAGGCCCTGGGCTTCTGACTTCTTTCCTATCTTCTGACGATACCGACGCACGGACGAAAGACACGCCATGACCGCGACCATCGAACTGAGCCACTGGATCAACGGCGAGCGCCGGGGGGCCGGAACGGTCGAGAGCCTGAACCCGTCCGACACGCGCGAGGTCGTGGCCCTGGCGCCCGAAGGCGGCGCGGCCGAGGTCGATGAAGCGGTGGCGGCGGCTTCGGCGGCGTTCGACGGCTGGGCGGGCGCCTCGCCCGAGGTGCGTTCGGACGTGCTGGACCGGGCCGGAAGCCTGCTGATGGAGCGGCGCGAGGCGGTCGGCCGCCTGCTGTCTCGCGAAGAGGGCAAGACCCTGGCTGAGGGCATCGGCGAGACGGCGCGCGCCGCCCGCATTCTGAAATACTTCGCCGGGGAGGCCCTGCGCCTGCATGGCCAGAACCTGGCCTCGACCCGGCCGGGGGTGGAGGTGCAGACCTATCGCCAGCCGGTCGGCGTGTTCGGCCTGATTACGCCGTGGAACTTTCCTATCGCCATTCCGGCGTGGAAGGCGGCGCCGGCGCTGGCCTTCGGCAATACGGTGGTGATCAAGCCTGCCAGCCATACGCCTGCGACAGCCGAGGCTCTGGTCGCCATCCTGTATGAGGCAGGGCTGCCCAAGGGCGTGCTGAACCTGGTCATCGGCGGCGGCCGCGTGGGGCAGGCCATCGTCGACCACAAGGATGTGGCGGGCGTCAGCTTCACCGGCTCGCAAGGCGTCGGCGCGGGCGTCGCCGCGGGGGCTGCGGCGCGTCAGGCGCGGGTGCAACTGGAGATGGGCGGCAAGAACCCGCTGATCGTGCTGGACGACGCCGATCTGGACCGGGCGGTGAACATTGCGCTGGACGGCAGCTTCTTCGCCACGGGACAGCGCTGTACGGCCTCCAGCCGCCTGATCGTGCAGGATGGCGTCCACGATCGCTTCGTGGCGGCGCTGGCCGAAAAGGTCGCCGCGCTGCGCGTTGGCAATGCACTGGATTCCAATACGCAGGTCGGTCCGGCGGTCAGCGAGGCGCAGCGCGAGACATCGTACCGCTACATCGACATCGCTGCGTCCGAGGGCGGGCGCATCGTCACCGGCGGCGGTCGCCTGAACCGCGAGACGCCCGGCTGGTATGTCGAGCCGACCCTGATCGCCGACACCGAGCCGGCCATGCGCATCAATAATGAAGAGGTGTTCGGCCCGGTCGCCTCGACCATCCGCGTCAAGGATTATGAAGAGGCGCTGGCGGTCGCCAACGGCGTGGAGTTCGGCCTGTCGGCGGGCATCGTCACCCAGTCGCTGAAGCACGCGCGCGATTTCCAGCGCCGCGCAAAGGCGGGCATGACCATGGTCAATCTGGCCACGGCGGGCGTCGATTATCATGTGCCGTTCGGCGGCACGAAGGCCTCGTCCTACGGCCCGCGTGAGCAGGGCTTTGCGGCGGCCGATTTCTTTACCCTGACCAAGACCAGTTACAGCGCGGGATAGGCGAACTTCGCTTGACTTCGCTCCAGATCAGATATCGTATACGAAAATAAATCTGCTTTAGGAGGGGTAGCTTATGGCTGGGGCGAAGTTGGACTGGACCGGGGTGGTCCCGGCGGCGACCACGCAATTCGATGAGGCGCTGGCGGTTGATCTGAACGCCACGCAGACGGTGCTGGACGGCCTGATCAAGGACGGCGTCGACGCCATCATCGTCATGGGCACGGTCGGCGAGAACAACTCGCTGGAGCCCGAGGAAAAGCGCGCCGTGCTGAAGGCGGCGGTCGAGGTCGCCGACGGCCGCGTGCCGATCATCACCGGGGTCAGCGAACTGACCACGGCGCGGGCCGAAACCTATGCCAGGGACGCCGAGGACATCGGCGTGGACGCCCTGATGGTGCTGCCGGCCATGGTCTATGTGCCGACGCAGGCAGAGCTGGAAGCCCACTTCCGCGCCGTGGCGGCGGCCAGCGGCCTGCCCAACATGCTGTACAACAACCCGCTGATGTATCGTCAGACGCTGAACAACGACGACCTGCGCCGTCTGTCGGACGTGCCGAACATCGTGGCCCTGAAGGAAAGCGCCCCGGACTCGCGGCGCATCACCGACATCTTCAACGAACTGGGCGATCGTTACGCGGTCATGGTCGGTCTGGATGATGTGGCGCTGGAAGGCATGATCCTGGGCGCCAAGGGCTGGGTGTCGGGCCTGACCAACGCCTTCCCTGAAGAGTCCGTGGCCCTGGTCCGTGCGGTCAAGGACGGCGATATCGCGCGTGCGCTGGAGATCTATCGCTGGTTCATGCCCCTGCTGCACCTGGATTCAGTTTCGGATCTGGTTCAGTCGATCAAGCTGTCCGAGACGATCATGGGCCGGGGCAGCGAACGGGTTCGTATGCCGCGTATGCCGCTGGCGGGCGCCCGTCGGGCCGAGGTCATCGCCATGGTCGAGAAGGCGGCGGAAACGCGCCCGATCGGCTCGGGCAAGGCTGTGAAGATCGTCTGATCGGGACACTGAATGCGCGACGTCTTCTTCTGCATTGACGGTCATACCGCCGGCAACCCGGTTCGCCTGGTCGCCGGCGGCGCGCCCCTGTTGTCAGGGGCCAGCATGGCCGAGCGGCGGCTGGATTTCCTCAGCCGCTATGACTGGATCCGCACCTCGCTGTGCTTCGAGCCTCGCGGCCACGACATGATGAGCGGCGGCTTCCTGTATCCGCCGACCCTGCCGGACGCGGACGCGGGCATATTGTTTATCGAGACCAGCGGCTGCCTGCCCATGTGCGGCCACGGGACCATCGGCATGATCACCTTCGGCATCGAGCACGGCCTGATCCGGCCGCGCACGCCGGGGCGATTGAAGGTCGAGGTTCCGGCGGGCGTGCTGGACATCGCCTATGAGACCGAGGGCGACCGCGTGACCTCGGTGCGCATCCGCAACGTCCCGGCCTATCTGGCGGCGGAAGGGATCGAGATTGACGTGCCGGGCCTCGGCCCGCTGAGCGTCGATGTCTCATACGGCGGCAACTACTACGCCATCGTCGAGCCGCAGGGCGCCTATACCGGGCTGGATGATCTGGGCGCCGGCCGCATCATCGAACTGAGCGGTCTGGTGCGTGAGCGGGTGCGGGCGGCCTTCCATCCGGTTCACCCGGACGAGCCTTCGATCAACGGCGTCAGCCATGTCCTGTGGGCCGACAGGCCGAAGGGGCAGGGCGCCGACGGCCGCAACGCCGTCTTCTATGGCGACAAGGCCATCGACCGTAGTCCGTGCGGCACCGGCACCTCGGCGCGGCTGGCTCATCTGCACGCCAAGAGGCGGTTGAAGGTCGGCGACGCCTTCGTCCACGAAAGCTATATCGGCAGCCGCTTCATTGGCCGGGTCGAGGCCGAGACGACGGTGGGCGAGCACAAGGCGATCGTGCCTTCGATCGAGGGATCGGCGATCGCCACGGGGTTCAACACCATCTGGGTGGATCGTCGCGATCCCTTCTGGGCGGGCTTCCAGGTGGTGTGACGTATTCCGCATCGTAATTGCGGCCAGCGCGCGTTATGGCTGGGTCGGGCGACCGGCCCAGCCTTTTCGACCTGATGAACCTGCATGGCCGCATCCCCGCTTGAAGTCCGCACCCTGTCCGACCGCCTGATGGAGGTGGTGCGCGACATGATCCTGTCCGGCGCGATCGCGCCTGACGTGGCGATCCGGCAGGACGCGCTGGCGGCCGAACTGAACGTTTCCAAGATTCCGCTGCGTGAGGCCCTTGTGCGGCTGGAGCAGGACGGTCTGGTGGTGTCGCACGCCAACCGGGGCTTCTTCGTGCGGGGCATGAGCGCCGCCGAGGCTGAGGAAATCTACGAACTGCGCCTGAAGCTGGAGCCGGAAGCGGCCGCCAAGGCCTGTCTTGTCGCTGATGAGGGCCAGAGGGCAGAGGCTGCACGCCTGCTGGCCGAACTGGACGCGGCGGCGGCGGCGCATCTGCCCAGCGTGGGGCCGCTGAACCATGCCTTCCACATGGCGCTGGTCCAGCCGGGGGATCGCGTGTTGACGGCCGAGATCACCAGCCGACTGCACATCATGGCTGACCGCTATGTGCGCAAACACCTCGAGAACAAGTCACGTCACCTGACGGCCGCCGCCGAGCATCAGGAACTGCTGCGCGCGTGGCTGGACCGCGATGCGGCGACGGTCAGCCGACTGGCCACGGCGCACATTGAGCACACCCTGCACGACCTGCGCGAAGAACTGAGCCAGACTGCGGACACGGTCGTGACGCGCAAGGGCCAAAGGCGCTGATCTGGGGCGCTAGCTGCGGGCGCGACAGGCCGTCATCAGCAGATTGGCCGCCGCATAAAGCACCACCACGACCACGCCCCACCGCAGTACGGTCAGCGGCAGGGAGGTGATGACGAACGCCGCCAGCAGCACCGCCGGTATGCCGCCGATGGCCATGCCCAGCACCAGCCGCAGGTCGATACGCTCGCTGCGGATGAAGCGCAGGCTGGATACAGGCATCAGGAAGGCGCAGGCGCCCATCATGATGGGAAAGGCCGCCGTCGGGTTCATTCCCATCAGGCTGAGCATGATCAGGGACGGCGCATAGAGGCCGATGCCGAAGCTCATCAAGGCGCCCATGACCAGATGCGCCAGCACGGCGACGATGAACAGGTTTCCTTCCAGAGACACCGCTTCGCCGCCCGCAGGCATCAGGTTCAGATTGGTCATGGCGTAAAGGGCGGCGGCGATCAGCAGCGCCGCGCCCACCACCATCTGCACCGCCCGCACCGGCAGGCGCAGCACAATGGGCGCGCCGATCACGGCCCCCAGGATCGAGGCGCCGATACAGGCGATCAGCAGCACAGGATCGACCTGGATCAGCTTCATGAAGACCAGCCCCTGCATCACCGTGGGCAGGCAGTGGCCCGCGTTCAGCACCGCGGGCAGGAAGCTGTCCGGGACCAGTTTGCGGAACCGCAGCCAGGCCGTCGTCGGCGCGAATGATCCGATACCCAGCGCATCGAAGAAGTTGGCGACGGCGCCGATGGCCACGCCCTCAGCCTTGGGCCTCAGTTCGTCGCGCGCTCGCGCCGTACGCACCAGTTGGACAGCATAAAAGGCGGCCAGCAGGGCCAGCGCCGTCAGAAGAACGGCTATGATCATGATGTTTCCCTCCCCCGAGGATCTCGCCGCCCTTGCCGGACGATCCGAGGCATGAAAGAAACATGATCAGAAATCAGATACAATATACGTTGATGCGATGACCTTTATTCCTCCCGCCGCCGCACCGATCGTCGCCGATGAACGCCGCGCCCGTATCCGCACTCTGGCCGCAGGGTTGAAGGAGGCGGGACTGGCCGCCCTTTTGCTCGGCCCGACCACGTCGCTGCGCTATTATACGGGGCTGGACTGGCATCCGTCGGAGCGCCTGACCGGCGCCCTGATCCACGCTGACGGCCGGGTGGAATACATCTGCCCCCGGTTCGAGCGTGACAAGGTCGCAGGCCTGACGACCGCATCGGACGGCATCGCCGGCGACATCCTGACGTGGGAGGAAGAGGAAAACCCCTATGCCCTCGCCGGCGCGCGCCTGTCCGACGATGGTGTTCTGGCGGTGGACGATCAGGCGGCGACCTTTATCTGGCTGGGCCTCAGTCGTGTTCTGGGAGCGGAACGGATTGTCGACGGCGCGCCCCTGATCCTGAAGCAGCGCAGCCTCAAGTCGCCCGCCGAGATCGCACTGCTGCAGCGCGCCAAGGCCATCACGCTGGAGGTCCAGCGCCGCACCCGCCGCTGGCTGAAGGCTGGCGTGCGCACCTCTGAGGTCAAGGCCTTCATCGACGCCGAACACCGCGCACTGGGCGGCGAGGGCGGCTCGTGGTTCTGTCTGGTGTCCTTCGGCGACGACACCTGCCTGCCGCACGGAGGCGAGGGCGACCGCGCCCTTCAGGTCGATGACGTGGTGCTGGTCGATACCGGGACGTTGGTCGACGGCTATCACTCCGACATCACCCGCACCTATGTCTTCGGCCGGCCGACAGACGATTTCCGCCGTGTGTGGGAGCATGAAAAGGAGGCGCAGGCCCGCGCCTTCGCCGCCGCCCGCAACGGCGCGCCGTGCCACAGCGTCGATGACGCCGCGCGCGACTGGCTGACCGACGTCGGCTATGGTCCCGACTATCGCCTGCCGGGCCTGCCGCACCGCACCGGCCACGGCATCGGTTTGGACATCCATGAGGCGCCCAATCTGGTCCGCGGCGACGCCACGCTGCTGGCGCCCGGCATGTGTTTCTCGAATGAGCCGATGCTGGTCATTCCGGGTCAGTTCGGCGTGCGTCTGGAAGACCATTTCTACATGACTGAGGATGGCCCGGTCTGGTTCACCCAGCCTTCGCACAGTCTGGACGACCCCTTCGGCGAGGACGCCTCTGTATGAAGACGGCGCAGCGCTGGGCCGTCATCGGGGGCGGTCTGGTCGGGACGGCGACGGCCCTGCGGCTTCAGTCTGCGGGCTTTGAGACGACGCTGTTCGATCCGGGCGATCCCCGGCGCGGCGCCTCTTTCGGCAACATCGGCCACATCGCCGCCGAACAGTGCGAGCCTATGCCATCGCCCGCGACGCTGAAAAGCGCCTTCGGGCGGCTGTTCGCCTTTGGCGGCCCGCTGGATTTCCGTGCGCGGGACGTGGGGCTGTGGGGGCCGTGGGCGCTGCGGTTTCTGGCCGCCTCGCGACCGGCTGCTGCAGCGCATGGCGCACAGGTTCTGGCGCATCTGCTGGATGACCCTCTGGGCGCATGGCTGCGTCTGACCGCGCTGGCGCAGGCGCCGGACGACCTGATCCGTCCGACCGGCCATGCTGTTGTCTGGTCCACGCCTGAGGCGGCTAGGCGAGGGCTGGAGGCGTGGCGCTTTGCGCGCACCGGTAAGGCCCGCTTCCGTCCGCTGGAGACCGACGAACTGGCTGCATGGGACAGCGTTCTGAAAGCCCGACCGGCAGGTGGAATCCGCTTCACCGGGACCGGTCAGGTCAGCGAACCCCAGCGTGTGCGCGACGCCTTGATGACGGCCTTCATCAGCCGAAGCGGACGCTGTGTTCAGGCCGAAGCGCGGCGCCTGAACCCCATGCCCGACGGCGTCGAAATCGTTCTGAATGACGGCGCAGTCGTCGAAGCTGAACGCGTGCTCGTCGCGGCGGGCGCCTGGTCCGCGCCATTGCTGAAACCGCTGGGCCTGACGGTCCCTCTGATCGGCGAGCGCGGCTATTCGGTTCAGTCGGTTCAGCATGACTGGCCCGACGACCTGCCGCTGACCGTGTTCGAGGATCGCGCCCTCGTTGTGGCCCGCTTCAAGGGCGGGCTGCGCGCCTCCAGCCACGTCGAGTTCGGCGCGCCGTCGGCTCCGCCTGATGTGCGCAAGTGGCGACAGATCGAAGACCAACTCCGCACGCTGGGCGTCGCCTTCTCCGAGACGCCGGACCGCTGGTGCGGCCCGCGCCCGACGCTGGCCGATTATCTGCCGGCGATAGGCAGGCTTCAGGCGCATCCGGCCGTCCACTACGCCTTTGGCCATCAACATCTGGGCCTGACGCTTGCCGCCTTCACGGCCGAGACGATGGAGCAACTGGCGCTGGGTCATCCTGCGCCTGCATGGATGAACGCCCTGCGGATCGAGCGTTTCGGATGAAGGCGAGCTCGTTCTGACGAATGATGCTGGCGGCGGCGTGCAGGATGGATAAGCTGAAGCCAACGTTTGTTATGACATCATCGGAGGAACGCATGTTGCTGAAGGATCGGGTTGCGATCGTGACGGGGGCGGGCGGAGGCCTTGGCCGCTGTCACGCGCTGTATCTGGCCTCAAAGGGCGCGAAGGTCGTGGTCAACGACCTGACTGAAGCGGCGGCTCAGGGCGTGGTGGACGAGATCGCCGCGGCGGGCGGTCAGGCGATGGCGGCGGCAGGCTCCGTCACCGACGTCGACGCTGTGCAGGCCATGGTGGATGCGGCGATGAAGGCCTGGGGCCGCATCGACATCCTGATCAACAACGCGGGCATCCTGCGCGACAAGAGCTTCTCGAAGATGACGCTCGATGACTTCCGCCTCGTCGTGGACGTGCATCTGATGGGCGCTGCGATCTGCTCCAAGGCCGTGTGGGAGATCATGCGCGAGCAGAACCATGGCCGCATCGTCATGACCACTTCGTCTTCGGGTCTGTATGGTAACTTTGGTCAGGCCAACTATGGCGCGGCCAAGCTGGCGCAGGTCGGTTTGATGCAGACGCTGGCCATCGAAGGCGCAAAATACAACATCAAGGTCAACGCCCTGGCGCCGACCGCCGCCACCCAGATGACGGCGGGCATTTTGTCGGACGAGGTGCTGAAGGCGCTGGACCCGGCGTTGGTCAGCCCCGGCCTGCTGGCGCTGGTCAGCGATGATGCGCCGACGCGGGCCATTCTGTGCGCGGGCGGCGGCCACTTCGCCATGGCCAACATCACCCTGACGCCGGGCGTGCGCATCGGCGGCGGCGAGGATGCGGGCGAGCAGCTGATCGCCCGCTGGGCCGAGGCGTCAAGCCGCGAGGGCGAGATCGTGCCGGACTACGGCTTCCAGCAGGGCGCACAGGAAATGGCTTCGGCGGGCGTAAAGGGCCCGATGTCGGCATGAGGCGCGACGCTGTCATCGTTTCGACCGCCCGCACGCCGATCGGTCGGGCCTATCGCGGCGCCTTCAACGCCACGCCGTCGCCGACGCTGGCGGCCCACGTCCTGAGCCATGCGGTGCAGCGCGCGGGCGTCGATCCGGCCGAGGTCGAGGACTGCCTGCTGGGCTGCTCCCTGCCGCAGGGCGTGCAGCAGTCGGTTGGCCGCACGGCGGCGCTGGCAGCCGGCTTCCCCGTCTCGGTGGCGGGGATGACGATGGACCGCCAGTGCTCGTCGGGCCTGATGACCATCGCCACGGCGGCCAAGCAGATCATCGTCGACCAGATGCAGATCGCCGTCGCGGGCGGGGTGGAGTCCATCTCCATGGTCCAGACCGAACAGTTGCGCGTCGAGCCGGACCCTCTGGTCCTGCAGCATCAACCGGACGCCTATATGTCCATGCTGGACACGGCCGAGACGGTGGCGCGTCGCTATGGCGTGGGGCGCGAAGCGTGCGACGCCTATGCCCTGCAGTCGCAGCAGCGCACGGCGGCGGCGCAGGCGGCGGGCCGTTTCGACGATGAGATCGTGCCCCTGGCCTCGCGCATGAAGGTCGTCGACAAACAGACCGGCGAGATCACTTGGCGCGACGTCACCCTGCAACAGGATGAGGGCGCGCGCGCCGACACCACGCTGGAGGGCCTGAGCAGTCTGCGAACCGTCTTCCCCGACGGCACGGTGACGGCGGGCAACGCCAGCCAGCTGTCGGACGGCGCCTCGGCCTGCGTGCTGATGGAGGCGGGCGAGGCAGAACGCCGGGGCCTACAGCCGCTGGGCCGCTATGTCGGCACAGCTGTCGCGGGGGTGCGCCCTGATGAAATGGGCATCGGCCCCGTCGTGGCCGTGCCGCGCCTGCTGGAGCGGTTCAACCTCAAGGTCGAGGACATCGGCCTGTGGGAGCTGAACGAGGCCTTTGCGGTTCAGGTCCTCTATTGCCGCGACCAGTTGGGCATCCCGGACGAGCGTCTGAACGTCAACGGCGGCGCCATCTCCATCGGCCACCCCTACGGTATGAGCGGCGCCCGCATGGTCGGCCACGCCCTGATCGAGGCGCGCCGTCGCGGCGAACGCTATGTCGTCATCACCATGTGCGTGGGCGGCGGCATGGGCGCCGCGGGGCTGTTCGAGGTGCTGTGAGCAAAACGCCCCTGTTCAGGCGACTGAACAGGGGCGTTTGTTTCAGGAAGCGGGCGCAGGCGACGCCCTACGCAGTGAAAAAGTCAACACCAACCCGATTCCGGCGGCGACCGCGCCGACCAGGAAGATGACGCCGAAGCCGCTGCGGTCCGCCAGCATTCCGGCAAGCGGACCGGTCAGGCCGTAGGACAGATCCTGAAAGGCGCTGAACCCGCCCAGAGCCGTGCCGCGCAGGTGCGGCTGGACCCGCTGGACGACTTCGCGTCCCATGGCCGGGAAGATCAGCGAACATCCTACGCCGGTCAGGAAGGCGCCCGCCAGCGCGACCATGCCGTTGGGCGCGGCCCAGATCATGGCCTGACCTACTACCTCGATGCCGAGCGAACCCAGTGCGACCGGAATGCCGCCGATCCGGTCGGTCAGCCCGCCGAACAGCACCCGCATCAGCACAAAACCGGCGCCGAACAGCGTGAAGCCCAGACCGGCTCCGCCCCAGCCGTTGGCCATGAAATACAGGATGAAAAATGAGGTGATGGCCGCAAAGCCGATACCCTGCAGACAGACCACGGCCCCGTGGCGACAGATGTCGCCCAGCACGCTGATCAGGCCGGGACGTTCGGCGTGCGGCATAGGGGGCGGCCCCGCCATCCTGTTGACAGCGATCAAACCCAGACAGGGCAACAGGCCTGCTAGGACCATGGCGCCGACGAAGCCGAAATGCGCGGCGACGTCCGCGCCGATGGGGCCGCCGACAGCGAAGGCGCCATAGATGGCCGCCCCGATCAGGGACAGCACCCGGCCTGAGCGCGCCGGGCCCATCAGGCCGATGCCCCAGCCGACCACACCGACAGTGACAAGGCTTTCGCCCACGCCGATGACGAGACGTCCCGCGATCAGCACGGCCAGCGCGGCGACGGGCGCGGCGATGAACCCCGCCGCCATGCAGACGACAGCACCCACGACATAGAAGATCAGGCCCCGCATGACAGCGGGCTTGCCGCCCTCGCGGTCGGTGATGCGGCCTGCGTAACCCCGGCTCAGGATGGTGGACAGGAAGGCGACGCCCACCACCAGACCGGCCCAGGCATTGGACAGGCCCATGGTCTGCGTCACATGAACGGGCAGTACGGCCAGAGGAACCGCCACGCACAGATAGGCCAGAAACAGAAGGGCGGTGAGAATATAGAGACTGGCGTCCGGACTGCGGGACGCGACGGTCGGCGGCGTCATGGGGGGGCTCGCTTTAACATCATGAACAGGAGGGAAGACGCGGGCGGCGTCTTCGTCATCCTGAAAATACGACGAAACATTCGCGTTTATTATTCGCATCGCCCGTCGCGGGTAGGGCGAGTATCAATGTGCCGATTTATAAAGATAAAAATGGCTCTGTGGTCGACCGTGCAGATAGGCTCGCATGGTCGGCTTCAGGTTTTCAGCAGACCCCGAAAAGGGGCTGTATCGGGGCGCCGGCGGTTGTTCTCAGGCTGCGGTGCTCAATCCGCAGCCCGTGACTGGGCCAGCCGCAGATAGGCGATGAACATATCGGCCATGGCGTCGGCCTGAACCTGAATGTCATCATCCTCGCGCGGCGTTTCAGAGAACCGTTTGGCCACGCTGGTCAGGGTCGACATGATCAGATCGCCGACCCGCCTGCGCTCATCCTCGGGCGTGTCGGGCAAAGCTTCGCGCATGAAGGCCCGCAGCATGGGATTGGTCTTGCCCCGCACCTCTATGGCCTCGGGCGCGTCGCGATACAGGGGGGCGGCGTCGGACAGGGCGTTGCGCACCGCAGCTTCGTCGCACTCTGACTTCACGAAGGCCCGGACAAGCTCGCGCAGGCGATTCTCGGGCGGCGTATCCTGATCCTCCAGTATGGCGCTGAGCAGTTCGTGATTCCGGCGCCATTCATCGCTCTGCAGGCGGAACAGGATGGAGGCCTTGTTCGGAAAATACTGATACAGCGACCCGACGCTGACCCCGGCCCTTTCCGCGACCCGCGCCGTGGTGAAGCGCGCGGCGCCGTCTTCGGACAGGACGCGCACCGCGGCTTCCAGAATGGTCGCCACCAGATCCGCCGAACGCGACTGCTTCGGCTCTTTTCGCGTCGCAATGCGGGGAGGCGAAGAAGCGGCCACGGCGCGTCCGATCATCATGAGAAGGAATGCGAAGGATTATTCATATCGCCGAAGTCAGGCAAGTGATGTCGTGCCACCTCCACTAAGGTTGAAAAATCAATGCCAAACGAAAAAAGCAGACCCGATTTCATTCACCTCAGATAAAATCATCCATTCATGAAACTGAAAGGCGCCGCGAATGCACGTCGCGATCCACTCGAACCTTCAGGCGAATGTTCAGAAATGTATATTTGTCTAATCAAAACAGCGCTTTCATCTGCTTGACTGCTCGCTTCTCTCCCATGCCAAATAGAAACGGGGAGGATGGGCGTGAAATGCATGATCAGGCGGCCGAGGATGACCAGAGACGAGCCTGGTTCCGGCGCGAAATTCTACCGCTTGAACCCATGCTGCGACGCCACGCGCTTCGCTTCTGTCATGGAGAAATCGCGGAAGCAGAAGACCTCGTGCATGAAGCCTTCGCCCGGCTGATCGTCTGTCGCGGATGGCGTGATGTCGACAGCCCCGCAGCCTTCGCCGCCAGAACGCTGCGCAATCTGGCGCTCAACAGCCTGCGCCGTCGCAAGGTGGTCAACATCGACAGCATCGCCGATGCGGAAAGACTGGTCCTGGTCGATGAAGCGCCAGGCCCCGAAGAATACTTGATCGGTCGCGAAGACATCCGTTTACTGGTGATGGCTATTTCGAGTTTGCCGCCCCAGTGCCGCAGGGTCTTCACCCTGCGGAAGGTTTATGGCCTGCCGCCGAATGAAATAGCGGTTCGCCTGAACCTGAGTGTCTCTACAGTTGAGAAACATATCACCAAGGGCCTTAGGGCCTGTTCGGAACAGCTTGGCCGCGCTGAGGCGCGATCGTCAGGAAATCCGGTCGCGAACCCAGGAGCATCATGGCGCAGCGCGCTCCATCGCAAAGGGAAGTAGTCAGCGAGGAAGCTGCGCGCTGGGTCACGATTCTGTCGGGGCCCGACTGCACGCCCGCCGATCACGCCGCCTTCGAAGCTTGGCGCGCCGACAGCCCTGCGCATGAAGCCGCCTATGAGCGCGAAGCCGCCGCATGGGATGCGCTGGACAGTCTGCGCACCCTGCGTCCCGCCGGATGCGCGCCGGACGCTGACCTTCTGGCCCCGCCCCCCGAACATCCGCCGCGCAAAGCAGTAAGATGTTTGGCCAGACGCCCCCGCATGACTGCGGCCATGGTCGCCGCCATCATCGCAACAGCCATCGCGACCCCCGTTGCACTGAGCGTCACGGCTTCACCGGCCTATGCGACAGCGCTGGGTGAGCGCCGCATCATCATGCTGAAGGACGGATCACGCATCGAACTGAACACCAGTTCCAAGGTCGTGGTGCGCTACAGCCGCGGCGCACGCCATGTCTGGCTGGTCGAGGGCGAGGCGCTGTTCCAGATCGCGCATGACGCCCGCCCCTTCGTCGTCAGCGTGGACGACGCGCGCCTTCAGGCCCAGGATGGCGAGGTCTCGATCCGACGAAAAGGTGACAGCGCCCAGGTGCTGGTGGTGTCCGGCGCCGTGACGGCGGAGACAGCAAAGGCGCCGCCATCCGCCCTGGTTTCTGGCGCCGAGGCGACGGTGCGGGCCGAAGGCGCCGAAACTCGTCCGGCCTCAGAGCTTCGCATCCGTCAGGCCCTGGCGTGGCGACAGGGCGCCGTGGCTCTGAACGGCGAGACGCTTGCCCAGGCCGCCGCAGAATTCAACCGGTATAACCGTAGCCGTATCGTGGTGACCGATCCTTCCATCGCCGACCTGCGGTTGGCTGGATATTTTGAAGCCGATGACCCCGAGGGCTTCGCCGAGGCCATGACCCGCACCTTTCCGGTGACCAGTCGCCGTAGTGCAGACGGCGCGATCATCCTGTCCCGGCTGGGGTAATCTCGGCCTTCGGGCAGGGCCAGGCCGCCCCCTTCGCCACAAACCGAACAAAAAAACGCCTCTATATGGCGGAGCCGCCTCTCTCGCGGGTCAGAAGATATGTGACGGCGTTTGCAAAGACCGTCAGTCAACAACTCCGAGGGGGAGCACAGATGACCTACCGGACCGGTGCGCGCGGGCGGCCGTTGCGTTACGCCTTTCTGACGACAGTCGCATCACTCGCCTTGGCGACCGCCGCCATCGCCCAAGCCCGACATGACTTCGACATTCCAGCACAGGACGCGGCGTCTGGCCTGCAGACGTTCGCCCGTCAGTCCGGCCGACAGATCCTGTTTCCCTTTGACGCCGTCGCTGACAAGCGAACGCCTGCCGTCCAGGGCAATCTTGACGAGCGGGCCGTGCTGGACCGATTGGCCGCCGCAGCCGGGCTGATGGTGACCTCTGACGACGGGCGAACCATCACCCTGCAGACACGACGGACAACGCCTGAAGCGACTCGCGCGCAGAGCGTCAGCGACCCTGTGACCGAGGTCGATGAAATCGTCGTGGTCGGCTCGCAGATCAGAGGCTCTTCTGTTACAGCCGCGCTGCCTGTCACGCTGGTCGGTGAGGCTGAGATCGCCAACACGGCCGCCGTTTCCGGCGACGAACTGTTCCGCACCATCCCCCAGATGGGCGATGTGACCTTCAACGCCAGCTATCTGCCGGCCCTGTCGAATTCGGCGCGCGGCGACACGGGGTCAGTCAACCTGCGCAACCTGGGGGTCGGCAACACCCTGGTGCTGCTGAACGGCCGCCGCGTCGTGGGCCACCCGACCAGCCAGGCCAATGAGCATCTGGTGCCGGTGCTGACCTATAACACCAACGCCATTCCGGTATCCGGCCTGCGCCGCCTGGAAGTGCTGCGCGACGGCGCCGCCGCCATCTATGGCGCAGACGCCGTGGCGGGCGTGGTCAATACGGTCCTGCGCGACGACCTGAACGACTGGACGGTCTCGACCCAGTATGGCGGCGCCGAAGGCACCAAGCTTCGTGAGTTCAATTTCAACGTCGCCGGGGGCCGCGACATCGCCGACGGTCGTGGCAACGTCTCCCTCTTCGTCAGCTATGACAAGCGCGACGGGCAACTGACGACCGAGCGGGACTATACCGCGTCCAATGATCGACGTGCGCTGTTCGCGGACACGCGCTTCGCCAACAAGGCCGATCTGGATGGCCGCAGCATACTGACGCCGTGGGGCCTGTTCCGCACGGTTCCGGGCGGCGTGGTGTCTCGCAACGGCGTCCCCGTCACCAGCGCGGCGGGCGATTTCCATATCCAGCCCGATGCCTTCAGCACCTGCAAGAGCAACATCGGCTCAGGGCTCTGTCTGGACAGCGGCGCTATCGCCACCAGCGGCGTCGAGCGTGATCTCCGCTACGATTCAGCAGCGGAGGGGACCAGCGTCATTCCCGATCTGGAGCGGGTCAACGTCTTCCTGACCGGCCGCTATGATCTGTCCGAAGACATCACGGCCTTTGGCGAATTCGGCGTCTACCATGCTGAAACCAACGCCATTCAGGCGCCGATCACGACCCAGGCGCCGATCGTTCTGACCATTCCGGCGCACAGCTATTACAATCCCTTCGGCCCGATCACCTTTGCGGATGGGTCGCTGAACCCCAACCGGCTGTCGGGCCTGTCCGGGGTTCCGGCCGAAGGGCTGGACATCATGTTGCGCGACTACACCTTCGCCGATGTCGGACGAACCAATGTGAAGGTCACCAATGACCAGTACCGCGTTCTGGGGGGCTTCCGGGGCGAGGTCGGCGGCTGGAACTGGGAGACCGCCATGGTCTTCTCGGGCGCCAAGGCCGAGGACGTCAGCGACAATATTTCGACCACGGCCCTGCACAAGCAGTTATCGCTGTCGACGCCGGACGCCTATAATCCGTTCAACGGGGGCAATCTGTCGAACTACAGCGTCGGCGATTCCACGCCCAGCAGCCCGGCCGCCATCGAGGCGATCCGTCAGAAGCTGACGCGGAAGACTGAATCCACTCTGGTGATGTGGGACCTGAAATTCTCGCGCCCCGACGTCTTCCGCCTGCCTGGCGGCGATGTCGGTCTGGCGGCCGGGGTCGAGTACCGTTACGAAACCCAGCGCGATGATCGTGACAGCCGCATGGATGGAACGATCACCTTCACCGACGCCAGCGGCGAGGTTTACAGCGACCTCATCAACTCGGCGCTCAACCCGGACATCTATGGCAATCGTGAAGTGAGCTCGGCCTATGCCGAACTGGCGATTCCCATCATTTCGCCGGAACAATCCATTCCGTTCGTTCACCGACTGGAAGCACAGCTGGCCGGTCGATACGAAAATTACAGCGACTTCGGCGATGTGGCCAAACCGAAGATCGCCCTGGCCTGGGATCTGGTCGACGGCTTCCGACTGCGCGGGTCATGGGCGCAGGGTTTCCGCGCGCCGAACCTTGAGCAGATCAACACCACCGTCATCACGCGCGAAAACAACAGCACCGACTGGATTCACTGTCAGGTCTGGCAGAACACCACCCCCGGCGTGAACGACTTCAGCAACTGCACGACCACCGTCTATCAGGTCGCAGAGCGCCGTACGGGCAACCGCCACCTGAAACCCGAAGAGTCCGAAACCTTCGCCCTGGGCGCCGTCATCCAGCCGCGCTTTCTGCCGGAGCAACTGGGCGATTTCACCTTCACCATCGACTACTGGAAGATCGAACAGGAGGGTCTGGTCGGCGTCTTCCGGGGACAGAATGCGCTGGTGCTCGACTATTATCTGCGCAAGCAGGGCCGTTCCAATCCGAACGTGATCCGCGACACCCCGACCCCGGACGAGGTCGCCCTGTTCACGGCGGCGGGTCTGGATCCGGCCGGGCGCGTCCTCTACGTGAACGATCGCTATGACAATATGCTGCCGCAGGAGATCCAGGGCGTCGATCTGGGCGTCTTCTGGAAGCTGAACGGAACCCGTTTCGGCGACTTCAATGTGAACCTGAACGTCGCCCACCTGCTGAAATACTATCTCAGCCCCTCGCCCGCGATGCAGGAACTGATCGACGCCCAGGCCGCCGGCGACATCGATCAACGCATCACCTTCGGCGGTCAGACCGGCGATCTGATCCGTCAGGGCGCCAAGCCGGAATGGAAATGGTCCGCCTCCGCCACCTGGCATTATGAGAACTTCACGCTCGGCGCCTTCACCTCCTATACCGGCAGTGTCGAAAGCACGGGCTCGACGCTGCGCGATGCTGACGGCCCCTGGATCGTGGATGCGCAGCTGACCGGCAATCTGTATGGCGAATATGAGTTCAGCGAAGCAGGCCCTCTATCAAAGACGCGGGTTCGCCTGGGGGTCCGCAACATAACCAACGAAGACCCGCCGCTGGCCGGCGGCGGTTATCTGGGAACGCTCTATTCACCCTACTCCCGTTACTGGTACGCCAGCCTCCGGAAAGTATTCTGATTAAAACGCCCTCCTCCGCCCACGCGGAGGAGGGCTTTGTAGATGATCGAAGAGATATGATGCGTACGCTTGTCCTGTCCGCCGCCGCCCTGGCGCTAACGGCCTGCGGCCCGACCCTGGCGGGTCAGGGGGCGGGCCCTCAGAGTCTGCCCGTGCTACAGGCGCAGCGAGCGCCGATGGTGGTGACGGATCTGTCGATAGACGCCTTCCATCAGGCCATGTCGCGCGGCGAGGTTTCATGCCGCGATATCGTCCAGACCTATCTGAACCGGATCGCAGCCTACGACCGTCAGGGACCGTCGCTGAACAGCCTGATCACGGTTAATCCAGCGGCGCTGGAACGGGCCGATGAACTGGACCGGCTGTATTTCTCGACCGGGCGGATGCAGGGGCCGCTGCATTGTGTCCCGGTAGCGGTGAAGGACAATATCGATACGGTTGATATGCCGACCACGGCCGGTTCGATCGTGCTGAAGGACAGCCGGCCCATCGCCGACGCCTTCATCGTCGCCCGTATCCGTGAGGCGGGGGGCGTGATCCTGGCCAAGGCCAACCTGGACGAGTTCGCCTTCGGCTATAGCGGGGCCTCGGCCATCGGCGGTCAGGCCCGCAACGCCTATATTCTGAGCAACAGCCCGGGCGGATCATCGTCCGGCACCGGCGCCGCCATTGCCGGGAGCCTGGCCATGGTCGGACTGGGCACCGACACAGGCGGATCGGTGCGCGTACCCGCCGCCGTGCAGGGCCTGTATGGACTGCGTCCGACGTTGCGGCTGCTCAGCCAGAACGGCATCGTGCCGTTGGCCCACAGCCAGGACACGGCCGGGCCGATGTGCCGCCAGGTCCAGGACTGCGCCATCCTGATGGACGCCATGATCGGACATGATGACAGCGCCGACAGCGGCCAGCGTGCGGCCAAGGCGTTCGATGCTCCGCTGGTCGCCAGCTCAGAGGACTATCTGGACATGACGGGCGGTCGCGAGTCTCTTGCGCTGAACCTCGACGCCGCCGCCTTGCGCGGGGCGCGCATCGGGGTGGTGCGCGAACTGTTCCCCGCGGCCGATGAGAGCAGCCAGACCTTTCTGGACGCTCTCGAACAGGCCATAGGCCGCATGGCGCAGGGGGGCGCCGTGATCGAGGATGTCTCTATCGACGATCTGGAGGGCGTTATCGGCCAGAAGGAGGTCGACATCCCCGGCAATCCGGGTCGTTTCGCCAGTCTGTCCGCCTATGAGTTCGTGCCCGACCTCACCCGGTACCTGAACCGCTGGAGTTCAGACGCCGATGGCCATCCGCGTTCGGCGCAGGCGGTCGCCGAGGCCATGGAACAGTATCCTCAGGAGGCGCAGGCCCTGCGCGCTTTCAAGATGTATCTGGCCAATGACGTCCAGGTCCGGGACGCCGGAACCGACGGATACAGGAACTATCACCGCAACCACGTGTCACGCGACGGCTACGTCATTCCTCGGGTCTCCGCGGCGCTGGACAATATTGATTTCACCACGGGTTCTTCGCGCGGGGAGAAATACGATGTGCTGATTTACCCCGTTCTGCAGGGTCTCAACGGCCCGGCCGTGAAGGCCGGGGGCAGCAACCGCATCAGCGCTTTCACCGGCTTCCCCGCCCTGGCTTTCCCCGTGGGGTTCGTCCGGGATCCCGCAGACTCCAGCCTCGATCAGCCGGTCGCACTGGAGATGCTGGGGCGCCCGTTTTCGGAGGGCCGCCTGCTGTCCCTGGCGTATGGCTGGCAGCAGGTTCTGGGGCCGACCGCCCCTCCGGAGGCGACTCCCGGATTGTGAGGGGGGCTGCGCATGCCGTGAGTATGCGCAGATTTCGCCGTTGTGTGGGGCGTCGCGTCTGTTTACCGCCGTGGGAATGCAACGCGGAAAGGGCGCGGGGTGAGAGCCGGATTGATCGCCATCGTCGTCCTGGGCTTGCTGTCGGCAGGCCTCGGCGTCGCGTCAGCACAGGATATTGATACGCGCACAGGGCCGCCCAATGGCGGCGTCGCCTTCTATGCGCTCAAGACGACAAGCGGCGTGGTCATCGCCGCTCCGGCGTCGTCGGATCAGCTGCGCTCGTTCAGCATTGCGATCGAGAACGCGACAGGGCCCGTGTCCACTCAGGGGCTGGTGATGGGATGGTCCCGGGACGGTTGGCGCGCCGTTGGTCCGGTCCTCTATCTGAGCGCGCCGACCGTGGTCGCCGACGCTGGACGTATTGACGTCGCCTTTACGCCCCCGACCCCGATTCCGGTGACGCCCGGCCGCCAATATGTGATCGCTGTGAAGGGGGCGTCTCCATAAAGCGCCAGCACGGCCCGTACGTAGGCGGCCCTGGCGAGCGGGAAGTCGGGATGAGCGCGTATGGATGCGGCGCTGTGCCAGAAGACGTCAGGGACGGGATCCTGGATCTGTCTACCCGGCGCCTTCGGCATTGCGCAGTCTTCGCTGGACATCCGGCCGTCCTGTTTGCTGGAACCTTGTTATGAAGGAGCGTCGCGCGGATGTGGAGAGACGATGCGCCGTCTGCATCAAGGCCACACCAGGGCGACGCCGACGCGTCGGTTGAAACAGGCGCTGGCCCGGGCGCAATCCAGTCGCCATAGTTTCGGGAACTCACGATGCAGCGGGACATTCGTGACGTTCGCGAAAAGGGCTTTGGAAACGTGCGGCTAAATCAATATTCGGCTTTCGCCCTCTGCATTCTCGTTTTCATCATCGGCGTCGGACTGGCCCTGCATTATCCGTGGTTGTGGTTCGTGCCGACGATTGCAGGGGCTCTGGTCTTGCTGGGCGTGGTAGACCTGATCCAGCCGTATCACTCCATCCGCCGCAACTATCCGGTGCTGGGCCACGTCCGCTGGCTGGCCGAGATGATCCGTCCCGAGATCCGGCAATATCTGATTGAGTCCGATCAGGAGGCCGCGCCCTTTTCCCGCAACCAGCGCTCGCTGGTCTACGCCCGCGCCAAGAAAGAGGGTTCTGAGCGCTCTTTTGGCACCCAGGTGGACGTCTACAGCGTCGGCTATGACTTCATGGGCCATTCGATTCGGCCCGCGCCGGCGGCGGACCCCACGACCTTCCGCGTCCTGATCGGCGGGGATCAGTGCGCCCGACCTTATTCGTGCTCGGTGTTCAATATCTCGGCTATGAGCTTCGGCTCGCTCAGCGCCAACGCCATCCGCGCGCTGAACAAGGGCGCAGCCATGGGCGGTTTTGCGCATGACACCGGCGAGGGCGGCTACAGCCCCTATCACCGTGAATACGGCGGCGACATCATCTGGGAACTCGGCAGCGGCTATTTCGGCTGTCGCACTGAAACGGGCGCCTTCGATCCTGATCGATTCGCCGACCAGGCGGCCAACCCCCAGATCAAGATGATCGAAATCAAGCTGAGTCAGGGCGCCAAGCCGGGGCACGGCGGCATCCTGCCCGGCGAAAAGGTCAGCGCCGAGATCGCAGCTACGCGCGGCGTGCCGATGGGGCAGGACTGTATCTCCCCCGCCAGCCACAGCGCCTTTTCGACCCCATTGCAGATGATGGAGTTCATCGCCCGCCTGCGTGAACTGTCGGGCGGAAAGCCGGTCGGCTTCAAGCTGTGCATCGGTCAGCCCTGGGAGTTCATGGGCATCGTCAAGGCCATGCTGGAGACCGGCATCCGCCCCGACTTCATCGTCGTCGACGGGGGCGAGGGCGGCACCGGCGCCGCGCCGGTCGAGTTCACCGACCATCTGGGCGCGCCGATGCGCGAGGGGCTTCTGTTCGTTCACAACACGCTGGTCGGCGCCGGTCTGCGCGACCAGATTCGCATCGGCGCGGCGGGCAAGATCACCAGCGCCTTCGATATCGCCAGCGTCCTGGCCATCGGCGCCGACTGGGCCAATGCGGCGCGCGGCTTCATGTTCGCGCTCGGCTGCGTTCAGTCGCTGAGTTGCGGGACCAACCGCTGCCCCACCGGCGTCGCCACGCAGGATCCGCTGCGCCAGCGCGCCCTTGTCGTGCCGGACAAGGCCGAGCGGGTGCATCAATTCCACCGCTCCACCCTGAAGGGGCTGTCCGAAATGCTGGCGGCAGCGGGCATCCGCCACCCCAGTGACCTGGGTCCGCATCATCTGGCCCGTCGCATCAGTCAGACCGAGATCAAGCTGTTCTCGCAGTTGCACGTCTTCCTGCGGCCCGGCGAACTCCTGACCGGCGAAGAAGGACGTAGCTTTTATTCCGAAAGCTGGCGCATGGCCCGCGCCGACCGCTTCGACCTCGAAGAGCCGGTTGCAGCGCGGGTCTAGGTACAAGAAGGCCCGCTCGGAGACGCCGCTTCAGGCGGCGGCCGTTGTTGATCGCGGCGTCGTCCGATATGGAAACCTTCCCCGCCGGGCGGTTCATGCAGGGACTGGGCAACTTCGTCATCGCGGACCTGTTCAGCGATATCAGCGGCGCTGCCGTTGTGTTCACGGACTATTTCGCGCTGAGCCCCGGCGACCTACAGCTATATGTTCATCGGCAAAAGGGGCTTCCCGCCGGAGAGATAAGAACATATCATGAACAAATGGCGCGCATTGATCTTCGACGAAAGCTGGCGGTGTTGGCGGATGCGGCCAAATATGATGCGTCATGCGCTTCATCCGGAACGACGAAGCGAGATTCGATGGGGGGTCGGGGGATGGGCTCGACCGAGGGGATGGGCATCTGTCACGCCTATACGCCCGATGGGCGGTGCGTCAGTCTGCTGAAGATATTGCTGACCAACTTCTGCATCTATGACTGCGTTTATTGCATCAACCGGGCGTCTTCCAACGTCGAGCGGGCGCGTTTTACGGTGCAGGAGGTTGTTGATCTGACGCTGGCCTTCTACCGGCGCAACTATATCGAGGGCCTGTTCCTGTCGTCGGGCGTGATCCGCAACGGGGACTACACAATGGAGCAGTTGGTCGAGGTGGCGCGGCGCCTGCGGGAGGATCACGACTTTCGCGGCTACATCCACCTGAAACTGATCCCGGAGGCGGATGCTCGACTGGTGGAACTGGCGGGGCTGTATGCCGATCGTCTGTCTGCCAATATTGAACTGCCGCGCGATGAAGCCCTGGGTCGTTTGGCGCCTGAGAAGGATGCGCGCACCATCCGCAAGGCCATGGGTCAGGTGCGGCTGAAGATGGAGGCGGCGCAGCCGGACAAACGGGATCGAAATCGTCCGCCCCGCTTCGCCCCGGCCGGGCAGTCGACTCAGTTGATTGTCGGCGCGGACGATGCGCCCGACACCGAAATCATGGCCCGCAGCGCCGCCCTGTATGGCGGCTATGGCCTGCGCCGGGTCTATTATTCAGCCTTCAGCCCTATTCCTGACGGTTCGAGCCTGTTGCCGCCGACGCGGCCGCCCCTGATGCGCGAGCACCGCCTCTATCAGGCTGACTGGCTGATGCGTTTCTACGGCTTTACCGCGCCGGAGATCGGAGAAGGGGCCGAAGGCGGCATGCTGGATCTGGCCGTCGATCCCAAGCTGGCGTGGGCGCTGCGACGGCGTGAGATCTTTCCGGTCGACGTCAATACGGCGCAACGTGAGCAGTTGCTGCGGGTGCCGGGACTGGGCGTGAAGGCGGTGGACCGCATCCTGTCCGTGCGGCGGCATCGCACCTTGCGGCTGGAAGATGTGGGTCGGCTGACGCGATCGATCGATGCGGTCCGTCCGTGGATCACGGCGCTGGGCTGGACGCCGGGCGGGTTGACGGATGCGGTCGATCTGCGCGCGCGTCTGACGCCGGTCCGCAAGCCTGAACAGTTGAGCCTGTTCTGATGCGCGATGTAGTTCTGAACGATCCGCTTGATTTCGAGGGCTGGCGGGATGCGGCGCGCCGTCTGCGACTGGCGGGCGTGGAGCCGGCCCACGTGCGTTTCCGTGCGGGCGACGGGCAGGGCGGTCTTTTCGACAGGGGAGACGTCCTGCCTGATGTCGAGGGCGGCTTCACGGCGCCGCAAGGCTTCATGGCGTGTGCGGCGCAGTTGATCCAGCACCGGTCTGAGGATCGTTTCGACCTGATGTATCGCCTGTTGTGGCGCCTGAGGGATCAGCCGGATCTCATGGCGGTTCTCTCGGATGCCGACGTCTCCGAGGCGGCGGGCCGGGTGAAGAGCGTGCGCCGGGCCGCGCACAAGATGAAGGCCTTTGTCCGCTTTCGGCAGGCCGAGGATGCGATGGGTGAGCACTGGGTCGCCTGGTTTGAACCGCCGCATCGGGTGTTGCGGGCGACAGCGCCTTTTTTCGTCCGGCGGTTCAGCGCCATGCGGTGGTCTATCCTGACGCCGGACGGATTCGCCCGATGGGACGGTGAGTCATTGACCCATGGCCCGCCCGCAGAAAAGGCTCAGGCCCCCGACGAGGACGAGATGGAGGACTTCTGGCGAACCTATTATGCCTCGACCTTCAATCCGGCGCGCCTTCGACCCAGGGCGATGCGCTCGGAAATGCCTGTGCAGTACTGGAAGAACCTGCCGGAGGCCGAGCTGATCCCGGAACTGATGGCGGCCGCAGCGGTACGCACCGAGGCTATGGTGAATCGAACCGCCAAAGAACCGAACAACAGATTTAAGCGCGCCCGCGCGCCTGCGGTTGATCGGACGCCCACCGATGAAATGGCCCCCGACACTTTGGAGGAGTTGGGGCGCGGCGTCCAGGGCTGTCGCCGCTGTCCGCTGTGGCGGGATGCGACGCAGGGCGTCTGCGGTGAAGGCTCCCGCAACGCCGCACTGATGATCGTCGGCGAGCAGCCGGGCGATCAGGAGGATCTGTCAGGGCGTCCCTTCGTTGGTCCGGCGGGTCGCCTGCTGGACAAGGCCTTGGGCGAAACCGGACTGGACCGCAGCGCCCTTTACCTGACCAATGCGGTCAAGCACTTCAAGCATGAGCCGCGCGGCAAGCGTCGCCTGCACCGGACGCCGGATGCCGGCGAGGTCCAGGCCTGTCGCTGGTGGCTGGATCACGAGCGGCGACTGGTGCGGCCGCGCCTGATCCTGGCGTTGGGGGCGACCGCCGGATTGGCCGTGCTGGGCCGCAAACCTGCAGTTCAGACTGAGCGGGGGCGTATCATGACGACGCCTGACGGCGCGCGCATCCTGCTGACGGTTCACCCGGCCTATCTTCTTCGCCTGCCCGACGCCGAAACGCGTGCGCGGGAACAGGTCCGTTTCCGCGAGGATTTGAAGGCCGCCGCTGACGCCCTGTGAAAGAATGAGGACCAAAGGGCGGGAACGGCCCTGCCGGCATGGCTTTCATGATCTGATGGCCGCCGCCTTGGCGTCCTCTGACGCCGGAGACAGACCATGCGCCTGACAGAGCCGACGGACCTCAGAAGCGGACAGCCGTGCTGGCCCCAGCCGGGGGTGATCGGGGCCGACCCTTTGCCGGATCGCTGCGAGATCGTCGTCGTCGGGGCGGGGATCATGGGGAGCATGCTGGCGGATCGGCTCAGCCGCGAGGGTCATCATGTCGTGGTGCTGGACCGTCGTTTCCCGGCGTATGGCAGCACGGCGGCGTCGACCGCCCTGGTGCAATGGGCGGCGGACACGCCGCTTCTGCATCTGTCGCAGCGCTGGGGCGCGGAACGTGCGGCGGCCATCTGGAAGCGGCTGCACCGCACGGTGAATAATCTGGCGGCAGAGATTGGGCGCAGTGGAATCGACTGCGGCTGGCAGGCGCGGTCGGAACTCTATCTGGCGGGAAACCTGCTGGATGAAGACGCCCTGAGGGCTGAAGCGAAATGTCGAGTTGCGGCGGGTCTGCCTTCGGAGTTCTTGCAGGCGGGTGAAGTGAAGGCGCGCTTCAGCCTGCCGGCCCGCGCGGCTCTGCTGTCTCAGGACGCTTTTGGGGTTGATCCGGTGGCCCTCACGCACGGCCTTCTGGAAAGGGCCCGGGCGGCGGGCGCCGCCATCGTCCACCCGATCGAGGTGCTGGGGCTGGATCAGGCCAACGACGGCGTCGGCCTGATCCTTGACGGCGACGCGCGGTTGGAGGCGTCACAGGTCGTGCTGGCCACCGGTTATGAGGCATCACGCTGGTTTCTGCCTGAGGCGTTCACCCTGGGCTCCAGCTTCGCCATCGCCACGGCGCCCGGCACGCCGCCGGTCTGGGAGGAGGGGGTCATGCTGTGGGAGGCGTCGGACCCCTATCTTTACGCACGGCGCACGGATGACGGTCGCATCCTGGTCGGCGGCGGCGATATCGACAGCGCGGACCCTGACAGGCGCGACGCGCAACTGGCGCAGAAACAGGCCCGACTGAAGGTGGACGGGGCGCGCCTGCTGGACGTCGATGAGCTTCAGGTCGATTGCGCATGGGCGGCGACGTTCGGCAGTTCGCCCGACGGCCTGCCTGCGCTGGGCAGGGCCGCCCATACGCAGCGGGTCTGGCTGGCTCATGGTTTCGGCGGAAACGGCGTCACCTTCGCTCGACTGGGCGCCGAATTGGTTTCCTCGGCGCTGGCGGGTCAGGTGGACGAGGATTTGATGCTGTTTGATCCCTATCGTTTCGAGGCGTGAAGCGCCGCATCAGGCGCGGTCAGGCCTCAGCCTTTCCGGGTTTATAGCCGTGACGCGGCGGCCCAGCGCATATCCGGTGGGGGGCGTTGCGAACAGGGGCTTGAAGGCGTTGTCGAGCAGGTTGAGTCCCCCGGCATAGGCGCCGAAGGCCGGAAGGATCAGGCGTTGTCCGTCGGAGGCGAAGCAGCGGCGTCGCAGGCTGCCTGCCGCCCCGTGAAGACGCAGACATGGATGCAGGTGTCCGGCGACTTCTCCAGGAACGGGCATCGGAGAGGGATCATGGCGCAGGACAAGGCCCGCCGCTTCCATGAAACCCATCGTTTCTCCGCCCAGCGTTCCGGCGCCATCAGGGTCGTGGTTGCCGCGAATCCAGATCAGTCTCACCCGTTCCGACAGGGCGTGAAGGCGTGCTTTTTCGGATACGGCGAGACGAGCCTGCGCCTCGACGTCATGCAGGGTGTCGCCCAGAAAAACGACGGATTTCGGGCTCAGGACGCCGACCTCGCGCTCCAGCCGGTCGAGGGTTTCGGGCGTATCATAGGGAGGCAGCAACTGACCCCTGGCGGCGTAGGATGATCCCTTCTCCAGATGCAGGTCCGCCACGACCATCATCTGCGCCTGCGCCAGCCACAGCGCGCCGGACGGCCGCAAGGTCGCCTCTACGCCCGCGACGCGGATCGTCAGGGCGATGTCGACGGTTGGGGCGGTCACGGCGGCATCGGCCAGCCTCATGACATGGCCTCTTCGATCAGGGCGGCGTCTTCCAGCATCATTTCGGCGGCGGATGTTCCGGGCGCGCGCTCTTTGCCGATCTCCATCAACAGGGGGGCGGCGAAGGGGGACAGATGGGGCAGGCGCTGCACCCGAATCCGCCCGACGATGCGCGCCAGCAAGTCGCCCAGACGGGCGACGTCAAGCAGCCCGCGCGCGGCGTCTTCGCGCGCACAACTCAGCAGCAGGTGGTCGGGGTCATGTCGGCGCAGGGTGTCGTAGATCAGGTCCGCGGAGAAGGTCACCTGACGACCGTTCTTTTCATGGCCGGGCATCCGACGTTCGATCAGGCCGGAGATCAGGGCGCATTCCCTGAAGGCGCGTTTCATCATGAAGCTTTCATCCAGCCACGCTTCCAGATCGTCTCCCAGCATATCCTGTTGAAACAGGGCGTCGAAATCCAGATCATCCATCGGACGCATGGCCCAGACGCATAGGGCATAGTCATTGGCCAGATAGCCGATCGGGCCGACCCCGGCCCGGTCCAGACGCCGCGTCACCAGCATGGCGAGGGTGGCGTGCGCCAGCCGTCCCTCGAAGGCGTAGCAGATCATGAAATGCCGTTTGCCTCGGCTGAAGGTCTCGACCAGCAGATCGTCTTCGCCGGGCAGGCTGGAGTGATCCTTCTGGGCGTGAAGCCATTCGCGGACATCGGGGGGCAGGTCGGGCCAGGCGGTTTCATCGCTCATCATCCGGCGGACGCGCCGGGCCAGGGAGGTGGAGAGCGGAAACTTGGCCCCGCCCCAGCTGGGAACCTTGGGCTCGGTCGAGGTGGAGCGGGTGACGATGGCGTCGGTCCCGCGCACCCCTTCAAAACGCCAGACCTCGCCGGCGAACAGGAAGCTGTCGCCGGGGGTGAGCTGCTCGAAATACCATTCTTCGGCCTGTCCGATCTTGCGGCCCGAGCCATGGCGGCCGGGCAGGCGTATGTTGAGCGTTTGGGCTGTCACGATAGAGCCGACGTTCATGCGGTGACGTCGCGCCGTCTCTTCGTTGCGGGCGCGCCACAGGCCGTCGGCGCCCCGGATCAGGCGGCGGAAACGATCATAGGTCTTCAGGGCGTAACCGCCGGTGGAGACGAAATCGACGACCTGCTCATAGGCCTCCCAGCCTAGATCCGCATAGGGCGCGGCCCGGCGCACTTCCTCATACAGCGCCGTCAGGTCGAACGGTTCGGCGCACCCGCAGCCCATGATATGCTGGGCCAGAATGTCGCGCGCGCCTGTTCGCGGCGGAACAGCATCCAGCGCGTTCTGGACCACGGCGTCGGCGGCGGCCTGACATTCCAGCATCTCGAAACGGCTGGCGGGCACCAGGACGGCGCGGGACGGCTCATCCAGCCGGTGATTGGCGCGGCCGATCCTTTGCACCAGTCGCGAGGCGCCCTTGGGCGCGGCCAGTTGGATGACCAGATCGACCGCCCCCCAGTCTATGCCCAGATCCAGCGTGGAGGTGCAGACCACGGCGCGCAGGTCCTGGCGCGCCATCGAGGCCTCGACCCGGCGTCGCTGCTCGGCGGACAGGCTGCCGTGATGCAGGCCGATGGGCAGGTTGTCGTCGTTCAGCCGCCACAGCTCCTGAAAGGCGAACTCCGCCTGCCAGCGGGTGTTGACGAAGATCAGCGTCGTGCGTGCGGTCTTGATGGTCTCATAGACCTCGGCCATGGCGTGCCGGGCGGTATGTCCGGCCCAGGGGACGCGGTTTTCCGACAGCAGCACATTGATGCGGGGCGGCGCGCCCGGCTGGCCGAAGATGATGTCGTCGCCCCGGTCGGACAGCCAGCGGCGCATTCGGGCGGGGTCGTCCACGGTGGCCGACAGGCCGACCATGCGGACGTGCGGCGCGAACTGCCTCAGGCGCGCCAGTCCCAGGGCCAGAAGGTCGCCGCGCTTGGAGTCGGAGATGGCGTGGACTTCATCGATGACGATACAGCGCAGGTCTTCAAAGTAACCGCGTGCGCCGGGCCACGCGCAGAACAGGGCCAGTTGCTCCGGCGTGGTCAGCAGGATGTCGGGCGGAGCCTGGCGCTGGCGCTCCCGGCGCGCCTGACCGGTGTCGCCGGTGCGGGACTCGACCACGATGGGCAGTTCCATCTCGCGCACAGGCGTCAGCAGGTTACGCTCGACATCCACGGCCAGCGCTTTGAGCGGCGAGATGTAGAGGGTGTGCAACGCTTTGGGCGCATTGCGTGGCCCGCGTTCCGCCAGATCGATCAGACTGGGCAGGAAGCCAGCCAGCGTCTTGCCGCCCCCCGTCGGCGCGATCAGCAGCACATCGGCCTGCGCCCTGGCCTTTTCGATCATGGCCAGCTGATGCGCGCGCGCCGCCCAGCCGCGTCCGGCGAACCAGTCGCTGAACCGGGGCGGCAACATATCAGGGGCGGCGGGCGTCTTATCCAAGGCGAATGATCCGGGCGGTGAAGGAATGGATATAAGGTCGTTCCCCTTCTGTTTCACCTGTCATCCTGTTCCAGCATCCGCTCCAGCGTCGCCAGTTCGTCAGCCTCGCCTGCGGGCTTGTCCCAGCGGATGCGGCTGATGCGCGGAAAACGCATGGCGACGCCGGACTTGTGGCGCCGTGAGCGCTGCAGGCCTTCGAAGGCGATCTCCAGAACGAGTCCGAACTGGCGGTCGGCCTTGACGGAGCGGACCGGGCCGAACCGCTCCACCGTGTGGTCGCGCACGAATTTGTCGAGCCGCTTCAGCTCTTCATCGGTGAAGCCGAAATAGGCCTTGCCCACCGGGGTCAGGACAGGGACGCCTTCGGCGTCAGCGGTCCAGACGCCGAAGGTGTAGTCGGAATAGTAGCTGGATCGTTTGCCGTGACCGCGCTGGGCGTACATCAGCACGGCGTCGATGAGGTGAGGATCGCGCTTCCATTTGAACCAGGGTCCCTTGGGGCGACCGGCTTCATACAGGCTGTCCAATCGCTTCAGCATCAGGCCTTCGGCGGCTTGCGGGTCGCCTGGCGGCGGCGTGGCGCGCAGGTCGGCAAGATCGCTCCAACTGTTGAACGCGACCAGAGGGGACAGGTCGATGCGGTTGGATGCGCTGGCGGCGACGAAGGCCGCCAGGCGTTGACGCCGCCGTGCGAAGGGCAGGGCGCGCAGATCTTCTCCGTCAGCGGCCAGCAGGTCATAGGCGCGTATCCCTGCAGGGTGGCTGAGCATCAGTTTTGCGTCCGCTGTCTTGCGGTTCAGCCTCTGCTGCAGATCGCCGAAGGGAGCCACGCGCCCGTCGCGCAGGACCAGGAGTTCGCCGTCGATCACCCCTTCATAGATCATGGTGGCGATCACGTCGGGAAAGGCGTCCGAAACATCTTCGCCCGTCCGGCTGTAAAGGCGTTTGACTCCGCCTTCGCTGACAGCCTGAACCCGGATGCCGTCCCACTTCCATTCGGCCGCATAGGCGGCGGGGTCCAGACCGGGCAGGTCGGCCGCCTTATCGACGGGCTGGGCCAGCATGACGGGACGAAAGCGGCCCGGCGCCGTGGCCGGGGGGCGCTCGGTCCTGCCGTCCAGCCAGGCGAGCAGGTCTGCATAGGGCGGCGTCTGGGCGTGCCAGACCTCCTGAATATCCGCGACCTCGACCCCGCCGTAGTCGGCCGCCGCCTGCCATGCGATCCGCGCGGAAACGCCGACGCGCAAACCGCCAGTGACCAGCTTCAGCAGGGCCCAGCGTCCGTCGGCGTCCAGCGCGTCCAGCCAGCCTTCCAGCAGGGGCTGGACCTCGCTGCGACGGGCGGCGTTCAGGGCGTCGATGACCTCGGACAGTTCCGGTTCGCGGTTGGCCCCGGGGCGCGCGGGCCAGATCAGGGCGGCGGTCTCAGCCAGATCGCCGACATAGTCGTAGGACAGGCGGAACAGTACGGGATCGACACGCGCCTCGACGGCCTGGCGGATCATGGCGGGCTTGGCGGCGGTAAAGGACAGGGCGCCGGTAAGGGCGGCCAGCGCCCAGCCCCGGTCCGGGTCAGGCGTCTGCGCCAGATGGTCCCGGATCAGCCGCAGCTTGGCGTTGCGAGAGGCTGTGAACGACAGGCGGTCCAGCAGGACGGCGAAGGCGCGCATCAGTCGTCGTCCTCGTCTTCGTAGCCGATCAGATGAAGGGCGCGCGCCGTCATGCCCTGCAGGTCGGCCCAGCGGCGCAGCGCGTCGTCCCGGCCGTGGGTGATCCATATCTCCTGCGGCGACAATTCGCTCAGGGTCGCGGTCAGTTCGTCCCAGTCAGCGTGGTCGGACAGGATCAGCGGCAACTCGACCCCGCGCTGACGCACCCGCGCCCTGACCCTCATCCAGCCAGAGGCGAAGGCGGTGACCGGATCGGGAAAGCGACGGCTCCAGCGATCGGCGATGGCTGAGGGCGGGGCGATGATGATCCGTCCGGCAAAATCCGCCTTCGACCCGGCGGCGGGCGCCAGCGGACCGAGATCGACGCCGAAATGCTCATATAGCCGGTTCAGGCGTTCCAGCGCGCCATGGACATAGATGGTCTCGTCATATCCGGCCTCGCGCAGCAGGCGGATGACACGCTGCGCCTTGCCCAGCGCATAGGCGCCGACCAGATGGGCGCGCTCGGGAAACTGCCGGACCGAATGCAGCAGGCGTCTGATTTCGTGCGTGTCCGGCGGATGGCGAAATACAGGCAGGCCGAAGGTCGCCTCGGTGATAAAGACATCGCTGGGGACCGGCTCAAATGCGCCGCAGGTCGGGTCGCGCCTGCGCTTGTAATCGCCCGACGCCGTGACGGTGCGGCCTCTATGCCGAACGACGGCCTGCGCCGAACCCAGTACATGCCCCGCCGGCGCCAGCGTCAGGCTGACGCCCCCCACGGTCAGCGGTTCGCCATAGGGCAGGGCCTGTGCGCTGCCCGCAAAATCTTCGCCGTAACGTTCTTTCATGATGGCCAGCGTCTCGACGGTCGCCAGGACGGCGCCGTGGCCTGCGCGCGCGTGATCGGCATGGCCGTGCGTGATGACCGCGCGATCGACCGGGCGCGGCGGATCAATATGGAAATCGCCGTGGGGGCACCACAACCCGGCGGGCGTCGGTCGCAGAACGGAAGCGAAGTCCTGATCTTGCCGGGGCATGTGTATAAGCAGTTCTCCTGATCCATCATGATCCGTCGACGGGCGGGTCAGGAGAAACGCTGCATGGGCCAGGGCGTTGCACGCCGTTCTCCGGCGAGGACGCCGTTGCTTGGGTGCGTGCGCGCCCGACCTATCCGATCTCAGGAATCGGAGGCGACATCAGCTCGGCCAGGGCCGAGACGGCGCCGGCGATCTGGCGCCGCTTTTCGGGGGGCGACAGGGCCAGCCGCGTCAGAACGTCGGCGTGAAGAAGGCCTGGCGATTCAGCCAGCGCCGTCTGGCCCCCTCGGTCAGGCGTGAATGGACGATGCGGCGGTCGACCCTGTAGGCCTGCACCACTACATGACCTTCCACGCGGTGGTGCCGCCGCCGCACACGCTGTTGAAGGGCGTAAAGAAATTCCCGGCCGCGACGGTGCGCGTCATCGAGCCGGACGGAACCTCGCGCGAGCATGTCTATTGGCGCCCGGAAATGACCCGCAGGCCCGAAGACGCCGCACTGACGGCGGAGGACTGGCGCGATCAGGTGCTGGACAGCCTGCGCGCGGCGGTTCGGCGGCGCATGGTCGCCGATGTGCTGCTGTCGGGCGGCGTGGACTCCAGCCTGATCGTCGGCCTGCTGGCGGAACTGGGTCAGAAGGATCTGATGACCTTCTCGGTCGGCTTTGAAGAGGCCAATGGCGAGAAGGGCGACAAGTTCGTCTATTCCGATCTGATCGCCAGGCATTACGGCACGCGGCATCACCAGATCTTCGTGCCGCACCAGCGGCTGATGGAGGCGCTGCCGGGCACGATCGGCGCCGATGGTCGACGCCGCCGATCCGGTCGAAACCTATGCCCGATCCTTTTTCGACCGCAGCCATGAGACGCTGAAGACGCAACTGAACGGCGCCTATATGGCCGATGTCGACGTCAGCCGGGTTCTGGTCGAGGCGCATTTCGCGCAGGCAGGCGCCCAGACGCCGGTCGACAAGGCGCTGCGTCTCGACAGTCAGGTGATGCTGGTCGACGATCCGGTGAAGCGCGTCGATAACATGACGATGGCATGGGGGCTGGAGGCCCGCGTGCCCTTCCTCGACCATGAACTGGTCGAACTGGCCGGACGCATTCCGCCCGAGCACAAGCTGGCGCAGAACGGCAAGGGGGTGCTGAAAGAGGCGGCGCGCCTTGTCGTTCCCTCAGAAGTCATTGACCGCAAGAAGGGATATTTCCCCGTGCCCGCGCTCAAATATATTCAGGGCCCCTATCTCGAGATGGTGCGCGAAACGCTGACCAATCAGGCGGCGCGCGATCGCGGCCTGTTCGACAGGGCCTGGCTGGACCGCCTGTTCGTCGACCCGACGGGTCATATCACCCCCTTGCGCGGTTCTGAGCTGTGGCAGGTCGCGGTGCTTGAAATGTGGATGCAGCATCATGGCGTCTGATCTTCGCCTCGCCCGGCCCAAGGCGCACCGGTTGAAGCGCCTGCGCCATGAGGGGTTGAAACCGCCGGTCATGACGGGGCAGGAGCCCGTGCGCGATCTTTGAGACGGCGGCGCACCTGATCGAGGCCCTGCGCGCCGAAGGCCCCGAGCGTCGCGACATCGCCTTCTATGTCCGCAACCCTCATGTCCTGCTGGCTTCGGCGCCCCAGGAAGTGTTTCTGGACCCGTCGCACACCTATCGGCTGGAACTGGCGACCTATCGGCCCGGCCGGCGCCAGCCGCGCGGCTTCACCGTCCGTCGCCTGACCTCCGAAGCGGACGCCCATGCGGTCAATGATATCTACGCCAAACGCCGGATGGTTCAGGTTCCGCCGGAGTTTTTCTGGTCGCGCCGGGATGAGCGGAGCCTGACCTATTTCGTCGCCGAGGATCTGGCGACCGGCGCGGTGATCGGCACGGTGACGGGGGTGAATCATGCGAGGGCGTTTGACGACCCTGAGAACGGCTCTTCCCTTTGGTGTCTGGCGGTTGATCCTCAGGCGACACAGCCGGGGATCGGCGAGGCCCTGGTCCGCCGCCTGGCCGAACACCTCAAGACGCAGGGTCTGGCCCACATGGATCTGTCGGTCATGCACGACAATGTCCAGGCGATCGCCCTGTATGAGAAGCTGGGGTTCCGGCGCGACCACTTGTTCGGCGTCAAGCGAAAGAACCCGATCAATGAGGCCCTGTTCGTGGGGCCGGGCGATGACCACGCCCTCAACCCCTATGCCCGGATCATCGTGGACGAGGCCCGGCGCCGGGGCATCCAGACCGACATCATCGATGCGGAGGGCGGGCTGTTCCGCCTGACCTGGGGCGGCCGTTCCGTGCGTTGCCGTGAAAGCCTGTCTGATCTGACCTCTGCTGTGGCCCTCAGCATCTGCGACGACAAGCGGGTGACGCGCCGCATCGTCGAAGAGGCCGGCGTGCGCGTGCCGCAGCGGATTGATGCGGACGACCTCAGCGCCATCGACACGGCGCTGGAAACCTGGGGTGCGCTTGCCGTCAAGCCGGCCCGGGGCGAACAGGGCAAGGGCGTGGCCGTGGGCCTGAAGACCATGGCGGACGTACAGGCGGCCCTGTTGCGTGCGCGCCGCATCTGCCCGGAGGTTCTGATCGAGCAACAGGTGGAAGGCGAGGATCTGCGCCTGATCGTCATCGACCATGAGGTGGTGGCCTGCGCTGTTCGTCGTCCGCCGCGCGTGGTGGGCGACGGACGCTCGACCCTGCGTGCGCTGATCGAACACCAGAGCCGTCGACGCGCGGCGGCCACGGGCGGTGAATCCTGCATCCCGATCGACGCCGAGACGGAACGCACACTGGCTGAGGCGGGATACGCCCTGGATGATGTCGCAGACGAGGGCGAGGAAATCCTGGTGCGCAAGGCGGCCAACCTTCACCTGGGCGGTGCCATCCACGACGTCACGGACGAGGTCCACCCGACCCTGATCGAAGCGGCGATAGCAGCGTCACGCGCCATCGATATTCCGGTGACCGGCATTGATCTGATGGTTGTCGCGCCGGACCAGCCTCACTACGCCTTCATCGAGGCCAACGAGCGTCCGGGGCTGGCCAACCATGAACCACGCCCCACGGCTGAACGCTTCATCGACCTGCTGTTCCCACTATCGGCGCGGACGGATTCATAACCGCGGAAGGCGGAGCTCAGGACGGATCCGCCCGGGCGTTGTGATCGCCACCTGAACTGTCGTCACTTCGCGCGTCGCTTACCGCCTCAATCTACGCGCGCAATTGTCTCTGAACGTCAACAACCTGTTCGAAAACATATGTTCCACCACCCCTGGGGAACCCAACTGGAACAGCCGGTAAGGCGAGCCGCGCAATGCCATGGTCGCTTTCAGGGCGCTATCGTGAGATGGCGGGCCCGATTGAGCCATGAACATGACGCCATGAAGGCTTGGCGTTTTCCGGCCTGCATAGTTAAGCTTTGTCCGCAATCGGGGAGGATTCTCACAAATGATGTTCCAACTGGAGCGTCGCCATATCCAGTGGCTGGGTCTGGCGGCCATCGCCATCAGCCTGGGAGCCTGGGCCCTGGATTGGACCGGCGCGGTGTACATTTGTCCCTATTGCCGGGTGCAGCGGACAGTGATCGGCATTCTGGGGCTGGGGATGCTCAGCCCGGTCAGTCTGGGATGGATCGGACGCTATCTGTCGACCGTCATCGGCGCCCTGGGCGTTGTCGTCGCTTCGACCCAGCATTTCCGCGGCTGGGCTAAAATCAGCAGCGGAGAATTCGCCTTCCGGGACCCGATCTATCTCGACCCGTTCCTGCTGTCAGGCTGCGCCCTGTTCATCATCGTAGGGCAGGTGATGCTGTATTATTATTCGACGACCCTTGGCCGTCGTTACTGACCTCTGAGACAGGCCTGGAACAGAACAGGGCGGAAGGCGGCGACGCCTCCCGCCCTGGTGCTGTCAGTCTAACGCTAACTTGTCTCCACTGAAGGTCGGCGTAAACGGCTGATCGGGGACGCATTTTATGAAACCTCTATCGTTCAGGCGCCATCGGTTCCCGGCGGATGTGATCCGTCACGCGGTATGGCTCTACTTCCGCTTCAATCTGAGCCTGCGCGACGTCGAGGAAATGCTGGCCCAGCGTGGAATCGAGGTCAGTTACGAGACGATCCGGAGCTGGACGCGGAAGTTCGGACCGCTGATCGCCCGGCGCTTGAAGAAGAGACGGCCGGCGCCGTCCCCGCGTTGGCATCTGGATGAGATGGCGTGCTGGATCGGCGGCCGGCGTATCTATCTGTGGCGAGCCGTCGACGACGAAGGCGAGGTTCTTGACGTCGTCGTTCAGCGGCGGCGGGACAATGAGGCCGCGCTGAAGTGGTTCGGTCGGCTCCTGCGAAATCGGCCTGTCGAGCCGGAGCAGATCACCACGGACGGCCTGGCGTCATATGGCTCGGCGCTTCGGGAGTTGGGCCTCGGTCACCTCCACCGCCCTGGCCGGCTACGAGAGAACAATCGTGCCGAGAATTCCCATCTCCCGATCCGCCGACGGGAACGGCAGCAGCGGCGTTTCAAATCCCGGGCTCCCGCCCAGAAATTTCTCACCACCCATGCCGCGATCTACAACACCTTCAACGTCCAGCGTCATCTGATCAGCCGGCCCTATCCTTCGTCGCTTCCGCGCCGAAGCTGATGCGGCATGGGCGGCGGCCGTCGTCTGATGGGAGCTAGGGAGGGGTCTTTTGATCTGGGATCACTTAACCTGACAGCACTGCCGCCTGGGCGGTCGCGACCCAAGCAGCCTGAGGTCGGGCAAGGGGAGGGCCATCCAGTGCCCGGCTCGAGTTAAGTTGTCAGCACCATTCGTTTCGCTCTGTACAGGATGGTTGCTGCGCGCCAGACATTGCGGATGATCGCCCAAGAGCCGCAAAACCGCTTCGTCGAGACTGAGCGGATCCTCGATGCCGCGCTCGAAATTATCGCTCGCGTCGGTCTGGATGGACTGACATTGCGCGATCTGGCGCAGTCCATCGGCAAGAGCACGACCGTCATCGTCAATCTGTTCGGCTCGAAGGCCGGATTGATCGAGGCCGTCAGCGAGGTCGCGCTGGCGCAGGACGAGGCGTTTCATCGTGATTTCTTCGCTCGTCTGGATCATCTGCCGCCGGGACGCGACGCGCTGATCGGCGTGATCCTGTCCTATCTGAAGGTCAGAAGCTCGTCGCAGGCGCACGGCGCGCGCGTGATCGAGGCGCTGATCCTGACGCATGATCCGTCGGAGGCTCGCCGCGATTTCATCCTGCGCTGGGATCAGATCAGGTTGCGGGCCTGGCGGGAGTTTCTGGAACGCTTTGCGGGCCGTCACGGCGTATCGGGCGACTTCACCCCCTTTCTGGGCGGCTTCCTGCTGATGGAGCAGTATTACGCCGTCGCCCTGTCTGATCGGAGCGACTACGGCGCTATTCTGGTCGAGACTGTCGGAGCCATGGTCGATCGCGCGATGGACCATCCCGACGGGCCTGCCGTCGCGACGGACTGGTTCACCCACCGGTTGATCATCCCTCATGAGCCGGCTGAAGGGCTGGACCCTGACTCGATGAAGCTGCGGTTGTTGAACATCGCCGCGGACCAGATACTGGGGCAGGGGGTCAATGGGGTGACGAACAGGTCCGTCAGTCTGGAGGCGGGAACGTCCACCTCGACCATCGCCCATCACTGGGGCGATATGGGGCAGTTCCTGATGGACGCCGTGTGGCACAGCGTCTTTCGCGAAATGCCGCCCTATCTGGATCATCGTCGCCTGGGGCGGACGGGGCCTCCGACCGATGTGGCGGGGTGGGCGGAACTGATCGCCCCGACCCTGGCGCCCGCAGACGGCTTCTATGTCAAATACGCCCGGCTGATCGCCCAGATCTGCCTGAAGGCCAGGCTGGAGCCGGGCTTTCAGGACCTGGCCATGATCCTGCGCGGGCCAGAGGGCGGGGGCACCTATACGAACCGCGCCGATGTCTGGCCTGAGACGTTCGACCTGACCCGACTGGCGGCCTCGCGCTTCGCCATATGGATCAAGGGGCAGGCCCTGATCGTCAGCGCGACTCAGCAGCCCTATGGCGTCCAGCAGCTTCAGGACGCCGCACGCGCCCTGGTCCATACGCGATAAAAGACAAGAGAACACACGTTTTAGGCGACTTCGTCTGATTTGACGAAAACACTTAAAATAAGCGTCATCAAAGCATAACGCGCAGCCGTTACGTCAAAAATCCAGTCGAACAGACGTTTTTCGGCGCAGAGATTTCACTCGATTTCCAGTCTTGGGAATCCGCGCGATTTCGCCTGCCCGCCGGCCAGGCGCCTTTCGATGATGGGTTTCAACGCTTCGGCGCGCGTCGGGGGACGACTGCGCGGCTGTCCAGGGAATGGGTTCATGCCACGTCTATTCATCGGCGCATCGCTCGCCGTGCTTGCTTTCGCTGCGGCCCTGCCGGTCGCCGCGCAATCCACGTCGGAACAGACCGCTTCGGTCGACGACGTCATCGTCACGGCCCAGCGCCGCGAGGAGTCATCTCAGAAGGTCGGTCTGGCGCTGACCGTCATCTCGGGTCAGGATCTGGACAACCGCAACATCCAGAACGTCAACGATCTGGAGAACACGGTCCCCAGTCTGGAAGTCGACAGCCAGTTGGGCGGCGGCCAGCCCCAGTTCCGCATCCGCGGCGTCGGCCTGACCGACTATGCGGCCAACAACACCTCGACCGTCGGCATTTACGTCGACGAGGTGGCCTATCCTTACGGCGTCATGACGCAGGGCCTGCTGTACGACATCGCGCGCATCGAGGTGCTGCGCGGTCCGCAGGGCACCCTGTATGGGCGCAACACGACCGGCGGCGCAGTCAGCGTCATCACCAATGCGCCGACGGACACGGTGCAGGCGGGCTTCTCGGCCAGCTACGGCAGCTATAATGCGGCCAAACTGGAGGGCTATCTGTCCGGCCCGCTGGCGGAAAACCTGACGGCGCGCCTGTCGCTGGCCGCAGAGTCGGGCGGCGCCTGGCAGTATCACCGCGACACCGGCGAAAGTCTGGGCGACAAGGACACCAAGGCGGCGCGTCTGCGCGTCAACTGGCGCCCGAGCGAACGGACCGACCTGGATCTGAACCTGCACTACAGCCGTGATGAATCCGACGGCCGGGGCCTGCGCCTGATCGTGACGCCCTTCACCTCGGGCGGGGGCAAGGTCTATCCTGTCGATACGTCTCATCGGATTACGGGCTGGGGCATTTCGCCTTACTTCGCCCAACTGATCGGCGCCTCGCCGAACGCCAAGCCCTTCCGCGACAACGAAGGCAAGGGCGCCAGCCTGCGCCTGAACCATGATCTGGGCTGGGCCGATCTGACCGCCGTCGCCGCCTATGAAACGTTCGACCGGAACGAGTTCAACGACTGGGACGCCACGGCGTCGAACGAGGCGGGGACCTTCTTCTTCAACGACATCGAGACGACGTCGCAGGAAGTGCGGCTGGCGTCGCATCCGGTCGGCCGCGCCCAGTGGCTGGTCGGCCTGTATCACGCCAATGAAAGCATCGACGGCGGCTTCTACTCCGACTTTTCCGAAGCCAGGAACCTGGGCTTCTGGATGAGCACAACCTATGGCCAGAAGGTCGAGACCACGGGCGTCTTCGCCAATCTGGACTATCAGCTGACCGATCGCCTGACGCTGGTCGGGGGCGTGCGCTACGAAGACGAGATGCGCGAACTCAACAACTTCAAGACCGAAACCCTGGCCCCGACTGCGGCGGTTCGCGCCACGGCGGACAAGTCCCAGAGCATGGGCGAGTGGACCGGCAAGCTGGGCGTTGAATACACCTTCAGCGACGACATCCTGACCTACGCCAACGTCTCGCGCGGGGTGAAGTCGGGCGGTTTCACCACCTACAACAGCGGCCTGGCCGAACAACTGGACCCCTTCAAATTCGAAGAACTGATCGCCTATGAGGCCGGGGTGAAGTCCAGCTTCTTCGACCGCAAGCTGCAGTTGAACGCGGCCGCCTTCTATTACGATTATCGCGACCAGCAGCTTCAGGGCGTGCTCTACACCCAGACGGGCCGCGTCGGCCGGATGATCAACATCCCCAAGTCGCACATTCAGGGCGCGGAACTGGAGCTGCGCTGGCGTCCGACCCCTAACCTGACCATCACCCAGTCTTTGGCCTATAAATACGGCGAGTATGACGAGTTCTACTTCGTCGACGCGACCGCGACCGAGGCGGCCAAGGATCCGGTGACCGGTGAATACAACACCATCATCTACAGTGATCGCTCGGGCGAACGCCTGCCGTTTCCCAAGTGGGACTATAAGGGCTCCATCGCCTATGACTGGCAGATCGCCAACTGGGGCGTGCAGGCTGAAACCAACTATGCCTATCGCGACGAGAAGTTCAGCACCTCGTCCAACTCGGTCATCGACGACTACTGGCTGGTGAACGCCAACCTGACCTTCCGTCCGGCGGACGCCCGATACGCCTTCGGCGTCTATGTGAACAACCTGACGAATTCCTATTCGGAAGAATCGCGCAACGCCTTCATCTCGGCGCGCACCGGCTCGCCTAACCCGCCCCGCACCTGGGGCGTGCGTCTGAACTACGTCTACTGATCCTGCCCCAAGGCTCCGGTCGCATGACCGGAGCCTTTTCGCCTTTGTCCTGAGGTCGACATGTCGATGATCCGCAACATGACCGGCGCCCTGATCGCCGCCCTGACGCTTGCCGTCACGCCTGCGCTGGCGCAATCGCAAGACCGGCAGTTCACGATCGCGGTCATTCCCGATACCCAGAACTACGTCGACTTCACCCATCAGCGCGCCGAGGGCTTCGCTTTCGATGCGCGCGAGATGATGACCCAGCAGATGCGCTTCATCGCCGATAACGCCGCCTCGCGGGGCGGAAGCATCGTCTTCGCCACGGGCGTCGGGGATGTCTGGCAGCATCCGACCCTGGCCATTGATCCCGCGCACGCCGCGCGCGGTTTCAGCCCGCGTCCGGCCCCGCCGGGGGTAAGCCTCGATCGCTATGCGCAGGGCGTGCGCGAGGTCGAGATTCCGTCGGCTGTCGAAGCCTATCGTCTGCTGGACGGCGTGCTGCCTTTCTCGGTCGTTTCCGGCAATCATGACTATGATGCGCAGTGGTGGGAGGCGTCATGGCCTCAGGACCTGAGCGCGCCTCAGGGCGACCTGCGCCGTCTGGGCATGATCCACGTCGGCGGCCTGAAGGAATGGACGCGCGCCTTCGGCTCGGAATCCTTCTTCTTCAAGGACCGGCCCTGGTATGTCGGCGCCCATGAGCAAGGCGCCGACAGCGCTCAGATATTTGAAGCCGGGGGCTATCGTTTCCTGCACATCGGCCTGCAGTTCGCGCCTTCCGACAACAGTCTGAAATGGGCCGAGACGATCATCCACGCCCATCCCGGCCTGCCGACCATCATCACCACCCACGACTTTCTGGATAAACACGGCGAGCGCATGCCGCATCCCGTCGTCAATCAGGCGGTCGTCGACCCCTATGACAACAATCCGCAGGCCGTCTGGGACAAGCTGGTCTTCAGAAACCCGCAGATATTCATGGTCCTGAGCGGCCACCACAACGGCCAGTCCTATCGCGTGGACGCCAATCGTGAGGGCGGCGCCGTCTATCAGATTTTGTCCGACTATCAGGACCGCAATCAGGCGGCGATCGATGCCGGCGTCGACCCGGCCAAAGCCCCGGCGCTGGGCGACGGCTGGATGCGGCTGATGGCGTTCGACATGAGCGGTCAGACGCCCCGTATCCGCGTCCGGACCTATTCGACCTTCTACCACCGCTACGCCTCGGACGAACCGAACTACGCCCGCTGGTACAAGACCAATGAGCAGCCCGGTCTGAGCGACGAGGAATTCCTGAACCGCGACGAGTTCACCATATCACTGGACGATTTCCGCGACCGCTTCGGTGCAGGTGAGCAGAAGCGGTAATGGAGCAGGCAGTGTTGCTCTAGGCTGAGGACTCATAACCAGAAGAGGACGGTTGCGGCGAGGGCTATGGCAGAGGGGAAGACGGTCGGGCAGCGATCATAGCGCGTAGCGACCCCTCGCCAGTCTTTCAGGCGTCCAAATATGATTTCGATCCGGTTTCGCCGCTTGTCGTAGCGGATGGGCTCAGTGCGGGATTTGCGGCCAAGGATGCAGGGCGTGATGCCCTTGGCCTGCAAGGCGTCCTGAACCAGTCCGTATCATAGCCCCGCTCACCGAGCAGCCACTGCGTCCGGGCAAGGCTGTTCAGCAGTGCGGCGGCGCCGTTGTCGGCACTGACCTGACCCGCTGTCATGAACAGGCTGATCGGTCGTTCGTTGGCATCGGTCACGGCGTGGAGTTTGAGGTTCACCCCGCCTTTGGTGCGTCCGATCAGCCGCCCGTGGCCCCCTTTTTTACCCGCAGGCTCGACGCCGTGAGGTGCGCCTTGGGGTAGGTCGCGTCGATCATGACGGTGCGGCGCCCCGACCACATCCGCGGATCAGAGATCGGCGCCCCCGGTCAGAACATCAGCCAGGCCCAGGTCGAGGCCTCCCGCCGGATGCAGTGGGTCCGCGACCGCCTCCCGCCGCGCGACTTCCGCCTGCTGGAGCACCTGCTTGTCAACGGCTCGGCTCACAAGGGCTCAGTGGCGCAAGACGGTGGAGGTGATCACCGGGGAGCGCAGGGACGAGGCTCAGACGGCAGCGGTCAGGTTGACGGCGGACAACGTGCGTGATGTGCGCCAGGCGATGCCTCGGAGCGACATCAGACGTGCGGTTTGATGGCCGCCCGCCGTTGGCTTGCAGCGCCGGTCGAGCATTGATGACGGGCGGCAAACGCCTCCAACGTCATTGACCGCAGATCGTCTTCTCGCGCAGCCCACCATGCATCTCAGTTAAAGCGCAGATCCAGCTGAGCGCGCAGACGTTTGACGGTGATGCGGCCGACCGGCAGGTTAACGTCTCTGGAGCGCTCGGTGCGGATGAGATAGTCCGCAACACCAGCTGTCAAAATAGCGGTTAGACCGTGTGGGCCTGCCTGATCAGGCCAGCCTATCGCCAGGTCAAAGCCGTGCGGCGTGGGGCGATACTCTCTGACCAGCCAGTAGACCCCGTTGATATCGGTGAGGCGGTCGATCGCAAGATCAACGCGTGGTAGCCGCGGCCGATTCCGCTGTCTCATGTTCTTATCGCATCGATCCAGGCCCATGCGACAATACGCTCTAGATCACCCAGCAGTTTGGCGACACGGGGCGGAGCCTCGGCGAGGTCAGCTGTCAGTTTGGCGGCGATCCAGGGCGCAGGCGGCGCACTTAGGCCAGGCGGCGGATCAAGCAGGCGCCACAGGGAGGCGGACGCCTTGGACGTTAGGGCCACCCCATGACTGCGACGGGTAGGCCGTCATGCTCAAATATAGCCGTCATCGCGGACCTGTTATGGCGCGGGATGCACAAGGTTAGCGGCTCCGGGCCGGGTATGGCCCCGCGGTCGCCCTCCATCGCCGTCCGAACGACTGGCGACAGGATGTCGAGCACCTCATCAGCGACCTCGTCTCGATAGGATCGGCGCGTACACCCCAACTCGCCTTGCTTTCTCTGCCTCGGCGCGGGCCTCCGAGAGCTTGACGGTCAGCGCAGATCCAAGCCCCATCTCGCGCCGCTTGGCGCCCCGGTAGTAGATGTACACCCATCGCTTGGAGCCGGTCTGATCGATGCGCAAGTAGAAGCTGTTCCCGTCTGCAAACAGACCAGGGTCATTCATACCGCCTATCTGACAGGCGTTAAGCCTATTGATCGCTCTCGCCATGCTCGCTCCAGAACAGACAGAGAACATGCGGCAGTGGCAGGATCGGTCGCCACCCTAAGTTCCGCCCTGAAACCGGACACGCGCGCCAAACTCAAGCGGCGACGGGGCCGGGGCTGGAAACCTTGCGCTACCGGGCTTTCGGTGAGCAAGCTGGAATTTCATGAAACAGGTGTGTGGCGGAGAGGGGGGGATTCGAACCCCCGGTACGCTTCCACGTACGCCGCATTTCGAGTGCGGTACATTCAACCACTCTGCCACCTCTCCGCAGGCCGAAAGTCCCTAATGGGGCTGAGCGAGCGGCTTCTCTAATCAAAGGCTGCGATGGCTGCAAGCCATCAGGGCGAAGAAATTTGAACGGCTGATCAACGCTGTCCGGGAAGAGACAGGCCGAAGGCGGCGCCGTCGCCCGGTTCGGGCCGGATGTGGCGGAACAGTTCGGCCGGGCGGCCGCCGGTGTCGCTGGTGAAAACGCCCGTGGGCTGGACCAGGCCGGTGCGTTCGACGCCGCGGCGGAAGTTCTGTTTGTGCAGCGACAGGCCCGCGACGGCCTCGGCCGCCGCCTGCAGCGTCGACAGGGTGAAGGTGTCTGGCGTCAGGTCGAAAAGGACCGGCCGGTACTTCAGCTTGCTGCGCAGACGGGCGACGCCGGTGGCCAGGATGCGGCGGTGGTCGGAGGCCATGGGCAGATCGCCGAGCGCGGGCGGCGGGGCGCGGCCGTTGTCGCGGGCGGATTCTTCGACCAGGCCCGCTTCATAGAGCAGTTCATAGCGGTCCAGCACGCGTTCCTCGTTCCAGCGGGCGCCGGGCGTTAGGGCGAACAGGGCGTCGATGCGGCCCTTGCGTACGACGTCATCCGCGGCCCAGGCGCACAGGTCGGGGATCAGGCGCTCCATGACGGGGGGGCGGCCTCGGCGCCAGTCCTCCCAGGGGAAGATGTGGAATATGGGCGTCCAGGCGGCGTCGCGGCCAGAAGCGCCGAAACTGGGGTCGTCGGGCGCGTCCGCGGTCAGGGCGAGATAGCCGACCGAGATGTCGCGCGCGCGATCCGGCGCAGGCGTGGCGCGCGGCGCAGCGCGGCCCAGGTCGCCGAAGGTGTAGAGTTGCTCCACAAAGCCCAGCGGAAAGCCCGTCTGGTCGGCGACGAAGGCGCGCAGGGCCAACTCGAATGTGCGGTCGCGCGCCGGGTCGAACGGGCCGAAGGGCAGGGCCGGGGCGCCGTCTGGCGCATGGGTGGTCAGGACGACGGCCTGACGGTCCCGCAGGGCGATGATCACCGCCGACAGGCCGATCCTTATGCCGGTGTGGGAGGGTGAAGCCTCCGTCCGCCCCTGGTCCATGCGTCTCCCTTGCGTCCGCCGCTATACTCGGTGTGGCCGGTTACTCGGTATGCCAGGCGTCGGCGCCGGGCAGGATGCCGACAGCTTCGGCCAGAACGCGGTAACGGTCCAGATAGCGCTGCTGGGCCACGGCGGCGGGCTGGGGCTCGATCACCAGATCATAGCCGGGCGGCGGGGCGCCGAAGATCTGCAGGGACTCGCGGCGGGTGAAACCGGCCAGCTGGGTCGCTTCATAGAATGCGCAGGCCTTGTCGGCCTTCTTGATCAGGGTCTTGATCGTTTGCGGCGTCTTGGGCGGCAGCTGGAAACGCACATGGATGGCGGCTTCCAGCCGGGCCTCGAAGTCCTTGTAGCTGGAGCCGAGCGCCGATTTGAACGGCGAGATCATGTCGCCGATGACGTACTCGGAAGCGTCGTGCAGCAGGGCGGCCAGCCGCCATTTCGGCTCAAGCCCCGGGCGGATGTGGGCGGCGATCTCTTCCACCACGAGCGAGTGCTGGGCGACCGAGAAGGCGTGCTCGCCGATCGTCTGACCGTTCCAGCGGGCGACGCGGGCCAGGCCGTGGGCGATGTCCTCGATCTCGATGTCGAAAGGCGAGGGGTCCAGCAGGTCCAGGCGGCGGCCCGACAGCATCCGTTGCCAGGCGCGGGGCGGCTTGGGTTTGCGGACCCGGGGCGCGGGGCCGGCGTCTTCGAGTTCTTCGGCCAGGGTCTTGATGTTGCGCATGCTCAGGCTGGTGACTCAGACCGAACGCGCGATCAAGGGCGGCCGTTGCGATAGATGGGGGTTAATCGCCGACGTTCAGCGTCACCAGCGCCTTGGCCGCGTCGAACAGACGGTCGGGGTCGCGGTCCTTGCTGCGGACGGTGGCGACGACGATGGGGCCGCCGGAGGGACCGCGCGCTTCATAGCCGACGGTGCGCCAGCCGCTGGCCGAATCTTGCTTGCCGGTCATCAGGAAGGTGGCGCGCACCGCCTCGCCAGATGCGCTGGTGCGGATGCGGGCGGCGCCGTCGGTCGCGTCGATCTTCACCGTATCGTCGCCGGACGAGACGTTGACGCGGCTGGTCTTGTCGTCGGCGCGGATGGTCAGGCCGCCGATGCGGATGTTGGCGCGGTCGCCGTCGGCGTCGATCCTCATGCCGGGCAGGCGGACGCTGGCCTTGTCGCCCTCGGCGTCGACACGCAGACCGGGCATTCTGATATGGGCGGTGTCGCCGGCAGCCTCATCGGCGGCTCTGGAGGCCTCGGCTTCGGCGCGCGCTGCGTCGTCGGCGACACGGGCGGCATCGGCGTCAAGGCGGGCGGCTTCGGCGTGAGCGCGGGCGTTCTCCGCCTCGACCTGGGCCATGGCCTCGGGCAGATCGGAGGTCAGGGCCTGCTCAAAGACCTTCAGCGCCTCGTTCGAGGTGCGGCCGTCCAGGGCGACCAGTTGCAGGATGACCTCTGAACCGCGCGGGCCGCTGTAGACGCAGGAGCCATCGGCGCGGGCCGACCCCTTGCGCGTCAGCACGCCCTGCGTCTGGGGGCATTGCAGGGCGTCGACGACTTTCAGCACGCCGGATGAATCCGAGGTCGTGGACGTGGTGATGCGCACCGTTCCGCCGTTGTCGCAGGCGGCAGTCATCAGCGCCAGGGCGATAACGGGCCAGGTGATCTGTTGCATGGTCGGCTCCACTCCAGAGCCTGATTGTGCGCCATTGACGCTCAGGGACCAGTGAAAACGCGGTAATCGAAAAACGACGGAAAGGCGCCCTGAATCAACCGCCGGGGCGGGCCCCTTCGCGACGGCTCATGAAGGCCAGGCGCTCGAACAGATGCACGTCCTGTTCGTTCTTCAGCAGGGCGCCGTGCAGCGGCGGGATCAGTTTGCCCGGCGTCTTTTCGCGCAGGGTTTCCGGCGCCACGTCATCGACCAGCAGCAGCTTCAGCCAGTCCAGCAGTTCGGACGTGGAGGGCTTCTTCTTCAGGCCCGGCGTGTCGCGGATTTCATAGAAGGTTTTCAGCGCTTCCGAGACCAGACGGGGCTTGATGCCGGGGAAGTGGACCTCGACGATGTCCTGCATCGTCTCGGCGTCGGGAAAGCGGATGTAGTGGAAGAAGCAGCGGCGCAGGAAGGCGTCCGGCAGTTCCTTCTCATTGTTCGAGGTGATGACGACGACGGGGCGGACCTCGGCGCGGATCGTCTCGTCCGTTTCCTGGACGTAGAACTCCATGCGGTCGAGTTCCTGCAGCAGGTCGTTGGGGAACTCGATGTCCGCCTTGTCGATCTCGTCGATCAGCAGGACGGGGCGGGTCGGGGCGGTGAAGGCTTCCCACAACTTGCCCTTCTTCAGATAGTTGCGCACGTCGTGCACGCGCTCGTCGCCCAACTGGCTGTCGCGCAGACGCGATACGGCGTCGTATTCATATAGGCCGTTGTGCGCCTTGGTGGTCGACTTGACGTGCCAGGTGATCAGCGGCGCATTCAGCGCCCGCGCCAGTTCATAGGCCAGAACCGTCTTGCCGGTGCCCGGCTCGCCCTTGATCAGCAGCGGTCGCTCCAGCGCCACGGCGGCGTTGACCGCGACCTTCAGGTCGTCGGTGGCGATATAGTTGGACGTGCCTTCGAAGCGGCTCATGGCTGACCTGCTCTGCTTTCGGGGATACAGAGCAGGTAGCTTAAAGAGATGGGCATGAACAGATGACGGCCGTTATGTAATGCGTTTGGCCGAGACAGGGTCGCTGGCGGGGAAGGTTTCCTCGACCCCTTCGTCGATCAGGGCTTCCTGGCGGTTTTCAGCGTCCTTTTCCTTGTCCTTCAACTGATCCGGCTTGCCGGTCTCATGGCGGGCGCGCTTGGCGGGCGGAGTGTTCGGGTCTGCGTCCTGCTGGGCGTTGGTTTTAGGATGTTCGGTCATCAATATCCTCACTTTTCAGGGCCGTAGCCCAGTTCTTCGATGTCATCGTCAGAGAGGCGCCTGGCCTCCCAATGTGCGGCGCTGGCCTGTGCGCCGCGCTGGTTCCGCATCAGGCCGACGTAGACCAGTTCCACATCGCCCGGCTCTGCGGCAGGCGGGTCGTCGTCCTCTGAATCGAGATCGAAGCTTGCCTGTTCGGCATTGGGGCGCGGCGGCTCGATGTCACGTCCGGGGCGGGTGACGTCCAGCACGTCGTCGGTTTCCTCGAACGACAGATCGCCGTCGCCCTCATCATCCAGATGCGTCTCATCGTAGACTTCGGCCTGATCCTGACCGTCGATGTCGAATTGGGGCGTCGCCATCATGATCTCCCTTCCGCAAGGTCAACGGCCCGGCGATGCAGGGTGTTCCCGCGCATCGCGGATGCGCCCAATCGTGAAGCGAACGGGAAGGGATGGTTAACCCCCTCGCTTTACAGTTCATCAGCCGCTGGCCGTCAGGCTGAAGGCGGCGCTGCGGAGACCTTTCCTTGCCCCTGAAACTGTCGCTGAAACCCGGCGAAAAATTTGTGCTGAACGGGGCCGTCGTGCAGAACGGCGACCGTCGCGGCGTGCTGATCCTGCAGAACAAGGCCAGCGTCCTGCGCGAAAAGGACATCATGCAGCCCGAGGATGTGAACACGCCCGCGCGTCGCATCTATTTCCCCGTCATGATGATGTATCTGGACGAGGCGGACGCACCGAAATTCTATGATGAATTCGCCCTGCGCCTGACCGAGTTCATGGGGGCGATCCGCAACCCGGACGTGCTGTCCGAATGCGTGGCCTGCTCCAAGCACGTGCTGGCGCGCCAGTATTACAAGGCGCTGATGGGCGCCCGCAAAATCGTCGATTACGAAGACCAAAGGCTCGGCAATGTCGCTTCAGGCGTACAAGACGGCGGCGACGCGGGCTGAAGCCCCGCGTGAAATGGAATACCGGCTGTTCGGCCAGGTGACGCGCGCCCTGATGCACGCCTCGACCCTGGATAAGTCGGATATCGCCGGACGCATGGATGCGCTGGACTGGAACCGTCGCCTCTGGTCGACGCTGGCGACCGCCTGTTCGGACCCCGGAAACGCCCTGCCGCAGGCGATGCGGGCGCAGTTCATCTCGCTGAGCCTGTTCGTCAACCGCAATACCTCCGAGGTCATGCGGGGCGAGGACGACTTCTCGACCCTGATCGACATCAACCGCATGATCATGCAGGGACTCAGCGGCCAGACCGACGCGGGCTGAGGTCTGCTGACGCCTTAGAACAGGCTCGCAGCCCAGTGAGCGACGCCGCTGACGATAGCGACGACCGTCGCCCACACCAGGCTCAGATAGACGCCGCACGCGGCGGTCCCCAGCAGCCCGACCAGTATGAAGGCGCCGTCGCGCTGGATGATCCCCAGACCGAACAGGGCCAGCGTCAGGCCGGGCAGGGCGTCGCCGAACGGCACCGGTAGCGCCATCATCAGCGCCAGCATGATGCAGATCAGGCCGATGACCACATCGGCCGCCTCGCCGGTCAGCACCGGCCAGCGCGGCCGCGTCAGGCGCTCGACCCGGCGCAGACGCGGCAGAACCTTGGCCGCCGTCGTGCGATAGGATTCGCGGCTGACCGACAGCTTCAGCATCCAGCGCGGCAGCCAGACCTTTTCACGCTGCAAGGCCATCTCTGCGGCGATCAGGATGATGGGAACGGAAAACACGGCCTTGCCGCCCGGCGGCCACGGAAACAGCGCCATCAGGGCCAGCATCAGGATCACGGCGCCGAAGCCGCGCTCTCCGAACGCCTCGACCATTTCACGCAGGGACAGCTTTGGCTCATCGCCCTGACCTAGCCGCTCAAGCACGTCAGAGAAGGCGCGACTTTCATCAGGCGGCGGCGTGGAAACGAGCGTCATCAAGCGTGACTCAAAACAAGGGCTGAACACAAGGTAGAGACGCGCTTGAGGCTGCGCCATAGGCTGTTTGACAGCCCGGCTTCACAGACGTTGAGCGACGGGTGTATCAGTGTTTTGAGACGTGTTCAGGCTTGCCCTTGCGATCGGTCGCGGCAAGTTCTTCAAGCTGTTTTTCGCTCATCGACTCCATCATGGATTTCGATGCGCCCTTAAGCTTGGATTTGGGCGTGTCACCGCGTTTGGCCGACAAGGCGGCGCCGGCGGCTTTCTGTTGGGCGGCGGATTTGGCGGGCATGACGATCTCCTTTCGCATGAAAGGGAAGCCGTCCGCCCGCCATAGGGTTCCGTCAGCTTCCCAGCAGTTCGCGGCCGATCAGGAAGCGGCGGATTTCGTTAGTGCCGGCGCCGATGTCATAGAGTTTGGCGTCGCGGACCAGGCGCTCGACCGGCCATTCCTTGGTGTAGCCGGCGCCGCCCAGAGCCTGAACGGCCTCCATCGTCACCTTCACCGCGTTTTCCGAGGCCAGAAGGATGGCGCCCGCCGCGTCATAGCGGGTGGTCAGGCCCTGATCGCAGGCGCGCGCGACCGAATAGACATAGGCGCGGGCGCTGTTCAGGGCGACGTACATGTCGGCCACCTTGCCCTGCATCAGCTGGAAGGAGCCGATGGCCTTGCCGAACTGTTTGCGGTCGCGGACGTAGGGCAGGACCACGTCCAGCGCCGCCTGCATGATGCCCAGCGGACCAGCCGACAGCACGGCGCGCTCATAGTCCAGACCGCTCATCAGCACGGCCGCGCCGCGCCCTTCGCCGCCCATGATGTTCTCTTCGGGAACTTCGCAGTCCTCGAACACCAGTTCGGCCGTGTCCGAGCCGCGCATGCCCATCTTGTCCAGCTTCTTGGAGACCGAAAAGCCCTTCATGCCCTTTTCGATCAGGAAGGCGGTGACGCCGCCATTGCCGTCGCCGGTGCGGGCGTAGACGACCAGCGTCTCGGCGTGGGGGGCGTTGGTGATCCAGAACTTGGTGCCGTTCAGGACGTAGCGGTCGCCCTTCTTCTCGGCGCGGGTGCGCATGGACATGACGTCCGAACCCGAGCCGGCCTCGGACATGGCCAGTGAGCCGACGTGTTCGCCCGAGATCAGCTTGGGCAGGTATTTCGCCTTCTGCTCGGGCGTGCCCCAGCGGCGGATCTGATTGACGCACAGGTTGGAGTGGGCGCCGTAGCTCAGGCCGATCGAGGCCGAGGCGCGGCTGACTTCCTCCATCGCCACCACATGTTCGAGGTAGCCGAGGCCGAGGCCGCCGAACTCTTCCTCGACGGTGATGCCGTGCAGGCCCAGCTCGCCCATTTCGGGCCACAGGTCGCGGGCGAATTCGTTCTTTTCGTCGATTTCGGCGGCGCGCGGCGCCAGCCGTTCGGCGGCCCAGCGGGCGGTGGTGTCACGAATGGCGTCAGCCGTCTCGCCGAGGCCGAATTCCATGGATTGGGGCGCGAAGGGAATGCTCATGCTTGAATGCGTAGCACCGTGCGTGAGTTTCGCAAAGACTGCTGTTAGCGGGACTGTTTCTTCTTTTGAGAAGTCTTGTTCTCAGACGGCCCGCGCAGGAAAGTCCAGGCCGCGACGCCGATGAAAACCAGTCCTGCGATGGCCAGTCCGGCGCCGGTCAGGATGGTGGCGTCGCTGGCGTTCGGGGCGCTCCACGCGCGGTGGAAGGCGGCGATTCCCGCCAGAAACGCCAGTACGCCGATGCCGCCGATGAAGAGAATCGCGCCCTTGTCCGCCTGTGTGGGTTCTGACGCCGGGCGGGCTTGGTGACGCATGACGGCGGCGGTAGGCGGCGGCGTTTCGGTTGCTAGCGCGGATGGCGCGTCGAGCGCGCCGGGACCGCGAACCGGGGCGGTCAGCAGAGCCTCCAGCGGGGCGGGTTGGTCCGGGGCGGTGTCGAACAGGGCGCGTTCGGCCGAGCGGCGGCGATAAAGGGCGTCGACCGGCGGAGAGGCGCGCTCGGGCCATGCGGACAGGGCGACGGCGGCTTCGGACGGTGCGCTCGCGTCCAGACGGGCCTGCACGTCCGAACCCTCGAACCGCTCAAGCCCGATGGAAAAGATGAAGCTGGCCAGGGCGTCGAACTGATGCTGGTTCAGAGGCAGGCGCACCCGCTCGTTCAACAGGGCGACGATCGGCATCAGGTCATATTGCAGCAGCAGTTCGGCCTCAGCCTCGGTCACGACCGCGCCGGGGCGGGCGGAGCGTGAATGGCCGTAGCCGATCACCGGCGTGCCGTCGCGACGCAAAACGGTTCGCGGGCGGAAGCCCTCGAAGCTCTTGATCAGCAGAAGGCCTTCACGAGAGACCTTGCGGCGTTGCGGCGCGGCTGCGGACACGGATTGACCCAATTCGATACGGGCGTTCTCGCCCCGACGGGGGCGGAGCAAGCCTTGTTCCGAAAGAGATGGGACGCTGTCAGGTCTGGTTCAAAGCAGGACGATGGTCGCCAGGCCGAGGAAGATCAGGAAGCCGAAGAAGTCCGTCGTCGCTGTCACGAACACGGCTGAGGAGACGGCCGGGTCGAACTTCAGCCGGGCCAGCGTCAGGGGCGTCAGCACGCCCACGCTGGCGGCCACCAGCAGATTCAGGATCATGGCCGTGGCGATGACGCCGCCGATGCGCCAGTCCTGGAACCAGAAGCCCGCCGCCAGACCGACCAGAGGCGCCAGCACAAAGCCGTTGGCCAGACCCACGGCCATCTCGCGCCAGAAGGTGCGCAGGGCGTTGGAGGCGTTCAACTCACGTGTCGCCAGGGCGCGCACGGTGACGGTCAGGGCCTGCGTCCCCGCATTGCCGCCGATGGCCGAGACGATGGGCATCAGCACGGCAAGCGCGACGATCTGCTGGATGGTGCCTTCGAACAGGGCGATGACGCTGGCGCCCAGCATGGCGGTGAACAGGTTGACGCCCAGCCACGGCACGCGACCGCGCACGATCTCCATCACGCTGGACGAACGGTCTTCGTCGGCGACGCCGGCCAGACGCAGGATGTCCTCGCGGTTCTCTTCCTGAATGATGTTGACGACGTCATCGACGGTCAGCTGGCCGACCAACCGCCCGCCCGTATCGACCACAGGCGCCGAGATCAGGTGATATTTCTCGAAGATATAGGCGACTTCTTCCTGATCGACGTCCACCTCGATGGCGTTGACCGGCTCCATCAGTTCGGTCAGCGGCGTGGTGCGCGGGCTGCGCAGCATCCGGCTGATGGCGACGCCGCCGATCGGCCGGTTCATCGGATCGACGACATAGATGTCGAAGAACAGTTCTGGCAGGTCGTCGCCCTGTGAGCGCACGTGGTCGATGGTGTCGCCGACGTTCCAGAACTGCGGCGCGGCCATGAACTCGCGCTGCATCAGGCGACCGGCCGAATCCTCTCTATAGCCCAGCGAGGATTCGATGGCGGCGCGCTCGACCTCGGGCATGGCGGCCAGCACGCGCTCACGCTGATCGTCCTCAAGGTCTTCAACGACCGAGGCGGCGTCGTCCGAATCCAGTTCCTGCAGCGCTTCGGCCAGGGTGGCCGAGGGGACGCGCTCCAGCACCTTTTCGCGGATGCCGTCGTCCATCTCGGGCAGGGATTCGGCCAGCAGGTCCGGCGGCAGCCACTGGACCACGACCGAGCGATGCTCGGCGGTCAGAAAGCCCATCAGATCGGCGACGTCGGCGGGGTGCAGGTCTTCCAGCAGGCTGCGCAGTCGCATCCCGTCGCCGTCGTCTGCGGCGTCCACGACCTTTTCGACGAAGGCGGCCGTCAGGGCGTAGTCTTCACCGAGGGCGGCGTGATCTTCATCTTCGAGATGGGGGTCTTCGGGGCGCAGAGGGGCAAAGTCCGTGTGGGTCACGTATCTGCCTCCTCTGAGATGATATCAGCCGTGTTTAGCCGAACTTCGCCCTGTCAGATCAGATGGTGCGGTCGAGAAGACTCGAACTTCCACGGGTTGCCCCACAGCGACCTCAACGCTGCGCGTCTACCAATTCCGCCACGACCGCTCGCATCGGAGGGCGGGCAATAGCGGAGAGCCGACGGAAAGAAAAGAGCGTTTTGCGGAAATAGCGGAGAGAGGCGCAATTCCTTCTCCTGTCAGGCGAGGGATAGCTCAGGCGGCTCCGGCCATGAAGTCATAGACATCCGCCGGGCGCGTCACTGTGATGGCGATGCGGTCGTCGCGAATCTCGATCTCACCACGCGCGACCGGGTGGTTGTTGGCCAGGATCCAGACCTCGTCCTTTTCCGAGGCGTCCAGCGGGATCACCGCGCCGCGGCCCATGCGCAGCAGTTGCTGCATCGGCAGGACCGAACGGCCCAGCACGACCGAAATCTCGACATCGACGGCTTCGATCTGGCTCAAGACGATACTCGCAAATCAACGGGCGGCCCTTGCGCCGCCGCGTTCGGCCCCACATTGAGGGCATCATGCTTGCCGACCCGTTAAACTCTTCCCAACGCCGCCTGTTTCGCGAAGACGGCCGTCCTGTCGAATGGGCGCTGTCGTCCGGCTATGTCGACTACGCCGCCGCCGAGGCCGCCATGGAGGCGCGCGTCGCCGCGATCGCCGCCGGAGAGGCCGAAGAGCTGGTCTGGCTGCTGGAACACCCGCCGCTCTATACCGCAGGCGTCTCGGCCAAGGACGACGACCTGCTGGCGCCCGACCGCTTTCCGGTGCACCGGACGGGGCGGGGCGGGCAGTTCACCTATCACGGGCCGGGCCAGCGCGTGGCCTATGTGATGCTGGACCTGAACCGGCGCGGCAAGGACGTGCGCGGCTTCGTTCACGGACTGGAGGACTGGATCATCGGCGCCCTGGACCGTTTCGGCGTCGAGGCGGGAATGCGCGAAGGCCGCGTCGGCGTCTGGGTCGAACGCAAGGGTGCGGGCTGGAGCCGCGAGGACAAGATCGCCGCCATCGGCGTCAAGGTCCGCAAATGGGTCAGCTTCCACGGCATCAGCCTGAACGTAGAGCCTGACCTCGATCATTTCGGCGGCATCGTGCCGTGCGGCATCACCGAGCATGGCGTGACCAGCCTGGTCGATCTGGGCGTTCTGGCGACGATGGATGAGGCGGACGATGCGCTGAAATCGTCCTTCCAGCGGGTGTTCGGCCCGGTTCAGACGGGCGTGGCGCCGGTCTGACGGCGGGCGCCGGGAGCGGCGCCGTAGCGGTTGAACGTTTTCTGGCCCGGCAGGACTGCAAGGTCGAAGGCGACAAGGGCGAGCGCGGCTGCGGCGACCCACGCCAGCAATGTCTGCGGCTGGAGCCACGCCAGGCTGAAGGCCAGCAGGATCGGCCCGCTCCACCAGCCTGAGCGGCCGCGGTCATGCAGACGCTGGGACAGGACGCAGAAGCCGCCGTAGATCAGGCCCGCAGCGATCACCGGGTGCAGCCACAACGGCGTCGGCAGCCACAGGTCGACCGCCGCCCAGACGCCGATCAGACAGGCCGCGCCCGCCACAAAGCGGATACGGCCGATGCGCCCCGTCGAGTTCAGAAAGAGATCAGCCGCGGGGGCGTAGGGGGCGGTCATTCAGCATCAGCAGCGATCGGCGCATTTTGCGCCTGCGGTGTGCAGGGCCTAGTCGGGAAACGGCTGGACGTAAACCGCAGGCAGGGTTCGGTCGCGCAATCGTCAATGATCGCCGGTTTGGAGCAGAGCCTGCGCGCGACCGTTTGCGGCCATGCTGGAACGGGGGCGCAGGGCCGCCTATCTTCTGTGGATGACCCAGACTGAATCCGACGCTCCGATGCGCTCCGCCTCCGGCTACGACCTGACGCCGCCGACCGACAGCCAGCGCGTGGCGCTGGAGGCCGACCTGTCGCCGGAAGAAAAGCGCGTGCTTCTGGCTCACGGCACCGAGGCGCCCTTTTGCGGAACCCTGCTGGGTGAAAAGCGGGCAGGGGTCTTCTGCTGCCGTGAATGCGGCCTGCCGCTGTTCCGCTCAGGCACCAAGTTTGAGAGCGGCACCGGTTGGCCCAGTTTCAACGCGCCGGTTGATCCGGCCCACGTCCGCGCTGTGCGCGACGAAACCTATGGCATGGTGCGGGTCGAGACGCGCTGCGCCCGCTGCGACAGCCATCAGGGCCATGTTTTCCCGGACGGGCCGCCGCCGACGGGCCTGCGTTACTGCATCAACTCGGTCGCCCTCGCTTTTGTCGCTGAAGGAGAGGCCCTGCCTGATCCTCTGGGGCGCGGCGATGGGACGGCCTGACCTTGGCCGCATTTGCGCGTAGGGTGATTTCGAACGGGAGCATAAGCGAATGCTGATTGAACTCATGGCCGCCTCCCTCCTGCTGGCCGCCAGCGATCCGGAAGGCGTCGTTTCGACCGCGCCGCGCGGCGGTTCGGGCGCCGTGCCGACGGCGACGGCGGCTGCTCTGGCCGAGACGGTGACGGAGGCCTCGCCCGCCGTGACGCTGCAGACGGCGGCGCCGCATGGTCTGAATACGGAGCAGCAGATTTCCCGCTGGCTGGGCGAACGTCGTGGCGACGCCCGCCCCGTCGAGACCTGGGCCGACGCCTGGGAAGAGGCCGCACCGAGCAAGATGCACGGTCAGGTCAGCGCCGGAATCGGCACCGGCGGCTATCAGGATTTCGGCGCGGCCGTCTCCCTGCCTCTGGGTGAAAACGGCACGCTGAACCTCAGCTTCAGCCAGACGAAGAACGCGCCGTGGGGCTATGGTTACGGCTATGGTCCGTTCGGTTTCGATCCCTATGGGTTCGGCGCAGGGCGCTATGGCTTCGGCGGCTATGGCTGGCGTGACGCCTATGGCGCGGCGCCGGGGCCGTGGGGCGTGCGCAGCCTGCGCGATCATCAGGAACGGCGCATTCGTCCCTTCAGCCCGGACGATGAGCCGCGCGATATGACGGACGACGCCGGACGATAGGGCGTATCGGCCGAAAAAGTGCGTCCTGACGGTCACGGAATGCGCTTTTTACCCGATGGCGTCGCATCGCCGCATTTCCTTTCTATGTCCTGATCCCATATGCCCTCGGGCAAAGGATCAGTATGGACAGCTTACTCACCTCGGCCGCCGAATTCATCGCCCGCAACGCCATGTGGGCCGGGGTGATTCTGGGTATCGTGACCTTTTTTGAATCGCTGGTGGTCATCGGCGCCTTCGTTCCGGCGACCGGGCTTCTGGTCGCGGCGGGCGGTCTGGTGGCGGCCGGGGTTCTGGACCCCTTCACCGTCATCGCCGGATGCGTGATCGGCGCCGTTCTGGGCGACGCCATCTCTTATTGGATCGGACGACGGCTGGGGACGCGGGTGTTGCGGCATCATCTGCTGGTTCCGCACCGGCGCAAGTTGGCGTGGACGCGCCTCTACTGCCGTCGCTACGGCGTGGCCTCCATCTTCATCGGCCGCTTCTTCGGACCGCTGCGGGCCTTTGTGCCGGTGATGGTGGGCGTGCTGCAGATGCGTCAGCGCGTATTCCAGGTCGCCAATGTCACCTCGGCCTTCGTTTGGGTGGTGGCCATGCTTGCGCCCGGCTATCTGGCCGCCAGAGGCCTGGCGCGGCTGGAGATGATGACGGAGGCGCACAATCCGACCCTGTGGTTGCTGGCCTTTGGCGTGGTGGTGCTGGCGCTGGTTCTGGCCATGCGCTGGATGAAGGGCCGTGCAGCGCGCCGCAATGCCCTGCTGGAAGCGTCGGTGCGGGGCGTGGGGGAGTAGGCTCACCCGCTCATTGGGAGAGGTGTGGGGCGCAAGGCCAGAGGCCGCCCCTTGGCCACCTTCGGCTTGCTTTGAGCTGTGTCTCTTATCCCCGTGCATCCCGGCAGACGCCGGAATCCAGTGCTTTGGCTTCAAAGCGTTCAGCTCAGCGTTTTAGGACCAGGTTCGGCTCACTCTCTGGATCCCGCCGTCCGCCGGGATGAGCGGAGGGGGAAGGGACTGATTAACGCTCAAACTAAACGGCCACGAAAAAGGGCCCGGCGGATGCCAGGCCCTTTCGCGTTCCTGCCTTGCGGCGGGATCAGTCGTGGGTGTGGCTGTGCGATTCGGCGGCCGTGACCGTGCCCGAGGCGCTCCAGGCCTGACCGTCTTCGCTCTCGAACCAGAACGGCTTGCGCTCAGGGCCGCCGACCTCGTTCATGTGGTCGTCATAGAGGCGGCCGTTGATCATGGTGTAGCCGATCTTGGTCGAGTCCCGCAGGTTCTCGAGCGGATTGGCGTTCAGCACGACCAGGTCCGCCAGCTTGCCGACTTCCAGCGAGCCGATGTCCTTGTCCATCCCCAGCGCGCTGGCGCCGTTGATGGTGCCGACGCGCAGGGCCTCGTGCGGGCTCATGCCGCCCTGTTCGAACATCCACAGCTCCCAGTGGGCGCCGAGGCCTTCGCGCTGGCCGTGGGCGCCGATCTGGACCGAGACGCCCTGATCCATCAGCCGCTTCGATTCGCGGGCGATGGAGATGTGGTTCAGCTCTTCCGGCGGGGTCTTCACGGGACGGCGCGAGCGGTTGTCCAGAATGCGGCGCGGGACATACTGGCTCAGGATCGGGTCGTTCCAGACGTCCGTGACCTCATACCAGTGGTTCTCGCCCCAGGCGCCGCCGAAGCCGACGATCAGGGTCGGCGTATAGGCCGTGCCCGTCTGCGACCACAGTTGCACCGCATCGTCGTACATCCGCGCCACCGGCACCGAGTGCTCGATGGTGGTGTGGCCATCGACCAGCATGCTCATGTTGACGTTATAGAGCGAGCCGCCTTCCGGAACGACCATCATGCCCAGTTCGCGGGCGGCCTGCATGATCTGCTGGCGCTGGTCGCGACGGGGCTGGTTGTAGCTCTTGACGCTCCAGGCGCCGACGGCCTGCATCCGGCGAAGGTGCGAGCGCGCGTCGTCCAGGCTGTTGATCACCGCCGTGGTCGGCGTGGCCGCTCCATACAGGACCGTGCCGGTCGAGAAGATCCGCGGGGCCACGACGCGACCGGCCTTGGCCAGTTCGCTGTGGGCGAAGATTTCGCTGTTGTTGTTCGACGGGTCGTGCAGCGTCGTCACGCCGAAGGCCAGGGCGGCGTAGTTCACCCAGCTCTGCTGCGGGATGATCTGATCCGAGCCCATGGGGCCGTGCCAGTGGGCGTCCACCAGACCGGGGATGATGGTCTTGCCGGCCATATCCATGACGCGGGCGCCGGCCGGAACCGTGACCGAGCCGCGCGGGCCGATGGCCTCGATGCGGTTGCCGTTGATGACGACGACGCCGTCCTCGATGACTTCCTCGCCCTTCATGGTGATCAGGCGCGCGCCCGACAGGACGGTCACGCCGGTCGGACGGGCGTAGTCGGCGCTGAAGCCGATCTTGATGCCATGCTCGGCGGGCTTGGGCAGATCAGCCGGGGCGCCGTCGACGAAGGCGAAGCTTTCGCTCAGCGGACGCGAGAACAGCTCCGGTCCCATCGACCACTGCAGACGGCTGGAATCGCCCGACCAGTGCAGCCATTCGCCCGCATCGCGGGTGACGCGCGTCTGCGGCAGGGCCTTGGTGTCGGCGCCGACTGTGATGGCGCGGCCCGTGGAGGCGAAGGGGGCGATATAGGCGTTGAAACGTTCGGTCCAGGCGATCCACTGCTCGTCCGGCGAGACCGAGAACTCGGCCGCCCATTCGCTGCTCAGGTGGTTGCGCACCTCGCCGCCCGACAGGTTCATCGAGCGCAGGACGCGCTTGTCGCCATCACGCGCGCTGACGAAGATCCGGTCGTTGCTGGCGCCGAACTGCGGCGTGGTCCCTGAATCGGTGATCTTGACCGGCGCGCCGCCACGGACGGAAACGCGGTAGACGCCCGGCTCGCGGCTCCACAGGGCCGAACGCAGATAGCCGTCGCTGGAGGTGCGATAGACGACTGTCTGGCCGTCCGGCGAGAAGCGCGGCTCCAGATAGTGGCCGGGATTGGTCGTGATGGTCCGACCTTCGCCGCCCGTGGCGGGGATGACGCGGATGGAGCCCAGCTTGTCGTCGCTCCAGGTCGTGTAGACGATCGAGCGGCCGTCGCGCGACCAGGACGGGTACAGCTCGAAATGGTCGCTCTGGCGCGTCAGGCGGCGCGGCGTTCCGGCCACGCCGTTACGCAGGTCGCGGACCCACAGATTGCCCAGGGCCTCGAACACCACCTTGGAGCCGTCCGGCGAGGTCTGCGCCCAGCGGATCATCTTCACATCGAACTGGTCCGGCGCCACCTCGACGGGGAAGCGGGCCGTTTCCTGCACCTGACGGGTGTCGGCGACGCGGAAGGGGATGTCGCTGACGGCCTTGGAAGCCACGTCGATGCGGCGAATCTTGCCGCCCGCCCAGATGACGATGGAGCCGTTGTCCGGCGTCCAGTTAAAGCCCGGATAGACGCCGTGGATGGCCCAGGTTTCCTGCATGTCGCGGTCCAGGGCGTCGTAGATCGGCGTCTCGCGCCCGGACTCTAGGTCCATGACGTAGAGCACCGACTGGTAGCGATCGCGACGCACGAAGGCCAGCGACTTGCCGTCCGGCGACGGCGTCGGGCGCACCGAGCCGCCCGGCCCGGTGACGAAGGGTTTGATCTCGCCCGTCTCGCGATCCAGTCGGCGGATCACATAGAGCTGGGTGTTGGGGTCCTTGGAATAGTCGAAGACGCCGCCCGGCGTGGCGTCGTCGCTGAAGTACATATAGCGGCCGTCGGGCGAGAAGGCGGGCTCGCCCGTGTCCTTCTGCTGGGTGCGGCGTTCGGTCAGCTGCACGCCGCTGCCGCCGCCTGCGCGGTGGTACATCCACATCTCGCCCGCGCCCAGAGAGCGCGAGGAGGTGAAGTGCTTGCGGCCGACGATGAACTGGCTGTCCGGCGTCCAGGTCGGGGAGTTCAGCAGGCGGAAGCTCTCGTTCGACACCTGACGCGGGTTGGAGCCGTCGCGGTCCATGACCCATAGATTGTCGCCGCCGCCGCGATCCGAGGTGAAGGCGATGAAGCGGCCGTCCGGCGAATAGCGCGGCTGCATGTCCCACGATACGCCCGAGGCGATCGGACGAGCGTCGCCGCCGGTGATCGGCATCACATAGATGTCGCCCAGCAGGTCGAAGACGACCTCACGCCCGTCGGGGCTGACGTCGACGGCCATCCAGGTGCCTTCGTCGACGTTGATGTTCACATTGCGCTGGGCGCCGATGGGATGCTGGACATCCCATTTGGGCGCCGCGTCCCCACCGCCGGCGGCGGGCGCCTGGGCGAACGCCGGAAAGGCCACGGTCAAAGCCGCAGCGGTGGTCAACAGGATACGCTTCATGAAAAGCCCCACAGCCCTCAAATCGGATACAGATGGCTGAAGCTAACGAGGCGGGCAGGGCCTTGACCAGTCGGGATAAGGCACGCCGTTCCGAATAATCTTCGGCCAGCGCGTGAATCCGCCCTGCAAATCAGACGAAGCGCTTGCGACCCGTTGCCGCGCCTTCGTCAGGCGTCGGCCCGCAGGCGTTTTCAGGGCGCGCGGGCCATCTGTCGCAGACGCTCTGCGGCTCAGTTAAGAGCGCGGCACTTGGAGTTGGAATTGTTGATTTCCGGGTTGTCGATGAAGCACAGAATATACTTCGCGCCGTTCGACAGGATGAAGGTGTAGGAGTTGACGTTGTCGCTGAACATCTCTGTCTGATAGTTGCTGAACGAGACGATTTTCCAGCCTTCATCAAGCAGCACCGTCATGGATTTGTCGACAGGCGCCCATTCGGTCGCACGCGAATTCTGATCTGGCAGATTGGGGCGACGCTGCGCCTGCGCCATGGCGGGGAACATCGCCAGCAGGACAAGGGCCAGGCCAAGTTTCTTCATTGCATCATCCATCCGTTCTTGGGGGCTCCGCATCAAATACGCCTGACGTCTGCTGTCGAGTCGCAACGGGGCGCAACGCGCTGATGGGCGATGATGCGGGGGGATGGAGATGCGGGGGCCGGAAATGATCGAGGCCCAAACCGTTCAGGTTTGGGCCTCGGTGGTGCCGCCGGGCAGGATTGAACTGCCGACCTCAGCCTTACCAAGGATGCGCTCTACCACTGAGCTACGGCGGCGGGGTCGCTGAGGAAGCGGCCGTATAGCCAAAGGTTTTGGCGGGGCCAAGTCCAAAATGCATGCTTGATCAAAATCTTTGGGCGCGGTCTGCTGCGATCATGGACAAGCCGACCAAAGACGCCGATGCGGCGGCCCATACGGCCGCTTCGCCTCCTGAAGCCGGTTCAGCCGCCTCGGCCAAGGCCGAACGCGCGGCGCGCCTGGCTGCGGCCCTTCGCGCGAATCTGCGCCGTCGCAAGGCGCCGGGCGCGGGCGGGGCGCGGGCGCCGAAGGACAGCAACTGAAAGTCATCCGTCATACGACGTTACGGCCTTTCGCGGTTGCGTCAGGGCTTGCTAGATAACCGGTTCGCCGGGCCGTAGGGGTCCGGGCCTCCCAGGACTTCCCCGACACCCATGGACAGCATCGTCATCCACGGCGGCCACCGCCTCAACGGCTCCATTCCGGTCAGTGGCGCCAAGAATTCGGCGATCAAGCTGATGGCGGCGTCGATCCTGACGGACCAGCCCCTGCTGCTGACCAATATGCCGCGTCTGGCGGACACGCGCTTCCTGGGACAACTGCTGCGTCAGTTCGGCGTGCAGGTGACCGAGCGGGACGGCGCCGACGGGCAGGAGACGCTGTTCCATGCGCCTGAGCTGACCTCGACCTACGCCCCCTATGATCTGGTGCGGCAGATGCGGGCGTCGTTCAATGTGCTGGGGCCGCTGCTGGCGCGGACGGGCGAGGCCAAGGTCTCCCTGCCGGGCGGCTGCACCATCGGCGCGCGGCCGGTGGACCTGCACCTGATGGCGCTGGAAGCCATGGGCGCGCAGATCGAGCTGGAAGAGGGCTATGTCACGGCCGCCGCGCCCAAGGGCCTGCATGGCGCCGAGATCGAGTTTCCCTTCGTCTCCGTCGGCGCCACTGAACACGCCCTTCTGGCGGCCGTCCTGGCGAACGGGACGACGGTGCTGAAGCGCGCCGCGCGTGAGCCGGAAATCGGCGATCTGGCCCGCTGCCTGATCGCCATGGGCGCCAAGATCGAGGGGCTGGATACGGATGTGCTGACGATCACCGGCGTCTCGTCCCTGTCGGGCGCGACCTGGTCGGTGATTCCCGATCGGATCGAAATGGGCTCCTATGCCCTGGCGGCGGCGATGGCCGGGGGCGAGGTGCGCCTGACCAAGGGCCGCGCCGACCTGATCTCGGCCCTGACCGACAAGATGGTCGAGGCGGGCGTCGAGATCGAGCCGACGGATGACGGCCTGATCGTGCGCCGTGACCCGACGCAGCGGCTGAAGGCGGTCAATCTGACGACCGAGATCTATCCGGGCTTCGCCACCGATCTGCAGGCGCAGTTCATGGCCCTGATGACGACGGCTGAGGGTGAAAGCGTCATCCATGAGAACATCTTCGAGAACCGCTTCATGCACGCGCCGGAACTGGCGCGTCTGGGCGCCGACATCACGGTCCATGCCGGCGAGGCGCGTGTGCGCGGGGTCGAGACTCTGAAGGGGGCGCAGGTGATGGCGACCGACCTTCGGGCCTCAATGTCTCTGGTCATCGCCGGCCTTGTGGCCGAAGGTGAAACAACGGTCGGCCGCGTCTATCATCTGGACCGCGGCTTTGAGCGCATGGAACAGAAACTCAGCGCCTGCGGCGCGGATGTCCGAAGGATCAGGGGGGAGGGCGATGAACACTGACAGCGAACTGGCCCTGACCCCGGAGCAGGACGCGACGCATGAAGCCCTGTCGCCGATCGCCCCCCTGCGACTTCTGGCCGAAGATGCGGACGATCTGCAGATCATTTCGGCGGCGCTTCAGGACGCCATCATGCGTCCGATGGACATCCGCTGGGAAAAGGAAGCCCGGCGGCTGACGCTGATCCTGTCTCGTTTCTGTTGGGAATGCGGCGGCACGCGGGTGATGGCCGCCATGCAGTTCGGCGACGTCCAGGCCGTCAAGAGCCGACGCCTGCCGCGTCTGCCGGAAGCGGCGCTTGAGCTGCTGGCGCTCGACTTCCTGCCGGACGAGGCGCCGGGCGGTCAGGTGATGATGATGTTCGCAGGCGGCGGCGATCTTCGGATCGATGTGGAATGCCTGGACGCCGTGCTGACCGACCTGTCGGAGCGGTGGCCTGCACGCATCGCGCCGACCCATCTGGATGGAGCGCCGGAATGAGCGGGCCGCACAAGCTGACGTCGATCGAGATCGACAATGCGACCCTTCCGGCCGCCACGGCTGAAATCGAGCATGAGCGCCGCGTGGCGATCTTCGATCTGGTTGAACAGAACAGCTTTGCACCCGAAGGCGCCGACGGCGGTCCTTATGCGCTGAAGCTGTCGTCACAGGACAACCGGCTGGCCTTTGATGTGACCGGGCCTGATTTCAGCCGCACGCACGTCCTGTCGCTGACGCCGATGAAGACGGTGATCCGTGACTACGGCCTGATCTGCGAAAGCTATTATGAAGCCTTGCGCGGGTCTTCTCCCAGCCAGATCGAGGCGGTCGACATGGGGCGCAGGGGCCTGCACAATGAAGGCGCCGGGCTGCTGAAAACGCGGCTGGAAGGCAAGGTTGAGATCGATCAGGAGACGGCGCGCCGACTCTTCACGCTGATCTGCGCCCTCTACCGTCGGGGCTGAACTCGACTATCACAGCGTTTTGGTGCATTAGGCGCCCTCACTTTCACGGCTCGCGCTCACGCCCGGCGCGGGCCCGTAGCTGTTCACACGGGCGAGAGAGGCCGCATGGCTAAGGAAGAACTGCTGGAGTTTCCCGGCGTGGTCAGTGAATTGCTGCCCAACGCGACGTTTCGCGTGACGCTGGAAAACGATCACGAGATCATCGCCCACACGGCGGGCAAGATGCGCAAGAATCGCATCCGGGTGCTGGCCGGCGACAAGGTGCTGGTCGAAATGACGCCCTATGACCTGACCAAGGGTCGCATCACCTACCGCTTCAAGTAAGGACGCGCGTGTCGCGTCCTGACGCTTCGGCTCCGAGGCTGATCCTGGCCTCGTCGAGCCCGCGCCGCATAGAATTGCTGGCGCAGATCGGCATCGCGCCCGATCTGGTCGATCCTGCTGATATTGATGAAACGCCTGAAAAGGCCGAATCTCCTGCGCGTCTGGCGCAGCGGCTGGCCTGCTCCAAGGCGGGCGTGGTGGCTGAGCGGCATCCCGGCGATGTGGTCCTGGCCGCTGATACTGTGGTGGCCGTCGGGCGCCGCTTGCTGGAAAAGCCCGCAGATGAGGCCGAGGCGACTCGCTTCCTGAAACTGCTGTCAGGGCGTAATCATCGCGTCTTCACCGGAGTCGCGGTGATCTGCGCCGGGCGCACATCGTGGCGCGTGGTCGACACCCGTGTCAGCTTCAAGCCCTTGTCTCAGGAAGAGATCGCCGCCTACGTCGCCTCGGGTGAGTGGCGCGGCAAGGCCGGGGGCTATGGCATCCAGGGGCGCGCCGCCGCCTTCATCATCCGAATCGTCGGCAGCCATCCCGCCGTCATGGGTCTGCCCCTGTATGAGACGGCGAATCTGCTGCGCGGCGCAGGCTGGCGGGCCGAGGGGGCCTGATGGCCGATATCGAGGTCTTCCTGGACGAGGCTCCGGGCGAGACCCGGGGCGTGGTCTTTCGTGACGGCCGCGCCTGCCGCCTTATAATACAAAGAGACGACGACCGGCCGGAGCATCGTCTGGGCGCGCGCGTCGTCGGCCGCGTAGCACGACTTGCGCCGGGTCTGCACGGCGCCTTCATCGATCTGGGCGGCGGCGAGCCGTTCGGCTTCCTGCCTCTGGGCAAGGCGGATCGCCCGTCAGAGGGCGCCAAGCTTGAATTATTGATCACAGCCGAGCCGCGTGAGCGAAAAGGCCCGACCTTACGGCGTCTGAAGGATGCGGCGGGTGAACCGCGCCTGCTGGCTGCGGGGCCGACGGTCCGTGCGATTCTGCATGATCTCTATCCTGATGTGACGCCCGTGACCGGCGCCGAAGCCATCCGCGCCGCGCAGGAGGCTGAGGAGGATGTCCTCGCCGGCGGCGTGACAGCGCCTGAGGTCGGCCTTGATCTGGCGATCCAGCGCACGCGCGCTCTTATTGCGGTCGACATTGATTATGCCCCGGTCGCCGGACGTGATTCCCGAAAAGGCCGCGAGGCGGTGAATCGCGAAGGTCTGCGCCAGACGGCCCGCCTGCTGGAACTGGCCGGATGGGGCGGTCTGGTTGCGATTGATCTCGCCGGAGTCGGTCTGAACCCGGAGAACACCATGAATATGGTGCGGCAGGCTCTTGCCGGAACGCCAGGCGTCGCGATCGGGCCGCTGAGCCGGTTCGGTCTGTTGCAATTGTCTCTGCCGTGGGCGTGCACGCCCGTAGATGAGCGGCTGGCGGCGCCGGGCGCGGCCGAAAGGGCGGCGCTGCACCGTTTCAGGCTGGCCTTAGGGATGGATAAGGCGTCGCCGCGTCTGACGCTGCATTGCAGTTCGGCGTCAGAGACAATTCTTTCACCCTGGGTGGCTGTACTGGGACCGCGCGCCCACATTCGTTCCGGTGCCGCGCCGGGCGTATTCGAGATCAAGGAGGGCTGACGCATGGCCCAATGCCCCATTTGCCGTCGCGCCGAAGCCGTCGCCGCCTACAAACCCTTCTGCTCCAAGCGCTGCGCCGACGTGGATCTGCAGCGCTGGTTCAGCGGCAGCTACGCCATTCCAGCCGAAGAGGCGCACGATGATGAAAAAGATCGCGGAATTGAGTGAATTGGCGTCTGGACAGCCCGATCAGGCTCGCCTATAGAGCCGCCTCTCGCGACGCATTGCGACGCCTGGATAGCTCAGTTGGTAGAGCAGCGGATTGAAAATCCGCGTGTCGGTGGTTCGAATCCGCCTCCAGGCACCACTTTCCCCTTGCATGATGATTATTCGACGCGGCCGTAAAAAAGCCGCAAAATCGTCACGGCCGAAACATTTCTTAACATTCTGTAATCTTGCACAAATATTGCCGACTTATTGCGGTAATGTGAAATTTCCATGCGCCGGCCATCTGGAGGCGGCGATGGCGGGGTTAAAACCCATTTTACGCCCTTGACGCTCGGATAGGTGTTCGCCAAAGGGACTTAACCGCATTCTTGCTTGCAGGCTGTGGACGGGGGGGTATGGTTCCATCGCTCCAGTCTGCAAGGCGTCTCAGGATGTCTCGTAAGGGTGCGGCGCCGACCGGCGGGGGAGAAATTCCGGCGGGAGGAAAATTTCACGGTAAAGGCCCAGCCGACTGACGCGGCTTGGGTCTTGGGTTCCACGAGTCAGACCAAAGCAGGAACTGGCGAAACATGCTCGATAGCAAGAAGACGAATATCCTCCTCGCAATGGCCGGCGCTGCCGTCCTGATGGCGAGCTCGCCGGTTCTGGCGCAGGACGCGGCCGCTACGGCTGCTCCGGCCGCCGCTTCGGCGCCCGCTGCTGACGCCGCCGCTCCGGCTGCCGACGCGGCTGCTCCGGCGGCTGACGCCGCTACGGAAGAAGCTGCTCCCGCTGAAGAGGCCGCTGCCGGCCACGGCGGCGCAGGCCTTACCCCGATCGCCATGTTCATGATGGCGCACCCGGTCGTTAAGGTCGTGATGGCAGGCCTGGTCCTGGCCTCGATCTTCTCCTGGACGCTGCTGCTCATCAAACTGGTTGAGTTCAGCTCGCTGGGCAAGAAGACCAACCGCTTCCTGGAAGAGTATCGTGGTGCTCGCACCCTGGCCGACATCCGTCGCCTGGCCACCTCGGAAGAGTTCGAAGGCAACCCGCTGGCTGACATGGCCTCGGCTGCTACGGGAGAAGTTGAACTGTCGCGTCAAGCCGGTCTTGATGTCGTCGGCGCGCACCGCGACTCCACTGTCGCCCGCGCGGGCAACGCCATCGGCGCCGTTCAGGGCGGTCTGGGCATGCGCCTGTCGGGCGGCCAGCAGTTCCTGGCTTCGGTCGGTTCGTCGGGTCCGTTCATCGGTCTGTTCGGCACCGTTTACGGCATCATGAACTCCTTCATCGGCATCGCCGAGTCGAACACCACCAACCTGGCCGTCGTTGCTCCGGGTATCGCTGAAGCCCTGCTGGCTACCGGCATCGGTCTGTTCGCGGCTATCCCGGCGGTTATCTTCTACAACTACTTCAACACCCGCATCGCTTCGTACGGCGCTCGTGCTGACGGCTTCAACGCCGAACTGATGAACTCGATCTCGCGTCAACTCGACAAGGGGGCGTAAGACGGATGGCCGCCAAACTTTCCGGTTCCGGCGGCGGCAAGTACACCGTCGAGGCGAACAGCGAAATCAATGTCACACCGTTCGTGGACATTATGCTCGTTCTCCTCATCATCTTCATGGTGGCGGCTCCGCTCGCCACCGTGTCGGTGCCGGTGACGCTTCCACGCGCCGTCGCTCCGCCGGCTCCTAATCCGCCCAAGCCTGTCTTCATCTCCATCCAGAATGGCGGCGAAGTCTTTGTGGGGGATTTCAGGACGTCGGTGGGTTCCCTGGGGGATGATCTGAAGGTCCAGATCGGAACGCGCGACCCTGAGCAGGAGCGGATCTTCATCCGTGCTGACCAGCAAACGCGTTACGGGGACTTCATGCAGGTCATGAACGCCCTCCAGGATAATGGTTTTTACAGTGTCGCCCTGGTTGGCGAAGATCATTCGTAGGGGGCGTGACATAAAGCATGACTGCTGAACCTCACGAGCACCGCGACCCTCTGCTCGACGCACCGAAGAAAAAGAAACTTTCGACGGGCGCAATGGTCGGGATTGGCATCTCGGTGGTCGTCCACGCTCTGGCAGGTCTGTACCTGTACAAGAGCAAGTTTGAACTCAAGGAGTTCGACTATGTGGACGAGGCTGTGAATGTGGAGTTGATGGACCTTCCGGCTCCGCCGCCTCCGCCTCCGCCGCCGCCGCCGCCGCCGGACAGACCGCCGCCGCCAAAGCTTCAGGTGCGCGAGCCGGTCGTCAACACCTCGGCTCCGCCGCCTCCGGTGACGCTGCCGATCGAGCCGACGAAGAAGGAAGACCGTCAGGAGTATACGGGCCCGCCCGTCATCGTCCCTGGTCCTCCGCCTCCGCCCGCTCCTCCGCCTCCGCCGCGTCCTGCGGTGATCACCAACCCGCAGTGGGCTCGCCCGCCGCGTCCGACCGAACGGGACTTCCCGCAACGCGCGCTTGATCGTGGCGTGGGCGGTTCGGCTACGGTCGAATGTACGGTGACGCCGAGCGGCAAACCCGAAGACTGCCGTGTCGCCTCGGAAGAGCCGGCTGGCATGGGCTTCGGCGCTGCGGCTGTCCGCATCGTCCAGCGTGGGCAACTTTCGCCCCGCACGGTCGACGGCGCTGCAACGAACGCCAAGTTCGTGGTCCGGGTGCCGTTTAACCTGGACTAAGGCGAGCGATCGCACAGAACGAAAGAAGCGCTCCGAGGTTTCGCCTCGGGGCGCTTTTTCGTTGGCGGGGCATATCTGAACTCTGGCGGAGGCATTTGATCGGCGCCGCCCTGTGGTGCGCGCTTGCGAGTGACGATTCCCTTCACTCCGGAAGCCGAGGCTGACCGAGAACGGGTTTCAGGCGAACGGGCATGGAGCCTTGGCCGGAGACCGTGCATTATGTGGGGGCTGAATGCTGTCTGGAGGTCTTATGTCCCGCAAGCCTGTTCTCGCCGCCTTGGCCATCGCGGCCGGCATCATCAGCGCCGGTGCGGGCGGCTGCGCCTATAATGAAGCGCTGGGCCGCAACCAGTTGGTCTTTATCGATGACGGGATGCTGATCCAGCAGTCGCAGGCCGCCTGGGCCGAGACGCTGCGGACGCAGAAGGTGTCGAACAACGCCGCCCAGAATGCGCGGGTGCGTCGCGTCGGCGACCGCATCGTTCAGGCGGCCAATCTGACCAACCGTCACTGGGAATATGCGGTGTTCGACGATTCGACGCCGAACGCCTTTGTCCTGCCGTCGGGCCATATGGGGGTGACGACGGGGCTGCTGGCCATGGCGAAAAATGACGACCAGCTGGCGGCTGTCATCGGCCATGAAGTCGGCCACGTCGTCGCCCGACACGCGGCCGAGCGCGCCTCTACCACACAGACGACGGGTTTGATCCTGGGCGCGGTGCAGAGCCAGGCCGGAGACTATGGTCAGGCGGTACAGGCGTTTGGCGGAATGGGCGCACAGTTGGGCATCCTGCTGCCGTTCTCGCGCAGTCATGAACTGGAGGCCGATCGCCTGGGCGTCGATTACATGGTGGCGGCCGGTTACAAGGCCTCGGAATCGCTGAACCTGTGGCGTGCGATGGCCGAAGGGCGACAGTCCGGCACGCCGGAATTCGCCTCGACCCACCCGTCGGACCAGACGCGTCTGATGCAGCTTCAACAGTATATCGCCAGCCGCGGCTGGAACTGACGGAATAAAATGAAAAATCCTGCGTGAGGGTGAAAAGGCCGCTTGCCCCCGACGGCGAGGCCCGCTAGAGAACCGCCCTCGCGCAGAGATGTGCAGCCTTAGCTCAGCTGGTTAGAGCGCCGGTTTGTGGAGCCGGAGGTCCTCAGTTCAATCCTGAGAGGCTGTACCATTCTCCCTCGAATCGCTTCGGCGACATAACGAGGGAGAATATCGACGATGACGTCGCCGGCGTGGGACCCCCAGCAATACAATCGTTTCGAGCGTCAGCGCGATCGCGCGGCCATTGATTTGCTGTCACAGCTTCCGGGGGATCTGAACCCTCGTGAGGTCTGGGACATAGGCTGCGGCACCGGGCAGCATGCGGCCTTGCTGAAACGCCGCTGGCCCGTGGCGCGGGTGCATGGTCTGGATTCGAGCGGCGCCATGCTGGAGCAGGCGCGCAGCCTGCCGGATGACGTGGAATGGATGCAGGGGGATCTGGAGCGCTGGGCGCCGGATGCGCCGGTCGATCTGATTCTGGCCAACGCCTCGCTGCAGTGGGCGCCGGACCATGCGGCGCTGTTCAGGCGTCTGGTCGGTGCGCTGGCGCCGGGCGGCGTGCTGGCGGTGCAGATGCCCATGGCCTGGGAGACGCGCCATCACACCTTGATGCGGCAGACAGCGGGGGACGGTCCGTGGAGCGCCCTGCTGAAGGGCGTGGACACCATCCAGCCGCTGCTGGCGGCGGACGCCTATTATGATGCGGTGGCGGATCTGTGTGACGAGGTGGACGTCTGGTCGACCACCTATCTGCACGTTCTGGACGGGGAAGACGCCGTGCTGGAATGGATGAAGGGCACGGCTCTCAGGCCCTATCTGACCGCGCTTTGCGAAGACCAAACCAACCGCGACGCTTTTCTCGATCAACTGCGGCAGACGCTGGGCGAGGCGTTTCCACGGCGTCCTGAGGGAAGGACGCTTCTGCCATTTCCTCGACTGTTTCTTCTGGCGCGCCGGAGCGACGACGGCGGTGCAGGCTCTCGACCGGGCCGTTGAGGCTGTCGAGGGCGGCGCGCGCGGCTTCATATCCGGCGGCGACGCCGGGCTCATAGGCCTTCCAGTTGCGGATATCGATGCCGTCGGGCGTCGGCAGGATCAGCAGGTCCGTCTCGGCGCGGGCCTGCATCCGCTCGGCTTCGCTGGACAGGGTGGCCGAGCGCATCAGGATGGAGACGATCGGCGGGCCGTGCTTCCACGCGCCCGACAGGATCCAGCGCCACCATGAGGGCGGATTCTCCAGCGCCTCGGGATCGACGCCGCGCGTCATGGAGACGTCGACGCCGACGACAGGGCCGCTGTTCAGCCGCCGCATCACGTCGCTGGGAAAGTTGCGCAGCACGGCGCCGTCGACCAGCACCTGACCGTTCATCACCACGGGCGGCATGACGCCGGGAATCGAGATGGAGGCGCGCAGGGCGTGGCGCAGCATCCCCTCGCGATGCACCTCCAGCTTGCCCGAGGTCAGATTGGTCGAGACGGCGAAGAAGGGCAGCAGCATGTCCTCCATCTGCACGTCTCCGAAGGCCTCCTTCATCAGCGTCCTGACCTTGCGCGCGTGGGTCATGGCGATGATGGGCGGGGCGATGTCGGCCAACGGGTCCGACAGGACGAAGGCCTTGCGGATGTGATGCTCCAGCTCTTCGTCGGACCAGCCCAGCGCTGGACCGGCGCCGATGACCGCCCCCATTGAGGCGCCGCCGATGAAGTCTATGGGCGTGCCTGCCTCGCGCAGCGCCTTCAGGGCGCCGATGTGGGCATAGGCGCGGGCGCCGCCGCCTGACAGCACCACGCCGACCGCAGATCCGGTGATCAGGCGGGCGATCCGCTCGGTGTCGGTATAGAGCCCCTCGACCGCATGGAACCAGCGGCCGGGCTTCAGCACGTTCAGCCAGGCGCGGGTATTGCGCGGCCGCGACATGGCGGGATCGCGCAGCAGGATCAGGTCGGTGCGCTGGCCTGCGTCGTCCCAGTCGTCGGCGACGGGCGGGGCAGCGGGCGGCAGGGCGTCCGCTGCGCCGACGAGGAACAGCCGGTCGACCTGACGCGCGCACAGGGCGGCCCAGTTCGGCTCATTCGCCTCGGCGACATAGAGGACGTAGTCGTGGGCGTCCTCGACCCGCGAAAACCATTCGGCGGCCGAAGTGATGGAGGCGCTGTCGATGACGTGGCAACTGGCGCCGCTGCTTTCGATGGCGCGGGCCACCCGCTCGACGAAGCCTCGGATCGGCCGGTCGCGGGCTGAGACAAAGCCGAACACGTTCGGCTCGGCCCCGCCGCCGCGCTCACGCGCGCGCTTCAGCATGATCTGGCCCAGTTCGGTCATCAGCACCGGGTCGCTGCGGGCCGCGTCGAAAAAGGCCTCGCGCGGCAGGGCCAGAACGTCGCTGTCGCGCAGGGCGATCACATCCGACATGTGCGATGTGCCCGCCAGCATGGCCAGTTCGCCGACCGGTTCGCCGGGTTTGACCACGGCGGTCATATGCTGCGCCCGCGTATCGTCCCGGCGGAAGACGCCCAACCGCCCTGCGCGCAGCAGATAGAGGGTGTCGGCGGGATCTCCGGCGGAGAACAGGCGTTCCCCCCTTGTCAGCGCGAACCAGCTGGCGCGATTGTCGCTGGCGTCTTCAAAGGCGCGTGACAGGGCGACAGCGAGCGTGTCTGTTCGGGACGAGGCCATGAATACGGGAGATACAGCTGATTTCGCATCGGGTGAACTGAACGGGCTTCCCACGGACGCAGAAGCTGCCTACACCTAAGGGTATGCCCAAGCTGATTTCCGCCGTCGATCGCAATAGTCCTGCTTTCAAACAGCTGGATGCGCACAATCGCGCCCTTAAAGGCGCGCTTTACGAAAAGATATCCAAGGCAGCGCGAGGCGGCTCGGACGCCAGCCGCGAGCGTCATGTGGCGCGGGGCAAGCTGTTGCCGCGTGATCGGGTCGAGCGGTTGCTGGATCCGGGCTCGCCGTTTCTGGAGGTGGGCCAACTGGCCGCCGACGGCATGTATGGCGATGCGGCGCCGGGCGCAGGCATGATCTGCGGCGTCGGTCGCGTGTCGGGCCGCGAGGTCATGATCGTCGCCAACGACCCGACGGTGAAGGGCGGCGCCTACTTCCCGATGACGGTGAAAAAGCACCTGCGGGCGCAGGAGATCGCCGAGCAGAACAACCTGCCGTGCGTCTATCTGGTCGATTCCGGCGGGGCCAACCTGCCGCACCAGGCCGAGGTGTTTCCGGACCGCGACCACTTCGGCCGCATCTTCTTCAATCAGGCGCGGATGAGCGCGCGTTCGATCCCGCAGATCGCCTGTGTGATGGGCAGCTGCACGGCCGGCGGCGCCTATGTGCCCGCCATGTCGGACGAGACGGTGATCGTGCGCAATCAGGGCACCATCTTCCTGGCCGGTCCGCCGCTGGTGAAGGCGGCGACGGGCGAGGTCATCTCGGCCGAGGAGCTGGGCGGCGCCGAGACGCACGGCCGCAGGTCCGGCGTGGTCGACCATGTGGCCGAGAACGATGAACACGCGCTGGAGATCGTCCGCTCTATCGTCGCCAATCTGAATACCACCAAACCCCAGCCGCTGGATGTGCGCGAGCCGCGCGCCCCGGCCTATGATCCGGCAGAACTCTACGGCATCATCCCTGAGGACGTCCGCGCCCCCTATGACGTGCGCGAGGTCATCGCCCGCATCGTCGACGGCTCCGAACTGGACGAGTTCAAGGCGCTGTACGGCACGTCGTTGGTGTGCGGTTTCGCCCGTGTCTGGGGGATGCCGGTCGCTATTCTGGCCAACAACGGCGTGCTGTTCTCGGAAAGCGCCCAGAAGGGCGCGCACTTCATCGAACTGGCCTGCAAGCGCAAGATTCCGCTGCTGTTCCTGCAGAACATCTCGGGCTTCATGGTCGGCGGTAAATATGAGGCCGAGGGCATCGCCAAGCACGGCGCCAAGCTGGTCACGGCGGTCGCTTCGGCTGAGGTGCCCAAGTTCACCGTTCTGATCGGCGGCAGCTTCGGCGCTGGAAACTACGGCATGTGCGGCCGGGCCTACAGCCCGCGCTTCCTGTTCACCTGGCCCAACAGCCGCATCAGCGTGATGGGCGGCGAGCAGGCGGCCAGCGTTCTGGCCACCGTCCACCACGACGCAGACACCTGGACGCCCGATGAAGCCGAGGCCTTCAAGGCGCCGATCCGTCAGAAGTATGAGGACGAGGGCAACCCCTATTACGCTACGGCCCGCCTGTGGGACGATGGGGTGATCGACCCGGCCCAGACCCGCGACGTGCTGGGTCTGGCCATCAGCGCCAGCCTGAACGCACCGATCCCCGAGACGACCTTCGGCGTGTTCCGGATGTAGGGACCAAAATAAACAGTGCTCAAAAAATAACTTGAAGCCGGGCGACGCGGCTGAAAATGTGGCGTCGACGATCCCGGCGCGGGGTCGAAACGGACGGCAAGGACAGTGACATGAAGAAGACAGCAGCTTTCATCGCCCTGACCGCGTTGGTGGCGGCCTGCGGATCGCAGGCGGATCGTGCGGCGCCCGAGGCAGTCGCAGAAGCCCCGCAGGATCCGGCGGCCGCTGCGGCCCCGGCGGCTTCGGCGGCGCAGTCCGAACCGGTCTCAGCGGCCGAGGAAGCGGCCGCGCGGGCAGGCGAGCCGTCGCAGGCGGTCTTCCCTGTCGGCTATCGCGGAAACTGGGATTACAGCGAAAACGGCTGCGACAATGATGAAAGCGACACCCGCTTCGTCATCACGGCCAATGAGATCAAGGGCTATGAGGACACGTCGAAACTGGTGGCGCTGGAAACCCTGAAGGATCAGGGCGACGCCATCCGCGTGGTGCTGGAGAACCAGTCGTCTGAAGGCGATCACACCATCGTCCAGATCCTGCGCCTGTCGCCGGTGGCGGGGATTTCCCTGCGCGTCGAACAGGATGGCAAGACCGTCCGCGCCAACCGCTGCGACGCGGTCTAGACGGGTTTTCCGGGCGACGGAAAGGGAACGCGCGTGATGCGTTCTATCGGCTGAGAGGAGCCGCACCATGACTGACAAAACGCCGACAGAAGCCGAACTGAACGCTCTGGACATCACCGATGCCGAGGCGGCGGAGATGAACGCCATCGTTCACCCCTTCGTCGCCGATCCGGCGCCGGATGCGAACGACGATCTGGTGCAGATCGACGCCACCGCCGACGGCGTCGTCTTCGTCACCATCAACCGGCCGCAGAAGAAGAACGCCTTCGACGCGGCCACCATCGCTGCTCTTTATGAGGCGTTTGAGACGCTGCATGGCGCCGACAAGGTGCGCGTGGTCTTCATCCGCGGCGCGGGTGGAACGTTCAGCGCGGGCGCCGACCTGAACTGGATGCGCTCGGCGGCCGACTGGTCCGAGAGCGACAACCGCGATGACGCCATGGGTCTGGCGAAGATGCTGAAGGCCCTGCACGACGTGCCTGCGCTGACAGTCGCCCTGGTCGAGGGCGCGGCCATGGGCGGCGGGGCGGGCATCGTCGCCGCCTGCGACATGGCCGTGGCGGTCGAGGGCGCGCGCTTCGCTTTCTCTGAGGTCAAGCTGGGCCTGATCCCGGCGACCATCGCCCCCTATGTCATCGAAGCGGTCGGCGCGCGCCGCGCGCGCCAGCTGTTCCTGACGGCCAATATCTTCGACGCCGACTACGCCGCACATGCGGGACTGATCGACATGGTCCTGCCCGAAGGTTCGGTGGACGAGTTCATCTCCATGCTGACCGACAGCCTGTCGGCCAATGCGCCGGGCGCCATGGGCGACGCCAAGCGTCTGGTGAACGATGTCGCCGGCGAAGAGATCGACCATCGCCTGCTGGAAGAGACCGCCAAACGCATCGCCCGCGCCCGCATCTCGGCCGAGGGCCAGGAAGGCGTCCGCGCGTTTCTGGACAAACGCCCAGCCAGTTGGGCGCAGTAAGACTACTTTCCTCCCCACTTGTGGGGAGGGGGACCACGAAGTGGTGGAGGGGCGGCGTAAACGTCAGCCGTGGAGCCGTCCCCTCCATCACGTCGCCTTCGGCGCCGCGCCACCTCCCCATTCGCTTTGCGAACAGGGAGGAGCAAGGTGAAGCAAGGCGCCCATTGCAGAGGCAGAGTTCAAGACCGCCATGTTTAAATCCGTCCTGGTCGCCAATCGCGGCGAGATCGCCTGCCGCGTCTTCCGCACCGCCCGCCGCATGGGCCTGCGCACCGTCGCCGTCTATTCCGAGGCTGACGCCAACGCCCTGCACGTGCGCGAGGCTGACGAGGCGGTGCTGATCGGCCCGGCGGCGGCGCGCGAATCCTATCTGGATGCGGCCAGGGTGCTGGCGGCGGCCAAGGCGACGGGGGCGGAGGCCATCCACCCCGGCTATGGCTTCCTGTCCGAGAACGCCGACTTCGCCGAGGCGGTGGCGGCGGCGGGCATCGTCTGGATCGGCCCCAAGCCGTCCTCGATCCGCGCCATGGGGCTGAAGGACGCGGCCAAGAAGCTGATGATCGAGGCGGGCGTCCCCGTCACCCCCGGCTATCAGGGCGAGGACCAGTCGCTGGAGACGCTGACGGCCGAGGCGAACCGCATCGGCTTCCCGGTCCTGATCAAGGCGGTCGCGGGCGGCGGCGGCAAGGGGATGCGGAAGGTCGACCGCGCCGAGGACTTTGCTGAAAATCTGGCCTCGGCCCAGCGCGAGGGGCAGTCGTCCTTCGGCGACCCGCGCGTGCTGATCGAGAGCTACATCACCCGCCCGCGACACATCGAGGTGCAGGTCTTCGGCGACAGCCACGGCAACGTCGTCCACCTGCATGAACGCGATTGCTCGCTGCAACGTCGCCACCAGAAGGTGATCGAGGAAGCCCCGGCGCCGGGCATGGATCAGGCCACGCGCGACGCCGTCACCGCCGCCGCCGTCCGCGCCGCCAAGGCCGTGGACTATCAGGGCGCAGGCACCATCGAGTTCATCGCCGACGCCTCCGATGGGCTGAAGGCCGACCGCATCTGGTTCATGGAGATGAACACCCGGCTTCAGGTCGAGCACCCGGTGACCGAGAGCATCACCGGCGTCGATCTGGTCGAATGGCAGCTGCGCGTCGCGGCGGGCCAGCCGATCCCGCTGGCGCAGGCCGACATTCCGATGAAGGGCTGGGCGATGGAGGCCCGCCTCTATGCCGAAGACCCGGCTAACGGCTTCCTGCCGTCGATCGGGCGGCTGGATCATTTCGTCATGCCTGACGACATCCGCGTCGACACCGGCGTGATGCAGGGCGGCGAAGTCAGCCAGTTCTACGACCCGATGATCGCCAAGCTGATCGTCCACGAAGACACCCGCGAAGCCGCCGCCGCCCGTCTGGCCGACGCCTGCCGCGAGGTCGAGGTCTGGCCAGTTCGGACCAACGCAGGCTTCATGGCGCGCTGTCTGGAACATCCGCGCTTCGTCGAGGGCGACGTGGACACGGGCTTCATCGCGGCTGAAGAGGGGGCGCTGATCGCTCCGGCTCAGGTATCCGCCCGCGCGCTGGCCGCTGCGGCCGGGCAGATCGGGCTGGAGGCGGACGCCGCCGCCTTTGACGCGCCGGACAATGTGCTGGCGCCCGCCCGCGCGGGTTTGTTCGGTTTCCGCCTGAACGCGGCGCCGCAGGCGCATACGGCGGTCCATCATGATGGTGTAGCTCATGCCCTGACGCTGACCGGCGAGCCGGGCTGGTATGGCCGGTCGTCCAGCTTTTCCGTGAGCGGCGAGTTCGGCTCGGCCCAGATCTATGGCGAGCCGGGCGTGGTTGTCGTGGACGGCGAAGTGGTCAGCACCCTGTCGCCCGACGCCGAGCGGGTTCTGGTGTTCGACGGCGGCGATGTGGTCGAATTCCATCGTCGCAAATCCAGCGCTTCGGCAGGCTCCGCCTCTGACGGCGGTCTGCGTGCGCCGATGCCGGGCAAGATTGTCGCCGCGCCCGCCAAGGCCGGGGACAAGGTGGCCAAGGGCCAGCCTGTCGTCGTGCTGGAAGCCATGAAGATGGAGCACGCCCTTACCGCGCCCTTTGACGGCGTGGTGGCCGAGTTCAACGTCGCCGTTGGTGATCAGGTCACAGACGGCGCGGTTCTGGCCGTGGTGAAGGCCGAGGGCGAATGATCGTTGCGGCCCTTATAACTACGGCGCTTCTGGGCGCCGACCTGAGCGATATGCCTGCGGCCTCGGCGGCGGATCTTCAGTGCATGGGCCTGCTGGCGGTGGCGATCGACGATCCCGCCGCCTCGGATGCGCTGAAGCAGCAGTATACGGGCGGGATGATGTATTATCTGGGTCGTCTGGAAGGCCGAGACGCTCGCCGCGACTGGATCGGGCGGATGCTGGACTATACGGACACCACCCCGGTGCAGCAGGTCCGCTCGCACACCCAGCGGTGCGGGCAGGAACTGATCGCCAAGGGGCAGGAAATCTTCACCAAGCTGGATCGCGAACCCTGAGCCGGTCTGGCCTTTGCGGCGTCGGATGACTAGTTGGGCCTCATGCCCCTGCACATGATCAAGCTCTGCGTCGGCGTGGCCGAGGTCGAGACGCTGGAAGCGAACGCAGCCCGGTCCGACTGGCGCATCGTCCACACCCGCATGACGCCCAAGCGCGCCGCCGAGATCGAGGACGGCGGCTCCCTCTATTGGGTGATGAAGGGCGTCGTGACGTGCCGTCAGCGGATTCTGGACATCACGACCGTGGGCGAGGGCAAGGCCAGCCGCTGCGAAATCAAGCTGGACAGCCAGGTCATCCGTACCGCGCCGCTGGCCCGGCGACCGTTTCAGGGCTGGCGTTATTTCGACAAGGACGTGCCGCCAGACCTGTCGGTGGCCGAGCCGACGGATCTGCCGCCCGAACTGGCGCGCGAGTTGCGTGAACTGGGCGCCTGGTAGGCGCCTGAAACGCCCTGAAAATCATTTGACCCGCGCGCGTGAGCGTGGCTGTTGCGGCGTCCGATGATCCAGTCCCTGTTCAGCTTCCATAACCGCGCCACCCTGTCCGAGCTGTTGAAGCTGGCGTGGCCTGTGGTGCTGGCGCGTCTGGGCATCATGACCATGGGGCTGACCGACGCGATCGTCGTCGGCCACTACGCCAGCCGCGAGCTGGCCTTCCACTCGCTGGCCTGGGCGCCGTCGTCGGTCGTGCTGACCACGGCGGTCGGCCTGATGATGGGCGTTCAGATCATGACCGCCCGCCTGCTGGGCGAGGGCAGGGGCGACGAGGTCGGCGCCGTCCTGCGCCGGGGCATGAGCTATGCCCTGCAGATCGGGCTGATCTCCATGGTCGGCCTGTTGCTGCTGGGGCCGTTCGGTTTGGTGCATATGGGGCTGGAGGAAGGTCTGGGCGAGGGCGCGACGCCCGCCCTGATGGTCTTCGCCCTGTCGATGCCGGCCTATCTGATTTCAGTCTGCGCCCAGTTCTTTCTTGAGGGCCTGCGGCGCCCGAAAGCGGGCATGGTCGCCATGTGGGTGGCCAATGCGGTTAACCTTGCACTGAACCTGCTGCTGGTGCCGGATATGCTGGGCATCGGCCTGGACGGCGCCGTGGCCTCGGCTTGGGCGACGTTCGGCGCGCGCACGGCGCTGGCGATCTTTCTGGTCGTCTTTATCCTGCGCCTGCCCGAGGCGCGGGCCTGGGGCGTGTTCAAGAAACCCAGGCGCGACAAGGCGGTCGAGAGCCAGCAGGTCAAGGTCGGTCTGGGCGCGGGCGCATCCAACTTCATCGAGGTCGGCGCCTTTGCGGCCATGACCCTGTTCGCCGGTCAGCTGGGCGCCGCCGAGACCGCCAGCTGGGCCGTCGTCATCAACATCTCGGCCATCGTCTTCATGGTGCCGATGGGGCTGGGCTCGGCGACAGCCGTTCTGGTGGGGCGCAGCTATGGGGCCGCCGACAAGGCGGGCGTCATGCGCGGCGGTCTGGCGGGCATCGGCGTCGTGACGGTGCTGGCCTTCATCATCGCCCTCATCATCTGGCCGACAGCGCGACTGATCGTCGGCGCCTATACGACCGACCCGGCCATTCTGGCCATCGCCGCCCCGGCGCTGGTTCTGGCGACCCTGTTCTTCGTCGCTGACGCCATGCAGGTGGTCGCCGCACAGGCCAACCGCGCAGCGGGCGACGTGGTGTGGCCGACGCTGATGCACCTGTTGTCCTATGGCGTCATCATGATCCCGCTGGGCTGGTTCCTGGCGCACCGCATGGGCGTGGATGGACTGGTGACCTCCGTCATCGTCGCCAGCCTGATCTCGGGCGCCCTGCTGACCGGGCGCTTCGTGAGGATCGCGCGGCGGCTGGCGTAGCGTCCTCATCCTTCCAAGGGATGGGCAGGGTGAAGGCGAAAGGTGACGGCGGGCGTTTCGCCCTCTATATCCCGACGCCTCCCTGTCAGACGTTGGAAGATCATGTCCCGCATCCTCATCACCTCGGCGCTGCCCTACATCAACGGCATCAAGCACCTTGGGAATCTGGCCGGGTCGATGCTGCCCGCCGATGTGTGGGCGCGTTTCATGCGAAGCCGGGGGCATGAGGTTCTCTATGTCTGCGCCACCGACGAGCACGGCACCCCGGCCGAGCTGGCCGCCGCCGCCGCCGGGCAGGACGTCCGCACCTATTGCGACGAGCAGCATCAGGTTCAGAAGGCGCTGGCCGACAAGTTCAGCTTGTCGTTCGACATCTTCGGCCGCAGTTCCAACGCCCCGAACACCCGCCTGACCCAGCACTTCGCCAAGGTGCTGGAAGAGCGCGGCCTGATCGAGGAGCGCGTCGACCGGATGATCTATTCGATCGACGACGCCCGCTTCCTGCCCGACCGCTATGTCGAGGGGACGTGTCCGCACTGCGCCTATGAGAAGGCGCGCGGCGACCAGTGCGACAACTGCGGCCGCCTGCTGGACCCGACCGACCTGATCAATCCCTATTCGGCGGTGTCGGGCAGCCGGAACCTTGAGGTCCGCGACACGCGTCACCTCTATCTGCTGCAAACCAGGATCGCCGACGACGTGCGCGGCTGGGTCGACGCCCGCTCGCCCCAGTGGCAGCCGCTGGCCCGTTCCATCGCTTACAAGCATCTGGACGAGGGCCTGATCGACCGCGGCATCACCCGCGACCTGAAGTGGGGCGTGCCGGTCGTCGGCCCTGACGGCGGCCCGCGCCCGGGCATGGAAGGCAAGGTCTTCTACGTCTGGTTCGACGCCCCCATCGAATACATCGGCGCGACCGAGGAATGGGCGCAGAAGACCGGCGGAAACTGGCGCTCGTGGTGGCGCCTGGACGAGGGCGCCGGGGACGTGCGCTACGTCCAGTTCATGGGCAAGGACAATGTGGCCTTCCACACCGTCAGCTTCCCCGCCACCATCATCGGCTCGGGCGAGCCGTGGAAGACGGTCGATCAGTTGAAAGCCTTCAACTGGTTGAACTGGTACGGCGGCAAGTTCTCGACCAGCATGGGCCGGGGCGTCTTCATGGATCAGGCGCTGGAGCTGCTGCCCGCTGACTACTGGCGCTGGCACCTGACGGCCTATGGGCCGGAACATTCCGACGCGGCCTTCACCTGGGAGCAGTTCCAGTCGACGACGAACAAGGACCTGGCCGATGTTCTGGGCAACTTCGTCAACCGCATCGTCAAGTTCACGGAATCCAAGTTCGACGGCGTCGCGCCTGAGGGCGGCGAGGCCGGTCCGCTGGAGGCCAAGCTGGCGGCCGACATCAAGGCCGGTCTGGAAACCCTGACCGCCGAGTTCGAAGCCATGGAGTTCCGCAAGGCGGCACAGGCCGCGCGCGCCCTGTGGGTGCTGGGCAATGAGTATCTGCAGGAAGCCGCCCCCTGGACGGCGCTGAAGACCGACCGCGAGCGCGCCGCCGTGGTGGTTCGCACCGGTCTATCGCTGGTCGCCCTGTTCGCCCGCATCACAGCGCCCTTCATGCCTGAAGCCGTAGGCCGCATCGCCGCCACGGTCGGTGCGACGGACCTCTCGTGGCCGGATGTAGAAAGCGATCTGCTGAACACCCTGCCCAACGGTCAGGCGGTATCCTCGGCTCAGGTGCTGTTCGCCAAGATCGAGGACGCCCAGGTCGCCGAATGGACTGAACGCTTCGGCGGCGCGGAGGGGTGAATCAAGTCGATTGATAATTGAAAAAGGCCCGGAGCGATCCGGGCCTTTCGTGTTTCAGGAGGATGGTTGAGATCGCTCGACCGTCTGGGGCTGCGGGTCGCGTCTCTCGCGGCCGCCGGGCAGGGCATGGGGCGTGTGGGAATTGGCGCCCTTGCCGCCCTGACGCAGGTGCTTGGCCTGTTCCTCGGCGCTGATACGCAGGAAGCCGGGCGCCGAGGCGTTGAACTGATCCGTATGGCCGGTGCGCACGATCACCGAACGCCCGCCGTCCCAGATCATGTGCAGGGCGACGTACAGAACGATGGCCAGCCCCACATAGGCGATCCAGCGATAGCGGTTCAGCAGCTTGGCGATGAAGGTGGCGGCCAGACCCATCAGGGCGATCGACAGGATCAGGCCGAACACCATGATCCACGGGTGATCATGGCTGGCGCCCGCCACGGCCAGCACATTGTCCAGCGACATGGTCAGATCGGCGATCATGATCTGAATCAGGGCGGCGCCGAAGGTCTTGCGCTTCAGGCCCATTTCCTCGGGCGAGGGACCGCCGCCGTGTTCGATGGCCATGGCGCGCTGGATTTCAGCCTCGGCTTCGGCCTGATCGTGGGTGCCCTGCTCGCGCAGTTCGCGCCACATCTTCCAGCACACCCACAGCAGCAGGAAGCCGCCCGCCAGCAGCAGGCCGACGATCGCCAGCAACTGCACGGTGATCAGCGCCAGACCGATGCGCAGCACGACGGCGACGGCCAGACCGACAAGGATGGCCTTGCGGCGCTGTTCCTGCGGCAGGGCGGCGGCGGCGAGGCCGACGGCGACAGCGTTGTCGCCGGCCAGCACCAGGTCGATCATCAGCACCTTGCCGAGAGCGGAGGCCTGACTGATCAGTTCGGGATTGGAGAGGAAGTCCATATCCCCTCCATAAAGCCCGGCAGGACCCGCGCCAAGACGCCGCAGGGCGAGTTGACGCGGGTGTTTCTGCTTCCTAGCTCGAGCGGCCCTGGGCGCGTGCGGCTTCATACAGGGCGATGGCCGCCGCGTTGGAGACGTTCAGGCTCTCGAAGCCGCCGGGCATGGGGATGCGGGCCATGGCTTCGCAGTGTTCGGCCACCAAACGACGCACGCCGTCGCCTTCGGATCCCATGACGATGACGGTCGGGCGCGCGTCCAGCGCCTGTTCCAGCGTCAGCTCGGAATCGCCGTCCATGCCGATGGCCCGCCAGCCGTGGTCGGCCAGCTTCTCCAGCGCACGGCTGAGATTCGTCACGCGGGCGCAGGGCAGCCGCTCGGTCGCACCGGCCGAGGCCTTGGCCAGAGCGCCGGCGAGGGCGGGGGAATGGCGGTCCTGCACGACGATGCCGCGCGCGCCAAAGGCCAGAGCCGAACGGAAGATGGCGCCGACATTCTGGGGATCGGTCAGCTGGTCCAGCATGACGATGACGCCTTCAGCCGGTTCAGCCAGGTCTTCCAGAGCGACGCCTTCCAGCGGCTGGACCTTGAAGGCCATGCCCTGGTGCACGGCTCCGGCAGGCAGCATCCGGCCAAGCGCGACCGAATCAACCACTTCGATTCGGTGGCCATTCGCCAGATTCTCGCGCTGAATCTCTTCGGCGCGATCTTCGGTGACCATCAGACGGCCGCTTCCGCGACGCGCAGGATTCGCCAAAGCGGCCAAAACCGGATGGCGCCCCCAAAGAAAATTATCGGCGTCAGGGCGCGCCCGCGTGGGTCTGCGGTCTGTATCACTTGCGGCGCGCCCTTGCGGGGCGGGCGTTTGGGCCCGATTTGGGCGTCCTTCGTCCCTCTTGTGGAAAGATTGTTTTTTACCGGTTTTCCGGTCGTTGCGTTCTCGAAATGACGACACTATAAGACGGCCTCCGATTTGGGCCCCAAGGCTTTCGGTTCAGGCGCTTCCTCTACTGCAGGCGTCGCCCGACAGCGAAGGCTTTCGTCGCGGAATGGTCGAAAGATTGTTTCCGGCGTTTCCAGACCGGCATTGACATAAGGCGCGCTGGGGGAATGTCCCGAGTGGCAAAGGGGGCGGACTGTAAATCCGCTGCGTAAGCTTCGCAGGTTCGAGTCCTGCTTCCCCCACCACGCGCCTTCAATGCCCGACGGCCGGGAGTCCAGATAGGAATCGGGTGCGGAAACGTCGCTCTTCATATGAAGGGCGGTGCAACCGCATTCTTCGTGCGGGTATAGCACAATGGTAGTGCAGCAGCCTTCCAAGCTGAATACGCGGGTTCGATTCCCGCTACCCGCTCCAGGTTTTATGAACTGAGCACAGCGCCCCTCCTTTCCGGACCCGGGCCACAGGAGTTTGGCCATGGCCAAGGAAAAGTTCGAACGCACTAAGCCGCACTGCAACATCGGCACGATCGGCCACGTTGACCACGGCAAGACGACGCTGACGGCGGCGATCTCGATGACGCTGGCGAAGGCCGGCGGCAGCAAGGCGATGAACTACGCCGACATCGACAACGCGCCGGAAGAAAAAGCGCGCGGCATCACCATCAACACGTCGCACGTCGAGTATGAGACGGCCAACCGTCACTACGCGCACGTCGATTGCCCGGGCCACGCCGACTACGTGAAGAACATGATCACGGGCGCTGCTCAGATGGACGGCGCGATTCTGGTGTGCTCGGCCGCTGACGGCCCGATGCCGCAGACCCGCGAGCACATCCTGCTGTCGCGTCAGGTCGGCGTTCCGGCGCTGGTGGTTTTCCTGAACAAGGTCGACATGGTCGACGACGAAGAGCTGCTGGAGCTGGTCGAAATGGAAGTGCGCGAGCTGCTCAGCTCGTACCAGTTCCCGGGCGACGACATCCCGGTGGTCAAGGGCTCGGCCCTGGCCGCTGTCGAAGACCGCGACGCCCACATCGGCGAAGAGCGCATCCTGGAGCTGATGGCGGCGGTCGACGCCTACATCCCGCAACCGGAACGCCCGATCGACATGCCGTTCCTGATGCCGGTCGAAGACGTGTTCTCGATCTCGGGCCGCGGCACCGTGGTGACGGGTCGCGTCGAGCGCGGCATCGTGAAGGTCGGTGAAGAAGTCGAAATCGTCGGCATCCGTCCGGTTCAGAAGACGACCTGCACGGGCGTCGAAATGTTCCGCAAGCTGCTGGACCAAGGTCAAGCCGGCGACAACGTGGGCGTGCTGCTGCGCGGCACCAAGCGTGAAGACGTCGAGCGCGGCCAGGTGCTGTGCAAGCCGGGTTCGATCACGCCGCACACCAAGTTCGTGGCTGAGGCCTACATCCTGAACAAGGAAGAAGGCGGCCGTCACACGCCGTTCTTCACGAACTACCGTCCGCAGTTCTACTTCCGCACGACCGACGTGACCGGCATCGTGAAGCTGAAGGAAGGCGTGGAAATGATCATGCCGGGCGACAACGCCGAGCTGGACGTGGAGCTGATCACGCCGATCGCGATGGAAGAGAAGCTGCGCTTCGCCATCCGTGAAGGCGGCCGCACCGTCGGCGCCGGCGTCGTGGCCAAGATCGTCGAGTAATCGACGATCCTCGCCACGCGAGACTAAAGACCTTGGCGGGAGCTTCCGCTCCCGCCGGGGCCAAGATCGTCGAGTAATCGACGGGCGGCTTTCGGGTCGCACAGTAAGAGTAAGCGTAAGCGTACCGGCCTCAAGCAGCGCGAAAGCGCGTTAGGCCGGAGTAATGGCCTCAAGCAGCGCGAAAGCGCGTTAGGCCGGAGTAATGGCCTCAAGCAGCGCGAAAGCGCGTTAGGCCAGAGTAATGGCCTCAAGCAGCGCGAAAGCGCGTTAGGCCGCCAGAGTAAAGCGTAACAGAGCGGCCCCCGGAGCGATCCGGGGGCTGTTTTGCTTTCAACCGTTCGGGGCGCCGGTCGCGGGATCGGTTTTCGTGTGGCTGGAATTACTGCTGCCATCGGCGCCTCTGGGCTCTGTAGCCGGGCGCGGCGGCTGGCCTTTCTTTCCAGAGCGCTGGTTCTCGTTTTCGGTTTCGCGGTTCTCAGGGCGTTGTGTCGTCATGGAAACCTCCTGAAAGAAATCAACGCGCCAGAGGCCTGTGTAGCTTCGATCTTTTTCTGCAAGGCGCCGAACGCTAACCCGACTTCAAGGGCTTGGTCATATGAGATGGGGTTGGAACGGGACTTGCTGTGGCCGTTCCGAAGGGAGCACCATGTCAGGTCGATTATCCGTTGAAATCCGCAGTCTGGCCGACCTGTCGGCCGGGGAGGGCGCGCAGTGGAACGACTGGGCGCGCGCGGATCCTGACCTGAGCAGCCCCTATTTCCGCTGGGAGTTCGCGCGGACGGCGGGCCCATTGTGTCCCGGTTCGGCTGTGGCCGTCTTTAAACGGGACGGTCTGGTGGTCGGCTATTATCCGCATCAGCGTCGGGGCGGGACGGTTCAGCCGCTGGCCGCGCCGATGAACGATTATCACGGCGTCATCGGCCCGCGTGACGCAAAGCCGTCAATGCAGGAGGCGGCGGACCTGATCGGGGCGCCGCGCTTTGCGGCCGCCGCGTGGATCGGCGAGGCGCCGGACAGGATGGTGCGAAACCACAGCGTGGTGTCCCTGGTGCCGGACGAAGGGGGCTTTGACGCCTGGTATGCGCGGCGCCGGAAGACGTTTCCGAAATACTTCAAGGATAAGGAACGTTCGCGCCGGGGGCTGGACGCGGCTTTCGCCACGATCGGAATCGAGATCGGCCTGAAGGATCATGTCCTGCTGGACCGGCTGATCCGCGAAAAGAGCGAGCAGTACCGCCGCACCGGTCTTCATGACATCTTCGCCTGCGGCTGGACCTCGCGGGTGCTGCATGCCCTGATGGACGTCGAGGGAGAAGACGGCTTTGGGGCCTCTCTGGCTGTGCTTCGCGCCGATGGACGGGTGGTCGCCATGGAATTTTCCATGCATGCAGGCCGTCACTTCCACCTGTGGTTCCCGGTCTATGATCAGGAAGTCGCGCGCTGGTCGCCCGGCATCGTCCTGACGCAGGAAACGATCCGATTGGGGGCGGAGAGCGGCTATCGCCTGTTCGACTATGGCGTCGGCGTGGGCGGCGCCTACAAGAAATACTATGACGACGGCGGGCTGGAGACGGTCGAGGGCGTTGTGACGCGTGCGTCGCCGGGCAATCTTCTGGGCGCCGCAGCCAGCGCGGCCCTCGGCCTGCTGGGCGAACAGAAGGCGGCGCGTCTGCGCACCAGCGCCTGCCGCCGCTGGTCGGTTGTGGAGGCATGTGAAACTACACTGGCCGGTCGAGCCTCAGGCGTTGTGCGCGCCCTGTCCGACCTGGCGCGTAAACAGAAAGCCGCCGGCGCGGCCGATTGACAAGGAGAACGCAGATGACGGCTTCAATGACGCGTTACGCGGGTTCGATCACTCAACCCGAGGTCCATCCTCACGCCCTGGTCGCTGACGGATTCGCCGAGGATCAGGCGCTGGCCGAAGTGCTGGATCGCTATCCGGCCGACCTGTTCGATATCAACCTGTATGACTACGACGACGAGGGGCAGGTCAGCCTGCGCACCGGCGCGCGTGGAAAGCTGAACGGCGCAGAACTGCTGGAAGCGATCCAGCAGGGCCGTCTGTGGGTCAATATGCGCAAGGTCGAGCAGGGCTGGCCCGAGCTGTGGCGCGCGGCCATGGTCGATTTCGAGCGTATCCTTGGCGGCTATGGGTTGAAGGCGGCCAGCGCCAGCGGCCAACTGATCCTGTCCTCGCCCAAGGCGCGGGTGCCCTATCATTTCGACGCGGGCGGGGTGGTGTTGTTCCACATGCGCGGGCGCAAGCGCCTGTTCGTCTATCCTGGCGACGAGGCCCATCTGCCCGAGCGCAGCATGGAGCAGGTCGTCACCCGCCAGACGACCGAAGAGATTCCCTATCGCATGGCGTTCGAGGACGACGCCCGCGTCGTCGATCTGGAGCCGGGACAGGCGCTGACCTGGCCCTTCTATGCGCCGCACCGGGTCGAGAATCTGGACCGGTTCTGCGTCTCACTGTCGGTGGAATTCCAGAGCTGGCCGTCGCGCATCCGCAACGGCGCCCTCTACACCAACGCCTTCCTGCGCAGCCGGGGAGGGCAGCCGCGCACCACGGACCGGATGAGCAAGCCGGAACTGGCGGCGCGCTGGGCGGCGTCTGTAGCGTTGAAGCGCACGGGGCTGGTTAAGTCCCGGATCGCCGCATTCGAGCGGGACTTTGAGCCTGCCGTGGGGGCGAAGGATGGTGCGGCGGCCCTGGCGACGGATCGCGCGAATGGCGCGGAAGCCTGAGCGAGGCTTGGGTTACAAGGGGTTCATGACCTCGATTTAAACTGACTTTGCGGCGCGGGGCGCTCAGTTTCGCCTGGACACAGAGACAGGGAGACCCCGCTGATGAAACCCGCCGTAATCGCCGTCGCCATTGGTTCCGCGTTCGCCGCTTCCGCCGTTCTGGCGGCGCCGGCGCCGGCGCTGGCTGCTGATGTGACCATCCGCAATGCGGTGGCCCGCGTCATCGTGATTCCCGAAGACCGCGCGGATATCGGGGTGGAGATCACTCAGGGCTCAGCCGGATTGCCGGACCTGCGTGTGGAGCGGCGCGGGTCGGACGTAAGCATTGAAGGCGGTCTGGGCCGCGGCCGGGGCATGAGTTTCAACGGCGGTCAGATCGGCTCATGCAACAGCGGCCGGACCGATGCGCGTCAGCCTGGCGAAGGCGCCTCGGTCGAGGTTCGCGGCAAGGGACGCATCCGTATGGAGGACGCGCCCATGATCGTTCTACGCACCCCGCGTGATGTGGAGGTCAGCGGGGGCGGGGCGCTGTTCGGCTCGATAGGGCGCGGCGCCCGCTCGGTGGAACTGGGTCACGGCGGGTGCGGTTCGTGGACGGTCGCCAATGTCGACGGCGACATGGAGTTGTCGGTCGGCGGTTCGGGCAGCATCCGCGCCGGAACCTCGCGCAAGCTGGAAGCCGCTGTCGGCGGGTCCGGTTCGATCTTCGCTGGAGCCACGGGCGCGCTGGACGCCAGCGTTGGCGGCTCGGGCAGCATTGATGTAGCGCGGGTGGACGGCGAAACCGATATCGCCATCGGCGGATCCGGCGACGTGCGGGTGCGGGGCGGGCGAGCTCCGTCGCTCAAGGTGTCCATCGGCGGCTCGGGCGACGTCGTGTTCGACGGCGCGGCGGGCGACGTATCGGCCGCCATCGCCGGATCGGGCGATGTGCGCGTGGCCGAGGCGAGCGGCAGGGTGTCGCGCTCCATCGTCGGCTCTGGGAATCTTCGCATCGGCCGTTGAGTTTGATCCCATAAGTAAAAAAGGCCCGCAAGCGTGGATGCGTGCGGGCCTTTTCATGTCTGTGCGCCTGTCGTCCGCCGTTAGGCGCAGGTAAGCAAAAACCCCGGCAGATCGCTCCGCCGGGGTTCTCTTGATCTGTGCGGTCTTGAGGCCGCGAAGACCGATTAGTTGCCGAACAGGGCGGCGACGCCGCTGGTCGTGCGGCCCAGGTTGGCCCCGGCTTGGTCGCGGGCTTGCAGACCGCCGCCGAAGCTGTAGCGCATGCCGATCTTGAAGACATTGGCGTCGACGTCCAGGTCCGAAGACTTGGCGTAGTCGTAGCCGCCGAAGACCGAGTACGGCGAGTCGGCGAACTGGTACTCGGCGCCGACGCCGACCGACCAGCCGTCGACCGAGCTGTTGAAGAAGCTCTTGTCCAGGTTGGTGTAGGCGGCGCCCGCGTTCAGGCGCAGTTGCGGCGTGGCGTAGAAGGCGGCGTCAGCGGCCACGTTCCAGATGTCCGCGTTCTGGACGGTGCCGTACGAAGCCACGCCCGTCAGGGTGGCGCGTTCCAGATACTTCTGACCTTCGACGCCGAAGGTCGTCATGGTGCCGCCGAGGAATTCCGAAGCGCCGACGAAGCCGCCGAAGCGCATGTCGTCGATCTTCTTCGACAGGTGAACGGCGCCGGCGATGGTGCTTTCGTGGCCGCCGTGCTTGACGTCCGTATAGGCGGCTTCACCGTTGAAGGTGACGGTCCAGTCGCCGAACACCGGCGAGGCGACCGTGCCGTCGATAACGCCGCGGTTCACGTCGATGTCTTCGATGTCTGCATAGTTATAGGCGACGCCGACCGAACCGATGGCGTTCTGGGCGAAGGCGGGAGCGGCGATCAGGGTCGCGGCGGCGACCGAAGCGAGAAAGACGGTTTTCATTTTTTGTCCTTATGTATTGCCGCCGAACAAGCTTGGCCTGTCCGGGGATGGGCGAGACATAGGTCGCTGTTTTCCGTTTTGCCGTAACAAACATGTCATGCAGGCGTCACATGAGGGGCGATGTTGCCCAAAAGAGACGCATTGCGGCATAACTGCGTCACCGACATGCGGGGAATGCGGCGCGGCCTTTCTGTTGCGCGTATCCGGCCGTTTTTAAGCCTCAGTTCCTAAGGGACGGACCCTGTTATGTGGCGATGGTGCGGCGCGGCAGGGTTACAGCATCGGTGAGTCGCAAACCCTGACGGGGCGGGGCTTTCCGCGCTTGACGAAAACGGAATCGGTAGGCATAAGCACCCCTCTTGTTGGACCGGCTGTGCACTTTCGGGTGCAGACGCGGTCCGCAGGGACGACCTAAGTTACTGTTCTTTGCAGCTTCTTGGGAACTTACGGCCTTCGCGGGGGACTGCGTGGGCCGCTCGTTTTTGCGGATTTGCGTTTCCTGGGAGCGAGTAATCGCTCTGAGGCTTCGGTCTTTGAAATGGTTCACAGGGACGCGGCTCCGGCCGCATGGGAATAACAACCGATATGGATCAAAGCATCCGCATCAGGCTCAAGGCCTTCGATCACCGCGTCCTCGACTTTTCGACGCGCGAAATCGTCAACACCGCCAAGCGCACGGGCGCGACCGTTCGTGGTCCGATCCCGCTGCCGACCCTGATCGAAAAGTTCACCGTGAACCGCTCGCCGCACGTCGACAAGAAGTCGCGCGAGCAGTTTGAAATCCGCACGCACAAACGCGTGCTCGACATCGTCGACCCCACCCCGCAGACCGTGGACGCGCTCATGAAGCTCGACCTGTCCGCCGGCGTGGACGTCGAGATCAAGATCTAAGAAAGAAAGAGGCGGGATCCGACATGCGCACGGGCGTGATCGCCAAGAAGCTGGGGATGACCCGCGTGTTCGCCGATGACGGCGCACACGTTCCGGTCACTGTACTCCAGCTCGACGGCTGCCAAGTCGTCGGTCAGCGGACCAAGGAGCGCGACGGCTACGTCGCCCTTCAGTTGGGCGCTGGCGTTAAGAAGGCCAAGAACACGGCCAAGGCTCAACGCGAAGTTTTCGCGAAGGCCGAGGTTGAACCTAAGGCCTATGTAACCGAGTTCCGCGTGGGTGAAGACGCCCTGCTGGACGTGGGCGCCGAACTGTCGGCTGACCACTTCCTCGCGGGCCAGAAGGTCGACATCCAGGGCCATACCATTGGTAAGGGCTTTGCCGGCGCCATGAAGCGCTGGAACTTCGGTGGTTTGCGCGCCTCGCACGGTGTGTCGATTTCGCACCGTTCGCACGGTTCGACCGGCCAGCGTCAGGACCCGGGCAAGGTCTTCAAGGGCAAGAAGATGGCTGGCCATCTCGGCCAGGAAGTCGTCACGACCCAGAACCTGACCGTCGTCCGCGTCGACGCCGAGCGTGGCCTGATCCTGATCAAGGGCGCTGTCCCGGGTCACGACGGCGCCTACGTCAAGATCAGCGACGCCATCAAGAAGGCCCGCCCTGCGGACGCTCCGTTCCCGGGCGCTGTAAAGTCGGCTGCTGCTCAACCCGCTTCGACGCCGGCTGAGGTCCCGGCCGTGGAAGCGACCGAAGGCGGTGAAGCGTAATGAAACTCTCGGTCATCAAACTCGACGGCAAGGCTGCTGGCGACGTTGAGCTGTCGGACGCCGTTTTCGGCATCTCCGATATCCGCGGCGACCTGCTGGCCCGTTACGTCAACTGGCAGCTGGCCAAGCGCCGCGCCGGTACGCACAAGGTTCAAACCCGTAACGAGAACTCTCGTACGGGCAAGAAGATGTACAAGCAGAAGGGCACGGGCGGCGCTCGTCACGGCTCGCGTCGTGCGCCCCAGTTCGTCGGCGGTTCGCCGGCGTTCGGCCCGGTCGTTCGCGATCACGGCTTCTCGCTGCCGAAGAAGGTCCGCGCTCTGGCCCTGCGTCACGCCCTGTCCTCCAAGGTCAAGGCTGGCGATCTGGTCGTCGTCGACAGCGTTTCGGTCAAGGAAGCCAAGACGGCCGCCTTGCGCGAAACCTTCGGCAAGCTGGGCTGGACCAAGGCTCTGATCATCGCGGGTCCGGAAGTCGACGTGAACTTCGGCCTGGCGGCTCGCAACATCCCGCACATCGACGTGCTGCCGAACGCCGGCCTGAACGTCTATGACATCCTGCGGGCGGACAAACTGGTGCTGACCAAGGCCGCCGTTGAGGCGATCGAGGCCCGCTTCGCTGAGAAGGAAGCCGCATAATGGCCGCCGCTCAACCCACCGCCAAGCACTACGACACCATCCTGGCTCCGGTGATCACCGAGAAGGCCACGATCCTGTCGGAGCAGAACAAGGTCGTCTTCCGCGTCGCCGGCACGGCGACCAAGGACGAGATCGCTGCTGCGGTCGAAAGCCTGTTCAAAGTCAACGTCCTCAAGGTCAACACCCTGGTTCAAAAGGGCAAGACCAAGCGCTTCCGGGGCATCCTGGGCCGTCGCGTGGACATCAAGAAAGCGATCGTGACGCTGGCCGATGGTCAGTCGATCGACGTCACGACGGGGCTCTAAGAAGATGGCTCTGAAGCATTATAATCCGACATCGCCGGGCCGCCGCGCCCTGGTGCTGGTCGACCGTTCCGAGCTGCACAAAGGCCGTCCGGAAAAGTCGCTGACCGAGGGCCTGACCAAGTCGGGCGGCCGTGGTCAGGGTGGTCGCATCGCTGTCCGCTTCCGCGGCGGCGGCGCCAAGAAGCTGTACCGCAAGATCGACTTCAAGCGTCGCAAGTTCGACGTGGTCGGCACGGTCGAGCGTCTGGAATACGACCCCAACCGCACCGCCTTCATCGCCCTGGTGACCTACGCCGACGGCGAGAAGACCTACATCATCGCGCCTCAGCGTCTGCACGCCGGCGACACCATCGTCGCGGGTGAAAAGGTCGACGTGAAGCCGGGCAACGCCATGCCGCTGCGCTCCATGCCGGTCGGCACCATCATCCACAACGTGGAGATGAAGCCGGGCAAGGGCGCTCAGCTGGCCCGTTCGGCCGGCGCCTACGCTCAACTGGTCGGTCGCGACCAGGGCTATGCTCAGATCCGTCTGGGCTCGGGCGAACTTCGCATGGTTCTGGACGGCTGCATGGCCGTTGTCGGCGCCGTGTCGAACCCCGAGCACATGAACCAGAACCTGGGCAAGGCGGGCCGCAAGCGTCACATGGGCTGGCGTCCGCACGTCCGCGGCGTCGCCATGAACCCGATCGACCACCCGCATGGTGGTGGTGAAGGCCGGACCTCTGGTGGTCGTACCCCGGTTACGCCGTGGGGCAAGGACACCAAGGGCACCCGTACCCGCAAGAACAAGGCCACGGATAAGTTCATCATCCGTAGCCGTCACGTGAAGAAGGCTCGCTAAGAATGGCCCGCTCCTCCTGGAAAGGCCCGTTTGTCGACGGGTATCTGCTCAAGAAGGCCGACGCCGCTCAATCGTCGGGCCGCAAGGACGTGATCAAGACGTGGTCGCGCCGCTCCACCATCCTGCCGCAGTTCGTCGGTCTGACGTTCGGCGTCCACAACGGCCAGAAGCATGTGCCGGTGTCGGTCTCCGAAGAAATGGTCGGCATGAAGTTCGGCGAGTTCGCCCCGACCCGGAACTTCCCGGGCCACGCGGCGGACAAGAAGGCCAAGAGGAAGTAATCCATGGCCCAGACCAAGAACCCCCGCCGCGTTGAAGCGACCGAGGCCCGCGCCAAGCTGGTCAACGTCCGCATCAGCCCGCAGAAGCTGAACCTGGTGGCCGCGTCGATCCGCGGTCTGCCGGTCCAGAAGGCGCTGAACGAGCTGGAATTCAGCCGCAAGCGCATCGCTGGCGATGTCCGCAAGGTCCTGTACTCGGCGATCTCGAACGCCGAGAACAACCACAACCTCGACATCGACAACCTGGTCGTCGCCGAGGCCTTCGTGGGCAAGAACCTGGTGATGAAGCGTTTCGCGAGCCGCGCTCGTGGTCGCTCGTCGCGCATCCTGAAACCGTTCAGCGAAATCACCATCGTGGTTCGCGAAGCAGGTGAGGCCGCCTGATGGGTCAGAAAATCAATCCGATCGGTCTGCGCCTCGGCGTGAACCGCACGTGGGACAGCCGCTGGTTCGCCGGCGGCGCTGACTACGCCAAACTGCTCCACCAGGACCTGAAGCTGCGCACGTGGCTGAAGGAACGCCTGTCGGCTGCCGGCGTGTCGCGCATCATCATCGAGCGCCCCCACAAGAAGTGCCGCGTGACGATCTACGCCGCCCGTCCGGGTGTCGTGATCGGCAAGAAGGGCGCTGACATCGAGAAGCTCCGCAAGGACATCTCGGCCCGCACCGAAGGCGAAGTTCACCTGAACATCGTCGAAGTCCGCAAGCCGGAGACCGACGCTCAGCTGATCGCCGAGAACATCGCTCAGCAGCTGGAACGCCGTATCGCGTTCCGCCGCGCCATGAAGCGTTCGATGCAGTCGGCCATGCGCCTGGGCGCCAAGGGCGTCCGCATCAACGTCTCGGGCCGTCTGGGCGGCGCCGAAATCGCTCGTATGGAATGGTACCGCGAAGGTCGCGTGCCGCTTCACACGCTGCGCGCCGACATCGACTACGGCTTCTATGAAGCCAAGACGACCTACGGCATCATTGGCGTGAAGGTCTGGGTGTTTAAGGGTGAAGTGCTCGAGCACGACCCGATGGCCCAGGACAAGCGCTGGGCCCAGGAAGCTTCGGGTCCGTCGTCCAACGAAGGCCGTGAGCGCGGCCCCCGCGGTGATCGCGGTCCGCGCCGTGGTCGTGAGGGCTGATAGGCCATGTTGCAACCGAAAAAGACCAAGTACCGCAAGGCCTTCAAGGGCCGCATCCACGGCTCGTCCAAGGGTGGTTTCTCGCTGAACTTCGGCTCCTACGGTCTGAAGGCCGTCGAGCCGGAGCGCATCACGGCGCGTCAGATCGAAGCGGCTCGCCGCGCGATCACCCGTCAGATGAAGCGTCAGGGCCGCGTCTGGATCCGTATCTTCCCCGACGTGCCGGTCTCCGGCAAGCCGGCCGAAGTGCGGATGGGTAAGGGCAAGGGCGCGGTGGACCATTGGGCCGCTCGCGTGGCCCCGGGCCGCATCATGTTCGAAATCGACGGCGTGCCGGACGACGTGGCTCGTGAAGCGCTGCGCCTCGGCGCCGCCAAGCTGCCGATCCGCACCAAGGTGGTCACCCGCCTGGATGCCGGCATCGTTACGGAGCAAGCCGCCTAATGACCAAGATCGCCGATCTCCGGTCGCAAACCGTCGACCAGCTGTCCGACGAGCTGCTGAAGCTCAAGAAGGAACAGTTCAACCTGCGCTTCCAGGCCGCCACCGGCCAGATGGAAAAGACCCACCGGGTCTCGGAAGTGCGCAAGGACATCGCTCGCATCTCGACGCTTCTGCGCGAGAAGCGTGCGGCCTCGTAAGGAAACACCGATGCCCAAACGCATTCTTGAAGGCGTGGTCGTCTCCGACAAGGGCGACAAGACCGTCGTCGTGAAGGTCGAGCGCACCCTGCTGCACCCGCTGCTCCGCAAGACGGTCCGCAAGTCCAAAAACTACCACGCCCACGATGAAGCTAACGCTCTCAAAGTCGGCGATATCGCGCGCATCATCGAATGCGCCCCCAAGTCCAAGTTGAAGCGCTGGGAAATTATTTCCCCGTCTTCGGCTTCGTAAGAAGAAGGATCGGATCCCATGATCCAGATGCAAACTAACCTGGAGGTCGCCGATAACTCGGGCGCCCGCCGGGTCATGTGCATCAAGGTGTTGGGCGGCTCCAAGCGCCGCTACGCCTCGATCGGCGACACCATTGTCGCCTCGGTGAAGGAAGCGATTCCTCGCGGCCGCGTGAAGAAGGGCGACGTCGTTCGCGCCATCGTCGTGCGCACCGCCAAGGACATCCAGCGCAAGGACGGCTCTGTCATCCGTTTCGACAAGTCGGCCGCCGTCATCGTCAACAAGCAGAACGAGCCCGTTGGCACCCGTATCTTCGGCCCGGTTCCGCGCGAGCTGCGCGCCAAGAACCACATGAAGATCATCTCGCTGGCTCCGGAGGTCCTGTAACATGGCCGCCAAGATCAAAAAGGGCGACAAGGTCGTCGTCCTGACCGGTAAGGACAAGGGCCGCACCGGCCAGGTGCTGCAGGTCCTGCCGACCGAGAACCGCGTCGTCGTGCAAGGCGTCAACATGGTCCAGCGCCACACGCGCCCGACCCAGGCTGACCCGCAAGGCGGCATCAAGCACAAGGAAGCCTCGCTTCACCTGTCGAACGTCGCGATCGCCGACGCGAACGGCAAGGCGACCCGCGTGGGCTTCAAGGTCGAGGGGGACAAGAAGGTCCGCTTCGCCAAGTCGACGGGAGACGTCATCTGATGGCCGACACCAAGTACACGCCGCGTCTCAAGACCGAGTATCAGGACCGCATCCGCAGCGTCCTGAAGGAAAAGTTCGGCTACACCAACGAGATGCAGATCCCCAAGCTGGACAAGATCGTCCTGAACATGGGTATCGGTGAAGCTGTCGCTGACTCCAAGAAGGCCACTGCGGCCCTCAAGGATCTGACGGCCATCGCTGGTCAGAAGGCCGTGCCGACCAAGGCTCGTAACTCCATTGCCGGCTTCAAGCTGCGCGAGGGCATGATCATCGGCGGTAAGGTCACCCTGCGTGGCGCCCAGATGTACGAGTTCCTGGATCGTTTCATCACGATCGCTCTGCCGCGCGTGAAGGACTTCCGGGGCCTGAAGGGCACTTCGTTCGACGGTCGCGGCAACTACGCCACGGGTCTGAAGGAGCACATCGTGTTCCCGGAGATCAACTACGACCAGATCGACCAGATGTGGGGCATGGACATCATTGTCTGCACCACGGCCAAGACCGATGAGGAAGCCAAGGCTCTCCTCACCGAGTTCAAGTTCCCGTTCGTGAACTGATCGGGAAGGGAAGAGAACAATGGCTAAGAAAAGCGCCGTAAACCGCAACGAAGCCGTCAAGGCCCTGGTTGCGAAGTATGCCGCGAAGCGGGACGCCCTGAAGGCTATCGCCAACGACGAGAGCCTGCCGCTTGAGGAGCGTTTCGATGCGCGCCTGAAGCTGGCGGCCCTGCCGCGCAACTCGGCTCCGAGCCGCATTCGCAACCGTTGCGAAGTGACGGGTCGTCCGCGGGCTTACTACCGCAAGCTCAAGATGAGCCGTGTCGCCCTGCGTGAGCTGGGCAACATGGGTCAGATCCCCGGCCTGACGAAGTCGAGCTGGTAAGGGGAGCGAACAGATATGATGATCAACGATCCCCTGAGCGACATGATCGCTCGCATCAAGAACGCGGCCACCCGCAAGCGTTCGTCGGTGCTCACCCCGGCTTCCCGCCTGCGCCAGCGCGTCCTGGACGTGCTGCAGGACGAAGGCTACATCCGCGGCTATTCGCTGGTTCAAAACCCCGGTGAGTTCCCGCAGTTCGAGATCGAGCTGAAGTATTTCGACGGCCAGCCGGTGATCGCCGAGATCGCCCGCGTGTCGAAGCCCGGCCGCCGCGTTTACTCGGCCATCAGCGATCTGAAGCCGATCAAGAACGGCCTCGGCATCTCGATCCTTTCGACTTCGAAGGGCGTCATGTCCGACGCCGCCGCCCGCGACGCCAACGTCGGCGGCGAAGTCCTCTGCAGGGTCTACTGATATGTCTCGTATCGGCAAGAAAACCATCGCTGTGCCGAAGGGCGTGACTGTCACGCTCAACGGCCAGAACGTCACCGTGAAGGGTCCCAAGGGCGAACGCTCCTGGACCGTCGCCGAAGAGATCGAAGTCACGCAGGAAGGCGACGAACTGTCGCTGACCCCGCGTTCGGACACGCAGCGCGCCAAGGCCATGTGGGGTCTGTCGCGCACCCTCGTCGCCAACATGGTGACGGGCGTGACCGAAGGCTTCGAGAAGACCCTGGAACTGGTCGGCGTGGGTTACCGCGCTGCGCTGAAGGGCAAGGATCTCTCGCTGCAGCTCGGCTTCTCGCACGACGTCGACATCGCTCCGCCGGAAGGCGTCACCTTTGCTGTTCCGAAGCAGACCGAGATCAAGATCTCGGGCGCCGACAAGCAGGTCGTGGGTGAAATCGCCGCGGTCATCCGCAAGATGCGTCCGCCGGAGCCCTACAAGGGCAAGGGCGTGCGCTACCAGGGCGAATTCGTCCGGCGCAAGGAAGGCAAGAAGAAGTAAGTCATGGCTCTCTCTCTTCAACAACAAGCCAAGCGCCGCGCCGAGCGCACTCGTCGTCGCCTGAAGGCTGTCGCCAACGGTCGCCTGCGTCTGTCGGTTCACCGTTCGGACAAGAACATCTCGGCTCAGATCATCGACGATGCCCAGGGCATCACGGTGGCTGCCGCCTCGTCGCTGGAAGGCGGCAAGGGTTCGAAGGGTTCGGACGTCGCAGCCGCCGCCAAGATCGGCAAGCTGATCGCCGAGCGCGCCATCGAGAAGGGCGTCACCGACGTCGTCTTCGACCGTGGCGGCTACATCTATCACGGCCGGGTCAAGGCGCTGGCGGAAGCCGCGCGCGAAGCCGGCCTGAACTTCTAAGGGAACGGCAAGCATGGCTCGTGAACCCCAACGCGGCGGCGGCGATCGCAACCGTCGCGACAACCGCAACGCTCCCGCTGAAGGTCCGGATTCGGACATCATCGAGAAGCTGGTGCACATCAACCGCGTCGCCGCCACCGTCAAAGGCGGCCGCCGGTTCTCGTTCGCGGCCCTGATGGTCGTCGGCGACGGCAAAGGCCGCGTCGGCTTCGGTCACGGCAAGGCGCGCGAAGTGCCGGAAGCCATCCGTAAGGCGACCGAAGAAGCCAAGAAGACCATGATCAAGGTTCCGCTGCGCGAGAACCGCACCCTGCACCACGACGGCGCCGGCCGTTGGGGCGCCGGCAAGATCATGATGCGTGCGGCGCCTCCGGGCACCGGCGTCATCGCGGGCGGTCCGATGCGTGCAGTCCTCGAAACCCTCGGCGTCCAGGACGTCGTGGGCAAGTCGACCGGCTCGTCGAACCCCTACAACATGATCCGCGCCACCTTCGAAGCTCTGAAGGTTCAGTCGTCGCCGCGCCAGATCGCCTCCAAGCGGGGCAAGAAGGTGTCCGACCTGATGGGCCGCCGCAATGACGGCGCTTCGGCGCCGGAAGCCGTGGAGGGCTGATAGATGGCCAAGACCGAAAACAAGACTGTGACCGTCCGTCAGACGGCGAGCCCGATCCGCCGCAAGGGCGATCAGCGCGCCACCCTGGTGGGCCTGGGTCTCAACCAGATCGGCCGTGAGTCGACCCTGGAAGACACCCCCTCCGTCCGTGGGATGATCGCCAAGGTCGCCCACATGGTGGAAGTGGTCGAGAAATAAGACGCTTCGCCCTCTCCCGTTCGCGGGGGAGGGCGTTTCCGCTTTATGAAGAAGCATCTTGCGATGCAGACGCGGGTCGCCTAATCAGCGACCCTTCAATTTTTCCAACGCCGAGTCAGGACCGCCTGGCGGACCTGGCGCTAGAACCCGAAAGGATCAGGCAATGAAACTGAACGAAATCCGCGACAACGAAGGCGCAACCAAGAAGCGCATGCGCGTCGGCCGTGGCCCCGGTTCGGGCAAGGGCAAGACCGCCGGTCGCGGCGTCAAGGGTCAGAACTCGCGTTCGGGCGGCGGCAAGGTCGGCTTCGAAGGCGGCCAGATGCCGCTGTACATGCGTATGCCGAAGCGCGGCTTCAACGTGCCGAACGCGCCGAAGCTGGCTGAAGTCAACCTGTGGCGCCTGCAAGAGGCTGTCGACGCCGGCAAGCTGGACGCCAAGGCCGAGATCAACGGCGCGGCCCTGGTCGCCGCCGGCGTCATCCGTCGCGTCAAGGACGGCGTGCGCATCCTGGGCGAAGGCGAACTGAAGGCCAAACTGAACCTGGTCGTGTGGTCGGCTTCGTCGGGCGCCATCAAGGCGATCGAAGCTGCTGGCGGCGCTGTGACGCAACAGCGCATCGAAGCTGAAGCCAAGGCGGCTGCCCGTCTCGAGAAGCGCAACGCTGCTCGCGGCAAGGCTCCTGCGCCGAAGGCTCCGCTGGGCGACGCCAACAAGATCTCGGCACGCGCCAAGCGCGCCGCGGCCAAGGCCTAAAATCCGATATCGTCATCCCGTCGGGGACGCGGCTTTCGCGTCTTCGCCGGGAACGTCCGGAACGGGATGACGATTTTCCGAAAGCGGCCCTCGCAAGAGCGCCGCTTTCCGCCTATCTGACCACGGGCATGATTTATGGTGACCGTGTGGGGAGCGCCTGATGGCTTCGGCCGCTGAACAACTTGCTGCCAATATGAACATGGGCTCGTTCGCCAAGGCGACCGAGCTGCACAAGCGCCTGCTGTTCACGCTGGGCGCGCTGCTGGTCTATCGGATCGGCACCTATGTTCCGATCCCAGGGATCAACGGCGAGGCCTTCCTGGCCTTCTTCCAGAATCCGGATGGCCAACGGGGCATCCTGGACATGTTCAACATGTTCTCGGGCGGCGCTGTCGAGCGCATGGCCGTGTTCGCGCTGAACGTCATGCCCTACATCTCGGCGTCGATCATCGTCCAGCTGATGGGCGCGGTGTATCCGCCTTGGGAGAAGCTGAAGAAGGAAGGCGGCGAGTCGGGCCGCAAGCAGCTGAACCAGTACACCCGCTATCTGACGGTGTTCCTGGCGCTGGCGCAGTCGTTCGGCATCGCGGTGGGCCTGAACGCCCAGCCGGGCCTGATCGACCAGCCGGGTCTGTTCTTCATCATTTCGACGGTCACCGTCCTGACCGGCGGCACCATGTTCCTGATGTGGCTGGGCGAGCAGGTGACGGCGCGCGGCGTCGGCAACGGCATCTCCCTGATCATCTTCGCGGGCATCGTGGCGGTTCTGCCGTCGACGGTGGCGCGGATGCTGGGTCTGGCCCAGCAGGGTCAGATGTCGGCCTTTACCCTGTTCTTCATCGCTATCATGGCGGTGGCGGTCATCGTCTTCATCGTCTTCATGGAACGCGCCCAGCGCCGCCTTCTGATCCAGTATCCGAAGCGCCAGGAAGGCAACCGCATGACGGGCGGCGAACGCAGCTTCCTGCCGCTGAAGGTCAACACCGCGGGCGTGATCCCGGCCATCTTCGCCTCGTCGCTGCTGATGCTGCCGACGACGGTGGCCCAGTTCACCGCCAATGCGAACCTGCCGGACTGGATGAGCTGGCTGCCTCTGGTGACGGCCCAGCTGACCCACGGCCAGCCGGTGTTCATGATCCTGTACGCCGCCCTGATCGTGTTCTTCTGCTTCTTCTACACCTCGATCACCTTCAACCCGGAGGACACGGCCGAGAACCTGCGCAAATACGGCGGCTTCCTGCCGGGCATCCGTCCGGGCAAGCGCACGGCCGAGTATCTGGACTATGTGCTGACGCGCCTGACGGTGATCGGCGCCGCCTATATCACCGCCGTCTGCCTGCTGCCGGAGTTCCTGGTCAGCAGCCTGGGCAACAGTCTGTACTTTGGCGGAACGTCTATCTTGATCGTGGTGTCGGTGACGATGGACACTGTCGCCCAGATTCAATCGCACCTGCTGGCGCACCAGTATGAGGGCCTGATCAAGAAGGCCAAGTTGCGCGGTCGTGGCCGGGGCGGTTCCGCTCCTGCCCGTCGCTGATCGGGTAGGGGGCCCGAAAATATAATGAACCTGATCCTGTTCGGGCCGCCTGCGGCCGGCAAGGGCACCCAGGCCAAGCGGCTGGTCGAGGGGCGTGGCATGGTCCAGCTCTCGACCGGCGACATGCTGCGCGCGGCGATTGCTTCCGGCTCTGAGCTGGGGCTGAAGGTCAAGGACGTGCTGGCGCGCGGCGACCTCGTCACCGACGACATCGTCATCGCCCTGATCGAAGCCCGCCTGCCGGAGGCCGAGGCCGCCGGCGGCGCCATCTTCGACGGCTTCCCCCGCACGGTGGCTCAGGCTGAAGCCCTGGACGCCATGCTGGCCAAGCGCGGCGCCCAGATCGACAGCGTCATCCGCCTGAAGGTGGACGACGCCGCCCTGATCGACCGGATCGGCAAGCGCTTCGCCGAGCAGGGCCGCGCCGATGACAACCCCGAGACGTTCAAGGACCGTCTGGCCGTCTACAACCGCCAGACTGCGCCTCTGCTTCCCTACTATGAAGGCCAGGGCAAGCTGACCGAGGTGGACGGCATGGGCGATATCGCCTCTGTGGCCGCCGCCATCGACGCGGCGCTGGACGCCTGAGCCGACACAGGGTCTGATCCTTCTCGACATCTGATGCGTTCGCATTCGGAAGCCTGAGCGGGAGACGCTGTTGCGGCCGCAACATATGAAACAATGGCGCTGGGGCGCGGCGGGGCTGGTGGCTCTTCTGCACCTCGGCGCCTTTGTGCTTTTGGGCGTTGGTCGCGATGAAGTGCGTCTGCCGGATGCGCCGCCGTCGATTCTGGTGGACCTGATTCCGTTCGAGCGGCCGGAACCGCCGCCCCCGCCTCCACCGCCTGTCGAGCCTGGGGCGACGAAGGGCGGCGGCGCCCCTGCTGCGCCTTCCGTCGTTCGCCCGCCACGCCCGTCTCCAACGCCGCCCAAACCAGAGGTCGCCGCACCGCCGCATCCGGCGCCAGAGCAGCCGCTGGTCATGGGCGTCGCGACCGAAGCCGACAGCCCTTCACCCGGTGCAGGTCAGGGCGGGCAGGGGACCGGCAGCGGTTCAGGCCAAGGATCCGGCGGTGGCCCGGGCGCGGGCGACGGCCCGCCGCGCATCATTCGTGGTCCCTCTGTGGGCGAACTGCGCGCGCTGCATCCGCGTGAGGCTTTCCGGCGTCGGCGAGGAGGGCAGGCGACGCTGGTCTGCCGTGTTCGCCTCGACACCACGCTCAGCGATTGCCGCCTTGTCGATGAAACGCCGCCGGGAATGGGATTCGGTCAGGCAGGTCTTGCGGCCTCGCGTTATTTCCGCTTTCGTCCTGCGACGCAGAACGGAGCGCCAATTGATGGTCGAGAGGTCCGGGTGGGGGTCGAATGGCCCTGAGCCAGCCTGCTCACGGCGCATGCCCGTTGACGCATCGGGAATCCCCTGTATAAGGGCGGCCTTCCGCGAAGGGCGTGCACGTTCCAGGTCTGTTGACCGGAGCGGTTTCTGCGTCTGAATTAACGCGTACTTGGAGAATTTCGTGGCCCGTATCGCAGGCGTCAACATTCCGACGAACAAGCGCGTTGAAATCGCGCTTCAGTACATTCACGGCATTGGCGCGCACAACGCCAAGGAGATCACGGCCAAGATCGGCATCGAGCCGGCCCGCCGCGTGAACCAGCTGACCGACGCGGAGATCCTGCAGATCCGCGAAACCATCGACCGCGATTTCACCGTCGAAGGCGACCTGCGCCGTGAGACGTCGATGAACATCAAGCGCCTGATGGACCTGGCCTGCTACCGCGGCCTGCGTCACCGTAAAGGCCTGCCGGTCCGCGGCCAGCGCACCCACACCAACGCTCGCACCCGCAAGGGTCCGGCCAAGCCGATCGCCGGCAAGAAGAAGTAAGAGAGAGGCCTGACCGATGGCTAAGGAACCGGGTCGCGTTAAGCGCCGCGAACGCAAGAACATCACCTCGGGCGTCGCCCACGTGAATGCTTCGTTCAACAACACCATGGTGACGATCACCGACGCTCAAGGGAACGCGATTTCCTGGTCGTCGGCCGGTCACATGGGCTTCAAGGGCTCGCGCAAGTCGACGCCGTACGCCGCTCAGATGGCTGCGGAAGACGCTGGCAAGAAGGCTGCTGAACACGGCGTCAAGACGCTGGAAGTGAACGTCTCGGGTCCGGGTTCGGGCCGTGAGTCGGCCCTGCGCGCCCTGCAGGCCGTGGGCATGACGATCACGACCATCCGCGACGTGACGCCGATGCCGCACAACGGCTGCCGTCCGCCGAAGCGCCGCCGCGTCTAAGGTTCACGCCGCCTACCCCTTCTCCCGGCGGCTCCTGTTGTTCTGAACGTGAGAACACGGAGCCGTCGAAACCCGTTCGAGGGACTTTATGATCGAAAGAAACTGGCAAGAGCTGATCCGTCCCGAGAAACCGCAAGTCGAGGGCGGGTCTGACCCGCAGCACAAGGCGCGTCTGATCGCCGAGCCTCTCGAGCGCGGTTTCGGTGTGACGCTCGGCAACGCGCTTCGTCGCGTTCTGCTGTCTTCGCTTCAAGGCGCGGCGGTCACGGCCATTCAGATCGACGGTGTCGTGCACGAGTTCTCGTCGCTGGAAGGCGTTCGCGAGGACGTCGTCGACATCGTTCTGAACATCAAGCAACTGGCCCTGCGCATGCACGCAGAAGGTCCGAAGCGGATGACGCTGCGCGCCACGGGCCCCGGCCCGGTGACGGCGGCCCAGATCGAGCTGCCGGCCGATATCGAGGTGCTGAACCCGGATCACGTGATCTGCACCCTGGATGACGGCGCGTCGGTTCGCATGGAACTGACGGTGCAGAACGGCAAGGGCTACGTCGCCGCCGAACTGAACCGCCCGGAAGACGCTCCGATCGGCCTGATCGCCGTCGACGCCCTGTATTCGCCGGTGAAGCGCGTCGCCTATCGCGTCGAGCCGACCCGTCAGGGCCAGTCGCTGGACTACGACAAGCTGATCCTGGAAGTCGAAACCAACGGCGCGGTCTCGCCGGTTGACGCGGTGGCTTACGCCGCCCGCATCCTGCAAGACCAGCTGCAGATCTTCATCACCTTCGATGAGCCGACCAAGGCTGTCGAGCAGTCGGACGGCAAGCCCGAACTGCCCTTCAACCCGGCCCTGCTGAAGAAGGTGGACGAGCTGGAGCTGTCGGTCCGTTCGGCCAACTGCCTGAAGAACGACAACATCGTCTACATCGGCGACCTGATTCAGAAGACCGAGGGCGAGATGCTTCGCACCCCGAACTTCGGCCGCAAGTCGCTGAACGAAATCAAGGAAGTTCTGGCGTCCATGGGACTGAGCCTCGGCATGGATGTGCCGAACTGGCCGCCGGAAAACATCGAAGATCTGGCCAAGAAGTTCGACGACCAGATCTGATCATCAACCCTCCGCCCAGGTCCGTTGGATCGGTTGGGGCGGTTAGAATGAGAGGCCCCAGGTCTCGTCCGGCAAGTAGGGACGGGAAACCAGGGTTGAGTAGGAGAGACCCCGATGCGCCACGGCGCCGCCTATCGCAAGCTCGGCCGCACGGCCAGCCACCGCCAGGCCATGTTCGCCAACATGGCTGCCTCGCTGATCAAGCACGAGCAGATCACGACGACTCTGCCCAAGGCGAAGGAACTGCGTCCCTTCGTTGAAAAGCTGGTCACCCTGGCCAAGAAGGGCGATCTGCACGCTCGTCGTCAGGCCATCAGCGCCGTTCGCGACGTGTCGCAGGTCGGCAAGCTGTTCGAGACCCTGGCTCCTCGTTACGCCGAGCGTAACGGCGGCTATATCCGCATCATGAAGGCGGGCTTCCGTCACGGCGACAATGCCGCGATGGCCGTCATCGAGTTCGTGGACCGCGACACGGCCGCCAAGGGCCTGGACTCCGGTCCGGTCTTCGCCATCGAAGGCGACGACGAGGCCTGATGAGACCTTTCAGGTTTGAGCAAGATTGAAGGGCGGCTGGAGCAATCCAGCCGCCCTTTGTCTTGCGCCGTGATGGAAAGCGGCGCCATACAGCCCGTCATGAGTGAGCAAGCGTTTCGTATTGTAGAGTTTTCGCCGGACCTGGCTGGGGACTGGCGTACGCTGAATGAGGCCTGGCTGGCTGAAGGCGGATTCGCCATCGAGGCCAAGGACCGCAAGGTGTTGGACGATCCGCAGGGGCAGATCCTGGCGCCGGGCGGCCGCATCTTCTTTGTTGAGCGCGAAGGCGAGATCGTCGGCTGTTGCGCCCTGATGGCCATGGCTGACGGCGGCTTCGAGGTCGCCAAGATGACGATCGCTCCGTCGGCGCGCGGGCAGGGCCTGTCGCGGCGCCTGCTGGAGGTCTGCGAGACCGCAGCGCGTCAGGCGGATGCGCCGCGCCTTTATCTGGAAACCAGTTCGACGCTCGGCCCGGCGCTGGGGCTGTATGACAGCTTCGGTTTTGTCCGTCTGCCGCCGCGCGAAACACCCTATGTCCGGGCCGATGTCTTCATGGAGAAGACGCTGGCCTGATCTGCCGCTATTCCTTCGACAGATCCTGACGCTGGAACCAGCCAAGGGCGAGCAGGAAGGGGGCGAAGCACCATAGCGCCAGCCCTGCGGCGGCCCGCCACGCGGCGCCTTCCGGCAGGATGGCGGCCATCATGCCGCCCTGGATCAGGGACTTCAGCACCTGATAGGCCTCGCCGGGGAACAGCAGCATGGTGGGCCAGTCGCCCGTCCGCCAACCGGCGAACATGACGCCCTTGGCCATGAAGGCCTGCGCCACGCCGATTGCCAGGGGAACCAGCAGGGCCGCGACCAGCGAGCGCGTGACCGTCGCGGCCAGCAGGGCCAGCAGCATGAATTGAACCACACGCACAAAGGCCAGCAGGAACAGCAGGCCGAAGCTCTGGATCGCCGCTGGACTGAGGCTGAAAACGAAGCGGTTATCGAAGATCAGTCCTTTGGCGACAGCGCCGATCAGGGCGGCGGCCAGAAACAGCAGCAGCGCGGTGAGCGTCATCAGCTTTACGGCGCCGACCTTGCCCATGATCAGATTGGGGCGGCTGTTGCGGGCCGTGATCAGGCGCCAGGTCTCCCAGCGATAGTCGGCCGCAAAGACGCTGGCGGCGCCGATCAGCAGAAAAGCCAGAAGGGCGGGATGAGCCAGATTGCCTGCCGCATCCATCAGGGCGTGCCCCAGATCCAGCGTGCCGCGCCCCAGACGCAACTGTGACGGCAGGCGGTCGCTGACCGAGGTCACCTTGTCGCTGATGAACAGATTGCCGGCGATGCTGGCGCTCAGCCAGACCAGCGGCACGAACAGCAGGCTCCAGAACAGGGCGGTGCGGTTCTGCAGCAGGCGCCAGGTTTCGGCACGGACGGCGTCGAACAGCATCATGGGCGGCCCCCTGCGCCAGAGGCGGTTTCGGTCATGAAGACGCTTTCCAGATCGGCGCCGACCCAGCGGGCCTCGTCGATGTCCACGCCCTGTTCGATCAGGGCGCGCAGCAGGGCCGGGGCCTCGGCGCGAGGGATGGCGGCCATGACTGCGTCGTCCTGAACGCTGCCGCGCTCGCCCAGCACGTTCATGACCTTGGCCAAGGGCGTGGCCGACAGGCGCAGGCGCTCGCCCGAGGCGGTCAGGTCGCTGACCTTGCCCTCGGACGCCAGCCTGCCGCGGTTCAGGATGGCGACGCGGTCGCAGACGCGCTGGACCTCAAGCAACTGGTGGCTGGCCAGGATGATGGTGACGCCGTCGTCGTCAGCCAGGCTGCGGATCAGGGCGCGCATTTCCTGAATGCCGGGCGGGTCCATGCCGCTGGTCGGCTCGTCCAGAATGACCAGATCGGGCCGGGTCATCAGGGCGGCGGCGACGCACAGCCGCTGCATCATGCCGACGGAGAACCCGCGCACCTTGCGGTCCGCCGCCTCGGTCAGGCCGACGCGGGCCAGCCAGCGGTCGGTCTCGACCTCCGCTCCCATGCCATGCGCCAGCGCCAGCCAGCGCAGGGCCTGACGCGCGCTGAGGTAGGGCGGATAGCGCGGCGTCTCGATCATCGAACCCATGCGCCGGGTGATGGCCGGGTCGCCGGTCGGCTGGCCCATCACCCGCACCTCGCCCGCCGTGGGACGAATCAGGCCCAGCAGAATGCGGAACAGGGTCGACTTGCCCGCACCGTTCGGCCCCAGCACGCCATAGACGCCGCCGCGCGGTATGCTGAGACTGAGGCCGTCCAGGGCGCGCACGGCGCCATAGGTCTTGGTCAGTCCGCTGGTTTCGATGACGTGGGTCATTCCGGCACCGTGGCGCGAGGATGGAAAACCCGCAAGCGGTCTTCTGTCTGTCGCAGAATGGGCCTAGGCAATGCTCCCGAAAGCCGATTTCGGGAGCCCTTCATGTTTGATCGTCTGTTCGGTCTGGCGCGCGTCGCCGCCCTGACGCTGACCGCTGCGGCGTGCGCGACCACGCCGCCCGTTGCGCCGGTTGAGACGGCGCAGACGCCGAACGTCATTCTGATCTCCATCGACGGGTTCCGCGCCGACTATCTGGAGCGCGGCGTGACGCCGGTGCTGTCGCGACTGGCGGCCGAGGGCGCATCGGGGCCGATGAAGCCGTCCTTCCCCAGCGTGACCTTCCCCAACCATTACACCCTCGTCACGGGCCTGCATCCCGATCACCACGGCATCGTCGGCAATAATATGGTCGACGCCGAACTGGGCCGCTTCTCGCTCGGGAACAAACAGGCCGTCACTGACCGCCGCTGGTGGGATCAGGGCGAGCCGATCTGGGTCTCGGCCGAGCGCCAGGGCGTGAAGACCGCCACCATGTTCTGGCCGGGGTCCGAGGCGGACATCCGTGGCGTGCGGCCCAGCTATTGGAAGCCCTTCGACCAGTCGATGCCTGGCGATGCGCGGGTGGATCAGGTGCTGCAGTGGCTGGACCTGCCGGTCGCCGAGCGGCCGGGGCTGACCACCCTCTATTTCGATATCGTCGACACCATGGGCCACCACCACGGCCCGGATGCGCCCCAGACGACCGAGGCGATGCGTTCGGTCGACGCCTCCATCGGGCGGCTGATCGACGGGCTGAAGGCGCGGGGCCTGTATGAGAATACGATGTTGGTCGTGGTGTCGGATCACGGCATGGCGGCGACGTCGCCCGAGCGGGTGACGGTGCTGGACGACATCATCGACTCTGCGGCGGTTGAGATCATTTATGGCGGGCCGGTCACCTTCCTGAACCCTGTCGCGGGGCGCGAGGCCGAGGTGGAGCAGGCCCTGCTGGGCTCGCGTCCGCATCTGGACTGCTGGCGCAAGAGCGAGATTCCGGCGCGTCTGGTTCTGGGCTCGAACCCGCGCGTCTCGGCCATCGTCTGCGCCTCTGAGCCGGGCTGGGTGTTGGCGACGCGCGACCGTATGCCGAACAAGCCGGGCGGCGCCCACGGTTATGACAACGCTGCGCCCGAGATGCAGGCCGTCTTCATCGCCCACGGCCCTGGCGTCATCGCCGGACGGCGGTTGCAGAATTTGGACAGCGTCGACGTCCAGCCCTTCCTGGCCCGCCTGCTGGGCGTGACGGCGCCGCGCGGCGACGGTGACCCGAACGACACGCTGCCGGTGACGCAGCGCTGAGCGCAGGCGTCAGGAATCCCGGACGTCTGGCCCACTCACGGAACACAGCAAGGTCACGGCCGTTTGATCGCCGCTGCGCCTCTGTCGCCTGTCTGAGCAACCACCGGCCTTGATCCTGTCGAAAAGGCGAGGCGGAATAGGCAGCAACGCCCAAGCTTGTGGAACCGGGACGAGATGAAGACTTCCAGACTGGCCATCGCCGCCGCCCTGATCCTGTCCGCCTGCGGGCAGCCGCAACCCACCAAGGCGCAGGAAGGCGTCTTCGCCGAGCAGCCGCGCGTGGCCCCGCGCGACGCCGGAACCCTGAAGACCAGCTTCGCGCCCGTGGTGCAGAAGGCGGCGCCTGCCGTGGTCAACATCTCGGCGCGGGGCGTTCAGCGCGTGCGCGATCCCTTCTTCGAGTTGTTCGGCGGCGGACCGCAGTCGCGCGTGACCGGCTCGATCGGTTCGGGTGTCATCGTGCGCCCGGACGGCATCGTGGTGACCAACAATCACGTCATCCAGAACATGCAGGAGATCCGCGTCACCCTGAACGACCGGCGCGAATACCCGGCCAAGGTGCTGTTGGCCGACGAGCGGTCCGACATCGCCGTGCTGCAGCTTGAAAATCTGGACGGCGACCTGCCGGTGCTGCGCATCGACGATCAGGAACAGCAGCAGATCGGCGATCTGGTTCTGGCCATCGGTAATCCGTTCGGTGTCGGCCAGACTGTGACCAACGGCATCATTTCGGCCCTGAACCGGACCGAGACGGGCATCAGCGATTCCGGCTCCTTCATCCAGACGGACGCCCCGATCAATCCGGGCAATTCGGGCGGCGCCCTGGTCGACATGGACGGCGAACTGATCGGCATCAACACGGCCATCTTCTCGCGCACCGGCTCGTCCAGCGGCGTGGGCTTCGCCGTTCCGGCCAGCATGGTGCGTCGGGTGGTGGATTCCGCCGTCGGCGGCGCCAAGTCGGTGGAGCGCGCCTGGCTGGGCGTCAAGGGCGACACGGTCAGCGCCGACATCGCCCGCAGTCTGGGATTGGAGCGGCCGCAGGGCCTGATGGTCACAGATGTCTACGCCGGCGGTCCCGGCGCGCGCGCCGGCATCCAGCAGGGCGACGTCATCACCGCCATCGACGGCGCAGAGGTCAATGATCAGGGTGGTCTGAACTTCCGCGTCGGCACCAAGTCGCCGAACGCCACTGTCGCGGTGAGGGTGCTGCGCGACGGCCGAACTCAGACGCTGAACGCACGCGTCTCTACCCTGCCGGGCGATGCCGATCCGGGGCAGGGGACGGTCGTGGGGCAGGGCGCGCTGGCCGGGCTTCAGGGCGTGGCGCTGAACCCGGCGCTGGCCGACCGGCTGGGCGGCGACCCCTTCACCAGCGGCGTGGTGGTGACGGGGCTGCAACGCAACAGCGTCCCGGCCCGCATCGGTCTGCGTCCCAATGATCTGGTGGTGCAGCTGGACGGCCGCGCCGTCACGACGGTCGCCGCCCTGGGCAATGCGCAGCGGGGGTCTGAACTGACCATCATCCGTAATGGACGTCGTCTGACGGGGCGTTTGCCGTAGGAAAAACAGGCGCCGCGTTTCTCCCTCCCCGTCCCGGGGAGGGTGGCTGAGGCGAAGCCGAAGCCGGGTGGGGGCGACGAGGCTATTCAGACGCCGAGGCTAGGATCGCCTGGCCCTCCCCACCCGGTCGCTGCGCGACCACCCTCCCCATGAAGGGGAGGGAGAGGGTTGCGCTTTTCCTATGATTTACGGCGGCGGTTACCCCTTCTTCGGCCCGCCGATGCTCCACAGGTGTCCGAACGGGTCGCGGAGCTGGCCATAGCGATCGCCCCAGAACTGATCTTCCAGCGGCATGACCGGCGTCGCTCCGTTGACGAGCGCACGGCCCCACCATTCATCGGCGTCGTCGACCTGAAGGTGCAGGCTGACGCCGACCGGCTTGATATCCGTCTCGCCCGTCCATTCGGGGAACTCATCGGCCAGCATCAGGCTGCCGCCGTTGATGCGCAGGTGGACGTGCAACAGGCGCTCGCCGTCTTCGGCGGGCGTGCGCATGACTTCCTCGGCCCCGAAGGCGCGGGCGTAGAATTCGACCGCTGCGGCGGCCCCGCGTGAGGGAATGGTCAGGTGCGGCGTCACCCCGCCGTGCGGTCCCTGTTCAGCCTTGGCGTCTGTCATGCGATTCCTCCTTGGAGGCATTCTATCGGGTGCAGTCGCCCGAACGAACGCCTATCTAGAGTGTTCCATGACTGATTTGTTCGAAGCCTCCGGCATCCATCCTCCTGACGCCCCTCTGGCCGACCGTCTGCGCCCGCAGGCGCTGGATCAGGTGGTGGGCCAGGACCATCTGCTGGGCGAAGGCGGGCCGATCCGCCGCATGATCGAGGCCGGGCGTCTGGGCTCCATGATTCTGTGGGGGCCGCCGGGCACAGGCAAGACGACGATCGCCCGACTGTTGGCCAAGGCGGCGGGCTATGAATACCAGTCGATCAGCGCCGTCTTCTCAGGCGTCGCCGATCTGAAGAAGGCGTTCGAGGCCGCGCGGATGCGCCGGGCGGCGGGTCAGCAGACCCTGCTGTTCGTCGACGAAATTCACCGCTTCAACCGCGCCCAGCAGGACGGCTTCCTGCCCTTCGTCGAGGAGGGAATCGTCACCCTGGTCGGCGCCACCACCGAAAACCCCAGCTTCGAGCTGAACGGCGCCCTGTTGTCGCGGTCGCAGGTCTATGTGCTGAAGCGGCTGGACGACGCCTCTCTGGACCTGTTGCTGGATCGGGCCGAGGCGCTGATGGACAAGCCCCTGCCGCTGACGCCCGAAGCGCGTCAGGCCATGCTGGCGCTGGCCGATGGCGACGGCCGCTATCTGCTGACCATGTCCGAGGTGCTGTTCGATCTGACGGACGTCGAGCCGCTGGACGTGCAGGCGCTGGCGGGCGTGCTTCAGAAACGCGCCCCCGCCTACGACAAGTCGCGCGAAGAGCACTACAACCTCATCTCCGCCCTGCATAAGTCGGTGCGCGGATCCGACCCGGACGCGGCGCTTTACTGGCTGGCGCGGATGCTGAACGGGGGCGAAGACCCGCTGTATCTGGCCCGCCGCATCGTGCGTATGGCGGTCGAGGACATCGGTCAGGCCGACCCCCTTTCCATTCTGGTCGCCAACGCGGCCAAGGACACCTACGATTTCCTCGGCTCGCCCGAGGGGGAACTGGCGCTGGCTCAGGCCGTCGTCCATCTGGCCACGGCGCCCAAGTCGGTCGGCGTCTACGAAGCCTTCAAGGCGGCGAAGAAGGCGGCGCACGAGACCGGCTCCCTGATGCCGCCCGCCCATATCCGCAACGCTCCGACCAAGCTGATGAAGCAACTCGGCTACGGCAAGGGCTACCAATACGACCCGGATACGCCTGAAGGCTTCTCCGGCGCCGACTTCTTCCCCGACGAGATGGAGCGCCGCACCTTCTACAAGCCCAAGGGCGAGGGGCATGAGGAGAAGGTCAAGGCGCGTCTGGAACGCTGGGCCGCCCTGCGGATGAGAATGCAGGGCGGCTAATCTATTTTATTCTACCTTTTGATTACCAATCTCCAGGTCCTGGGCATTGGCCAATGGCCCTTTTTAGATAGAACTCTGAAATATTTCCTATAGCGGGCGGTGTTACAATGTACAGATTGTTGAGGCAGCGCTCCGTTTGATAGCCAATGACTGTGGTCATTGTGGCGTCGCTATAATAATCTATGTGATAGTAGTAGGTGTCCGTGCCTGGTAGGGGCGGGATTGTCTGCGCCGAAGCCTGTTCGGATCCAATTGGAATGAACGCTGCGCCTACAATCAAAGAAGCGAAAAAAGCCAAATTTTTCATAATTAACTCCTTTTGCGAATTTCATAGAATACGGACGTTATTTTTTCTTTCTAAACAATTACGTGTGATGTAAATACTTATGGGTATGTATATATTATACTTGTCCGACGAGCAATTTTGCTTGTGCTAAGATATGGTCTTACATGTTGTTTTTATTAGATTTTTTGTATTTGAAATGCCGAGTATTGTGTATGGAGCGGGCTCGTAATGGCTTAGGGCGAGTGGCCGGGCGGATGCTCTTGTTGCATCGGCCTGTTCCGGCGTAGGTGTCGGCTCTGGACGCCCTGGGGGACAAAGCGATGGTCGATATTTCAAAGCGCCCGGCGGCGCCGTGGCATCTGTGGGCCATCGGGGCGGCGTCGGTGGTCTGGAACGGCGTCGGCGTCTGGCAGTGGTATCAGAAGGTGACCGGCGCGGCGGCCTATTGGAGCGCCCTGACGATGGAGCAGGTCTTTTATCTGCGCTCGGCGCCGATGTGGACGGATGTCGCCTATGGCGTAGCGGTGTGGTGCGGCCTGCTGGGCGCGCTGATGCTGTTGCTGCGGCGCAAGCTGGCGTTCAACGCCCTCGTCGCCGGGCTGATCGCCATGCTGGCGTATGCCGTCCATGTGCTGGCGCTCAGCAATGGGCGTGAGGTGCTGGGCGCGGCGGGACTGGCTTCTGTCGTGGCGGTCGCCGCCGTCTTCGTCATCCAGGTCGTTTACGCTCACTGGGCGCGCCGCAAGGGCCTGATCCGCTGAGGGCCATGGCGAAGCGCGGCGGGCTCGGCTAAAGGCTCGGCGGGTGAAGACACGCCAGCCTGTTTCCCTGACCGAAGATGAAATCGCCGCCGTCCGTTCGTGGGTGGTGCATGAAGACGCGCATCTGATCGCCTTTAACAAGCCGTCGGGCCTGTCCAGTCAGGGCGGGCGCATTCAGGCGAATACGCTGGACGACCTGCTGTGGGCCTTCGCCCGATCGAACGGCAAGCGGCCGGAACTGGTGCACCGTCTGGACCGCGACACATCGGGCGTCATTCTGGCTGCCAAGACCAAGCCTGCCGCTGGTTTTTTCGGCAAGGCGATGCAGATGCGCAAATTCCAGAAGACCTATCTGGCCTTGGTCGCGGCCGCGCCCGAGCCGAAATCAGGCCGCATCACCTCGGCCCTGCGTCGCGAAGAGATCGGGCGTGAAAGCTATATGCGGGTCGTGGATTTCGATGCGCCGGGCGCGCAGGGTGCGGCCAGCAGCTATCGCACCCTGGCCTCTGGCGAGGACGGAGCGGTGGTCGAACTGTCGCCGGAGACGGGACGGATGCACCAGCTAAGGGTGCATATGGCCTCGATCGGACGCCCACTGGTCGGTGATGTCCGCTATGGCGGCGCCCTGACCTTCGCCGCTCGTGCGGCGCCGCGTCTGATGCTGCATGCGGCGAAACTCAGCTTTCCCCACCCCGACGGCGGCCGTGTGACGGTCGAGGCGCCGGAGCCGGACGACTTTGCCGCCCTGCGCGTGGCGGCGGGCCTGTAGGGGCTTCATCCCCCGTTCAGCTTCGTCGCAGAACAATGGATTATGCCCGTGCGCTGTTCGGGCGTGGGAGCCATGCGCATGAAACGCCTCGCCTATATCGCCATCGCCGCCTCAGCTCTGGCCCTGACGGCCTGCGCCAGTCTTGCGCCCTATGGCCAGCAGATGGGGCCGAACGGTCAGGGTTATTCCGACCAGAGGATCGAGCGCGACCGCTTCCGCGTCACCTATAAGGGCGTCGGCGCGCCGGGGCCTGTGGCCGACATGGCCCTGTTCCGCGCCGCCCAGCTGACGACCGAACAGGGCTATGACTGGTTCGAGATCACCCAACGCTGGATCGATGGTCGCCCCGACAGCGCAGGCGGCGTCCGCCCCAGCGTCTCGGTCGGCGCCAGTTCCGGCCGTTACGGCGGCTGGTCGACGTCGGGTGTCGGCGTCGGGCTGGGCTTTGATCTTAGCGGACCGCAGCCGACCTCGACCACGCTGGAGGTCGTCATGGGCCGCGGACAGCGTCCCGATCGCCCGGGCGCATATGACGCGCGTGGGGTTCAGGATTCGATCCGCCCACGCCTTTAAGGTCTAGAAAGGCCAGCGCGTCATCGCCGCCGCGAAGGCCAACAGCGGAACCAGTAGAACAACCTCGAGCCCGACTGCGCGTCGGGCCACGCTCAGTTCGGCCTGCGGCGGGATATAGCCGGGCGCGGCCTTCGCCGCCCTGCGCCATTTCAGGATCATCAGCGTCGGCCGGATCGAGATCAGGCCGATCAGGGCGAAGGTCCCGATCTTGGCCCAGAAAAAGGGGTTGGCTTCGTAAAAAGCCCAGCCTTTGCCCCCCATCACCCGTCCGATGCCGACCACGACGATCAACAGCGCTGTCACCCCATAGCCCGCATCCATTCCGGCCAGCCGCTTCAGAGGCGGCGTCTCAATCCGCAGCAGCGCCAATTCAGACGCCAGCATGACTATCAGGCCTAGAAACAGCAGGTGATGCAGGATGGCGAGAGAAAGGTCGTGCATGGCGGCCTTCGCAAATGATGGCAGAACAGTATAAGCCGCCAGCATGACACATTTCTTGCTGGTTGCGATCGGCGGCGGATTGGGGGCCATGGGGCGGTATGCCCTCGGGCTGACTGTGGGCCGTCTTGCGCCCGGTGCGGCCTGGCCGTGGGCGACGCTGACAGCCAATGTCGCGGGGGGCTTTCTGATGGGGCTGCTGGCCGGCTGGCTGGCGCTGAAGGCGGGCGCGGGGCAGGAAAACATCCGCCTGTTCGCCGCCGTCGGCGTGTTGGGCGGCTTCACGACCTTTTCCGCTTTTTCACTTGAAGCGACCCTGATGATCGAACGCCGTGAAATGGTCTCGGCTTTCGTTTATGCGGCGGGTTCGGTGGTTCTCGCCATCGCCGCTCTGTTCGTCGGCCTGATGATCGCGCGCAAACTGTTTATCGGAGTGGGCGCATGAGCCGCGAAGTCCAGACCCTCTATGTCGCCGAGGATGAAGACGACATCCGTCTTGATCGCTGGTTCAAGCGGCGCTGGCCGCACCTGACCCACATACAGGTCGAGAAGATGGCCCGCAGCGGCCAGATCCGCGTCGACGGCTCGCGCGTCAAGCCGCAGGACCGTCTGACCGCAGGCGCCGCCGTGCGCGTGCCGCCGCTGCCGGACGCCAATCCGCGCAAGCCCGGCGACCTGCATGAATTGACCGAGCGCGACATCGCCTACGCCAAGTCGCTGGTGCTGTACGAAGACCACATGGTCATCGCCCTGAACAAGCCGCACGGTCTGGCCGTGCAGGGCGGCACCAAGACCACCAAGCACGTCGACCGCCTGCTGTCGGCTTGGGGCGAGGGGATGGAGCGCCCGCGTCTGGTTCACCGTCTGGACCGCGACACCTCGGGCGTGCTGCTGCTGGGCAAGGGACCGGAGGCGGCCAAACGTCTGGCCGGGGCCTTCGCCCGCCGTCAGGCCAAGAAGACCTATTGGGCCATCGTCATCGGCAACCCCAAGCCTTCCGCCGGTCAGATCGACATGGCGCTGAAGAAGACCGGCATCAACGACTTCGAGATGATGCGCCCGGCCGAACCCAAGGATCCCAAGGGCGAACCGGCCGAGACCGCCTTCGCCACCATCAGCCGCGCCGCCCACCGCGCGGCGTGGATGGCGCTGCGCCCCTTCACGGGCCGGACGCACCAGCTGCGCGCCCACATGGCCGCCATCGGTCACCCCATTCTGGGCGATCCCAAATACGGCGACGACAAGTCGCGTGAACTGTCCGGCCCTCTGAAGCTGCAGCTTCACGCCCGCCGCATCGAACTGGATCACCCCGGCGGCGGCAAGCTGATCGTCGAGGCCCCGCTCAGTCCTGAGATGAAGGCAGGCTTCAACCACTTCGGTTTCTCTGAGGACGAGGCTGACGAAGACCTCTTCGAAGGCGTGCGGCGGATGCGATGAAGACCGGGCCGGGGGTTCAGATGAGGCTGCAGCGCGCTCAGGCTCTGGCGGGGCAGGGAGATCTGGCCGGGGCGCTGGCATTGCTGGAGCAGACGCCGCCGAACGAGCGGGCAGCCGTTCAATCGCTTCAGGTCGAGCTTCTGAAGGCGCTGGAACGGTTTGATGAGGCGCTGGCGATCCGGCGCGCACAGGTCGAGGCGGCGCCGAAGAGCGTGGCCGCCCGGCATAACCTGGCCGCCCTGCTGGGCGATATGGGCCGCAATACTGAGGCGATTGAAGCGGCGAATCAGGCCTTCGCCAACGGCGGCGATGCGCCGGAAACATGGCTGGTGCTGGCGCGCGCCCTGTCTGGTTGCGCCCGTCTGGATGAGGCGGAAGACGCGTATCGCAAGGCGGTTGAACGTCGCCCGGCCTATGGCGAGGCGGTGCGCGAACTGGCCCAGTTGATCTGGATGCGCGGTGGTGATGTGGAGGCCGCCAAGGCGCCGGTGCTGAAGGCGCTGGCGACGGCGCCGGGCGACGGCGACCTGCTGACCTGTCTGGCGCTGGTGCTGATGTATGGCGGCGGCGATCCGCGCGAGGCGTGGACCGAGCTGACGCGGCGGGCGCAGGCCGGGGGCGCGCGTTCGGCCACGGTCGAACTGGCGGCGGGACAACTGGCCCTGACCTTTGATCCAGCGCTGGCGGTCGGCCATGCGCGCAGGGCGACCGAACTGGCGCCGCAGACGATCGAGCCGTGGATGAGTGTGGCTGAGGCGCTTGTGACGCTGGGCGACGCCGACGGCGCTTTCGAAATACTGGACCAGCTTGCGGGCGCGCCGGTGGTGCATCAGAAGGTGCTGGCCCTGCACGCCACGGCCAGCCGGGTGAAGGGGCAGGCGGATGCGCTGGGTCTTGATGATCTGGACGGGCTGGTCAGCGCTCAAACCATCGACACGCCGCCGGGCTGGAGCGATCTGGGCGCCTATCTGGCGGACCTGCAAACGGCCCTGCTGGCGCAGCACGCCTATCAGAACCATCCGCTGGGTCAGAGCCTGCGTCACGGGACGCAGACGCCGGTGGACCTGACCCTGGTCGACGACCCGGCCATCCGCGTCTTCTTCACAGCCATCGACGGGCCGATCCGTCGTCATCTGGCGCGGTTGGGGCAGGGCGGCGACCCTGTCCGGCGTCGCAACAGCGGCGACTACAGGCTGAGCGGCTGCTGGTCGGTGCGGCTGGCGCCGGGCGGGTTCCACGAACACCATATCCACCCCAAGGGCTGGTATTCTTCGGCCTGTTACATCGACGTGCCGCCGGTGGTCGAGGCGGGCGGTCATGAGGGCTGGCTGGCGTTGGCCCAGCCGCCGTTCCCGACGCCGCAGCCGCTGGCGCCTCTGCGCTATGAAAAGCCCCAGCCGGGGAAACTGGTGCTGTTCCCGTCCTGCCTGTGGCACGGCACCGTGCCGTTCAGCGGCGACCAACCGCGCCTGTCCGTCGCCTTTGATATCGTGCCTGTCTGATATGATCGCTTCCGATGCTCCGCTTGCCGTATTCGATATCGACGGCACACTGGTCGACAGCCGGGCCTCCATCCATCGCGCAGCCTGCGAAGCGGCTCAGGCGCTGGGCCTGCCAGAGCCGGAATATGACCGGGTGCGTCAGATTGTCGGCCTCAGCCTGCATCACGCCCTGCACGTACTTGAGCCGTCGCTGACAGACGCCGAACTGGCCGACTTCGTCGCGGCCTTTCAGGCCAGCTTCCGCGCCATGTATGAGGCGGGCCATGAAGAACCGCTCTATCCCGGCGTGATGCAGACGCTGCGGCGGTTGAAGCGGGACGGCTGGCGGCTGTCGCTGGCGACCGGCCAGAACCGGCGCGGCGTGGCCCGCAATCTGGCGCGGCCCGAATGGAGCGACCTGTTCCTGTCCAGCCACTGCGCCGAGGACGGGCCGGGCAAGCCTGACCCGGCCATGCTGCGCGCCGCCATGACAGCCTGTGGGGCCGATCTCGCCTCGACCGTCATGATCGGCGACACCAGCCACGACATCGCCATGGCGGTGGCGGCGGGCGTGCATCCGCTGGGCGTCGGCTGGGGCTTCCACACGGTGGAGGAACAGGCGGCGGCGGGTGCGCTGCACATCGCCGACGACTTTCCTGATCTTGAGGCGGCGCTGGACCGTTTCGCCTCGACCAAGCTTTTCGCCTAGAAGTCCGCCATGTCCCATATTCCTTCGCTTGATCCCAATGTCGCCGCCCAGAAGGGCTTTCGCGAATCCGAAGAGCGCATCCAGCGTTTCTGGAAGGTCGCCGAGGTCGAGGCGCGCGACGGCGGCTGGATCGTCGTGCTGGACGGCCGGGCGCCCAAGACGCCGGCCGGAAACGCCATCGTCCTGCCGACCGAGGCGGCGGCCCGGCTCGTGGCTGACGAATGGAATGCTCAAGGCGAGCACCTGATGCCGGGGACCATGCCCGCCACCCGTCTGGCCTCAACCGCCATAGACCGGGTCAGCCAGACGCGCGGACCCGTGGCGGAAGAGATCGCCCGCTACGCCGGGTCGGACGTGCTCTGCTATCTGGCCGAGACGCCGTCGGGCTTGATTGAACGCCAGCAGGCGGAATGGGGCCCGTGGCGCGACTGGGCCGCGCGCGAACTGGGTGTCGAACTGCACACGGTCGAGGGCATCATCCACCGCCCGCAGGCGCCGGAGGCTCTGGCGCGGGTCGAAGCGCTGGCGCTGGAGATGGACGACTTCGCCCTGACGGGGCTGGCGACGGCGGTGCCGCTGTTCGGCTCGGCGGTGCTGGGGCTGGCGGTGCAGCGCGGGGCGCTGTCGGGCGAGGCGGCGCTGACCCTGTCGCGTCTGGATGAGGCCTTCACCGAAGAGCGCTGGGGCGTGGACGAGGAAGCGGCGGCCCGCACCGATGCCCACCGCGCCGAGGCGACCCTGCTGCAGCGGTGGTTTGAAGCGTTGCGCTGACCTCTTTCTACCGCTGATCCCCGCCTCCGCGGGGATGAGTGGAATGTGGGGCGCTCAGCCCTTTAGCAGCGCCGCGCGCTCATCTGACGTCAGCATTCGCCAGCGGCCTTCCGGCAGGTCGCCCAGCTTCACCGGGCCGATGCGGATGCGGTAGAGGTCGACGACCTCCAGCCCGACCAGTTCGCACATCCGGCGGATCTGGCGGTTGCGGCCTTCGCGCAGGATGAAGCGCAGGCGCTGCGGCTCCATCTGGGTGACGCGGGCGGGCTTCAACTGGCGGCCGTCCAGTTTCAGCCCGTGGCGTAGCTTCGTCAGCCGCGCCTCGGTCACGGCGCCGGACACGCGGACCAGATACTCCTTGTCGAGGTCGGACTGCGGGCCGATCACCGCCTTGGCCACCACCCCGTCCGACGACAGCAACAGCATGCCGCGCGAATCCTCGTCCAATCGCCCAACCGGGGGCAGGGAGGCGTCGCGAGCGGGGGTCTCGCCCTCGCCGATCCTGTTGGCGGAGGTCAGCAGGCGCACGGCCGGAACCTTGCCTGGCTCGGGTTGGCCCGAGACATAGCCGACCGGCTTGTGCAGCAGGATGGCGACGCCCGCCGCCAGCGCGGCCTCGCCCGTGTCGTTCAGGGTCAGGGTCTGGCCCGGCTCGATCTTGCGGCCCGCGTCGCGCACGACCTCCCCGTCGATGCTGACCAGGCCTTCGGCGATCAGGCCTTCGGCCTCGCGGCGCGAACAGACGCCGCTCTGACCCAGCCACTTGTTGATGCGGACGGGCTCGGCGCCGTCATAGGTGCGGGTGAAGGCCATGGCCTGACTTGAGACTCTCCAGCGGTGCGATCGGCTGTGTAGAGCTCGCCTGCGCGTCGAGGCAAGGGCGGCGCCGCATCCGTCAGGTTCAGATTTTCCTGCACGCGGTTGAGTTCATGTTTGCACCGCCAAGTTGACCTTGAGCATCATAAGCCTATATCAGCAGTCACCCTGATGATTTTGCCGCGTTCGCTTCCGATTGATTCGGATTGCGACGTTTGCCGTGTTTGATCCGGTTGCGGCGTACAGGGCGGGACGATTTCTTGTAATCGTCTGCGAATATTGATCGATAACCTTTGAAGGAGACGTTTTGTACGCTCAAAACAAGTCCGCTGCCGCTCCCCGTTCTCGCCAATACGGCAACCGCCCTGCGCCCGCCCGCCTGCGCTTTGGTCTGATCATGCGCAAGGGCATGGATTTCGGCGAACTGGGCGACATGGAGACCGCCCTGCGCTTTGAAGGCGTGTCGCTGGCGCCGATCTCGACCGGCGACGGGAGTCTGGTTTCCGGCGGTCTGACGGTTCTGGCCACGGCGACGGCTGATGACATCAGCGGCGGTCGGGTTCAGGGCGTCGTTGTTCCGGGCGGCGTGGCCGATGAAGCCGGTCTGGTGCAGGTCAAGGCGCTGCTGAGCCTGGCCAAGGCGCAGGGCCTGCCGGTTCTGGCGTTCGCCGACGGCGTGGCTCTGGCGGCTGAAATCTTCGGTCAGTCGGCTGATGCGCCGGGCGCGGCCTTCCGCGATGGGAAGATCGCCCTGTTGAATGATCGCGCCGAACTCACGGCGGTGGTCGCCGCCATCTAAACGCGGCGGAAGATCAGGCTCAGATTGTTGGCGGGCATGGCTCGCCGCAGCGTCAGGGCCAGGCCGTGCGACCGGGCGAGCGTTTCGACCTCGCCCCGGTCGCGTAGCCCCCAGGCCGGATCGCGCCCCTTCAGGCTGTCGTCGAAGGCGGCGTTGGATGAGGCCAACGGAATCCCGGCTTCGCGATAGGGGCCGTATAGATACAACAGGCCGCCGGGGCGCGTCAGCGACCGCTCCGCCAGTTGCATCAGGCCCTCGGCCGCCGACCACGGGCTGATGTGGATCATGTTGATGCAGACGATGGCGTCCAGCGGGCCCGTGGGCCAACTGGCTTCGTCAAGCATGTCGACAGCCTGTGCGGGTTGCAGGTTCGCGGCGCCTGTCTGCGCTCGCCACGCCTCGATGCTGGCGCGGGCCTCTGGGCTCGGGTCGCTGGGCGTCCAGTTCAGGCCGGGCAGGGCTGTTGCCAAGGCCGCGGCGTGCTGGCCGGATCCGGCGGCGATTTCCAGCACCCGTCCGCGCGCAGGCAGATGGGCGCGCAGAATGTCCAGTATGGCCGCGCCATTACGCTCGGCCGCCGGCGAGAACAGACCGCCCTTCGGAAAACCGTCCGGCGTCGACTTTACAGAATCCATGCTCTTCACGCCGAAGGAGATAGCCCGCGCAGGGCCGTATGACGATTTAAATGTGCGTCCGGCGCGCGACGGCCGGATAACGGGGGAATGAAACGTGCAGCGGTTGACCTTACGTTCGCGCGGGTTCATTGGCCCGGTTACACAGCGTGATCAGCTTATGGCGTGACGGTGACGACAGATCGCCGCGCGCCCGTTCAGGAGAGAGCAAGACGTGACGCAATCGATTCCCGGACTCCATCCGGCGCCCACCGAACACAAGGGCCTTGTCGCCTGGGTCGAGCAGATCGCCGCCCTGACCAAGCCGGACCGTGTTCACTGGTGCGACGGCTCGGCCGCCGAGAAATCCGCCATCATCGCCGATCTGATCGGCAAGGGCACGCTGAAGGAACTGGATCAGGCCAAGCGCCCCGGCTGCTACTACGCCGCCTCGGATCCCAAGGACGTGGCCCGCGTCGAGAGCCGCACCTTCATCTGCTCGCAGGACGCCGACGACGCCGGTCCGACCAACAACTGGTCCGATCCGGTCGAGATGCGCGCCCGTCTGGACGGCCTGTTCGACGGCTGCATGAAGGGCCGCACCATGTATGTGGTGCCGTTCTGCATGGGCCCGCTGGGCTCCAGGATCTCCGCCCTGGGCGTCGAGATCACCGACAGCGGCTATGTCGCCGTGTCGATGGGCGTCATGACCCGCATGGGCAAGGCGGCGCTGGACCTGATGGGCGCTGACGGCGAGTTCGTCCCGGCGGTTCACACTTTGGGCGCCCCGCTGGCCGAGGGCCAAGCCGATGTGCCGTGGCCCTGCAACGACGACAAGTGGATCGTCCAGTTCCCGGAAACGCGCGAAATCTGGTCCTATGGCTCGGGCTATGGCGGCAACGCCCTGCTGGGCAAGAAGTGCTACGCCCTGCGCATCGCCTCGGTCATGGCCCGCGACGAAGGATGGCTGGCCGAGCACATGCTGATCCTCAAGCTGACCAGCCCTGAAGGCGTGGTGAAGTATGTCGCCGCCGCCTTCCCGAGCGCCTGCGGCAAGACCAACCTGGCCATGCTGCAACCGGCGCTGGACGGCTGGAAGGCCGAGACGGTCGGCGACGACATCGCCTGGATGCGCTTCGGCGACGATGGCCGCCTGTACGCCGTGAACCCGGAAGCGGGCTTCTTCGGCGTGGCGCCGGGCACCAGCCGCAACACCAACAAGAACGCGCTCGAGACGCTGACGCGCGACACCATCTTCACCAACGTGGCTCTGACCGCTGACGGCGACGTCTGGTGGGAAGGCCTGTCGAAGGAAGCGCCGGAAGGTCTGACCAACTGGAAGGGGCAGCCGCACGATCCTGCCTCGGGCGAGCTTGCCGCGCACCCGAACTCGCGCTTCGCCGTCTGGGCCGGTCAGTGCCCGTCCATCGCGCCTGAGTGGGAAGACCCCGCGGGCGTGCCGATCGACGCCATCCTATTCGGCGGTCGCCGCGCCTCGGCCGTGCCGTTGGTGACGGAAGCCTATGACTGGGAGCACGGCGTCTTCATGGGCTCGACCGTGGCGTCGGAAGGCACCGCCGCTGCCGAGAACAAGGTCGGCGAACTGCGCCGCGATCCCTTCGCCATGCTGCCGTTCTGCGGCTACAACATGGGCGACTATTTCGGCCATTGGCTGTCGATGGGCGAGAAGGCCGATGCGTCCAAGCTGCCGCGCCTGTTCTTCGTCAACTGGTTCCGCAAGAACGACGAAGGCAAGTTCGTCTGGCCGGGCTTCGGCGACAACGCCCGCGTGCTGAAATGGATCGTCCAGCGTCTGGAAGGTCAGGCTGAGGCCGTGGACACCCCGGTCGGCCGCGTGCCGTCCAAGGCGGCGCTGGACCTGTCGGGTCTGACGCTGACGGACGCCGACTTGCAGATCCTGCTGGACGTCGACGCCGACGTCTGGACCGAGGAAGCCGCCCTGATCCCCGCCTTCTACGAGAAGTTCGGCGATCGCCTGCCCAAGGCCCTGTGGAACCAGCACGCCGCCCTGACCAAGCGTCTGGAAGAGGCGCGCGCGGCCAAGCTGGCGGCTGAATAAAAGACCGTCCTCAACGGTTGAAATCGGGGCGCGGGAGGTCGAAGGACATCCCGTGCCCCTTTCTAATTCTCCTGAACCTTTCTTCGACGCCATTGTCATCGGCGCGGGCGCGCTGGGCCTGTGCGCGGCGGCGGAGCTGAGACGACGCGGACGCCGCGTGGCGGTGGTCGATCCGGGCGGCGTCAACGCCTCGGCCGTGGCGGCGGGCATGATCGCGCCCGCCATGGAATGCGCCATCGACGATCTGTCGCCCGAGGCGGCGCAGGTGCTGCGTCGCGCGCGCGACCTGTGGCCCGCCTTCGCAGAGGCGACGGGCGTGCGCCTGTATGGCGATCTGGCTGAATGGCGCGGCGGAAACGTCGCCGAACTGGCGGCGCGGATGGCGGCTCTGGGCTTTCAGCATCAGTATGACGCCGCCTCCGCGCGCCTGACGACGCCTGAGGACGCCAAGGTCGATCCGCCTCAGGCGCTGGCGGCGCTGGCGCAGGGACTGACGGTGATCGAAGCGCGGGCGCAGAGCGTGTCACGCGATGGGCAGGGCTGGCGGGTCGAGACGACGGCGGGCGCCGTGCGCGCGGAGCATCTGATTCTGGCTACCGGCGCTGATCCGGCGCTGGAGGGCCTGCCGCCTGAGGCGTGCGCGGCGGTCGCCCGCATCACGCCCATTCGCGGCCAGATCGGTCTGGTGAAGGAGAGGCTGGTCGATCACGTCGTGCGCGGGCCGGGCGCCTATGTCGCGCCGATGGGCGAGGGCAGCGTGATCGGGGCGACGATGGAGCCGGGCGAGCGGTCGACAACGCCCGACGCCGCGCGCTGCGAAGCCATGCTGGCCGCTGCATGGAAGGTGATGGATCAGGCGCCGCGCCCGCTGACGATCGACTGGCGCGCAGGGGTGCGGGGGACGACGCCGGACGGCCTGCCGATGGCGGGGCAAGTCGCGCCGGGCTTTCATGTCGCGCTGGGGCCGCGCCGAAACGGCTGGCTGCTGGGGCCGCTGATCGGCGCTGTCGTCGCCGATGCGATAGAGGGCCGGCCCGTCGCCGAGCCGACCCTCCATCCCTCGCGGTTCCTTTAATCCTTGGGCAGGTCGAAGCGGATGGCCATGGTGACGCGGGCGCCGTCGACCGCCTGACCGTCCACCGTGCGCGGGCTGAGCCGGAAGTAACGGCTCAAACTCACCGCCGCTCGGCCGAAGCCCTGATTGCCAGGCGTCTCGGACGTGACCGAGCAACCGGTCAGGCTGCCGTCCACCCGCACCAGACAGGACAGTTCGGCCACGCCGCCGATCCCACGCGCCTCGGCAGCGGACGGATAGGCCCGCATCATTTGATCCGCCGTCGGCTTCCGCACCCAGTCGGGCTGGGTGATGACGGGGGCGGGCTTGGGCGGCTCCTGTGCGACCGTGGTTCCCGTCGAAGGCTCGGCCGCCGGTTCGGTGAGGGTGATGAACGGCCCGGCGTCATGGCTGACCACGGGGGCGACTGGAACCTCGAGAGGGGCGACGTCGCTTGGCATGACCTGCGTCGGCCGATGGATCGGCGGCGTCGGCGCAGGTGAAGCCTTTGGCGGCGTTTCTGGCTTGGGCGGCAGCGGCGGTCGGATCAGCTCGATGACTGTGGGCGGCGGCTCGCTGGCTGCTGGCGGGATATCGGCCAGTTCGAACCGCTGGTGATAGAGCCATAGACCAGCGCCGACGTGGACCAGGGCCGAGGCGCCGATCATCGCCCACACCCATACAGGCAAGGGCTTCCTGTGCTGTTGGAAGTTGAGGGGGGTGACCACGCCGTGGCCCCCGGCGATACGCATCATCATGACTACGCGCCTCCTGTCGCAGGCCCTCCCCAGCGCCCACATGACGATGTTCGCGCTTGGGTTGCGGCCTTATTGTGGCGCTTCGAATTGTTAACGGCGAAGCTGGTCTGTTAATGTTTCGTTTACCGAGGTTAGCGACCGTTCACATATGACCGTGAAAGCGATTCCATCATCCGGCGGCGTGGAGGCGGCGATCCGGCGCGCCTCGACCTCGACCGGCGTGGATTTCGACTTTCTGATGAAGACCGCGCGCCGCGAAAGCGCGATGAACCCCAATGCGCGGGCGCCGACGTCTTCGGCCTCTGGCCTGTTTCAGTTCATCGAGCAGACCTGGCTGGGTACGGTGAAGCAGCACGGCGCCAAGCACGGCTACGGCCAGTATGCGGACCTGATCTATCAGGGCGGCGACGGGCGCTGGCAGGTGCGCGGATCGGCCCGCAATGTCGTGCTGGACCTGCGCTTCGATCCTCATGCCGCCTCGACCATGGCGGGCGAGCTGACGGCGTCGAACGCCGCCTATCTGCGCGGCCGCACGGGGCGTGAACCGGCGGCGGGCGATCTTTACGCCGCGCATTTCCTTGGCCCGGCGGGGGCGGCCAAGCTGCTGGAGGCGGTGCAGTCGCGACCACAGGCGAACGCCGCGGCTCTGTTCCCTGAAGCGGCGGCGGCGAACCGCTCGATCTTCTACCGTAACGGCCGTGCGGCGACGGCGGCCGAGGTTCACGCCAACCTGCAACGCACGGCGGGCGAGGCCATGCCTGCGCTGGGCGCGGGTTCAGGCAAGGCGGCGCCGGACCTCAGCGAAAAGGACCGGATGCTGGCCGCGCGCATGGATCGGTTGAAGCAGGATCAGAGCCTGCTGGCGCTGTTGCTGGGTCAGGACGGACAGGGATCGGGCGGGGGATTCGGCGGCGCTTTCGCTCCGCCTGCGGACAAGCTTACGTGACCAAGCTTTCGCCTCATTCCTAAGAGGCTGTTAACTATGTAACGCTACAGGTGACGATTGATTCCTCGCCAGCCGTGAGCCTTCGAGCCATGACCGCCTACCGCGCCAGACTGACGGAAAGCGACATCCGGCGCCTGATCAAGTCTGATCTGGAAGACGAGCGCGCGGCCGCCGCCCATAAGCTGTGCCGCAACATGGAACGCATGGCGCTGGACGATGTCGAGCGCGAGGCGGCGCAGAAGATCCTGCTGGTGCTGGCGCTGGATGCGGCGGAACTGGTGCGCCGGGCCGTGGCGGTGACGCTGAAGGCGTCCGACCTCATGCCGCGCGAAGCGGCGCGCCGACTGGCCGGGGATGTGGACAGCGTGGCCCTGCCCATCATCAACAGTTGCCCGGCCTTCACCGACGACGACCTGATCGAGATCGTGCGCGCCGGAACGGCACTACGGCAGGTGGCGGTGGCCTCGCGCCCGCGCGTGCCGCGCGACGTCGCGACCGTGCTGGCGTCCGAAGGCAGGCAGGAGGCGGTGGCCGCACTGGCCGCCAACGACAACGCCGACATGTCCGAGGCGGCGCTGGGCGTCGCCCTGGATCGCTTCAGCGACGCGCCCGAGGTGATTTCGGCCCTGGCCTATCGTCAGGTGTTGCCGCTGTCGGTGACGGAACGTCTGGTCGCCTTGGCCAGCGAAACGGTTCGCGATCATCTGGTCACGCATCACGCCCTGTCGCCGGAAACCGCCATTCAGCTGTCGGACTATGCGCGTGAGCGGGCGACGGTCGATCTGATCGATCAGGCATGCGGCGCGGATGATCTGTCCGGCTTTGTGGTCGGCCTGAACAACCGTCGGGCGCTGACGCCGTCGCTGCTGTTGCGGGCGCTGGCGAGGGGACAGATCGGCCTGTTCGAGCACGCGCTGGCCGAACTGGCGGGCACGCCGCATCACCGCGCCTGGTTGATGGTGCATGATGCGGGACCGCTGGGCCTCAAGGCGATCTATGACCGCGCGGGGATGCCGCCGCGCCTGTTCCAGGCCTTCCGCGCGGGGGTCGACACATGGCGCGCGCTTCACGCCGAGGGCGGCCATATGCGTGGGGATCTGTTCCGCCAGCGTATGCTTGAACGCTTTCTGAGTCAGAGGCCCGACGCGCCGCGCGAAGATCTGGCTTATCTGCTGGAGCGGCTGGATGCGCCGTCGGGCGCCGCGCGCCGTGACGTGATGGACGCCGCCAACGCAGCCTGACGGCGGCGCCCTTTACCTGTCAGCCCAGATGTTCGGCCACGCGGGCTTCCAGCGTCTCGACCAGATCGCGGCCGACGGGATGGTCTTCGGTCTGAATCCTGTCGCGCACCACGGCCTTGATGGCGTCGATGTGGGCGTCGACCACGGGTAGAGGCGCCTGCATGCGCTTTTCGGCGTCGTCCAGCATACGGCACAGCGATGCGGCGATCCGCGTGACCAGCGGATATTCATAGGTGGAGCCAAGACCCTTCAGGTCATGGGCGCGGAAATACAGGGCCTCGGCCGTTTCGGGGGTGTAGCCCTGAGCGCGGATGTCGGACTGGGCCTTGTCCAGCTTGGTCACTTCGTCGTTCAGCCACTGGCCGAACTGGGCCGACATGGCCTTCAGCGCTTCTTCGGCGCGGGCGATGGCGCTGGCGTCGATGCCGCCGAAGCCGCCGCCGACTTTTGCGCGCAGGGGATTGGGCGGGCGGATGAAGTGAGGTGGGTTGGCCACAAAGCGACTCCTGAACTGTAAAATCCAGTCTGGCCGGAGAGGCTTAAAAACCTGTGACGCTTGTCGAGGTCTTTCCGCTCAGGCGGCGAACTGCTCGGCCATGACCCGTTCTTCATAGGAGCGGCCCGCATCGAACAGCATGGTCAGGGTGATGTCGCGACGTTCGCGCACCTCGACGCGCGACACGCGGCGCACCTCGAAATTATCGGCGGTGGCGCTGACCGGGCGCTTGTCCGGCTCCAGCACGTCGAAGCGCACGCGCGCCGTGTGCGACAGCAGGGCGCCGCGCCAGCGTCGGGGGCGGAAGGCGCTGATCGGCGTCAGCGCCAGACTGGGCGCGTCCAGCGGAATGATGGGTCCGTGCGCCGAAAGATTATAGGCCGTCGACCCCGCCGGGGTCGCCACCAGACAGCCGTCGCAGGTCAGTTCTTCCAGCCGCACCTTTTCGTTGATGCTGATGCGCAGCTTGGCGCTCTGGCGGGTCTGGCGCAGCAGCGAGACTTCATTGATGGCCAGGCCGCTGTGGACCTGACCGCTGTCGACCCAGGCGTCCATCTGAAGGGGGTGCAGCACGGTGCGGTCGGCCTGCGCCAGCCGGTCCAGCAGGTCGTCTTCCTCATAGTCGTTCATCAGAAAGCCGACTGAGCCGCGGTTCATCCCATAGACCGGGGTGCGCAGCTGAAGATTGTTGTGCAGTGTTTCCAGCATGAAGCCGTCGCCGCCCAGGGCGACGATGACCTCAGCTTCCGCGGCAGGCACCGACCCATAACGCGCGCTCAGCCGTTTGCGGGCGTCTTCGGCCTCGGGCCGGTCGCTGGCGACAAAGGTGATGGCGGTGGGCAGGAAGGTCTGGGTCACGGCGCCACGCAAGCCGAGCCGGAGGGTCCTGTCAAACCTTCACATCAGCATCCGGCCCGATCAGGCGTCGGAATTCATAGGCCGCCTGCGCCGCAGGCCGCTGGGCCGGGCGGGCGTCAGCGCCGTCACGGTCGAGCGGACGCCCCTCATTCAGGCGCCGGACATCGCCCAGCAGCGCAGGCAGGGCGGCGCGGTCCAGTCCTGCCGCCATACAGGCCAGAAACAGCGGGCGGGCGCTGTCCGCCTGCAGGGCGCGGCGCAGCATTTCGACATCCAGACGGCTGAGCAGGCTGAGGGCGTGCAGGAACAGCGGCAGCCTGTCCTCTCTCAAGGCGCGGATCAGGGCGGCGGGGCGCAACTGGTCCGCCGCGTGCAGCTTGGCCGCCAGCCGGGCGGCGGCCTGTTCCTGATTATCCTCCATGGCGCTGTCGGAGGCGTGGGCGACGGCTTCGGCCAACCGGGCTTCGTCCAGGCTGAAGCGCTGGCAGATCGCCTGCTTCAGCGCCTCGCCGACCCATTGATAGAGGCGCAGGGCCAGGGTCTCGCTCAACCCCGGATGGCGCGTCAGCGGTGCGCGCAAGGCGGCCACCGTGCGCGCCTTGTCGACCAGGCGGGTGATGTCGCCCTGATCCAGACGCGCAGTACGGTTAGCGGCCAGCGCCGTCATGACGGCCGGATCGGCGGCGTCCAGTATGGCCCGGCCGACGGGGGCGGGCAGGCCGGGTCTGAGGGCGATCTGAATCTGATGATCCCGCGACGCGTGACACAGCAGGTGCAGCAGATCGGCATCGTTCAGCAGAGGACTGGCGGCGATCACCGGTCGGGCGATCTCGACAGCGTCGGCGGCCAGTTCTCGGATCAGGCTGACGGGCGCCCATGCGGCGTCAGCCAGCCGTTCGGACAAGGCGCGGCGGATGTCCTGTTCAGCCTCGCGCACCATGATGGTGAAGATTTCGGTCAGGCCGACCGGGGCGCGGGCCTCGCCTCCGACCGTCTGGTAGATGTCGGCCAGCCCCAGCAACAGGGTCTGGCGTTCGGGCGGCGAACGCCGCGCCGCAAGGGGAATCAATTGGTGCAGGTCCGCCAGCGGCAGGGCTTCATGCGACGTAGGGGCGGCGAGCGTCCTGACCGGGTCCAAGTTCACGCCTTCTCCAACAGAAGCGACGGGCGGCGAAGCACGGTCCGCTGACATCCAGCTTGGCTGTTGACGATGAAAACGAGGTTAATGAAATCTTGGTTTTGGGCGGTATTGACGGCTGACCTGCACGGGGGGAGGCTCAAGGTGAACATTGATAGGGAACGGTCTTCATGACGGATGCAGCGCAGTCGTTGAAATCCCAGGTGTCCGAGGCGGAGTGGAAGGCGCGGGTCGAGCTGGCGGCGCTTTATCGTCTGGTGGCGCTGCATGGGTGGGACGACATGATCTTCACCCACATCTCGGCCCGTGTACCGGGACCTGAGCATCACTTTCTCATCAATCCCTACGGCTGGTATTTCGATGAGATTACAGCGTCTTCGCTGGTGAAGGTCGATCTGGACGGCAATGTGGTTCAGGACACGACCAGCTTCATCAATCCGGCTGGTTTCACCATCCACTCCGCCGTCCATGCCGCCCGTGAAGAGGCGCATTTCGTCATCCATCTGCATACGGTGAATGGCGTCGGCGTCGCCGCCCAGAAGGATGGTCTGCTGCCCATCAGCCAGAACGCCTGCCTGTTGCAGCATCAGGTCGCCTATCATGGTTATGAAGGTCTGGCGCTGAACCATGACGAGCGCGAACGTCTGGTGGCCGATCTGGGCGACAAGCCGCTGATGCTGCTGCGTAATCACGGCACCCTGGCGGTCGGGAATACGGCGGCCGAGGCGTGGGTCGGGATCTTCTTCCTTGAGCGCGCCTGCGCCCAGCAGGTGGCGGCCCTGTCGGCCGGACGCGACAATGTGCTGATCGCGCCTGACGCGGCCCAGGCCGAGACGAAGGAGCAGGGCAGGGGCATCGTCTTTGTGTCATCCCTGGCCTGGCCGGGGGCGCTGCGTCAGCTTGAGCGGAAATCGCCCGGCTACGACATTTAGAAAAGGCGGGGCCGTGGGGGGGAAGCGCGGCGTCGGTCTTGTGGCGGGGGTGATGGCGTTGTCCTCGGCCGGGGCCGCCTGCGCCGGAGCATGGAGCCCGGCTAAGGGCCATGGCGAGGTCATCGTCAAATATGAGGATATGCGCACGGACAGGGCTCTGGACGCCGGCGGCGGCCGGGTTGATCTGCCGGGCGGACGCCGGGATGTTTCGGCCAGCGTCCTGATCGAATACGGGCTGACCAATCGTCTGACCCTTCAGGTCAAGGGCGAGTGGCAGGACGGTCAGGACGCATGGATCAACTATCAGGGGCGCGGGCCGGTGGAGGCGGGCGTGCGGTGGCAGGCCTATCGCGACGATCGCAATGTCGCGGCTGTCTATGTGGGCCATGCGCGGGGCGGCGTGGGGCGCAATGCGGGTTATGCGCCGCCCGGTGAGGGAGACAGCGATGTCGAGGCGCGCCTTCTGGTCGGACGGTCCTTCGGCCCGGGGCCGTGGCTGGCTCGTGACGGCTTCGTGGAGGTTCAGGCGGCGCGTCGCTGGCGTGCGGGATTGCCGGACGAGACCAGGGTGGACGCCACGGCGGGCCTTCACCTCAATTCCGATTGGATGGTGATGGCGCAGGCCTTTGCAGGCGCGGCGGATGGCGATGGTTCGGCGCGCTGGTTGTCGGTCGAAACGTCTGTGGTTCGCCGGTTCGGCGACTGGCGTCTTCAGGCGGGATGGCGCCAAACGGCAGGCGGGCGTGAAATTCCTGCGGGAAGGGGCCCGGTCATCGGAATCTGGAAACGATTTTAGTCGGGTTTTCCGCGACGGAATCTGAGGTTCTCCACGTTACAGATACGTTATTTGCGTAACGGCGGTGACCCGTTAAGCGGGGGGCTTGTTGTCGGGGAGACTGCGTCGCGTGTTCAAACGCCATTTTTTCATTATCGCCGCGGCCTGTTTGTTGGGGCTGATGGTTCTGGCGGCGATCCTCAAGATCGCTTTCAGCGGCGGCGACGCAGCCGGTCAGCATGGTCCGGGGGGACCGGGCGCCGGACGTGGCCAGGTGGTCGCCGAGGTCGTCGCCGGCCGTCGTGAGTTCGCCGACCAGATTCGGGTGCTGGGCGTCGCGCGCGGGCGTCGTTCGGTCAACATCACGTCGAACACCACGCAATTGGTGACCCAGGTCATGTTCACCGACGGCCAGAGGGTCGAGGCGGGGCAGGCGCTGGTGGAGTTGTTGGCGCGTGAGGAAGACGCCGATCTGATCCGCGCCCGCGCCCAGCTGGAAAACGCCCAGCGCGAATATGACCGTTATCGCATTCTGGCCGAGCGCGGCGTCGCGCCGCGCGTCATGGCTGAAACCGCCGAGACATCGCTGAAGACCGCTCAGGCGGCGGTCGCGGCATCGGAAGCCCGTCGCGGCGACCGCGTTCTGCGTGCGCCGTTCGCCGGTATTCTGGGCCTGACCTCGGTGACGCCCGGCACGCTGATCTCGCCGGGCTCGGTCATCACCACGCTGGACGACATCAGCGGCGTTCGCGTCGATTTCCCGCTGCCGGAGCGCTATCTGGGGGTTCTGCCGGTCGGGGCGCCGATAACGGCGACCTCGGACGCCTTCCCCGGTGAAGAGTTCAACGGCCGCATCGCCCTGTTGGACACGCGCGTCAACGAACAGACGCGCGCTGTCATCGCCCGCGCCGAGTTCCCCAACCCCGGCAATCGCATCCGTCCCGGCATGATGATGCGGGTTTCGGTGCATCAGGGCCGTCGTCAGAGCCTGGCTGTGCCGGAAGCCTCTGTTCAATATGAAGGCCAGGGCGCATTCGTTTACCGTATCGCGCGCGGCGAATCCGGCGCGACCGCCCAGCGTGTTGAAGTCCAGACCGGCGCGGTCGAGGGCGGCTATGTCGAGATCGTCTCTGGCCTTGGCAATAACGACCGTATCGTCGCCTCGGGCCTGAACCGCATCCAGCCGGGCGCCCCTGTGCGCGTCGAAGGCGAGGGGGGCCGGATTCAGGGCAATCCGACGAAGGGCGACGCGCCTGCGCCGCAGGCGGCCCGCAAATGATGCTGTCTGATGTTTCGGTTCGCCGTCCCGTCTTTGCGGCGGTGGCGGCCATCGTGCTGTGCGTTATCGGTCTGGCGGCTTTCTTTTTCCTGCCGGTGCGGGAACTGCCGGATGTCGATCCGCCGATCGTATCGGTCAGCACCAGCTATGCCGGCGCCTCGGCCGAGGTGATCGAAAGCCGGATCACCGAGCCGATCGAGCAGCAGATCGCTGGCATTCAGGGCGTCAAGCGCATCAACTCGACCAGTCGCGACGGTCGCTCCAATGTGAACATCGAGTTCTCGCTGGACCGTAATATCGACGACGCCGCCAACGATGTGCGCGACCGTATCTCGCGCGTGCTGGGCCGTCTGCCGGATCAGGCCGACCCGCCGGAAGTGGCCAAGGCTGACTCTGACAGCCAGCCGATCCTCATCATGTTCCTGCGCTCGACCACGATGGACCGGCTGGAGCTGACCGATTACGCCCGCCGTTATCTGGTGGACCGTTTCGCCACCGTGCCGGGCGTCGCTCAGGTCAACATCTTTGGCGAGCAGCGCTACGCCATGCGTATCTGGCTGGATGCCGGGGCCATGGCGGCGCGCGGTCTGACCGTCACCGACGTCGAAACCGCCCTGAATAACCAGAACGTCGAACTGCCTGCCGGTTCGCTGGAGTCGGCGCAGAAGGACTACACCGTCCGCGTGGCGCGCAACTACGCCGACCCGGCCGACTTCGCGCAACTGCCGATCGGCACGCGCGGTTCGGCCTCGACCGCAACGGGGGCGCAGGCGTCAGGCACCCTGGGCGCGGCCACGGCGGCCATGACCAACGGCGTCACCGGCGCCCTTATCGGCAACGCCGCCTATGTCACCCGACTGGGCGACATCGCCCGCATCGAAGAGGCTCCCGCCGAAGCGCGGCGCCTGTTCCGCGGCAACGGCATGGACCAGATCGGCCTGGCCGTCACCCGTCAGGCCCAGTCCAACGATCTTGAAATCTCCAAGGGCGCCCGCGCCTTGATGGAGGAAATGAGCCACAGCCTGCCGCCCGGCACGACGCTGGAAGTCGGCTCGGACAACTCGGTCTTCACCTCCCACGCCATCGACGAAGTGTGGGTGACGATCGGTATCTCCATGGCTCTGGTGGCCCTGGTCAACTTCATCTTTCTGGGCAGCCTGCGGGCGGCGATCATCCCGTCGGTGGTGGCGCCGATCTGCCTGCTGGCGACCTTCATCGTCCTGGCCCCGCTGGGCTTTTCGCTGAACCTGCTGACGCTGCTGGCGCTGGTGCTGGCCATCGGCCTGGTCGTCGACGACGCCATCGTCGTGGTCGAGAACATCCAGCGCCGTCTGGACAACGGCGAGCCGCCGCTGGTGGCGGCCGAGCGGGGGGCGCGTCAGGTCTTCTTCGCCGTTGTGGCGACGACCATCGTGCTTCTGTCGGTGTTCGCGCCCCTGCTGTTCCTGCCGGGATATGTCGGGCGTCTGTTCGTCGAACTGGCGGCGGCCATTGCGGCTGCCGTGGCCTTCTCGGCCTTCCTGGCGCTGAGCCTGTCGCCGATGCTGGCGTCCAAGATACTGAAGCCGGCGCACACCGGCGGATGGGTCGCGCGTCACGTGGATGCGGGCATGGATGCGCTGAAGCGGTCCTATGCTGCGTCTCTGGACGCCCTGCTGGGTCGCCGGGTCGCCGTAGGCGGCGTGGCCGCCGTCATCGTGCTGGTGGCCGCCGGCGCCACGGGCATCTTCCTGCACCTGCCCAATGAACTGGTGCCGAATGAGGATCGCGGCCGCGTCACCCTGCGTATCGCCGGACCGGAAGGCACGGGCTTTGACTATACCCGCGAGATCATGCTGGGTCTGGAACCGATGCTGGCCGAGTATCGTGCGAACGGCGAAGCGGCCAACTTCATGATCTCGTCGCCGGGCTTCGGCGGTTCGGGCTTCAGTTCAGGCAGCGCGGTCATGAACCTGTCTGACTGGTCAGAGCGCAGCCGCTCGGCCGACCAGATCGCCCAGGAACTGAACGGCAAGCTGCGCAATCAGACGGGCGCACAGGTCAACGCCTCCACGCCGGGCGCCTTCCAGCGCGGCGGCGGCAATTCCAATTCGGTAGAAATGATCGTCACGGGGGCTGAGTACTCGGCGATCTACAACTGGCTGCAGCCCATTCTGGCGGCGGCGCAGGAAAACCCTGGCTTCTCGCGTCCGCGCCTGAACTATGAGCCGAACGCGCCGCGCCTGCTGGTCGATGTCGATCCGCAGAAGGCCGCTGCGCTGGGCGTTTCGTCGCAACAGATCGGCCGCACCCTTGAGACGATGTTCGGTTCGCGCCGGGCCACGACCTACATCAAGGGCGGTCAGGAATACGACGTCATCCTGCAGACCGACCGCGATCACCGCCGAGAAGTGACGGATCTCGAGGCGCTCTATGTCTCGACCGGCACGGCGCAGCTGATCCCGTTGTCTGCCGTGGTCACGACCAAGACCTCGGGCGATACGCCGGATCGTCGCCGTCTGGACCGTCAGCGGGCGATCACCCTGCAGGCCGATCTCAACCCCGGAACGACCATCGACGATGCGGTGCAGTTTCTGAACGCTGAGGTGGCCAAACAGCCGCAGGGCGTGGCCAACATCCGCTGGGGCGGCGCCGCCCGCGACCAGCAGGAGGCGGGCAGCGCCGTGGGCTGGGCCTTCGCCCTGGCCCTGCTGCTGGTCTTCCTGGTGCTGGCGGCCCAGTTCGAGAGCTGGATCACGCCTGCGGTCATCATGCTGACGGTGCCGCTGGCGGCGGCTGGCGGGCTGTTCGGCCTGTTGATGGCGGGCTCCAGCCTGAACATCTACAGTCAGATCGGCCTGATTATCCTGATCGGCGTGGCGGCCAAGAACGGCATCCTGATCGTGGAGTTCGCCAACCAGCTGCGCGATCAGGGCCGCAGCATCCGCGAGGCCATCATCGAGTCGGCGTCTCTGCGCCTGCGCCCGATCATCATGACTTCGATCGCCACGGCCTTCGGCGCCCTGCCGCTGGTGCTGTGGCAGGGGGCGGGCGCTGGCAGCCGTCAGACCATCGGCGTGGTGATCTTCACCGGCGCCATGTTCGCCACGGTGTTGACCCTGTTCGTGGTGCCGGTGATCTATGGCGTGCTGGCGCGCTTCACCAAGTCGCCGGAATACACCGCCCGCAAGATCGAGGAATGGGAGGCGCAGGAGAAGCGTCAGGGCCTCGAGCCGGACATGAGCCCGGCGGAATAAGCCGCGACTTCTGTCGTTGCAATGCGAAGGGCGGCGGACCTTGGTCCGCCGCCCTTTTGCTTGTCTGATTTCGGCGTGACCTTATCCGCCCTGCGGCTTGAAGCCCGTCTCGACCTTCAGGAAGGCGATGATGTCGCGGCGGTCCGTGGCGTCGGGCAGACCGGCGAAGCTCATTTTGTTGCCGGGCAGGAAGGAGCGAGGGTTCTGCAGCCAGTGGTCCAGCGTCTCTGCATCCCAGGTGAAGCCCGCCGTGCGCATGGCGTGGGAATAGCTGTATTTTTCGCGCGCGCCCGCCGCGCTGCCGAAGACGCCATACAGGTTCGGGCCCGTCATGTTCGGCCCGCTCGGCGTGATGGTGTGGCACGAGCGGCAGCGGGCGAAGGCGCGGCGGCCGTTCTCCAGATCGCCCTCATTATAAGGCGCGGGCAGGGACGCCAGCATGGCGACCTTCTCAGCCTCGGTCGGCAGTTGAGGCTTGGGCGTTTCCGGCCTGGCGCTGTCGGATGCTGCGTCGCCTGTCGTCTCGGCGCCCTGACCGCAGGCGGCAAGGCCCAGCGCGGCGGCCAGCGCGATGGCCGGGCCTGCGGCGCGGCGGATCGAGGGGACGGTCGAAAGACGGGACATGACGCACTCCTTGGCCAACGGCCATGCTTTAGCCCATGAGGGCGCCGTCGCAATGGACAGCTTGTCCACCCTTTGCGGGGCAGGGACGTTTCAGCGCCCGGTGGTCAGCTTCACGACGATGTGGGCGGTGGTGTCGATGATGGCCTCGGGCGTGTCGGCGCGGCGCATCAGTTCAAACCCGGCGGCCACGGACTCCACCAGATTGGCCGTTTCATAGGACGTCAGGCGTGGGTTCAGGCCTTTGGGGTGCAGGCCGCCCGCATGGGCCTGGGCGATGCGTCGCTCCAGCGCCAGGTGAAGACGGCGCAGGCGTCGGATGCGGCTTTCGGCGAAGGCGGGCTCGCCCATGTCGGCCAGCATATGTTCGACCCGCAGCACCGGGCCGTGGTCGCTCCATAGGGCCAGCACCTCCAGCACATAGGCGCGGGCCGCCTCAAAGGCTTGATCGCCGGACCAGTCTGCGTGGATGTGGGCGGACAGTCTCTGGAAGTCCTCGCCCGCCTCTTCACATAGCAGCAGCAGACCTTCCTCGACCGAGGCGAAGTATGTGTAAAAGGTCGGCGCCGACACTCCTGCCGCCGCCGCCACATCGGCCGGACGGATTTCGCCCAGGTGCCGCGTGTTCAGCAGGGCGCGCAGGGCGTCGAGCAGGGCGCGCCGTGTGCGGGCGCCCCGCGTGCGGATTTTGTGACCCAGTTTATTGGTCGTCTCAGACATGGGGAGGGGCGACACGAGAGGCGGCAGGACAAGACGCGACGACACATCGGGCGCGCTTTCCGAAGGATATTCAGGCCTAGCGGCTTCTGCTGGGGCCTACAAGCGCGGCAGGCGCTCGGGGCTGGGACTTCGACCTTGGTCCAATCCCTCGGCCAGCTGGTCCAGACGGTCGCTCAACTGGCTCATCTGTTCGTAGAGGAAAGCCATCTCTACGCAGACATCGCGCAGTTCGCCCGATGCCGCCGTGAATGAGCGGCTCAACCACAGGATTGCGCGGTCCTGACAATACTCCGACATGAAGCCTGTCTCCTTATGGGAAACCCTGAATGGACACACGCAATAGTTGTGCAAATTGCAGGTCAGGCCCGTTTGTGTTGCTGGGACGGTTTAAGCCGCCATCAAGCTTTGCCTTTCAGTATCCCGGAATTACGAGGTGCTCAGGATGGTGCAGGGGGCTGCGGGAATGCGGGGATCCAAGGGGGATAAAGGCCGTCGCCAACCGATGGGCTGGCGCCTTGGCGTCCCATGTCTGGCGGCTCTGGCCGTGGCGACTGCGGGCGGTTCAGCGCAGGCTCAGGCGTCTCAAGCGCACGGCCCGTCTGTGGCGGTCACAGCGGCGGTCAGCACGGACTTCGTCTCTCGCGGCATCAGCATGAGCGATGGCGATCCGGCTGTTTCTCTGGGCGTGGATGTCTCGCAAGGGTTGTTTTACGTCGGCGCATGGGCAGGCAACGCCTCATTCGCCGGAGACCCGGACACCAAGGCTGAGATCGACCTCTATGTCGGCGCGAGGCCGACCTTTGCCGGCTTCGACTGGGATCTCAGCCTGGCGCACTACGTCTTTGCCGGGCAGCCCTCGGGCGCGGAGTATGACTTTTCAGAAGTGCGGGCCAAGGCCACGCGCCAGGTGGGGTCGGTGGCGCTGGGCGCTCTTGTCTATTGGTCGCCGGACTTCTTCGGCGCCGAGGAGAAGCAGGGGACCTATATGGAGCTGAACGGCGCCATCCAGCCGGTCGAGCGTTGGACGGTCTCGGGGGCGATTGCGCGGCAGCAGGTCTCGTCTGACGCGGACTACAACACCTGGAACCTGGGTGCGACCTGGGGGATGACGCCGAAACTGTCGCTGGATGTGCGCTATTACGACACGGACGCCCATCGGTTGGACGATATCTACGCCAGCCGTGTCGTGGCCAGTCTGGCGGCGGCTTTCTGAGCCGGAGTGATGGTGCCGGTTGCAGGAATCGAACCCGCGACCTTCGGTTTACAAAACCGCTGCTCTACCAGCTGAGCTAAACCGGCGTGGCCCGCCTTATGCTGGTGGAATCTGTTTGACGCAAGCATAGTAATCGAATGCCGACGCTGCCTTACCTCGCGCCCATCGTCATGCTGGCGCTATCCAACGTTTTCATGACCTTCGCCTGGTATGGCCATCTGAAATTCGGGGCCAAGCCGCTGTGGATCGTGGTCCTGATCAGCTGGGGCATCGCCTTTTTCGAATATTGGCTCGCCGTGCCCGCCAACCGCATCGGCCATCAGGTCTATTCAGCGGCCGAGCTGAAGACCATGCAGGAGGTGATCACCCTGCTGGTCTTCGCCGTGTTCTCGGTCGCCTGGCTGGGCGAAAAGCTGACGGTGAATCACCTGGTCGGCTTTGTGCTGATCGCGGGCGGCGCCTTCTTCATCTTCAAGGGACCGCTCTGACGGGTGGTCAGGCCAGTTCGGCCGCGATCTTTGCGGCAAGGGCTTTCAGCTGTTCGGCGTCGGCCATGGGGGCGTGGCCGTGGCCCTTCATCGGGCGGTCGGCCCAGCGCGGCACGATGTGGAAATGCAGGTGGAAGACCGTCTGGCCGCCCGCGTCGCCGTTGAACTGCATCAGGCTGAGGCCCTCGGGCTTCAGCGCTTTTTCGACCGCGCGGGCGGTGCGCTGAACGGCGGCAGTCAGCTTGGCCAGCGCCTCCGGCTCGATCTCAAGGATGTTGCGGGCGGTCGAGGTCTTGGAGATGACCAGGACATGGCCCTCGGACTGCGGAAACACGTCCATGAAGGCCAGAACGTCGTCGTCCTCCCACACCTTCACGCTGGGCATGTCGCCGCGCAGGATCTTGGCGAAGATGTTGTCCGGGTCGTAGGCGCCGTGAAGGCTCATGGGGGTCTCCTTCGGGGTAGGGCGATCAGCCTAGCAGGCGATCTCGCCTGACGCACGGAGCGGAACGCCGCCCCATGCGCTTATATGGTCAAGGTAACTGTTGGAGGCGTTATGCTGGGTTTCATTCTTCAGGCTGTGATCACGGCCATCGGCCTCTGGGCTTCGTCAAAGGTCGTGCCGGGGGTGGATTTCGCCTCGAACGGCTCCCTGATCGCGGCGGCGGTCATTCTGGGCGTGGTCAACGCCTTCGTGCGGCCGTTGATGGTGCTGCTGACCCTGCCGTTGACCATCGTCACCTTCGGCCTGTTCCTGCTGGTGGTGAACGCCGCCATGATCGGCCTGACATCGCTGTTTCTGGATGGATTCACCGTCAACGGACTGTGGGCGGGCATCGGCGCCGCCATCGTCACCGGCGTCGTCAGCTGGATCGCAGGCAGTCTGTTCGGCGAGATGGACAGACGTCGTTAAATTTATCCGGGTAATATTGACGAGATCGGATCGCGCGGATAAGGGCGTCGGCATCATACGGGACTGGATGCGATGACGACGCTCTATACGGCCTTTGACGGTCACAGCATGGTTGCGGCCGGGCCGCTGGCGCAGGTGGCGGCCGCGGTGAAGGCCGCCCATGACGCAGGCCGCACGGTGCTGGTCTTTGATGATGCGGATGCGCGTCCGGTCGAGCTGGATTTGCGCGGCGATCTGCGGGCGGTGCTGCAACGCCTGCCGACGGCGCCGCCCGCAGCGGACGACGGGGCGCCGGAAAGGCGTGGGCGCGGCCGCCCGAAGCTGGGCGTCACGGCGCGCGAAGTCACCCTGTTGCCACGTCACTGGGACTGGCTGGCGTCACAACCGGGCGGGGCGTCTGTGACGCTGCGCAAACTGGTCGAGGCGGCTCTGCGCGAGGCGGAAGGTCCGGATCGCGCCCGTCTCAGTCGTGAGGCCGCCTATCGGTTCATGACGGCCGTGGCGGGCGATCTGCCCGGCTATGAAGAGGCGGTGCGGATGCTGTTCGCGGGCGACTGGACGCGTTTTGACGAACAGACGCAGGCCTGGCCCGCCGATGTGCGCGACTATGCCCGGCGTCTGGCCGAGCCGGGATGGCGAAACGGCCAGGGGCGTTAGTTCGAGGGCGGTAGGCCCCCGTCCATCAACCGGGGCGGATCACCATACAGGTGACGCGGCGCTCCGACAGGGCGGCGCAGGCGGACTCGGCCGCTTGCTGCGTCATGCCGGTGAAGCGCGAGCGATACCAGCCGTTGGCCGTCTGCACGTCGCGCTGAGCGTTGGTGAACTGGCCGTTGAAGCGGCGGCTGACGTCGTTCAGCCAGTCGCGGGCCACGCTTTCCTCACGGAAGGCGCCGACCTGAACGGTCCAGCGGCCGGCCGGGGCGGGGGGCGTCTTGGTTGCAGCGTTGCGGGCGGGCGCAGCGCGGGCAGGGGCAGGCGCCGCTGCGCCGCCGTTCAGCGCGGCGGTCAGGTTTTCCGGCGGCCGGTTTTCGGCGCGGCGGGCCGACGGCGGCGGCGTCACCTCGGTCGGCAGGCTGCGCGGCGGCGGCCCGGAGACATAAGCCACTTCGGTGGGCGAACTGCCGCCTTCGCCGTCTTCGTTCGAGATCGATGCATAGGCGACCGGGGCGGCGGGTTCGCTGCTGACGCCATAACCGCGCTGTTCAAAATAGGCCTGCGCGACCTGAATATGTTCGCCCTGAGCGCGCTTGCGCTGGACCTCGAAGCCGGTGTCCATCAGTTCGGCGACATGGGCGTTGCGGCTGGCGGTCGAGCGGCCCCCCATGACGATGGTGATCAGCCGCTTGCCGTCGCGCACCGAGGACGCCGCCAGATTATAGCCCGATGCATTGGTGAAGCCGGTCTTGATGCCGTCATAGCCGCGCCCGGTGGCCAGCAGGCCGTTGGTGTTGCGGTAGTCCCGGCCCTTGTAGAACCAGTCGTGCAGGCCGAGGTAGCGATAGTATTGCGGATAGTCGCGCATGACCGCGCGGCTCAGCACCGACAGGTCGCGCGCCGTGGTCGCCTGACGCGTGTCGGGCAGGCCGTTGGCGGTGGTGAATCGGGTCTGCTCCATCCCCAGTTCGCGCGCCTTTTCCGTCATCATCTGGGTGAAGCGGCCTTCGGAACCGCCGATGTGTTCGGCGATGACCACGGCCATGTCGTTGGCGCTGCGCACGGCGGTGGCGCGCATGGCGTCGTCAAGGCTGATGGTCTGACCGGCCGCCAGGCCCAGCTTGGACGGCGGCTGCGACGCCGCGCGCGGCGATACCGTCAGGGTGTCGTTCAGGCTGACCTTGCCGGACTCCAGCGCCTCGAACGTCAGATACAGGGTCATGACCTTGGTGATGGAGGCCGGAAAGCGTCGGGCGTCGGCGAAGCGCGAGAACAGCACCTCGCCCGAGGCGGCGTCCACGACGATGGCGGCGTACCGGCTGTCGGTCGACTGGGCTTCTGGCGGCGCGACGCCGAGGGTCGGCGTCAGGACGATACCCCCCAGAACCAGGGCGGCCAGGAAACGACGGCGGAAGATGGCGTTCATGGGCAAGCTACTAGCCTCGTCACTGTGGCGCGAAGACGGCTGCGATCACGCACGTTACAAACGCTAACATCCCCCCTGCCGGTTTCGAGAGGGTTAACGCGCCGTCAACGGAGTTGTGATCGCAGCGCTGACGGGCAGGTTATCAGCGATCATATTGTGCGTCGCACAAATTTCACTTGAAGTTTCTTCGCAGGTGCACCATATCGACCGTTGTCGCGATGGGCTTCGCCTGTCGCAAAACCCTTTCGCTTCAGGAGACTCCCCATGGCTGACGCCGCCGAGACCGTGAAGAAGACCGTCGAACAAACCACCGCCAAGGCCAAGGCCCAGGCTGAATCCATCCAGGCTGCGGGCGCCAAGGCGTTCCGCGAAGGCGTCGACAAGTCCGTCGCCTCGCTGAGCGAACTGAACGCGCACGGCAAGAAGAACCTGGAAGCCGTGGTCGAATCCGCCGCCGCCGCCCAGAAGGGCGCTGAAGTCCTGTCGCAACAGGCTGTGGCCTACGGCAAGAAGTCCTGGGAAGACGGCGTCGCCGCCGCCCAGTCCTTCTCGCAGGCCCGCTCGGTGCAGGAACTGTTCGAACTGCAGACCAACTGGGCCAAGTCGGCCGCCGAGGCCTATCTGGCCGAGTTCGGCAAGGCGACCGAGACCATGACCGCTTCGGTCAAGGATACCTTCAAGCCGATCAACGAGCGCGTTTCCGCCGCCGTTGAGCAGTTCCAGGCCGGCCGCTAAAACGCCGCCCTACGCTTGATGCGAACGAGGCCCCGGCGGAGACGCCGGGGCTTTTTCATGGCTGCGATTCTGCGCTCATGGCTGCGTGATCGATGCTGAAGGCGCGGGCAAGTCGCCAGCGCCCGTCCGCTTCCAGCCGCCACAGGACGGAGAAGCGGGCGCGCCCGACCAGGGTTTCCGGCCCGTCGCCCTGCCGCTCATAGAACAGGTGGCTGCCTTCCTCGACGGCGCCGACGCCGGGGATGGCGTAGACCCGCATCGTGCCGGGCGCCAGTTCGCGCCGCGATCGCCAGGCGTCGGGCGCGGTCCAGTCTGCGCAGCCCTTGCGATAGTCGTCGATGAAGCGCGCCCGCGTCGCCGTCAGCCCGCCGCGGTCGTGATAGAATTCCAGATCGTCGCTCACAAGATCGGCCAGGGCCTCGGGATCGCAGCGGTCAAACATGACCGAAAACAGGGCTGAGTCCTGTTCAGCGATGATGTGGGCGAGTTCTGCGTCATCGGCAGGGGCGGCGGGCGACTGGCCCAGCATCAGGGCGGCGAGCAATCCGGCGATTATCGGCATGATGGGCGATCCAGCGGCGAGGAATGGAAGCGCATTGGTGCGGTTTCCCGCCTCAGATGTCCCGTGAATCTTTGGTCAGACTGGCCGCCTCACGCAGGCTGTGACTGGACGCATCTACAAATCAGGCCATCATTCCCTATCTGATTATCGACACTCCCCGCTTACGGACCACGAATGCCTAACAGACGGCCAGGTGAACAGGGCGGAGGCGCAGGCGCCGCCGTCGTCACCGAGACAAAGCCGAAACTTCAGCGGCCCTCGCTCTATCGGGTGCTGATCCTGAATGACGACTACACCCCCATGGAGTTCGTCATCTATGTGCTGGAGCGGTTCTTCCAGAAGAGCCGCGAGGACGCGACCCGCATCATGCTGCACGTGCACCAGCATGGCGTCGGGGTCTGCGGCGTCTTCACCTACGAAGTGGCCGAAACCAAGGTCGCCCAGGTGGTCGAGACGGCGCGACGCCACCAGCACCCCCTGCAATGCACGATGGAAAAGGACTGAGAGGAACCTGCCATGCCTTCGTTTTCCCGTCCTCTCGAAGAGACCCTGCACCGCGCGGTCCACTACGCCAACGAGCGCCGGCATGAATACGCCACGCTCGAACACCTGCTGCTGGCCCTGATCGACGATCCGGACGCCTCGGCCGTGATGACGGCCTGCAACGTCGATCTGGGCGCGCTGAAGGCGGCGCTCGGCGCCTATGTCGACACGGACCTGGCCGCCCTGGCCACGGCTGATGGCGACGACGCCAAGCCGACGGCGGGCTTCCAGCGGGTGATCCAGCGTGCGGTTATCCATGTCCAGTCGTCCGGCCGCGAGGAAGTGACCGGCGCCAATGTGCTGGTCGCCATCTTCTCCGAACGCGAAAGCCACGCCGCCTATTTCCTGCAGGAGCAGGATATGACGCGCTACGACGCGGTCAACTTCATCGCCCACGGCATCGCCAAGAAGGCCGGTGCCAATGAGGCCCGCTCGGTGCGCGGCGCCAGCCCCGAAGAGGCCGAGGACGGCTCGGTCGTCAAACAGGGCGGCGAGGCGTTGGAAGCCTATTGCATCGACCTGAACGAGAAGGCCCGCAACGGCAAGATCGACCCCTTGATCGGGCGTCAGGCCGAGGTCGAGCGCTCGATCCAGATTCTGTGCCGCCGCACCAAGAACAACCCCCTGCTGGTCGGTGACCCCGGCGTCGGCAAGACCGCCATCGCCGAAGGCCTGGCGCGCAAGATCGTCAACGGCGAGGTGCCGGAAGTCCTGAAGGACGCGACGATCTACAGCCTCGACATGGGCTCGCTGCTGGCGGGCACCCGCTATCGCGGCGACTTCGAGGAGCGGCTGAAGCAGGTCGTCAAGGAACTGGAGAGCCACGACAACGCGGTCCTGTTCATCGACGAGATCCACACGGTGATCGGCGCGGGTGCGACCAGCGGCGGGGCGATGGATGCGTCGAACCTGCTGAAGCCGGCTCTGGCGTCGGGCAGCCTGCGCTGCATGGGCTCGACCACCTACAAGGAATACCGCCAGCACTTCGAGAAGGACCGCGCCCTGGTCCGACGCTTCCAGAAGATCGACGTTAATGAGCCGACGATTGAGGACACGGTGAAGATCCTGAAGGGTCTGAAGACGACCTATGAGACGCACCACAAGCTGCGTTTCACCGACTCGGCCATCCGCACAGCGGTCGATCTGTCGGCGCGCTACATCACCGACCGCAAGCTGCCGGACAAGGCCATCGACGTGATCGACGAGGCGGGGGCGTCGCAGATGCTGCTGCCGGAATCGAAGCGCAAGAAGGTCATCGGCCAGAAGGAGGTCGAGGCCGTCATCGCCAAGATGGCGCGCATCCCGCCCAAGTCGGTGTCGAAGTCGGACACGGAATCCCTGCGTGAGCTGGAAACCGATCTGAAGCGCGCCGTCTTCGGTCAGGAACAGGCGATCGATCAGGTCTCGTCGGCGATGAAGCTGGCGCGGGCGGGTCTGCGCGACCCGAACAAGCCGATCGGCGCCTTCCTGTTCAGCGGCCCCACCGGCGTCGGCAAGACCGAAGTCGCCAAGCAGCTCGCCGCCACCCTGGGCATCGAGATGCAGCGCTTCGACATGTCGGAATACATGGAGCGCCACACGGTCAGCCGCCTGATCGGCGCGCCGCCGGGCTATGTCGGCCATGATCAGGGCGGCCTGCTGACCGACGCGGTCGATCAGCATCCGCACTCTGTGGTGCTGCTGGATGAGATCGAGAAGGCGCACCCCGACGTCTACAACATCCTGTTGCAGGTGATGGACAACGGGACGCTGACCGACGCCGTGGGCAAGAAGGTCGACTTCAGGAACGTCATCCTGATCATGACCACCAACGCCGGGGCCGCCGACAACGCCCGCGCCTCCATCGGCTTCGGCCGGGGCAAGGTCGAGGGCGAGGACGACAAGGCCATCCAGCGCCTGTTCGCGCCGGAGTTCCGCAACCGTCTGGACGCCATCGTGGCCTTCAAGCCTCTGGGCGCCGAGACGATCCGCTCGGTGGTGACCAAGTTCGTGCTGCAGCTGGAAGCCCAGCTGGCGGACCGCAACATCACCATCGAACTGACCGACGAGGCGACTGACTGGCTGGCCAAGAACGGCTTCGACGAACTGTATGGCGCACGGCCCCTGGCCCGCGTCATTCAGGAACACATCAAGAAGCCGCTGGCCGACGACATCCTGTTCGGCCGCCTGACCCGCGGAGGACACGTCAAGGTTGAGCTGAAGGACGGCAAGATCGCCTTCGACATCACCCCGACCAAGGGCGCGGCGGTGAAGGAAGAGGAAGAGGAAACGGCCTGATTTTAGTCAGGCTCTAATGAGAAAGGCCCGGACGTCGCCGTCCGGGCCTTTTTATTCGTCTCTCACAGAGAAGAGAGACGCCTTTATCAGTTCTTGCGGCCGAGGGCGCTGAGCACGACGGCTGCGCCGGCGATGATGCCGACAGTCAGCAGGGGCTTTTCGCGGGCGAAGTCCAGCGCCTTGCGGGCCGGTTCGCGCACGTCGGACGGAGCCTGATCGACCATGTCGTCCAGACCATCGATGACGCGGCCATAGGCGTTCTTGGCGCGGCCCGAGACTTCCTTGACGGCGCCGTCGACCTGCAGCTTGCTGTCGCCGACCACGCGGCCCAGACCGCGCTTGGCTTTGCCTTCGAATTCTTCGACTGCGCCCTGGATGCGTTGATTTGCCATGATGTCTTACCTTTGGGGAGTGAAACTCCCCTAGGAAGCGCGCGGAAAAGGCTCAGGTTCCGGCGGTTTTTCAGGTGCGGCGTGATGTCAGCCCTGACGATAGGGCGACAGTTTCGCCGTCATCGCCTGCATCTCGGATTCCACTGCCGGGCGCTCCTGTTCCAGGTAGCGGGCGACCGGGTCACGCAGGGCCGGATCGGCGATGAAATGGGCCGAATAGACAGGGGAGGGCAGGTAGCCGCGCGCGATCTTGTGGTCCCCCTGCGCGCCCGCCTCGACCCGCGACAGGCCGCGGGAAATGGCGAAGTCGACGGCTTGATAATAGCACAGCTCGAAATGCAGGAAGGGTCGGTCGACCAGCGTTCCCCACTGGCGTCCATACAGGGCGTCGCGACCGATGAAGTTCAGCGCGCCCGCCACGGGCGTCCCGTTCTCGAACGCCATGACCAGGGCGATGCGGTCGGCCATGCTGGCGCCCACGCGGGCGAAGAAGTCGCGCGTCAGATAAGGCCGCCCCCATTTGCGGTCGCCGGTGTCCATGTAGAAGGCGAAGAAGGCGTCCCAGTGCGCCTTTGTGATCTGCGCCCCGGTCAGGACGCGGATGTCGAGACCGGCCTGCGCCTCGCGTCGTTCGCGGCGGATGGTCTTGCGCCGGTTGGACGACAGGGCGGCCAGAAAGTCGTCGAAGGTCCGATAGCCCTCGTTGCGCCAGATGAACTGGATGTCCCGGCGCGGCAGCAGACCCGCTTCGGTCATGGCGCGCCACTCGGCCTCAAGCGGGAAGTTGACGTGCAGGGACGAGACGCCGAGCTGTTGCGTCAACGTCAGCGCGCCTTGCAGCAGGGCCTGCCTGACTGTGGCGGCGTCCGTTCCCAGCGCGTTCAGGAAGCGCGGGCCGCTCGCGGGGGTAAAGGGCACGGCGCCCAACAGCTTGGGATAATAGCGCCCGCCTGCGCGCTGATAGGCGTCGGCCCAGCTGTGATCGAAGACGTATTCGCCCTGACTGTGGCCCTTCAGATAGAGGGGCATGACGCCGATCACGACGCCGTCCTTATCGTGCAGGGACAGGTGACGCGCCGCCCAGCCCTCGGACGGGACGGCGCTGCCGGACGCCTCGCAGGCGTCGAGGAAGTCGTAGGAAACGAAAGGATCGCCGCTGGGGGCCGCACAGGCGTCCCATGCAGCCCGGCCTATGGCGGCGATGCTGTCGTTGACCTGAAGGGTGAAGCTCACTTCACCTCGATGACGGCATCCACTTCGACGGCGAAGCCGAGCGGCAGCTTGTAGACGCCGACGGCCGAGCGCGAGTGCTTGCCCGCGTCGCCGAAGACCTGGACCATCAGGTCCGAGCAGCCGTTGATGACGCCGGGGATGGCGTCGAAGTCCGGCCCGGCCTGGACGAAGCCGCCCAGCTTGACGATGCGGACCACGCGATCCAGGTCGCCGTCGACGGCGGCGTTGATCTGGGCCAGCAGGTTGATCCCGCACAGGCGGGCGGCCTCGGCGGCCTGTTCCGGGGTCACGTCGACGCCGACGGTGCCCTTGATGCCGCCGCTGGCGTCGTTCGACAGCTGGCCCGAGATGAAAATCTGGTCGCCCGAGCGGACGTAGGAGACATAGCTGGCCACCGGCTTGGCGGGCTCGGGCAGGGTGATGCCGAGTTCAGCGATGCGGGCGTGGATGCTCATGGGGCGACTCCATATGAAAGGGGTGAAAGGGGTTTAGCGCGGTGCGGCGGCCGCGTCATCCGGGGCGTTCGTTGGGACGTTTCAGCGCGCGTCCGGAGACGACGGCGGCGGCTCCGAACTTGTCGCGCAGGGCGTCGATGGCGGTCTCGGTTTTCAGCGCCCGCGTCTCGGCCGTGGCGAACAGACCGGCGGGCGCGTCATGGGCGTCGGCGATGTCAGCCATGCCGATGCCGATCAGCCGATAGGGCACGCCAAGTTCCGGCTTTAGTAAGTCGCGCCCGGCGGCGAACAGGGCGCGCGCCGTCTGCACCGGCTCGGCCAGGGTGACGCGGCGGGTCACGATCTTGAAGTCCGTCTTGCGCAATTTCAGCACCACGACGCGGCTGGCCACGCCGTCGCGCCGCGCCTTGGAGGCCAGCTTCTCGCACAGGGGCCATAACTCGGCCTCCAGCGCTTCGGCGGTGGTCAGGTCGTCGTTGAAGGTGGTCTCGGCGCTCATGCCGCGCCGGTCGTGGTCGGGGTTTACCGGGCGGCTGTCGCGGGCGTGGCTGAGGTCGTGCAGGCGCAGGCCCGTCTCGCCATAGCGCCGCACAAGATCCTTGACGTCGGCAGAGGCCAGATCGCCGATCGTGGCGAAGCCGTCCGAGCGCAGGGTGCGCCCGAACACCGGCCCGACGCCGGGCAGGGTGGTCACGGGGCGCGGCGCCAGTAGCCCCTGCGCCTCGGCGACGCCGATGACGGAGAAGCCGCGCGGCTTGTCCAGCTCCGACGCGATCTTGGCCAGGAAGCGGTTGGGCGCCAGGCCGATGGAGACGCTGAGGCCCGTCTCGTCCTCGATCCATTTCTGCAGGCGCGCCAACTGGAAGGCGGGCGGGCCGCCGTTCAGGCGCTCGGTGCCCTTCAGATCGATCCAGGCTTCGTCCAGCGACAGGGTTTGAACCAGCGGCGTCAGACGGTGGACGGCGCCGAATATCCGCTCGCTCTCGGCCACATATTTGCGGAAGTCCGGCTTGATGACCACGGCGTCGGGACAGGCTTTCAGCGCCTTGAACATGGGCATGGCCGAACCCACGCCATACAGTCGCGCCACATAGCAGGCGGTGGAGACCACCCCGCGCTTGCCGCCGCCGATGATGACCGGCTTGTCGCGCAGTTCGGGCCGGTCGCGTTTCTCGACCGAGGCGTAGAAGGCGTCGCAGTCCATGTGGGCGATGTGCAGATCGGCCAGCTCGTCATGGGCGATCACCCGGCGCGAGGCGCACGACGGACACCGCGCGACCTTATGGTCGCCGGTCCACAGACAGTCGCGGCAGAGGGCCGTAATGGCCAAGCATGAACTCCATTTGTCTCAGCTTCACGTCAACTTAAGACTGCTGCGGTCACAGTGCATCCAAGAAGGCGTAACAGCCCGCCGCGAATGCGGATGAAACAAGAGGCGCAACAGCCGGGTGACGGATGTCCAAGAAGGTCCTCATCGTCGAGGATAATGAGCTGAACATGAAGCTTTTTCATGATCTGCTCGAGTCCCAGGGGTATGAAGTGCTGCAGACCCGCGAAGGTCTGCAGGCGCTGGCGATTGCGCGCGAGCATCGCCCCGATCTGATCCTGATGGACATCCAATTGCCGGAAATTTCCGGCCTTGAAGTCACGAAATGGCTCAAGGACGACGAAGAACTGAACCACATCCCCGTCATCGCCGTTACGGCCTTCGCCATGAAGGGTGATGAGGAACGGATTCGGCAGGGGGGCTGCGAGGCCTACATCTCCAAACCGATCTCGGTCATGTCTTTCCTGGAGACGGTGCGCAGGCACCTGGGACCGGAGGCGGCATGAGCGCACGAATCCTGGTGGTCGACGACGTTGACGCCAACGTCCGGCTGCTCGAGGCCAAGCTGACGCTTGAATATTATGACGTCCTGACCTGTCATGATGGGTTGAGCGCCATCTCACTGGCTGCGAGCGAGCAGCCTGATCTGATCCTGCTGGATGTGATGATGCCCGGCATGGACGGGTTCGAGACGTGCCGCCGGATCAAGGCGGCCGCGGACACGCGCCATATCCCCGTCGTGCTGGTGACGGCGCTGGACGGGCGCCATGACCGCATCAAGGGGCTGGAAGCCGGGGCCGACGACTTCCTGTCCAAGCCGCTGGATGATGTGATCCTTATGGCGCGGGTGCGCAGCCTGACCCGTCTGAAGATGGTCATGGACGAGCTGCGCGAGCGCGAGGAAAGCGGCCGTCGCGTCGGCGTGGACACTGGCGGTTCAGCACGGCTGAAAGGCTCGGGCGGTCGGGTTCTGATCGTCGACGACAATGTCCTTCAGGCTCAGATGATGGCGCAGGAGCTGTCGCAGGAGCATCGCCCGATCATCGAGACGTCGACCGAGGCCGGGCTGGAAACCGCGCGCGGTCCGGTGGATCTGGTCATCGTCAATATCACGTCGGAGCGGTTCGACGGCCTGCGCCTGATCGCCAATCTGCGCTCCAAGGAGCCGACGCGGCGCCTGCCCATACTGGCGCTGGTGGACACGCAGGACCGGCCGCGCCTGCTGAAGGCGCTGGAACTGGGCGCGCACGACATCCTGACCCGTCCGGTCGACCCAGAGGAACTGGCCGCGCGGGTGCGGACCCAGGTGCGGCGCAAGCGGTATGGCGATTTTCTGCGCCAGAAGTTGGACCACAGTCTGGAGATGGCGGTCACCGATCCGCTGACCGGCCTGCATAACCGTCGCTATATGAACAGCCAACTGGAGGCGCTGGTCGCCCGCGCCAATCGCGGCGGCGATCCAGTGGCGGTGCTGGTGCTGGACATCGACCACTTCAAGGCGGTCAACGACAGTCTGGGCCACGATGCGGGCGACGAAGTGCTGCGCGAGTTCTCGGTGCGGTTGGCGACCAATGTGCGGGCCGTGGACCTGCCGTGCCGGTTCGGCGGAGAAGAGTTTGTGGTCGTCATGCCCGGCACGACGCTGGATGACGCCCATCGTATCGCCGAGCGGATCCGCCGCGACGTGGGGTCTTCGCCCTTCCGCATTCTGGGCGGAGAGCCTTTGAGCATCACCGTGTCGGTCGGCGTGGCGGCCAGCATGGGCGCGGACGACACTCCGGCCTCCCTGCTGAAGCGCGCGGACGAGGGCGTCTATGAGGCCAAGAAGGCCGGGCGCAACCGGGTGGTGGCGCGCGCCGCCTGACGATCCCGGCGCAACCTTACGGACAACGAAAAACGCCCGGTCTTGCGACCGGGCGTTTCGAATTTCGCAGATTCAAGCGGAGGGCTAAGCCCTTACTTGATCTTGCCTTCCTTGAACTCGACGTGCTTGCGGACGACCGGGTCGTACTTCTTGACGACCATCTTCTCGGTCATCGTACGAGCGTTCTTCTTGGTGACGTAGAAGAAGCCGGTGTCGGCGGTGGAGTTCAGGCGGATCTTGATGGAAGCCGGTTTGGCCATCGGAATTAACCTCTGCGACGGCGAAAGCCGCTTGAAATAAGAGGCGCGGAACATACTCAGGACGGGCTCAAAGTCAACGGCTTCGATGTCACGTTGAGCCTGGCCATACAGGCGCTAGTGTTTCGCCATGAAAAAGCCCTGCTTCAAGCCCGCCCATGTCCTGTCCGCCGCTGTCGTCGCCGCTGGCCTGGCCCTTTCCGCCTGCTCGTCAGAGCCTGCCGCGCCGGCGGCCGCGCCCGCTGAGGCCCCGGCGTCAGCCCAGGACGCCTTTTTCGCCAATCTGACCGCCCTGTGCGGCCAGCGATTCGAGGGCAAGGTCGTCACGACCGAGGCCGCCGACTCGGATTTCACGGGCAAGCGCCTGCTGATGCACGTGCGCGAATGCTCGAAGGATGAGATTCGCATTCCCTTCTGGGTCGGCGAAGACCACTCGCGCACCTGGGTCGTGACCCGCACCGATTCGGGCCTGCGACTGAAGCACGATCACCGCCAGCCGGACGGCAAGACCGATCCGCTGCACTGGTACGGCGGCGACACGGCGAATGAAGGCACGGCCGAGCGCCAGGAATTCCCGGTCGATAAGGAGTCCATTGATCTGTTCAACGCGCAGAACGCTTCGGTCTCGACGACCAACGTCTGGGCGATGGAGGTCCATCCCGGCAAGACCTTCACCTATGAACTGCGCCGCCCGAATCGCCACTTCCAGGTCGATTTCGACCTGACCAAGCCGGTCGCGGAATAAGACTCAGCGGCCGCCGCGTCAGTCCTGATGGTCGATGACGTGGCGGCCGCGCACCATATGGACGAAGGGCAGGGGGCGTTGCGGCGTCTCCAGCCGTTCGGCCACTTCGCCCAGCACGAAGCGGGTGATGGCGGGCAGATCGAGGCTTCGCGCCTCGTCCAGCGGAATCCAGGCGATCTCGTCCAGTTCGCCTGAGCCTTCGATTCGGTCAGGATCGCGCAGGGCCTCGACCGGAGCCATGAAGAAGCGGGCGTCGAAACGACGCGTCCGGCCCGGCGGGGTGATGGCGCGCGCCACATAGGACAGCACCGACAGATCGGGCAGGGCGCCTGCCTGACGATACTCCCGCCACGGCCCGGCGACCGAAGCAGAGGGCGCCGGACGACCCAGGATCAGGCCGGTTTCTTCAAACGTCTCGCGCACGGCGGCCAGGGCCAGGGCGCGGGCGCGGCGGGCGGGCATTTCCGCCTGCAACCGTCGCGCGGCGTCGGACGACAGGGCGCCGTCGTCCGCGGCGTTGAAATCGGCCCGTTCGATGCGTCCGCCCGGAAACACCCACTTCGACGCCATGAAGACGTGCCCCGCCGCCCGGCGGCCCATCAGCACTTCCGGGCGCCTGGCGTCGCGGGTCAGGATCAGGGTCGCCGCATCCTTGGGACGTTGCACGCCGCCGACATGCGGCGCGTCGATGAGGTCTTGGGCGATGTCGAAGGGGGTGGGGGTCATGGCAAAAACTCCTGCCTTCTCCCCGCCGGGGGAGAAGGTGGCTCGCGGAGCGAGACGGATGAGGGGGGCGCCGCCTGCGTCCTCAACGTCAGTCGTCCTGCGTGCGGATACAGCCCCCTCATCCGAGCGCCGTCGGCGCCCACCTTCTCCCACGAGGGGAGAAGGGACGTGAAACTGCTCACCGTCGCTTGCCCTTTCTGACGCCCTTCAGGCCGCCGGAGGGCTTGGCGCCGTTGCGGGGCTTGGGACCGCCGGGGCGGCCTTTTCCACGCCTGGGCGGGCCGTCGCCGCCTCTTCCGCGCATCCCATAGCGCGGGGCAGGGGCGTTGGGATCGCGCGGGTCCGGCTCGGACAGCATTTCCAGCACCAGACCGCCGGTGACGGGGGTGGCCTCCATCAACCGCACCTCGACGCGGCGGCCCAGCGGGAACCGCTTGCCGGTGCGCTCGCCGACCAGGGCGTGGGCGCGGTCGTCGTGGGTGAAATATTCGTCGCCCAGCGTCGAGACGGGGACCAGCCCATCAGCGCCCGTCTCGTCCAGCCGGATGAACAGACCGAAGCGGGTCACGCCGGTGATCCGGCCGCTGAATGTCGCGCCGACGTGCTCTTCAAGGAAGGCGGCGATGTAGCGGTCCATGGCGTCGCGCTCGGCGGCCATGGAGCGGCGCTCGGTCTCGGTGACGTGCTCGGCGATGCCGCCCAGTTCGGCGATCTCGCGGTCGGTCAGGCCGTCCGATCCCAGCTTCAGCCCCCGGATCAGCCCCCGGTGGACGATCAGGTCCGAATAACGCCGGATCGGCGAGGTGAAGTGGGCGTAGCGGTCCAGATGCAGGCCGAAGTGGCCGACGTTCTCAGGCGAGTAGAAGGCCTGCATTTGGGTGCGCAGGACGACTTCGTTCACCACCTCGGCGTGCGGAGTGTCGCGGGTTTCCTCCAGCAGCTTGTTGAAGCGCTTGGTGTTCGGCGCCTCGCCCTTGTTCCACGGCTTGCCGATGGTGTGCAGGAAGTCGGCCAGGTTGAAGATCTTCTCCTGACTGGGCGTGTCGTGGACGCGATAGATCAGCGGCGTGTGCGTCTTCTCCAGCGTCTCGGCGGCGCAGACGTTGGCCTGGATCATCATCTCTTCGATCAGACGGTGGGCCTCCAGCGACTTGCGCGGCTCGATGCCGGCGATGCCGCCGTCGGGCGACATGATGATGCGGCGCTCGGGGCTTTCGATGGCCAGCGGACTGCGGCGTTCGCGGCCCTTCAGCATGGTGCGATAGGCGTTCCACAGCGGATAGAGGATCGCCTCCATGATCGGCCCGGTCGCATCGTCCAGCAGGCCGTCGATGGCGGATTGCGCCTGTTCATAGGACAGCTTGGCATGACTGCGCATCAGGCCGCGCGTGAACTTGTGCCCGGTCTTCCTGCCGTCCTTGTCAAAGACCATGCGCACGGCCATGCAGGCGCGGTTCTCGCCCTGCTTCAGGCTGCACAGGCCGTTGGACAGGACTTCCGGCAGCATCGGCTCGACCCGGTCGGGGAAGTAGGTCGAGTTGCCCTTGGCTCGCGCCTCGCGGTCCAGCGCCGTGTTCGGGCGCACATAGGCGGCGACGTCGGCGATGGCGACCCAGACGATCCAGCCGCCCGCATTGGCCGGGTCTTCGTCGCGCTCGGCATAGACGGCGTCGTCGTGGTCGCGCGCGTCGGCCGGGTCGATGGTGATGAAGGGGACATGGCGCAGATCTTCGCGCCCCTTCAGCGTCGGGACAGCCTGATCCTCGGCCTCGCGCTCGACGGCTTCAGAGAAGCCGGTCGGCACGCCATGCGCGTGGATGGCGATGATGGAGGCGGCGCGCGGGTCGTCTTCACGGCCGATGTTCTCAAGGATCTTGCCGCGCTTGGGGCCATAGCGATGCACGCCCTTTTCAATGGCGGCCAGCACCAGATCGCCGTCACGCAGGTCCGCAGCCTGCGCCTGCGGCACGACCAGCACGTCCTTGGAGCGCTTGTCGACCGGCTCGACCCGCGTCTCGCGCGCCGATTTGCGGATGACGCCCAGCACGCGGTTGCCGCCGGTATCCAGCCGCTTGACCAGTCGGGCCTCCCAGCCGTCGACGCCCTGGTTGAACTTGACCAGCAGGCGATCGCCCATGCCGGGCGCAGGGCCACGGCCCTCGCGGTCGGGCATCAGGACAGCGCGGGGCGCGTCCTCGCCGCCCTTGACCAGCTGGACGTAAAGCTCGCCATCGGCGTCGCGCTCGACCACATCGGCCACGCCGACGGGGGGCAGGGCGCCGACCTCGGAAAAGCCTTTGCGGCCGCGTTTGCTGAGGCGGCCCTCGGCCTCAAGTTCCTTCAGCATGTCGCGCATCTGGCGCCGCTCGGCGCCCTTCAGGCCGAAGGCGCGCGCGATGTCGGCCTTTTCGGCTTCTCCGGCTTCACGCAGGAAGGCGATGAGGGATTCTTTGTCGGGCAGGCCCGCTGCGGGGCGTTTCGGTGTCTTGACCATTGCGCCCTTTCTAACGCGCTTCGCGGCGAAAGGGTGAAAACTTGCAGGAGTTGACCGCGAAGGGCCGGACGCCCAGCTTCATGCTGAAACCCCGTGCAACGGAGCCTGCCTGTATGTCGATGACCGACACCCCTGTTCTCAGCCGTCCGGCGAAGACCCTGCTGGACCTGATCGGCAAGACGCCGATGGTCGAGGTGACGCGGATCGACACCGGCCCCTGCCGCCTGTTCCTGAAGCTGGAGAGCCAGAACCCCGGCGGCTCCATCAAGGACCGCATCGCCCTGTCGATGATCGAGGCGGCGGAACAGCAGGGCTGGCTGAAGCCCGGCGGCACCATCGTCGAGGCGACGGCGGGCAACACCGGCCTGGCGCTGACGCTGGTCGGCAAGCAGAAGGGCTACAAAGTTCTGCTGGTCATCCCCGACAAGATGTCGAAGGAGAAGATCCAGCATCTGCGCGCCATGGGCGCCGACGTGCGCCTGACCCGTTCGGATGTGCCGCACGGCCACCCGGAATACTATACCGACATGGCTGAGCGTCTGGCCCAGCAGATTCCCGGCGGCTATTTCGTCAACCAGTTCGCCAACGACGCCAACTCCGAGGCCCACTTCAAGACGACCGGCCCGGAGATCTGGGAACAGATGGACGGCGACATCGACGCCTTCGTCGCCGGCATCGGCTCGGGCGGAACGATCACGGGCAACGCCCAGTATTTCAAATCGCAGGGCTCGAAGGCCCAGATCATTCTGGCGGACCCGGTCGGCTCGGCGCTGGCGGGCCTGATCAACGAGGGCGTCGCCGGGCCGGACGGCAGCTATACGGTCGAAGGCATTGGCCAGAACTTCATGCCCGAGACGACCGATCCCGACCTGATCGACGTCGCCTATTCCATCCCCGACGCCGAGGCGATCGCCACGGTCCGCGAGCTGCTGCTGAAGGAAGGCATTCTGGCGGGGTCTTCGTCCGGCACCCTGATCGCCACGGCCCTACGCTGGTGCCGTGAACAGACCGAGCCGAAGCGGGTCGTGACCTTCGTCTGCGATACCGGCGCCAAATACCTGTCCAAGGTCTACAACGACGCCTGGCTGGCGGATCAGGGCCTGTCCGAACGCGCCCTGCAGGGCGACCTGTCGGACCTGATCAACCGCAAATATGCGTCGGGCGACGTAGTGGTGATCGGGCCGGAAGACACGCTGGACACGGCCTTCAAGCGGATGCGCGGCGACGGCCTGTCGCAACTGCCGGTCATTCAGGATGGCCGTCTGGTCGGCATTCTGGACGAAAGCGACATCGTTCAGATCATGAACACCGACGACATCACCCGTCAGGAGCGCTTCGCCAAGCCCGTGGCTTCGGCCATGACGCGCGATCTGGACACGCTTCAGGTGACGGAATCGCTGGACGCCCTGATCCCGGTCTTCGACCGCGACCGCGTGGCCATCGTGCTGGACGGCGAGACCTTCGTCGGCCTGATCACCCGCACCGACCTGATCAACCACCTCAGCCTGAACCGGTAAGCCCATGTCTGAACTGAAGAACCGCCAGGGCTTCTCGACCCGCGCCATCCATGCGGGCCAGCAGCCGGACCCGACGACGGGCGCGGTGATGACGCCGATCTACGCCACCTCGACCTATGCCCAGGAAAGCCCGGGCGTGAACAAGGGTTATGAATACGCGCGCGGCAAGAACCCGACGCGTGAGGCGTTCGAGGCCTGCATCGCCGATCTGGAGGGCGGGGTTCAGGCCTTCGGCTTCGGCTCGGGCATGGCGGCGACTTCGACGGCGCTGGAACTGCTGGACGCTGGGTCGCACATCATCACCGGCGACGACCTCTATGGCGGTTCGTGGCGGCTGTTCGAGCGGGTGCGGCGCCGGTCGATGGGGCTGGACTTCAGCTATATCGACCTGACCGACCTGGCGGCCGTCGAGGCGGCCATCACCGACAAGACGCGGATGCTGTGGGTCGAGACACCCACCAACCCGCTGATGAAGCTGGCCGATATCGAGGCCCTGTCGAAGATCGCCAAGGCGCACAAGCTGATCCTGGTGGTCGACAACACATTCGCCACGCCGTGGAGCCAGCAGCCGCTGACGCTGGGCGCCGATGTGGTCATGCATTCGGCGACCAAATATCTGAACGGCCACTCCGACATCGTCGGCGGGGTTCTGGTCGCCAAGGACGCCGAGATGGCGGCCCAGTTGAAGTTCCTGCAGAACTCGGTGGGCGGGATCATGGGACCGTTCGACGCCTTTCTGGTTAACCGTGGCCTGAAAACGTTGGGCCTGCGCATGAAGGCGCACAACGAGAATGCTCTGGCCGTCGCCCGCTGGCTGGAAGACAGGGCAGGCGTGGCCAAGGTCATCTATCCGGGTCTGGTCAGCCACCCCCAGCACGAACTGGCCGCGCGTCAGATGAACGGCCGCTTCGGCGGCATGGTCACGGTGCTGATCGATGGCGACCTGGAGCGCACCAAGCGCGTGCTGGAGCGGGTGCAGGTCTTCACCCTGGCGGAGTCTCTGGGCGGCGTCGAAAGCCTGGTCAATCACCCGGCCATCATGACCCACGCCAGCGTACCGAAAGAGGTGCGAGAGGCGGGCGGCGTCACCGACAACCTGATCCGCCTGTCGGTCGGGGTCGAGGATATCGACGACCTGATCGCCGATCTGGATCAGGCCATCGGCTGAGGCTGATTGAGGCGCCGGGGGTTCAAATCTCCGGCCAGCCTGCCTAGGCTGGGGTCATGTTTGATTTCGACGCCATGCGTATTCGCCTGGCGGAGTTTCCGATCGCGGAGATGCTGATCGGGCTCTGTCTTCTCGCCCTTGTCGCCTTCATTGCGGACTTTGTGGTCCGCCGCGTCCTGACCCGGCTGATCCTGAGAGTGGTCGGCCGGGCGGTGCATGATCTCGACACCCTGTTGCAGCCGGTGGTGCGCAGCTTCACCCGTGTCGTGCCCGCCATCATCATCCATCAGGGGATCAGCGGCGTGCCGCATCTGGCGCCCGGCGTCCTCACCCTGATCCAGAACGTGGCAGGGGCCTTCATGATCGTGGCCGTGGCCATCGGCATCGGCGCCGGTCTGGACATGGCCAACGCCATCTACGCCCGCTCGCCGCGCGCGCACCGCCGCAGCATCAAGGGCTATCTGCAGGTCCTGAAGATCGTCATCTACGCCATCGCCACCATTCTGGTGATTGCGGCCCTGATCGACCGTTCGCCATTGCTGCTTCTGTCGGGCCTCGGCGCGCTGGCGGCGGTGCTGATGCTGGTGTTCAAGGACACCATACTGTCGCTGGTGGCGTCGGTACAGTTGAACTCCAACGACATGCTGCGCGTCGGCGACTGGATCGAGATGCCGCAGGTCAATGCTGACGGCGACGTCATCGATATCGCCCTGCACACGGTGAAGGTCCAGAACTGGGATAAGACGATCACCACCATCCCGACCTGGCGGCTGATCAGCGAGTCCTATCGCAACTGGCGCGGGATGCAGGACAGCGGCGGGCGACGCATCAAGCGCTCGCTGCTGATCGACCAGACCAGCGCGCGCTTCCTGACCGAGGCCGAGCGCGACAAGATGCGGCGCTTCCTGCTGATCGACGACTATCTGGCGGACAAGAGCGCCGAGATGGCGGACTGGAACGCCAAACTGGTCGAGGCCGGGCGCGATCCGGTCAATATGCGGCGCTCGACCAACATCGGCGCCTTCCGCGCCTATGTGCAGAACTATCTGGAGAACCACCCGGGCATCCGTCAGGACATGACGCTGCTGGTGCGTCAGTTGCAGCCGACGGAGACGGGACTACCGCTGGAGATCTACGCCTTCACCGCCACCGCGGCCTGGGCCGAGTATGAGGCGATCCAGGGCGATATCTTCGATCACCTGCTGGCGATCCTGCCTGAGTTCGGCCTGCGGCTGTTCCAGTCGCCCAGCGGCGCGGATTTCGGCCAGTTGAAGCCCTCATAAGAAAAGCGCGCAGAGGGCGACCCCTGCGCGCTTTAAATCCTGTCATCGTCGGCCCGTCATTGCTGACGCGGTCGGCGATGGAGCCGGATCAGCCTTCGGTCTTCAGTTGACCAGCCGATTCCTTGCCCGAGCGACGGTCGCGCTCGATTTCGTAGGAAACCTTTTGGTTTTCGTCCAGGCCGCGCAGGCCGGCTTGTTCAACAGCCGAGATGTGGACGAAGACGTCCTTGCCGCCGTCGTCCGGCTGGATGAAGCCGTAGCCCTTGGTGGAGTTGAACCATTTTACAGTGCCGGTAGCCATTTTCAGGACCTCCGCTAGAAGTTGGCTTCAGAGAACGTCTCTGAAGACCTGTCGGGTCTGTATGGATCGGCTTAGACCTCGGTGCGCGGGGCAGAAGGCAGAGCGTTACGCAGAGAGATCGACCCCTTTAGGGTGGACCCTCCGGTGGCCTAATGCAAGAGCCGGGCGTCAGGGCTCGGCCGTTTCCGGCGGGGACACCCAGTTCTCCTGGCACAGTTTACGTAGCGCCGAGGTGATGGTGGAGCCATAGAGCGCATCCTGAATCCGCTCATAGCCCTCAAGCTTCAGGGCCTGTTTGACGTCCCCTACTGTCCGGCAAGAGCCGCTTTCAGCCAGTTGATACGCACGTTCCAAGGTCGTCAATCGAAAGGTCATGGCGGCAGCCTAGGCCCTTTCAAGCAAAAGGCGAAACCCGTCTCGCCCATAAAGGGAGAACGGGTCAGAAATAGACGCTGACCCCGGCCACCAGGGCGTCGGCGTATTGCTCGCCCGGGACATCGGCGTTGGTGCCGTACCAGCGCAGTTCGGCCTCAAGGTTGCGGGTCAGGGCATAGGTCGCGCCGATGTTATAGCCGGTGTAGTCGACGCTGTTGTTCTGCTCGCGGCGACCGACCTCGGCCGAGACGTTCAGCTTGTCGGTGAAGTCCCAGCCGCCGCGCAGGGCGACCCAGGTCCAGGCCTTCACCGAACCGGCTCCGTCGGGCGAATGCTGTAGCCGCAGACGCGCGCTGGCCGGGCCGATCGAGCGCTTCATGTCCGCGGTGAACTCCCACGACTTGTCATCATAGCCGGGATCGGTATCGACCCGCCATTTGTGCGCGACGTTCAGGTCGAAGTCGAAGCCCGCCCATTGCGGACGCACCCCGCCGGTCAGTTCCAGCTCCAGCTCTGAGCCGCCGCTCTTGATCGTTTCGGCGGCGGGGCTGACGTAGAAGAGGCCGCTTTCGCTTTCCCATTCCGCGGCGCCCCAGACGAAGGGATCGCCGTCGGACTTGGAGGCGTCCTTGGAGCGGTTGTCGCTGGCGGCGCCGGCGCTGAAGCTCCAGCGGCCGGGCATCTCTTGGGCCTGGGCCGTCGAGGCCAGGATCAGGAGCGGGGCGGTCGCCAAAAGGGCGGTCGTCAGGATGCGCATGAATCGGCCTCGAAAGGGGGGAGCTTCGAGGCCGCTTCCTAGAGACGCTTCTTGTCGAATTTATCACAGGCCTGCGAAAACTCGTCCGTCAGCCGAGCGACAAGCTGCGCCGTTGTCGGCACGTCGTGGATCGAGCCCGAACCCTGACCGGCGGACCAGATCGTTTTCCACGCCTTGGCCTCTTCGCCCATGTCCAGCTTGTGCTCGGGCAGGGACTTGGGGTCGATCCTGTTCTCGACCAGCGAAGGCGTCAGGAAGTTGGCCGGAATGCCGGAAACGGCGGGCGTATAGGTGATGTCCGCCGAGCCCGACTGGACGATCAGGTCCTTGTAGTGGGGCTGGGCCGCGCTCTCGGTCGTGGCGATGAAGCGGGTGCCCATATAGGCGAAGTCGGCGCCCATCATCAGCGCCGCCGCCACGTCCTGCCCGGTCGACAGGGCGCCCGCCAGGATGATGGTCCCGTCATAGAAGCTACGGACTTCGTTGATCAGGGCGAAGGGGTTCACGACGCCCGCATGCCCGCCCGCGCCGTTGGCGACCAGGATCAGGCCATCGACCCCCGCCTCGGCGGCCTTGCGCGCATGGCGCACATTGGCGATGTCGTGGAAGACCACGCCGCCATAGCCGTGCACCGCATCCACCACGTCGCGCACGGCGCCCAGCGAGGTGATGATCAGCGGCACCTTCTCCTCGACCGAGACCATCATGTCGGCCATCAGGCGCGGGTTGGTCGGGTGGACGATGTGGTTGACGCCGAAGGGAGCTGCGTCGGGCTTCAGCCGCGACTTGATCTCGTGCAGCCACTCCCGATAGCCCTCGGTCGTGCGCTGGTTCAGCGAGGGGAAGGTCCCGATCACGCCCGCATTACAGGCCTCGACCACCAGATCAGGCCCGGACACCAGGAACATGGGCGAGGCGATCACCGGCAGCTTCAGGCCGGACTGGAGGGAAGCAGGAATGGCCACGGGTCGTCTCTCCTGAGTTGCTTTTGGCTACGCTAACCGGCTGTCGTCGGGGAAGGCAATCAATGATCGTATCGCTGGTTTCGCTCAGACCCTCCAATCCCGCTCATCCCCGCGGAGGCGGGGACCCAGTGCTTTGGCTGTAAGCTCCGCACACAAATCAGAGGGCGCCTGTTCACGCGCGGAGCCTGAGGCTCTTGCTGGGTCCCCGCCTCCGCGGGGATGAGCGGATTTTGGCTGGCGCGCTCCAAGTGGAAGCCTCTCAGAAAAAAGAGAGTCCAATTCGTCTGAATCGTCTGAAATCCGCCCCGTCGTCGCATGGCCGCCGTCCCCTCGGCCGGAGCGCAGTCTAGCACGGGTGAAGCAGGGGGATGGCCGATTGCGGCGGGGGCGGCGTTTTCTTTGGCGGGGCGAAGGCCTAAATGGCGGGCATGACCCACTATACCGACAGCCTCAGCCAACTCGGCGTCCAGACCGCCGCCCCGACGAACCCGGAAGAGGCGGTGCTGGAGCGCGTGCCCAATCCGCACGCCGACACGCTCTATGTCGCGCGCTTCACCGCGCCGGAGTTCACCAGCCTGTGCCCGGTGACGGGCCAGCCCGACTTCGCCCACATCGTCATCGACTATGTGCCGGGCGACTGGCTGGTCGAGAGCAAGAGCCTGAAGCTGTACCTGACCAGCTTCCGCAACCACGGCGCCTTCCACGAGGACTGCACCGTCGCCATCGGCAAGCGCCTGGCCGACCTGCTGCAACCGAAATGGCTGCGCATCGGCGGCTACTGGTATCCGCGCGGCGGCATCCCCATCGACGTCTTCTGGCAGACGGGCGCGCCGCTGGAGGGCGTGTGGCTGCCAGATCAGGGCGTGGCGGGGTATCGCGGGCGGGGGTGAGGGAAACGGCAGAGCGAAATCTGACAAGGGGGCTTTCATAGTCGTGTTCGCGGTTACACTTGAACAGGTTTTGCTTCGCTTACTGGCCGGGAGCGATTTCTCGCCCGTTGATACCGCGGACCTTTCACGCCGGTTCGAATCTTTGAGGTCATATGGCCGGCTGCCGGCAGGACGTGAAAATCGCGCTGCGCGACTGACCCCATTTCAAGTTGGTTCTGCTGTTCTGGGATTAGTGCCGCAAAATCCCGCTTGGGCGGGTCACGCGTCCACAGTGTTGAATGGGCTTTTGCCGGTGGGAGGAGCGGACGCAGCTTTTGCTGGTGCTCAATCATTGGGCGCATTGCTTGAAACCTTGCTTACCGATACCGATAAGCTTGACGAAATCGACTACTTGTCTGTCTCGATGTCTGGTCGTCATGGTAATGTAAACGGTCTAGCGTGTCTTGCTTTTGTTGGTAAGGATCATCCATCACTGCAGGCCTATGTCCCTTCGACTGCTGTATCGATGCTGCAGCCGGGAGCTGTCGTCAACTTTAATCCTGATGCTAAATCATCTCTTATTCGACGTGACTTCCGTTTAACGCGTCGTTTCTTCGAGGCTCTTGCCGATCAGATGAAGGCGTCTCTCGCAATAGAAGCTCCATCAGGTAGTGGATCCGAGTATGATGCGGAGGATGCGCGTCGCGCTCGTTTGAAGCGGTTAAGAGTTCGGCCTCACGCTCGATATCTAAATGTTGGTGTCGAGACCCAAGTGTGCTGGCCGAAAACTGAGGAGGTGATCTCCTTCGAAGGCTACGAATTTATCGTCATGCCTCCGACGAAGAATAGCTCTGCTTCAGTCCATATCGATCTGAACGGTGAGCGGATTGATGATGGCTACGCTCTTACCTTAATAAACCGGCTTCTTAGCCTGATGGCGTGGGAGGATGATGCCTTCGCTATTTGTCGAGACGGCTGGTCGGGGAATCCGGAGCCGGTGGCTGTTCCCCGCCGAAATCTCGCAAACTCCGTCAGTCCTTTTTGGCTGCGTCCATTAACCGCTCCTGCATCAGACAAAGTTCGGCGGGCTATTGGTTACTATCGCGAAGGCCTGAATGCGGATGAAGCTGAGATAATTAGCTTTTCCGTCCTGAGCTATCTCAAGGTGATAGAAATAAAATTTCCTGAAAACAGTAAAAAGCTCAAACGATGGATTGGCGAGAACTACGAGAAATCTCTAGAACAATTCTCAGATGATCTTCGTTTGACGCGTTTTGATGCCGCTCGTGGAGCAGAGGTGCCGGAGGATTATATTTGGAAGGCGTGCCGGGTGGCTGTGGCACACGCGAGCGAAAATTATCCTAGCGATTCCGATGACATGGAAGAGCTTACTCGCTTGTCAGTTGCGGCATTTGTATTGCGACGACTGGCACGTCGTATGATTGACGAACTTATAGCGGATGCTGAAATCATCGCATGAATACGGTGGCGGCTACTGCCTCATGACCCCATCCCCCCGCCTCCCGCTCGAAGCTTGGGGCCGTCGGCTGATGACCCGCGCGGAGGTGTGGGCCGACCGCTCGCGCCTTCGCCGTTACGCCTATGAGTTCCTGTGGTTCGGGCTGAAGCAGGGATGGGCGTGTCTGTTCGGCGGGGCGATGCTGGCGCTGATCCTGGGGACGTTTCTGTTCTGGCCTGATCAGGCGCCGCTGGCGCGCTATGACTTTCTGGTGCTGGGGGCGCTGGGGATACAGGCGGCGATGCTGGCCCTGAAGCTGGAGAGCTGGGAGGAGGCGCGGGTCATCTTCCTGTTCCATGTCGCCGGGACGATCATGGAGCTGTTCAAGACCTATCACGGGTCGTGGATCTATCCGGAAGAATCGGTGCTGAGGATCGGCGCCGTGCCGCTGTTCTCGGGCTTCATGTATGCGGCGGTGGGCAGCTACATCGCGCGGGTGCAGCGCATCTTCCATATCCGGGTGCGGAACTATCCGCCGCTGTGGGCGACGTGGGTGCTGGCGGCGGCGATCTACGTCAACTTCTTCGCGCACCACTGGCTGCCGGACGTGCGGCTGGCGCTGTTCGCGGCGACCGGGCTGCTGTTCGCGCGGGGGTGGTTCTACTTCACCGCCGACCGGACGCGGCGGTCGATGCCGTTGCTGCTGGGCTATGGGCTGGTGGCGCTGTTCATCTGGTTCGCGGAGAACCTGGGGACGTTCGCGCGGGCCTGGGTCTATCCGGGGCAGGAGGGCGGATGGGAGATGGTCAGCCTGAACAAGCTGGGGGCGTGGTTCCTGCTGATGATCATCTCGGTGGTGCTGGTGTCGATCGTGCACCGGCCGGAGGAGGAGGGGCGCTGACACCCCTCAACTGTTTCGCATAGGGGAGCGTTACGGGCGCGCCGTCACCTTGTGCGTCAGGTCGGGGCGGGGGCGTTCCAGCGGGGGCTCGGACAGGGAGCCGACGTGGATGAAGCCGGCGATGCTCTCGCCGTCCTCGACGCCGAACAGGGCGACGGCGGCGGGGTCGTAGGAATACCAGTCGGTGATCCAGCTGGCGCAATAGCCCAGCGCATTGGCCGCGTGCTCAAGGTTCATGCAGACGGCCCCGGCGGACAGCTGCTGCTCCCACACCGGAACCTTGTGGCCTTCGATGGGGGTGGAGACGACCATCAGGGTCAGCGGCGGGTTGGCCAGCTTGGCCAGGGCGGCGATCTCCTTGCCGGTGCGGTTCTGGGTTTCGCCCAGCGCGGTCAGGGCCTGAGACAGTTCGGCGCGGCTGCGCGGGCCGAGGATGACGAAGCGCCACGGGAACAGCTTGCCGTGGTCGGGCGTGCGGGCGCCCAGCAGCAGCATCTGCTCGATCTCGGCGTCCGAGGGGCCGGGCAGGCTCAGCGACTGGGCCGGGGCCGAGCGGCGCACGGCCATGCGCGACAGCAGCTCTTCCGAACGGACGGGCAGGGGCAGGGCGGCGGACAGGTCTGACTGGCTCATGAGGGATAGCTAGGATTTTCCGGCGGCGGGCGCCATAGCTGGGGCCATGAGCCGCATCCCTGACATCAAGCCGCGCTGGGCCGAGGGCCTGCCTGACACGCCGCCGTGGCGCAGTCTGGGCGACAGCGTCCTGATCGACACGCCGTGGATGCGGGTGACGCGCCATCCGGCTATCGCGCCGACAGGGGCTGAGGCCGACTATATGGTCGTGCGGCCGAAGAATGTGGGGACGGGGGTGCTGCCGCTGCATGACGACGGGACGGTCAGTCTGGTCGGCCAGCACCGCTTCGCCCTGATGCGCTATTCGTGGGAAATGCCCGAAGGCGGGGCGCCGGAGGGCGAGGATCCGTTCGAGGCCGTGAAGCGCGAACTGGCCGAGGAGGCGGGGCTGACGGCGGCGCACTGGCGCGCGGCGCTGGACGTGGACCTGTCCAACTCCATCACTGACGAGCGGGCGATGACCTGGGTGGCCTGGGGCTTGAGCGAGACCGAGACGGCGCCGGATGAGACGGAGGTCTTTCTGTCGGCGCGGGTGCCGTTCCGCGATCTGATGGCCGAGATCGCGCGGGGCGCCGTGCGCGACGGGCTGACGGTGGCGACGGCCTATCGGGCCTACCATATGGCGCGTGAGGGCGAACTGCCTGCTGCGCTGGCGCGTTCCATGCTGGGCGCGTAGGGTCGCGCCGAAGAGTAAGGATGCCTGATGGCCAAGCTGGAAGTCGTGCCGAAGCAGCCGGACCTGTGGGCGCAGTTGCGCGCCGCGGCCGAGGATGCTGCGCGCGAAGAGCCGCGTTTGGCGTCGCAGTTGAACGCCGTCGTTCTGGCCCATGACGACTTCGCCCGGGCGCTGAGCTTCCAGATCGCGCGCAAGCTGGGCGATGCGGAGCTGGCCGCCATGACGGTGCGCGAGGTGGCGCTGTCGGCCTTCATCGCTGATCCGGCCATTGTGGCCGCCGCCGAGGCGGACCTGAAGGCGGTGCAGGAGCGTGATCCGGCGATCCGCTCGCTGTTGCAGCCCTTCATGTATTTCAAGGGGTTCCAGGCGCTGCAGGCGTGGCGCGTGGCGCACTGGCTGTGGGAACAGGATCGCGACACCCTGGCCTTCCACTTTCAGAGCCGGATTTCAGAGCTGTTCCAACTGGACATCCACCCGGCCGCGCGGATCGGCGCGGGCGTCTTCATCGACCACGGCACGGGCATCGTCATCGGCGAGACGGCGGTGGTGGGCGACGAGGTGTCCATGCTGCACGCCGTGACCCTGGGCGGGACGGGGGCCGAGCGCGGCGACCGCCACCCGAAGATCGGGCGCGGCGTCCTGCTGGGCGCCGGGGCCAAGGTGCTGGGCAATATCGAGGTCGGGGACTACGCCAAGGTGGCGTCCGGCTCGGTGGTGCTGAAGCCGGTGCCGGCGGGCTGCACCGTGGCGGGTGTGCCGGCAAGGCTGGTCAACTGCCCGACCGACGCGACGCCTGCACGGACGATGGACCATACGCTGGCCGACATCGTCTATGACTTCGTGATCTGAGGCGCCGCGGCCGCGCCTGTGGACGCCTGATGCAGGGGCTTGTCCACGGGCTTCCCAAGGCGAGGCGGCTTCTCTAGGGTCCGCGGCCAACGATATGCGCCCCCTTCGGCGCCAAAGCGAGGCTGACCCCGTGACCGAGAACGATCTGAAGCGCGTCGAGACGCACCTGAAGCGCACCTTCAACCACGGCGGCATCAAGGTGAAGGCCCGCAAGGTCGCCGACTCCGCCGAAGTCTATGTCGATGACGAGTTCATCGGCGTGGTGTTCGAGGATGAAGACGAAGCCGGCTCCTTCATGTTCGAAATGGCGATCCTGGCGGAAGACCTGCCGGAATAAGCCGCCTGAACAGCGAGAATTGAAGAAGGCCGGAGAGGGCGTCCTCTCCGGCCTTCCTTGTCTTTGGCGTTGAATGCCCGAAGCGAAGTCAGATCACAGGCCGAACAGGCGAGCGAAGAAGCCTTTCTTCTTCTGCGGCGCAGGCGCCTCGACGGGCTTGACCGGTTCGGCGGGAGCGGCGGCAGGCGCAGCCGATTGCACCGGCGGCGCGGCAGGCGTCGGCGCGGCGGCGACGACCGGTTCCGGCTTCGGCGCGGGTTTGGCCTCGGAGACGGGCGCGGGCGTTACAGGCGCGGGCGTCGACGGCGCAACGGCGCCCTTGGGCGCAGCGGGTTTCTTTGGAGCCGCCGCCTTCTTGGGAGCGGCGGCCTTGGTCGCAGTGGTCGCCGACTTGGTCGCCGTCGCCTTGGCCGCAGGTTTGGGGGCAGCGGGTTTCTTGGCGGCAGTGGCGGTTTTTGAGGCGGTCGACTTGGCCGAAGCCGCCTTGGGCGCAGCGGCGGCCTTGGTCGTCGTCTTGGCGGCAGGTTTGGCGGCGGCCTTGGGCGCAGCCGCCTTGGCCGGGGCCTTTGCAGCAGGCTTTGCGGCGGCAGGCGCCTTCACGGCCTTGGGCTTTGCGTCAGCTTTTGTCGCTGCGGCGCTCGACTTTGCCGCCGGTTTCGGCTTGGAAGCGGCGGAGGCCGCTTTCGCGGCAGGTTTCGTTTCAGACGGTGCTTTGGCCATAAACTCCCCGACCCCTCGTTGGACGCGGACGTGAGAACCAAGCCCGCACTGGCGATTCGCCATTATAACGGTGTTTGAAAAATGTCCGAATCCGCAGTTCAGGTGATCGCTCGCGGCGATCGCGCCCCGGCCGAAGCGGCCGCCGCCGCCATCGACGCCAACCCCCTGTTGGAAGGCGCCACCTACTCGATCCTGGAAGAGGACGAGGACCGCAATATCTGGCGCATCGACGCCTTCCCCACGACCGATGAAGAGGCCGAAGGCATCGCCGAAATCCTGCGCGCCACTCCGGGGCTGGAGGTGATCGTCGAGAAGCTGGCCGACGCCGACTGGCTGGCCATGAGCCTGTCGGGCCTGCCGCCGGTCGATGCCGGGCGCTTCTTCGTCTATGGCGCGCACGATCAGGGCAAAATTCCCGAAGGCCGGGTCAATCTGAAGATCGACGCGGGCGCCGCCTTCGGCACCGGCCACCACGGCACGACGGTCGGTTGCCTGGAGGCGTTCGACAATCTGCTGAAGACCGAGACCTTTGAGAAGGTTCTGGACGTGGGCTGCGGCACGGGCGTGCTGGCGATTGCAGCGGCGAAGACCGGTTCGCCCATCGCCGTCGGCACCGACATCGATGAGCCCTCGGCCCGCATCGCCAATGAGAATGCGGCGATCAACGACGCCAAGTGCGAATTCTATTTCGCCGATGGTCTGAGCGATGCGCGGATTGCGCAGCATGCCCCGTATGATCTGGTGTTCGCCAATATTCTGGCGGCGCCGCTGGTGTTCCTGGCGCCCGAGATCGCCGGGGCGCTGAAGTCGGGCGGGGTGGCGATCCTGTCGGGCCTGCTGCGGACGCAGGAAGAGCGGATTCTGGAGGCCTATCTGCCGCTGGGCTTCGTGGTGGAGCAGACGATCCATCATGATGCGTGGAGCGCGCTGCAGCTGCGCAAGAAGTAGGCCCACCAGATTCTCCCTCCCCGTTCTGGGGAGGGTGGCCGCGAAGCGACCGGGTGGGGAGGGCCTGGTGATCCTGGCCTCGGCGCTTGAATAGCCCTGCCGCCCCCACCCGACCTCGCCTTTGGCTCAGCCACCCTCCCCGGGACGGGGAGGGAGAATGTCTTGCCTCTCCTCAAACGCTGCAGGGAGAGTATATGGGCTTCATGCGCCAGACATTCGACGAAACCACCGATCCGTCCTTCGGGGCCAAGCACCTGCCTCTGCTCCGCGCCGAGATGGCCAGGCAGGGTCTCGACGGCCTGCTGGTCCCGCACGAGGACGAGCATCAGAACGAATACCTGCCCGACGCCAATGAGCGGCTGGCCTGGGTCAGCGGCTTCACCGGCTCGGCCGGGGCGGGCGTGGTGATGCAGGACAAGGCGGCGGTCTTCGTCGACGGCCGCTATACGGTTCAGGCCAAGGCCCAGACGGACGAGACCCTGTTCGAGCGCCAGCCGCTGAACAAACTGGCTGACTGGCTGGCGGCCGTGCCGTCGGGTTCGGTCATCGGCTATGATCCGCGCCTGCACAGCCCTGATGCGCTGACCAGCCTGCGCGCCGCCGTCGAGAAGGCCGGAGCGACGCTGAAGGCGGTCGAGGCCAATCCGATTGATCTGGCCTGGGGCGACGCCCGCCCGGCCCAGCCGCAGGCGCCGGTGGTCCCGCATGAGGACCGCTATTCCGGCGAGGACGCGGCGTCCAAGCGCGCCCGTGTCGGCAAGGCCATCGCTGAGGTCGGGGCCGAGGTCGCCGTGCTGACTTCGCCGTCGTCGCTGGCCTGGCTGTTCAACATTCGCGGCGGCGACGTGATCCGCACGCCGCTGCCGTTGGGTCAGGCGGTGGTGAAGGCGGACGGGACGGCCAGCGTCTTCCTTGATCCGGCCAAGGTGACGAACGAACTGCCCGGCTGGCTGGGCGACGCCGTGACGCTGGAGGCGCCCGAGGCGCTGCCCGCCGCGCTGGACGCCCTGTCGGGCCAGAAGGTGATGATCGATCCGGCTGTGTCCTCGGCCTGGTATTTCGACCGGCTGGAAGCGGCGGGCGCCGACATTGTGCGCGGCATGGACCCCTGCGCCCTGCCGCGCGCCCAGAAGAACGCCGTCGAGATCGAGGGCAGCCGTCAGGCCCACATCCGCGACGGCGCGGCCCTGACGCGGTTCCTGCACTGGGTCGATACGGTCGCGCAGAAGACGCTGCCGGACGAGCGGGCGGTGGTCGAGGCGCTGGAGGGCTTCCGCGAAGCCACCGGGATGCTGAAGGACCTGTCCTTCGACACAATCGCCGGGGTCGGGCCGAACGGCGCCCTGCCGCACTATAAGCCGGTCGGGGCCAAGATCAGGAAGATGGAGGCGGGTTCGCTGCTGTTGGTGGACGGCGGCGGCCAGTATCTGGACGGGACCACGGACGTGACCCGCACCATGGCCATCGGCGAGGGCACGCCCGACCAGCGCCGGATGTTCACGCTTGTGCTGAAGGGCCACATCGCCATGGCGACGATCCGCTTCCCGGCCGGGTCCAGCGGGCGCCAACTGGACGCCATTGCGCGCCAGCCGCTGTGGAACGCAGGCTTCGACTTCGACCACGGCACGGGCCACGGCGTCGGGTCGTATCTGGGCGTGCACGAGGGGCCGCAGCGCATCGCCGGCTGGGGCACGGACCAGCCGCTGCTGACCGGCATGATCCTGTCGAACGAGCCGGGCTATTACCGCGAGGGCGAGTGGGGCATCCGCATCGAGACGCTGCAGGTCGTCACGGCGCCCACGCAGGTTCCGGGCGGCGAGCGGCCGATGCATGGGTTTGAACAACTGACGCTGGCGCCGCTGGATCGGCGTCTGATCGACACGGCGCTGTTGACGGCGGACGAGCGGGCTTACGTGGATGCCTATCACGCCGAGGTTCTGGCCAAGGTCGGGCCTCTGCTGGCGGACGGCGTGCAGAAGGACGAGGCGGCGCTGGACTGGCTGAAGACGCAGACGGCGCCGCTGTAAGCCGATGATCGGCGCCATCGCCCTGCTGCTCGTCTGCCAGTTGGCGGGCGAGGTGATCCACCGGCTGACGGGCCTGCCCCTGCCGGGGTCGGTGATCGGCATGGTGCTGCTGCTGGCGTGGCTGGCCCTTGTTCCGAGGGAGCGGCTGACGCTGACGCAGGTGACGGGCTGGCTGACGGCGCATCTGTCGATCATGTTCGTGCCCGCCGCCGTGGGCGTGATGGAGGAGGGGGCGATCCTGTCGCGATACGGCCTCGGCATCGTCGTGGCGGTGGCGGTTTCGACCCTGCTGACGCTGGCGGTGACGGCGCTGGTGTTCCGCGCCGTGGCGGGGCGGGAAGAGCCAGAGCCTGAAGCTGAGGAGGACGCGTCGTGAGCGATCTGATCGCGACGCCCCTGCTGTGGCTGGCGGTGACGCTGGTGGTGTTCGAGGCGGCGGACATCCTGTCGCGGCGCAGCGGGCGCCATCCGCTGTGCCATCCGGTGCTGCTGGCGACGCCGGTGCTGATCGGGGTGCTGCTGGCGACCAAGACGCCCTATGCGACATACGCCGAAGCGACGCAGGTGCTGGGCTTCCTGCTGGGACCGGCGGTGGTGGGGCTGGCCGTGCCGATCTGGGCGCAGCGGGCGACGATCCGGCGACTGGCCAAGCCGTTGGCCTGCGCCCTGCTGGCGGGGGCCGTGACGGCCATCGTCAGCGCCGTGGGCATCGTCTGGCTGTTCGGGGCGCCGGCCGAGATCATGGCCTCCATCGCCCCGCGCGCCACGACGACGCCGGTGGGGATGGCGGTGGCGTCCCAGTTAGGCGGCATACCGGCGCTGGCGGCGGTGATCGTGCTGATGTCGGGGGTGTTCGGGGCGATGACGGCGACGCCGCTGCTGAACCTGCTGAAGATCAGGGATTATCGGGCGAGGGGCTTTGCGGTCGGGGTGTCGGCGCACGGCTTCGGGGCGGCGCGGGCGTTTCAGGTGGACCAGACGGCGGGCGCCTTCGCCAGTCTGGGCATGGCGCTGAATGCGGCGGCGACGGCGACGATCCTGTCCATTGTGACCAGTCTGATTTGAACAACCCGCTCATCCCTGCGGACGCCGGGATGAGCGGAAGGAGAGGTTGCGACCAAGGCTCGATCCTAATCCGCCTTGTCATTGCGCACCGTGCGCCTCGATTACCGGACGCGGGTCCAGGTCTGGGTCTTGCACAGGGGGGCGACGATGCAGCCACGCAGGCGCAGGGTGTCGTCGTTGGTCATGGTGATGGTCCCGCGATAGGTGCCGCCGTCCTCGGGATTATAGACCGATCCGCCGCTCCATTCGGTCGGGCCGCCGGTGAAGCCCGACAGCATCTGCAGGCCGCGCAGGGGGCGGTTGCGCAGGGATTCATCCTTGTTGCGCTGGTCCTTCACATCCGGGTTGGCGCGGATGTGGCTGGAGGTGACGAGGACGCCGCACAGGGCCTGACCGCAGCGTTCGATGCGGACCTGACCCCCGTTGGTCGGGGTCTGCCACAGGCCGGTCGGGTCGCTGGCGAGAGCGGGAGAAGCGAGGGCGGCGGCTGCGACGGCGAGCGCCGTCAGGACGGAGGTCTTCATCGGCGTGTTCCTTCTGATGGACCGATGGAACGATCCAGACATGAAGGTTGATCCGCGTTTGGTCGCGAAACAAGGCTGGAATTGTGAACTTCACTCAATGATTACATGACGTTAGGTCAAGTTAGATGCCTTCCATGCGTCTAAGGCGATGGATTCGGGCGGGATTTTCCTCCCCATGAAATGGGGAGGTGGATCGGCGGCGTCAGCCGACGAGACGGAGGGGCTGCTTGGTCCCGCTGCCGTAAGCCCCTCCACCGCTGCGCGGTCCCCCTCCCCACATAGTGGGGAGGAAACGCGAGGTCAGCCGCCGCGCGGGCGGCGGGGGCGGGTTCCGGCGTTGGAGCAGGGCGTGTAGCCGTCGCGCCAGATGCGGCCCGGCGTCAGGCGGCTGGCCTCGGCCAGGGCGCGACAGTCGGCGGCCTGATGCACCTGCGCCGCCGCCAGAGCCACGGAGGCGCAGGCGAAGGCGTCCTCGGCCGCGTCGTGGTGGCGGAAGGCGACGCCCAGTTCGGCGCAGACGTTGTTCAGCTTGTGCGAGGGGAACTCGGGCCAGCTGATCTGGGCCAGTTTGACGGTGCAGAGGTAGTCGAACTCGGGATAGGTCAGGCCGTAGTGGTCGCAGGTGTTGCGGATGACGCTGACGTCGAAGGCGGCGTTGTGGGCCAGCACCGTGCGGCCTTCGAGGCGCGGGGCGATGGCGGCCAGGACAGCGGGGAATTCCTCGGCGTCCTCGACCTGTTCGGGGCCGATGCCGTGGAAGGCGATGTTGAAGCTGGCGAAACGCATCCCCGGCGGGCGGATGTAGTGGTGCTCGACGGATTCGATGACGCCGTCGTTGATCCAGGCCAGGCCGATGGAGCAGGGGCTGGCCCGCTGCTCATTGGCGGTTTCGAAGTCGATGGCGACGGCGTGCATCAGGCGATCATATTTCAGGCGATGAGGGCCAGCCACTCGTCCTCGGTCAGGACGGCGACGCCGTGCTTTTCGGCGTCCTTCAGCTTGGACCCGGCGCCGGGGCCGGCGACGACGTAGTCGGTTTTCTTGGAGACTGAACCGCTGACCTTGGCGCCGAGGCTTTCGGCGCGGGCCTTGGCTTCGTCGCGGGTGAAGCGTTCCAGCGAGCCGGTGAAGACGACGGTCTTGCCCGCCACGGGGCTGTCGGTCGTGGGGGCGGCCACGTCCTCGACGCGCTCAAGCTCGGCCAGCAGGGCGTCGACGACCTGAAGGTTGTGCGGCTCGTGGAAGAAGTGGGCCAGCGCCTCGGCGGCGACCGGGCCGACGCCTGAGACGCCCGCGATCTGGTTGAGGATTTCGGACGGGCCTTCATTGCGCGCGACTGCGGCCCAGCGGGTCAGGTCGGTCCAGCCCTCGGAGATTTCCGCCAGCGAGCGGCGGGCGGGCGCGGCCATGCCGGGGAAGGCGAGGGCGATCTTCTGATCCATGGGCGCTTCCGGCCACGGATCGTCGGCGGGAGGCTGCGCCTCGGCCATCAGGCCCAGCACGCGGGTCGAGATGGCGTGGGTCGCGGCCAGCGTCTTCCAGTCGTCGCTGGCGAGGCCGTTCGCGGCGGCCATGCAGGCGTCGCGGAAGGCGGTCCAGCTGCCGAAGGCGCGCGACAGGACCAGCGAGGTTTGCTCGCCGATCTCACGCACGCCCAGACCGAAGATCAGGCGGTCAAGGCTGATGACGCGCCGGGCGTCGATCCCGGCGATCAGGTTGCGGACGCTGGTCTCGCCATAGCCGTCCTCGGCGCGCAGCAGGGCCAGCTTCTCCTCGTCGCGGGCGAGGCGGAAGATGTCGGCAGGCTCCTTGATCCAGCCGCGCGCATGGAAGGCGATCAGCTGCTTTTCGCCTAGCCCTTCAATGTCGAAGGCGCGGCGGCTGACAAAGTGCTTGAGGCGCTCGACGATCTGGGCGTCGCAGATCAGGCCGCCGGTGCAGCGGCGCTTGACCTCGTCCCCCTCGCGCACGGCTTCGGAGCCGCAGACGGGGCAGACGGTGGGGAAGACGTAGGGGACGGCGTCGTCGGGGCGCAGGGTTTCGACCACACCTACGATCTGGGGGATGACGTCGCCGGCGCGTTGCAGGACGACGGTGTCGCCGATGCGGACGTCCTTGCGGGCGATCTCGTCCTCGTTGTGCAGGGTGGCGTTGCGGACCACGACGCCTCCGACGGTGACGGGATGCAGGCGGGCGACGGGAGTCAGGGAGCCGGTGCGGCCGACCTGAATGTCGATGCCTTCCAGCACGGTCGTCGCCTGCTGCGCCGGGAACTTGTGGGCGATGGCCCATCGGGGGCTGCGGGCGATGAAGCCGAGGCGGTTCTGCCAGTCCAGCCGGTCGACCTTATAGACCACGCCGTCGATGTCGTAGCCGAGGCGGCTGCGGTCGGCCTCCAGCGCCTGATAGACGCCGATCAGGCCGTCGGCGCCTTCGACGCGGGCCGAGCGGTCGTTGACCTGAAAGCCCCAGCTGCGGAACGCCTCCAGCGCGCCGTGTTGCGTTTCCGCGAACGGGGCGGAGGTCTCGCCCCAGGCGTAGGCGAAGAAGGTCAGGGGGCGCTGGGCCGTGATCTTCGGGTCTTTCTGGCGCAGCGACCCGGCGGCGAAGTTGCGCGGGTTGGCGTAGGTGCGCTTGCCTTCGGCCTCGGCGGCCGCGTTGAAGGCGTCGAAGGCGGCGTTGGGGGCGTAGACCTCGCCGCGAATCTCAATGACGTCGGGCCAGCCGGATCCCGCCAACGTCTGGGGGATGCTGTCCAGGGTGCGGAGGTTGGCGGTCACGTCCTCGCCGGTCTTGCCGTCGCCGCGCGTGGCGCCCTGGACCAGGACGCCCTTCTCGTAGCGCAGGTTGGCCGAGAGGCCGTCGATCTTGGGCTCGGCGACGAAGGCGATCGGCTCGTCGCCCGGCAGCTTCAGGAAGCGGGCGATGCGGGCTGCGAAGTCGCGCACCTCTGCGTCGTCGAAGGCGTTGTCCAGCGACAGCATGGGCACGCCGTGACGGACCTCGGCGAACTGGGTCGAGACGGGGGCGCCGACGCGCTGGGACGGGGAGGCGGGGCTGGACAGGGCCGGGAAGCGGGTCTCGATGTCGAGGGCGCGGCGCTTCAGGTCGTCATAGTCGGCGTCGGAAATCTCGGGCGCGGCGTCGGCGTAATAGAGGGCGTCATGGCGCGACAGTTCGGCCGACAGGCGGTCCAGCTCTTCGCGCGCCTGGGCTTCGGTCAGGATTTCGACGGGCGTGGGAAGGTCGGACATGAGAATCGCAGGAAGTCGGCAAAGGCGGAAGGAGTTCCTTACCATCCCCCGACCCTGATGGCAGACGCGGCATGACAGAAACGTAATCTGACGTGGCGGCCGGCGGCCGTTAGCGTCACGCCACAAAGATTCCTGCCCGGAGCCCTTCATGCGTCCTGTCCTCGTCAGTCTGTCCGTGATCGCCGCCGCTCTTACGCTGGGCGCCTGTGAGACGACGCCTGCGCCTGTGGTCGAGGCGCCCGCTGTGGAGGCGGCTCCATCGGGCGATTACGCCCAGTTGATGGACGACCTGCGCATCCTGTCGGCTGACGACATGCAGGGCCGCGACACCGGCTCTGAGGGCGGGGCCAAGGCGCGCGACTATATTGTGGCGCGGCTTGAGGCGCTGGGCGTCCAGCCTTCGCCGATGGGACGTCTTCAGCCGTGGGAGGCGCTGGGCCGCACGCGCGAGGGGACGAAGACCTATAACGGGACCAACATCATCGGCGTGATCCCCGGCACGCGCGTCGCCGACAAATACATCGTGGTGACGGCCCACTATGACCACGTCGGCGTCAACGACGGCCAGATCTTCAACGGGGCGGACGACAACGCCTCGGGCGTCGCGACCATGCTGGAGCTGGCCAGACGGCTGAAGGCGAACCCGCCCGAGCACAGCGTGCTGATCGTGGCGGTGGACGGCGAGGAACGGGGCCTGCTGGGCGCCAAGCACTTTGTCGAAGTCCCGCCGGTGCCGCTGCATGCGATTTCGATGAACCTGAACTTCGACATGACGGCGCGGGCCGACAGCGACGGCAAGCTGTGGGTGACGGGGACGTATCAGCATCCCTATTTCCGCCCGGTGCTGGATCAGGTTCCAGCGCGCCGGAACGTCGCCTTCGCCTTCGGCAAGGATACGCCCGAGGACAAGGGCGCCGACAACTGGGTCGAGGCGTCGGACCACGCCGCCTTCCATCGCGCAGGCCTGCCGTTCCTGTATTTCGGGGTGAACTATCACCCGGACTATCACCGCCCCAGCGACACCTTCGACAAGGTCAAACCGGGGGTCTTCCAGGATGCAACAGAACTGGCCATCAGCGGTTTCCGTGCGTTGGACCGGTGGCTGGATCAATGAGAGGCGGGCTGATCGCCGCCGCGATTTTGGCGGGCGTCATCGGTCTGGCGGCCTGCGAGCGGGGAGGCGCGCCGCAGAAGGGAGCCGAGGCGTCGGGCTTCACCCATGATCTGCCGGAGGACGTGTCCGGCTATTACATCCCCACGACGGCGGTTCAGGTCGGAGAGTGGCGGCTGCATCACCTGTTCATGGGGCAGGTTCCCGACTTCATCAGCTGGCGCGACGGGGCGCGGACGGCGGGCTATGCGCCGATCATGCTGGAGTTCTCGGCGGGCGATGAGGCGCGGCGAACGCGGCTGATCCCGACGGCCTATGACGTGACCGAAGATCATGTGCGCTTTGAGGCGCGGTCGCGCGATCTGGGCGCGGTGTCGTTCGAGGGGAGGCTGGACCCGGATGCGCTGGCGAAGGCGCGGCGCAATCTGGGCGATCAGGGCGTCGTGCTGAAGGGGACGCTGAAGGTCGGGGGCCGGACCTTTGACGGGGTGTCGATGCGGTGGTGGGCGGGGGATTGATCCTCTCCTCCCCATGACAATGGGGAGGTGGATCGGCGGCGAAGCCGACGAGACGGAGGGGCCGCTTGGTTCCGCCGTCGCCAAGCCCCTCCACCCCTTCGGGGTCCCCCTCCCCACAAAGTGGGGAGGAGATATTTGGCGTTAGGCCACCGTCGCCTTGACGATCTTGCCCGGCGCGCGCGGGGGCTCGCCCTTCGGCAGGGCGTCGACGTGATCCATGCCTTCGATCACTTCGCCCCAGACGGTGTACTGGCCGTCCAGGAAGCGGGCGTCGTCGAAGCAGATGAAGAACTGCGAGTTGGCGCTGTCCGGGTTGGCGGTGCGGGCCATGGAGCAGACGCCGCGGACGTGCGGCTCCTTCGAGAATTCCTGCTTCAGGTTCGGCTTCTTCGAGCCCGAGGTGCCGGTGCCCGTCGGATCGCCGCCCTGGGCCATGAAGCCCGGAATCACGCGGTGGAAGACCACGCCGTCATAGAAGCCTTCCTTGGCCAGGTCGGTGATCTGCTTGACGTGGTTGGGCGCCAGGTCGTCGCGCAGCTTGATGACGACGTTGCGGTCTTCGCCGTCGCCGGTGTCCAGAGTGAAGGTCAGGGTTTGGTCGGCCATCGGGCGCTCCTTGAGGTTATGCGAGCCGGAATTGTGCGCGGGTCATAGCGGCTGAACGCCGTCAGGGCTATGTGGGAAGCATGAGTGAAGACGAAAAGCCCGCCGACAAGCCGCAGGAACGCCGCCGCATGGTGCGCCTGCCCACGGGCGGCACAGCCTCGGGCCGCAAGGTCGGCCAGAAGATCAAGACGGCCGACAAGAAGACCCTGTCCAGCCAGGCGTGGATCAAGCGACAACTGTCGGACGAATGGTCCGACCGCGCGCGGGCCGAGGGCTGGCGCAGCCGCGCCGCCTTCAAGCTGATGGAGATCGACGACAAGTTCCGGCTGATCAAGCGCGGCTCGCGGGTCATCGACCTGGGCGCGGCGCCGGGCGGCTGGGTGCAGGTGGCGCTGGATCGCGGCGCGGCGGCGGTGGCGGGCGTGGACCTGCTGATGATCGAGCCGATTCCCGGCGCGACGCTGATTCAGGCGGACTTCACCGATCCGGGCGTGGATCAGCAGATGCTGGACGCCATCGGCGGGCCGCCGGACCTGGTGCTGTCGGACATGGCGCACAACACCATCGGCCACCGTCAGACCGACCACCTGAAGATCATCGCCCTGATCGAGATCGCGGCCGACTTCGCCATCCGGACCCTGCGGCCGGGCGGGAATTTCGTGTCGAAGAACTTTCAGGGCGGCGATGCGGGCGGGGTGCTGACGCGCCTGCGCGAAGAATTCGAGACGGTGAAATACGTGAAGCCCGAATCGAGCCGTAAGGGCAGCGCCGAGGTGTTTCTGGTGGCGCTGAACAAGCGCTAGGCCGACGCGCTTTCGGCCTCTGCAGCGGCGCGGCGGGCGGCCTTCCTGGCCTCAAGCCGCGTCCAGATGCGGTCATGCAGGGTGAAGAAGACCGTCTGCACCAGAGGCTCAATCGTGCCGATGGCCAGGGCGATGCGGATGTCCCGCGTCAGGGCATAGGCCACCAGCACCGCCACGGTGAAGTGCATCAGGCCATAGGTCACCGTCTTCAGCGCGACCTGCTTCAGATTGCGGGGCAGGGCGTGGTTGTGGCCGTGCCCGCCGTGGTGATTGTGGGCGCGGTTCTGTTCCTGCAGGTCCATGACCTCCAGACGGGCGGTGAAGGCCTCGGCCGTCTCCTCGACGCGGGACAGCATCTTACGGCGCTCGACCCGGTGCCAGACGCGGTCGTGGATCGAATAGGCGACGGTTTGGAAGATCGGCTCGACCACCCCGACCGCCAGCGCCAGCCGCCAGTCGCGGGTCAGGGCAAATGCCACCAGGATCGCCACGATCAGGTGCATGGCGCCATAGCTCGCAATCTTGAGGGCGAGCTGTCGCGCTGTGGTGATCAAGATGCGAACCATTCGCGGTAAATGCGGCCTCTGCCCGTCGGTTTCAAGGCAATTTCTCTTATATGCACGATAGCGCGGGCTTGGGGTTGCGGTTCCCCGGCAACGGGGGCTATACGCGGCCCGCAAAATGGAGGCTCCAAATGGAGATACGCGAAGGCCTAACCTTCGATGACGTTTTGCTCGAACCCGGTCCGTCCGAGGTCATGCCGGCTGATGTCGATGTCTCGACCCAACTGACACGCGAAATCAAGCTGAACATCCCGCTGCTGTCGTCCGCGATGGACACGGTGACGGAAAGCCGACTGGCGATCGCCATGGCGCAGGCCGGCGGCCTGGGCGTGCTGCACCGGAACATGACCATTGAGGAGCAGGCCGAAGAGGTCCGCGCCGTCAAACGCTATGAAAGCGGCATGGTGGTGAACCCGGTCACGGTCGCACCCGACACGACGCTGGGCGAAGTGCTCCAGATCGTCGAGCGCAAGAAGATCACCGGCTTCCCGGTCGTCGATCCCAAGACCGGCAAGCTGGTCGGGATGCTGACCAACCGCGACATGCGCTTTGAGACGGATATGAATCTCAAGGCCGCCGAACTGATGACGACGGGCGAGCTGATCACCCTGCGTGAAGGTTCGGCCGGACGCGAAGCGGCGCAGGAACTGCTGCGCACCCGCAAGATCGAGCGGGTCATCGTGGTGGACGACGCCTATCGCGCCGTCGGCCTGATCACCATGAAGGACATCCAGAAGGCCCAGGCCTTCCCTAACGCCTGTAAGGACGAGCAGGGCCGCCTGCGCGTCGGCGCCGCCTCGACCGTCGGCGACGCCGGGTTCGAGCGGGCGATGGCGCTGGCCGATGCGGGTGCGGACGTGGTGGTGATCGACACCGCCCACGGCCACTCGGCCTCGGTCGCCCAGGTGGTCGAGCGCATCAAGCGCGAGAACAACCGCGTCCAGATCATCGCCGGCAACGTCGCCACCTATGACGCCACGCGCGCCCTGATCGACGCGGGCGCTGATGCGGTGAAGGTCGGCATCGGGCCGGGCAGCATCTGCACCACCCGCATCGTCGCGGGCGTGGGCGTGCCGCAACTGACGGCCATCGTCGACGCCGCCCGCGCGGCGCAGGGCACGGGCGCCTCGGTCATCGCCGACGGCGGCATCAAGTTCTCGGGCGATCTGGCCAAGGCCATCGCGGCGGGCGCCAATGTCGCCATGATGGGCTCGATGTTCGCAGGGACCGACGAAAGCCCCGGCGAGGTCTTCCTGTATCAGGGCCGGTCCTACAAGTCGTATCGCGGCATGGGCTCGGTGGGCGCCATGGCGCGCGGCTCGGCCGACCGCTACTTCCAGAAGGAAGTTTCGTCCGAGAAGCTGGTCCCCGAGGGCATTGAGGGCCAGACCGCCTACAAGGGGCCGATCGCCCCGGTGGTGCATCAGCTGGTCGGGGGGCTGCGCGCCTCGATGGGCTATGTCGGCGGCGCCAATATCACCGACTTCCAGCAGCGCGCGCGCTTTGTCCGCATCACCAATGCGGGCCTTCGTGAAAGCCACGTCCACGACGTGATGATCACGCGCGAGGCGCCCAACTATCGTCAGGGCTGACCTGATCCGCTCCCGGCCCCGGCCGGGAGCGGTTTTGTTTTGGGCCTGCAGAACAGGAGACCGGCGTGACGACTGAACTGACCTGGCTGGCGGCGACGCTGGTGCTGGCTCTGGTGCAGGTCTTCCTGCCCGCCTTCGCCCGAACACGCGAGTTCGGCCTGTCGTGGAACGCCGGGGCGCGGGACAAGACGCCTGAGGCCAAAAGCCCGGTCGTCGGCCGTCTGGAGCGGGCGCAGGCCAATCTGTTCGAGACGTTGCCGCTGTTCATCGGCGCCGTGCTGATCGCCCAGGTCGCCGATCGGACCGGCGCGCTGACGGCGTGGGGCGCAGGCCTCTACTTCTGGGCGCGCGTCGCCTATATCCCGCTTTACGCCATGGGCGTTCCCTATATCCGGTCGCTGGTCTGGCTGGTCTCGCTTGCGGGACTGGCGCTGTGCCTTCTGGCCCTTTTCATCCGAGTCTGATTTGACCCCAGCCGCCCGTCTGGCCGCCGCCGCCGCCATCATCGACAGCATTTCCCAAGGCCGCCAGCCCGCCGACGCCGTGCTCAAGGCCTGGAGCCAGCAGAACCGCTATGCCGGTTCGGGTGACCGCCGCGCCATCGCCGAGCGTGTCTATCAGGTGCTGCGCTCGCGTGGTCGCCTGTCGGCCTTCATGGGCGGGCGTCAGGACGGACGCGCCCTGATCGTCGGCGCTCTGTCGGTGCTGGACGGCGCGACGCTGGAGGAGATCGAAGGCCTCTACAACGGCGAAGGCTATGGTCCGCGCCCCCTGTCCAAGCACGAGCGCGGCCGCATCATGGCGGGCGAGGACGCGGCCGATCTGGCCGAGGTCGCCCTGCCGGATTTCGTGACGGCGGACCTGAAGGCGGTCCATGGCGACCGCTGGCGCGAAGAGGTCGAGGCCCTGAGCGGTCGCGCGCCCGTGGACCTGCGCGTCAATGGCTTGCGCGCCACGATGGAAGAGGTCGAGTCCGAACTGCGCGACGCCGGTCTGTCGCCCCAGCGCACGGAACTGTCGGGCTGGGGGCTGCGTCTGGACGCCGAGCCTGCGCCGAACGTGCAGCCGCTGCACGGCTTCCAGAACGGTCATTTCGAGATTCAGGACGAGGCCAGTCAGGTCGTCGGCTGGCTGTCCGGCGCCTTCCCCGGCGCGACAGTTGTGGACTACTGCGCGGGCGGCGGCGGCAAGACGCTGGGTCTGGTTCAGGCCATGCAGGGGCAGGGGGCGCTGATCGCCTGCGACGTCTCGGCCAAGCGTCTGGACAATGTGAAGCCGCGACTGGCCCGCGCGGGCGTCGAGGCCGACCTGCGCCTGCTGGGCACGAACGGCGGCGGGGTCGAGGATCTGAACGGTCAGGCCGATGTGGTGCTGGTTGATGCGCCGTGCTCGGGCTCGGGCGCCTGGCGGCGTCGGCCGGAGGACAGCTGGCGCCTGACGGCAGAGGAAGTCGCGCGCCTGCACGCGCTGCAACTGCGCATTCTGGGGCAGGCGACGAAGCTGGTGCGGCCGGGCGGGCGTCTGGCCTATGTCACCTGCTCGGTGCTGGGCGCCGAGAACGAAGCGACGGCCGCCGCCTTCGAGGCCGCCTACCCGGACTTCAAGCCCGTTCCCGTCGCCGATGCGGCGCACAGCGCGGACCTGACCGAGGCGGGGCGCGAGCGCCTGACTGCGCTGGCGCAGGGCCACCGCCTGCGCCTGTCGCCCGCCGCGACCGGAACGGACGGCTTCTTTATCGCCCTGTTCGAGCGCGCTTCATGAGGCTGGAACGCTACGGCGCCGTCACGGTCCTGCCGGTGATGGCGGCCCCGGCGGAATACGGCGAGCACCTGCGCGCCCGCATCGATCCGCTGATGACCGGCATCGGCCCGGTCGAGGGGGCGGTGGCGCTGACGGCGGCTCTGGCGCGGCTGGAAGCGAGGGGTGAGGCGCCGGACCTGATCCTGTCGCTGGGGTCGTGCGGGTCGCGTGTGCTGGATCATGCGGCGGTCTATCAGGCGTCGTCCGTGGCCTATCGCGATATGGACGCCAGCGCGCTGGGCTTCCCCAAAGGCGTGACGCCGCTGCTGGACATGCCTGCTGTCCTGCCGCTGCCGTGCCCAATTCCCGGCGTGCTGAGCGCGCGTCTGTCGACGGGCGGAAACGTCATCTCGGGCGCCGCCTATGACGCCATCGACGCCGAGATGGTGGACATGGAGACCTGGGCGCTGGTCCGCGCGGCCCAGACCTTCGGCCTGCCGCTGGTCGCGCTGCGCGGGGTGTCGGACGGCAAGGCCGAGCTGACGGGCCTGCACGACTGGACCTCGACCCTGCATCTGGTGGACGAGAACCTAGCCCGCGCCGTCGACGGCTTGATTGCGGTGCTGACGGATCACGGCCTCTCCGCCCTTGAAATTCCGGCCCTTCAGGGCCAAACCCTCGCCCAATCGCTCGCCCCGGATTCGACCTCATGACCCAGCCGACCCAACACCAGAAGGTGCTCATCGTCGATTTCGGCAGTCAGGTGACGCAGCTGATCGCGCGCCGCCTGCGCGAGGCCGGCGTCTATTGCGAAATCCATCCGTTCAACAAGGCGGGTGAAGCCCTGAAAGCGATGCAGCCGCAGGCCATCATCCTGTCGGGCGGCCCCAACTCGACGACCGACGCCGATAGCCCGCGTGTCGATCGCGCCGTGTTCGACTATGGCGCGCCGATTCTGGGCATCTGCTACGGCGAGCAGCTGATCTGCGCCGAACTGGGCGGCAAGGTCGAGAGCGGCCACCACGCCGAGTTCGGCCGCGCCGAGATCGTCATCACCAAGGACAGCCCCCTGTTCGCAGGCATCGGCGCCCTCGACCATCGCGAGCCGGTGTGGATGAGCCACGGCGACCGCGTGACCGCCCTGCCGGAAGGCTTCCACGTCATCGCCACCTCGGAGGGCGCGCCCTTCGCCGCCATCGCCGATGAGACGCGCAGGATCTACGGCGTGCAGTTCCACCCCGAGGTGGTGCACACCCCGCGCGGCGCCCAGCTGCTGAAGAACTTCACCCACGGCGTGGCGGGCCTGACCGGCGACTGGACTATGGCCGCCTATCGCGACGAGCAGATCGCCAGGATCCGCGAACAGGTCGGCGACGCCAAGGTCATCTGTGGCCTGTCGGGCGGGGTCGATTCATCGGTCGCCGCCGTTCTGATCCACGAAGCCATCGGCGACCAGCTGACCTGCGTCTTCGTCGACACCGGCCTGATGCGCAAGGGCGAGGCCGATCAGGTCACGACCCTGTTCCGCGAGCACTACAACATCCCGCTGGTGCACGTTGATGCGTCTAAGGAATTTCTCGGCGAGCTGGCCGGGATTTCCGACCCGGAAACCAAGCGCAAGACCATCGGCCGCGTCTTCATCGAGGTGTTCGACCGCGAGGCGAACAAGATCGAAGGCGCCGCCTTCCTGGCTCAGGGCACTCTCTATCCCGACGTGATCGAGAGCGTGTCCCCGACCGGCGGCCCCTCGCACGTCATCAAGAGCCACCATAACGTCGGCGGCCTGCCGGACTTCATGAAGCTGAAGCTGGTCGAGCCTCTGCGCGAACTGTTCAAGGATGAAGTCCGCGCCCTGGGCCGCGAGCTGGGCCTGACCGACGCCTTCGTCGGCCGCCACCCCTTTCCCGGACCGGGCCTGGCCATCCGCATCCCCGGCGAGATCACGCCGGAGGCGGTCGCCACGCTTCAGGATGCGGACGCCATCTATCTGGACGAGATCCGCAAGGCGGGCCTGTACGATGACATCTGGCAGGCCTTCGCCGTGCTGCTGCCGGTCAAGACGGTCGGCGTCCAGGGCGACGCCCGCACCTATGAGAAGGTGCTGGCCCTGCGCGCCGTCACCTCGACCGACGGCATGACGGCTGACTTTTACCCGTTCCCGTGGGACGTCCTGGCCAAGACCGCCACGCGCATCATCAACGAAGTCCGCGGCGTCAACCGCGTCGTCTACGACGTGACCTCCAAGCCGCCGGGCACGATTGAGTGGGAATGATTCAGGCCTTTCGGCAGCTTTCGGCGTCGCTTTCGAAGGTGCCTATAAGTCACTGACGTAAAAGTGAATTTTGACGAGACCCTTCGAAGCCTTTCGGAGGGTCTCTTTTTTGTGATGACGGCTTTCCTGACGGTCTCGCGTCCGTTGCCTCAGCCGCCCCTGATTCATACCGTCACCCCATCCAGGGCGTTCTGACGGTCTTTTTTTCGAAACAAGATTTTGAATTGTTTGCGAAAAATGACCGTTGAGGACCCCGAAAACGCCTGACGGTCTTTTGGAAGGGGAGATGGCATGCTTACCGACGCAGAACTGAGGAATACGAGAGGAAAATCAAAGGCGTATAAAAAGACCGACAGGGACGGTCTTTATGTGCTCGTAACACCGTCAGGAGGCATTGCCTTCAAGTACGACTACCGCTTCAACGGGCGGCGCGAGACGGTCACTTTCGGGTCCTACGGGCTGACCGGCCTGTCGCTCTCCAGGGCCCGCGAGAAGCTCATCGAGGCCAAGCGGATGATCGCGGAAGGCGTGTCGCCGGCTCTGGAAAAGCAGCGCGCCAAGAGGCGGCTCCGGGAGGCCCGCGACTTCGCCCATGTGGCGCAGAAGTGGATGGACGAGGCGCCCATGGCTGACAGCACGCGCAACATGCGGCGGTCCATCTTCAATCGGGAGGTCCTGCCGCAATGGCGTAGCCGGCTTTTGACCGAGATCACGCCGGACGACCTGCGCGCCCATTGCAAGTCCATCGTGGAGCGGGGTGCTCCGGCGACAGCCATCCACGTCCGGGACATCGTCAAGCAGATCTACGCCTGGGCCATCCTCCATGGCGAGAAAATCGACAACCCGGCCGACGGCGTTGCGCCTGCGGCGATCGCGCGTTTCCGCCCCCGCGATCGGTCGCTGTCGCCGTCCGAGATCCGGATCATGCTTGGGCTGCTGGGGGAGGTGGCTACGCTGCCGACGATCCGCCTGGGTCTGAAGTTCATCCTGCTGAGCATGGTCCGCAAGAGCGAGTTGCAGGACGGGACATGGGATGAGGTGGACTTCGACAACGCGGTCTGGTCCATCCCGAAGGAGCGGATGAAGCGGTCGCGTCCCCACAACATCTACCTGTCGACCCAGATGCTCGACATTCTGGTGGCCCTGAAGACCTGTTCCGGTAACTCCCGCTACATCCTGCCGTCGCGCTACGACGCCGATGCGCCCATGTCGCGGGCCACCTTCAACCGGGTGACGACGGCCATCGCCGAGCGGGCCCACGAGCAGGAACTGCCGCTGGAACCGTTCACCGTCCACGATCTGCGTCGGACGGCCTCGACCCTGCTGCACGAGATGGGTTTCAACTCAGATTGGATCGAGAAGTGCTTGGCCCATGAGGAGCGCTCGTCGCGCGGAGTCTACAACAAGGCGGAGTTCGAGATGCAGCGGCGGCACATGGCGCAGCAGTGGTCGGACGCCGTCGAGGCGTGGGAGCAGGGGCGTTCGTTCTCGCCCATCCTGACGCCGCTGGAGGCCGGCTCACCTCGCTTCAGCCCCACCTTCTTGGCTTTGACTTGAGGGTGTCAGAAGATGGCTTATGTTTCTGACAGGAGCGAACCGATACAGACCCTGGCCGAACACATCCTCGCGCACGCCGCGAACTTGCCGGAAGGCCAGCCGCTGGGCGCTAAGGGCTTGCTGCACCTGGGCGAACGCGCCGCCGTGGATCAAGCGCTGTCACGGCTGGTAAAGCGCGGACACCTCTTGCGGGTCGAGCGAGGGCTCTACGTCTCGCCGATCCAGAGCCGCTATGGAGCGCGCCCGCCGACCATCGAAAGCGTTGTCGAGCACCTTTCGGCCCGAGGCTGCGAAACGGTTGTGCGCAGTGGAGCGTCCGCAGCCAATCAACTGGGTCTCACCACCCAGACAGCCATTCGCCACGTCTATCTCACGAGCGGCCGCAGCCGCCGATTGAAGGTCGGCAAGCAATCGGTCGAGCTGCGGCATGCGCCGCCTTGGCAGCTCGTTCTGCCTCACCGCCCCGCCGGAGAAGCAGTTCGCGCCTTGGCATGGCTTGGCCCTGAGCAAACCGCGAGCGCCTTAAAGGCGTTGCGACGGCGCTTGCCGCCGAGCGCATTCGAGGAACTGGCTAGTGTCGGCGCGCGTCTGCCGACCTGGCTCGCACGGTCGGTGAGCCTAGCGATACATGGCTGACGCCTTCGGGGTCGGAAGGACGACCTAACCGAACTGATCAATGCCGCTGCCTAGAAAGGGTGTCGTTCGGGTCGGCCACGCGCCACGGGCCGCGAACGGCGAAGACGGACATCTGGCCCTTTCGCCGATGTGATCGGGCGCTCGCGTCGCAAGGCCAGCCACGCTTCGACTTCGCTCAGGTCCCAGACCACGCATCGGGGGGTGAGCAGAAAACGGCGAGGGAACTCTCCCTTCCGCTCCAACTCCCAGATGGTGCTGTCCGCCAAGGGCACCATCTGGCGCAACTCGGTCTTCTTGATTGTTCGTTGCAAGGGCCGGTTCGCGGTCGCCATGGCGCATCTCCTCGTTCGAAGGGAATCGAACCCGAACGACGCCAAAGCGTGAACCCGTAGGCCTACGGAAGGTCGGGTGCGGACCTAGTTCACAACGGGATAGAAGGGCTGTCCCCAGTCGCGGGTTGGGTTGTCCATCATGATGTCGATGAAGATGGGCAGCAGGCTGGCTATGACGGCCGCGCCGTCGCGAACCTGGTCTCGGTTGACGCCGCTGTTCCAGGTCGCTCCACCGTGAACGAGCTGGTTACGCAGCACGTAGAGCCGATCGAACATGAGCGACAGGATGCGCGGCGTGTTGCGTTGCGCCATGGCGGTTGCGACCGCCTTTTGGCTGAGAGCGAGGCGCTCTTGCCAATCCTCATAGCCCTCCATTCCATTCTGGTGGTTCCAGAACGGCGAGAAGACATAGCGGTTGTTCAGCAGCAGCCGGATCTCGTGAGGGAAGCGCTCCCAGACTGAATTATAGATCCGGTGATCTCGATCGAGACCGACGAGGGCGTCGAAATAGGCGGCGAAGGCGCCGCGTTCGCTATTGAGCTCAGCGTGCAGATCGCCCGCATAGGCGGCGTTGAAACCGACCCAGTAGAGGATGAATCGCACGTCGGCGTCGTCCGTCTCCTGTTCAGCCCGCCCAAGCCAGCTCAAGGCGCGATGAACGCGAAGACCCAGAGCTTCAGGAAAGGCGTCGCGGACGCCCCTTTGCTTATCCTTGAGGATAGAAAAGTCAGAAGCGGTCGGCGATTTCACCTGAGCGTTTGTCATGGCCCCCTCGATGCATTGCATGCCCGAGTGCAACCTTAGCCGTTGTCCGGTTCTCTTTTGGTGAAGAGCGCGTCTTAAGCCGCGTTCATCGGGCTTAGGACGCGATGAGCTCAAGGGCGGCGACTAGGCCGCTTCGCGGCTCGCCTTCTCGATGCGAGCGAAGAGATCCAGCCGCGGCAGGTCCTCAAGACTGGGCGAGGGCAGATCCATCAAGCGCTCCGAATGAACAACGATGGCGAGGGACTTGGCCCGACTGATCGCGACATTGAGACGGTTGCGGTTGAAGAGGAACTCCGTCCCTCTTGGCGCGTCGCCGCCAAAGGAGGTGGCCATGGAGATGATCACCACCGGGGCCTCCTGCCCTTGGAACTTGTCCACGGTGCCGACCCGAGTACCCTTTGGCAGGGTCCTGCGCAGAAGATCGACCTGCATGTTGAAGGGGCTGACGACGAGGACGTCGTCAAGGCTTAGACGACGGCTTTCAGAGCCGTTGTTCCACGAAGTCGGCAAGAGGTCTTGTAGGAGGCGGGCGACCTCGCGCGCCTCTTCGATCGCGCTTTGGGTGGATCCTTCATGAGCGAGGGCGATCTGCACAATGCCAGCCGGTTTCAACGGCGAGCCGGCGTTCAACTCCAGGCGACGAGCTTTGGTTTGAGGGTGGGCCTTCAGTCGGCCGTCGTAGATGGCGTCGGAAATGAAGCTGCAGACCGCCGGATGCATGCGCCACGAAACGTCGAGCAGGACCCCGCGTTCAGGCGGCACGGTCGCCTGATCTCGAAGCGCATAGTCGAGGGTCGACAGGCCTGTGTCGCCAGGATGCACGCCCTGCACCGGTTGGGGCAGCTGCATTTGGTCGCCGACGAGGACGAGGTTTTTGGCGCAGCCGGCCATGGCGATGAGGTTGCCCAGGGACACCTGGCCCGCTTCATCGACGAACAGATAGTCGAAGGCGTTGCAGCCGTCGGTCGCGAAGTGGAAGGCTGTGGCGCCCACCAAGTCGTATCCCCCTTCATCGACCTCTTCCGACTTAAGGACGGTCGTGAAACCGGGCTCTTCAAAAAAGGTCTCGGGCTTGTCCCTCGTGCCCTTCTTGGCGCCGTTGAAGCGCACGCCGCGCTCGACGGCGTGCTTCGAGATGGCGGCGAGGAGATTGTTGATGGCCTTGTGGGAGTTGGAGGAGACGCCGACCCGCTTGCCTTGCTCCAGCAGGCTGACGATGGCGTGCGAGGTCGTATAGGTCTTGCCCGTGCCTGGCGGGCCTTGGATGAGCAGCGTGCTGTCGTCGAGGTCCCGCACCGCGCGCGTGACGCCGACGACGAGGTCTTCGCCGTCGTGGATCACCGCCGCGCCCGGGGCGGCGTTCTTGAGCCGAGGCGCAACGCGTCGAAGGAAATCGAGCGTCGCCTGGTCATACTCGAACACCCCGTCCGCCATACGTGTCGCAAAGGCCATCAGGGCCTCGACCAAGGGCTTCTGGTTGATGATGGTTCCCGGGATGAGCGAGCAGGCGACAGGGAAGTCGCCAGCGGTCATGCCGCGGCGAAGCACGACGCGCCCCGCCTCGGGATCAATCTCGACGATCGAGCCGGCGCGTTCGAGGTCGATGGCGAACTTCGGGGTGTCGTCCGGCTTGAGCTTGGTGTCCTGGGGCGGGAAGGCGTAGGTCGCGAGGTAGGAGCGCTTGTCAGGCTCAAGCTTGAGCAGCGTCAGCTTGCCGAGGCTTTCGGCGTCGTCCAACAGCTCCTCGTCGGTCCAAGCCTGACGGTCGAACATGGCCCAGAGCTGAGGCTTCTGCGCGCGCTGGTGGAACCATAGAAGCTCCGCGATCAGTTCGCGGATTTCCGGCTCGAGTGCGCTCTGTGCGCGAACGCGGGCCGCAAGAGCATTGCGCTCGGCTTCAAAGGCTTCGCGTTTTTCCGCGCGTTCCCGATCTTCGGGCGTTTCATCTTCCGCAAGCCCGTAGACGGCGTCTTCAGGCCGCAGGCTCTCAAGCCAGTCGCGCAGCTTGGCGGTCGAGACGCAATCGTCCTCATTGTAGCGGGCGATGGCCTCCAGGATGGCGGGATCCTGGGTTTCCCGCCACCGTTCGTACTCGATGATGCTGTCGCCGGCGTTGGTCACTTCGCCCGCGCGCTTGCCCCAATAGATTTTTTCCAGGGCCTTGAGGGAGTAGCTCTCGGTCGACGCCCGGATCCCCTGACGCGCCACCTGATAGAGGTCCACGAACCTGTGGGTGCGCAACAGGTGGTCCAGCTCGGTTTCTCGGGTCGCGTAGCGCATGGCTAGGCGCTTCAGCGCGGTCTGCTCATAGGCCGCATAGTGATAGATCCGCGCTTGGGGATAGCGCTCCAAATGCGCGGTGAAGAGATCGATGAGGCGCTCGAACGCGGCCTTCTCTTCCTCATGATCATGCGCCCAGATCTCGACGAAGCCGTCTTCTCCGTTCTCACTGAGCGGCCCCCACAGGCCGTGAAGATACTCCAGCCGTTCCGGATAGAGCGGGTCGCCTTCGATATCGTAGAAGAGGTCGCCGGCGGCCGGCGAGGGGAGGAGGGCGAACCCGCGGGCGGGGGCGACAGGGAGCACCTCCACCGTATGTTCCTGGGTCTCCTCGGCGCGCTTTTGCAGGCGGGCTTGGGCCGTCAGCTTGGCGAGCGTCTCTTCGCCGATCCCGGGGATTTTCCGATCCGCGGGCAGGGCGGCGAGCTCCGTCAGGGTCGCTACGCCGGCCTTTTCGAGCTTGATGATTTGGTCGCCTCTGATGTTGGCGACGAAAACGGGGCTGTCCGCTGCCCGCCATTCGGCCGTGCATCGCTCAGCGAAGTCGCACTGGCCGCAGGCCGAGGTCTTTACGGGGCGCGTGGCGCGCTCTGCCTGATCCGCAAAGGCTTCAAAGCCTTGCATCAGGCGCTGGGTGATATGGCGCGTCTGGTTCAGGTCAAAGACGGCGGGTTCAGGCGCGGAGACATGAATGACTCCGCGGCGGGGGTAGGCGCCGGTGACGGGCTCAAGAAGCGCAGCATAAACGCCGAGCTGGACGACATGGTCGGCCTTGGCCTTCTTGGCGAGCTTGGCGTCTTCTGGGTCGTAAAGCCAACGCCCGTCCGCACCCTGGCCGGTGCGAACCAAGAAGTCGGGAAAGCCGATCCAGCGCTCATCCGCAAAGGCCGCCTGATAGATGAGAGGCGCGCCTCGACGCATGGCCTCCAAGGTCTGGGCCTTTCGCTCCTCGAGCGACCCGGTCGTGGTGACCTCAAAGACGTCGCCATGGCGTTCGGCGAGATCGGCGAGCACCTTGGCTTCATGATCGAAGCCCTTGCTGCGCACGAGGGTCAGGGTGTCCTCGGCGCGCTCCGGCGCCTTCTCGCCTGCCAGCCAAAGGGCGGCGTGGTGGGGGCAGGCTTGGAAGTTGTTGAGCCGCGAGGCCGAGAGCAAAGGTTTCATGGGGCCAGCTCTAACGGCGAATTACGACGTTATCGGTCGTTGATGACGGGCGAGAGAGGTTTGGAGCTCTTCCACCATCACCTGTTTGAGCCTCTCGGGGGCGATGATCTCAATGGTGTCGCGCCAGGTGAAGAGGTGCCACGCCAACTCCATCATGCCGCTGGCTCTAAAGGCGACGATGACAGAGCCGTCCTCTTGTTCAGTGATGGTTTGACGGGGATGGAAGCGCCAGCGACGGCCGTCCTCGGCGGCCTCGGGCGTCACCCTAAGAACCACGTCTTCTTGCGCGTCGTGGAAGACGCCGAAGGACTGGGCGGCGAAGTCGGAAATGGAGAAGTCTTCAGGCGCGCCCCCGGCTTCATCGAGCACTTCGAGGTCGACGATCCGGTCAAGGCGCCAACTGCGAGGCTTGTCCTGACCCGGTTCCGCCGCGACGAGATAGTTCATGCGATCGAACAGAAGGCCAAATGGAACGACCTTGCGGCGGCTCCCCGATTTCGAGCCGCCCATGTAACGGAAGCTGATGAGAGAAAGGCCCATGATGGCCTGGCGGATCGCAGCAATGAGGGCCGGATCCTCATGAGGGTGCGGGCCGGCGCGCACACCCGTCAGTTCGGCTCGCGCCAGGGCTTCGACATCCGGCGTAAGGCGACGAAGCGCCTCCGCTTTCAGGGCCGATCGGACCTTCTGGTCAAGCGATGCGAGCGTCGCTGCGCGCCGAGGATGACCGCCGTCTTTGAGCGTATGGATGGCTCGAGACAGCTCTACCAGCTCTTCTGTAGTCGGCGACTGGAAGAAGCCGTCGAGGCCCTTGGGAATGCGGAAGCGTTTGACGACGCCCTCAGGAAGCTCCTCCATTTGAGGAAAGAGTGACCACAAGGCGTCTCGCATCCGTTCTGCGGTGCGACGACTAATGTCGAGCTCGGACGCCATCTCGTCGAGCGTCATGCCCTCCGCGCTCGCAGCGAGGCGACGGGCGAGCTCCAACAACAGTCCCGCCTTCTCGTGCCGCATGCCCCCTCCGATTTGCGACCGAATCTGTCGCTCAACCGTAGCCGTGCGCAGGGGTGGAGCCAAGCGATGGGCGGAAGGGGGCTAGCGATGGGGTTTGGAGCTCTGTCGTTCTAGGCCAGCAGGGCGTTCAAGAGGACTTCGGCTTCTTCCACAGTTCGGACGGTGACGCGGGTTACGGCCTGGTCGCGCAGATCCGGCATTTGGTTGACGTTGGAGTGCCGGCCCTTGCCGCCTTCCGTCACTGGGTAGGCGCGCGCCATGGCCGGCAGGTCGAGGCGGTCGTCGCTGGCGAACCACAGGTGCTGAGGCGAGGTCTCGATCTGATGGCCTAGGCTTCGTCCATTGGCGAGACGATAGCGGATCATCTTGGCCTTGGCCGGGTCGCAGAGATCGTGGGGACGGACGGCAGGGTGATTGACGAAGAGATCGGTCAGGGCGCCGCGAAGCGGATTGGGGGTCTTCACGTCGGCTGCGCGGATGCGTTGCTCAATCTCAGTGTAAGCGTCTTTTACCATTTTACTTCAATGTCTTGTGTGTGAGCCGCATGGAGCGGGTCGTATGCTCAGGTGTGAGCCGGCCTCAACCGATTCCGGGCTGAGACCAAGAGCGGGCAGGGACGGTCACAGGCTGGTGATGATCAGTATGACGAACAGCGTGAAAAGGCTGCCGGGGATGACATTCCTCGGATGATGCCGGAGCATCCGGCGATAAGGATTGCGACGACGTCGGGGCATGTCGGGAGCTCCTGACTAGGCTTTGTTTTGATCGGTTGAGGCGGGCGGCGTTTTCAGGCGTCTTGGCCAGGATCGGCGGGCGATGGGGCGATCACGCCGCTCGTCCAGGCCATGTCATGGATCTGTCCAGACGCATCCCAGTCGACGCCTCGGCAGGCCGCGGTCGATTGCAGCGTGATGATGCGACGTTGGCGATCTTGACCTGTCAGATCAGTGCTTTGCAATGGGCGGATGTCCAGAATGACGCCGCCGAAGTATGACGGCCGCCCTTTGGTTTCATGGAAGAGGACCTCTCCGCCCTTCAGCGCAACGACATCGTCTTCACCGAGGAGCCAAGCCTCACTCTCATAGACGCCGGCCTTAGCATCCAGGCAAGTCAGGCCGACGTTGGCTTTGCAGATGAGGTGGATCTTGGACATCATAATCGCTCAGAAGTGGGTTGAGGAAACGGCGACGAGATCAGACGACTTGCGAAGCGTCAGTTCGGCGCTGGCGCGGGTGCGCACCGCGTCGGACATCTCGGACTGCACGACAAGCCACTCAAGGTAGTCGGTCGGCAGCTCAGGCCAGGCTTTGCCGCGGTGTTTGCCGAACGGCATGTGCTCGAGGCTGCGCGCTTCATCGTTCCATTCCATGAGGCGTTCGACCGAGGCCTCTTTCAGCAGATCAATGAGGATATGGGCGGTGACCCAAGCATCGGGCGCGGCTCTATGGGCCGGCATGGCGAGTTCAGGCGCGAGCTGAAGGTCTCTCCAGTAGCGAAGCACCTGGTTCGAATACCCTGGCGCTTCAGGCCAGGCGGCGCGAGCGGCTTTGACCGTGCAGAGCCAGGGACGGGCGCCAGTGATCTCCACCGGAATATGGCGCGCTTCAAAGGCGGCGTGGTGGGCCACGAGAATATCGGCCGCAGGTCCCTCATTGATGAAGGCGGTGAGCCCCTCGTCTGAATAGGCAGGCGCATCGGCGAGATCTGCCGGTGTCAGGTGGTGGATCGCCATGGCGTGAAAGGTGATCTCGCCCAGGGGCTTGAAGCGCCGGGCGTGCGGCGGTTCCGCTTTCCAGCCGCCGAGATGGGAAACGACGTCGACCGCGGCGATCTCAATGATCTCAGAGGGCGATCCTCCGGTGGTTTCGATGTCGATGACCCTTAGTCGCATGCTGCGTCGTCCCTATTGCTACGAGGTTCAATTTGGTCGAGCTTTCCGTCAATATCGGACGTGATTGCGGGGGCGAGATGGCGGATCTGGAGGCGGAGATCGTTGCGCGATGCCAGGCCCTAGGGCTGGGGCGATGCGGCTTGGGCTCCATCCGTAACTTCATCGCGACAGCCTTCTATCACGCCAGTCTGCCGGGGACCTTGCCGGCTGACCGACACGTGGTTTTCAACAGCGCCATTCGCTTTGCGACGAACCGCATCGCCTGCCAGGGACGCGACGGCGCCAGCATATGGGGCAGCCGGGTGTTAAGCCGGCGCGCCTTTGAGCTGCGCCAAGCCTTGCTGACAGACGATCAGCCGGAGCGCGCGAAGGTGAAGGCGTGGACGCAGGCCGTGACGTTTGAACACCAGGATCCCGTCTGGGAGGTCCAGGACTGGATCGACAAAGACAGTCGCATCGGCGTCGACGACGTGATCAGGCGCCTGCTCGTCCACCCCGCCGTCGTCATTCTCCGTGAGGAAGAAAAGAAGATCCCCGGCGTCTTTCGGAGTCGCGGGCGCCCTGAAGAACGATATGAAGCCGCGGGCATCGAGGTGATGGCGGTGGGGGAGGGAACCGGCGCACTATTCAGAGCCCAGCTATGGCCTGATCGTCCACAGCGAAAGAGCAAGTATCACTGGCCGTTTGAGCCCTTTGACGTTTCTACGTCCGCATCTGACATGGCGACGATATAGGGACGATTGGGCGACGGACCGTTGTGGAGCGTCGCTTGAGCTGGACAATAGGAGGGTGATTTGTCGAACGAAGCAGGAAGGCTGTTGGCAGCCTTGGATTTGGTCGCCGCCGGGAGCGGCGAAGGCCGATACCTTCGTGCGACGCCAGGGCCTGCCCAAGGCTATCGCTATTGGGCGACCATGATCAAAGGCGACTACATCTTCGGCGTCCAGCCGGAACCTAAGCGCGAACTGTCGCCGGCTTTGATCGAGCGCTTTAAAGCTGCGCAGTTTGATATTCGAGAGAACAAGAACGAGGCCTTTATGAACCTGGGTCCTGTTTTTGAAGCCGCGATTGATCGGGCTCGAGTGACCATGAAGGCTATCGCGGAAGTGCTGGACTAAGATCCCATGCTAGGCGTTTTTGTGCTGGCCCTAGCCTTATCCGGCGGGGCCGAGGCTTGGGTCGGGCGAGCCTCGGTGATCGACGGCGACACGCTGGAGATCCGCGGGCAGCGTATTAGGCTTTGGGGCGTGGATGCGCCGGAGACGCGCCAGCCTTGCATCCGGGGCGGCCAAACCTATCGTTGCGGTCAGTCCGCGGCGAATGCGCTTTCTGACTATGTGGGGCAGCGCACGGTCATCTGCAGCCCGGTCGGGCGGCCGGATCGCTATCGACGGATCGTCGCCCGGTGCTCGGTCGCGGGATCGGACCTGGGGCGCTGGATGGTTCGCCAGGGCTGGGCGCTCGACTATCCACGCTATAGCGGCAAGACCTACGAGGCGGTCCAGGCCGAGGCGAAGGACCGACGCAAGGGCCTGTGGGCTGGCGAGTTTCAGGCGCCATGGGAGTGGCGTCGTTCGCGCTGAGCATGCGTCGGCTTGAACGGAGGCGGCTGAGCCGGTGCTTAGTTGAGCGACATATTCGCCGTGGACGTCGAGGCGACGTCTTTGCCAAATGATAGCGGAATTTCGAGCAGAGTCTGACGGATATCTTGCCAGGGCTGGGTCAGGTCGATGGAGCGCACGAGCACTTCGTGGCCCCTGAGATTGTAGCGTAGTGCAAGCTCGCCGCCGACCGCCGGGTAGATCAAGGCGCCGTCGCACGGCAGGTGAGGCGCGCGCAACGCAGCGTGCTCGAGATAGGCGTAGAGCTGGTAAAGGTGACCAGAGCGCACCTTGCCGGGACCGGCGCGCGACGCCAGCACTTCTTTGTAGAACTTGGCGTCCATTACGATGGTCCGCTCTCTGGAGCGTAGGGTGATGTCCGTCTCCATCGCCGGCAGATAGGCGCCGTCGCCGTCGCCGAGCGGATGGGCGTCCCAAACCATGGTCTCGCGCCCCACGCGGAAGAGGCGTTGTTCGTGAGCGTAGAAGTTTCTCAGGAAGTCCTCGAAGACCGCCGCCATCATCTTCTCGTCCTTGAGGATGTCGGCGAAGCGCGAGCCATCGCCGCCTTCCTCGGGAAGCTGGGCGTGGAAGACCAGCTCGCAGAGCTTCATGAGAGGTCCGTACTGTCGATTGTTCCTCGATAGCTGCACGCGCCTGAACGTGTCGGCGTTCAAACGCACATCGGAAACCTGGGCCATTCTTTGGACGAGCAGGCCAAGTTCATGGGCGTGTTCGTCGTCGAGGCCGCGTCGTCGCGTTAATGCCCGGGCGGAGGCCTTGATGATCTGGTTGTGTAGGACGTCGGTCGTCAGCTCGTCGACGGCGCATATGACGGCGCCGCGGCGCAAGGTCTGCTCCTTGACGATGAGGTCTAAAAGCATCCGCCCGCGAGGCGCGCGGGTCTCCTCAATGAAGCTGCGGTAGCTGCGGTCGAGCCCGCGACGCAGCAAACGATTGGCGTCTGTAACGAGAAGGCGCGCGAATAGGTTTGGAAGATCGGGCGAGGAATCCACGCCGACGTCCACCGATCCCCCGTCCGGAAAGCGTCGCCAGGCGTAGCAGAACAGATAGTAGAGGTTGCGGATCGGGATCGTCATGCGTGGGCGAGCAGGCGTGCGCACCAATCGTCAGCCCGCTCCGGCGCGTCGAACCAATATTCCTCCAGAAGCGGTCGGATCTCCGTGTCCACCACGCGACGGAACCAGTTCGCGCCTACCGACTGACCATCGGCTGGGGTGAAGAAGCTGTGGCCGATCTGGAAGCCAGGGCCGAGATTGACCTTGTCGTCGGCGATCGCCGCATTGAGCTCCTGCATGCCTTGAATGACGGCGCTGATAATCGCGGGCGAAGCGCCTCGAGCGCGCAGGTGTTCGCCGAAACCAGGGCTCGTAAAGCCAGGCTTCAGGGGGACAAAGGCGAAACGGCGTCGAAGAGCGTAGTCGACCAGGGACAGCGATCGGTCCGCTGTGTTCATCATGCCGAGCAGGAAGACGTTCTCGGGGACGTAGAACGGATCAGCCTCTTCGTCGGCGTAGGCGAGGCGCGCGGCCCAATCGCTCGAGCGTTTGTCGTGCTCGATCAGCAGCATCAGTTCCCCAAAGACCTTGGAGAGGTTGCCGCGATTGATCTCGTCGATGATGAAGACGTGGGTGCGCCCAGGGTCGCGGCGCGCCTGTTCGCAGAAGCGGTGGAAGACCCCGTCACGTAGCTCGAAACCGCCGTCGCGGGTCGGGCGATAGCCCTGGATGAAGTCCTCATAGCCATAGGACTGGTGGAACTGCACGACGGCGACGCGATCAGCGTCCTTTTGCGCCATCAAGGCATAGGCCAGTCTGCGCGCGATGAAGGACTTGCCGACGCCGGGCGCGCCCTGCAGCACGAGGTTCTTCTTGTCGCGCCAGATCTCCAAAATCCGCTCGAACTCCGCACGATCGAGGAAGAGGCCGCGCATGGCTTCGTCGATAGTGTAGGGAGCCTCGACGGGCATAGGGTGGTCTTCTTCCTCGATGTCCAAGGGCGCGCCTTCGATGATGCGTTGATAGGCGGCTAGGAGCGGCTCGAGCGTCGCATCGAGGGCCTCGTCCGACGGCAGGTCTTCAACCATCAACGGAAGGTGGGCGATGGTGCTGGCCTTGTAGCTTTGGGCCCGCCAGCCTTCAGCGCCCAAGGTGATGTCGTCGTCTAGGCGGAAGCCGTATTCAACGAGTTCCGGCGCTTGGGCGCGGTAAGCTTCGGAGCGAGCCCGCAAAAGCGGCATGCCGCCGGACCGCTTGTGTTCGTTCATAACATCCGTGGTGCCTTGAAGCAGCACGAGGTGAACCACTTCCATGTCGCGGCTGACGAGAAAGACGACGTAGAGACCCCGCTGCGTGCTTGTGGTTTCGCGCTCGTCCATGAGCGCAATCCAGGGGACGGAAGCCCAAACCCCTTTGCCGAGGCTCCAGTCCACTTGAAGATGAGGACGGGCGGCGACGCTCGGAGTGCGTTCGAGCAGCGCCTTCAGCTTGTCCATGACCGCCCATAGGTCGGGCGTCGTCTTGAAGGGCGTTTGGCGGACGTCGCGATATTGTTCGAGGAAAAGCCGAATGAGGTCGGCGAAGCTCTCAGAGGCGTCGACGTTCTTTTGCATGAGGGCGACCCATAGGAAGCTTTGGACATCGATCAGATCGCGCGGCGCCCATCCTGCGTAGGTGAGGGCTTCGCGCAGCTCTTCGCAGAGCGACAGGGCTAGACGAATGCGCGCCGGTTCATCGGCGGAGGAAGGGTATTTTTCGCGCTTGAGTTGGCTCACAGCCCGCTCGAAGAGATCCGTGCGGATGGCGACGAAGCCTTCGGGATTTTGCAGCATGAGAGCGCAGGAGCCGATAAGGCGGGCGATCCCTAAAGGGCCCGAAGCGCCGGCTTGCCGTAAGCTGTCGCCGATCTCGGCGACGAACCGATCTAGACGGTTGGTGGCCACGTCCTCGTGGCTGAGGAGCGCGTTAAGCGCATGGCCGAACTGGGCGGCCCGGGCAGGATCTGACCTTTTAAGGCGGTCGACCGCCTGCCAGCTCACGAGGTTTTGGGCCTTGCCGGAGCTGACAAGCTTACGGGTCAGGAGGCTATGATAGGCCGCTGTCAGGGCGACGGCCTGATTATCCTGCAAAACCTCCTCGGAGAGCTTGGGAGTGATCTCCTCGTGGAAAATCGAGACGAGCTCGTCCTTATAGCGACGCTCTTCCCCGAGGTAGGTTTCGCCTGGATCCGCGAACGTCGTGAAGCCGGGCATAGCCTCGAGGAAGGCCTGCTTGAGACGTTCAAGCGCCTCCAGGTCAAGGCTTTGCGTCTCAAGGCCCGAATACCAGGCCAATAGGCTTGCGAGCGCGGTCTCCGAAGGAACGACGAGGCGCCAGGCCGTATGCGGCAGAGCTAAGCGTTTGGCGTTGGCGGTGAGATAGGTATGGCGTTCGTCGCCTGCGCCGTAGCGCGTCGCGCTCACGCCGTCGATACGCGGCCCTTGCTCGAGCCAGATGCGGACGGATTCCTGTTCCAGCTGCAAGGCGAGTTCTCGCCCATGCGGGGTCGTCCAGACGGCGATGTGCTTGCCGCCGCGTCCTTCAGGGCCCCAAGCTCGGCGGATAGCTTCCAAAGCTTCGGTTGAGCGGAAGGCCTGAACAGCGTCGCTGCGCCAGATTTTGAAGCCGAGGTTTTCGAGCGTCTTCTGGACTGTGGCTTCGCCGCCTGAAAACTCGTCGGGCTTGAGCGGGCCGCGCTCGGGGTGTTGCTTGCCGACGGCAACGCCGGCGATCGCCTTGGATTCATACATCCGGCCGTCGCGGACGACGAAGTAGGAACGGCTGCGGCCGTATCCGTACCGAGAGAGAAAGGCTTCGCCGCCAATCTCGTCGTACTCGTCGAGCGTGGCGTGAACGGCGGAAGAGTCCGTCAGAAGGTCTAAGCTCAAGGAGAGGCCTCGTTCGCCGGCGGTCATGGATCCGCGAAACACTAGTCCATGATTTGCGACGTTTCCGGTCGTGAACCGGAGAGACTAGCCCAATGATCCACAATTTCCTGCTTTTCGAGGATGCGGTGAGGCTTCGAAGCTCGAGAGGCGGTTTCGCGACCGCTTTTGTCATAAATCTTGGCTAACTCTCAAACCTAGGTGTTGAAGCTCATAACGAGTTCAACTCTTTAGAAAGGCCTGCCGAGTTTGGTGAGCTTTGGTATGTGAGGGTGACGCCAGGACGGCGTCGAGCAGTTGGGGGCCTTGGAGGCATGACGGATACGTCGAGTGGCGACGCCAAGATGAAGCGCGTGATTGAACAGATTGTGGAGCTTCAGCGCGAGTTTTTTTACGAAAATAAGGGCCGCGACGCCGATCGTAGGCGCAAGCTGCGCGAGATTATCGAGCGCGCCACGCCGAGCGGTGAGGCCTGATTATGTGGCTAGTTCAAATCACGCTTAAGGATTTCCGTTGCTTCCATGGCGAGCATTCGATTGAGTTCTCCCAGGACCCTGAGCGCAACGTCACCCTCATCCATGCCGAGAACGGCGTCGGCAAGACGACCCTGCTGAACGCACTGCTGTGGTGTTTCTACGGCGAAACCACTGCGAAGTTCGAAAAAAGCAGTGAGCTGGTCAATTTCGACGCAAAGGCGGCGGGCGTGACCCATGCCTATGTCGAAGTTCTTTTTGAGCATAATAAGAGGCTCTACCGAGCGCGTCGCTTCACCAAGGGCGGGCCTAGCGATCGTGAGTTCACGATCATGCGAAACGACAATGGCAGCTGGCTGCCGCTCTCTACCCCAGACGCCTTCATCAATACGGTCGTGCCGAAAAGCATGGCGGGGCATTTCCTGTTCGACGGTGAACATGCCGAAGTCTTCCTCGGCGAAGACAACCGTCGCAGCATTCGCGCCGCGGTTCAGGATATTCTTGGGTGCTCTTTGATTGAGACCGCGATCAAAGACCTAGAAGCGGCTGCCACCCATTACCGTCAGCAGATCCCGAACACGAAAGCTTCGGCTAACATCGCGCAGGAAAGCGCGCGCATCGATAGCATCGGCGCGCAGATCGAAGCCGCCAAGGAGGCGCGAGACGGTTTTCGCGGCGAGATCGAAATCCTCGAACAGCAGGTGGCGGATATTGAGGATAAGCTGCGCAACTCTGCCGCCGCTAAGAGTTTGCAAGCCCGCCGAGATCGCGCCCAAGCGGATCTTATCCGCGCACGCAATCGCGAAACCGAAGCTCAAACGGAAATCCTGCGCTGGATCGGCGAAAGCGGACGCTTTATCGTTTCGACCCGCATCACAGAGTTGGGCGTCGGTCATCTTGACCTGCAAGAGACCAAGGGACGGTTGCCGTCGCCCTACAACGAGGAGTTCGTGCACGACATCCTCGATATGAAGCGCTGCATCTGCGGCGCGGCGCTTGAGGCCGGCACGGAAGCCCATATCAACGTCTCAAGCCTCCTTCAGAAGGCCGCAAACGCCACCTTGCGCAATCGTATCAGCAAGGTGAAGGCTCGCCTGTCCCAGCTTCGCTCTGAACGGACGAGGGCCCCGGGCCAACTCGACGCCGCCAATAAGCGGCTTGCTGCGGCTCGAGAAGACATTGCGCAGTTGGAGCAAGAGTTGAACGATGTGTCGGCTAAGCTTGTTGGTATCGACATTAAGGACATCGCTGAGCGGGAAACTAAGCGAAACGAACTTCAACGCAAGATCAGGCAGCAGTATGAGAAAATAGGGCAGTTTAATGCCAGTATCCTGAACGCTGAGAAGGACAAGGAGAATGCCGAACGCAATCTCAAAAAGCTTGCTGACGAAGATGCGAGCTCGAAGATATTTGTGACGCGTTCTAATCTCTGCCAGACGCTTAAAGGCCAGCTTGAGAAGGAGCTCAAGGAAGAGGAAATGGCGGCGCAGGGCGTGCTCCGTAAATCCATTTCAGCCATTCTAGCCGACACAAGCCGCAAATCTCTTAATTTTAAGATGAGCAGTGACTACGCCATCAGCCTCGTGAATGACGCGGGCACGCAGCTGCCAAAGTCGAGCGGTGAGAACCAACTGCTTGGCCTAGCCTTTACGGCGGCTCTCGTCGAATTCGCCAAGATCCGCCAAAACGCCGACGACTACCGCCTGCTTAAGGGCACAGTCGCCCCCCTGGTGTTGGATTCCCCCTTCGGCCAGCTTGACGAAGATTATCGTCGGACGACGGCTCAATACGTCCCCAAGATGGCCGGACAGGTCGTGCTGATGGTGTCAAAATCCCAAGGTTCGGGGAGCGTCATGGAAGCGCTGCGCGACAGGATCGGCGAGGAATATGTGCTGGTTCGCCACAACCGGGCTGAACGTGGCGAGCGCAAGCCTGAGATCCGTCAGTTTAACGGCCGCGATGTCGAGACGGCCGTCTTCGGCGCCAAGAGCGATGGCAGCGCCTTTGAGAGAGTGACCCGAAATGGCTGAGCATCTTCCAAACATCAATCGTAGCAAGGTCTATGACGATCTAGTTCAACGACTTGTCCATCAGCACGTACCGGGTTCTGAGCGAAAGCTTTTCGCTACGATTCGTGAGTTGCTATGTTTCGCTGCCCTTCTTGGATTTTCGGAGGAGAGGCGGCTGCCTTTGGATCGATCTCAGGGTACCGACGATATAATGTATTCCATTTTTGAAGCCGATACGGCGGCTGAAGATCTTGTTTGGGCGCTCGCTGTTGCTGAAACTCAAGACGTTGAGGTCCTAAGGGAGGGCAATGAGAAGCGGTGTGGTGAAATTTTTGAAGAATACGCAAATGGCGGTTTGGCCATCATCAAGGATTACTTCTTGAGGAATGGCGGCGAGTATCCGGATAGGGCGCTTCTCGGCCTCATGAAGGAGCGAAAATACCTGCCCTCCACCGCTCCAGAGCCTGACTTGGCGGCGATTACGTTTTGACCATGCTGCGCGATCTGCCTTTCAAGGGCGTCTATAAATCCGACCAGGACGACATCCTGCGGGATTTCTATTTCCCGGCCCTCTCGGTCGCGAAAAGGTATGATCGCGCTGTCGGTTATTTTTCGGCGTCTACGCTGAGCGAGGCGGCCCAAGCCCTGACGGCTTTCATCCAGGGGGAGGGCAAGATCCGCCTGATCGTCGGGGCTTTTACGGCCGCCGAGGATATTGCCGCCGTCAGCGAAGGCTTGAGGCTTAGGGAGGTCTCGCAGCGCCTAGGCGAGGATCTTGTCGCCTCCCTCGGCGAGGTTGATGATGAGTTGTTCGAGCACCGCTTCCAGGCTCTCGCCTGGCTTGTTGCGCACGAACGGCTGGAGATCCGCATCGCGCTGCGGCCTCAAGGAATCTACCACGACAAGGTTGGGATCATCACCGACGAGCATGGCGACGCCGTGGTCTTTTCGGGCTCAGCCAATGAAAGCGCTGCGGCGCTTCTGCCCACTCACAACTACGAGTCGATCAATGTCTTTCCCGCGTGGCGGCCCGAACTCGAGCAGTGGCATGCGCCCCATCGAGAGAGCTTCGAGCGCCTATGGGAAAATCGAAGCAGAGGAACGGCTGTCATCGACATGCCGACGGCCTTGAAGGACAAGCTGCTCGAGGTCGCAGCGCGGATGGATCAGGCGCCGAGCCGGGAACGAGAAGCGGCTATCGCCGCCAAGCTCGGCGATCCGGACGAGGGGGTCGTCGAGGCCCAACTTGGACCGTGTGTGCCGGAAACGATCAACGGCTCGCCGTTCAAGATCAGAGATCATCAGCGCGCCGCGCTAAGAGAATGGCAAACGCGAGGGGACTATCTAGGAATATTCGACCTCGCCACTGGCGCGGGCAAGACCATTACAGCCGTCTATGGCGCGGTTCAGATGGCCAAGGGGATTCCCGACCTCACTGTGGTGATCGCCGCCCCGTATCAAAGCCTGGCGGATCAATGGTGCGAGATCCTCGAAACCTTCAATATCCGGCCGCTCAAATGCTACGTCTCAAAGGCCAACTGGTCTGACGAACTGCAGCGGAAGGTTCAAGATTTGCAGACGGACGTGGCGCGCTTTCAAGCGATCGTCGTCGTCAATCGGACCTTGAAGACGCCAGAGTTTCAGGACGCTCTGGCGCGGATCCCTGGGGAGAAGCTCTTGTGGATCGGAGACGAGTGCCACCACCATGGCTCCCAGGCCATGGCGTCAGCCTTGCCGCAGAACGCACGCTATCGGATCGGCCTTTCCGCCACGCCGATGCACTACCTCGATGAAGAGCGGAATGATCGCCTGAAAGCCTATTACGGGGAGGTCGTCTATACCTACAGCCTGAAACAGGCCATCGATGACGAGGTCCTGACGCGCTACAACTACTATCCTAAGGTGGTGACGTTGACGGCTGAAGAAGCGGACGAGTTCATCGCCCTGTCGGATGAGATCGCCAGGCTGTTTGCGCGCGAAGGGCAGGGCGGCGGCAAGCCAAGCCAGAACCTCACGGCGCTCCTTATGAAGCGGTCGCGGCTCATCGGCTCGGCAGCCAATAAGTTGCCCGCTCTCCAAGCGGTTCTGAATGGACGCCCGCCTGAAAGGCACACGCTCTTTTATTGCGGCGATGGGAGAATGGACGTCGAGGGCGATGATGAAGACGAGGCGGATCTCGACGCCCTGCCTGCGCGGCAGATCGAGGTCGTCAGCAAGTTGCTGAACGATATGAAGTGGCGGGTGTCTCGTTTCACAGCGCGGGAAAGTCGCCGTGATCGCGAAGCGATCCTACGCTCGTTCAGGTTCGGCGACATTGATGGCCTGGTCGCTATCAAATGCCTCGATGAAGGCATCGACGTACCCGCCTGTAGTACTGCCTATATCCTGGCGAGCTCGAGGGATCCGCGCCAGTTTATTCAGCGGCGTGGACGGATCCTCCGTCGCTCTCCCGGCAAGACGATCGCCAATATCCATGACTTCGTCGTGGTGTTGCCGGAAGGCGCGCACGATGAAACGGGTGCAGCCCACAAGCTGATCAGTGCGGAGTTGAAGCGGGTGGCGGAGTTCTCGCAGCTGGCTGAGAACAGCACGGAAGCCTACAGCGTGCTCAGGCCGATACTCGTCGCCTACGACTTGGAACACGTTCTGTAGAGGCGGGCGAGGTCGCGTTCGACCTTGGGCTGCTCATGGAGGTTTCAAGCGGCTCGATTTCACGGTGATCATGAAATCGAGCCGCTTTGGTCTGCGCTATTTGTGGCAGGTCATGCAGAGTTTGGCTGCTGAGCCGTAGATCTCGTCGAACTCGATGGGGGCGTCCTGCAGCGGATTGATGCGTCGCTTGGCTTGAATACGCGCTACGCGGCGCTCGTGATCCTCGCGGATTTGAGCGATCCGTTCTGGGCGCGAAAGATCGTCGAGGGACTCGCCTTGGCTCCAGGTGAAGGGCGAGCCATGTTCCAGGGCATTCTTCTCGTAGCCCTTGGCTTCTTCGAAGGCTTCGGGATGCTCCTCCATGAGGCGAACCCATTCGATCTTCTGCTGATAGAAGCAGAAGGTGCAGCCGCTGCGCGACCGCCAGCGATAATACTCCGGCAGCCCCACGCCGGCGGCTTCGAGAATGTCGATAACGCCGGCCTTGTCGATGCCCGCTTCGCGGAACGGCAAATGGGTCTTCAGTGTCTCTTTTCCTGAGACATAGCCTTCCCGGTAGTCTTCGTCGGCGCGGATGGCGACATAGCTGTGCACCGTCACGCCTTGAGCGACCGACGGGTAGACCCATTCCTCGAAGGGCTTAATCTTGAGTTGGCGCGTGCACCAGCGCGTCTGAGGCGAGGGAAGGAAGTTCTTATATTCTCGCAGCCAGTAGTCGAAATCCCGGTCCGGGTTGAGGCGCTCGATGGGCTTGCCGAGAAACCCTTCTAGTCGGCCTAGAAATTCATAAACCTCTGGCAGTTCCTTGCCGGTGTCGGTGTAGAAGTACTCGATGTCCAGTTCAGGATGATGCTGAGCCATATAAACCGCCAAGGCGGCGCTGTCGCGCCCGCCGGATATCCCGAGCACGTGACGCTCAGCCATGCTGGATCTCCAATTTTTTCTTAGTCTTTTGCTCGGGCTCCGGTTCTTGGCTCAATGTCCAGCCGAGATCGGCAAGGGCCGCGAGAGCCACTTCAGGACTGGCGCCATTGGCCTCAACCAGCGCCCGAAGACGTTGGGCCAAGACGCTGGCTTCGGCGCGCTCTGCGGCGGAGACCGTGATCTCCCGGGCCTTGGGTTCGGGGTGATCAGGGTCGCTGATGTAGACCGCCATAGCCACTCGGCCGCCTTCGCGCCCTTTGAGGCGTTGGAAGATCTCGGCCTTGAGGAACTGCTGGGCCAACGCAGCGAGCTCCACCGAGGCCGCATCGATATCGCGATCGACCCAATCTCGCGGAGGCTTGTTCGCCGCTAGGCTGGAGATGCCTTCGAGCTCTTCGAGGGTGCCCTCGTAGGTCGATAGCCTGGTGGCGAGAGCGTCGAGACGGAAGTTTCCGGTCACGCCCTTAACGCTTGCCGCACGACGACGAAGGGCTGCAAGGCCGTCGCTCTTCACGCGGAGCTCTCGCATGAGGTTGTCGCCGATCGCGGCCAGCATGAGACCATAGGCGTTGCGGAGCTCGTCCACAGCTTCGGTGACTTGCCGGGCGAGTGCGGGACCGGAGAAGTCGCCACTCCAGCCGAAAGCCTTGGGCGTGTCGATTGTCAGGAAGCGGTTCGGATCCTCCGCTGTTTTCGCCCGATCGCGGAAGGCTATCGTAGAGGCGTTCAGTCGGCCGGTGCGCTGGCTCCACATCGGCAAGCCGCGAATGAGGCCAACAAGAGCTCGAGCGACGTCGAAGGTCGTCGGCGGAATAGGGACCTCTTCCGTAGAAAGGCGTTCGCTCAGCGTCGAAATGAAGGCGACGTCCACTTCCGACAACTGGACCGCGCGAATGCTGACGGCGCCGGGCTCCTGGACCATGCGGTCGATCAGGAAGGTGTCGAGCGAAGGACGAAACACCCCGTCAAGATAGAAGGCGCAGGTCTCGACGCGCGTCAGCAAATAGGCGGCGCCAAGTATGTTGCACAGGCCGTTGCGCACGCCGAACGGCGGGGCCTGCCAAGCCTTGAAGACCTCAGCCATGGAGACGCCGTCTTTGCTACGCTTGAGGAGGGCGTCGGTGGCTTGCCAAAGGCCGTGAAGGTGGTGAGGGTCGTTAGCGGCAGGCGCGCTGAAACCCCAGGCTTCAGTCGCCTCGTCGTAGCGATGAAGGCCCGTGGTCTCCAGCAGGCTGACGTAGAGGCCCGCTTCCGGCGGGAAACCAGATATGCCGAGCCGCTCTTGCGACTTGCGGTCGATCATGGCCCGAAGGAGCGTGCGCACGGCGCCAGCGGCGTTCGATGAGGGGCGGCTGCGGTTCACCAGCTCGTTCGGCAGGTGAGGGGCCTTGGGGTAGCGCCAGTCCGCTAGGCGGGACGCCAGAATGCTCAAGCCTGCGGGACCGCTATGGCGCAAGGATATGTCCGCCTTCATGCCGGCGGGACGCTCCCATTTGACCCGATGAATGGCGCTCGCCATGCGGTCCTCAAGGTCGGCGCTCAGGCGCGTGATGCGGGCGTCCACTTCCCGTCTTGCGACCGCGTCCCCCGCCAGCTCGGCTCGGTGGGCCCGAACATGCTCGAGCGCGGCCAAGTCGAAGGCCATTTCGCGGATCATGAAGCTCTCGGGCGTCCAGCCGGGCACAACCAGGCGATCTCCTGCCTGGGCCTTGGCTCGTTTCAAAATCGACTGGGCTTCAGAGGCGCTTTCTTCTTCGCCACTGACCGTAAGGAGAAAAAGGCCTGCCGCGCCGGGGGCGGGGTGATAGGTGCGGATACGCTCTTCGGCGTCGGCGACGGCGCAGAGCTCGATTTCGAACCAACGCAAAGCGCCGGTCGTTTCATAGTGGCGCTTGGCCAGGATCGGCTGCAGCGCCGCATACCGCGAGAGCTGGCGCAAATCCATCGAGACGCCGGCTTCACGCGCTTGATCGACCGCGGCGTCGATGTCGAAATCGCTGCCTGCAAAGATCGCATAGCTTCCGGAGTGCTTGCGGAAGATAACGACCGACCAATTTGTGAGTTCTTCCAGCGCGGCTGTGAAGCGCTTGGCGCTCAAGCCCGCGACGACCTCGCTGAGCAGGTCAGGCGTCGCCTGCAACCCCGATCGATCCTTGAACAGGTCGATGAGAGCGATCGCCTTGAGGAGTTCGAAATGCTCTGGGCCGGCTTCTCGGCTCTCGAGGCGGGCCAAGGCCTCCAAAGCGGTCGACCAGCGGTGGCCGTCGGGGGAAGCGAGAATGGCCGGTTCGAGGTTGGCGTGAAGGTAATCCCACAGTCGTCCCACTTGGTAGGCGCGGGCCCCGCCGAGTTCTGTTTCCTCAAGGTAGGACTGGAAGCCGTAGGGCTCCACAGAGTTTAGGAAGCCAAAGAGGCTGCGTTGGTTCTGACCAAAACGGCGCCGCGAAATGGGACCTAGCAAAGCCGCCACCAAGGGGTGTAGCGGCCAGCAGGCTTCTAGACGCGCTTCCAGCACCGAGACGTTGCCGAAGCGTTGGCTGCTCAGGCTCTTCGCCACGGCGTTTGTCGCGGCGCTTTTGTTCTGAATGGGCTGGTTGACCTCGATGGCGCGTCCAATGAGATCGAGTTGTTCTTCGGCGGCCAGATTGATCGGAACGTCGAGGTAACGGCCCTGGATCTTGATCCATTCGTCGCGCGCCTCGCGAGCGAGACGATGAGCATATTCGTCGAAGGCCTGGTGGAGGATCCCAACCACCATAAGCCGCCCCTCAGAGCGAGAAGCGGTTTCGGCGAGATCTTGGAAGAGGTGGACGTCGCCGTCGGCGCGCGCGGCATGCTCGAGGAACTTGCCCATCTCGTCGACGAGCAGAATGAGGCCGGCATGCGACTTGTCCGCAGCAATCCGAAGGGCCCAGGCCGCTAGGGTCTCACGCTCTCCACGGGCGAGCTTGGGCTGATCCTGAACGGCGGCTGCAATGGCCTCGGCGATCGCAGCTTCAGGAGCGTCCCGACGACCAACCGCAGCGACGACCCGCCAAGCCCGTTCAGTCGGGCGGAAGGCTTCGATGAGTTCGTCCCGATCTGCCGCATTGATGTCGCCGAGCAGGCGCTTGCGGCTCTCCTCGGGGCCGGCCGCGAGCGCGGCGAGCGCAATGGCGAGGCTGGATTTGCCGCTCCCGTAAGGGCCTGTCCAGGTGAAGGCGCCATGACCGGAGGCCTTGTGGTGGCGTCCCATAAGCAGCAGGGCTTCGACGGCCGACTGGGAGCAGACGTAACCGTCAAGCGCTCGAGGATCGGTCAGATCGGCGTCTACGCGAACTGCACGACTGAAGCGGCGAGCGACTTTTACGATGGAAGAGAGGCGCTTACTCATGCCGCCATAATCTCCATGTCCCGGGCGTAGAAGGATTTCAGGATCTCGTTCTTGTCGAGGATCGCGAGGCCAGGCGCATAGAGTTGGCGCATCCCGGAGGATTCATCCCAGCGAAGCGCCCCTTTGGTCAGTTCGTCGAGGCGAACCAAGCGCTCGGCGACGGCCTCCTCATCCATTAAGAAGACCTGTCCTGGAGAGCCGCGCTCGAAGGTGAGGAAGTCCACGGAGAAGGATCGCCTGCTGTCGAACAGCCCGTTCCAGAAATCGACGAGGGCGTAGAGGAAGATCTCGTCCGGCAGTGTCGGCTTAGGCCCGCGGCGAAGGCGGTACTGTTCTCCGACGCCGGCCTTTTGAATGAGGCCGAGCTCGGCGAGAGGAGACTCGATGCTGTCTTCCGGCGCGCGTCGGCCGACGGCCGGAGCTGCATGGTAGGTACGCAGAATGCAGTCCACGTCCCGCTTGATGGTGATCTCCGCCACGGGGCGATCGCGATTAAATCGCCCGGCATCCTTCAGGTCCTCGCAGCGCCGAGAGAGCCGGCGCGCCATGAGATGGCGATCAAAGACGGGCTCATGGAATTCATTGAAAGCCCAGTGCCAGGCAGTAGTCCGGCCGGGTTTAGACGCAAGCAGCCAGTGGATCAGCCAAAGCGATCCGGGATGCTCGAGATAGGGATCGGCCGACTCACCAAAGAGAAGGTCGCCGATCGGGCCGCAAGCAATGGGGCTGATCCGCGCGCCTTCTTTCTCATAGGTTTGCAGAACTTGGGTCGCGAGCGCCCAGTGGCGCATAGAAAGAACCATGTTCTTTCCAACGCCGAAGCGCGCGATCGCAGTCTCGTCTAGGAAAACGGCAGCGCCACTTTCAGCATCTTTTTCAATGTTTTCTTTGACGGCGTCGTATGCCTTCTTGAGCCATCCGTAACGCAGCGGAAAGGTCTCGTGACCGGCGAAGTGAAGACGGTAATCGTCGTTGTCTAGAAGGCTGCGGGTCATTTTGTCCTGGAGAGTTCTTCCAGTTGATGACAGCCGGTAAGCTCCGCTATGTCAACGTCCTGGACGAGGTCACCAGGACGAGATTGGGGATTCGCGATCGTGCTCATCGATGGAACGGTCTACCTTGATTATCAAGCCGCAACGCCGGTCGATCCTCGTGTGATCGAAGTGATGACGGCGTCGATGGCGACGGACTTCGCTAACCCGAGCTCGGATGACCACAGTCTTGGGTGGCGAGCCCGGCGCAGCGTAGAACAGGCGCGGGCGACAATCGCGGACGTATGGGGGGCGCTCGCCGAGGAGATCACCTTCACGAGCGGAGCTACGGAGGCGAATAATATCGCGGTGCTCGGGGGAGCGCTTGCGGCGCCGAGCGAGCGCAGGCGCCTTCTTGTCAGCGCTATCGAGCACAAGGCGGTCCTTGAAGCCGCATACGCCGCCGAGCGGCACGGGTGTGCAGTCGAGATCATTCCGGTTGGCGCCGACGGCATTGTCGACTTGGCAGCCTTGCGGCGCAGCCTCGACGACACGGTCGCCGTGGTGTCGGTGATGGCGGTCAACAATGAGACGGGGATCGTGCAGCCGGTTCGACAGGTGGCCGACCTTGCCGCGCAGTTTGGGGCCTTTTTCCACTGCGACGCCACGCAGGCCCCGCTTGCAGGGGAGATTGATCTTTTCGCCTGGGGCGTCGACGCGGCGAGCTTCTCGAGCCACAAGCTCTATGGGCCTAAGGGCGTGGGGGCCCTCTACCTATCACCCGACCGTCCCTGGACGCCCCGGTCCTTGACCTTTGGCGGCGGGCAGGAGGGCGGCGTTCGGCCTGGCACCTTGCCGACGCCGCTGTGCGGTGGGTTCGCTGCGGCGGTCGATATCATGAGAAGGGAAGGCGAGGCGGAGCGCGCCCGCGTCGCTTCGTTGAGAGATGACTTTGTAGCGGCGCTTCAAGCCCTTGATGCTCGCTTCAAGCTGACGGCCGCTGATGCGCCGCGCCATCCGGGCAACGCCCATATGACGCTTTGCGGCGTTGATGCTGCAGATCTGCTGGTCCGGCTACAGCCGGCTGTGGCCGCCTCTCTAGGCTCTGCCTGCACGTCTGGCGTGATTGGGTCGTCCCATGTCCTGTCCGCCATGGGGCTGTCTGATGAGGAGGCGGGCAGCTGCCTTCGGTTCTGCCTGGGACGTTTTTCCGACGCCTCGCAGGTCGCTCAGGCTGTCGAAGCAATCCAAGCGGCGCTTAAGGGCGCCGGCAATCCGACGAAAGCCTCGGCGGCCTAAGCGAATATCGTCTTTCGCGTCCGAAGCTGTCGTGGTTGGGAGGCATATCCGCACTTCAGATTGAAGGAGCGGGTTATGAGCATAGGCGTCGTCATCAAAGGCGGAAACGCGCGACGGATCGATTTGAAAACCGGCGCGGATAAGGGATCGGTTGGCATGAGCGGAGCGGTCGCCGCCGCTAGCGATGGCGACTGGATTGTCGCGGTCTACAAAGATGGCCGAGCGCGTCGCTATGAGACTAGGAACGGCAGCGATCGGGGATCAGTCGGCATGAGTGGCGTGACCGGATGCGCCATATCCAGCGGTGTAATTTTGTTGAACTATGTTAGCCAAAGGGCGCGGCGCTACGATGCTCGGTCGGGAGCGGATCGCGGCAGCGTCTGAATGCGCGGGGGCGCAAAAGGGGGATGGAATGACCGAGTTTCTTACTCGTCGTGCTCTTAGCGAGCGCATCCAGGAGATCATCCGCGGAGGCAATGCGAGATGCGCTGTGGCGTTCCTCGGCAAGGGGGCTGCCGAATTCTTGAGCGGGGGCGGCGGCGTAGCGACGCCGAAGATCATCTGCGACATCTCGATGGGATGCACTTCGCCGCATGAACTCGAGGCTCTAGGCGCGCCAGACGCTCCCAGTCTGAAGCATGTCAAAGGTCTGCACGCCAAGGTCTACATCTCTGACCGTGGTCTAATCGTGGGTTCCGCGAACGTCTCGGACAACGGGATCGGCTTCGAGATCGAGCATGAGGCGCGCTTCGTTGAAGCAGGGGTGTTTCATTCGCCGGAGACCTCGGTCTGGCGTGAGGCTTCCGATTGGTTTGATGAGCTCTACCGCGGCGCCGAACCTCTGTCGGCTGAAGCTTTGGAAAGCGCGCGGGCGTCTTGGCGTGTCGGGCCGCGGGAAGAGGGGCGAGCGCTGAGAGCGGGATCTCTTCTGGACCTAGTCAGGGCTAAGCCGCAGCATTTCGCCAATATAGGCTTTGTGTTCACTGGCATCGCGAGCACAGAAGAACAGCGCAATGCTGCGCGAGAGGCGGCGACGGAACGGCTAGGGGAGGATGCTGGCGCGCCTTTTGCGTCCTGGCCGGCAGACGATATGTTTTGCGGCTGGGGCGCTGAGGATTTGGCTCAATGGCCTAGCCTCTTCTTTGAGTTTTGGATCCCGAGGAACCGCTTGTCCGTCTATGCGCGCGATATGCGTTTCAAAGAGCTGAAAACGGGTTCGGTTTTTACGACGACCAAGCAGCGAGGCTGGCGTTCCAAGCTCGGTGTACGAATGCCGTCTCTCGAAGAGATCGGGATCAAAGATGCAGCGCTTGCCAGGCGGATCGTTGAGGAGCGGGGCAGCGTGGTGTTCCCCTCGGGCTACGCTCTACGTGAGGAGTTAGAGGGGATGGCGAACTGATCTATCTCGACCTCCTTCGGCGAGGTTTTCGGTAGGGCGGCGGGCCGTCATTCTCAGCCGATGCGTCCGCCGAGTTGGTGTAGCGCGCGCTCTTTTAGTTGTCGTTGGCTGCGTCCGGCCGAAGCAGGACTTCTGCTATGGCGAATGCGCCGAGCAAAACACCCGCAATCATCAGCATGACGGCGAACGACGTCGGGGAAGTGCGAGACATGCCGAGCAGCATGCCGAAAACGGCTATCGTCGCGCCGAGGCAGAAGAGGGCGGCCGGCCGCAGATTGGAGCGGGAGCGGAGGGCTCGGATAATGCGGGCAGCGGTGCTGTTGAGCGAGGCTGTGATCATTGCGCTGCGAGACGCCGTAGTTCTTCGACCCGGGCCTCGCAGGCCTCATGCACGACCTCGCGCAGGACGACGATGCGTTCGGTGAGGAAGGCCAATTCTTCGTCGGTGATGCGGTAGTGGCGTGAGTAGCGGGCTTTGACGTAGGCCGCGCGGAGGAGTTCGAAGCAGCGCTTCTGGAACTTGGTGTCGTGGGGCCAGACGTCGCGGAGCTTCGGCTCCAGCGGCTCCGTCATGTTGCGGAGGCGAATGAGGTTGTGGCTCTTGGGGGAGTAGAAGGTCAGGACCTGCAAGAGGCCCTGATAGATGTTTTCGGTCGTCTGATGCAGAAGGAAGGCGGCCTTTTTCGTAAAGCCTCGCTTGCGCGCAGCATCGGCCAGAAAGAAGAACTCTTCGGCATCCTCCTGCCATTCCTCGAAGTATCCCGAGGCCTCTTCCAGAGCTGTTGCCGGGGGCAGGGGCTGCGGCTCGGAAAAGGTCGCGCCGGGCGTGTCCTTCAGGACCACGCCGTCGCGGGCGATGTCGATGAAGAAGCCGCGCCCGTGCTCCAGCTTCCAGTTCACGTCGTCCAGGCTATGGACGATCAGGCTGACGGGCGTGCGCATGGCGCCCGCCGACAGTTCGGCCAGCAGTCGCTTCTCCACATCTTCCCAGAACTCGAAGTCGGTCAGGTCCTCGTGGTCCACGACGACAAGAAGGTCGAAGTCCGAGAAATACCGCCCGACCGGATCGTGGACCCAGTCGCCGCGCGCATAGCTGCCGAACAGGATGATCTTGAGGATGCGGCCGTTCTTCAGCCGGTCGGCGCGCCGCGTGGAGATGGCCTTGGCGAAGCCGTCCTGAATGATCTCGACGGCGGCGTCGAGTTCACGCTGTTTCGCGAGCGGCAATTTCCTCAGCGGACGTTTCATGCCCGGAGTCTCCGAAATGCGGAGCCGACAAGCAAGAGTCGAAACGCCCCGATCAGCGTATATACCTAGGCTGTCGCGCTCATAATCGCTAGGCTAGCCGCTGCGGGCGCCGGTTCCATAGGGCGTCGTCTGTTCGCCGTAGGGCCGGTTCGCCGGAGAATCGTCGCGGCGTCGCCTGAAAGTCCCGGGCCTCCACACAGAGGTTCCAACGCCCGCACCTTTCCCTTTCCTTCAAGACTGGAAGTGACTCCCAGCTGACCTTGAGCGCGTCCGCTGTCGGGCACCCAGATCACCACGCACAAGGCTAATGGCTCAGCCAGACGGGCATTCTTTAAGACGGGCCAGGGTTGAAGGTCGGCCGAGCTTCAATATGATCTTGCCGAAGGGAAGGGGGGCAGCGTTCCGGGCTAGGACTACTACCAAGGCCACCTGACTGAGCGTTCTTGAGCCATTCCAACAAGGCGTTCTCTACCGGTCAGGCCTCGCGCAGCCCATGCCAGGCTCCAACAATGTCGCTCTGCCGACCAAATGGCAACGCCCAGAAATGAAGGCTGCCCCGGCTCGCTCGCGCGCACGTAGTAAACAAGCTAGACTTAACCATATCTGCGGAGGTCCCTATCCCTTGGATAACCTAATGGCTAAGCTCCCCAATTTCAGCCCGACTAACGAGCGGCGTAATCGCTGGGACTTGGTTAACGACAAGACCGACCGCATCGTGAAGTTTTTTGACACGAAGGACGAAGCGACCAAGGCCGACGCGTTGCGAGGCGCGGTCGGCGCCGACGGCAGTTCCGGGAAAATCAAGAAGGAAAACGCCCGCTTCCAAGAGGGGAGCACCTATCCCCGGAGCGCCGACCCGAAGTCGTAGAAGGGATAGAGGCCATGAACTACCTCGACACCGCCGCTCAGGTTTGGAAGATCGTCCGCGCGATCTCCCCGGCTATCGTCGCCGTGACAACCATCGCGGGCATTTGGCTTTGCGTGTCGGGGTTCATTCCCGTGCTCGTTCGTTTGGGAAACGGTCTGAAACGGCGGAGGATCGCTATCTTCGCCAAGGGCGACATGCGCGACAGCCTCCACGCGCTCTTCGCTGACAGCAAACTTTTCAACACCAAGAACATCATCAGCGTGACCCACGAAGGAGACTTCGGCCGCGCCGAGGACGCCAGCGTGTTTCTCGTTCACTGGCCGGACTGGCCAGACGAGATGGCGCGGATTATCGCCTTGAAAAAGGATGCCGCACCGCTCGTCGTATATGCTCCGCAAGGCAAGGGGGTGGTCCCCGCGCAGACAATTGCTCTGCTTGAACAGCAGCGGAACATCGCTCTGGCCAACCTGCGTGGCCGTCTTCTCAACGACGTCATCGCTAGCCTGATCACAAGCTCTTATGAAAAAAAGTAGGCTGAATGACCTGTTTCGCGCCTATGCGCGCGATCACCTCTCGCCGACACCGGGCGAGCGAGATTTCGTGTCCGACGTGTATGCTTCCGTGCAGAACGTCATCGGCGCCGTAAACTCGCTTCAGATCGGCTCCTACCCTCGCTACACGGCGATTACACCGCTGCACGACCTCGACGTCCTCTACATCCTCGGCAACTGGGACCCAGCAAATCACGATCCCGCGCAAGCGCTCGCGGTCCTTGAGGCTCGCCTTGATGCCGAATATGTCAACCCGACGCACTACCGTGTGGAAATCTCACCACAGACGCACTCCGTAACAATCAAGTTTCTGGAAGGTGACAAGCAGGTCTTTGGTGTCGATATCGTGCCGGCCTACCGCCATGGCACCAACGACCGTGGCCAGGACATGTACGTCGTCCCGGAAATCGTTACGCGCGCTCATAGGGAGCGCGCGCGGTTCCGCGAAGCCGTAGTGAGCGGTGCTCGACAGATGACGTGGATCGCATCGGACCCGCGTGGGTACATCGCTGTAGCTGGTGAACTGAACCAGGTGAACGACGATTTCCGCAAGGCGGTGAAGTTCGCGAAGGGGTGGCGAGCGTCATGCAAAGCGGCTGACGACGCCTTCCCGTTGAAGTCGTTTCATCTTGAACAGGCGATCACCCGGTGGGTCGCTGCGAACCCCAGAGGCGAGATCTTCGACATCGTATTCGCGTTTTTTTGCGCGCTCCCCGATTTCATCCGCTATCCCCAAATTCCGGACCGCGCCGACCCTCGCAAGAACATTGACGAGTATGTCGCTGGCTTGAACGAGATGGATCGGCGCAAGGTGATCGAAGCGCGCGACGGCTTCCTCATCAAGCTTGAGAACTTTGAGGAAGGCCAAGATGTCGGTGAACTGCTTGCCGTGTCGCGCCGCAAGCGGCGGAGCGTGACCGAAGCCTACCTATTCGACGAGAGCATCCCGATGTTGACGGAGAGAAACTTCGACATCATCGGCGAAGTCCAACCGCGCGACGGCGGTTTCCGCGCCTTCATACTCGACAAGCTTGGCATCATCCAGGTCAACAGGGCCATCAAGTTCAGGCTTGGGCGCGATGCCCCTCCGGCCGACCTCTACAAGTGGAAGGTCAAGAATGACGACAGCACGCCCCAACCGCGCGGCGAAATCACCGATCATCGCACCATGCAGGATCCTGAACATACCAAATACGATGGGGAGCACTTCGTTGAGTGCTTCGCGATCCGAGAAAATGCTTGCATCGCGCGCAGCCGGCAGAATGTGGTTTTGAAATCTCTGTGGTAGTAGCCACCCGCACATGGACATACTTCGACAGTGAGCTGGCCCTACGCGACAAGTCAGCCATACAACCGTTGTGACACCTTTCAGACCGACAGTCTCGCTTCGGCCGATTAGGACGCGTCTTGGGCGGCGGCCGGAATCGCCTATTAGGATGCCAGCCTACACGCGTGGAGGTTGCTATGGCTTATGACGCTAAGGTGCTGCCAGTGATGATCGCATCGCCGAGTGACGTGAGTGGTGAGCGAAAGATCGTGCGAGATGCGCTGGCGGAATGGAACGTGATTCATTCGCAGGAACGACAAGCTGTGTTCCTGCCGGTGGGGTGGGAAACCCATTCATCACCGGAGATGTCCGGGCGACCACAGCAAATCATCAACGATCGGCTCTTGAAGCATTGCGACCTTCTAGTTGGCATCTTTTGGACGCGCGTCGGTAGCGACACCGGAAAAGAGATCAGCGGTTCGATCGAGGAAATTCGCGAGCACAAGAACGCCGGTAAACCAGTGCTGTTGTATTTTTCGGAGGTCCCTGTCAGGCCAGGTGGGGTCAACGACGATCAGTGGACCAAGCTCTTGGAGTTCAAGGAATGGGCGAAAGCGGAGGGATTGTTCTCGACATATGAGACGATCGATCAGTTTAGGTCCGACTTTCCGCGCCACCTGGCTCTCACACTGAAAGACAACGAGTACCTCCAATCGTGTTTGGCGGCGCCTGATGACGCTCCAGACTTTGTCAGCATTCTCGAGCGTGGTCTGCGCGAAGTTCACGTTAGCGAGCAAGCCGAAGCTCTCCTAAGAGCGGCTGTGGCCGGTGACGGCGACGTCATGCTCAATGAGTATCTTGGCGGCGCATCTGTTCAGGCGGGAAGTGAGACGTTCCCTGCCAACACTCGGAAAGAGTTAGCAAAATTGAAGGCTGGAATCCAAGATTTGACCAGCGCCGGGTTGATCGAGGATCGCAGTTACAAAGGCGAAATCTTCGAGGTGACCCACGCTGGTTATCAGTACGCCGAGGAACGGGGGGGGGGCCGGTCAGCGACGCCGAAGCTGACTGAGCGTGAGGGCTGTTAGCGAGGGGGATTTAAGGGAAGTCACCCTCATTGGATCCTGAGCACTCCGAGACGACGTTGTTCGCCGAAAGGTTTTGCGGTCTCTTTGCTAGTGGAATGTCCGCTTGTCGGTCGGGGGACAATGTCGGCTGCTGACGCAATTCAGATACGCTGCCCACAGACCGTCACTTTGAAACCGGTCGGGGCAGAGTGCGTCGAGATCGATCTTCCATAGGTCGGCGCTAAACGCTTTATGATTCACATTGCAACGGTCTCCAGAGCGCGTAGATTGAGACTGATCGGGGCGGGGAGGCACCGATTTGCGCGTTGGGACAGCGGGGACCGGGTGAGCAAGACGAAACGGACCAACCCGGTCATCCTGAAGTCAGGGATGTCGATCGGTACAGGCAATGCCGAGTCTGACGATGATCTCCTTTTCGAATGTTTCGTCACCTACCCGCCCGTCGATGAGGCGTTGAAAGTCGGGTCAGCGGGAATGATCCTCGCTGGCAGGACGGGTTCTGGCAAAACCGCCATCATCCGATATGTCCAGCAGCAGCAGACGCACACCTCCGAGATCGACCCCGCCGAGATGTCGATGAGCTATGTCGCCAACTCCGATGCGCTGAGATTCCTTCACGCCATCGGGGCCGATCTCGACCTTCTATTCCAAGTGCTCTGGAAGCACGTTCTCTGCTTGGAATTCATCCGATTGCGATGGGGTGTCGATAACGCCGCTAAGTCGATGACGATATTCGACAAGATTGTTTCCAGGTTTACCAAGGACGACCGGAAGAAGCGGGCGGTAGCCTATCTCCAGGAGTGGGGGAACAAATTCTGGATCACCATGGACCAGAACATCAAGGAGATCACGGAAGCCTACGAAAACCGCCTCAACGCCGAGTTCGGCGCGGAGATTTCGAAATTTAAGGCTGGCGGCCAGTACGAGAAACGGCTGAGCACCGAAAAGAAGAGCGAACTGGTCGCGCGCGCTAGAGACATTGTTAGCGCTGATCAGCTTCGCGATCTGCACGGTGTTGTCGAAATGCTCGCATCGACCTCCAATGAAGATATGCAGCAGTGCTTTATCCTCATCGACAAGCTCGATGAGCGTTGGGTCGACGAGTCTATCCGCTTCAGGCTCATCCGAGCCCTCATCGCCTCGCTCAAGTCGTTTAAGGCGGTGCGCAATCTGAAAGTCCTGGTCGCCCTGAGGACGGACATCCTCGAGAGAGTCGTTCAGGAAACGAGCGACATCACCTTCCAGCGCGAGAAGTTCGAAGACCACTTTATCCATATCCGATGGTCGAAAAGTGATCTAAGGCAGCTAGTCGACAAGCGTCTTTCGACGGTGCTTCGACGGCAGTACACGGGCGTGAATATTGCTTTCAAGGACGTGTTTACCAAGAATATAAATGACGTGACCCCCGTTTCTCATCCAGCCATAACGAGAGTCCGAGGTTGATCTGAGTAGAGGTTGGCTGGGTTGGCAATAGGGCGGCCTGCGCAGCCCTCAACCAGCGCAGCAGACCGCCCGACGTTTCCAGCAAGGGTGTGCGCGTAGGCCTGCGGCGTCAGCCAGCCGAGTTTCGAGTGCGGTCGCCTCTCGTTGTAATCGCGCCGCCAAACCTCCAGCACCGCGCGGGCGTGCGGCAGGGAGCGGAACAGCGTCTCGTTCAGCAACTCGTCACGCAGGCGCCCGTTAAAGCTCTCGTTGAAGCCGTTCTGCTGGGGCTTGCCTGGTGCGATGTAGTGCCAGCCGACGCCGGTGTCGTCGGCCCAGGCCAGGACGGCGTTCGAAGTGTATTCCGTGCCGTTGTCGCTGACGATGGTGTCCGGTCGGCCCCGCTGCCGGATGACGGCGTCCAACTCCCGCACCACTCGCGCGCCCGACAGCGAGGTATCGGCCACCAGCGCCAGGCATTCGCGGGTGCAGTTGTCGATCACCGTCAGGATGCGCAAGCGCCGCCCGTCCGTCATCTGGTCGGCGACGAAGTCCAGCGACCAGCGCTGATTGGCGACCAGCGGCAGGTCCAGCGGTCGCCGCGTGCCCATCGCTCGCTTCCGCCCGCCGCGCCGGCGCACCGTCAGCCGTTCCTCGCGATAGATCCGCTGGACCCGCTTCTTGTTGACCGCATGGCCCTCGCGCCGCAGCAGGACGTGCAGGCGGCGATAGCCGAACCGGCGACGCTCCTGGGCGAGGGCTTTCAACCGGTCGCGCAGGGCGCCGTCGTCCGGCCGCGTCGCCTGATAGCGCACGCTCGTCCGATCGACGCCCAGAGCACGGCACGCCCGCCTTTCGCTCAACTCGTAGGCGGCCTGCAGATGACCAGCCGCCTCGCGCCAACCGGCGGGCGTCACCACTTTTTTCCCAGCAGGTCCTTCAGGGCCACGTTGTCCAGCATCGCGTCCGCCAGCATCCGCTTGAGCCGGGCGTTCTCGTCTTCAAGCGTCTTCAGCCGCCGAGCCTCCGACACGTCGAGCCCGCCGAACTTGGCCTTCCATTTGTAAAAGGTCGCCGAGCTGACCCCGTGACGCCGACACACCTCCGCCGTCGTCACACCGGCCTCCTGCTCCCGCAGAATCCCGATGATCTGCTCTTCTGTGAACCTTGATCGCTTCATTCTGTCCGTCCTTCTTTAGGGCGGACTCTAGTTATTCCTGGAGGAGATTCAGGGGGTCACGTCATAAAGAATAAAGATCCGTTCGAATATTTGGTTGAGCGCTCCCATATGCGCCCCCGAGATTTGATCGCCTTCGTGAACGAATGTCTGACGGCGTCGGATGGACAGTACGAAGTGGCGCCAACGCATATCCAGCGCGCTGAAGGGGAATATTCGCGGAAACGACGGGATGCGCTGGTGCAAGAGTGGAAAAGCACCTTTCCGAGCCTTTCTGAGATGTTGTCTTTCGTCACCAGTGAGAAGTCAGTTTCGATCAGCTACGTGACCCTGCTCGACAGCGCCAAGTTGGAGGAGCTGGCGCTCAACGTCGGCAGCGGTAAAAAGGTCTCGTATGATCCGATCTATGACTTGTGCCAGGCGGTCTGCGACACCAAGCACAGTGCAAAAGAAGTGCTTCTGAAAAATGTGTTGTCCATCCTCTATCGGGTCGGTGCGGTATCGCTGAAGACTCGTGAGGAGGATCGCTTTATCGTCTCGCATCTCGACGAGCCGTTGGTCTCGCCCGAACTAATCGCCTCCTCCACTCACGTCCGGGTGCATCCGATGCTGCATGGCGCATATCGGCTCAACGAATATGGTCAGTGGAAACGCTAACGGCGACTTTCAATCCCGTCGAGGCTGTAGAGGCTCGCCGTGGCTTTGACTATTCTGGTTCGGCCGCCCGCCGCTGGATGTCCGCTTACAGGGGGCATGCCAATGTCCGGTGCTGGCGCATTCCGGAAATCCGCATGGGCAGGTCCAGTCTGGACCGACCGTTTTGACCGGCCTGACACAAGCCGGCGCTTCGCAGTATCCGGTTTGATGGCGGCGCTTGAACCAAGTTCCATGCTTACGCAAAGAAGTGCCGAGTCTTGGGGCTGAGGGTTCGTCCGCCGCGTCGATCGAGGGTGACGCGAATAGTGCGACCGAACCTGACGCAGTAGCCTCTTACGTCCGGCGCACGCATTCGTCGTTCCTGCACGCTTGGAGAGGTCATGGACGCGTGCTTGGACAACCCATGTGAACAAGCGTAACTATAAGTAGGTCGATGAGGTCTGTCTGCCGACTGTGCGGGCGCGGCATCGGTCGCGGGGTCAGGTCGATTTCAGGACAGCGGTCATGGCATTTTTCGACGCGGCGGAACTTGACGCCCTCAAAATCAAGCAGATGGTCTTTCATCTAGTCGGTCCCAGCGACGCCGACTTCGTGACCTTGGACACCGTCGACCCGGGCAAGTTCCAAGATTTCTTCATCCAGCGTATCCGCTCGGTCAATTCCGGCGTGCCCTATCTCTTCACGGATGCATCGTCGACGCGGGAGCGCCTCGCGCGCATCTCTGCCGATCCAAACGTTTTCCAGGAGGAGAGCGAGCGTCTCGCCGAGGATTTTCAAAGCGTGCATGGCGGCGGCACGGCACCCGGCGCCTTTCTCGTCTTTCGGCTGGAGGCGGATGGCAAGGAGGTGTTCGCTCTCCTCAAGTACGACGATGAAACCGTCCTGACCTACGATGTTCAAGAGAGTCCTGACGGTCGGCGCCATGTCCAGCTCGAGGAGATCGAGCGCACCTTCGTGCAGAACCCCGACGCCCTGCAGAAGTCGGCGCTGATCCGGTTGACCAACGATGGTGCTGGCGAGCTGACCGTGCTGGATCGGCGCAACCAGCAGAAAGTCGCCCGCTATTTTGAGGGGTTTCTAGCGGCGCGGCGCGTACATGACGACGCCCGCCTGACCGAAATCTTGGCCAATGTCACGCGCGATGTCATTCGCCGAAACCGGGATCTCGTCGATGAACACGTTTATCGCGAAGCCGGTCAGCGCGCCTACAACGCCGCTTCGGCCGGAGGCGAATTGAAGGGCGACGAACAGAGACGTTTCCTCGAGACCGTCCTCGGCAAAGCGTTACCGGACGACCACCCCCTACTAGCCAAGTTCAGGAACGCGTTGCGCAGCGCCCGGATCGAAGCGGCGCCGGTCACGTTGGACGCCACCAGCCTGCGCAAGCCGTCCGTGATGCGTTATGTGACTAAGAACGGAATCCAGATCCGGACACCCAGCGACATGGTCGAACGTGTCGTGGTCGAGGCAAGCCGGATCATCATCAACGACCCGGTCGATCGTAGCTATGACGACACCGCAAAGGATAGCTGAACTCATCGGACGGACGACGGCGCGCGAGGATCGCGACGAACGTCCCGGCCACCTTGTTCTGCGCGCCAGCCTAGACGATCCCGCGTCACGTGCTGAATGGCTGGCGCTTCGAAAGGAGCCTCCGCCCTTCATCGGCAATGTGGCCATCACCGAGATCGACGACGACATCGAACTTGACGAGCATGCCCCACCGGAGCCGGGAGGCGTCTATCGCATCACGATCAAGACGGCGACAGTCGCCGGCCAGCTCAGGCTATTCCTCTCCGCCTCGCTTGCGGCCTGGATTGACCAGACCGCAGAGGTAGACGTGGTCATGATCGCAGATATGGGGCCAGAGGAAACCTTCGCGACCCGGCGCGCACGGTTTCAACTATGGACGACGGAAGAGCCTGAGGCCTTCGCACCGTCGGAGCCTGCGGCGGACCCTCGCGCCTTCTGCTCGGATTTCACCGGTACCCATCAGACTCCGTCAGACATCAGGCCCTGGCTTATCCGAAGCGCGCCGGCGCGTCAGGGCGAGAGTTGGGCGATATGGACGGAGGCTTCATCGCGCAAGCTAATGGCCGCGATCAGCGACGGGGTTTCCAACAGCACCCACGGTCTCCTTTACCATTTTAGCGGCCCGCCCGCCTGCACCCTGTCCTTAACGGACGCCGAGGTCACCGCCCTGAATCCCGAGTTGCAGGCAGCCGCCAAGTGGATTTTCCTTGAGGGGCGGGACGCGGACACGCGTCATATGTTCATGGCTGCAGAATGGGCGAGAACCCATCGCGCCGGCGCGGCGGGTCAGCTCGGCAAGGGGAGCCTCGCCTCGGCCATGGCAGCCTGGTCCGCTTACGCGAAGTCCGGCAGCAAGGAAACGCTTAAGGCCCTCACGGACCTGCGTAAGGCTGTCGTCGACGAAGGTCAGAAGGCCGCGCAACGCGCCCAGGATATGGCCGGTGCCATGTGGAAGGACATCGCCATCGCCAGCGTGCCCTTCCTGCTTAAAATCCTTCCGGATGTCTCCAAGTTGGCAAGTCAGCGTCTAGCCGGGGCGTTCGCCTTGATCGCCGCCGCCTTTCTGGTTTTCTCCTTTGGGATCCAAGTTTATATCAACAGCCGCTACTTCCGAACCCAGGCCACGGCGCGCGGCGTATGGAAGCGCGCCTTGAATACAGCCCTTACACCCGACGAGGTCGAGGAGTTCAGCGAGGTGCCGATTCAGACCGGCATCGCTGACTATGAAAGGGTGCGGCTTGCGATCGGCATCGTCTATGCGGTTCTTGTAATCGCTTTGCTCGTTTACGCCGTGGCGAACCTCTCGGCACGCGTTCCGACGCCCCCTGCGTCGGCGAGCCCTGCTGTGGCCGAAACGAATGTAGAAAACGCGCCGACAACGAACATCCGCCCCTCAACCGCGTCCAAGGCTCCAAGTTCCACGACCAAACATTTTGCTACTGCACTCGACGGACCATTGGCGGATCCGGGGCGAGCTGATCCCACCCCCCGTTCTGGTGACACGTCCAGTTCTGCGCCCGCCGCGCCTGCCGCATCGACGTAGAGCCCAACCGGATCGCGAGCTCGGGGATACCCATGACATGCGTGCAGACCTCGCCTTCGTGAGGCGCCTTCCTCACCCGCCCGTCCAGTTCCATGAAGGTCTCGAACAACATCTGTCGCGCATGGAGCATCGGTAGGAGCGCGCGGCTCAGCGCCGGATCGCTCTCGATGGTGTCGCGGACCGCCACGTCGAAGGCACGCCGGCTTCAAGACTAGGCGGCCGATCATAAGACACGAGCCCTAGGAACCGTTCGCACGCAACGCTAAGATTAAAGTAAGCGCGAGCGAATCTGATCGTGCCCAAGTGGCGTGATGCTCGTGGGTGGGCGGGCACGGAGCGGTATGGCGAGCGACATTCGTAAACTTCTTTGGGCGGACCTCGCGACGGCGCCCTCCTCGCCGGGAATTTACGCCTGGTATTGCCGGCCTCAGATCACCGATTTTGACCTAAAGGCGACGATAAAGGCGATCCACGACACCCGGACGGAAGATCGCGCGAAGGCCGAGGAGACGGCGCGATCGATGTTGGACGATCGGGTATTCAAGCCGTTCCGGGAGGAGCCCTATCACGCGGTGATCGCAGGGCCGCTCAAGGCCAGCTATAACGGTCCGCTGGAACATGAGTTCAAGGTCTCGGAAAGTCTAGTGACGCGAGTGGTGGATGAGCCGGATCGCCTAAATGTAATCAGAGACGTCCTCGAGCGATCCGCTCCGATGTTCGCTAGTCCGCTCTACATCGGCATGTCGGTGAACCTGCGGTCGCGATTGGGCCAGCATAAACGCCTAATTGAGCGGTATCGACAGATGCGGCTGAGGGAGACGCCTCAGTTGCAGAGCAGCGACGCCGGCTTCGCCTGGCAGATCGCGAAGCGCGAGATTTCTCCGGACCGATTGTTTGTGTTCACGTGCGAGATCGGCGATGCCGACGATGGCACCGCCACCGACATCGAAAACATCCTCAATCGCCTCTACTACCCCATTCTCGGACGGAACTGACATGAGCCTGAATCTGAGCGTCACCTCTGCTCTGAACCTCACCCTTGAGGGCTCGACGGGCAGCTTCAGCGTCGGCCGTGACGCGGGGTCGAATCAGACCGTCGAGGTGAAGTATTTCCTGACCCATGTCGGTCTTAACCTGATGTCGGGTTCGAATGAGGAACTTCTGCGTCACCTCGCCCCGGTCCGCGAGGTGTTCCCATCACGGGACCTGGATTTCAACGAGTTGATGCAGCGCGACATCGACGACGCGCGCGTTTCGTCCGAGCTCGTGCCCTATCTGCTCGATCGGAAGTCCCGCGATCTGGTGAAGCTGTTTCCGCCGATCGTGGTGGTGGTTATGCCGGTCGAGGCCAACGCCAACCGTCCCGCGCCGCGGTATGCGAAGGTGACGCATGACCAGCGCGTGGAGGCGGGCCACCCCTCGGAGATCCTACGGTCCGGCGAGGCCGGCCAAGAGATGTTTGAATTTATCCAGCCGTCGGTCGGCGGAAAGGTCTTTCAGCACGACCTCGTCCGCTTGAAGCTGAACACAAATCGGACACGTCTGGTCATCGTTGACGGCCAACACCGAGCCATGGCCTTGCTCGCGCTTTACCGGAACCTGAAGCAGGATTGGGAAGACAAGAACAAGGCGCCTTACCGCGACTATTATGAAGAGTGGACGCCGAACTACATCCTGGGTTTTGAGCTGGCGAACATAAGTCTGCCTGTGATGTTTTGCACGTTCCCGGCTTTGGATGAGACGTTCGAAGGCGACTATGACGTCATACAGGCGGCGCGATCGATCTTCCTAACACTGAACAAGACTGCTCGCCAGGTTTCCGCGTCGCGGAACCGGCTGCTAGATGACAACGACATCATCGCTCTGTTCCTTAGAGACACGCTGTCCGCAATCAAGATGCGAGACGATGTCCACGCGCCGACGCCGTTGCGGATTCATAATATCGAGCTCGATCAAGCGCATGACCGGGTCCGTTTGGAGAGCTCTATCGCCCTCTCTGGCGTCAATCACATCTACTATTTGATTGAGCACATCATGCTCAATCGCTTGGAAGACGTGAGCGGAGCTAAGCCGCGCGCCGGCAGCTATTATCTTCGCTCTGACCTGGGCAACTTCGGCGCCATGCGGCGACTGGACGGTTACAATTTGTTGGGCGCTGACGTGGCCAGCAGCACTAGCCGCTTCATCTACACTGCCGAGGCTGGCGATGTTCTGGGGGCCGCTTTCCAAGAAAAGTACGGATCGGTCATCGTTTCGACCTTCGATCGGTTCGCGCCCTTCGACGCCCATGCGAGCGCCGCGCTGTGGCTGGATGAGCAGCTTCGAGCTCAGGCCAACACCAAGATCCGCCCGATCCTGTTCGAGGGGCAAGGAATCGGCCGGACTTTCGAAAGCCACCGCGCCTATCTCGCGGGCAAGGTGAGGGACAAAGAGTTCGGCGATGAGGCCCCCAAGCTTGAGGAGATTCTGGCGCGGTTGACCGCCACCCAAAAGCTGGTCGTAGAGTTTGAAGCCAAGTTCAAGGAAGAGCGAGCCCAGCGTTTCATAATGGGAGCGTCGGATCGCAAGGTGTTGCGAACCGATGCGGGCGCGCCTCTCCCCAAGGTCGTGGCCTTCGTGACCTGGCTCTACGAAAACGTCTTCACGACTGTGGCCTTCCAGACGGCTTTGGTCGCGGGCTTCTTCGGCGAGTTGGAGCGGGCGAACATCGAGCGCGAGAAGGATGGGGTGCCCGCTCTCGATACGACCGAGGCGTTCAATGTCTTCATCAAGGACATCAACGCCTTCTTCCAGGTCGAGCGGGCGAACGATTTCCGTCGCCTCGTGGAGTTGTTTCAGGGGGCGCTTGGAGAGAACATCGGCGAGTGGAAGATCACGCCGTCTTCGTCGACTTTCACTCGGGTGGTCTCCCGGCAGGAGATGCAGCCGGCCCAATGGCCCAAGTACAAATATCTGCTGCTGGAACTGTGGCGTGCTGCCGATACGCCGTTGGCGGATACGCTCACCGCGCAACGCGACATCGCGCGCCGACAGATTTTCAGCTCGCTGGAGAAGGAATACCAGAAGGAGTTCCTAGAGCGGCATCTGCGTCGCGAAGAGACCTTGACCGCCGCGGAGCGCGCGGAGATCCGCACCGACGCCTATAACGCCTTCAGCAAGTTCCTTCGCAACCTCGGCTGGAAAGCTTTGGAGGTTCCCTCGAAGAAGTCTCTTGTGGAGACACCCCAAGACGAAGATGCGACCGTCGCGCCGGAGATCCCGGCGGAGGAGTGGGAAGGCGTGGAGACAGTGCCGACCACGCTTGATGAGGACGCTTTAGAGATTTGATCGGTGAGCGGGGGCACGGTTCAACGCGCCCCCCGCGTGACTTGTGGCAGGTCACGCACATCTATCCGGCCGGAGCCGTAGACCATCATCGATCTCGATGGCCTCGTCGTGCAGAGCGTTGACCCGTCGCTTCTTCCAAGCGCGCGTGGGCTCTGGCGTAGATCGGCGTCGAAGGGTGGCGCTTAACGAAGGCCGCCGCGTTTCGCGGCGGCCATATGACTAGTTAGGGCAACTGTTTGGCCGCTTCCGTGTCGCGGCTCGGCCGGAAGGCCAAAGTGGTGCCTGGATCAGAACTCAAGCTGAAGCCGGGAAGGTCCGGATCGCCGAACGAACAGAGCCTCGGAGGCCCAGCATGTCCACGCAGAGATGCCACTGACCCGTACGCGGCACTTTGAGGCTGACAGTGGAGCGGGTCGCCAAGCCGCCCACAAAGCGGTAGCGGCGGCCCCTTCGGTAGTTCTCGAAGTTCGGTGAATCCATCAGGCGCACATTGGCTGCGCTGCCCAAAAGGGTGACCTCGACGATGCTGCCGCTTTCCATTTGGCCGAGCGCATAGTGCGTGAAGTTCATGGTGTTCCTGCCAGCGATTTCGCCAAGCTAGGATCCATTTCTGTCAAAATCGGTCGTTGATCAGTGTGCGACGGATCAGGTGTGCAGCCATCAGTTTCCGGGGAAGGGGCCGCGCCCCCTCCGACCGCTGGTGTGATTGTCTGCGCGTCTAGCTGTTCGCCTCGGGATGATCGGATGTCGCTGCGCTAGGTGCGCTCGGACGTTGGTAGAGCACGGGCGGGCGATGGCGGAGCTTTTCGCCGTTCACGGTGGTGAGGCGTTTGCCGATGATGTGGCGGTTGAGAGTAGGGCGGTCTAGCGACCGGCCTGGATCTCGTGGATCGTGTACGCGCTTGTGAAGGTTGGCGCGATCAATCGGCTCGCCCGTCACTGCTTCAAAGAGGGCGTGATAGTCATCAAAGACGAACTCGTCCGGCGCAAGCGCTAGGATGAAGTCGCAGTCGGCTTTCGCTCGTTCCTTAATGTACGTGAGCGCATCTTTGATGATGCGGTCATGGTCGAAGGCGAGAGGGGCAGGGAGTTGGTCCACCGGAAACCACCTAGCGTCTCTGGCGTCGCTCGCGGCTTTCAGCCGGACGTCTGCATGTCGGACTAGGGCGCAAAAACCGATGGTGACGACTCGCCCCCTCGGGTCGCGGCCTTGGTCGCCATAGGCGCCGAACTGCTCCAGGCGCTCCGGCGCGACCCCAGTTTCCTCCTTGGCTTCTCGCGAGGCGCAAGCGGACAGAGAGGCGTCGATGTCATCGTCTGTCTGCTCTGAGCGTCTGGGATCATTGTTCGGATATTCGACCCTGAGAAAGCCTCCCGGCAAAGCCCAGGAGCCTTCGAAGGGGGCTTCATTCCTTTGAATTAACAGCAGGGACAGCGCCCCCTCCTCGACCGTGAAGGCGGCGATGTCCGTCGTCACGGCAGGATGAGGCTGGGCATATATGACAGGCTTAGAGTTCATGTCTTGACTACATTTAGCCTTTATGTTAAGTTGCAATTAACATAGGGCAGTCGAGGTCCGGGCGCAAATGACGAGAGCTGAGGCGAGAACGAGCAGGACGCATCCGCTGCAGATCGACGAGGTGCTGTGCCTTCCAGGCGTCTTGGGTCTGACTTTCTGTCCGGGAAAGAAGGGGCCAAGCGTGTTCGGCGCTGCTTGGGACCGCGATCTGGAAACGGACGTTGATGCGATCCGATCGTGGGCCGCCTCGACCGTTGTCACCTTGGTCGAAACCCATGAACTCGAAATGCTGCAGGCGTCGGGTCTTGGCCGGGCAGTCACCGAGGCCGGCATGAAGTGGATGCATGCGCCGATCGAGGATCTCGGCGTTCCTGATAAAGCCTTTGAGCGGCGCTGGTTGGCGATCGGCCATCTTGTGCGTGAGGATCTTCGCAATGGACGCCGGGTGGTCATCCATTGTCGGGGTGGACGTGGAAGGGCGGGCCTGGTGGCTGCGCGCATTCTTGTTGAGTGCGGCGTTGAGGCCGAAGAGGCCATCGCGCGCGTCAGGCAGGCGCGGCTTGGCGCCATCGAAACCGCGGCGCAGGAAAACCACGTCCGCGCCTGCCGCCGCATTGAACACGATCCGGCTGTAGTGGATCGCATCCTAGGTTGCCTATTCGGCGGCGCCGTTGGCGACGCTTTCGGATATGCCGTGGAGTTCGATCGACTTGCAGAGATTAAGCGCCGGCATGGGCCAGATGGCTTGACCGCGCCGGTGTCGAAGGGCGGCAAGTTCGTCGTTAGCGACGACACCCAGATGACCTTGTTTACGGCCCAAGCCGCGGCAGAGGGCGGCGATGTGGCCGCGTTGGGCGAAGCCTATCGCGACTGGCATCGCACCCAGACCGAAGGACGCCCGTGCGCGGACGAGCAAGGACTGTTGCGCTGGCCGGAGCTTTGGGCGCATCGCGCGCCAGGCAACACCTGCTTGTCGGCGCTGGCGTCTGGACGCCTTGGCACTCCGCAGGAGCGCATCAACCAATCCAAGGGATGCGGCGGCGTCATGCGGGTGGCGCCCATCGGCTTGAACAAGGAATGGAACGAGGAGACGGTTTTCAATCTCGCCGTCCAAGCGGCAGCCATCACCCATGGTCATCCCCGCGGGTTTTTCAGCGCCGGAGCGCTAGCCGTCATGGTGCGCGTCTTGCTCGAAGGCAGCGCGATCACGGCAGCCTTCGTGCGCGCGACCGGGGCTCTGTCCGGCCAGGCTGAAGCGGATGAAACGCTCGACGCGATGCGCAAAGCGTTTCAGCTCGCTGGACTGAGCGACCGCCACAAACGCGACGTCGCGGAGGGTAGACTAGGGGAGGGATGGGTAGGCGAAGAAGCCTTGGCCGTCGCCCTCTATAGCGTGCTGACGACGAGCGACTTCAAAGACGTGATGAGGATCGCGGCCAACCACGACGGCGATAGCGATTCCACGGCGTCGATCGCTGGGCAGCTGTACGGCGCCCGGCATGGCTTGACGCAGATCCCATGGGCGTGGGTCTCTGGCCTGGATGTGTTTGAAGCCTTGTGCGATGCGGCGGCGCCGCTTGTTTGTCGGGCGGCATGAGATTGGGCTCGGGGGAGCAGATGATGCTTATTCAGCGTGCGCTGGAAATCTGGAATGCGGTGGACGCCGTTGAATACGAATGGTCGATCGGCGTGCGGGCGCGAGAGCGTTTTTCGCAGCTGACGGGCTTGCCGATAGATGCGGGGCAAGGCGAGACCTTAATGGCGCTCAATCGGCGGGTGCGCCACCTCGTACATGCCGTCCTGCGGGACGGACGAACCACGCACGAACACGCCGCCGACCTTTACGATTGGATCGTGGCGGAATGGGGCGGCGTGAAAGCGGGGCGGGACGGGGTGCGAGCCTGGGCGTCGCCGGACGTCGGGTGGCATGGCGGCTATCAAGATCATACGCTTTTGGCGTTCGCCGAAGGCCAGGGCGGGAAGCGGATTTCATCGTGGAGCAAGATCTTCGCTTACGCCGCCCCTGATGACCACGCCATCTACGACAGCCGGGTCGCGGTTGCGCTCAACATCGCCCTGTATCGTTGTGGCGAGACGGCGCGTTTCTTCATGCCGGCATCGAAGATCTATCATCCCAAGGGCGGCGCGCCGCGACCAAACGCTGTGGCGAGGGCGCGCCAGGCGCTCGGCCGCGAGCACCACTTGGGCTATCGCGACTACCTGGTCTGGGCCAAGGCCGTGCGCGAGCAACTACAGGCGGGCCCCGACCCCGCTGATCTTCTGGCGATCGAAGCTCGGCTTTTTGCGGCCGCGCCCGCCATGGCTGAAGATTTTCTTCAAGCTGCATAGTGAGGCGCGCTTTTCGCCTGTCTCGATGAGGAGCGGGGCGTCTGCGCATCGCGAGGCATGAAGGCTGATGCCGAGGAACTGCGCGGCGGGATGTGGCGCCGGGCAAGCTTTGCGCCTGTCGAAGCGCGCGCTTTGGCGTCCTCGCGGGCCTATGTCCTCTGAAGACGGCAAAGGCCTTCTGCGTCGGCGTTTCTTCGCCGCCGTCTTTCAGCCGGATGGACTGGTCGTTTGCGCGGCCGACTTAAAGCGGAGCCCTGATAGTTCGTACCCCGTCAGTGGCTGAGCGGGGGGCCGGGTCTCGACCCCTAGTCGCACCAGCCAGCGCGTTCTCTCGAAAGGCGGATCTGACCGGAAGCCGGTCGGCTAGGCGCAACCGCGCGTTCGACTTTCTTCCCCGGCCTGACGGCCTCCTCGCGAAAACAAGAAAGTCTCTCTTCAGGTCCTCCGCTTCGCTGCGGGGGCTCGACTGAGCTCGCCCTGCGCGCCGACCGGCCCCCGGTCTCCCGATCGCCATCGAGGCCGCGACAGGCGTGGCCCGAAGCAAAGGAGAGACTGACATGGCCGCTATTGGAACCTTCACCGTCCAGGGCGACGGCTACTCCGGGTCGATCAAGACCCTCACCCTCGACGTCAAGGCTGCGACCTTCCGGCCGAATAAGAAGGCCGACGACAAGGCTCCAGACTACCGCATCTTCGTGGGCCCGACCGAGTTCGGCGCCGCCTGGAGGAGGACGTCCCGGGAGGAGCGGCAGTACCTCTCGGTCAAGCTGGACGACCCCAGCTTCCCGGCGCCGATCTACGCCTCCCTAGTCGAGGCCGACGGCGGGCACAGTCTGATCTGGTCGCGCTGACCCGGAACCTGCGGCGGCGCGCTAGGCGCGCCGCCGCCCCTTCATTCGAACATCCAATTCTGAGGAGGCCGCCATGAAGCGCCCCGCCGATCCCGCTCGTCTGGACATCTATGCCCGGATCACCAACCAGATCATTGACCAGCTGGAGGCCGGCGTCCGGCCGTGGACCCAGCCATGGGTCGGAGGTCATCCCGTCACCCGTCCGCTTCGCCACGACGGCACGCCCTACACGGGCGTCAACATCTTGCTGCTGTGGTCGGAGGCCTGTAAACGAGGGTTCGCCTCATCGACCTGGATGACCTTCCGCCAGGCGCTGGCTCTGGGCGCCCGTGTCCGCAAAGGCGAGAAGGGCTCCACTGTGGTCTACGCCAACCAGATCGTGCGCTCGGAAAACGTCGATGAGGGCGAGGAGGTCGAGCAGCGCATTCCTTTCCTGAAGGCCTACACCGTCTTCAACGTAGAACAGATAGACGACCTGCCGGCCGCTTGGCGGCCGACGCAGCCGGAGGCGGTCAATCCCGACGAGCGGCTTGAAGCGGTCGAACGCTTCTTCGCCGGCTTGGGCGCCGACATACGTCACGGCGGATCGGCAGCCTATTATGTCCGCGCCTCGGACCGTGTGCAGATGCCGCCGTTCGAGACGTTCTGCGACGCGGTCGCCTACTACGCCACCCTTGGGCATGAGTGCGTCCACTGGACAGGTCATGAAACACGAATGGCCAGGGACTTCAGCCGCTCCGCCCAAGCCTACGCCCGAGAGGAGCTTGTCGCCGAACTGGGCGCCGCCTTTCTCTGCGCTGACCTGGGACTGGAATTGGAGCCGCGCGAGGACCACGCCGCCTATATCGACTACTGGCTCGAGGTGCTGAAGGCCGATAAGCGCTTCCTGTTCTCCGCGGCGGCGCATGCGCAGCGTGCGGTGGCCTGGCTGCATGAAGCGCATCCCTAACGTGCCGGTTTCCTCGTTTTGAGGTTTGAGCCGCGTCCTGATCGGGCGCGGCTTTTCCTTTGTCTGGGCCGCTGCCGTTGGGGACGGTAGGTTCCGCCTCGGGCCGGCGGGCAGGCGGCCGGGGTGGAACGTCGAGGCGGCGGCTGGGCCCTCCCGTAGGCCTACGGGGCGAAGCGGTTGGAGGTCTAGGGCAGGATAGGCTTTGCGCCGGCAATGTCTGACAGAGCCCTTTCCCCATGGACCGCTTCACTGTTCGCCTTCCGCCCGACCTGGCTTGCCGCTTCGATGCGGCCGCGAGCGCGTGCGGCGGGCGGTCGAGGCTGTTGAGGCGGCTGATCGAGGCCTCGGCCGGAGATGAGGATCCGCGTTCCGGACCGGCGTCGGCGGAACCGCTGACCGGAAAACTGACCCTGAGGCTTGGCGCTGCCGATCTCGCCGCCGTAGAGGCTGAGGCGACGAGGGTCGGCCTGTCGCGCACTCAGTGGGTGGTCGCCCTCGTGCGCCGGCGGCTCCACGGCCAGCCGCAGCTTTCGCCGGGGGAGGCCGTCGCCTTCATCGAGATCCAGCGCGACCTGCGCCGTATCGGCGTGAACCTGAACCAGATCGCCCGGACCGTGAATGCGACGGTCCCGGGTGGGCGGGCGCCTGGTGTTGAGCTGGTTCGCGTCCTCGCCTTTGCAGAGGAGGTCAGAGGCGGCCTGTCGGGCCTGCGGCGGGCGTTCGAGGGCAACCTCGACTACTGGTCGGCCGGCTCATGACGGACTTCCGGCCGCCTTCGGGTTTCGAGGAGGCGCTGCGGCCGCCGGTCCAGCCGGCGCGGGCGCGGATCACGCGGTCGGTGCTTGGGCGGGCGGGAGGGGGACGCGGCGAGGGCGCGCGGGCGACGCTCGCCCGCGTGGCGCGGCGGGCGCCGGAGGCCATGGTCAAGATCACCGGCAAGACGCATGACGCCGGTCATCTCGCCCGGCACCTCGACTATATCTCCCGCAATGGACGCCTGTTCCTGGAAGGCCCGGACGGCGAGCGGCTGAAGGGGCGCGCCGACGTGCGGACGCTTGCGGACGATTGGGCGGGAGAGCTGTCCGCCGAGCCTCTAGGGCGGCGAGGCGCGGTCTCCATGTCGATCGTCCTGAGCATGCCGGCAGGCACGGAGCCGTTTCGTGTGGAGGACGCGTCGCGGGCCTTTGCGGAGCATGTGTTTGGCGAGCGCTTCTCTTACGTCTTCGTCCTGCACGACGAGGACCGGCATCCGCACGTCCACCTGACGGTGAGGATGTCAGGCCGTGACGGCGCGCGGCTGAATCCCAGGAAGGCGGATCTCCAGAGGTGGCGGGAGGTCTTCGCTGAAGCCCTGCGAGAGCGCGGCGTCGAAGCGGAGGCGACGCCGCGACGGACGCGGGGCGTGGTGCGCAAGGCGGAGCGGACCTCTGTTCGCAAGGCGCGAGAGCGGTTTGAAGCGGGAGCAGGGCCCCTGCCCAAGGTGCTGGCGGGCGCCTTTCGCGAGGCAGCGCGCGGGGAGGGCGAGGGGGCGGTCTGGGAGCGTCAGGCGATCGAGCGTCAGCGCCTCATCCGGCGGGCCTATGTGGCAGAGGCTCTGGCGCTCGCCCGTTCCGATGATCCGCAGGACCGTGAACTCGGACGTTCGGTCGAAGCCTTCGTCCGCAGTCTGCCGAAGCCTGAGACCCGGCGGATGCGGCTGCGCGACGAGATCGTGGCGGTCCGGGACCGCGCCAGCGGCGGAGCGACAAGGTCGCCTGATCCCGGTCCTCGGGGCCGGTCGCGTTAAGGCGATGTCAGGCGGGGCGGGCCGCCTTAAGTTCAAGGCGGAGGGCGCGCTGGATGCGCACGGCGTCGGCCTCATAGACGCCGGCGTCGTCGGCGTAGGCGCGCCAGGCCGAGACCGGAGTGCTGACTTCCTCGACCAGGGCGAGGGCTCTTCTGCGGCTGAAGCCGCAGTAGCCTCCGAAGGCGACGAGGTCCTCCAGGTCGAAGTCGTCGCGTTTGCCGTTCAGGCTCATCTGATGCTGCCGGGTCCAGGGGCCGGAGGGGTTGTAGGCGTAGGCCACGTCATAGGCGGGGGAGAGCCGCCAGGCGCCGGTGCGGTCCATCAGGAAGGCGATGTTCTTGACGTGGTCGTCCTGGTTGCGGATCAGGATGTTGAAGACCGCGCGGCGGAACTGCTGCTCGATGTCGACCGCCGGCAGGCCGAGCCTGCGGATCGTCTCGACGGCCTGTTCGTAGGCATAGGCGCCGGCGGCGTTGAAATCGAAATGACGGATGGCCGCCAGGGACTGCATGTGCAGCTTGTCGCCCTTGGCCCTTCGGTCGAAACGGCGGGTCATGAAATGGCTGCGGCCGCCCTCCTGGTGGAGGCGGCATTCGGACATGTCGATGCCGGCGTCGGCCGCCATGCGCGAGAAGGCGTATTCGATCAGGCCGAAGCCCTGGGGATCGGCCAGTTCCTTGTCGCGGTTGTTGCTCACCCCGTCGAACTTGATCAGCCAATAGGTGAAGCCCGCATCCGCCGGGAGTTGACCGGAACGGAATTCGCCTGTGGCCTCATTCCAGGCGAGCACCGCCTTGGCGCGGGCTCCGCCGGCCGAGGTGCCGACGCGCAGGATCTCCTCCAGCGTGTCGCGGTCGTCCTCTCCGGACAGGACGCCGTGCAGGTCGGCGCGGGCGTCGAGGACCTGGTTGGCGAGGTCGACGAGGGCGTGGATCTGTATGGGACGCGAGCGGCGCTCGGTCTTGAGGATGGTCGGGTGGAACTCAAGCGCGCCCATGCCGCGCGTGCCGATGTAGCAGAGGCGTTCCACCGGATTGAAGCTGGCGGCGTCGCGGCCTTCGCGTGCGAGCCAGGCGTCGATCAGGGCGTTGCCGTATTTGTCGGGAAGGGAGTCCGCCAGAAGGCCGGGCAGGCCTTTGAAGGCGTCTCGCGGCAGTTCCGGAAAGGCGTAGGGCGCCGCGTTCAGCGGCATGACGAGGGGCGCCAGCTCCACGCCGCTGCCGAGGAAGTCGGGCATGTACTGGAAGACGGCGTGGCCGCGCGCCTCGACCCAGCTGACGGCGCCGATGTCGGTGCCCCACAGGCGGATGACGGCGTCGGTCATGACTGGTCGCCCCAAGCCCAGCGGGAGGCGGGCGGGGGCGAGGCGGCGGGCGCCGCCCGCTTACGCTCCCGGCCGGCCGGGCGCACCCGTTCGACCGGGCGGATGTCCAGGGCGGGCGTCAGGGCGTCGAGGCGGCCGGCGATCTGCAGGGCGTCCATCACGCGGATGAGGTTGTCGAGGGAGATGTTCTTTCCGTCTTCCAGGCGGCGCAGGGTGCTGAGCGACAGCCCCGCCTCCGTCGCGAGTTGCGCTTGGGTGAGGTTCCGGCTGAGGCGTTCAGCCGCCAGTCCACGACCCAGACGCTCGGCCTGGCGATCGATTTCCGCCTCAGCGATCGGCATGCAATCCTCCATATATGAACGATTGTCACTCATGATATATGGTATCGTCTATATATGAATGATTGTGAGGAGTCCAGATAGGGCGGGCTGTTATCGCTCATATATGATCATTAATGTCATGTAAGTCGCATAATGGTTCATATGTAGATGTTTATGGCTCAGCGATCCCTATCCCATATCCGCGTTTGACCAGCCTCGCGTTCGAACCGCCGGCCGGCGTCGAGGTGACGGATGACGCGGGCGACGGCGCGCCGCATCAGGCGGTCCCGGGCGGCGGGGTCCTTGACGAGGGCGCTGACGGCGATGGCGACCTGGGCCATGCGCGTCGTCGCCTGGGTTTCAGCCCGGATCCGGTCTTCGTCCTTCCGGGCTGTCTTGCGGGGCGGGGTCTTTCGTTCCGCCGCCTGGCGGTCGATCTCCCGGGGACGATAGCCCCGCACCTGGAGGTCAAGAGCCTGGGCCTGGACCCAGACCTCCCTGCGGAAGGCCTGATCGCCGCTGACGACGATCTCGCGCCAGCCGCGGTGGTCGGCGATCCGGAGCATGTCCCTGACCACGTCGGGATAGGGCTCTCGCGCGGTGAGGCGCCGGCCGTGATCCCGGAAAAGCGCCTCGCCGCTCCGGTTGTCCCGGTGGAAGCGTTCGGCCCTGCCTCTCCGGTCGTGCTCGACGAGGTATTTCGCCTCCAGCCCCTCGGGCAGGTCGCCCTTGCGGCGCGAGACCGGGGACTGCTTCCGGGCGCGGCCGGGAACGGGGCTGAGCGCGTTCTCCGTGTCGCGAACGGGGGGCGCTGCGGCTTTGTTTCCGACCATCAGCCTCTCCCCTCGGCGCGGTCTCGCGGCGCGGCCGCATGGTCGATGAGGGCGTCCACCCAGGCCGCGACCTGAGCCTCGTCGGCCCCATGGCCGGGAGGCAGGGGCGCGCCCTCCTGCTTGAGCGACCGGACCAGGCCTTCGAAGCTCCAGTCGTCGTTTTCTGGGGCCGGGCCCGGGGAGGGCGGCGCTGGAGAAAGCCGGGGCGCCGGCGACGCAGGAATGGGCGGCACGTCCGGAGGCGCGACGGGCCGGCGTTTCAGCTCGGGGTGGGAGAAGAAGCGAAGCTTGCGGCCGAGAATGGGCGGCAGGCCGGCCTTGAGGACAATGAGGGCGTCGGCGTTCATCTGCATTAGCTCCTGGGGCAGCATCAGAGAGCGCCTCTGGTCGGACTGGGTGATCGAGCGCCTTCCGGCGCCCAGCAGGACCGGGCGGCTGCGGGACAGGGCGGCGTAGGTATAGGCGCCGAGCCGTTCGCTGAGATCCCGGGCCGTTCTCAGCTCCTTGGGCGCGAAGGCAACCTCGACGGCGCAGTTGGACATGATTTCTTCGGCGACGTCCGGGCCGTAGATGGCCCGGAGCTGGGCAGGGCTCTGCAGGACGGGCAGGAGGCGCAGCCCATAGCCGGCCACATAGGCGAAGGCCCGGGCGAGTACGCCGGCGTGGCCGAGGCGGGCGAACTCGTCGAGCAGGACCAGGACCTCCAGAGGCTCGGCCCGGCGATCCGGCAGGCGGCGGGTGTTCAGGTCCACGAGCTGCTGGAAGAAGAGGCTGTAGAGCGGGGCGCAGCGCGCGACATTGTCGGGGGAGACGCCGAGGTAGATGGAGGTCGGGCGGGTTTTCAGGCTTCTCAGATCCATATCCGAGGACGCGGTCGCGGCGTCGACCAGGGGATTCAGCCAGAGCGCCATGCGCGCCGTGATGGTCTGTTTGATGGAGGCGAAGGTGTTCTCGCCGGCCGTGGCGAAGTCGAGGAGGGCGGCGACGCAATAGGATGACAGGGGGCGTTCGGAGCCAGCGCGCGCCTCGACCAGGGCGGGAAGGCGTCGGCGGGGATCGCCGCCGGTGAGCTGGCGGAAGATCTCGCCCAGGGTGAAGGGCAGGTCGGGCGTTTCGGCCACATAGGCGCCGACGCCGATGAAGCCGGTGCGCGCCGCCTCGTTCCAGAAAGGATCGGCGTGCTCCGGCGCCGGGAAGAGCATAGTCGCGATCTTCTGAAGCTCGTCGAGGGTCTCGACCGGATTGCGCCGGTTGATGTGGCCGAGCGGATTGTAGCGCGCGGTGCGCCCCTGCGGATCGAGCGGATCAAAGCGCCAGACCGTCTGGCCGCAGCCGGCGCGGTAACCGGCGGTGGCTACCCAGTTTTCCTGTTTGACGTCGAGCACCACGACCGAACCGGGCCAGGTCAGGAGATTGGGAATGACCACGCCGACGCCCTTGCCGGTCCGGGTCGGGGCGTGCAGGAGGACGTGTTCGGGACCGTCGAAGATCAGGGGGCGGCCTTTCGCCTGGCCGACGACGATGCCGGATCGCGCCCGAAGCCCGGCCCGGGCGATTTCCGCGCCGTTCGCCCAGCGCGCGGCGCCGTGGAGAGGGCGGCGGCGTGAAAGGACGCTTGCCGCGGCTATGACGACGAGCACGAGGGCGCTCGAGCCGGCACCGACGCCCAGCCAGCGCGACAACTCGGGATCATGACGTGATCGCCAGACCCAGGCGGGAAGTCTGACCCAGTCGAGATCCGGCGCGAGTTGTCCCGTGCCGGCCATGGCGATGATCAGGGTCAGCGTCGCGCCGATCCCGGCCAGGGCGAGGCCGGCGACGGCCCAGGCCGCCGCCCTAGCCGCGGGCGAGGCGTTTGCGAGCGGGATCATGCCAGACCTCCGTCATCCGGAAGCGGCCATCGACCTTCTTCATCTGCACCACCACATCCACCATCAGGTGCAGCAGGCTGCGGATGTCCTCGCGCGGCAGGTCGCGGCCGCCCTCGGACTCGCGCACCAGCAGGGTGAGTTGCTCGAAGGCCAGGGCTGCTGAGTCCGCATGTACGGTGGTGATCGAGCCGGGGTGTCCGGAGTTGACGGTGCGAAGGAAGAAGAAGGCGGCGGCGCCGTCGCGCAGTTCCTGCAGCAGGATCCGGTCGGGACGCATGCGCAGGGCGCTTTCCAGCAGGGCCCTGGGACCGGTCCTGGCCAGACCCTGGCCGTCCTTGGCGTAGAGGAGATGGACGGCGTTGCGATGCGGGACTGTCAGTTCGCGGGCATCCTCGATCGTCAGCAGCCGCTCATGGAGCGGGATCAGCTCCACCAGACCCTTGGCGAAGGTGGTCTTGCCCGAGCCGGTGGCGCCGGAGATGAGAATGTTGCGGCGGCTCTCCACCGCCAGCCGGAAGAAGCCGGGCCAGTCCCCGCCCTGCCTCAGGCCGATCAGGGCGGCGTCTGTTTCGTCGATCTCGTGGCCGCTCACGGCCGTCGCCGTCGCGAACAGGCCAGCGGCTTCGAAGTCCTCAAGCCCCATGCGGCGGCTGAAAGGCTTGCGGATCGTCAGGGAGATCATGTCGGCCGGGACGGCGGGGGGAAGAACGATCTGGCATCGCTCGTTTCCGGGCAGGACGGTGGAGCAGATCGGATGTACGGCGTCGACGTCCTGCCGGGTGAAGGCCGCCGCCGCGACCGCAAGCGTATGCAGCCAGGCTTCGGTCAGGGCCGGAACCTCGTGCCAGCCCCACCGGCCGGAGGATTCGACCCCGACCTCGCCCGGGCGGTTGACCACCACCTCCGTGACCGCCTCCGGTTCAAGGAAGGGGCTGAGCGGAGCGAGGTAATGGTCCAGGACGGCGGTGTCTTCCATCAGCGCGGCCGGAGGCGATAGACGTTCGCGAAATTGAGGTCCTGGGCCACGAAGATGGAGACCTCGGACCCCTGGCCCTTGCGCAGTGTGGGCGGGATGGCGATCGAGTTCTGCAGGGCGATGGCGGCGGCGTCGGACGGGACCCGTGCTGAGGACTGGAGGTCCTGCCCCCGGCCGGCCGCCGCATAGACCCCGTCATCGACGATCGACAACAGAAGGGCGCCGCCGAAGCGGTCCCAGAAACGGGTGTCGATCTCGCCGTCGAAGCCGGAGCGGCCAAGAGCGTCGGCCGCGGGCGAGGCGAGCGTCACCGCCACACCTGTCGGCGTGACAGCCCGGGTCCACAGGACGAAGAGCCTGCGACGACCGGTTTCGAGCCCGCCGCGGTATTCGCCCAAAACCCGCGTTCCGCGCTCCATCAGGACCACAGTCCCATTGTCCGAATAGACGTCGCGGGACACCAGGCAGCTGACATAGCCCGGCGTGGCGCTGTCCATGGCGGTCTGCAGCACGCAGGGCAGGCTGGTCCCGGCGGTGATCAGGAGGCTGCGATCGGGAAGGATACCCGCCCTGGCCTCCCCGATCGGGCTGAGGCGGCGAAGCTCGTCGAGCGAGGTGGGGCTCTCTGGGTCAGTCAGCGGCAGGGGGGAGGCGTGTCCGGGGGCGGGGGAGGCCCGGCCGGAGCGGCTATAGGCCAGAAGGGGCGCCCGCCGGGCGCTCTCGGCCAAGGCGCGCCTTTCATCCGCCGGCGAGGTCGAGGGGCTGGTCCGGTCGTGGGAAGGCTCGATCGCCGGCAGGACTTCAGCCTCGTCAGTCAGCGGCGCCGCATGGGGATCCCCGGCGTCGCTGATGAGCGGCGGGGGCTCGGGGCGACGGGCGGGTTCGAACGGCGCGCCCTGGCGGGCCGGCTGGTCGGCGGCGGGTGGTTTCCGATCCCGGGCGTCGCCCCGGTCCCAGGTCGCGAAGAGGAAGACGCCGCAGCCGGCAGCGAGGGCGGCGAGCGTGATTATCCGCCCCTGGCGTCCGCCGAGCCGTCCGGCGATGGGAGATATCCCCCGGTCCTGACCGGTCGGAGGACTGTCGGGGCGGTCCAAAGCCTCGGGCGGCGGGGTGGGATCGGGGGTCATGACCGGCCTCCCGTGAGATCGCGTACGACCGTCGCAGAGGCCGTGCCGGTCGCCGCAGCGAGGCTGCGAGCATCCCAGGCTTCATTGAAGATGCACAGGACCGAGGCGCCGCGGCGCAGTCGCAGGCCGCGCGCGGTGCCATGGATGACCACGAACTCTCCACGGACGTCATAGGGGATGAGCCGTTCGCCTCCGTCCTCGGCCACTTCGAATATGGCCGGAAGGGCCTGGGCGCCAGGGAAGCGAAGGACGGTGAAGCGGCCGTTGTCGCTGACCTCGCTGGGCTGAATCCGGCTGTCGCCCTGGACCGAATAGGCAAGATTGCGCGGCCCCTGGATCGCGCCCTGCTGAAGTTCGAGGCTGACGAGGCGTTCCTCCGCTAGATTGGCGGCCCGCGCCAGGCTGGCGGCCGCGCGGGCCTCATCGTCGTCGGGGTAGAGGAAGCGGATCTGATAGGCGATCGACGAGCGCGCGCCCGGGTCGCGCGCGACCAGTTCGAAGGCGTAGTGACGGGCCTGTCCAGCGCGGTCAGTGACCACCAGGAGATTGGTGGTCTGGTGGCGTTCGCGCGGTTTGAGGAAAAGGACCGAGCCTTCGGCGGCGACCTCCCAGGCCACGCTGTCGCCTATGGCGGCGTGCCGGATCGTCTCCTCGGGCGAAAAGACGATCTGGGTCGCGGTGCGAAAGGCCCCCGCCACGCGATAGACCTCGCCGGGGGCGTAGACGACCTCGCGCATGCGGGCGTCCGGCGTTTCTTGAGCGAGGACGGGGGCGGCGAGCGTCAGGGCGCCCAGGCTGATGGAAAGTACGAGAGCTTTCATCGGATGACCTCCGGGTCGGCGCGATAGGAGACGACCTGGAATCCGAGGGGATTGCGCAGCCGGTCTGCCTCCGTCATCGGCGCGCGGGTCCAGGTGAAGGCTATGGTGGCGATCCAGTCGCTCTCGGCGACCTGCCGGGCGTGTCGGACCGTGCGGCGGAAACGGACATTGGCGACGTCGTCATTGATGAAGCCGATGGCGCGGATGGCGACGACGGCCTCGCCGTCCGGTCCATAGAGGTTCTGCGGGCTCTGAGGGTTGGAGCCGCGATAGAGGTCGGACCAGCGCGCCTGTTCGCCGGGCGCCGAGAGGACGGACACCAGGCGGAAGGCGTCCTCGGCGGCCGGGTCGAGATAGCCCTCCCGGGCGCGCACATATTGGGCGAGGAAGTATTTGCTAACGGCCTCGTCGTAGCGGACCGGATCCTGGTCCGCTGAAAGGCCCCTGACCACGTCCACCGCCCCGGTCGACTGATCGACGCGGATGACGAAGGGTTCGGTCGTCTTCAGCGGCGTCAGGGCGATGACGGCCAGGCTCGAGGCGGCGGCGAGAAGCGTGGTCGCGCCCGCCGCGGTCCAGGCGAAGCGTCGCGAGCGAAGGGCGGAGGACAGACGGTCCTGATCCCAGCGTCGCGCCTCGGCGAAGTAGCGCTTCAGGTCGTCGGAGGGGACGCCGGTCATGTGCAGCCTCCGGGCGGTGGTGTTTGGGCGCTGACAGCGGCGGCCGCCGTCGGGGGCGGTTCAGGCGAGAGAATGGAGCCATGCGGATTGGCCGGGCGTCGGGCGGTTCCGTCGCACGTCGGCAGGTTCGGGCCGGTCAGGGAGGCGCAGCTGCTGAGGACGCAGGCCTCCAGAAGGCAGAGGAAGGGAAGCGGGATGCGAAATGACATGTCAGGCTCCATTCGGTCGGATGGTCCCGCCGCTCCGGGGCGGCTGGCGGCTGGCCTCCTGAGGCCCGCGGGCGGCGCCGGAGCGTCCGGATCCCAGGGCGGCGGCGTTGGCGAAATCAGCCAGACCCGCGCTGGCGCCGCCGGCGACGCCTGCGGCGATGGCCGGGGTCTGCAGGAAGAAGATCGCGCCGAGCAGGCACAGGGCGATGAAGATGAGGCCGCCGATCATCGGGTCGGCGCCCTGGATCGATCCCCACTGGTCCCGCACAAGGGAGAGGACGAGCTGGAAGATGACGATCATCAGGGCGAAGAGGACGAGATAGTTCACCGCCTGGCTCAGCCAGCCGAAGAAGAAGCGGCGGGTGGCGTCGAACAGGGCGCAGGCGATGAAGATCGGACCAAGGGTCACCAGCAGGGCCAGGGCCAGCTTGGCGACCAGGACCACCCCGAAGCCCAGGGCTGCGGCCAGGGCGCCGATGATGAAGACCGCCGCCGAGATGACGTAGGGACCCGGATTGAAGGCCGAGGCGTCGCGGGCGATGTCCTCGCCCAGCCAGGCCGCATAGGCGAAGAACTGGTCGAAGGCGGCGCCGACGCTCGGCGCCTCTGCTCCGCTGACCGCGCGGGTCAGGACATTGGGCAGGCCGGTGAAGAGCGGTTCGGTGACAAAGCTGGAATAGGCTGCCGTGGTCGCCAGGGCGTAGATCAGGGCGAGTTTGATCGAACGGACGGCGAAATCCATCACCGGCTCGCTGATGGCGCCCCGCAGGATGGCGAAGCCGTAGAGGACGACATAGAGGACAAGGGCGATCCTCAGAGGGCCCTCGACTTCGGCGATCACCGCGGACAGGCGGCTGCCGAGGAATTCGTTCAGGCGGCCGTCGATGAAGTCATAGCTTGGCTCGAAGACCCGGAATTCCATGATCAGGGCTCCCGGACGGTCTGGGCGCAGGCGGCCATACGTTCGCGACGCCGGGCCTCGGCCAGACCCTGGCGGGCGAGGACGCAATCGCGGGTCCTCCGGCCTGCGTCGCAGTCCGCCACAACCTTAGCGGCGCGCCCCGGCGTCCGTGCGAAGCCTTCGGCGTCTCGGGACGGTGGCGAGCAGGCCGGTAGAAGGACGCAGGCGAGAACGACGACAGGGCGGGTCATCGGAAGGCGCGCTCATAGACCGCCTGTCGCGCCGTCCTTGCGGCTTCGGCCTGTTCGCGGGCGCGTTGTTCCTCGAGCCGGGCTTCCGCGGCCTGGGTCAGGGCGAGACCCTGAAGGCGGAGCTGTTCGTTCTGGATCAGGGCCTGTTCAGCCGCGAGGCGGGCCTCGAGATCCATGACGGCGCGGGCGTTGGGGGCGGCGTCCAGGGCGCGGCGCAGGCTTTCCAGGCCCTCGAGTCTCTGATCGGACGCCTGGCTGACGGCCTCGCCGATGGCCAGATCCCGGGCCGTCCGAGCTCCCGACCGTTCGAGGCTGTCGCGATAATAGGTCTCCGCGTCCCCTGAGGGCGGGGTGTAGAGGCGGGTCTCGCGGCGGATGGCGGCGGCGCGGTCCGCCAGATCGCCGAGCGCCGTCAGGTCTCCGTCAGCCGCCGCCCGCAGAGCCCTCAGGTCCGGCAGCGGATTGCGGACTTCGGGAAGACCGAGGACGCTCGCCAGGGCGTTGACGTCGGAGATGGCGTTCAGGCTGTCGAACAGGGCCTGACCCTGTTCGACCTGGGCCTGAAGCGCGCGAAGCTGTTGCAGGGCGGTGCGGGCGTCCTCGACCAGCCTCGCGTAGGCTGCCGGGTCATGGACGATGTGCTGGGCCCGGGCGGAAGCGGCTGAGCACAGGAGGGCGGCGCCGACTAAGGCCGCGAACGAACGGGCTTTCATGAGACTCTCCTTCGAGCATGGAAGACGTCGCGCCATTGCGCGTAGTCATCGCCCGCCTCTGCGCGGATGCGATCGAGCAGGGCAACGGTTTCAGTGCGGCCGGAGAGAACCGCCAGGGCGTCGTCCATGCCGCCGAGGTCGAGCTCCACCACCACGCTGTCATGGCCCTGTTTGACCAGGAAGCGACGGGAGGCAGGCGTCAGCTCGTCCCTGACCAGCCGGAACTCGGTCTCGCTCAGGCCGAAGCCGTCGACATAGTCGCGGGCCTGGCCGTGGGCGTTGGGCAGGAAGATCTTGGTCGCGCACTGTTCCAGGATGGCGTGGGCGATCGGCGATCGCAGGACGTCTGCGGGCGACTGGGTGCCGAACACCATCAGGGCGTTCTGCTTGCGCCAGGTCTTCAGGCCGTCCTGGGCCAGGTCGGCGAAGGCGGGATCGCCTAGGACCTTCCAGAACTCATCAATGTCGAGGACCAGCCGGCGACCGTCCGCCCGTTCGGCGATCCGGTGGAAGAGGTAGAGCATGGCCGGGGCCCGGACCTCGTCATGATCCAGCACCTGGGTCATGTCGAAACCGACAAGAGGGGCCTCCAGGCTCAACAGGTCGGCGTCATTGTCGAGGACCCAGCCGAGCGGACCGCCGCGCTGCCAGCGCTCGAGCCGGGCGCCGACGCCGCCGGCGTCGCCCTGGCCCAGCAGGCTCCTCAGGGCCGCGATGGATCGCTGGCTCCGGGGAAGGGCCTCCAGCGCCACGACGCCGTGATCGATCGCCCGGGCCTGGGCGACCGTCAGGGTTTCGTCCGGACGGCTGACCAGGGCCCGGACCAGCCGGATCAGGAAGGCGCGGTTATGGGGCGACGGAGGCAGGGCCTTGAACGGCGCAAAGCCCGTCGGCTCGCCGTTGGCCAGGGCCAGATAGGTCCCGCCGCAGGCGCGCACGAAGATCTCGGCGCCCCGGTCCTTGTCGATGAAGACTTGCTGGGCGCCGAACCGCTCCATCTGGGCCAGCATGAAGTTCTGGACGACCGTCTTGCCCGCCCCTGAAGGCCCGCAGATGAAGGTGTGGCCCAGGTCGTCGACATGGAAGTTGAAATAGAAGGGCGACCCTGCGGTCGTCCTGAGAGCGGCGACGGCGGGGCCCCAATGGTTCCCCGCGGGCCGGCCCACGGGATGGGAATGGAAGGGCGCCAGCGCAGCGAAATTGCGCGAGGTGATGGCGGCCGGGCGGGTGCGCCGGGCGAATGCGCCCGGAAACTGGGACCAGAAGGCGGCTTCGAGCCCGAGGTCCTCTCGCGCCACCACTAGGCCGGAATCCGCCAGGATCGCGCGCGCCCTGGAAAGATGGTCGGCCAGGAGCCTGGGCGTGTCGCCGTAGACCAGCACCGACGCCTGATGTTCGCCCATGACGAAGCGGTTGCTAGTCAGCTCATCCAGGGCCTCCGACAGTCCTTGAATCTGCGATCCGGCCCGATCCCGCGAGGAAACCATCTGGTTCTGCTTGCGCTCCATCACCGCCCGGGCGGCCGGTTTGGACAGGAAGGCGAAGGACTGGGAGACGACGAAGGGGAAACGGGCGTTGAGCAGACCGTCCCACAGACCCGGCCGGGTGGCGGCCGGATATTCCTTGATCGCCAGGATGGCGGCGAAGCGCGTTTCGGCGACGTCGCGCAGCTCCAGGGTCTCACGGCCGAAGATGACGCGTGAGACGTAGGCGGCGTCGCCGAGATGGCCGCAGGTCAGCGGGACCCGTTCGGCGCGGCCGGTGAGGATCAGGCGGATCAGCTCCAGCGGCTCAGAAAACCATAACCCTCTGCGTTCATAGAGGCCGAGCCGGCGCGGGCCGTACCGGGCCAGGAGCTGGGTCAGGTCACGTGCGGACTCGTCCAGCCGGTGAAGCAGCGCCGCATTGATCTCCGCGCCGGCTTTGCGGGCGGCGCGCAGCCGCCGCATCAGGGCTCCGGCGCGATCGCCGCCCTCTCGGCCCGGGTGCAGCACCAGGGTGAGATAGAGGTCGTTGACGAACAGGCGGCTTTGGGCGAGCTGGGCGTCATAGGCGGCGGAAAGCTCGCGCGCGAAGCTCGAGGCGTGCCCTGCGGCGGGCGTGACGGCGATCGGACGGCGCACCAGATGATGCCACACGGCCAGCCGCTCATCGGCGAGATTGCGCCACGCCTGATTGAGCTTCACATGCAGGTCATTCAACTCGCGGGCGTCGGCCGTCTCGAAACTGACCCCGTCGAGTTTCAGGCAGAGCATCAGGGCGCCGCTGTCCAGGCTGACTATTTCGTCCGTGACATGCCGGGCGTAGGGCAGGGCGGGGCGGACCTCCGGTTCGCGCTTCATCATCCGTCGGGTTGCGCTCGGGGATACGGCGACGTCAGCCATGGCGCAGGCCCCCCGGGTTGAAGCGGCGCACCAGGGGCAGGGGTGACGGTGAAGAGCCGCCCCAGGTCGCGCCGTTGCGGGCCCGGCCCTTGGTGTCGACATAGATGAGCAACAGTCGAAAGGCGTTGTGGTCCGCCTTGCAGATGGCGCGAAACACCAGGTGCAGCGCCGGGGCGACCAGCAGATAGAGCAGGCTTCCGCCGACCAGGAAGACGATCCCCGAGAGGATGACGTTGATCCCCATGGCCTCCATAGGCACGCCCATCATCATCGCGGGCCGGGTGCAGGCCAGGAACAGGGGATCTTCGATGAGCCGTTCGTCGGTCATGGTCGCCCCACCAGGGCCTCGGCTAGACCGATGGCGACGACAAGGCCGAGCGCGAGGCCGCCCAGAGCCTGGGCGAAGCGCGCGGGCGAGATGATCCGACGCAGCACGAGGACCGACAGGCCGAGGCTGAGCAGCCCAACGACCAGTGTACAGGCGGCGACCATCAGCCGCCTCCAGTGATGAGATTGACGATCTCGGCGGCGCCGAACACTACAATGATGCCAAGAACCACGATGGCGGCTCGGCGAAGGTCGAACAGGCCGAACATCCACAGCACGCCGACGACCACAACTGCGAGCACCGCCAGCAGCCGGGCGGTGTTGCCGGTCAGCATATCGACCACATTCTGCAGCAGGCCCTCAACATTGGCCGAGGCGAAGGCGGGGGAGGCGGCCGTCAGGCTGACGACGCCGGCGATCGCCGTCGCCGCCGCCCAATGGCGTCGACGCAGAAGAGAAACGGTCATGGCTGAGAACTCCGGGCAGGTTCGAAGGCGAGCGCCGCTTCGCCGCGCGCGCGGGCGAACACGTCCCAGGCAGGCGGGGGCGTTTCGGCCACGAGGCGGATCGGGCGCTGAGAGGGCGCAGGCGGGGATGGTGCGGCGGAGGTGAGGGAGAGGCGCGCGGCGGCCGCCTCGATGCGCGCAACATAGCCGTTGCGAATGCCCCGCTGCGGATGGCCGCTGTTGTATCGCGACAGCGCCACGCGCAGGGCCTCTTGATGGGCGCGCAGGTCCGGGCCCGTCGGTCGATAGCCGGCGCGCAGTACGGTCGCGGCGGCGGCCAAGCTGAGGCAGGGGTCGAAGGCCTCCTCGATGCTCAAGCCCAGCCAGGCCAGATTGTCGCTGTTGATCTGGGTGAGGCCTAGGTCGAGGTTTGCTCCCCGGGCCAGAAGGCGGCGAGCCATGCGTGAGGCCTCGTCGGCGCTCCGCGCCCGCCGGCCGGGGCCAGGTCCTCGGTTCACGCCGATGGCCAGAGAGTCGAAGCGGCTCTCGACATGGGCGATCGCGGCAAGGGTTTCCGGCGCGACGGAGGGGGCGCAGGCCTGGGCGAGACTGAGAACGGCGAAGAGGTCGAGCATGGCGGGCTCCGTGATTGGCCCCTAGCAAACCGCCGGACGGGCCGGCTTGCGACCCGCAGCGGCCCCACGGGGAATCTACTGAGGGAGGTCGACCCGTCGTCCGACCGGGCGGGCCTTCGCGGCCAGCCGGGCCACGGCCTGGATGCGGGTACGCACGCCAAGGAGATCGCAGGCCCGCATCAGATGCTCATCGACAGTGCGAGACGAGATGCCGAGCCGCTCGCCGATGGCGGCGGATGTCAGCCCGCGGGCGGCGAGTTCCAGACAGGCCGTCTGTCGCGCGGTCAGGCGCGGCGTCGACCGGGTCTGGGAGAAGCGATGGGAAGTCGACATGAGGCGGAGCAGAGGGCGTAAGAGCTATCGCCGCCAGTCCGTAAGTCTTACCGGGCGCCCTTACGATGGCGGAAATGCGGGCGGACTCGCCGATCCCGACCTTTGCAACGAGGCTTTCCGTCTCGGAGATGCACCGACCCGGGGCCTCTGCGCCGATGCCTACGTCCGCACGCGCGCCCTCTACTATCAACACCAGCCTTCGCTCGATGAAATCCTCAAGCGGTTGGAGCCGTGGCTCGGCAGGCTTTGAGGCGTCGTGGCCGCGACAGACGGTCTGCTCTGCAGGTGCGCGCGTCATACACTGAGATCGACGGCATCGCGCTCTGACCCATGATCCTAGATCAAAGCTGGACGGTCCTAGGTCATCCGATCTCTTTCAATCCCATCAATAAGTTGAACGCCGCGGTAGAAGCTCCAGATCCGCTCGACACGTCCTTATTTCGAGCTTGCCTCTGAGGTCGGATCGGGCGGCAGGCCGTCGTCGGCCTTGGAGCCCTCCGGCTTCACCAGCTTGCTGGCGCGGTCCTTCAACCAAGCGTTCGCCGCCGCCTCCCGGCGCACCGACTGCAGCGCCAATTCCTTCATGGCCTTGGTGAAGGTGTTGATCAGGGTGCGCCCGTCCAACTCGGTGATGACGTCGCCGAGCTCCTCGTCGAATTCCTGCAGGGCCACCATCAGGATGGTCATCAGCTTGTTGTCGGCGACGCGCAGGGCGAAGTTGGGCGAGCCGAAGGTGATGGCGGCGAGGATGGCGTAGGGATCGGAATCGGTGACCTCCGCAAAGCGGTGGATGCGCTCCAGGTTGATCCGGCCGCCGCCCGCTTCGAAATGTTCATAGGAGCGAAGCGCCATGCCCATAGCCTCGGCCACGTCAATGGCCCTCATGCGGCGGTGGGCCCGGATGAGGCGCAGCGCGGACGACAGGGTTTCGCTCTGAGACTGACGTTGCGCCTGAATCATGGCTCGTCCCCTTCCGGCGCAGGGGCCGCCTTACCCCAGCAGGTTGAAAAATGGCCTTCCTGCAGCGCAAATGGAAGTCTCAATAGGAAATCAGTCATTTAACTTGCGGAGTTGCGCAAAAAACTTGTGAAGGAAGTATAGGTGTCGTCGATCTTCACGGTCTTGTCGGAGGGTTACGGTCGCAGGCGCGCGGCTGCCGCGACCTGTTGCTTATCGTTGACTTCGGAGGTTGCTGCCCCGTTTCGTCAGAGGAGAGAGCGGTGAGAAGCCGGGACCCGTTCGGTCAGGCGCTCGCCGCCCTACGCCAGTCCCTGGCCCAGGGTCTGGCGCCTGGAGAACGGCTGGCGATCGCCGACGTCGCCGCGGCGCTCAAGCTGAGCACTAGCCCGGTCCGCGAGGCCCTGTCGCGTCTGTGCGGCGAAGGGTTGATCGACGACCGGCGAGGCCTCGGCTATTTCGTGCGGACGCTTCCTGCCGAAGACATCGTCGGCCTCCTTCAGCTTGAACGGGGTCATATCGAACTAGCGCTGAGCCTGGCGGATCAGCCTCCGCCGGGGCCGGCGGAACTCGAGCGGTTCGTGGAATGGTCGACCGCCCTTATGGCGCGCTGCGACAGCGAACCGCTCAAGGAAAGCTTCGATCGGGTGTCCGCCCGGCTCGCTCCGGTGCGTCAGCTTGAGCATCGCTTGCAGGACGATCTCGCCATAGGGTCGGACGGCGAAGGCTATACGCTCGCCCAATATTACGAGGACCGGATGCGCCTTGCCCGCAGCCTGGCGAGCGCGATGCGTCGTCTCCCGACCGTGCCCGGCGAATACCTGATCAATACAGTTTGAATCGACGCACGGGTGGCCGTCTCTGGGACAAGACCGACGTCCGTCGGTTGCAACCCAGGAGACCAGCCATGACGACCAAGACCGTTTTTCGCCCCATCCGCCTCGGCAGCGCCAAGGCCCTGACCCGCGCGGTCACCGAAGGCCCGATCAACGAGCCCAACTCGCAGCGCAAATTCCTTATTGGCGGCGAATGAACCCGAGGGCCGCCGTTTCGAGCGGCGGCCCCGACGTTCGAACCCTCTTCATTCATATCCATTAGGAGGACGCCATGGCGATCCGCCACTACCCCCGAATCCTGTTTCGTCTGGGGAGCGCGCGTGCGCTGACCCGCGCCATGGACCACGGCCTGCTCGCCGAGACCAACAGCAGCCGCCGCTGGACCATGTGATTCCCATCGGCGACGGACGGGGGCTTAAGGCGCCTGTCCGTCGCCATCCTGGAGTTTCATCATGTCGTCCCGGAAAATCCATATCCTTCACTTCGGCAGCGCCCGGCGCACCACCCGGGCCTGCCTTTGCGGCCCGTATCCCGAGGTCAACAGTGTGCGGCGCTACATGCTGGACCTGGCGCCGTGACGACCGCCGTCGCTCATCCGGACGACGCCCTGGCGTCCTGCCGGCTACGGCCGGGGGTACATGGCGTCGTCATTCGTCGCGATCTCGTCCTGCTCGATACGCGGAGCGACAGCTATCTGTGTCTGCCGGACATCGGTCCGGCCACGCTGGAGAACGGCGTCTTGCGTAGTCTGCGCGATGTGGCCGCGGCGCTCCAAAGGGACGGCCTAGCAGGCGACGATGCAGGCGGGACGCCCGATCGCGTCCGTCCTCTGCCGACGCTTCCGTCGCGCGCCTGCCGCATCCGGCATCCGCAGCCGATAGCCGTTCGTGAGGCGCTGTCGTTCACGGCCCTGTGGTGCGCCCTGGCGGGCCGGAGACCCGAGATCGGCGATCTGGCGAGGCGGCTGGCGCATCGACCCGCAGAAAGTCCGGATGAAGTCCTTCTGGCCCGGCGCGTCGATACGTTCCGTCGCCTCATGCCCGCCATGCCCTGGACCGGGGCATGTTTGTTCCAGTCCTGGATGCTGCTCGCCTTTCTTAATCGCGGAGGCCTGGACGCCGACTGGGTGTTCGGCGTGCGCACCTGGCCGTTCGCCGCGCACTGCTGGCTGCAGGTCGGCGACCTCTGCCTGACCGACGCGCCCGAGGCCCTGACGGCCTATCACCCCATCCTGGTGATCTGAGATGGCGCCGACCGATTACATCGTCATAACCAGCACGGACCGGCTCACGCTCGCCGGGGCGTCCGCCTGGCTCGCGCCGCGGGCTTTCGCCGCCGGCTGGCGCTGCGCCGTTTCCCATCCCTTCCTGCGCGTCTATGTCGGTTCAAAAAGCCGTCTGGACGTGATCCCGGCCTTCGACGGCCATGGCGTCTTCCTCGGCGAGGCCTTCGATCGCGACAGCTTCCGCCGGCTCCATCCTGAGGAGCTGCAGAGCCTCGCCAGTCGACGCCTAGACGGGGCGTCGGCCCAGGGTCTGATCGAGCGGATATGGGGCCGTTATGTGGTCGTCCGACGCTCCAGAGAGGGCGCCTCGGCGTTGCGCGACCCCTCCGGCGCCCTGGAGTGCGTCGGTTGGACCCGCGGGCCGTTGCAGGTCTTCGCCAGCACCGCCCAGGCGCCGGCCGATCTGCTGTTTCCGGACGAGACGACTGTCCTGATAGACAGGGTCGCGGATATGACGGCGACGCCTGGCGAGTACAGCCATGCGCTAGGCCTCAGCCATCTGCACCCCACGCCGGCTGGCAGCTTGCTGACCCTCGGGGCAGGACGCGCCTCCGTCGTCGAGGTCTGGCGTCCTGCGGACATCTATCGGCTCCGCGCGCGCCGGCCGTCCGACGACGATGTCCGCGATCAGGTCGTTCAGGCTGTCAGGGCGACGGCCGGCGAGCGACGGCTGATCGCCGAACTGTCAGGCGGGCTGGATTCGGCCATTGTGACGGCGGCCCTGACAGACGCCCAGAGGCGCGCTGTCGTCGAATGGGTCAATCACTACACCGCCGAGACTGAAGGGGACGAGCGGCGTTATGCGCGAGCAGTGGCGGGGCGGTTCGGTCTCGAACTGACGGAGGTGCTGCGCGACGGCCTTCCCGTCGATCTGGCGGCCCTGGCCACCACCGCCGCAGCCTTCCGCCCCGCCATCAACGACCTCGATCCCGGATACAACGCTGACATCGAGGCGCGCATCGCCCGCACGGACGCGGATGGGGTTCTGACGGGGCAGGGCGGAGACGGCGTCTTCTTCCAGATGGCCACGCCCCTGATCGGCCTGGACGAGATCGGGGAACGCGGATGGAGGACGCGACCCTCGGTCCTGTTCAGGATCGCGCGCTGGACCCGGCAGTCCGCCTGGCCCTGGACCTGGACGAAAGCGCTTGTCCGGCACAGATGGGATCGAAGGCGCTGGGACCATCCGTGGGTCGCCGACCTTTCCGGCGTTCCGCCCGCCAAGGCCTTCCAGATCAACGCTCTGGCCTATTGCCAGGTGTTCCAGCAGACCGCCCGCCGAAGCCGGCAGGGCGAATGTCTCAACCCTCTCCTGGCCCAGCCGGTGATGGAACTGGGCCTGTCGCTTTCGATCGTCGACCTGACCTGGGGCGGTCGCGATCGGGCGCTGGCCCGGCGCGCCTTCGCCGCCGACCTGCCGCCCTTCCTCATCGAGCGCCGCTCAAAGGGCGACGTCGGCGCCTTCTATGGCCAGGCCATGGCGCGCCGACTCGACGTCCTGAGGCCTTATCTGCTCGACGGAGCCCTGGCGGAGGCGGGGTGTATCGATCGCGACGCCCTTTCCGCCCTCCTGTCGGCGGAACGCCTCCTGTGGCAGGGAGGCCATGGCGAGATTCTTAGCCTGGCCCTTATCGAGGCGTGGCTGCGTCACTGGCGATCCCGGCTGGCGTCGCGGCCGCGTCTTCCCTCAGATATCGGTCAAACCAGCCGATCGCCTGAGCGTACATCTGCCTGATGTTGCCCGGACTGATGAAGCCATGTTCCTCGCCGAAGAAGGTAATCAGCGCGGCGCGCCGGTCCAGCCGGTTCAAGGCGCCAAATAGCAGTTCGCCCTGCGCGACGCCGAAATCCATATCGCCCGACAGGATCAGCACAGGCGCCTCGATCCGGTCCGCCATCACCACGGCGCTGTTGCGCCGATAGCGTTCCGGGTCCTGCCAATAGCTGGCCCCCATGCCGGCCTGTCCGGTCTCCAGCCAGCGGGCGTTGTCGGTGGCGAAGACCTGCATCTGACCGTCCAGTCGGGCGCGGGCGTTGGTTGTGCCCATGACGCTGAAGCGATCATAGGGACCGTTGAGGGCGACGACCGCGCCGAACCGATCGGACTGAGAGGCCGCCATGGCGACCGCCCAGCCGCCGAAGCTCCACCCCATCAGGCCGACCCGCGCCGGATCAATCGGCGCTTCCGCCGCCGCGGCGTCGACGACAGACAGGATCCGCCCCGCCAGGCCCTCCGCCGGGTCGGGGCGCGCCTCGAGATCCGGATAGAGGACGGCGTAGCCGGCCGCAATCAGCGGGTGACCGGTCCACATGGCGCTGCGGGCGCCCGGGCGCATCTCTTCGGGCGGGGCCGTGCGTACCTTGCCGGGATAGGGGATCGCCACCACGGGGAAAGGGCCTTCACCTTCAGGCAGGTATAGCCAGCCCGAACCGAAGTCTCCCTGGATCCGGTGTGGGGCAGGAAAGGCGAGGTCCGCCAGTCTCGAGTTCAAGGTCAGGAGATCGACTGGATCGCGGGACGACGGCGTGTGCGACAGAAGGCGGCCGATGCCGTCCGGGCTGTCGCCGAGAGTCAGCACCTCGCCGTCTTCGCCGACGGCCAATACGGGTTCAGGCGGAGCCTCCCCGCAGCGCCGTTCCGACGCCCGCAGCCAACAGACCCGGTCGCCGATTTGCACGAGGATCGTTTCGGTCTTCATCGGCCCGAACAGGGCGCGTACGGCGGGCGACGTCGAGGCGGCGGTCGTCCGCGGCGCTTCGCCGAGCCTCTCGAGCGCGCCGCCGGGCCTGAGGAGGAAGAGGTCGGGCCCGTCGCTGATCACCAGACCGTCGCCAAGCCATGCGCGTAGCGCGCCGGGTTGACTCAGCGCCGCGGTCAGGTTGACGGGCCCGGCGTCCCCCAGCAGCCACCAATCGGACCGGTCGGCGTCTGCCCTGCGCCCGAAGATGACCGGGTGATCGCCCAACCAGCCGGCGCGGGGAATGTAGCCGATCCCGTCGACCAGAGGGACGCTCGGCGTGATGTCCGCCGTCTCCACCCTTCGGACCTGGCCGTTCGGCGCAATCCGCAGGAAGCCTGGCGTCTCGCCGCGCGCATAGACCAGAAGGTCATCCCCGGTCGGCGACCAGGTCAGCAGCGTCGGCGCGATGTCGTAGACCGCAGGGCGGCGCTCGCCGCTCTGGAGATCGACGAGCACGAGGGTGCGCCGGCGGCGCGGTTCCTCCACCAGACCCGTTGACGGCGGCCGCTCCGCAGGACCATCGAGAACGACCGCCGCCGTCCGGCCGTCGGCGGACAACTCCAGGTCGATCAGATCGCCTTCGGCCAAGGCGGTCGACTTTCCACTCGCGGCGTCGACCGACCACAGGGTGATCGCGGGCGGCCGGGGGCTGGTCGAGGAGTCCGGGCCAGCCTCGTTGATGACGAAACTGGCCTCGCCAAGGGCCATGGCCGCCCAATGCCGACGAAGGCCCGCCTGCACTCGCTGATCCCCGGCGAGCCGCTGGGGCAGGCCGCCATCCGAGACGCCCAGAACGATCAGGGTGTCGTTCGACGTCCACTCCAGCGCGCGCCCCCATTCGGCCGGTCGCGGCGACACTTCGGTCCAGACTACGTCGCCTGTTTCGATCGTGATGACACCTAGCCGCCAGAGGCCGCCCTGCAGCCGGTAGACAGCCAGTCTCCGTCCGTCCGGAGAGAAGCCGCCCACGGTCAGGCCAGCGTCGGGCCCGGTTGGAAGCAGCGGCGTCAGGGGCGCGGACTGCGAAACCTCGCCAATGTAGAGATCGGCGTAGCGCAGCACGCCCTCGAAACCGAAGTCGTAGCGGGGCAGGCTGGCCAGAGGCCGCTGCCGTTCCACGACCATGCGGCGCCCGTCCGCATCCAGGTGAATGGCGCCGAACGCTTCGAGATCGAGCAGGGCGTCCAGCGTGACCGGTCCGGCGGCGGAGAGGGGCGCCGCCGCCAGGCCCAGGGCCGAAAGGGCCCCGACGAACTGAGCCATGGCGTCACCAGCGCCGGGTCAGTTGAAGCGAGACTTGGCGGCCCAGGACATTCGTGTTGGCGGCGTCGAAGCCGATGCCGCGCGAGGCGTCGTAGAATGGCGGTTCTTCGTTGAAGAGATTGAGAACGTTCAGCACCAGTGACAGATCGCGGTCGCTGCGGCGCCCGGAGGAGAAGTCGAGACGCGCCTGGCCGTCAAAGGTCAGCCAGTCCCCCACGGCCTTGCCCGAGATCGGGTCCCGGCTGCCGCCTACGTGGTTGGCGTGCAGCCCCAGGCTGATCCTGTCCCCGCTCCACTGCGCTCCGGCCCGACCGCGCCACGACGTCGGGAAGTGCGGGGTGTCCACGAGCGCTTCGCTGGCCGAGGTCGGGGTGACGCGCCGGTCATAGCGATCCAGGTATGTGGCCGAGCCCGAGAGATCGAGCGCACCGCTGGCCAGGTTGAAGCGGTAAGCGGCCGAGAGATCGACGCCCTCGACCACCAGCGAGGCGGCGTTGACGTAGCGGGCGTCGATGACCGCCCCATAGCTGGCGGCGGGAAAGATGTCCGGCAGGAGGTTGCCGGGCTCGTCCAGCAGCGACTGGATCAGGGTCAGGTCGGCGGCGTTGGTCGCCGGGGTTACGCGCGTGACGAATGGCGCCAGAGCCGGATCGATCAGGGCGGCGCCGATGTTCTCGCTGGCGGGTTGCGAGATGCGGTTGCTGAAGTCGATGCGGAACCAGTTGGCCTCAAACCGGAGGCCCGGGGTACGAGGCGGCGTCCAGGTGAAGCCGAGCGTCGTCGACCGGGAGGTTTCCGGCGCGAGCGCCGGATTGCCGCCGTACTGGACGATGGCGATCACATCGTTCGTCCCGTCGGAGACCACTGTCGGAGCCAATTGATAGCGGCCGTTCAGCTCGGGCAGGGCCGGGGCCCGAAAGGATTCGCCGTAGCTGGTGCGAAACATCAGACCCTCGACGGGTTCGTAGAGGAGGCCGAACTTGGGATTGGCGGTCGAGCCGACGTCCTCGTAGCGCTCGGCGCGACCAGCCACAGAGAGTTCCAGCCGGCGCGCGCCGAGGCGGGCGTTGTCAGGGCCGATCACGGGAAGGCGCGCCTCGACGAAGGCTGCGGCGATGTCGCGTTCGTAGCGACGCGGCGTCGCCGAGGGCGGAGTTGAGCCATAGAAGAAGTTGACGGTGCTGGGCTGGAACACCTCGCGCCGGCCGTCGACGCCGAAGGCCATCTTCAGCGGGCCGCCCGGCAGGTCGAGGACAACGCCGTCCGCCTTGAGGTTGAACGACGCTACGGTGCTGCGGTTATGGGTCTCGGAATAGCCGCTGCTGATGAATTCCAGGGTCGCCCGACTGTTGGCGGCGGGATCGCCATAGGGGTTGAAAAAGCCGTCGACCGCCGTGCTGAAAGCCGTCGACTGGGCGTCCGGCGCGGTGCCGAGCGCCTCGGACAGGAAAGTCTGGTTTACGCGGTTGGAGCTGCGCAGATCGACCGTCTCGCGCGCGCCGCTGACATAGGCCTCGACATTCCAGTCCCGGATCACTGTGCTGACGCCGAAGGCGCCGCCGAGGCTCCGGGTGCGCCCGTCGTCCAGACCTGGGCCGAGATCGCGGGCGAAGGAATAGGCGATGTCGCTGAAGGACGATCCGTCCGGCGACACGAAATAGGGATTGGCGTCAGTGATGGTCAGCAGTGCGACATCGGCGTAGCTGCGCGTCTCGAACCGACGGTCGCTGAAGCGGAGTTCGCCGTCCAGCTGCAGGTTGGATCCGATCGCCTGCCGACCGGCCGCGAACAGGCTGTGTCGGTCCTGTCGGGGCAGGAACCAGCGTCCTTCGTTCTGGTTGGCCAGGTTGGTCTCGCCGGGGAGAAAATCGGAGGAACTCAGCCCGACGCCCGGCTGTCCGGCTGGAATGGCGAAAGCCGGCTCGATGCCGTTCGGTCCGAAGCGGACGATGTTGCCAGGCACGGAATAGAGTTCACGCCAGTCGGAACCGCCGAAGCGGCGCAGGTCCGCGCTGGCGGTTAGACGACGATCCTCCGCGGCCACCTCGCCGCGGTGATAATACTCATAGGAGAGCACGAAGCCGCCGGATGACCAGTCGCGGCCGAGGGTGTGGGAGAACAGGCGCTCCGCCGCCCCGCCTTCCGTCGCCGCGCCTGCACGCAGACGCGTCTCTTGGCCTTCGAAGCGGTCGCGCAAGACCACGTTCACCACCCCGGCCACCGCGTCGGATCCATAAAGGGCGGAGGCTCCGTCCAGCAGCACGTCGACGCGTTGCACCGCGCTGGCTGGAATGCTGGAGATGTCGGCGAAGTCGCCGGCCACGCCCGTCCCAGACAGGCGGCGGCCATTCACCAGCACAAGGGTGGCGTCCGCCCCTAGCCCGCGCAGGTTCAGACCCGTGGCGTAGGCTATGTTGCTGAAGGATCGGTCTGCGCCGGTTCCAGAGGACCCTTCATGGGCCGCGCCAGCGAAGTTCTGCGGCAGAGCCGCCAGCGCCCCGGCGACCGTTCCCATGCCCCGGCGATCCATGTCGTCGCGGGTCAGCACGGTGACGGGAGAGGGGCTGGAGGCCCCGCGGATATAGCTGCCGGTGACGACGATCGCCTCAAGCTCAGTGATCTGAGCCGCCTCGTCCAAAGGGCCTGCGCTTGCCGCGTCGTGAAGAATGAAGACGTTCGGGCGCGAACGGCGATGGACCAGCCCTGTGTCCCGGAGGAGCGCCGCCAGGGCGCTCTCCGGCCCATAGTCGCCGCTCAGTCCCGGCGAGCGGCGTCCCGCGACGAGCGCCGCGGGATAGAGAATCTGCTGACCGCTCTGGCGGGCGAACTCCCGCAATGCCCGGTCGAGCGGCCCCGCCGGGATTTCGTAATGCCGCGTCGCCTCGACCGACTGAGCCGCCGCGGGCGCGGCGGAGGCGAGCAGCAGAGCCGCCAGTCCTGTTGATCCCAATCCCATCCGCATGATGCTTCCCCCGTCTGATTACCCGCCCAAGTGCGGGACAGGGAAGAGACGCGGGGCTAGGCGGGCGACCCTAAGTCCGAGGACGAATATTTTTCAGGCGCGGGGCGCGGTGAGCACGATGGTCCCGTCGCGTCGCGTGTCGGATGTGACTCCATAAAGATCGACAAGGGCGGTGACGAAGCCGTCCACATCGCCGGCGTCGAACGCGCCGCTGACCGGGATGGCTGCGATGTGAGGGGCGTCCAGCTCGATCTTGCGGGTGCTGTAGCGGTTGACCTCCGCCACGGCGCTCCGGACCGGCATGCCCTCGAACACCAGACGGCCCGTGGTCCAGCTCGTCGCACGTACAGTGTCGACCGTTCTCACGGCGGGAAGGGCCGGCGTGGTGAGCAGCTCCTGACCCGGGGCGAGCACGATATCCGGCCGTTGCGACCGCACGTCACTCACCTGGACGCGGCCCTCGACCAGGACGACGCGGGCGTGGCCGTCCTCCAGCCTGCGTACGTCGAACCGGGTGCCGAGCGCAGTCACCACCGTGTCTCCAGCCGTGACCACGAACGGCCGGCCAGGATCGCCCTGGACGTGGAAATAGGCCTCACCCTTCACCAGGGTTACGGCGCGAAGCGCGTCGTCCAGACGAATTTGGACGCGGGTGTCAGTGTCGAGAGTGAGGCGCGACCCATCGGCTAGCTGGACTGTCCGCTGCTCCCCGACGGCCGTGGCGTAGGTCAGGGGCCGGGTCAGGAACCATGCGCCGGCGAAGACCGCGACCATCAGGACGGCCAGGGCCGCCGTCGCGGCGCCGAGCGGCGGCATGAGCCGGGAGATTTTTGAACGCGCCCGGACCGTCGGCGGGGCGTCGCTCAGCGCCTCGGCGGTGATCCGAGAGATGTCCGGGTCGTCCGCTAGGGTCTTGCTCGCCGCCCAGACGGATTCCACCCGCGCATAAGCCTGCGCATTGGCCGGATCGCGTCGCCATGCGCTGAAGGCCCGGACGTCGTCCGTGGACACCCGCCGTTGGCTCAATCGCGTGAACCAGGCGGCGGCCTCGCGCCGCCGGATGTCTAGGTCGCCGTCGACCGTCATCATGGCCTGCCTAATCGTCAAGTCGCGCCACGCAGTGCTCAAGCGCCTTCGACATCCGCCACTCGACGGTCTTGATGTTGAGCCCGCGCGCTGCGGCGATTTCCGCGTAAGTCATACCGCCAAACCGGCTCAACACGAAGACGTCCCGGTAAAGGGCCGGCATTGAGAGCACGATCTGCTTGAGATGAAGCTCATCGACCTGGGGCGCTGCAATGGGCGCGTCGTCCGCGGGATCGAGGGGAACGGCGTCCTGGCGCCGTCGTCGTCGGCTTTCGTCTCGCACGAGATTCATGGCGATCCGCAACAAGAAGGCCTTCGGGTGGCGGATGTCGCGGCTGCGGTAGGGCGCGACGCGCAGATAGGTGGCCTGCACGACGTCGGCTGCCTGGTCGGCATCGACATGAGCCCGAAGGCGTCGGTCGAGCCAGGACGCATAGCGGCGGTAGAGGCCCTCCAGCCCCTCCGCAGCCTCCTGGTCCAACTCCTTCGTGTTGCTCAACACGCCTCTCCGGTCTGCAGGGCAGACCTGGAATCCTCAGGCGCGATTCCACGCCCCGACATCGCTGACACGCAGGAATGGTCGAGCCGCTGCTGGCGACAGGCGCGCCCAGCGCGCGTCGTTGATTTTGAATTCGCACAGGGGATTCCAAGCCCCTGACGGCGCGAACGCCGACGGCTGAGCATGAATCAAACGGAATCCCGATGCAAGGCGGAGAGAGGGGGAGGGGTCGGGCGTTGGAATCCTCGGCGAAATGAGGCCCGCTACTTCAGCCTGCCGCGCCGCCTTCCGCGCAGGGCGCGCCCTGGCTCCAGAGGCAAGCCTATCTCACGGCACCCGACGCTCAAAGCTACTCCGGCCCAAGCGCCATCTTCAACCGCAGGAAACCCGCAAAAAACCTGCGGGAGAGCCGCAAAAGAACGACGTTGTGTAAATGGGGAGTGCGACTGTAGCCGTAGGTGACTGCAACTCACGGGGGTTCTCATGGACATGCATGTAAATGGAATCGCCTCGCCTACGGCGAAACCCCCGCTCAGCCCTCGCGAGCGGGAGTGTCTTCAATGGGTCTGCTGGGGCAAGAGCTCATCCGATATCGGAACGATCCTGAATCTCTCACCGCGCACCATCGACAGCTACCTCGAGAAAACATGCGCCAAGCTGCGAGTCAGGACCCGGATCGAAGCCGTCGCCCTGGCTGTCAGACTAAATCTCATCGATGTGGAAGTCGTAGATGAGGATTAGGGGCTAGCACACCCCGGCAGGGGCGCTCGGCCGGCGAATCTTGACAGGAAACGTCTTGAAGCGCTGCGCTATCCGGCGCGGCGTCACGCCTGCCTCGGTTCAAGATCCTCCTTAAGGCGCATCATTATGACTGACGAGCAAGGCGCTGTCTTTGCTGAGCGTTTTGTCGTTCGTCCAAAACCTTGCAGGTTCCTCTACACGTCGAGAGGAGTAACTCCCCGTGGAGTTTTGGCGGCGCCTTCCCGCCGCGCTCGGCGCTGGTCGGCATCGTGATGTGGCTGAGGCGCTATGACGTTAGAATCCTGCTCTCTATTCCTGTGTTAGCATCCTCGGTTTATTGTGGGGCCTATTCTTAGAGACTGTACGCGTCACTAGGAGCGCGGGGGGTCTTGCTCATTGGCCCTCATGGTTTTCTCCCACAAAACGAGAAGGGGGGTCGAGAAGACTGCCCCTCCTTCCGATCATTAGGTGCCGGTGCCAAAGCCTTTCGGACCACCCGCGCCAGCGGAGCCCACGCCGCCGGTGGCAGGCGTCGAAGTCCGATCCGCTGGGTTGTTGTTTTCCTGCGAATCTTGGTTCGCAGCGGCCTTGCGAGCGGCGCGACCTTGTTCGATGTCGTCACCTTCTAGGCCGGTCTCGTCGTTGCGTTCAGGGTCGTTCGGTTGGACGTCAGTCATGGCAACTTCTCCCTATTGGCTGAGCTAGACCAATCGTCAGGGAGCGCGAGTGTTCCTACCGCAGCGCTACACAAAGATTTTGGGCGCCGCGCGGGAACCTGCTGCCACCGCGCGCTCACTCTGCGGAGGCTGTCAACCGGCCGAGGATGATGGCGCCAAGAGCTTAGCCCGCACCTTCTCCAAGCGAGATTGAAGCCTTTCGCGCTCCGCTTCATAGCTCGCGTGTTGCTCGTCCCGCCGCGCCCTCAGGGCCTGCAGCTCGTCGTCCAGCCGTCGCGCGGCCTCGTCGTGCGTGGCGTCCAGATCGTCCAACGCGCGTTGGACCTCGTCCACCCGCTTCCGGTCGGCGGCGCTGGGCGGTCTCGCCTTTTTCGCCCCTCCCTTGTTGCGAGCGGCCGCTGGCAGCTTCACTTTGATTTTGCGTGCTACCACTGTGCCCGGCGAGGCCCTTGCGGCGGCGGAGTCAGGGCTGTCGTCGACTTCCTTGGCCAGCGCTGTGGCGAAGAGATCCTGGCTGCTGCCCCAAGCGGCTAGAGCTTTTGGACGGGAGCTGGCCGCCACCGTGAAAACGTGGAAGCCGTCCGACCATTCGAACAGCTTGAGCCGTGGTGCCATCCGCTCCTCCTATCCCCCAAGAGAGAAGGCGAGAGGTGAGGGGGCGTTCCCGCCTACCAAAGCCCCGCCTCACCATGGCGAGGTTTAAGGTCAAGAGCTGCCGTCCCTGAAAACTTGCTTCGGAATGCAGCTGGTCATCAAGGTGCCAAAGGAAACTCGATGTGGAACACGCCGTCTCGGTGGACTTTTGACTGGGGTGTGCCCGGTTTGAGGGTGAGCGGCGACAAAGCCGAGCCAGAGAGCGGCCGTAGTTATCTAGAACGCGGTCTGCAAGAGCGGCGGGCCGCCTGGCATGGAGCGGTGATCGAAAATAGGCGTGTGCAGTATCGGATCTCGCCCCCACAACCTCGTGGCGTGATAGAATTCTGGGATACCGGGCACGTACTTTCACGCCTCAATCCGCGAGTTGACCCTATCGCCGAGTCTGGAGCCCAGAGAGCAACCATAAGCGCTGTAGGTCGGCTTCAAGTGAACTGGCGCAATGCGCAATCCAAGGCGCTATTCCGAGTCGCAGGCCAATGGTGCCTGCATGGTTAGGGATGATCGAACCAGAACCGCAGGGTAAGGGAGCCGCAGCCTTAGGTGGACGCAGGTTGCGCTCGTTTCCCGGCAACTTCCGGACATGTCAGCTCCTGCTCGGCCACAGGAAGCTGGAGAGCACCGTCAGGTAACCCGGCATCGAGGTAGACGACGCCCTGGGAATGTCAGAACAGATAGATCTGTGACTCGCGGTCGGGCCCGAAAGCTGGCCCGGTCATTATCGCCCAAGCGTTGATCTGGTCCTGGCAGGGCCCGAAAGCGGACCCCCCCCGCGAGGATCGGAATATCGCCTGTCGCATAGCTGACCTACGGAAGGTCCGATTTTCGAACAGCAATGCAACCGAAATCCACTGCGTTCCCATTCCACTCTTCTTGGGCGTTCAGACCGGTAGGTTCTGGGCATTGCTCGCTTAGCGACGCCCGAAGGTTGATTGCTGTTGCGCGAGCTCAGACCTACCCGCCATCAACCGTGAGCTTCTGCAAATTTATCAAGTCTCCGCAACGCATCAGCCTGTTGCTGCAGCGTAGCTGCGATCCGCTCAGCCTGCTTTCGGAGTTTGAACGGGGTTGTGCGTGCTTCGCCCAATGCCACGCACCAGCCATCGCATGACGCAACGACACGATACTGTCGTGGGGTGATGGGACGAGTCGAACGATTCTCGATGTAGCCATTCATCATTGCGAGCACTTCCATTTGTCATCGGAACGAACGCCGAAGGCCAAGCCTGCCAACACCATCGTCATTCGCCAGACGCTCGGTGTGGAGGCTCTTGTGGGCATGGGGCTTATGGATTGCTTCAGAAGGCTGGATCGGCTCATGGCGAGCTCCTTTCGCAGCCATGAAAGCGTGGCCAGCCCTAAGCGGGCGATAGGGTTCTTGGGGTTGGGCATAAGGTGCGCCTAAGCTCGCCTTTATGCAGGCCTTATACTTAGCCGCGCTTTCCGCATGGCCCGCTTAGGTCCTTAGGGCGTCTCTTCCGGCTCTCACTCGAGCTGGAGGTGTCGGCATGGCCGATGTGATCTTTCTGGCGATTGGCGGCGGGGCTTTTCTGGCCTTCGCCGCCCTCGCTGTTTCGTTGAAGAGGTTGTGACGATGTTGCTGAACGTCCTGTGGGGCGCCGGCGCCCTCGTCATTGCTGGCTACATGGTCGCGGCCCTGCTGCGCCCCGAGCGGTTCTGAGCGGAGCCGCCTTCTCATGAATATTCAAGGATGGGCGGAGATCGCCCTGACCCTCGGCCTCGCCGTCATGCTTGGCTGGCCGATCGGGGTCTATATGTCGCGCGTCTGGAATGGCGAGCGGACCTCTCTGGACCCGGTGCTGAAGCCGGTCGAGGGCCTGTTCTATCGGGCCGCAGGGGTTGATGCGGGACGCAGTCAGGGCTGGCTGGGCTATGTCGGGGCGCTGTTGGCGTTCAACCTGGCGGGCTTCCTGCTGCTTTATGGAATGCTGCGCTTGCAGGGCCTGCTGCCGATGAACCCGCAGGGGTTCGGCGGCTTCAGCCCGCATCTGGCCTTCAACACCGCCGTCAGCTTCGTCACCAACACCAACTGGCAGAGCTATGGCGGGGAAACGACCGTCTCGACCTTCACCCAGATGGTCGGGCTGACGGTGCAGAACTTCGTCTCGGCGGCGACCGGCGCGACCATTGCGGCGGCGCTGGCGCGTGCTTTTCTGGCTGATCGCGGCGAAGGCGTCGGCAATTTCTGGGCCGACCTAACGCGCACCAGCCTCTATGTCCTGCTGCCCATCGCCTTCATCGTGGCGGTAGTTCTGGCCGGGTTGGGCGTGGTGCAGTCGCTGGCGGCCTCGACCGATGCGACCACGCTGGAGGGCGGATCACAGACGATCAGCCTGTTCCCTACCGCCAGTCAACTGGCTATCAAGCAACTGGGCATCAACGGCGGCGGCGTGTTCGGCGTCAACTCGGCGCACCCATTGGAAAATCCGACGCCGCTGACCAATCTGATCACGGCGATCAGCGTGAACGTGATGGGCTGGGCGGCCTTCTTCGCCTTCGGCCGCAGCGTCATGGCGAAGAAGGACGTGCGCGCCCTGGTGGTGGCGGCGGTCCTGTTGCTGGGCGCTGCGGGATCGGCCCTCTATGTCGTCGAGAGCCAGCCGGCGCCCGCCCTGGTCGCGGCCAGCGTGGATACGTCCGCCGGGAACATGGAGGGCAAGGAGGTCCGCTTCGGCGTCCCGGCCTCCGTGGCCTGGGCGGCCCAGACGACCGGCGCCTCGAACGGCTCGGTCAACTCCATGCACGCCAGCTACATGCCGCTGGGCGGGGCGGTGACCATGTTCCTGATGCAGCTGGGCGAGATCCTGCCCGGCGGGATCGGCTCGGGCATCGCCGTCATGGTGCTGATGGCCATGCTGTCGGTGTTCGTGGCGGGCCTGATGGTCGGTCGCACGCCGGAATACCTGGGCAAGAAGATCGAGGCGCGCGAAATCCAGTTCGCCATGCTGTCGGTTCTGGTCGTGCCGCTGTCGGTGCTGGGCTTCTCGGCCGTGGCTGCGGTCCTGCCCGAAGCCCTGGCCGGTCTGTTGAACAAGGGGCCGCACGGCCTGTCTGAGGTCCTCTATGCCTATACCTCGGCGACCGGCAACAACGGTTCGGCCTTTGCGGGTCTGACCGCCAACGCCCCCTGGTGGAACACCACCCTGGGTCTGGCCATGCTGCTGGGCCGGTTCGTGCCGGCTGTCGCAGTGCTGGCTGTCGCCGGCGCCCTGGTCGCCAAGCCCAAACTGGCCCCCTCGACCGGGACCCTGCCGACCCATGGCCCGCTGTTCATCGGCCTGTTGATCGGGGTGATCCTGATCCTCGGCGGCCTGCAGTTCTTCCCCGCCCTCTCGCTGGGTCCGATCGGGGAGCATTTCGACATGCTCCAGGTCGTGGCCCGGTTCTGATCGGATAATCCTATGACCCAAGTCACGCTCGATCCGTCGAGCTCCCGGTCGTCGCCGTCCATCGCGGGCGGGCTGTCCGGGGCCATGCTCGGGCGGGCGCTCGGCGACGCTGTCGCCAAGCTGAACCCGACGAAACTGCTCAACAACCCGGTGATCTTCGCCACCTGGATCGTCGCCCTGCTGGCGACCGCTTCGGCGGTCGTGGCGGCGGTAAGCGGCCAGGCGGCGGGCTTCGCCATCCAGCTGGCGCTGTGGCTGTGGGCCACGGTCCTGTTCGCCAACGTCGCCGAAAGCATCGCCGAAGGGCGCGGCAAGGCGGCGGCGGACTCCTTGAGGGCTACCCGCGTCACCACCAAGGCCAAGCTGATCGTCGATCCGAAGACCGGCACGGTGGTCCCGACCCCGGCCGGGGAGCTTGAGATCGGCTCCATCGTCCTGGTCGAGGCCGGCGACGTCATCCCGTCGGACGGCGAGATCATCGAAGGCGTCGCCTCGGTCAACGAGGCCGCCATCACCGGCGAAAGCGCCCCTGTGATCCGCGAAAGCGGCGGCGACCGCTCGGCCGTCACCGGCGGCACCACGGTGGTGTCGGACTGGATCAAGGTGCGCATCACCTCGGCCCCCGGCGCGACCTTCCTCGACCGCATGATCGCCATGGTCGAGGGCGCGGACCGTCGCAAGACGCCGAACGAGCTGGCGCTGTCGGTGCTGCTGGCCGGGCTGACCCTGGTCTTCCTGATCGCGGTGGCCAGCCTGCTGGGCCTCGGCGCCTATTCCGGGATCAAGCTGGACCCCATGGTCCTGGGCGCCCTTTTCATCACCCTGATCCCGACGACGATCGGGGGACTGCTGTCCGCGGTCGGCATCGCCGGCATGGACAGGTTGCTGAAGGTGAACGTGCTGGCGACCTCGGGCCGTGCGGTGGAGGCGGCAGGCGATGTCGACACCCTGCTGCTCGACAAGACCGGCACCATCACCTTCGGCAACCGCATGGCTGTCGAGGTCATCACCGCGCCGGGCGTGCGTCCCGACGCAGCGATGCGGGCGGCGGTCATGGCTTCGCTGGCCGATGAGACGCCGGAAGGCCGCTCGATCGTCGAGCTGGGCCGCAACGCCGGGGTGACGGGTGATCTGCCTGTCGGGGCGAAGACCATTCCGTTCAGCGCCGTGACCCGCCAGTCGGGTCTTGAAGCGGACGGCCAGTCGTGGCGCAAGGGCGCGGTCGACGCCGTGCTGAAATCCCTGGGCATGGCCGAGAACGCCGCGCCCGCCGAGTTCCGCGCCGCCGTGGACCGCATCGCCCGCTCGGGCGGCACGCCTCTGGCCGTGACCGAGAACGACGCCCTGGTCGGGGTCATCCACCTGAAGGACGTGGTCAAGCCGGGCGTGAAGGCGCGCTTCGCCGACCTGCGCCGCATGGGTCTGCGCACCGTCATGATCACCGGCGACAACCCGGTGACGGCGGCGGCTATCGCGTCCGAGGCCGGGGTCGACGACTTCCTGGCCGAGGCGACGCCCGAGGACAAGATGCGCCTGATCAAGGCGGAACAGGCCAAGGGACGCATGGTCGCCATGTGCGGCGACGGGGCCAATGACGCTCCGGCTCTGGCGCAGGCCGACGTCGGCGTGGCCATGCAGACCGGGGCCCAGGCCGCCCGTGAGGCCGGGAACATGGTCGATCTCGACAGCGACCCGACCAAGGTCATCGAGATCGTCGAGGTCGGCAAGCAACTGCTGATCACGCGCGGCGCCCTGACCACCTTCTCCATCGCCAACGACATGGCCAAGTATTTCGCCATCATCCCGGCCATGTTCGTGGTCGGCCTGCCGTCGTTGGCGGCGCTGAACGTGATGAAGCTGTCCAGCCCGGAAAGCGCCATCCTGTCGGCGGTGATCTTCAACGCCTTGGTCATCGTCGCCCTGATCCCGCTGGCGCTGCGCGGGGTGAAGTACCGCGCCGTGGGGGCGGGCAAGCTGCTGGGCCGCAACCTGCTGATCTACGGCCTGGGCGGTCTGATCGCGCCCTTCGTCGGCATCAAGCTCATCGACATCGTCATCTCCGCACTCGGCCTGGCCTGAAGCCCGCCCTGAGCGATCAAGGAAACCACCATGCGTAAACGCAAGAAACTCGACGGCTCGGACCTGAACAACGCCCTTGTGGGCGGGGCCTGCCTGGTCGCCGTCATCACCCTGGGCCTGTGCACGGCGCCCACGGACGCCAAGGCCCAGGATTTTGCGAAGGGCGCCCGTCCCGAGGTCGCCTTCAACGCCGCCATTGGATCTGACTACGTCTTCCGGGGCGTTAGCCAGAATGAAGGCGATCCGGCGATCTCGGCCGGGGTAGATGTGACGCAAGGCGTCTTCTACGCCGGGGCCTGGGCCGGGAACGTCTCCTTCGCCGGAGACGCCGACACCGACGCCGAGATCGACCTCTACGCCGGCGTCCGGCCCGAGTTCGGCGGCTTCAACTGGGACTTCGGCGTGGTCAGCTATGTCTACGCCGGTCAGCCGGACGGGGCCGACTACGACTATGTGGAGGTGAAGGCCGCGACCTCGCGCGCGGTCGGCCCGGCCACCCTGGGGGCGGCGATCTATTACTCGCCGGACTTCTTCGGCGCGTCCGAGGACCAGGCGACCTATGCCGAGATCAACGGCGCGATCAGCCCGGCCGCCAAGTGGACGCTCTCGGCGGCGGTGGGGCGCCAGTGGGTCTCGTCGGACTTTGACTACACCACCTGGAACCTGGGCGCGGCCTATCAGCTGACCGACCACCTGGCGCTGGACCTCCGCTATTTCGACACCGACGAACACGACTTTGGCGCCGCCTATGACGGTCGCGTCGCAGCCAGCCTGAAGGCGACCTTCTGATGCTGAACCACATCCGTCCGGCGGTCGTGATGATCGCCCTGTTCACCGGCGTTCTGGGCGTCGCCTATCCGTTCGCGGTGACGGGCGTGGCCCAGACAGTCTTCCCCAAGCAGGCCGACGGCAGCCTGGTCCGGGACAAGGCCGGCGAGGTGGTCGGCTCGGCCCTGGTCGGCCAGACCTTCGCCGCGCCGGTCTATCTGCATCCGCGCCCTTCGGCGGCGGGCGACGGCTATGACGCCTCGTCGTCTTCCGGCGCCAATCTCGGCCCGCTGAACCCGGATCTGATCGCACGGGTCAAGACAGGCGCCGATGCCTTGCGCGCCGAAACGGGCGCGGCTGTTATCCCCGCCGACGCCGTGACCGCCTCTGCCTCGGGCCTCGACCCGCATATCTCTCCGGCTTACGCTGAGCTGCAAATCGCCCGCATCGCCAGCGCGCGCGGGGTAGGGGAGGCGCAGGTGCGCGAGGTGATCGAACAGCATGTCGAAGGCCAAACATTCGGCGTGCTGGGCCAGCCGCGCGTCAATGTGCTGCTGACCAATATGGCGCTGGACGCCCGCTTCCCGCGTCCTGCGGAGGGCTGATGGCGACGCCCATCCTCCCGACGAGCAAGGCCCCGGCCGCCCCGCGAAAGCGTGGGCGGCTGAAGGTTTTTCTGGGCATGTCGCCTGGCGTCGGCAAGACCTATGAGATGCTGCGCGCCGCGCGCCGCCGCAAAGCCGAGGGCGACGACGTGGTCGTCGGCGTGGTCGAGCCCCACGGCCGCAAGGAGACCATGAGCCTGTTGCGCGGGCTGGAGGTCATGGCCCGCAACCCCATCGCCTATCGCGAGCGGACCCTGCTGGAGTTCGACATCGACGGGGCCATCGCGCGTCGCCCGGCCCTGCTGCTGGTCGATGAATACGCTCACTCCAACGCGCCCGGTTCGCGCCATCCCAAGCGCTGGCAGGACGTGGAGGAAATCCTTGAGGCCGGGATCGACGTCTGGACCACGCTGAACGTTCAGCATCTGGAGAGCCTGTCGGACGTGGTGCTGCGCATCACTGGCGTGCGCCAGCGCGAGAGCGTGCCCGACAGCGCCCTGTCGCGCGCCGACGACATCGAACTGGTGGACATCACGCCGGAGGAACTGCGCAAGCGGCTGGCCGATGGCAAGGTCTATGTGCCCGAGACGGCGCGGCTGGCCTCGGACAACTTCTTCAAGGTCGAGAACCTGACAGCCCTGCGCGAACTGGCCCTGCGCCGGGCGGCCCAGACGGTGGACGATCAGCTAGTGGCCCGACTGCGCGAGCAGGGGGTGCCGGGGCCGTGGGCGGCGGGCGAGCGGATTCTGGTGCTGATCGCCGGCGACGCCATGGCCGCGCCCCTGGTCCGCGCCGGTCGAAGGCTGTCCGACATGATGATGGACGCGCCCTGGACCGTGACCCACGTCGACCGACCCTCGGGCGCGCGGCACGGCGTGGGCTCGGCGGGCAAGCTGTCGGACGCGCTGAAGCTGGCAGAACAGCTTGGCGGCCGCACGGTGGTCCTCAGCGGCGACGACGTGGTGCGCGCCGTCATGGATCACGCCCATCAGAACAACGTCACCCAGATCGTCCTAGCCAAGGGGCGCGACAGCCGCCTGTCGGAATGGCTGGGGCGGTCGCTGGCGGCGGAACTGCTGCGCCAGGCCCGGGGCGTCGCCATCCACGTCATCACCGACGGGGTCGATCTGGAGGAGAAGACGCTGCGGGAGCCGCGTCTGCGTCTGACCGGCGGCTGGCGCGGCTATGCGGTCGGCGCCGCCTGCGTTGTGGCGGCGACAGGCCTGGCCCTGCTGCTGGACCGAACCTTCGAGCGTGTGGATCTGGGCGTCATCTATCTGTCGGCGGTGCTGGCGGCGGGGGTGCTCTACGGCCTGAAACCGGCCCTGGCGGCGGCGACGGTCGCCTTCCTGACCTACAACTTCTTGTTTCTTCAGCCAAAATATAGTTTCGCCATTGGTTCGCCGACCGATTTCCTGACCCTCATCGTCTTCTGGGCCGTGGCCTTGACAACAGGCTTCCTGGCCGGACGGGTGCGAGAGCAGGCGAAGACAGCGCAGCGCCGCGCCTCGGCGGTCTCGGCGTTGCTGGCCGCCAGCCAGAGGCTGACTGGCGTGGGCGACCGGACCACCGCCGCGCGCATCCTGGCCGAGCAGACGGCGGCGGCGGCGGGGGCGGGGGCCGTGGTGCTTTTGCCCGTCAACGACGAACTGACCCTGGTCGCCGGCGCGCCGACCAAGACCGCGCTGGACGCCGAGGCCATGGCCGCCGCGCGCTGGGCCTGGGAGAAGGGCGAACCGGCGGGGCAGGGCACCGGCACCCTGCCGCAGGCGCGCTGGACCTTCCGCCCGCTGCAAGGCGTGCGGGACCGCGCGGGCGTCGCCGGGATCGAGGCGGCGGCCCTGTCGCCCGGCTCGGACGAGGAGAAACTGGCTCTGGCCCTGCTGGATCAGGGGGCGGTCGCGGTCGAGCGCGCCGATCTGGCCGGTCAGGCGGTCGAGACCGAGACCCTGCGCCGCACCGACCGTTTCCGGGGCGCGCTGATGAACTCGGTCAGCCATGATCTCAGGACACCCCTGTCCACCGTGCTGGGCGCCTCCACCACGCTGATTGATCTTGGCGACAAGCTGAAGCCCGAGGTCCGCGCCGACCTGCTGCTGTCGATCCGCGAAGAGGCCGAGCGGCTCAGCCGCTACGTCGGCGACCTGCTGGACATGACCCGGCTGGAGGGCGGCGGGCTGAACATCCGCGCCGACTGGGTCGACGTGCGCGACGTGCTGAACGCGGCGGGCAAACGGGTGGCGCGGCGTCTAGGCGCGCGCAAGATGACGCGCGACTTCCCGGCTCAGCTCAGCCTGGTCATGGTCGATCAGGGGCTGCTGGAACAGGCCCTGGTCAACATCCTGGAAAACGCCATCGTCTACAGCCCCGACGGCTCGACGGTCGAGCTGGCCGCCTATGAGGACCGGGGCGCGGTGGTCATCTCCATCGAGGACGAGGGCAAGGGCATCCCGACCGCCGAATTGGAGCGGGTTTTCGATAAATTCCGTCGCATGGAGGAGCCGTCGGACCGCACGAAGGGCGCCGGCCTGGGTCTGGCCATCGCCAAGGGCTTCGTCGAGGCCATGAACGGCCGCATCGCCGCCGCCAGCCCGATCATGGACGGACCCGACGGCGCCAAGAAAGGAACCCGTATCCTGATCAGCCTGCCGAAGGCCGTCGTCACCCGCCCGAGCCTGCTCTAAGGTTTGCCACATGGCCGCCGTTCGTCCCCAGATTCTCGTCATCGACGACGAGCCCCAGATCCATCGCTTTCTGTCGCCGGCGCTGGACGCCGCCGGCTATGAGCCGCGCCGGGCCGACAGCGGGCAGGAGGGTCTGCGCGGCATCGCCCTGTGGAGCCCCGACGCCGTGGTGCTGGACCTCGGCCTGCCCGACATGGACGGCAAGGACGTGCTGGCGCGCGCCCGCGAATTCTACGCCGGGCCGATCATCATCCTGTCGGCGCGGGACAAGGAGGCTGAGAAGATCGCGGCCCTGGACCTGGGGGCCAACGACTATGTCGAAAAGCCCTTCGGCGTCGGCGAACTCCTGGCCCGCGTGCGCGCCAACCTGCGCCAGACCGCGCCGCGCGCCGAGGCGACGGGGCCGCTGACGGCGGGGGAGGTGGTCATCGATCTGGAACGCCGCCTGGTCACGCGCGCGGGCGAGGCGGTGCGCCTCACACCCAAGGAATACGACGTCCTGGCCCATCTGGCGCGCAATTCGGGTAAGGTCGTGGGCCACCGCGACCTGCTGACCGCCGTCTGGGGCAAAGCCCACGCCGACGACACCCAGTACCTGCGCGTGGTCGTCGGCCAGTTGCGTCAGAAGCTGGAAGCCGACCCGGCCCAGCCGCGTCTGATACTGACTGAGCCTGGCGTGGGCTACCGGCTGGCGGGTTGATCATGGCGAGCGGCTTGACCCTGTAGCCGCTACAGCGTGCATGAGGCCGCGTCGGTTCGGAGCCAACCGTCCCGCATCCTTTCTTTGGAGCTTGTTCGTTCGTATCGTCTGGTCGTCGTCAGGCTATGCTGATGGCGGCCGTCGCCCTGTTTTCAGACGCCGTGTCTCCGGTCTCGGCATAGAGTGCTAACCGTCAGGAAAACATCATCGTTCAGGCCACCGGCTCGGGCCGCCGCTTCTAGGACGAGCCGATCCCTTCGAGTCATCAACACGCTAGGCCAGCTTTATTTTTGCGAGGGTCTGCTTTCTACTTAGGTGTCAATCTGGCGCTTCGACGCCCGTGCTGCTGAAAGGAGGCGACAATTTCGCCAGTATTTCGCGAGAGCATTTAGGGGCTGCGGCCTGCCGGGGCGTCTTTCCACTGGTTGCCTGAAAGGCAATGTTTCCAGTGGAGTTTTTGTGAGCAGTTCGAAGCTTGTCGTTTCCCCTACAAATCGCGAGATGCAGTAGGGCGAGGCTCGGGAGGCCACTCAAATGCGGCTTTGGCGCTTCTGCGACTCCTAACGGCCACCGCCGCCCGACTTCGGATACGTCGCCGAACTGCCTTGGGTCGGGGGGCTGCCGGTCAACGCGCCTCGAAGCCCTGGTGGTAGGCGACTTCCCCCTTCGCTGGGGCGCCAGACAAGGCAAGGGATTGGAAATAGATCGGCGGCGCGCCGTCGTATCGGAGATCGTGATCGCTGGTGAAGCCGAAGCGGGCGTAATAGCCGGGATCGCCCAGAACGACGCAGCCCTCGGCATCCAGCCGCTTCAGCTGCGCCAGGCCCTCGTTGATCAGGGCTGAGCCGACGCCGTGTCCCTGGCGTTGCGGCAGGACGGAGACGGGCCCCAATCCGAACCAATGCGATGCGCGGCCGTCGATCCGGACAGGGGAGAAGGCCGCGTGCCCGACGATCCGGCCGTCCTGTTCGGCGACCAGGGACAGGGTCAGCGCGCCGGCGTTTCTGAGCGCATCGACGATGGCGGCCTCGGTCTGGCTGCTGTGCTCCACGCCGATGAAGGCGGATCGGGTGACGGCGTGGATGGCGGGGAGGTCTTCGGGCTGCTCGGGACGAATGATCATCAGGTTTGTTTCGACCGAAGACGAGGCGACGGCAAGACGGCGATCACCCGCCCCCGGCGTTGCGGCCAGGAGCGGGCGCGGGTCGTTAGGGGGATCAGGCGCTCAGTTTGGCCATGAAGAAGGGTGCCAGGACGGAGACAGCCTCGGCGACGTATTTCTCGCCGTCGTAGAGGTCCATGTGGTTGGCGCCTTCGACGACGTGCAGGCTCTTGTCCGTGCTGGCGGCGCGGGCGATCAGGTCGTCGCTCATCCACTTGCTGCCCGCGACCGAGCCGGCGACGGCCAGGATCGGCTGGGTCAGGAAGGCTTCGGCCTTGTGATAGGCGTCATAGGTGATGATCTGGTTCAGGCTGCGTGCCGTGGCGAAGCCGGGCGCGGTCGGATACTGGGCGCGAGGCGTGTGGTAGTATTCCCAGGCCTGACGCAGTTCCTCGTTAGGGGCGTCGCTCTCCTTTTCCGGGGCCAGGGGCATGCGGGCCTTGTCGGCGCTGGCGGCGTCGGCGGTGCGGGCGTTCGATCCGGCGAGGATGTAGGGCGAGGCGTCGGCGTCCTTGACCGTGTTCTCCCAGCCGTTGCGGAACATGGAGCCGATGTTGACGGCGCTGACCGTGCCGATGGCCTTGATGCGCGGGTCCTGCAGGGCGGCGTTGGCGGTGTAGCCGGCGCCGGCGCAGATGCCCATGGCCGCGATCCGGTCGTTGTCGACGTAGGGCAGGGTGGTCAGGTAGTCGACCACGGCGCTGACGTCCTCGGTGCGGATGTAGGGGTTCTCAAGCTGGCGCGGTTCGCCGCCGCTCTCGCCTTGGTAGGAGGCGTCATAGGCGATGGCGACGAAACCCGCCTTGGCCAGTTCGCGGGCGTAGGTTCCCGCCGTCTGCTCCTTCACCCCGCCGCCGGGGTGGGAGACGACGACGGCGGGCCAGGTCTTGGCCTCGTCGAAGCCGTCCGGGAAGTTGATGACGGCCGACATGAGGATGGTCGGGTTGTTGCTGTTGGGGAAGCTGATCTTGCTCATTTTCACTCGTCCTCTGGGTCTGAAACAGGCTGGAAGGGGCGGTCAGCCCTGCAGGTCGGGGGCGTCGCCGTCGGTGTTCGGCTTGTTGACGCCCAGGTTCAGGGCCGTGATGCGTTCGGGGTTCAGGATCAGGTCGACGGCCAGGGCGGCGACGCTCTTGCGCGAGACGATGGTGCCCTTGAACGGTTCGTCGCGGGTCGTGGTCTCAAAGGCGACTTCGTCGGCGTCGGTCAGCCAGGCGGGGCGCAGGACGGCGTAGTCCAGGCCGGACGCCTCGACGATGTCGGCGGCCCGTCGGTAGGGCGGCAGATAGGCGCCGATCTCGCGCCGGTTCCATTCGCCGAACTGGGCCGGAACCTCGTCATAGACGCCGAGGGAGGCGACGAAGATCAGCTTTTTAACGCCTGTCGCCTTCATCGCCGCGACAACGGCCTCGGCCTGGGCGTCCATGTCGCCGGACAGGTTGGCGTAGACGACGTCCTGGCCCGCCATGGCGGCCTTCAGGGTCTCGGCGTCCATCACGTCGCCCTGGACGAGGCGGGCGTTGGCGGGCGGGGTGCGGCCTAGCTTGGCCGGGGTGCGCATGTAGAGGGTCTGGGCCACGTCGTCGCGGTCGCCCAGCATGTCGACGGCCCAGCGTGCGATCTGGCCGCCCGCGCCCAGGATGAGCGCCTTCTTGGTCTGAATGGTCATGGTTCGTGTGTCCGTTCTGGATGGGAGGGCCGGGACGCGGACGCGCCCCGGCGTCGCGGTCACAGGTGGGTCTGGAAGAAGGGAACCAGCTCGGCCATCGCCAGGGCGACGGGCTCGGGCTTGTCGTAGAGGTCGTAGTGCGACCAGTCCGCCAGCGAGACCAGGCGGCGGTCCTTGGAGGCGACGGCGCGGCCGTAGATCTCCTGCCCGTCGCGATAGGCGCCGAAGGCCCCGACCTTTTCACCCACGACCGCCATGACCGGCTGGGTCAGCAGGGTTTCGGCGAAGGCGAAGGCGTCCCAGGCCAGGGTCTTCTGGGCGTGCGAGAAGAGCATGCGGGTGGCGCCGCTTTCCTCTTGGCCGCGCGGGGTCTTGTAGTAGTCGGTGGCCTCGAACACGTCGCGCTCGGTCAGGCCGGCCGCCTTGGCGGCGTCCGGGCCGGCGGGCAGCAGTTCATTGACCTGAAGCTCGCCGCCGCGCGCCTCGGCCGTGCGTTGCGCGGCCATGGCGTTCAGGGCGCCGAGCGGGTCGTAGTTGCTGAAGCCCTCGCGGAACAGGCGGCCGATGTTGACGCCGGTGATGCTGACCACGGCCTTGATGCGCTTTTCGGTCAGGGTGGCGTTGACGGCGTAACCGCCGCCGCCGCAGACCCCCAGCACGCCGATCCGGTCGGCGTCGACGTAGGGCAGGGCGACAGCGTAGTCGATGACCCGGCTGATGTCCTCGACCCGCTGGGTCGGGTCCTCGATCCAGCGCGGAGAGCCGCCCGACGCGCCCTGGAAGCTGGCGTCATAGGCGATGACGACGAAGCCCTGCTCGGCCAGGCCCTGGCCGTAGACATTGCCCGAGGTCTGTTCCTTGCAGCTGCCGAAGGGGTGGACGCTGACGATGGTCGGATAGATCTTGCTCTCGTCGAAGCCCGGCGGGAAGCGGATGTCGGCCGCGATGGACCAGGCCATGTCGGGGTTCTGGATGGTGACGCTCTGCATGGGGAGGCTCCTGCGCTCGGCCCGTCAAAGCGGCGGGCGTTTCGATGAAGCGAACCTATTCCCGACCCCTGGGCGGAAAAATCGGGCTCCTCTTCAATCAGCTTGAAGTTTGCCTTCATAATGGGCGGATGGACCGCACCCTGCTTCCGGCGCTCGCCGCCTTCGCCGAGGTCGCCCGCGAGGGCGGATTCACAGCCGCCGCCCGGCGGCTGAACGTCTCGCCCTCGGCCCTGTCCCAGACCCTGCGGACGCTGGAGGAGCGTCTGGAGGTGCGCCTGTTGAACCGCTCGACCCGATCGGTGTCGGTGACGGAGGAGGGGCGGTTGCTGTTGTCGCGGATCGAGCCGGCCCTGGCCGTCATCTCCCAGGCGGTGATCGGCCTCGACGACGACCGGGAGCAGCCGGCGGGGGAAATCCGCATCTCCACCTCGCGTCTGGCGGCACGGCAGTTCATCGAGCCGCATCTGGGGGAGTTCCACCGGCGCTATTCCAAGGTCCGGCTGGAGCTGGTGATCGACGACGGCCTGGGCGACATCATCCGCGAGGGCTGCGACGCGGGCGTCCGCCTGCGCGAGGCGGTGGCGGACAGCATGATCGCCGTGCCGATCAGTCCGCCCATGCGCCTGGTGGTGGTCGGCTCGCCCGCCTATCTGGCCGGTCGGCCGGCGCCGCGAACGCCCGCCGACCTGGAGGCGCATGATCGCGTCGCCTTCCGACCCGGCGTCCAGGGGCCGATCATGAAGTGGGAATTTAGCGACCCCGACACGGGGCAGGACTTCACCATCGAGCCGCACGGTCCCTTCGTCACCAATGCGGACGAGACCATGCTGAGCGCCGGACTTCAGGGCCTGGGCCTGGTCCAGCACATGGAATGCGTGGTCCGTGAGCATGTCGCCGCCGGCGCCCTGATCCGCGTGCTGGACGACTGGTGCCCGCCCTTCGATGGCTTCGACCTCTATCTGCCGTCGCGCGAGCAGATGGCGCCCAAGCTGCGGGCCCTGGTGGACTTCCTGGTCGAGAAGCGGCGCGCGCTCGAATAGGGGGAGGATTGGCGGCCTGACTGTCGTGTCCGAGGCATGGCGCTTACGATCGCTGTCGGCGCTTAGTGGAAATCCCGCGATCCCGGCAGGATGCGCACGTCGCGCGGGTGCCGGTGCGGCGGGTGGCGCGGCGGTTGCGGGTGGGCGATGATGTCGGCGCGGGCCAGTTGGATGTCGGTTTCGTGGTCCTCTGACAGGCGGGACAGTTCGGCGCTGCGGTCGATGACGCGGCGGGCGACGACGTGGACGACGCCTTCGGGGCTTTTCTCGACCATGCCTTCGACCTGCATCAGGCGGGCGCCCATGATCTCTCGTCGGTACTGGTCGAGCATCCGCGCCCAGAGGACGACGTTGGTGATGCCGGTCTCGTCTTCCAGGGTGACGAAGACGGCGTTGCCCTTGCCCGGCCGCTGACGCACCAGAACCACGCCCGCGACCTGCACCAGGGAGCCGCCGCGTTTGGATTCGGTTTCGGCGCAGGTCAGGACGCGGTCGGCGGCGAAGGCGGGGCGCAGGATGGCCATGGGGTGGGCCTTCAGCGACAGGCGGGCGGTCTGGTAGTCGGCGGCGACGTGCTCGCCCAGCGGCATCAGGGGCAGGCGGGCGTCGGGCTCCGCGCCCAGTTCACGGGCGCCGCGCTCGCGCGCCTCGGCGGCGGCGAACAGGGGCAGGGGATCGTCGTCGGGCAAGCGGCGCACCGCCCACAGGGCCTGGCGACGGTCCTGGCCCAGGGAACGGAAGGCGTCGGCGTCGGCCAGCTTGCGCATGGCGGCGGCGGGCAGTTCAGCGCGCCGGGCCAGGGTTTCGACATCGGCGAAGGGCGCCTCGGCCCGCGCCGCCGACAGGGTCTTGGCCCAGTCCTCCTTGAAGCCGTCGATCTGGCGCAGGCCCAGACGCAGGATGGGCGCGCTCGCCGGCCCTTCCAGACTGTTGTCCCAGTCGCTGTGGGAGACGTCGATGGGGCGCACCTCGACCCCGCCGACCTCCTGCGCCTCGCGCACGATCTGGGCGGGGGCGTAGAAGCCCATGGGCTGGCTGTTCAGCAGGGCGCAGGCGAAGGCCGCCGGGTGGCGGTGCTTGATCCAGGAAGAGACATAGACCAGCCGCGCGAAACTGGCGGCGTGGCTTTCAGGAAAGCCGTAGGAGCCGAAACCCTTGATCTGCTCGAAGCAGCGCTGCGCGAAACCGGGGTCGTAGCCGCGTGCGATCATCCGCCCGACCATGCGGTCTTCGTAGGTGTGCAGGGTCCCGTCGCCCCGGAACGTGCCCATGGCCTTGCGCAGGCCGTTGGCCTCGGCGTCCGAGAACCGGGCGGCGACCATGGCGACCTTCATGGCCTGTTCCTGGAACAGGGGCACGCCCAGGGTCTTGTGCAGCACCTGCTTCAGTTCGTCAGGCGGACCATAGAGGCGACCAGGCGGAGGATAGTGAACCTCTTCCACGCCGTTGCGACGGCGCAGGTAGGGATGGACCATGTCCCCCTGGATCGGGCCGGGACGCACGATGGCGACCTGAATCACCAGATCGTAGAACTCGCGCGGCTTCAGGCGCGGCAGCATGTTGATCTGGGCGCGGCTCTCGACCTGGAAGACGCCGATGGACTGGCCCCGACACAGCATGTCGTAGACCTCGGGTTCCTCCGGCGGGACGGAGGCGAGGTCGTGCTCGACGCCCGAGTGAGCCTTCATAAGGTCGAAGGCCTTACGGATGCAGGTCAGCATCCCCAGGGCCAGGACGTCGACCTTCATCAGGCCCAGGGCGTCGATGTCGTCCTTGTCCCATTCGATGAAGGTGCGGTCCGGCATGGCGGCGTTGCCGATGGGGACGGTCTCGTCCAGCCGTCCCTGGGTCAGGACGAAGCCGCCGACATGCTGGGACAGGTGGCGCGGAAAGCCGAGCAGGCGCGTCGCCATGCGCACGGCGCGATCGACCATGGGATTGGCGGCGTCCAGACCGGCCTGTTCGATCTGGCGGCCGCTGATCTCCGATCCCCAACTGCCCCACTGGGTCGAGGCCAGGCGCGCGGTGACGTCCTCGGTCAGGCCCAGGACCTTGCCGACCTCGCGGATGGCGCTGCGGGGACGATAACGGATGACGGTGGCGGCGATGCCGGCGCGATGCCGGCCATAGCGGTCATAGACGTACTGGATGATCTCCTCGCGCCGCTCGTGTTCGAAGTCCACGTCGATGTCGGGCGGCTCGTCGCGGCTGGAGGACAGGAAGCGCTCGAACAACAGGTCGTGGCAGGCCGGATCGACGCTGGTGATCCCCAGGACGTAGCAGACGGCCGAGTTGGCGGCCGATCCGCGCCCCTGGCACAGGATGCCCTTGTTCTCGGCCGTGCGGACGATGTCGTGGATGGTCAGGAAGTAGGGGGCCAGGCTGCGCTCGGCGATGAAGGCCAGCTCTTTCTCAAGCAGGGCCGCGACCTTGGGCGGCGCGCCATCTGGATAGCGGACCAGGGTGCGGCTCCGCACCAGCTTCTCCAGCCAGCCCTGGAGCGTTTCGTCGGGCGGAACGGGCTCCTCAGGATATTCATACTTGAGGTCGCTCAGATCGAACGTGGCCCGTGACAGAAAAGCAGTCGTCTCGGCCACAGCCTCGGGCGCGTCGCGGAACAGGCGCGTCATCTCGGGGGCGGGCTTCAGCCAGCGTTCGGCGTTGGCCTCCAGTCGATGGCCGGCGGTCTCGATGGTTGCGCCTTCGCGGATGCAGGTCAGGACGTCCTGCAGGTCGCGGTCATCGGGAGCGGCGTAGAGGACGTCGTTGAGCGCCAGCAGGGGAACCTCCACCCGCTCCGCCATGGCTTTGAGCCGGGCCAGCCGGCGCCGGTCGTCGCCGCGCCTGTGCAGGACGGCGCCCAGCCAGACCGCGCCCGGAGCCGCCGCGTTCATGCGGGCCAGCATCTCTTCCAGCCCTGTCAGCCGGTCCGGTGGGACGAGGATCAGCAGCAGGCCTTCGGGATCGGCCAGCAGATCGCGCAGGCCGATCTCGCACTCGCCCTTCATGGCCCGGCGGTTGCCCAGGGTCAGCAGGCGCGTCAGTCGGCCCCAACCCGCCCTCGTCTCCGGATAGGCGATGACGTCCGGCGTCCCGTCGTTGAAGACCAGCCGCGCCCCGGTCAGCAGGCGGAAGTCCGCCGCGCGGCGCTTCACCTCTTCGGACAGGGCTGGATCGTTCAGCGGGTCCTCGATGAAGGCGATCTCGCCGGGACTGCCGCCGTCGCGCATCCTGTCCGGCGGGGCCAGACCCTCAACGCGAATCTCTTTCAGCGCGCTCCAAGCTCGCACCACGCCCGCGACGGTGTTGCGATCGGCCAGCCCCAGTCCGGCGTGGCCGTGCTGGATCGCCGTCAACACCAGATCCTTGGGATGCGAGGCGCCGCGCAGGAAGGAGAAGTTACTGGCCGTCGCCAGCTCGGCGTAGTCGCCGCAAGGGTCGAGCCTCTTCATGCGAACAGACCGTGGATGAACCAGCGCGGTTCGGGCGTCTCGCCATAGAGGCCCTGGCGGAACAGCCAGAAGCGACGGCCGTCCCGGTCCTCGACCCGGTAATAGTCGCGGGTGCGCTGGTTCGGGGCGCGCCACCATTCGCCGCTGATCCGCTCGGGCCCTTCGGCGCGGGTCACCTCGTGCAGGACGCGGCGCCAGCGGAACTTCAGGGGATAGCCGTCGGGCACCTCGGCCAGGGTTTCGACCGGCTGGGGCGGGTCGAACATCTGCAGCGGCCGCAAGGGCGGGTCGTCGGGATCGAGGTCGGGCCAGGTCTCGTCGCCATGACGGACGGCGGCCGGGACCAGTCGCGCCGCACGTTCGGGAATGTGCGAGGCGAAGGGCTCGAAGCGCAGCACCGCCTCCGGCCCCAGGCGCGCGGTCAACCGGTCGATCAGGCGGCTGAAGGCTTCTTCGCCGGGCGTCTCGCGTTCCAGCCCCTGCTGGGTCGGCGCCAAAGCCTGGGTCCAGAGCACGGACATCCGCATCTGGTCGAAGCCGAATCCGGGGTCCAGCGGGGCGGCCAGGGCCGCCATCCGCTCGCGGAACAGCCGCAGGGTCGCGGGGGCGTCGCGGGTCGGACGGCCGGTGCGGACGACGATCCGGCGCGTCTCGCCGTCCACGCGATAGAAGCCGGCCTCGAAGGCGCGGCCGCCCAGGCCCGTCTGATCCAGCCGGTCCATGGTCTCGACCAGCAGATCGGACATGACCCGCTCCACGTTCTCGGGCGCGGAGATGGGCTCGAAGAAGACGCGGTCGACCACCACGGGCGCGGGCGGACGATGCGGGGTGATGCGCATGTCCTCGTCGCCCAGAACCCGCGCCAGTCGGCTCGGGAAGTCGGCGCCGAAACGGGCAGCCAGGGGCGCGCGAGGCCGGTCGTCCAGATCGCCCAGCCGCTTCAACCCGGCGCGGCGCAGGGCCTGCTCCTCCTTGTCCACCAGTTCCAGTGCGGCGACGGGCAGGTGGCGTGCAGCGGCCCGGTCCTCGCCTCCAACGAAAATTCCGCCGGGACCGAAGCGCGCCAGCGCCCGCGCGACCTGAGGTGTTCCAGCCAAGGCGCCGCGGACCTGCAGGCCGATACGGCTCGCCCGTGTCTGCACCGTCTGCATCAACTCCGCCTCACCGCCGAACAGGTGAGCGCAGCCGGTCACGTCCAGCATCAGACCATGCGGCGCATCCTCGGCGATCATCGGCGTGAAGCGGCCGAAATCTTCCAGCACCCGCGCCAACAGGGCGGCGTCGGCGTCGGGGCGATGAGCGACCGAGCGCAGGGCCGGGGTACGCGCCCGCGCATCGGCCAGGGTCAGGCCGGGCGTCAGTCCCGCTCGCGCCGCCGCCGGATCGACGGCGGCCAGCCGGAGCCCGCCCTTGACCTTCTCGACCAGGACGACGGGCGGCGCTTCAGGCGGCGCGTCTTGTGCCTGACGCCGCAGCCGGTCGCTGGGCAGCCAGGGGAACCAGACCGCCAGATAGCGGCGCGGGCGGGCGGAAGGTTCGCTGTTCACGATCCCACTCCATGATCCAGGTTCCGGTCGCCCCGCCGCCGCGCCGCCGCAGCAGGGTCGCCGAAAAAGACGGCCGCCCCGGCGCCCCGCCTTCCAGGGGTTCCGAAGCGCAGGACGCCACCGACCAGCGGGTCTCGGCCGCGCTGGGGCAGGGCAGGGCGCCCGCCCGCGCCAGGAACAGGGTCGCGCCGCCCGTCTCGGCCGCCAGGGCCAGTCGTCGGCTGGCCGTCAGGCTGAAGGCCCTGGCCTCGCCCCAGGCGCTCAACAGCACGGCGCCCACGGCGGGACTGCGCAGGGCTTCTTCGCCCACGGCCAACAGGGTCTGCACGTCGCGCATCCGCACCAGCAACAGGTCGCGCGGCGACAAGCCCATCTCATGCAGGCCCGGCCCGTGCGGCCGGCCCGCCTCCTGGGTCATCATCTCATGCAGACCCCAGACGATGGGACGCCCGGCCGCCGCCCGCAGCGCCATGCCCAGCCCGAAAGCGTTGACCGCCACCGCGTCGGCGGGCGCGGCGGCATAGAGGTCATGCAGGACGCCGGCGGCCAGCGGCGCAAAGGCGTCGTCGCTTCCTGCGCGCACGCCCGCGCCGACGCGACGACCGCCGGCCCGATCCAGGGCCTCCAGGCGAGTCTTCAGCGCCGCCAGAGCGTCAGGCTGAGAATGAATGTTCTGCATATGTTCTTATATGCGCCCGGCGCCCCGGGGGGAGTCAAGCGGGGCTGTCGGCAAGGCCCGCTGTCGTCATGTCCGGACGCATGATCAAATCGACATTTAGGGGGAAGCCTCTTCTGAAACGTCTCTCCACCGTCGTCCAAAGACGATGTTTCCAGTGGAGTTTTTGTGCGTAGTTCAAAGCTTGTCGTGCCTTCGCCAGTTGACGCATCTGTTCCGAGAAAAAGAGGCCGTCCGCCGCTGCCCGTCGTCGTCCATCCCGCTGCATTGTGGGAGGTTCATGATGACCCCCGGGACTTCCATGCCGCGCTGGATCTCCAGATCCGCCGGCATGGCGAGAACTCTCATCGCCTGCACCGGGCCATTGTGGTCGCCGGCGGTTTGACGGACCGAACAACCCTCGCGGCCTGGCGGCGCGGGTTGAAGGTCCCGCAGACGCCTGCCAGCCTGAAGATTCTCGACATCATCGAGCATCGCTATCAGTTGGAGAGCGGCTATCTGCGGTCGCGTCTGCAGCGACGGCGTGCGCTCTCAGGGCTGGTTCCGCCCGAGGTGCAGCATGCGGAATCGCGTCGTCTCGCCTGGCACCTGCCGGATGACTTCGATGAGCGGTCGGCCCAAGAACGGGAGGAAATCCTGGCCTGGGTGCGCTCGACCATCCTGTCCGGCGGCACGGCCTATCATCGCTATCATTCGACCGTATCGAAACATCGGTTCGCGCTTCGCTTTGACGGAAGCGGGCCGCCCGAACTCGCCGCCCCAGCACAACTCCGGGCCGAGATGGACGCCCTTCTGCGGTTCAAGTCGGCGACGCTCACGGACATCGGCTATCAGCGCTCCGGCGTATGGGGCGCGGAGACAGCGGCGCAGCGCGAGGAGCATCTGGCCCTGCTGTTCGGCGCCCTGGCCGCCCTGCCTGACGACGAGGTCAGCGGGCTGGGCGTGCCCCGGGAGGACCTGACCTTCGGGCTGCTCGTGCTGCCGTCGGTCTGGGACTGGTACGTGCAGTGGCGCGAGCGACGCCGGGGTTTCTTCACCGGCTGGGAGAGCGAGATGCTCCTGCTGGGCGCCGCCTTCTCGCGGAGCCAGACGGGGTGGCTCAGGCAAAGCCCGTGGCTGGCGGATCGGCTCAGACCCATTTCAGGCCTTGTCGGGCAGGAGGAGATCGATCGCATCTGTGGGGATTGGGACGGCGCCTGCGAGCAGGTGCATCGCCATGCCCTGGCCCGATCCAAGGAGATCGAGCGGGTCGCCAGGGTCCATCGGGATCCGTTCGAGCCCATCCTGCCCATTCTCGAAGCGGCGAGCCCTGTCGGGGAGTATCGCAAGATCACGGAAGAGATCCTGCGCTGCATGCCCGAAGAGAGGCGCTATCCCCGGGCCGCCGCGGAGGCGGTCCGGTCCTTCCTGATGCTGAGGCTGGGTCTGCATCTGGGCGTCCGGCAGAAGAACCTGCGGCAACTCCAACTGCGTCCGCGCGGGAGCCCGCCGACGCCCGAGAGGGAACTGGAGGTCCGGCGGTGCGGCGAACTGCGCTGGAGCGAGAGGGAAGGCGGCTGGGAGGTCTTCATCCCCTGCGTGGCCTTCAAGAACTCCGGCTCGGCCTATTTTTCCAAACGCCCGTTCCGGCTTCTGTTGCCGGACCTCGGCGGATTGTATCGCTGGATCGACGCCTATGTGGGACGCCATCGACCGGCCTTGCTGAACGGCTCGCGCGATCCAGGCACCTTCTTCGTCAAGACCGTGAAGACCTCGAGCCGCGACGCCGCCTACAACCAACAGACCTTTTACAGCGCCTGGCGCCAGGTGATCCAGCGGTATGGAATCTACAACCCTTACACGGGGAGGGGGGCGATCCCGGGCCTGCTTCCCCACGGGCCGCACAATGTGAGGGACGTCCTGGCGACCCACGTGCTTAAGCTGACCGGTTCCTACGAGCAGGCCAGCTACGCCATCCAGGATACGCCGGCCACGGTCGCCGACCACTACGGCCGCTTTCTCCCGCAGGACAAGGCGGCGTTGGCCGCCCAGGTCCTGAACCGGGTCTGGGAGGCGGCCTAGATGAGCGGAGGGAGCCGGACGCGGACGACGTTTTCAAAGGCCAGCCTCAAAAGGGGAATACTCTCCGTGGAGGAGGCCGGGCACACGGTTCATGCGGTTGAGTTTCCGCCAGGGGGCGGCTTCACGCTGATCCTTGCTGCTGGAACTGAGCAGGCCGAGGTCAACGAATGGGATGTCGCCTTGGGGATTACCGACGAGAAAGGACGTCCCTTGCCCCGATGAGGAATGAGATTCCCGATCAGCCGCGCTGCCGCCTCTGGCGGAAACCTGTTCCTGTTTTGTTCAGGTGCTGCTAGGTGACGCATGTCATGGGAACGGAAACACCTCGCAAGATCATCCATGTGGACATGGACGCCTTCTTCGCCTCGGTGGAGCAGAGGGACGATCCCGCCCTGCGCGGTCGTCCCGTCGCCGTAGGCCACGCCGCTTCGCGCGGCGTGGTCGCTGCCGCCAGCTATGAGGCGCGCAGGTTCGGCGTGCGGTCGGCCATGCCCTCGAGCACGGCCTTGCGGAAATGCCCGGACCTGATCTTCACGCCGCCCCGGTTCGAGGTCTATCGCACCGTCTCGGCGCAGATCCACGCCATCTTCGCCGACTATACGACCCTGATCGAACCCCTGTCTCTCGACGAAGCCTATCTCGACGTGACCGCCAATATCCGGGGGCTGCCGACGGCCTCGGCGACGGCGGAGGAGATACGCGCGCGCATCCTTAAGGAGACCGGCCTGACGGCGTCGGCCGGGGTTTCCTACAACAAGTTCCTGGCCAAGCTGGCCTCGGACCAGCGCAAGCCGAACGGCCAGTTCGTGGTCCCGCCCGGGCGAGGGGAGGTCTTTGTCGAAGCCCTGCCTGTGAAGCGATTCCATGGCGTCGGGCCGGTGACGGCGGAGAAGATGAATCGCCTGGGCATCGAGACCGGCGCGGACCTGAAGCGTCAGTCCCTGGCCTTCCTGCAGCATCATTTCGGCAAGTCCGGCGCCTGGTACCATAACGTGGCGCGCGGAGAGGATCATCGCCCGGTCAATCCGGATCGCGAGCGCAAGTCGAGCGGGTCGGAGACGACCTTCGCCAGCGACCTGGTCGATCCGGCCGCGATCGAGGCCGGGCTGGACGAGATGGCGGGCGATGTCTGGGCCTGGTGCGAAAAGGCCGGGTCGCTGGGGCGGACCGTGACGGTGAAGGTCAAATGGGCAGACTTTCAGCAATCGACCCGGAGCCGCTCCTTCAATGAGCCGGTCGCCTCAAAGGCGCGCTTGCGCGAGATCGCCCGCCTGCTGGTGCGATCCCTCTATCCGCCGACCAGGGGCGTGCGCCTCGTAGGGGTGACCCTGTCCAATCTGGAAAAGGCCTCGCCGAAACCTGCGTCCGGCGAACTGGCGCTGTGACGGGCAGGCTTCAGGGCGATCTGTTCGGCCACGTCTGCGCGCCTGCCGTTCCGCAGGGCTTCGACTATTGGCCGGAGGTCCTGACCGGGGCGGAGCAGGCGGCGGCGGTCGAGCAACTGCAGCGGCTGGACTTCAGGCCATATGAGCACATGGGCTACCAGGGCTTCCGGCGGATCGCCGCCTTCGGACGGCGCTACGACCTCGACCGGGGCAGGCTGGAAGCGGCCGATCCCTGGCCAGGGTTCCTGCAAGACCTGCTGCGACGCCTGGCGGTGCGGCTTGGTCTGGACGAGACGGCTTTCGTTCAAGTCCTCGTCAACGAGTATGCGCCGGGGGCGGGGATCGGCTGGCATCATGACCGGCCCGTCTATGGGGAGATTGTCGGCGTCTCGCTGCTGGCGCCCTGCGTCATGCGGCTGCGGCGCAAGGCGGGCGCGCAATGGCGTCGCGCCGGGGCGGCGCTGGAACCGGGCTCTGTCTATCGGCTGTCAGGCGAGGCGCGGCAGGATTGGGAGCATTCGATCTCGCCTATGACGGTCCTGCGTTACTCCATTACTTTCAGGACCCTGGCCTGACAGGCGAAACTAACCGTTCAGGATTTCGGCGGCCTCGGGAAAGCGCTGGGCCAGACGAGAGGCCCAGTCCGGAGTCCTGCCGCCAGCATGACGCGCTTCGCGGGGTCGCGCCAGGACGAGGGCGGCCGCTTCCCTGTGAGCCGGCCAGTCCATCAGGAGACGCATGGCGGCCTCGAAGTCCGGGTGACGGGAGGCGTGGGCGAAGGCCCGGTCCAGGGCCTCGACGTCGTCGAAGTCGGGCAGGCGCGAGACGTAGTCCCGAAGGACCGGCGCCGACAGGTCGCGTTCGAACAGGCTCCAGCGCAGGTCCTGGGCCTCCTGACGGCCGCCTTCCGCCTCGAGGACGTCGATGGAGGCGGCCTCCCAGGTCGGGGTCAGGCGGGGGGCGCCGTCCTTCGGGCTGTGGCCGAAGGTCCAGCGGCGGTTGAGTGGGGAGGGGCTCAAGGCGCCCTCCAGGGCGGCGCGGGCTTCGGCGACGCGGCCAGCGTCCAGGAGGCGGCGAGCGATGTCAGCGGCGACGTCGGGCGAACCCGCCTGTTCGGGGGTGACAAGCGACAGCCAGAGGTCGAGGTCCCCGGCCTTGTCCGCCAGGCGGCGCAGCAGGTTGCGGCCTGCCGGGGTCTTTCTGGCTGATGCGTCTAGACTGTCGAGCAGCCGGCGCGCCGTGCGCGGGCCCAGGGTCTCGCCGGCGGCGGAGATCCAGCGAGCGTAATCCTGCGGATGCCGGCGCAGGGCGTCGACCAGGTCGCGCAAGGCCGCGTCGTCGGCGGTCTCGGCGAGGGTGAAGAGATCGTGGGCTGCGGCCTCGAAGGCGGCAGGCAGTTCGCCCTTGGTGTCTTTCACGCGGACGGCCAGGCCGGGATAGAGGTCGAACCAGCGAATGAGGACGGCGAGCGCCTCGCCGGGAGCCTCGGGCGCCAGGCGACCGACGATCATCTCGCGGTGGGTGTTCAGGTCGTCGAGAAGGTCGCCGCGTCGGCGCCAGGAAACGCGGGTGCGGGCAGCGGCGAGCGCGGTGAGGCGTTTGTCGATCTCCAGGGCCAGGATGTCAGGGCTGATCTCAGCCGCGAGCTCGAGGCGGAGGCGGCGTTTGAGATTGGCGTTCCCGGCGCCCGCCTCTATCAGCAGGTCCGCCAGGCGCGGCGCGCCGAGATGGACTAGGCTGGCTGCGGATAGCCGGGTCGAAATCCGAGATTGTCGCGCCATGAGGTCCCTGGGGCAGGAAGGGTGTTCGCAACCCGGGCGTCTATAGCATCATCCCGACGCTGGCCCAGGCTTGGCCGGAGGCGCCGTTCTTCTGGCCGTGTAAAAGGCGCCGCAGGAAGGCCGCTGCCCGGCTGAAAGGAAGGCTCGCATGCCAAAGGTCAACGACACGGTCCACATCCGTTTTTCCATGCGCGGCATGTCGGGGCCCTTCTGGCAAACCAACGCCACGGTGGCCGCGGTCAGCGGGACGTCGCTGCTTCTGGACGGGCTGGACCGTCAGGTTCCCGCGGCGACTTCAGAACTCAAGCCGGCCGGGGAGGGGCGGTGGACGCTGGACTGGGAGGTGCGGCGTCGGCCTTGAGGCGTTGTTCCGCTGCGATCCCGTCATAGGCGTCGCGCAAGCTTTGCTTTAAATGGGACTGGCGGAAGCGACCGACCTCGCTTTCGTAGACGGCCCGGCGCGTCTCTCGCCGAGCGGGTCGGGCCGTCGATCTTTTCCGGCTGAGGCGAACGGATCCGCTTTTGTTGGCGTCCCGCATTCGAAGGGACCAGACTGACCCAATGGAATCAGGCATCAAGATTGAAGCAGGATGGTCGGGTCGCGGGCGTGGCGGCTTCGAGGTCTATCGCGGCAAGGGGCGACATGCCCGTCGCTTACAGCCGCCTGCTTCCGGCGGTTTTGTTTTCCGGGTCTTCATGGCCTGGCTGAGCGGTAAATCCTGACCCGCGGACACCGCAGTTAGGGCGAATCCGGGCGCCCGGCCCAGGCCCCTGAAAGCCGCCCCGCTGGTTGAATTCAAAATTGTAAACAGAAGAGCCCGCCTGCTGCGCGAGTCTGCTGGACGACTCGTGGCTGTGACGCATTACTTCCCGTCTGTACGGGGGAGCGGTCTATGCCTGAAAGGCTGTCTCATAGGCAGGTGGAGTGCCTGAAGCTCTCCGCTTTCATGAGCGATAAGGAGATCGGCCGGAAGCTCGGCCTGTCGCCGCATACTGTTGAAAATCATATCCGGGAAGCCAAGCGAAAGTTCGGCGTATCCAGTCGCAAAAAGGCCCTGGAGTTACTGACGGAGTTTCCGTCAGACGGATCTGGAGGCATGGCGGGCCCTGGCGAAAACGGTCCCGCTCCGGGTGTCAGCGAGGCGTCCGTCGCCTTCGATCACAACATTGGCGCTCTTGATCCAAAAACGCCGTTCGGCGTGTATTCAGGGCTGGGGCGATGGCGTACGACGGCCGGGTGGCGAGGACCGAAGCTGGTCCTCATCGTTCTCCTGGCCCTGGGGATGGCATTGGCGATCGGCGCCATCCTAGCCATAGGTCTGATGGTGTTCGGGGTGATCGAGACGCTTTTGAGCTGGCGATGAAAAAGGGGCTCTCGCCATGCGTAAACAGAACGACAAGGTCATGACGATCGGAACTGTCGTCGCTCATGATCTCATCGACTTCGAACATGCTCTTGATCAGGCTTTCCTGAAGGCCAATCAGCTTTCGATCAGCATGATAGAAGGTCGTCGCGCCGCGGCTCTTTCCGCGGGGTACGGCCATACGGCCCTGCTGAGCCTGCACGGCGCCATGGGGGCCGTTCTGGACGCCAGGGGGCAGGCGATCCGGACACATGACCGGTTGCACAAGGCGGCCGAGGGCCTCGGGCTTGCGCCGGCGCGCCTGGGTCCGTCCGAAACCAAACCGGCCGAGAACGGTCCGGAAACCCCGATCCGGAAAGTTCTGCAGGGGGAGCCGGAGAGAGAGACGATGGTTTGATCGGATACCTTCTATGGTCACTCAATCTTGCAGGCCTTGCCCTGCTCGTCTGGAAGGGCGCCCGCGTCGAGCGGTACGCCGCGGCCATGATCGCCGCCTATATGCTTCTGGAGCCATGGCTTCAGCCCCTCCAGCTCTCGAGCTGGAGGGTGGGCTTGGCGGGTCTCAACCTCGTGCTTTTTGTGGGACTATTGAGACTCAGCGCGAGTTCGACGCGCTGGTGGCTGGTTCTCGCGGCGGCGCTTCAGCTCCTGATCGTCTGCACTCATCTTCTGCCCTTCCTGTCCTCCGACCTGACCATATGGACGGGCGTGGCGGTGCGACTGACGCTGTGGACGCTCATCAGCCTCACGATCTTCGGAGGGGTCTGGGAAGCCATGGCCGACCGTCGCTTCAGGGAGACCGCTGATGGACGGGGGCATGATGCAAATCATCGCGCCGGACCTGAACACGGTCTGGACTGAAGGAGACCTGTCGCTTCTGCAGGCCTTCATCGCAGCGGTCGAGCCGCTCGGGGCCGAGAGGCTGGCGGCGAGGCTGTCGGGCGAATTCGACACGCTCGGCGCTCTCTTTTCGGCCTCGCCGGAGCGGCTGTCCCGCGCCGTGGTCGAAGGGCGGGATGGTCAGGGCGTTGTCCGGCACGTCAGCATATGCTCGGCGATCGCCGCCCGATCACTGCAACAGCGCGTGGACGGCAGAAGGATCCTGTCCTCCTGGCCAGCCTTGATCTCCTACCTGAGGGCCAGTCTTCAGTACGAGATCAAGGAGCAAACGCGGATCCTGTTCCTCGACAAGAAGAACGCCCTCATCAAGGATGAAGTGGCGGGCCGGGGAACCGTGGATCACGCGCCGATGTACGTCCGGGAGGTGATCCATCGAGCCCTGGACGTCGGGGCGTCCGCCATCGTGCTGGCCCACAATCATCCGTCAGGCGACGTCAAGCCGTCCCTCGCGGACAGGAGCCTGACGAAGGACATAGCGGAGGCTTGCAGGGTGATTGGCATCACGCTGCACGACCACATCATCATCGGGGCCAGAGGCGACTTTACCTCGTTCAAGCAACAGGGTTTGTTGTTTGGCTGACATCGCTCAGAGGGGGCTGACTTGTCGATTTGCATCGTGCCGCACCAGACCATCAGCCGCATCGTCGGCTTTGCCGCCGGTCACGCGGATCTCCTGCCAGTAGGCTGGTCTTCCAGCGACCTCTACCGGAAGTTAAAGGAAATCAACGATCGAACCTTCCTGGCCCGCTACCCGCAGGCGGAGCTCGAGGCCGGTTCCAGCGAGCCGCACATTCCCGAGGACGCCGCTGACTTCACGAAGCTGGTCCGGGCGCTTGGCGAGTATGAGTACAATTCCGACCTGTCGGGCGAGGGCCAAATGGCGGCGCTGCTGGCTTCGCTCATGTCGCGGGACGACCGATAATATTTATGAAGTACCATTTCCTATCCTGCGCACACTTGGTGTGCCCTGCTAATGCGATTGCAGATTTGGGTCTTGGCGTTGTCAATACATCTTGAAAGATGTCTCTATCACGCACTTTTTACATAAGTAAATTTTCGCAATGTTTTCAAAATACTCGAAATCTGCCGGTCTTCGGGCCGGTCGCGGCTGGCGGAAAATGTAAAAAATGATGTAAAAACAAATGTATAGATAGTTTTGTGTCATCGAGTGGGAATGATTCCCCAACTATTGATGATTTTCAAAGGCCCTCTGGAGCGTTCTGGAGGGCTTTTTTGTGTGCGTTTGCGACCTTTGCGGTGTCCGAGCGCGCAAACCAAATCGTCCGGACGGGGAAGTTGTGGCGCAGGATTGTCGTCCAAGCTTGGCCGGACTGTAGCCTGGATGTGAGGCGAGCATCATAAATTGGGCCTAGACGCCGGTCCGTCGCAGACGGGGGCCGGCAGGGATGAGTTTCAGTGTTTCGCGGTGGGGCAGCGTGCCTGCGTGCGCGGCTGGTCTGGTCTTCGCGATGGCGATGATCGGCTTGGCCGGGGCAGTTGACGCCAAGCCTCCGACGGCCGGGATGACGCGGGCTGTAGGGCGTGACGCTCTGGCGCGTCTGCCGCTGAAACAGAATGGCGGGACGTGGAATTCGGGCCATGTGCAGGGGGTCGCCGTCGATGTCGAAGGCGGCTTCATCTATTATTCCTTCACCAACCTGCTGGCCAAATATGACCTTGAGGGGCGGCTAGTCGGGACGCTGGTTGGATGGACCGGCCATCTGGGCGACCTGGCGTTCAACCCGGCCGACGGCAAGCTGTACGGTTCGCTGGAGTATAAGGCGGATGAGGCCTTCTACATCGCGGTGATCGATGTCGCGGGCCTGAATGAGGTCGGGGTCGAGGCCAGTCGCAGCGATCTGTTCAAGACGGTCCATCTGGCCGAGGTCGGACGCGATTACGCTGCCGACATGGACGGGGACGGACGGTTTGACGGCGATACGGCGGACACGCGCGATCATCGCTACGGCGCGTCAGGCATTGATGGCGTGGCGTTTGGGCCGCGCTTCGGGCGCACGGATGGGGCGACGCTGCTGACCGTCGCCTATGGCGTCTATGGCGATGTGACGCGGACCGACAACGACCATCAGGTCCTGCTGCAATACGACATCAGCGACTGGGACCTTTACGCCCGTCCGCTGTCAGAGGCGGCGCCGCACCGTGAAGGCCCCGCCGCCGTCGACGGCAAGTATTTCGTCCGCACCGGCAATACGACCTATGGGGTGCAGAACCTCGCCTATGACGCCGAAGCCGGACGCTGGTTCATGGGCGTTTATCAGGGACGCAAGCCTGCGTTCCCCAACTACTTGCTGTTCGCCGTCGATGCCGAGGCCAGGCCTGTGCGCGGTGATCTGATCGGCGTGCCTGCTGCGTCGGGCGAGGGGTGGGAGCAGGGACTGCTGCTGCCGCTGGCGTCGGACGGCCTGGAAGATCCGGCCACCGGGCTGCGCGGCTGGCGCTGGAAGGCGGACGTCGGGTTTCAACCGCTGGGACGCGGCCTCTTCTATGTGGCCGTGAATTCCGGCGGCAAGGGCGCGCAGACGGCTGACATCACCCTGATGCGGTGGACTGGCGATCCACAGACGCCGTTCGCTCCCGTTGACGCTGATGAGCGCCTGCGACTGACCTCCGCTCCCTGAGCCGCGCCTGACGGCTGCGTTCGCCCCATCGGGCCGCTGTCACCGCGGCCTGCACCCCCTCGCTTTTTCCTCTCCTCCCCAGTTGTTCGAGTAGATTTCCATGAAGATCCGTTCCTGCCATCTCGCCAGCGCCAGCCCGCGAGCCCTGTTGCTGTATCCGCTGATGGCTGCGGCCTTCGCCGCCGTCGCGCCGCAGGCCGCAGCAGCGCAGACCGCAGGCGAGGCGGCGGTTCAGTCGCCCGCGGCGTCCGGCGCCCTGCGCGGCCGGGTGTTCGACACCGCCAGCGGCGAATATCTCCGCAACGCCGAGGTGCGGGTCGAGGGGACCAGCCTGATCGCCTATTCGGGCGACGGCGGCGTCTTCCGTCTGAGCGGGGTGCCGAGCGGCGAGGTCGTGGTGATCGTGCGCTACGCCGGTCTGCAGGAAGCGCGCGTGGTCGCCAGCGTCAGCGCGGGGCAGACGGCGGTCGTCGATGTCGAACTGCAGGCGCCGTCCTATGGCGTCGCGGCCGATGTGGCCTCTGTCTCGGATGTCGTGGTGACGGCTGCGCGCGGCGGTCAGGCCAAGGCGCTGATGGAGCGTCGCGTGGCGATGAACGCCAAAAACGTGGTCCCGGCCGACAACTTCGGCGCCCTGACCATGGGCGACGTGGGCGAGTTCATGAAGTCCATGCCGGGCCTGTCGATCGACTATACGGAAGTCGATGCGACGGCCGTGCGCATCGGCGGCCTGCCGCCCAAATATTCGACCTTCACCATGGACGGGGCCCGCATGGCCACCGCCACCTCGAACAACAACTCCGGCCGTCAGAACTCGTTCGAGCAGATGTCGATCACCGGCATCGAGACGATCGAGCTGAACCACACCCTGCTGGCCAGCATGGATGCGGACTCGCCCGGCGGCAGCATCAACCTGCGCAGCAAATACGCTTTCCAGCTGCCTGAGCGTCAGCTGCGCTTCCAACTGGGCGGGGTGGCGACCTCGGACTCGGCCCTGTCGCGCCACTACATGCCCGACGACAAGAAGCACGCCAGCCTCTATCCCTCGGCCCAGTTCTCCTATGCCGACGTCTTCATGGACGGCCGTCTGGGCGTGGCCTTCAGCGCCAGCCACAACGCCAACTATGTGCAGCAGGATCGCATCCAGACCGACTGGTCCTATCTGGCCGACGGCCGGGTGCTGCCCTATCAGGTCATGTGGCGTCCGGGGCCGAAGCTGACCAGCCGCACGGCCGCCAACCTGTCTGTCGATTACAAGATCACCGAAGACCTGATCTTCTCGCTGCGCAGCAACTACTCCTTCTATGACGTGGAGTATTTCAACCAGTACACCTATCTGACGTTCGGCACGGCGACGCAGTCCTATGCTGCGCCGGGGTCGACCGGCACGCACATCGTGGTCAATCCGGACGGCAAGAACACCCGTCTGCACACCGGCTATTCGCATCGCTACGCCGGGACGCCGACCTATCTGATCGCGCCGAAGCTGGAATATAAGGGCGAGACCTGGGAAGCGGCCCTGCGCGCCAGCTATTCCTCGGCCGAGTTCAACTTCCGCGACACCAGCAAGGGCTTCTTCCAGCGCACCGACAACCACCTGACGGGGATCGGCTTCGAGATGGAGCGCGACTCTACGGACTCCAACGCCTGGTATCTGCGCCAGACGGCGGGCCGTTCGTGGAGCGACCCGATGAACTTCAACCGCGACATCTCCATCGGCAACAATATCCGCACGGCGGAGTCGGACGCCATCAACGACATGTACTCGTTGAACCTGGACGTGAAGAAGCGGCTGAGCCTGGGCGACGTCCACTTCACCCTGATGAGCGGGCTGGGCGCACGCAGCAATGACTGGCGCACCGATGAGGGTTCGTTCCAGCAGTTCAGATACGTCGGCGCGACCGGCGACCTGACGCAGACGTCGGCTGAGGCGGTCATCCCCTGGACCCAGAAGTATCGCTTCGAGATGATCGGTTTCGATGCGGGCAATATGAACGCCCAGGGTTGGCGGGCCGACAGCCACTACGGGATGTACGACATCTATCGAGAGCACCCTGAGTATTTCGTGGCGGATGAGGTCGGCAACCTGAAGCGCCGGCTCGACAACAACAAGCGCGTCAAGGAAGACATCACCTCGGCCTATTTCGAAGCTCAGGCCGACGCCGGTCGCGCCCGTTTCGACCTGGGTCTGCGTTATGAGAAGACCGAGACGGCCTCACGCGTGGCGATGATACGCCCGCTGAAGGAGGTCACCGACGCCGGCTATTCGGTGAACACCATCGAGGGCCTGCTCTATCAGTACAACGACGGGACCTATCAGGACCGCAAGGGCGACTATGACGACTGGTTCTGGAGCGGCGGGGTCAAATACGACTTCACCGACAAGCTGGTCGGCCAGTTGTCCTTCAGCCAGGCGATTCTGCGCCCCGACTACGGCAACCTCGGCGGGGTGGTGTCGGTCAACGACGACACCATGATCGTCACCGTGCCGAACCCGGCGCTGCGTCCCGAGCATTCGACGAAGTATTACGCCAGCCTGCAATACTATCTGGAGCCGTCGGGCATCATCGGCCTGTCGGCCTATCAGCTGGACATGGACGACATGCAGGTCACCGGCATGACGGTGAACCCTGAGGATGTGGGCTTCGATCCGGCTGAGTATGCGGGCTACACCTTCCGCAGCGCCCAGAATCTGGACGGAACCAGCACCAATCGCGGCGTGGTGCTGGAATATAACCAGCAGCTGACCTTCCTGCCGGGCGCCTGGCGCGGTCTGGGCCTGCACGGCTCCGTCACCTATCTGGACCCGGATGGCGAGCGTCAGGGTACGCCGAAACAGGCCGCCAACTGGGGCGTCCGCTACAACATCGGCCGTTTCGACTTCCAGCTGAACGGCAACTGGCAGTCGAAGTATCGGATCAGCGGTCTGAACAACACATCGACCACAGCGAACAACGGCGTCCTGTATCACTCGCCGCGCGAACTGTGGAACGTCAGCGTCAACTACAAGATCAATGACCGCTTCGATCTGATGCTGGCGGGTCGCAACATCTTCAACGCGCCGGACATCATCTATTCCAACGAGCGCGATCGGGTGCAGCAGTACACGGTCTACGGCTCGATGTGGAATATCGGCATCAAGGGCGTCTTCTGATCCGCCTGAACGTCTGAAGACCGGGCGGCCGCGTCGTCATGCGACGGCGCGGCCGCCATGCACTTTTATTTCAGGGGACATTCGATGGCTTTGAAGCTTGACCGGCGGCGGCTGGTGATGGGCGGCGGCCTGGGGCTGGCGGCTCTGGCCCTGCCGGGTGGGGCGACGCTGGCGCGCCAGTTGCTGTCGGCTTCGGGGTTCACGCATGGGGTGGCCAGCGGCGAGCCGGGGCCGGATTCCATGCTGTTATGGAGCCGCTATGCGCCTTCGGGCGGCGGCGACGAAGTGCGGCTGGACGCCGAGATCGCCCTTGATCCGGACTTCCGTCAGGTTGCGGCGCGCGGTGTGGTGCGCACCGGCGCATATCGCGACTGGACCGCCAAGATCACCCTGGACGGCTTGGAGCCCGGCACGACCTATTGGTATCGCTTCATCGGCCCGGATGGGTCGATGTCGCAGACGGGCAGGGCGCGGACCCTGCCGGTGGGCCATACCGCAGGCTTCCGTATCGGGCTGTTTTCCTGCTCCAACCTGCCGATGGGGTGGTTCAACGCCTATGCCCATGCGGCGGCGCGCGATGACGTGGACCTGTGGCTGCACGTCGGCGACTATGTCTATGAATACGGCATCGGTTCCTATGCCGTGGATGACCGTATCGCCGAGCGCGCGGTCCTGCCCGCCCACGACCATGAGATGGTGGCGCTGGCCGATTATCGCCTCCGCTTCGCCTGCTATCGCGCCGACCCGGACCTGCAGGCCCTGCACGCGGCGGCGCCGATGGTCTGCGTCTGGGACGATCATGAATCCGCCAACGACAGCTGGGAAGGCGGCGCCCAGAACCATCAACCGGCGACCGAAGGCGACTGGGGCACGCGCCGCGCCGCCGCCGTCCAGGCCTATCTGGAATGGATGCCGATTTCCGAAGAGCCGTGGAAATCCTATCCGGTCGGCGATCTGGCGACGCTCTACCGCACGGAATCACGCCTGATCGGACGCACGCGTCAGGCCGATATCGGCGCCGCCTATCGCGAGGGGACTGAGGTCGCCCTGACCGCCTTCCGCGATGGCGTATGGCAGGACGCATCAGCCTCCATGCTCGGCTCGACACAGGAGGCCTGGCTTGCGCGCGAACTGCGGATCAACGCCCGCAGTACCGCCTGGCAGGTAGTGGGTATGGGCACCATCATGGGGCGCACGGTCATGCCGCAGGACGCGGTCAGCTGGCTGAGAGCCGACCTGAGCGAGGGCGCCGTCCGCTCCTTCACCAACGCCGCGCGCGCGGGCCGGGTCGGTCTGCCGATGTGGATGGACCGCTGGGACGGCTATCCGGCGGCGCGCTCTCGCTTTCTGAAAGCGGCGCAGGCGGCGGACGCCGATCTGGTCATGCTGTCCGGCGACAGTCACAACGCCTGGGCCTATTCCCTGTCCGAGGACGGCCGCCCGGCCGGGGTTGAGTTCGCCGGTCAGGCCGTGACCTCTAACGGCATCGAGAAGCAGCTGGGCGTCGCCCCTTCGGTCGCGGCCCGTTCCTTCATCGCCGCCAATCCGGAGATGGCGTGGTCCCAGACCAGCGGGCGCGGCTACATGATGATCGACATCAGGCCAGAGCGCGTCAGCGGCGAATGGATATTCATGGACACGATCAAGGCGCGCAGTACGGCCGTCGCGGGAACGCACCGCATGGGCGTCTGGAAGGGGCGGCGGCGCTTTATGGCCTAGCTGGCGATGCGGCGCGCTGATGGATGCTGATAGTTTTTCTGAGGTCTGTCAGAGTAAAACTGCGTTGCGCCGAAAGGGCCTGAGCCTATCAGGTCACCCCCTGATTTCGGGGGTTATGATGTTTGGCAAGGGTTATGAGGGTCGTGTTCGGGGCACGATCCTGACAGGCGTGGCGTTCACCGCCTTCAGTCTTTCTATAGCTGGCGGCGTGCAGGCCGAGGAGGCGGACGAGGCCCGGCCGGATCAGGTCGCAGATGTGATCGTGACGGGCACGCGCTCGACCGGCCGGACCGTGCAGAACAGCGCCGCGCCTGTTGATGTGATCAGCGCAACGGCCCTGGCCAACACCGGCGCGGGCACGACGCTGGAGGCGCTGAACCGGCTGTTGCCTTCTTTCAACGTGCCGGCGCTGGTGCAGCCGGATCTAGGCTCGATCGTGCGGGGCGGCCAACTGCGGGGGCTGGATCCGGCCTATACGCTGGTGCTGGTCAATGGAAAGCGACGTCACACCACCTCAGTCGTGAATGAGGACGGTTTCGCCGGGTCGGTGGCGGCGGATCTGGCCCTGATACCGGCCGGGGCGATCCAGCGGATCGAGGTGCTGCGCGATGGCGCATCGGCGGTCTATGGATCGGACGCCATTGCGGGCGTGATCAACATCATCCTGAAGGATGAGACCAGTCCCAGCACTCTGTCGGTCCAGACAGGTCAGACCTATGATGGCGATGGCGCGATCAATATCCTCCGCGGCAATCATGCGTTCGCTCTGGGCGACCGGGGTCATCTGGCTGTGGCGGGCGAGTTCACGGCCCAGAGCCGTGCGATCCGCAATTTTCCGCTGAAATCGTCCTATCTGATCTATCCGGCGTTGAACGCGGCGGGGCAGCCCGTTCGATTGGGCGTCAACAACAGCCTGCCGGTCGGCGCCTCGCCCGATCCGCGCGAGGCGACGCGCGACAACACGCCGTGGAAGAACGCAGGCCAGCACCGTTTCAATACCGGCGCCGCCAGTTTCGACTTCGGCTATGTGCTGACGCCGCAGACAGAGCTTTACGCCTTCGGCTCCTATGCACAGCGCAAGGCGTGGGCGACGCAGAACTATCGCCCGGCCAATACGGTCTTCATCAACAATCCGGGGCTGCTGTCGGTCTATCCGGACGGCTTCACGCCGTTCGAGGTTCTTGAGGAGAAGGACTTCGGCGTGACCGGCGGCGTGCGCGGCGAGCGCGCGGGCTGGAACTGGGATCTGTCGACCACCTATGGTCAGGACAGGATCGACGTCTACACCGCTAATACGGCCAACTATTCGCTGACCTATCCGGAGGCGCCGACGGGATTTTACATCGGCCAGCGGTTCTATTCCAATCTGACGACCAATCTGGATCTGAGCCGAGCGGTGTCTCTGGGCGGTCATGATTTCGAGTGGTCGGCAGGCGCTCAGCACCAGCATGAGCGGGCTGAACTTAAGGCGGGCGAGCCTCTGTCTTACTTCGGCAGCGGGTCTTCGGCGTTGACAGGCTATAATCCGCTGGATGCGGTGAACCAGACGCGCGACTCTCATGCGGTCTATACGGCGCTGTCGACCTATGTGACGCCGCAATGGTTCGTCGACGGCGCTGTGCGGTATGAACATTACGGCGACTTCGGCGACAGTACGACCGGCCGGTTGAGCAGCCGTTATGACTTTTCGCCGGTCTTCGCCGTGCGCGGCACGGTGTCGAACGGCTTCCACGCGCCCAGCCTTGTCACCGCCTCCTATTCCAACACTTCGGACCATGCGGGCGTGCCCTATCGTCTGGCCCAGCCGGACTCTGCGGCAGCCAGGGCGCTGGGCGCGCAGCCGTTGCAGCCGGAAACATCCGTCAACTATTCTCTGGGCTTCACCGTCACGCCCCGGCCGGGAGTGCGACTGGCGTTGGACGCCTATCAGATCGAGGTGAAGCATCAGATCGGCGCTTCATCCAACATCGGCATCGACCGAACGTCGGGGGTCGCGGTGGACGGCAGCGGGCGGCCGCTGACGCCGGAACAGGTCGATCATATCGAAAGCCTGCTGCAGGGCGCGGGCTTTGCGCCGGGCACGGATCTGGTGGTGCATTACTTTGCCGACGTCGGCGACACCCGCACACGCGGGGTCGACTTTACGGCCGAGGCGGACAGCCGGTTCGACTGGGGTCATGTGCGCTGGTCGTTCGCCGCCAACTTCAACAGCATCGACGTCACGCGCATTTCGCCTGTTCCGGTCGCATTGCAGGACCTGCCCAACATTGGCGTCCTGTCGACGGCGGCGCAGTACAATCTGAGACACCGGGCGCCGCACGATAAACAGGTGCTGGGCGTGGTGGTGGATCGCGGCCTCTGGACCATCGACCTGCGGGAAGTCCGGTATGGGCGCCTGACCCGATACTCTTCCGTTCTGGGCGGGGAGTACAAGCTGGACGCCTCCTTCGTGACGGATCTGAGCGTGGCCTATCAGGTCAATGACCATCTGCGTGTCACGGCGGTCGCCAGCAATCTGTTCGACGTGAAGCCGCAGCGGGTTCCACAGAACACCCGCACCGCCGCCAGCCTGGCTCAATACGAATACGCCTGGGACAATTCCGGCCCGGTGGGTCTGCTGGGCGGCTCTTACGCCCTTCGTCTCGATTACAGCTTCTGAAGCAGGGGAAACCTCATGATGAAATCTCGCAAATCCAATGCTGTCGAGGCGGCGCAGACAGATCAGGACTGGGCGGATCTGTTGTCGCCGGGGCGGCGCAATCTGTTGGTCGGCTCAGGTCTGGCTGCGGCGGCCGGACTGGTCGGCGGCGTCGGTGCGGCGCAGGCCCAAAGTGCAACTGGAAGAGGGGCTGCGGCTGCGCCCTTGCGGGCGGCTGCGCCTGCTCGTGAGGGGCGCAGTCCGTGGGGCTATGAAACCTATAAGGAGCCCGCGGCGCAGCCGGTCAGCCTGCGGCCCGGCGAGCAGACCCTGCCGTCGCTGCCGCGCGCCTATACGGACATCAAGAGCTATCACGCCCACATCTATTTCGACGAAGACACCTATGAGAAGGCGGCCCTGCTGAGGAAGTGGGCGATCGAGCGCTTCCCGGTCGAACTGGGCAACTGGAACCTGGAGCCGCGCGGTCCGCACGTCACGCCGTCCTTCTATTTCGGGTTCAGCAACGACCTGTTGCCGACCTTGGTGCCGTGGCTGCAACTGAACAGTCTGGGCCTGACGATCCTGCTGCACCCGAACACGAACGATCCGCGCGCCGATCACCTGTATTATGCGCTGTGGGTGAACCGGGCCCAGCCGGTGAACGCCTATGGCATGGCCTCGAATGTCAGTGACGACGAGGTAGAGGTCATCTTCCCGAACGTGACGCCCACGGTCCCGTTGGAAAAGGCCTGAGAACAGGCAGAAGCGGCCCCGCGGCTCAGGCGGCGGGGTCGTTCGGGGCGGCGGCGCCCAGCATCCGCAGGCAACTGTCGGCCACGGCGGCCGCGAAGGCAGTGCAGTCGGCCGTCTGGGCGGCAATGACGTCGTCCGTCGCCCCGTGGACGCCCGAATAGATCAGCAGCGCCAGCACACGCGGCTGGTCCGCTGTCCAGGCGCCTGCACGTCGGCCGCCCTCTATGATGCCCAGCAACTGGTCGAGCATGGCGTTGCGGTTCCTGTTGGCGCGGTCGTGGTGATGATGGTGGCTGGGATAGACGATGTCGTGCAGGCGATAGGTCTCGACATAGGTCTGGACGTTCACATGGACCCAGCACCGCAGGCGGGCCTCCCATGCATCGGCCGGGCAGGCGTCCACGGCCTGCTGTAACCGGTCCAGGAACATGGCCGTATAGCGCGCGCCCAGCGCCTCCAGCATTTCGGCCTTGGATGAGAAGTAGTGGTAGAAGGTGCCCTTGGCGACGCGGGCCTCCTGAACGATCTCGCTGATCGTGGTCGCCTCGACTCCCTTGGCCAGAAACAGCGTTTCAGCCGCCGCCATCAGCTCATCCAGACGGACTTCAGCAGGCTTGGTGCGCGGCTCTCGGGCAGGCGCGCTGTCCGGCTGTGCAGGGGGCTGGGCCGTTTTCTGGGTCATCGGGCCTTTCCTGTTCTGTCGGGCGGCGTGGGCGAAGGGAAGGGAACTCTCTAGGCCAGATCGGGCGCGCAGCCATAGTTAATCCATTGACCGACGGTCAGTCGATATCTATTTCGACGCCTTCAGGCAGGCTGCTCGTCCTGCCGCATGGAGCCGCCCATGGATATTCATCGCCGCCGCGCCGCCGCCTGCGCCGCCTTTCTGGGCACGTTTCTGGCGACGCTGGACATCAGCATCGTCAACGTCGCCCTGCCGACCATTCAGGGCGCGCTGAAGACCGATATCGCAGGGTTGCAGTGGGTGGTGAACGCCTATGCCGTCTGCCTGTCGGCCTTCATGCTGTCGGCAGGACCGGCGGCCGACCGTTATGGGCACAGACGATGCTGGCTGGCGGGGGCGGCGCTGTTCACGGCGGCCTCTGCGCTGTGCGGTCTGGCGCCGACCCTGCCTGTCCTGCTGGCGGGGAGGGCGATGCAGGGGGTGTCCGCCGCCTTTCTGATTGCGGGGGCGATGCCGATCCTGACCCATCTGTTTTCAGACCCGAAAGAGCGCGCCCATGTCATCGGCGGATGGTCGGCGTTCACGGCGCTGGCGTTGATCATGGGACCGTTGCTGGGCGGTCTGTTGCTGAGCCGTTTCGGCTGGCAGAGCATCTTCCTGATCAATCTGCCGCTGGGCGCGGCGGCGGTCGCCCTGGGGATGTGGGGCATGTCCGAGCGCAGATATCCGGACCATGCGGCGATGGACCCGATGGGTCAGATATTGAGCATCCTGTCGCTGGGCGCGCTTGCCTACGGCATGATCGACGCCGGGGAGCGCGGTTTTGCGGCCGCCGCGCCGCTGATCGGACTGGCGGTTGCGGGCTTCATCTTTTTTGCGGCGGTCGAGACGCGGACCCGTCGCCCGCTTGTGCCGGTGGCCCTATTCCGGCGCCGGTCCTTCGCTATCGTCAACGGCGCGTCGTTCATTCTGGGCTTCGCCTATTACAGCAGCCTGTTCTTTGTCTCGATCTACCTACAGCAGATACAGGGGTGGTCGCCGGCCGAAACCGGGTGGCGGATGATGCCCCAGTTCGTCGCCACCGGCCTGTTCTCTGTTCTGTTCGGGCGATTCAGCGCGGTGGTTCCGGTGCGCTGGCTGATGATCGCCGGCTATGGCCTGATCGCCGTGTCGATGACAGGCATGGTCATGCTGGAGGCCGGGAGCTCATATGTAATGGCGGCGCTGTTGTTCAGCCTGCTGGGAATGGGCGCCGGACTGGCGGTGCCGGGCACGGGCATTGTGGTGATGGGGATGGCGCCGCCCGAACTGGCAGGCTCGGTCTCGGCGACAATGAACGCCCTGCGTCAGGCGGGCATGACGATGGGCATCGCCCTGCTGGGCGCGCTGATGAGCAGCCGCGCAACGACTGTTTTGTCGAGCGCTGTCGAGGGGCAGGGCGCCGCCGATGCGCAGGCCATCGCGCACCGGGCCGTGGCGAAGCATGTTCTGTCGGATGGTGTTCCACGCCTGGCGCACCTCTATACCGCCGCGATGGAGAGCGGCTTCCATCTGGCCATGCTGTGCGCCGGTCTGGCCAGCGCTCTGGCCATGACCGGTCTGATTGTTCTTGAAGCCGCTCAGCTGAAAAGCCGGGAAGGGTCTAATAAGTGAAAGTCAGGTCCACGCCCCACATCCGCGGTTCGGTGATGTTGACGAAGGGCGTGCCCATGGTGGTGGCGGTGATGTTGTTGACGCCGGTCACATACTGGTTGTCGAACAGATTGTTGACGTAGACGCCGAACTGATAGCGCTCATTGGGCGTGCGCCAGTAGAGACGCGCATCCGTCCGGTTCTGCGCTTCGGACGGGTCGAACCACGGTGTTTTCAGGCACGAACCCTGACCGGTCGAGGTGGTGTTGCAGCGCCCCTTGCCGCGATAGGCGTGGATCAACTGCATGTCGAGCGAGCCAATGCCCCCGATTGAGCGAACCCACGACGCCCCCACGGCGCCGGACCACAGAGGTTCGCCGGTGGCCTGACCGGCCAGATCGCCGTCGTCGGTCATTTTCCGCTTGTAGGTGGCGTCGATATACTGGGCGTTGGCGAACAGGTTCAGCCCCTCCAGCGGATTGACGTCCAATTGCATGTCCAGGCCCCAGGCCTTGTCGTCGCTGGTTTCGACCAGATACTGCGGCACGGTCGAACCGGCATGGGTGACAAGGCGGATCGACTGCTTGCCGTCGTAGTCATAGCGGAAGGCCGAGACGTTGAAGCGCGCGGCGCGGCCGATGCTGCTCTTCAGGCCGATCTCGAAATTCTGGACGTCTTCATTATCGAAGCGTGAAGCGACCTCAACACTGTTGAAGCCGCCCGCCTTATAGCCCTTTGCGTAGGAAAAGAAGACCATGGCGTCGTCGGTCAGGTGGTAGTCCGCGACGAAGCGGGGGCTGAGGTCCGACCATGAATCCTTCAGTTCACACGTCACGCCTTCCTGCACGGTGACGCCGTTGTCGCAGGCGACGCCGGCCAGACCGGACAGGTCGAAAACATAATCGGAATGAAGGTATCCGAGCGCCGGACCCATGTAGGCGTCCAGAACATAGTTGACGGTCGGATCGTTCAGAACGGCGTCCAGTTCCGGGGCGAAACGACGATCATTCAGCCATTTGAATGTCTTTTCATCGCGGGTGTAGCGCAGGCCGAAGGTCAGGTTCAGTCGATCGCTGGCGGACCAGATGACATCGGCGAACAGGGCGGCGGCGCTGAAGTCGCCCTCATTGATCATGTCTTCCTGCCAGCGATGGCCCAGCGTGCCGGCCGGAACGCCCGCCATGTCCAGGATCATGTCCGCCATCGAGAACAGCGGCGCGCCCGCCGCATTGGTCAGGATGGTGTTGATGCTGTCGGTGGTGGCGTAGGTGTCGCTGCGCTGCTTGGCGTTTTCGGAGTAATAACTGGCGCCCGCGATCCAGTTCAGGGAGCCCCTTTCTCCGGCGAGGCGGAATTCCTGATACCAGGAACGGTTCTTTTCGCGGTTGTTGGTGTCGAAATACAGTTCAGGACGATTGGTGCCGTCTTCGTCCTCACGGTTTTCGGTCTTGAAGGCGCGGGCCGAAGTCAGTGAGGTGAAGTCGATGTCGCCGAAGGCGTGTGTGATGGTCAGCACGGCCTCGTCCAGACGGCGCGTTTCATGGTTGTCGATGACGTCGTTGCGGATCCCGGCCTTGAACGGATCGAGGTAGTTCGCCGGGTCGGGCGGAAAGGCCGGCAGGCCGGGCGACGCAGGCAGGGCGGCGACCCCGATCGCCGGGCGGGCGTCCTGGTCGATCTCGTCATGGGTCCAGCTCAGGATCATCTGTGTGCGCGGGCCGATGTCCCAGCGCAGGGCGGCGCGCGCCGCCCAGTTTTCCTCGCGGGCGTAATCCTGACCTGTGACCTCATCGATCAGCCAGCCGTCGCGGCGGTTGACCACTGCATTGACCCGCAGGGCCATGGCGTCGTTGATGGGCAGATTGATCAGGCCCTCAAGGCGGCGCTTGTCGTATTCGCCCAGCCGGACGCCCACGCGCGCCTCGAAGTCGTCGCCGGGCTTGTTGGTCGTGATGGAGACGGCCCCGGCGGCGCTGTTGCGACCGAACAGGGTGCCCTGAGGGCCTTTCAGCACCTCGATGCGGGCGACGTCGCTGAGCGCCAGCAGGCCCGCGCCTGACCGGGCTGCATAGACGCCGTCGACATAGACGCCGACCGCTGGATCAGTGCCGACCCCGAAGTCCGAGGTCGATACGCCGCGGATGCTGTAGCTGGCCTGGGTCGGGCTGGTGTTCGACACAGTCAGGCCGGGAACAAAGGCCGAGATGTCGCCCATGTCGTCAGCGGCCAGGGATTCCAGCGCCTTGCCCGTGACGACGCTGACGGTGATCGGCACTTCCTGAAGGGCCTGTTCACGACGCTGGGCGGTGACGATTACATCGTCCAGCGCCGTCGCCTCCTGTGCGCGGGCCAATGCGGGCGTGGCAAGGGCGGCCAAGGCCACGCTGCCGGCGAGCGATGCTTTCAGACAGCAGTCCAGTTTGAACATGACGGCCCTCCCAGACCCCCGTTATGCAAATTTAACGAAACAGAATAATATTCCGTTTGGCAAGGGGGTGTATGGCTGTGCAGCTTACAGGCGCGTGGAGACGTGTTAGACGCCCTACAGGTTGTGAATGAAGAGGAACGACATCCGTGGCCCCGCGCGTGCTGCAAGAGACCACCCCCGCGCTGGAGCGCAGAACGGCCCCGATGCAGCAACGGGCGCGCGACCGGATTGATCGTGTGTTGACTGCGACGGAAGCCCTGCTTGCGTCACGCCCCGTGGACGCCATCACGACAAGCTCCATCGCGGCGGAAGCGGGCGTGCCGGTCAGTTCGATCTATCGCTACTTTCCGAATGTGTTCTCTATTTACAAAGAGTTGTTCGAAACTCTTGTGGCGCAACTTCATGGTCGCATCGCAGAGATCATGGAGGATCCGCAGTTTACGACCTGGCGTGAGCGTCATCTGGAAGTGATGCTGGCTCTGCGTAAAACGCTGAATGAAGATCCAGCCTATCGCCCGCTGTTTCACCTGATGCTGACGACGCGGGAGCTGCGGGTGGTCAAGGAACAGGCCAATGCGCAGATCGCGGCCTATCTGGCGGCGCGCTGGGAACAGGGTTTGGATGGATTTCGCGGCGAGGCGCCCCTGGCTGTGGCGCGGATGGCCACGGAAATCTTCACCTCGTTCGAGACTCTGACCAGCGGCGACGCGCGGTCTGAATGGATCGAGCGCATGTTCGCCGAAGCTTCCATTGCCATGGAGCGCTATCTCTCGGCCTATCTGAACGACGACACGGGGACTTAAAGGCTCCGCCTCACATCAGGCGGCGCAGCATGGCCAGGCCGCGCTTGCTGAACGGCGGGTAGCGGATGCTGGCGTCCAGAGCGAAGTTGCGTTTGAGAACTGCGCGCTGGTGGCTGAAGGCCTCGAAACTGTACCGCCCGTGATAGGCGCCCATGCCGCTAGCGCCGACGCCGCCGAAGGGCAGATTCGGATTGGTCATAAAGACCACAGCGTCATTGATCGTGGCTGATCCTGAGCGAGTGGAGGCGATGATCCGATCCGCCGTCGCCTGTTTTCGGGTGAAGGCGTAAAGGGCCAGCGCCGGAGGCCGGGCGTTGATGGCGGCCAGCGGCGCATCCAGCGTCTGATAGGGCAGGACCGGCAGAATGGGGCCGAAGATCTCTTCGGCCAGAATGGCGGCGTCGGCCGGCACATCGGTCAGAATGGTGGGCGCCACATAGCAGGCGTCGACGTCGGCCTGACCGCCCGTGACGGCGCGACCGTCGCCCAACAGGGCCTTCAGGCGCGCGGCGTGACGCGGATTGATGATGCGGCCGAAGTCCGCGCTCTGGCTTGGATCCTCGCCGAACATGTCGGTGACGGCGCGTTTAAGTTCTTCCAGAAAGCGGGCCTCGACGGAGGCTGAGACATAGACGTGGTCCGGCGCCACGCAGATCTGTCCGGCATTGAGGAAACGTCCCCAGACGATCCGTCTGGCTGCGACCTTCAGATCCGCCGTCTCATCGACGATGCAGGGGTTCTGGCCGCCCAGTTCCAGAACGACCGGTGTCAGGCGCCTGGCCGCCGCCGCCATGACGATGCGGCCGACCCTTTCGCCACCGGTATAGAAGATCAGGTCGAAATGCTGCTCAAGCAGGGCGGTAGAGACGTCGGCGTCGCCTTCGATCACCGCAAAGGCCTGTGGGTCGAGATAACGCTCGACCAGTTGTTTCAGCAGAGCCGATGAGCGCGGCGCCAGCTCTGAGGGCTTGATAACGGCGCAGTTGCCTGCCGCGATCGCTCCGACCAGAGGGGCCAGCACCAACTGGAAGGGATAGTTCCAGGCGCCGATGATCAGCGCGACGCCATAGGGGACGGCGTGGACGAAGCTCTTGCCGGGCTGAGCGGCCAGCGGCGTCGCCACGCGCTGCGGCCGCGTCCAGCGGCGAAGGCGTTTGCGGGCGTAGGCCGCATCCTTTGCGACCAGGTCGATCTCGGCGGTGCAGGCTTCGGCGAAGGGTTTGCCCAGGTCGTCTTTCAGGGCGGCGGCGATGTCTGCTTCGTTCTCGACCATCATCCGCTGGACGGCGCTCAACTGGTCCAGCCGCCAGGACAGGTCGCGGGTCAGGCCGCCTTCGAAAGATGCGCGCAGGGCGTTTACAGCCATCGTGACGCCGGCCGGGGGCCCGATGTCCGGGTCCTTCAGGGTCGATGCGGGCGCGGCGGTCGTCACTGACAGTTTCCTTCCATGGCGTCGATCCAGAAGCGGATCAGGGCGACGCCTTCATCGTGGCGGGTGGAGCGGCCGATCTCGGGCATCATGACGGCCGGATGCGTCGAGGCCATGCGGTAGGGCACGATGGATTCCTCAGCCTTGCCCGGCACGATGTCGTAACGCAGGTTGCCGGTTCCGGCTCCGGCTGCGACCGGCGGTTTGCACAGTCCGGCCGATCCTGTCAGCGGTGCAGAGGCGTTCAGATAAAGGCCCGAGGTCGCGGCCGCCCCGACCGGATTGTGGCAATGGCCGCAGTTGACGTCGAGATAGGCGCGGGCGCGGGCCTCGGTCGATGCGCTGGCGTCGGTCCATGAAGGCTGAAGCGGGACCTGATCCGGCGCAGCCAATCCCTTCAGATAGCCCATGGCGGCCAGATGGATCAGTTGGTTCTCCGAACGGTCCGAATAGGCGAAGTCGCGATTGAGCAGGCGCGCCTTGGGGCCGATCGGCTGGATGGCGCGGGTGGCGACATTGGTCGCATGGCAGGCCGAACACTGGGTTGCATTGGGCACGATGTAGGAAAAGGCTTCTTCCGAACCATCTTCCCGCGCCAGCGTCAGCGGGACAACGGCGCCGATCCGGTGCAGCACCGCCTCGGTCTGGGCGTCGTTCCAAAGATAGGTCAGGGCGGTCCAGCCGTCATCGCGACGGATCAGCAGACGCGTCTCGATCATTCGCACCTGCTTCAGGCTCAGGCCCTCGCCGTCGTGGATCATCGCCTGATCCGCCTGCTGCCGCACGCGTCCGCCGCGACCCTTCTGATAGAAGAAGGTCTTGGTGATGACGGTTCCGACTGGGAAGGACAGAACGTCGTCCGCATCATAGTCGGCCGCCACGCCCGGCGGCATCCAGATCGTCCGCAGCTTCTGCGCGTGGTCGGTGAACAGCGGCGTCGTCAGATCATAGGGCGTGACGCGCGCGCCCAACACCAGGGCGCCATCCGAAATCTGGACCATGCCCCAGTCCTTGAGGAATTTCGGGTTCTCCGTCTTGAAGAAAGTCGGGTCGGCCATGGGGTCGGCCTGGGGGTTGGCGCAGCCCGCCGCTCCGCTCAGGAGCAGCAGGCCTAGTGCGAACAGACGAAGCGGTTTCATGGGCCGCATCAGGCTTCCGGCAGGACGACAGGCTTAAGCCGGGGCAGGGTGCAGCGGTGCGGGGTGATGTCCGTGCTCGGGTTGGCGTATTTGTTCGGCCCGTCGATATTCAGAACGCCGGCGTTTCCATTGTCGATGCACAGGCGAAGTTCAGCCGGAAGCTGGCCGTTCACCAGCTTCTTGGGATTGACGTAGCCGTCCCACAGGATGTCGGGGAACCGGCCGGTCGGGCCGAATTTGGCGATACGCAGGGCCTGGAATTCCAGGCCGTCGGGAGCATTGCCGCCGCCGCTGAAGCGGTTGTCCTTGATCAGGATAGCTTCGGGATAGGGGTCGAAGTCCTCGCTCATGGCGCTGTCGGAATAGCCTGCCGAGAACAGGGCCGAGATGATGATGTTGGCCGTCTTGTTGTCGGCGATGTCATTGTCGAAAATCTCGACCTGATCGTTGGAGTTGACGATCACGCCGGTGCCTGCCGGGACGCTGGCGACCGGGGTGCCGGCATGGCCGAAGTTGCGCGTATTGTTGGCGACGGCGCGGTTGTTGTAGACGCGCGTCCGGTACCCGGCTTGCTGCAACTGGGGCATGTTGAAGACCAGAATGCCGCCGGTGTTGTTGGTGGCCACGTTTTCATAGACGTCGGCGTCGATGCAATTCTCGATCTCGATGCCGGCGACGTTGAACTCGGCCCGGTTGCGGCGGACCACGACGTTCTGGGACTGGCCGACATAGATTCCGGCGTCGGAGGCGCCGATGGCGACGCTGTCCTCAATCAGGACGTTCTTGGTCTGAACCGGGTAGATGCCATAGGCGCCGTTTTCGGTCTTGGGCCCTTGAGTCCATTCGGTGCGGATTTTCCGCACGATGATGTTCTCGCCCTTATTGATCTTGATGCCGTCGCCCTTGGTGTCTTCGATCGCCAGATTTTCGATGGTGAAGTTGCTGGCGTTGACGAGCAGGCCCTGAGCGCCGGCGGCCTGATTGCGGAAGTTCAGAATGGTTTTGTCCATGCCCTGGCCGCGAATGGTCACGCCGTCCACGACCAGACTCAGTTCCGTGTCGATGGCGAAGACGCCGGCCGGGATTTCGATCACCGTGCCGGGTTTGGCGTCCATCAGCAGTTCCATCAATTCATTCTGATAGGTGGTGTTCGCCTTGGACAGGTCCGTGCCCTTGTCGGCGGGCGTCCTTGATCCGCAGGCGCTCAGCGTTAGCGCAATTGCGACCCAAAGCCATGTGTGCGTTTTCATGATGTCCCCCTCCAGAACGCTCGTGAAAGTCAGCCTGACTGCACGTTTCCATAACGATGGTGTTTGGGCAAGGTGAAAATGAAACAGTTTCTGTTTTTGGATCAGGGAACTCGATGATGCGCAGACAAGGCGGATGCTCGCATCCCTGTGACTATCATTCTGCATCCTGTCGTCGCACAACGGCCAAGAGGGGAGGGGACGCTATGATCCTTGGCGTCGCCCTGGCTTGTCTGAACACAACGGTAGGGCCTGAATGATGTCGTCCATGAGCAATGCAAGGCGTCTCAGGAACATCATAGGCGGATCTACCGGCAATCTGGTCGAATGGTTCGACTGGTATGCCTATGCGGCCTTTGCCCTCTATTTCGCGCCGGTCTTCTTCCCCAGTGATGACAGCACCGCCCAGCTTCTGGGCGCGGCGGCCGTGTTTGCGGTCGGTTTCCTGATGCGGCCCATCGGCGCCTGGATCATGGGCGTCTATGCCGACCGTCGGGGGCGGAAGGCGGGGCTGACCCTTTCCGTCACCCTGATGTGCGCCGGGTCGCTGCTCATCGGCTGCACGCCGGGCTTTGACAGGATCGGCGTCGCCGCGCCGGCGTTGCTGCTGCTCGCGCGGCTGTTGCAGGGGATCAGCGTGGGCGGAGAGTATGGCTCGTCGGCGACCTATCTGTCTGAAATGGCGACGGCGAAGAACCGCGGATTCTGGTCCAGTTTCCAGTATGTGACGCTGATATCCGGTCAGCTTCTGGCGTTGTTGCTGCTGATCATCCTGCAATCCGTGATGTCGGAACAGGCGCTGGGCGCCTGGGGGTGGCGCATTCCCTTCTTCGTCGGCGCGGGTCTGGCCGTGGTGGTGTTCTGGCTGCGTCGCGGGTTGGACGAAACGAGCGCCTTCAAGGCCGAGGACACGCGCGCAGCGCCGAAATCCAGCGCCATGCTGTTGATCCTCAAGCACCCGAAGGAGGCGTTGCTGGTCATGGGGCTGACGGCGGGCGGCACGCTCGCCTTCTATACCTACACCACCTATCTGCAGAAATTCCTGGTCAACACCTCGGGCTTTTCCAAGGACGCCGCCACCCAGATCAGCGCGGCGGCCCTTCTGGTCTTCATGCTGTTGCAGCCGCTTGTAGGCGCTCTTTCGGACCGGATCGGGCGACGTCCGGTGATGATCGTCTTCGGCGTGTTAGGCGTGCTGTTCACTGTCCCCATCATGACGGCCCTGGCCAAGGTGGACAGCGCGCCGGTCGCCTTTGCGCTGGCTCTGGCCGCGCTCGTCATCGTGTCCGGCTATACGGCCATCAATGCGGTGGTGAAAGCCGAGTTGTTCCCTGCGCATGTAAGGGCTCTGGGCGTCGCGCTTCCCTACGCCATCGCCAACGCCGTGTTCGGGGGCACGGCGGAATATGCGGCCCTCTGGTTCAAATCGCAGAATAATGAGAGCGCTTACTTCTGGTATGTGACCGCCATGATCGGCGTTTCGCTGATCGTCGTCATCTTCATGCGGGACACCAGGCACAAGAGCATGATCGCCCATGAGTGATGGGCGCAACAGTGTTGCGAAACAGCATTTAAATCTGCTAACGGCGAAACTGTCCAACTGATCAAGGGAAGGAGGGCGTGATGACGAACAAGACCATGCGCCTTCGCGGCGTCCCATGCCCCGGCGCTCGTAGCGAACGCTGACCTTCCTTCCGGCTCTGGAGCTCAGAGCCGTTCCGATCATTGCTGAACCAAGGGCTGCGCGTGGTCGCAGCGAACCTCCATGACAGATCAAGACGAGGCGGATGCGCCCCTGCGCGCCGCCGTGCTGGGCCGGGTGCTGGCCTTTACCTTCCGCCTGTGGCGCAGGACGCCTTCACTGGTGGTCGCGTGCGGCGGCGCCATGCTGCTGGCGACCCTGACCGAAGTGTTCACACCGCTTTACGCCGGGCGGATCATCGACGCCGTCGGCCAGGGCGATGCACAGGCGGCCTGGGTCGCGTTCGGCGCCATAACCCTGTTGGGCGCGGCGATGGTGGTGTTGCGCCATCTGGGCTGGTGGGCGGTCATTCCCCTGACGCTGAACATGATGCGCGACGTGACCCAGGAAGGGTTCGCCCGCGTTCAGAGGTTGTCGACCGACTGGCACGCCAACGCTTTTTCCGGCTCGACGGTCCGGCGCATCACGCGCGGCATGTGGGCGCTGGATACGCTGAACGACGTCCTGTTGCTGGCCCTGTTGCCGTCGATGACGGTGTTGGCGGGGACGGTGATCCTGCTGACGCTGCACTGGCCGCTGCTGGGGCTGGTGATGGGCGTGGGGGCGACGGCCTATATCGGCCTGACCGTGGTTCTGGCCACGCGGGTTCTGGCGCCGATCGCGCGCCTGTCGAACCAGTGGGACACGAAGGTCGGCGGCGTTCTGGCCGACGCCATCGGCGCCAACGCCGTGGTCAAGGCCTTTGGCGGCGAGGCGCGTGAAGAAGCCTTTCTGGCCCGCTCCCTGACCAAGTGGAGCAAGCGGACGCGGCGCACATGGTCCGCTTTCACCTGGATGGGCACGGGGCAGGTGGCGCTGCTGTGGCTGATCCGTCTGGCGGTCACAGGCGTCGCCCTGTGGCTGTGGATGAAGGGCCAGGCCAGCGCAGGCGACATCGCCTATGTCATCACCAGCTATCTGGTGCTGAACGGTTATCTGCGTGAGATCGGGATGCACATCCACCACCTCCAGCGCTCGGTCAACGAGATGGAGGAGCTGGTCCAGTTGCATGATGAGCCGCTGGGCGTGGCCGACTGCGCTGATGCACAGCCGATCCGCATCTCCGACGGCGCCATCCGGTTCGAGAACGTGACCTTCCGCTATGCCGGACAGGACGCCGTGCTGTTCGACGGACTGGATGTCACTGTGCCTGCGGGCCAGCGTGTCGGTCTGGTCGGGCGGTCCGGCTCGGGCAAGACCAGCTTCATCAAGCTGATCCAGCGGCTGTATGACGTGAGCGGCGGCCGCATCCTGATCGATGGTCAGGACATCAGCCTGACGACACAGGCCTCACTGCGCCGACAGATCGCCATCGTTCCGCAGGAGCCTATCCTGTTCCACCGCTCGATCGCCGAGAACATCGGCTATGGCCGCCCGGATGCGACCCAGACCGAGATCGAACAGGCGGCGCGTCTGGCGAATGCGCATGACTTCATCATGCGCCTGCCCAAGGGCTATCACACTCTGGTGGGCGAGCGCGGGGTCAAGCTGTCCGGCGGCGAGCGCCAGCGTGTGGCGATCGCCCGCGCCTTTGTCGCCGATGCGCCGATCCTGATTCTGGATGAGGCGACCTCCAGCCTCGATTCCGAGAGCGAGGCCGCCATTCAGGAGGCGATGGAGCGGCTGCTGGTCGGGCGCACGGCGCTGGTCATCGCCCACCGGCTGTCGACAGTGCGGGCGCTGGACCGGATCCTGGTCTTCGCGGGCGGGCAGATCGTCGAGGATGGGTCGCACGACGAATTGCTGCGGGCGCCGCAGGGGCGCTATCGGCGGCTGTTCGAGCGGCAGTCAGGCGCCAGTCCGGAAATCCGCGAGGGGTGAGGCGGGTCAGTTGAAAACCAGGGCGTAGCCTTGCTGCTGGTGATGGATGACGGTCATCAGGGCGGCGATGTCGACCTGGACGGCGGGGTTCAGGTCGGCGGGCGTCAGGCCGTTGGCGACCATCGACTGGCCGCACAGGCGCAATTGCACGCCTGCCGCGGCCAGGTTGCGGATCAGTTCGCTGTTCGGATTGACGTCGCCCTTGCCGCGCGCGGCCCAGGCGGCGTCGGTCAGGGTCGACAGGGTGGAGCCGCCGTGCATCACCACCACAATCTTGCGGTGCTGCTGGTTGACGCCGCCTGCGTCCAGGATGTTGACCAGACGGGCCACGCGTTCCAGCACCTTCAGCGGCTTGTCGTCCGGGCCGCCCTGCGTCAGGTCCATGATGACGCGGTATTCGCGCCCGGCGACGGGCTGTTCGCCCGCGTCCGGCAGGGCGGTGAAGCCGCCGTATCCGCCCGATACGGATTGGGCCGCAGCCGGAGACGCCGCAGCGGCGGCGAGAAACAGGGCGGCGAAGGTGGCGGCGATGGCGGTCTTCATGGCGTATCCGGATATGGAGGGCGACGAAAGGGTCGGTGAAGGCGAAGCCTGAGGCGGCGCATCCGATGGGGTTTCAGTCCGTCAGTATGCGCTTTTCTGTCAAGCTGAAGGCGCGGGGCGGGGATGCTGCGGGCGATAAATCGCCGTTCCCGGATGTCTATTCGTTGAAAGGAAGCATCAGCTTCACCTTGAGGTTGCGTATCCGTCGCGGGGCTGACGCCGACGCCCACTAGGCATCCTGCACTCAAGCTAGGGGATGCAGCGATGAAGTCCGTTGGAAACAAGCCGGTGCTGATGGCCGGCGTGGCGATGTGGAGTCTGATGGCGGTCGGCGCCGCGCAGGCCGAGACCGATGTTCAGCCCACAGGTCAGGCGACCGAGGCGGCTTCGGCCGTTGACGACATCGTCGTGACCGCCCAGTTGCGCGCCCAGAACCCGATCGAGGTGCCGTTCGCCCTGACGGCCTACAGCGGCGCCTTCCTGGAAAGCCTTGGCGTGCAGGAGTTCGATCAGTTGTCGGCCTTCGTGCCGGGCTTTCTGGTGCAGAATCAGTCGCCGAACAATCCGGGCTTTGTGATGCGCGGGATCACCTCGGACTCGGGCGCCGCCACGGCCGAGCCGCGCGTGTCCGTCTATCAGGACGGGGTGTCGATCTCGAAGTCGCGCGGCTCCTATGTCGAGCTGTTCGACATGGAGCGGATCGAGGTGGCCAAGGGGCCGCAGTCGACCCTGTATGGTCGCGGCGCCCTGATCGGCGCGGTCAATCTGGTGCAGAACCGCGCCCGTCCCGGCCGGTTCGACGCCGCCGCCCGTATCGAGGCGGGGGACATGGACTATCGTTCGGTCGAGGGCTTTGTGAACGCCCCGCTGGGCGAGACAGGCGCCCTGCGTCTGGCCACGCGGATGAAGACCCGCGACGGCACGGTCGAGAACCTGCTGGGCGGCGAGAACTACAACTCCATTGAGACGAAGGCTGTGCGCCTGTCAGGCGCCTGGGCGCCGACCGAAAATCTGTCGTTCGACCTGATCGCCAACTATCAGGTCGATGACGCCTCGGCGACGTCGTTCAAGTCCATCGCCTATAACCCGGCCGATCCGAAAACCGGCGCTGTGCTGGGCGGGCGGGATCCGTGGGAGGGCGCGGCCCTGACGCCTGGCGCCGACTTCGACGGCGGCGTGGGTCTGGGGCTGGATCGGGAAGTGTGGGGCGTGACAGGGCTGGCCAAATGGCGGCTGTCGCCGTCGCTGACGCTGAACTCGACCACGGCCTACCGCACCTTCGACTCGACCGAAGTGTTCGATCCGGACGGCCTGTCGCTGCCTCTGCTGACGGCGGCCGAGCACGCCCACGGCAAGCAGTGGAGCCAGGAGCTGCGCCTGAACTACGACAACGGCGGGCGTGTCAGCGGCTTCGTCGGCGCCGGGTGGTTCCGCGAGGAAGGCTTCCAGCGGATGCCGACCCAGTTCGATGAGCGTCTGGCCCTGGTGCAACTGGCCGGTCTGTTGGACGGAAACCCGACGGGCGTGGGCCACAACACCCTGCCGATGGCGGCCTATCCGACGCTGGCGCGGCTGGCGCTGGCGCAGATGCTGACGCCGCTGGGCGGGGGCGCCCTGGCCGGGCCGATCGCCGACAATCTGAAGTCGGCCCATATCGAGACCTCGACCAACTTCGGCGAACTGACATCGTGGGACGTGTTCGGCGATGTGACCGTGCAGGTCACGGACCGGCTGGAGATCGCGGGCGGTCTGCGCTGGACCACCGACGACAAGACGACGGGCTATTCGGCCGCCCTGCTGAATGGGCGTTCGACGCTGGGCGGCCTGCTGGCCGTGGCGCAGGGCGCCGTGCCGCCTGCACAGGTTCCGGCCCTGCTGGCGGCGCTGGCCAACCCGATGTATGGCCAACTGCCCGCGACGATGGTTCCGCTGTTCGGCATCACCAGCCAGCCGACTGCGGGCAACGGGAACCGGATCGACGCGGATCACAAGGACGACGGCTTCACCTGGCGCCTGAACGCCCGCTACGCCCTGTCGGACGACGCCAGCCTGTACGCCAACTATGCGCGCGGCCGTCGCCCGGAGGTGCTGGAAGTGCGCGGTCCCTCGGCCCCGTTGGGCGCGCCCCAGTTCGAGGTGGTCCCGGCTGAAACCGTCGACAGCTTTGAGGTCGGCTATAAGACGGCGTTGATGGATCGGCGCCTGCGTCTGGATGCGGCGGTCTTCCACTACGCCTACGACAACTTCCAGACGACGCAGCAGGAAGGCGTCCGCTTCGTCACCATCAATGCGGGCGAGGCCAGCGCCTATGGCTTTGAAGGTCAGGCGGCCTTCGCCGTGGCGCCGACGTTCGACCTGTTCGCCACCTATGGCTACAACCACTCGCGCTTCGACAGCGGCGCGCGCAAGGGCAACCGTTTCCGCCTGTCGCCGGATCACATGGCCTCGATCGGGGCGACCTGGCGCCTGCCGGTTGAAAGCGGGACGTTCGAGGTCCAGCCGACCTATACGTGGCAGTCCAAGGTCTTCTTCGATGACGACAACGACCGCCCGGACCTGCAGACCGGCAACTTCGTGCCTGACCTGATCCAGGACGAATATCAGGACGGCTATGGCCTGCTGAACCTGCGGGTGCGCTATGCCCCGTCGAATGGGAACTGGGGCCTCGAGGCCTTCGGCGACAACATCCTGGATGAGAAATACATCAAGGATGCGGGCAATACCGGCGATGCGCTGGGCCTGCCGTCCTTCATCGCCGGACGCGGGGCCAGCTATGGCGTCGCCTTCACCCTGCGTTATTGAGGGCCGCGGAGATGAGCATGAACCGTCGCGGCCTGCTGGGTCTGTTCGGTGCGGGGGCGGCGGCCGGTTGCGCCACGCTTCCTTCGGGCGAAGACGTCGCCATCGCCTTCGCGCATGGCGTCGCATCGGGTGATCCGGCGACGGACCGGGTCATTCTGTGGACGCGGGTGACGCCCGACGTCGGACAGGCCGGGCCGGTGTCGGTCGTCTGGCGCATGCTGGAAGGCGAGGGCGACCGCGTCGTCGCCACAGGCCGCGTGATGACGGGGCCTGAACGCGACTATACGGTCAAGGTCGATGCGGCGGGCCTGCGTCCCGGACGCGACTATCGCTATGACTTCGCGGTGGGCGAGGCGCGCTCGCCCATCGGTCGGACGCGTACGCTGGCGGCCGATGGCGTGGCGCCGGTCAATCTGGCGGTGGTGTCGTGCCAGTTGCACCCCGGCGGCCTGTTCAACGCCTATGAGGCCATCGCCGCCCTGCCGTCCGTGGACGCCGTGGTCCATCTGGGCGACTACATCTATGAATACGGGGCGGAAGACGACGCTTATGGCATGGCGACGGGGGCGAAGCTGGGCCGCGTGCCGCAGCCGCCGCATGAGATCGTCACCCTGGCCGACTATCGGCTGAGGCACGCCCAGTACAAGACCGACGCCGATCTTCAGGCCGCCCACGCCCGCGCGCCCTTCATCTGCGTCTGGGACGACCACGAGACGGCCAATGATTCCTGGATGCATGGCGCCGAGAACCATCAGCCCGAGACGGAAGGCGACTTCGCCGTGCGCAAGGCGGCGGCGCTGAAGGCCTATTATGAATGGATGCCGATCCGCGAGGCGGCGCCGGGCGCCCTGCAGGAGGCGATCCACCGCAGCTTCCACTTCGGCGATCTGGCCAGTCTGATGATGGTCGAGACGCGGCTGACCGGCCGTACCGAGCCGCTGGACTACGCCAAGGATCTGACGGCCAAGGAAGGACCGGACGGCGAGCCGGTGCTGGATCTGGATGCCTTCCGGGCCAAGCTGAACGACCCGTCGCGCGATCTGATGGGGGCGCAGCAGCGCGACTGGCTGAAGCGTGAACTGTCAGCCTCTAAGGCCAAGGGCCGTCCGTGGCAGGTGCTGGGCAATCAGGTGGTTGTGGCGCGCGTCGCCGGGCCTGATGTGTCACGCACCCTGACCGCGGCGCAGATCCAGGGTCTGATGACCCAGATTCCAGAGGCTTATCGCGAACAGTTCGAGCAGGCTCTGTTCCTGTTCAGCATGGGGCTGCCGTTCAATCTCGACGCATGGGACGGCTATCCGGCCGGGCGTGAGCGGCTGTATGCGGCTTTCGCAGAGGCGGGAGTGCAGCCCATCGTCCTGTCCGGCGACAGCCACGCCTTCTGGGTCAACGAACTGAAGGATGAGGGCGGCGCGCGCCGGGCGATCGAGTTCGGGACCAGCGCCGTCTCCAGCCCTTCGATCGGCGATGCCCTCGGCGGTTTCCCGCTGGGATCGGCGCTGATGCAGGCCAATGAAGAGGTGGTCTTCTGCGACCAGTCGGCCAAGGGCTTCATCGTCCTGACCCTGACGACGGAGCGGGCCGAGGCGGCGTTGATGCAGGTGTCGACCATCTTCGCCAAGCCGTTCGAGGTCACGGCGCTGAAACGCTATGCCGTGTCGCGCAGCGGCGCCTTGACCGAGGCGGGCGTCGTCGGAAGCTGAGGCGGTTCAGACGGATAGGAAAGAGGGGGCGGATCGCGCAGGCGGTCCGCCTTTTTCATGTCTGCGATGGGGTCGATCACAATCACTGAATTGCGACTGATAACGTCTCGCAATTCCTAAATCAGGTGGTATGAGTCGCTTTGTCTACCAGATTTAGTGGATGAGGGAGCCGTCGTCATGTCCATCACCGTCTACAGCAAGCCTGCCTGCGTTCAGTGCACCGCCACCACCCGCGCGCTGGACCGGCAGGGTCTGACCTATCAACTGGTCGACCTGACGCAGGATCAGGCGGCCTATGATCAGGTCACGGCGATGGGCTATCGGCAGGCGCCGGTGGTTGTGGCGGGCGACGACCACTGGGCCGGTTTCCGCCCCGACAAGATCGGCGCACTGGCGGCCTGAACCCGTCCCTCAAGCAGCAAGCCGCCGCGCGGCGAGCGATAGGGAAAAACCTCCCTCAGGCAGCGAGCCGCCGCGCGGCGAGCGATAGGGAATAACCATGCCTCTGGTCGTCTATTATTCCAGCGTGTCGGAGAACACGCGGCGCTTCGTGGACAAGTTGGCGCTGGATAATCGGCGCATCCCGCTGCGGGCGTCGGAGGGACCGCTGGCGGTGCGTCGGCCCTATGTGCTGATCGTGCCGACCTATTGCGGCGACGATGGGCGGGGCGGGGTGCCCAAGCCGGTGATCCGGTTCCTGAACGACCCGCTGAACCGTCAGGGCATCCGGGGCGTCATCGCTGCGGGCAACACCAACTTCGGACATCACTTCTGCAAGTCCGGCTCGATCGTCTCGGCCAAGTGCGGCGTTCCCTATCTGGATCGCTTCGAGCTGATGGGAACGGCCGAGGACGTGGACCGCATCAGATCAGGATTGGAACGCTTTTGGTCACGACCACAATAGAACGCCCGGCGACGGCCAGCGGCGGCGCCGATGCGACGGCGGGCATGGACTATCATGCGCTGAACGCCATGCTGAACCTGTATGGCGCCAACGGCGAGATCCAGTTCGACAAGGATCGGCTGGCGGCGCGCCAGTATTTCCTGCAGCACGTCAATCAGAACACCGTCTTCTTCCACTCCCTGAAGGAGCGGCTCGATTATCTGGTCGAGCATGGGTATTACGAGAAGTCGGTGCTGGATCAGTACGACTTTGCCTTTATCGAGGGCCTGTTCGCCCGCGCCTATGGCAAGAAGTTCCGCTTTCCGACCTTCCTCGGCGCGTTCAAATACTACACCTCCTACACGCTGAAGACTTTCGACGGTAAGCGGTATCTGGAGCGGTATGAGGACCGGGTCTGCATGGTCGCCCTGGCGCTGGGGCGCGGGGACGAGGCGCTGGCGACGGCGCTGGTGGACGAGATCATCGCCGGGCGGTTCCAGCCGGCGACGCCGACCTTCCTCAATGCGGGCAAGCAGCAGCGGGGCGAACTGGTGTCCTGCTTCCTGCTGCGGATCGAGGACAATATGGAGTCGATCGGCCGGGCGATAAACTCGGCCCTGCAACTGTCCAAGCGCGGCGGCGGCGTGGCCTTCGCCCTGACCAACATCCGCGAGGCGGGCGCCCCGATCAAGCAGATCGAGGGGCAGTCATCGGGCGTCATCCCGATCATGAAGCTGTTGGAAGACGCCTTTTCCTACGCCAACCAGCTGGGCGCGCGGCAGGGGGCGGGGGCGGTCTATCTGAACGCGCACCACCCGGACATCCTGCGCTTCCTCGACACCAAGCGCGAGAATGCGGACGAGAAGATCCGCATCAAGACCCTGTCGTTGGGCGTGGTGATCCCCGACATCACGTTTGAGTTGGCCCGCAATAACGAGGACATGTACCTGTTCTCGCCCTATGACGTGGAGCGCGTCTATGGCGTGCCCTTCTCGGAGATTTCAGTCTCTGAGAAGTATCGCGAGATGGCCGATGACGGCCGCATCCGCAAACGCAAGATCAAGGCGCGGGACTTCTTCCAGATCCTGGCCGAAATCCAGTTCGAGTCCGGCTATCCCTACATCCTGTTCGAGGACACGGCGAACCGGGCCAATCCCATCGACGGCCGGATCATCATGAGCAATCTGTGCTCGGAAATCCTGCAGGTCAGCGAGGCCAGCACCTATAAGCCGGACCTGAATTACGATCACGTCGGCAAGGATATTTCCTGCAATCTGGGGTCGCTGAACATCGCGGCGGCGATGGATTCGCCCGATCTGGGCGCGACGGTCGAGACGGCGATCCGCGCCCTGACCGCCGTGGCCGACATGAGCGATATCGACGCCGTGCCCTCCATCGCGCGCGGTAATCGCGAGAGCCGCGCCATCGGTCTGGGCCAGATGAACCTGCACGGCTATCTGGCGCGCGAACGCATCTTCTACGGCTCGGAGGAAGGCGTCGATTTCACCAATATCTACTTCTATGCGGTGACCTATCACGCCTTGCGCGCCTCGAACCGGCTGGCGCAGGAGAACGGCGCCTCCTTCGCCGGGTTCGAGCAGTCGAAATACGCATCGGGCGAATATTTCGACAAATACACTGAACAGGCATGGGCGCCCGCCACCGAGCGCGTGCGCCAACTGTTCGCCGATGCGGGCGTAGCGATCCCGACGCAGGACGACTGGCGCGCGCTGAAGGCCGACGTGCAGCAGTACGGCCTCTATAACCGCAACCTGCAGGCCGTGCCGCCGACGGGGTCGATCAGCTACATCAACCACTCGACCTCTTCGATCCACCCGATCGTGTCGAAGATCGAGATCAGGAAAGAGGGCAAGATCGGCCGCGTCTATTATCCGGCCGCCTTCCTCACCAACGACAATCAGGAATACTACCAGGACGCCTATGAGATTGGCCCTGAGAAGATCATCGACACCTATGCGGCGGCGACCCAGCACGTCGATCAGGGCCTGTCGCTGACGCTGTTCTTCCGCGATACGGCCACGACCCGCGACATCAATCGCGCCCAGATCTACGCGTGGAAGAAGGGCATCAAGACCATCTACTACATCCGCCTGCGCCAGATGGCCCTGAGCGGGACCGAGGTGGAGGGCTGCGTGAGTTGTTCTCTCTGAGCGGTTCGTGCGCCTGAAGGGCGCGCAACGATGGTCATCCCCTGACGCCCGGCGCGCGGCGGCTCGCGGCTTGAGGGGATGATCTTTTTAGATTTTTAGGGAGGCGGCAGCCTCCCGTGATGTCCGGGAAGTGCTGAAATGAACGCCCCCTTTAAGCCCGTGTCGCGCGTGCAGGCGATCAACTGGAACCGTCTGGAGGACGAAAAGGACCTTGAGGTCTGGAACCGGTTGACCGGCAATTTCTGGCTGCCGGAAAAGGTGCCGCTGTCGAACGATATTCCGTCGTGGGCGGGGCTGACGCCGGATGAGCAGAAGCTGACGATCCGGGTCTTCACCGGCCTGACCCTGCTGGACACCATCCAGAACACGGTGGGGGCGCCCGCCCTGATGCCCGACGCCCTGACGCCGCACGAAGAGGCGGTGTTGAGCAACATCAGCTTCATGGAGGCGGTCCATGCGCGGTCCTATTCCTCGATCTTCTCGACCCTGTGTTCGACGCGCGACGTCGACGACGCCTATCGCTGGAGCGAGGAGAACGAGCATCTGCAACGCAAGGCGGAGCTGATCCTGAAACACTACGTCGCCGATGATCCGCTGAAGCGGAAGGTGGCCAGCGTCTTCCTGGAAAGCTTCCTGTTCTATTCAGGCTTCTATCTGCCGATGTACTGGTCCAGCCGGGCGCGGCTGACCAATACCGCCGACCTGATCCGCCTGATCATCCGCGACGAGGCGGTTCACGGCTATTACATCGGCTACAAGTTCCAGAAGCAGCTGGAGACGCGCACCGAGGCCGAGAAGCAGTCGATCAAGGACTTCGCCTTCGAGCTGATGTTCGAGTTGTATGACAATGAGGTCAAATACACCGAGGCCCTGTATGACGGCATCGGCCTGACCGAGGACGTCAAGAAGTTCCTGCACTACAACGCCAACAAGTCGCTGATGAATCTGGGCTATGAAGCGCTGTTCCCGGCGACGGTGACGGATGTGAACCCGGCCATCCTGTCGGCCCTGTCGCCCAATGCGGACGAGAACCACGACTTCTTCTCCGGCTCCGGCTCGTCCTATGTCATCGGCAAGGCGGTCGCGACCGAGGACGAAGACTGGGAATTCTGAGCGGGCAGGTGGTCAGTCCGCCAACGTGGCTTCTGCGCCGATCTGGGCGCCCATGTCGGCGATGTAGCGGGCCGGGGGCTTGCCCATCGCGGCCTTGAACATGGTGATGAAGGCGCTGGCGGACTCATAGCCCAGATCATCGGCGACGCTCTGCACCGAGGCGCCGGATGATAGTCGTTGCAGCGCCAGCACGATTTGAAGCTGCTGGCGCCAGCGGCCGAAGCTCATGCCGGTTTCGCGGCTGACCAGCCGGGTCAGGGTGCGCTCGCTCATGGCGACGCGACGCGCCCAGTCGGCCACCGTGGTCCGGTCGCCGGGATTGTCGATCAGCGCCTCGGCGATGCGGCGCAGGGCCGGGGCGTCGGGGATCGGCAGGTGCAGGGCGGCGATCTCGCAGTGGCGCAGTTCTTCGATGATGACCTGGGCGATGCGGTGCAGATGCCCGCCCGGCGCATAGTCGGGGCCGGGCTGGCGGGCGAGGTGACGGATCAGTTCGATCACCATCGGGCTGAGCGACAGGGTGCAGCAGCGGTCGGGCAGGCCCGGCACGTCCGGCTCTACGAACACCATGCAGACGCGCCCGTTGACGGTGACGCGGTTGCTGTGCGGCGTGCCGCCCGGCGCCCAGACCCCGCCGCCCAGAGGCGCGATCCACAGGCCGTCTTCGGTCCGGCACATCACCCCACCCTGAAGCGCCACGACCAACTGACCCTTGCGGTGAACATGCAGGGGCAACTCCGCCTCATTGGCCGAGCCGCCCAGGCTGACGGCGATGGCGTCCTGGGGAAAAGCGTCGGGGTCGAAGTTGTCGAAACAGGCGTGAAGCGTGGTCATGGCGGGTTGTGACCGATTATCAAAACTCCTTGCCTGAATATCGGAAGTCAGCCGTTTGCTCCAGCGCTAGTTTGAATGGGCCTTCCTCCCTCCAAGGCCTTCTTTCAGCGTCTCTCCCCAAGGCGGTTTCATGACGTCTCGCTCACACCTTCATCCCCTATGGATCATCGCCGGCGTCATGCTGGTGGCGACCACGCTTCGCGCGACCTTCACCGGCGCAGGCCCCCTGCTGGACGATATCGGACAGGCGTTCGGCCAGGGCGCCGGACAGACAGGCTTTCTGATCACCCTGCCGCTGCTGGCCTTCTTCGTCGTGTCGCCGTTCGCGGCGCGGCTGGCCCGCGCGATCGGGCTGGAGCGGGCGCTGTTTCTGGCGCTGATCGCCATGGTGGCGGGCATCGCCATCCGTTCAGTCGGGCCGTTGTGGACGCTGTATGGCGGATCGGTTCTGCTGGGGGCGGGCATCGCCATCGGCAACACCCTGTTGCCCAGCCTGTTGAAGCGGGACTTTCCCGATCAGATCACCAAGTTGACCACGCTTTACGCCATCAGCATGGGGGTGGCGTCGGCCGCCGCCTCGGCGCTGATGGCGCCGTTGGCCCACGCGACGGACTGGCGCGTGGCGTTGCTGTCGCTGATCGTCCTGCCGGCTGCGGCGGCTCTTGTGTGGATCCCGCAGCTGCGCCGTCATTCGGCGCCCGTGGCCGCCACGGCGGAGCTGGAGACGTCCGCTTCGATGTGGCGCTCGGGTCTGGCGTGGCAGGTGACCCTGTTCTTCGGGCTGAACTCCTTCGTCTATTACGCCGTGGCGGCCTGGCTGCCGTCGATCCTGACCGCCAGCGGAACTTCGCCCGAGGCGGCGGGAGCGGTGCATGGGGTGATGCAATTGGCGACAGCGGCGCCGGGATTGGTGCTGGTTCCGCTGGTGCGGCGGATGAAGGATCAGCGGGCGCTGGCCGCCGCCTTTGCGCTGTTGAGCCTGGTTGCGCTGGCGGGACTGTATCTGGCGCCGGGACTGGCGGTGGTCTGGGCTGCGCTGGTGGGGTTCGGCTCGGGCGGCGGCTTTATTCTGGCCCTGTCCTTCATCGGCCTGCGCACGGGATCGGCGCACCAGACGGCGCAGTTGTCAGGGATGACGCAGTCGGTCGGCTATCTGCTGTCGGCCTGTGGGCCGGTCGCCATCGGCGCCCTGCATGATGTGGCGGGCGGGTGGCCGCCTGCGCTGGCCATGTGCGCGGTCCTGTGCGTGGTCATGGCCGTGATGGGGCTGGGCGCCGGGCGCAACCGTCAGATCGGCCAGGTCTGAGGCGCGGCGGAGGCAGGCGACGGGCGGGGCCACAACAGGGCCTCGCCGCCTCCACAAATCCTCCATCCCCTGTCGACGGATGTTGCACCGACCTGTCGGAAACAGGCTCACGAGTTAGACGGAGATTCGACGTGAGCCTTAATGTGCAGGAACTTCTGGAGCAGGAAGCACGCTACTGCTCCTTCGGCGATACGGTTCATTACGTCGACCCGCCCAAGATTTTCACCGGCTGCGACGGCAGCTATATGTTCGACAACGACGGCACCGCCTTCCTGGACCTCCAGATGTGGTATTCGGCCGTCAACTTCGGCTATAAAAACAAGCGTCTGGAAGAGACTCTGATCCGTCAGATCCAGGAGCTGCCGCAGGTCGCCAGCCAGTATCTGCACCCGACCAAGATCGAACTGGCCAAGTTCATCGCCGAGGACGCGCAGAAGAAATGGGGCCATCAGGGCCGCGTCCATTTCAATGTCGGCGGCGCCCAGGCGGTTGATGACTCGCTGAAGGTCGTGCGCAACGCCAGCAACGGCAAGACGCTGATGTTCGCCTTCGAGGGCGGCTATCACGGCCGCACGCTGGGCGCGTCCAGCATCACCTCCAGCTATCGCTATCGCCGTCGCTTCGGCCACTTCGGCGACCGCGCGCAGTTCATTCCCTTCCCCTATCCGTTCCGCCGCCCGCGCGGCATGACGGCAGAGGAATACGCCGACGTCATCGTCCGCGACTTCGCCCGCAAGTTCGAGAACGAGTATCACGCCGTCTGGGACCCCAAGACGAACCAGTGCGAATATGCGGCCTTCTACGTCGAGCCGATTCAGGGGACGGGCGGCTATGTGGTGCCGCCGGCCAACTTCTTCACCGGGCTGAAGTCGGTGCTGGACCAGCACGGCATCCTGATGGTGGTCGATGAGATCCAGATGGGCTTCTGGCGCACCGGCACCCTGTGGTCGGTCGAGAACTTCGGCGTGACGCCGGACGTGCTGATCTTCGGCAAGGCGCTGACGAACGGCCTGAACCCGCTGTCCGGCATCTGGGCGCGCGAGGAGCTGATCAATCCGACAACCTTCCCGCCGGGCTCGACCCACTCGACGTTTGCGGCCAACCCGCTGGGCACCTCGGTCGGTCTGGAAGTGCTGAAGATGACGCACGAGATCGACTTCGGCCGGCAGGTGAAGGAGGCGGGCGCCTACTTCCTGGACGGGCTGCGCGACCTGCAGACGCGTCACAAGGAGATCGGCGACGTCGACGGTCTGGGTCTGGCGCTGCGGGCCGAGATCTGCACCGAGGACGGCTTCACCCCGAACCGCGAACTGCTGGACAAGATGGTGGACATCGGTCTGGCGGGCGATCTGGAATATCAGGGCGAGAAGCGCGGCCTGGTTCTGGACGTGGGCGGCTACTACAAGAACGTCATCACCTTCGCGCCGTCTCTGATGATCTCGCGTTCCGAGATCGATGAGGCCATGGTGCTGCTGGAGCAACTGCTGAACCGCGCCAAGGCGGCGTGAGGGGCGCGCCGATGCGCTGGCGCAATGTGCTGGAGCCGCAAACCCTGATCGACCGGTGGACGGCCTGTCCGCCGGAAGGGTTTTCGGTCGTCAGCGATGCGCCGGCGCCGGCGTTCGTGGCGCCGTTCGACCTGCTGACCACGGCGGACGCCGAGTTCGTCGAGCGGCTGTCGCAATGGCCGGGGTTCCGCACATGGCGGCGTTTCCTTCGCCTGCGCACCACCTTCATCGGCACGACGGTGACGGAATATGCGCCCGCGCCGGATACTGGCGCGGCCGATGCGCAGGCGGCGGCGACGCTGGCCGCATCCCTGCGCGAGCGTCTGGGGCGCGGCGCGGCCCTGACCATATTGAAGGACCTGCCGCAGGATTCGCCCCTGTTGCCCGCGCAGGACAATGTCTTCGCCGACGAACTGGCCCGCGCGTGCGTGGCGCGGGACTTCATCCAACTGGCCGGGCAGGCGCTGGCCTATGTGCCGATCGATTTCAGCGATGTCGGCGACTACATCGCCCGCCTGAACCGCAAGGACGCCAAATACGTCCGCAAGAAACTGCGTGCGCGGGCCGGGCTGACGGTGACGGTGGTGCGTACCGGCGACGCCTGTTTCGACGAGGCGACGGTGCGCCGCTATTACGCGATGTACGAACAGGTCTACGCCCAGAGCGAGATCCACTTCGACCGGCTGACCTATGATTTCTTCGCAGGCGTCCTGACCGATCCGGCGCAGAATGGCGTGGTGTTCGAATACCGCAATCAGGATGGCGAGTTCATCGGTTGGAACCTGTGCTTCGAGCATCAGGGCATGCTGATCGATAAATATATCGGCTTCATCTATCCGCAGGCGCGTGAGGCGAACCTGTATTTCGTCAGCTGGTTCGTGAATCTGGAATACGCGATGGAGCGCGGCCTGACGCACTATGTCGCCGGCTGGACGGACCCCGAGGTCAAGGCGTTGCTGGGCGCCAGCTTCACCTTCACGCGGCATCTGGTCTTCATCCGCAATCCTCTGTTGAGGGCGCTGGGACGCCGCGTGGCCGGGTCGTTTGAGAGCGACAAGACCTGGAGTGAAAAGGCCGGGAGTGAAAAGCCATGACGCGGCCGCCTCTGGTGCTGGATCTGGACGGGTCGGTGCTGACCCTGCCGGGCGAAATCCGCCCGACCTTGCCGCAGGAGTGGCGCGAGACGCTGCGTTTCGGCTGTGGGACGGGCGCGTTTCGGCGTGCGGGCGCCGCCCTGTCGTCGCATGCGCCCTCGTATGAGGCGCATGGGCCGGTGCTGATGGGCAGCGGCGACTTCCATCATCTGAGCTGGCCCCTGATCGCGCGCTGTCTTGAGCGGGCCGCCGCTCCGGTGCGGGTGGTGGTGCTGGATAACCACCCTGACAGCATGGTTTTCCCGTGGGGCGTTCACTGCGGCTCATGGATCGGCCGCATGGCGATGGACCCGCGCGTGGCCGAGGTTCACGTCGTCGGCGTGACGTCCGAAGATCTGGGCGCCGCCCATGCGTGGGAGCATGACCTGCGCGCGGTGAAGGCGGGCAAGACGACCTATTGGAGCGTGGGGGTCGATGTGGACTGGGCGCGCCGTCGGGGCTTCGGCGAGCGGTTCCGGTCTTTCGATGACACGGGCACGCTGACAGCCGCGCTGTGCGGCTATCTGGGTGATGATCCGGCGCCGACCTATCTGAGCATCGACAAGGACGTCTTCGCCCCGGACGTGGTCCACACCAACTGGGATCAGGGGCAAATGACGGCGGCGCAGGGGCTGGACATCGTGGCGGCGCTGAACGGCCATCTGGTCGGCGCCGACATCACCGGCGAGGTATCGCTGCACCGCTATCGCACAAGGTGGAAACGCTGGCTGAGCCGGATGGACAGCCAGACGGTCGAGCCGTCGGCCGAGGTCGTGGCCCGGTGGCAGCAGGACAATCATCCTTTCAACCTGCAGCTGGTCGCGGCCCTGCAGGCGGCGTGGCGCGTCTAGGCGCGTCGCACAGCATTTTCGGGGAGGCGCACGTCATGCTGGATGGACTGATGTTGAAGCTGGTGAAGCGGGTCTTCACCCCCCTGATCCAACGCGGCGATCTGGAGATCGTCATGCCGGACGGCGCCGTGCTGCGGCTGGGCGACGGCGGGACGCCGAGCGTGCGGGTGCGCTTCACCGACCGCCGGGCGATCCTGAACCTGCTGCGCGACCCCGACCTGAACATGGGGGAGATGTTCATGCAGCAGCGGCTGCAGGTGGAGCGCGGCACGGTCTATGATTTTCTGGAATTGGTGCTGCGCGACGACCGTGATGTGCCGGTCGGCGCCACGGTGCGGGCGCTGGACGCCGTGCGGTCGGCGCTGCGGCCCATCCTGCAGAGCAACAAGCGGAAGAAGTCGCGCCGCAATGTCGCCCATCACTATGATCTGGATGACCGGCTCTATCGGCTGTTTCTGGACGAGGACCGCCAGTATTCCTGCGCCTATTTCGAGCGGGGCGACGAGACGCTGGAAGAGGCGCAACTGGCCAAGAAGCGCCATATCGCGGCCAAGCTGCTGATTGAACCGGGCCATCGGGTGCTGGATATCGGCTGCGGCTGGGGCGGCATGGCCCTGTATCTGGCCGAGGTCGCGGGCGCCGGTCAGGCGGTGGGGGTGACCCTGTCGACCGAACAGCTGGCGGCGGCGACGGCGCGGGCGGAAAACTCGCCGCGCGGGGCCAATGTCGAGTTCCGGCTTCAGGACTATCGCGACGTGCCGGGGCCGTTCGATCGCATCGTCTCGGTGGGGATGTTCGAGCATGTCGGCATCGTCAACTTCGACGCCTTCTTCAGCCAGTGCCGCGATCTGTTGACCGAAGACGGCGTCATGCTGCTGCACTTCATCGGCAACAGCGATGTGCCGGACTTCAACAACCCGTGGCTGGAGCGGTACATTTTCCCCGGCGGCCATCTGGCGTCCATGTCCGAGTTCACGCCTGCGATCGAGCGTTCCGGCCTGATCATCACCGACATCGAGGTGGTGCGCCTGCACTATGCCCAGACGCTGAGGCTGTGGCGCGAACGGTTCATGGCGCGGCGCGATGAGGCTAAAGCGCTATACGACGAGCGGTTCTGCCTGATGTGGGAGTTCTATCTGGCCATGTCGGAGACGGCCTTCCGCTATCAGGAGATCGCCGTGTTCCAGGTCCAGTTGGCGCGTCGACAGGAGGCGGTTCCCCTGACGCGCAACTACATCGTCGAGCGCGAGGCCGAACTGAAGCGCAGGGAGCAGGCGCGCGTCTAGAGCCGCCCTTCGATCGCGCGGCCGATGATGTCGCAGACCCGCGCGAAGTCCGCATCACCCAGCCACGGACTGTTGCTGACCGCCAGCAGCCGTCCGGCCCAGTCGCGGGCGTGGGGCAGGGCGTCCGGCGCGCATACAGGCACGACCGAGGCGTAGCGCCGATAGTCCGGCAGGGCGCGCAGGAAGGGCGGGCTGAGGCCCAGTCCCTGTTCCCAGCCGTGGGCCAGAACAGCGTCGCGGATCGTCTGATCGGGCAGGCGCGCCATCAGGATCGGCCAGACGCCGCGCGCGCCGGGGGCGCTGTCCTCGACGACTTCGACGCCGGGAATCTGTTTGAGGATTTCCAGCCGCATCAGGGCCTGCGCCTCGGTGGCGGTCAGAAAGGCGGGCAGGCGTTTCAGGGCCTCGGCGCCCACCTGTTTGCGCCAGCGGCTGGGGCGGTGAAGGGGGATGGCGTCGGGGAAGTCGTCGCCCGCCGCCGCGCTCCAGTCGCCGCGCGACAGCGCCTGACGCAGGGGCGCGCCATAGCTCCACCGCAGGGCGCCGGGCCGGTAGAGCAGGGCGTATCCGACCAGTTCGGCGATGCGCCGCGCCTCCATCGCCAGACTGTTGGGGATCAGGCGGCGGCGGGTCTCCATCAGGGCCTGCCGCAGGCCCTCGTCGCGGGCGATCAGGGCGCCGCCTTCATAGATGCTGAGGCCCTTGCCGACGGCCAGACTGTAAAAGCCGATGTCGCCCTGAAGGCCGACCGGCGCGCCGTCCAGACGCGCGCCCAGAGCCTGAGCCGCGTCCTCGATCACCCAGGCGCCGACGCGGCGGGCGGCCTGTAGCGACGGGCCGATATCGCTGACCCGTCCGCCCAGATGGGTGGGGACGACGGCCAGAGTGCGGGCGCCGCACAGGGCGTCCAGCGCGTCGGGCGCCATGTCCAGAGTATCCGGGCTGAGATCGGCCAGCTTCAGCTTCAGATCGCAGGCGGCGACGGCCTGCGCGATCAGCGGACAGGTATAGGCCGGGACAACCACCTCGTCCCGGCCGGGGGCGAAAGCGGCCAGCGTCCGCAGGGCGATGATGAAGGCGGCAGTGCCGGAACATTCGATCTGGACCGGAGGAGCGCCCAGAAAGGCCGCCAGATCATTCTCCAGACAGGGGGCGCGGCCGGGAAACAGGTCGCTGATCTGTAGCGGCAGGCCTGCCGTGGGCGGCGCGAAACTAGCCATGTGGCTCAGGCTCCGCCTCGGCCTCGCGGCTGAGACGGCCTTCGCCCACGGCCAGACAGAAGATGCCGCCGAGGATCAGCAGCATCCCCAGAAGCTGGGGCCAGCCGATGACTTCACGGAACAGCACCGCTGACAGCGCCAACACTGATACGATCTCAAGGTGAGAGGCGGCGAAGGCCGGGCCGACCGGCGCGCGCTGCAACAGCGTCATCCATGTGAAAAAGGCGCCGACATAGCCCGCCATGGCGCCATAGATCCACGGCTGGCCGAACACCCGCGCCAGCCATGAGGGCGAGAATTCCAGCGGCAGGGCGCTGTTTCCTGCCTGTTTGAAACAGATCTGGGCCAGGGTGTCGAACGTCATCAGCGTAAGGAAGCCGATGATGTAGAAGGCTTTTTGAGAGGATTTCATCCGTGCAGCCCCACCACGGCCACGCCCAGCGAGATCAGCGTCACGCCGATGATACGCAAGGGAGTCAGCTTCTCACGGAACAGCACCCGCCCCAGCAACAGGATGGCGACGATATTGATCGATCCCAGCAGCACCCCGTCGGACAGCGGCACCAGCGACAGGAAGGCCAGCCAGACCAGGAACTCGGCGACATAGCTGCCGATGCCGATCCAGATCCACGGCTTGGTCGCCATATAGCGCCAGCGCGCCAGACCTTCGCCCGCGCGGGGGTCTGAGGCGGCGGCCTTGAAGGCCAGCTGCCCGGAGCAGTCGACGATGATGTTGGCGGTCCATAGGCCGACGACCAAAAGGTTCACGCGGCGGCCTCTGTCGTCGTCTGGTGCTGTCGCGCGATCTGGTCGGCGAAATCGGTGACGCAGGCGATGACCCGGCGCCGTTCCCGGTCGATGGTGACCATGTGATAGCTGTCGTCCAGCACGACCAGTTCGACCGGCGCCTTGCGGACGCGATCCTTGATGTCCTGTGCGTTGGACAGGGCGGCGACATCATCATGGCGGGCGTGAACCGCCAGACACGGAACCTCGATCAGCGACAGACGACGACGGACGTGTCGGGCCAGGGCCTGAAGCTCGCCGATGGACCACCACGGATTGCCTGGCAGGCCCGCCTGCGAACTGTCGCCGGACTGCATCTGGGCGACGATGCGCGCGCGGATCGCCTCGTCCTTGATGCCGTAGGGCGGCATTTCGAAGAAGACGCGTTTCGCCCCGATCCCCAGCGCCCGGCACAGCGGCAGCAAGAAGGAGAAGCGGGTGTAGAAGGGCATGCTCCAGCCGTCGTGCCGGAAGGTGGTCGACAGGGCGACGACGCCCGCCAGCTTGGGCGTCTTCTCCTCGGCCAGCCCCAGCGCCAGCAGGGCGCCCATCGACAGGCCGACGGCGATGATCCGGTCGGTATGGGCGGCCAGATGGCGGGCGCCCTCGCGGGTGCTGTTCATCCAGTCGCGCCAGCCGGTGGCCAGCAGGTCGTCCACATCGCCGCAGTGACCAGCCAACTGCAGGGCGTAGACGGTGAAGCCCTGCTTCTGCAGGCCGCGTGCGATCAGGCGCATCTCATTGGGCGTGCCGGTCAGACCGTGGATCAGAAGGACGCCGACGCGGCCGTTATCGCCCTGACCGGGCAACAGATAGGCGTGGTCCTTCATCGGCGAGGCGACAGGCAGGGTCATACGGCATCCTGAAACAAAGGACGGCTCAGGATTTCCGGCAGCAGCGCCAGGGCGTCGGTGAAGTCGTCGATAGGGGCGTGGGGAATGGCGTTGGCGCGGCAGTGGTCGATCAGGCGGCTTTTCGCCAGAACGAAGTCCGCCTTGCCCGAGACGCAGAAGTCCGAGGTGCTGTCGCCGATATAGAGGATGCGGTCCGCCGTGCGTCGCGCCTCGGCCAGACGGGCGCATTTGCAGTTGGCGCTGTCCTTGACGCAGGCGGCGGAGCTCCACGGCGTATTCAGACGCCAGCGGTCGGCTCCGACCTGTTCCAGCTGATTGGCCATGATGGGCAGGGGCTGCATCCCCAGCGGCGCCAGAATGCGCTGGATGGCCAGATCGAGGCCGTCGCTGACGATGCTGATGGGCGCGCCGAGACTGTTCGCGGCGCGGACGAAGGCGGGGAAGGCCGGGTCGACCTGAATGGCGGACAGGGCGGCGTCGAAGTCGGCGTCCGTCATGTCCAGCAGGGCGATCTGGCCGGTCATGCAGGCCCTGGAGCCGATCTGGCCCTGTTCCCACGCGCTTTCCAGATCGGTCCAGCCGGGGCGGCCGAAGGCGTGCAGCAGGCTGTCGGTCACATCGCGATTGCTGATGGTGCCGTCGAAGTCGCAGTGGATGGCCCACTCGGTGCGCGACGGGGCGAGCGTGTAGGGGCGATCAGTCATCGAAGCGGATCCGAACGGTTTGGCCGACGCGCACATCGGGGCGGGCGTCGAATTCCAGCAGGCCCTCGACCACGCGGCTGGGTCCGCGCTCGACGTCGTCGTCCTGACGGGCGTGGGTGTAGACGGGGCTGAGGTAGGTCAGCCGTGCGGGAGGCAGGGGTTTGGCGCCCGACGACGCGGGGTCGACGCTTACCGTCGCCTTCATGCCGGTGCGCACGCGGCTGATGAAGCTCTCATTGATCTCGGCGCGGACGATCAGGGGGCGGTCGGGCAGCAGCGTCAGCACAGGGGCGCCGGCCGAAAGCCGTTGTCCGCTTGAGGCGGCGACGCGCAGGGCGACGCCGTCGGCAGGGGCGATCAACTGGGCTCTGTGCAGGCGGTTGCGGGCCTGCGCCAGACGCTGGTCAGCGACGGCGATCTCGGCGGCGGCGGCGTCGACCTCTGACTGGGCGTCGGCCAGCGACTGCCGCGCCTCGGCAAGGGCCTGAGCCGAGGCGGCGCCCGCCTTCGCAGCCTGTTCATAGCGGCCGACGGTTTCGCTTAAGCCCCGGGCCTTGCGCTGGGCCGCCGTATGACGTTGGCGCGACTGGTTGGCCTGAGCCTCGATCAGGCGCGTTTCGTCCGTCAGGTCCACAGTGTCGAAACGGGCCAGGACATCGCCCTTGCGGACCTTCTGACCCTCGACGACGTCCAGCGCGCGCAGTTCGCCGTCGATCGGCGCGCTGAGGGCCAGAAGACCGCCCTGCACCTCGATCCGGCCACGGGCGATGGCGTGCAGGGGCGCGGCCTCGGCGGGCGGCTCGGCCTTCTGGCAGGCGGACAGGATGGGCAGGCTCAGAAACGCCAGCGCGGCGAGGGCGATGGAAAGGCGGGGTGCTGGCGGCATGGTTCTGGCTCTCATCACCGGGCTTCCGAAGGGCTGGCGGGGGCGGAAGGCTGGGCGTTCGCGCAAGATGGGGCAGGGCGTTCGTCGCGCTGGATGACGCCATCCTCCATCGTCAGCAGGCGGTCGGCGAAACGAATCAGGCGCGGGTCGTGGCTGACGCAGACCACGGTCGAGCCGTGGCGATGGGCGATCTGGCGCAGCATTTCGCTGACGCGCTGGCCGTTCTCGGCGTCAAGGGCGCTGGTGGGTTCGTCGGCGAACAGCAGGGCGGGCGACTTGGCGATGGCGCGCGCGATGGCGACCCGCTGTTTTTCACCGCCGGAAAGTTGGGCCGGACGCATGTGCAGACGGTGGTTCAGGCCCACCTCGTCCAGCGCCTTCAGGGCCAGCGCCTCGCTCTGGCGGCGGTCCATGCCCAGATAGCCCAGCGGCAGCTGCACCTGCTCCACCGCCGTCAGGGCAGGGAACAGGTTGAAGCCTTGAAAGACAAAGCCGGTGTATTGCAGGCGGAAGGCTTCCAGCCGCCCACGACTGAGGTGATCCAGCCGCTGGTTCAGGGCGGTGACGGCGCCCGCGTCGGGCTTTTGCAGGCCGGACAACAGGGACAGGAGCGTGCTCTTCCCGCAGCCCGACGGGCCGGAGATCAGGGTCATCTCGCCGGGATGGAGGCTGAGGTCCAGATGGGTCAGCACACGCGTCGGCACCGTGCCGGTGATGAAGGTCTTCACCAGTCCCTCGGCGACCACGGCCGGGGCGTTCGTCATGATGGGTGCGGAATCGACCATGGCTCTATCTCAGCAACATGGCGGGGTCGGTCCCCAGCATGGTCCGTACCGCCGCCAGACTGGCCAGCATGGCCATGGCGAAGATCAGCAGGCCGCAGCCGGCTGCGACCGGCAGGCTCATGGCGACCGGCACGTCATGGCTGGCCGCCAGCGTCAGCAGCGGCGCGCTGAGCAGGGCCGCCAGCATCAGGCCCACGCCGCCGATCCATGCGCTCTGTTCCAGCACCACACGCGTCAGGGGCCAGCGCCCGACGCCCAGGGCGCTGAGGGCGGCGTATTCGCGGCGCGAGGCGGCGATGGTTCCGGCCAGAGACTGGCTGGTCACAACCGCGCCGACCAGGCTGACGATGATGGCCATGAACAGGACGGCGATCCCGGCGCCGGTGTCCAGCAGCCAGTAGTTCTGCGACCGGGCGGCGAACTCACGCGCGGTCCATGCCTCATATGGCGAGAAGGCGGCGCGGTCCTGCATCAGCCGCTGGCGCACGTCGGCGGGCGCGGCGCCGTCTTTCAGACGGGCCAGATAATAGGTGTCGGCCGATGTCTCGGCGGCGCCGATCTCGCGCGCGGTCTCCAGCGACGACAGGACGTTGACCCCGCCCAGACCGCGCATCCCCTTGATGACGCCGACCACCTGCACAGGCTGCTTGTTGATCCAGGCGCGGCCGCCATCGGCGACATGAAGTGTGGACAGGTCGGCGGCGTCGACGATGACGGCGCCCGGCTCGCGCAGCCGCTGGCGCTGGACGTCGGTCAGACGCTCGGAAAAGGCCATGGCGCCGTCTTCGACGGAAACGCCCGACAGATAGATGGAGATCGCCCCGCCTTCGCCCGACACCGAGTGCCAGTCGGCGTCGACCCAGCGATAGGGCTCGACCGCCGCGACGGCGTCGTCGGCGCTCAGCCGCATCTCGATGTCCGGGCCCAGCGGGCGGCCGTAGTTGACGCTCTGCGAGCCGGGATAGCCGACCCACAGATCGGCCGAGGACGCCTTGATGTAGATGGCGGCGCTGCTGAAGATGCCCAGCACCAGCGCGGCCTGCACGATCAGCAGCAGACCGGCGAAGGTGACGGCCAGCACCACGGGCACGAAGCGCGGCCATTCATGGATCAGGGTTTTGCGGGCCAGGGAGATCATGGCGTCTCTCCCGCAACCGAGGGCGGGCCGCCCGCCGCCTTATAGACCGCCAGCAGGGCCAGGATGCTGTCCAGCCGCGCGCCGACCAGAGCCGAGCGGGCGTCAAGCAGGTCCACCTCGGGCTGGATCAGGTCCAGTTCGCTGGCCAATCCCAGATCGTAGCGGGTGGTCCAGGCGTCCAGCGACTGCTGAGAGGCGTCGACCGCTTCACGGCGTGTCGCGACGACGGCCTGCTGCTGTTCAAGGGCGCTCAGAGCGGTGTGAGCCTCGCTGGCGGCGTCGATGACGGCCTGGCGGTAAAGGGCCAGGGCGCCGGACAGGGCGTGGTCTTCGCTGTTCACCACGGCGCGGCGGCGACCCCAGTCCCACAGCGGAATGTCGATCGTCGGGCCGATGACGGGAGCGACGCCGCCGGGGGAAGGCGCGGACGACAGACTGTGCGTATAGCCGATGGAGCCGCCCAGCGTCAGGCGGGGGTAGAGCGCGGATCGGGCGATCCTGACCCGGGCGGCGGCCTCCAGCACTTCGGCTTCGGCGAGCATCAGGTCAGGACGACGACGAAGATCATCGCCGCGCAGTTCAGATGGGAAGCGCACCGCCGCGAAATGGCCGCTAGCGCGGGCGTCCTGCAGCATGGGCGTTGACCGGCTCATCAGGGCCGCAAGGATCCATGACGTGCGGTCGATCTGATGTTTCAGACGGGCCTGCTCGATCCGTTGACGGTTTTCACGCTGTGACGCGGCGCGCACTTCGTCTGGGGCGGCAAGACCGGCTTCATGTCGCGACTGAGTCAGGCGGACGGCGCGCAGGGCAAGGTCGTGCGACTGGCGCGACAGGGCTAGTTGCACCTGCGCCTGATGGCGCTCGTAATAGGTTTGAATGACGGCAACGGCGATCATCAACCGTGCTGCGCGCAGTTGGGCGGCGCCTGCGGCCGCCTTGGCCTCGGCCTCCTGATCGCGGGCGGCTCCGGCGCCGAAGAGGTCCAGTTCCCAGCGCGTGGCGACGCCCAACTGATAATAGCCGTCGCCGGTCGGCACGTCCTGCAGGGGCGCGCCGTACAGGTCTGCGCCTGGGCGGTCATCGTTGCGCGCGCCGCGTTGCAGGACACGAGCCTGTTGCAGGCGTTGACGGGCGTTCTCGATCGTCAGATTGCGTTCAAGGGCCTCGGCCAGCAGGGCCGTCAGCGTCGGGTCGTCGAAAACCGTGCGCCAGTCATCGATGCGGTCGTCTTCCATAGAGGCGGCTGTCGGGACGGAGGCGCCGACCGGCCTCTGTTCAGCGCGTGCAAAATCGCCTCCGGCGGCGATCAGAAAAATCGCGCCAGGAACGCCCAGCAGAAATCGTAGGTTGGGGTGGTGCAATGATGATCCTGCTAAACCACGACGCGGCGGGATGGCGGATTCTTTACTCATCGTGTGTTGCGCGTTTGCGGACGGAATGTGGAGGCCGCGTCGCGTAGGAGGCTGATGCGTCTGTGCGCGTTCAGTGCGCCAGCGGCAGCTCGAACTCGGCCTGAAGCCCGCCCAGATTCGAACGGCCCAACAGGGCGTAACCGCCGTGCGCCTCGGCGATATACTGGACCACGGTCAGGCCCAGACCCGACCCCTTGGCGTCCGAGCGCGCGCTGCGGAAGGGATCGAACATCTGGGGCGCGATGTCGTTCGGCACGCCCGGGCCGGAATCTGCGACGCTGATGACCGCGAAGCCATAGCTTTCCTCGATGGCGACCCGCACCAGTCCAGGGTCGGCGTGAACGCGGACGTTCTCAAGCAGGGCGTGCAGCGCCTGACGGATGCGGGTGCTGTCGCCGACGACGCGCACCGGCGCCGTCGCCCATTCCATCGTGAAGCCCAGCTTGTTGAGCAGGGGTTCGTACAGGCCCTTCAGCGGCTCGATGACGGTATCCAGCGCCAGTTCTTCCGTCTTCAGCGACAGGTGGCCGCTCTCATACAGGCTGATGACGCGCAGATCCTCGACGATCCGCGTCAGGCTTTCGAGCTGGAATTTCATCAGGCCCAGCCAGTCGTCATCCAGGTCGAAGATGTTGTCGGCCACGCCCTCCATCATGCCGTTCATGATGGTCAGGGGGGTTCTCAGCTCATGCGCGATGGCGGCGTTCCACTGCATCGACTCGCGCGTGGATTTCTGAAGATGCGCCGCCAGCGTATTGAAATCAGAGATTAATTGGGAAACTTCGCCGAGGCTTCCATCCTTGTAATCGACGCGCGCCGCCAGATCGCCGGCCGTCAAGGTGCGCGCCGCCAGGGCGACGTGGGACAGGGGCGCTGCGATCCGCTGTGACAGGATGCGCGCGGCGATGATGGAGACGGTCAGGCCCAGCAGCAGCGACAGCAGCAAAGCCGCCAGATCGATGACGTCGAAATATATCTCCAGATGCTCGTCTCTGGGGTCGACGAACAGCATGTAGACGATGCCCCAGGCGAGAAAGGCCGAGAACAGGCCGCTGATCGCGACCGTCGCCATATAGAAGGAGAACTTCCGCTGGAGACTGGGCGAGCGCTGGATCATCGCGCGTTCAGGCGATAGCCGACGCCCCTGACGCCCTTCAGCGCCTTTTCCATCCCGGCGGCGTTCAGCTTGCGGCGCAGCTTGCTGATGTGGCTGTCGACGGTGCGGTCCAGCACGTCCTCGTTCGGCAGGCAGGCGTCCGCCAGTTCCCCGCGTGAGAAGACGCGCATCGGGTGGCGGGCCATGAACTCCAGAATGCGGAACTCGGTCAGGGTGGTGTCGAGATGGTTGACCTGATCGCCATTTCTCACCGTGGCGATATAGCTCTCGGGGTTGATTTCCAGCATGTCGACGCGGATCAAACGGTCGGGCGCCATGCCGTTGGTGCGCCTCAGGATCGCCTGGACGCGGGCGACGACCTCCATCGGGCTGAAGGGCTTGACCACATAGTCGTCAGCCCCGGTGCGCAGGGCCTGAAGCTTGTCCACGTCCTGATCCAGCGCGGTCATGATCAGGACGGGCGTGTCGCCCTTGCGGCGCAGTTCCGACAACACGCCCCAGCCGTCGATGCGCGGCAGCATGACGTCCAGCAGCACCACGTCCGGCTTCAGCGCGGAATACAGATCCAGCCCGACCTGACCGTTATAGGCGCGGGCCGTGCGGAACCCCTCGCGGACCAGATAGCGATCCAGAATCTCGGCGATCGCGACTTCGTCTTCAATGATGAGGGCCAGAGGGTTCATGCGTGCAGCGTCAGGCGTCCCGGTATCATCAGATGAACCTCGCATGGGGCGGTTCAGGGACCAAGTTGCGATCAGCGCCTCGGTCCGGCGTCCATCATGCCTCCATATTCGCGCAACAGATGGTGCGTCAGGGGCGGCCGGTGAAGACGCCATAGCCCTTTTCTTCGGCCGCAGCGATCATCTCGGCGTCGCCCGAGGTGTCGCCATAGGCTGCGGCCAGCTTCATGTCCGGGCCGTAGACGCCGCGCAGGCGATTCATCTTCTCCTCGCCCCGGCAGTTGCCGCCGACGAAGGTGCCCAGCACCCGGTCCTGATCATCGAAGGCCAGACGGGTGCCGATCAGGTTCTCGGCGCCCAGCCTGCGGGCGAAGGGGGCGACGGTGGTCTCGGGCGAGGCGGTGACGATGACGCGGTGGGCGCCGCGACGGCCCCAGTCCTCCCACGTCGCCAGCGCATCAGGACGCATGAAGCGCGGCCATATCTCGGCGGCGAAGCGCTCGGCCTCGGCCTCCAGCGACTTGCGGTCGGCGCCCATCAGGAACTCACGCACCGAGGCGACCTTGATCCGGCCGCGGTCCCTGTCGCCCAGGTAGGCGAACACGGCCGGGATCATCTGCGCCAGTCCGCCCAGCCAGCGCACCGGCCCGGCCCGCCATTTCAGGAAGCTGGTGAAGCTGTCGCGAATCGTCAGAGTGCCGTCGAAATCGAAGGCGACGATCAGTTGACCCGGCGTCGGGGACTGGTGAAAGGCTTTTTCGCTTCCCATGTCAGACATTAGCCGTGATCCCCATATTATCTGTCCTGTCCGATCCCCGAAGCGCGTTGCAGCGCCGCAACGGGGTTGTGGCGGAACGTGTGATGGGTGATTGTCATTTTTTGAAGACCTTCGATGATAGATTCCCTGGATCGATCGTGAAGGAAGCGCCTTTCGTCCCAATGTCGGGGCGGATTGCGGATAGTGAGAAGGGTCTATGACCAAAGCCGCCGGCACAGACGCCAAAAGCACGCTCTACTGCTCGTTCTGCGGCAAGAGCCAGCACGAAGTCCGCAAACTGATTGCCGGACCGACCGTTTTCATCTGCGATGAATGCGTCGAACTGTGCATGGACATCATCCGCGAAGAGCACAAAATCGCGTTCAAGACCTCCAAGGACGGCGTGCCCACGCCCAAGGAGATCCGCGACGTCCTCGACGATTATGTGATCGGTCAGGCCCACGCCAAGAAGGTGCTGAGCGTCGCCGTCCACAACCACTACAAGCGCCTGAACCACGCGACGAAGAACAACGACGTCGAACTGGCCAAGTCGAACATCATGCTGATCGGGCCGACCGGCTCGGGCAAGACGCTGCTGGCCCAGACGCTGGCGCGCATCATCGACGTGCCGTTCACCATGGCCGACGCAACGACCCTGACCGAAGCCGGTTATGTGGGCGAGGATGTCGAGAACATCATCCTGAAACTGCTTCAGGCGTCGGACTACAACGTCGAGCGGGCCCAGCGCGGCATCGTCTACATCGACGAAATCGACAAGATCTCGCGCAAGTCGGACAACCCGTCGATCACCCGCGACGTGTCGGGCGAAGGCGTGCAGCAGGCCCTGCTGAAGATCATGGAAGGCACTGTCGCCTCCGTGCCGCCGCAGGGCGGGCGCAAGCATCCGCAGCAGGAGTTCCTGCAGGTCGACACCGCCAACATCCTGTTCATCGTCGGCGGCGCCTTCGCCGGCCTTGAAAAGGTGATCTCGGCGCGCGGGGCGGGGGCCTCGATCGGCTTCGGCGCCAAGGTCAAGGAGATCGACGAGCGTCGCACCGGCGAAATCCTCAAGGGCGTCGAGCCGGACGACCTGATGCGCTTCGGCCTGATCCCCGAGTTCATCGGCCGTCTGCCGGTTCTGGCGACGCTGGAAGACCTGGACGAGGCGGCGCTTATCACCATCCTGACCGAGCCCAAGAACGCTCTGGTCAAGCAGTACAAGCGACTGTTCGAGATGGAGAACGTCGCGCTGACCTTCACCGACGACGCCCTGTCGGCGGTGGCCAAGAAGGCGATCACCCGCAAGACCGGCGCCCGCGGCCTGCGCTCCATCCTTGAGGGCGTGCTGCTTGAGACCATGTTCGAACTGCCCACCTTCGAGGGCGTCGAAGAGGTCGTGGTCAACGCCGAGGTGATCGACGGCAAGGCCCAGCCGCTGCTGATCTATTCGGAAACCAAGAAGAAGACGGCCGACGGCGCCGCCTGACGGCGAGGCCTGATCCAAGCGAAAAAGGGGCGGCTCGCCACGGGCCGCCCCTTCATCGTTTCAGGGCGGTCTAAAGCGGGTCTGAAATCGCAGGCTTTTTCACGCTTCTGTGGGTCGCAGGCCCGCCACGCTTGAACCGCGTCCAGACAGAACCACATACTCACACGAAAGCCGCTGAAAACAGCGGGTCGAGTCGGGACGAGGCGGCAGTAACGCCAAATCAGACCGGATCGGCGGGCCGGAGATTCACAAAGGCCCCGGAAAGTACGCATCATGACCGAGAGCAAAATCCTCCCTGTCCTGCCGTTGAGAGACATCGTCGTCTTTCCGCACATGGTCGTGCCGCTGTTTGTCGGGCGCGAGAAATCCGTGCGCGCCCTCGACGAGATCATGAAGGGCGAGAAGCAGATCCTGCTCGCCACCCAGATGAACTCTGTCGACGATGATCCGGCGACGGACGCCATCTATTCGACCGGCGTTCTGGCCTCCGTGCTGCAACTGCTGAAGCTGCCCGACGGCACGGTGAAGGTGCTGGTCGAGGGCAAGTCGCGCGCGCGCCTGACCCGCTTCACCGACCGTGAGGACTATTACGAAGCCGAAGCCGTCGAGATCGAGGACGAGGCCGGGGATCCGTCGCAGAGCGAAGCCCTGCTGCGCGCCGTGATCGAGCAGTTCGACAACTATGTGAAGCTGAACAAGAAGGTCCCGCCCGAGGCCCTCAGCGCCATCCCCCAGATCACCGACCCGTCCAAGCTGGCGGACTCGGTCGCCGCCCATCTGTCGGTCAAGATCGCCGACAAGCAGGCCCTGCTCGAAACCGTCGTCATCCCGGCGCGGCTGGAGAAGGTCTACGGCCTGATGGAAGGCGAGATCAGCGTCCTTCAGGTCGAGAAGAAAATCCGCAGCCGCGTGAAGCGGCAGATGGAGAAGACCCAGCGCGAATATTATCTGAACGAGCAGATGAAGGCGATCCAGCGCGAGCTGGGCGAGACCGACGACGCGCGCGACGAGCTTCTGGAACTGGAAAAGCGCATCAAGAAGACGCGCCTGTCCAAGGAGGCCCGCATCAAGGCCGAGGCGGAGTTGAAGAAGCTACGCAACATGTCGCCGATGTCGGCGGAATCGACCGTGGTGCGCAACTATCTGGACTGGCTGCTGTCGATTCCGTGGTCGAAAACCCGGCCCAAGGCCATCGACCTGCAGAAGGCCGAGGACATCCTCGAAGAGGATCACTATGGCCTGGAGAAGGTCAAGGAACGGATCGTCGAGTATCTGGCCGTTCAGGCGCGCACCGGCAGCCTGAAGGGACCGATCCTGTGCCTCGTCGGCCCTCCCGGCGTCGGCAAGACCTCGTTGGCCCAGTCCATCGCCAAGGCGACGGGGCGTGAATACGTCCGCATGTCGCTGGGCGGCGTTCGCGACGAGGCGGAGATCCGCGGCCACCGCCGGACCTACATCGGCTCCATGCCCGGCAAGATCATCCAGTCGATGAAGAAGGCCAAGACGACCAACGCCTTCGTCCTGCTGGATGAGATCGACAAGCTGGGCGCCGACTGGCGCGGCGACCCGTCCTCGGCCCTGCTGGAAGTGCTGGATCCGGCCCAGAACTCGACCTTCGGCGACCATTATCTGGAGGTCGACTACGACCTGTCGCCGGTGATGTTCGTCACCACGGCCAACAGCCTGAACATGCCCCAGCCCCTGCTGGACCGCATGGAGATCATCCGCGTCTCGGGCTACACCGAGGACGAGAAGGTCGAGATCGCCAAGCGCCACGTCCTGCCTAAACAGCTCAAGGACCACGGCCTGAAGGACGGCGAACTGATCGTCCCCGATGAGACGATCCGCGACCTGATCCGCTACTACACGCGCGAAGCGGGCGTGCGTTCGCTGGAACGCGCCCTGGGCGGTCTGGCCCGCAAGGCGGTGCGCGAGATGGCCAAGACCAAGGCGGCCTCGATCACCGTGGATGCAGCCAAGCTGGCCGAATACGCGGGCGTGAAGAAATTCCGCTATGGCGAGACGGACGCGGAAGATCAGGTCGGGATCGTCACCGGCCTGGCCTGGACCGAGTTCGGCGGCGACATCCTGACCATCGAAGCCCTGAAGATGCCGGGCCGCGGCCGCATGACCGTGACCGGCAACCTGAAGGAGGTCATGAAGGAGTCGATCTCGGCGGCGGCGTCCTACGTCCGCAGCCGCGCCCTCAGCATCGGCGTCAAGCCGCCGGTGTTCGAGAAGACCGACATCCACGTCCACGTTCCCGACGGCGCCACGCCCAAGGACGGCCCCTCGGCCGGCGTGGCCATGACGGTGGCCATGGTGTCGGTCCTGACCGGCATCCCGATCCGCAAGGACATCGCCATGACCGGCGAGATCACCCTGCGCGGCCGGGTCACGGCCATCGGCGGGCTGAAGGAGAAGCTGCTGGCGGCCCTGCGGTCGGGTGTGAAGACCGTGCTGATCCCTCAGGAGAATGAGAAGGATCTGGAGGATGTGCCCGAAAACGTGAAGGCCGCTCTTGAGATCGTGCCGATCTCCACCGCCGACGAGGCGCTGAAGTGGGCCCTGACCGGCACGCCGACCCCTGTCGAATGGGACGAGGCGGCCGAGCCGATGACCCCGACGCCGCCTGCGCCGACGACGGGCGGGAGCGCCAGCATCAGCCACTGACGCTGGTTCTGCGAAGACGTTGAATGAAGGCGGTTCGGGGCGACCCGGGCCGCCTTCTTTTTGACCTGCGGCGCGACACTGGCTTAAGTGCGCGCTTCGTCGCGAGGGGGAGCCGCAGACATGACCAAGATCGAACTGATCGGCCGCATGGCCGAGGCGGCGGGCATCAGCCGCGATCAGGCGCGGCTGGCGCTGGAAGCCTTCACCGATCAGGTGACGGGGTCTCTGGTCCAGGGGCGCGACGTGCGTCTGGTCGGTTTCGGCAGCTTCGTCGCCGTGGACCGCAAGGCAGGCGTGGCCCGCAACCCCCAGACCGGCGAACAGATCGCCCGCCCGGCCTCACGCACCGCGCGCTTTCGTCCGGGGGAAGGCTTGAAAAGCGCCTTGAACGGCTGAGCGCCACAGGGCATGAAGCCTGTTCCCGGCGGTGAGTCGGACAATGTGGGCGGCTAGCTCAGCTGGTCAGAGCATCTCGTTTACACCGAGAGGGTCGGCGGTTCGAACCCGTCGCCGCCTACCATCCCCCTAAGTCATGGCCCGAAGGCGCGTCCTGCGTGTCGTGCGTTGCTGTTGCAGGCGGTCTCTATTAAGTTATCCGACAGATTTGGGAGATCGGTGTCGTGATCAAGGCTTGAAAACTCTCCATGCGGATCGCCTGACGACGTCTGGCGTCGCATATGAATGCTCGTCGCATTGGCGTCGGGCCAATTGTTTTCGCCATCCGATCGACAGCTTCATATCACGTGCCTGATGCGCGGCGCCGTAGGGCGGATGGCTATGATGCGAGGTTTTCATGCCTGATATTTCCTCACGCTCCATCGATGTGAATTCGCACAACCAGGCCGCCTGGGATCATCAGGCGAAGCAGGACTGTGACTGGTCGCGGCCGGTTTCAGAGGCGGTGATTGCTGCGGCTCGCAACGGGCAGTGGGCGGTGCAACTGACGCATGGAGCCCTGCCGGACGACTGGTTGGGCGATGTTTGCGATCAGCGTATCCTGTGTCTGGCTTCGGGCGGTGGGCAGCAGGCGCCTGTGCTGGCGGCGGCGGGCGCGCAGGTGACGGTGTTTGATGTGTCGCGCAGTCAACTGGATCAGGATCGTCTGGTCGCAGCACGCGAAGGGCTGTCGCTGGTCGCCGTGCAGGGCGATATGCGCAACCTTTCCGCGTTTGACGACGCTTCTTTCGACATCGTCTTCCAGCCGATCGCGAACCATTATGTTGATGATGTAAGATCGGTGTGGCGCGAGTGTTTCCGCGTGCTGCGCCCCGGCGGGCGGTTGCTGGCCGGTTTCTATAATCCGGTCATTTTTGTCGGCGATCGCGATCCCGACCTGTTCGCTCAGGGTCTGATCCGACCTGTCTTCTCCATTCCCTATGCCGATGCGACGGACATGGATGAAGAGGCGCTGGAGGCCAAGGTCGGGCGAGATGAAGCCCTGGTCTTCGGCCATAGTCTGACGGATCTGATCGCGGGTCAGATTCAGGCGGGCTTCGTGATCGCGGGCTTTCAGGAAGATCCTGCGCCAAGGGCGCGCTTTCTGATTGATCGCTATCTGCCGACCTTTATCTCCACGCTGGCCATTCGGCCAGTGTGAAGGCCAGTGTGAAGGCCAGTGTGAAGGCCGGTGTGACGGCCGGTGTGAAGGCCGGTGTGACGGCCGGTGTGACGGTAGGGCGGCTGCGCCCTATGTCGCGCCTTGCGCGATTGTCTTTGGCGAGGCGCCGAGCAGATAGGCGCTGGGCGCCAGACCCATCCGGCGTTTGAACATGGTCGAGAAGTTGCCGGGGCCTTCATAACCGAGATCAAGGGCGACCGTGGTCACGGCTTCCCCGGCGGCCAGCCGGGGCAGGGCGACAGACAGGCAGGCGCGCTGACGCCACTCGCCGAAGCTGAGGCCGGTTTCGCGCCGGAACAGGCGGGTAAAGGTGCGGCGGTTCATCGCCAGTCCGTTGGCGAACGTATCGATCGGGGCGACGGCGTCAGGCGCCAGAAGAAAGTCCTGACACAGTCGCGCCAGCGCCGGGTGCGCAGGGAAGGGCACGGCGAAGTCCTCGGGCGCCGCGCGGTCGATTTCTGCAAGCAGAAGGCTGACCAGCAGGCCGTCACGGCTGTCGGGGTCATACTCAACCGGCACCTCGAAGGCCTCCAGCAGAAGCTGGCGCAGCAGGGGCGAGACGGCGACCACTTCGCAGGCGCCGGATCGTGTCGGACAGGCTTCCGGCTCAATGAGGACGCTGCGCGTATGGACGACGCCGACCATCTTCACCGCATGGGGCGTTCCGGCGGGTATCCAGACCGCGCGCCCGTGTGGCGCCACCCATGCGCCATGCGGGGTGCTGACCAGCATGACGCCTCGGGCCGCGTGTAGAAATTGCGCCTGACGATGGCTGTGCTCGGCCAGTTCAAAGGATGCCGGGTATTGCCGCCCGATGGCCACCATTGGGCGCGGAGGACTGTTGGGTTCGTCGTGAAACGGGGGCATGGGGTGATTGTCCCAAATTCAGAAGCAATTGTCTCGTGCATCGAAGTGGGCCATCGCGAGGGGTGCTACACAATGACGCGCCGCTGCTGTGGCCATCGCCTCCCCAAGACGAGAGTTCGTGCGTGACCCTATCTGTGCACCCGTCAGGCGCTCCGCCTGAAAACGCCGCTGCGTCGGCGCCGAAATTCCTGATCAGCATTGTGGGGGCGGTGGCGTTCGCGCACCTGCTGAACGATCTGATCCAGGCGGTTCTGCCGGCCATCTATCCGATGCTGAAGATGAAGTTCGCGCTGAACTTCACCCAGATCGGCATGGTGGCGCTGGTCTATCAGTTCACGGCGTCGCTGCTGCAGCCGTGGATCGGGCTTTATACGGACAAGCATCCCAAGCCGTGGCTGCTGCCGTGCGGGATGTTCGCGACCCTGATCGGTATCGGTCTGTTGGCGACGGCGGGCAGCTATCCGATGCTGCTGACGGCCTCGGCGGTGATCGGCATCGGATCGGCGACCTTCCACCCCGAGGCGTCGCGGGTGGCGCGTCTGGCGTCGGGCGGCCGGTTCGGCACGGCGCAGTCGACCTTTCAGGTCGGCGGCAATACAGGCTCTGCCATCGGGCCGCTGGTGGCGTCGATGATCATCCTGCCGATGGGCCAGACGGCGGTCGGCTGGCTGGCCGTGGCGGCGGTCATAGCCATCTGGGTGCTGTTCGGCGTGACCCGGTGGAGGCTGCGTAATCCGGAGATCAAGGTGGTCGCCAAGGCGACGGGCGGAACGCAGGCCCTGAGCCGGGGGCGGATCATCGTGGCCCTGGCGGTCATCGCCGTGCTGATGTTCGCCAAATTCATCTACATCGGCGGCTTCACCAACTACTTCACCTTCTACCTGATCGAACGGTTCGACCTGTCGGTGCGTGAGTCTCAACTGCACCTGTTCGCCTTCCTGGCGGCTGTGGCGGCGGGCACTTTTGCAGGCGGGCCGATCGGCGACCGTATCGGACGCAAGGCGGTGATCTGGTTGTCGTTCATGGGCGCGGCGCCGTTCGCCCTGATGCTGCCCTATGTCGATCTGGGCTGGACGACGGTCTTTTCGATCGCAGTGGGCTTCATCATGTCGTCGGCCTTTGCGGCGCTGGTCGTCTATGCGCAGGAGCTTGTGCCGGGGCGCGTGGGTCTGGTGTCGGGCCTGATGTTCGGCCTGATGTTCGGCATCGGCGGCATCGGCGCCGCAGGTCTGGGCATGATCGCCGACGTGCGCGGCATTGTCTGGGTCTACAAATTCTGCGCGGTCCTGCCCCTGCTGGGACTGATCACCGCCCTGTTGCCTGACATGCGCGTGCGCAGCGCGGCGAAGGCGGGCTGAGGGATGAAAAACAGAGGCGGGTCAGTCCTGGCCCGTCTCGCCCCCGGGCTGGCACAGAGTCTGGAAGCCGCCGGTGAAGACCGCTTCCATGGCGTCGCAGATGGCTGCCATTTCCGAGGATCGGCACAGTCCGCCCGACAGGACGTCGATCCGCCCCGTCTGGGCCAGCGACAGGGTCAGCGACCCCGACAGCAGGTGATAGAACCAGTAGATCTGGCGATGCGGCGTGTCCGGCGCGACCCGCATCAACAGGCCGATGAAGCGGTCGATCACGGGATCGAAATGGCGGTGCATGGTATCGCCGCCCCAGGCCGGGGTGTTGTTCACCTGAGCCACCAGGGCGCCGTAGTTCAGCCAGGCCGGATCGCCATCCTCGAACAGGACGAACAGCGGGCGCAGGAAGGCGTCGATGGCGCCGCGCACCGTCATGGCGTCGCCGTGTGCGGCCTCATAGCGATCCAGACTGTCGAGCCGTAGCTGGTTCACCACCTCGGCGCGGCGGCCGAAGACGGTCGAGAACAACTGGTTCTTGTCGTTGAAATAGTAGTGCAGCAGGGCTGTATCGACGCCCGCCGCCTTGGCCACCGCCTTCAGGGTGACGCCGTGCAGGCCGTCGCGTGCGAACAGACCCTCGGCCACGTCGAGGATGCGGGTGGTGGTTTCTTCGCGCCTCTGAGCCTTGGGTTTTGGGGGCGCCTTGGGTCTGGGAGGCGTTTTGGGCTTGGCCGCCGTCTTCGGACGCGCTGGGGACTCGGTCGTGGACATGGGGCCAGCTTACCCGAACATCCGTCGCAGGCGATCCCGCAGCCGCATCAACAGGATCAACAGCCTTCCTTTGCGGCCGTGGTGATCCAGCGCCGCCTTCCACCAGCCGCGCCTGACCACGCCGCCGGGCGTGCTGTCGAACACCATCCATGCGTCGTCGGCGGGTATATAGGGGGGCCAGTCTGCGCCCGGCGCGCCGGTTCTGGCGAAGGCGATCCAGCGGGCGTGCATGGCGGCGCTGATGGCGTGGTCGGCCTCGGTCGCGGGCGGGGAGGCGTCGGGGCGCTGATCCAGCGTCTCGAAGACGTGGAAGATCTCGGCGGCGTGTGCGGCGCGCGGCATGGTCGGACGCTGGGCTTCCTCGACATAGTCGAAGGCGTAGAGCCACGCTTTGGACCGGCGTGGGCGCGACGCGACCCAGCGCGCGGGCGCGGCGAAGGCGAAGTCGCGGAAGCCGAGGCGGATCAGTTGCTCAGGGTCTCCATTCGCCTGCGGATAGAGGCGGGCCAACGCCGCGTTCGGCTTGATCAGTTTTCCGAACCGTTCCAGCCCGCCGCCGTAGTTGAGCAGGGAGTCTTCGCCGCTGTTGACGCCGATCATCAGCGGCACGTCGGTGAAGGCGCCGCGCGCGAAGGCGTTGATCGGGTCGCGGTCCAGCAGGCGGCTGTCGATCACGGGGCCGAAGGCCCCTTCTACGGCGGTCAGCTTCTCAGGCGTAACGGCGCGCAGGGCGGCGGCGTCGGGATCGGTCAGGCCCAGTGTGGTCGCGGTCGCTGCGCCCTTCGCTTGGGCGGCCTTCAGCGGGGTGGCGGGCAGCCAGCCGCCGCCGGACTGGACCACGGCCTTGTGGAACAGGCCGCGCGCGCGACGGGCCGTCATCAGCGCCAGGATGTCGAGGCCGCCTGCGGACTCTCCGAACAGGGTGACGTTGGCCGGATCGCCGCCGAGGCTGGCGGCATGGTCGCGCACCCATTCCAGCGCGGCGATCTGATCCAGCAACGCCTGATTGCCCAGAGGTTCGTCGGCAGGCGCCTCGGCCGTCAGCGCGGGGTGGGCGAAGAAGCCCAGCTGGCCCAGCCGATAGTTGACACTGACCAGCATGACGCCGTCGCGGGCGAAGGCGGCGCCGTCATAGAAGGGCAGGGAGCCTGCGCCCATCCGGTTCGATCCGCCGTGCAGCCAGACCATGATCGGCGCCGGGGCTGGCGCTTCGGCGGGCGTCCAGATGTTCAGCGTCAGGCAGTCTTCGTCCGTCGGCTCGGGCGCGCCGCCGATGGAGACGATGTCGGCCACATCCGCCGGTCCCGCCTGGGGCGCCGAGGGGCCGAAGACGAAGGCGTCGCGCACGCCCTGCCATGACGGAAACGGACGCGGCGCCCGCCAGCGCAACTCGCCCGTGGGGGCGGCGGCATAGGGCACGCCGCGAAAGACGTTGGCCGGTCCCTCGCGCTGACCGCGCAGGTCGCCGGACGGCGTGTGGGCGACGGGATGCGTCGCGCCCTGATGGTGCTGATCCATGTTTCGTCCCGTTTTCGTGTGATCTGCGCCACACTCGTTCACTCAAGAATGAGGAAAGCCCGCCCGTCTGTCGAGCCGTCTCGTGAAAAGTCATTCATGCAAGAATGAATGATGTTGACAGCGGGGCCGTTCGCGGATCACCGTCGCATCAACACAGATCAGCGGCGATTGAAACGACCGCGCGTGGAGGAGGAAACGGGAATGCGATCGACAGGACAATTGCGTCTGGCGCTGATGAGCAGCGTCTTCATTACGGCCTCGCTGTGCGCGGCGCCGTCTTTCGCCCAGCAGGCGACAGGGGGCGAGCAGGCTTCGAACGTGGACGACATCGTCGTCACCGCGCGCCGTCGTGAGGAGAGCCTGAAGGACGTGCCGGTCGCCGTCACCGCCGTCACCAGCGAGCGTCTGGAACAGACCGGCGCGGCCGACATCACCACCCTGCAGGCGCAGACGCCGAACGCGACGGTTCAGGTGGCGCGCGGCACCAACTCGACCCTGACCACCTTCATCCGCGGCGTCGGCCAGCAGGACCCGCTGTGGGGCTTTGAGCCGGGCGTCGGCCTCTATGTCGACGACGTCTATGTGGCCCGTCCGCAGGGCGCGGTGCTGGATATCTTCGACATCGAGCGGCTGGAGGTCCTGCGCGGACCGCAGGGCACGCTGTATGGCCGCAACACCATCGGCGGCGCGATCAAATATGTGACCAAGCGCATCGGGCCGGACCCGGAACTGACGCTGAAGGGCGCCTATGGCAGCTATAATCAGGTCGATCTGATCGCTTCGGGTTCGGCGCCGCTGACCGAGACGCTGCGCATCGGCGGCGCGGTCGCCCGCTATACCCGCGACGGTTATGGCAAGAACCTGAACACCGGCGCTGAACACTATAACAAGGACGTCACGGCGGGCCGATTGAGCGTCGAGTGGACGCCGCGCGACGACCTGTTCTTCCGTCTGGCGGGGGATATCACTGAGGACGAGTCCAACGCCCGTCACGCGCATCGCCTGATCGCGCCGACGACGGACAAGGCCTATGACACCCGCGCGGGCATCGGCGACGAAGGCTATGTGCGCACGCGCGGCCTGTCGCTGGCCGGCGAATGGAACGTCAACGACGCTGTGACGCTGAAGTCCGTCACGGCCTGGCGCGATGGCGACACCAAGGGCGACGGCATCGATTTCGATGGTCTGCCGCAGCCGATCCTCGACATCCCCGGCTACTATGCCGACAGTCAGTTCACGCAGGAATTCCAGCTGCTGTTCCAGGGCGACCGCTGGCAGGGCGTGGCGGGCGTCTTCTATATGGACGCCTCGGCTGAGGGCGCTTTCGACACGGTTATCGGCCTTTATCCCAGCATGGGGCCGGGGCTGCCTGCGGGGCTGACGACCTATACCGGCGGCAAGGTGGATACCAAGAGCTTCGCCGTCTTTGCCGATTTCAGCTACGATGTGACGGAGCAATTGTCGCTCTCGGTTGGCGGTCGCTGGACGCGCGACAAGAAGAGCGTTGATCAGCTGCGTCAGAACTATCTGGGCATCAAGAGCCCATTCTTCGGCAACAAGGCCGCCATTCCGGCGGGGCCCCCTTCAACCGACTACACCAACTCTGACACCTATTCGGAGTTCACCCCGCGGATCAGCGCCAGCTACAAGCTGACGCCGGAACTGACGGCCTATGCCTCTTATGGCCGGGGCTTCAAGTCGGGCGGTTTCGACATGCGCGGCGACGCCAGCCTCTATCCCGAAACGGTCGACGGCTATCAACCGGAACTGGTCGATACCTATGAGATCGGGCTGAAGGGCTCGCTGCTGGATCGTCGCATCAACTTCGCCACGGCCCTGTTCAAGTCGGACTATACCGATCAACAGATCACATCGCAGTTCTACATTCCTCCGGCGTCGGTCGTCAGCTATGTCGACAACGCCGGGTCCAGCGAGATCTGGGGCTGGGAACTGGAAGCCAGCGCGCGGGTCACGGACAGCTTCATCCCGCGTCTGACGCTGGGTTATCTGGACGCCAAGTTCAACGACTTCGTCACCCTGAACCCGCTGACGGGCAAGCGGGAGAACATGGCCGATCAGCGCCATTTCCAGAATACGCCGGATTGGACCGCCAGCCTGGCGCTGCCTTACAGCTTCGATCTGGGCGACAAGGGTTCGCTGATGCTGACGCCGATCGCCTCATACCGTGGCGCGACCCAGATGTTCGAGACGCCGATTCCGCTGCTCGATCAGGGGTCGTACTGGCTTTATGACGCCACCCTGATGTGGACCTCGCCGGATATGCGTTACCGCGTCAGCCTGGCAGGCCGGAACCTGGGCAATGAGCGATATCGCGCGGGCGGCTACAACTTCCCCGGCGCCATCACCGGCGATTCCGTGGTGGCCTTCTATGGCGCGCCGCGCACGGTGACGTTGAGCGTGTCGGCGAAGTTCTGACCGTTTCGCCAGCGGTGAAAAAAGAGGGGCCCGGCTTTTTCAAGCCGGGCCCCATTTCGTATCATCTGTTTCGTATCACTTGGCGGACAGGCGGTAGTCCAGCGGTGGCGGCGCATCGCCGATCAGCGGTTGATAGACAAAGTCCGGCCCGCGACGCTGGTTCAGTTCGGCCTTGGCGGCGCGAATGGTGTCGGGGCTGATGAACAGCTCGGCGGCGGTCAGGGCCAGGGTCTTGGCGGCTGTCACCGCGCCCTTGACGCCGATGGACGATCCGGCGGCGGCGGTGTTCTGCCAGCTGTGACCGGCCGAACCCGGCACGAAGGTCGCCGTCGACAGGCCGACCGTGGGCACGACCCAGCTGACGTCGGACACGTCGGTCGAGCCGCCGGCGCCGTCCATGTGGATGGCGGCAGGCTGGATTTCGCCGACGCTGGACAGGGGGACCTGGCTGGTCAGTGTCTTCTGGATCCCTTCGGCGAAGGCGACTTCTTCAGGGGTCCAGCTGATGCCGCCGACGCGGTGCAGGTTGCGGTCCATGACGTGCATCAGGGCTTCGTTCGGCATCATGCTGAACACGCCGCCGATCTGCTGGAACTCGACGCGGGTGCCGGTGCCCATGGCGGCGCCTTCGGCGGCCTTCTGGACGCGTTCCATCACCGAGCGCACGACGTCGGGATCACCGTCCCGCACATAATAATAGGACTCCGCATAGGCCGGGACCACGTTGGGTGCCTTGCCGCCGTCGGTGATGACATAGTGGATGCGCGTCCCGTCGGGGATGTGCTCGCGCATCATGTTGACCATGTTGTTCATCGACTCCACGGCGTCCAGCGCCGAACGGCCGAGGTGCGGCGCGCCCGAGGCGTGGGCGGCGGTGCCGTAGAAACGGAACTTGCCCGAGATATTGGCCTTGGTCGTGCCCTGGGAGGCGCTGTTGCTGCTGCCGGGGTGCCAGTGCAGGGCGACATCCAGATCGTTGAACAGGCCGTCACGGGTCATGAAGGCCTTGGCCGAGCCGCCTTCTTCGGCCGGGGTGCCGTAGACACGGATTTCGCCCTTGATGTTATGGGCCTGCATCCAGGCTTTCACAGCGATGGCGGCATGGGCCGAGGCCGCGCCGAACAGGTTGTGGCCGCAGCCGTGACCAGCGGCCGCGCCGAGGCTTTCCTGGTGCGAGACGGCGCCCTGCGACAGGCCGGGCAGGGCGTCATATTCAGCCAGAACGCCGATTATCGGGCCGGTCCCGTTCTTGAAGCTGGCGACGAAGGCGGTCGGCATTCCGGCCACGCCTTCGGTTATGGTGAAGCCTGCGCCGCGCAGGTCGTCCTTCAGGGCGGCCGAACTCTGGGTTTCCAGATAACCCATCTCGGCGAAGGACCAGATCTTCAGCGCCGTGTCGCCCAACTGTTCGGCGTTACGGTCTACGGCGGATATGATTTCGGTGGTCTGGGCGCGCGGCAGCTCGCCCGCAGCAGCAGCGCCGGCGGCGCCGAACAGGGCAGCGGACGCCGCAGCGGCCATAAGGAGACGTTTCATTCTCTTACCTCGGAAAAAGAAAAGGAGCGCCGGGCGGACCGGCGCTCCTTGGAAGGCGTGGGTCAAACCTTCTTGTTGAGGACGATGCCGGAGATGGAGAAGGACAGGGCAGAATCGAACACTTTCCTTCTCCGATACTCAGGCCGATCAGAAGCTCTTGGTTACGGAGACTGAGTAGTAACGGCCGAGCGTATCGTAGTTCTGGCCGTCATAGCTGCCGGCGAAGTTGCCGACTTGCGGCGGCTCTTTGTTGAACAGGTTGGCGACGCCGACGCGCACGCTTAGGTCGTGCGGCAGGGTGAAGCGGCCGTTCAGATCGAAGACGTCATAAGCCTTGACGCCCCGGGTCGTGCTGGCTGGGTTTCGGATCTGTTCGGCGCTGATCATCGCGGCGGTATGGCGCCAGCGCAGGCTGACGTTCATCCAGTCCCTGGAGTAGGAGATGGTGGTGTTGGCCTTCCAGTCGGGGTGGGCCACGCCGGCGCCCTCCTCAACAGCGGTGCCGCGGCTGCCGGCGTAGTTGTACGACGGACCGCCCGGCAGGTTCTGGATCTCGAACTTGTCGACATAGCTGACCACGGTGCCCAGAGACAGGCTGCCGGCCGAGGCGGGCAGGCCGATATCGGCCAGATCGAATGTCCAGTCGACCTGCAGGTCGACGCCGCTGACCTTGAAGGCGCCCAGGTTCAGCGCGGGCTGACCCGGCTCATACAGGAAGCCTGTGGTCGGGTTACGCTTGCCCATGACCTGGCAGTAGTAGTTGTTCACGTCATAGGTCGGGTTTCCGCCATTGAGATTGAAGCAGTTCTCCATGGTCTGGATGATCGGCAGGTTGCCGACTGCGCCAGTGACTTCGATCGAATACCAGTCGATCGAGGTCGAGATCCGTTCCAGAAGCGGCGAGGAGAACGGCGACTGGATGACGGCGCCGATCGAATAGGTATCGGTGGTTTCTTCCTTCAGGTCGGGGTTGCCGCCGGTCAGGGCGAACACCTGGTTAGAGCCGAACTGATAGGTCGGAAGCACGCCCGCCGGTACGCCCATGGCTGCGCACAGGGCCTCGACCTTGGCGGCGTTGGCGCCGCTCTGACCGAAGCCGCCGCGATAGCCCGAGCGGACGTCGCAGGGGTCGCCGCCGAACGGCGTAGACGCGCTGGGGCTGCCGATGCCGGTGCTGCCCGACGATTCAGGCGCGAAGAGTTCGCCCACGCTGGGCGCGCGCACCGAGCGGTTGTAGCCGCCGCGCAGACGGAGGGAATCGATGACGCTCCAGTCGACGTCGACCTTATAGGCGCTGACGCCGCCGACGCTGCTGTAGTCGGAATAACGATAGCCGAGGTTCATATTGACCTCCTGCGCCATCGGCATGTCCTTCAGGATGGGAACCAGCGCCTCGAAGTAGATCTCGCTGACGCTGGTGTTGCCGCCGGAAGGACGCAGCACGCTGTAGCCCAGGATGTCGCTGCCGACGCCGGGGATGTTGTAGAGTTCGTCAGAGTTGTACTGGAAGGAGTTGTAGCGATAGCCCAGGCCGGTCGCCACGCGAACTTCACCCGCCGGAAGATTGAATAGGCCCCCTTGCAGGTTTATTTCGGCGACCCGCTGTTTCATCTCATTGGTGTTCGACGTCCGGCGGCTCATGTAGTCCATACAGCTTTGGGAAAGCGCATGGTTGCCGAAGAAGTTGGCGCCGCCTGCGCAGAGCACGGGGTAGTTGACCATACCGACAGAGGCGCCCGTCACCGGGTCGTATTCCATGCGCGAACCGCCCGCGCCGCCGAACGGATCGTACAGCAGGTTCATGACGGCGGACTTGCTGAGCGCGCCGTGCTGGATGTTGTTGGTCTTGGTCTGGCCCACGCTGGCGAAGGCATCCCAGGTCCAGTCGCGATAAGGCACGACGCCGTTGGCGCCCATGACGACCTGATAGACGTCATAGGTATTGGTCTGCAGGCGGTCGCCGGCGGCGGTGAACGCCTTCTGGAAGGTGAAGTCGCCGTTGGGGTTGGGGCGCGACGCCAGGATCAACCGGGCGTCAGGCGTCAGGAAGGGGTTGGTGACCGGTGCGCTGAGCGCATAGGCCGCGCCCGACGCCAGGGTCGGGTTGAAATAGGTCAGCGCGTCATAGCTGGTGAAGGTCGCCTGGGCGAAGACTGAGGTATTGTCGGTGACATCGTAATCAAGCTTGGAGAAGACCGTGATGCGCTCATTGGTGTTCACGACCTGGCTGTTCGGCCAGCCGAAGTTGAGCTGTTTACGGCTGCCGGCGATGTATTGGGTGTCCGTCTCCGGGTCGCGATAGTTCTCGACGAAATAGTTTCCGACCGTGACGTGGCTGAACAGGGTGCCGTCCATGTTGAAGCCCAACTGGCCCGCGTAGGGAGTGGTGGCCCCAGTGATGGGATTGGTCCCATAGACATTGGTGAACAGATTGTTGACCACGGCGGCGCTGGGCGCGTTGCCTGGGAAGAGCATGGCGCCGGAATCGAGCGTCGCCGTGCCGTTCTGGGGCGTGCGCATGATGTTGAACGACCGGTCGCTCTGGAGCGCAGGCTCGCGCTGGGAGTAGTCAACCGAAATCATGGCGCGGCCGCGTCCATCGGCGAAACGCGAACCGGCGGTCGCGGTTGCACGGAATTGTTCGCCGTCGCCGTATTCGCTGACGCCGTACTGGCTGCTGAGGGTCAGGCCTTCGATATTGCGCAGGCGGAAGTTGACCACGCCCGCCGTGGCGTCCGAACCATAGGCGGTCGAGGCGCCGCCGGTGATGACTTCGACGTTGCCGATCAGGGCGTCAGGAAGGGTGTTCAGGTCGATCGAGCCGTCAGGAGACGACGGCTGCATCCGGCGGCCATCCAGCAGGATCAGGGTCCGCTTGGGGCCCAGGCCTCTGAGGCTGGCGTTGGCCTGACCGGCGTTCAGGGTCGTGGAGCTGCTGCCCGTGCTGGCCTGGCCGAAGGCGCCGGTGAACTGCGGCAATTGCGTCAGGGCGCGTTCGACCGACACCTGGCCGGTGTCTTCGATGGCCTCGGTCGAGACCGACACGATCGGGCTGTTGGCCACATAGTCCGGGCGTGCGACGCGTGAGCCGGTGACGATGATGTCGCTGACCTGAGTCGCGGATCCGGCCTGATCTTCCTGGGCGTGGGCTGCTCCGGCCATCAGGGCGGCGTAGGCGCAGGCGCTGGTCAGCAATATCCGTGATGCACTTGATTTGAATCGCGTGTGTCTTTGAGTGTTCATTGTTTTCCCCTCGTGTTTGGTTGGCTGCTTTCAAGCCGTCATCAGGTAAAGTTTTTTGAGCAGTGTTTTTGCCTGATGATCGGGTATTGAGAGCCGGAGTTTTGTTTGCTTCGGCTCATGTTTCTTATTCAGGTTTTACTTTTCTGCCGACGCGGGTCCGTACAGCAGTCCGTTGAAGAACAGTCGGAAGGTTCCGGCGGGTTGAGCGCGCTGGGTGACTTCGGCGCCGTAGACGAACACCTTGCCCTTGCCCATTTCGACCTCGACCACGGCGGCCGTATCCTTCAGCCGCTCCTGATTGTGGGCCCAGCCGCTGCGCAGCGGCGCGGCGCTGTCGAACCAGGCGATCGAGGCGGCGTCTCCGGCCTGGAAGCGATAGGTCTGGCCGTTGGAGAAGAAGATGTCCGCCTGCGAGGGCATGCCGAAGGCCAGCGGCTGACGGTTGTCCACCGAGGCGCGCAGGATCGAGCCGGGCAGGAAGAACTCTGACGTGGTCAGCGGCCGCGTATTGGCGCCGTCCTGACCGACCAGGGCCGGTTGGATCGGCGCGCCCATCAGGTGGGCCAGTCGGTTGGCGCCGCCGATGGTGACGACCGAGCCGCCATTGCGCACGAAGGCGCTGAGGCGCGGCACGGTCACATTCTGGCTGACTTCGCCCAGCCAGCCGCGGAATTCGGCGGGAATGTCCTCGGCCTTGGGCAGGGGCTGGTTGCGTTGCGGGCGATAGGCCGGGTGCGTCAGCGCCGGCGTCGTGCCGTCGGTGAAGACCAGCACGTCATATTTGGCGTTCAGGTCTTCCTGATCCAGCGCCTGAGGGTAGACGACCTCGAACGGGAACTCGTACTGCTCCAGCAGCCAGCGGGTCCAGCCCGAGCTCATGACGCCCCCATAACGGTCGACCAGACCCACGCGCACGGGCTTCAGGGCGATCGCCTGACCGGCAGGCTTGCGGTCGACGGCATAGGCGTTGAAGCCCAGTTCGCCGACAGCCTGACGCACGGCGGCCGAGGCTTCCGGCGAGGCCTGAACCCAGATGGCGCCGGGGGCCAGATCCGTGCGGCCGACGCGCGCTCCGTCCTTCAGCCATTCGACCTGTGCGCCCGCCTTCAGCAGGCGGTTGGTCAGGATGAAGCTGTTATTGACCTCATGCGGGATCAGGAAACCCGCACGGCCGTTTCCGATCACCGAGCCGGAAGGCGCAGCCAATTCCTTATTCGTGCGCTGGAAGGGGCCGTCGAAGCCGTCCAGCACGCGGTCGAAGGTGACGCCCATCTGATAGGCGAGGGTGTAGCCCGCGACGTCATAAGGCAGCTTGGGCGGCCCGCCCGGGTATTCGGTGTTGTGCGGGTGGTCCTGGGGCTCGAACATATCCAGGATGTGCGGACGGAAGGCCTGCGCGGTCTTCACTACATAGGAACCGGCCGGATAGGACTTACCCTTGACGGTGAAGGGGGCGCTGGCCACGTCCACGTCCACGCCGTTGCGGATCAGGGCGTTCAGGAAGGCGACCGTGGTCGGCAGGTCGCGCTGTTCGGCCGGGTTGATGATGAAGCCGCGCGGGTCGCGGTTCTCGGCGGTCTTCACCACGCTGTCGTATAGGCTGGAGTCGACGGCGCCGCGATCCGTGGCGGTGGCGGCGGCCTTCAGGGCGTCGACCTTCTGCGGCGTGATGGTCCAACTGTCCTGCGAGCCGCGTTGGATGCTGTTGGCGCCCATCTGGTAGATGCCCATCAGCAGGCGTTCGCGGTTACGCGCGGCATAGTCGATCACCGCCCGGTTCATCGACCACTGGTAATCGATGCTGTCCTGCAGATGCCACATGCGCGGTCCGATGGGCATGGGCTCGTCATTGCGCGCCAGCTGGGTTTCCGGAATCAGCGGAATGGCCTCGGGCGTCGGACCGCCGATGATCTCGGTCAGGATGCCGACCATGTTGTGGAAGTAGGGCGCCGACCGGTACATGCCGTTGTGCCAGGTCGAATAGGGGGCGACGCTGTCCTTGCCCGAGCCGGCCTTGCCCTCGGCGATCAGACGGCTGTGCATGATGGTGCCGACCTCGGTGGTCGTGGTCATCACCAGCGGATCGAAGTTGTAGTTGAACGGGTCCCTGAACGGCGGGATGAACACCACCATGCCGCGCGGGCCGGTCTGGTGCTGGTTGAAGACGATCTGCGGGAACCACTCGCGATAGTGGACGCGGTTGATGTTCCGCGTCTCGGGCATCAGCGACATGTAGGAGTCGCGGTTGTTATCGTGGCCCACATACTTCTGATACAGGCGCGGGATCGAGTTGAACTCGCGCTTCTGCGGGTCGGGGTTACGCATGTACCAGTCGGCGACCAGCTGCAGCCCGTCCGGGTTGGCGTGGCCGAACAGGATGATGACGTCATCCAGGGTGCGCAGGGTCTCCGGGTCGTTTTGCGTCAGCAGATTGTGCAGGATCTGGATCTGACCCTGGGTGGTGACGGTCTCGGTGGCGTGAAGCCCGGCGTCGATCCAGACGATGGCCTTGCCGTCGCGCGCCAGTTCAGCGGCCTGTTCCTGCGTCAGGCCCTCGGCCCGCGCCAGACGCTGGGCGATGTCCTGATAGCGGGCCAGATTGGCCAGGTTGGCCGGGGACGACACAATGGCCATCCACTGGGTGCGGCCCTCGGCCGAGGTCCCGAAGCTCTCCAGCTTCATGCGATCGGATTCGGCGGCGATGCGCTGAAGGTAGGCTTCGTACTGGTCGTAGTTTGCGAGGAAGTAGTCCGTGCCCGGATTCTGCGGGAAGAAGCTGGCGGGCGACGTGATGCGGGCGGCGGTCGGGCTGGCGCCCGGCTGGCTATAGGCGGCGCCGCCGGTTGCGGCGGCGGTGAGCGCCGTGCTGGCCAAAAGGGCTGCGCACAGACGAATCGCCAAGGTTTTACGGACCATCATTCCCCTCATGATTTTTATGTGTTCGCGCCCGCTCTCCCCACGGACGCCCTTAGCTTCGCCAAATTGAAGACACATGAAAGCCCCCGACGGCCTCATTTGAGACTTTTTTTGTCTCTTTCCCTCAATTTTTGACGGTTATCGCGCACAGATTGTGTTTCCGAGGCGACTTCGCGCGAACTGAGGAGCGGTTCAGAAAGTGAAGATGGAACAGAACGCCGTCCAGCGAACGTAGAGTTCCCGAAAAGTGTCAAAAAGCGTCGCGCCCAAATATTTCATTGAAGGATAAAAATTGCGCAAAATAACAACTATTGGGCGATTTAGGGCGCTATATCCCCCATAACGATCTGCATTTGGGCAATGCAACCTCATGGAATGTATATCATTTATATTATTTTTGCGCTCAGGCGGTATTTTGTCTTGTTTATGGCGAGCATCGCGGGAACATTCCCCGCAAGCGGCGCTGTTCACGACGTCGCGCATCAGATTTACGCGTAACGGGATTTGAGGGGATTCTTCATGCGTCAAAACGGGGGAGGGGGCGTTCGCCCCACCATGAATCGTGCCTGGTTGGCATGTGGCTGCGCCACGCTGGCCTTGCTGGGAGGGGGCGGTCACGCCCTGGCCCAGGAGGAAGAGCCGGCGGTCAGCGAGGTCGGGGAGATTGTGGTTACGGGGTCGCGTATCGCGCGCCGCGACTATGTGTCCAACAGTCCGCTTGTCTCAGTGTCTTCAGAGGCGATCGAGAACACCGGCCAGGTCACGGTCGAGAAGGCCCTGACCCAGATGCCCCAGTTCTCGGGCGCCATGGGACAGAGCACGGCTGGGTCGTCGTCGACCTCGCTGAACGGCGGCCAGGCCTACGCCAGCCTGCGCGGGTTGGGCTCCAAGCGGACCCTGCTGCTGCTCGACGGCAAGCGGCTTCAGCCGTCGAACCCTGACGGTTCGGTCGATCTGAACATCATTCCGGAAGCCCTGATCGGCAACGTCGAGGTCATCACCGGCGGCGCCTCGACGGCCTATGGCTCGGACGCCACGGCGGGCGTGGTCAACTTCATCCTGAAGCGCAACTTCAGCGGCGTCACCGTCTCGTCGCAGTACGGCATCAGCGACTATGGCGACGGTGAAAGCTTCCGCGCCTCGGTGACGGCAGGCGAGCAGTTCGCCGAAGGCCGCGGTCGGGCGGTGATCTCGCTCGATTATTCGATGCGCGAACCGGCCTTCCAGTCCAAGCGCGACTATTACTTCGTGCGTAACCGCCAGTCGAACACGGCCATCATCGCCCAGGGCGCCGCCTGGTTCGGCAGCAACCGCCCGACCATCGACGCGGTGAACGACATCTTCGTCGGCAAATATGGACTGACGCCGGTGATCGGCTCGGTTCTGCCGAACGACCCCTATTACAACGGCCAGATCGGCTTCAACACCGGCGACCAGAGCCTGTTCAACCTGGGCGGCGCGTCCAAGGTGATGAACCTGAAGGACCCGGAGACGGACGGACACTTCCTGAACGCCGCAGGCACCAACATGCTGTGGGGCTGGAACCGGGGCCGGATCCAGAACGAGAACGAACGCTATTCGCTGTTCTCGCGCGTCGACTATCAGCTGACGCCGGAGATCGACTTCTTCCTGCAGGGCTCGCTGACCAGCTATGAGTCAGAAGGCACCTTCAATCCGACACTGGCCGGTCTGGCCTATGCCCTGTCGGCGCCGGTGACCAACCCCTACATCGGCGCAGATCTTGCTCACCTCCTGGCCTCGCGTCCGAATCCGACTGCCGATTTCTCGCTGTGGAAGGACCTGGATTTCGCAGGGGAGCGGCTCCAGTCCTATGCCTATGACGTTCACCAGTTCATCAGCGGTCTGTCGGGGCAGGTAGGCTATAAGGACTGGACGTGGGAAGCCTACGCCAGCGTCTCAAAGGCCAGCTTCGAAAACGTCCAGACCGGCGGCGTCAGCCGCTCGGCCATCAGCAAGCTGCTCTATAGCCCGACCGGCGGCTCCGAACTGTGCGCGGGCGGCTTCAATCCGTTCGGCAACCACCGTCCGTCGGCCGAGTGCGTCAACTACATGGTCCGTGGCACGACCAATACCAATGAACTGACCCAGCGCATGGCTGAAGCCTCGGTTCAGGGCGGCCTGTTCCAGCTTCCTGCCGGTGAAGTGCGCTTCGCGGCGGGCGTGGGCTATCGCTATAACCACTTCGAGTTCCGTCCTGACTCCGCGCTGGATCAGCCGGACGGGACCAGCGACATTCTGGGATACAGCGAACTGCGGGCATCCTCGGGCAAGGTCGATACGACCGAGATCTTCGCTGAATTCCTTGTGCCGCTGCTGCGCGACAAGCCGTTCATCAAGGAACTGGAGATGGACCTGGGCTACCGCTACTCCGACTACAGTTCGGTCGGCGGCGTCCATGCCTACAAGGTGGACCTGAACTGGCAGGTGAATGATATCGTGCGTCTGCGCGGCGGCTATAACCGCGCCGTGCGCGCGCCGAGCGTCGGGGAACTCTTCTCGCCGATCTCTTCAGCCACGGTAGATGTTGGTACGCCGTCCTCCGCCAACACCAACGGCGATCCCTGCGATCACCGCAGTTCGTTCCGGACCGGGCCGAATGGCGACAAGGTCAAGGATCTGTGCGTGGCGCTGGGCGTTCCGGCCAGCCTGATCAACGGCTATGAATTTGGCGCGGCCCAGGTCTTCGCCCTGACCGGCGGCAACCCGGACCTCAAGGAAGAAACGGCTGACACCTATGCCTTCGGGACCGTGTTGCAGCCCAGCTTCCAGTCGCCCTGGCTGAGCAACATCAGCGCCTCGATCGACTGGTATCAGATCAAGGTGTCGGACGCTGTCGGCGTTCTGGGCGTCGGCAACGGCATCCGTTACTGCTTCAACGACGGGGGCAACAACCCGACCTACGATCCGAACAACTACTACTGCACGCTGCAGGATCGCGGGACCAGCGACGGCTATATGATCAACCCGAAGCAGCCGTTGCTGAACCTGGGGCAGTTCAACGTCACCGGCATCGACCTGCAGTTGGACTGGCGCCTGCATCTGGCTGACATCGGGCTGCCGGATAATGGCCAACTGAGCTTCAGTTCGGCGATCAGCTATCTGAACAGCTTCGAGATTCAGGCCCTGCCGGGCGCGCCCACCTTCGATTATGCGGGCAGCTGGGGCACGGCGATCGAGGCCAACGCCGGTCAGGCGCACCCGGAATGGAAGGCCAATACCGGCGTCACCTATTCGCGTGAGAACTGGAATGTGGGCCTGCGCTGGCGGCACACCTCGGCCATGATCAACAGCGCGCGCGTGACCTCGCCGACCAGCACGGCGCGGGGCGTGGACGCCTATGATGTCTTCGACCTGAATGCGCGGGTCAACCTGCCATACGAAACGACAGTCCGGTTCACAGTGACCAATTTGTTCAACAAGGAACCGCCGCAGGTGGGCGATATCCGCGGAATCTACGATCCCCAGAATTATGACACCCTGGGACGTTATTTCTCGGTCGCTGTAACCAAGGCTTTTTGATCTAAGCCGTGGGGCTGTTACAGCCCCACGGCGCATGTTGCGTTCAAGCGGGGGGCTTCCCGCATATCGAGTCGACGTTCAATCGTCGCATGGAGGAAAAAATTGGCTTTTGAACCCAAGAAGACATGGGCTGCGGGGGTCGCTGCCGTCCTGATGGCGGTATCGCCGGTTGCTGTCGCTCAGGCTGCGGCCCAGACGCAGGCGCCGACGGTGTCCTACATTCATGCGGGCAAGCTGCTGGCGGACCCGGCCACCGGCCGCGTCACCGAGCGTCAGACCATCGTCGTTGAGAACGGCCGCGTGCGCGAGATCGTCAACGGCTACGTCGGCGACCAGGGCGTCATCGACATGAAGGACCGCTTTGTCCTGCCGGGTCTGATCGACGGCCACGTCCACCTGACCAACCAGCAGGGCGAAGGCAACCGCGTCGCGCGCTTCACCAATACGGCGGCTGACTCGGCTATCACCGGGGCCGCCTATGCGTTGGTGACGCTGAAGGCGGGCTTCACCACGGTCGCGGACCTGGGCGGCGCCAGCGACGCCGTCGTGGCCCTGCGCAACGGCATCGCCGCCGGTCGTATCCCTGGCCCGCGCATGCTGGTCTCGGCTGGTACGGTGACGCCGCACGGCGGTCACGGCGACGCCAACGGCGTCAGTGCGGCCCTGGTGCCGGTTCTGCGTCAGAACGGCGTCTGCTCGGGCGCCGACGACTGCCGCCGCGCCGTGAGAGAGCGCGTGCGTTCGGGCGCCGACATCATCAAGATCACGGCTACCGGCGGCGTGCTGTCGGATACGGGCGCCGGTCTGAACCAGCAGTTCTCCGATGAAGAACTGCGCGCCATCGTTGAGACGACCCACTTCATGGGCCGTACGGTCACCGCCCACGCCCACGGCACGGACGGCATCAACAGCTTCCTGCGCGCAGGCGGCGATTCCATCGAACACGGCACCTTCCTCGATGATGAATCGATCCGTATCTTCAAGGCTAACAACGGCTGGCTGACGCCGACCCTGCTGGCCGGCGATTTCGTCGCCCGCGAAGCGGCGCGTCCGGAGACCTTCTTCACGCCGAACCAGCGCAAGAAGTCTCTGGAAGCCGGCCCGCAGATGCTGGACATGGCCCGTCGCGCGCACCGCGCCGGCGTGCAGATCTCGTTCGGCACCGACTCGGGCGTGTCGCCGCACGGCGAGAACGCCAAGGAGTTCGCCCTGCTGGTCCAGGCCGGTCTGTCGCCGCTGGAAGCCATCCAGACCGCCACGGTCAACGCCGCCCGTCACTTCCGCATGCAGGAAGAAATCGGTCGTCTGGCGCCGGGCTATTCGGCGGACATCATCGCCGTCTCGGGCAACCCGCTGTCGGACGTGACCCTGCTGGAAAACGTCGAGTTCGTGATGAAGACGGGCAACGTCTACGTCCAGCCCTGAACAGGGCGACGAGATCAGGAGCGCTGAAGACGCTCCGATGAGGGGGACTTCAAGGAGGCCGGCGTCAGCTGGCCCCCTTTTTTATCGTCCGAAGCCTATTCCGAGGTCACGCCGTCGAAATGCTCTTCGGTCTCGTCGGCCTTGGCGGGGTGCAGCACGCCGTGGCGATGCTCGGGCGGGCCATAAAGGGTGTAGAGCTTCAGTGGCTCTGCCCCCGTGTTGATCAGATTGTGGCGCGCGCCTGCGGGCACGATGATGCCGGACTCCGCTTGGGCCGGGCGCGACTGGCCGTCGATGACGATCTGGCCCTGACCCTGTTCGATGCGGAAGAACTGGTCGTGGCCTTCATGGACCTCTTCGCCGATTTCCTCGCCGGGTTGGAGCGTCATCAGCACCAGTTGCAGGTGGCGGCCGGTGTAGAGCACCTGGCGATAGTCGTCATTGTCGAGCGTCGCGCGTTCGATGTCGTCCAGATAGCCTTGCATGTCGTCTTCCTTGTCGATGATGGGCCAGTGAGCAGCTTAGCCATGGTTCATGGCCCCGGTGCGTTGATCCTGCGCAAGGCCAAGAAAAAACGCCGGAGCTTTCGCCCCGGCGTTTGTGCATTCTGCATTGTGCGAGGCCTTAGCCGCGCTGGGCCAGCGGCACGTAATCGCGCTCGGTCGGGCCGGTGTACAGCTGACGCGGGCGGCCGATCTTCTGCGACGGATCGGCCATCATTTCCTGCCACTGGGCGATCCAGCCCACGGTGCGCGCCAGGGCGAACAGCACGGTGAACATGGTGGTCGGGAAGCCCATGGCCGACAGGGTGATGCCCGAATAGAAGTCGACGTTCGGGAACAGTTTGCGCGAGGTGAAGTACTCGTCCTTCAGCGCGACGGCTTCCAGTTCCTTGGCGACCTGGAACAGCGGATCGTTCTCGCGGCCCGTGGCGGCCAGAACTTCATAGGCCGACTGCTGCATGACCTTGGCGCGCGGATCGTAGTTCTTGTACACGCGGTGGCCGAAGCCCATCAGCTTGTACTTGCGGTCCTTCACGCCCTGAATGAACTCAGGAATGCGGTCCGGGGTGCCAATTTCCTTCAGCATGTTCAGCGCCTCTTCGTTGGCGCCGCCGTGCGACGGACCCCACAGGCAGGCGATGCCCGCGGCGATACAGGCGAAGGGGTTGGCGCCCGACGAACCGGCCAGGCGGACGGTCGAGGTCGAGGCGTTCTGCTCGTGGTCGGCGTGCAGGATGAAGATGCGGTCCATGGCGCGAACCAGGGCCGGATCGACGTGATAGTCCTCGGCCGGGACGGCGAAGCACATCCGCAGGAAGTTCTCGGCGTAAGACAGGTCGTTGCGCGGCGAAACGAACGGCTGGCCGATGTGGTATTTATAGGCGCGGGCCGCGATCGTCGGCATTTTGGCGATCAGGCGGATGGCCGAGATGTTGCGCTGGATCGGATCATGGATGTCCAGGCTGTCGTGATAGAAGGCCGACAGGGCGCCGACGGTGCCGACCATGATCGCCATCGGATGGGCGTCGCGGCGGAAGCCTTCGAAGAAGCGGTCGAATTGGGCGTGCAGCATGGTGTGCCGCGTGACGTTCTGCTCGAACTCTTCATATTCGGCGGCGTTGGGCAGCTCGCCGTGCAGCAGCAGGTGGCAGACTTCCAGGAAGTTAGACTTCGAGGCCAGCTGGTCGATGGGATAGCCGCGGTGCAGCAGCACGCCCGCATCGCCGTCGATATAGGTCAGACTTGATTCGCAGGCGGCGGTGGAGGTGAAGCCCGGATCGAAGGTGAAGGCGCCGGTGCCGCCATACAGCTTGCGGATGTCGATGACGTCCGGGCCGGTCGAGCCGGAGAGGACGGGGAGCTCAACAGTCCTGTCCTGGTAGGACAGGGTCGCCGAGCCGGCGGGTTTCGCTTGTTCAGTCATCTTGGCCCCTTGTTCTTCTTCGCGACCGGCGCGCGGGGAGGCGGTCGGCCTGAGTTGGTTATGGATGTTCACTTAGTCTGTTGCAGCGCATCATCCAAGCGTCCGAGACTTTCGTCACGGCCCAGAGCGCACAGCGTTCTGGCGATATCGGGCGATGCAGAACCGCCAGTCAAGGCCGCCCGTAGGGAAGGCCCTATTTTTCCAAAGCCTACGCCCTCTTCTTCGGCGAAAACCTTAAGTTCAGCTTCGAGAGCGAAGACGTCCCAGCTCTGGAAAAGCCCCAGTCGTTCACGCAGTCGTGAAATTCTGGCGCCGCTTTCGCCCTGCAGCAAAGCGGCGGATTTCTCGTTGAGGGCGATTGGACGCACCTGCAACACGAATGTGGTCTGATCGGCCAGTTCAGGGATCGTCTTGGCCCGATCCTTGATGAAGGGCATGGCGCGCAACAGGCGTTCTTCATCGTCCGGCAGCAGGTCGCGGCCGCGCGCCAGATGGGCGTCCAGCGTCAGCTTGGCCAGTCGGTCGTCGTCCGCCAGCCGTATCCAGTGAGCGTTGACGTGGGCCAGTTTGTCGAAGTCCAGACGGGCGGGCGCCTTGTTGACGCCGGTCAGGTCGAACCATGCCAACGCCTGCTCGTCGCTGAACAGTTCGTCGTCGCCGTGAGCCCAGCCCAGACGGGCCAGATAGTTGCGCATGGCTTCGGGCAGATAGCCCATGTCGGCGTATTCATGCACCGCCTGCGCCCCGTGCCGCTTGGACAGTTTGGCGCCGTCCGGGCCGTGGATCAGCGGGATGTGGGCGAAGGTCGGTCGCGTCCAGCCCAGCGCATCGTAGATCAGGCTCTGGCGGGCGGCGTTGTTCAGATGGTCGTCGCCGCGAATGACGTGCGTCACGCCCATGTCGTGGTCGTCCACGACAACGGCCAGATTATAGGTCGGCGCCCCGTCGGAGCGCAGGATGACCAGATCGTCCAGCGACGCCGATTCCCAGCGTACCGTCCCCTGAACGGCGTCATCGACCACGACCGCCTGATCCAGCGGGCGGCGGAAGCGCACGGTGTGCGGCTTGGCCAGATCATCGACGGACGGTTCGCGGTCGCGCCACGGCGACACGAAGTCCCGCCCCTCGGCCTTGGCCTGATCGCGCAGCGCGCCGGTTTCTTCAGCCGTCAGGAAGTCGCGGTAGGCGTGGCCGCTGGCCAGAAGCTGGTCGATGACCTCGCGGTGGCGGTCGGCGCGGGTGAACTGGAAGACGGGCTCTTCGTCGCCGAACAGTTCCAGCCACGACAGGCCGTCGAAGATGGCCTTCACCGCCTCATCGGTCGAACGCTCGCGGTCGGTGTCCTCGATGCGGATCAGGAATTTGCCGCCGCGTCCTTTGGCGTACAGCCAGTTGAATAACGCAGTTCTCGCCCCGCCGATATGCAGGTAGCCTGTGGGCGAGGGGGCGAAGCGGGTGACGACGGTCGAGGAAGGGGAGGTCATAGAGGCAGCATCCATAGGGCAGGGTCTTATACGCCCGCCCGTGGGGAAGCGAACCCTTATGGCCCGCTTATTTGAAAGCCTGCGCGCGGACGTAATGGCGCAGGGGGACCGCTGGCCCATGTGGTCGTCGGTCTGTTTCGGAGCGGGCTGCGGCGCCTATTTCGTGCTGAAGCAGGAACCGACGACGTGGCCGCTGGCGCTGGTCGCCCTTGTCCTGCTGACGGCATGGATCATCGGCAAGGCGAGAGGCCTGCCGCGCTGGGCGACGCTGATCCTGCTGATGGCGGCCTGTTTCAGCGGCGGTCTGGCGGTCGCCAGTCAGCGAGCCGGTGCGGCGGCGGCGCCGATAGCGCCCGCCGATATGAAGCCGACGCAGGTCGAAGGCTGGGTCATGGACGTGGATTCGTCCGGTCGGAACGGCGCCCGCATCGTCGTGGCGCCGGTTCGCGTGCGAGGGCTGGCGCCCGAAGCGACGCCCGAGCGTCTGCGCGTCACGGTGAAGGGGCCGCCGCCGCCGCCCGGCGCGGCTGTTCGCGTCTTCGGCATACTGAACCCGCCGCCGCCGCCCGCCAGTCCGGGGGCCTATGACTTCGGCCGCAACGCCTATTTTCAGGGACTGGGCGGGACGCTGTTTGCGCTCGGGCCCACGCGCAGCGCCGACCTGTCGCCGCCGCCGTGGCGGGTGCGGATGGAGATGAAGGTCAACGCCGTCCGCTTCGCCCTGGCCCAGAGGATCGTCGCCCGTCTGGGCGAGCGCACGGGCGGGGTGGCGGCGGCCATGACCACGGGGCATGAGACGTGGATTCAGGATCCTGATCTGGACGCCATGCGGGATTCAGGACTGGCGCACATTCTGTCGATCTCGGGGCTGCACATGGCGGTCGTAGGGGGCTTTGTCTTCTTCGCCGTGCGTCTGTCGGTCGCGGCGTGGCCGTGGCTGGCGCTGAGGGCCTCGGGCAAGAAGATTGCGGCGGTCGCGGGCCTGATTGCGGTCGGGACCTATCTGATCATATCAGGCGCGCCGGCGCCGGCGGAACGGGCGGCGGTCACGGCTTCCATCGCCTTTCTGGCCATATTGGCGGACCGGCAGGCGGTGACGATGCGGGCTCTGTCGGCGGCGGCCTTCGTCGTCCTGTTGCTGCGGCCCGAGGCCGTGGTGACGCCGGGGTTCCAGATGTCGTTCGCCGCGACGGCGGCTCTGGTCGCTCTGGTCGAGATATGGCCGCGGCGGATTCGCGAACTGTCTGTTCCGTGGCCGATCGCGGCTGTGCAGCGGTTCGCAAGCTGGTTGCTGGCCGCGTGCTGCGCCAGCCTTGTGGCAGGCATGGCGACCGGGCCGTTCGCCATGCAGCATTTCAACCGCACAGCCGTCTATGGGCTGATCGCCAATATGGCGACCGCTCCGCTGGCCGACTTCATCATGATGCCCATGCTGGCGCTGGGCGCGGCGTTGGAGCCTCTGGGGCTGGGCGCGCCCTTTCTGTGGCTGGCGGGGCAGTCGGTCGACGCCATGCTGGTGATCGGCCACTGGGCGGCGAACCTGCCCGGCGCCGTGCAGACGATCCCCAGCGCTCCGGCGGCGGCCCTGCCGGTCGCCTTTCTGGGCATCCTTTTCATGTGCCTGTGGCGCGGATGGTGGCGTCTGCTGGGACTGCCGTTCGCCGCAGCCGTGCTGATCTGGCCGCGCCCGGCGCCGCCGGATGTCTGGATCGGAGACGGCGGCGCCAATGCAGCCTATCGGCAGGGAGAAGAGGCGGTCGTGATCCGGCCGTCGGTGCGTCAGTTCGCCAGCGACCTGTGGTCCCGGCGACGGGGACTGGAGGCGGTCGGGCGTCCGTCCGAGGGCTGGGCCTGCAAGCGGTCCTTCTGCGTGCCGGAAGGCGAGAGCGGCGTTCTGGCGCTGTGGTGGGGCAAGGCGTCGCCGGGTGAAGCTCAACTGGACCAGATGTGCCGAAGTGCTGAGGTGATCAGCGTGCGGGCGGTCGTGTCGCTCCTGCCGCCGTCATGCGAAGGGCGGCTGGTGCTGGATGGCGCTGACTATGCGCGCGGCGGTTCCGTGGAGTTGTGGCGCGATGACGCCGGAAGCTGGCGCGCCCTGTGGGCGGCAGAGGTGCGGGGCAGGCGGCCGTGGAGTGATGGGGGTGCAGATTAGGCGCCGCCTCCTAATCCCGCTCATCCCGGCGGACGCCGGGACCCAGTAAGTGCTACACGTGCTGACGGTGAGTTACGGACAGGTCCGGGTGGGGAGCAGATTTCAAAGGCTGCGCCTGAGGCCAAAGCACTGGGGCCCGGCGTCCGTCGGGATGAGCGGAGTTCATAGGACGGTGCTTTAAACCGACCGCAGAGGCTATCAGTGATAGCGGCGCAGCAGGCCGACCAGCTTGCCCTGAACCTCGACCTGATCGGGGCCGAAGATGCGGGTCTCATAGGCGCTGTTGGCGGGCTCCAGCGCGATTGACTGACCCTTCTTGCGCAGGCGTTTCAGCGTGGCTTCCTCACCCTCCACCAGGGCGACGACGATCTCGCCGGAAGAGGCGTTTTCGACGCGTTTGATGATGACGGTATCCCCGTCGAGGATGCCCGCTTCGATCATGGAATCGCCCTCGATCTCGAGCAGATAATGCTCGCCCGCGCCCAGCATGGCCTCGGGGACCGGCAGGCGCTCTCGTTCGTGCTGAATGGCGGCGATGGGGGTGCCTGCGGCGATCTTGCCCAGCAGGGGCAGGTCGCGCACGTCGTTAGCGGCCTCGGGCGCAGCGGCGCCGGGGTTCAGGCCGCCCCCCTGAATCACGTCGGGCCTGAAGGGGGCGCGGCCCTTGGCCGGGGCGGCGGTCGTCGCCTGTTCGGGCAGTTTGACCACTTCCAGCGCGCGGGCGCGGTGGGCCAGGCGGCGGATGAAGCCGCGTTCCTCCAGCGCCGTGATCAGGCGGTGGATGCCGGATTTGGACGCCAGATCCAGCGCCTCCTTCATCTCGTCGAAGGAGGGGGAAACGCCCGTCTCCCGGATGCGCTCATGAATGAACATCAGGAGTTCGTGCTGTTTCTTCGTGAGCATGGCGCAGAATCCAGAACAAGGCGTGAACCGACTGTGATGTTCTGTAAGTGTTCTGGTTAAAAGTCAACTAACGCCACGCTTGGGCGTCTGAAAGCAAAAACCCGCGCCTGCCGATCGACGGCGGGCGCGGGTTTTCAGTTTAGGTCGAGGCTGGCCTTAGCGGGCGGCCGGGGCGCCGTCCTTATAGCGGTCGAACCATTCCAGCATGGTGTTCATGCGGGCGGCGTTCTGGGACGGACGGACGGCCAGGCTGTGGCCGACGCCGGGGATCTTCACCAGAGCCGTCGGCACGCCGCGCAGTTGCAGGGCGGTGTAGTACTGCTCCGACTCGCTGACGGGGGTGCGATAGTCCTCGTCGCCGACGACGACCATGGTCGGGGTCTTGACGTTGCCGACCAGCGACAGCGGCGACCGGCGCCAGTAGGCCTCCGGGTTCTCCCACGGATATTCGCCGAACCAGTAGCGGGCGAAGGTGGCCGGGTTGTCGGCGGTCAGCGCAAAGCTGGCCCAGTTGATGACCGGCTTCTGGACCACGGCGGCCTTGAAACGGTCGGTCTTGCCGACGATCCAGCTGGTCAGCACGCCGCCGCCCGAACCGCCGGTGACGAACAGCTTGTTCGGGTCGGCGATGCCCTGGGCGATGATGTCATCGACGCTGCTGATCAGGTCGTCATAGTCGTTCGACGGATAGTTGTGGTGGATCAGGTTGGCGAACTCATACCCATAGGAGGTCGAGCCGCGCGGGTTGACCGACAGCACGGCGTATCCGGCGGCGGCGAACAACTGGTTGTCGGTGGCGAAGTGCGGGCCATAGGCGGCGAACGGACCGCCGTGGATTTCCAGCACCAGCGGGTAGCGCTGGCCCTCGACATAGTCGACCGGCAGCGTCAGCCAGCTTTCGACCGCGCGCTGGTCGTGGGATGAGGCGACCTGAATGCGGCGCACCTCGCCCAGACGGCGGGCGTTTAGGAAGTCGGCGTTCAGGTGGGTCAGCTGGATGCTGCGGCCGCCCTTCAGGACGTGAACATCGGCCGGGCGGCTGGTGGTGCCGCGCGTGTAGGCGATGGCGCCGTCATTGGCGACCGAGTAGTCGCCGCCGGTGTAGGGACGGCCGAAATCGTCGCCGGTCAGGTCTTCGATCAGATTGGTCAGGGCGCCGTCCAGCGACACGCGGGCGACCTTGGTGCGGCCCTGATCGTCATAGGCGACGTGGATCGAGCGGCCGTCGCGGCTCCACACCGGCGAGCGGACCGAGCGGTCCAGATTGCCGGTCAGCAGGCGGCTGTTCGAGCCGTCGGCGTCCATCACATAAAGGCCGGTGTTGTGGTAGCCCATGCCCTTGTCGTCATAGCCGAGATAGGCGATGCGGCGGCCGTCGGGCGAGGCGACGGGCGAGTTGTCGGGGCCTGCGCGGCTGGTCAGTGCGGTCAGGCCGCCGGTCTGCACGTTCAGGGCGTAGACTTCGCTGTCGGCTGTTTCACGCTGCCAGTCGGGGCGGCGGTTGGCGCTGAGGTACAGGGTGCGGGAATCGGGCGACCAGGACAGGCCGCCGCCGTGGTTGAAGTCGCCGTGGGTCAGCTGGCGCGCGCCGCCGCCCTCAGAGCCGACGACGAAGACCTGGCGGAAACCGGTCTTCAGATAGCCCTGACCGTCCGAGCGGTAGGCGACGGTATCGATGATCTCCAGCGGCGGAGCCCATTTGGCGCCTTCCGGCTTGGGCAGAGGCGAGCCTATCTTGGGCTTGTCGGCCGGAACCAGAACCGAATAGGCCAGTTGCTCGCCGTTCGGCGACCAGCTGATGCTGGACGGGGTGTTGGGCAGGTTGCTGACGCGCACGGCCTGACCGCTGGCCATCCAGCGGACGAACAGCTGGGGCGCGCCGCCCTCGGCGTTCGAGATGTAGGACAGGCGCGTACCGTCCGGCGACCAGCGCGGCTGGCGGTGCGATCCGGCCGAGGCGACCAGCGGCGAGTGTTGGCCCGTCTTGACGTCGATCAGCCAGATGGTCGGGCGCATCTGGTCGGTCATGATGTCGGCCGTCTGGCGGACATAGGCGATCTGGCTGCCGTCGGGGCTGATCTGGGCGTCGGAGGCGACCTCCATGCCGAACAGATCCTGGGCCGTGAACAGGCCGCGGTCGACGGAGGGCAGGGCGGCTTGAGCAGCCGCAGGCGCGGTCTGCGCCAGCGCGGGCGCATGGGCGCTCAGGATCAGGGCGCAGGCCGCCCAGGCGAATTTGTTCATCAGGAAACCCCCTATGGTTCGGCGGGGATCATAGGAGAGCGCGGGCAGGCGACAAGACATGGAAAAGGCCGCCGGAACGAATCCGGCGGCCCTTTTTAATGCGCGTTCCGAAGAAAAATCAGAACTTGAAGCTGGCCCGCAGCAGAAGCGTGTAGCGGACGTAGTCTTCCAGCAGTTCGGCGTCGCCGGTGATGGACAGCAGCCCCAGGTCGTTGCCGACATTCAGGCGGAAGCCCAGGATCGGCCCGCCGCCCTCGATGCTGGCGGGGTCCAGGGTGAAGGAATCGCCGCCCGAAGCCAGACGGGCGATGGTCTTGCCCGCATCGACCGAGAAGTTCTGGCGCCAGCCCAGGCGCACTTCCGGACGGATCCAGCCGTCCTTGCCGAAGCCGTATCCGATGTTGACCGCCGCGACGCCCGAGAACATGTGGCCGTCGCGCTTGTCGATATCGAGGTCGAACCCGTCGCCGCCGCCCTGTTCGGTGCGGGCGTCCTCGTTCAGCGAGAAATATTCGACATAGGCTTCCGGCCGCACGTTGATGCGGCCGAAGTGACGCTCATACGAGGCGCCGCCCGCGGCAGCCACGGTGAAGCCGTGCCAGGTCGACTTGTTCTTCAGGTTGATGCCGTCGGCCACCAGCTTGCGCGTGGCGTCGAAGGAGGCGTAGCCGCCTGCAGCCCGCGCCCAGGTCGACCAGTACTGCCCCTGTGCGCGCCAGTAGAGGCCCAACTCCAGCAGGTTGGCCGACAGGACTTCTTCGGCGGCCGCTTCGGGGTCTTCCAGGTCGGACGAGGTGAAGGCCGCCGTGACGCCGAAGGCGCCGACCTTGGTGCCGCGCTCGACGCCGCCCGCCAGGCCGAAGCCCTCGGAGCGGAAGCCGTAGGTGTCGGTCTTGTCCTTGTCGGCGTAGAAGTTGATTTCCTGCACCCAGGCGCTGGTTTCGCCCGGCGCAGCCGAGGCGTTGCGGCCGGTCAGGGCGCGGGTCACGGCGTCGACGCCGCTAGCCAGCGACAGCAGCGGACCGCCCGAGTGGTCGGGCAGCAGTTGCTGATAGATATGGAAGAAGCCGTCGCGGGTCGTCTGGTTCAGCATGGCCGCGCGGATCAGTTCATTGTCGGCCAGCCCGGCATAGAGCACATCATAGGCGGCGGCCTCGGCCTTGATCATGCCGGCTTCTTCGGCCGTACGGCGGCGGGCGTCGACGGTCAGCTTTCCAGCCGCCTGATCGACGTTCGACTTGACCACGAAGGCGTAGGGAGAGTTGTCCTGCAGCGCGCTCTGATCGATGGCGCCGACCTTCAGATCGCCCGCTTCGATGACGGTGAAGGAAGTCGGGTCCTTGATCAGGGAATCGAACCGCACGCCCAGACCGGCGCCGTCGGCCAGGGTCGCGTTGCCGCTGACCTTGAAGCCGCCTGCCGTGTTGTTCGCCGGGTCCAGGGTGACGATCAGCTTACCGTCGCCGCCCACGTTCAGGCTGCTGGCGGCGACCTGACCGGACTGACGGGCGTCCAGCGTGCCTTTGGAGATGTTGATGTCCAACTGGCCATCGCCGTTCGACAGCTTGCCGGTGACCACGGCGCCGCCGCTGATCGACAGGCGGTCCTTGCCGGTTCCAAAGGAAATGTCGCCGTTGACCGTGCCGTTGCGGATATCCAGCACGTCATCGCCCGATCCAAGGCGGATGTCGCCGCGAATGACGGGCTCATTGGCGTCCGGCACGCCGTCGCCGTCGGCGTCGGGCAGCTTGTGGTCGGGAATGACCACGCCGTCCTGAATCAGGGTGAAGCCCGTGGTGTTGGCGCTGACGTCGATGGCGATCGCCGAGCCGGTCCGCGCCACGTCCTTTTCAGGCGTGATGGCGGCGATGATCTTGCCGGTGTTGTTGATCGAGGAAAGCGTGCCCGACTCATCGCGCACGGCGACGGCGTCGCCCTTGGAGCCGCTCATCCCGGCAGTGATGGCGCCGGAATTGTCCAGCGCGCCGACGTTGGCGCCGCTGCTGATCAGAACGCCCGATGACTGATGCTCTCCGGAGCCGGTGGACAGGCTCTGGATCGCGCCGGAGTTGAGGATCTTGCCTGCCGTGACGCCGTCGCCGAAGTGCAGGGCGGTGCTGTCCGCCGTAACGGCGGTCGAGGTGATCGTGCCCTGGTTGCGCAGGCCGCCGCTGAGGGTGACGTCGTGGCCCGTGCCGCCGATCTGAACGCCCGTGGCGTCGACTTCCTTATAGATGCCGGAAGCCTCGATCGTGCCGCGGTTGATGAAGCCATAGGCGTCATCGCCGGTTCCGACGGCGCCGAGGCTGATGGCCTTGGTCTCCGATCCGACCAGCACGGCGGGCGCGCCGCCGAAGGTGCGGATCGTGGCCGTCGTTTCCTGAGCGTCGGGGATGCCGTCCTTGTCGCGATCCGGATCCTTCTTCTCTTCTTCCGTGGCGTCGTCTGGCAGCGGCGGCGGCGGGGCGTCGAACACCACGCCCTTGGTCACGTCACCCGCGATGCGGACAGCGGGACCGCCCTGCAGCATGTCTTCCGGCTTCAGGTTTTCCAGATAGGGCCGACCCTTGATCGGATCGCCCGTGGTCGGTTTGGGCGGCGGGGCCGTGGTGAAGCGGTAGCCCGTGGAGCTGACGGCGCCCTGAATCTTGACGGCGCCGTCGACGTCTCCGTCGATGGCCACGCCGGTGGCGTTTTCGCCCAGCACGCCGACGCTGCCCAGCACGGTCACATCGCCTGTCACGTCGCCTGTGGTGTGGATGCCGTATGCGTCGGCGCCGACGACGGTGATCTGACCCTGGCTGAAGATGTTTCCGGTCAGGGGAGCCTCGACCGTCAGGCCCGAGGACTGATTGCCCTCGACCTTGATGGAGCCGCTGGACTCGATGCGGATGTCGCCGACGAACGGCGCCGTGCCCGTGACGCGGACGCCGTGGCGGTTCGTGCCGTCGGCGAAGGGGCCGTCGGGAATGCCGTCCTCGTTCTCATCCTTATACTCCTCGATGGAGTCGGTGATGTTGATGGCGCCGGCGATGGTGACCTTGCCGGTGTTGCCGCCTTGAACCTCAATGCCCGTGGCGCCGTCGGCGGCCTTGAGCATGTCGATCTTGGACCCGGCATCCAGCTTCACGTCATGGCTGGAATCCAGCGTCACGGCCGTTCCCGAGGTGACGACGACAGAGCCTCCGCTGGCCAGCCGTACGGCGTCGGGCGCGCCGTTGTTGGCGGTCGAGGTGCGGACCGGGGTGGTCCGCTCGTTCGAAATGACCTGTTCGGCCTGAACGCCGGAAGCGACCATCAGGGGAGCGATCGCAACAGCGCTCGCGAGCAGAATACGCATTCGTAAGAAACCCCTCGTGGTCGCACGCGCAAGGATTGAAGGCGCCCCTCCTAACAGGGTCTGCGCCAGCATGCCCCAAGTTTCTCTAATTTGAGGCGAATGCAAGACCGGGCGTAGGGCGATCAATCTGAACGGCAGATGAAAATGCGCGCCTGCCGTCTTTCTCTTGAGCGTAGCCGTTACGGGCGTTACGGGCGAAAGAGCGAACTACAACCGTATCCGTCGCATCCAAAGCCGGAGCTTTAGCGTTAGCGTGAACAACGACAGGCAGAAGGTCCGCCGGATGAGCATGAATCCCATCGATGTGCAGGAAAGCGAGCTGCGGCTGTTTCCCGGCCTTGATGAAGACGTCGCCGACACCTTGCGGGCCATGAAGGCGGCGGCGACTGATTCCCGGCCGCGTCTGGTCGACACCACCATGCTTTTCGCGCCCCGTTCGGGTGGGGTGAAACGCTATCTGATGTCCAAAAAAGCCTGGTTGGAGGCCGAACGTCCCGGCGTTGCTCATAATCTGGTGGTGCCGGGTTCGGGCTATCGGACGGGATCGGACGGCATTGTCCGTCTGCAGGCGCCCAAACTGCCTTTCGGCGACGGATACCGCTGGCCGGGCTCGGTGCGACGCTGGGGCGCGTGGGTGTCGTCGCTGAACCCCGCGCTGATCGAGGCGGGCGATCCCTATACGCCCGGGCAGGGCGCGCTGGAGGCGGGACAGAGGGTCGGTTGCCCGGTCGTGGGTTTCTGCCATTCGGACCCTGCGGCGCTGGCGGCCCTTCATTTCGGCGAATGGGCCAAGAAGCCGGTTGAAAAGCGCTGGGCCAAGCTCTTCTCGCAGTTCGACCGCGTCGTCTCGCCCAGTCGATTCATCGCGCGGAGGCTGGAAGAGGCGGGCGTGGGCGGCATTGTGATTCGGCCGCTGGGGGTCGATGTCGACGCCTTCCATCCTGAGCGTCGCGACCGCGAGGCGCTGCTGAAGAAGCTGGGGCTGGATGCGGATGCGCGTCTGCTGTGCTTCGCCGGTCGCCCGGCCAAGGAGAAGAACGTCGGCGTCCTGATCGATGCGGTGCAGCGTCTGGGCGCGCCCTATCATCTGGTGCTGGTCGGCGCGGGGGCGGGGATGCCGCCTGAAGATCGCGTCATCTCCTTGCCGTATGAAAAGGACCCGCGCGCCGTGGCCCGCATCATCGCCAGCTGCGACGCCTTTGTTCACGCCAATGACAAGGAGCCGTTCGGCCTGATCGTGCTGGAGGCCATGGCCTGCGGCCGCGCTGTGGTCGGCGTCAATTCGGGCGGCGTGGCCGAGACGGTCGATGACAGCGTGGGGCAATTGGCCGCCTCGGCTGATCCGGTTGAATACGCCGCTGCGATCGAGGCGCTGTTTGCCCGTGATGTTGAAGCTCTGGGCCGTGCAGCGCGTATCAAGGCGGTTGAACACTTTGCCTGGAATCGAGTGTTCGAGGACCTGACCATGCTCTACGGCGAACTGACCGGTAAGGCGGAGTTCGTCACGCCTGCGCAGAGGCTGCCGATCAACTAAGATAGGACAGGATGGCGCATGATGAGAACGTCATCTGCGGTCGGTCTGGATGTTCATGAAATGCAGAAGGGGAGGGCGGCGCGCCACTCCCTCATTGCTGAGAAGGAGTGGCGCGAGTGACGGGGCTCGAACCCGCGACCTCCGGCGTGACAGGCCGGCACTCTAACCAACTGAGCTACACCCGCGTTCCCATCCGAAGCGCTGGTGCGCTGCGGCGAGGGGCGTCGTTTAGGCGGGGCTGCGTCGCACGTCAAGCGACCCGGCTGTGGATAAATGAAAACATCTCGCCGTCCGGCTGAAATGTGCCCGCATCCTCCATCACGCGCTTGGCTGAGAGAGCGGACGCGCCTTGTCATCGCCATTTCATGCTGCTTCTGGCGGTCGCGTGACGAGGCGAGAGGCGTGACCGCGCGGCTCAATCTGTCTCGAGGCTGATTTATGGACATCTGCGCCGCCTGTTTCGCGGATCATTGAAATGCCGGGAGCCTTCGAATGAGCCGGAATAAAACAGCCAAAAAAGTGCGAACCGTTCGCAACAAAAAACCTTTGCCGACATGGGTTTGAACCCTGACGAGGTTGGGTCTAAGAAGCCCCGAATCCGCCCTCTACCTCCCGGCGGGCGAGGCAGCTCGAATGAACGAATTTCTTCTAGAATATCTTCCGATCGTCGTTTTCCTGGGCATCGCGATCGTGCTCGGCGCCGGCTTCATGCTGGCGGCCTGGGTGCTGGCCCCCAAGAACCCCGACACCGAGAAGCTCTCGGCTTATGAGTGCGGTTTCAACGCCTTTGACGATGCGCGCATGAAGTTCGATGTGCGCTTCTATCTGGTGTCGATCCTCTTCATCATCTTCGACCTGGAAATCGCCTTCCTGTTCCCGTGGGCGGTGTCGATGTTCGATCTCTCGACCGGCGGCATGGTGTTCGCCTTCTGGTCGATGATGGTCTTCCTCGGCATTCTGACGGTCGGCTTCATCTACGAATGGAAGAAGGGAGCCCTGGAATGGCAGTGATCGCCCCCACCAGCCCCCTGGTCCCCGCCGGCCCAAGCTACGGCTCTGGCGCGCGTTCGACCGTCGAGGGCTATGATCCCAAGATCCACGATAAGTTCTTTGAGTCCGTCAATACGGAGCTGGGCGAGCGCGGCTTCCTGACGACCTCGCTGGACGACGTCATCACCTGGGCGCGCACGGGTTCGCTGATGTGGATGTCGTTCGGTCTGGCCTGCTGCGCCGTGGAGATGATCCACCTGTCGATGCCGCGTTTCGACCTGGAGCGCTTCGGCACCGCGCCGCGCGGTTCGCCGCGCCAGTCGGACCTGATGATCGTCGCCGGGACGCTGACCAACAAGATGGCTCCGGCCCTGCGCAAGGTCTACGACCAGATGCCGGACCCGCGCTACGTCATCTCGATGGGGTCGTGCGCCAACGGCGGCGGCTATTATCACTACAGCTACAGCGTCGTGCGCGGCTGCGATCGCGTGGTGCCGGTGGACGTTTACGTTCCGGGCTGCCCGCCGACCGCTGAGGCCCTGCTGTACGGCATCCTGCAACTGCAGAAGAAGATCCGCCGCACGGGGACCATCGAGCGATGAGCGAACTGGTGCGCGTTGCGGAGCGCGAATCCGCCCTTACGCCCCTGGGCACGGAAATGGTCGCGGCGCTCGGCGTCGAGGCTGTGGTGGCCTATGGCGAATTGACCCTGATCGCCCCGCGCGAGAAGATCGTCGAGGTCATGACGGCCCTGCGCAATCAGTTCGGCTTCCAGCTGTGCATGGATGTCTGCGGCGCCGACTATCCCGACCGCGCCGAGCGGTTCGAGGTCGTTTACCACCTGCTGTCGCTGACGCGCGCCGCGCGCGTTCGCGTCAAGGTGTCGACCGACGAAGTGCAGCCGGTCCCCAGCGTGACCTCGGTCTATCCGTCGGCGGGCTGGTTCGAGCGTGAAGCCTTCGACATGTACGGCATGATCTTCTCGGATCACCCGGACATGCGCCGCATCCTGACCGACTACGGCTTCCAGGGGCACCCGCTGCGCAAGGACTTCCCGATGACGGGCTACGTCGAAGTCCGCTACGATGAAGAGCAGAAGCGCATCGTCTATGAACCGGTGAAGCTGACGCAGGAATTCCGTAACTTCGACTTCCTGTCTCCGTGGGAAGGCGCCGACTATCCGACCGTCCTGCCGGGCGATGAAAAGGCGGGAGCGCAGTAATGGCCGACGTCAAGAACATGCCGGCGCCGATCGGTTCGGCCATCGACCCGTTCGAGGACTATGAAGACGGCCTGACCCCGCACGCGCGGGCGATGGACGACCGCAAGTTCACCATCAACTTCGGCCCGCAACACCCGGCCGCGCACGGCGTGCTGCGTCTGGTGCTGGAGCTGGACGGCGAGCTGGTCACGCGCGTCGATCCGCACATCGGCCTGCTGCACCGCGGCACCGAGAAGCTGATGGAGGCGCGCACCTACCTCCAGAACATCCCCTACCTGGACCGGCTGGACTATGTTTCGCCGATGAACCAGGAGCATGCCTTCTGCCTGGCCATCGAGCGGCTTCTGGGCGTGGACGTGCCGTATCGCGGCCAGCTTATCCGCGTACTCTACGCCGAGATGGGCCGCATCCTGAACCACCTTCTGAACGCGACCATGCAGGCCATGGACGTGGGCGCTCTGACCCCGCCGCTGTGGGGCCACGAAGAGCGCGAGAAGCTGATGGTTTTCTATGAGCGGGCCTGCGGCGCGCGTCTGCACGCCAACTACTTCCGTCCGGGCGGCGTCCATCAGGACCTGACGCCCGAGCTGATCGACGACATCGGCCGCTGGTGCGCCGAGTTCCCGGCGGCGCTGAACGACATCGAAAGCCTGGTCACCGAAAACCGCATCTTCAAACAGCGGAACGTCGACATCGGCGTGGTGTCCAAGGAAAACGCCATGGCCTGGGGCTTCTCGGGCGTCATGCTGCGCGGCTCGGACATCGCCTGGGATCTGCGCAAGGCCCAGCCGTACGACTGCTACGCCGACATGGAGTTCGACATCGTCGTCGGCAAGAACGGCGACTGTTGGGACCGCTACCTGTGCCGCGTCGAAGAGATGCGCCAGTCGGTGCGCATCATGGAGCAGTGCATCCACAAGCTGCGCAACTGCCCCGGCGAGCCGGTCCTGTCGGAAGACCACAAGGTCACGCCGCCGCGTCGCGGTGAGATGAAGCGTTCGATGGAAGCGCTGATCCACCACTTCAAGCTCTACACCGAGGGCTTCAAGACGCCGGAAGGCGAGGTCTATGCGGCCGTCGAGGCGCCCAAGGGCGAGTTCGGCGTCTATCTGGTGTCGGACGGCACCAACAAACCCTACCGCGTCAAGCTGTCGGCGCCCGGCTTCCGTCACCTGCAGGCGATGGACTGGATGAACCGCGGCCACATGCTGGCGGACGTGTCCGCCATCCTCGGCTCGCTCGACATGGTGTTCGGGGAGGTGGATCGATGAACCGACCGCTTTCCGAACGCCTGAACCAGGGCTGGGAACTGGTCAGCTATTCGACGACCGCCCCTTATGGCGAGCAGCAGCAACACTGCTTCCTGATCCGCCGTCAGGGCCAGCACCGGGTTCTGACCGTCCGCAAGAAGGTGCTGGGCGAAGGCACTGTTGTTTCTGAGATGGAAGTCTGATGTCCGTTCGTCGTCTCGCCAAGGAGCAGCCTGCCTCTTTCGAGTTCTCGAAAGAGACGATGAAAAAGGCTCAGTGGTGGATCCAGAAATACCCGGAATCGCGTCGTCAGTCGGCGGTGATCCCGGTGCTGTGGCTGGTCCAGAAGCAGGAAGGCTGGGTCTCGGAGCCCGCCATCCGCGCCATCGGCGACCTGCTGGGCATGGCCTATATCCGGGTGCTGGAGGTCGCGACCTTCTACACCATGTTCCAGTTGACGCCGGTCGGTAAGGCCGCGCTGATCCAGGTCTGCGGCACGACGCAGTGCATGCTGCGCGGCTCCAACGAGCTGATGCGCGTGTGCCGCGAGAAGATCGGTCCCAAGGACGAACTGTCCGCCGACGGCCGCTTCACCTGGCAGGAAGTCGAGTGCATCGGCGCCTGTTCGAACGCGCCGGTGGCCCAGATCAACGACCTCTATTACGAAGACCTGACGCCGGAAAACATGGCCCAGATCATCGATGATTTCGCTGCGGGCAAGACGCCGAAGGCGGGCAGCTATGTCGGTCGCCACTCGTCCGAGCCGGTGGGCGGCGCGCGCGTTCTGACGGACCCGGCGCTGTATGACGGCTCGGCCGCGAAGAAGATCAAGAAGCTGCCGAACTCGGAGCCCGTCGCTGAAAAGGCGCCGGTCTGATGGGGCGGCCGGACCTCGAAACTGAAGCGGGCAGGGCGGCCTATCGGGCCGAGCTGCGTCGCGTCGGCTGGCGCCCGCGTTGGGCGGGGCTGGCCTGTATCGTGGTCGCGGCCGCACTGGTTTTGTTCGCGCGCGAGGGCCGTTTCGGCCTGACTGAAAACGCGGTGATGGCGGCCTATGGCCTGTTGGCCGTGGGATGGGTGCTGGTGATTTACGCCGTCTTCCAGCGCACCCGCCACCATAAACGCCGCATGGCGGAAGGACTTTAAGGGATCATGGTCGGCATCCTCCAAGACAAGGATCGGATCTTCACCAACCTCTATGGCTTCCATGACTGGGGCCTTGAGGGTGCGAAGACGCGCGGCGCGTGGAACGCCACCAAGGACATGCTGGACCTTGGCCGCGACTGGATCATCAACAACGTCAAGAACTCGGGCCTGCGCGGACGCGGCGGCGCCGGTTTCTCGACCGGGCTGAAGTGGTCCTTCATGCCCAAGGAAGTGAAGGATCGCCCTCACTACCTGGTCATCAACGCCGATGAGTCCGAGCCCGCGACCTGCAAGGACCGCGAGATCATGCGTCATGATCCGCACCTGCTGATCGAAGGCGCGATGATCGCCTCCTTCGCCATGCAGGCGCACGCCTGCTACATCTATCTGCGCGGCGAATACATTCTTGAGCGCGAGCGCATGGAAGCCGCCGTCAAGCAGGCCTATGAGGCCAGGCTGATCGGTGACGACAACGTCCACGGCTGGGACTTCCACGTCTATATCCACCACGGCGCCGGGGCCTATATCTGCGGCGAAGAGACGGCTCTGCTGGAAAGCCTGGAAGGCAAGAAGGGCCAGCCGCGCCTGAAGCCTCCGTTCCCGGCGGGCGCGGGCCTCTATGGCTGCCCGACGACCGTGAACAACGTCGAGTCGATCGCTGTCGTCGGCACCATCCTGCGTCGCGGCGCCGACTGGTTCGCCAGCTTCGGCCGTCCGAACAACGCGGGCACCAAGCTGATGTCCCTGTCGGGTCACGTGAACACGCCCTGCGTGGTCGAAGAGGCCATGTCGATCCCGCTGCGCCAGTTGATCGAGGATCACGGCGGCGGCGTGCGCGGCGGCTGGGAAAACCTGAAGGCCATCATTCCGGGCGGCGCGTCCTGCCCGGTCATCACGCGCGAACAGGCCGAAGTCGCCCTGATGGACTTTGACTCCATGCGCGAAATGCGCTCGACCCTCGGCACGGCGGGCGTGACGGTCATGGACCAGTCGACCGACATCGTGAAGGCAATCGCCCGCATCAGCTACTTCTTCAAGCACGAGAGCTGCGGCCAGTGCACGCCGTGCCGTGAAGGCACCGGCTGGATGTGGCGCGTGCTGGAACGCATGGCGATCGGCGATGCCGACCCGTCCGAGATCGACCTGCTGCTCGACGTGGCTGGTCAGGTCGAAGGCCACACCATCTGCGCCCTCGGCGACGCCGCCGCCTGGCCCGTTCAGGGTCTGATCCGGCACTTCCGTCACGAGATCGAAGAGCGCATCCACACCTACCGCAGCCGCCGCGCGAACTTCGCCGGCCACGCGATCGCGGCGGAGTAATCGTAATGCCTATCGCCAAGGTCAACGGCGTTGAAGTCGAGTTCGAACCGGGCATGACCGTGCTGCAGGTCGCCGAGCGCGCCGGGCAGGAAATCCCGCGGTTCTGCTACCACGAGCGCCTGTCCATCGCCGGCAACTGCCGCATGTGCCTGGTCGAGGTGAAGCCTGGACCGCCGAAGCCGCAGGCTTCGTGCGCGCTGCCGGCCGCCGAAGGTCAGGAAATCTTCACCGACACGCCGATGGTGAAGAAGGCCCGCGAAGGGGTGATGGAGTTCCTGCTCATCAACCACCCGCTGGACTGCCCGATCTGCGACCAGGGCGGCGAATGCGACCTGCAGGATCAGGCCGTGGGCTATGGCCGCGACGGCTCGCGCTATGGCGAGAACAAGCGCGCGGTCGAAGAAAAGAACATGGGCCCGACGGTCAAGACGTTCATGACGCGGTGCATCCAGTGCACGCGTTGCGTTCGCTTCATCACGGAAGTGGCGGGCGTTCCTGACATCGGCATGATCTCGCGCGGCGAAAGCGCCGAGATCACCACCTATCTGGAAAAGAACATCGACAGCGAACTGTCGGGCAACGTCAACGACCTGTGCCCGGTGGGCGCCCTGACGCACCGCCCGTGGCAGTATCACTACCGCCCGTGGGAGTTGAAGAAGACCGAGACCATCGACGTGATGGACGCGCTCGGCTCGAACATCCGCGCCGACTCACGCGGCGCCGAGGTCATGCGCGTGCTGCCGCGCGTGAACGAGGGCATCAACGAGGAGTGGCTGTCGGACAAGAGCCGCTACGCCGTCGACGGCCTTCAGGCGCGACGTCTGGACCGCCCGTGGGTGCGTGAGAACGGCAAACTGCGTGCAGCGTCGTGGGACGAGGCCCTGTCGGTCGTGGCTGACAAGCTGAAGGCGGCCCCGGCCGACCGTATCGGCGTCATTGCGGGCGACCTTCAGGACGCCGAGTCGATGAAGGCGACGCTGGACCTGTTCCGCGCGCTGGGTTCGGCCAACACGGACTGCCGTCAGGACGGCGCGGCGCTGGGAGGCGAGGCTCGCGAGGGCTGGCTGTTCAACTCCGGCCTGCAAGGCATTGAAAACGCTGACGCCATTCTGATCGTCGGCGCCAATCCGCGCACCGAAGCGCCGCTGCTGAACGCGCGCATCCGCAAGACCTGGCTGAAGGGCGGCGTCGAGATCGGCGTTATCGGCCCGCAGGCCGATCTGACCTATGACTACAACTACCTCGGCGCCGGTTCGAAGACCGTCGGCAAGCTGCCCAAGGCGGCGACCGACTTCCTGACCAAGGCTGAACGCCCGGCGATCATCGTCGGCGCGGGCGCCCTGATCGGCGAGACCGGCCCGGCTGTGCTGAACGCCCTGGGCGCGCTGGCCAAGAAGGTCGGCGTGGTCAAGGACGGCTGGAACGGCTTCAACGTCCTGCACAGCGCCGCCGCGCGCGTCGGCGGTCTGGACATGGGCTTCCTGCCGGGCGAGGGCGGTCTGGATGTGGCCGCCATGCTGAAGCCGGGCGCGCTGGACGTGCTGTTCCTGCTGGGCGCCGATGAGGTGAACGCGGACGCATCGGGCGCCTTCCGCGTCTATCTGGGTTCGCACGGCGATCGCGGCGCGCACGGCGCGGACGTGATCCTGCCCGGCGCGGCCTATACCGAGAAGTCGGGCCTGTACGTCAACACCGAGGGCCGGGTGCAGATGGCCGAGCGCGTGGTCTTCCCCAAGGGCGAGGCCAAGGACGACTGGGCCATCATCCGCGCCCTGTCGGAACGCGTCGGCCACAAGCTGCCGTTCGACACGCTGGCGCAACTGCGCACCAAGCTGATGGGCGACCATCCGACCTTCGGCCGTATCGACTATCTGGCGCCGGCTGCGACGTTCGACGTCGCCAAGCTGGGCGCCAAGGGAGACCTGGGCGACGTCGCCTTCGTCTCCGTCATCGCCGATCCCTACCTGACCAACCCGATCGCGCGCGCCAGTGAAACCATGGCCCAACTGTCCGCTGAGCGGACGGCGCCGGTCGCCCTGGCGGCGGAGTAAATCATGGACGCTGCGACTTCCTTCTGGACCACGCCTCTCGGTTGGACCCTCGCCACGGTCGGCGGGATTCTGCTGGTGGTGGTCGGTATCCTGATCTCCCTGGCCTTCCTGTTGCTGGCCGACCGCAAGATCTGGGCGGGTGTTCAGCTGCGCAAGGGGCCGAACGTGGTCGGCCCCTTCGGCCTGCTGCAATCCTTCGCCGACTTCTTCAAGTTCGTGCTGAAGGAGATCGTCATCCCGGCCGGGTCGGACAAGGTGGTCTTCATCCTGGCCCCGCTGATCAGCTTCGTGCTGGCCTTCGTGGCGTGGGCGGCGATCCCGTTTGCGCCGGGCTGGGTGGTTGCGGACCTGAACGTCGGCATCCTGTATATTCTGGCGATCAGCTCGCTGGGCGTTTACGGCATCATCATGGGCGGCTGGGCTTCGAACTCGAAGTATCCGTTCCTGGGCGCGCTGCGTTCGGCGGCGCAGATGGTGTCGTATGAAGTCTCGATGGGCCTCATCATCATCAACGTCATCCTGCTGTCGGGGACGATGAACCTGACCCAGATCGTGACCCAGCAGTCGGGCTGGATCTGGAACTGGAACGCCTTCGGCGGTGGCCTTGAGACTCTGCCGACCATCATCGTCATGCTGCCGATGACCGTGGTCTTCTTCATCTCGGCGCTGGCCGAGACGAACCGCCCGCCGTTCGACCTTCCCGAAGCAGAGTCGGAACTGGTGGCCGGTTATCAGGTCGAATATTCCTCGACCCCGTACCTGCTGTTCATGATCGGCGAATACGCCAACATCGTCTTCATGTGCGCCATGATCACCCTGCTGTTCTGCGGCGGGTGGAACCCGGGCTTCCCGACCGACTTCCTGAACAGCGTCCCGGCCTTTGTCGCCAACCTGTTCTACCTGCTGGTCTTCATCATCAAGGTGGTCGGCTGGTTCTTCATGATCGCGCTGGTGAAGGCTTTCGTGCCGCGTTACCGCTATGACCAGTTGATGCGCCTGGGCTGGAAGATCTTCCTGCCGGCCTCGCTGGTGGCTGTGGTCTTCGTGGCGGCGTGGCGCGTGTTCGCGGTGGGGGCATGATGGGCGTTCGCGCCACAATGCTGACCGGCCTGGCCGTCCTCGCGACGGCTGGCGCCTGCGCGCCCTATGAGGCCGACCCCGTGTCGGTCTATCAATGGGAGCGCAAGGTGCAGGACGTTGAACGGCGCGCGGCGGAACGCCAGCGCCTTTGCCAGACCCTCGACAAGGAAAGCGCCCGCTATCAACGCGAGTGCGCCGGAGTGAAATCGTAATGCTGACCCGTATCGTTCAGGCGGCCAAGGGCGCGATGCTGACCGACGTGTTCGGCGCTGTCGGCCTGTCGCTGAAGTACATGGCCAAGCCCAAGGCCACGGTGAACTATCCGTTCGAGCGCAACCCGCAGTCGCCGCGATTCCGTGGCGAACACGCGCTGCGCCGCTATCCGAACGGCGAGGAACGCTGCATCGCCTGCAAGCTGTGCGAGGCCATCTGCCCCGCCCAGGCGATCACGATCGAGGCCGAACCGCGCGCCGACGGCAGCCGCCGCACGACGCGCTACGACATCGACATGGTCAAATGCATTTACTGCGGCCTGTGCCAGGAGGCCTGCCCGGTGGACGCCATCGTCGAGGGGCCGAACAGCGAGTTCGCCACCGAGACGCGCGAAGAACTGCTCTATGACAAGGCGCGCCTGCTGGACAACGGCGACCGCTGGGAGCGTCTGATCGCGAAGAATCTGGAACTCGACGCTCCGTATCGCTAAACGGAGCGGCGATTCCGCCACGCTGACCCTGACCTTCGGGCCGGGGCCGATTTTGGAAGGGTCCGGGGTTCCCCCTTGGGCCATTGGTTTTGAAGAGGGGCGTCGTCCCGCACATGTTGCAAGGCCTGGCCTTCTATCTTCTGGCGACGGTCGCCGTGGTTTCCGCCCTGCTGGTGGTGACCGCGCGCAATCCCGTGCACTCCGTTCTCTGGCTGATCCTGACCTTCTTCTCGGCAGCCGGTCTGTTCGTTCTGCTGAGCGCCGAGTTCCTGGCGATGCTGCTGGTCGTCGTCTACGTCGGCGCTGTGGCGGTGCTGTTCCTGTTCGTCGTCATGATGCTGGACGTCGACTTCGTGAAGCTGCGCGAAGGATACGCGCGCTACCTGCCGCTGGCGGGCATCGTGGCGGGCGTTCTGCTGGCCGAGATGATCATGGTGTCGATCACCGTCGTTCAGGGCGGCGCCGCCCGCGACGCGACCTCGCCGGTTCCGGCCGGGCCTGATGTCACCAACATCGAGACGATCGGCCGCGTGCTCTACACGGACTACGTCTACTTCTTCCAGGCGGCGGGCGTGGTCCTGCTGATCGCCATGATCGGCGCCATCGTCCTGACCCTGCGTCACCGTCCGGGCGTGCATCGCCAGGATCTGGCGGCCCAGGCCAACCGCGAACGCGCCAAGGCCGTCGAGATCAAGTCCGTGACCACGGGCCAGGGCGTCACCCCCGAGGAGCTTCTGTAATGGATATCTCGCTCCAGCATTATCTGGCGGTCGCCGCCATGCTGTTCACCATCGGCGTCTTCGGCATCTTCGTGAACCGCAAGAACGTCATCATTATCCTGATGTCGGTCGAGATGATCCTGCTCGCGGTGAACATCAACTTCGTGGCCTTCTCGACCCACCTGAACGACGTGTCGGGTCAGCTGATGGCCATGTTCGTCCTGACGGTCGCCGCGGCCGAGGCCGCTGTCGGCCTGGCCATTCTCGTGACCTTCTTCCGTAACCGCGGCGACATCGCGGTCGACGACGCCTCCGTGATGAAGGGCTGATCGGAACCGTGACTATCCAGACTCTCGTCACTCTCGGCGTCTTCGCCCCCCTGCTGGGGGCCATGATCGCCGGTTTCTTCGGTCGCCGGATCGGCGACGTCGCCTCGCAGGCCGTCACTACGGGCCTGCTGTTCTTCTCGTGCGCGATCTCGTGGATCGTGTTCAGCCAGTGGACCTGGGGCGGGCTGGAAGCCTTCACCGTGCGCCTGGCGCCGTTCATTCACGTGGGCGACTTCCAGTCGAACTGGTCGATCCGCGTCGACGCCATGTCGGCTGTCATGCTGATTGTGGTGACGTCGGTGTCCTCGCTGGTTCACCTCTATTCCTGGGGCTACATGAAGGAGGACGACAGCCGTCCACGCTTCTTCGCCTATCTGTCGCTGTTCACCTTCATGATGCTGGCGCTGGTGACGGCCGCCGACTTCTTGCAGATGTTCTTCGGCTGGGAAGGCGTGGGTCTGGCGTCGTATCTGCTGATCGGTTTCTGGTTCAAGAAGCCCTCGGCCACCGCCGCCTCGATCAAGGCCTTCGTGGTCAACCGCGTCGGCGACTTCGGCTTCCTGCTCGGCATGATGACCGTGTTCTGGATGTTCGGCACGATCGAGTTCGCCAAGCTGTTCCCGCAGATCGCGGGCAAGGCCGGTACGGGCTGGGAATTCCTGGGCCACACCTGGTCGGCGCTGGATCTGGCCGGTCTGCTGCTGTTCATCGGTGCGATGGGCAAGTCGGCGCAGTTCTTCCTGCACACCTGGCTGCCGGATGCGATGGAAGGCCCGACGCCTGTGTCGGCCCTGATCCACGCGGCCACCATGGTTACGGCCGGCGTCTATATGGTCTGCCTGCTGTCGCCCCTGTATGAGCACGCGCCTGTCGCGTCGCAGTTCATCGCCATCATCGGCGGGATCACGGCCATCTTCGCCGCGACGGTCGGCATGATGCAGAACGACATCAAGCGGGTGATCGCCTATTCGACCTGTTCGCAGCTGGGCTACATGTTCTTCGCGGCGGGCGTCGGCGCTTATCAGCCCGCCATGTTCCACCTGTTCACGCACGCCTTCTTCAAGGCCCTGCTGTTCCTGGGCGCCGGTTCGGTGATCCACGGCATGCACCACGAGCAGGACATGCGGAAGATGGGCGGCCTGTGGAAGCTGCTGCCCGTCACCTATGCGACCATGATGATCGGCACCATCGCCATCACCGGCCTGGGCATGCCTGGCGTCGGCGGCTTCGCCGGCTTCTACTCCAAGGACTCCATCCTCGAGAGCGCCTATGCGGCAGCGACGACCGGCCACTCGGCCGCGGGCATGTTCGCCTTCGTCATCGGTATCTCGGCGGCCCTGCTGACGGCCTATTATTCGTGGCGTCTGATTTTCATGACCTTCCACAACAAGCCGGTGTGGAAGGAAGAGGAGGGCGCCCATCATGCGGACGCTCACGCTCATGACGCCCATGACGATCATGCGCACGACGACCACCACGGTCCGTTGAAGCCGCACGAGAGCCCGCTGGTCATGGTCGTGCCGCTGTTGCTGCTCGCTGTCGGTGCGGTGTTCGCGGGCATGGTCTTTGCTCCGCACTTCATCGGCCATCATGAGGCCGAGTTCTGGCGTGGCGCCATTTTCGTCGGCGGCGACAACCACGTCCTGCACGAAAGCCACAACGTCCCGACCTGGGTGAAGTGGGCGCCGCTGATCGTGACGCTGTTGGGCACGTTCATCGCCTGGTGGCTGTATGTCGTGAAGGAAGGCGCGGCCAAGGAGATGGCCGACCGCAAGGGCCCGCTGTGGACCTTCCTCTACAACAAGTGGTTCGTCGACGAGCTGTATGACGCCACCTTCGTGAAGGGGACCAAGGCGCTTGGCGACTTCTTCTGGAAGATCGGCGACGTGAAGATCATCGACGGTCTGGGCCCGAACGGCGCGGCCTGGGCTTCGCTGAAGTCCGGTGGCTGGCTGTCCCGCTTCCAGTCCGGTTTCGTCTACTTCTATGCATTCGTGATGCTGATCGGCGTGGCTGCGTTCCTTGCCTTCGCCATCTTCACGTGGGGAGCCTGAGCCTCGTGCCTCACATTCTGAGCATCGTCACCTTCCTGCCGCTTCTCGGTGCGGCCGCGATCCTGATCGCGCGCCTGCTGAACAAGGACGGTCAGGACGCCGCGGCCCCGGCCGCTCGCTGGATCGCGCTGGGCACCACCCTGGTGGTGCTGGCCGTGTCCGTCCTGCTGGTCGCGCAGTTCGATCCGTCGAACCCGGCCTATCAGTTCGTCGAGAACCACGCCTGGTTCGCGGGCGCCGCCTATCATCTGGGCGTTGACGGGATCTCGATCCTGTTTGTCCTGCTGACGGCCTTCCTGCTGCCGATCTGCATCGTGGCCAGCTGGAAGTCGATCGAGACGCGCGTCGTCGAGTACATGATCGCCTTCCTGATCCTGGAAACCATGGTCATCGGGGTGTTCACCTCGCTGGACCTGTTCCTCTTCTACATCTTCTTCGAAGGCACCCTGGTGCCGATGTATCTGATCATCGGCATCTGGGGCGGCGCCAACCGCATCTATGCGGCGTACAAATTCTTCCTGTACACCCTGCTGGGATCGGTCCTGATGCTGCTGGCCATGCTGTGGATGGCCCATACGACCGGCACCACCAGCATTCCGGAACTGAAGCAGTACGCCTTTGATCCGGCGGTGCAGCCGCTGCTGTGGCTGGCCTTCTTCGCCTCCTTCGCGGTGAAGATGCCGATGTGGCCGGTGCACACCTGGCTGCCCGACGCCCACGTTCAGGCGCCGACGGCGGGTTCGGTCATCCTGGCCGGCATCCTGCTGAAGCTCGGCGGCTACGGCTTCATCCTGTTCAACATTCCGATGTTCCCGCAGGCGTCGCAGATGTTCACGCCTCTGGTGCTGACGCTGTCGGTGATCGCCATCGTCTACACCTCGCTGGTCGCCTTCCGTCAGACGGACATCAAGAAGCTGATCGCCTATTCGTCGGTCGCCCACATGGGCTTCGTGACCATGGGCATCTTCGCGGGCAACGACACCGGCATTCAGGGCGCCGTCTTCCAGATGCTGAGCCACGGCCTGATCTCGGGCGCGCTCTTCCTGTGCGTCGGCGTGGTCTATGACCGGATGCATACCCGTGAGATCGCATTCTACGGCGGCCTGACGGCGCGGATGCCCTGGTACGCGGCCATCTTCCTGATGTTCACCATGGCCAACGTCGGCCTGCCGGGCACCTCGGGCTTCATCGGCGAAGTGCTGACGATGACGGGCGCCTATCAGGTCTCGACCTGGACGGCCCTGATTGCGGCCTCGGGCGTGATCTTCTCGGCGGTCTATGCGCTGACGCTGTTCCGCAACGTCATGTATGGCCCGATCACCAATCCGGCGCTGGAAAGCATCACCGACATCGACAAGCGCGAACTGCTGATCTTCGTGCCCCTGATCGTCGGCACCATCTGGCTGGGCCTCTATCCCAACGCCGTTCTGGATTACACCGGGCCGACGGTTGAGGCCCTGACGACCGCCTATCGCGCAGCCATCGGCGGGTGAGAGCATAATGACTGATCTGTCTTCCGCCCTTCATCTCTCGGCTCCGGAGCTGACCCTTGCGGTCGGCGGCCTGGTGCTGCTCATGCTCGGCGCCTTTAGCGGCGAGAAGTCGACGCGTCTGGTTTCGGGCCTGTCGGTGCTGCTGCTGCTGGCGGCGACGGCGCTGGCCGTTGTCGGCCCGCTGGGCTCCGCCTTCAACGGGGCCTATGTGGCCGATCCGCTGGCCGTATACGGCAAGGTGGTGATCTTCCTGTCCGCCGCCGTGGCCGTGGTGCTGGGCGACGGCTGGATGCATCGGAACAACATCGCCAAGTTCGAATATCCGATCCTGATTGTGCTGGCCTCGGTCGGCATGGGCATGATGGCGTCGTCGGGCGATCTGATCTCGCTCTACATCGGCATCGAGATGCACTCGCTGGCCCTCTACGTCCTGGCCGCCTATCGCCGTGACGATCTGAAGGCCTCGGAAGCGGGTCTGAAGTATTTCGTGCTGGGCGCCCTGTCGTCGGGTCTGCTGTTGTACGGCGCCAGCCTGATCTACGGTTTCGCTGGTTCGATGCGGTTCGAGGACATCGCCGCCTTCGCCACCGCCAACCCGGGTCCGGGCCTGATCTTCGGCCTGGTCTTCCTGATCTGCGGTCTGGCGTTCAAGGTTTCGGCCGCGCCGTTCCACATGTGGACGCCCGACGTTTATGAAGGCGCGCCGACGCCGGTCGTGGCCCTGTTCTCGACCGCGCCCAAGGTGGCGGCCATGGTCCTGATCATCCGCGTGCTGGTCGAAGGTTTCGGCCTGGCCCATGCGCAGTGGGCGCAGGTGCTGATCCTGATCTCGTTGATCAGCTTCGCCGTCGGCGCCTTCGGCGGTCTGATGCAGAAGGACATCCAGCGCCTGCTGGCCTATTCGTCCATCATCAACATCGGCTACGCCCTGCTGGGCGTGGCGGCGGGCACGCAGGTCGGCGTTCAGGCGACTCTGATGTTCATGACCCTGTATGTCGTGGACCAGATCGGCTTCTTCGCCATCCTGCTGTCGCTGAGCCGCAATGGTCGTCCGATCCGCAAGATCGCCGATCTGGCCGGTCTGAAGAAGGATCGCCCGGTGACAGCCGTCGCCCTGACGATCCTGTCGCTGTCGGCCGTCGGCATTCCGCCGATGTCGGGCTTCTGGGGCAAGTTTTATGTCTTCGGCGCGGCCGCCGACGCCGGTTACTGGATGGCGGGCGCTGCGGGTCTGGTGGCCTCGGTCGTCGCGGCCTTCTACTACCTGCGCATCATCAAGGTGATGTGGTTCGATACGCCGGAGTTCGACGTGTCGACGGACAAGGCGCCCACCGGCGCGCAGTGGATCGGCTGGGCGGCTGCGGCCTTCAGCTTCCCCGTGCTGCTGATCGCCCTGACCTGGCTGGAGCCGCTGACGCGCGCGGCGGCCGCGGGCGTCGGGATCGGATAAGGGGCCTTGGCGGCTCCGGTCCTGATCCTCGAAGAGACCAACTCCACCAATGCCGAGGCGCGTCGTCGCGCCGAGGCGGGCGAGGCCGGGCCGCTGTGGATCGCGGCCCGGCGTCAAACCGCCGGGCGGGGCCGTCGCGGCCGCGCCTGGGACAGCCGGGACGGCAATCTGGCCACGACCCTGCTGCTGACGCTGAACCGTACTCCGGCCGAGGCGGCGCAATTGACCTTCGCCGCTGCGCTGGCGGTGGCCGACCTGCTGGACCGCTATGTCCCGCCCGCGCTGGTCAGCATCAAATGGCCCAATGACGTTCTGCTGGACGGGCGCAAGTCGTCCGGCATCCTGATCGAATCCGGCCCGGCGCCGTCTGGCGGTCTGTGGCTGGCGGTCGGCATCGGCGTGAACCTGTCCCACGCGCCCGAAGGGACCGAGCGGCCGACTACCTGCATCGCCGAGCATCTTGGTCACGACGTGGCTTCGGCGCCGTCGATGGAGGAGGGGGCCAAGGCGCTGGCTGAAACCTTCGACGCATGGCTGGAACGCTGGACGCAGTTGGGCTTTCAGCCCGTGCTGGACGCCTGGGTTGCGCGCACGCCGGGTCTGTTCGGTCCATGCACGGCGCGATTGAGCCATGAAACCCTGAGCGGGATTGCCGACGGCGTCGAAGCCGACGGCGCCCTGCGCCTGAAACTGCCGGACGGAAGCCTTCGAGTGATCTCGGCGGGCGATGTCTTCTTCGGAGAGGCCGCCTGATGCTGCTGGCGATCGAGCAAGGCAACACCAACACCCTGTTCGCCGTCCATGACGGGCAGGAGTGGATCTTCCAGTGGCGCACCGCCACCGATCCCATGCGCACGGCCGATGAATACGCCGTCTGGCTGCATCAGTTGTTCGAGATGCGCGGGCATGGGCTGACGATGGCCGACATGGACGGTTGCATCATCTCCAGCGTGGTGCCGCAGTCGATCTTCAATCTGCGCAATCTGGCGCGGCGCTATCTGAGCGTCGAACCTCTGGTGATCGGTGAGAACGTCGAGCTGGGCATCGAGGTGCGTATCCATAAGCCCAGCGAGGCCGGTGCTGACCGTCTGGTCAACGCCATCGGCGCCTTGCAGGCCTATGAAGGCGACCTGCTGCTGGTCGACAGCGGCACGGCGACGACGTTCGACATCGTGTCCGGCGCGAACGGGCAGGGCGGCGGCGCCTTTGAGGGCGGGTTGATCGCGCCGGGCATCAATCTGTCGCTTCAGGCCCTGCACGAGGCGGCGGCCAAGCTGCCGCGCATCGCCATTCAGCGCCCCGACACCGTGATCGGGCGCGACACCGTGACCTCCATGCAATCGGGCGTCTTCTGGGGCTATATCGCCCTGATCGAAGGGCTGGTGGACCGTATCAAGGCCGAGTGGGGCAAGCCCATGACGGTCATCGGCACCGGCGGCGTCGCCTCTCTGTTCGAGGGCGCAACCGACTCTATCGACCGGTTTGATCCGGACCTGACCATCCGCGGCCTACTCGAAATATGGCGGCGGAACTCCCATCTGTAAGGCCGTATGACTAAGAAAAATCAAAACGACGAACTCGTCTTCCTGCCGCTGGGCGGCTCGAACGAGGTCGGAATGAACCTGAACGCCTATGGCTTCGGCCCGGCGCATGACCGCAAATGGATCATCGTCGACGTCGGCGTGACCTTCGGCGACCAGTCCACGCCGGGCGTGGACGTGATCGTGCCGGACCCGACCTTCCTGGAAGGCGAGAACATCCTCGGCATCGTGCTGACGCACGCGCACGAGGACCACATCGGCGCGCTTGGCTGGCTGTGGCCGCGCATCAAGGCGCCGCTGTACGCTACGCCTTTCACTGCCTTCCTGATCCGCGAAAAGCTGCGCGATGCGGGCATCTATGAGGATGTCGAGCTGATCGAGGCCCCGCTGGGTTCGACCGTGGACCTTGGCCCGTTCGAGGTGACCTATGTCACCATCACCCACTCGATCGCCGAGCCGAACGGTCTGGCGATCAAGACGCCGCTGGGCACGGTGCTGCACACCGGCGACTGGAAGATCGACAACGATCCGGTCGTGGGAGAGCGCACTGACGTCGACTTCATCCAGAAGCTGGGCGACGAGGGCGTTCTGGCGATGGTGTGCGACTCCACCAACGTCTTCGTGGACGGCGTCGCCGGGTCCGAGGGCGATGTGAAGGTCAAGCTGGCTGAGCTGATCCAGGGCCTGAAGGGCCGGGTCGCCGTCGGCTGCTTCGCCTCCAACGTCGCGCGGATGCACAGTGTCATCAGCGCCGCCGAAGCAGCCGGTCGTCGCGTGGCGCTGGCCGGGCGCTCGATGCACCGCATCACCGCCGCCGCCAAGTCGGTCGGCATGCTGAACGACATCAAGCCCTTCCTGTCCGAACAGGAGGCCAAGGTCTGGCCGGCGGACGAGATCCTGTATCTGTGCACCGGCAGTCAGGGCGAGGCGCGCGCCGCTCTGTCGCGCGTGGCCGAAGGCACGCACCCGTTCATCAAGCTGGGCGAGGGAGATCACTGCATCTTCTCGTCGCGCGTCATTCCGGGCAACGAACTGTCCATCGGCCGCCTGCAGGACAGGATGGCCGAGCGCGGAATTCGCATCTACACCGAGAAGGATCGCCCCGGCATCCACGTCTCGGGCCACCCGTGCCGTGACGAACTGAAGCAGATGTATGAGTGGGCGCGGCCGCAGATCGCCGTGCCGACCCACGGGATGCGCCGCCACCTGATCGAGCACGGAGCCCTGGCCAAGGCCATGGGCGTGCCGGAGGCGGTGACGCCGCGTAACGGCGACATGGTGCGTCTGGCCCCGGGCCGGGCCGAGATCATCGACGAAGTGCCCTGGGGCCGCCTGTTCGTCGATGGCGGCATGCTGGTGGAGGAACTGGGCGAGGCCCTGCGCGAGCGCAAGCATGCGGCCAACAACGGCATCCTGATCGTCAGCTTCGCCCTGGACCGTCGCGGGCGGATCGCCAGCGACATCGACGTGCGGGGCATCGGCCTGCCCGGCGATCCCAATTGCCCGCTGGGCGATGTGCTGGATGACATGGCCGAGCGTGTCGAGAACACGGTGCGCGGCCTGAAGGGCAAGGCCCTGCAGGACGAGATGGTCATCGAACAGGCCGTCAGCCGCACGCTGAAGAAGGCCAGTCAGCAGATCTGGGATCGTCGCCCCATCGTCGAAACCGTGGTGCTGAGGCTCTGATGGCGGATCGTCTGTATCTTCTGAACGCCGACTGGTTTGATGATCAGGGCGGGCCGTGGTTCTGCCCGCCCGGCGCGCGGATCGAAGGCGTTCTGGGCCTGTATCCGCGCCTGCGCGAGCAGATCGAGGTGATCCACGTCGATCACCCGCGCCCGCGCCCGGTCGTGATCGCTGAAGTGGGGGAGGCGAACCAGAGCTGCCCCCTTCTGGTGCTGGATGGCGCGTTCGACTGGCCCGATGCACAGGTCAGTGAAGAGACCGGCGCGCGCTTCCTACAGGATGACGACATCCTGCCTTACTGGACGGCGCGCTATGGGATCGGACGGCCGCATCCGTAAAGATCAGTCGCCCGGTTCAAACCTGAGCACCCCAGCGATCCGGGACACGCCGGTGTCGCTGGGGTGAGCCTGGCCATCCATTACTGGAACTGCCGCAAAATCGAAGGGGCTTACGCCGTCCAGGCAGGCGGCGTTGATCCCATATTCCAGCGGGTTCGAGCGACGCTGGTGATGGGTGTAAATTCCGCAATGGCGGCAAAACCAGTGCGATGCCGAGCCTGTGTTGAAGCGATAGAGCGACAGCGCCTCTTCGCCTTGAGTGATCGTCAGACCGTTCAATGCGCTTGAGACCGCCACCGCCCCCCGCATCCGGCAATAGGAGCAGGTGCAGCGACGAGCGGTGTTCAAGCCGTCGCTGAGTTCGACGCGAAATCGCACCGCGCCGCAGTGACGGCCGCCTTCTCTGGCTTCTGGCGTCGACATCTCAGCCTCCCAGCGTGACCTTGCGGTAGTTGTCGCGATCCAGCGCGCCGATCTCGACCGAGATCTGGCGCGGGCCGTCATAGCCGGACACGCCCGCCAGCAGGGCGGTCTGCACGGCTTCGCCCAGAGCCGTCTTCTGCTCCTGGGTGCGGCCGGTCAGGATGCGCAGGTCGCAGTGGACCATGGCCTGCGCCGGGTCGCCGTCGGCGATGATCAGGTTTTCACAGCGCACGATCCGCGTCTTGCAGGCCGGAAGGGTCGCGCCGACGACGTCGACGCACAGCCGGTGAATCTCCAGCGACAGGGCGCGCCAGTCGGTCGCGTCGAAATGGGTGGAGTGTTCCAGCGTAATCTGTGGCATTCAGGGAGTCCTTGCTGATGCGCCTCACCAGAGGCGCCGCACGAAGAAAGCGATAAACGGACTTTTGTCGATGCCCCTTGGCCCATTTACCCTGATCGCCACCTATCTGACCGTCTGGTGGATCGTCCTGTTCGCCATTCTGCCGCTGGGCATGTCCGAACAGGTCAAGGAGCCGCCGACCGACGGCACCCAGTGGGGCGCGCCGAGCGAGCCGAAACTGAAGAAGAAATTCATCACCACCACCTGGGTTTCGGCCCTGGTCTGGGTGCTGATCGTCGCTCTGGTGTGGCTGGGCTGGATGCCGATTCCCCACATCTCTCACGCCGGCGCGCTCTAGATTTCGCGCCATTCGCCCGGTTAAATCCCGGACCTGACTGACTTTGCAGAGACTTACGACCATGCGCCTGTCGCGCTACTTCCTGCCGATCCTGAAAGAAGCCCCTTCCGACGCCCAGATCGTGTCGCATCAGCTGATGCTGCGCGCGGGCATGATCAAGCAGGAGGCCGCCGGTATCTACGCCTGGTTGCCGCTGGGCCTGCGCGTGCTGCGCAAGGTCGAGAACATCGTCCGTGAAGAGCAGACCAAGGCGGGCGCGGTTGAGCTGCTGATGCCGACGCTGCAACTGGCGGACCTGTGGCGCGAGTCGGGTCGTTACGATGCCTATGGCCCGGAGATGCTGCGCATCACCGACCGTCATGAGCGCGAACTGCTGTACGGCCCCACGAACGAGGAGATGATCACCGACATCTTCCGCAGCTATGTGAAGAGCTACAAGTCGCTGCCGCTGAACCTCTTCCACATCCAGTGGAAATTCCGGGACGAGCGCCGCCCGCGCTTCGGCGTCATGCGCGGTCGCGAGTTCCTGATGAAGGACGCCTATTCCTTCGATCTGGACGAGACCTCGGCCCGCGTCGCCTATAAGCGGATGTTCGCCGCCTATCTGAACACCTTCGCCCGTCTGGGCCTGAAGGCCGTGCCGATGCGCGCCGACACCGGCCCGATTGGCGGCGATCTGAGCCACGAGTTCATCGTCCTGGCCGAGACCGGCGAGAGCGAGGTCTTCTGCGACCGCAAACTGGTCGAGATGGCGGCGCCTGGGCACAACCTCAGCGTCGAGCAACTGGAAGGCGTGTTCAACGAGCGCACGGCCCTCTATGCCGCGACCGAGGAAATGCACGACGCGGCCCAGTTCGAGGCTCAGACCGCCGAGGGCGACCGCCTGTCGGCGCGGGGCATTGAAGTCGGCCACATCTTCTATTTCGGCACGAAATATTCGGCGCCGATGAAGGGCAAGGTCGCGGGACCGAATGGTCAGGACACCGACGTGCACATGGGCAGCTATGGCGTGGGCGTATCGCGCCTGCTGGGCGCCATCATCGAGGCCAGCCATGACGAGGGCGGCATCATCTGGCCGGACTCGGTTGCGCCGTTCGATGTGGTGGTGATCAACCTGCGCGCCAGCGACGAGGCCGTCTCGGCCGCCTGTGAAGAGGCCGTCGCCAAGCTGGAAACGCTGGGCAAGGACGTCCTCTACGACGACACAGACGAGCGTCCGGGCGGCAAGTTCGCCACCGCCGATCTGATCGGCGTGCCGTGGCAACTGACCATTGGTCCCAAGGGGCTGGCTGACGGCGTGGTCGAACTGAAGCGCCGCGCCACCGGTGAGAAGCAGAGCCTGCCGCTGGACGCCGCCCTGGAGCTGCTTACGAAATGACCGACGCTGCGACGGCTTCGGCACCGCCGCCCGCATCCCCGCGAACCGGCCCCTTCTCCAGCTGGGAGATCGGGCTGGCGCTCCGTTACCTGCGAGCGAAGCGCAAACAGGGCGGGGTGGCGCTGATCGCCATGATCAGCTTCATCGGCATCATGCTGGCCGTCGCCGTGTTGATCAGCGTCATGAGCATCATGGCGGGTTTCCGCGGCACGCTGATGGACCGGATCCTGTCGTTCAACGGTCATATGTATGTGCAGGGGCCGGTGCTTTATGCGCCGGACCGCGACGCCGCGCTGAAGCGGATCGCCGATGTGCCCGGCGTGGTGGCGGTGACGCCGTTGGTTGAAAGCCCGGCCATGTTCCGTGCAGGCGGGGCGGCCACCGGGGGCATCGTGCGCGGCGTGCGGCCACAGGATCTGACCTCGACGAAATTCGTCTATGACAGCCTGACCCCTGAGGCGCGCGAGCGCTTCGGCAAGGGCCAGTACGGCGGCGATCACGTCCTAATCGGCAAGAGCCTAGCCGAGCAGATGGGCCTGCGTGAAGGCGACCCGATCTCCCTCTATACGCCGACCGGCGCCGGCAGCGCCTTCGGCAATCTGGGCGGGCTGGAGAAGACCTATATCGTCGGCGGAATCTATACGTCGGGCGCGGCGGACTATGATCGCGCCTTCATCTTCATGCCGCTGGAGCAGGCGCAGCTCTTCTTCGGCAAGGACGGCGTCTGGGACGTCATCGAGATGAAGGTGGCAGAGCCGGACAAGGTCGAGGCCCTGCTGACGCCGGTCCAGCGGGCCGCTGGCGCAGGCAGTATCGTTCAGGACTGGCGCAATCGCCAGGCCGCCATCTGGGGCGCGCTGAAGGTCGAGCGCGTGGCCATGAGCATCATCCTGGGCATGGTGGTCGCCATCGCCGCCATGAACATCATCAGCGGCATCGTCATGCTGGTGAAGAACAAGACGCGCGACATCGCCATTCTGCGGACGGTCGGCGCCAGCCAGTCGTCGATCCTGCGTATCTTCTTCATGTCGGGTGCGGCCATCGGCATCGGCGGCACGATCGCGGGTCTGGTTCTGGGGCTGCTGTTCTGCTGGAACATCGGGGCGATCCAGCATTTCCTTGAGGCTCTGCTGGGCGTCCAATTGTTCAACGCCGAGGTCTATATGCTGGATTCCGTTCCGGCCAAGGTGGACGCATGGGACGTGACCTGGATCGCGGTCTTCTCCTTCTTCATGAGTTGCCTGGCCAGCCTGCCGCCGTCGTGGAACGCGTCGCGCATCGACCCGGTGGAGGCCCTGCGTTTTGAATAGGCTGCTGAAGAAGAAGCCCGCCTCTGTCGAGGTCGAGACGAACGGCGCCATCCTGTCGCTGCGCGGGGTGACACGCACCTATCCGACGGCCCAGGGCGGGCTGACGGTGCTTAAGGGCGTCGATCTGGAGGTCATGCCGGGCGAGGTCGTCGGCCTGATCGGACCGTCCGGCTCGGGCAAGTCCAGCCTGCTGCACGCGGCGGGCCTACTGGAGCGTCCGACCAGCGGTCAGGTGCTGATTGATGGCGAGGACGTTGGCGGACTGGACGAACGGGCGCGCACGCGTCTGCGTCTGCACCGCATCGGATTTGTCTATCAATTCCATCACTTGCTGCCGGAATTTGACGCTCTGGATAATGTGGCCCTGCCCATGCGGATCGCGGGCGTAGGGGAGGGGGAGGCGCGCCGTCGTGCGACCGCAACCCTGACGGCGCTGGGTCTCGGCCAGCGCGTCACGCACCAGCCCGCGCAACTTTCAGGCGGCGAGCAACAGCGCGTCGCCATCGCCCGCGCCCTGGCCAACGACCCGCGCCTGCTGCTGGCCGATGAGCCGACCGGAAACCTGGACCCCGTCACCAGTCAGGCTGTGTTCGAGGCCCTGCGTGAACTGGCCAAGACCACGGGCGTGGCCGCCCTGATCGCCACTCACAACATGGAGTTGGCCGGGCATATGGACCGGGTCTTCGCCCTGAAGGACGGCCATCTGGAACAGCGGGCGGCTGAAAGTCAGGCCTATTAAGAGGCGATAAGCCGTGTCGTCGCTCTCAGCGGTAGGCGATACGGCAGCATCGCCCAGCGCATGGCCGCAGCGCCGAGCAACGGCGGAATGTCCGCATAGGCCGGGCGAAGGGGATCAAGCGCACGCCGCAGGGCGGCCGCCTCGTCAGGCCTCAGAACCGGCTGCGACAGAGCCAGCACGCGCTGAAACCGGAACCGGACCGCCGCGCGCCACATCTCGGCCGTCACCGCCTGACACGGGCTGACGACCAGCAGACTCAAGAAATCATCCAGAGCCGCCGGCGCGCCTTCCATGGCGTAGACGATGTCGTCATCAACCGCGACAACCACGCCGGCCAGGCTCAGGCTGCGGGCCTGATCCCGACGCATGTCGACCAGGGCGGGCCAGCGTGCGCTGGCCATGTAACCGGATGGCGGCCGGGCCAGAAAAACGGCGCTTTGCAGCACGTCGAGCCTCCACGTCCCCAGTAGTGTAACCGAGATATCGTTCGGCGATGCGCGACAGCGGATCAACTGCGTGGGACTACGGGGTTTTCACGCGCGAAAGCTTGCGTATTTTCAACTGTATGATGCTTGGTGGCGCAGTCGGCGAACGAAATGATCAGAATGCGAACAGAACTGGGCGCCCCATCACTGAAATCGCCATTATCGATGATGATCGGGCGCTGCTGGAACTGACGCTTCTGGCCGTGCGTGAGGCGGGTTTTTCCGCCGTGGGTTTTCATGAGCCGCTGGACGCCCTGATGTGGGCCTCGGACGCCGATCCGACCTGTATTGTCGCGGACCTGAAGATGCCGGGCGTTGAGGGGCTGGATCTTGTGGCGGCCTTCTGCGCCCTGAACCGACACGCTGTGATCATCGTCAGCGCCTTTGTCGATGTACGGGTGACGGTCGACGCCATGCGGCTGGGCGTCGATGACGTCCTGCCCAAACCTGCGACCGTTGATGATCTGGTCCGCGCCCTGCGGCGTGGCATGCAGGCGCTGGCCGCGACGGCCCCGCGTGAGGAACTGACCTTCACCAGACGCGAGCGCCAGGTGGCCGAAATGTTGGTCGAAGGACTGACCACCAAGCAGATCGCCCAAAATCTGGAACTCAGCCCGCGCACAGTGGAATTCTTCCGGGCAAGCCTGCTGCGTAAGACCCAGTCGCCGAATTCCGCAGCTCTGGCCTCAGCCCTGACCCGTCTCGGCTTCCTCGCGAATTGAGGTTGACGAGAACAAAGAGGAAACTTAGAACAAATGAGCAACATTTGATCTGGGGATAAATCCGATGACGCGTTGGGTGAGGGAACTGCTGTCGCTTGCGTCCTGCGGCGGCTTCGTCTGGATGGTCTGGCAGGCGGCCTTTCTGGTGACATGACCGCGCCTCACTGAGGTGCGACTCCCTGCATGATGACGACGCGCCTTTTGATGCGGCGCTGCGATGCGGAGTTTTCGATTGGCGGATGCGGTGAACAGTCAGGGCTTTGTCCACCTGCGGGTCCGCAGCGCCTATTCGCTGCTGGAGGGCGCCATCAAGGCCGGCAAGATCGGCAAGATGGCTGCGGATGCGGGAATGCCGGCGGTCGCCGTGGCCGATCGCGCCAATCTGTTCGGCGCCCTTGAGTTCAGCCAGACGACCAGGGACGCGGGTGTTCAGCCTATCGTCGCCTGCGCCCTGCCGGTGTTGGGTATCGGCGGTCAGGTTGCGGAACGTTGGGCCAAGACGCCGACCGTCGTCTTGATTGCTCAGAATATGCAGGGGTGGCTGAACCTGTGCGCCCTGTCGTCCGCCGCCTACCTGGACGCGGGCGAGATGGCTGAACCGGGCGTGCCCTGGGCGCTGGTTGTGGATAAGTCTGAGGGGCTGATCCTGCTGTCTGGCGGTCCTGACGGTCCTGTTGATCCGCTGTTCGTGCAGAAAAAGCCTGTTGAGGCTGCGACTGCGCTAGTCGAAATGAAGCGGGTTTTCGGCGACCGTTTCTATGTCGAGTTGCAACGCCACGGCCTGTCCAGCGAGACCGTGGCCGAGGGCGGGTTGGTCGAATGGGCCTACGCCAACGACGTGCCGCTGGTCGCGACCAATGACGTCTATTACGCCAAGGCCGGTCAGGCGAAATCGCATGATGCTCTTCTGTGCATCTCCGACGGCGCCTTCACGGGGCAGGAGGATCGTCGCCGCGTCACTGGGGAACACTGGTTCAAGTCGGCCGAGGCGATGCGCGAGCTGTTCGCGGACCTGCCGGAAGCCTGTGACAACACCATTCAGATCGCGCGCCGCTGCGCTTTCCTGGTCAATACGCACAAGCCGATCCTGCCTCGCTTTGATACCGGCGCGGGCCGTTCTGAAGCCGACGAATTGGCCCACCAGGCGCGCGAAGGGCTGAAGGCGCGTCTTGAGAAGAACAAGGCCTATGCGCCTGAAGAGGACTACTGGAATCGCCTTGAATGGGAGGTCGGGATCATCCAGCAGATGGGGTTCCCCGGTTACTTCCTGATCGTTGCGGACTTCATCAAATGGGCCAAGCTGCATGATATCCCGGTCGGGCCGGGACGGGGGTCGGGGGCGGGCTCGCTGGTGGCCTGGTCACTGACCATCACCGATCTGGACCCCTTGCGGTTCGGCCTGCTGTTCGAGCGCTTCCTGAACCCCGAACGCGTGTCGATGCCCGACTTCGACATCGACTTCTGTCAGGAGCGGCGCGAAGAGGTCATCGACTACGTCCAGGACCATTACGGCAAGGACCGCGTCGCCCAGATCATCACCTTCGGCACCCTTCAGGCGCGCGCTGTCCTGCGGGACGTGGGGCGGGTGTTGCAGATGCCGCTGGGCCAGGTGGATCGTCTGGCCAAGATGGTGCCGGCCAACCCTGCGAACCCGGTGACGCTTGCTCAGGCCATCGACCTTGAGCCGCGCCTGCGCGAGGCGCGCGACGCCGAGCCTGCCGTCAAGGCGCTGCTGGAGACGGCGCTGGAGCTGGAAGGCCTCTATCGCAACGCCTCGACCCACGCGGCGGGCATCGTCATCGGCGACCGCCCGCTGACGGAACTGGTGCCGCTGTATCAGGACCCGCGCTCCACTATCCCGGCCAGCCAGTTCAACATGAAGTGGGTCGAGCCGGCGGGGCTGGTGAAGTTTGACTTCCTGGGCCTGAAGACGCTGACCGTGCTTGATCGGGCCAAGGGTTATCTGGAACGGCGTGGGGCGGCGCCGGAATGGAACCTGCTGCCGCTGGATGACCCCAGGACCTATGAACTGATGGCCTCGGGCCAGACGGTCGGGGTGTTCCAGCTGGAATCCCAGGGCATGCGCGACACCCTGCGCAAGATGCGCTGCGGCTCGATCGAGGAGATCACCGCCCTTATCTCCCTCTACCGGCCGGGGCCGATGGAGATGATCGACACCTACATCGACCGGAAGTTCGGCCGGGCCGAGGTCGATTACCTGCACCCCAGCCTGAAGGAGGTGCTGACCGAGACCTATGGCGTCATCATCTATCAGGAACAGGTGATGAAGATCGCCCAGATCCTGGCGGGCTACAGCCTGGGCGAAGCCGACCTGCTGCGTCGCGCCATGGGCAAGAAGAAGAAGGAGGAGATGGATTTCCAGCGTGCGCGCTTCGTCAAGGGCGCGTCCGAAAAGGGAGTCCCGGAGGCCCAGTCCGGCTCGATCTTCGACCTGGTGGCCAAGTTCGCGGGCTATGGCTTCAACAAGTCGCACGCGGCGGCCTATGCGCTGATCTCGTTCCAGACGGGCTGGCTGAAAGCTAATCATCCGGTCGAGTTCTTCGCGGCGTCGATGAGCCTCGATCTGTCGAACACCGACAAGCTGGCGGTCTTCTATCAGGATTGCCGCCGGTTCGAGGTTCCGGTCCTGGCGCCGGATATCAACCGTTCATCCGCCGACTTCGACGTGTCGTGGAAGGACGGGCAGGGCAGCGTGCTTTATGCTCTGGGCGCCATCCGCAACGTGGGTCTTGAGGCGATGAAGCACGTCATTGAGGTGCGCGAGACGGGCGGGCCGTTCGCCGACATCTTCGATTTCCTGGAACGAGTTGATCCCAGAGCGGTGAACAAGCGGGCGCTGGAAGGTCTGGCGCGCGCGGGCGCGTTCGACAGCATCCATCCCAACCGTCGCCAACTGTTCGAACAGGCGGATGTGCTGATCGCCTATTGCCAGAGCGTGGCGGCGGAGCGGGCCTCGTCACAGGTCAGCCTGTTCGGCGCTGATCAGGCGGCGGCCGCACGCCCTCGCCTGAAGAGCATGGAGCCGTGGGCCGGGCCGGACAAGCTGGATCAGGAGTTGTACGCTGTCGGTTTCTATCTGTCGGGCCACCCGCTGGAGGAGCTGACGCCTGCGCTGAAACGGAAACGCGTGACCTTCGTGGCCGAGGCGCAAGGATTGGCTGAGGCCGGTCACGAGGCCTTCCAGATGGCTGGGGTCGTGCGACGTCGGCAGGAACGCGCCAGTTCCCGCACCGGCGAGAAGTTCGCCTTCGTCACCTTCTCGGATCCGACGGGCGAGTTCGAATGCCTGTTTCCGCCTGAGCAGTTGCGGCGTTGCCGCGAAGTCCTGGAGGTCGGGACATCAGTCCTGGTCAAGGTCCGGGCCAAGGCGGCGGACGGCGAGGTGCGCTTCTTCGGCGACGACGCCAGCCGCATGGATGTGCTGCTGGATGATGCCCAGATCGGGTTGCGCGTCATCCTGTCGGCCCAGTCTGCGGACGCCGAGGCGCTGAAGGCGCGGCTGGACCGGGCGCGGGCTCAGGGGAAGGGCGGCGAGGTCTGGCTTCAGGCGACGCTGGGCGGCCGCACCGAGGTGGAGATCAAGCTGCCGGGTCGATACAGGCTGGATGCTGCGCTGCGCGGGGCCCTGAAATCAGCGCCGGGCGTGGTGATGTTGGAGGATGCGTGACGCGCTAGGCTAGCGCCTTGTGTTTTCCGGCGCTTTCACCTATATGCGCGGCGCACTTCGCACGTGGGCGTGGCGCGGCCCGGGGAGACATCCCGGTCTGCACCGTTCCGAGGGATCAGCCGATCCTTTTAACCGCCCGCGCTAGGTTTGATCGGAAAAAGGAAAACACGATCATGGCTCTGCCTGAATTCTCGATGCGTACGCTGCTGGAAGCCGGCGCTCACTTCGGCCACCAGACGCACCGCTGGAACCCGAAGATGGACCGCTACATCTTCGGCTCGCGCTCGAACATCCACATCATCGACCTGTCGCAGACGATGCCGCTGCTGCACCAGGCCCTGGTCGCCGTGCGCGACGTGGCCGCCAAGGGCGGTCGCGTGCTGTTCGTCGGCACCAAGCGTCAGGCCGCTGATCCGGTTGCGCAAGCCGCCACGCGCTGCGCCCAATACTATATGAACAACCGCTGGCTGGGCGGCACCCTGACCAACTGGCGCACCGTTTCGGGTTCGATCGCGCGACTGCGCGAGCTGGAAACCATCGTCGACGCCGGCGGCGAAGGCCGTAACAAGAAAGAGCTGCTGACCCTGCAGCGCGAGAAGGACCGTCTGGAACTGTCGCTGGGCGGCATCAAGGACATGGGGTCGGTGCCGGACATCATGTTCGTGATCGACACCAACAAGGAAGCGATCGCGATTCAGGAAGCCCGCAAGCTGAACATCCCGATCATCGCCATCCTGGACACCAACTCGGACCCGGACGGCATCACCTATCCGGTGCCGGGCAACGATGACGCCGCCCGCGCCATTCAGACCTACTGCGACCTGATCGCCGACGCCGTTCTGGACGGCCTGGCCGCCGGCGCTGTGGCTCAGGGCATCGATCTCGGCGCTTCGGAAGCTCCGGTCGAGCCGATGCTGCGCGAAGCCGAAGCCCCCAAGGCTGAAGCTGAAGCGGCTCCGGCCGGCACGGAAGGCGTGGCTGAAGAGCTGGTCGCCGCCGAAGTCGAGAAGGTCGAGGGCTGAGACTGACGTTCCGGCGCCGCCGCGCGCCGGACCGACGTCAACTTGACATGCGGCCGGGCTAAACAGTCCGGCCGCCCATTTGAATTTCAGGAGAAGAACATGGCCGAGATCACTGCCGCCCTCGTGAAGGAGCTTCGCGAGCGTTCGGGCGTCGGCATGATGGACTGCAAGAAGGCGCTGGTTGAGAACAACGGCGACATCGAAGCAGCGATCGACTGGCTGCGCGCCAAGGGCCTGTCCAAGGCCGCCAAGAAGGCCGACCGCGTCGCCGCCGAGGGCCTTGTGGCCGTTGCCGTGCGCGAAGACGGCAAGGGCGAAGTCGCCTCGGCCATTGAGTTCAACGCTGAAACCGACTTCGTCGCCCGTAATGACCTGTTCCAGGCTGCGGCCAAGGAATTCGCTCAACTGGGCCTGCATCACGACGGCGTCGACGCCATCCATGGCGCGACCCTGGAAAACGGCAAGACCGTTGAGGCCGAAGTCACCAACCTGATCGCCACTGTCGGCGAAAACATGCAGCTGCGTCGCGCGGCTCGCCTGTCGGTTGGTGAAGGCGTGGTTTCGACCTACGTCCACAACGCCGTTTCGCCGGGCGTCGGCCGCATCGGCGTGCTGGTCGCTCTGGAAGGCGCTGGCGACAAGGAAACCCTGCGTGAAGTGGGCCGCAAGATCGCCATGCACGTGGCGGCCACGGCTCCGCTGGCGCTGGACACCTCTGACCTGGATCCGGCCGCGATTGAAAAAGAGCGCGCTGTCCTGATCGAGAAGGCCAAGGAAGAAGGCCGCCCGGAAAACATGATCGAGAAGATCGTGTCGGGTCAGATCGCCAAGTTCCAGAAGGACGTGGTGCTGACCAAGCAGCCGTTCGTCATGGACCCGGACGTGACCATCGAGCAACTGGTCGCCAACACCGGCAAGGAGCTGGGCTCTGAGCTGAAGCTGGCCGGCTTCGTCCGCATGGCGCTGGGCGAAGGCGTCGAGAAGGTCGAGACCCCCGACTTCGCGTCGGAAGTCGCCTCGATGACCGGCGGCAACTAACTCGAAACCTCTTCCCGAAAGGGAAGAAATTTCAAAAGGGCGCGTTCGGCTTTGAAGGCTGACGCGCCCTTCGTCTATGATGAGCCGCCGATTCATATCGCGCGGATGCCAAACCCCTGTATCCCGGACCCCTGATCATGCCCGACGCACCCTCTGAGTTTCGTTACAAGCGCGTCCTGCTGAAGGTCTCGGGCGAGGTGCTGATGGGCGATCAGCCCTATGGCATCGACATGAAGACCGTGGATGTGGTCGCCGCCGCTGTCGCCGCCGTGGTGCGTCAGGGTGTCGAGATCTGCCTGGTCATCGGCGGGGGCAACATCTTCCGCGGCCTGTCCAAGGCGGCTGCAGGCATGGACCGCGCCAACGCCGACTACATGGGTATGCTGGCCACCATCATGAACGCCCTGGCCATGCAGGGCGCGCTTGAGAAGATCGGCGTCGACACGCGGGTCCAGAGCGCCATCCCGATGGCGGCCATCGCCGAGCCCTACATCCGCCGCCGCGCCCTGCGCCATCTTGAAAAAGGCCGTGTGGTGATCTTCGCCGCTGGCGTGGGCGCGCCCTTCTTCACCACGGACTCCGGCGCCGCCCTGCGCGCGGCTGAGATGGGCTGCGACGCCTTGCTCAAGGGCACCAGCGTCGACGGCGTCTATACCGCCGATCCGAAGAAGGATCCGACCGCGACCCGTTATGAGACCCTGACCTATCAGGAGGTTCTGGCCAGGGACCTGCGGGTCATGGACGCTTCGGCCATCGCCCTGATGCGCGACAGCGGCATTCCGATCGTCGTCTTCTCGATCCGCGAGGAAGGCTCGATTCATAAGGCGTTGACGGGTGAAGGCACCTTCACCGTCATCGCCAACAAGGCCGCCTGAGCGGTCACTTCATCGATTTAAGACAGGATCAAGGACACAGTCATGGCCAAACCCGATCTCCAGACGTTCCGTGACCGGATGGACAAGTCCGTTTCCGCGCTGAAGGACGACTATGCCGGTCTGCGCACGGGCCGCGCCAGCGCCGGACTGGTCGAGCCGGTCATGGTCGAGGCCTATGGCTCGACCTCGCCGCTGAACGCCGTCGCCGCCATCAGCGTGCCTGAGCCGCGCATGATTTCGGTCAGCGTCTGGGACAAGAGCATGGTCGTCGCTGTCGAGAAGGCCATTCGCTCGGCCGGTCTGGGCCTGAACCCGGTCGTGGACGGTCAGACCCTGCGCATCCCCATTCCGCCGCTGACGGAAGAGCGCCGCAAGGATCTGGCCAAACTGGCGGGCAAGTACGCCGAGGACAAGAAGGTCGCCGTGCGCAACGTGCGCCGCGACGCCAACGATGAGCTGAAGAAGGCTGAAAAGGCCGGCGACATCAGCCAGGACGAACAGAAGAAGATGGAAGCCGAGGTCCAGAAGGACACCGACGCCGCCATCAAGCGCATCGACGAGACCTTGAAGGCCAAGGAAGTCGAGATCATGCAGGTCTGACGTCATCGTCAGTCCTGTTTCAGGAAGGTCCCATATGTCGGCCGAGCCCGTCGCCACGGCGCCTGCAAAGGGGCCACGTCACGTCGCCCTGATCATGGACGGCAACGGCCGCTGGGCGCAGCGCCGGGGCCTTCCGCGCGCCGTGGGCCACCGCGAGGGCGTTCAGGCCCTGCGCCGCACCATCAAGGCGGCGCCGGAACTGGGCGTCCAGTGTCTGACGGTGTTCGGCTTCTCGACCGAGAACTGGAGCCGCCCGGCCGATGAAGTGTCGGACCTGATGGGTCTGGTTCGCGCCTTTGTCGGCAGCGACCTGAAACGTCTGGCCGCGGCCGGGGTGCGGGTTAAGGTCTTGGGACGCCGCAAGGGGTTGCCGGACGACATCGCCGCCATCGTCGACCGGGGTGAGGCCGAGACGGCGCATAATGACAAATTCCTGCTTCAGGTCGCCTTCAACTATGGCGGGCGGGCGGATCTGGTCGATGCAGCGCAGCGACTGGTCGATCGCGCCCGAATGGGCGAGGATGTGGTCGTGGACGAAGAGGCGTTGGGCGCTGGACTGTCAACGGCCGGGGCGCCGCCGGTTGATCTGATCGTGCGCACGTCGGGCGAGCAGCGCCTGTCCAACTTCCTGCTATGGGAAGCGGCCTACGCCGAGATGGTGTTCCAGGATATTCTGTGGCCCGACTACGGCGCCGAGGCGCTGGCCGAGGCGATCGCCTGTTTCGGCGCGCGTGAGCGACGCTATGGCGGGCGCGAAGCGATGACAGTGGCTTACGGCGAGGCGACAGGTTGATATGGCGTTGAAGCCCCGCGACATCGCTCTGCGCGCCGCATCGGCGCTGGTGCTGGCGCCGGCGGCCGTGCTGGCGACCTGGGCGGGCGGAGACTGGTTCTGCGCCCTGGTGGTGCTGGGCGCCGTGCTATTGGCCTTTGAGTGGGCGCGGATGTGCGCGCCGCGTCTGTGGCGCTCTGTCGGAACCGGCGTGGCGCTGGCGCTGGTGGTGGCGGTCATCGCGGCCCACGTCGGTCAGATTTCACTGGCGCTGGTGCTGATGGTGTTCGGCGCGCTGGCGGCGGGTCTGTTCGCGCGGACGCGCGGTGAGTCGATGCTGGATACGGCCTATGGGGTGCTTTACCTCGGCTGGCCCTGCATCCTGCTGATCTGGCTGCGTGACCTGAACGAGGTGCAGGGGCTGTACTGGACGGTCATGGTGTTCGCCGTGGCGTGGTCGGCGGATATTCTGGCCTATCTCGTCGGCAGTCTGGTCGGCGGACCCAAGCTGTGGCCGCGGTTTTCGCCGAACAAGACCTGGTCCGGCTTCATCGGCGGACTGACCGCCGGGATGATCGCGGGCGCGGGCATGGCCGCATGGCTGGAGATGGGCCGACTGAACATCTTCTGGGGCGGCGTGCTGGGCCTGACGGCGGCGCTGGCCACCATGGGCGGCGATCTGTGGGAATCGGCGCTGAAGCGACGGTTCGGGGTCAAGGATGCGGGCAACTTGATTCCTGGTCATGGCGGCCTGCTGGATCGCGTCGACGGGCTGATGTTCGCCGTGGTCGTAGTGTCGGCCGGGCGTCTGATCGTCCTGATGCTGGAGCGGACGGTATGATCGCGCGTCGAGTCACCATTCTGGGCTCGACCGGGTCGGTCGGCTCATCGACGCTGGACCTGATGGAGCAGGCCCAGACCGCAGGCTCGGCGACGTTTGAGGTCGAGGCCCTGACGGGCGGCGCCAATATCGCCCGTCTGGCCGCACAGGCGCGGCGCTGGCGCCCGCGCATCGTTGTGACGGCCGATCCGGCGCGACTGGATGAACTGCGCGATGCGCTGGCTGGAACCGGGGTCGAGGCGGCGGCGGGGCCGGACGCCATCGTCGAGGCGGCCGTGCGACCTGCCGACTGGATCATGGCCTCTATCGTCGGGGCGGCGGGTCTGCGCTCGGCCTGGGCGGCCGCGGGAACCGGAGCGACGCTGGCGCTGGCCAATAAGGAAAGTCTTGTCTGCTGCGGCCCGGCGCTGATCGAGCGGGTGCGTCAGGCGGGCGGGCGGTTGATCCCCGTCGATTCCGAACATTCGGCGATCTTTCAGGTGTTTCCGGCCGATGCGCCTGAGCAGGTGTCAAAGCTGGTGCTGACCGCCTCGGGCGGGCCGTTCCGCACCCTGCCGCGCACGGCCATGACGCGCATCACCCCTGAACAGGCCGTGGCCCACCCCAACTGGAGCATGGGCGCCAAGATCTCGGTCGACAGCGCCACCATGGCCAACAAGGGGCTGGAACTGATCGAGGCCGCCTATCTGTTCGACATGCCGGAAGACCGGGTCGACGTGGTCGTCCACCCGGAATCGATCATCCACAGCCTTGTGGAATATGTGGATGGTTCGACGCTGGCCCAGATGGGGCCGCCGGATATGAGGACGCCGATCGCCTGCGCCCTGTCGTGGCCGGACCGCATCGTCTGGCCCGCGCCCCGGCTTGATCTGGCGGCGCTGGGCCGGTTGACCTTTGAAGCGCCGGACCATGATCGTTTTCCAGCCCTGCGTCTGGCGCGCGAGGCGCTGGCGGCGGGCGGCGCCGCGCCGATCGTTTTCAACGCGGCGAACGAAATGGCGGCTCTGGCTTTTCTTGACCGGCGGCTGGGCTTTCTCAATATTGCCGCAGTCGTCGCCGACACCCTTGAGAAGGCGACGGGCGCGGGCGTGTCTTGCGGTTCCGACGATGCCTGCGACGCGGCCCTTGCGGTCGATGCGGAGGCGCGAAGGATCGCGAGCAACGTCATCGCCTCGCTGACCATCGCTGCCTGAGGGCGCAGGAGACATTGACCGGTATGCTAGGCGCTTTCGGCCAGGTCCTGATGTATGTCGTGCCGTTCCTACTCGTCCTCACGGTCGTGGTGACGGTGCATGAGTTGGGACATTTCCTGACAGCGCGCGCCTTCGGCGTGAAGATGGACCGTTTCTCCATCGGCTTCGGCCGCGCGATTTTCCAGCGGGTCGACCGGCGGGGCGTCGAGTGGCGCCTGGGCTGGCTGCCGCTGGGCGGCTATGTGAAGTTTTCCGGCGATCTGGACGCCACGGGCGTGCCGGACCGCGCGGGCCTTGAGGCCATGCGCAAGGCGGTGACCGCAGAGCATGGGCCAGGCGCCGAGCGCGACTATCTGTATTTCAAGCCCTTGTGGCAGCGGGCTCTGGTCGTGGCGGGCGGGCCGATCGCCAACTTCATTCTGGCCATCTTCATCTTCACCCTGCTGTTCAGCCTGGTAGGCGTCGAACTGCGTCCTGCCCGGGTGATGCAGGTCCAGCCCGGATCACCGGCCGCTGCCGCCGGTTTCCAGCAGGGCGACCTGATCACTCACGTCAACGGCAAGCTGATTTCCGATGGCGGCGAAGTGACCCGCGTGGTCGCCCTGAGCAGCGGCGATCCGGTGCGCTTCACCGTCGAACGCGGCGAGCAGCAGGTGCAGTTGACGGCCACGCCTGAACGCCGCGTCGAGACGGACCGTATCGCCGGGCGCGTCAGCGTCGGCCGCATCGGGCTGGGGCTGGGGTCGAACCGCAATGAAATCCGCCATGTCCGCTATGGCCCGATCGCGGCGGTGGGGCAGGGCGTGCGTGAAACCGGCGCCATCCTGAACACGACCTTCACTTACATTGGGCGCATCTTCAGCGGCCGCGAATCCGGCGATCAGTTCAGCGGCCCGCTGGGCATCGCCAAGGCTTCGGGCGCCCTGACCAACGCCGCCGTGGAAGCGAATCCGGAGCCCTGGGCCATTGTCCGCAATCTGTTGCTGACGTTGACCAGCTTCGCCGCCATACTTTCGGTCGGAATCGGTTTTCTTAATCTCATGCCCATTCCGGTTCTGGATGGAGGGCACCTGCTGTTCTACGCTTATGAAGCCGTGGCGCGTCAACCGATGGCGGCCAGGGTTCAGGAAGCCGGATACCGGGTCGGTCTTGCTTTGCTGGCGAGTTTGATGTTGTTCGCGACCTGGAACGATCTGCAGAAGCTCAATCTCTTCAAATTCCTCGGCGGGCTCGTCTCGTGAGCCGACGCCAGCCCCCGATGGTTTCCCGCATGAATCAAAACGACAGTCGCCACATGAATCAGACATCCGGCCGCATTTTTGGGGTCAGCGCCCTGGCCCTGGCCTTCGCCGCCGGTCTGGCTCAACCCGCATTGGCGCAGCAGGCGCCTGCCGCTGCGGCTCCGGCTGACGCGGCTGCGGCGCAGACGCCTCAGGTCCAGATGGCGGCGCCGGAAGCCGAGCGCGCGGTCGTCAACCGCATCGTGGTGCGGGGCAACCAGCGGATCGACCAGACGACGGTCCTGTCCTATCTGCCGATCCAGCCGGGCGACACCATCGACGCCGTGACCATCGACGTGGCGGTGCGGACCCTGTCGCGCACGGCTCTGTTCGCCGACGTCCAGATCGGCCTTCAGGCCAACGGCGACCTGATCGTCGAGATCGCCGAGAACCCGATCATCAATCAGGTGACGTTCGAGGGTAACAAGGCCCTGGCGATCAAGAAGCTGACGGATGAAGTCACCATCAAGCCGCGCGGCATCTACACCCGCGCACGGGTTCAGGAAGACGTCGGCAAAATCGTTGAACTGTATCGTCTGTCGGGCCGCATTTCGGCGACGGTGACGCCCAAGCTGGTCCAGCTGGAGCAGAACCGCGTCGACGTGGTGTTCGAGATCGACGAAGGCCCGGAAACGGGCATCGCCGCCATCACCTTCCTGGGCAATACGGCGTTTTCCGACAGCGACCTGCGTCAGGTCATGGTCACCAAGCAGTCGGCCTGGTGGCGTCTGTTCAGTTCGAACGACAACTACGATCCGAACCGGCTGGATTACGACCGCGAGCAACTGCGGAAGTTCTACACCAACCGCGGCTATTATGATTTCCGCATCCTGTCGTCGGTGGCTGAACTGAAGCCGGACAACAGCGCCTTCGGCGTGACGGTCACGGTGAACGAAGGCGATCGCTATAACTTCGGCGAGATCAAGGTCGTCACCGAGAATGATCGCCTGAACGCTGATTTCCTGCAGATGCTTCTGCCGATCCGCAAGGGCGACCTGTATGAAAGCGATCGTATTCAGGCGGCGGTCGACACCCTGACGTTCGCGGCTGGTTCGGCTGGTTACGCCTTCGTCGAGATCAACCCGACCTATCGCGCCGATCCCGAGACCGACACGGTCAACGTCACCTTCAATGTGCGTGAAGGTCAGCGTGTCTACATCGACCGCATCAACGTCGTGGGCAACACCCGCACGCTGGACACCGTCATCCGCCGCGAACTGATGGTGGGCGAGGGCGACGCCTTCAACCGCTCGCTGGTCGAGCGGTCGCGCAACAACCTGCGCGCGCTGGGCTTCTTCAAGGACGTCAAGATTGAAGAGACGCGCGGCAGCGCGCCGGACCGTTCGGTCGTCAACGTCACCGTGGAAGAACAGCCCACCGGCGAACTGTCGGTCGGCGCGGGCTTCAGCTCGGTCGACTCCTTTGTGCTGAACCTGGGCATCACCGAGCGGAACTTCCGTGGTCGGGGCCAGAACGTGGTGGCGCGCGCCGAATGGGGCTCGCTGCGTCAGCAGATCGACTTCCGTTTCACCGAGCCCAAGTTCCTGGGGCGTGACGTGCGGGCGGGATTCGACCTGTTCCACATGCGTTATGATCTAAGCAAATACTCGTCCTACGACTATCGCTCGACCGGCGGCGGGGTGCGCATCACCTATCCGCTGAACGGCTATGCCTCGTTCAGCACCCGCTACTTCCTGAAGAGCGACGAAGTCGTCATTCCGTTCGGCTACTGCGGCGCCGTGGGCGCGGGCTCATCGGCGCTGTGCGACCAGGCAGGCTCCTACATCAACTCATCGGCGGGCTATACGCTGATGGTGAACCGCCTCAACGACCCGGTGCGGCCGACGCGCGGCTGGACCACCTCCCTGCGTCAGGACTTCGCTGGCATCGGCGGCGACGTGAACTACATCAAGACCGAGGCGGACGCCTCCTGGTACTATGGCATCCGTCCGAACTGGGTGGTCAGCCTCCAGGGCCAGACTGGCTATGTCAGCGGCTGGAACGGCGACCCGATCCGCATCAACGACCGCTTCTTCAAGGGCGGCAACACCTTCCGCGGCTTCGAGACGGCCGGTATGGGCGCGCGTGACCTGACCACGACCGACGCCCTGGGCGGCAACTTCTACGCCATCGGCACGGTTGAGCTGACGGTGCCGAACTATCTGCCTGACGAATACGGCATCAAGACCTCGCTGTTCGCCGACTTCGGCACGATCGGCAAACTGGATGACCGCTATCTGATTGATGCGACGACAGGGCAGCGGAATCCGAATATCGTCGACAAACTGTCTCTGCGTGCGGCCGCTGGCGTCAGCATCCACTGGCGTTCGCCGATGGGGCCGATCCGTTTCGACCTGTCGAAGGTCCTGTCCAAGGAAGACTACGACAAGACCGAGACCTTCCGCTTCTCGACTTCTACCCAATTCTAACCGCGGCCTGACCGCCGCCACCAAGGCTCAGATTATGAAACTCATTGCTATCGGCGCCTTCGCCCTCGCTTCGCTGACCGCTTCGGCTGCTCTGGCCCAAACGCAGGGTCCGTCCAACCCCGGTCCCGCCATTCCCGGCGTCTGCGTCTATTTCAACCAGCGCGTTCTGGCCCAATCGACCGCTGGTCAGGCCGTCCAGACCCGCATGGAGCAACTGGCGCAGGAAGTTCAGGGCGAGCTTCAGCCCTACGCCACCGCCATCCAGACCGAGGCCCAGGCCCTGCAACAAGGCGCCTCGACCATCCCGGCCGATCAGATGAACCAGCGCCGTCAGGCCCTGCAACAGCGCATCCAGGAAGCCCAGCAACTGGAAGGCACGCGCGACAACGAACTGCGCTACACCCTGGCTGAACAGCGCCGCAAGATCTCCGAGGCCATCGAGCCCCTGCTGGTCGCCGTCTATCAGGAAAAGGGCTGCGGCATCATGATCGACCGCGAAAGCGTCTTCATCATGAACCCGTCGATGGACGTGACGGACACCGTCATCCAGCGCCTGAACGCCCAGCTGCCGACCCTGAGCTTCAACCGCATGCCGGTTCCGGCCCAGCCGCAATCCTAAGGCGGGCCATGCCCGATCCGAGGTTTTTCGAGACCCTGTCGCCCCTCACGGTCGCCGCCCTCGCCGAGCACATCGGCGGGGAGGTGCTACGGGGCGGCGAGGTCGTCATCTCGGCCGTTGCGCCCCTGTCCAGTGCGGACCGGGGCGCGATTGCGTTTCTGGGCGACCGCAAGTTCGCCGCAGCGCTGGCTGAAACGAAGGCGGGATGCGTGATCGTGCCGCCGTCGGCGGTGGACGCGGCGCCGGCCGACGCCGCCGTCATCGTGTCGGGTGAGGCGCAGGCCGCCTGGGCGCGAGCCTCGGCGCTGCTGCACCGGCCGATCCGTCTGGATCGCACCATCAGCGCCGCCGAAGCCGCCGAGGACGACACCGTGGTGGTCGAGCCGGGCGCCATTCTGGGTGAGGGCGTACGCATCGGACGCGGCAGCCGCATTGGCGCCAACACCGTCATCGGGCCGGGCGTCCAGATCGGCCGCGACTGCCTGATAAGCCCCGGCGTCACCGTCGGCTTCGCCCTGCTGGGTGACCGGGTGAAGCTTCTGGCGGGCGCGCGGATCGGCGAGGCGGGCTTCGGCGCTGCTGGGTCCAAGGCCGGGCCGGTGGACATTCCGCAACTGGGCCGCGTCATCCTGCAGGACGGGGTGACGATCGGCGCGAACTCCTGCATCGACCGTGGCGCCTATGACGATACCGTCATCGGTGAGAACACCAAGATCGATAATCTGGTCATGATCGGCCACAACTGCGTCATCGGCCGAAACAATCTGATGGCGGCGCACACCGGCATCTCGGGTTCGGTCACCAGCGGCGACAACTGCATCTTCGGCGGTCGGGCGGGCGTGGGCGACCACATCACCATCGGCGAAGGCGCGCGCGTGGCGGCCGGCGGCGGCGTCCTGGCCGACATTCCGGCGGGCGAGACCTGGTCCGGCTATCCCGCCAAGCCCATCCGCCAGTTCTTGCGCGAGACGGTGTGGCTGTCCAAAGAGGCGTCCCGGAAGAAGGGCGCAAAGGAATCGAAAGAATGAGCGAAGACAACACCATCGACTACGCAGAGGTGATGCGTCGCCTGCCGCACCGCTATCCCTTCCTGCTGGTCGACAAGGCGCAGGACTTCGTGGCGGCGACCTCGATCGTCGGCATCAAGAACGTCACCCACAACGAGCCCTTTTTCCCCGGTCACTTCCCGATCGACCCGGTCATGCCGGGCGTGCTGATCGTCGAGGCCATGGCCCAGACGGGCGCCCTGCTGATGTCCAAGTCGCTGGACGTGGCGGTGGCCGACAAGGTCATCATGTTCATGTCGATCGACGGCGTGCGTTTCCGCAAGCCCGCCCGTCCGGGCGATCAGCTGCGCATGGAGGTCAAGGTGATCAAGGCGCGCGGCGACGCCTATAAGTTCCGCGGCGAGACCTTCATCGACGGCAAGCTGGCCGCCGAGGCCGAGTTCATGGCCATGGTCGTGACCGTGGCGGAGCCTGCCCAGTGACCATCCACCCGACCGCCGTTGTGGACGCCTCGGCGACCTTGGCGGACGGGGTCGAGATCGGCCCGTTCTGCACCGTGGGGCCGGGCGTAACGCTGGCCTCCGGCGTGCGTCTGGTCAGCCATGTGGTGGTCCAGCAGGATGTGAGCGTCGGCGCGAACACGACGATCCACCCCTTCGCCGTCATCGGCGGCGACCCGCAGCACGGCGGCTACAAGGGCGAGCCGGTCCGGCTGGAGATCGGCGAGAACAACCTGATCCGCGAGCACTGCACCTTCAACCGGGGCACGCCGCAGGGATCGGGCGTCACCCGCGTCGGCTCGAACAACCTGTTCATGACCGGCGCCCACGTCGGTCACGACTGCGTGGTCGGCGACAGTGTCACCATGGCCAACAACGCCACCCTGGGCGGACATGTTCATGTCGGCGACAGGGTGTTTCTGGGCGGCCTGTGCGCCATCCACCAGAACGGCCGGGTGGGGCAGGGCGCCATCGTCGGCGGTCTGGCGGCCGTGACGCGCGACGTCATTCCCTACGGCTCGGTCTGGGGCAATCACGCCAGCCTGCATGGCCTCAACCTGATCGGGCTGAAGCGCAAGGGCTACGGCAAGGACGCGGTGCGCCGCCTGCTGGCCGCCTATCGCGACCTGTTCGAGGGGCAGGGCGTCTTCGCCGAGCGTCTGGATCGGGTCGAGCAGGCCTATGCCGACCTGCCCGAAATCATGGAGATCACGTCCTTCATCCGCGACGGCGGCAAGCGCCCGCTGTGCCTGCCGGGCGCGGAATGATCGAGGCCCCCAAGCTGGCCCTGATCGCGGGTTCGGGCGACCTGCCCATCCGCGTCGCCCAGCGCTGCGAGGTCGAGGGGCGCGAGGTGTTCATCATTCGCCTGAAAGGCTTCGCCGACGCCCACCTGCACCGCTGGTCGGGACAGGACTTCGGCATGGCCGAGATCGGCAAGATCGTGAAGGCCATGCGCGGCGAAGGCTGCCGCGCGGTCTGTCTGGCGGGCTACGTCAACCGACCGGATTTCAAGACGTTGAAGCCCGATCTGAAGGGCGCGTCCCTGTTGCCCGGCATCATTGCGGCGGCGTCAAAGGGCGACGACGCCCTGCTGCGCAAGATTCTGTCGGTTTTCGAGGATGAAGGCTTTGCCGTCGAGGGGGCGGACGACATTCTGGGCGGCGAGACGCTGGCGGCGGGCGCGCTGGGCCGCGTGGCCCCGACGGCGGAGCAGCTTTCAGACCTGAAGAAGGCGCTGCACGTCGCTGAAAAATCAGGCGAACTGGATATCGGTCAGGGCGCGGTCGTCTGCGACGGGCTGGTGCTGGCGGTCGAGGCTCAGGAAGGCACGGACGAGATGCTGCGGCGCGTGGCGCACCTGCCCGCCGACCTGCGCGGCTCGCCCGGCTTTGCGCGCGGGGCTCTGGGCAAGGCGCCCAAGCCGATTCAGGATCTGCGCGTCGACATGCCCGTTATCGGACCTACGACGGTCGAACTGGCTGCCGCTGCGGGCCTGGCCGGGATCGGCGGGTTCGAGGGGCGGCTGATCGTCATCGACCACGAAGGTCTGGTCGAGGCGGCTGACCGTCTGGGCCTGTTCGTCTGGGGAGAGCCGCGATGAGCCGTCCGTTGAAGGTCATGCTGGTGGCGGCCGAGGCGTCGGGCGATGCGCTGGGCGCCGGCCTGGCGCGGGCGTTGAAGGCGCGGCTGGGCGAGGACGTGGTCTTCGTCGGCGTGGGCGGCCCCAAGATGGCGGCCGAGGGCGTCGTCAGCCCCTTCGACATCGCCGAACTGTCGATTCTGGGCTGGATCGAGGGCCTGAAGGCCTATGGCCGGGTCAAGAAGCGCGTGGCCGAGACGGCGGCGCTGGCGGCGGCGGAAAAGCCGGACGCCGTGGTGCTGATCGACAGCTGGGGCTTCACCATCCGCGTGGCTCAGGCGATCCGGGCGGCCTCGCCGAAGACGCCGCTGATCAAATACGTCGGGCCGCAGGTCTGGGCCTCGCGTCCGGGCCGGGCCAAGACGTTGGCCGGGGTGGTGGATCACCTGCTGGCCCTCTATGCGCTGGATGCGCCGTGGTTCGAGAAGGCGGGCCTGCCGACGACCGTCGTCGGCTCGCAGGCGCTGCACGTTGATATGGCGGGGGCTGACGGCGCCCGCTTTCGCGCGGCGCGAGGCGTTGCGGCGGACGCGCCGCTGCTGCTGGTCCTGCCGGGCAGCCGCCCCAGCGAGATCACGCGCATGACGCCCGTCTATGAGCAGGCGGTGAAACAATTGAAGGCGAAGATTCCGGGGCTGGAGGTCGCCGTCGTCGCGGCGGGCACTGTCGCCGCCGATGTGGCGGGCCGCGTCGCCGCCTGGCCGTTCCGCGCCCATGTCGTGCAGGAGGCTGACAAGTACGACGCCATGAAGGCCGCCAACGCGGCCCTGGCGACCAGCGGCACGGTTTCGACCGAGCTGGCGCTGGCGGGCGCGCCGATGGTCATCGTCTATAAGATCGACGGGCTGAGCTACGTCCTGATGAAGCGGCTGGTGACGGCCAAACACATCACCCTGTTCAACATCGCCGCCGACGAGTCCATCGCGCCGGAGTTCATCCAGCATGAGGCGACGCCGCAGGCGCTTGCAAAGGCGGTCGCGCGGTTGCTGACCGATCCCGAGGCGGCGGCCGATCAGGCGCGCCGTCAGACCGAGGCGCTGGATCTGATGGGACGTGGCGGGCCGGACCCGTCAGAACTGGCGGCGGACGCCGTGCTGCGGGTGATCGCGGCGAAGGCGGGGTAGGTGCCCCTACTTCCGCTCATCCCGGCGGAGGCCGGGACCCAGTAAGAACCACGCGCGCAATTTTTAGTGAACCGAGCTTGGGACGGCCACGGTTGCGTACTTAGCCAAAGCACTGGGTCCCGGCCTCCGCCGGGATGAGCGGGTTAGAAGGACTTAGGCTAGCAAAGCCCGCGTCGCGGCTTCCACGTTCGCCTGACGCATCAGGCTTTCGCCGACTAGCAGGGCGCGGGCGCCAACCTTGGCGACACGCGCCACGTCGTCTGGCGTGAACAGGCCGCTTTCGGCGACCAGCAACGCGCCTTTCGGGCTGAGCGCGGCCAGTTGCTCGGTCGTGGCCAGATCCACCTCGAAGGTCCGCAGCGAGCGATTGTTGACGCCGATCAGGGCGTCGTCGCGGCCCTCGACCAGCTTGGCGGCGCGCGCCATCTCGTTCGCGTCGTGCGTCTCGATCAGGGCGTCCATGCCCCAGCGGGTCGCCTCGGCCAGCAGGTCGGCGGCCAGGGCGTCGTCAACCATGTCCATGATGATCAGGATGCAGTCGGCGCCTAGCGCCCGGCTTTCGACGACTTGCCACGGATCGACCAGGAAGTCCTTGCGCAGGCAGGGCAGGGCGACGGCCGTGCGCGCGGCGGTCAGATAGGCGTCGTCGCCCTGAAAGCTGGGGCCGTCGGTCAGCACGGACAGGCAGGACGCGCCGCCTCGCTCATAGGCCTGCGCCAGAACGGGCGGGTCGAAGTCGGCGCGGATCAGGCCCTTCGACGGGCTGGCCTTCTTGATCTCGGCGATCAGGGCCGGGCGGCCGGTCTCGGCGAAACGGCTGGCCAGGGCGGCGCGGAAGCCTCGCGGGGGCGAGGCCTCGCGGGCGCGCGCTTCGATGGCGTCCTGCGATACGGCGGCCTTGCGGGCGGCGACATCCTCGCGCTTGTAGGCGGCGATACGGTCCAGAACGTCGCTCATCAGGCGTCCTCGTCTTCGATCGGCGCGTGGGAGACGCGCACCAGTTCAGCCAGGGCGGCGGCGGCGCGACCGTCGTCGATGACGGCGGCGGCCAGTTCGGCGCCCGATTTCAGGTCTTCGGCCCGCCCGGCCACCACCAGGGCGGCGGCGGCGTTCAGCAGGACGATGTCGCGGTAGGGCCCGCGCTCGCCCGCCAGCAGGGCGGTCAGGGCCGCCGCATTATGTTCGGCGTCGCCGCCGCGCAGGTCCTCCAGCGTGGCCAGCGGCAGTCCGGCGTCAGCGGGCGTGACGGTGAAGCGGCGCACGGCGCCGTCCTTCCATTCCGCCACATCGGTCGGGCCTGTGGTGGTCAGCTCGTCCAGACCCTGACCGTTGACGGTCCAGGCGCGCCGGGCGCCCAGTCGGCCCAGAACCTCGGCCAGAGGCTCCAGCAGGGCGGGGTCATAGACGCCCATGACCTGATGTGTCGCGCCCGCCGGATTGCACAGCGGTCCCAGCAGGTTGAACACGGTGCGGAAGCCGATCTCGCCGCGCACCGGCCCGACGTGGCGCATGGCCCCGTGGTAGGTCGGCGCGAACAGGAAGGCGATGCCCGCCTGATCCAGCGCCCGCGCCTGCTGGGCGGGTGTGGCGTCCAGATTGACTCCCAGCGCGGCCAGAACGTCGGACGAGCCGGACTTGGAGCTGATGGCGCGGTTGCCGTGCTTGGCGACCTTCAGGCCTGCGCCCGCCAGAACGAAGGAGGCCGCCGTCGAGACGTTGTAGGTGTGCTGGCCGTCGCCGCCGGTGCCGCAGGTGTCGATCACCTGATCGAACGGGTGCTCCAACGACAGGGCGGCTTCGCGCATGGCGCTGGCGAAGGCGACGATCTCGTCCACCGTCTCGCCTCGGATACGCAGGGCGGTGACGGCGGCGGCGACCTGTGACGGGGTCGGCTCGCCGCGCAGGCAGGCGGCGAAGAAGCTCTTGGCCTCGTCCAGGGTCAGCACCTGTCCGTCGACCAGTCTGGCCAGCAGGGGCTTGATGCTGTCCATCACACGCTCGCCAGTCGTTTGACGCCCGCCAGATCGAGGAAGTTGGCGATCATCTCGTGGCCGTGCTGGGTGGCGATGGATTCCGGATGGAACTGGACGCCGTGGATCGGCCGCGTGCGGTGCGACAGGCCCATGATCTCGCCGTCCTCGGTCCAGGCGGTGACCTCCAGCACGTCGGGCAGGGTCTCGCGGCGCACGGCCAGCGAATGATAGCGCGTCGCCGTAAACGGCGAGGGCAGACCGCCGAAGACGCCGCGCCCTTCATGCAGGATGGGCGAGGTCTTGCCGTGCATCAGGGTCTTGGCGCGCACCACCTCGCCGCCGAAGGCCTGGCCGATCGACTGGTGGCCCAGGCAGACGCCCAGGATGGGCATGGTCTCGGCGGCCGTCTCGATCAGCGACAGACAGATGCCCGCCTGATCGGGGGCGCAGGGGCCGGGGGACAGCAGGACGGCCTCGGGCTTCAGCGCCCAGGCCTCTTCGACGGTCAGGTCGTCGTTGCGGACGACGTGCGTCTGGGCGCCCAGCTCCGCGAGGTAGTGGACGAGGTTGTAGGTGAAGCTGTCGTAGTTATCGACGACGAGGATCATGGCGAAGGCTTCTTGAAGACGGGGGAGGCAAGGCGGCCCCAAACATGGAAGACAGTCGGGCCGATTGAAAGCGGACGTTAAGCTGTCCGGGCGATAGAGGGGCATCGCCATCGGAAGAAATCCGTCTTGACCCCTGTAGAATGCATCCGTGACGCCCGCGCCCTGTTGAACGAGGCGCCCAGCGAACAACCCAGACCGCTGCGCCTGCTGGCGGCGGCCGCCTTCGCCGCGACGACGGCGATGCTATTGGCCGGGACCATGGTCGTGGGCCCCGGCGTAGTGTTTGACCAGGCTGCCACGGTTTCCAATCCCTAGCCGTCGGAACCCTGGCCGCGCGTGGTCGCGGTGAAACGCCACGCCTCGGCAGCGGCTTTCATCGGCGCGCGGGCCTTGGCCAGTGTTTCAGCATATTCGGCCGCCGGGTCGCTGTCGGCGACGACGCCCGCGCCTGCCTGAACGAAGATCTGGTCCTTGGCGAACATGGCGGTGCGCAGGACGATGCAGATGTCCGCCTCGCCATTGGCCGAGATGTAGCCGACGCCGCCGCCGTAACCGACGCCGCGCTTTTCGCTCTCAAGCTCGTCGATGACCTCCATCGCCCGCACCTTGGGCGCGCCCGACAGGGTGCCGGCGGGCAGGGCGGCCAGCAGGGTGTCCACCGCGTCCAGCTTCGGATCGGCGTCGCCGTTGACGTTGGAGACGATGTGCATGACCTGGCTGTAGCGCTCGACCACGAAGCTTTCCGTGACCTCGACCGAGCCGGGTTTGGAGACGCGGCCCACGTCGTTGCGGCCCAGGTCCAGCAGCATCAGATGCTCGGCCCGTTCCTTGGGGTCAGCCAGAAGTTCGACTTCCAGCGCCTTGTCCTGCTCGGGCGTGGCGCCGCGCGGGCGGGTGCCCGCCAGCGGGCGGATGGTGACGCGCCCGTCCTTCAGCCGCACCAGGATTTCGGGGCTGGAGCCCGCCAACTGGAAATCCACATAGTCGAGGAAGAACAGATAGGGCGACGGGTTTCCGCGACGCAGCGACCGGTAGAAGGCGAACGGATCCTGGCTCCACGGCGCCGAGAAGCGGTGCGCCAGCACGACCTGGAAGATGTCGCCGGCGGCGATGTAGTCCTTGGCGCGCGCCACCATGTGGCCGAAGGCGGCCTCGTCCACGTCGGAGTGGAAGTCGGGCGCCGGGACGGGCTCGATCTCGCGCTGGATGGGCAGGGGGCCGCGCAGGCGATCCTCGAAGTCCTCCAGCCGCGCCTCGGCGGCGACGTGGGCTTTGGCCGGGTCGATGCCGGAGTCGGGATAGGCGGCGGAGATCAGGACGATCTCGTGCTTCACCGAATCGAAGATGGCGACCAGCGCCGGGCGCGCCATGACGGCGTCGGACAGGTCCAGCGGGTCCGCATTGGGGGCGCCCAGCGGCTCCAGCAGGCGCACCATGTCATAGCCGAACACGCCGAACAGACCAGCGGCCATCGGCGGCAGATCGGCGGGCAGCTCGAACTTCGTCGCTGCGATCAGGGCGCGCAGGGATTCCAGCGCGGGGCGGTCTTCGGGCGTGAAGGTTTCCGACAGGACATCAGCGCCGCGCGCGATCTCGGCCTTGCCGTCCCGGCAGCGCCAGACCACGTCGGGCGACAGGGTGACGAAGGAATAGCGGCCGTTGACGGCGCCGCCTTCGACCGACTCGAACAGGCTGGCGTAGCGCCGTCCGTGCCCGACCTTCAGAAAGGCCGAGACGGGGGTTTCAAGGTCATCGACCAGGCGGCGGACCAGAACCTGGGGGCGGCCCGCCGTCAGGCCGGCGATGAAGGCGTCGCGTTCTTGCAGCATTACTTCTTGGCGGGAGCGGCCGGAGCCGCCGCCGGGGCGGCGGCGGGGGCCTCGACGCCCAGAGCCTGAAGGGCCAGGGCGGGATCGTTACGCGACTTGGTGCGCGAAGCGGCGGCGGTCAGGGTGCGGTCGGCCAGCGTATTGGCCAGTTCCTCGGTCAGACGCGGGCGGGCCTGTTCGGCCAGCGGCGCAGCCAGAGCCGGGTCCGCGGCGTGGATGGCGTCCACGCGACCGACGACGAAGGCGTTCTGGGACTGGGCGTCCGAGAAGACCTGCCCCTTGCCCTGACCGAACAGGCCGCGCAGCACGCCGTCGCCGACCTGGGCCTGAGCCTCGCGGCTCTGTTGCACGCCGGTGCGGACGATCAGTTGGGCGCCGACATCAGAGGCGACCTTGGCGATGTCCTCGCCGCCGCGCACGCGACCGGCCAGTTCCTCGGCCTTGGCCGACAGGCGGCGGGCGTTTTCGCGCATGGTCCATTGCATGCCCAGCGGGGCGCGCACTTCGTCCAGCGTCGGCAGGGCCGAGGCGCGAATGTCGTCCAGACGGACGGCGAAATACTGGCCTTCACCGGCGTCGATCACGTCGCTCTCGCCGCCCTTGGACAGGGCGTAGGCGCTTTCCAGAACCTGACGCGGGGCGTTCATCGGCTGGCCGTCCGGCAGTTGGCCCTGTTCGGTGAAGGGCGGCAGCTGGATGATGCGGGCCTTGGCGGCGGCGGCGGCGTCGGCCAGGTTCTTGCCTTCCTGACGCGCCTTTTCATATTGCTCGACCTTGGCGTAGGTCGCGGCCTTGACGGCCTCGGCCTGCAGTTCCTGAACCAGAGCCGGGCGGGCGCTTTCCAGCGTCACGTTCTGACCGGCCTGAATGGCGGCCAGCTTGGCGACGGTGAAGCCCAGACGGCCCTGAACGGGCGCCGAGACCTGATCGACGGTCATGCCGAAGACGGCGGCGCCGACGGCCGGGTCGCCCACGGCGGCCTGCGGCGTGGCGGCGTATTCGCCCAGCTGGATGTTGTTGGCCTTGGCGACCTCAGCGGGGCTCTTTCCGGCGCGCAGGTCGGCGGCGATCTTGTCGGCGGCGGCCTTGGTCGGGACGGTCAGGGTGACGAAGGTGCGCTTCTCGGGCTCGACCAGCGAGGCCTTGCGGAACTCGAACCGCTCCTTGATCTGCTCTTCGGTTACGGGCGGCAGGGCATCGCCGGCGCCCGGCGTGAACAGGACCAGCGAGATCATGCGGAACTCGGGGCTGCGCAGGCGGGCCTCGTTTTCCTTCATGAAGGCGGTCAGCTGGGCGTCGGTCGGAGCGCCTGCGCTGCCGGCCATGGCCTGAGTGACCTGGAACCAGCGGCCGTCGCGCGTTTCCAGCGCCTGACCCGCCAGCAGGGCGGCATAGGCGCGCGGCGCCTGCAGACCGGCGAACACGGCGGAACCGACGTGCGAGGTGACATACTGGTCGCGCAGGTCCTGCTCGAGCATTTCCGAGGTCAGGTTCTGCTGGGCCAGGGCCTGGGCGTAGAGGTCTTTGTCGAACTGGCCGGTGATCTGGTTGAAGAAGGCCGGAATCTTGCGGATTTCCGCCAGCACCAGCTCCTTGCCGGGGCGGATGCCGCTCTTCCAGGCCCACGACAGGAAGCCCAGACGCTGGGTCTGGCTGTCGAGATACTGCTGGTGCAGGTTTTCCTTGACCATGTCGTCATAGCTGACGGGACGACCGGCCTGTTCCTGCAGATTGGCGCGAACGCGCTCGAAGTCGGTGCGGAACTGGTTGGAATCGACGCTGCGGTCCCCGGCGCTGATGATGTGGCGCGGCCCCAGATTGGCGAAGATGTCGGATTGCGCCCCGACAATCAGGAAGCTGAGGATGATCAGGGCGAAAAGGCCTGCGGCCCATTTCGACTTGGCGAAGTTTCGGAAGTACGTGATCATCGAAAAGAACCTGACGAGGGCCGGCGTCGAAAGGGCGCCAAGGGTCGCGTATAGGGGGTGCGGGGCCGCCGCCGCAAGTGAGGCCTGACGACATCTTGGCTTCTGTCGCGCTCGCCACTAGACAGGCCGCATGAAACAATCTGTGAAGCTGGTCGCCGGCAACTGGAAAATGAACGGTCTGGGCGCGAGCCTGGCCGAGGCTGAAACCCTCGAAAAGGCGCTGAAGGAACAGGCTGCGGCCTGCCGCGTGGCCCTGTGCCCGCCCGCCACCCTGATCGACCGGATGGCGCAGGCGCTGAAGGGCGGCGTCGTCGAAATCGGCGGGCAGGACTGCCACGCTGAAAGCTCGGGCGCCTATACCGGCTCGGTCTCGGCCGAGATGGTTCGCGATGCGGGCGCCGGTCTGGTGATTCTCGGCCACTCGGAACGCCGCGCCGGATTCGGCGAGACGGACGCCGATGTCGCCGCCAAGGTCGAGGCCGCGCTGGCCGCCGGTCTGGAGCCGATCATCTGCATCGGCGAGACGCTGCAGGAACGCGAGGCCGGGCAGGCGGTCGAGGTCGTCAGCCGTCAGGTCGCCGGTTCGCTGCCGTCTTCGCTGGCGGGCAAGGCTTTTGCTGTGGCCTATGAGCCGGTCTGGGCCATCGGCACCGGCCTGACGCCGACGCTGGAGCAGATTGAGGAAGTCCACGCCGCCGTGCGCGCCGCCATGGTCGCCCGGCTGGGCGAAGGCGGTCGCGCCCAGCCGATCCTGTACGGCGGCTCGGTCAAGCCGTCGAACGCGGCCGAGATTCTGGCTGTGGCCGAGGTCGGCGGCGCCCTGGTCGGCGGCGCCTCGCTGAAGGCCGAAGACTTCCTGGGCATCATCCGCGCGGCCTGACCGCGCGGACCATTTGCCCGAAACCTCCAACGGTGTTAGAGCCCGCCGCTTGATCGGCGCGCTTTTGCGCCCACATGAATGACGCCATGCTCCAGACCATTCTGCTCGTCGCGATGATCATCATCTCGGTCTCTCTGTCGGCCGTGATCCTGCTGCAACGTTCCGAGGGCGGCGCCCTGGGCATGGGCGGCGGGCCGTCGGGCTTCATGACGGCGCGTGGCGCGGGCAACCTTCTGACCCGCGTGACGTCGATTCTGGCGGTGGCCTTCTTCGTCTGCGCCATCGGCCTGACGATCGCGGGCAACTATGCGCGCGGTTCGCGTTCGGTGATCGACGCCGACGCCGTCGGCTCCATCGCCGTGGATCAGCCGCAACAGACGGCGCCTGCGCCGGAAGCCGCCCCGGCTGCGCCCGCCGCGCCGACCGCGCCGTCGCTGGATGACCTTGAGGCCAGCCTTCCGGCCGGCCAGCGCGCGCCCGCCAACTAAAGGCGACGTCGCCACCGAGTTCGGGGAAGCGCGCCGCAAGGCGCGCTTTCTTCTTTTGATCAACAGTTCGATTTTTCCTGGGCCCCTGCGCGCAGGACGAATCATGGAGTAAGGTGTCCGCCCATGGCTCGTTATGTGTTCATCACCGGCGGCGTGGTTTCCTCTCTTGGAAAAGGCCTTGCCTCCGCCGCTCTCGGCGCTCTTCTGCAGGCGCGCGGCTATAAGGTCCGCCTGCGCAAGCTGGACCCCTATCTCAACGTCGATCCGGGCACGATGAGCCCCTATCAGCACGGCGAGGTCTTCGTGACCGACGACGGCGCCGAGACCGACCTCGATCTAGGCCACTATGAGCGCTTCACCGGCGTCTCGGCGGCCAGGTCGGACAACATCACGACCGGTCGCATCTATCAGACCATCATCGAGAAAGAGCGTCGCGGCGACTATCTGGGCGCGACCGTCCAGGTGATTCCGCACGTCACCGACCAGATCAAGCAGTTCTGCCTGAACCCCGCCAAGACGGATGCGGGCGAGGATGTGGACTTCGTTCTGGTCGAGATCGGCGGCACCGTCGGCGACATCGAGGGGTTGCCCTTCTTCGAGGCGATCCGCCAGCTGGAGCAGGACCTGCCGCGCGGCCAGTCGTGCTTCGTCCACCTGACCCTGTTGCCCTTCATCAAGACTGCGGGCGAGATGAAGACCAAGCCGACGCAGCACTCGGTCAAGGAGCTGCGCTCCATCGGCATCCAGCCGGACATCTTGCTGTGCCGCTGTGAAGAGCCGATCCCGGCCGACGAAAAGCGCAAGATCGCCCAGTTCTGCAACGTCCGTCCCGACAGCGTCATTCAGGCGATGGACTCGGCCGACATCTACGCCGTGCCGCTGGACTATCACCGCGAGGGTCTGGACACGCAGGTGCTGGCTCATTTCGGCCTGACCGAGGCGCCCGAGCCGGAACTGAAGGGCTGGAATGAGATCGTCCGCCGTCGCCTGCACCCGGACGGCGAGGTCAACATCGCCGTGGTCGGAAAATACACCGTCCTGAAGGACGCCTATAAGTCGCTGATCGAGGCGCTGCAGCACGGCGGGGTGGCCAACAACGCCAAGGTGAACATCGACTGGGTCGAGGCCGACACCTTTGCGGGCGACCCGCAGGCCTGCGCCGAACGTCTGGAAGGCGCCCACGCCATCCTGGTGCCCGGCGGCTTCGGCGAACGCGGCGCTGAGGGCAAGATCGAGGCGGCGCGTTACGCCCGCGAGCGCAAGATTCCCTATTTCGGCATCTGCTTCGGCATGCAGATGGCGGTGATCGAGGCGGCGCGGAACCTGGCGGGCTTCCCCAAGGCGACCTCGACCGAGTTTGGCCCGGCGGACGAGCCTGTCGTCGGCCTGATGACCGAGTGGGTTCAGGGCAATGAGCGCGTGAAGCGTGAACTGGGCGGCGATCTGGGCGGCACCATGCGTCTAGGCGCCTATGACTCGACCCTGGCTGAAGGCTCGAAAATCGCAGAGATCTACGGCGCGACCGCGATCAATGAACGTCACCGTCACCGCTATGAGGTGAACATCAACTACCGCGAGGCGGTTGAGGAAAAGGGCGGCCTGTTCTTCGCTGGTCTGTCGCCCGACGGCGTCCTGCCCGAAACGGTCGAGCGCCGCGATCACCCGTGGTTCATCGGCGTCCAGTATCACCCGGAATACCGCAGCCGCCCCTTTGCGCCGCACCCGCTGTTCGCCAGCTTCGTCGCGGCGGCCCTGGTGCAGAGCCGTCTGGTCTGATCACGGACGTTTGTAGCGGCTGACGCCTGCCTCTGTGCCAAGCTGGAATTAACCTTTCGGGGGGCTCAGAATGGCAGGCGATATTCTCTACTTCCTGCACCGGCATTTCCGCGCGGTGTTTCTGATCGGCGCCACGATCAGCGTTTTGTCGCTGGGCGTGCTCGTTCGTGGTGTTCTGAGCCTGTTTTTCAGCGCCTGAGGCGTCGATCATTTGACGGGTCGGAGGCTACCGCGCCGCGCAGGCGACAAGGCTGACCTGATCCACTATCCCTGATCTCTGTCGGCGGGACGGATGACAGGGAGTTCAGCGGTGATCGAAGCTCAGCCGGTAGTTGTTGACGAAGTGGTGGTGACGGCGGCGCGGCTGCCGCCTGCTGCGGGCGAGGCGGCTTTTTCAGCCATCCGGCTGGACGAAGGCGTGCTGGCGCATGCCGCCCGTCTGGATGAAGCGCTGTCGAGCGTGCCTGCGGTGTCCCTGTTCCGGCGAACGTCCAGTCTGGCGGCCAATCCGACTACACAGGGCATATCCCTGCGCGCCATCGCGCCGTCGGGCGCGGGGCGGACGCTGGTGACGCTGGACGGCGTACCGATGAATGACCCCTTCGGCGGCTGGGTCATCTGGTCGCAACTGCCGACCGAAAGCCTTGAGAGCCTCGACATCGTGCGCGGCGCCGGGGCCGGTCCCTATGGTGCGGGCGCCCTGACGGGCGTGATCCAGTTGCGAGAGCGGGAGCGCGGCGGGGTGCTGTCGGCCTCGGTCGCTGAACGGGGAGGGGCGCGGCTGGCCGGATCTGGCGGCTTTGATATCGGGCAGGCGCGGCTGACGGCGTCCACCCTGTATGAGACCAGCGACGGCTATACGCCTGTGCGCGGCGCGGCGGCCGGGGCGGCGGATACGCCGCTGGATCTGGAAGCCCGTGCGGCGGCTCTGAGACTGGATGCCCCGCTGGGCGAGGCCAGTCTGTCGCTGCGGGGGTCCATCTATGACGAAGAGCGCGGCTCGGGTCTGGCGGGCGCCAGGTCCAGCGCCAGCGGCCATCTGCTGTCCGCCACGGCGGCGCGCAGGCCGGATGAAGGACGCTATGGCTGGCGGCTTCAGGCATGGCGGCGCGAAAGCGATTTCGCCAACACCTCGGTTGCTGTCGCGGCTGACCGCAACACCACCACGCCCGCCAATGACCAGTATGAAACCCCGGCGACCGGATGGGGCGTCAACGCCGCCCTGCGTCGTTCTGCGCGCGACATCGCAGGCGGGCGTCTGGAGTGGGAACTGGGCGCGGACGCCCGCTTCAACGAAGGCGAGACGCGAGAGCGCTTCCGCTACATGGGGGGAGAGTTCACCCGCGACCGCGTGGCGGGCGGCGAAACGTCCGTGGCGGGCCTCTATGGCGAGGGGTCATGGAGCGACGATCTGTGGCTGATCGCGGGCGGGCTGCGGCTGGATGGCTGGCGCAATGAGAGCGGCAAGCGGCGCGAATGGGATCGGGCGACGGGCCTGCTCACGCTGGACGAAACCGACCCGGACCGCTCAGGCGAAGTGGTCAGCGCCCGACTGGCGGCGCGGCGCTTTATCGGCGGGGGCTGGGCGGCGCGCGCGGCGGCCTATTCCGGTTTCCGTCCGGCGACGCTGAACGAATTGCACCGTCCGTTCCGCGTCGGCAACGACCTGACCGAGGCCAATGCCGCCCTTGTTCCCGAGACGCTGCAAGGCATTGAGGCAGGGCTGGTCTTCGAAGGTCAGATCTCGGCCTTCGGCGTCAATCTGTTCTGGAACCGGATCGAAGACGCCATCGTCAACGTCACCATCGCCGAGGGGCCAGGGACCTTCCCGCGTGCAGGCTTTGTTCCGGCGGGCGGCGTGCTGCGTCAGCGCCAGAACGCCGGGACCATTGAGGCCAAGGGCATCGAACTGACGGCGCGTCAGGCCCTGCGCGATGGGTTGAATCTGAACGGCGCCCTGTCGATCACCGACGCCCGCATGGACGGCGGTTCAGCGGCGCGGCAACTGACCGGCCTGCGTCCTGCGCAGGCGCCGATCTGGAGCGTGACCGGCGGCGTGGACTGGCAGGCGTCACAGCGTCTGGGGCTGTCGGCACAGGCCCGCTATGAAAGCAAGCGCTTCGAGGATGATCTGAACAGCCGTGTGCTGGGCGGCGCCGTCACCGTGGATGCCCGTGCGGAATGGCGGGCCGGGCCGCGCACCCTGTTGTGGCTGGCGGCTGACAATCTGTTCGATGCGGATGTAGAGGTGTCTGAAACGGCGGGCGGCGTGGCGGGATATGCGCCGCCGCGCACCCTGTCGCTGGGCATACGCCTGTCCTACTGAGAACTCGCTCAGGCGGCGGCTGAGGCGGCGGCTTCGGCGTTGGAGACGCGGTTCCGGCCTGTGCGTTTCGACGCATAGAGGGCTTCATCCGCCCGGCCGAGGAGCTGTTGGGCTGTTTCTCTGGCGTGGCGCAGAGCGAAGCCGACGGAAATTGTCACGGCGCCGAGATCGTCGTTGGTCGAGCGTCGTCGCAGGTTGCGCGAGGCGATCTCTTCACGGGCGGCGTTCAGGGCGGCCTCGATGGCGCCCGCTGTTTCGCGCGGGAAGATGACGGCGAACTCTTCGCCGCCATAGCGGGCGGCGATGCGCGGCGCGCGCGCGACCCGGCCAAGGACGCTGGCGACATAGCGCAGCACCTGATCGCCGGTCTGGTGGCCCCATGTGTCATTGAAGCGCTTGAAGTGGTCGATGTCGATCAGCGCCAGGCCTATCGGCGCGCCTTCGCTCTCGGCTTCCTTGCACATACGCTGCAATTGTTCATCAAAGGCCTTGCGGTTGGCCAGATTGGTCAGGGCGTCGGTCATGGCGTCGCGACGGACCTGCTCCAGATGATCGCGCAGCTTGATGACTTCACGGTTCGAGGATTCCAACCGCCTTTCCAGCGCCGACGTGTGCCGCCGGATCCGCCGTGTGGCGTCGCTTAGCGAGGTGACGATGACGCCCAGACTATCGGTATCAGGCGCCGAGGCGATACTGTCGACGGCCTGGGACAGGGTGTCGCCATAGTCGGCCTGGCTCTCGCGGGCCTTGTCGATGGCGGCGGCGACGGCGGCCAGTTCGCGGTTCAGCACGGCGCCGGCGTCGCGAATCTCTTCGGACAGGCGACTGCGAGGCAGAAACTCCGCCGCCAGCATTTCCGCCGTGGCGTCGGTGAAGGGCGCGTCGCCCGCCAGCAGCCGCGCCATTTCCTGCCCCAGCGCGCTGTCAGGCGCACTGAGATAATGCAGCCAGAGCTCGAAATTCAGCGGCGTCGGCCAGACCGACGCCCGCTGCATGGAGTCCACTGCCCGGTGAGCCAGCGCATAGGCCTCAGGGCTGCGGACGGTGGTTTCCACCTGACTGGACATGACTTTGGACGCCCTTGGGAAGTTCTGACAAGAAATCTAGCCTGCGCTTCCTAAACCGGGGTTTAATCAAAGTCGTCCGTTCAGTCTGTGAAAACGACCGGGCGCCGCAGGAAAGCCGGAACATCGTCGCCGAAGGCGCTGCCCCGGATTGGCGCAGCGACCGGGGCGGAAGCTGCGACAGGAGCCGGAGCGTCGGACTTCTTGCGGCTGCGTGAACGGCGCGGAGCTTCATCGGCCTTGGTCGGAGCGACTTCGCCAGCAGTTGAAACATCAGGTTCGACGATCTCGACAGGAGCGGCTTCGACGCTCTTGCGGGAGCGGCTGCGTTCGCCGCGTTCCGGACGGTCGCCGCGGCTGCGGCTGCGGCCCGAACGGCTGTCCTCGCGCGGACGGTCCTGAATAGAGGCGAAGTCGATGTCGTCCAGCGGCAGTTCGACCGGCTCTTTCTTGATCAGCTTCAGCACCTTGTCCAACGACTTGTCGTCGGCGGGCGTCACGATCATGAAGGCTTCGCCAAGGCGTCCGGCCCGGCCGGTGCGGCCGATGCGGTGGACGTAGTCGTCGGCGTGGTGCGGAACGTCATAGTTGAAGACGTGGCTGACGGCCGGGATGTCCAGGCCGCGCGCGGCGACGTCGGACGCGACCAGCAGTTTCAGTTCGCCGCTGCGGAAATCGGCCAGGGTCTTCATCCGCAACGACTGGTCCAGGTCGCCGTGGATCGGCGCGGCGTTGAAGCCGTGGACCTGAAGCGACTTGGCGACGATGTCGACTTCCGACTTGCGGTTGCAGAAGACGATGCCGTTCTGGACGTCGCCGCGTTGGACAAGGGCCCGCAGAGCCGTGCGCTTGGCCTTGGGGTCCGAGGTCGGCAGGCGGGTCACGTGTTGGGTGATGGTGTCGGCGGTCGTGGCTGGGCGCGAGACCTCGATCCGGGTCGGGTCCTTGAGGAACTGCTGCGTCAGGCGCGTGATCTCCGGCGGCATGGTGGCCGAGAAGAACAGGGTCTGGCGACGCGGCGGCGTCAGCTTGAAGATGCGCTCGATGTCCGGGATGAAGCCCATGTCCAGCATCCGGTCGGCTTCGTCGACCACCATCAGTTCGACCCCGGTCAGCAGCATCTTGCCGCGATCGAACAGGTCCAGCAGACGGCCCGGCGTGGCGATCAGCACGTCGACGCCCTTGTTCAGCGCGGCGACCTGGTCGCCCATGGAAACGCCGCCGATCAGCAGCACCCAGTTCAGCTTGGTGCCCTTGGCGTATTTGGCGAAGCTTTCGGCAACCTGGTCGGCCAGTTCGCGGGTCGGGGCCAGCACCAGGGCGCGCGGCATCCGGGCGCGGGCGCGGCCCGAAGCCAGGCGGTCGACCATGGGCAGGGTAAAGGCGGCGGTCTTGCCTGTGCCGGTCTGGGCGATGCCGAGGACGTCGCGTCCGGCGAGAGCCACCGGGATGGCCTGTTCCTGAATGGGGGTGGCGGTCGTGTAGCCGGTATCGGCGACCGCCTGCAGGGTCGTGGGCGAAAGGCCCAGCTTGGAAAACTCAGTCATGCAGTCCTGAAGGGACGGAGGATAACGTTCGCAAACGCCGTTAGCTGACGGAACCGCCCCTCTTGGGCGAGCGGGCGGCGCGCATCGCCAGTCCTGTTCCGAGCCTGCGGCCGTATAAAGAAAGCCCTACGCCTCAGTCAAGTATTTCTGTTCGTAATGGCCCCGCTTGGCAATGCCGCAGGCGGCTGTATGGTCAGCTTGGGGACTGGGAGAAGGATATCGAATGCGCGCTGCCGTATTGATCGCGGTGATGCTTGTCGCTCCAGTCAGCGCCAAGGCGTCGGATCGCGGCCGGGCTGTTGACGCCATGCAGGCGGCGTTCGGCAATACGGTTGTCTCCCACTATCCTGACGGGGATTGGGTCAAACACTGGTTTGATCGCGACGGGGCCTATCGCGCCCTGTTTTCAGACGGGCGCCGTCTGACGGCCCGTTGGGCGCGCGAGGGCGACAAGGTCTGCCTGAACGAGATTCGCCCCCGCATGATCATTTCGCGCTTCTGCACCCCGTATATCGAGGCGTCCGTGGGCGAGAGCTGGCCGGGGCGCGATCCACTGGGACGCCGCGTCCGCAATGAACTGGTCGCGGGACGGTAGATCAGGTTCGCTTCCAGGAAAAAACGCCCCCGTTCGCAAGAGCGGGGGCGTTTTCCTTTATTCGGCTTCGGCGGCCTTGGCTTTCTTGGCCGGAGCCTTCTTCGCGGCCGGCTTCTTGGCCGCGGGCTCCTTCTTCGCCGCGGGTTTTTTCGCAGCAGCCTTCTTGGCGGGCGCTTTTTTCTTCGGCGCGGCGCCGGCCTTGGCGGCCAGCAGGGGCAGGGCGGCCTCCATCGTCATGTCTTCGGGCGCCGTGCCCTTGGGCAAGGTGGCGTTGATCTTGCCCGACTTGACGTAGGGGCCGTAGCGCCCGGCCATAACCTGAACGGCCTCGCCCGTTTCCGGGTGAGCGCCCAGTTCCTTCAGCGGCGCGGCGGCTGACGCGCGGCCCGCTCGACCGGCTCGTTTTTCAGCCAGCAGGGCCACGGCGCGGTTCAGGCCGACGTCGAACACTTCCTCGATGTCCGCGACGTTGGCGTAGGTGCCCGCGTGCGCCACGAACGGACCATAGCGGCCCAGGCTGGCGGTGATCATCTTGCCGTCTTCGGGGTGCGGACCCACGTCGCGCGGCAGGCTGAGCAGGCGCAGCGCCTTCTCCAGGTCGATCGAGGCCGGGGACCAGCCCTTGGGCAGGGAGGAGCGCTTGGGCTTGTCCGCGTCCGGGGGCGTGGTTTCGACATAGGGGCCGAAGCGTCCGATCTTCAGGTGCACGGGCTGGCCGGTCGCTGGATCGACGCCCAGTTCGCGATCGCCGCTCTCGGCGCCGCCGTCGGCCGCATCAGGCGAGGCCACCGGGCGGGTGTATTTGCATTCAGGATAGCGCGAGCAGCCGATGAAGGCGCCGAAGCGGCTGGTCTTCAGGCTCAGCTGGCCTTCATGGCAGACCGGGCATTCGCGCGGGTTGGAGCCGTCGCCCTTGTCCGGGAAGATGTGGGCGCCGAGCGCCTCGTTCAGGTGGTCGAGGATGGCGGTGGTGCGCAGCTCGCCTGCGGCCTGGGTCGCGGCGTGGAAATCCTGCCAGAAGCGGCGCAGCAGGGTTTTCCAGTCCAGATCGCCCGCCGACACCTCGTCCAGCTGGGTCTCCAGCGCGGCGGTGAAGTCGTACTCGACCCACTTGGCGAAGAACTGCTCAAGAAAGGCTGTGACCAGCCGTCCCTTGTCCTCGGGATAGAAGCGGTTCTTGTCCATGCGGACGTATTCGCGGTCCCGCAGCGTCGTCAGGATCGAGGCGTAGGTCGACGGACGGCCGATCCCCAGCTCTTCCAGCTTCTTGACCAGGGTGGCTTCCGAGAAGCGCGGCGGCGGCTCGGTAAAGTGTTGATCGGTGCGGATAGCCTCGACCTTGGCCTTGGCGCCTTCCTTCAGCGCGGGCAGGCGGCCGCATTCGTCCTCGTCTTCCTCGGCGCCTTTCTGCTTTTCGTCGCGGCCTTCTTCATAGGCGGCGATGAAGCCGTCGAAGACCACGACCTGACCCGTGGCGCGCAGGCCTGTCCGGCCGTCCGGCGTTTCGATCTCGACCGTGGTGCGGTCCAGGCGCGCGGACTCCATCTGCGAGGCGATCATCCGCTTCCAGATCAGCTCGTACAGGCGCTGCAGGTCGTTTTCGAGCCGCAGGGTGTCGGGGCTGCGCAGGATGTTGGTCGGACGGATGGCTTCGTGCGCTTCCTGGGCGTTCTTGGCCTTGGTCTTGTAGTAGCGCGGCTCGGCCGGGACATAGGCGGGGCCGAAACGCTGGCCGATGGCCTCGCGGGCCTGGGCGATGCCTTCGGGCGTCACATAGACGCCGTCGGTCCGCATATAGGTGATCAGGCCGCCGGTGTCGTCGACGCCCTCGTACAGCTTCTGCGCCGCCTGCATGGTGCGCTGGGCGGTGAAGCCCAGCTTGCGCGCGGCTTCCTGTTGCAGGGTCGAGGTGGTGAAGGGCGGGGCCGGGGACCGCTTGGCCGGCTTCTTCTCGACCGACTTGATGGTGAAGTCGCCGCTGTGGACGGCCTCGCGCGCGGCTGTCGCCATCGCTTCGGACACGATGTCCAGACGCTGGACGCGCTTGCCTTTGTGCTTGACCAGACGGGCGGTGAAGGGCGGGCTGTCCGCGATCAGGTCGGCCTCGACCGACCAGTATTCCTGCGCCTTGAACCGCTCGATCTCCATCTCGCGGTCAACGACGATGCGCAGGGCGACCGACTGGACGCGCCCGGCCGAGCGCGCGCCCGGCAGCTTGCGCCACAGCACCGGCGACAGGTTGAAGCCCACCAGATAGTCCAGCGCCCGGCGCGCCAGATAGGCGTCCACCAGCTCCATATCCAGCTGGCGCGGGTTGGCCATGGCCTCCAGCACGGCGGACTTGGTGATGGCGTTGAAGGTGACGCGCTGGACATCCGTGTCCTTCAGCGCCTTCTTCTTGTTCAGGATTTCCAGAACGTGCCAACTGATCGCCTCGCCTTCGCGGTCGGGGTCGGTGGCCAGGATGACGCGGTCGGCGGCCTTGGCGGCCTCGGCGATCTCGGACAGGCGCTTGGACGCCTTGGCGTCGACCTCCCAGTGCATGGCGAAGTCATCGTCGGGCAGAACCGAGCCGTCCTTGGACGGCAGGTCGCGGACGTGGCCGTAGGAAGCCAGAACCTTATAGTCCGAGCCCAGGTATTTATTGATGGTCTTGGCCTTGGCGGGGCTCTCGACGATAACGAGATTCATGGCGCTCAATCGGGGGAAAACGGGGCGCGAACGTGGTTGCGGCGAGCGCGGAAGTCAATCGGCCCATTTTATATGAGCAACCTTTCCGGGTAACAACAGTTTACAAACTGCCTTTAGTTGTGTTTCTCTCAGACGTTCTCGGGAGGGTTGACGATGAACAAGGCAGCGCCAAAACGAAGAAAGACGACGAGCCCGGATCTGACGGATTATCCGGTCCGGGAGTATGTGGCGGCCATGGCGGCGGAACTCGCCGGAATGGCGCGCTGGGACGGTGATGAGCGATTGGCAGGACTGCTGGAAAACGCTGCGGACATGGCGCGCCGCGCGGCCCCCGCCTAGCTGTTTGATCTGGCGTTGTGGTTAAACAGCTTCGCCTTTAATCAAGGACGTCACGCCGGGCCGGAAGCCGGGCGCGCGATCGGTGTCGCCTGCATCGCCTGATCCGAGACGAAGGGGTTGCTGCGGCGCTCGGCCCCAAAGGTTGAATGCGGCCCGTGCCCCGGCACGAAGGTCACGTCGTCGCCCAGCGGCCACAGCTTGGTAGTGATCGCCGTCAGCAGGGCCTGATGGTCGCTGCGCGGGAAGTCTGTGCGCCCGACCGAGCCCTGGAACAGCACATCGCCGACCTGGGCGAAGCGGGCCTCGCGGTTGAAGAAGATCACATGGCCAGGCGTGTGGCCGGGGCAGTGGAACACTTCCCACGTCGTCTCGCCCAGCGTTAGAACGTCGCCATCCTCCAGCCACCGCGTGGGGGTGAAACTGCGCGCCTCGGGCAGGCCGTACTTCTGACCCTGCGTGGGAATCAGGTCGATCCAGAACTGATCTTCAGGATGAGGCCCCACGATGTCGAGGCCGGTCTTTTCCTGCATCTCGGCGGCGGCGCCCGCGTGGTCCAGGTGGCCGTGGGTGATCCAGATGGCCTCCAGCGTCAGGCCGCGACGCGCGACCTCGCCCAGGATGGCGTCGACCGAGCCGCCCGGATCAATGACGGCGGCCTTCTTCGTCTGCGTGCACCAGACGGTGGTGCAATTCTGCTGAAGCGGCGTGACGGGCGTGACGAAGACGCCGATGGGGGCTGATGACTGGCTCATGGACCATGAGATAGCGGCCCTCTGACCACAAAGGAACCGCGTTGCGTTGACGTTTCGGCCCCTTCTCGACATAAGGGCGGGCTCCGAGGCGCCGCTCCCGAAAGGGGCGGCCCTGTTGCTTTATCCACCGCGCGCCTTTGCGGCGTCGCCACAGAGCGTCAGATATCCGACCATGCAAGTCGTCGAAAAGTCGAACGAAGGCCTCAGCCGCGTGATTGCGGTGACCATTCCCGTCGCCGAGCTGAATGAAAAGCTCGAAGCCCGCATCAAGGAAGTGGCCCCCCAGATGAAGCTGAAAGGCTTCCGTCCGGGCAAGGTGCCTGCCTCGTACGTCAAGAAGACCTTCGGTCGCGACTTCATGGGCGAAATCATCAACGCCTCGCTGAACGAGACCAGCCAGGGCGCTCTGGACGAGCTGAAGCTGCGTCCGGCCGCTCCGGCCGAGATGAACCTGACCTCCGACATGGACAAGGTCATCGCCGGTCAGGAAGACCTGGCGTATGAAATGTCGCTGGAAGTCATGCCGGAATTCACCCCGGTCGACCCCAAGACCCTGAAGCTGACCCGCCCGACCTATGAAGCCACGGACGAAGATCTGGACGAGGCGCTGAAGGAACTGGCCTCGCAGGCCAAGTCCTACGAGGACAAGAAGGGCAAGACGGTCAAGGCCGCCGACGGCGACCAGCTGACCATCGACTTCCTGGGCAAGATCGACGGCGAGGCCTTCGACGGCGGCGCCGCCACCGACGCGGACCTGGTGATCGGCTCGGGCCGCTTCATCCCCGGCTTCGAAGAGCAGCTCAAGGGCGCCAAGGTCGGTGAAGAAAAGACCATCGAAGTGACCTTCCCGGAAGAGTACCAGGCCAAGCACCTCGCCGGTAAGGCCGCGACCTTCGACGTCACTGTCAAGGCCATCAAGGCCGAGGTCGAATCCAAGATCGACGACGAGTTCGCCAAGCGCATCGGCCTGGAGTCGCTGGACCAGCTGAAGGAACTGCTGAAGTCCAACCTGAACCAGCAATACGCCGGCGCCACCCGCTTCAAGCTGAAGCGCGCCCTGCTGGACGTGCTGGACGAAGGCCACGACTTCGCCCTGCCGCCGAAAATGGTGGACGCCGAGTTCGAAGGCATCTGGGCCCAGGTTTCGGCCGACAAGGACGCCGGCCAACTGCCGGAAGAAGACGCCAAGAAGTCGGAAGACGAACTGAAGGCCGAGTATCGCAAGATCGCCGAGCGCCGCGTGCGCCTGGGTCTGGTCCTGGCCGAGATCGGCCGCGCCAACAACGTCGGCGTGACGGATCAGGAACTGTCGAACGCCATCATGGCCGAAGCCCGCAACTATCCGGGTCAGGAAAAGATGGTGCTGGACTTCTACCGCCAGAACCCGAACGCCGCAGCCCAGCTGCGCGCCCCGATCTATGAAGAGAAGGTCGTCGACCTGATCGTCTCGGTCGCCGAGGTGAAGGACGAAGCCATCACCAAGGAAGAGCTGATGAAGGAAGAAGACGAGGCCTAAGCCCTTCTTCTTCAGGCCCTGAGCCTTGCGATCCCCGTCCCGGTTTTCCGGGGCGGGGATTTTGCTTTCCGGCGCCGCCTTGCGCCGAAGCCTCATGAACGCGATATCGTAGGGGACAGGCGCGCGCCGTGTGAGTCGCGTGACCTCCCTGAATTCGAGAAGGCCTTCATGCGCGATCCGATTGACTACATCTCCAATAACCTGGTGCCGATGGTGGTGGAGCAATCCAGCCGCGGCGAGCGCTCCTTCGACATCTTTTCGCGCCTGCTGCGCGAGCGGATCATCTTCCTGACCGGCCCGTTCGAGGACGGCATGGCCTCGCTGATCTGCGCCCAGCTGCTGTTCCTGGAATCGGAGAACCCGAAGAAGGAAATCAGCATGTACATCAACAGCCCCGGCGGTCAGGTGACCTCGGCGCTCGCGATCTACGACACCATGCAATACATCAAGTCGCCGGTCTCGACCGTGGTCATGGGCATGGCCGCCTCGGCCGGTTCGCTGATCCTGACGGCCGGTGAAGCGGGCCAGCGCATCGCCCTGCCGAACGCGCGCGTTATGGTGCACCAGCCCTCCGGCGGCTTCCGCGGCACGGCCTCGGATATCGAGCGCCACGCTGAGGACATCATCGCCACCAAGCGCCGCCTGAACGAGATTTACGTCCAGCACACCGGCCGCACCTATGAAGAGGTCGAGCGCACCCTGGACCGCGACCACTTCATGACGGCGGAAGAAGCCAAGGCCTGGGGCATCGTCGACCACGTCTATGACAAGCGCACCCAGGCTGATGACGACGGCGTGAAGGCTCCCTAAGCCTTAGAGCTTTCGTCTGCGACAATCTGCGAGGCGGAATCCGGCGACCGATTCCGCCTCGAATCGTGTTTGAGACTGGTTATCAGCGGGGAGGGCGCATCAATGGCGATGCAGTGGAGAGACGACGGTTTCCGATACGGCGCCGTCACGCGCGTGCTGCACTGGGCGATGGCCCTGCTGTTGGCGTGGCAGTTTGCGGGGATGGTCGTGAAGATCGTCGTCGGCAAGGCGCCGATCACCGCCTTCTGGGTCGGCACGCACAAGGGGATCGGCGTGATCCTGCTGACCCTCATCGTGCTGCGCGCCCTGTGGGGCCTCTACAACATGAAGACGCGCCCGGCGCACGGCGGAGGCTTCTGGGGTCTGGCGGCCAAGGCCGGACATCTGGCGCTCTACGCCCTGATGCTGATCGTCCCGGCGCTGGCTCTGCTGCGCCAGTATGGATCGGGCAAGCCGCTGGATGTGTTCGGCGTGCGCCTGATCGACGGCGGCTGGGCCGAAGTTTCGTGGATGACCGCCCCGGCCAACGCCGCCCACGGCCTGCTGGCCTGGGTGCTGCTGGCCGCCATCGCGGGCCACATCCTGATGGTGTTGGTCCACCGCTTCATCTGGAAAGACGACACGGTCGGCCGGATGATTGGCTAAGGAGTTTTCTTTTCAAGTGTCTGCAAGACCTGTCCGGCAGGTTTGTCTGACAGCTTCCTTCTTCTTCCGGTTACCGGCTGAACAGCCTTTCCAGCAGATTGCGCGGCTTTACGGGTTTCATTTCTGCGGCGGCGTCATCGCGGGGGGCGGCCTGAGCAGATCGGCTGACGCCCGCCGACGGCAGGAAGCCGCCGTCCCTCAGTGCCTGCTCAATGACCTCTTCGTCACAGACGACATCGGTACTTGATGGGGCGATCGCCAGGATTGCGGGCGCCGGAGTCCGGCCTTCGCCATCCATGAAGTGACGCGAGAAAACTCTCATGACGTGCGCCACGCCAACCTCACGGACCCCTCGCAGGTCAGGTTCAAAGTAGGCCCCTTGGCTGTGCGCCGAGGTGATGATCTCATAGGAGGGGAAGTAGCTGACCTGTGCATTCGCCCGGGATACTTCCCCGGCGGCTACGCGCAGGACAGACTTGGAATAGGAGGTGGCCGTCAATACGTGCTGATCCTCCTGGTGCGTCGCGATCAGCGGCACAGGCGAGACTGTCAGCAGGATGCGGGCGTCAGGGTTGATGCTTCGGATACGATCGCACAGGGCCTGAAGGTCGTCACAGACATCGCGCGATGAGAAGTTGATTTTCTCGTGCCGCGCCGGATCGAAGGAGCCTCCGCTGACTCCGGGCGCGGCCGCAAACACTGCGCCATCTTCCAGGCTGCGCCAGCCTTCAGTCAAGCCGAGCGTGAAGACGATGATGTCCGATTCGCCAAAGACGCGCCGGACCTGCGCCAGATGCTCCTTCGCCGCCGCGCGTACAGCTTCGGGCGATGCAAACCCATCCGGCTCGATCAATGGGCGGAAGGGGTCGACGAAGACGTCGCCACGAGCCCAGACGTCTTCCTTCGGATGAAAGGCGCCATAGGCCCGATCGAACAACTGCACAGCCTGGCGAACGGTGTAAATATTGCCATAGCGCGCCGAGAACAGTCCGAACTGACGGGCTGCCGCCTCATCAGCCGGCATGTCTTCCGGTGCGGCTTCCGCTACGAAATAGTTCAGACCTGAACGGGCCAGATGGCGCGCGATATGTTGGGCGAAACAACTGCCCATGGTCGCTACCTTCAGGTCCGGCGTGATGCGGAAAGGCGCCTCGACCATCGGATCTAGATGCCCCGGCGCAATCCACGAGACAGAGCGGGACCAGAAGCAGTGATCGGGGAGGGCGCGATAGGGATTGGTCATTGCATGCCTGCCATTTCGCGCATCGCCGTGTTCAGGACCGCATCGTCCAGCCGCGGAGACTGCCATTCATAAGCATTTTCAGCCTCATAGATCCGATAGCTTTCTTCCAGCCAGGCGCGCAGCGTGGAGAAGAAGGTGTCGGGGCCGATTTTCCAGACATAACTGCCGTCAATCCCGAACCGCCGGGCTATGTGCGGATACACCGGCCAGACGGTTCCAGTCGCCAGGGTGTCCTGCAAGGTTCGCTCCAACGGGGCGGAAATCAGGCTTTCATCCCCGCCGATTTGTCTCGCCACAAGACGCGAAAGTTGCACCATGGCGGCGCCTGTCGGGTGGTTGATTGTATGCATGAAGGGTCCAGTATGGACCAGCGCGCGAAAGAAGTCGTCGAACCGCACATCGACGGGCTCGAACCGTTGGCGCAACCTCGAAACGGAAGTGTTCCACCGATCGAAGTATCCGATGCGCTCAAACGTTTTTTCGTTGAATATCGATTCGCAATGATCGACCGATAGACGATTCTGGAATGACCACAGCGCAATATAGGAGTGATAATCCGATCTGCCGACTCCTGTAAGGTGTCGTCCCTCCGAATTGTTCACGTAAAGAATATCGGGATGGAATGCGTCAAACTCGACTTGTGGAATGCGGATCAAACGCGTCTGTGTCTCTATGGCGGAAATGACATTGTTTCCTGCGGAAGTAACCCAGACGTCGGCGCCTGCCACTGCCTGCTGGAGCTCCTCAAAACCCTTGCCTCCGGGCGCGGCAAGCAGGGCGATGTTGACGGAGGACTCTGGCAGCATGGCCTTGAGCGCCAAGGCGACCCCGGCCGTCTGGCAGTTGCTGGTTACGACAATGTTCTGCACGTATGAACTGCCTTGATGTCCGAAGCGGGAACCCTCCTGTATCTTCTGATCTGCAATGCGTCCATCATCAACTGTTATCAGAAGTTTTGATGAGCGAGCGAACGGATTTCTGCAAGCAGATGCGGCCTGATTGTACCTCATAATGGACAGGTCGCGCGTGATTCACGGGGGCGTGCCTGTCGTGCGGCCGCAAGACGGCATTTTCGGCTCCAGGCTTTGCTATCGTATTTTTGCGGAAGGCGCGACGCGATTTGCTGGGCGCGGCTCTGTCGGGCGAGCGGCTCGGCGCATGGTCGCGCCGTTCTCTTGCCGTGAACTGCGAACCCCCTTACGGAACGACATCTTCCAGCCTTCAGCGCCCATAGCTCAACCGGATAGAGCACCTGCCTTCTAAGCAGGGGGTTGCAGGTTCGAGTCCTGCTGGGCGCGCCACGCTTCAAATCCCATTTCAAGGTCGGCCATCAGGTCGGCGGGGTCTTCCAGACCGATATGCAGGCGCAGCAGTTCGCCCGGCAGCGCCGGCGCGTGCAGGCGATGGGCCAGTTGCGGTGTTTCGTGGGTGATCAGGCTTTCAAAGCCGCCCCATGAATAGCCCATGCCGAACAGGTTCAGCGCGCGCATGAAGGTGTGGGCAGCCGCCGTGTCGCCGCCCTTCATGACCACGCCCATCAGAGAGGCGGCGCCGGTGAAGTCGCGGCACCACAGGTCGTGGCCGACTGAACCGGGCAGGGGCGGATAGAGGACGTCGGCGACTTCTGGCCGTGCTTCCAGCCATTTTGCGACGGTCAGTGCAGATCGAGACTGAGCCTCATACCTCAGCGGCAGGGTTCGTATGCCGCGCAGCGCCAGCCAGGCGTCGTCGGGCGAGACGTGCCAGCCCATGTCTTCGATCGTATGGGCGATGGCGCGGGCGACAGGCGTTGAGCCTGCTGCGATTCCGCCCATCAGCAGGTCGGAATGGCCGCCGACATATTTGGTCAGGGCCTGAACGCTGACGTCGACGCCGTGCGCCAGCGGGCGGAAGGCCAGGCCCGCCGCCCAGGTGTTGTCCATGATCGTCAGGACGCCACGGTCCCGGCATGCGGCGGCCAGTGCGGGGACGTCCGCCATATCGAAAGTCAGAGAGCCGGGCGCCTCGATCAGCAGAACCCGCGTGCGCGGGGTCAGGGCGTTCAGAATGGCTTCGGTCGAGGCGTCGGCCGGGTGAAAGACGGTCTCCACGCCGCGCGCGGCCATATGGCGGGTCAGGAAACGCCGGGTCGGACCATAGACTGCGTCAGTCGTCAGCACGCCGTCGCCGGGGCGCAGCAGGGCGGTCAGCGGCACGGTGACGGCGGCCAGGCCGGACGGAACCAGAAAAGCCTCTGCGGCGCCTTCCAGCCCGGCCAATAGCGCCTGCAGTTCACGCGCGGGGGAGGTTCCATCCAGCCCATAGACAGGCCCGTCCGAGGCGTCCTGCATTTTGGCAGGGTCGTCGCTCAGCATCGTGGAGGCGCGCTCGAGGGGCGGATTGACCGGGCGTCGGCCCTGTCCGCGACGCGTGGCGCTGGAGATCAGCCGGGTTCGGTCGGAAATGGGCGGCATGGAAGCTCCGGCGGGTTGCGGTTCGCGGCCCAGAGGGCTCTAAACTGTCGCGGGGCGCAAGATGGAGCGGCGGAACGAATGCGGAGATGGCGAGGCGGTGCGCGTGTGACGCTCAAGGCGACGGCGGGCGCGGCGGTGATGCTGGCCCTGGCGACCGGCGCCTGTCAGAGATCGCCCGAACCACAGACGCAGGAGCAGCGTCAGCCTGCGCGTCAGGCCCCGGTCATTGCGTCGGATACCGAGCCCAGCGCTACTCTGGCTGCGGTGCGCCAGCGCGGTCGTCTGAACTGCGGCGTGCATGAAGGGTTGGTCGGCTTCGCCTATACGGACAATCGCGGCGCCTGGCGGGGCTTTGATGTCGACTTCTGCCGGGCCACGGCGGCGGCGATCTTCGGCGATCCGGATGCGGTCCGGTTCGTGCCGCTGACGACGGAACAGAGATTCGACGCTCTGCGCGACGGGCGGGTCGATGTGCTGTGGCGCAACACCTCATGGACCATGAGCCGTGATACGGGCGCGCAACTCAGCTTTGCCGGGATCAACTATTACGACGGGCAGGGCTTCATGGTGCGCCGCTCGCTGAACCTGAGCAGCGCGGCCGAGTTGAACGGCGCCCGGATCTGCGTCCAGTCCGGCTCGACCACTGAACTGAATGTCGAGGATTATTTCCGCCGTCGCGGTATCGAATACCGGCCGGTCGTCGTCGCCACCGAGGGCGAGGCGCGTCAGGCCTATGCTCGTGAGGAATGCGACGCCTTCACCGCCGATATCTCGGCGCTGGCGGCGGCGCGTACGACCCTGCCCAATCCGCAGCAACACGTCATCCTGCCGGATGTGATTTCCAAGGAGCCGCTGGGACCGGTGACGCGCAGCGGCGACGATCGCTGGACGGCGGTGATCCGCTGGACCCTGAACGCCCTGATACTGGCTGAGGAACTGGGCGTCACGCGAGCGAACGTCGGGGACATGACCAAGAGTTCAGCCGACCCGCGCGTCAAACGCCTGTTGGGCGAAGAGGGCGATTTCGGGCCGAGCATCGATCTGTCGCGGACCTGGGCGACCGACGCCATTTCGGCGGGCGGAAACTATGGCGAGATTTTCAGCCGCAATCTGGGCGCCCAGTCTTCGCTGGATCTGGATCGGGGCCTGAACGCCCAGTGGTCCGCGCGGTCCGGCGGGCTGATCTATGGCCTGCCGGTGCGGTGAAAAACGCTGACGGGACCGGCGCTGCTGTCGGCGCCGGTCCCGTGCTGTCCGGGAAATCAGGACATTGGATTGGGCGGCGTCCGGTCCGGGGGCAGGGGAATGAACTCCTGATCGTCCAGGTCGGGCAGCTTCATGCGCCTCGCACGCCAATCGGCCTTGGCCTGTTCGATCCGCTCCTTAGAGGACGAGACGAAGTTCCACTCGATGAAGCGCTCGCCCACCGGCTCGCCGCCCAGCACCATCAGGGTGGTCGGTTGCTGGGCCACGATTACCGAAGGCAGGCCCTTCTCAAGCACGGCCATCTGGCCGGGACCGACAGGACGGGCGTCGTCGATCTCGACCATGCCCTGAACCACATAGACGGCGCTTTCAGCGTGGTCCGTCGGGGTCTGGAAGCGGGCGCCCGGCTCCATTTCCAGGTGCATGTAATGCAGGGGCGAGAAGGTGCTGACGCCGGCCTTCATGCCCATCGTCTCGCCTGCAACCAGACGGCCCTTCACACCAGCCTCCATCCAGGTCGGCAGGTCGCCTGAGCCGACGTGCTGGAACGACGGATCGATTTCTTCCTGACCATTCGGCAGCGCCAGCCAGGCCTGAATGCCCTCAAGGCGGAGGCCTTCCATGCGCGCCCGTTCAAAGCGTTCGGAGTGGGTGACGCCGCTGCCGGCCGTCATCCAATTCACCTCGGCCGGGCGGATGTCCTGCTGAACACCCAGACTGTCGCGGTGTGTGATCTCGCCGTCGAACAGATAGGTCAGCGTCGAGATGCCTATGTGCGGATGCGGGCGCACATCGACGGTCTTGGGTATGCCCGCAGGCATGTCCACAGGCCCCATGTGGTCGAAGAAGACGAAGGGGCCGACTGTTCTGCGCTTCGCATAGGGCAGGACGCGACCAACCTCGAATCCGCCGAGATCCTTGCGGCGCTGGTCGATGATGAGTTCGATCATTGGATGCTCCTCTCGGTCGGCGGCGGCCCGGTAAACGCGCCGGGCCGCCGGTTGTTCTCTTTGTCAGGCGACTGCGGCGATGTCGCCGAAGCGGCCGCTGTTGAAATCCGTGATGGCCGTGCGGATCTCGTCCTCGCTGTTCATCACGAAGGGGCCGTAGCCGACGATGGGCTCGTCGATCGGCTCTCCGGTCAGGATCAGCAGGGTCGTGTCCGCATCGGCGTTCAGGGTCACGCTGTCGCCCTGACGGTCCAGCAGCAGGGCCTCGGCGGCGCCCGCGGGCTGGTCGCCGTTGACGGTGACATGACCCGACAGAACCACCACCATGGCGGTGTGCCCTTCCGGCAGATCCAGCGTCGTCTCGGCGTCCCGGTTCAACCGCACGTCCCACACGTTGATGGGGGTGAAGGTGGTGGCCGGGCCCTTTGACCCTTCCATCGCGCCGGCAATGATCCGCGCGGTCCCTGCATTGTCGGGCAGGGCGACGGACGGAATGTCGGCGTTCAGGATCGACTGGTAGCCGGGGCGGGTCATCTTGTCCTTGGCGGGCAGGTTGACCCACAGTTGAACCATGCGGAAGGGACCGCCGGTCCGCGCAAAGGCGGGCGAGTGGAACTCTTCGTGCAGGATGCTGCCGCCCGCCGTCATCCACTGGACGTCGCCGGGACCGATGACGCCGCCCTGGCCGGTGGAGTCGCGGTGCTCGACTTCGCCGTCATAGACGATGGTCACGGTCTCGAAGCCGCGGTGCGGATGCTGGCCGACGCCACGCCGCTTGTCGGTCGGCTCGAAATTGTGCGGACCGGCATAGTCGAGCAGCAGGAACGGGCTGACCTGCTTGCCCACTGCGTTGTAGGAAAACAGAGAACGTACGGGGAAACCGTCGCCGACCCAGTGGCCGCGGTCATTGCCGTAACGGCCCAGAACCTTCTTCATGGTCTTGTCTCCATTCGGTGTACCGGCCGTCAGAGGGGTGGCCGATCGCGTTGAAGACCATATGCCCATGAAACGATGAGGCGGACAGATTGCGAAATCGCCTCGCTGCGTTCTATCAATAGAACGATGAGAGACCTCAACGACCTCTATTATTTCGTGCAGGTGGTGGACCACCACGGCTTCGCCCCGGCCGCACGCGCGCTGGGGATGCAGAAGTCCAAGCTCAGTCGTCGCATCGCCGCGCTGGAAGACCAGTTGGGCACGCGGCTGATCCAGCGCTCATCGCGCAAATTCTCGGTCACCGAGATCGGCCAGGCCTACTACCAGCACTGCCTCGCCATGCTGGTCGAGGCCGAGGCGGCGCAGGCGTTGATCGATGGCGCCAGATCCGAGCCGTGCGGCACGATCCGGGTCGCCTGCGCGCCGGGCCTGCTGACCTATCAGATGAGCGGCCTGATCGTCCGCTTCATGGCCCTGTATCCCGAACTTGAGGTGCAGCTTCACAGCACCAGCCGTCGTGTGGACGTCATCGGCGAGGGCTTCGACCTGGCGATCCGCGTGCGCGAACCGCCGCTGGAAGAGACTGATCTGGTCATGCGCAAGCTGGACGAGAGCGTGCATCGCCTTGTCGCCAGTCCCGACCTGATCGCCCGCATGGGCGCCCCGACCGGCCCGGCGGACCTGGCGGGCTGGCCCAGTCTGGACTTCGGTCCGGCGCATCGTGACCACATCTGGACGCTGCATCACGCGGACGGGATGACAGCCTCGGTGCGCCATAAGCCGCGCCTGACCACTGATGACCTGCTCATGATGCACGATGCCGCCGTTCAGGGATTGGGCGTCGCCCTGCTGCCCACCGTGGCGGTCATGCGCGATATGGAGGTCGGACGGCTGGTCGATCTGTTGCCGGACTGGCGGCCCAAACGATGGATTGTCCACGCCGTCTTCCCATCACGACGCGGCCTGCTTCCGTCCGTGCGAATGCTGCTCGACTTCCTTGTCGCCGGGTGCGCCGAACATCAGGTCCACGGTGAAACGCCTGAGTCTCAGCGTTCGCCTGTTTCACGCCCCGGCTCATCGCGTTCCAGGCTCATAGCCCATTTTCAATAATTTCCGTCGGCGATACCCGTTGAGAAATATGTCTGTCACCGTTGTGGAGATTTAGTCGACAAGCCTGTAGGGGTTCCATTAGTGCGCTATAATTGCTTGATATTAAGATCGATGCGGTGTTTATTTCAAAATAAGTAATGTTTATCCTTGCTTGTTGTGCCGTTGTGGCTCATCGTTTGTATGTCGATATCTCTGCGTAACGCCCTATTTCTTTGCGACGCATCGAGATTTCCGTTTCCTTAGACCCGACAGCCCTCTGGACTTTTCCAGGGGCAAATTTTTCGGAGGTCATTGAAATGGCTACTGGTATTGTTAAATGGTTTAACCCCACCAAGGGTTTTGGTTTTATCGCGCCTGACGCTGGCGGCGGTGACGTCTTTGTTCACGTTTCTGCTGTCGAGCGCGCAGGTCTTGGTAGCCTGAACGAAGGCCAGGCTCTGTCGTACGAGGTTGAACATGATCAACGCTCCGGCAAGGCTTCGGCAGGTCAGCTCCAGGTCGCATAAGCGAACATCCGGTTTACTGGAACTATCGAGGTCCGCTCTTTTCGGAGGGCGGGCCTTTCTTCGTTTATGCGGGGGCGTCCTTGACCTCGGCGGCTTTATTTGCCGCCGTCTGAATGTGGTCTTCAAACGTCCAGGTCGGCCTGGGCGAAGCGGGCGTTTTCCTGGATGAAGTTGTAGCGGGCCTCGGCCTTGCGGCCCATCAGGCGCTCGACCAGATCCTCGATTTCTTCCTCGCTGTCGGGGAGGGCGATGCGGGCCAGGGTCCGCTTCTTCGGGTCCATGGTGGTCTCTTTCAGCTGAGAGGCCATCATCTCGCCCAGGCCCTTGAACCGGCCGATCTCGGTCTTCTTGCCCTTGAAGGTCGTGGCCAGCAGCTCGTCGCGGTGGGCGTCGTCGCGGGCGTATTCCGACAGCGGCCCCGCCGAAATCCGATAGAGCGGCGGCAGGGCCATATACAGCCGCCCCTGACGGATCAGGTCCGGCATCGAGCGATAGAAGAAGGTGATCAGCAGGGCCGCGATGTGGGCGCCGTCGACGTCGGCGTCGGTCATGATGACCACGCGCTCATAGCGCAGGTCGTCGACGCTGAAGCGGCTGCCCGCCTGCACGCCCAGCGCCAGCATCAGGTCGGTCAGTTCGACGTTGGCGCGCAGCTTGTCCGCCGTGGCCGAGGCGACGTTCAGGATCTTGCCGCGCAGGGGCAGGATGGCCTGGGTCGTGCGGTCGCGCGCCTGCTTGGCCGAGCCGCCGGCCGAGTCGCCCTCGACGATGAACAGTTCGGTGCCCTCGGCGGCTTGCCGCGAGCAGTCCGACAGCTTGCCGGGCAGGCGCAGCTTGCGCGTGGCGGCGGCGCGCTGGACTTCCTTGTCCTTGCGGCGGCGCAGGCGGTCCTCGGCGCGGTCGACGACGAATCCGAGCAGGGCGTTGGCCTGTTTCGGGCTTTCGGTCAGCCAGTGGTCGAACGGGTCGCGCAGCAGTTGTTCGGCCAGACGCGCACCCTCGGGCGAGGACAGGCGGTCCTTGGTCTGGCCCTGGAATTCCGGGTTGCGGATGAAGATGGAGATCAGGGCGCCCGCATTGGCGATGACGTCCTCGGCCGTGATCTGGGCGGCGCGCTTCTCATTGGTCAGCTCGCCATAGGCCTTCAGGCCCTTGACCAGTGCGGCGCGGAAACCCGCCTCGTGCGTGCCGCCGTCGGGCGTCGAGACGGTGTTGCAGTAGGAGGCGACGAAGCTGTCAGCGTCGCCGAAGCCGATCGGCGACCAGGTGACGGCCCATTCCAGCGCGCCCGCCTCACCCTTGCGCTCGACGCGCCCGGCGAAGACGGGAGTGACGGTTTCCAGTTCGCCCACGCGCTCGGCCAGGGCGTCGGCCAGACCGCCGGGGAAGTGCAGCGTCGCCTGTGCAGGGGTGGCGTCCGTGATGCGTTCCGGCGCGCAGGTCCAGCGGATTTCGACGCCGCGGAACAGATAGGCCTTGGCCCGCGTCATGCGGAACAGGCGGGCGGGCTTGAAGGCGGCGCCGACGCCGAAGATCTGTTCGTCCGGCTTGAACCGGATCAGGGTGCCCTTCTTCTTCGACGGGCCGACCTGCTGGATCGGTCCCTGCGACAGGCCGCGGCTGAAGGACTGCCGCCACTCGAAGCCGTCGCGCCAGACGGTGACGTCCAGGCTTTCCGACAGGGCGTTGACGACCGAGACGCCGACGCCGTGCAGGCCGCCCGATGTCTCATAGGCCTTGCCCGAGAATTTGCCGCCCGAATGCAGCACCGTCATGACGACTTCCAGCGCCGACTTGCCGGGGTGCTTGGGATGAGGGTCGACCGGGATGCCGCGCCCGTCGTCGCGGACTGACAGATAGCCTTCGGCGTCCAGATCGACGGTGATCAGCCTGGCGTGCTTGGCGACGGCTTCATCCATCGCATTGTCCAGCACTTCGGCGAACAGATGGTGCAGGGCGCGTTCGTCGGTGCCGCCGATATACATGCCGGGGCGTTTGCGGACGGGTTCCAGCCCTTCCAGCACTTCGATCGAGGAGGCGGAATAACCGGTAGCGGCCGCCTCGGTCGCCGTCGCCGAGACGACAGGCGTCTTCACGACCTTGGGCTCAGGCGCGGCCGGAGCCGCCGCCACAGGAGCGGGCGTCGCAGCGGGCGCCCGGGGAGCAGCAGGGGCGGCGGGCTTGGCCGGTTCGGCGTCGTCGATGTTGGAAAACAGGTCGTCCATCAGGGCTTTTTGCGGCGATTCGGGGCAGGGTCTGGTAGGCTTCGAACGGGGCAGGGGCAAGGCCCGCGTCAATCCGGTGGATCAGGGATCAGGTTACGCGCCATCAGCGCCATGAACAGGGTCCAGGGCAAGTCCTGGTGCCGCATCAGCACGCTTTCCGACAGACTGAGCAGCAGGAAGGCCGCCAGCCAGGCCAGACTCCAGTAGCCCTCGCGTCGCCCCTGACCGGACAGGCGCATCAGCACTGCCGCCGAAGTCACGGCGACAACGGCGCCCACCAGGCTGACGCCCGCCCAGCCCAGTTCCGCGCGCAGGTCCAGCCAGCCCTGGTGGGCCGACGGCACGCGCCAGCCGGTCTCATGCCGGATCCATTCCATTGGCTCCGAATGCGGCAGCCAGAACGCGCTGTAGCCATAGCCCAGCCACGGCCGACGCTCGGTCATGCGGGTGATGGCGTCCCAGATTTCGGTGCGGCCGGTCAGACTGGGGTCCTTGCCGAACAGGGCCAGTATCTCGACCGAGAACTCGCTCCACACCCAGAAGCCTCCGACCAGGGCGACGCCCAGACACCAGACGGCGATGACGCCGAACACCGGCCCTGTTCGCCGGATCAGGCGGCACAGAACGACCAGTCCGCCGCCCAGCATGGCCATGATCAGGGCGGTCTTGGACTGTGATCCCAACAGAGCCAGCGCGCACACCGCCATGGCCGCCAGCGCCAGCCGCCGGTCCCAAGCCTCGCCCGGCGCCGACCACAGGGCCGTGGCGGCGATCAGCCCGGCCGACATCAGCATCCCCAGCTGGTTCTTCTCATACCAGACGCCGCGCCACATGCCGGGGTTGGCCTCGTGGTGGATGCCGAAGCCGGGAAAGGCGAAGACGGCGATCAGGCTGCACAGGCCGAGAGTCAGAAAGGTCGCCGTCAGCATCCGGGGTAGGGCGGCGCCGCGAAAAACGGCGCCCAGATAGATGGCGAAGACCCCGGTCAGGCCCAGCGCCAGCACGCGCCGCTCCGTCACCTCCGGCGCCTGTGACCACAGGCTGGAGGCCAGCGCCAGGGCGATCATCAGCAACAGGGGAATGAAGGCGGGCCAGGCCGTCGCCATCCGCCGCGCGCGCCACCCGGCCAGCCCCAGGATCATCAGATAGACCGGCGGCCAGATCAGCCGCAGCACCGGCGTCTCCTGCTGATCGGGCGCGAAGATCGGCCCCAGCAGGGCGCCGGACAACAGGGTCAGGATCAGCCCCGCCGCCGCCTGTTCCCACAGGGTGGGGGCGTTACGGTCCGGGCGTAGAAGGGCGCTCGCCCCCGTCACGCCTTCTCCACGAAGGTGTCGATGACCTTCTTCTCGCCAGCCTTGTCGAAGTTCACGACCAGCTTGTTGCCCTCCACCGCCCGAACCTGACCATAGCCGAACTTCTGGTGGAACACCCGGTCGCCGCGCGCCCAGCCGGACGCCGCCTTGGGATCGGCCGTGGCGATCAGGCGGCCTTCGCCCTCGATCACCGCGCGGCGGGCATAGGCGGGCTTGGGCGTCTGGGCGGCGGTATAGGTCTGGGCGCGCTTCCAGCCGGGGCTGGAATAGCTGCCGCCGAACGACGGGGCGTCGTCCCAGCGGCTCTTGGCCTCCTTCATCCCGGTCGAGGCGCCGTAATAGCCGGTGTCCGACTGCGGCTCGACGTGTGCGATCGGCAGTTCATCGACAAAGCGGCTGGGCAGCTGAGAGGTCCAGCGGCCATAGACCATGCGGTTGGCGGCGAAGCTGATGCGCGCATCCTGCTTGGCGCGGGTGACGCCGACGTAGGCCAGGCGGCGTTCTTCCTCCAGGCCCTTCACGCCCTTCTCGTCTATGCTGCGCTGGCTGGGGAAGACGCCTTCCTCCCAGCCCGGCAGGAAGACCAGCGTGAACTCCAGCCCCTTGGCGCCGTGCAGCGTCATGATCTGCACCGAGCCTGAACCGTCGGCGTTCTCGTCGCGGCGCTCAAGGTCCATGACCAGTGAAACGTGTTCCAGATAGGCCTGCAACGTCTCGAACGACTGCATCGACTGGGTCAGTTCCTTCAGGTTGTCCAACCGCGTCTGGCCGCTGGTGCGGTCGGCCTTCTGCATGGCGGTGTATCCGCTCTCGTCCAGCAGGGTCTCCGTCACCTGCCAGTGCGGCGTGCCCATGGCCATCAGGTCGCGCCAGCGGTCCAGATCGCGCACGAAGTTGGCCAGCGGCGTGCGGGTGCGCGCCTGAAGCTCATCCGTCGTGATCAGATGGCGCACCGCCCGCATGGCCGAGACGCCGTTCTCGCGCGCGATGTGCAGGATCTTCTGGACGCTGGTGTCGCCGATGCCGCGCTTGGGCGTGTTGACGATGCGCTCGAAAGCCAGGTCGTCGTCCTCGGACTGGATCAGCCGCAGATAGGCGTGGGCGTCGCGGATTTCCGCCCGCTCGAAGAAGCGCGGCCCGCCGATGACGACATAGGGAATGGCCAGCATCAGGAAGCGTTCTTCAAACGCCCGCATCTGAAATGATGCGCGAACAAGAACAGCCATGTCCTTGTAATTCATGCCCTGCTTGCGCGCGGTCTCGATCTCGTCGGCGATCAGGCGGGCCTCGGCCTCGCCGTCCCAGACGCCGCGCACGCGCACCTTGTCGCCGCTGTCGTCCTCGGTCCACAGGGTCTTGCCCAATCGGTCCTGATTGGCCGCGATCAGGGCCGAGGCCGCGCCCAGGATGTGCTTGGTCGAACGGTAGTTGCGCTCCAGCCGGATGACCTTGGCGCCGGGGAAGTCGCGCTCGAACCGCAGGATGTTGTCCACCTCGGCCCCGCGCCAGCCATAGATCGACTGATCGTCGTCGCCGACGCAGCAGACATTGCCGGTCGACGACGTCAGCAGCCGCAGCCACAGATACTGGGCGACGTTGGTGTCCTGATATTCGTCCACGAGGATGTAGCGGAACCGGCGGCGGTATTCCTCCGCTAGATCAGCATGTTTCGACAGGATGGTGATGTTGTGCAGCAACAGATCGCCGAAGTCGCAGGCGTTCAGAGTCGCCAGCCGCGCCTGATAGGCGGCGTACAGCGTCGGGCCCTTGCCGTTGGCGAAGTCCTCGCCCGGCGGCAGCTTGTCGGGCGTCCAGCCGCGGTTCTTCCAGTGGTCGATCATATGGGCCAGCGACTTGGGCGTGAACCGCTTGGTGTCGATGTCAGCCGCTTCCAGAAGCTGCTTCAGCAGCCGCTCCTGATCGTCGGTATCCAGAATGGTGAAGCTGGACTTCAGCCCGACCAGTTCCGCATGGCGACGCAGGATCTGCGCCGCGACCGAGTGGAAGGTGCCCAGCCAGCGCAGACCCTCGGACGACGGGCCGATCAGGTGACCGATCCGTTCGCGCATCTCGCGCGCGGCCTTGTTGGTGAAGGTGACGACCAACAGCTCCCACGGCTTGGCCCGGCCGGTCGCCAGAATGTGCGCCAGGCGAGTGGTCAGGACGCGCGTCTTGCCCGTGCCCGCGCCCGCCAGCACCAGCACAGGCCCCTCGGTCGTCTCCACCGCCTCGCGCTGTTCGGGGTTCAGGCCCGACAGATAGTCGGCCGCTGGGCCTTGCGGAGTCTGGGCGCGGGCGAGGTCGGAAATGCGGGGGGCGGGCAGGTCGGTCACAGGGGCAAGCACTCGGCGGCGGCGGGACGGGCAGGGAACCCGCCGGAATCTGAAAGGGAGAACATAAGCAGCACAGCGGCCAAAGTCAGTCCCATTCGCACGGGTTGCGTCCGGAACCGCGCCTGTTGGTCTCCGTTTCCTTGAAACAGCGGCCATCAAGGGAGGATGTCTGATGGCGAAGATTTCCCGTGGCGGCGTCAATCCCGCTCTCGCCTTCATCATCGGCGCGCTAGTGATGGTCGTCGCCGTGCTGGCGTGGTTCCTGTTCGGGCGGGGCGAACCGACGCTTCCCGCAACGCCGAACCTGAATGTTGACATCACCGCGCCCGCGCCGCCTGATCTGCCCAAACCGGCCGCGCCGCCCACAGTGGTGGAAGGCTGAGGCGATGCAGGTCGCGCTCAAACGCGTCTATGAGCCGCCCTCGCCGACGGACGGGACGCGTATTCTTGTCGACCGGCTGTGGCCGCGCGGCCTGAGCAAGAAGAAGGCCCGCGTCGACCTGTGGCTGAAAGAGATCGCGCCGACGACCGAACTGCGCCGCTGGTTCGATCACGATCCGGAGAAATGGGCGGAGTTCCAGCACCGCTATCGGGCCGAGTTGGACGCCAACGCCGATGCCGTGTCCGAACTGAAGGCCGCGCTTTCTGACGGTCCGGCGACGCTGGTCTATGGCGCGAAGGACGAAGCGCACAACGACGCCGTCATGCTGGCGGACTATCTGTCAGAGAGATGAGAAACCTCGCTTCCCCCTAACGTCATCCCCGGGCTTGTCCCGGGGATCCATAGACTCAGGCATTCGTATTTATGCGCCGCGCTTCAATGGGGGCTCGTCGTGTTTATGGATTCTCGGGACAAGCCCGAGAATGACGACAGCGAGGGGGCGTTTAGGAACGGCGTCTCCAACCCTACTTCAGCCGATAGCTGATCGTCGTCACGACCCGCACCTTCTTGTTCGGCGTGCCGGCTTCATCGCCCGTGCCGTCGCGCGACAGGATCTCGAACGAGCCTTGCCCCGCCGTTTTGATCGGTCCCAGCGGTGCGCCGGAATCCTTGGCGAACTGTTCGGCGCCGCTGCGGGCGGCGGCGGTGGCCTCGGCGATCATGGCGGGACGCACGTTATTCAGCTTGGTGAAGATGTAGGACGGGCCGTTGAAGTCCTGCAGCACCACGCCCTGACGCACCAGATCGTTCAGATTGCGCGTGGTGGTCTGGACCCGGTCCACGTCCGTGGTGCGCACGATGACCGTCTGGGTCAGGATGAAACGCGGCCCGCCGGTCTGGCTCATGTATTCGCGCGAGCGGGTGTCGGCCACGCCCAGTTGGCCCAGATCCACGGCGTCGTCGGCATAGCCCTGCGCCTTCAGGAACTGACGCACGATGGCCAGATCGCCGTCGATGCGCGCCTGAACCTCTGACAGCACATCGCCCGAGGCGGTGAAGCGGATCGGCAGCACGGCCAGATCGGCCTTCACGTCCTTTTCCGCCAGGCCGCGCACGGTGACGGAGCGGTCGCCCGCGCGCGCATTGACTACGCCCTGACCGATCAGCGCGCCGCCGCCGATCAGCCCGAGCGCGACGAGGCCGCCGAAGACGGCGGCGGGAATCAGACGATTTCTGTCGATACGGATGTCGCTCATGGCGTCTTCTCTTCTGCGAAGCTGTGGTCGCCGCCGGCCCATTGCAGGGCCAGTATGCGGCAGGCGGAGGCGAGGGGACGGCGGCCTCGCCAGGCGTCGATGCGGATCAGCAGGCCGGACCGGCTCAGCGCCAATTCGACCGCGACAGCGTCCAGCACGGCCCAGAACTCAGGCTCCAGCGCCACCGATGTGGCGTGGCCGGACAGCAGCACCGATCGTTTGACGAGGCCGCCCAAGGTTTAGCGCACGCCCACCATGACGATCTCGACGCTGTTCGGCGCGCCGCGCGTCAACACCGAGTGGCGCGTGTCCGTGGCGAAACGCAGGGCGCCGGACGGATCGTGGATTTCAGCACGGGCGGCGTATTCCATGCGGCTGTCGATTCTGTCGTTCGGCACTGACAGGACGACGTTATAGGGCGGGGCGCGGCCTTCCAGCGGCTGGCTGACCTCGGCGATGACGCGGGCGGGCGCGTCGGCGCGGCTGACGTCCTCGACCTTGACGGTCAGAACGTGGCCGGGCGGCAGCATGATGCGCTCGCGATAAAGGGCGCTGACCTGAACTTGCGTTGTGTCTTTGGATGATTCCGGCAGGGTGGAGCAGGCGGCGGCCATCAGGGCCGGAACCAGAACGAGCGGGGCAAGATGTGAGCGCATCGGCGTCTCCATTGAGAGGGGCAGCGTAGCAGAACGCGCCAGCGTCACATATGGCTGCAACAGTTGAGAGACGGCGCAATAAAGCGGTGCTATCGCGGTTTTCCGTTTTCGCCCTGTCGAGTCTCCCTGCGTGTCCCAGCCCGAAACGCCATCGCCTGAAAGCGGATCATCGCCTGTCGTATCGCCCGCCGCCCTGGCCCTTGGCGGCGTCGGGGTCTGCGCCCTGATCTGGGGCACGACATGGTACGCCATCACCTTCCAACTCGGCGCGGTCGATCCGGTGATTTCAGTGGTGCTGCGGTTCGGTATCGCCTCGGCCCTGCTGGCGCTGATCGTCAAGGCGACCGGCGGGCGGCTGGCCCTGACGCGGGCTCAACATATGGCGGCGATGGCGCAGGGGCTGTTCTCCTTCGGCATCAGCTACGCCTTTGTCTATGCCTCCGAGGAGAAGATCGCCTCGGCGGTGGTGGCGGTGATCTTCGCGGCTTTGGCCTTCCTGAACCTGATCCTGTTCCGTGTCGCCTCGGGCCAGAAGGCCGCCGTCGCCGCATGGCTGGGCGCCGGGCTGGGCGTGGTCGGCGTCGGCGTCCTGTCGGCGGGCGAAGTGATGGGCGCAGGTCTCGGCGTCCACGCCGTCGCGGGCGTCAGCTTCGCCGTGATCGCCGTCTTCGCCTCGGCTTTCGGCAACTGGTTCGCATGGCGCGGGCAGCAGGCGGGGTCTCAGGTGCTGCCGTCGACCGCCTGGGCCATGGCCTATGGCGCAGGCTCGCTGACCCTCTACGCCCTCGTAACCGGCGTTTCGTGGTCGGTGGCGTGGAGCCCGGCCTATGTGATCTCCCTGCTGTATCTGGCGGTGTTCGGCTCGGTCATCGCCTTTGGCCTGTATTTCACCATCGCACGGGCGAGGGGGTATGCGACCGCCAGCTATATCTCGGCCCTGACGCCGCCGATCGCCATGCTGGTGTCGGTAATGTTCGAGGGCGCCCGCTTCGGCGTTCTGGCTTTCGTGGGGCTGGCCCTGGTGCTGGCGGGGCAGGTGTTCCTGATCCGCGCGCCCAAGCGTTCGGCGGCCTGATCAGGCGGCGCCGGTCGCGATCGGCGCATCCGCCCGCGCGCCCCATTCGGCCCATGATCCGTCATAGAGCCTCGACGACCGCCCCAGCACGGTCAGCCCCAGCGTCAGGATCGCCGCCGTCACGCCCGAACCGCAGCTGGTGATGACGGGCCGCTCCAGATCGACGCCCGCCGCGCGGAAGGCGTCTTCCAGCGCCGCGCCCTGCTTCAACGTCCCGTCCGCGTTCAGCAGGCTGGAGAAGGGCAGGTTCAGCGCCCCCGGCATGTGTCCGGCCCGCACGCCGGGGCGAGGCTCGGCCGCTTCACCCCGGAAACGCGCGGCGCCGCGCGCATCGACGATCTGAAGACCATCAGCCAGCGCCGCGCCGACCTGATCGAAGTCCGCCACAGCCTCGGCGTCGAACCGCGCCTCGAACCGCGCAGGGGCGGGCGTTTCGCCGGCGCTGCTCTCCACAGTCCGCTCCTCGGCCTTCCATTTGGGCAGGCCGCCATCCAGCACGCGCACGCGCTTGGCCCCCATCGTCCGCAGCGTCCACCAGACCCGCGCCGCCGAGAACAGCCCTTGCGCGTCATAGACGACGATGTCGTCCGTCTCGCCGACGCCCAGCGCGCCCATCGCCTCGGCGAAGGCGTCCGGCGTGGGCAGCATATGCGGATAGGGGCTATCCCGATCCGACACCGCCTCCAGATCGAAGAAGACGGCGCCCGGCAGCCGCTCGCGCTCGAAATCGGCTCGCGCGTCACGACCATCCAGCCACCAGCTGGCGTCGATGATCCGCAGGTCCGCCGCGCCCATCAGCGAGGCCAGCGCTTCGGTTGAAATCAACGGCGTGTCGGTCTGGGTCATTTCGTCAGCCTATCATGATCACACGGCCGATGGTCAGCGCCTGAGTCGCCGGATAAGTTGCGAAAACGCATCCGCGACGCCACCTGTCCGACTTACAAGTCGCGGCACAGGCCCGCGAAGCACAGTTGACCATAGTCGAAAGCGCCGCCGTGACCTCTCCCAACGCCGTCATCACCCTGTCCGAAGGCCTCAAGAAACCCGTCGTCATCGGCGGCGGCGCCCGCATCGTCTTCATCGCCGGTCCTTGCCAGATGGAGAGCCGCCAGCACGCGCTGGAGACCGCCCACCAGTTGAAGGAGATCGGCGAGCGCCTGGACCTCGGCATCATCTACAAGACCAGCTTCGACAAGGCGAACCGCACCAGCGCCAGCGCCGCGCGCGGCATCGGCCTGAAGGACGCCCTGCCGATCTTCGCCGAAATCCGTGAAGTCACCGGCCTGCCGACCCTGACCGACGTCCACTCCGAAGCTCAGTGCGCGGGCGTGGCCGAGGCCGTCGACGTGCTGCAGATCCCGGCCTTCCTGTCGCGCCAGACCGACCTGCTGCTGGCCGCCGCCGCCACGGGCAGAGCGATCAACATCAAGAAGGGTCAGTTCCTTGCCCCGTGGGACATGAAGAACGTCATCGCCAAGGTCACGGGCGCGGGCAACCCCAACGTCATGGCCTGCGAGCGCGGCGCCAGCTTCGGCTACAACACCCTGGTCAGCGACATGCGCGCCCTGCCTGTGCTGCGCGAGATCGGCTGTCCGGTGGTGTTCGACGCGACCCACAGCGTCCAGCAGCCGGGCGGGCAGGGCACGTCCTCGGGCGGCCAGCGCGAGTTCGTGCCGGTGCTGGCCCGCGCCGCCGTCTCGGTCGGCGTCGACGCCGTCTTCATGGAGACGCACGAAGATCCAGACAACGCCCCCTCGGACGGCCCCAACATGGTGCCGCTCAGCCAGTTCGAGGCTCTGGCCGCCGAACTGATCGCCTTTGACGACCTGGCCATCAAGCTGGGTCACAAGGGGCCGATGGCGAAGACGGCGTGAATCCGCTAGTTCGGCGTCATGGCTGAACGTTCTCTTGATCTCGGCGCCCTGCAGTCCCTGCTGGAGCGCGTGCGCGACCTGAAGGTCGCCTGCGTCGGCGATCTGATGCTGGATCGCTATGTCTATGGCGAGGTCAGCCGCATCTCGCCCGAGGCGCCGATCCCCATCCTGCGCGCGCGCCGCACAGTGGCCATGCCCGGCGGCGTGGGCAACGTCGCCCGTAACGTCGCGGCGCTGGGCGGTCAGGCCCGTCTGGGCGCCGTGGCGGGCGATGACGCGGCAGGCGCCGAATTGGCCGGTCTGATCGCCGCCGAGGAGCGGATCGAGGACGCCCTGATCCGTCCTGAAGGCGCGGCCACCATCGTCAAGACGCGCTTCGTCGCCGCCGGCCAGCAACTTCTGCGTCTGGACGACGAGACCGCGACCCATTCCGGCTATGCCGACAAGGCGGTGTTCCGAGGCGCGGGCGCCATCCTGCTGTCCGATTACGCCAAGGGCGTGGTGGATGACGGCGCCATTCAGGCGGCGCTGTGGGCCGGAGCCGAATACGGCGCGCCGGTCATCGTCGATCCCAAGGGCCGCGACTTCGCCCGCTATGGCGCGGTGGATGTCATCAAGCCGAACGCCAGCGAACTGGCAGGCGCCACCGGCCTGCCGACCGAGACGGATGAACAGGTCGAGGCGGCGCTGGCCGCCCTGCTGGCCTCGACGACCGCCAAGGCCGTCATCGTCACCCGCGCGGGCAAGGGCATGACGCTGGCGCGACGCGGCGGCGGCGTCACCCACTTCCCTGGCCGGGCGCGCGAAGTGTTTGACGTCTCGGGCGCAGGCGATACCTGCCTCGCCGCCCTCGGGCTGGCGTTGGGCGCAGGCGCGACGTTGGAGCAGGCGGTGCAGTTCGCCATCCTGGCGTCCGGCGTGGTCGTGGGCAAGAGCGGCACCGCCGTCGTCACGCCCGCCGAACTGATCGAGGCCGAGATGAGCCAGCACGCGGCCCTGGCCCAGTCCAAGGTCACGCCGCTGGACGAGCTGGCCGATCAGGTCGAGGCGTGGAAGCGTCAGGGCCTGAAGGTCGGCTTCACCAACGGCTGCTTCGACATCCTGCACCGCGGCCACGTCGCCTATCTGGCCCAGGCGCGCGGCTGGTGCGACCGGTTGGTGGTGGCGCTGAACACCGACGCCTCGGTGCGCCGCCTGAAGGGCGAGGGACGTCCGGTCAACGATCTGGACAGCCGCGCCGCCGTCATCGGCGGTCTGGCCAGCGTCGATCGCGTCACCGCCTTCGACGACCCGACGCCCATCGCCCTGATCGAGCGGCTGAAGCCCGATGTGCTGATCAAGGGCTCGGACTACACCAAGGACAAGGTGGTCGGCGCCGCCGAGGTCGAAAGCTGGGGCGGCGAAGTCCGTCTGGCCGACTTCGCTAACGGCTATTCCACGACGAAGACCATCGAGAAGATGAGCGGAGACAAGGCATGAGCCCCTCAAGCAGCGTAGCGGTAGGGGAACAAAAATGACGCCGCGCATGATCGTTGTGACCGGCGGCGCGGGCTTCATCGGCTCCAACATCGTCGCCCGCCTGTGCGAGAGCGGCGCCTGGGACGTGGTCGTCTGCGACCGGCTGGAGACGGCCGACCTCGCCAAGTGGAAGAACATCGCCAAGCACCCCATCGCTGATCTGTGGGCGCCCGAGGAGCTGTTCGACCAGCTGGAGCGTCACGCTGACCGCATCGAGGCGGTGATCCACATGGGCGCCATCTCCTCGACGACGGAGCCAGACGCCGACCTGATCCTGCGCACCAACTTCAGCCTGTCGCGCGACATCTGGGACTGGTGCGCTGTGCGGAACGTGCGGATGATCTACGCCTCTTCGGCGGCTACCTACGGCGACGGCGAGGCCGGGTTCGAGGACCGCGACGATCCTGAGAGCCTGAATGCGCTGCGCCCGCTAAACGCCTATGGCTATTCGAAATATCTGTTCGACCAATATGCTGTGCGTCAGGCCGATCGTGACGAGGCGCCGCCTCAGTGGGCCGGGCTGAAGTTCTTCAACGTCTATGGCCCGAACGAAGGGCACAAGGGCGGCATGAAGTCGGTCGTCGCCCAGATCTGGCCCAAGGTGCAGGCGGGTGAGACGGTCAGCCTGTTCCGCTCGCACAACCCCAACTACCCCGACGGCGGACAACTGCGCGACTTCGTCTTCGTCGACGACGTGGTCAACATCATCCTGTGGCTGCTTGAGCGCGAGGACATCTCGGGCGTGTTCAACGCCGGATCGGGGCAGGCGCGCTCCTTCGCCGATCTGGCGCGGGCTACTTTCGCGGCGGTAGGAAAGGAAGCCTCCATCGCCTATGTGGACATGCCCGAGGCGATCCGCGACCGCTATCAGTACTTCACCGAAGCCAGCATGGATCGCATCCGCGCCCTCGGCTACGGCGGCCAGTCGACGCCGCTGGAGGAAGGCGTGCGCCGCTACGTCCAGGACTACCTGGCCCAGACGGACCAATACCGCTGATGCGGCCCCGGCTGACCTTTCGCCAGTGGGTCGGCTACACCGGCTTTGCGCTGATCCTGCTGCTGACGGCGGCGGTGGCGGTCTGGCGCGGCGACATCCTGCGCGCCGGGCTGGACCCGAAGATCCCGTTCCAGACCTATAAGCCGCCCGCCGCACCCGACTACAGCGACAGCAAGGCATGGGCGCTGCTGGACGCACGCGCGTCAGGCGCCGGTCGGGCCCACGTCTTCTTCATCCATTCCACCACCTATGACGGCGGCAGCGATTGGAACGGCGCCATCGACGACCGCCGCGCCGTGGCCAAGCTGAGCGCAGTGGTCCTGCCCAACCATGCCGGGCCGTTCGCCGCTGCGGGCGATGTCAGCGCGCCGCTCTACCGTCAGGCCAGTCTCTATAGCCGTCTGACCCTGCGCGAAGACGCGCGCGAGGCGCGGGCCTTCGCCTATGGCGATGTGAAGGCGGCTTTCGAGACATGGCTGGCTCTGAACCCTGACGGCCCGATCATCCTGGCCGGGGTGGAGCAGGGCGCCGATCTGGCCGATCGCCTGTTGCATGAACGCATCGCCCGCGACCCGACGCTCCGCTCACGTCTTGTGGGGGTCTATCTGATCGAAGGCGTAACGCCGGCCAGCCGATTCACCGACATGCCCCTGTGTCGTTCTGCCGATGAAACCGGATGCGTTCTGGCGTGGCGCTCCGTCGAACAGAATGCTGAAGGCGAGGCCAAGCGTATCCGTCGCCGCGCCCTGACATGGAATGAGCGCGGCGCTCTTGTAGAGGTTTCAGGCGCGCCGATCGCCTGCGTTAATCCTGTGACCGGATCGGTCGACGCCCCCGTGTCCGAAGCACGTGAAAGCCGGGGCGCCACCAACGCGACCAATCTGGAATGGGGCGCCCGACCCGCCTTCCAGCGCCGACTGGTCGCGGCCGAGTGCCGTGACGGCATCCTGTGGCGTTCACGTCTGAACTCGGAATCCTTCCGCGACGCCGGCTCATGGGCCGACCAGCGCCGGATTGCGCCTTTCAATCTCTTTTATGCGGATGTCGAAGCGGACGCCCTTCGGCGCCTTAAGGCCTGGCAAGAGCGTCAGACTGCGCCTGTCGCCTGAACTGGCGCTCGGCGCAACCCGCCTGGTTCGGACTCAGACCTGCGCTATGTTAAGGGCCGCCATCAGGGCGTCGCGGATGGCTGCGTCGGTGAAGGGTTTCTGGACGGTAGGGTTGCCCCGCCACTCTTCAGGCAGCCCGCTCTCACCATAGCCTGTCGAGAAGACGAAGGGGATGCCGCGAGCCTTCAGCGCTGACGCCACAGGGAAGACTTCCTGCCCGGCCACATTGACGTCCAGCAGGGCGGCGTCCAACTGGACGTCGCTGGCCACGACGCGCAGGCCGTCTCCGATATTGGATTCCGGTCCGACCACCATGCAGCCCAGGTCGCTCAGAATGGCCTCCAGCAGCATGGCCACCAGCGATTCATCTTCCACAATCAGCACGCGGCGGCCGGAAAGCGCATGGGTCATAGGGTTTCCGTTTCCATAGGCAAGCTGATTTCGGCGCAGAATCCTTCGGGACGATATGACAGACTTACGTCGCCGTGCAGATCGTGACGCACGTTGCGCTCTATCAGGCGGGTGCCGAAACCGCGGCGTACCGGTTCTGGGATAGGGGCGCTGCCTGTTTCGCGCCAACAGATTTCGAGGCGAGGCGAGTTGTGATCGGCCAGCCTCCACCTGACTTCGACGTACCCGTCGGCGCAGGACAGGGCTCCGTATTTGGCGGCGTTGGTGGCCAGTTCGTGAAAGATCATGCCCAGAGAAACCGCTCGCGCCGGCGACAGGGCGACATGCGGTCCTTGCAGGCTCAGACGCCCCGAACCATGGGCCTTGGTTTCATGTTCCAGCACGGCGCGAAGATCGGCGCCTTCCCAGTGGCTGCGTGTCAGCAGGTCGTGTGTATGGGACAGGGCCAGGATGCGTGACTGAAACGCCTGGGCGAAAGATCCGGGATCGGCATGGGTGCGCGCTGTCTGCATGGCGATCGATTGAACCGTGGCCAGGGTATTCTTCACCCGATGGTTCAACTCGTCGATCATCAGCTTCTGTCGCTCGGCGGCCAGCACGACCTCCGTGACATCATGGCCCTGTACGAAAATGCCGATGATCCTGAGATCTTCGTCGCGAATGGGCTGGTAGGCGAAATCGATATAGCGGTTGTCCAGAGGCCCGTCCTGCGTATGCCGAAGGGTGAAGGCCCTCTGTCGCCCATAAACCGGCTCCCCCGTTTCATAGACGTCGTTGAGGAAGTCCAGGTGCCCCTGGCTGCCCAACTCCGGCAGGGCGTCACGAACCGACAGGCCCAGGATTTCGCGATGGCTGACCAGCCGATAGCAGGCCTCATTGCAGAACTGGATGATGTGATCCGGGCCGTTCAGCACCGCGACGAAGCCCGGAGCGTTCATCAGCATGTCGGTGATCTGGCGATGTTCGGCTTCAAGGCGCTGGTGGTTGGCCTCGATCTTCATGGCGCGCTGGAAAATTCCGCTTCGGGCAATGGCGTCCAGAGCGGTCCTGGCGTCCACGGGGCGGCTTGAAGTGTCCGGGGTATCGCGATCGGAGCGAAATTCAAGGACATCCGTGATATCGGTGCTGTCCTGCAGAATATGGGTGACCTGTCCGCGCTCATCCTTGATCGGGGTGTGGGTGCAACTCCAGTAGCGGTCGATCAGGGCGCGCCCGCCGTCAGCCTGCGCGCGCATCATCGGATGATGCAGGACGGCCAGATGGTCCGGCTCTCCCGTTTTGATCACCTTGTCGATGGACGCTTTCATACGGGCGTTGGCGGCGCGGCTGTTTTCATCATCGCCAGGCGCGAAGAAATCCAGCAGGCTGTGGCCGACCAATTCTTCGCGCTCACGCTGAATGACGCCGAGATAGGCCTGGTTCATTCCGATGAACCGCAGGTCGCGGTCTATCAACGCATAAGGGTTGGGAGAGGAATCGAACGCCGCCACCAGATCAATTTTTTGGGCGACCCGTTGCAAACTTCATCCCCTGCTTCGCTGCGTCCCTAACGCGCGATACGCTGAAACGGCGCCAATTTTTCTGCTCAAAACAGCCGGCGTAACGGTTAAAGCCCGACCCATGATAAAGTCGGCATCCTGTGGATGCGTCGCGCCCGCCCGCCGCCAGCGACCTTTGCCGCATCATCACATGCCGCATTCATGATTAACATCCCCTGGCTGAATATTAACACCTGCACCAAACAAGCGATGTGATCGCCGCTGCGGACACGTCGTTCAGCTCTGCTGCCGATCGCGCCACGCCTTGAGCGCATCCATGGCGCGGATGCTCTGCAGGCGCTTCTTGGCGCGGCCGCGCTCCTTGGGATGGATGCGCTTGCCGTCTTCATCGACCTTGGGCGCTTCCAGCGGGGGCAGCAGGCCGTAGTTGATGTTCATCGGCTGGAACTTGGAGCCTTCCAGGTGGCCGCCGGTGATGTGCTCGACCAGGGCGCCCATGGCCGTTTCTGGCGGCGGCGCGGCCAGATCGCGTCCCAGCGCCTGAGCGGCGGCTAGACGGCCGGTCAGCAGGCCCATGGCCGCGCTTTCGACATAGCCTTCGACTCCCGTCACCTGACCGGCGAAGCGCAGGCGTGGAATGGCCTTCAGCCGCATCTGCTTGTCCAGCAGTTTCGGGCTGTTCAGGAAGGTGTTGCGGTGCAGACCGCCCAGACGCGCGAACTGGGCGTTCTCAAGCCCGGGAATCATGCGGAAGACGTCGGTCTGGGCGCCGTATTTCAGCTTGGTCTGGAAGCCGACCATGTTGAACAGGGTCCCCAGCGCATTGTCCTGACGCAGTTGCACGATGGCGTAGGGCTTGACCGTCGGGTTGTGCTGGTTGGTCAGGCCGACCGGCTTCATCGGACCGTGGCGCAGGGTCTCGCGGCCGCGCTCGGCCATGACCTCGATCGGCAGGCAGCCGTCGAAATAGGGGACGTTCTCCCACTCCTTGAAGTCGGCCTTGGGGCCGTCCAGCAGGGCGTCGATGAAGGCTTCGTACTGGGCCTTGTCCATCGGACAGTTGACGTAGGCCGCCTTGTCGCCGCCCGGGCCTTCCTTGTCATAGCGCGATTGGCGCCAGGCCACGTTGAAGTCGATGCTGTCGGCATGAATGATCGGCGCGATGGCGTCGAAGAAGCTGAGGCTTTCCTCGCCGGTCGCCTTCAGGATGGCGTCGGCCAGGGCGGGCGAGGTCAACGGGCCGGTGGCGACGATGACGTTGTCCCAGTCTTCCGGCGGAATGCCTGCGATCTCCTCGCGCACGATGGTCACGAGAGGGTGAGCCTCAAGTTTGGCCGTCACGGCGTCTGAGAAGCCGATGCGATCGACCGCCAGGGCGCCGCCCGCGGGCACCTGGTTGGCGTCGCCCGAGGCCATGATCAGGCTGTCCAGCGCGCGCATCTCGGCGTGCAGCAGGCCGACGGCGTTGTATTCCCAATCGTCCGACCGGAAGGAGTTGGAGCAGACCAGTTCGGCCAGACCCGTGGTGTGGTGGGCGTCGGTGCGAACCTGCTCCGGCTCGTCCCGGCGCATTTCGTGCAGGATGACGGGCACGCCCGCCTGGGCGATCTGCCAGGCCGCTTCGGAACCGGCGAGGCCTCCGCCGATGACGTGCACAGGAGCGGGGGCGGGGCGGGGTGCGGGAGACGCGTTCGACATGGCGGCCTAATAGCCTTGCACGCGTCGCCTGTCATGCGGGGCGTGTGGCCGGGCCTGTCGCCGAGCGGGGTTCATCGCTACAGATGGCGACGGAGGCTGTTCATGACCCACGGATTTGAGATCGGAGAAGCGCTGGCGGAAGGTTTCCGCCTGATCCGGCGGCGGCCAGGGGCAGTTGCCGGGTGGGGCATCGTTATGGCCCTGCCTGTTCTGCTGTCCTTTATCGCGCTGATCGACCTGTTCCTGACGCTTGGACCGACGGCTTTGACCGCTGAGGGCGACCCCAGCCCGCAGACGCTGGGCGCCATGATGCGGTTCCAGGCCTTCGCCATGCTGATCAATGTCGTCCAACTGGCCGGGTTCGTGCTGGTGATCGCCGCCGTCTATCGCGCCGTGTTGTGGCCGGAACGCGCGCCGGGCCGCTTCTTTGACCTGCGTGTCGGTATGGATGAGGCGCGGGTCGCCGTGATCGGGCTGGCCGTTATGGCTGGCTGTTATGGTGTGATGCTGCTGGTCACCTTGCTGGCCTTCGCCTTCGGCGCCGCCTTCTGGATGGTGTCTGAAACAGCGGCGCTCATCATGGGCGTGGTGGTCGGGCTGGCGGGCATCGCGGGCATCGTCTGGGCGGCTTTGCGATCATCGATGATCATGCCGCTCAGCCTTGCAACGCAGGACTTCGCCTTTGTGCCCGGCTGGAAGATGACGCGAGGGCGCGTTGGGGTGCTGCTGGGGCTGTTCGTCTCGACCTATGTCATCGCCTTTATGGTTCAGTTGCTGTTCCTCCTTTTGGCGGGCCTGCTTCTGTTGGGAGCCAGCATTCCGTTCTGGCCTCAACTGGCCGTCTGGGCAGACAGCGCGCAGAGCGGCGTGCCGGACCTTAATCCGGGCCTGATCGCAGGGGCGGCCGTGGCGGCTTTCATCGGAGCGTCGATCTATTACGGCGTCATCATCACCATTTGTATCGCCCCCGGCGTTTCGGCCTGCCGCCAGATGCTGACGACGCAAAACCGCGACGAAACCGGCGCGGCTGCGTTAAGCTGAGCGAGAATCGAGGAGCCAGCATGAGTTTCAATCCCACCGAATCCGCCTTTGAGGGTTTCCGTCTGGCCCGTCGGGCGCCCATGGCCATCCTGGCCTGGGCTGCGGCCTATATTGTGTTCTTTGCGGTCTTCTTCGCCGTGGCGGGCGGTAGTCTGGTCAACATCATCAATCTGGCGCAGCAGATCGAACAGAGCGCTGAACCGTCGATTGATGAGTTGATGGTGGTGTTCCGGGCCTATGGCGCAATGATGATTCTGGCCCTGCCGCTGTCGCTGTTGTTCAGCGCAGTGCTGACAGCGGCGGTCGCGCGGTCGGTGATCAGGCCTCAGGACAAAGGGTTCGGCTATCTGCGCCTCGGCCGCGACGAACTGCGCATTCTGGGGGCGAGCCTGATCGTGGCCTTGCTGATGTTCGGCGTCGTCATGATTGGAACCACCGTGGTCAGCGCGCTCATTGGTCTGGCAGGGCTCATGAGCGCGCCCTTCCTCGTTCTGCCTGCGGTTCTGGCGGGGCTGGCGTTGGCGGCGGCCTGCGTCTGGCTGGCGGTTCGTCTCTGCCTCGTCGCGCCGATGACCTTCGCCGAGCAGAAGATCGCCATCAGGGAAAGCTGGGCGATGACCAGGGGCCGCTTCTGGCCGCTGCTGGGCATGGCGGTGCTGGCGGGCGTGATGTCCATGCTGGTGGGGCTGCTGGGCTCCATCGTCATCGCGCCGGTGAATCTGATCTTCGGCGGGCTGGACAGTATTGCGGGCGCCGGAACGACGAATGTCGTCACACTGCTGGTGAAGTTCTGGCCGGCCCTTTTGGTGTGGTGCGTCGTTAATTCCCTACTGTCGGCGGCGCAGGCGGCCGTCATCTATGCGCCGTTCTCGGCGGCCTATCTGGGCATCAAGGGCGTGTCGCGCGCCTGATCCGACGGCATCGCTGGAAATGAAAACGCCGCGCTCCGAGAGGGGCGCGGCGTTCTTTTGAGGTCAGGCGCTCTTGCGGGCCTTGGCGCGCTTGGCGGGCGCGGGGGCGGCGGTCAGAGCGGCGACGCGGCCCTTGCGACGTTCCTCGTGCCGGTTCAGCACTTCCTTGAGGTAGCGGCCGGTCCAGCTGGCGGGGTTCTCGGCGACCTGTTCCGGCGTGCCGACGGCGACGATCTCGCCCCCGCCGTCGCCGCCTTCGGGGCCGAAGTCCAGCAGGTGGTCAGCCACCTTGATGACGTCGAGGTTGTGCTCGATCACCACGATGGTGTTGCCGTTTTCGACCAGTTCCTGAAGCACCTCCAGCAGCTTGCGCGTGTCCTCGAAGTGCAGCCCGGTCGTCGGCTCGTCGAGGATGTAGAGCGTCTTGCCCGTCGCCCGCTTGGACAGCTCCTTCGACAGCTTGACCCGCTGCGCCTCGCCGCCCGACAGGGTGGTGGCGGGCTGGCCGACCTTGACGTAGCCCAGCCCCACGCGCTCCAGCGTCAGCATCTTGTCGCGGATCGAGGGCACGGCGGTGAAGAAGCGCGCGGCTTCTTCAACCGTCATGTCCAGAACGTCGGATATGCTCTTGCCCTTGAAGACGATTTCCAGCGTTTCGCGGTTGTAGCGCTTGCCCTTGCAGACGTCGCAGGTGACGTAGACGTCGGGCAGGAAGTGCATCTCGATCTTGATGACGCCATCACCCTGACAGGCCTCGCAGCGGCCGCCCTTGACGTTGAAGCTGAAGCGGCCGGGGCCATAGCCGCGCGCCTTGGCCTCGGGCAGGCCCGCATACCAGTCGCGGATGGGCCCAAAGGCGCCGGTATAGGTGGCCGGGTTCGAGCGCGGCGTGCGTCCGATCGGCGACTGGTCGATGTCGATGACCTTGTCGAAATGCTCCAGCCCCTCGATGCGGTCGAACGGGGCAGGGGCGTCGGACGTATTGTTCAGACGCCGCGCGGCGGCCTTGTAGAGGGTCTCGATGGTGAAGGTCGACTTCCCGCCGCCCGACACCCCGGTGATGCAGGTGAAGACGCCGACCGGGATCTCTCCCGTGACGTTCTTCAGGTTGTTGCCCGTCGCGCCCGAGACTTTCAGCATCCGCTTGCGGTCGATGGGGCGGCGGCCTTCGGGCGGCAGTTCGATCTCGCGCGCGCCGGTCAGATACTGACCGGTCAGGGAGTTGGGGTTGGCCATGACCTCGGCGGGCGTGCCCTCGGCGCAGACCGTGCCGCCGTGGACGCCGGCGGCCGGCCCCATGTCGATGACGTAGTCGGCGGTCAGGATGGCCTCTTCATCATGCTCGACCACAAGCACCGAGTTGCCGAGGTCGCGCAGCCCCTTCAGGCTGTCCAGCAGGCGGGTGTTGTCGCGTTGGTGCAGGCCGATGGACGGCTCGTCCAGCACATAGAGGACGCCGGTCAGGCCCGATCCGATCTGCGACGCCAGACGGATGCGCTGGCTCTCGCCGCCGGACAGGGTGCCGGAACTGCGCGACAGGTTCAGATAGTCCAGCCCGACATTGTTCAGGAAGCGCAGCCGGTCGGTGATCTCCTTCAGGATGCGCCGGGCGATCTCGACCTGCTTTTCGGTCAGGGCGTCTTCCAGCGTCGAGAACCACAGGAAGGCCTTGGAGATCGACAGGTTGGAGATGTCGGCGATGTCCTCGCCCCCGACCTTGACCGCCAGCGCCTCGGGCTTCAGGCGCTTGCCGCCGCACACCTCGCACGGGGTTTCGGACTGATAGCGGCCCAGTTCCTCGCGCACCCAGGCGCTGTCGGTCTCGCGCCAGCGACGCTCAAGGTTCGGCAGCACGCCCTCGAACGGCTTGGAGACCTCATATTTGCGGGCGTTGTCGTCATAGACGAACTTGATCTTGTCGCCGCCCGAGCCGCGCAGGATGACGCTCTGCGCCTTTTCCGGCAGGTCGCGCCACGCCTTATCCATCGAGAAGCCGTAGTGCAGGGCCAGCGACTGCAGCGTCTGCGTATAGAGCGGCGACGGACCGCGCGCCCACGGCGCCACCGCGCCCTTGTGCAGGGTCTTGTCGCGATCCGGGATCACCAGATCGGCGTCGAAGGCCAGCTTGACCCCCAGACCGTCACAGGCCGGGCAGGCGCCGAAGGGGTTGTTGAACGAGAACAGCCTGGGCTCGATCTCGCTGATGGTGAAGCCTGAAACGGGGCAGGCGAATTTCTCGGAAAAGACGATGCGGCGCGGCTCTTCGCCTTCGGGCGCATTCGCCCATTCCGCCGTGGCGATCCCGTCGGCCAGACCCAGAGCGGTCTGGATGCTGTCGGCGTAACGCGGCTCAAGACCTTCTTTGGTTACAATGCGATCGACGACGATATCGATGTCATGCTTGAACTTCTTGTCGAGCGCGGGGGCGTCCTCGATGGCGTAGAATTCGCCGTCGATCTTCAGCCGCTGGAAGCCATGACGCTGCCACTCGGCCATTTCCTTCTTGTATTCGCCCTTTCGGCCGCGAACGACCGGGGCCAGCAGCAGGATGCGTTCGCCGTCGGGCAGGGCGGTCAGCTTGTCGACCATCTGGCTGATGGTCTGGCTCTCGATAGGCAGGCCGGTGGCGGGCGAATAGGGAACGCCCACGCGCGCCCACAGCAGGCGCATATAATCATGAATTTCGGTGACGGTGCCGACGGTCGAGCGCGGGTTTTTCGATGTCGTCTTCTGCTCGATGGAGATGGCCGGGGACAGGCCCTCGATCAGGTCCACGTCCGGCTTGCCCATCAGCTCCAGGAACTGGCGCGCATAGGCCGACAGGCTCTCGACGTAGCGGCGCTGACCCTCGGCATAGATGGTGTCGAACGCCAACGAGGATTTGCCCGAACCCGACAGGCCGGTCATGACCACCAGCTGCTCGCGCGGAATGTCGAGATCCACGCCCTTGAGGTTGTGCTCGCGGGCGCCGCGAACGCGGATGAAGTTGTGCTTTTCGATCATGGAATCCGAGAACGCGGAAGGCCCCGGAACGGTTCGGGGCGACGACGCTATATGGGGATCAATTCGCCGGAAACAGCAAGAACAATATGAGAACTTTTAGTCTGCGTCCGGCGCCCACGGCGCCTCGGGGCGGCGATAGCGTTCGCCGGGGCCGACCAGGACGCCGTTGGCGTTGGCCACGCCCAGTTCAAGGCTTTCGGCGATGCGGCGGGCGCGGACGATGAAGTGTTCAGCGGCGACCGGCGGGCACAGGTCGCGTGCGGTCGCCTCGAACAGGCCCAGCCAGTGGTCGAAATGGCGCGCGTCGATGGGCAGGGGCAGGTGCTTGGGCATGGGCCGCCCCTGATAGACGCCGGTCGACAGGGCGACGGACGACCAAAACAGCTTCATCTGCTCCAGATGCGGGCCCCAGTCATCGATATGGGCGGCGAAGATCGGGCCGATGACGTCATCCTCTCGCACCTTGGCGTAGAACCCTTCGACCAGCATATCGATCATGGCTTCGTCGATGCCGGTTTCGGCGCGGATGCGGGCGACGGCGGCTTCACGCCGGGCGGCGGCCTCGACGCGATCCGGCGCAGGACGGTCGATGCGGAAGGCGACGGGGCGGTCGGGCGTGCTCATTCCGGCAAGATAGGAAGCGGCGCCGCAGAAGACCATGACGCCGATTGTCCAGGGCGGTTCTGTGAAAGCTGAGCTGCAAATTGGGGGTTGCGTTACGAAACGTCCATCCCCATCCTTCACTCAGCCAACGCATCAGTGAGGAGGCGCGACGATCATGATCAGCACTTTGGAAATCGGTTTCGCCCTTTCCGTTCCGCTGCTCGTGTTCGCCTATGTCCTCGCACAACCCAAGCCCAAACCGGTCCGCATCCGCACTCGTGACGCTCAACAGCGTCGCGGCCCGTACGCCTGACGGTAGAGGTCTTTTCGACAATCTGACGCTCGCCTTCGGGCGCGAACGCACGGCCGTCGTGGGCCGCAACGGCGTGGGCAAGACCACGCTGCTGCGTCTTGTCGCCGGTCTGGCTGAGCCCGCTGAGGGCGCCATCTCGCGCGCCGGAACGGTCGGCTGGCTGGCGCAGGCCCAGACGCCTGCGGATGACGAAACGGCGGCGGATACGCTGGGCGTTGCTGGGCCTCTGGCGATCCTGCATCGCGTGCTGGCGGGCGAAGGCTCTCTGGACGAAATGGCCGAGGCGGACTGGACGCTGGAAGAGCGGATGCAGTCGGCTTTGGCCGAAGTCGGTTTGGCCGATCTGACGCTGGACCGCCGCACGGCGGACCTCAGCGGCGGCGAACAGACGCGCCTGCGCTTGGCGGGGCTGAAGCTGGCCGCGCCGGACCTGCTGGTGCTGGACGAGCCGACCAACCATCTGGACGCCGAGGCGCGCGCCATGATCGCTGATTTGGTGGCCGGCTGGCCGGGCGGGGTGGTGCTGGTCAGCCACGACCGCGCCCTGCTGCGCGGCGTGGATCGCATCGTGGAGTTGTCCAGCCTGGGCGCACGGGTGCATGGCGGCGGCTGGGATCTGTATGTCGAGCGCCGTGACGCCGAGCGGGCCGCCGCCGAGCGTGATCTGGAACAGGCCGAGCGCGCCATCGGTCGGGTGCAGCGTGAGGCTCAGATCGCGCAGGAGCGTCAGGCTCGCCGCGACCGCACGGCCAAGGCGGCGCGCGCCAACAGCTCCGATCCCAAGATCCTGCTCGATGCTCAGGCCCAGCGTGCCGAGGAGAGCGGCGCGCGCGGCCAGCGTCTGGCCGAACGCAAGCGTCAGGCGGTCGAAACCGATCTGGCCGAGGCGCGCGAACGCGTCGAGCGGGTGCGCCAGATGGCGCTGGCCATGCCGCCGACCGGCCTGCCTGCGGGACGTATGGTGTTGAACCTGAATGAGGCGGTCGTTACGGCCGACGACGGCCGCCGTCTGCTGGGGCCGATCTCGCTGCGCCTGACCGGGCCGGAGCGCATCGCTGTGGTCGGTCCCAATGGGGCGGGCAAGACGACCCTGTTGAAGCTGGTCGCGGGGCTGACCGAACCAACGATGGGATCGGTCGAACGGCCGGTTCGCGCGGCCCTGCTGGATCAGCAGGCGGCCATGCTCAAGCCTGACGAAACGCTCGTCGACAGTTGGCTGCGGTTGAACCCGCAGGGGACGCCCAATGCGGCGCGAGCGGCTCTGGCGCGCTTTCTGTTCCGCAATGTTCAGGCGGATCGAAAGACCGGAGAACTGTCCGGCGGCGAGCGGCTTCGCGCGGCGCTGGCCTGCGTCATGACCGGGACGCAGCCGCCGCAACTGCTGGTGCTGGACGAGCCGACCAACCATCTGGACATCGATTCCGTCGAAGCGGTGGAGGCGGCGCTGTCAGGCTATGACGGCGCTCTGGTGGTGGTCAGCCATGACGCAGATTTTCTGGAAAATCTGGGCGTAGAGCGCACGATCGTGCTGAAGGACGGTCAGCTCCAGCCTTCGACCACGCCCTGACGGCGCCCCCGGATCGCGGGGGTGTTCAATATGGTGCGCGGCTCAGGCTCGGCCCGGCCGAACAGCCAGCCCTGACCGTGGGTGACGCCCAGATCGCGCAGGGCGTCGGCGACCTGTTCCGTCTCGATCATTTCGGCGATCGTCTCCAGATCCAGCGAGCCGCACAACTCGACCAGATGCGAGACAAGCGTGCGGGTGCGGGCGTCGATGTCGATATCGCGCACCAGGGCGCCGTCGATCTTCACCGCATCGACCGACAGGCCGCGCAGATAATCGAATGAGGCCGAACCTGCGCCAAAGTCATCGATACAGACCTTGATGTCCGCATTGCGCAGGGCGCTCAGACGCCGGTCGGCGGCTGCCAGATCGGCTAGGGCGGCGGTCTCTGTCACCTCGACCATCAGGCGGCGGCGATCATCGGGCGCGGTGGCGGTCATCTTCAACAGGGCGGCGACATAGGCGTCATTGGCCAGTGATGCGCCTGAGACATTGACGGCGATCTTCAGCAGGCCGCCGCCGGGTTCGCGCAGGCGTCGCACCGCCTTTTCCGCCACGGCCAGATCGAAGCCGTCGATCAGGGCCAGCTCCTCGGCCATGCGGATGGCGGCTGCGGGCCCCGATCCCTTGCCGAAGCGGGCCAGCGCTTCGAAGTGATGCACCGCGCGCGTCTTCAGATCGACGATGGGCTGGTAATAGAGGGCGAACTCGCGATCGCGCACGATGCTGCGGAAACGCTCGGCGTCGTTCAGCGTGCGTTGCAGGGAATCGGCGAAGGACAGTTCCGGCTGATCCAGTCCGCCGTCCTTCAAACAGCCTTCGATGGCGAACCGCATGGCGCGCAGGGCCGAGGCCGCATCGCCCCCCAACGCGGTCTGCGTGGCGGTCGCCGACAAAGCCACGCCCTCGGCTTGACCGGCCTTCTGCATCTCCGCCGCCAGATCACGGGTGTCATCCACATCGCGGATCAGGGCATACCGCTCAGGGGTCAGCCGACCTGCGCTGGCGCCGTCGTGCGAGGCGGCGTTCAGGGTGGCGCCGATGCGACTGTGGACGCGTTCCAGCGTGGCGGGGTCGACGCCCTGCAGGCCGTTTACGTCGATGAAGGCCAGGGCCAGCCGTTGCAGGGCGCCGGCCTCGCCGCCCGACAGGCTGGCGCGCGCATGATTCAGGAAGCCGTCGGCGTCTCTGGCGGGCGCGCCGAGGGGCAGGGGCGTCTCTTCGATCATGAAGGGCTCGCCTTCATACGACAGGGCGCAGGAACGGGCCGGAGCGATCTCGGGCAGGGCGAAAGCCCGCAGGGTGGCGCGCCTCATCCGGCCGTCGCCGCAGTCCATCAGCACATCCAGCGGCGCGCTGCGCTGGCCGGAGCCCAGCGTTTCAATCATCTGCTGCAGGGCGGCTGCGCTACTGACGGACAGGCGATCGCTGAGGGGGCGCCCTACCCATTCGGCCGTCGGCCGCCCTTCGACAACGCCCGAGCCCAGCGCCAGGCGCACCACGCCATGCTGATCGATCTCGATCAGTGCGTCAGCCGAAGCAAAAGCCAGGCCCAGAAGGCGCGGAGTCAGGGTCATGTCAGGACGATACGCACGGGCGATTAAGAAAAGGCCCAGGAAGGCTTCCAACTGATAACGAACAAAGGCGGTTCCGCCTTAAAGCATCAGGCGGTGCGGTTCAGCGCCACAGCGCGCCCATCGCCCTGCATGGCTTGGCCCGAGGCGCCATAGCCGACGCCCTGTGCGCGGGCGCCCGCCACCTCGGCGGCGATGGTGCGAACCAGACCTTCGGACACCTGACGCGCAGCCTCAACCGCGACGGCGTGTTCGGCCAGAACGGTCTCAAAGTCTTCGGTCGCTTCGATCAGAGCGCGGCGGTCGACCTCGGGCGCAGCGGCGATCGCGGCGGGGTTGGCCTTCACCTGTGCGGATTCGCGACGGTAGAGGTTGGCCATGTCCTGCGTCTGGGCCATGCCGTCGCTCAGGTCCTGAGCCCGGTGGGCGCGCAGGGCTTCCATTTCTACCGATAGCCGCCCGGTCAGATCGCGGGTCAGACGTGTCAGGTGCTGTACGCGCAGGGCGGCGGTTTCGATATCGGCGGTCATGCGCCTTGCTCCTGCATCTTGATCATCTGGGCCAGAACGCTGTCGGCCAGTCCGACGCCGCCCGCCTTCACTGTCTGCTGGGCCATGGCGTCGACGAGAAAGCCGCGCCATGCAGCCTCGCCTGCGCCGCCGCCGAACGGCGCCTCGGTGCTCAGGCCCTCGAACATGGGCTTCATCATCTGCGACAGAAAGCTGGCCTCGAAAGCCTCGGCCGTGCGGCGCATGGCTTCGCGGTCTTTTGGAGAAACGACATCTGCTGGAGGCGCGGGCCGCAACAGGTCGGGAGAGGCGGAGAGGGGGCTCATCAGATCACCTCGATTTCGGCCTGCAGGGCGCCGGCGGCCTTGATAGCCTGCAGGATGCTGATCATGTCACGCGGGCTGACGCCCAGCGCATTCAGGCCGTTGACCAGCGTGGACAGGGAGGTCGAGCCGCCGACGATCCGCATCTGGCGCCCGGTCTCTTCGGAAATACTGATGTCCGACTGGGGCACGACGACCGTCTGGCCGCCGCGGCTGAAGGGCTCGGGCTGGCTGACCAGCGGCGTTTCCTGAACCGAGACGGTCAGGTTGCCCTGCGCCACGGCGACGGTGGAGATGCGCACGGCCTCGCCCATGACGATGACGCCGTTGACCTCATCGATGATGACCTTGGCCGGAGTGTCGATCTGGACAGGCAGGTTCTCGACCCGGCTGAGGAAGCCCGCCATGCCGAAGTTCTGGGGCGCGCGAATGGCGACCACGGTGCCGTTTTCAGCAAAGGCGGTCTGGGGGTAGGTCTCGTTGATAGCGGCGGCGATGCGCTGGGCCGTGGTGAAGTCCGGGTTGCGCAGGCTCAGCCGCACCAGAGGCATGGAGGCGAGGTCGAAGCCGGTCTCGCGCTCGACCACCCCGCCCGAGGCGATGCGGCCCGCCGTCGGCACGCCGCGTGTAATCGAGGAGCCTGACGCGCCAGAGGCCGAGACGGCGCCGGTCTGAACCGAGCCTTGCGACACGGCGTAGATCTCGCCGTCGGCGCCCTGCAGGGCGGTGACCAGCAGCGTGCCGCCCAGCAGGCTCTTGGCGTCGCCCATGGCCGAGACGCTGACATCCAGTCGCGAGCCGGGCGTGGCGAAGGGCGGCAGTTCGGCCGTGACCATGACGGCGGCCACGTTCTTGGTGTTCAGATTGGCGCCGCGGATGTTGACGCCCTGACGCTCCATCATCCCTTCCAGCGACTGGCGGGTGAAGGGCGAGTTGCGGACGCTGTCGCCGGTGCCGTTCAGCCCGACCACCAGCCCATAGCCGACCAGTTGGTTTGAGCGGACGCCCTCGATCGATACGATGTCCTTGATGCGCGACTGGGCCTCAGCGACGCCCGGTTGAGCGGCGAGGGTCAGGGCCGCGAGGGCCGGGCCGATAAGGGCGGTAAGCAACTTCTGCATATGACAGGCGTCCCTGCTTGAGCGTTCGCCATTAACCATGCGAGGATCGTGCCGGACGAAAACGTCAGCAATTTCAATAAATGCGCATTTGGTCGGCGGCGCCTCGCGGCAGGTTTTGCCGGGCTGTTAACCAAGGCTTCAGCCCCTTGCGGCACGGTGGAAAGCCTAGAAGGAGACGTCTTGCATGAAGGTCACCGGACCCTTGGGCGCCGCTTCGACGCCGACGTCACGACCTGCGGCCCGTGCGGCGGGCGGTTTCGCCCTGCCGTCAACCGGCGGCGCAGCACCGACGGCGCAGGCGGGGGCGACATCATCGGCATCGGGCGTCACCGGGGCTGCAGCCCTGATGGCGCTTCAGGGGGTTGAAGACCCGACCGAGCGTCGCCGTCGCGCCATCCGTCGCGGCTCTGGATTGCTGGACCGGCTGGACGATCTGAAGCTGGCCATGCTGGGCGGACAGGACGGCGCTGCGGCTCTGGGGCGGCTGGCCCGCGACCTGCGTGAAGCCCGTGACGAGGACGCCGAGCCCGGCCTGAAGCTCGTGCTGGACCAGATCGACCTGCGCGCAGAGGTGGAATTGGCGAAAGCGGAAATGAGCCGTTCACGGCGCTGAAAGCGTTGAAACTTCGGCTGAACCGCCGTTTGTACGGTTCGTGTGAGGATAATTCGCCACACTACCCCCTGTTGCACGCAGCTTAGCCATATCACGGACTCGCGAACGCCATTGCCGCGACTCTTGCGCTTGCCTATACGGCCCATGCGCCGCAGGGGGGCGCGATAGAGAAACGAGTGTGAGTGCGATGACCGCATTGGCCTCAGTAAAATCAGCGGACCCGGCTGCGTATCGGCCGACCGATGATGAGCCGTTCATGAATGAGCGGCAGATCGCCTATTTCAAGGCCAAGCTGCTGACCTGGAAGGATGACATCCTTCGCGAGTCCAAGGGCACCGTCACCAACCTGAAGGCCGAGACCGAGAACCACCCTGATCTGGTGGACCGGGCTTCATCCGAGTCCGATCGCGCGCTTGAGCTGCGGACCCGGGATCGTCAGCGCAAGTTGATCTCCAAGATCGACGAGGCCCTGCGTCGGATTGAGGACGGCTCCTACGGCTATTGCGAAGATACGGGCGAACCAATCGGTCTGGGCCGTCTTGAGGCGCGCCCCACGGCGACCCTGTCGGTCGAGGCTCAGGAGCGACACGAACGGCGTGAACGGGTTCACCGCGACGATTGAGGGGTTTCCCGTATCGATTACGGGCGCTTCGGCTTGACTTGAACGGACGGCGGCGCGACCAAGCCGCCTTCCTATCGAGGTCTTTGATCCCCCATGTCCGTCAAGGTTCGTTTCGCTCCGTCTCCCACGGGTAAGCTGCACGTCGGCAATGTCCGCACGGCTCTGGTGAACTGGCTGTTCGCCAAAGGGCAGGGCGGCTCATTCGTGCTGCGTATCGACGACACCGACCTGGTCCGCTCGACGCAGGAGTCGGAAGACAATATCGAGATCGACCTGAAGTGGCTCGGCCTGACCTGGGACGAACGCTACAACCAGTCCAAGCGGTTCGACCGCTATGAAGAGGCCGCCGCCCGGCTGAAGGCCGATGGCCGTCTCTATCCCTGTTACGAAACGGCTGACGAACTGGACCGCCGCCGCAAGGTGCAGCTGTCGCGCGGCCAGCCGCCGATCTATGATCGCGCATCCCTGTCTCTGACTGACGCCGAGAAGGCCGCCTTTGAGGCTGAGGGCCGCCGCCCGCACTGGCGCTTCAAGCTGGAAGGCAAGCGCGTCGCCTGGGAGGATCTGGCGCGCGGGCACGCCGAGGTGGACACCGCCTCCATGTCCGATCCGGTGCTGATCCGCGAGGACGGCCTGTTTCTCTATACGCTGCCGTCGGTCGTCGACGACATCGACATGGAGATCACCCACATCATCCGGGGCGAGGATCACGTCACCAACACCGGCGCCCAGATCGAGATCTTTGAGGCGTTGGGGGCCAAGACGCCCGGATTCGCCCATATGCCGCTGCTGGTCGGCGCCGACGGCACGGCCCTGTCCAAGCGTCTGGGCTCGCTGGCCATCATGGACATGCGCGCCGACGGTTATGAGCCGATCGCCATCACCAGCCACCTGGGCAAGATCGGCACCTCGGACAATCTTGAAGTCGCCGCGTCTCTTCAGGAACTGGGCGAGGCCTTCGCCTTCTCCAAGATGGGCCGCTCGCCCGCTCGCTATGACACGGCCGATCTGGATCGCCTGAACGCCCAGGCGGTTCACTCCATCGATTACGCCGCCGCCCAGCCGCGTCTGGAAGCGCTGGGCGTCGACCTGGGCGAGACCTTCTGGAACACGGTGAAGGTCAACCTCAACAGGTTCGGCGATGTCCTTGAAATGGCGAAGATCGTCACTGGGCCTGTGACGCCGGTGATTGAGGACGCCGCCTTCGCGGCCGCTGCGCTGGACCTGCTACCTGAGACTATCGACGCCGAGGCATGGTCCGTCTGGACCGCCGCAGTGAAGGACAAGACCGGCGCCAAGGGCAAGGGCCTGTTCATGCCCCTGCGTCTGGCGCTGACGGGGCAGGCTCACGGGCCGGACATGGCCGCCATGATCCCCCTGATCGGCCGCGACCGTCTGGTTCAGCGGTTGAAGGGCGAAGCTGCCTGACAGCGCCTTAAAGGATAAAGGAAAGGCCGCCTTCGTCGGGAAGGCGGCCTTTTTTCATTCCGGGCTGAAGTCGCGATCAGCCTGCGTTGCAGGCGGCGATCTCTTCTTCGTTCAGGGACTGGCCCTTGTAGGAGAAGCTGGTCACCGGGCCGATCTTGGCCACTGTGCGGCGGCACGCGCGCGTTGCGGGCTGGTTCGAGCCGCCGGTGGCGGTGCAGGCGTCGCCTTCGCAACGCCAGGTCGCGCCGTCGACGATCACCCGGCCGCTGGGGGCCGTGGCTGCGTCGGCCAGGGTGGCGCTGGTCGCCGGGGCTTCAGCAAAGGCGGGGGCGGCCGTGAACAGGACGGCGGCGGCGAGAAGAGCACGCATGAACAGTCTCCGATAAGGGTGGGGCGCACGCCCAGCACCGCCATAGGCCGTTTTTTAAGAAAACTGTCAATCCAGCTTTTCTCTGACGAACCGGCGTTACTGACGCACGTTTACTTACCGCTGATCATGTTGCAAGTGAGGCGTGTCCTGAGCGGATTTCATGGCCTCGATCGCGCCTTCGACGGAATCGACGCTGACATAGGCGTCCAGGAAGCTGCGCGGGGTCATCCCTTTTTCGACCGTATGTTCGATCAGGGTGAAGAAACCGTCCCAGAAACCGTCCAGATTCAGGAAGATGACAGGCTTGGCGTGCAGGTCCAGCCGCTTCCACGACAGCAGCTCGACGACTTCTTCCAGCGTGCCGACGCCGCCGGGCGCGACGACGAAGACGTCGGATTCGTCATACATCAGCTGTTTGCGCTCATGCATGGAGGTGACGACGATCGTCTCCACGTCGTCGAACAGGCGCTCGCGGCTGCGCAGGAAGGCGGGCATGATGCCGACCACGCGCCCGCCCGCCTCATGCGCGGCACGGGCCGAGGCGCCCATCAGGCCGACCCCGCCGCCGCCATAGACAAAGCGCCATCCGGCCTCGGCCACACCTTTTCCAAACGCCGCCGCCGCCTCGATATAGCGGGGGTCGGTTCCATCAGAGGAACCGCAGAACAGGCAGGCGGACCGGCCCTCGAACGGGGCGATGTTGACGGAGGGCAGAGACATGGGAACCTTTGACGACCTCTGGCGGCATATGAAGACAGGCGGGGGATTGCATGGCGTCGGCCGAAGAGGCTGGGCCTGGCGGGTGGAGCCGTCTATCTGGATGAACAGCCTTATAGCGATGCGGGACAGGATGGAACGAAGGAACGCCCTGCGGTTGAGTTTGTGCCTGGCGCTGGCCATGGTGGTTTCCGCCTGCGGCGCCCCGAAGAACGAGGCGACGACAGACGCGGCCGAAATGCGCGAAGACGACTGGGCGCCCACGCCGCGCATTCTCGGCGTCTCGCCCCGGACGTCCGGCGGCGTTCTGGTCCGGGGGGTCGCCCAGCCCGGTGCACGGGTGATCCTCAGCGGCGGTGAAGGATCGGTCGTTGCAGCTGCGGCGGATACTCAGGGACATTTTGAAATCCAGGTCGACGCTGCTTCCGGAGGGCGCCTGCTGACACCGGAGAACCAGGTGGGCCAGGTGACGACGCCCGGCCCGCAACAGCTTCTGATCGCAGGCGAACGTCAGGAACTGGCTGCGCTGCTGACGGAGGGCGGCGCCAGCCTGAGGCTGACGCCCGGTCCGGCGCTGGACGCCCTGGACGGCGATGGAGGCGGCCTGATCGCTTCCGGTCGGGCCCGGCCGGGCCAGACGGTGGCCATCCGCGCAGGCGGAGGCGTCGCCGAGGTGACGGCGGACAAGCAGGGGCGCTGGAGCGTCCTTGTGCCGGCGATGGCCGATCGTGCAGGCGCGCTGGATGTAGACGGACAGATTTTCGACTATCCGGGACCCGGCAGTCCGTCTGGTCAGGCAGAGCGTGCGGGCGACGGATGGCGCATCACCCGGCGACTTTCGTCTTCGGCGCGTCAGACGACCTGGCTGCCTGATAACGGCGGAGCATCGCCAGAGTAAAACAGCGTTAACGCGCCATTAACCAAACCGGTTGATTCAGGTGCCTGTCTTCTTTCTTCGAGGACACCCACCATCACCAAAATGACTTTCTGCCCGGCGCTCCCTGCGCCGGGTCTTTTTTATGCCGGATCATCCCGTCCGTTGCAGGTCGCGGGCTCAGATCCCTGCCGCCCGCGCGCCTTCAGGGGTTTCATCTTCAGGATCGCCGGGCAGCCAGGCGACGTGGCCGTCATAGATGTCCTGATTCAGGATGCCTTCTTCCTTGGCGACCAGGACCGGCACGACCATCTGGCCGGTGACGTTGGTGGCGGTGCGCATCATGTCGATGATGCGGTCGATGGCGATGATATAGCCGACGCCTTCCAGCGGCAGGCCGGCGGTCGACAACGTCAGGGTCAGCATGACGATGCTGGTGCCCGGCACGCCCGCCGTGCCCAGCGACCCAAGCACCGCCGTCAGGCCGATCAGCACATATTGCGTCAGCGTCAGATCGATCTGGAAATACTGGGCGATGAAGATGGAGGCGATGGCCGGATAGATGGCGCCGCACCCGTCCATCTTCACATTGGCGCCCAGCGGCACGGCGAAGGCGGCATAGGCCTGCGGCACGCCCAGCCGCTCGACCGTCTGGCGCAGGGTGACGGGCAGTGTGCCCAGCGACGACGAGGTGGCGAAGGCCGTCTGCATGGCCGCAGCGCCGCCGCGGAAGAAGCTGGCCACCTTCAGCCCGTGCAGCTTCAGCAGGCCCGAATAGACGACGAAGATGTGGAACAGGCAGGCCGCATAGATGGCGAAGATGAACTTGCCCAGCGGCAGCAGCGCCTCCCAGCCATAGCCGCCGACGACCGAACCGATCAGGCCGAACACCCCGAACGGCGTCAACTGGATCACCCAGCGGGTGATACGGAAGATCAGGGCCGCGCCCTCATCCACCAGCCTGCGCGCGTTCTGCGCCCGGTCGCCCAGCGCCACCAGCGCAGCGCCCACCAGCGCCGAGAAGAAGATGATCTGCAGCACCTTGCCCTCGGCCAGAGAGGCGAAGGGGTTGGTCGGTACGACGCCCAGCAGCACCTGCAAGGGCGTCGGGATCTCGCGCGCCTTCACCTCGCCCAGCGGCAGGTTGGACAGGCCGACGCCCGGATTGATGATGTGGCCGAAAGCGAAGCCCACCAGCACGGCCAGCAGGGAGGTGATGGCGAACCAGACGATGGTCCGCACCCCCAGCCGCACCGCGCCGACCCCTTCGCCCAGCTTGGCGATCGAACTGGCGATGGTGAACAGCACCAGCGGCGCCACAACCATGCGGATCAGGTTCAGATAGACGTCGCCGATCGGCTGCAGCCAGACCGGCGCCTGCTCACGCAGGATCAGCCCGGCGATGATGCCCAGGGCGAACCCGGCGGCGGTGCGTTGCCACAGGGGAATGGCGAAGAAGCGACGAAGCATGACGACCCTGGGACAAGGAACGGGTCGATCTATGTGTTTCCCGGGCGCTCGGACGGCAACAGCGGCGGTCGCGATTGATGCTGAGAAGTTCTATCGCCTGCGTTAGTTTTTCTGACGATCTGCATGCGGCGCAGGTTCACGCAGATACAGATAGAGCGGCAGCGCCAGCGACAGTCCGACACAGAAGCTGGCCGGAAGCACCAGCCACCAGCGCCCGACCGCGTTTGCGCGCGCATCCCGCCATGACCACAACCAGAAGACGCCGATGCAGATCAACACATCCGCTGAAAACCCGCCTGCGGCGCCGTTGGCGAACAGCGACTGTAGAAACAGCGGAACATCGGGCCCATGCGTCCCGAAGAAGGATCCGAAGAACAGCCAGGGAACCACGGTCCCCACGACGGCCATGGCCAGATAGAAGGTCTTGGCGCTCATGCTGTTCTTCGCCTCGCTGCAGACGTCTTCAATGCGCCTTTATGCTCAAGCTGTCCGCATGAAAATCAGGCGCGCATCACTGCGGCCAATGCACCCTCGAACTCGTCATAGTGGTCGATCATGACATCGCCGCCCAGTTCCGCGTGCGGCACGTCGTTGTAGCCGAAGCTGACGGCGATGCAGGGCACGCCCGCATCCTTGGCCGCCTTGGTGTCCGTCGTGCTGTCGCCGACCATGACGCAGCGCGCCGGGTCGCCGCCCGCTTTCTGAACCGCCTCGATGATGTGGGCGCCGCTGGGCTTGCGCGCCGAGACGGCATCCGGTCCAGCGATGAAAGCGAAGTGGCGCGTCAGCTTCAGCGCCTCGATCAGCGCGACCGACAGGTCCGTGCGCTTGTTGGTCGCCACGCACAGGATCGCCCCGCGCGCGCTCAACCGGTCCAGCGCCGCGACGCAACCGTCGAAAACGACGCTCTCATCGGCGATGTGGGCCGTGTAGTCCTCGATGAAGCGCTCGAACAGGCCGGGGGCGTGGGCCTCGTCCCAGCTGGCGCCCGCCTCCATGAAGCCGTGACGCAGCATGGCCATGGCGCCGTGCCCGACCAGATGCCGGGTCGAGGACATGGGCACGGGCGGCAACTCATACTCCGCCAGCATCCGGTTCAGCGTGCCGATCAAATCGGGCGCCGAATCCACCAGTGTCCCGTCCAGATCGAAGGCGATGGTCCAGCCTTCCAGGTCGCGCTCAATGCTCACTCAACTGTCTCCCGGCTCGCGAAGACCTCGGCAATGGGCTAGATCGCAGGCAACGACAAGCCGCCGGATCGATTCATGACCAGCCAGCCTCATCCCCAGAGTCATCCTCGCGCCGCCATCATCCTCGCCGCTGGTCAGGGCACGCGCATGAAGTCGCCCCTGCCCAAGGTGCTGCACCCGGTCGGCCAGCGCGCCATGCTGGATCACGCCATCGACGCGGCCGAGGCCCTGGGCTGCGAGCGCATCGTGGTCGTGGTCGGCTCTCATTCGCCCGAAGTCCGCGTCCACGTCGAGAAACGCCTCGGCGCCGACAGCATCGCCGTGCAGGATCCGCCGCTAGGCACCGGCCATGCCGTGCGCGCCGCCGAGGCCGTGCTGGGCGATTTCGTCGGCCATGTGGTCGTCACCTATGGGGACGTGCCCCTGCTGAAGGCCGCCGACATCGAGCCGGTCTTCGCTGATGCTCATGAGGGCGTCACCGTCATCGGTTTCGAGGCCCGCGATCCCGGCGCCTACGGCCGTCTGATCCTTGAGGGCGACAGCCTGCTGGCCATCACCGAGGCCAAGGAAGCCTCCGCCGAGGTTCTGGCCGTCACCGCCTGCAATTCCGGCGTGATGGCCGCCCCGGTCGGCCTGCTGTTCGACCTGCTGGCCGAGGTCCGCAATGACAACGCCAAAGGCGAATACTATCTGACCGACGTGGTCGAGCTGGCCCGCAAGCGCGGCGCCCCGACCCGCGCCGTCTTCGCCGCTGAAGGCTCCGTCATGGGCGTCAACGCGCAAGGCGAACTGGCTCAGGCCGAGGCCCTGTTCCAGAAGACCCAGCGCGAGCATTTCTTGGCGCAGGGCGTGACCATGAGCGCGCCCGACACTGTCCACTTCGCCTGGGACACGGACATCGGCGCGGGCGCGACCATCGAGCCCTTCGTCGTCTTCGGCCCCGGCGCCAAGGTGGCCGAGGGCGCGCGCATCCGCAGCTTCAGCCACATCGAAGGCGCCAGGGTCGCGACCGGCGCCGAGGTCGGCCCCTACGCCCGCCTGCGCCCCGGCGCGGACCTGGGCGAGGGCGTCAAGGTCGGCAACTTCGTCGAGGTCAAGAACGTCCGCATGGACGCGGGCGCCAAGGCCAACCATCTGGCCTATCTCGGCGACGGCGAAGTGGGCGCGGGCGCCAACATCGGCGCGGGCGTGATCTTCTGCAACTACGACGGCTTCTTCAAACATCGCACCACGGTGGGCGAGGGGGCTTTCGTCGGCTCGAACAGCGCCCTTGTCGCGCCTGTGACCATCGGCGCGGGCGCCATGGTCGGCTCCGGCTCGGTGGTGACGAAAGACGTCGCGCCCGGAGACCTGGCGCTGGGCCGCGCCGAACAGACGACGAAGCCGGGCTGGGCCGCCCGCTTCACGACGATGATGCGCGCCAAGAAGGCTGGTCAGGGACAGTAGAGACCGATGCCTCTCGATCTTCTCCTGGCCGAGGGTCGTCGTCTCGCGCGGCCGCACCACGTCCTGTCGCGGGACGGAGCGGGGGAGTGTGTCGGCTATTGGCGCGGCCAGCGGCAGGATCGCCCGAACGGGCCGCCGCCCGGCGCCGCAGCCCTGAACCGCTTTAACCACCTGCTGACGCTTGACGAAAACTTCCTGCGCCGGGCCGGTCTCGATCATTCCTATCCGTGGAGCCTGTTCGAGATCGGTCTGGTTCAGGGCGACGACGGCCTGAGGGTTGAGCGCGTTGCGCCCTTCGCTGAAACCATCTGTGACGGGGCGCCCCTGTATGCGATGTCCGGCCGGACGATGGCGCCGTTCGAGGCCGTCTGTCTCTATGGGGACGCGCGGGTGGGCGACTGGCTGAAATCGCTAGGCCTGGAACGCTGGCGATATGCGCAGGCGCGCGCCGAGACGGCGGCTCAGGACTATGAAGACGCCTGGATGGAGACATCGCCGTTTCATCAGGCGGCGGGCGATGTGATCGTGGGCGGCTGGCACTTCATCTGGCCGGACGACGACTTCTTCATGCCGCTGGAGATGCGGTTGATGTTGACTGTTCTGGCCGACGCCGAACCGTTTTGGGAGGTCTGGAGATCCGAAATCGGCAATCTCCTGATCAAGGAAAGAGTGACATGAGTGCAGAAGACCACAAGCGGATCGCAGGCGAAGCCGCCGCCGCCCACGTTGAGGCCGGCATGGTGGTTGGTTTGGGCACCGGCTCGACCGCCGCCTGGTTCGTCAAGGCGCTGGCGGCGCGCAAGCTGCCGGACCTGCGCTGCGTCCCGACGTCTGAGCGCACTGCCGATCTGGCGCGCGAGCTGGGCCTGACCCTGTCGACGCTGGAAGACACGCCCCGCATCGACCTGACCGTCGACGGCGCCGACGAGATCGGCCCCGGCCTCGCCCTCATCAAGGGCGGCGGCGCGGCCCTGCTGCGTGAGAAACTGGTGTGGGAGGCGTCCGCCCGCTGCATCTGCATCGCGGACGCGGTCAAGGTGGTCCCGGCCCTGGGATCCTTCCCCCTGCCGATCGAGGTCGTCGCCTTCGGCCACAAGACGACGGCCAACCGCATCGCCGACGTTCTGGTCGACCACGACATCGCCTCGCCCGCCTGCGTGCGCGAGGCCGAGCGCGGCCTGATCCGCACCGACGGCGGCAACCTGATTTACGACGCCGCCTGCAAGCTGATCGCCGACCCGGCCCGTCTCGCCGCCGACCTGAAAAGCCTGACGGGCGTGGTCGAACACGGCCTGTTCCTCGACCTGACCGACCTCGCCATCATCGGCACGGACGCGGGCGTCGAGACGATGCAGCCCTGATTTAAACCGCGCTTGTTCCGGCCAGAGGGGGCGTCGTCTTGCCCCCTCGCGCCCTGGCGCCTAAGTCGGATCAGCGCTGCGGCTCAGCCGCGCGGATTTCAGACGATTCAGACGAATTGGACTCTCTTTTTTTGAGTCCGATCTGCCGGAGAGCCCGATGGCCCAATACGACTACGACCTCTTTGTCATCGGCGCCGGTTCGGGCGGGGTGCGGGCGGCGCGGCTGACGGCGCTGGGCGGCAAGAAGGTCGCTGTCGCGGAAGAGTATCGCGTCGGCGGCACCTGCGTCGTGCGCGGCTGCGTGCCCAAGAAGTTCATGGTCATGGCGTCCGAAGTCAGCCACGCGCTGGAGATCGCCGAGGGCTACGGCTGGTCCTTCGACAACGCGAAATTCGACTGGCCGACCTTCCTGAACGCCAAGGACGTCGAGATCGCCCGCCTGTCAGGCATCTATGCCGCCAATCTGGCCAAGGCGGGCGTCGATCTGCTCCACGGCCGCGCCATCCTGAAGGACGCCCACACGGTCGAGATTCTCGCCAAGGAGGGGGGCGAAGGCCGCACCATCACCGCCGAGAAAATCCTGATCGCCACCGGCGGCCGCCCGTGGAAGCCGGACAGCCTGACCGGCATCGAACACGCCATCACCTCGGAAGAAGCCTTCCACCTGCCCGAACTGCCCAAGCGCATCCTGATCGTGGGCGGCGGCTATATCGCGGTGGAGTTCGCGGGCATTTTTGCGGGCCTCGGCGTCGAGACGACCCTGATCTATCGCGGCCCCAACATCCTGCGCGGCTTTGACGATGACGTGCGCGCCCATCTGGCGGGCGAGATCCAGAAGCGCGGCATCAAGGTCATTCTCGGCTGCCAGCATTCTTCGATCGAAAAGACCGAAACGGGTCTGGTCAACCACCTCGAAAACGGCATGAAGATCGAGACGGACGTGGTCATGTTCGCCACCGGCCGCACGCCCCACGTCAAGGGGCTGGGCCTCGAAGCTGCCGGGGTCGAGCTGAACGACAACGGCGCCATCAAGGTCGATCAGTATTCCAAGACCACGGTCGACAACATCTGGGCCATCGGCGACGTCACCGACCGCATGAACCTGACTCCCGTCGCCATCCGCGAGGGCGTGGCCTTCCACGAGACCGTCTATAAGAACAATCCGCAGCGCTTCGACTATGAAGCCGTCGCCACCGCCGTCTTCAGCCAGCCGCCGGTCGGCACAGTCGGCCTGACCGAGGCTGAGGCCCGCCACGCCTGTCCGGGCGAGGTGGATGTCTACGTCACCCGCTTCCGCCCGATGAAATACGCCTTCACCGGTTCGGAGGAGCGGGTGCTGATGAAGCTGGTGGTCGAGGCTGAAACCCAGCGCGTCGTCGGCTGCCACATCGTCGGCCCGGACAGCCCCGAAATGATCCAGCTGGCCGCCATCGCCGTGAAGGCGGGCCTGACCAAGGCGCAATGGGACGCCACCTGCGCCGTTCACCCGACCATGGCCGAGGAACTGGTCACGCTGAAGGAAAAGCAGGTTCCGGCCTCCATGTCCGCCGGTTGATCGCACGCCGGGGCGGCTTGCCAGCCGTCCCGTCCGCGCGCCTTATGCCGCCTGAAGGCCCCAACCGGGGCGCCGCAAGATCCAGGAGTTCATCATGAAGCCGCATCTGCTCGCCGCCGTCGTCGCCGCCGCCATCCTCAGCGCCGCGCCCGTTCTTGCCCAGAACGCCGCCGCGCCCGCCTATCAGGCCGCCGTCGCCGACGCCCTGCGCCCGGCCGATGAGGTCGAGCGCGACGCCCTGCGCCATCCTGCCGAAATGCTGGCCTTTGCTCAGGTGAAGCCGGGCCAGCGTATCGCCGACATCCGCCCCGGCGCGGGGTATTTCACCCGCCTGTTCGCGCGTGTGGTGGGTGAGGGCGGCCACGTCTACGCCTTCGTGCCGAACCGCACGTCCGAGCGCGAGAACCCGCGCGCCGACGCCCTGGCCGCCGCCTATCCCAACGTCAGCCGCGTCAACGGCGATCTGGACGCCATGACCTTTGACCAGCCGCTGGATCTGGTCTTCATGAGCCAGGAATACCACGACTTCCACATCCCGCGTTTCGGCGTGACCGTGTCCAAGATGAACGCCGACATCTTCAAGGCGCTGAAGCCCGGCGGCCTCTATGTCGTCATCGACCATCAGGCCGCGCCCGGCGCCGCCAACACTGTGGTCGAAACCCTGCACCGCATCGAAGGCGCCCAGCTCCGCAAGGAGGTCGAGGCCGCCGGCTTCGTCTTCGACGGAGAGAGCAAGGCCGTCGCCAACCCCGCCGACGACCACAGCCTGAACGTCTTCGACGAGGCCATCCGCGGCCGCACCGACCAGTTCGTCTATCGCTTCCGCAAGCCGAACTGAGGCGGCGCCTTTCTCGAATTGGTGACTGGCGAAGCGGGTCGTGCGGCGCTAACCCTCGGCGCAAATTCATAAGGGAAACGCACAGATGACTCGCATCGCCTTCATCGGTCTGGGCAACATGGGCGGCGGCATGGCCGCCAATCAGGCCAAGGCCGGGCATGACGTGGCCGCCTTCGACCTGTCGCCCGCCGCGCTGGAACGCGCCGCCGAGGCCGGATGCCGCCCCGTCGGTTCGGTCGCCGAGGCCGTAAAGGACGCCGAGGTGGTCATAACCATGCTGCCCGCCGGGCCGCACGTGCTCAGCGTCTATTCGGAACAGATTCTGGGCGTCGCCCCTGCCAGCGCCCTGTTGCTGGACTGCTCGACCATCGACGTGGAGACGGCGCGCAAGGTCGCCGGTCTGGCGAAAGAGGCGGGCTACGCCTTCGCCGACGCTCCCGTCTCCGGCGGTACGGCGGCCGCCGACGCCGGGACGCTGGCCTTCATGGTCGGCTGTGACGAGGCCGACTTCGCCCGGGTCGAAGCGGGTCTGGACCCGATGAGCCGCATCACCATCCGCGCGGGCGACCACGGCGCCGGGCAGGCCGCCAAGATCTGCAACAACATGCTGCTGGGCATTTCCATGATCGGCACGTGCGAGGCCATCGCCCTGGCCGAGAAGCTGGGTCTGGAGCCGGAGCGTTTCTTCGAGATCGCCTCCAAGTCTTCAGGGCAGTGCTGGAGCGTCAGCAACTACTATCCGTGGCCCGGTCCGGTCCCTGCCGCGCCTTCGAACCGCGATTATCAAGGCGGTTTCGCCACCGCCATGATGCTGAAGGATCTGAAGCTGGCCCAGGACGCCGCCGCCAAGGCGGGCGCCTCGACCCCGCTGGGCGCGCAGGCCGAGGCCCTCTACGCCCTGTTCAACGGCCTCGGCTACGGCGGCAAGGACTTCTCGGCCATGGTTCAGATGCTACGCGGTCGCATCGACACGCTGAACTGACCGCTGTTTTCCTCCCCACTTTGTGGGGAGGGGGACCACGGAGTGGTGGAGGGGGCGACGCAAACGTCAGCCGTCGAGACGCCCCCTCCGTCTCGTCGCCTTGCAACGCCGATCCACCTCCCCATCGCTACGTGACAGGGAGGAAAGGGTCGCCCAGGCCCGCATCGGGTCGGGAGGTCCCGAAGGGCCGACGACCGGAGGCATTCGTGAAGCTGAGAACCGTTATCAATTAAGGGGTTGGGACGTTTTGTCCGGCTCCTGACATGGACAAGGCAGGGCGGCGCGCGCAATTAGGCCTGCAAAGCTGCACACGCGAAAGAAGCGCCGCCTTGTTCGACTATAAGTCCGCCTTTCAGAACTCTGTGGATCAGGTCCGCAGCGAGGGTCGTTACCGCGTCTTCGCCGATCTGAAGCGGACGCGTGGTCAATTTCCTCGTGCGATGCGCCGTCGTGAGGACGGTACGCAGCAGGAAGTCGTCGTCTGGTGCTCCAACGACTATCTCGGCATGGGCCAGCACCCGGCGGTGATCGAGGCCATGCAGGCCGAGGTCGAGCGCGCGGGCGCCGGGGCAGGCGGAACGCGCAACATTTCGGGCACCACGCGCTCGGCCGTCGATCTGGAAGCGGAGCTGGCCAGCTGGCACCAGAAGGAAGCGGCCCTGCTGTTCACCTCGGGCTATGTGGCCAATGAGGCGACGCTGTCGACCCTGCAGAAGATCCTGCCCGGTCTGATCACCTTTTCCGACGCCCTGAACCACGCCTCCATGATTGCGGGCATCCGCAACGGCGGCGGCGAGCGTCACATCTTCCGCCACAACGACCTCGAACACCTTGAAGAGCTGCTGGCCGCCGCGCCTGCCGATGCGCCAAAGCTGATCGCCTTCGAGAGCGTCTATTCGATGGACGGCGACATCGCCGACATCGCCGGCACCATCGCCCTGGCCAAGAAATACGGCGCCCTGACCTATCTGGACGAGGTTCACGCCGTCGGTCTGTATGGCGAAACCGGCGCGGGCGTGGCCGAACGGGACGGCCTGCTGGATGGCATCGACATTGTTGAATGCACCATGGGCAAGGCCATCGGCGTCATGGGGGGCTATATCGCCGCCGACGCTGTGATCGTGGACGCGGTGCGCAGCTGGGCTGCGGGTTTCATCTTCACCACCAGCCTGCCGCCCGCCCTGACGGCGGGTGCTCTGGCCTCTGTCCGCCACCTGAAGGCGCACCCGGAACTGCGCCATGCCCATCAGGAGCGCGCCGCCACCCTGAAGCGCCGTCTGGCCGAGGCAGGCATTCCGGTCCTGCCCAGCGTCAGCCATATCGTGCCGGTTCACGTCGGCAATCCGGTTCACTGCAAGCTGATCTCGGACATGCTGCTGGAAGAGCATGGCATCTACGTCCAGCCGATCAACTACCCGACCGTGCCCAAGGGGACCGAGCGCCTGCGCTTCACGCCTTCGCCGGACCACGATGACGGCATGATCGACAAGCTGGTCGAGGCGATGGACAAGCTGTGGTCCCACTGTAACGTGGCGCGGCGTCCCGTCGCCGCATGATGCGCGACCCCGAACTCGGCGAAGTCATCGTCGAGTTCATTCGCAACGGCGCCTATGTGAAATGCTCCGCCATCCACACGGCCAGCGGTGTCGAAGTCTCAGCCATCGGCCCGGCGGCTGAACCGCGCGCTGTCGAACGGGTGGCGATCGCCAAGTTGAAGCGGACGCTAATTAACGCGCAACGCTGACCCACTCTTCCAGATCAGCATATGTATCAAAGACCTGGTGCGCGCCTGATTGCAGCAAACTCTGAGCGTGGTCGCTGCGGATATGGCCGCCTGCACACAGGCCGACCACGGTCATGCCTGCCGCAACACCGGCCAGGACTCCCGTCGGACTATCTTCGATCACTAGAGTGCGCTCTGGCGCTGCCTTCATCGCGTCAGCGGCATAGAAAAACAGATCGGGGTGCGGCTTGCCTCGGCTGACGTGGATGGCTGCGCTGAAGATCGAGCCTGAGAAATGATTATGGGCGCCAAAACGGCTCAGGCCCAGCTCAATCCAGTCCGGCGGGCTGGATGAGGCGATGCAGAGCGGTTCCCTGCGTCCGACCAGGAAGCTGTTGAAGCCTGTCACCGCCTTCAACTCGTGGTGCGCGCGTTCATGACACCGGCGCGTCCATTCAGCCTGCACGCCCGGTGGACATGGGGCGCCCAGCCGCGTCGAGATGATGGTTTCACAGTCCCGCCAGCGTTTGCCCATATAGGTCGCCAGCGCATCGTCCAGCGTCGTCGGCAGGCCGATCTCGGTGAGCAGTTCGGCCATCACTGTATTGTTCAACAGCTCGCTGTCAGCGATGACCCCGTCATAATCGAAGATGATGAGTTCGAACGGGCCTTTGTTCACGCCCGTTCGGCAGCCTTGGCGGCGTCCCACAGAGCGTCCATTTCCGGCAGGTCGGACTGCTCCGGCGTGCGGCCGTCTTTCTTCAGTTCGGCCTCGATGAACTCGAAACGACGAACGAATTTGGCGTTGGCGGCGCGCAGGGCGTCTTCCGGCTCGACCTCCAGCTTGCGGGCAAGGTTGGCGACGACGAACAGCAGGTCGCCCAGTTCTTCCCGCGCCTTCTCCTTGTCACCAGCGGCGATCTCGGCGCGCAGTTCTTCGACTTCCTCGGCCAGTTTGTCGAACACCTCGTCGGTCGAGGGCCAGTCGAAGCCGACGCGGCCCGCGCGCTTGGTCAGCTTGGCGGCGCGGGTCAGGGCGGGCAGGCCGACCGGCACGTCATCCAGCACGCCATGCTGTTCCTTGGCCTTGCGTTCGGCGGCTTTGATGTCTTCCCAGCGCGCTTTCTGGTCCGGGCCGGTGGCCTTGGCGGCTTCGTCGCCGAAGACGTGCGGATGGCGGCGGATCAGCTTGTCAGCCATGGCCTCGGCCACGTCTTCCAGTTGGAAGTGTCCGGCTTCTTCGGCCATGCGCGAGTGGAAGACGACCTGAAACAGCAGATCGCCCAGTTCGACCCTTAGCTCGTCCATGTCGCCGCGCTCGATGGCGTCGGCGACCTCATAGGCCTCTTCGATCGTATAAGGGGCGATGGTGGCGAAGGTCTGCTCCACGTCCCAGGGACAGCCGCCGTTCGGATCGCGCAGGCGAACCATGATGTCTTTCAGGCGGTCGACAGGGTGGGTCATTCAGGCGTGTCCGGCGTCTCTTTGCGCCAGGGCGGCGCGGATTTCATCGTGCCGCTGAGCGGTCAGGGGATAGCCCTTCAGCACCCAGGCGGTAGCCGCCAATAGCAGGCCCGGCACGGCGATGAACAGGATCTGCAGGATCAACAGCGAGAACTCGCTGTTCCCCTCTGGTCCCGGCAAGGCCTTGAACCCGACCAGAGGCAGGATGGCGTAAGGCAGCAGGGCGAAGACGTGCCCCATCTTGGTCGTGGCCGACAGGATGGAGAACATCAGCCCGGTGCGATCCACGCCCGTCTCCAGTCGCACCTCGTCGCCCGCATCGGCCATCATGGCGCGCAGCAGGAACAGCCCTGCCGCATAGGGCAGGCCGGCGATGAACATGGCGACCGCCGTCAAGGCGAAGTTGCCGCCGGGAACCAGCGTCGCACTGACATAGAAGACGGCGAAGATCAGGCTGGCCACGGCCAGGGCGCGATCCTTGCCGATCTTGGTCGCCAGCCAGGCCCAGATGGGCGCGCCCACTAGACCGGCCATGAAGTAGATCAGCATGAACAGCGACGCCTGGGTGTGGTCGTAGCCCTTGATCTGGCCGAAGAAGAAGAACAGCAGCGACCCCGTGATGCCCGGCGCAATACCCAGCAGCAGGTCCGAGATCAGCAGTTTTCGAACCGTCTTCATTCGGAACAGGGCCAGATAGGCGCTGGGCCCGCCATGCGGCGCGGCGCCCGCGTTGACCGGCTCGGGCACAGCGACCATGGCCAGGCCGATGGTGAGGGGCAGGGCGATAATGATGGCCCAGCCCATGATGCGAACGCCGTCGACATAGCTGCCGACGCCCGTCTTCACCACGATGGTCGGCAGGATCAGGATCAGGATCACGCCGATGATGTTGAACACCTGCCACCAGCCATAGACGCGGCTGCGCTGGTCATACTGCGGCGCCAGCACGGCGGCCCAGCCCAACTGCCCCAGCGTTCCCATCGAGAAGCCGAGGTAGAGAACCAGCAGCCAGGCGAACAGATAGATCGGCCCGGCGCCCGGCTGGACCGTCACGAACATCATCAACGCCGCCAGCATCAGGATCGGCGTCGCCACCGCCATCCACGGGCGGTAACGGCCCAGGCGCGTCCGTGTGCGGTCCATGCCCCAGCCGATGAAGGGATCGAACAGGATGTCGATCAGACGCACCGCCATGAAGGCAGCGGCCACCGTGCCCATCTCCATCCCGACATGGGTGGCGTAGAATTCCGGCAGGGTGACGGGCAGGGCGACGCCGAAGGCCGCCAGCGGCAGGCACGGGCCTGAGAAGGCGGCCAGAACAGCATTGGAGCGGCGCGGCGCATCGTGCGCGGCGATGGCGGACGAAGGCGCGGCGTTTGCGGTCATGCGGTCACGGCCCGATCACGGCGCGAGTCGGCCGCAGACATCACCATGCCGGTTTTCGATGGCGGCGCGAAGGGCGTCGATACAGCACGTCTCAGGGGTTGCGGCGACTCTCATCATGGGGCCTGCTGCGATGATGTGGAAAGCGTCCGCCTGCCTTCTCGCCGCCGTGACCATCGCCGCCTTCGCCGGACAGGCGCGCGCCGATGCGCAGGGCGCCCAGATCTGTGACCGCGCGCCGGGAGCGTGGAGCGATGTCGCCGAGGCGAACGCCATATCCCTGTATGCGCTGGAATGGAGCCCGTTCGGACCGGCCGAACTGGGCTGGGAAACCTATGTGCCGCTGATCCAGCAGGAGGTTCGCTCGCCCTGTGACCCGACTTCGGCGGGGTTCGCCGAGGCGCTGGCGGCCTTTCAGGGACGGTATGGACTGACGGCCAGCGGGCGGTTCGATCAGCCGACGTTTCAGGTGCTGCGCGGTCTGTGGCAGGAGCGGCGCCCCTTCGTCATGGCGCGGGTGAGGGGGGAATGCCCCGATCCGCCACCCGTCGCAGATCTGGCCTATCTGACGACAGGCGAGGAGCACGCCGAGCGCCTGACGCGCCTGTTGCGTCGCGACGTGCTGGACGCCTATCGCGCCATGGCGGCGGCGGCCCGCGTTGAGGTTCCGCAGATCGCGGCCGAGCCGGAACTGCTGCGCGTCTTTTCTTCCTTCCGTGACCCGGAGGCCGACGCCGCCCGGTGCGCGCGTGACGGCAATTGCGACGGTCTGCGGCGGGCGGTCTGTTCGCCGCACCGGACCGGCACGGCGGTGGATCTCTATGTCGGCCATCTGCAGGGCATGGGGGTCGATTCTACCGACGCGCACAGTCGTCGCTACATGAGCCAGACGCCGACCTATCGCTGGCTGGTCAAGAACGCCGGGCGGTTCGGCTTCGTCCCCTATGTCTATGAACCGTGGCACTGGGAGTATGTCGGCCGATGATCCGGCCTTTGGCGCGCGGCGAAGCAGAGTTGGCGCGCGAGGTGTTCGGGCGCGAGCTGTTTCTGGACGATATCCGCTTCATCGGCTCGCCCTGGCCGTTCAATCGGGCCTTCGTGCCCGGGCGCTGGTTCGGACACGACTGGATCGTCTGGCCCAGGGTGACGCTGACGCCGGATCTGTCGCAGGCGCCATTGAGGACGCAGGCGGTCTTCATCCACGAACTGGTCCATGTCTGGCAGGCGCAGAACGGCGTCAACCTGCTGACCGCCAAGCTGAAGGCAGGCGATGGTCCTGGCACCTACGCCTATCCGGTCAATGACCGCTGCGAGTGGAGCGGGCTGAACATCGAACAGCAGGCGATGGTGGTCGAGCATCGCTTTCTGCTGTCACGCGGCGCGCGTGTTCCAGCCGATCCGGCCTTCTATCAGCGCGTCTGCCCGATCGGCCTGTCGGTTTTTTGAAGGGGAGGGACTTGCGGCGCCGCAGCACAGCGCTAAATCAGGCACCGATGCAGTTGCTGTATGCGTCTTTTCAGTTTCAGCCGGAGCCGTGATGCCCAAGATTCTCGTCCTTTACCACTCGACCTATGGCCACATCGAACGCATGGCCGAGGCTGTCGCAGAAGGCGCCCGTCAGGTCGAAGGCGCCATGGTGGACATCAAGCGCGTCCCGGAAACCGTGCCGGAAGATCTGGCCCGTAGCTCGGGCTATAAGATGGATCAGGCCGCGCCGGTCGCGGCCGTGGCCGATCTGGCGAACTATGACGCCATCATCCTGGGCGCGGGCACCCGTTTCGGCACGGCGGCGGCGCAGATGCGGGCCTTCCTGGATCAGACCGGCGGCCTGTGGGCGCAAGGAACGCTGCTGGGCAAGGTCGGCGGCGCCTTCACCGCCTCGGCCACCCAGCACGGCGGGCAGGAGACGACCTTCGCCGGTCTGCACAACTACTTCCTGCACCACGGCATGGTGGTGGCGGGTCTGCCCTACGCCTTCGCGGGCCAGATGCGTCTGGACGAGATCACCGGCGGCTCGCCCTATGGCGCCAGCACCATCACCGCCTCGGACGGCTCACGGATGCCCAGCGAAACCGAGCTGGACGGCGCGCGCTATCAGGGCAAACACATCGCGGAAATCGCGAAGAAACTGCACGGTTAGGATCATGCGCCAGCCCGCACTCTTCTTTGGTCATGGCTCGCCCATGAATGCTCTGGGCGGTCCCTTCGCGGACGCCTGGCGCGCCTTGGGCGATGAGGTCGGCAAGCCGAAGGGCGTTGTCATGGTCTCAGCCCACTGGGAGACGCGCGGGTTGGGCGTGACGGCGCAGGATCAGCCGGAAACCATCCATGATTTCGGAGGTTTCCCGCCTGAACTTCACGCCATGCAGTATCCTGCGCCCGGTTCGCCGCAACTGGCGGGCCGGGTGGCGGAACTGACCGGCGCCGTGCAGACGACGCAGTGGGGACTGGATCACGGGACATGGTCCGTGCTGGCCCATGTCTGGCCTGATGCGGATGTTCCCGTGGTGCAGCTGTCGCTGGACCGCACCCTGGATGCCCGCGCCCACTATGAACTGGCCAAGCGCCTGCGCCCCCTGCGGGACGAAGGCGTCATTGTCGCCGGTTCAGGCGACTTCGTGCACAATCTGCGGACGTGGAAGCGCGCGGGCGGCGAGCCTTATGACTGGGCTGTCGGCTTCAATGAAGCGGTCAAGCGCGCCTTCATGGCGGGCGACCACGAGGCCCTGATCGACTGGGTGCATCTGGCCGAGCAGGCGCAGCTCAGCGTACCGACGGACGAGCATTACCTGCCGCTGCTCTATGTCGCCGCCCAGCAGACGCCGGGCGAGCCGGTGCGCTTCTTCAATGATGTGATCGACGGCGGCTCGATATCGATGACGGGCGTCCGGGTCGGCTGACCGGACGCCGCATCACCTGCTCTAGCGGCGGCCGCCGCGCAGGGCGTTATCCAGCGACCACGGCCCCGGCCCGGCGAAGACCAGATACAGGAAGACGAAGCAGTAAAGGGCCGCCAGCTCACCGCCGTTGATGATGGGGTAGAGGCTCTTGGGCGCATGAACCATCCAATAGGCCACCGCCGTAAAGCCGGACAGGATGAAGGCGGTCGGGCGGCTGAACAGGCCCAGCACCATCAGCACGCCGCCGACCAGTTCAATCGGCCCGGACCAGCCCGCCAGTGTCGACAGATCGACCACTCCGCCGTTGGCGCCCGGCGGGAAGTCCAGAATCTTCTGCGCCCCATGCTGAAGCAGCAGCAAGCCGGAGACGATTCTCAGCAGGCTGAGAAAATGCGGTTCCCAGGCGGCCAGGGATGTTGAACGTCGGGCCATGCAGCGCCTCCTCGACCGTGACGTCCCGCAGGCGGGACCGGACAGCCGAGGGTATGGCGCCTGCGCCGAACGGCAAGCGTCTTGTCACGCCGCTTTCATTTCATCCTCAGCCATTTTCTGGATGGTCACATAGTCGACCTTGCCCGTGCCCAGAACGGGCAGGGCGGCGACCTTGATGATCTTCTTCGGCACGGCCAGTTCGGGGGCGCCGTTGTCGCGGGCCCACTGGGACAGACGGGCGCTGTCGGCGTCAGCGACATCGGTGATGAGCACCAGTCGTTCGCCCTTCTTGCTGTCAGGCACGGCGACGACGGCGTGGCGGCCGTCGGGCCAGACACCGCCCGCCATACCCTCCACCGCAGTCAGGGACACCATCTCGCCGCCGATCTTGGCGAAGCGTTTGGCCCGGCCCAGAATGGTGATGTAGCCCTCGGCGTCGATGTCGACGATGTCGCCCGTGTCGTGCCAGCCGTCGGCCAAAGTCTCCAGATCATCCGGGTCGTGCGCCGAGATATAGCCTTCCATCACATTGGGGCCACGCAGGAACAGGCGACCGCCGACCTCGATGCCTTCGACCGGCTCGATGCGGTATTCCATGCCCGGCAGGATCTGACCCACTGTGCCCGGCCGGTTGCGGTCCGGGTGGTTTACGGCCACCACGGGGGCAGCCTCGGTCGCGCCATAGCCTTCCAGCAGGGTCAGGCCGCCGAACTTGGCGTCGAAGGCGGCGCGGGTTTCTTCGCGCACCTTTTCCGCGCCCGCTACGGCGAACTTCAGGGTGGCGAAGTCGTCCGGTTCAGCGACGCGGGCGTACTGGTTCAGGAAGGTGTCCGTGGCGAACAGGATCGACGCCTTCACCTTGGGCAACAGGTCGGTGATCTGTTTGGCGTGCAGCGGCGAGGGATACTGGAACGCCTTCAATCCCTGCAGCAGCGGCAGAATGACCCCGCCGGTCAGGCCGAAAGAGTGGAAGGTCGGCAGCGGGTTGAACATCACCCAGTCGGGATCCAGATCGATATGGGCCGCGACCTGACGCGCATTGGCGACCAGGTTTTTCTGGCTCAGCATCACGCCCTTGGGCGCGCCGAAGCTGCCCGAGGTGAACAGCACCACGCCCGGCGAATCCGGGTCCGCCTTCACCCTGAAACGACGGGGCGCGATGCCCGCGCTGAGGCCGAACATCTTGTCCGCCAAACCGATGGTCTTGCGGATGTCGTCCAGCCAGACAACCTCGGACACTTCACCCAGAGCCTCCATCAGATCATCCAGCTTGGCCTGGGTGACGAAGCGTTTGGCGGACAGGATTTTCTTCACGCCTGCCGTCTTCAGCGCCGCCTTCAGATTGGCTTCGCCCGAGGTGAAGTTCAGCATCACCGGCACCCGCCCGAAGGCGTGCAGGGCGAAGAAAGTCACCACCACGCCCGCGCTGGACGGCAGCAGCACGCCGACACGCTCGCCCGGTTTCGTCAGTCTGGCGATCTTGCGGCCCAGCACGAAGGCGGCGCGGATCAGGCCGGTGTAGGTCAGGGGGTGGCGATCCTGATCCTCCAGAATCTCCTTGTCGCCGTAACGGGCGCGCGCGTCGATCAGCGCGTCGAACAGGGTTTCTTCATAGACCGCAGGGTCCAGGGCCGCTCGCAGCAAGCACGTCCTCCTTCAGAGAGCTCTGGGGCGGCTCTCTTGGTTAAGAGGCCGGAACCTAGTGACGCAAGGGCGCCTTGAAAAGATGCGTAACGTCGCGTGAGGCTGTTCCGATGCCGGACTGAAACCGTCTGTGCCTTGCGTTTGCCACCCGGAAGTCCGACATAGCCTCAAGAATTGGGACGCCTTCCGAAACAGGAGCCAGACCGGCGGCGATGGTCACGCTTATCGACACCCTGCAGAAGAAGCCGTCCGAGCTTCGTCACCCGGAAAAGCAGAATCGCCCGGAATCGGCGGTTCTGAAAAAGCCTGACTGGCTGCGCGTGAAAGCGCCTGGCTCAGGCCAGTATAATGCGACCAAGGACATCGTGCGCTCCAAGGGGCTGCACACCGTCTGTGAAGAGGCCGCCTGCCCGAACATCGGCGAATGCTGGAGCCAGAAGCACGCCACCCTGATGATCATGGGCGACACCTGCACGCGGGCCTGCGCCTTCTGCAACGTCAAGACCGGCCTGCCGCAACCGCTGGACCCGGAAGAACCGGCCAAGGTCGGTCTGGCCGTGGCCCAGATGGAGCTGAACCACGTCGTCATCACCTCGGTGGACCGCGACGACGTGTCCGACGGCGGCGCCGCCCACTTCGCAGAAGTGGTGCGCCAAATCCGTATTCAGGCGCCCAAGACCACCATCGAGATTCTGACGCCTGATTTCCTGCGCAAGGACGGCGCGGCCGAGGTGATGATCGACGCCACGCCCGACGTCTTCAATCACAACCTCGAGACGGTGCCGCGCCTCTATCTGAAGATCCGGCCGGGCGCCCGCTACTTCCACTCCCTGCGACTGCTGCAGATGGTCAAGGAGCGCGACCCGAACCAGTTCACCAAGTCCGGCATCATGGTCGGTCTGGGCGAGACCAAGGAAGAGGTCATGCAGGTGATGGACGACATGCGTTCCGCCGGCGTCGACTTCATCACCATCGGCCAGTATCTGCAGCCGACGCGCAAGCACGCCGCCATCGACCGCTTCGTCACGCCCGAAGAGTTCAAGGCCTATGAGGCGATCGCGCGGGCCAAGGGCTTCCTGATGGTGTCGTCGTCGCCGCTGACGCGCTCGTCGCACCACGCAGGCGACGACTTCGCCCGGCTGCGGGCGGCGCGTGAGGCCCAGTTGTCGTCCCGGAACGGCCGCTGATCCTTTGGCTGTCCACCGTGTAACGCGCATCCTGCCCTATGCGCCCGAGCAACTGGCCGCCATGGTGGCGGACGTGCGCGCCTATCCCGACTTCGTGCCGTGGATCACGTCGATGCGCGTCTGGAATGTGCGGGACGAGGCGCCGGGCGTGCATCTGCTGGATGCAGAGGCCGGGGTCGGCTTCGCCTTCCTGACCGAGAAATTCTCGACCTGGGTGCGTCACGACGTTCATGCGCCCAAGGTCGAGGTCGGTCTGATCCGCGGCCCGTTCAAACACCTGAAGAACCGCTGGGAGTTCCATCCGCATCCGCAGGGGACGCGACTGGAATTCTCCATCGACTTCGCCTTCAAGTCGCGCATGCTGGACATGATGCTTCAGGCGAACTTCGACCGGGCGGTCGACAAGCTGATCCAGTGTTTCGAGAGCCGGGCCAAGGCTCTCTACGGCAAGAGGTAGAACCATGGGCGCGCCTTTCGACTTCGATGCGACGGTCGTGGGCGCGGGGGCTGTGGGGTTGGCCTGCGGGCGGGCGCTGTCGCGGCGCGGCCTGACGGTGCTGGTGCTGGAAAAGGAGCCGCACATCGGTCAGGGCGTCTCCTCGCGCAACTCCGAGGTGATCCACGGCGGACTCTATTATCCGACCGGCTCGTTGAAGGCGAAGTTCTGCGTCGAGGGGCGACGCGCCCTCTACGATTTCCTTGAGAGCCGCAAGGTTGACCACTGGAAGTGCGGCAAGCTGGTCGTTGCGACCGAAGAGGCCGAGGTCGAACGTATCGAGGCCATTTTCCAGCAGGCCGTGATCAATGGCGTCGAAAACCTTGAGCACCTGACCGGCGCGCAGGCGCGGACGCTGGAGCCTGAACTGAACGCCCACGCCGCCATCCTGTCGCCCGAGAGCGGCGTGTTCGACAGTCACGGCTACATGCTGGCGCTACAGGGCGAGATCGAGGACGCGGGCGGCGCGGTCGTCATCTCGGCGCCGTTCGAGGGGACGGAAGCCCTGCCGGGCGGCGGCTTCTCGATCCGCGTGGGCGGGGAAGGGGCGATGACGCTGACCAGCCGCCTTCTGGTCACAGCGCCCGGCCTGTCGTCTCAGGACGTTGCGGCGCGAATCGATGGCTATCCCGCCGCCGATATTCCGGCGCGCCATCTGGGCAAGGGAATCTATTTCCGCCTGACCGGCGCAGCGCCGTTCAATCGCCTGATCTATCCGCCGCCGATTCCCGGCGCGTTGGGCACCCATTATCGCAAGGATCTGGGCGGGCAGGGCGTGTTCGGCCCCGATCTGACCTATGTCGAGACCGAGGACTATTCCGTCGACCCAGCCAAGGCCGAAGAGTTCGCCCGATATATCCGCCGTTTCTGGCCGGGTGTGACGGTCGAGCGGTTGACGCCCGACTACGCGGGCATCCGGCCCAAGCTGCATGGGCCGGGCGAAGCGCAGCCGGACTTCCAGCTTCATGGCGCGGCGAATCACGGAATGGAGGGGCTGATGGCGCTCTTCGGCATCGAAAGTCCCGGCCTGACCAGTTCGCTGGCCATCGGCGAGGCCGTGGCGCAAAGCCTGACAGAGGGGGTTTGACGCCTGTTCTGTCAGTCTGCGTCGAGACCCTTGAAATCGGTTGCGTCTTCATGCATAAGCCCGCCCTCGCGTGGCGGCTCTTATCGGGGGGCCGCCGCTGTTGTTTTCGCGTCTTCACCGGCGCACCGACTTAGAGATTGAGACGGACATGGCCGTTCCGAAGCGCAAAACTTCTCCCTCGCGTCGCAACATGCGTCGTGCTCATGACGCCCTGGGCGCCAACACCTATGTCGAAGACAAGGACACCGGCGAACTGCGTCGTCCGCACCACATCGACCTGAAGACCGGCATGTATCGCGGCCGTCAGGTTCTGACCCAGCAGGAAGACTAAGTCTTCCTCTGGCGATCCGGCTTCGGCCGGGCGCAAGATTCAGCGGCGCGCGAGCTTCTCGCGCGCCGTTTTTCGCATATGCCGCCGCAGCTTCGCCTGTGGCGATTCCAGCAGGTCTGGTCTAAACCGGCCCCACCTTTCCCAACTCAGTCAGAGCGCAGAGTTTCATGACCGATATCGTCGACATCATCGCCCGCCAGATCCTCGATAGCCGGGGCAATCCGACGGTTGAAGTGGACGTGACCCTGGAAGACGGCAGCTTCGGCCGCGCGGCGGTGCCGTCGGGCGCCTCGACCGGCGCGCACGAAGCCGTCGAACTGCGCGACGGCGACAAGGACGTCTGGGGCGGCAAGGGTGTCGAGAAGGCGGTCGACGCCGTCAACGGCGAAATCTTCGACGCTCTGTCCGGCATGGACGCTGAGGACCAGCGCCGCATCGACGAAGCCCTGATCGAACTGGACGGCACCGAGAACAAGTCGCGCCTGGGCGCCAACGCCATGCTGGGCGTCTCGCTGGCCGTGGCCAAGGCCAGCGCCATCTCGGCCGGTCTGCCGCTGCACCGCTACATCGGCGGCGTTTCGGCCCGTATCCTGCCCACGCCGATGATGAACATCATCAACGGCGGCGCCCACGCCGACAACCCGATCGACATCCAGGAATTCATGATCATGCCGACGGGCGCCGAGAACTTCTCGGAAGCCCTGCGGATGGGCGCCGAAATCTTCCACGCCCTGAAGAAGGCGCTGAAGGATGCAGGCCACAACACCAACGTCGGCGACGAAGGCGGTTTCGCCCCGAACCTGGCCTCGGCCGATGAAGCCCTGACCTTCATCACCAAGGCGGGTCAGGCAGCCGGCTATCTGGCGGGCGAGGACTTCCATCTGGCGCTGGACGTCGCCTCGACCGAATTCTTCAAGAACGGCAAGTATGAACTGGCGGGCGAGGGCAAGTCCTTCGACGCCGAGGGCATGGTCAACTATCTGGCCGATCTGGTCGAACGCTTCCCGATCGTCTCGATCGAGGATGGCTGCGCCGAGGACGACTTCGACGGCTGGAAGCTGCTGACGGACCGTCTGGGCGACCGCGTGCAACTGGTCGGCGACGATCTGTTCGTGACCAACCCGCGCCGTCTGGCCGCAGGCATCGGCGAAGGCCTGGCCAACTCCATCCTGATCAAGGTCAACCAGATCGGCACCCTGTCCGAAACGCTGGACGCCGTCGATATGGCCCATCGCGCGGGCTACACCGCCGTCATGTCGCACCGTTCGGGCGAGACCGAGGACTCGACCATCGCCGACCTGGCCGTGGCCACCAACTGCGGTCAGATCAAGACCGGCTCCCTGGCCCGTTCGGACCGGACGGCCAAATACAATCAGTTGCTGCGCATTGAAGAGATGCTGGGCGATCAGGCCGCCTATTTCGGCGACGGCATGCTGCTGAAATAGGCTTCATCACGAAGATGTGCCGGGCGCCGCCTCCGAACTTCGGGGGCGGCGTTCGCAATTACGGCCAAGCTACGGTTCGTTAGGCATTTTCGGTCACTGATAGGTCACCGTGTTTTGTGTGCGCTCAGAAGGAGCGTCCGTTTTGCCCGAGCAGATGAAGCCATACCTGCCGACCGTTCTGTTGCTGCTGCTGATCGCCTATCTGGGCGTGCAGGCCCTTACGGGTGAGCGTGGCCTTCTAAGTGGCGGAGAACGCGACGCTTTGCTGGTTCAGCGCCAGTCTCAACTGACCCGCCTGATTGAGCAGCGTCAGGATCTTGAGGTCCGCGTCCGCTATCTGCGCACCGACAGCCTGTCGAAGGATTTGCTGGAAGAGCGGGCCAGGGCGGTCATCGGTTTCGCCGATCCGCGCGACTATGTGGTGCGCCTGAACGGTCCGGTCACGCACAATCCGGACACGACGCGCGCCTCCTGAACTATTGTTACAGCCCGGCTGGCTGCTTTGCGTTTCGGGAACGAAGGCTGCTAAAGCCCCTTTCCGTAACGATAAGAGTCCCTGAAACAGGGGTGTAAGCCGGGAGATGCCGGATGGCGAAAGCCGCCGCTCAGAAAAACTCGCCTAGCACGGGCGACAAGATTCCGAACACGCCTCAGGCTTCCAAGGAAGACCTGCTGCGTTTCTATCGCGAGATGGTCCTTATCCGCCGCTTTGAAGAGCGTGCGGGCCAACTGTACGGCATGGGCCTGATCGGGGGCTTCTGCCACCTGTACATCGGTCAGGAAGCCGTGGCCGTCGGCGTTCAGGAGAGCGTCAAGCAGGGCTACGACAAGATCATCACGGGCTATCGCGACCACGGCCACATGCTGGTCGCGGGCATGGACCCGAAGGAAGTCATGGCCGAACTGACGGGCCGCATCGGCGGATCGTCCAAGGGCAAGGGCGGGTCGATGCACATGTTCGACGTGCCGACCGGCTTCTATGGCGGTCACGGCATCGTCGGCGCCCAGGTGGCGCTGGGCACGGGCCTGGCGTTTGCGGGCAAGTATCGTGGCGATGACTCGGTCAGCTTCGTCTACTTCGGCGACGGCGCCTCGAACCAGGGTCAGGTCTACGAGAGCTTCAACATGGCCCAGCTGTGGAAGCTGCCGGCCATCTACATCATCGAGAACAACCAGTACGCCATGGGCACGAGCATCGAACGCTCGTCGTCCACGACCGAACTGTATCAGCGTGGCGCCAGCTTCGGCATTCCGGGCGAACAGGTCGACGGCATGGACGTGCTGGCCGTGCGTGACGCCGCCGCCCGCGCCGTGGCCCGCGCCCGCGCCGGCGAAGGCCCCTACATTCTTGAAGTGAAGACCTACCGCTATCGTGGCCACTCCATGTCCGACCCGGCCAAATACCGGACGAAGGAAGAGGTGGACGAGGTCAAGAAGACCCGCGACCCGATCGATCACCTGAAGATGCTGCTCGCCGCCGCCAAGGCGACCGAAGACGAGCTGAAGGCGATCGACAACGAAGTGAAGGCCATCGTGGCCGAAGCCGTGCAGTTCGCTCAAGAGAGCCCTGAGCCGGATCCGTCCGAGCTCTACACCGACGTCTACGTGGAGGCCTGATACGTGACGGACATTCTGATGCCGGCGCTGTCCCCCACGATGGAAGAGGGCACGCTGACCAAGTGGCACATCAAGGCTGGCGACGTCGTGTCGGCCGGTCAGGTGATCGCCGAGATCGAAACCGACAAGGCGACGATGGAAGTCGAAGCCGTCGATGAAGGCGAAGTGCTGGAGATCCTGGTGGCCGAGGGCGCCGAGGGCGTGAAGGTCAATACGCCTATCGCGCGCTTGGCGGGCGAAGACGGCGCTGCTGCGCCAGCGCCCAAGACTGAATCGCCCAAGGCAGAGGCCGTTCCGGCCGCCGCCTCTCCGGCTGCCCCCAAGGTCGAACTGCACGACCCGGAAATCCCCGCCGACGCCAAGATGGTGAAAACCACCATCCGCGACGCCCTGCGCGACGCCATGGCCGAAGAAATGCGCCGCGATGAAGCCGTCTTCCTGATGGGCGAGGAAGTCGCCCAGTATCAGGGCGCCTACAAGGTCAGCCGCGATCTGCTTCAGGAATTCGGCGAGCGACGCGTGGTCGACACCCCGATCACCGAGCATGGCTTCGCCGGCCTGGGCGTCGGCGCCGCCATGGCGGGCCTGAAGCCCATCGTCGAGTTCATGACCTGGAACTTCGGCATGCAGGCCATCGACCACGTAATCAACTCGGCGGCCAAGACGCTGTATATGTCGGGCGGCCAGATCCGCTGTCCGATCGTGTTCCGCGGCCCGAACGGCGCCGCCGCCCGCGTGGCCGCCCAGCACAGCCAGGACTATTCAGCCTGGTATGCCCAGATTCCGGGCCTGAAGGTCATCGCCCCCTATGACGCGGCCGATGCGAAGGGCCTGCTGAAGTCGGCGATCCGCGATCCGAACCCGGTCGTCTTCCTCGAGCACGAGATGATGTACGGCCACGAGTTCGACGTGCCGGACGTCGAGGACTACCTGGTACCTATCGGCAAGGCCAAGATCCGTCGCGAAGGCACGGACGTCACCATCACGGCGCACAGCCGCATGGTCGGCTTCGCTCTTCAGGCCGCTGAAAAGCTGGCTGAAGAAGGCATCTCGGCCGAGGTCGTCGACCTGCGCACCCTGCGTCCGCTGGACCATGAGACCATCCTTGAAAGCGTCCGGAAGACCAACCGTCTGGTCTCGGCTGAAGAAGGCTGGGGCTCGATGGGCGTCGGCGCCGAAGTGGTGGCCCGCGTGATCGAACACGCCTTCGACTATCTGGATGCGCCGCCGCTGCGCGTGCACCAGGAAGACGTGCCGCTGCCCTATGCCGCCAATCTGGAAGCCCTGTCCCTGCCGGGCGTCGACAAGATCGTCGCTGCCGTGAAGAAGGTGATGGCATGACCGACATCCTGATGCCCGCCCTGTCGCCTACGATGGAAGAGGGCGTCCTGGCCAAGTGGCACGTCAAGGTCGGCGACACGGTCTCGGCGGGCGACGTCATCGCCGAGATCGAAACCGACAAGGCCACGATGGAAGTCGAAGCCGTCGATGAGGGCGAAGTCCTCGAAATCCTGGTGCCGGAAGGCGCCGAGGGCGTGAAGGTCAACACGCCGATCGCCCGCCTGTCCGGCGACGCCGTGGCGCCCGCGCCCAAAAAGGCGGACGCTCCGGCCGAAACGCCGAAGCCTGATGCGCCCAAGGCCGAGGCTCCGAAGGCCGAAGCTGCGCCTACTCCAGCCGCACCGAAGTCTGACGACGGCGGCCGCATCTTCGCCTCACCGCTGGCGCGCCGTCTTGCGGCTCAGGCCGGTCTGGACCTGAAGGCCGTCAAGGGCACCGGCCCGCATGGCCGCATCGTCAAGCGAGACGTGGAAGCCGCTGGTAAGGGCGGCGCTCAACCGGCTGCCGCTGCTGCGGCCGCGACCGCCGCAGAACCGCGCAAGGCTCAGTCGCTGGCGCAGATGGGCATCCCCGACGGCAGCTACGACCTGATCCCGCTGGACGGCATGAAGAAGGCCGTCGCTCGTCGCATGGTCGACAGCATCCAGAACGTGCCGCACTTCCCGCTGTTCATCGACTGCGAGATCGACCAGCTGATGGCCGTCCGCGCCAAGGTGAACAAGATGCTGGAGCCGCAGGGGATCAAGGTCTCGGTCAACGACTTCGTCATCAAGGCCGCTGCGCTCGCCCTGAAGATGGTGCCGGAGGCGAACGCCTCCTACACGCCCGAAGGCATCGCCATGCACCACAACGCCGACGTCTCCATGGCGGTGGCGATCGACGGCGGCCTGATCACCCCGATCATCCGCAAGGCCGAGACCAAGGGCCTGGCCCAGATCGCGACCGAGTCCAAGGATCTGGCCAAGCGCGCGCGCGAGCGCAAGCTGAAGCCGGAAGAGTTCCAGGGCGGCACCTTCTCGGTGTCCAACCTGGGCATGTTCGGCATCAAGTCGTTCAGCTCGATCATCAATGAGCCGCAGGGCTGCATCATGAGCGTGGGCGCGGGCGAACAACGTCCGGTCGTCAAGGACGGCCAGATCGTGCCGGCTACCGTCATGACCGTGACCTTGACCTGCGATCACCGCGTGGTCGACGGTGCGACGGGCGCCCGTTTCCTGCAGGCGTTCAAGCCGCTGATCGAAGATCCCGTGGCGATGCTGGCGTAAGGGGAGGGTGAAGTCATGACCTCGGTCTATGACTTCTCCGCCCGGGCCATCGATGGCGCGGACGTGTCGCTGGAGCGCTTTCGCGGTCAGGCGTTGCTGATCGTCAATACGGCGTCCAAGTGCGGATTCACCAGCCAGTATGCCGGGTTGGAGAAGCTGCACCGCGACTTTGTCGACGCGCCGTTCGAGGTCCTGGGCTTTCCCTGCAACCAGTTCGGCCAGCAGGAGCCGGGCAGGGCGGCGGAAATCGCCGCCTTCTGCGCCAGCAGCTTCAACGTGACCTTCCCCTTATTCGACAAGGTCGAGGTCAACGGACCGAACCGCCACCCTCTCTATGCCTGGCTGACCCGACAGAAGCGCGGCTTCCTCGGCTCACAGGCCATCAAGTGGAACTTCACCAAGTTCCTGACCGACCGCGAAGGCCGCGTCGTCGCGCGCTATTCGCCCCAGACTGAACCCGAGGCCATCAAGGCCGACATCGAGAAGTTGATCTGATCATGGCTGCTGAATTCGATCTCGTCGTCATCGGCTCGGGCCCCGGCGGTTACGTCGCGGCCATCCGCGCCAGCCAACTGGGCCAGAAGGTCGCCATCATCGAGCGCGAGAACCTGGGCGGCATCTGCCTGAACTGGGGCTGCATCCCGACCAAGGCCCTGCTGAAGTCGGGCGAGAAGTTCGAGAGCCTGTCGCACCTGAAGGACTATGGCCTGTCCGCTTCGGGCGCCTCGTTCGACTTCGACGCCATCATCCAGCGCTCGCGCGGCGTGGCCAAGCAACTGAATCAGGGCGTCGGCTTCCTGATGAAGAAGAACAAGATCGAGGTCATCGAGGGCTCGGCCAAACTCGAAAAAGGCGCGGCTGCGCCGAAGGTGGTCGTGGCCCTGAAGGTCGGCGGCACGCGCGCGATCGAAGCCAAGACCGTCATGCTGGCCGTCGGCGCCCGCGCCCGCGCCCTGCCGCAGATCGGGCTTGAGGCTGACGGCGACAAGATCTGGGCCTATCGCGACGCCCTGGCGCCGAAGACACTGCCCAAGACCTTCGTGGTCATCGGCTCGGGCGCCATCGGCATCGAGTTCGCCAGCTTCTATCGCGCTCTCGGCGCCGAGGTGACGGTCGTTGAAGCCGTCGACCGCATCATGCCGGTCGAGGACGAAGAGGTGTCCAAGGCCGCCCAGAAGGGTTTCGAGAAGCGCGGCATCAAGTTCAAGCTGGGCGCCAAGGTGACGAAGGTCTCCAAGGATTCCAAGGGTGTGAAGGTCGATCTTGAAGTCAACGGCAGGGCCGAAAGCCTGGAAGCGGAGGTTTGCATCTCGGCTGTCGGCATCACCGCCAACACCGACGGCATCGGGCTGGAAGCGCTGGGCGTCGAACTGGACCGCGGCCACATCAAGACCGACAGCCATTGCCAGACCAATGTGAAGGGCCTGTACGCCATCGGCGACTGCGCGGGCGCCCCCTGGCTGGCGCACAAGGCCTCGCACGAAGGCATCCACGCCGCCGAACACATCGCCGGCTACAAGACGCCGAACGTCCATTCGCCCATCGCCGGCTGCACCTACGCCCAGCCGCAGGTCGCCTCGGTCGGGGTGACGGAGCAGGGCGCCAAGGCCGAGGGCCGCGAAGTCAAAATCGGCCGCTTCCCCTTCAAGGTGAACGGCAAGGCCATCGCGGCGGGTGAGACCGAAGGCTTCGTCAAGGTTATCTTCGACGCCAGGACCGGCGCCCTGATCGGCGCCCACATGATCGGCGCCGACGTCACCGAGATGATCCAGGGTTATGTCACCGCCATCGCCATGGAGGCGACCGAGGAAGACATCCACGGTATCGTTTACCCGCACCCGACCATGTCCGAGGCCATGCATGAGGCCGCGCTGGACGCCTATGGCCGCGTCATCCACATCTAAGACCGGTTGTTAGAAAATCTGAACTGTGGCTAAGAGGGTTGCTCCTCTCCATGGTTCGGATCCCCATGATCGTCGCCCCCGATGTGCTTGGCTTAATCGGCAATACGCCTCTGGTGCGCCTCAAGCGCGCCTCAGAGGTCACGGGCTGTGAAATTCTGGGCAAGGCCGAGTTCCTGAATGTCGGCGGCTCGATCAAGGATCGTGCGGCGCTCAGCATTATCCGCGCGGCGCGGGCCTCGGGTGCGTTGAAGCCTGGCGGGACCATTGTCGAGGGCACGGCGGGCAACACCGGCATTGGTCTTGCGCTGGTCGGCGCGGCGCTGGGCCACCCCGTCGTCATCGTCATGCCGCGCACTCAGACCGAAGAGAAGAAGCGCGCTGTTCGCCTGCACGGCGCCCGTCTGATCGAGGTCGATCCGGCGCCCTTCGCCAGCCCCAACCACTTCGTCCATTTCTCGCGTCGTCTGGCCGAGGAACTGAACGACAGCGAACCGAACGGCGCCTTCTACGCCGACCAGTTCGATAATCTGGCCAACCGTCAGGCCCACTATGAAGCCACAGGCCCGGAAATCTGGAAGCAGACGGACGGCCGCATCGACGGATTCATCTGCGCCGTGGGATCGGGCGGCACCCTGTCCGGGACCACGACCTATCTGCGCGAGCGCAACCCCAATCTTCATGTCGGACTGGCGGACGTGCCAGGCGCCTCGCTCTACAGCTGGTTCACTGAAGGCGTACTGAAAGGCGAGGGCGGTTCGGTCGCCGAGGGCATCGGCGTGAACCGCATCACCGGCAATCTTAACGGCCTGACCGTCAACCATGCCTATCGGATCGAGGATGCAGAATTTCTGCCCGTACTGTTCGATCTCGTGCGGGAAGAAGGGCTGTCGCTGGGGCCGTCCAGCGGCGTCAATATCGCCGGGGCCATCCGCATGGCGCGCGACATGGGGCCCGACCATACCATTGTGACGGTGCTGTGCGACGCTGGCCAACGCTACGCCAGCAAGATCTATGATCCCGTCTTTCTGAACGCGCGAGGCCTGCCGACTCCGGAATGGATGAACCGATGACCCGTCGCAAGGACCCTTCCATCGAAAGCCGTCTGCCGCCGCTCAACGCCCTGAAGGCGTTCGAGGCCGCCGCGCGGCGCCTCAACATCACCCGCGCGGCTGAAGAACTGTCTGTGACGCCGGGCGCCATCAGTCAGCAGATCCGTATTCTCGAGGAACATGCCGGAGCGCCGCTGTTTCACCGCGAGGGCCGTCAGATCGCCCTGACAGAGCTTGGCGCGGAACTCTATCCGTTGCTGCGGGACGGATTCGACTATCTGAAACGGGCAGGGGATTTGCTGTATCGGCCGGACCGGCGACACGCCCTGGCCGTCAGCGTGCCGCCATCCTTCGCCTCGAAATGGCTGGCGCCGCGTATCGCACGGTTCGCGGCGGCGCATCCGGAAATCGAAGTATGGATGTCGGCTGATATGCGTCTGGCTGACGTCAGCGGCGGTCGCGTGGATGTCGCGGTCCGGTACGGGCGGGGCGACTATCCCGGCGTTCGTTGCGAAAAACTGTTGGACGCCGATCTCACGCCTGTCTGTTCGCCGCGTTTGACCACGGGCGAGAACGCCTTGCGACGCCCGACAGATCTGGCGCGTCATGTCCTGATCCATCTGCGTCCCAGCGAACTGGAAGAGCCGCGCCCGGACTGGTCTGCGTGGTTCAAGGCGCGCAACCTGGAAGGCATCGACGCTCTGTCTGGACCACGTTTCGACCAGGCCGCCTTGGCCATCGAGGCCGCCGCTCACGGTCAGGGCGTCGCACTGGCGCCATATGCCTTTGTGGCTGAAGATCTGGCGTCTGGCCGTCTTGTCGCGCCTTTCGCCGACGGCGCGCTGACCACGGAACTGGCTTACCATGTCCTGACCAAACGCAGCGGCGCTTCGACACCCGCCAGGGCCTTTGCCGCGTGGTTGACGGCAGAGGCGCAGAACGCCGCCGACGCCAGCATCGATGACCTTTGAGTGTTGGTTTCCAGTGGCCGAGAATTCTCTCTCGCCGATTGTGGACTGATTGACGTGCTCCTTTCCCGATTCTCAACCGGTAAATGGCCGGAGCTTCCCTAACGAAGGGCGGACAGAGTGAAGCGACCAAGGTTCACGCAGTAAAGACTGGAATATACGCCACACTGAAACGGATCATCGAGATCCTGCGGGAAGGCCGGCCGAACGGGGTTCTGGGGAACAAGCTGGCAAGGCCCCGATGAAACGCTGGGGCGCCGTCACCGACGACGGGTGACGACGACGAAACTCTCCCCCTGACCGCTGATGAACGTCGAACATTCGCTCAACGCCTTCGTTTGTGCAGCTGGACTTCGATTGAGGTCGTGCCGAGCGTCGGCCGCGGCCAGCCAGTAGCCGAAGCCCTTGGTCGAAGAAGGTAACGGCCGTGGAGGATCCCCGAGATGGACGAGGTTGGCTGCGGAAAATCTGGTCGCGAGATCCTGGGTTGTCGCGCCATGAGGTCCTTTGTGAGGAGCGGGGTCGTCCAAGGGGCAGCTATAGCACGGGCGCCAAGGACGATTCGTCGTCCCCCTTGCTATCTCGGGCGGGAGGCGCGCCTTCTCCACGCGGAGCTGCGGGGTGAGGGCCCAGGTGGGATTCGCCGGTCGATCGATGGAGGCCGCGATCAGGCCATGCGGGAAGGTCTTCCATATCGTAGACGACCCGGCCTCCAAGCTTCCGATAGAAGGGGCCTGTGCCGTAGGTACGATGTTTTTCGAGCGTGCGGCCGGATAGTCCGAGGTACCGACCCGCCTCAGGCGTGCGCAGAAATCGCTTCACCGGTAACTGTCCCATGATGCCTCCCTGAAAAGAGATCGATCATGCCGTGGAAGCGCCGGGGATCCGCCCCGCTACTTCATCACCGTAGCGACGCGGTTGGGCTTCGCGCTCAAGACAATGTGAAGCGAACGGGAACCTGGAACGATTTCGTCCAAAAGTACCGTTCTAAACGCCGTTCTAAACGGCCAAGCTAGAACGGAGAGCTCTGGTCTCGTCGTCAGATTGTCTAGGGATTTCGATCCCCCGAGTGGCTCCGCGGGTAGGATTCGAACCTACGACCAGCCGATTAACAGTCGGCTGCTCTACCACTGAGCTACCGCGGAACATCCCCTCGGGGGAGGCCGGCGTATAGCAGCGCCTTTTCGATTCATGCAACGGGTAAAAGACAGAAATCGCCAAATTTTTTCGTAAAGCCCTGCGCTACAAGGCTCTGCATGACGCCAATCCATGTGAACGACCCGGATGACCTGCGCATCGCCGCCTTTCGCGATGTGAAGGAGCGCGATCTGACAGGTCGGCAGGGCCTGTTTGTCGCCGAGGGCGAGGTCGTCCTGCGCGTTCTGGCGTCCGAGGCGTCACGGTGCGCGCCTGTAGCGGTTCTGGTCGCTGAAAAGCGGTTGGAGGGGCTGAGGGAGGTGCTGGAGCGCCTACCGGGCGATGTGCCGGTTCATGTGGCGCCCCAAGCGGTGTTGAACGCCGTGGCGGGGTTTGATCTGCACCGGGGCATATTGGCGCTCGGACGCAAGCCGGAGACGGTGGAGCCGGGCGTCTTGCTGGATGATCTGCCTGAGCAGGCTGTGGTCGTCGTGGCGTGTGGAATCGGCAACCACGACAATATGGGCGGTCTGTTCCGTAATGCGGCGGCCTTTGGCGCAGGCGCGGTGCTGCTGGATCAGACCTGCTGCGACCCCTTTTACCGCAAGGCGATCCGCGTCTCTGTAGGCGCAGTGTTGAGGACGCCGCTGGCGATCGCTCAGGAGGCGGGCGACTTGGTGGATCTGTTGCAGGGCAGGGAATTCGAGGTTCTGGCGCTGACACCCTCGGCGGAGCAGACGCTGGCCGCGTTCAGGCCGAAGGGGCGCACGGCGCTTCTGTTGGGCAGCGAGGGGCCGGGTTTGCCGCGAGAGATCATCGCGCGCTGTCGTCCTGTCGGCATTCGCATGGCGGGGGGATTTGATTCGCTGAACGTGGCGGCGACCAGCGCCGTGGCTCTGCATCACCTGGCGACGGCGGATCAGAGGTAGGGCCAGAAACAAGAAAACCGCCCCGAAGGGCGGCTTTCTCGATGTTCATCGCGATGGAGGCCTGACCGGGAATCGAACCCGGGTGCAAGGATTTGCAGTCCTCTGCGTCACCACTCCGCCATCAGGCCGTGACCCCGTTTTTCAGGGGCCCCGCCATCGCGAGGGCCGTCAGCTATCAGATCGGATTGTCCGCTGCAACGCACGGACCTATAAGCGCGTCACATTTCTTGGCCTGAGCCGACCTGTAAGGACTTCGGATTATGGATTTCGCCGCCGCCCGCAAGGTGATGCTGGACTCGCAGGTCCGCGTGAACGACGTCACCGACCGCCAACTGCACGCCGCCATCGGCGCTGTGCAGCGCGAGCGATTCTGCGCCGCCGACCGCGCCTTCTCGGCTTATGCCGATGTTGAGCCGGAAATCGCAGGCGACCGTCGTCTGATGCTGCCGCGTGATGTGGCCAAGCTGTTGCAGGGCCTGGACGCCCGCACTGGTGAAAAGGCGCTGGCGATCGCCGCCCCCTATGCCGCCGCCGTGCTGGCGCACATGGGCCTGAGCGTGACGGCGCAGGAATCGGATGCGGCTGTGTTCGAAGTCGTCGGCGCGGCTCTGGCCGACGCAGGCGTTGAGACCGTGTTGGCGCCTTTGGGTCAGCCTCAGGGCGAGGGCTATGACCTGATCGTCAGCGAGGGAGCGGTAATCGAGCGTCCAGATGTATGGATCGCGGCGCTGCGTCCGGGCGGCCGTCTGGCGGTCGTGGAGCGTGAAGGCGCCAGCGGCGCGGCGGTTCTGTATGTGCGCGGACGTGAAGGCGTGTCGCGGCGCGAACTGTTCGATGCGGCGCCGGACCTGCTGACGGAAATGGTTCCGGCCCCGGCGTTCGCGTTCTAGGCTGACGTTCACGCTGTAAAAGGCGTCCGGCGGTGCGACGGAAGGGGCGTTGCGCTGCGTGAAAAAAACTTAACTGGCGTTGGGGGCGTGCAGCCCCCAACTACGCCGGTACAAGGCACTACAGGCGCGCGGATGGGCGCGCCAGGCAGGGACAGGTTCATGTTGAAACGCTCGCGCGCGCTCGCTTCGGTCGCACTGGTCGCATTGACGATGGGGGCGACGCCGGTTCTGGCCGAGTCGCTGCAGGAAGCCATCGCTCTGGCCTATCGCACCAATCCGACCCTGCTGGCGCAACGCGCGAATCAACGGGCGCTGGATGAAACCATCGTTCAGGCGCGCGCTGGTCTGAGGCCGACCGTGAACGCTTCGGCGGGCGTGAACTACAGCCATACCCGCACGGATCGGATCACGACCACGACGCCGGCGCAGACCTTTCCCATCGACACCAACGGCGACGGCGTGCCCGATGCGACGGGCGTCCTGCCTGCGCGCAGCACCACGACGGGCGGGAAGGATGAATCCGACAGCGCCACCGCCAGCATCAGCCTGAGCCAGAATATCTGGACCGCCGGGCGCGTGACGCACGGCATTTCGGCGGCGGAAGCCAATGTTCTGGCGGGCCGCGAGAACCTGCGTCAGGTCGAGCAACAGGTGATGACCTCGGTCATTCAGGCCTATGCCGATGTGACCCGCGATCTGGAGATTCTGCGCATCCGTCAGGAAAACCTGGCCGTCCTGCGTCGCCAGCTGGACGAATCGAACGCCCGCTTCGAGGTCGGCGAGATCACCCGCACCGACGTCGCTCAGTCTGAGGCCCGACTGGCCCAGTCCGAATCGGATCTGGCCGGCGCCCAGGCGCAACTTTCGGTGTCGCGCGCGGCCTATGCCGCCGTGGTCGGGCAGGCGCCGTCCAACCTGCAGGCCATGCCGGTTCTGCCGGGCCTGCCGGGCGACTTCGACAGCGCCATGGACGTGGGCCTGGTGGAGAATCCCGGCCTCCTGTCCGCCATCCACGTCCAGCGCGCGGCCGAGGCCAATGTGGCGGCGGCGCGGGCCGAATACCTGCCGACGGCGCGTCTGAACGCCTCCTATGGCGGTACATCTAACGATCTGTCGGGGCTGGACCTTGGCGACCGCACCAGCTTCACTGCCGGGGCGACCGTTTCGGTGCCGCTGTTCACCGGCGGCTTGAACCGCTCGCGCGTGGCGCAGGCTCTGGAACGCGCCAACGCCGCCCAGATCAATGTCGAGGGCCAGCGCCGCACGGTGCTGCAATCCGTCAGTTCGGCCTATGCCCAGAGCGCCTCGGCCCGGTCCAGCGTGCTGGCGGGCGAACAGGCGGTGCGCGCGGCCTCAGTCGCCGCCGAGGGCGTGCGTCAGGAGGCCCAGGTCGGGCTGCGCACCACTCTGGATGTGCTGAACCAGGAACTTGAACTGCGAAACGCCGAGGTCGCCCTGACCAGTGCGCGCCGCAATGAATATGTGGCTCAGGCCCAGCTTCTGGCGGCGATGGGCCGTCTGGGCGGCCCGAACCTCGATGCGGCGATCGACGCCTATGATCCGGCTGACAACTATCGCGCGGTGCGCAACCGCGGCGCCCTGCCGTGGGACGGCGTTGTCGAGGCGATCGACCGTCTCGCCGCACCGGCCACGACTCCGGCGACGGATGTCGAGGACGCCCCGGTCGATCGTCAGCTGAAGGGCGAAGTCGTCCGCACCGCGCCGCGCGGCTGACAGACCGGACGCAAAAGGCTCATTAATTCCGGCGTTGATTCTGGCGGGCGTTGATGCGACGACAGTAAGGAACGGGGGAGGCGAGTCTTGTGCCCGCGCTCCCGGAGTCGTCCGCCCTGTTCGTATCGGCGTGCGACCTTTTTCGACCAAGCGCCCAGGTTGAGGCTCCGACATGACCGAACAAGCCGCCCAGGAACCGACGATGGAAGAGATTCTGGCGTCGATTCGCCGGATCATCTCTGAAGACGACGCCCCGGCCGAAACGGCCCCGGCGGCCGAGGCGGCGCCTGAGCCGGTCGCCGCTGAGCCTGAACCCGCTTCGGCCCCGGTCGAAGAAGAAGTGCTTGAACTGACTGAGCCTTATGAGGCGCCAGCAGCCGAAGCCATTGGCGATCTGGACGTGGCGGACGCCGCGCTCTTCCCGACGGAAGTCGCCCCTGAGCCGGAACCCCAGCTCGTCGCCGCGCCTGTGACGGATGCTCTGGTTGGCGAAACCGCCGCCGCCAGCGCCGCATCGGCCTTCGCGGGTCTGGCCGCCAGCTTCCAGAAGCCCGAGCCTGCGCCGGTCGCCTCGGCTGCCGACATGAACTTCATGAGCGGCAACACGGTCGAAGCCATGGTCCGCGAAATGCTGCGCCCGATGCTGAAGGACTGGCTGGACGCCAACCTGCCCGCCATCGTTGAGGCGCAGGTCCGCAAGGAAGTCGAACGCATCGCCCGCAACGCAGGCTGATTGCTTCAGGACATCGCAGAATTTTACAACGCCCCTCAGTCCGCTGAGGGGCGTTCGTTTTTCCAGTCGAACAGGGCTTCCAGCAGGCGCACGGCCTGACCGCGCTCGCTGACCAGTTCTGGGTCACGCCCCAGCAACAGGCGCGCATCATCCGCCGCCGCCAGCAGCAGCGACCGATGGCGGATCGGGTCGGCGAAGCGATAGGCCGGGAAGCCGCTCTGTTTCAGGCCCAGCGGGTCGCCGCCGCCGCGCAGGCGGAAGTCTTCTTCGGCGATGACGAAGCCGTCCTCGGTGCGACGCAGGGTCTCCAGCCGTTCCTTCGCCGTCTCGCCCAAGGCGCCGTCTTCGCCGCCATACAGCAGGATGCAGGAACTGGCCTTGGCGCCGCGTCCCACACGCCCGCGTAACTGGTGAAGCTGGGCCAGACCGAAGCGGTCGGCGTGTTCGATCACCATGATGGAGGCGTTCGGCACGTCGACGCCGACCTCGACCACGGTCGTGGCGACCAGAACGGGCAGGCGGCCTGCCGCGAACTCAGCCATCACCGCTTCGCGCTCGGCGCCCGGCATCTGGCCGTGGGCGAGACCGACTTCGGTGCCCAACAGTTTGCGCAGGTCTTCGGCTCGATCCTCGGCTGCAGCCAGGTCGATTGCCTCGGATTCGGCGACCAGAGGGCAGATCCAGTAGGCTTGGGCGCCTGCCTCGACCGCCGCCTTCAGCCGCTTCGCCACCTCGCCGATGCGCGCCAGCGGCAGGACGGCCGTGGTCACGGGCGTGCGACCCGGCGGCTTCTCCATGAGGCGGCTGACTTCCAGCTCGCCGTATTGCGTCAGCTCCAGCGTGCGCGGAATCGGCGTGGCCGACATGGTCAGCAGGTGGACGCCGCCCAGAGCCGGATCGCCCTTGGCCTGCAATCGCTGGCGCTCGCGTACGCCGAAGCGGTGCTGCTCGTCGATGACGGCCAGCGCCAGCCGGTGGAACTGCACCGCGTCCTGGAACAGGGCGTGGGTGCCGATAGCGACCTGAGCCTCGCCGGAGGCGAGAGCCGCCAGCTTGACGCGCCGTTCGGCCGGGGTGTCGCGGCCGGTCAGCAGCAGACTGGACACGCCCGCCTGATCCAGCAGGGGCGACAGCTTGTCATGGTGCTGGCGCGCCAGAATCTCGGTGGGCGCCATCAGGGCGGCCTGAAAGCCGCTGCTGGCGGCATCGGCCAGAGCCAGAGCCGCGACCGCTGTCTTGCCGGAACCCACATCGCCCTGCAGCAGCCGCCCCATCTGCTCGCCGGAACTCAGATCTGAGCGGATTTCGACGACGGCCTGTTCCTGCGCGCCGGTCAGGGCGAAGGGCAGGGCGGCCAGCAGGCGGGCGGACGCCTCGCCCGGCGCGATCCGGGCGGCTGGCGTGATCTGGCGGGCGCGACGGCGGCGCGCCAAGGCCAACTGGTGCGCGAACAGTTCGTCATAGGCCAGACGCTGGCGCACCGGCGTGTCGGGCGCGAGGTCGGCTTCGTTCGCGGGGGCGTGCAGGGCCTCCAGCGCCGCACGCCAGCCGCTCCAGCGCCGCGCCGACAGCCAGTTCGGCTCCTGCCATTCGGGCAACTCGGGGGCGAGGGCCAGCGCGCCCTGCGCCAGCTTGCGGATCTGGCGCGAGGTCAGCCCCTGCGTCGCCGGATAGACGGGTTCGGACAGCGGAATCCCATCCGCCTTTTCGACGGGCAGGATGTAGTCGGGGTGGGCGATCTGGACTTCGCTGTTGAAGCGCTCGACCTTGCCGGTCACCAGCCGCCGCGAGCCACGCGGGGCCAGGCTCTCGATATGGCGTGGCGATCCGGCGAACCAGATCAGGTGGATGAACCCGGTGTCGTCGATGGCGCGTACCTTGATCGGCGCACCGGGCTTATGTGGCGGGATCAGGCGGTCGATCGTCACCTCGAAGACGCCGATCTCGCCGTCGACGGCTTCCATCGCCGTGGTGCGGCGACGCTGGATCACGCCGTTGGGCGACAGGAACAGCACGTCGCGCACCAGCGAACCCGCCACCTTCTGCACCAGGGGCGCGCTGCGTGGCCCAACGCCTTTCAGCGTGGTGACGTCCGCGAACAGGGGAAAGAGAATCTCGGGTCTCATGATGACGCAGCATAGCTGGCGCAGCGGCGTCTGGAACGCTATCTGATCGGCCTCTTAACGAAGTGAACGGACAGGCAAGGAAACCGCGTGGCCGATATCGACGCACGTCCCGAGGACGCCCTGAACTCTGACGACCGCAAGACCCGTCTGGGCCGCATCGCTTTCCGCGCCTGGCGCCGGGGCTTTCGCGAGGCCGACATGGTGCTGGGGCCGTTTGCCGATCAGGTTGCGCCGACGCTGGACAACGACGAACTGACGGAGTTCGAGCGCCTGCTGGATGAAGAGGATCAGTATCTCTACGCCTGGATTATCGAGCGCGAGCCGACCCCGCCCGAATTCGAAGGGCCGATGATGGCTCGTATCCGCGCCTTCATGCGCGCCCATGTCGCCGCTGAAGTGGCCAAGGGCATCGGCTGATGGACGCGGCGCTGGCGCGGACCGACATGGAGCTGGGCGGCGCGCCGGAGGGGCTGGACGCCCTGATCGTCGCCAACCGCATCAAGACGCAGGGCGGAGTCGTCCTGTTCGTGGCGCGTGACTATCAGCGCTCGGGAAACTTTATTCAGTCCTTCCGCTTTTTCGCCAAGGATGTTGAAGTTCTTGAATATCCGTCGTGGGACTGTCTGCCCTATGACCGGCTGAGCCCCACGGCTTCGGTCGCCGCCCAGCGCATGGCGACGCTGACGCGTCTCGCGACGCGCGATCCGGCGGACAGGACGCCGCTGCTGGTGGTCGCCACCGTTGCCGCCGCCGCCCAGCGCACGCCGCCGCGCAGCGCCGTCACTGGGGCCGGCTTCGCGGCCAGGGTCGGCGCCGATCTCGATACGGCGGCTCTGGAACGTTACGTCACGGCCAACGGCTATGTGCGCGCATCCACTGTGTCGGAGCGCGGCGAATACGCCATCCGCGGCGGGGTGATCGATGTCTTCCCGCCGGGATTCGACGAGCCGGTGCGGCTCGACATGTTCGGCTCGGAGCTGGAATCGATCCGCGCCTTCGATCCCGAAACGCAACGCTCGACGCGTCAGTTGAAGGCGGTGTCGCTGTCGCCGGTGTCGGAAGTCTTACTGGACGCGGACGCCATCTCACGTTTCCGCAGCGGCTATCTGAACCTGTTCGGCGCGCCGGGCGACGAGCCGATGTACGCCGCCGTCAGCGAGGGTGCGCGCCGTCAGGGCGTCGAGCACTGGTTGCCGCTGTTCTACGACCGACTGGACACGCTGTTCGACTATCTGCCGGACGCCGCGCCGGTCTTCCTCGACAGCCAGGCGGAGCAGGCTCGCGCGGAACGCTGGAACCTGACCGTCGACGCCTATGAGGCGCGCAAGGAGGCGGCGCGCGGCAAGGGCGGAGCGGCCTATCGCGCCCTGCCGCCCGCGCGACTCTATCTGGACGACGGCGACTGGAACAGTGCGCTGGCGGGTCGTGCGGTGCGCCGCCTGTCGCCGTTGGCCGCCGGTTCGGGCGAGGACGCAGGCGGCCGTCTTGGCCGCAGCTTCGCCGCCGAGCGATCGCAGGACAGCGTCAATCTGTTCGCCGCTGTGGCCCAGCACGCCGAGGCGTTGAAAGGGCAGGGCAAGCGCGTCCTGTTCGCCTCATGGTCCGAAGGTTCGGCCGAACGTCTGGCCGCCATGCTGGGCGATCACGGCCTGACGCATGTCGTGGCAGTGCGTGACTGGGACGATGTGCAGGGCGCGCCGGACGGCATCTATCTGCGCGCGGTGCTGCCGGTCGAGCATGGCTTCGTCACCGACGACCTAGCTGTCGTATCCGAGACCGACATTCTGGGCGACCGTTTGGCGCGACCCAAGCGCAAGCGGCGGGCGTCCAACTTCCTGGCCGAGGCCTCGGCCCTGACGGCGGGCGATCTGGTCGTCCACCTGGATCACGGCATCGGACGTTATGAGGGCCTGCGCACGCTGGAGATTCAGGAGGCGCCGCACGACTGCCTCGAACTCCTCTATGCCGGTGAGAGCAAACTCTATCTGCCGGTTGAAAACATTGACCTTCTGACGCGCTACGGCACGGACGCAGAGGGCGTTCAGCTGGACCGTCTGGGCGGCGCCGGCTGGCAGGCGCGCAAGGCCAAGGCCAAGGAGCGCCTGCGCGCCATGGCCGAGGGGCTGATCGCTCTGGCCGCCAAGCGGGCGCTGCGGGTGTCCGACGCCATCGTGCCGCCCGCGGGCCTGTTCGACGAGTTCTGCGCCCGCTTCCCCTATGAGGAGACGGACGACCAGCTGAACGCCATCGGCGACGTACTGGAAGACCTCGGCAAGGGTACGCCGATGGATCGCCTGATCTGCGGCGATGTCGGTTTCGGCAAGACCGAAGTGGCCCTGCGCGCCGCCTTCGTCGTGGCCATGACCGGCCAACAGGTCGCCATCGTCTGCCCGACGACCCTGCTGGCGCGTCAGCACTTCAAGACCTTCAGCGAGCGCTTCGCCGGTTGGCCGATCAAGGTGCGCCACCTGTCGCGCATGGTCACGACCAAGGATGCGAACGAAACTCGCGCGGGCCTGAAGGACGGCAGTTTCGAAATCGTGGTGGGAACCCACGCGGTTCTGGCCGATCAGGTCGGCTTCAAGGATCTGGGCCTTGTCATCGTCGATGAGGAGCAGCACTTCGGCGTCAAGCACAAGGAGAAGCTGAAGTCTCTGCGGGCCGATGTTCACCTGCTGACCCTGACGGCCACGCCGATTCCGCGCACCTTGCAGATGGCGCTGTCGGGCATCCGCGAGATGTCGATCATCGCCACGCCGCCGGTCGACCGTCTGGCGGTGCGGACCTATGTCACGCCGTGGGATCCGGTGCTGGTGCGCGAGGCCCTGCTGCGCGAGAAGTATCGCGGCGGCCAGGCCTATTACGTCGCGCCGCGCCTGAAGGACCTGCCCGACATCGAGCGGTTCCTGCGCGAACAGGTGCCCGAGGTGAAGTTCGTCGTCGGCCATGGCCAGATGAGTCCGACCCAGTTGGAATCCGTCATGAGCGCCTTCTATGACGGCGAATATGACGTGCTGGTCTCGACCACCATCGTCGAGAGCGGCATCGACATTCCGACGGCCAACACGCTTGTCGTGCATCGCGCCGACATGTTCGGTCTGGCCCAGCTTCACCAGATCAGGGGCCGGATCGGCCGGTCCAAGGCGCGGGCCTTCGCCTATCTGACGACAGATCCGACCAAGCCGCTGAGCCTTTCGGCCGAGCGGCGTCTGCAGGTGCTGCAGTCGCTGGACAATCTGGGCGCGGGCTTCCAGCTGGCCAGCCACGATCTGGATCAGCGCGGCGGCGGCAATCTGCTGGGCGACGAACAGTCCGGCCACATCCGCGAGGTCGGCGTCGAACTGTATCAGCAGATGCTGGAGGACGCCGTCGCCGAACTGCGTGAACAGGGCGAGGCGGCTCCGGATCGCGGCTGGTCGCCGTCGATCAATGTCGGCGCCGCAGTCCTGATTCCCGAGGAGTATGTCCCGGACCTGAACGTGCGTCTGAGCTTGTATCGCCGCCTGTCGGACGCCGAGAAGATGGAGGACCGCGAGGCCATGGCCGCCGAGTTGATCGACCGGTTCGGCCCTCTGCCGGACGAGGCGCAGCAGCTTCTGCGGATCGTGGGCATCAAGGCCAACTGCCGCACAGCCATGATCGAAAAGATCGACATCGGACCCAAGGGCGCGGTGCTGACCCTGCGCAACAACACCTTCCCCAACCCGATGGGGCTGGTGGGCCTGATCCAGAAGAACCACGCCTTCTGGAAGATACGCCCGGATCAGAAGATCGTCGTGAAGGGCGACTGGCCGACGCCGGAGGACCGCCTGAAGGTCGCCGAACGCATCACCGCCGATCTGGCGCGGGTGGCGGGGGCGGTCTAGCAGTATGGGTGTGGAGCTCGGTTGGCCAGTTTCTAAGTTAGCCGAGCTACAGATTTGGGCCGTAGGCCGCGTCGGTCACGGCGTAGACCATGACGCCCGTCGCGACGGCCAGATTCAGGCTGTCAGCCCGGCCGCGCATCGGAATCTTGACGTTCAGGTCGCAGGCGGCGGCCAGTTCGTCGGTCAGGCCTGCCTGTTCATTGCCCATCATGATGATGGCGGGATGGCGCACAGGGCTATCGCGGTAGCCGTGCGTGGCGTCCAGACGGGTGCCGATCACGCTGCCCGGCCAAGAAGCGCGCCAGGCTAGGAACTCTTCACGCGACGCCTTGCTGATGGTCACGGCGAAGACTGAGCCCATGGTCGCGCGCACCGCCTCGACCGAGAAGGGATCAACGCAGTCGCCGATCAGGATGACGCCGCCGCATCCGGCTGAGTCCGCTGTGCGGATGATGGTGCCCAGGTTGCCGGGATCGCGGACCTGCTCCAGCGCCACCCAGCAGGGCTTGGCGTCGGGCTGGATGGAGATCAGCGGCGTATAGACCTGTTCGAACACGCCCAGCACCGTCTGCGGATTGTCGCGGCGGCTGATCTTTTCAAGGATGGCGTGGGTGACGACGATGATCTGGCCGCCGCTCTTCAACGTCTCGGCCCTGGCGCGGTCCAGCAGGGGGTGCGGCCGGGCGTGCTGACCGACCAGCAGCATGACCGGCGCGCGGCCCTGATCCAGCGCCTCGCCGATGAATTTCAGCCCCTCGGCCAGAAAGCGGCCCGTTGCCTCGCGCTCCTTGCGCATGTGCAGGGCGCGGACGGCCTTGATCGTGTCGTTGGTCAGGGAGGTGATGAGGCGTTCGGTCATCAGGCGCTCCATCTGGCGAAGAAGGACAGGCCGATGGCGCGGGCGCTCTCGCCGTCTTCGGACAGCGCCAGCTCGCCCCAGTCGATGCGGCCGCCGCGATCATGGGTCGCTTCCGCCATCATGTGCGCCAGCGACAGGCCGGAAATTCGCGCCGCATAAGCGTTCAGCAGCAGGAAGGAGGCGTCGTCGGACAACAGGGCGGCGCAGTCTTTCAGCAACTCCGGCATGTCCTCGAACAGGCGCCAGACTTCACCATTGGCGCCGCGCCCGTATTTGGGCGGGTCCAGGATGATGCCGTCGTATTTTGAGCCGCGGCGCACCTCGCGCGCGACGAATTTGCGGGCGTCCTCGACGATCCAGCGGATCGGGCGGTCGGCCAGACCGGACAGTTCGGCGTTTTCGCGAGCGTAGGCGACCGACTTCTTCGAGGCGTCGACGTGGGTGACGTGCGCGCCCGCCGCCGAGCAGGCGAGGCTGGCCACACCAGTATAGCCGAACAGATTGAGGATCTTCGGTTGCTTCAGGGTGCGGACACGCGCGTCCAGCCATTCCCAATTGGCCGCCTGCTCAGGGAAGAAGGCCAGGTGCCGAAACGGGGTGAAGCGCCCCATGAAGCGCACGTCGCGCCATTTCAGCGGAAAGGCGTCGATCGGTCCGTGCGCGTCGAAACGCCAGCGGCCGGAATCCTCTTCCTCCTGCTGCGGATCGAACATGGCGTTGGCGCGCTCGAAGGCAGCTGCGTTATGGGCCTTCCAGAAACACTGCGGCTCAGGGCGCACAACGGTGTAGCGGCCGTAGCGCTCCAGCTTGCGGCCGTCGCCGCTGTCCAGAAGAGCGTAGTCCGACCACCCGCGCGTCACGAGGGTTTCGGGGGTGAAAGAGAGAACCGGAGCCATGCGCGCTGATAGGCGCTCAGGCGGCCGCTCGTCCAGACTCGGCGTCTTTGATCATGATGACATCGGGCGTAGCGACGGCCTGATGCGGAGTTTTGTCCCAGTGATGCGGCTCAAGAAGGAGGCGCACGGCGGCATGACAGAAGGCCATACTGAGCAGGCACCAATATCCCAGCGAAGGCAACAGGTCGTGTATGCCGTACGGAACACCCGCCAACCGGGAGCCTCGCCGTTTCATCAGCCATGCGGCCATGACGCCGGAAATCAGGACGGTGATGCCGATAATGGAGAATGGCGGCAGCCGGCCCGAGGCGAATGATGTCAGCGCAAGGCTCAGGATCCAGGCTGTGCAGATGGCGTGTAGCGCTGCAGAAACCAGACCGGCGACAATGGTCGCGATCAGGCCCGCCCAGCCTCTCCAACGCATTCCGCGAGAAGAACGCGTGTGCACCGCCAGAGTCTGAAGATAGCCCTTCAACCAGCGCGTTCTCTGCGGAAGCCACAAATTCAGCGAACCGGGAGGCGGTTCATAGGTGGGGCGCTGGATCACGCCCAGACGATAGCCTGCACGCCAGATGCGAAATCCAAGATCAGCGTCTTCGGTCACGTTCCATGGGTCCCAACCACCCAGGGATCGCAGGACTGGAACGCGGAAATGGTTGCTGGTCCCCCCGAGCGGGAAGGGCAGACCCAGCCGGGTCATGGCGGGCAGGGTGATTTCAAACAGAGCCGCGTATTCCGCAGCGAACTGACGGTCAAGAAAAGGACTGCGGCTCTTGCCCCGGTTGCGAATCCGCAATGGCGCCTGAACGCAGGCCAAGGTTCCATCGTCGATCATGAAACGTCCGGCGGCCTCACGCAATTGCAGCGGGTCAGGATCGTCTTCGGCGTCATAGATGGTGATCAGATCACCGGTTGCCTGCGTCAGGGCGTAATTCAGGGCGCGTGGCTTTGTCTTTGGTGTTTCATGCGGCGTAACCAGCACCTGAAGCCAGTCGGGCCGGGGGAGTGTCCGGGCTAGGTTGATGGTCGCCTCATCATCGGCTTCCAGGACAAGGAAGCCTTCGATCCGGTCGGCCGGATAGTCGATTTCGGCCAGCCGTTCGATAAGATGGGGCAGGACCTCAGTCTCCTGATAAAGAGCCGCGACAACGGTGTATCGCGGCCATTCTGCGGATTGCCGGGTCGACGGTACAGCCGGTTGGCGCGGCCGCCAGCGCCGACTGGTCCACAACAGAAAGACACGCCAGGTTGCGACACACGCAAACCCTGCCTGCAGACCCAAGGATAAAGCATTCAGGGTGACAGGAAGTCGACTGGCTAATGTTATGACGGCCATAATTGCCGCCAGAAGAATGAGCGTTTGCAAACGCGTCAGGGTTATACGGGCGGACATGAATGGGCAGTTATCGGTGTGCGCCACTGACCTGTCGCCCATGACCTTCCAGTCTCCATTGTAAAACGACGTTATACGTTCGCTTTCTGATTGCAAGCATTTGGCCGCGCGTAGCTTTGCCGCTATCAATGTGGACCTCACAGCGGGATTGTTCTCGTGGAGGTTTGAGTGTCTGCCTTACCTGCCGGTTCCTCGCGTTCGGCCCGAAAGCCCAAGGGCGAAGGGCATGAGCGTCGCGCTGAAATCCTTGCGGCGGCCGAAGCGATTTTCGTCAGGCAGGGCTATGAAGGCGCCACCATCCGTAAGATCGCTGATGAGGTGGGGCTGTCTTCAACCGCCCTGTATATGCACTTCGCGGACAAGAGTGAGATTCTCAATGAGATCTGCCGCAACGCCTTTGACACCTTGGCGGAAGAGCATCAGCTTATCCTCGCTGAAGATGCGCCGCCGCTGATCAGGCTGCGGCGGATCGTCGAGAACTACGTCGCCTTCGGTTTTGCTAATCCGAATGCTTACCGCTTGGCCTATCTGACCCCATCCATCGAGACGCGCCATGGCGCCGAAAGCGTGGCCCAGCAGACCGGCGCCGAACTGTTCCGCGCTTTTGTCTGCGTGGTTGAGGAAGCGGTGGAGAAGGGGGCGCTGAAAGGCGACGCCCGCACCCTTGCGCAGGTCATATGGGCCAGCGCGCACGGTCTGGTTTCGATCGTCATCACCAAGACCTATTTCGAATGGGCGGAGCGCGACCTGTTGGTCCGCACCCACATGGACGTGCTTTTCGCAGGCCTGTCGACGACCTGAATGGAGAGAGCGGGCCGCCGTCGTGGCGACCCGCATTGCCGCCTCAAGGCTGGTAGGGGCGTGGGCCTGCCTGAGGGGGGACGCCGCGCGCCAGATCGGCTGAAGGCGTCAGCGGCGCCGAGCCGCCGTTCAGGCGGGCGCGATAGACCTGCATGTTCTCCATCACCCGCATCATGTAGTTGCGCGTCTCGGTGAAGGGCGCGCACTCGATGAAGTCGATGGGATCGACCTGGGCCTGACGCGGGTCGCCGCAACGGGCGGTCCATTGGGGCGGGCGCGCGGGGCCTGCGTTATACCCGACGGCCGCAAGCAGCGGCGAGCCGCCGAAGTTGTTCATCAGCTCGCCCAGATGATAGCTGCCCAGCGTCATATTGACCTCGGCGTCCCACAACTGATCGGCGCTGAATGAGCGGCCCATGCGGCGCGCCACGCCCTGCGCCGTCGCGGGCAACAGCTGCATCATGCCGCGCGCATCGGCGCCGGAACGGACCAGCGGATCGAAGCTGGATTCCTGACGGGTGATGGCCAGTGCGAACTCGGTCGGCGCCATGCCCGGAACCTGTTGCGGCAGGCGGATCGGATACATGCGTTCAGGCATGACGAAGCCGCGCTGGCTGGCCGCGCGGCCGACCATCATGGAGCCGAACTGGTCCCCATAACCCTGCATCAGGTCGAACAACTGAGACAGGTCGTAGGGCGAGGGCAGGGCGTCATCCAGATGATAGGCGAAGACCCTCATCAGGTTCTTCTCGCCGATCTGGCCCAGTATGCGAGTTGCGCGCACGACCTCATTGCCCTCGAAACGGTTCACGTCTTCGCGCGACGGTTCCGGCTCGCCGGGCAGGGTCAGGGTGGTCATCCCCGCCTTTTCCGCAGCCAACTGGCCATAGAAGGTCTGCCAGTGCTCGGCACCCGCCTGATACCAGCGCTGGGCGTCCTGACGATTGCCCTGCGCCTCGGCCGCGCGGCCCAGCCAGTAGAGGGCGCGGCCCTGTGTGATCGGGGTCGAGGACGCATTGCGCAGCGCCTCGAAATGGCGCGCCGCCGTCGCCGGGTCGTTCAACTTGGTCAGGGCGACCCAGCCGGCGAAGAATTCGGCGTCGACCTTTCGCTCGCCCGAGGGGAAGCCGTGGCCGTTCATGGCCGCATAGGCGGCGCGGGCGTTGCCCTGTTGCAGGGCGTCGAGGAAGTAGTTGCGGCGCTCGCTCCACAGGGTGTTCTGGCCCTCGGCATGAGATGGCGCGGCGGGCAGGGCGGACAGCAGGGCGAAGCCTTCAGACTGGCGTCCGGCCGAACGCAGCAGGCGCACGCGTTCAAGCGCCACGGCCGGGTCGTTGGCCTGGGCGGGCGACAGGCCGCCGACGATGGCGTCTGGGGCATAGGCGGTGCGCAGCGCCATCACGGTGTTGGCGACGGTCTGACGGTCGGCCGGAACCAGGGCGACCATCGCACGCGTCGCCGGGCCGTGCGGGCCAAGCAGCAGCATGTTCAGCCGCGTGACATGATCGTCGCTGTTCAGCCAGCCGCCCCAGCGGGAAAGGATTCGGTCCTGTTGGGCCAGATCAAAGCTCTGGTTACGCCACCAGTCGCGAATCAGCGCCTGCGCTTGGTTACGGCGGCCGGTCTGCTCCATCGCTCCGGCCAGGGCGATGGCGCCCTGCGCCGTGGTCGGCGCAGTACCGTTGAAGAAGGCCAGCACCGCATCGGGCGACTGGCCCGCCATATCCAGTGCGCGCTCGCCCGCCGCCCGGCGCGATTCGCCGCGCGGCCAACTCGCCAGATCGGTCTGCGCCCGCGCCAGATCGCTGTAGGACAACTGCTTGTCAGAGGTATCGACCAGCGCCCACTCGACCAGTTTTCGGGCCGATGAGTCGGAAATCCGCGCCATGATGGATTGCGTGCCCACCACGTCGCGGGCGCGGGCGGCGGCCAGCCCCTGTTGCACCAGCGCAGCGTCCTGACCGCTGATGACCCCGCCTTGAGAGGCAGGGTAGGCGGTTGCGGAATAGGGCACAGGTCCGCTGTTCAGCGCATCCTGTGCGGGTGGAGTCAGAATCGCCAGGGCGGCGGCCACGGTCGTCGCGATCATCAGATAACTGATCCTCATTCATCTCTGGTTGCGGCCAGGCGGCTGGCAACTTACCCTTTGCCGATTAGTGACGGGCGGAAGGTCGCCCATTGTCTCCGCACAGGTATGTTGTTCCCATGACCGCCCCCTTGTTCAAGGGCGTGATCCCCGCCCTGATCACACCTCTTCGTGACGGAAACGTGGACGCGGCCGCTTTCAAACGTCTGCTGGAACGCCAGATCGCCGCCGGGGTTCACGGGGTCGTGCCGATGGGGACGACCGGCGAGAGCGCGACCCTGACGCTGGACGAGCACAAGCGCGTGGTTGAACAGTGCGTTGAGATCGCTGCAGGGCGCATCCGCGTCATCGCCGGGGCCGGTTCGCCGTCGACCGATAAGGCGATTGAAATGGCGCGTTTCGCCAAGACGGTCGGTGCTGACGGGGCGCTGGTCGTCACCCCCTATTACAACCGTCCGTCGCAGGCCGGGATGCAGGCGCATTTCGAGGCCGTGGCCGATGCGGTTCAGCTGCCGATCCTGCTCTACAACGTGCCGGGTCGCACGGGCGTCGATCTGTCGAACGAAACGGTGGCGGCTTTGGCCGCGCACCCGAACATTGTCGGCATCAAGGACGCCACGGGCGACGTGGCGCGGGCCAGCTGGATGCGGGCCAACATCGACGGCGCGTTCGACCTGATCTCGGGTGATGATTCCAGCTATCTGGGCTATGCGGCGCATGGCGGTGTCGGCGTCATCTCGGTAACGACGAATGTCGCGCCAGAGGCCATGGTCGCCCTCTACAAAGCGGTTCAGGCCGGGGATTTCGCCACCGCCCGTTCGTGGCAGGAGCGTCTGATCGGTCTGCACAAGGCGCTGTTCCTCGACAACTCGCCATCGCCCGCCAAATACGCCCTGGCGAAGCTGGGCCTGTGCACCGAGGAAGTGCGCCTGCCGCTGTCGCGGACAGCGGACGCCGTGAAGCCCGCCATCGACAAGTGCCTGGTCGAGGCCGGGGTCGCCTGATGGCTTCGACGGCGCCAAAGCAGAAGACGATCGCCGAGAACCGGCGCGCGCGCTTCGACTACTTCCTTGAGGATCATATCGAGGCCGGGATCCAGTTGCTGGGCACCGAGATCAAGGCGCTGCGCGACGGCCGGGCCAATATCGCCGAAAGCTATGTCTCGCCCGAGGGGCGCGAGATGGTGCTGATCAACGCCGACATCCCGCCCTATAAGATGGCGAACCGCTTCAACCATGAGCCGCGCCGTCACCGAAAGCTGTTGCTGCACCGCAAGCAGATCGACAAGCTGATCGGAGCGGTTCAGCGCGAGGGTCGGACCATCGTTCCGGTGCGCCTCTATCTGAACGAGTCCGGCAAGGCGAAGCTGGAAATCGCGCTGGCCAAGGGCAAGAAACTGCACGACAAACGCGAGACGGCCGCCGAACGCGACTGGCAGCGCGACAAGGCGCGCCTGCTGCGGGACAAGGGCTGATTTGAACCGCGGCGGGCCTGTTTGGTGCGGTTCCGCTTTGCGCGTCGCGCAACGCACGATAAACGAGCCATGATGGGGTGCGTCTTGCGGAGTTCACGGTGAAGATAGCCGAACGCTGGTTCGTCATGGCGGGCGTGGCCCTGCTGGGCGCCATCGCCGTGGCCGGGGTGGTGGTGGCCGTCTATGCCGCCTGGGTCCTGCACGACATGCCCGACGCTTCTGAGCTGGCGGACTATCGCCCGGCGACGGCCACGCGGGTCTATGCCGGGGACGGCACCCTGATCGGCGAATTCTCGGACGAGCGGCGAATCTACGTCACCTATGATCAGGTGCCGCAGACCGTGGTCCACGCCTTCCTGGCGGCCGAGGATCAGAACTTCTTCAACCACGGCGGTATCGACGTGTCCGGCATCGGCCGGGCCATGTTCAAGAACGTCTTCAACGTCATGTCGGGTCGCCGCCTTGAGGGCGGTTCGACCATCACCCAGCAGGTGGCGAAGAACGTTCTGCTGACCAGCGAAACCAGTCTGAACCGCAAGCTCAAGGAAGCGATCCTGTCCAGCCGTCTGGAAGCGACGCTGACCAAGGAGCAGATCCTCGAACTGTATCTGAACGAAATCTACCTGGGCTATCGCTCCTATGGCGTGGCTTCAGCGGCCTATAATTATTTCGGCAAGTCGCTGGACCAGCTGACACCGGATGAAGCCGCCTTTCTCGGCGCGCTGCCCAAGGGGCCGACCAACTATCACCCTAAACGTTATCCCGCCGCTGCTCTGGGCCGCCGTAACTGGGTGCTGGGAGAGATGGCGAGCAATGGCTGGCTCACGGATGAACAGGCCAAGGCCGCCCTGGCGCGACCGCTGAACGCCCGCTCGGCGCCGCGACGGGCCGAATACGCCGACGCCGACTTCTTCGTGGAAGAAGCGCGACGCCGCGCCATCGCCCTGTTCGGTCAGGAAGAGGTCAATCGCGGGGGCTATTACCTGCGCACCACCCTGGACCCGCAGTTGCAGTCGGCGGCGCGCGACGCCCTGATGCGCGGGCTTGAGGACTATGATCGTCGTCACGGCTGGCGCGGCGCCTGGGGCACGACGGATTTCGCCGACGGCTGGCAGGCCGAGGCCCAGAAGCGCACGACCCCGCCCGAGCGCCGCTCGTGGCAGGCTGCGGCTGTCGAGAGCGTCAGCGGCGGAACGGTTCGTATCCGCACGGCGCGCGATGACCAGACTGGGGCGCTGCGCGCAGCCGACGTCTCCTGGTCAAACGCGGGGCGCAGGCCGTTGAAGCCCGGCGACCTGATCTTCGTCGAGCGGCAGAACGGCCAGTTCGCCCTGAAGCAGGTGCCCGCCGTCAACGGCGCCCTTGTCGCCATCGAGCCGCAGTCGGGCCGTGTGCTGGCGATGGTGGGCGGCTATTCCTACGCCCTATCCAGTTTCAACCGCGCGACCCAGGCCCGTCGCCAGCCCGGTTCGGCCTATAAGCCCTTCGTCTATGCAGCGGCGCTGGAAGGCGACTTCACGCCTGCCTCCATCGTGCTGGATGCGCCCATCAGCTTCCCTGGCGGGCCGGGCGGTCGGCCATGGACGCCCCAGAACTACAGCCGTCAGTTCTATGGCCCGCAGAGCCTGCGCCGTGGTCTGGAGCTGTCGCGCAATGTCATGACCGTGCGCCTCGCTCAGGCCGTGGGCATGAAGAACGTCGTCGACCTGTCCAAGAAGATGGGCGTGGTGGACGATATGTCGCCGAACCTGGCCATGTCGCTGGGGGCAGGGGAGACAACGCCCTATCGGATCACCGCCGCCTATGCCGCCTTCGTCAACGGCGGGCGCAAGATCGACCCCTATCTGATCGAACTGGCTCAGGACCGGAACGGCCAGACCATTCACCGCGCCGACCGTCGTCAGTGCCGTGAATGCGGCCGCGGTTTCAGCGGTCAGGAATCGCCGCGCCTGCAGGATCGCGGGACGCAGGTCATCGACCCGATCACCGCCTATCAGATGAGCTCCATGCTGGAAGGCGTGATCCAGCGCGGCACCGGCGCCCGCGCGCGCAGTCTGGGCCGCTGGGTCGGGGGCAAGACCGGCACGACCAATGAATACCGCTCGGCCTGGTTCGTCGGATTCTCCAGCGACATCGTGGTCGGGGTCTTCGTCGGCTTTGACGACAACCGCTCGCTGGGCGGAGGCGAAGCGGGGGCTTCGACCGCCGTGCCGATCTTCATCGACTTTATGGAAGACGCCCTGAAAGAACGCCCGGCGCGACCCTTCGTGAAGCCTAAGAACGCCATCTTCCGCACCGTGAACGGCATTGAGGAAGCCTTCCGCCCGGGGACCGAGCGCCAGATCCGCGAGGAAGCGCCGCGCCCGGCCGCGCCGGAAGGGCCTCAGAACTATTACGATGTCATCCGTCGTGAGCAGGAAGCCAGGTCTCAGGCTCCGGCGCCGGTAGCGCCGCCGCCCGTGGCCCCGCCGCCGCCCAAAAAGCAGCCGGCCGAGGACTTGAGCGACCTCTACTGAGGCTCTAGTTACACCCCCTCTTCGGCGCGCCGGATGTTCTGGCGCGCCCTTTCACCCCTTTATCGCTGGAGATTGCGATGAGACCGGATGTCGAGGCCATGAAGGCCGACATCGAGCAGAGCGTCGCTCTGCTCAGGAGGCGACTTTGACTGGGATGTCGCTCTAAGAAAGCTCGATGAGCTGAATGCGCGGGTCGAGGACCCGACGCTATGGGACAATCCCGAACAGGCCCAGGCCGTCAGCCGCGAACGCTCGCGCCTTGAAGCCCAGGTCAGCGCCGTCAAGGACATGGAGCAGGGTCTCGAAGACGGGATCATGCTGGCCGACATGGCCGATGAAGAGGGCGACGAAGCCACTCTCAACGAAGCGCGTGAACAGCTGAAGTCCATCAAGGACCGCGCCGCGCGCGCCGAGCTGGAAGCCCTGCTGTCCGGCGAGGCCGACGGCAACGACGCCTATCTGGAGGTCAACTCCGGCGCTGGCGGCACCGAGTCGAACGACTGGGCCGGAATGCTGTTGCGGATGTACAGCCGCTGGGCGCGTTCGCATGGCTATGACGTCGAGCTTCAGGAAGAGGAATCCGGCGAACAGGCGGGCATCAAGTCTGCGACCCTGCTGATCTCCGGCCCGAACGCCTATGGCTGGCTTAAGTCGGAATCGGGCGTCCACCGTCTGGTCCGCATCAGCCCCTATGACGCAGCGGCCAAGCGGCATACCTCGTTCGCCTCGGTCGGGGTGTCGCCGGTCGTCGACGACAGCATCGAGATCGACATCAACCCGTCGGACGTGCGCACGGACACCTATCGCGCGTCGGGCGCGGGCGGTCAGCACGTCAATAAGACGGACTCGGCGGTGCGTCTGACCCACATTCCGACCAATACCGTGGTGGCCTGTCAGGCGGGCCGCTCGCAACACCAGAACCGCGATCAGGCGTGGAAGATGCTGCGTGCGCGTCTGTATGAGCTGGAGCTTCAGAAACGTGAGGCTGCGGCCCAGGCCCTGGCCGACGCCAAGACCGATATCGGCTGGGGCCACCAGATCCGCTCCTACGTCCTGCAACCATATCAGATGGTGAAGGATCTGCGCACCGAGGTCGAAACCTCGGATACGCAAGGGGTGCTGGACGGCGATCTGGACGCCTTCATGGGCGCCGCGCTGGCGGCCCGCGTGGGCGAGACGCGCGAGGGCTGATCTCAGTCTTGCGTCATGTAAAAAGGGCGGCCTTTGCGGGCCGCCCTTTCTCTTTGATCCATGACAGGCGCCGATCAGGCAGTCGGCTTGGCCTCGACCTTGGCGTCCGTTTTGGCGGGCTTGTCGGCCGCAGCCGGGGCTTCAAGCATATTGGCGCCCGGCGTATCGCGCTTGGCCTGGGTGCAGCGCCCCTGGAACCAGGCGCCCTGTTCGATGGAAAGCTGTTCCTGAGTGATGTCGCCTTCAACACGCGAGGTGGCGAACAACTTGACCTGTTTGGCGACGATGGCGCCCGAGACGCGGCCGCGCACCTCAAGGATGTCGGCGTGGACCGTGCCTTCCACTGCGCCGCCTTCGCCGATGACCACGCGCACCACGCGGATGTCGCCCTTCAGCGAGCCATCGACCTGAAGCTCGCCTGCGCCGGAGATATTGCCCTCATATTTCACGCCCGCCGACAGGGTCGACAGGCTGGACGAGCGGGCAGCCGCAGGTCGCGCCGGTTCGGGCGGGCGTGCGGGCGTGGCGGCGGGCGCCGGGCTGGGAGCGGGGGCGGCAGGTTCAGGCGGTTTCGGAATGCCCAACCCGCCCGAAGCGTTGCTGTCGAGGGGTTTGTTCTTGTTGAACATCTTTACTCTCCGCGTCACGCCGGGACGACCGGCGTTTGGTCAATGTCAGCCCCTGAGGATACAATCCCTGACAATAGTTAGGGCGGGCTGAGACGCGCAGGTCAAGTCGGGCTTTGCGAACCCCGCTCGCCGATCAGAGCGCTTCGACAGCCGCCAGAACCGCTTCGGCGTGCCCCTTCACCTTGACGTTTCGCCAGACGCGGCGAACCACGCCTTCAGCATCGATCAGGAAGGTGGCGCGCTCAATGCCCATATATTCGCGGCCGTAGAGCTTCTTCAGCACCCACACGCCCCAGGCTTCCGTGACCACTCCGTCCTCGTCTGAGCCAAGCGCCACCTTTAGGTCATGCTTGGCCTTGAAGCGGTCCAGCTTCTTCACCGCATCGCGCGACACGCCGATCACCACGGTGTTGGCGGCCGTAAACCGGGCGATCAGGGCCGAGAAATCCTGTCCTTCGGTCGTGCAGCCGGGCGTGTCGGCTTTGGGATAGAAGTAGAGGACAACGTTCTTGCCCTTCAGTTCCTCCAGCGACACACGCCCGTCGCCGTCTGTCGCCAGATCAAAAGCGGGGGCAGGGGTGTTTTCGGTGATGTCGGTCACAGATCTCACCTTACACCGGCCGCACCAGCACCAGCTTCTTCTTGCCAGCGCCGAGTTTCAGTACGCCGTCGGCGTTCAGATCAGCCTCTTCGATCAGACGGGCGCCGTCGTTGACGACTTCGTCGTTCAGGCGCAGGCCGCCGCCCTGGGCCAGACGGCGAGCCTCGCCGTTGGAGGCGCTGAGACCCGCCTTGGTCGTGATGGCGGCGATCATGGCGCCGATCACCTCGTCACGCGGCAGTTCGACGGTCGGCAGGTCGGCGGACAACTGGCCCTTCTCGAAGGCGGCCTCGGCGGCGGCGCGGGCGGCCTGTGCGGCCTCGACGCCGTGCAGCATGGAGGTGGTGGCGTCGGCCAGCGCCTTCTTGGCGTCGTTGATCTCGGCGCCTTCCAGCGCCTCATAGCGCTCGATCTGATCCAGCGGCAGGTCGGTGAACAGGCGCATGAAACGGCCCACGTCGCCGTCCTCGGTGTTGCGCCAGTACTGCCAGTAGTCGAACGGCGACAGGGCGTCGGCGTTCAGCCACACGGCGCCGCCGACCGTCTTGCCCATCTTCTGGCCCGAGGCGGTGGACAGCAGCGGCGTGGTCAGGCCGAAGGCGGCCTTGTGGTCCACCTTGCGGGTCAGTTCGACGCCGTTGATGATGTTGCCCCACTGGTCCGAACCGCCCATCTGCAACGAACAGCCATAGCGGCGGTTCAGCTCCAGGAAGTCGGTCGCCTGCATCAGCATGTAGTTGAACTCGAGGAAGGTCAGCGGCTGCTCGCGATCCAGGCGCAGCTTGACCGAGTCGAAGCTCAGCATCCGGTTGATAGTGAAATGCGTGCCGTAGTCGCGCAGGAATTGCAGGTAGCCCAGTTGCGACAGCCACTCGTCGTTATCCAGCATGATGGCGTCGGTCGGACCGTCGCCGAAAGTCAGGAACTTCTCGAACACGCCTTTGATTCCGGCGATGTTCTCGGCGATCTTTTCCTCGGTCAGCAGGGGGCGCTGGGTGTCCTTGAACGAGGGGTCGCCGACCTTGGTCGTGCCGCCGCCCATCAGGACGATCGGCTTGTGCCCGGCCTGCTGAAGTCGACGCAGCAGCATGATCTGGATCAGGTGGCCGACGTGCAGGCTGGGCGCCGTCGCATCGAAGCCGATATAGCCCGTGACCACGCCGGACGCCGCCGCCTCATCCAGTTCGACCGGGTGGGTGATCTGGTGAATATAGCCGCGCGCCTTCATCAGGCGCAGGAAGTCCGACTTGAAGGCGGTTTCGGAAACGGTTTGGGTCGTGGGCTCGGTCATGGTCGGGTCCGTAGCATCAGAACCGGCGGCCGTCTTCCGAGGAAAAATGCCGCCGAGGGAAGGGCGGCAAGGATCGCGGCCGCTCTCTAGTAGAGGCCGTAGTAATAGGTGGCGAAAAGGGCCGTTTGCGCGATCATGGGCGCTAGCTACGTCGCGCACGACGTGGCAGTCAAGCCGCCATGACGACCTCCCCGAAAAAGACCCTTCGCGTGCTTGGCTTCATGACCGGCACCTCGCTGGACGCCGTGGACATGGCGGTGATCGAGACGGACGGCCATGACATCCTGTCTTTCGGCCCCGCCGGCGAGATGAAGCTGGACGGTGAAACCCGCGCCATCATTGAGGACGCTATCGACGACGCCTTCGACTGGGAACGCGATGAAGAAGAGCCGGACAGCTTTGAAGACGCGCGCATGGCCGTGGCCGACGCGCATCTGGCGGCGGCGCTCGGCTTCATGGCGGTGAACGGGGTGAAGTCCAGCGCGCTGGATCTGGTCGGCGTCCACGGCCAGACGGTGCTGCATGAAGCGCCTACGCCCGACCTGCCGGGCCGCACGGTGCAGTTGATCGACGCCGTCAGCGTGGCCGAGGGGCTGGGCGCGCCGGTGGCCTTTGATTTCCGTAGCGCCGATGTGGCGGCGGGCGGGCAGGGCGCGCCGCTGGCGCCGGTCTATCACGCGGCGCTGGTCCGCAAGGCGGGCCTGTCAGGGCCGGTCGCCGTGCTGAACCTGGGCGGCGTCGGCAACATCACCCTGATCCGCGCTGACGGCGAACTGGAGGCCTTCGACACCGGCCCGGCCAACGGCATGGTCGATCTGCTGGTTCAGTCGCGCATGAAGAAGCGGATGGACGAGGGCGGCCGTCTGGCGGAGGCGGGAACGGTCGATCAGGCCGTGCTGAATGCCTATCTGGCCCATCCCTATTTCGCGACGAGCGGTCCTAAGTCGCTGGATCGTTTCGACTTCTCGTTGGACCCAGTGGCGCAACTGTCGCTGGAGGACGCTGCGGCGACCCTGACCGCCTTCGCGGCGCAGGCCGTGGCGTTGGGCGTCGCTCGCTGTTCGGAGCAGCCGAAAGAGATCGTCGTCTGCGGCGGCGGTCGCCATAACCCGGTGTTGCTGGCCGCCATCCGTGATCGCGTGGGCGTCCCTGTCTCGACGGCCGAGGACAAGGGCTGGCGCGGCGACTCTATCGAGGCCGAGGCTTTCGCCTTTCTGGCGGCACGCTGCCGTCTGGGCCTGCCGATCAGTTTCCCCGGCACAACGGGAGTCGCAGCGCCGATGACCGGCGGCCGGATAGTAGAACCGGGAGAAGAATAGGCGTGGCGGCTTCATCGCGTTTCTGGGGCGTCGCCAGCGGGCTGGCGGCAGGCGCCCTGTGGGGGCTGGTCTTCCTGGCGCCCAAGGTCGTGCCTGAGGCTTCGCCTCTGTTGCTGACGGCCGGGCGTTACCTCGCCTATGGCCTGATCGCGGCCCTGTTGATCGCGCCGCGCTGGCGAAGAGCGACGGCGGCCCTGACGCGCAAGGCGTGGGGCGCGCTGGTCTGGCTGAGTCTGGCGGGGAATCTCGTCTATTTCGCCTTCCTGGTGGTCGGCGTGCATTACGCGGGCGTCGCGGCCTCGGCCCTGATCGTCGGCATGGTGCCCGTGGTCGTGGCGCTCTGGGGCCTGAAGGACAAGGATTCTCCGCCGCTGTCGCGCGTGGCGCCGCCCATCGTTGTGGCGGCCCTGGCTGTCGGTCTGATCGGCTGGGAATCGCTCAGTCACGGCGGCGGGGCCGCAGCGCAGAGCGGGACCGCAACCCTGATCGGGCTCGGATGCGCTGTTGCGGCCTTGTTGTCGTGGACTGCCTTCGCTGTCGGCAACAGCCGCTGGATGGGGCGGTTGCCCGACATCACCCCGCATGAGTGGTCATTGCTGACTGGCGTGGTCACCGGCGCGTTGGCGCTTGTGTTGGTCATTCCGTCGCTGTTCATGCTGGGTGGGATGACAGACGACGCCTGGGTGCGCCTGATCGGTGTCAGTGCGGGCGTTGCGATCTTCGCCTCGGTCATCGGCAACGCCTTCTGGAACCAGGCCAGCCGCCTGCTGCCGCTGACCATGCTGGGCCAGATGATCGTGTCTGAGACCCTGTTCGCCTTCATCTACGGCTTCATCTGGGAACGGCGCGGTCCGACCGTGATCGAGATCGTGGCCATGATCCTGATGATCGTCAGCGTGATCTGGTGCGTTCGCGCTCACCGTCCTGCGGCCGTAGCTGCGGCTGAAGGCGAGCACTAGGCCCTGCATACAGAAACGGCGCTCCGAATGATCGGAGCGCCGTTTCAGCTCTTCATATCAGACTGTATCAGGCGGGCTTTTCAGCTAGTCGCTTGTCCAGATAGGCGCTGACGCGACGCTCGACGGCGCCGATATGATCCTGCCAGAAGTGGGTCGCGCCTTCTTCCAGTTCATAGTCGATGACGATGCCCTTCTGCGAGCGCAGCTTGGTGACGACGCGCTCGACCTCGGCCGGAGGCACGACCGTGTCGGCCGTTCCGTGCAGGAACAGGCCGGACGCCGGGCAGGGCGCCAGGAAGCTGAAGTCATAGATGTTCGACGGCGGCGACACTGAGATGAAGCCGTCCGTTTCGGGGCGGCGCATCAGCAGTTGCATCCCGATGTAGGCGCCGAACTGATAACCCGCGACCCAGGTCTGGGTGGCGGCGGGATTGTTGGCCTGAAGCCAGTCCAGCGCCGTGGCCGCGTCGGCCAGTTCGCCGATGCCGCTGTCGAACTCGCCCTGCGACTTGCCCACGCCGCGGCTATTGTAGCGCAGGGTGGCGAAGCCTCGCTGAACGAACAGCTGGTGCATCGTCAGTGCGACAGGGTTGTTCATGTGCCCGCCCGCCTTGGGGTGCGGGTGCAGGATCAAGGCGATCGGCGCATCGGGACGCTTGCCGGGAGAATACCGGCCTTCGATGCGGCCAGCGGCGCCGGGCAGGATGACTTCAGGCATGAATGGCGACCCCTACAATCAACAGACGTTTCACTGGCGGATAATACTTGACCACGCAGGTAGGACTTTCTAAGTCCCCCCTTAACGCGACGCGCTCGCCAGCGAGGCCGGGGGTCTTAGCACAGCGGGCCTGAAAAGCGTTAGGTTTTTGAGGTATTGGGATGCGTCTGTCGACCAAGGGACGTTACGCCGTCATGGCGATGGCCGATCTGGCGAAGAACGGATCGGATCGCGCCGTCTCGCTGGCCGAGATCGCGGCGCGTCAGGAAATTTCACTCAGCTATCTGGAACAGCTGTTTGCGCGGCTGCGCAAGGGCGGTCTGGTCAAGAGCGTGCGCGGCCCTGGCGGCGGCTATCGTCTGGCCAGGACGGCGGGCGAGACGGTTGTGGCCGACATCGTTCTGGCGGTTGATGAACCGATCCGCGCTACGCGCTGCGCTGCTCACGGCACGCCTCGCGGCTGCATGACGGGCGGCGCGCGCTGCATCACTCACGACCTGTGGGAAGATCTGGGCGCAGAGATCCATCGCTATCTGGCCGGGGTCAGCCTGTCCGACGTCATTGAAAAACGCACCAGCCGCACGCGCATGGGACAGAAGGATGCGCCGTCATCCATGGAGGCGGCGGCGTGAGCGTCTATCTGGATTACAACGCCTCGGGTCTGGTTCGGCCTGAAGTTCAGGACGTCATGGCCAGGGCCTTGGCCGATAACGGAAATCCCTCGGCGGTTCATGCCGCCGGGCGCCGCGCACGGGCGCGCGTCGAGACCGCTCGCGCCCAGGTGGCCGATCTGGTCGGCGCCGATCCGACGGCGATCGTCTTCTCATCCGGTGGCACCGAGTCCAACGCTCAGGCGATCCACAGCGCGCTGGCCGCCGGTTGCGAACGACTGATCGTTGGCGCGACCGAGCACCCCTGCGTAGCCGAGGCCGCCGCCGTCAGCGGCGTTCCCGTCGAAGTGCTGCCGGTGGATGCGAACGGCGTGGTCGATCTGGACTGGCTGATAGAGGCGCTGGCGCGTCCGGGGCGAGCCGTCGTCGCCATTCATCACGCCAATAACGAAAGCGGCGTGATCCAGCCGATCGCCGAGGCGGCCAAGCTGGTCCATGCGGCGGGCGGCTGGCTGCACGTCGACGCCATACAGTCGGCGGGCAAGGTTCCGGTGACGATGAAGGCGCTGGGCGCCGACAGTCTGACCCTCTCGGCGCACAAGCTGGGCGGGCCGCAGGGCGTGGGCGCTCTGGTGCTGAAGGACGGCGTTTCCGCCATCCGCATCCTGCACGGCGCGGGGCAGGAGCGCGGCCTGCGTGCAGGAACCGAGAACGTGCCCGGCATCGCCGGTTTCGGCGTTGCCGCTGATTGCGCCGCGCGCGATCTGGACGCCGCCATGGCGCACGTCGCCTGGCGTGATGCAGCCGAGGCACGTGTCAAAGCGGCGGGCGCTACAATTATCGGCGGCGCGGTTCCGCGTCTGCCCAACACCCTCTTCATGGCGGTTGAGGGCTGGGACAGCCCGCAGCAGCTGATCACCCTCGATCTGGTCGGGGTCATGGTCTCGGCCGGTTCGGCCTGTTCGTCGGGCAAGGTCAAGCCGTCCAAGGCGATCAGCGCCATGGGCCTGCATCATCTGGCGACCGGCGGCGTGCGCGTCTCCGGCGGCTGGGGCACGACCGAGGCTGACTGGACCCGCTTCGCCGACGCCTGGGTCGCGGCCTGGGACAAGCATAAGGCGCGCTTGCAAGAGCGCGTAAAGGAAGTCGCGTAACCTATGGCTATTGTTCAGGAAACTATCGATACAGTCGCGGAACTGGAGCGGTACAAATACGGCTTCACCACGGACGTCGAGCAGGAGTTCGCCCCCAAGGGTCTGAACACCGACATCATCCGCTTCATCTCCGACAAGAAGGGCGAGCCGGAGTGGATGCTGGAATGGCGTCTGGCCGCCTATGAGCGCTGGCTGGCGATGGAAGAGCCGACCTGGTCGGCGGTGAAATACGAGCCTGTCGACTATCAGGACCTCTATTACTACGCCGCGCCGGTGAAGAAGGAGGGGCCGAAGTCTCTGGACGAGGTCGATCCCGAACTGCTGGCCGTCTATGAAAAGCTGGGCATCCCGCTGAAGGAGCAGGAAGTTCTGGCGGGTGTTCAGGGCGCGCCCAGGGTGGCCGTCGACGCCGTGTTCGACAGCGTCTCGGTCGTCACCACCTTCAAGGAGGAGTTGGCCAAGGCGGGCGTGATTTTCATGCCTATTTCGGAGGCCTTGCGCGAATATCCTGATCTGGTGCGTCAGTATCTGGGCACCGTTGTTCCGGTCAGCGACAACTATTTCGCGGCCCTGAACAGCGCGGTCTTTTCCGACGGCAGCTTCGTTTACGTCCCGCCGGGCGTGCGCTGCCCGATGGAGCTGTCGACCTATTTCCGCATCAACGCCAGCCAGACCGGCCAGTTCGAGCGGACCCTGATCATCGCCGACAAGGGCAGCTATGTTTCCTATCTGGAAGGCTGCACGGCGCCGATGCGCGACGAGAACCAGCTGCACGCGGCGGTCGTTGAAATCATCGCCCTGGACGACGCCGAGGTGAAATACTCGACCGTCCAGAACTGGTACCCCGGCGACGCCGAGGGCAAGGGCGGCATCTACAACTTCGTGACCAAGCGCGCCGACTGTCGCGGCGATCGCTCCAAGGTCAGCTGGACGCAGGTTGAAACGGGCTCGGCCGTCACCTGGAAATACCCGTCCTGCATCCTGAAGGGCGAGGAAAGCTCGGGCGAGTTCTATTCCATCGCCATCACCAACGGCCATCAGCAGGCCGACACCGGCACCAAGATGATGCATCTGGGCAAGAACAGCCGCAGCCGCATCATCGCCAAGACGGTCTCTGCCGGTAAGTCGGACTCGACCTATCGCGGCCTGGTGTCGATCCACCCCAAGGCGACGGGCGTGCGCAACTTCACCCAGTGCGACAGCCTGCTGATCGGCAAGGCGTGCGGCGCCCACACCATCCCCTATATCGAGGTCCGCAACGGCTCGGCCCAGCTGGAGCACGAAGCGACCACGACCCGCCTGTCCGAGGACCAGCTCTTCTACGCCCAGCAGCGCGGCCTGTCGGAAGAAGAGGCCGTGGCCCTGCTGGTCAACGGCTTTGTCCGCGACGTCCTGCAGGAACTGCCGATGGAGTTCGCCGTCGAGGCTCAGAAGCTGGTGGCGATCAGCCTTGAAGGCTCGGTCGGCTGAGTGAGTTGAAGAAGAAAAACAATGCTTAAGATCAATAACCTCCACGTCTCTGTCGCCGACAAGCCGATCCTCAAGGGTCTGACGCTCGATGTGCCTGCGGGCGAAGTTCATGCGGTCATGGGGCCGAACGGGGCGGGCAAGTCGACGCTGGGCTACAGCCTGTCGGGCCGTCCCGGCTATGAGGTGACGGACGGTTCCGCCTCGTGGAACGGCCGGGACCTGTTGGACCTTGATCCGGCCGAGCGCGCGGCGGCGGGCCTGTTCCTGTCGTTCCAGTATCCGATCGAGATTCCCGGCGTGCCGGCCATGACCTTCATCCGCACGGCGCTGAACGCCCAGAAGCGCGCGCGCGGCGAGGAGGAGGTCTCGGCCCCGGCCTTCCTGAAGCTGGTCAAGGCGGCGTCGCAGTCGCTGAAGATGGACTTCGACATGCTGAAGCGGCCGCTGAACGTCGGCTTCTCCGGCGGTGAGAAGAAGCGGATGGAGATCCTGCAGATGGCCCTGCTGGAGCCGTCGCTGCTGATCCTGGATGAGACAGACTCGGGTCTCGACATCGACGCCCTGCGCATTGTCGCGGACGGGGTGAACGCCATGCGCAGTCCGGAACGGTCGATGCTGGTGATCACCCACTATCAGCGCCTGCTGGACTACATCAAACCGGACCGCGTGCACGTTCTGGCGGGCGGCCGCATCGTCGCTTCGGGCGGGCCGGAGCTGGCGCATGAGCTGGAGGCGGAAGGCTACGACAAGTTCCTGCCGGAGGCGGCATGAAGGCGCTCGCCCGGCTGGACCTGACCGACGCCGCGACCTTCCCCTCGCGGCGGGTCGAGGAATGGAAATACAGCGACCTGAAGCGCTTTCTTCGTGAAGCGCCTGAGCCGTCCGGCACAGCCGTCGTCGGCGCGCCGGGGCCGTTCTATGATCTGGGCGGCGACGCCATCGTCTTCGCTAACGGCCGCCCGGTCGGGGTGAAGGACTATATCGCCTCGGGCGATCAGACGCTGCGCCTGCGCTTCATCTCAGATGCGACGGGCACTGGTCATACGGCGGCGGCGCGCATCGTCGCCCGCCCCGGCGCGCGCCTGCTGCTGCTGGAGACGCACGAGGGCAAGGGCTCGGCCTATGTCGCTCACAACAAGGTCGAGATCGACGTCGCCGCTGACGCCGAGGTGATCCGCATTGTCTTGGCCGACGAACCCGCCGACGCCATTTCGGTGGCCGAGGCCGAGGTGCGGCTGGAGGCAGGCGGCCGTTATCGCCAGACCATCGTCGCCACCGGCTCCAGGCTACAACGTCACGAGACGCGCCTGCGTCATGGGGCCGAGGGCGCCGATGCGCGTGTGGACGGGCTGTATCTGCTGAACGGCGCGCGCCACTTCGACCTGACCACGGTGATCGACCACGTTTCGCCGAACGGCACGACCAGTCAGTTGATCAAGGGCGTGGTCCGGGATGAGGCGCGCGGCGTCTTTCAGGGCAAGATCCTGGTCCAGAAGGGCGCGGACGACACCGACGCCCGCATGGGCCACCACGGTCTGATCGCCTCGGATCGCGGCGAGATCGACGTGAAGCCCGAACTGATCATCTACGCCGACGAGGTGCAGTGCGCCCACGGCGCGACCGTCGGGACGCTGGACGAAAGCGCCCTGTTCTACATGCAGCAGCGCGGCATTTCGGCCGATGAGGCCCGCGCCCTGTTGACCCACGCCTTCCTGATCGAGGTCGTCGACCGCATCGAGCATGAAGGCGCCAGAGAGGTGGTGCGGGAATGGCTGACGGCTCGCCTGTGACCCACGCATCCATGACGGGGTTCGACCCCTATGCCGCCCGCGCGCAGTTCCCGATCCTGTCGCGTCAGGTGAACGGCAAGCCGCTGGTCTATCTGGATACCGCCGCCTCGGCGCAGAAGCCGCGCGCCGTGATCGACGCCCTGGTCGCGTCGATGGAGGGCAGTTACGCCAACGTTCACCGGGGGCTGCACACCCTGTCGAATGAGGCGACGGAGGCCTATGAACGGGCGCGCGAGATCGTCGCCCGTTTCTTGAATGCGCCGTCGGCCGACAACATCGTGTGGACCAAGGGCGGGACCGAGGCGATCAATCTGGTCGCCAACGGCGTCCGTCTGTTGATCCAGCCGGGCGACGAGATCATCGTCACCGAGATGGAGCATCACTCCAACATCGTGCCGTGGCACTTCCTGCGCGAACGACGCGGGGTGGTGCTGAAGTGGGCGCCGATCAAGGACGACGGCTCGTTGGATATGGAGGCCTTCGCCGCCCTGCTGGGGCCGAAGACCAGGCTGGTCGCCGTCACCCATATGTCCAACGTGCTGGGGACCATCAATCCGGTCGCCGAGATCACCCGTCTGGCCCATGCGGCCGGGGCGCAGGTGCTGATCGACGGCTGTCAGGGCGCAGTCCACGCGGCGCCGGACGTGCAGGCCATCGGTTGCGACTACTATGTTCTGACGGGGCACAAACTGTTCGCGCCCACGGGCATCGGCGTCCTGTATGGCACGGCCGAGGCGCTGGACGCCCTGCCGCCATATCAGGGCGGCGGTGAGATGATCGTGACGGTCGAGAAGGAAGGCGTGACCTACGCCGGGCCGCCGCATCGGTTCGAGGCGGGGACGCCCCCGATCCTTGAGGCCATCGGCATGGGCGCGGCGGTCGAATGGCTGGCTCAATATGACCCGGCGGCGATTCAGGCGCATGAGATGGCGCTGTATCACCATGCTGTGGCGCGCCTGCGCGAACACGACTGGCTGCGGATTCTGGGTGAAGCCGAAGGGAAGGGCGCCATCCTGACCTTCACCGTCGAGGGCGCGCACGCCCATGACGTGGCCCAGATCATGGACCGTTACGGCGTCGCCGTGCGCGCCGGGCTGCACTGCGCCGAGCCGCTGGCGAAAAGACTGGGCGTCAGCGCAAGCGCACGCGCCTCCTTCGCCCTATATAACACCATGGAGGATACAGACGCCTTCGTGGACGCGCTGATCAAGGCGCGGAACTTCTTCGTGTGACGAGTATGGACGCCAAGACCGACAACGCGATCACCGACAGCGACGCCTTCGCCGCCAGCTGGGACGAGCCGCAGAAGAGCGCCCTGTCACAGGGTGAGCTGGACAAGCTGACGGACGACCTGATCGAGGCGCTTAAGACGGTGTACGATCCGGAAATCCCGGTCGACATCTATGAACTGGGCCTGATCTACAAGGTCGACGTATCAGACGACCGCGACGTGCTGGTCGAAATGACGCTGACGGCGCCGGGCTGCCCGGTCGCCGGCGAGATGCCCGGCTGGGTCGAGACGGCGGTGGCCAAGGTCGAGGGCGTGCGCAGCGCCAAGGCCAATCTGGTGTTCGATCCGCCGTGGGACTCTTCCAAGATGAGCGACGAGGCCAAGCTGGCCCTGAACATGTTCTGAGGAGGCTCTGATGACCGAACTTCAGACGACCACGACCCGGCCACGGCGACCCCGGCCCAAGGCGGTGACCTTGACGGATGCCGCCGCCGCGCGTGTGCGCGAGATCATGGACAACGCCGAGAAGGATTACGTCGGCCTGCGCGTCGGCGTGAAGAACAGCGGCTGCGCCGGGCAGGAATACACCTTCGCCTATGCCGAAGAAGCCATGCCGCTGGACGAGGTGGTCGAGGACAAGGGCGTCACCATTCTGATCGAGCCCAAGGCGGTCCTGTTCCTGATCGGCACCGAAATCGACTATGAGGTGACGAAGCTGGCCTCGAAGTTCGTATTCCGCAATCCGAATGAGACGGACGCCTGCGGTTGCGGCGAGAGCGTCACCATCATCCCCGCCGCTGCTCTGGACGCCGACTGACATGATCAGACTGGAGGGGGTGACCCGGCGCTATCGCAGCGCGGCGGGCGACCGCACGGCGCTGGACGCCGTTGACCTGCATGTCGCGCGTGGCGAGGTGTTCGGCGTGGTGGGCCGTTCGGGGGCGGGCAAGTCCACCCTGATCCGCGCCATCAACCGACTGGAGACGCCCGACGCGGGCAAGGTCTTCGTCGATGGGCAGGAGATCACCGCCCTGAACGCCGCCGAACTGCGCGCTGCGCGGCGCGGCATCGGCATGATCTTCCAGCATTTCAATCTGCTGAACGCCAAGACGATCGAGGACAACGTCGCCTTCCCCTTGCGGCTGGAAGGGCGGCGTGAGGCTGAGGTGAAGGCCCGCACGGCGGAACTTCTGGCCCAACTGGGGCTGGCCGATCATGCGAAAAAACATCCGTCCCAGTTGTCCGGCGGCCAGAAACAGCGCGTCGGCATCGCCCGCGCCCTGGCCTGCGGTCCCAGCGTCCTGCTGTGCGACGAGGCGACCAGCGCCCTCGACCCCGAGACGACCGAAGACATCCTGACCCTGCTGGACGGGCTGAACCGCGACCTCGGTCTGACCATCGTTCTGATCACACACCAGATGGAGGTGGTGCGCCGAGTTTGCGACCGGGTGGCGGTGCTGAAGGACGGCCGGATCGTGGAGCAGGGCGCAACGGCCGACGTCTTCCTGCATCCGCAGCACGCCGTGACCCGCGCCATGCTGTTCGAGGGCGAGGAAGTGATCGACGCCTCTGTCGCGCCCGCCGGGGCGCCCATGGCCCGCCTGACCTTCCGTGGTCCCTCCACCTATGAACCGGAGTTGAGCCGCGTCGCGCGCACTGTCGGCGTTGACTATTCAATACTGTCGGGCCGGATCAGCCGCATTCGGGGCGAGCCCTATGGCCAGATGACGGTGGCCTTCACCGGCGGTGACGCCGAGGCGGCTCTGGCGCAACTGGCCGCGCGCGGCGTCGTGGTGGAGGCGGTCTGATGTTCGCCAATGTGGACTGGGCCGATATCGGCAAGGCGACGGTCGACACCCTGCTGATGCTGGGCGGATCGATGGTGCTGACCGTGATCCTGGGCGTGCCGCTGGGCGTGCTGCTGTATCTGTCGGGCAAGGGGCGGCTGGCGGCCAATCCGGTGCTGAACGCCGTGCTGTCCTTCGTCGTCAATGTGCTGCGTTCGGTGCCCTTTATTATTCTGCTGATCGTCATGCTCCCGGTGACGGTGTTGCTGGTCGGCACCTCGCTGGGCGTGGCGGGCGCCATTCCGCCACTGGTCGTCGGGGCCGCGCCCTTCTATGCGCGTCTGGTCGAGACGGCCCTGCGCGAGGTGGACAAGGGCGTGGTCGAAGCGACGCAGGCCATGGGCGGCTCGACCTTCCAGATCGTGACGCGCGCCCTGTTGCCCGAGGCTCTGCCCGGCATCATCGCCGGCGCGACCGTCACCGTCATCGCCCTGGTCAGCTACACCGCCATGGCGGGCGTGGTGGGGGCGGGCGGTCTGGGCGATCTGGCCATCCGCTTCGGCTATCAGCGGTTCCAGACCGACGTCATGGTCGTGACCGTAGTTTTGCTGTTGGTGCTGGTGCAAATTCTGCAGATGATCGGCGACCGTCTGGTCGCTAAGGTCTCGCACCGCTGATTTTTCGAAAGCCTGCCCCATGATCCGCCGTTCGCTGCTGCTTTCCGCCGCCGCTGTCCTGACGCTCGCCGCCTGCGGTCAGGGCGCGGACAAGAAGGCGGGGCCCGAGGGCGCGCCCCTGCTGGTCGGCGCCACCGCCGTGCCGCACGCCGAAATCCTGGAGCAGGTGAAGCCGATCCTGGCCGCGCAAGGCGTGCCGATCGAGATCAAGGTCTTCAACGATTACGTTCAGCCGAACGTGCAACTGTCTGAAAAACGGCTGGATGTGAACTACTTCCAGACCAAGCCCTATCTGGACGAGTTCAACACCGCGCGCGGCACGACCCTGATCACGGTGGCGGGCATCCACATCGAGCCGCTGGGCCTGTATTCGCGTAAGCACAAGGCGTTGGCTGACCTGCCGAGCGGCGCGCAGATCGTCGTGCCGAACGACGCCTCCAACACCGGCCGCGCACTGTTGCTGTTGCAGGCGGCGGGGCTGATCACCCTGAAAGACCCGCAGAACCCGCTGCAGACCGTGCGTGACATCGCGACCAATTCCAAGGGGCTGAAGTTCCAGGAGGTCGAGGCCGCCACCATCCCGCGCATCCTGCCTCAGGTGGACGGCGCGGTGATCAACACCAACTACGCCCTCGACGCCGGGCTGAAACCCAAAACGGATGCGTTGCAGTTGGAAGGCGCCGACAGCCCATATGTGAACTATCTGGTTTCGCGCCCGGATAATCAGAACGACCCGCGTGTTCAGGCGCTGGCCAACGCTCTACGTGGTCAGGCGATCAAGGACTTCATCGCCACGAAGTATGAAGGCGCTGTGATCCCGGCGGCCTAGGCGGCTGCGGCGGCCTTGGCGGTTTCATCCTTGGACTCAACCAGAACGGCGGTCCTGACCGGCTCACCCGTCGCCTCGGCGATCAGTTCGGCCGTCTTGCCTTCAACCGCGGCTTCCAGCCGTTCCAGAAACTCGGCCTTGGGCAGGCCGGTCGGGATGGGTTCGAGGAATTCCAGCGTCGCCGTGCCGGGGTTTTTGTGGAACTCTTCCAGCGACCAGAACAGGCCCAGATTGGTCGCCAGCGGCACGACCGGCATGTCGAAGTCGCGATACATGTGCCAGACGCCCGAGCGGTAACGGAACTTCTCGCCGACCTTCGCCAGATGGCCTTCCGGATAGATCAGGATCTTGCGGCCCTCGCGATTGGCGTCGGCGGCGCGCTCTTTCAGGGCTGCGCGGGCGGCGTGGCCGCCGCAGTTGTTGACGACGATGGCGCCCAGCTTCTTCAGCACTGTTCCCAGCAGAGGGAACTTCTCCAGATGGTCGCCGGTGACGAAGGCCACGTCGTCGAACTGGTCATAGGTGGCGAAGCCGTCGCCCCAGCTCTGGTGCTTTGAAGCTATGATGAAGGCGCCCTGCGGCAGGCGTTCCCTGCCGCGCGTTTCGATGCGGATTCCCGCAAACAGGCTCATGGCCTGAACCATGCGCCGGACATAACGGCGGATGATCCAGCTCGTAGCCTTACGGCCCGGCGCCAGGGCTGCAAAGGCGGCGGCCAGGCCGTAGGAGATGGAAAGCGCCCAATAGGCGATGTTGAACAGCAGGCTTCGCATTAGGCTGAATATGCCAGCCTGCCGTTCAGAGGCGAGCGTAAAGTGAAGCCCGCCGGATCAACGCACCGGTTGGCCGGCGCGAATGCGGGCGATGATGGCTTCCAGCTGGGCCTGCGGCATCCCGCCGGGGATCAGGTTGCCGTTGATGATGAAGGCCGGCGTGCCGTTCAGCGCCAGCGCCGAGGCCTCACGCGTGTTGCGCTGGATCACGGCGTCGATCTCCTGGCGGTGGGTCGACAGGTCGCGATCCAGACGGGCCATATCGATGCCTGCGCCCTGGGCGATCCTGCGCGCCGCCAGTTCGTCAGGGATGCGGCCTTCCGAGGCCATGAAGGCCTTGTGCAGCTTGTGATATTTGCCCTGATAATTGGCGGCCATGGCCATGCGGGCGATATCCTCGGAAACTGCGCCGAAGATGGGCCACTCCTTGTAGAGGATTCGCACCTTGGGATCGGCCTTCATCAGGCCCTCCAACTCGGGGATCATCATTTTGCAGTAGGGGCAGTTGTAATCCATGAAGCCGATGATGGTGACATCGGCCTCTTCGGCGCCGATGAAGGGCGTCGCCGGATCACGCAGCAGATCTCTGAAACCAACCTCGACCACCATCGGCAGATCCTGCGCGCCCGAGACGCCTGCGGCCGCTGCTGCGGTCGGAGCGTTTCCGGCGTCGGCCGGACCACAGGCCGCCAGCGTCGTAGCGAGGGCGAGCGACAGGGCAAGGGCGGGTTTCTTCATCGATACAAACTTTCCTGCTGCGTCCGACGCAGCGTCGCACGGTAGGGCGGAGGGAGGCGACGCCCGAGCGTCGTTGGATGAGCCTTGGTCGGAAGGCTGGCTTAAGCCACGCTTAAGGCCGGATAAGCCGGTTAATTCAAGCGGGCGATTTCGGATGAAATCTGTTCGGGTGCGATCTCGCCCATGTGGGCCTTGGCCAGGCGCCCGTCTGAATGAAGGAACAGCGTCACCGGAATGCCCGCTGTTCGATAATGATGGGGCAACTGCATCCCCGTATCGAACAGGATGTGCTTCATCGTCAGTCCTTCGCGATCCAGCCAGGTGCGGACGGTTTCCTCGCTCTCGCCCTGATTGATCAGCAGGAAGCGCACGTCGGGGTGCGCCTGTTCGGCCTGGGCCAGGGCGGGCATCTCGCGGCGGCACGGCGGGCACCACGTCGCCCAGATGTTGATGACGGTCGGCTGATTGACGGGCGCGGCCAGATCGATCGGCTCTGCGTCCATTCGGGCCAGCGTTAGTTCAGCAGGCGGCAGCGGCTCGGTCGCTGAGGCCAGTTGATGCACCGCGACCCAGACAAGCGCAGCCGCCGCGACGGGAGCGATGGCCCAGGCGCGCTCCTTCGGAGTCTTGAGCAGAAAGAAGGTCGCTACGACGATGAAGGGCAGGACCCACAGCCAGGCGAAACCGCCTTGCCACACGGCGAACGCCCGCATGGGGTCGCCGCTGAAATACTCCCAATGGGCAGCGACGTGCGCCAACCGCGCGACCGCGATGCCGCCGAGTGTGACGACCGTGCTCCACAGATTGAAGCGTCCGCTGATCCGGCTGACCAGAACGCTGGACACGACCATGAAGACCACGACGCCTGCGATGATGGCGAACCGCTCGCCGGACAGGACCAGCGGCCCTAGCGACAGGCTGTTCATTGCGCCGCCCCTGCTCGTTCCAGCGAGGCCAGCACGGCGCGGGCGGGAACCTCGCCGATCAGGCGGCTTTCCGGCGCTTCTTTTGATGTTCTGGACAGGAAGATCATCGTCGGCGGGCCGACCACGCGGTATTGGTCCAGTAGTTCGCGCGTCTGCGGCGTCGTACGGGTGACGTCCACCTCGATCAGATCAACGCCGCCAAGCTGGCCCAGAACATCGGCGTTGGCGAAGACCTGGCGCTCGATCACACGGCAACTGACGCACCATTCGGCCGTGAAATAGATGAAGGCGGGGCGAGATCGGGCGGCGGCCTGTGCGATGGCTGCGTCCAGCGCCGCCTTATCCGTGACCACGGCGACAGGCGTCGCTGCACCCGGCGCGGCGGCGCCGACCGCGACTGTAGGACGGGCCAGAGGCTCCAGCGGACGCCACGGGCTGACGGCGTTCAGGCTCAGGCCGATCAATAGCAGTGCGCCCCAGACAGCGGCCGCCAGACCGGCCGCACGGGCCAGATTATCCAGCGTGCTGGAAGCCGCCGGGCGGAACAGGCCCAGCGCCGCTGCGACGGCGAAACTCAGGGCCGCCCCTAGCGCCAGTGTGGCGGCGGGCGGCATGATGCGCCCGGCCAGCCACCAGGCCATGCCCAGGAAGACAAAGCCGAAGATGACCTTGACGCGGTTCATCCACGCACCGGCCCTGGGCAGGAAGCGCGCGCCAGCCGCACCGAAGACGATCAACGGAACGCCCTTGCCCAAACCAAGGAAAAACAGGGCGGCGGCGCCCAGAACGACATCGCCTGTCTGGGCGATATAGATCAGGGCGCCTGCCAGCGGCGCCGTGACGCACGGCCCGACGATCAGGGCCGAGACGAAGCCCAGCCCAAACGCCGACGCCAGTGACCGACGCCCCGTTCCAGCATCGCCCGACAGGCGGCTGGTCCACGCCGAGGGCAGCTGAAGCTCGAACCCGCCGAACATCGACGCCGCCAATATTAAGAAGATCGCTGCGACGGCGCCGACCGCCCACGGCGACTGAAGCGCCATCTGCAGGTTCTGGCCCGACCACGCCGCAACCACGCCCAACAGGCCGAAGGCGACGGACAGGCCCAGCACATACGCGACCGAAAGCATCAGGCCGCGCCGCGTGCCCTGTCCATCGACGCCGCGTCCGATGACGCCCGCAAGGATCGGATACATGGGAAAGACGCAGGGCGTGAACGCCAGCAGGACGCCGAACCCGAAGAAGGCCAGCAGCACCCAGACCGATCCGCCCTGACTGGCCAGTCGATCAACGAAACCCTGATCCTGTTGAAGCTGAACAACAGGCGCCTCGATGGCCGTGGCCGGTTCAGGCGCGGCTGGATCTGTCGCAGCGTTGGCCGTTTCTTCGACCTGTGGCGTGGCGGTGGGCGCAGTCTTGATCGCTAGGGCTGTCGCAGCCTCAGCTGCGGCGGGCTCGGCCTCGCGCGTGACGACACGCGGCGTCGGCATGGCTGGCACATCCACTGTCCGCGTGGTCGGCGGGTAGCAGATCGAGTTTTCCATACACCCTTGATAGGTGATGTTGACCGAGGCCGGTTCGCCTGCGCGCTTCAATGCATCGGCCGACAGCACCGCGCGACCGGCATCGCGCCAGATGTCGACCATGCCGAAGCCGGGGTCGTCCTTCTTTTCACCGGCCTGAAGACGAAGCGGCATTTCCGTCTTGCCGTCCGGCCCTGTCGCCGCCGTGTGGTCCCTATAGAGATAGTGGCCAGGCGCGATCTTCCACGCGAAGACCATGTCGCCGCTGTCTGTGCGCGACACCTGAAGCCTGAACGCTTCCTGCGGCGACAGGACGGGCTGTTGGCCGAAGCCCGAGCCGAGGGCTTGTCCCGCCGCCAGACCGGCCGCGGGGATGGACAGCATGAGCACGGCCAGGGCCGCGATAAGTCGCCAGGGTTTGATCTTCATGCCTGCCGGGGTCGGAGAAAGAGCTTAAGTCAGGCTTAAGCCGGAGTTCGCATCAATAGCCAATGAGATTGCTCATCGTTGAAGATGATCCGGTTCTGGCCGATGGCCTGCACGTCGGCCTTAGCGCCTGCGGCTGGACGATCGAGCCTGTGTCTCGGCTTGAGGATGCGCTGGCGGCGCTGGAAAGCTCGGCTTTCGACGCCGTGGTTCTGGATCTGGGCCTGCCGGACGGCGACGGGCTGGAGATTCTGCGTTTTGTGCGCCAGCGAGACATGGATGTCGGCGTGGTGATCCTGTCGGCGCGCGACGACAGCCGCGACCGCATCACCGGGCTGGACGCCGGGGCCGACGACTATGTGGGCAAGCCGTTTGATCTGGATGAACTTGCGGCGCGCCTGCGGGCGGTTCGACGCCGACTGCTGGGTCGCTCGCAACCGGCGCTGTCGCATGAAGGGGTGACGCTGGACCCGAAGTCGCGGCTGGCGTGGCGCGGCGAGGGCGATCTGCACCTGTCACGCCGCGAGTTCGCCATTCTTGAGGCCCTGATGGAGCGGCCTTCACAGGTTCTGTCGCGCAGCCAGCTGGAGGAACGCCTATACGGCTGGCAGGAGGACATCGGCTCCAACGCTGTCGAGGTTCACATCCATCACCTGCGCGCCAAGCTGGGCGCCGACTTCATCCGCACCGTGCGCGGTCTGGGATACACGCTGCAATGATGTCGATCCGGACGCGGCTGTTCGCCATTCTGGCGCTGGTGACCGCCCTGGTATGGGGCGGGGCGGTCGTCTGGGTCGAGGTCCAGACACGCAATGAGGTTCAGCGCGTGCTGGACCGACGCCTGATGGAATCCGCGCGCATGGTTTCATCCATGATGCAACCGGGCCGTGTCTCACCTGTCATCAACGAAGAAGCGACGCAGGCGGGGACCGCTTATGATCGTCAATTGTCCTGTCAGATCTGGACGATGAAGGGCGAACTTATCGCCCGCTCTCAAAGCGCGCCTGCGGAAATGCTGGCAGACGGCGGCGACGGCTTTTCGGAAGAGGTGATCCGAGGCGAGCGCTGGCGTGTCTATACGGTCCATGTGCCAGAAGGCGGTTATCGCGTCATGGTCGGCGACAGTCTGGCCATTCGCGAGCATCTGGTCAGCAGCGTCGTAACCGGCCTGCTGGGGCCTGCGGTGCTGGGCTTTCTGGCGCTGGGCGTGCTGATCTGGTGGTCGGTAGGGGCGGGGCTGCGGCCGATCGAACAGATGACCCGCGCCCTTGCCAGCCGTCGCGCCGACGATCTGACGCCTGTCGACGTGGCGCCGGGGGGCAAGGACTTGCAGCTGTTCGTCTCGGCCCTGAACGACCTGATCGCCCGCGTCAGCGAGGCGCGCCGTCGAGAGACGGAGTTCACTGCAGCCGCCGCCCACGAACTGCGCACGCCGCTGGCGGGGCTGCGGATTCAGGCGCAGATCGCGGCCAATGCGACCGATGACGCCGTACGTAAACATGCGCTGGAGCAGATCCAGGCCTCGGTTGATCGCACCGCGCGTCTGGTGACGGGGCTGCTGGTGCTGGCGCGCGAAGATGAGGCGGCGATTACACCGGATAGTCGTCGCTGGACCGACCTGCATGAGTTTTTCGACGCAGACAGTCGTCTGGAAACGCCGGATCAGCCTTTCCAGATTCATGTCCAGCCGGACCGTTTCGAGACGGTGGCGGCCAATCTTCTGGCCAACGCCAAAGTCATGGCGCGCAGCCGTATCCGCGTCTCTGTCGAAGGCGAAGGCGACGCGGCTCTTCTGGTGATCGAGGATGACGGGCCGGGCGTATCGGCGGCTGATCTGGAACGTCTGGGCCGCCGCTTCTTTCGCACCGCCGACGCCCCCGTCGGTGGCAGCGGTTTGGGCCTGTCCATCTTCCTATCGACGATGAATGCGCATGGCGGCATGGTGCGGTTTACGCCGTCAGCGCTGGGCGGACTGCGCGTCGAACTGCACGGCCTGCCGATCCGGCGCGGCTGATTGAACGATCAGGCAGGCATTTCGATGGAGGCCACGGCCTGCGCCGCCAGGCCTTCGTTGCGGCCGACGAAGCCCATTTCCTCGCTGGTGGTCGCCTTCACGCTGACGGCGTCCAGCGGCAACTTCAGCAACTCCGCCAGCCGTTCGCGCATGGCCAGACGGTGCGGCTTCACCTTGGGCTGCTCACAGATCAGGGTCACGTCGACATTGACGATGCGCCCGCCGCGCAGGGCGACGCGCTCGGCGGCGTAGACCAGAAAGCGGTCGGACGAGGCGCCCTTCCACTTGGGGTCGCTGGGCGGGAAGTGGTCGCCGATGTCGCCGTCGGCGATGGCGCCCAGAATGGCGTCGGTCAGGGCGTGCAGGCCTGCATCGGCGTCGGAATGGCCGATCAGGGTCTGATCGTGCGGAATCTCGACCCCGCATAGCCAGACGGACGCGCCCGGCCCCCAGCGATGGACGTCATAGCCCTGACCGATACGGGTGACGGTGCGGGCGGCGGACAGGGCCTCGGCCATGGCGAAATCCTCTGGATAGGTCAGCTTCATCAGGCGCGGATCGCCCGGGATCAGTCGGACGCGGCCGCCCGCGCGCTCGACCACGGCGGCTTCGTCGGTGGCGGCTTCGTCGGCGGGCCAGACGGCATAGGCGTCGCGGATGGTCTTGAGCCGGAAGACCTGCGGGGTCTGGGCGCGCCACAGGTTGTCGCGGTCGACGGCGCCGACGACCATGTCCTGATCGCCCCGGCGCAGGCTGTCGGCGACGGGCAGGGCGGGCAGGGCGCCGTCGGCCCCGTTCAGGCCCTCCAGCAGGCGCGCGATGACTTCGGCGCTCAGGAAGGGGCGGGCGGCGTCGTGGATCAGCACGGGATCATCGTCTGCGCCGTTCAGGGCGGACAGGCCCGCGCAGACTGATTCTGCGCGCGTGGCGCCGCCGGTGACGGCTCGCCAGCCGCTCAGGCTCGACAGAGCATCGCGCGCTTCAGCCTCGGCCCCGCCGGCGATCACGACGACGACTTCACGCGCACCGGCGTCCAGCAAGGCCTCGACCGACCAACGCACGACCGGCTTGCCGGCGACGATGCGCCACTGCTTGGCGCCGCCCGCCCTGGAGCCTGAACCGGCGGCGACGACGATCGCTGAGAATTCCATGCGGGTCTTCTAGGCGTCCCGGTTCCGCTTGACGAGAGGGGCCTTCATCGGCGCTAAGGAGCCTCATGACGACCGGGTTGCAGATTGGCGATGTGAAGATCGCGGGGCGGGTGCTGATGGCGCCCATGACCGGGATCACGGACCTGCCGTTCCGTGTGCTGGCCTCAAGGCTGGGCGCCGCCTATGTGGCGACGGAGATGGTGGCGGCGGTCGAACTGGCGCGCGCCCGTCCTGACGTGGTGCGCCGCGCCGCTGTAGGCGGAGGCCTGCCCCTGACAGTTATCCAGCTGGTCGGCGGCGATGCGGCGGCCATGGCCGAGGGCGCGCGCATGGCCGAGGCGGCAGGCGCCGACATCATCGATCTGAACTTCGGCTGTCCGGCCAAGGAAGTTACCGGCGCCGCCTGCGGCTCGGCCCTGATGCGAACACCGGATCAGGCCGCGCGGATCATGGAGGCGGTCGTCAGCGCCGTCAGCCGTCCGGTCAGCGTCAAGATGCGGCTGGGCTGGGACGAAAACAGCCATAACGCCGCCGATCTGGCGCGTAGGGCCGAGGCGCTGGGCGTCGCCGCCGTCACCGTCCACGGCCGCACGCGCAAGCAATTCTACACCGGCGTGGCCGACTGGGACGCCGTGGCCGAGGTCAAGCAGGCGGTCGCCATTCCCGTCATCGTCAATGGCGACATCATCACCGCCGAACAGGCGCGCGAAGCGCTGGACCGGTCGGGCGCAGACGCCCTGATGCTGGGCCGGGGCGTCTATGGACGGCCATGGCTGGCGGCGCATCTGGAACGCGCCCTGATCGACGGCGCCCAGCTTCAGGAGCCGGATCGGCAGGAGCGTCTGGCCATCGTCATCGAACATTTGAGGGCGTCGGCCGACTTCTACGGCCTCCCTTTGGGGCTGAAGATGTTCAGGAAACATCTGGGCTGGTACATTGAACAAGCGCCGTGGCCCGCCGATCCACTGGAGCGTCGCGCCGCCAAGGCGCGCCTGTGCCGCCTCGAAACACCACAGGAAGTCGAGGTCGCCCTGACCGAGCTTTGGCTCGGCGTGACGCATTTGGGCAACTTCGATGTTGAAAACGGGACACAGGTGTTCGAAGCTGTGGCCTGATGTCGGACACGCCCGTTTCCACGGTTGAGCCACAGACCCCAGAACGCTCGTTCTGGGGGCGCTTGGCTGATGGCCGCGCACGAGCCCTGTTCGGAACCGCATACGCCGTCGCCTTCCTGATTACGGCAGCGGCCATCTGGCTGGTGGCCATTGCGCCGGGCGCCACGGCGGGTGGAGACGCGCGCACCGCGACCAGTCAGGTCGTTCTGTTCATCCTGCTGGCCAATTTGATCCTAATCGTCGGTCTGGCGGGGGTGATCGGCGGGCGCGTGTTGCGGCTGACACGGAACCGGAACGATCCCGGCGCGCGCCTGCATTTGCGATTCGTGACCTTATTCTCGCTCGTTTCGGTTGTTCCGGCTGTGCTGATCGCCCTGGTTTTCGGGGTGCTGGTCAACCGCGGGGTGGATCAGTGGTTCAGCACCAATGTCCGTTCGGCCGTCGAGAACGGCGCGGAGATCGGCCGCGCCTATGTCGCCGATGTCGGCGCGCGTCTGGAAGTCGATCTGGAGACCATGACGACCGAACTGGGCGGCGTGCGCGACCTGTTCGACCATCGCATCCAGTTTTCGCGCGCCCTGACGCAGATCGGCGACTATTTCGGCTATCCGGCGGTCTATATTCTGGACGATCAGGGGCGGGTGCTGGCCAGCGGCGAGCAGCCGGCCGCCCCCCCTTACGTCGCGCCGCCGCGTGAAGCCTTCGAGACAGGCGCCGCGGGCGATGTCGCGCCGACCACGGTGACGGAAAACCCGGATGTGGTGCGGGCGCTGTATCCGCTGCCGGATTACGGCGACGCCTATCTGTATGTCGTGCGGCCGCTGGCGCCGGGCCTGATCCAGCGGATGCGCAACGGCGAGGAATCCATCACCGCCTATCGTGTGGCTGAGGAAAGCCGCGCGCGTATTCAGGCCGCCTTTGCGCTCAGCTATCTGGAGACGGCGTTGCTGGTGCTGGTGGGGGCGGTCTGGCTGGCCATGTCGGCGGCCAGTTCGATCTCGGGGCCGATCGGGCGGTTGGTCCGTGCGGCTGACCGGGTGGCGGGCGGCGATCTGGACGCGCGGGTCGACAACACCGGCGCGCCGTCGGAAATCATCGTCCTGTCCGAGGCCTTCAACCGGATGACCGAGGACATCAAGACCCAGCAGGCGGCGCTGAAAACAGCCTCGGAAGAGGCGCAGGGACGCAGTCTGTTCATCGAAACCGTTCTGTCGGGCGTCAGCGCCGGGGTGATCGGCCTGGACCGAATGCGACGCATCTCTGCCATCAACGACAGCGCCAGCCAGCTTTTGGGCCTTGATCCTGAACAGGTGCAGGGCCTGCGTCTGGCCGAGGTGGCGCCGGAGCTGGGCGAACTGTCCGAACGCGGCGAGGCCCATATCGAAGAAGACATCGACGTCAGCCGGGATGGCGAGGCCATGCGTCTGCGCGTTCGTATCGAAGGCGGGCAGGGCGGCGAAATGGTCCTGACGTTCGACGACATCACGCGGCTTGTGACGGCTCAGCGCAATGCCGCCTGGCGTGATGTGGCCCGTCGCATCGCCCATGAGATCAAGAACCCGCTGACGCCGATCCAGCTTTCGGCCGAACGCCTGCGCCGCCGCTATCGCGATCAGGTCGGCGAGGATGTCGAGGTCTTCGACCGCTGCACCGAGACCATCATTCGTCAGGTCGGCGACATCGGCCGGATGGTGGACGAGTTCTCGTCATTCGCCCGTATGCCCGCGCCGCGCTTCTCGGTGGAAAACCCGGCGGAAATGCTGCGTGAGGTCGTCTTTGCGCGTCGCGTCGCCATGCCCGATGTGGCCATCGACCTGATCGAGCCGCTGCCGGGTGTAGGATTGGAGTGCGACGGCCGCATGGTCGGGCAGGCGCTGGCCAATATCCTCAAGAACGCAGGCGAATCCGTCGTCGCCCGTCGGGCGCAGGAACCTGCTGATGAAGGCGCGACCGGCATCATCGCACAGCTTGAAATCGAGGATGGGCGCGCGATCTTCATCATAGAAGACGACGGCGTCGGCCTGCCGGCCAAGGACCGCGACCGTCTGACCGAACCCTACGTCACCACCCGTGAGAAGGGCACGGGCCTCGGCCTCGCCATCGTCAAGCGTATCTGCGAAGACCATGGCGGCGAACTGCGTTTGGCCGACGCAGAGACATTGTCGGGCGCCCGCGTGTGCCTGATCTTCCCACTGACCCAGAACCACAAGTCCGCCCAGCGCGCTTCCAGCGCATCGGGCGGGGTGAATTAAGCGAGGCGTCATGCGTAATACCGGTGCTGATATTCTGGTTGTCGACGATGAGGCGGACATCCGCGAACTGGTCTCGGGCCTGCTGGAGGACGAGGGGCACTCGGTCCGCACCGCCGCCAATTCCAACGAGGCGCTGGCCGCCATCCGTGCCCGCAAGCCTTCGCTGGCGGTGCTGGACATCTGGATGCAGGGCGGCGGGCTGGATGGGCTGGAGCTGCTGGATGTGGTGCGCGAACTGGATGAGGACCTGCCGGTCGTCATGATCTCGGGCCACGGCAACATCGAAACGGCGGTCAGCGCGCTGAAGCGCGGCGCCTATGACTTCATCGAAAAGCCGTTCAAGTCGGATCGTCTGGTGGTCGTCGTGGACCGTGCGCTGGAGGCGGCGGCGCTGAAACGCGAGAACCGGCGTCTGCGCGCCCAGACCCTGACGCCCAGCGGCCTGATCGGAAAGTCTGTCGCGGCGCAACTGTTGCGCACAACCATCGCCAAGGTGGCGCCCGCCAACAGCCGCGTGCTGATTTCCGGCCCTCCAGGATCCGGCAAGGAGCTTGTGGCGCGTCAGATCCACGAGGCCAGTCCCCGCGCCAAGGCTGAGTTTGTCGCCATCTCGGCCGCAGGCATGACGCCTGAGCGTCTCGATGTTGAACTGTTCGGTGAAGAGGGCGTCGACGGCCGCCCGCGCAAGATCGGCGTGTTCGAACAGGCCCATAACGGCACCCTGTTCCTGGACGACGTCGCCGACATGCCGCGCGAAAGCCAGAGCCGTATTCTGCGCGTACTGGTCGAACAGCGCTTCCGGCGTGTGGGCGGCGAACAGGATGTTCAGGTCGATGTGCGGGTCGTCACCTCGACCGCGCGCGACCTGCGCACTGAGATCGCTGAGGGCCGTTTCCGCGAAGACCTGTTCCATCGCCTGAACGTCGTTCCGATCCGCGTGCCGCCGCTGTCGGAGCGGCGCGAGGACATCGCCGAACTGGTCGAGTATTTCGTCGACAATCTGTCGTCTTCGCAGGGGTTGCCGCATCGTCGCATCGCCGACGACGCCCTGGCCGTGCTTCAGGTCCATCCCTGGCCGGGCAATGTCCGCCAGCTGCGCAATAATATCGAACGTCTGCTGATCCTGGCGACAGGCGCAGCAGATGAACCGATCACCGCCGATATGCTGCCGCAGGAGGTGGCGTCGTCCTCCAGCCCCGTCTCCATCGGCGCCGACCGCATCATCGCCCTGCCGCTGCGTGAAGCGCGTGAGGTGTTCGAGCGGGAGTATCTATCCGCACAGATCATGCGGTTCGGTGGAAATATCTCGCGTACGGCCGCTTTCATCGGCATGGAACGATCTGCGCTGCATCGCAAACTCAAGTCGCTGGGTGTGTCGCCCGCACGCGGCGCGGAAGAAGAAGGAGAGGGCGCCTGATGTCCAGGGTCGCCTATGTAAACGGTATCTACCAACCGCACGGTCAGGCCGTGGTCCATATCGAGGATCGCGGGTTCCAGTTCGCTGACGGCGTCTATGAGGTCTGGTCGGTCTTTGACGGCAAGCTGGCCGACTATCAGGGCCACCTCAGCCGCCTGGCGCGCAGTCTGACCGAACTGCGGATCGACATTCCGATGTCGGCCGAGTCGCTGGGCATCGTTCTGCGGGAAACCATCCGTCGTAACCGCGTGCGCAATGGCATCGTCTATATTCAGGTCACGCGCGGCACGGCGCCGCGCGATCACGCCTTCCCCCGGGATGTGGCGCCCAGCGTCATCATCACCGCCAAGTCGATCGACCTGAAGAAGGGCGAGGCTCTGGCCGCCAAGGGCGCAGCGGGCGTCACCCACCCGGACATGCGCTGGGGCCGGTGCGACATCAAGACGGTCGGCCTGTTGCCCAACGCGCTCGCCAAACAGACGGCGCGCGAACGCGGCGCCTATGAAGCCATCCTGTTTGACGAAATGGGCATGGTGACCGAGGGGTCTTCGACGAACGCCTGGATCATCGACGAGAACGGCAAGCTGCGCACCCGCGACACCCAGGCCAACATCCTGCGCGGCATCACCCGCGCGGCGATCCTGAAACTGGTTGAGGCCGAGGGCATCGAACTGGAAGAACGCGCCTTCAGCGTCGAGGAAGCCAAGCGCGCGCGCGAGGTCTTCGTCACGGCTGCCAGCTCCTTCGTCATGCCGATCACATCGCTGGACGGAACCCGCATCGGCGACGGCAAGCCCGGCCCGGTGGCGACCCGCCTGCGCGAGATTTATCTGGAACAGGCGCGCCGCGACGCTGTTTAAAGATGAACATTTTCAAAGGTCTGTTTTCGCGTAGAAGCGCATCCGCACGACCTGCCGAGGATAATACTGATCCGGCAGACGTCGATGCTGTGGCTTCAATTCGCGACACGGATGCAGACTGGGAGGAGATCGGCCGGACCAATCCGTATTTCGGCGTGTTGGCGGCGCCGCGCTACATGACGGAAAACCTGACCGATGACGTGCGGGCGGAATTCTTCCAGACCGGCATGCACGACGTTCAGGCGCTGTCGAAGCGTCTACATGCCCGTTATCCGGACTTCGCTCCGGCTTCAGCTCTGGATTTCGGTTGTGGAGTCGGGCGTGTCACTCGCGCGCTGGCGGCTTTTACCGGTGATGCCTTCGGTGTGGACGTTTCAGAGGCCATGCTGGCCGAAGCGCGACGCAATGTCGTGCCCGGCGCGGCGTTCGGTCATGAGATGCCTGACAGGCTGTTTGACTGGGTCGTGTCGGTTATTGTTTTCCAGCATATCCCGCCCTCACGCGGTTATGTTCTGCTCAGGGACCTTATGGCTCGCGTCGCTCCTGGCGGGTTCGTCTCAATCCAATTCTCCCTCTATCGGGACGAGGCCCTGGCTTTCGCGCCAGGCGGTCGGATTTTGATGAGCGACGGTCTGCCTGTCATCGCCGATGACGCAGCGCTCCGCAGCCTGCCCAAGGGCGAGATGGTGATGTTCGATTACGATCTGACCGTGATCGCCGCCATCATGTTCTCCGCTGGCGTCGTTGATTTTGAAGTGACACACACGGATCATGGCGGTTTTCATGGCGCAACCCTGTATGGCCGCAAGTCGCTATAAGGCGCGCCAGACTCAATTGACCTGAAACCATTTTCTCAAATCGACCTTAGGCTGTTGCCGTCGCGCCAAAGCCGCGTCTAAGGTCATTCAGGCCTATCGGTCTGCGTCGCTTTGCGGCGCGAAAAACCAAGAACAGGATCAACCTGCCATGTCGCAAGACAAACGACAGAACCTCCAGGACACCTTCCTGAACAGCGTCCGCAAGACGAAGACCCCGCTGACCATCTTTCTGGTGAACGGCGTCAAGCTTCAGGGCATCGTCACCTGGTTCGACAACTTCTGTGTGCTGCTGCGTCGCGATGGCCAATCGCAGCTGGTCTACAAGCACGCCATCTCGACCATCATGCCGTCCGCGCCCGTGCAGTTGTACGAGCCCGACGCCGAAGAAGACTGATTGACCTCCAAACTCATTGACCACGCCGTCCCGCTGATCCGGGCCGTCGTCATCCACCCCGACCGTCGCGGCGACAATGCGCGCCATGCTTCTGAACGCCTGGAAGAAGCCGTGGGCCTGGCCCGGGCGCTGGACCTCGACGTGCGGGCGCAAGAGATCATCCGCCTGCGCTCCGTCACGCCTGCGACCCTGATCGGGCGGGGCAAGCTGGAAGAAATTTCGGCCCTGATCCTGGCTGCCGACGCCGAGGCGGTCGTCGTCGACGACCAGCTGACGCCGGTGCAGCAACGCAACCTGGAACGCTTCTGGGACATCAAGGTCATCGACCGCACGGGCCTGATCCTTGAGATCTTCGGCCGCCGCGCCCGCACGCGCGAAGGGCGACTTCAGGTCGAACTCGCTCGGCTGGAGTATGAGCGCTCACGTCTGGTCCGCACCTGGACCCACCTGGAGCGTCAGCGTGGCGGCACGGGCGGCGTCGGCGGCCCGGGCGAAACCCAGATCGAACTGGACCGGCGCATGATCGCCGACCGCATCGTGCGCCTGAAAGCCGAATTGGAAGAAGTGCGTCGCACGCGCGGCCTGCATCGCAAGGCCCGCAAACAGGTCCCGTTCCCGTCAGTCGCCCTGGTCGGCTACACCAATGCGGGCAAGTCGACGCTGTTCAACCGTCTGACCGGGGCCGAGGTGATGGCCAAGGATCTGTTGTTCGCCACACTGGACACGACCCAGCGCACCATCCGCCTGCCGCAGGGGCGTCCGGCCATCATCGCCGACACTGTGGGTTTTGTGTCCGACCTGCCGCACGAACTGGTCGAGAGTTTCCGCGCCACGCTGGAGGAGGTCGGCGAGGCGGATCTGATCCTGCATGTGCGCGACATCGCCTCGCCTGACAGCGCCGCACAGGCCAAGGACGTCGAGGCGGTGCTGGAGCAGATTCCGACGCCCGAAGGCAAGACGCGCCGTATCCTTGAGGTCTGGAACAAGATCGACCTGCTGGAGCCCGACACGCGCGAGGCTGTGCTGGGACAGGCTGAACGTCTGGCGCGTGAAGGACAGGCCGTGGCCGTGTCCGCATGGACCGGGGAGGGGATCGACGCCCTGCGCGAAACCATCGCTGTCCTGATCGATGATGACCCCGAAACCCATCTGACGATCGAGCCGCACCGCGGCGACCTGCTGGCCTGGCTTTACGCCAATGGCCGTGTGACGGGGCGCGAGGCGGAAGAAGACGGCCGTGTCCGATTGACCGTTCGGCTGCACCCGGCGGCCTTGGGACGGCTTGAACGACTGTATCCGGATGTGATCGACTGATCCTGTCATGCACCTGATCGAGACTATCCTCTTCCTGTTGCTGGCCGTGGTGCTGTCGGGATGGGTGGCTCGCATCACGCGCATCGCCCTGCCGCTGGTTCAGATCGCGTTGGGGGCAGGGGTGGTGATGATCACCGGCGAGTCCGTTGATCTGAAGCCGGATATCTTCTTCCTGCTGTTCCTGCCGCCGCTGCTGTTTGCGGACGGCTGGCGCATCCCAAAGGAGGCCCTGTTTCGCGACAGGGTGGTGATCCTTGAACTGGCGTTGGGGCTGGTGGTCTTCACCGTCGTCGGGCTGGGCTTTCTGATCCACTGGATGATTCCGGCCATGCCGCTGGCTGTGGCCTTCGCCCTGGCGGCCATCCTGTCGCCGACGGACCCGATCGCGGTCCAGGCCATCGCCGGGCGGGCGCCCATCCCCAAGCGGCTGATGCACATTCTCGAAGGCGAGTCCCTGCTGAACGACGCCAGCGGCCTGACCTGTATGCGGATCGCCGTGATCGCGGCCACAACCGGCGCCTTCTCCCTGTCCAGCGCCTTCGGCAGCTTCGCCTGGCTGGCTCTGGCGGGTATCGCGGTCGGCATTCTGATCACTCTGGCCATCGGCCTTGTGAAGGCCTTCATCGGCCGCCGCTGGGGCGAGGATGTGGGGGGCCAGATCCTGATCAGCCTGCTGATGCCTTTCGCCGCCTATCTGGCCGCTGAAGCCATCCACGCCTCGGGCATACTGGCGGCCGTGGCGGCGGGCGTGACGATGAGCTTCGCTGAGCGTCAGGGATCGGCCCTGGCTGCAACACGCATCCGCCGCGCCGTGGTCTGGGACACGGTGCAGTTTGTGGCCAACGGCCTGATCTTCGTCATCCTGGGCGAACAGATGCCCTCCATCATGGCCCGCGCGGCCGAGGTGATCCGCACCACGCACCACAAGGAGGTCTGGTGGCTGGCGGTCTATGTCCTCGCCATCGTGGCGGCGCTGGCGACCCTGCGGTTCATATGGGTGTGGACCTCGCTGAAACTGACCCTGTTCCGCCGCAAGGGACGCAGCGCTCCGCCCAAGGTGGGCCTGAGGCTGGTGGCGGTCATGTCGCTGGCCGGGGTGCGCGGCGCCATCACTCTGGCGGGCATACTGACGCTGCCCTTCTTTATGGCCAACGGAGACCTGTTGCCGGCGCGCAACCTGGCCATCTTTCTGGCCGCAGGCGTCATCATCGTGTCGCTGGTTCTGGCGACTGTGGCCCTGCCTCGCCTTCTGAAGGGCGTCCAGCTTCCGCCTGAAGATGACCATCAGGCCGAAGAAAACCGCTCACGCGTGGCCGCCGCCTGGGCGGCCATCCGCGCCATCGAAGACGCCCAGCACGCCATGGCTGAAGGCAAGGCCGACCCCGACACCTATGCCGAAACGGCGGCGCGGATGATGGAGGTCTATCGCCACCGCATCGATATGCGCTCGAACGCCGAGGCGGACGCTATGGCCCAGGCCCGGCGTGCCGATGATATCGAGCGCCGTCTGCGTTTGGCCGGCCTGGCCGCCGAGCGTCAGGAACTGGTGCGCCTGGGCCAGCAGCGTCTGATAAGCGAAGAGACCGCTCGCAAGCTGATCCGCGAGATCGACCTGCAGGAACTGCGTTACGTCTAGTTTTCTTCTGCCTGTGTCAGGCAGGCGCTGATCATTCGATTGCCGGTGTGCGCGCCGGCGGGTATTCAGGCTTTTTTGTGGCGGCCTTTGGGGTTGATATGTCGGCTAAATACTGGCTGCGCGCTTTCACCATAGTGTGCAGCAGCGGCGTTTTCAGTATGGCTGGCGCAGCCTTGGCAGGCGAAAGAATTCTGAGCGGAGACGTTCCGGCCTGGGTGGTTCCGGCCTCAGACGCGATTGCTTCTTCCGCCTCGCCAACAGCCGACGGCCTCAGGATACTGCTGTTCGACGTGCAGTACCGCGCTGACGAAGGCGTCCAGTCCGCCCACCTTCACATCCGCCGCCAGGCGTTGTCGCCACAGGCTCTTCCGTTGATGGGCAATGTCGGGGTGGAGTGGAACCCTGACAGTGAAGACATCATCGTTCACCGGGTGCATATCATCCGCGACGGCCAGGTTCTGGATGTCATGGCAACCCAGGCCTTTGAAACACTGCGCCGTGAAGAAAACCTCGAACACGCCATGCTGGATGGGCGACTGACGGCGGTTCTTCAGCCGGCAGGGCTGCGCGTCGGCGACATTCTCGATGTCGCCTATACGTTGAGGTCACATGATCCGGTGATGGCCGGACACGCTGAACAGGGCATTGATCTGAACCTGCCGATGAAGGTCGATCAGGTCCGATATCGCGCCTCATGGCCGCGTGACAGGCCCATGCGGTTGAGGGCGGAAAATGACTGGACCCCCTTGAAGGTCAAACAGGATGGCGGATACGCCCACGTGGATCTTTCATGGCATGACCTGCAACCGGTCATGGTGCCGGCGGACGCGCCGGTTCGGTTCCATTTCCCGAGACAGATCGAGTTCAGCGATTATCGGGATTGGTCCGAAGTCGCGCTTCTGTTGAAGCCGCTTTACGACAATGCGCGCAGCCTGGCGCCAGACTCGCCGGTTCGTGCCGAGGCGGCGCGTATCCGCGCCCTGTCAAATGACCCGTTGGTCCAGGCGGCTGCGGCGCTCAGGCTGGTGCAGGATGAAATCCGTTACGTCGCACTGATGATGGGCGATGGGGCCCTGACGCCCTCTAGCGCTGATGAAACCTGGCGACGCCGCTACGGAGACTGCAAGGCCAAGACTGCGCTGTTATTGGCGTTGCTTGATGAACTGCGCATTGAAGCCTCCGCCGCCGCTGTCAGCCTGACCGGAGGCGACGGCATGTCGGGGCGCCTGCCCATGGTATCGGCCTTCGATCATGTGTTGGCGCGTGTCGTCGTCGAGGGCAGGGTTTACTGGCTGGACGGCACTCGCACTGGCGATCGCCGCCTGGAGGATATCCGCATTCCGGATCTTGGGTGGGCCTTGCCCCTGACCGGTCCGCAGGCGCAACTGGAGCGGCTGGAAGCCGCTCCCCTGACCGAACCGACCACTGAAATCCTGCTCAATCTGGATGCCCGCGCCGGACTTTACGCGCCCGCCCTTGTAGAGGGGGAAATGATTATGCGCGCGGACGAGGCGGCTGCTCTGGGGCCGGCCCTGGGCCTGCTGTCCGAAGCGCAGAAAAATGACGCGCTGCGAAGCCTGTGGACGTGGGTCGCCGATCTTGAGATCAGCGAAGTCGGGTCGTCTTACGACTTTGAGGCCAATGTGGTGCGTATCAATGTGAAGGGCGCCGCGCCGCTGGCATGGAGCAATGACGGATTGACGCCGCCCGGCGCTACCTACGCCAGCTACTCGCTGGACCCCCGACCGGAGGGGCCATTCAGGGATGCGCCAGTCAGGATCGGACATCCGGTCCACACCCGCCAGACGCTGACACTTCGCCTGCCCGAAGACGGCGCAGGTTTCCGTGCATCAGGAGGACGGGTCCACCGGATCGAGTTCGGACATCAGTTGCGGCGCACGGTCGATCTTGCCGGCGAACTGATGACTGTGGACTTCACCCGTCAAAGCCTGAAAGGTGAGATCACTGCGGCAGAGGCGGAACAGTCACGCGCAGCAGCCAAAACCCGGCCCGGCGATCTGCCGCGCATCTTCCCGCCGCGCTCCTATCGTCTCAGTGAAGCAGACAAAAAGGCGCTGGTTACGGATCAACCCTCCACTGCCGCCGAATGGCTGGATCGCGCCTGGGCCCTGGCGCAGACCGGTGAATACGCCGAAGCCGCTGAAGCTGCCGAACAGGCCATCGCCCTGGCGCCGGAAAACAGCACCACCTGGGCCAATCGGGGCGTTTATCGCTTTCACATGGGCGATCGTGCGGGCGCAGAGGCCGATCTCGAAAAGGCGGTCGACCTGGACCCGTCCGAACGCATCGCCATGAACGGCGCGGCTCTGATCGCCGTGAGCGATCGACGCTATGCTGATGCGGTGATCGAGTTGTCCCGCGCCTTGCGCCAGGCGCCGGGAGATGTGTTTGCGCTGGGCCTGCGCGCTCAGGCCTATGCGAGCCTGGAACAATACGATCGCGCTCTGCGCGATGTCGACGCCATGATCGCCGGGCATGAGACGAACCATGACTTCAAACTTATGCGGTTGAGCCTGCTTGAGTCGGCGGGCCGATTTGATGAAGCGGAAGCCATGACCTCTGCGTTGGTCGCAGCGCAGCCCGAAGAGGTGACGCTGAAGCTGGCAAGGATCGGTTTCCTCAGACGGGCAGGGCGGCCGGATCAGGCGGAAAGCGAAATGGACGCCTTGGCCGCGGACATGCCGCTGGACCGAAAAGTCCTGCTGAATCAGGCTGTGCTCAAGCTGGAACTGGGCAGGCCCCAGGCGGCGATTGAACTGCTGAGCGCCGTTTTACCGCTCTATGATGATGCGCCCCAAAACGTGTTGATCTATCGCGCCGAAGCCGCCCTGGATCTCGGGCGCATCGACGAGGCTCAGCAGGATTTCGCCGTTATTCGCGCAAATGCCGGCGACAACGCTATGTTCCTCAACAACCTGTGCTGGGCCGCAGCGATCCGGGGCGTATTGTTGCATCAGGCGCTTAAGGATTGCGACGCCGCCCTGACGTTCGCCCCGGATACGCCGCACATACTCGACAGTCGCGCGCGCGTTCTGCTGCAGATGGGAGATGCCAAGGGTGCTCTGGCGGTCTATGAAGCTGCGCTGGAGGCTGGGAAAGATTTCCCGACGGCCCGTTATGGCCGCGGCCTGGCGCTGGAGGCCCTGGGCCGTAAGGATGAAGGACAGGCAGACAAGGCGGCCGCCATTTCGGAAGATCCCGAGGTCATCGGAAAATTCCGAACCTATTCACCGTCTGCACCCAGCAGGCCATGAACAAACCGTCCTTTTAAAACCGGTTCTCGGCGTACCGTGGCTGTCTCTGACTGGTTTCGTTGAGAAAGGCGGCTGCCGGCGTCAATGGCGGGATCAGTTTGGCCAGTTTGCGCAGGTTCTGGGCATGGTCATAGGTGAAGTCGCTGCGCGAGAAGGTCCCGTCGATCCGCTCGTATTTATCGATGACGGGAATATGCGGCTCGATGCCCTGGTCATGCACCCGCCAGTCCAGCATCTCAGCCGAGCCGCAGGCGGTGTCCGCCGCCATACCTGGGTCGCGCCGCCGAAGGCCGCGTCGTCCAGCACGGCCAGATACTCGTCGATGTGCTGGAAAGCGCGAACACGGAAGCTGCGCTTAGTGCCTGAGTCCAAAGAGCCTGGAACCGCAGGCCAACGAACCCGGAACCAAATCGCCGCTAAGGCCCGGAGTCTCAGGAACCTGGAACACTGACAAGCACCACTAGCCAACTCGTACTAGCTTCGCAGACTGCACATGTTCGGAAACTGTTGCAGCCATAAATGGCTGAATTAACACCGAAAATAATGCAGTTTGAGAGAAGCGGCCGTTGCGCTCGGCGACAGCGCTTGTGTTGCAAACCTCAACGCGCTCAGGGCGGCTGCAGAGGCGCGATGGGCACGAAACACTAGACGTAGATAGGTTGTGGATAAACGCTAGAAGCGAAGACGGAGGTCCGCTTCTGACTCGAAGGAGAAGTTCGGAGGGTCTGTTATTTGGCACTAAGCCTATCATCGGTGGTTTACGCGAAGAATGCAGCTTCGCGCTTTCCTGCACGACGTGGGTTGCAGCCGCCGCCGCCGAAGACCAGGTCCTCCTCGCACTCCTCTACCAGTGAGCATTGTCTCGCGCCGAGAACGCTCCAGCGCCGCGGGGCCACGAAGACGCCCGGCCCGCCCTCAGCCAGAATGATCCCGACCGCGTCGCCTTGGATGCTAGAGACGAGCTGGCGCCACGCACTTCTATCAGCCGCCGATGGAACGGGGGGGCCGCAAGGATGGGTATGCCAGTCTCCCACGAGCCCTATGCGTCCTTCAGACGATTGCCAGACCGCTTCAGCGCGATGCCTGTGGTGCAAGTCAATCCGCTCGAAGGAAGTCTCGCTCGCTCGGTCCATCTTGGCCTGAAGGGTCGCCTCTACGATCTCGATGTGACTGCCACGCCGACGGCCCAGCAGGAACCCCCCGGTTTCCTTAGGGAGTCGGGCCACCCGCTGTTTCAACATGACGTTCAGAACGGCGCGGGGGAGGAGAACGCAAACTCTGCTCACAGCGGCGGTGTGCAGGCGGGGCACGCGTCACTCCGCGTGGGGTTTGTGGGCTTCCGCTCTTGGGTTTGATCGTAGTCCAGACGGATAGTGCGGAGCAGCGGTCGCGGCCTTCCGCCTGCCCAACCCAACGCGTGCTGGATTCCTAGAGCGGCTGCTGACATGGGCGCGGCAGGGCCGTAGGGGTTAAACGAGGCTTCGCCACACCCTGTGGACATGGTCCGGTCCGCCTCAGGCCTGAGAACAGGGTATCGGGGCTCCTTCGATAGGTCCGGTTGAAGGCAGCGGTAGCACCCGAACTCAGGGTCAGAGCTGAAATAAGACTGCACGGCTGCGCCGTTGCCTTCTATCCAGACATGCAGAAGGTGAAACGTGGTGCCCTCAAGCCTCCACGCATTGAGCATGTCACCCACCGCCTGCTCCCCCGTAGCGTCGACTACAAGATCCGCGGCTTCCAATCGAACGCGACAGTCCTGCACTCTACGCGCCACAGCGGACACGTTGAGGTCTGTGAACATCTTGTCGATCTCTGCCTTGCAGCCGTCCGCCTTAGGCAAGCCCACATACTCCCGCCCCAACCGGTGGCGGCCGATGTTCCTGTCACTGAGCGTCTCGTGGTCGATCACAGTGAGGCTGCCGCCGCCGAGCCCTGCCCCCGATTGCGCGAGGGCTACCGAAAGATGCCCGCCGATGGTGCCGCACCCCACCAGCACGATGCTTTTACTTGCGAGAGGCGCGGCTCCCGTCAGGCTGTTGGTTCCGAGGATATAGTCCATGTCCACTCGACGTCCGTGGATGCGGTTGATTGGGAGATGTCGTCCGAAGCTGCCGCGCAGAAGGCGCGCCCACCCAGCCGGCGTGCGCATGGCGCTGACGACCGCTTGGCCTCGTTTGAGCAGGTCGATCTCGAATCCGACTATTCCATTCGGGGCGCAGATCATGACGTATGGGTTGCGAGGCGGTAGGGTCACTAGGCGGTCGAAGATGCGTTGCCCGATACCGGGAACCCATGAATTTGCCCATTCAACAGCCTCGCCCAGCGTGGCTGGACGCATTTCGTCCGGGCGGAAGGAAAGCGGGATCGGCGTTGTGACGACAACGGCCGACCCTATGGGCGGCTTGCCCGCCTTCAGCCGGCGAAACCGCATCTTTCCGCGCGTGTCCGAGCTCGGCTCGGCGATGCCGTCGAAGGGGGCGAAATCTACGCCGACGGCTGCCCCGCCCCAATGGCTGGGAAATTCAGCTTCAATCTCGCGAACTGAGCTGACCTGGAGGCCCTCTTCCAGAACTTCTGCCACTCGGATCAGAATGCCTCGCGCCTGACCAGCGGCCGAGTACCGATCAGCGACGTACTGGCGCGCATCGACGGCACATAGGACATTGTTCTCGTCGAGATGGGGAATGACTTTCTCGCCGAGGACCTGAGGGGTCGTAATGGTCACTGTAGGAGGGGTGCAGAACTCCAAGCCGTCATAGTCGAGACGAATGTCGACGGTCCGCCCCCGCACGGTCAGCGTGCCGTTGAAGCTGATCCCAGCGGATTCGACCTTTGGTTTGAAGCCGTCGAGGGCGAGCGCCTCGGCAACACGCCGTGCTGCCTCGCTCACCCCGACTTCGTCCTGGGCGGCATGGGACGAGGCTGCGGATAGTCCGGCTTTGAGCGGATAACCTGGGCGAGACCCACTGTCGTGATCAAACCGGTATCGTCAGGCACCCGCGGTCCGAAGGCTGCCTTTGCGTGGTTAAGCGCAACCTGCTTGTTCAGCGTGTCGTGGATGGCGGCCTCAAGCTCATCGGCCGCGTCGGCGAAGACCTGACAAATCTCCCTGCGGAACTCAGAAGACCATCCGCCACAGAGATTCTTGTCAACCTCGCCAGGGAACACAGGGTTCTCGACCGGGTGCCGAAGGACATCCGCGAGTTCACGCGCGATGTGCATGAGGGCGAGGTCGTCCCGGCTATCATCGAGCCGCCCTAGCCGCTCGTAAGCCGTTACGATTGCCACCATCAGGCATATTGAGCTGATGGCGCAGTGGTCGAGCCGGGCATCCCGCAGCCCCTTGAAGGACCGGGACACGCGCCGCACCTGCTCACCGTACAGAGCGATGGCGTTGCTGAACCAATCTTCCAGCTTCCGGGGATCGGATCCGAGCCACCCCTTGTCGCGGTGGGCGAGCATGATTTCCGACGATCCGAGGCCACGGTAGACGCTATCTACCAGCTCAATATCGAAGACCGACCGATCCATCGTCAGGCTCTTGTTGATCGCCGTCTCGACTAAGCGCTCAAAGGCATCATCGCGGATCGCATAGAGCGGCAGGTCAATATGGAGACGTGGCGAGATCTGGACCCGCACGCACGTGTCACGAAGCTTGTCAGGATTCAGTGTCCAGCCCTTGCCGCGGCACAAGGGAGCGAGCGCCTGCTCCACCAGAGAGAAATAGGCCTTCGACACGATGGCCGGCCGGGTGCCGCCACCGCTCGTGAGGAAGCCGATTGGCAGGAAGAGCCCATCGTCCTGGTCGATCTGCTGGGGAGGATTGATCTGACAGTCGTTGACGGTGTGATAGGCGAAGCTGCCCTGCATCCGGAACTTCGGGGCGGGCAGGCGCATCGCACCGGCTGCTTTCACGACCCAGCTATCGAACAACTCGGTCCGCTTGACATGGGTCTCCCAGTCGCGGAAGGCCTCCTTTAGCACAGTGCGGATTTCGCCGCGTGCCGCGCGGAGCGTCGCCACCTCAGTGTCGCGGACACGCAGGGCATTCAGGTAGCCGTCGCCCCCGGCGAAGACCTTGTGCATATTCAGGGTGGCGGCCATGTGCCCCTCCGACTTCCAGCTCTACGGTAAATAGGGTATCCTGAGTCGGGAACAAGAGGCGAACACGGAATCATCGAACAATGATCAATGCCCTGCCCGCAGCGACGGTCGTTCGAGTAGTGACGATGTTCATCGTCATCATCTGCGCCTTGCTGGTCTTCGGGCCGCGGTCGGACGAAGCCAGTCATTTGGTGAAGGGTATGGGCACCGTGGTCGGACTGGTGAACGGGGTGGTGCTGTTGCTCACATGGGGACCGGCGTTTCAGCTGCTCCACCGGTGCACCCTTGCTCAGCTCTGGTGGTTCCCCCTTCTCGACGGACGCTGGAAAGCTCAAGCCTGGTCCAACTGGCCAGTGATCGAAGCGACGATGGAGGCGGCTACTGGCTCGGCCTCGTCGTTCAATCCGCTCGTCAACAGCCCGGCAGGAGACCGGGCCCCGATTGAGATGGATGTCGAGATCAAAAGCACATTGCTGGGCATCGACATGGTGATGGCCGTACCCGGCAAGCGGCGCGGGAGCCGGTCGATCTTTGTTCGGCCGCAGTGGTGCCGGCCGGGCCTCCCTACGATCTATTACGTCTATCGGCAGGAAGATCATGAGCCGGTCGCACCTAGCGACGCACAAGCACATCTTGGCGCGGGCATTCTCCAGTACCACCCAGAGTCGGGCGAACTACGAGGAACCTATTGGACCGAGAGGCAGCACGCGCGCGGGCTGAATACTGCCGGCACCGTCGTCCTCACCCGAAACCTCTAGATTTGGCCACTCCAAAACGCTTCAAGCTCGACCAGACTAGGCGTGGACGTCTAAATTGCGGACGGCAGTTGAAGCCCGCTTCTGGCGCATTGGCGCCAATGTAGAATGGCCGAGCCTGACTCAACGCGGAAGCACGGTTGGTCCGCTTCAGGGAAGAGGCGTGTAAGCGGAAAGGCATTATGGCTGCGACTGCGCCGTCGATCCCTCGTCTGGGAGACGATGCACCCAAGTCTACATGGAATCATCGAAATCTGGCGACCATGCCGGAGAGGAAGAAAGGAGATCAAGAGAGCGCGTCTCCTCTCTGTCATTAAGCTGCAGTGTAATTGGTCTAGTCCAGATTTCTCATTGAGGCGTGGGGATGTGGACATGCAAGCGCTGGCGCAGAGATTAAAGAACGCGGGACCAATTGGTTTTTCCCTGTTTGCCGGTCTAGCCGGCTTCTGCGCCTATTTCTCCATGTACGCCTTCCGCAAGCCGTTCTCGGCGGCGACTTTCGAAGGGGTGGAAGGCTGGGCGTTCGTACTGGATTACAAGGTCGCCCTCGTGATCGCTCAGGTCATCGGCTACGCTCTGTCGAAATGGATCGGCGTCAAGGTGATCGCCGAGGCGGACGGTCAAGGACGCGGCCGGGCCATCCTGATGTTGATTGGCGCCTCATGGCTGGCGCTGGTCGCTTTCGCCCTGATCCCGGCGCCGTGGAATGTGGCGGCTCTGTTCTTCAACGGCCTGCCGCTGGGTCTGATTTGGGGGTTGGTGTTCGCCTATATGGAAGGGCGGCGCGTGTCCGACGTTCTGGGCGCTGTGTTGTGCGCCAGCTTCATCTTGTCGTCAGGCGTGGTGAAGGCGGTCGGCAAGCTGCTGCTTCAGGCGGGGATCAGCGACCTGTGGATGCCGGCGGCGGCGGGTGCGGTCTTCATGCCCCTGTTGTTGCTCTCGGTCTGGGGGCTGACGCAACTGCCGGGCCCCAGCGCAGACGACGAGCGCGAACGTGTGCGCCGCGCGCCGATGAACAAGGATGAGCGGCGACGTTTCCTGGCCGATTACGGCCTGGGAATGGCCGCATTGATCGCGGCCTATGTGTTGTTCACCGCCTTTCGGGATTTCCGCGACAACTTTTCAGCCGAGGTCTGGAAAGCTGTCGGGTACGGCGATGCGGCGGGCGTCTTCGCCGCCAGCGAACTGCCTGTGGCGGTCATCGTCCTGATTGTTCTGGGCAGTCTGATCCTGATCCGCGACAACCGGCGCGCGCTGATGGTCATGCATGGGGTGGTGATCGCGGGCGCGGCGTTGATCGGTCTGTCGACCCTGGCCTTTCAGGCGGAGCTGGTGTCGGCGCTGACGTGGATGATCCTGAGCGGGGCGGGCCTCTACATGGCCTACACCCCGTTCAACGCCATGCTGTTTGACCGGATGCTGGCGGCCACGCGCAGGGTCGGGACGGCGGGCTTCCTGATCTATGTGGCCGACGCCTCCGGCTATGTCGGCAGCGTGCTGCTGCTGCTCTATCGCAGCTTCGCGGCGCCGCAACTGGATTGGCTGCAGTTCTTCATCGGCGCGGCCTACGCCTCAGCGATGGCCAGCCTGGTGCTGACTCTGGCGTCGGCGCTCTATTTCGGGCGCAAGCTGGGGCGGAAGCATCAGTCGCCGACGATACAGGCCGCGCCGGACGCCGCCGCATCTTGAACGCTGGACGTTAGGGCGTGACATCCAGATCGACCTTCACGCGCAGCGCGTCGTGACGCCAGTATTCGTGGTCGTATTCGACGATGCGCCCGGCCGCGTCGAAGCTGGCGCGGATCACCAGAAGGCCCGGCGTGCCTGACTTCACGCCCAGAGCCTCAGCCTCTTCTTGGATCAGCGCGCAGGGCTGCATCTCGACCCGGTTGCGCGTCACCGCCAGCCGATAACGGCTCTTGAGAATCTGCGTCAGTGAGCCGTCCAGATCATGCGCCAGCAAATCCGGCGCCCGCTCCGCCTCGACATAGATGCGTTCGACCAGCACCGGTCGCCCGTCGATCAGGCGGCGTCGCCGGATCAGGTGCACCGACGCGCCCAGCGGCAGGCCCATGGCCTTGGCGACACCGTCCTGGGCTTCGACAGAGGCGGTCGACAAAGTCTCAGTCGCGGGCTGGCGGCCCTGTTCAGACACATAGGTCATGAAGCCGGCCCACCGGGTTGGATCATAGGTCACAGGTTCGGGCGAGACGTACCAGCCGCTGCGATCGCGGCGGAAGATCATCCCCTCGGACTCCAACTGGAACAGGGCTTCGCGGATCGTGCCGCGCGCTACGCCCAGACCATCCTGAAGCTGGCGTTCCGACGGCAGCTTGGCGCCTGGCTTCAGCGCGCCGCTGTGGATCTGGCGGGCGATATGATCGCGGGCCACCAGATAGCGGCCCCGATCGCCCGCAGGCGTTTCGGTCGGTGAATTCCACCAGGCAGGCGCAGGGGCGGCGGACATGAAAGCTCGTCGGCTGAGAAGTCGTTGACGCCTTATCGCGTCTTCGCGTCCCGGCGTCGATCCTCTGCGCCGCCCGTAATGAAAACGGCGGCGACCCTTTCGGATCGCCGCCGCCAGGACATCGGACCGTTGATGGCCTCAGTAGCTGTAGCTCATGCGGAACAGGAATGTCCGGCCCGGCTCCATATAGTCCTTCATGTAGCTGGGGCTTTCACCCTTGGTCGTATAGTAGCGGTGGCCGTCCAGAATGTTCTGCACGTCGAAATCGACCGCCAGTTGTTCGTTGACGTGGTAGCGCGAGTGGAAGTCGAGCGTTTTGGTCGGCTGCACCCATTTGTCGACGGCGTTGTCGCGCAGATCCTCAATGTACTCGCCCTGATAGTTGTAGGACAGGCGCGCTTCGAAGCCGTACTTCTGATAGGTCAGCGAGGCGTTGTACATCAGGTCCGGCGCGCCGACGAAGGAGATCGGACGCCCCTTGCGATAGTCCAGGCCCGTCTCGCCCTCGCTGGTCTGCAAGGTCAGATTGCCCTCGAAGCCGAAGCCGTCCAGCGGCGCGGCTAGGCCGTCGAAGCTCTTGATGAAGTTGAATTCGACCCCGGCGATTTCGGCGGTGTCGCCGTTCTTGGGCTGGGTGATTTCGATGAAGCCCTCGGTCGTGGTGGCGTCGACCTGGCTGCCGTTGGTGAAGATGAAGTTGTCGATCTTCTTGTAGAAGACGCCTGCCGACAGGACGCTGCTGCGGTCAGGATAAAACTCGGCCGACAGGTCCAGATTCAGCGCTTCCGCCGGTTTCAGGTCCGGGTTGCCGCGGCTGATGGCCAGAATCTCGTTTGTCACCGGATCGCGCGTCACCGATTGCCCGCCCGAGATGTAGCTGTACTCGGGCCGCGAGAAGCTGGTCCAAAGGGCGGCGCGATAGACCCACTGCTCGTTCGGGCGCCAGGTCGCCGTCACGCTGGGCAGGAAGACGCCGTAGTCTGCGTCGCTGGTATCAAACCCGCTGGCGTCGCCGTCGTCCGACCAGAAGGTGTTCTTGACGTCGGTCTGTTCATAGCGGCCGCCCGCGATGACCTGCAGGTCGCCCCAGCGCAGCTGCGCGAGGGCATAGGCGGCGTAGATGGTCTCCTGCCCCTGTTTGTCGTCCTGGCTCAGGCGTTCATAGGACATGGAGGACGGGGTGGCGGCCTCGGCCGCGCGGATGGCGGCGATCACCCGTTCGCGGTTGAAGATGGCGCCATAGTAGTATCGGCCGCCCAGGATGCGATCGACCTCGCGTTCGATCAGGCCGGAGGCAGCCATGGACTGGCCGTCTAGCGCCGTGCCGGAGAAGTCGCCCTCCCAGATCGGGGTGCTGTCGTACTCACGTTCTGATTTCAGGTATTTGGCGCCGAAGCGGATCTGTTCCAGCGGGCCGCGATCGACTTGGTAGCGAGCGTCGATCTTGAAGGCGAGGCGGTCGTCCTTCTGACGCGAACGGCTGTGGCCTGCGCCGTCCAGCGGCAGCAGCGACGGGTCGCGTTCGACATGGGCGGCGAAGGCGGGCAGTTGCGGCATGGGGAAGCGTCCATCGTAGGATGACCACAGCAGGCCAGTTTCGTTCAACGGCGCAACGCAAGCGTCGCAGTTGTAGCCGATGGAGTAGTTGTCGGGGTTTTCGCGCTCGCCGAAGCTGTAGCTCAGGTCGTAACTCAGCTCGAGCGCGTTCAGCCGGCTGACGCCGCCCAGATTAACGGTGGCCAGGGTCTGGTTCTCGTCGGAAATGTCCATGTTGCGCGAGAACTGGAACGCTTGCGGATCCCACACGCCCGAGCGGCCGTGCAGGGACCAGTAGGATTTCCGGGTCCGGTCCGCATCGGTGATGCGGCCGTCGCCGTCGGCGTCGATGATTTGGCCCGTCGTATAGCCGTAAACGGCGCCCAGGCTTGCGTCCTGGCCGATGATCATTTTTTCCGGCGCTGACAGGCTGCGGTCTTCGTCGTTCACCTGTACCAGACGCATGGTCGGGCGACTGCGATAGTCGGTCCAGTCATTGGTTGAGGCGCGCTCGAAACGGTTGTACTGGCCACGCAGGTATAGGTCGTGATCGGCGCCGCGATAGTCGAAGGAAACGTTGCCGCCATAACGCTCCTGTTCGTTGCGGCGGTAGTCCAGGTCGATGCCCGGCAGGTACATGGAGCGTTCGTCGATCGCTTCTTCAGCGTTCTTGCGCCAGATGTATGGCTCCCATTCGCCGTCGTTTTCGGTCTCTTCGGTGACGCCGTTCGAACGGCCGTAGTTGACTGAGGCGAAGACGCCGAAACGCTCGTCCTTCAGGCGGCGGCCGAAGTCGGCCTGCAGCAAATAATTGTCCGAGGCTTCGCCCTGGTCCTTGGCGCGGTCGTTGAAGCCGTAGCTGGCGAACAGGCGCGCCACCGGGGCGTTGAAGTCAAAGGCGTTGGGCGTGCGGAAGTCGATCGATCCGCCGATGGCGTCGCCGTCCATGTCGGGCGTCAGCGTCTTGGAGACGGAAATCGCCTGCAGACCGTTGGGCGGCAGGACGGTCATCGACATCTTGCGGCTGTCGGTATCGGTCAAAGCCACGCGCACGCCGTTGATCGAATAGGCGTTGAAGGTGCCGGCGAAGCCCCGGACGGTGACATATTCGCCTTCACCTGTCGTCTGGTTGACGATGACGTTGACGCCCGGCAGGCGCGCCAGGGCGTCGGCGACGTTGGCGTCGGGCAGCTTGCCCATATCATCAGCCGACAGGACGTTGACCACGCCATCGGCGCGACGCTGGGCCGAGATGGCGTTGGCGGTGCCCAGGCGTTGGCCAGTCACCACCACCTCGCCGACGACGGTCGGCTGGGCTTGGTCTTCTTCAGAGGCAGCGGCGATCGCCGTGCCTGCAACGGCCCAGGTCAATGCTAGGGCGCTGGCGCCTGCGATGCGGTTCGCCGTGCGCGATGCGACGGCGGCGGAATGAAACGACATTGGTGATCCCCACCCAGAGTCCAGGAGTTTTGGCTGGGAGAGGGCGCTTCTCGGGCCGTCCCCCGTCCGCATCGGCGGACGAGGGCGGGGTAGCCGCAAGCCAAACTGGTGTAAACCAGTTGCTTTGATCTACACAAAACATTCATAGTTAGAATGTTTGCATATATAAGTATTGTTGTCCGGCTTCGGATGTATGCGTGTTACTATTTCAATGTCGGCCGGATGATGTCGATATAATGCGAGACATCAGGCGTAATAACGCCGGGCTGCTTGCCTAGGTCGTCATAGCGGCGCAGGCGAAGGGCCTCCTTGAAAAAAGGGTGCGCCTCAAAGGCCGCGCATTCCGCCTTGTTGAACGGTCCGCCCTGAAGGCTCAGGCTCAGCGCCGATGCGCCGCTCAGGGCTTCAAGATAGCCTGGCTCAACGGCGCACAGATAGCGTTTGGCGGCGACGTGCAAGGCGATCGGGGCTGTCACTTCTTCAGGAAACCATTGAGATAGAAAGGCTTCACCCAGCTTCTCATGAGCTGCGTCGTAGCCGTGATCCTCAGCCGCATCGCCCGCGCCTTCAAGGAATTGTCCCACGTCATGCAGCAGGGCCGCCGCGATCATGGCCGGGGTGTCTTCGGCGTCTTCCGCCAGCTTGGCGCATTGCAGCATATGCTCGCGCTGATTGACGTGCTCGCCGTAGCGGCTCTCGCCATGGCGGTCGAAGAGGTCGGTAATCTGCTTCACAGGCGTAGCCCTCGCCGTCGACCAGAGGTCGCAAACGGCTGATCAGTTGTTGTGGAGTGTTTCTGCGCCCGCCCAGTCATTAAACAGTCATGGCGAACCCTTATTGGTCTAGACCACAAAATCGTCTTCAGCAAGATCACGGACAGACTGTCATGAACCGCACGCTCATCGCCGCCCTGCTAGCTTCGGCTTGCCTGATCCCGACTGGCGTTCAGGCGATGCAGGGCCAGGCCTGGGATTTCACGCCGCGCTATGAATTGCCGCGCGGTGCAGGACCGCAGCGTACGGACACGCCGTCGCCGGTGGCGAAGCTGACCCCGTCCGCGAGTTCCATGCGGTTCAACGACATGGCGCCGACGGAGCGCCGGACCCTGGAAACGGCTTTTGATTCCAGACGCGATTTCACCGTCGAGATGTGGATTCTGGACCATGTGAATCACCCGGTCGCCGCTGTACTGACGCCGGACGGCGCGAACGGCGCGACGCCCTGGCTGCTGTCCTACCGCGACGGCCAGGCCTCGTTCGGCCCGGCGGGCGCGGCCATGGTCGACGCTCCCGACTACAAAGACGTCTGGCGACACGTCGTGGGGGTGCGTCAGGGCGACGCTTGGCGCCTTTACGTCAACGGCGTCCTCGCTGGATCGACCTCAGCGCGCATGACCGGCGTCTCGGAGAGCTCACTGGCGCTGACGGCTTACCTAGAGGCCGAGCCCTATATGTCCCTGCCGGACCTTGTGCGCGGCGCAGCGGTGCATAACCGCGCTCTCAGCGCGGCAGAGGTCGAAGCCGCCTTCGCCGCCCGCGCCGCGCTGGTCGACCAGGGCCGCCTGAACGCCGAGACCTTCCACTTCACCCAGCCGCCTTATCTGAACGCCCCGACGACAGAGGACGTCCAGCTGTCGTGGGAGACGGATCGTCCAGCCCGCTTCACCGTCGCCTGGGGCGAAACGGAGGCTCAGATGCGTCGCATCGAGGTTCTCGCCGCCGAAGAGGACCGTCTGGGCGGCGCGACGCTGGACGGTTTGAAGGCCGACACGCCCTATTTCTACCGCGTCACGGCCTCGACTGAGGACGGGCGGGCGCTGGATTCGGGCCTGTTGTCGTTCCGCTCGGCGCCACTGCCCGGCGCGCCCTTCGTCATCGCCGTCTCGGCCGACACCGAGGCGCGCCCCCATATCAACAACCGCATGAGCCAGCTTATCTGGGAAGAGCGGCCGAATCTGCTGTTGCTGGCCGGCGATCTGACCGACGGCGGCGATATTGATCGCCGATATCAATGGACCCACGAATACTTCCTGGGCATGGGCGGCCTGTTTGGGCGCGTGCCGGTCATCACCGCCCCCGGGAACGGCGAGGGCGACCAGCACTGGTTCCGCCGCTACCATCGTCAGCCAGGCGACGAAGCCTATTTCAGCCACCGCTACGGGGATGTCGAGTTCTTCATCCTCGACAGCAATCTGGAGGATAGCGAGGAGCGGAAGCCCGGCTTCCGCGCGCGACAGGCCGCCTGGCTGGAGCAGGCTCTGGCTCGCTCCACCGCCCGCTGGAAGATCGCCATGCACCACCATGACGTCTTCACCAGCGATGAAGACGATCACGGCGACAGCTGGGCCGCCCGCACAACTTACGGCAGCGAGACGATGCAGCGCGAATTCACCTCGATCTTCGAACGCCACGGCGTGGATCTGGTCATCTACGGCCACCTGCACGCCTATGAGCGCACCTGGCCGATGACGCAGGGCGCGGTCGATCTCGAAAACGGCGTCACCTATGTTCAGGTCGGCGGCATGGGCGGCAATCTGGAAGACTTCGCGCCGAACAAGCCGACCTTCAGCGCCAAGACGGCCCGGACACACCACTACGTCATGTTGCGAGGGGCCGGAGACCGGATCGAGGTCGAGATGATCGATATCGAAGGCCGTTCCCGCGATCGCTTCGCGCTGACGAAAAGATGAAGCGACCGACCTTCCTGCTGCGAATAACGGTCAGGCTGGCGCACTGCGAACGGCTGCGTGGTAAGCCACGCCCATGTCCGCTTCACGCGCTGGCGTTAATGACCGCTCATGGCGCTTAGCTGGCTCGCCCCGTGGCCCACCGTCGGCATCAATCAGCCAGCCATCGACACTGGGAGCTCTGGCAGGGCACCTGCCGATGAGGCCCGGTCAGGACGATCCGGCAAAAAATCTCTCCTGACGCATGGTCCAGTGTACAAACTTCGCCGCCAGTCCCTTCAGGGCTGCTCGCAGCGAACGTTGATATGTTCAGTCTAAGGAGATGGCTTGAGGACGGGCGGCCCGGAACTGGGGCCACGCCTGCAGAAGCACCTTGATCGCCGACCGGAAGAAGAGGAGGGCGATCACGCCGCCGACCAGGATGTCAGGCCAGCCGGCGCTGAACAGATGCACGCCTCCGGCGGCGACGATGACGCCGGTATTGGCGATCACGTCGTTGCGCGAACACTCGAAGGTGCTGGACAGGTTCACGTCCCGATTCCGGTGGCGATAGAGCAGCGCCAGGCAGACGAGATTGGCGACGAGGGCGATCACCCCGAACAGGCCCATAGTTTCAGCGGTCGGAGTGACGTCGCCCGCCACCTTGCGGACGACCTCCACGAAGACCCAGACGCCGAAGGCGGCGATGACGCCCGCCTTGACCAAGGCGGCGCCAGCGCGCCACCGCAGACTCCGGTTCAGGGCGTAGAGGCTCAGGCCGTAGACCAAGGCGTCGCCGAGCATGTCGATCGAATCAGCCATCAGGGCGGTGGACTGCGCGACGAGGCCGGCGCCGAATTCGGCGAAGAACATGACCACGTTGATCGCCAGAACCAGGATCAGGACACGACGCACGTCGGCATGGGCGCCGAGGGCGGCGATCTCGTCCCCTTTGGCCGAACAGCAGTCGTCACCCGCCAAATGGGCAGTCGGTGCCGGTTCAGTCTCGTTGGTCGAGCCGCAGGCGGTCGGTCCAGAACAACAGTACTGGGCGTCTGTGGGGGCGGGAGAGGGTGGCCGGCTCGAGCAGACGGCCTTCTCCGGCGCATCGGAAGAGGGCTTTGCGGAGGATGGGCAGCAGTCGGACATGAGGAACCAGGGTTGCGAATAGGGTTCGCCGACCGATATGCGACCTATAGCGGGTATAGGTTCAAGGGCATGGCCGAGAATTTCTCCATTGGCGATCTGGGGCGGCGCACGGGGTGCAAGGTGGTCACCATCCGTTATTATGAGCGGATCGGCGTCCTCGAGGCACCCCGTCGTGGCGAAGGCGGTCATCGCATCTATGGCCAGGACCATCTGGACCGGCTCGCCTTTGTGCGGCGCGCGCGAGATCTCGGCTTCTCCCTGGATGCTGTCCGAAGCCTGTTGAGCCTGTCAGGAGGGCCCACCTCTGCCCCTTGCGGGGCGGCCGACGCCGTCGCCATGGAGCATCTTGCAGAGGTGCGCGCCAAGATCATGGACCTGCGTCGGCTGGAGGACACCCTCGTCTCTGTCCTGGATCGCTGCGGCCGGACGACCGTCGAGGACTGTCGGGTGCTGGACGCCCTACGTGAGACGCCTCAGCCAGAGGACGCCGTCTCGGCGCCTTGAGCATGACCTGAGGGACCGGAGGCCTCGCTTGGGCGCGAAGCGCCGGCGTCGCCGTGAGCCGCGCCGGGCGGGCCGTGATAGTGGCGTAAAGGATTCAGGTCGTCGCGCACGGCGTAGAGAAAGCCGGAGCCTCCAAGCCAGAGCAGGCTGAACAGAAGGGTCAGGGCTAGGCCCGGACGGGCGCGTGGAGCGAGCCGCAGACCGGCCAGGGCAAGGAGGGGAAGGCCGACGCCTATACCACGTGCACCGGCCATCCGAGCGTGCTGAAGCAGAAGATGGCGAAGGTGAGAACAGCGCCGGCGCTCACCAAGCTCGCCGTCAGGACAGCGAGCCCGTCAAGAAGCGGGTTCGGCCGGGGCGGCGGAGGGCGTCTGCCGCGACGCTTGCCGGGCCGGCCTTCCTTCCATCGAACGGTGCGCGCCATGTCAGGCGCCGCTCTCCGGCGCAGGCTGAGTTTCGCGTCGCGCCAGCCAGAGGCGCATTCGAAGGATTTCCGTGTCGCGCGCCCGGATGAGGTCCTGGGCCAGCCCACGAGCGTCCTTGTCGGAGCCGTGCTGCAACTGGATCCGGGCCAGGGCGATCTCGCCCTCATGATGAGCGATCATGGCGCGCATGAAGTCGACGTCGGCGTCGCCGGTCCAGCGAATGTCAGTGGCCTGGTGAAGACGTTCATTGGCCTCCTTGAAAGAGCGGGTCGAGGCCGCGTCTCCCAGGGCGTCGGCATGGCCGGCGTGCTCGTCGATCGGCTGGACGGCCGCAGCCGCCGGACGATCGGGCGGGGATTGACGCGACATCATGCCGTACAGAAAGGCTGCAGCCGCCAGGAAGGCTGCGATGAGGGTGAGCCAGCTAAGGCGTTTCATGGGCTTTATCCCGGATAGGATGCGGGCGCCTGGCGATCGCGGTAGGCGAGCAGGCGCAGGGCGTTGAACACCACTAAGAGGGTGGAGCCTTCGTGCAGGGCGACGGCCGGGCCGATGCCGAGACCGAGGATGGTGGCTGGCACGAGGAAGGCGACCACGCCGAGGCTGACGAACAGGTTCTGGCGGATGACGGTTCGGGTGCGACGGCTCAGGCCGACCGTGAAGGGAAGATTGGACAGATCATCGGCCATGAGGGCCACGTCGGCGGTTTCCAGAGCGACGTCGGAGCCCGCCGCGCCCATGGCCACGCCGACCGTGGCCGTGGCCATGGCGGGGGCGTCGTTGACCCCGTCGCCGACCATGGCGACCTTGGTCTCGGCGCGGAGGCGCTTGATCGCCTCGACCTTGTCGTCCGGCATGAGGTCGCCCCAGGCCTCCGTCAGGCCGACCTGGCCGGCGATGGCTTCGGCCGCCTTCTGGTGGTCGCCCGAGATCATGATCATGCGCCGGACGCCCAGGGCTCTCAGTCTTGTCAGGGCGTCGCGCGCGGCCGCACGCGGCGTGTCCAGCAGGCCGATCACGCCGAGATCGCGTTCGCCCTGGCGCACCACCATCAGGGTGCGGCCCTGGGCGCGGAGGCGATCGACCGCCTCGGTCGCCTGGACGCTCAGAACCGGCACGCCGTCCGATCCGAACATCTCGGGCTTGCCGATCTGGACCGTGACGCCCTCGAGCTCGGCGGCGACGCCCTTGCCGGTCAGGCTCTGCAGGCTTGAAGCGGCAGGGACGGCGGCGCCGTCGAGACGCGCCGCGCCGTCCCGGGCGATGGCTTCAGCCAAGGGGTGATCGCTGAGCCGTTCCACGGCGACCGCCACCGTCAGCAGGGCGCGTTCGTCGGCGCCGTCGACGGGGATGACGTCGGTGATCCGCGGGCGGCCTTCCGTCAGGGTACCGGTCTTGTCGAAGGCGATAGCGTCGACGGCGCCGAGGCTCTCAAGCGGCGCGCCGCCCTTGATCAGGACGCCGGCGCGAGCGGCGCGGGCGACGCCCGACAGGACGGCGCTCGGCGTGGCGATAGCCAGGGCGCAGGGGCTGGCGGCCACCAGGACCGCCATGGCGCGGTAGAAGCTGTCGCGGAAGGGTTCGTCGACCACCACCCAGGCGAAGAGCAGGATGAAGGCCAGGCCCAGGACGAGAGGGACGAAGACGCGCTCGAACCGGTCGGTGAACCTTTGTGTGGGCGACTTCTGGGTCTCCGCCTCGCTGACCATGCGCACGACCTTGGCCAAGGTGGTGTCGCTGGACTTGCGGGTGGTCTCGATCTCGATGGCGCCGGCGCCGTTGATCGTCCCGGCGAAAACGGCGGATGCGGCGAGGATGGAGGCGGGGCGGGCCCGGGCCTCGGCGAGATCATCGACCGGCTGCTTGTCGACCGGCATGCTCTCCCCAGTGACGGGGGCCTGATTGATGCTGGTGGCCCCCTTGATGACGAAGCCGTCGGCGGGCAGGCGTTCATTGGGCCTGACCACCACCACCTCGCCGACTTCAAGCGCCTCGACCGGTATCTCGATCACCTCGCCGTCACGCCGCACCCTGGCGGTGCGCGGGGCGAGTTCCGCCAAGGCCTCGATGGCGCGCTTGGCCCGGCCCATGGCGTAGTGCTCCAGGGCGTGGCCGAGGCTGAAGAGAAAGAGGAGCAGGGCGCCTTCCGCCCAGGCGCCGAGCGCCGCCGCCCCCGCCGCCGCCACCAGCATCAGGGTGTCGATCTCGAAGCGCTTGCGCCTGAGGTTGTCGATCGCTTCGCGCACGGTGAAGAAGCCGCCCAGGCCGTAAGCGCTGAGGAAGAGCGCGAGCGGGATCCAGCCCGGCAGGCCCGACGCCAGTTTTTCCAGGGCGAAGCCGAGGCCCAGGGTGCCGCCGGCGGCAAGGGCGAAGATCAGTTCGGTGTTGGCGCCGAAAATCCCTCCGTGGGCGTGATCATGGTCGGCGTGATCCTCCTTCCCGGGATCGTGGTCGTGGCCGGCGTGGTCGTCTGCGGCGTGTTCAGCCCTGGCCGGGAAGGGCTGGGGGGAGAAGGTCAGGCCGTGGCCGGCGAGCGTCTTGATCAGCTGGTCGCGGGTGATCCGGTTCTGGTCGAACTCGACGCGGACCGCGCCGGCGGCGTCGAGGCCGACCTCAAGGAGGCCGGGCTCCGCCTTGAGGTCGGCCTCGAGCGAACGGGCGTGCCGCGCATGGCGCACGCCTTGGGTCCAGCCGACCAGGTGGCCGAAGCGACGGCTGATCTCGACCCCGGCCTGGAGCGCCTTGCGGCGCACCTCGTCCGGCGACAGGAGTTTGGCGTCGTAGTGCAGGCAGAGCTGGGGCCCGGTCGGGGATTCCGCGACGTGGATCTGGGACAGGCCGGGCGCGCCGGTCAGGCGTTTGACGAGGCGCTCGACGCAGGCGTCCAAGGCGTCGGGCGCTTCGGGGAGAAGGACCGGTATGTCGAGTCTGACGGTGCTAGGCATGCTTGAACTCCTCGGATGCGGAAGAGGGGGCTGAAGGCTAGGGGGCGCGTGACTCGGCCTGGACGTCGCGCTCGTGCGAAGCGAGGCGAACGGCGGCGCCCGCAAGGAAGGCGAGGGCCGCAAGAAGCGCCGCGAGAGAGGTCACAAGACGCTGGCGTTCCATGCTCCGTCTCAGGGCAGTTGGAAGATGACGCTGAACCAGCCGAACTGTTGCAGGCCTTCCAGCAATTCGAACAGGGGCAGGGCGAGAAGAAAGACGAGGCCGTCTCTCAGGGTGCGAAGGAAGAAGGCGGGTCGGACGGTGAGTTCCGCCTCATCGCGCCACAGACGGAGATCCGGAAGGAAACGCGGCGTCCGGAGGCGGTACCGTTCATAGGTCGCGCCAAAGGCGCCGGCGAGGAAGCGCTCCTCCCTTTCGACGACCGCCCGGAAGACCCCCCAGCAGGCCAGGGCGAACACAAGGCCGATGGTCAGGCTGCCCGACATGGCGCCGACGCCGAAGGCGCCGATGAAGCTGAAGACGTAGAGCGGATTGCGACAGAGGGAATAGGGGCCGTTCGAGACGATCTCCTGTTTCTTGCGACCGCCGATGTAGAGGGAGCACCAGGCGCGGCCAAAGATGCAGATCATGATGGCGATAAGGCCGAGGTGTTCGACGGGGTGTTCAAATTCGGGGCGGGCCCTGACCAGGGGCGTCCATGCCAGGAGAGCGAAAAGGCCCGCCAGGATGAAGAGCTTGCGCCATTTCTGGACGCCCTGGATGTCGATCGGGACGGCGGTGCCGTCACGCCCGTGTTGTTCGGGAAGATTCACGAGATTGCTCCTTCAACTGCGACGCTGCGTGCGTCGCGGAGGATGTCCATTCCGCCCTTGAAGGCGATGCCGGCGACGATCAGGCCTACCGCCAGATCCGGCCAGGCCTGATCCATGACCATGACCAGTCCGCCGGCGACGAGGATGCCCCCGTTCGAGGCGAAGTCATTGAAGCTGAAGGTTCGCGCCGCCCGCAGGTTGACGTCGTCGCCGTCTTGACGCCTGAGCAAGGCGAGGCAGATCAGGTTCACGGCCGCCGCGATGACGGCCAGGCCCATCATGGTCCAGCCGACCGGTTCGGTCCCGACGATCCAGCGCCGTCCGACGTCCAGCAGGACGCCGGCGGCGAAGATCAGCAGCATGATCCCCGACAACCGGGCGGCGCGGGTTTTCCAGATCATCGCCCGACCGACGGCCAGGAAGCTGATCAGATAGACCGCGGCGTCGGAGCCGTTGTCGAGCGCGTTGGCGAGGAGGGCGCTGGAGTCGGCGAACAGGCCGCCGACTCCGAGACCCACGAACAGGAGGACGTTGAGCGCCAGCACGACGAGAAGCGTGCGACGTTGAAGCATCTCCTGTTCCTGGGATCCGCCCATCAGTCCTCGATCCCTTCTGCCTTGCGATGACGGACCGCCTTGGCGGCGAAGGTCGGCAGGACCAGCAGCGTCAGGGCCGTGGCCGTCAGAAGGCCGCCGATGACCACGGTGGCCAAGGGTTTCTGGACGTCAGCGCCGGCTCCCGAAGCGATCGCCATGGGAATGAAGCCGACGATGGCCACCAGGGCTGTGGTCAGGACCGCGCGCAGGCGGCTGAAGGCGCCGAAGAGGGCGGCGTCGTGCGGGTTCTGTCCCGTCTGAAGCCGCTCTCGAATGGCCTGCATCAGCACCAGACCGTTCAGGGTCGCGACGCCCGACACGGCGATAAAGCCGACCGCCGCCGAGACCGAGAAGGGCATGCCCCTGAGCAGGAGGGCGAGCGCCCCGCCGACCAGCGCCAGAGGCACGCAGGCGAACACCAGCCCTGCCTCCGCGAAGGATCCCAGGGCCATAAACAGCAGGATGCCGATCAGGACGAAGACCACAGGGATGACTAGGCCCAGCCGCTGTTCGGCCCGCTTCAGGTTCTCGAACTGCCCGCCCCATTTGAGCGAATAGCCGGTCGGAAGCTTGACCTGGGCGCCGACCCTGTCTTGGGCGTCCCCGACGAAGCCGCCCAGATCGCGGCCGCGCACATTGGCCTGGACCACCATGCGGCGGCTGCCGTCGTTGCGACTGATCTGGTTCTGACCCTCGGCCACCTGGATGCGGGCGACCGAGGACAGGGGCACCGTCAGGCCGGTCGAGGTCGTGACCGGCAGGGCGGCGAGGGCGGCGGGATCGTTCCGCTGGGCGTCGTCCAGACGGACCACGACGTCGAAACGGCGGTCGCCCTCGAAGATCTGCCCCGCCTCGGCGCCGCCGACAGCGGCCGAGACCGCTTCCGACACGTCCGCAGCCGCCAGGCCGTAGTTGGCCGCCGCGAAGCGGTCGACGCTGACCGTCAGGGTCGGCAGACCTGACGCCTGCTCCACGCGAACGTCCGCCGCGCCCGGTGTGGCGCGCAGCGCGTTGGCCACTTGGTCGGCCGTCGCCTGGAGCTGGGCGAAGTCGTCGCCATAGACCATGACGGCCAGATCGGTGCGGACCCCCGAGATCAGCTCGTTGAAGCGCAGCTCGATCGGCTGGCTGAACTCGAAGCTGTTGCCCAGCTGGGTCGAGGCGGCCTTTTCGATGCGGGCGATCAACTCCTCCTTCGGCAGTTTCGGATCAGGCCATTCCTTGCGGTTCTTCAGCACGATGACGGCGTCGGAGATGTTCGCCGGCATGGGGTCGACCGCCGCCTCCGCGGTCCCCGTTCGGGAGAACATGGTCTTGACCTCGGGTTGGGCCTTGATGACACGCTCCAGCGCCATCTGCATGGCTAGGGATTGCTCCAGCGAGGCCGAGGGCACGCGCAGGGCCTGCATGGCGATGTCGCCTTCGTCCAGGGTCGGGATGAACTCCCGGCCGAGCGTGGTGAAGGCGACGCCGCCGATCACGAGGGCGCCGACTGCGGCGGCGAGGACCACCTTGGGGCGATCGACGGCCGCACGGATGGCCGGTTCGATCCAGCGGCGCGCGTGGCGCAGCAGGAAGGTTTCATGCTCCAGGGCTTCTCCCTTGTCATCGACATGGACGGTCTTGGGTTCGCGCACGAGCAGGGCCGTCATGGCCGGGACGAAGGTGAAGGAGAAGATGAAGGCGCCGACCAGGGCCAGCATGACCGTGGCGCCCATGGGGATGAAGGTCTTGCCCTCGACCCCTTCCAGCATCAGCAGGGGGGTGAAGACCAGCAGGATGATCAGCTGGCCGAAGGCGGCGGGCTTGACCATCTGGCGCGCGGCGCTGGCGGCGACGCCCAGACGTTCGTGGCGGGTCAGGGCGCGACCCAGATCGGCGCGTTTCTGGCCCAGACGCAGCAGGGTGTTCTCGACCACCACCACGGCGCCGTCGACCAGCAGGCCGAAATCGAGGGCGCCGAGGCTCATCAGGTTTCCGCTGATGCCAAAACGGTTCATGCCGATGACCGCGAACAGGAAGCTGATCGGGATCATCAGGGCCGTGATCGTCGCGGCGCGGATGTTCCCCAGCAGCAGGAACAGCACGACGATGACCAGCAGCGCCCCTTCGGTCAGGTTCTTGGCCACCGTCTTGATGGTGGAGTTGACCAGGGCGCTGCGGTTCAGCACGGGTTCGGCCACGATGTCGGGCGGCAGGCTGGCGCCCACCTCCTGGAGCCGGTCCGCAGCCGACTGGGCCACGGTGCGGCTGTTTTCGCCCGCCAGCATCAGGGCCGTGCCGATGACCGCCTCATGGCCGTCGCGGCTGGCCCCGCCCAGACGCGGCGCCTGGCCGATCTCGACCACGGCCACGTCGGCGACGCGGACGACCAGGCCGTTGCGGTTGACCACGGGGGCCTGGGCCAGATCTTCGATGGTCTGGGCCAGGGCGTCGGTGCGGACGGTCAAGGCTTCGCCCGCCCGTTGCACATAGCCGGCCCCCGCCTGGTTGTTGGCACGGTCCAGGGCCTGGATCAGGTCGTTGAGGCCCAGGCCGTAGCCGGCCAGGCGCGCGGGGTCAGGACGGACAGCGTATTCCTTCACATACCCGCCGTTGACGTCCACGCCCGCCAGGCCCTTGGCCGTGCGCATGCGCGGCGCGATGATCCAGTCCTGCACGGTGCGAAGATAGGTCGCCCTCGCCTGGGGGGTCGCCAGCCGCTCGCCGTCGGGCGTCAGATAGGCCCCGTCGGGCTGCCAGCCGGGCTGGCCGACCCGCGCCTTTTTGGCGTCGAAAGGCTTGAAGTCGACCGTCCACATCAGGACCTCGCCCAGACCCGTAGTGATCGGGGCCAGACCGGGCTCGACGCCCTCGGGCAGGTTTTCGCGGGCTTGGGCCATCCGTTCGGCCACCTGCTGACGGGCGAAATAGATGTCGGTCTGGTCGGTGAAGATGACCGTCACCTGGCTGAAACCGTTGCGGGTCAGGGAGCGGGTTGATTGCAGGCCGGGAATGCCGGCCATGGCCGTTTCCAGCGGATAGGTGACCTGGCGCTCCATCTGTTCAGGGGCCAGGGCCGGGGCCACGGTGTTGATCTGCACCTGGCGGTTGGTGATGTCGGGCACGGCGTCGATCGGCAGCTTGGTGAGCTGGAACAGGCCCCAGGCCGCGACCAGCGTCGTGGCGAGGACGATGAACCAGCGGAAGCGGACGGACGCCTCGATAATGGCTTTGAACATTGTCGCTCCCCCTAGTGGCCGTGCTCGGCTTCGCCCTTGGCCAGTTCGGCCTTGAGCAGGAAGGCGTTGGTCGAGGCGACGCGTTCGGCTCCGGTCAGGCCGCGCAGGATCTCGGTGGAGCCCCCGGCCTGACGGCCCGCGAGGACGGGCTGTGCGCGGAAGCCGTGATCATTCTGGACGAAGACCACGGTGGCGCCGTCGACTGTCTGCACCGCTTCGGACGGCACGGTCAGGGCGTCGCCGGCAGGATTTCCGGTGACCACGGCGCCGGTGACGGGCGAACCCGCCGGCGGCAGGCCGCCGCCGTCCGGACGGGCGCGGATCACGGTCGCGCCGCTATCCTGCAAGCCGGCGTCGGCCGCGACCCCGACCACCAGGGCGTCGAACTCGCCCTGTGGGCCGGTGACGCGCATGTGTGAGCCGACACGGACCTGGGCCGCCAGTTGCGGCGGGGCGTTGAAGACGAGTTCGACGCGGGCCGGATTGGTCACCTCGGCGACCACGCCGCCCTGGGCCACGAAGCCGCCCGGGCCCACCTGGACGTTGGTGACAACGCCCGAGATGGGGCTGACCACGCTCATCCGGCCCGAGGCGTTGGGCGAGCCGGCGGCCGTCGCCCGCGCCCGCGCGGCGCGGGCCATGGCCTCAGCGCTGGCGGCCTGGGCCTGGGAGGCCTCGACCTCCTGACGGGCGACAACGCCCTGGTCGGCCAGGTTGCGGTTGCGCTGGAAGGCCTGGCGGGCCGCCGTCGCCGCCGCCGAGGCGGCGTCGATATCGGCGCGCAGGGCGGCGCCTTCGCCGCTGACGAGGCTGACCAGGGGCTGGCCGGCGCGAACCGCCTGGCCCGGCGCCACCAGCACGCGCTCGACCGTGCCGCCGACCATGGCGCCGACGGCGGCGCGCGCGTCCGTCATGGCCTCGACCCGGCCGGACAGGCGCGTCTCGCCGCCGCCGCCGCGGGACACCGCCACGACGGAGATGCCGGCCGCCTTGAGCTGTTCGGCGCTGAGCTCGACCACGCCTTCCGGGGTCTCGCCTTCGTCGGCGTGGCCCGCTTCGCCCTCGGCCTGGTCCGCGGCCTTCGGCGGAGCGGCTTTTTCCGCCTGCGTCGCCGTCGGCTTCTGCAGGGTCATATAGAGCCCCCCGCCGCCCAGAAGGACCAGGGCGGCGACGCCGCCGATCAACAGGGTCTTGTTGGATGTCTTGAGGCGCATCAGGAGTTTCCTTGGAACGGGGCGCGGCCTTCCAGGCGCGCCAGATCGATTTCGGCGCGGACGCGCGAGAGGCGAGCGTCGACGGCGGCGGAGCGTGCGTTGATCAGGGCGGTGCGGCTGACGCGCAGTTCGAGCTGGGAGATGCGTCCGGCGTCTGCGCCGAGCCGCGACAGGCGGTAGGCTTCTTCGGCCGCCTTCACCCCTGCGTCGGCCGCCGAGACACGGCTGCCTGAGGAGGCGAGGCGGGCCGTCGCGGCCGACCGGTCTGCATTGGCGTCCTGCCGCGCCTGGAGGACGCGGGCCTCGGCGGCGCGGAACTCGGCTCGGGCCGCATCAATATTGCCGCGGTTCCTATTAAACAGGGGCAGGGGTAGGCTGAGGCCGACAGTCAAGGCGGTCTCGTCCTCCAAGCCGTACCGGGTCACGCCGACGCTGGCGGTGACGTCTGGTCGGCCGTTGATGCGCTCGACCTCGATGCGGCGCTCGGCGGCCGTGGCCTCGGACTCCGCGACACGGACCGTCGGGGCGCTGTCGACCGGAGTCGGTTGGACGCTGACTGCGGCGTCGAGCAGGCTGGCCTCGATCGAGGTGGCCGGAGCGGGCAGCATGGCGACAGCAGTCAGTCGGGCTAGGGCGGCCTGGCGTTCGGCCTGGGCTTCGTCCAGGCGGGCCCGGGCGGCGGCGGCTTCGCTCTCGGCCTGGACCCCGCGCAGGAGAGGCTCGCGTCCTTCCTCGACAAGGGCCAGGGCGGCGCGCGCGTCCGCCAGTGCCAGGGAAAGACCTTCCTCGGCCAGTTGGGTCCGGCGCTGGGCGGCTTCGGCCTCGGCGTAGGTCAGGGCCAGTCGGCCGCCAGCGTCAATGAGGGTCAGGTCGCGACGAAGAGCCGCTGATCCTGCTTCGGCCCGGGCGACGTTCACTCGCGCCGGCCTGCGCCCCCACAGTTCGAGATCCTGGCTGAAGGAGAGGCTGAGATCAGCCGCGCCGAAACCAGAGTAGGGACCCGAGCCGCCGACATTCTCGGCGGTGAGGGAAAGATTGGGATTGGGCCGAACGCGGGCCTGTCGAACACGGGCCTCGGCGGCGTCGACCAGGGCGACCGCTTCGGATGCGGCCGGCGTCTGGTCCAGGCGGGCCAGGAGTTCGGCATAGGCGGGCGCAGGCTCGGCCCAGGCCGGCCCGGCCGCAAGGGCGGCGAGCACGACCAGCGCGCAGCCGGCCGCGAGGCGCGGCCGACGACGAATTGTCGGAGACATGTTTGGACTTCCAGAATTGATTCAGAAGGAGGGCGCGCGAAGGCGCAGGCTTCTGATCAGGCTCTGGGAGGGCGCTTGAGGCCGTTGGGGGCGAAGGACACGGTCGTGTCGTCGCCGGGGATCAAGCGCGGGGCAGGCGCATGCGGCGCCGTCACGTCGACTTCGGGGATGGCGTGACGCTCGCTGGCCGTATGGTGGCAATGGCCGTGTGCGCAGGCCCCAGGTTCGGCGCCCTGGCCGTCATGCGTATCGCCGGGATGAGCATCGAGCACCTGCTCGAGAGCGGGGATCTCGGGGGCGCAGGCTGCGGCATCGGTCGCCGGAATCACGGCGAAGACGGCGATGACCAAGGTCAGCGCCGCAAAAATTCTCGCCAATCTGATTATCGACCGAGACATCAGGGCGTAGCTAACGGTGTCAGGCAACCATGGCAATCTGTTATAAGGTTCGCTTTGGAGCCGACTTATCTTGTTCGATACCTACGCATGAACAACCTCAGGCTGGGTAAGGCCCCAGCACAGCCCGTTCCAGTCTTCAACCGCGCTGACATCCAAATCCAGACGGCTTGGCTGTGCCTTAAGCCCTGGTCGGATCATCCGCAGATCATTTCTGGCAGCGGTTATTAACGATGCTAGGACGCCAATCCCTGACAGGCGAGTGCGTCCGCTACCTTATTTACGGAAGTATCAACCTTCTCTTGTTGGTGCAGCTTTGAACGTGATCCGAAGCCCAGCCGCTTTCCATAGAGTAACGACTGTAGCGAATGGTGGACTTCGCTTGCCGGAGAGGAGTCCTATAACTCTCTGTGACGTCAACCCTGCTGCTTTCGCTACATCCCCCAGCAACCCAAACTCCTCTAAGTCCTCGATAAAACACAGCAGTGCGGCGCTTGGACCTTCTGAGGCAAGGGCTGCGTTCATTCGCGCGGCCATGTGAAGCTGAACGTCGTGAACCGGCGTCATTACAGGTTCTTATATGCTTCGGTGTCGATATCCTCATGCCACTCGCTGAAAGCTGCAAAAGGATCACCTCCGCGTGGTTGATGTGCAGGTTGCGAACTGGCGCGTCTAGGAACGCTGTTCTGATCGGCTTTTGAAACCCCTTCAGTCTCGGATGCCGTTGAGGCCCGGCGCCCGGTCGTTGCCTTGCTTCGACCCGCCATCGTTACATCCCTAGGGGAAACGCTCCGCCTATTGGCGATCATGACGACTTTGGTAGCAAACTGCCGTGCGGCCTCGGAGATCGACTCGTTCATGAATTTCCCCGTGCTCGCGGCCTGCGAAGCCAACGCCAGAAATGCAGCATCCAACGCCTGGCTATTGCGAAACGCATCGCCCCCCAAATGGCGCATCAGCGAGTACTGGAATCCTGCAATCTCGAAATACATACCGAATATCCGTCCGCGCCCTGGATCCGTACGCAAATAGCCTAGTGGTAGTTGGGGCGGCGGCATGGGAGGACCTCCGCTGGCGAGGTTACTAACTATGACGTCATGATGCTGGCCAGTGATTTGGCTGAGCGCCTCGATCCGTTCAGCTAGCTCGGGCGATGGCGTGAATTGTATGGCGGCCACATCGATCGGGATGGCCAACCATGTTGGGGATGGTGCGACTAGCTCGACTGCGGCGCGCATCGAGACTAGGTCCGCAACGTACTGGGGCAGCGATCCGCAGCAACAAGCGCTCGATCGAGGTCGACTGGCGGATTCAGGCGTTCAGCATCATGATAGAGTTGGGATATAGCAAAGGCATGTTTTTCGCGCGTCGCGATGGCCTGGTGTGCGTTGAGAAAATCAAGCCATATCGTTGCGGCATACCGAGGTAGCCCGAGCGCATCGGTGCATACTGGACCGCGCAAGGATGCTGGGATCAAACTCATACGCCAAAACACACAACCAACCGTAGCTGTCGTAGCTTCAGCAGGATTAGACGGGAATGATCAAGGGCATACGTGTCGAATGGAGCCCGCCCAAGCCCAAGCTGCTGCGCTGTTTTGAATGGCTGCGCAGCTTGGGCTTGAGCTCATGTTGCAACGGAAATGAACTTGGTCGGCCTTCGCATAATATATCTTAGGCGATAGTTCGATATGGCCGGTCCGTCCCGTAAATGTGACTGATTGAATATGTTGCGAACCCAGCGTTGGGTGCATTTTTCGCGTGCGTATTCCAACAGTTCGCCTCCCTCGCTACCGATATGTGGATCAAGCCGCAGCGACTGCTCGGGGCGCTTCATCCAGATGGAGAAGCACTGCGGTATATAAGAGCGCGCTGATGAGGACGTCGCGTTCGTCAGCAATCGCCCTTATGCGCGACACGAGCGGTTTCGACATTGCAAGCGTGGTTGATGGCGACGACGTCGGCCCCGTGAGAAGCGCCTTGCTCCAATGCTGTATCTCATCATCCAGGAACCGTTCGATCACAGCGGCGTAGAGGTCAGCCGCTGTAGCGCCGGTTTCTCGTGCTTCTGCCTTCATGCGTTTGTGCGCCCAACTGGGAATGCGCACAGAGAGCGTAGAACGCGGTATGCCCCAATCGCGATCAGGGAGATTGGCATCGTTGGGTTCAGCAACCATTCTTAGCGGACCTTCTCTCCGGACGTGGAGAGAATCGCCCATTGGGGAGTCGCCGTCCAGTCGTTGCGCGCTGACCTAGTTGAAACCGCTGAACGCAGCCGCGATCGCGCAGTTGTGCCAGCGCTCCTGAAGATCCCGCGACCACAGGCTGGTGCGCAAACTTAGTTGGTGAAAATTGTGGATTGCCAGTGCCAACGCCAGCAACAGCAGCGGGTCTGGTTCCAAGTTAACCAATACGCGGCGGCAGCCGCGAGGCACAGCCAAATGAATGTAATTCGACATCCATTCCCCAAGGCCGTCGCACGCATTGGCTCGTATGCTCAAATGGGTGCGTTTGATGGCCTTACGCTTGACCAGCAGCCGCAGGGCCTGCCGCCGCCCTTCTCCGATGGTGACGAGGAAGCCGCCGGTCGCCGCGCCCTCCCCGTCCCGCTCGACTTCGACTACTGGCGGCTGCAACACCCCCTTGGCTTTGATGGAGGCGGCCAGCGCCTCAATGGCCGACGCCGAATGCTTCACCTTCCGCGCGTTCCGGGGCGAAGCCTTGAGCGTATTCAGCGGCACGGTGATCTCCGCGCCGTGTGCATGGACCGCGACCGGGGTCGCGGCGGTTGGGATGGATTGAGAAGTCATGTCTCTGCCTCCTTTGGGCAAGGGTTGCAGGCACGCGAACTGCGCGCCTGAAACCCTGCCCGTCGGCGAGACCGGGGTAGCAAGGGCCAGGGCGGATCGGCCGGAGGGGGATCGCCCGGCCTGCACAAGCTTCGAGCCCTGCGCGCCATCGCCCTCTTCGCCGGCGCGGAAGGCCGGGGAGACCGGCCGGTCCGGCGGCGCAGCCGCGGACCCTGGCGCGCGCGAGGGCGGAGCCCTTAGCCCTGGATTTGGTCGGAAGGCCCCGCCTCCGGCCGGGGCCTCGACGGACCGCCGAAAACACCTCGATATCGTGCGCAAAGAGCTGGGTGACATGACACTTACCGCCCTGACCTCACCGAAAGCGCGATCTTTCCTGCTGACCTGGCGGGACAAGCGCGCCACCACTCCGAAAACCGCCGATGAACTTCTCGGCGCCCTGTCGCTCGTTCTGAACTGGGCCGCGAACCGTGGCGAGATCGCGATCAACCCGGTCGCCAACTTCCCGCGTATCTACAAGGTCAACCGAGCCGACATCATCTGGGAGCCGCATCACCTGGAGACCATTCTAGCCCAGGCTGACCCACCCATCGCGGCGGCGATCCGACTCGCGGCGGTCACGGGGCTGCGGAAGAACGATCTGATCGCCCTCCCCTGGTCTTCGGTGAAGGAGAACGCGATCGTTTGGCAGACCGGCAAGAGCCGGGGCCGCAAGAGCGTTGTCCTGCCCATTACCGACGCCGTTCGCGAAGTGCTCGATTCGCTCGAGCGTGGCTCCTGCCAGACCGTGCTGGCGACCTCGGAGGGACAACCCTGGACGCCGCCGGGCTGCGGTCTCGACAGCGGGGTGCAGCGGGCGAGAGACGACGCGGACGAGGCGGCGCGCAAGCGAGACGGTCCGGGCGCCACGGCCGGTCTCGACGGTCTGCGGTTCCACGACCTGCGCGGAACGGCTGCGACCGCCTACATCCTGGCGGGCCTGCCGCTCGATGATGTGGCGACGATTCTGGGCTGGGAGCTCAAGCGCGTGAAGGAGATCGCGCGTCGCTATGTGACCGGGGAAGCCATCGGTCTGGGCATGATTGCGCGGCTCCAGGAAAGCCGGAACAGAAGGCCAACTGTAAAACCCGCTGTAAAACCTGAGCCCCGAAGGGGGCGCTCAATGCGCTCAAACCCTTATGGGACGGTGGCTGGGGAACTAGGACTCGAACCTAGAATGACGGTACCAAAAACCGTAGTGTTACCATTACACCATTCCCCAGCGGTCCGGTGAGCCCGCCGAAGCGCTATGCGTCGCGGCGAGGGCGGTGATCTACGCCAAGCTTTCTGGCGATGCAACACCTGAAAACGAAAGATTTTTCATGGCCTCGAGACTTTTTCTCAACAGCGCATTTAGCTGCTTGCGGGGGCCGGGCCGCATGGCTATAAACCCCCTCCTCGACGCAAACGGCGGCCCACGGATTGCTCTGTTTGCGGAAATGTCGGAGTGTGGCTCAGTCTGGTAGAGCACCGCGTTCGGGACGCGGGGGTCGTAGGTTCGAATCCTATCACTCCGACCATTTTCCTTACATAATTACGTGATGGCTACGGCGCGGGTCTGTATCGTGCTTTTGCACGCCGCTGTTAGACTGGTCGCATGACACAGCTGCTCTCCCCCTCCGATGTTCTGGAATTCTGGATTCAGGCTGGTCCTGAAAAATGGTTCGCCAAGGACCGGGCTTTTGATCATGCCTTCAGCGATCACTGTTGCGACACCCATTATGCGGCGGCGCGGCGTGAGTTGGATCACTGGCTGGATGAGGCTGATTCTGCGCTGGCTCTGATCATTCTTTTGGACCAGCTGCCACGGAACGCTTTTCGCGATACGGCGCACATGTTCGCGACTGATCCACTGGCGCTTAGATTTACAAAAGAAGCTATTCAGAGGGGCCATGACCGCCAAGTCGAACCAAGTCTGCGCTCATTCCTCCTTATGCCGTTGATGCATTCGGAATCGTTGGCTGATCAGGAATTTCTTCTGACGTTACTCGACAAAGAATTAGAGGCTGAGACCTACAGGTTCGCAGTCATTCATCGCGATATCGTCGCTCAATTTGGCCGCTTTCCACATCGAAACGCCGCCCTTGGTCGCGACACAACGCCACAAGAACGCGCATTCTTGGCATCTGGCGGCTTCTCCGGCTGAAAGAACAGCGTTTCGCAATTGCACTGCAATTACGGCACAGCTAAGGGCGGTCGCTTTGTAAACGGATCGTCAACCTCATGAATCGCCTTGCTCTCGCCCTGACTGTTACGACCGCGTTGATCGCGGCCTCCGCCGCCCCGGCGGAAGCTCAGGTCCGCTTCGTCCGGAAGGGCAAGAGCGAGGCGGTGCCTGTCATCAATGAAATCCCTCGCTGCAGCCAAAATCTGGGCACTGTGGCGATCGCCGAAACGCAGGGCGCCCTGTTCAATCAGATGGGAATGGGGGCGCCCACGGAGCTGATGCGGACCGTAATCCGCGAATCCGGCTGCTTCACACTGATCGAGCGCGGCCCCGGCATGGATCTGGTGGAGCGCGAACGCAGTCTGGGCGGCGCTGCGCGTGTGCGAACGGCTGACTTTGTCCTGGTCGCCGAACTGGCCAACTCGATCGACACCACGGACAATGATCGTGGCTCGGGTCTGCTGGGCTCACTGGCGGCTGTCGGCGGACGCGCCTTGTTGACGGCAGGCGTTGCTGCCGCAACCGGCGGAGAAATGGGTGGTGGTTTCGGCGGCCTGGGCGGACTTGGCGCTCTGGGAGGCCTGAGGGAAGCCGGCATCAGCCCGTTGCAGATGCAGGCCCTGAACGCCGCCGTAAGCATGGCCGGAGGCGCATTGAACGGTCAGGGCGCTCAACAGGCGCAGCCGGATCTGAACGCCAATACGGTTGAACGGATTCGCGTCCTCAAGAAGGATATCGGGCGCGGCAAGGAAGACGCCCAGGTGGTCTTCTCTCTGGCCAGCGTGCCGTTGGCGGAAACGGTGGGCAACACCCGCGCCGTGGCCAACAAGGATGATCTTCGCAGCTTGCGTATCCGTGACAACCATTTCGGCGGCCGCGTCGGCGCCGGCTACGAGAATCAGGACGAAGGCAAGATCATCGCCCTGGCGATGGTGCGCGGTTACGCCGACCTGGTGACAGGTCTGGGCGGAATGGGCGCTGAGGTTCCCGAGGTTACGCGCGCCAACCGCCAAGCCATCGCTTCAGAAACCGCCGGGCGCGAGGCGGATGTCCGCCGTCAGGCGACTGAAGAACGTCGCCTTATTGAACGCGAAGAACGTGAGCGCGAAGCAGCGCGCCGTCGCATCCGTGAAGAAATCCGCCGTGAAGAAGACGGCCGTCGTCGCGTCGCCGAGCGCCCCTCGATGTCGAGCCGCAGTCTGGCTCTGCCGACCATTCTTCGCACCGCCCCCGAGGGCGAGACCATCCGCCCGCTGGCTGCACGCGACGTCGTTTTCCCGACCGGCAAGGAACGCGGCGACTGGGTCGAGGTTCTGGACGGCGACGACAACATCGGCTGGGTGCAGAACGAGCGGCTGACCCCTTCCTACTGATCCCCACACAACCACGAAAAAGGAACGCCCGTCGGTTCGACCGCCGGGCGTTTCTCTTTTCTGTGAGCAAGCGAATCAGGCGCCTGCCCTGAATCACGAATCAGAGGCATCCTGTCCCTCATGAACGCTGCCGTCGCTCCTGCTGATCTCGAAGCCCGCACGGCGGCCGCGCCCGCCGACCATCCTGAGTGGCAGTATCTGAACCTGCTGCGGGATATCCTGGACAACGGCGTGCGGCGCGAGGATCGGACCGGAACCGGGACGCTGGGCGTCTTCGGCCGTCAGATGCGGTTCGATCTGTCGAAGGGCTTCCCCCTGCTGACGACGAAGAAGCTGCACACGCGGTCCATCTTCATCGAACTGCTGTGGTTCCTGCGCGGCGAGACCAACATCGCCTGGCTGAAGGAAAACGGCGTCCGTATCTGGGATGAATGGGCAGATGCAGACGGTGACCTTGGGCCCGTCTACGGCAAGCAATGGCGTTCATGGGCCGCGCCCAATGGCCAGAGCATCGATCAGATTCAAAGGCTGGTGCATGGTCTGAAGACCAATCCCAACAGCCGCCGCCACATCGTCAGCGCCTGGAACCCGGCGGATGTCGACGACATGGCCCTGCCGCCCTGCCACTGTCTGTTCCAGTTCTTCGTGGCGGATGGAAAGTTGAGCTGTCAGCTGTATCAGCGCTCGGCTGACATCTTTCTGGGCGTGCCGTTCAACATCGCCTCCTACGCCCTGCTGACGCATATGCTGGCCAAGGTCGTGGGGCTGGAGCCGGGCGATTTCGTCCACACCTTCGGCGACGCCCACCTGTATCTGAACCACCTGGAGCAGGCCCAGCTGCAACTGACGCGCGCCCCCCTGCCCCTGCCGATCCTGACGGTCGCGGACAAGGACGACCTGTTCGGCTTTGAACTGTCGGACTTCGTGCTGAACGACTATCAGTCCTGGCCGCACATCAAGGCGGAAGTCGCCGTCTGAGACGACCTGATCCCGGATGAAACTCACCGATCTACAGGCGGATGTCCTCCGCATCTCCGACATCTATGCGCGCGAACACGCGATTGACCGCGACCGTGACTGGGCTCTGCTGAAGCTTCAGGAAGAGCTGGGCGAGTTGACTGCCGAGCATCTGCGCCTGACCAGTCGGGCGCGCGGCGCGGCGGACCCACAGGCGCTGGCCGATGAGGCGGCGGACGTGCTGGGTATGTTGCTGATCTATTGCGACCGAACCGGCGTCGACCTGAACGCCGCGATGGAGCGCAAGTGGCTGAGTTGGCTGAAGGCTGAAGCGTAAATCCACGTAACGTCGGGTGGCGAGTTTCGCCGCCAGAGCGCACCCTCCCTCTCAATCCGCCCTGTGGCGGTGAATGAACCGGAGGGTTTCATGGTCAAGAAATTTGCGGCCGAGTTGATCGGCACATTGGTTCTGGTGCTGTTCGGGTGCGGCGCCGCCGTGCTGGGCGGGTTCGATCACGTCGGACAACTGGGCATCGCCCTGGCGTTTGGTTTCGCCATCGTCGCCATGGCTTATGGCATCGGTCCGGTTTCGGGCTGTCACGTCAATCCGGCCGTCAGCCTGGGCGCCTTCGTCGCCGGGCGGATGAGCGCCAGAGACATGATCGTCTACTGGATCGCCCAGTTCATCGGCGCCATCCTCGGCGCGGCCATTCTGGGCATGATCGCCAAGACGGGCTTCGCCAATCTGGGCCAGAACGGCTTCGACGCCGGATCGCCGGGCGGATACGGTTTGCAGGCGGCGTTGACGTTCGAGATCGTCGCCACCGCCATCTTCCTGATCGCCATCCTGGGCGTGACGGGCGCCAAGGGGCACGGCGCTTTTGCGGGCGTCGCCATCGGCATCACCCTGGCGGTCATCCACATCGTCGGCATTCAGGTGACGGGCGTGTCGGTCAACCCGGCGCGCAGCTTCGGCCCTGCCCTGCTGGCGGGCGGTCAGGCCCTGAGCCAGGTCTGGGTCTTCTTTGTTGCTCCGGCGATCGGCGCCGTCATCGGCGGGCTGCTGTTCCGTTCGAAACTGCTGGAGCCGAGCGCCTGATCAGGCCGGGACGGCGCTGTCCGGCGCCGTCATCGGCATCCGCGCCAGCCGGGCGCTAAGGGAGTCTCTGTCTTCGGGCGCGGGCGACAGAACCACGCTGTTCTTCACCGCGCCCATCGACACCGTGGCCCGATAGGCCATCACGCCGCCCTCGCGCAGCAGGAAGCTCGCCACCGCCGCATTGTTCTGAGGCCCGGCCAGACCGCCGAAACCCGCCGTCAGTTCATGCTCGCCCGGATCGACGGCGATGGCGGTGAATTTGCCGCCCTTGATCTGGGCGAACTCGCGGCCGTCCAGCGCCAGGTTCATGCCCGCCGCCATGGCGACGAACCCTTCGCGATAGACGATCAGCAGCGCCTTGCCCGGCGGCGGCGTCAGACTGGCCGCCGCCGCGCGATCGGTATCCGAAGCGGCCACGCCCGCTCTGTTTCCCGCCAGATTGGCCATGATGTAGGCCGTGAACGCTCCCGCAAAGAGACCCGCCAGAAACGGCATCACGCCCAGATTTGCGCCAACCGCACCGCCCAACAGGCTCAGCAGCACGACCACGGCCAGCAAAACGATGAATCCGACGATCAACGGCTTGGCGTACTTGTTCATCAGGGGCTCCGGGGGCATTTGACGGGTGAATCGCAGCAACAACGGAAAACCAGCTTGGCTGTTCCTTCAATCGCTCTTGTCGTCGCCCGCGCCAAAAACGGCGTGATCGGTCGGGACGGCGACCTGCCGTGGCGGCTGCGCTCGGACCTGCAAAGGTTCAAGGCCGTCACCATGGGCAAGCCCTGCATCATGGGCCGCAAAACGTGGGAAAGCCTGCCGCTGAAACCCTTGCCCGGCCGGTTGAACATCATCCTGACCAAGGATGAATCCTACGCCGAGTCGGGTCTGGCCAAGGGCGCCGTAGTCTGTTCCAATCTGGACGAGGCGCTGTCCATCGCCCGCGAACAGGCGTCCGAGGACGGTCTGGACGAGGTCTGCATCATCGGCGGCACGGCGATCTTCGCCGCCGCCCTGCCCCGCGCCAAACGCCTTTACATCACCGAGGTCGAGGCCGAACCGGAAGGCGACGCGGTTTTCCCGAGCTTTGACGAAACCGCCTTTGTCCGCACGGCGTTTGAGCCGCACGAAGCCGGTAAAAAGGACGACCACGCCTTCGCCTTCACCGTTCTGGAACGTCGCTGAGCCTCAAAGGAAAGCCTCATGATCGTCGCCACCACCAATGACCTGGCCGGTCATCGCGTCGTGCGCCAACTGGGCGTGGTGCGCGGGATCACCGTACGTTCGCGCAATGTCATTTCCGACGCCATCGGCGGCGTGCAGTCGATGATCGGCGGCAAGGTCGGCGCCTATGTCAAACTGGCCGAGGCCGCCCGGCAGGAGGCGTATGACGACCTGATCGCCCATGCGCGGGAGATCGGCGCCAACGCCATCCTGGCCATGCGCTACGACGCCAATGAGATCATGCCCGGCGTGACCGAAGTCCTGGCCTATGGCACGGCCGTGGTCGTAGAGCCGCTCAACTAGCGGGCGATCGTCACGCTGACGGGCGCGCGCGCGGCTACGGCCTTGGCCACCGAGCCCATCAGCCAGTCCGCCACGCCCTTACGGTCGCCGGTGCCGACGACGATGTGGTCGGCGCCCAGTTCGCCCGCCGCGCGGATCAGGGCGTCGGCGACGTCACGCCCTTCGGTCGTTACGGCGTCGACGGCGTCGCAGTGACGCTTGGCCTCGGTCATCGAGCGCATAAGGATGGCGTCCTGCTCCTCGGCTTTCCAGGCGCGAATGTCCGGGTGGCCGCTGGCCGAGCTCAGCGGATTGACCGCCACCAGCGCCACTCGACCGCCGCGGGCGTTGGCCAGTTGCGCCGCCAGACGCACCGCAGATCCGGCGTGGCTGCTGCCGTCGATACCCACGACGACGATCTTCTTATCCTGATCGACCATACTGTTTCTCCTTACAGTTTCAGAGCTGCAACAACCTGTTCGGCGATTCTGCCGAAACTCCGAGACGCCGGGTGGTCCGGCTGTGCCGCGACCAGAGGCTGGCCTGCATCACCGGCCTGACGTAGGGCGCCGCCCAGCGGCAGGCTGCCGAGGAAGGGAACGTTCAGACGCGCAGCCTCGGCCTCGGCGCCGCCGCTGCCGAACACCTCGCCGCTCATGTTTTCGACCAGCCCCACGGTGGGAACGCCGACCTTGTCGAACAAGGTGTGCGCCCGGCGCGCGTCGGCCAGCGCCACTTCCTGAGGCGTGGAGACGATCACCGCCCCATCCAGCGGCGTCTTCTGGATCAGGGTCAGTTGCACGTCGCCAGTGCCCGGCGGCAGGTCGATGACCAGAACGTCCAGCGGCTGTTCTTCCGTGCCCCAGCGCGTCTGGGTCAGCATCTGATTGATGGCCTGCGACGCCATCGGCCCGCGCCAGATCATGGCGTCCTCGGCCTTGGTCAGCAGGCCGACGGACATGGCCTTCAAACCGTGAGCAACGTGCGGAACCATGGCGCCGTCCTCATAGGCGGGCTGGCCCGACAGGCCCATCATCGTCGGCAGCGACGGGCCATAGACATCGGCGTCAAGCACCCCGACCGACAGGCCGCGCGCCGCCAGCGCCGCCGCCAGATTCACCGAAACGGTGGACTTGCCGACCCCGCCCTTGCCGCTGGCCACGGCGAGAACGCGCTTTACATGGGCAGGACGGTCGGTCGGAACCGGCGCCTTGGGCCGCCCCTGATCGGTCGCGGCCTTGGACAGTCCGGCTGTGCGGCGCGGCGCGGCGGTCACGGCCTCTGCGGTCAGGACGACCGACACCCGCTCCATGCCCGGCAGCGCCTTCAGCGCCGCCTCAGCCGCGTCTCGGACGGGGGCGTAGAGCGCCGCCTCATGGGCCGGGACCTCCATGACGAAGCCCGCGCGGCCCTCGGCCACGACCAGCCCCTGCACCAGCCCGGCCGCCGCCAGTCCCTGACCCGATTTCGGATCAGTCACAGCGTCGAGGGCGGCGAGGACGGCGGCGCGGTCGGTCACAATGAAGACTCCTTACATGACCCGACGGACTTGCCGGGCCGATGACAGGCGTTCTATCGCCGTCGGCATCCGTTCGCGAGTTGATCCTTTGTCCCAGCCTCACATCACCCTGATCGCCGGGCCTACCGCCTCGGGCAAGTCGCGTCTGGCGATGGAACGCGCGCGCGCGACGGGCGCCGTCATCATCAACGCCGACAGCCAGCAGCTCTATGCCGATCTGCGGGTGTTGAGCGCCCGCCCGTCGATAGAAGACGAAGCCGCCGTTCCGCACCGCCTTTATGGCGTAGCCGACGCCGCCGATGCGTGGTCGGTGGGACGCTGGAGCCGGACGGTCATGGACCTGCTGGCCGAGGGGCACCCCGCCCTGCTGGTCGGCGGCACCGGCCTCTACTTCAACGCCCTGACCAAGGGCTTAGCGGAAATTCCTCCTGTATCCGTCGAAGTGCGTGACGACGTACAGGCGGAATATGACGCCGGGGGCGAGGCCGCCTTCCGTCGCCGTCTGACCGAGGTCGATCCCGCCGCCGAGGCCGCCATCTTCCCCGGCGATCGCCAGAGGCTGGTCCGCGCCCTCAGCGTGCATCGCGCCAGCGGCCGCGCCCTTACCGACTGGAAGGCCGACACTCGACCCCTGTTGGCGCCCGGAAGTTATGAAGCCCTGATCGTCGAGCCGTCGCGTGAGCGTCTCTACGCCTCATGCGATGCGCGGGTGGAGATGATGATGGCGAACGGCGCGCTGAACGAGGTGCGCACCCTCGTCGCCCGCGATCTGGCCCCCGACCTGCCCGCGATGAAGGCTGTCGGCGTGCGGGAGCTGGCGGCACATCTGGCAGACGAGCTGTCGCTGGATGACGCGGTCGCGGCGGTGCAACAATCCACCCGCAACTACGCCAAACGCCAGCTGACCTGGTTCCGCAATCAGCAGAAAGACTGGCCCCGCCATCCGGGTTTCGCCTGATCTTCTTCATCAGCCTCTTGGAACGCTGGGCCACCCATACTATATTGATCCTGCTCGGGTTCGCCCGGGCTATGGCGATAAACGCGCCTGTAATAAGCGGACCGGACCCGGGTGCGATTCCCGGCGGCTCCACCAACTTCTTCCCCGCGTTATCGGCGGAGGCAGCATGGGGCCGACTAGCATCGACGGACGTGTAAAGAGGATTGCTTTCGCTCGTCCTGGCCCACCGTATCGGGCCTTTATCTAACTGCGAACGATAACTTCGCTGGAGAAGTCCGCCTCGCCGCGTAATGCGGTTCGGTTGATTTCGAACACTTAAGTCCTGAGGGTTCAGATCCTCAGGCGGGGCCAGGGGGGCGCCTGGCAACAGAAGCCCCCTACTTCCCCCTTCTAACATTGAAATTCCTGCTGCTGCGACGACTCTTGAGTCTTCCGTCGTCTGCCCCGTGCGGGTAACAGTCGCGCGTTCCCCTTGTTTTGAGGCGCTGATGACGGATCAAACTCCCCCTGTCGACGAGATGCACTATGAGCAACTCGCCCAGGACGCCCTGCGCGGCGTGATCCGCCTGGCGCTTGAGCGCGCGGCGGAGCCTGAAGGCATTCCCGGCGCCCACCATTTCTACATCACCTTCAAGACCCGCGGCGCCGGCGTCAGCGTGCCGCCCGACGTCCTGGCCAAATACCCGGACGAAATGACGGTGGTGCTGCAGCATCAGTACTGGGATCTGGAGGTCGAGCCGGACCTGTTCTCTGTCATGCTGAAGTTCGGCGGCGCGCCCAAGGTGCTGACCGTACCCTACAGCGCCGTGGTGCGCTTCTATGATCCCAGCGTGCAGTTCCTGCTGCAGTTCGACGAGCCGGAAATCGTCGAGGCCGAGATCGCCCCGCTGTCGCCGCCCGCGCGCAACCCGGACGCCGCCCCGTCGCCGCCCTCGGAAGATGACGGGCCGAAGGTCGTTTCGCTGGACCAGTTCCGCAAGAAATAACAGCCCCCTATCAGGATCTTGAATCCGCCTTGCAGCGCGCAACCTTCAACCTGAACAGGTGTTGCAACAGCATTGCTTACTGCCCCTCTCATGACCCAAAGGTTGTTTCATGCGCCTGTCCCTGATCTCCGTCGCCGCCGTTTCCCTGACGCTGGCCGCCTGTAACCAGCCGGAAGCGACGCCGCCTGCTGACACCCCCGCTGCTCCTGTTGAAACGGCGCCCGCCGCGACAGACGCGGCGGCATCGGACTGGAGCGCGCTGAACGCTCAGGTGGGCAAATACCCGAACGACACAGGACTTCTGGAAAACAGTCCGATCACCGCAGATCTGAAGGCCTTGCTGGGCAACAAGTACGACGTGTTCGCGATCAATATGCAGACCCAGTCGCCGCTTGAGAAAGAGGGCGCCATCCTGTTTACCTCGGGCAACAAACCGCATGAAGGCGCGTCCAGCGCGGCCTATCTGCTGATCGATACGGCGGCCAAGGGGCTGGAAGTCGGCCTGTGGGAAGGCGGCAAGCTAACCACCTACAAGACCCCAGGCTCGAATATCGCCAAACCTGCCGATATTCAGGCGCTGATCTCGAATTTTGCCGGCTGACCGGTCAGCCTGATGTCCAGAGGACGAGGGTCGCGCACGTCGCGGCCCCTTTTTTAGAGAAGGCGACGGGGAAAGGCCCGGATGGTGATGCGCTCGCGCTCGCCCTCGCGACGCTCGACCAGCAGGCGGGCGACCTGGCTGTCGTCGTGGAACAGATAGCCCTTGATGGCGTCCAGCAGGGCCTTGGCCAGATTGTCCAGATCCATCCACGGCGGATCGCCGACGTGCTCCATCACGATCTCGACGACGTAGTCGCCCCACGATGGTCGCGACGTCCATTCCTTGCGCATGAACTCATAGACCAGCGGCTTGTAGTATTTGGCCTGAGTGGTCAGGCCGTCGATGGTGATCTCGACCACCTCGCCCTGCTCGCGCGCCCTGACCTTTCCGGTTCCGATCCAGCCGTCCACGCGCCGTCCGCCTTTCGTGATGCGGGGCTCGCCTTGCTCCGCTGCGTCTGCGTGCTACACCCCCCGGCATCTTCCCGCCACGCCTGAGAGACGAGTCCCGCGCACATGAGCAAAGTTCGTATCGAAACCGACACCTTCGGCCCTGTTGAAGTCGCCGCTGATCGCTATTGGGGCGCGCAAGCCCAGCGCTCGCTCGGCAACTTCAAGATCGGTTGGGAGAAGCAGCCCCTGCCGGTCGTGCGCGCCCTGGGCATCGTCAAGCGCGCCGCCGCCGAGACCAACCGCGATCTGGGCAAGCTGGACCCCAAGCTGGCCGACGCCATCATCGCCGCCGCCAATGAAGTGATCGAGGGCAAGCTGAACGACCACTTCCCGCTGGTCGTCTGGCAGACGGGTTCGGGCACCCAGTCGAACATGAACGCCAATGAGGTGATCTCGAACCGCGCCATCGAGATGCTGGGCGGCGAGATGGGCTCCAAGAAGCCGGTCCACCCCAACGACCACGTCAACATGAGCCAGTCGTCGAACGACACCTATCCGACGGCCATGCACGTCGCCTGCGCCGAGCAGGTGGTCAACGACCTGATCCCTGCCCTGAAGCACCTGCACGCCGCGCTGGACGCCAAGGCCAAGGCCTGGGCCCACATCATCAAGATCGGCCGCACCCACACCCAGGACGCCACGCCCCTGACGCTGGGTCAGGAGTTCGGCGGCTACGCCCATCAGGTCGCCATGGGCATCGAACGCATCGAGCTGACCCTGCCGCGCCTGATGGAGCTGGCCCAGGGCGGCACCGCTGTCGGCACCGGCCTGAACGCCCCGATCGGCTTTGCCGAGAAGGTCGCGGCCAAGATCGCGGGCATCACCGGCCTGCCCTTCACCACGGCGCCGAACAAGTTCGAGGCCCTGGCCGCCCACGACGCCATGGTCTTCACCCACGGCGCGATCAACACGGTCGCCGCCTCGCTGTTCAAGATCGCCAACGACATCCGCTTCCTGGGCTCGGGCCCGCGCGCGGGTCTGGGCGAGCTGTCGCTGCCGGAAAACGAGCCGGGCTCGTCCATCATGCCGGGCAAGGTCAACCCGACCCAGAGCGAAGCCCTGACTCAGGTCTGCGCCCAGGTGTTCGGCAACAACGCCGCCATCTCCTTCGCCGGTTCGCAGGGGCACTTCGAGCTGAACGTCTACAACCCGGTGATGGCCTACAACTTCCTGCAGTCGGTGCGTCTGGTCGCCGACGCGGCCATCAGCTTCACCGACAACTGCGTCGTCGGCATCGAGCCGCGCGAGGACAACATCAAGCACGGTCTGGAAAACAGCCTGATGCTGGTCACGGCGCTGAACGCCAAGCTGGGCTATGACACCTGCGCCAAGATCGCCAAGACGGCGCACAAGAACGGCACCACCCTGCGTGAAGAAGCCGTTGGCGGCGGCTATCTGACGAACGAAGAGTTCGACGAATACGTCCGTCCCGAGAAGATGATCGCGCCGCAGTAAGCAGCGCTCATCGTCAGAGATGAAAACGCCGGTCGGGGTCGCCCCGACCGGCTTTTTTCATGCTCAACGCTTGTCCCGGATCGTCCGCCCCACAGGCGCCAGCGACAGCCGGGCCAGCTCGACATTCTTCAGCGCGAAGGGAATGCCGATCAGACTGACGAACTGCGGCACGGCGATCAACAGATGCGCCAGGGCGATATACCAGCCCGCCAGCACCAGCCAGATCACGTTCAGACCGACGCCCAGACACCCCGCGCCCAGATCGGCCGGATCCGGATCACGCCAGACGATCTCGCGCCCGAACGGCCAGAAGGAGTAGCTTGCGATCCGCCACGCCGAAAACGCCCACGGCAGGCCGACCACCGTCAGCGCCAGCAGCAGCCCGCCAACCAGCCAGGTCAAACCCGAGACGAAGCCGCCTAGAAAGAACCACAGCAGGTTCAGAATCAACCGGATCATTGCATAGCCTTCTTTGCGCTTCGTATTGTTCCACTATGACGAAAGGCCCCGCTGATGACAGCAGGGCCCTGATGAATTCGCTGAAATGCGGGCGCTAGTGTTTCTCGACCCAACGCGCCTTGGCTTGGTCCTTGGTCAGGCTCAGGTGAACATGGTCATCGACACGATCCACCCACGACAACGGAATCAGATGGTGTTTGAGGCCCGCTCCGAGGTCCAGTTTGGCCAGTTCGATCTGATCGCCCAGCACATGGTCGACGCGGCCCACGTGGCCGCCGTCCGAACCGACGACATCCTGATGTTCCTTGATCATTGGGACAATTATCATTGACGCTCTCCGTTGCTACAGTGACCCTGTCGTAACGAGCTGGGAGGGTTCACGGTGGAGCCGGAGCCTTAGGGCGTGGCGCGGCGTCATCTGCAGGCGCCGCCTGCATTTGTGGTACGGAATCCGATGGGCGAGATCGTCAATCTGAACAGGGCGCGAAAAGCCCGCGACAAGGTCGAGGCCAGACGCACGGCCGAGGCCAACCGCCTGACATTCGGCCGGACGCACGCCGAACGTCAGGCCGAACAGACCCGGCGTGATCGCGACGCCGCCCATCTTGACGGCCACCGGCTGGACGACGACGCTAGGGACTGAAGCGCGTCAGGCCGTATGGGTCAGCGTCCGCCTCACAAAGGCGTCCGGCGTTTCTTCCGCCATCAGTTCATGGACGGCGACATCCAGTTCGACGACGAAGGGGGACTGGTTCGGCCCGGCGTCAAAGGCGGTGCAGGCGATCACCGCCGCAATCCGCTCTGCCGTCAGGCGCGCCGCCGCCCCACCGGCCGCAGGCAGGATCAGGGCGAACGCCTCGGACGACAGGCGCGCGGCCGTGTCTTCGACCCGCACCAGACGCGATATCATCGCCCCGATCTGAGGCATGGCGCGTTCCAGCCATCCGCCCGTGCGGACGCGGGTCATGGCCTCGCTGTCGGCCACGCGAAGAATACAGACGGACAGGCGCCGGCCGCGATCACGCACGCTCTGCGCAATGCGTCGCAGGTGGTCGAGGCACAGGTCGCGGCTGAACAGCCCTGTTTCCACATCCATCAGCCGACAACCGCGCACGCTGTCCAGCGCGCGTCTCAGCCCCAGTTGCCGCCGGTGATTGCGCGCCAGCGCCAGAACCCGCGCGGCTGCCGCCTCTTCCGGCATTTCAGCGGCGATGATGTCGGCGAACCCGCGCCGGAACAGGTCGTCTAGATCAGGCTCGGTCCCGTCGCGCAGATAGAGGGTCACCGGAATATGATAGAGGCGCGTGTTCCGGCGCATTCCGGCGGCGATGGACAGGGCCGCCGCCTGACCGGCGTTGCCCCACAGCACGGCGGCGTCAAAGGCGCGTTCATGCAGATAGTCGAACGCGGTATAAGGCGTCGGCGCTGCGACGACTTCCGCCCCCGCGGCCCCAAGCGCGTTGGACAGGGCGAGGAAGCGGCGATCCATCGCGCCCGCCGTCAACACCAGCAGCGGCCCCTTGTCTTCGGCCGTGTCCGGCAGGTCGACGCCATGCGCCGCGAAGGTGGCGCGGCGCAGGCTGAATTCCTCTTCGGCGATGGCGGCGCGGGTCATCTGCTCCAGCCGCAGCGCCGTCTGGACCGGGTGCGGATTCGCAGGCGTCACCAGATCACAGAACGGAGCCGCCCGGTCCGAAGCCTCGCCCAGCCCCAGAATCGACAGATAGCGGGGCGCGGCGCTGCGTCGCAGTTCACGCAGGTCTGTATCAGCCATGCCAGACGCAGCAAGGGCGGCCAGATCGATCACGGCGGCGTCCACCGGCATGTCCGACGCCGCCAGAACGGCCGCATCCAGCGATCGCGCGGTAATGGTGCGCCAACCCAACAGATCCAGCCCTTCACAAAGGGCGCTCAGATGATCGTCGGCGTCAGCGACGATCAGAACGCGCGGCTCGGCTTCCAAACACAGTCCCCCGGACGGGCCGGACCGCTTCTGCGACCGCGCCAGACCAACTCATGATACCGGCGTCGACAAGGCTCGCAATGGGCAAGACCGATCATCAGATGACGACATTGGGACTTCTCACGCCGGGAAGAATGAGGTTAATCCGCCCCTTTGCTGACTGCCCGGACGATGGCCGGATAATGGATTGACCTTTTCCAAGCCGATCATGGCTCACCCCCGCCTGCTGCTGCGCCTGATGACACGGGCCTTCAGCCGCAGTTGGGGGCGCGATGTCATGCTCTATACCGGGGGCGTCTCCTTCTTCGCCCTGTTGGCCCTGTTCCCGGCGATCGCCATCCTGATCGGCTTCTACAAGGCCGTTCTGAGCATCGGTCAGGTCAGCGAGCAGGCGGCCGCCCTGGCGGATGTCATCCCCTCTGCTGCGCGCACCCTGTTCCTGAATGAAATCGACCGGCTGGCGAACGCCTCGGCGCGCACAGTCTCGGCTCAGAGCGCCATCGCACTGGTGATCGGCGCCTATGCTGCGCACAGAGGGTTCAAGGCCCTGCTGGCCGGGCTGAACCTGATCCATGACGAGACGAACCCGCTGGGCTTCTTCAAGTTCAACATGCTGGCCTTCCTGGTGGCGCTGGCGGCCTTCGTCCTGTTCACCGTGGTTTCCGGCGCAGTCGTGACATCGCGCCTGATGGAGCACGCCTACGCCAATCAGCCCGTGGGTTGGCTGGCGCTGCCGCTGGACGGCCTGTGGCCTGCGCTGGGTCTGTGGCTGGGGCTGACCATGCTCTATCGCTACGCCATGGCCCACGCCAAGCGCGTGGCGTGGAAGGCGGCGATCATCGGCGGCCTGGTGGCCACGGTCATGTCCAGCTTCTTCTCGTGGCTGTGCTCCATCTATGTCGAGCAAATCGTCCATCTGGGCGCGACCTATGGCTCGGTCGGCGCTGTCGTGGTGCTGCTGATCTGGCTGTCGTGGAACGTCAACGCCGTCTTCTATGGCGGCGCCTTCGCGACAGAGCTGGAGATCGAATGGGAAAATCAGGCGACGCCGCCGGAAACGCTCGCCCTATCTGGCGACCTGCCTGACACCGTGGTCAATCTGTCGGAGCGGCGCCGGTCGAGACAATAATGTTCAGGACGCCGTCGACCTCTTCAATCTGAAGCACCTGCCCACCCAGTTCCTGCATCAGGAAGGGCACGTCAATCCGGGCCATCGCGTCTGTGGCCAACAGGGTGAACTGCGCGCCCGCCCCCTGCACCTCCATCGCCTTGCGCAGACGCAGACTGGGCACAGGGCAACGGTGGCCGCGCGCATCGACAATGATCGTGCTCATTGCGGCAGCGCACCCAGCAACAAAGTCAGCGCCGTGCGCACGCTCTCCAGCCGCACAGCATCGCGCCCGATATCGCCGAAGCGTTTTTCCACATGCACGTTTCGGCTGTCCGGGCCGTGGGCGGCGAAATGCACCAGACCGACCGGCTTCTGCGCTGATCCGCCGCCCGGCCCGGCGATACCTGTCACCGAAACCGCCAGCGAGGCCCGCGAACACGCAACGGCGCCCTCAGCCATGGCGCGGGCCGTCGGCTCTGACACCGCGCCGAAGCGCGCCAACACGTCTTCCGACACGCCCAGCATCTCGACCTTGGCCTCATTGCTGTAGGTGACGAAGCCCCGGTCAACCACGGCCGATGACCCTGCGATCCCCGTCAGCGCCCCCGCGACCAGCCCGCCTGTGCAGCTTTCGGCCGTGGCGATCATCAGACCGGCGGCCGTTGCGCGACGGATCACAGCCTCAGAGAGCGCAGCGATGTCCTGCGGCAACATGAAAATTCGCTCCGTCCCGATTTCGTCATAGCCTCGCCAGACGGAATCAGCCGCCCGACGTCGAAAGCCGCGAATGACCGATCAGATTTTGGCGCCGGCGCATCGCAGGATCGATGCGATAACACCTGCGGCCTTCGCCGTCGCGGTCTTCACCTCGGCCAGTCTGGTTTTCACCGTCCAGCCTATGACGGCCAAGCTGGTGCTGCCTCTGCTGGGTGGATCGCCGTCGGTGTGGAACACCGCCATGGTCTTCTTTCAGGCGGCGCTGCTGGCGGGGTATCTGTATGCCCACCTGCTGCAGCGGATACCGTCGATCCGGGCGCAGGCGGCGGTGCATCTGACGCTGCTGGCGGCGGCGGCGCTGTTTCTGCCGCTCAGCATCACCCATGCGCTGGGCGATCCTGATTCGAGTGCGCCGGTCGGCTGGCTGCTGGGCGCGCTGGCGTTGTCGGTCGGCGCGCCGTTCGCCGTGCTGTCTGCCACGGCGCCCCTTTTGCAGGCCTGGTATGCGCGGGCGCGAGCCGGGCGGCCTGACGGCGCAAACCCTTATGTCCTCTATGCCGCCTCCAACCTCGGCAGCTTTCTGGCGCTGCTGGCCTATCCCGTCGTGATCGAACCGCTGGCCTCCCTGTCGGGTCAGAGACTGGGCTGGACGGCGGGCTATGCCGTCTTCGTCGTCATGCTGGCGGGGCTGACCTTCATCATGCCACGCGCTGCGTCTGGCGCGGCGCCCGTCCCCAAAGCGCAACGCAGCCCGCCTATTCCCTGGCGTCGCAAAGGCGTTCTGGTGCTGCTGGCCGCCGCGCCGTCCAGCCTGATGCTGGGCGTCACCTCCCATCTGTCGACCGATGTGGCCTCTGCGCCGTTTCTGTGGGTCGCCCCGCTGGCGCTTTATCTGCTGACCTTCGTCATCGCCTTTCAGGTGCGGCCCTGGATTCCGCTGTCCGTCACACTGTTGGTGCAGGCCGCGCTGACAGTGTTGATCGCTGCCATGGTCGGCATGTCAACCGGCCACTGGTTGAGTTTGCTGGGCCTGCACCTGCTGGGCTTCTTCTTCACCGCCCTGATGTGCCACCAGCAGATGGCGGCGCGTCGTCCGCCGCCCGATCGCCTGACAGAGTTCTATCTGCTGTTGTCGCTGGGCGGCGTTCTTGGCGGCGCTTTTACCGCCCTGCTCGCGCCGATCGTTTTCAAGACTGTGCTGGAATATCCGCTGGTCATGGTGCTGGTCTGCCTGGCTCGTCCGTGGCTGGGTACGCGACCGGCCCGTTATGAGATGTGGTTGATGGCGGGCGGTATCTTCATGGCGAGCTTCACGCCCATGCTGTTTGAGATGCTGCGCTATGATCCGTCGTTGCTGAAGGCGTTCACCGATTTCGGCCTGACCGAAACAGCCCAGCTCATCCTGGGCGTCGCCGCCCTGTGCGCCTTCGTGGTCCGGGACCGGGTGCTGATGTTCACAGCCGTTGTCGCGATGATGACCCTCACCGCCTCTTATATCGGTCGCGGCTATGACTGGAGCCTGACCGAGCGCAGCTTCTTCGGCGTCATGCGTGTGGCGATCACACAGGATCCGAAGATGGGCGGCGACGTCCATGTGCTGATGCACGGCACCACCCTGCATGGCGCCCAGGCGCGGCATGGCGATTTCGCCTGCGCGCCAACCCTCTATTACGCCCCCACCACGCCGCTGGGCCAGTCGGCGGAACTGATCCAGGCGCGCGGCCCCGGCGCGGTCATCGGCGTTGTGGGCCAAGGCTCTGGCGCCATGGCCGCCTATAAGCGCGCCGGCGATCAGATGACCTTCTTCGAGATCGATCCCATGGTCGACCGAATGTCGCGTGATCCGAAGTGGTTCACCTACATCTCGAACTGCGCTGAAGGTCCGATCCGCACGGTGCTGGGCGACGCGCGCCTGACGCTGAACAGGGAGACGGCCGGAACGTATGACCTGCTGGTCATCGACGCCTTCTCTTCTGACGCCGTGCCGACCCATCTGCTGACGCGCGAGGCGATCGAAAGCTATCTACGACTGTTGAAGCCCACAGGCGTCGTTGTGCTGCACCTGTCCAACCGCAACCTGGACATCACCCTGCCCGCCGTCGCCGCCGCGCGTGAACTGGGCGCCGCCGAACTGCATCAGGTCTACATCGAACACCCCGAAGCGGCCCTGATGGCCGAGGCCTCGACCGAAGCCCTGGTCATTTCCCCCACCGCCGAAGGGCTGGCCGATTTCAGGGCTGACGGCCGCTGGCGCAAGCTAGCGCCAACCGAAGTGCGGCCCTGGACCGACGACTACGTCAACCTGTTCGGCGCCCTGATCCGAAGCATGGAAGCGCGCACGCGATAGCGCTGACACCACGTCGGCCATAGGCGCATAGTTCGTTTTCGCCTTCTCCTGCCAAACCGGACGCGTTATTGCCCCCCATGCCTACGCGATCGCTCTTCGCCACCCGAATTCATGAAGACAGCCTCGTCTCGTCACGCGGCTGGGCGGAGTTGCATGAAGAACTGCTCGACCTGTGCCTGGTCATGGCCGAGGAGGACGAAGCCGGGATCGAGTGGTGTCGCGCCAACCACTATCCGGGCTACACCTCCTACGGCTCGATCAACGACCTGCCGCAGCGGTTTCCCGAATTCGCCGCGCTGAAACGTCTATTGGACAAGCAGGCAGCGGCGTTTGCGAAGACCCTTCACTTCGATCTGGCCAAGAAGCTGCAGCTCGACAATCTGTGGGTCAATGTCCTGATGCCCGGCGGCGGCCACACCGGCCATATCCATCCGCACGCCGTGCTGTCCGGCACGATCTACATCCACATTCCCGACGGCGCCTCATCGTTGAAGATCGAAGATCCGCGCCTGGCCATGATGATGGCCCGCCCCGGACTGACCGCCGAGGCCGAAGAGGCGGAACAGCCCTTCGTCTATCTGAAGCCCGCGCCGGGCACGGTGCTGATGTGGGAAAGCTGGCTGCGTCACGAAGTGCCCGCCAACCGCGCCGCTGAGCAACGCATCTCGATCAGTTTCAACTACGCCTGATCATCGTATTTATGGGCGCGCCGCCCTTCCCTCGCCGCATTGCGCCCGAAACCTGCACCCAACGGCAAAGCTCCGGAGGGGAGAACAGGATGCGGATTTTCAACGCGACAGCGGCGGCGGCCATGTTCACGACAGGCGCCATGATGCTGGCAGGGTGCGGCGACAGGGCCGATGCGCAGGCGGCGTCCGCTACCGCCGCCCCTGTCTCCGACGGCGCCCCCTATGTGTTGCAGGGCACTCAGGTCTGGGGCGTGCCGGACCCCGTATCCGGTCGAAAATATCAGGTCTTCGTCAGCCTGCCCGCCGGCTATGAAGCCGAGCCGAACCGTCGATATCCGGTCCTCTATGTCACAGACGCCGACTACGCCTTCCCCATCATTCGCCAGATCGCACGCCGGGTGAATCTGGAAGGCCCGGTGGTGCAGGACTTCATTCTGGTCGGCCTGTCCTATGCCGAGGGCGACAGCGGCGCCGACAGCCGACGCCGGGACTACACCCCCACGCCGAACGGCCCGCGCAATTCCGCAGGATCGGTCCACGGCGGCGGCGCAGCCTATCAGGCCTATCTCAAGGCTGAGGTTCTGCCTTTCATCGAGCAGAAGTTCCGCGCCGATCCCGCGCAGCGCGTGTTGCTGGGGCATTCCTATGGCGGTCTGCTGGGCGCCCAGATCCTGTTCAGCGACCCGGCGATGTTCAGCGGCTATGTGCTGGGCAGTCCGTCGCTGTGGTATGACAAGCGCCACATTATCGGGGTCGAGGCCGACTATGCCCGCGCCCATGATGATCTGAAGGCGCAGGTCTTTATGTATGTCGGCGGCTATGAGGTTCCGGGCCCTGATCGCCGCAATACCAACGGCGCCAATCTGGTCGCCGACATGAAGACGCTGCAGGACAATCTGCTGTCGCGGAACTATCCGGGCCTGAAGGTCAGTTCGGTCGTGATGGAAGACGAGGATCACCTGACGGTCGCTCCGATCGGCTTCACCCGCGCACTGGAAGCGGTTTTACCCGCTCGCTGAAAACCGCCTCCGAAAAGCCGCGCCGATATCCGAAGATTTGCCCAAAGGCCCCAGGATCGCTACATCCCCGGGCGACTTCCCCATCCGCACTGAATCAAAGGCGCGACGCGACGCATGGCGCAGCAATATATTTTCCAGATGCAGGGTCTGACCAAGACCTTCCCCGGCGGCAAAAAGATCTTCGAGAACATCTGGCTGAGCTTCTACAACGACGCCAAGATCGGCGTCGTCGGGGTCAACGGCTCGGGTAAATCCACCCTGCTGAAGATCATGGCCGGTCTGGACAGCGAGTTCCAGGGCGAGGCCCGCGCCGCCGACGGCGTCAAGCGCGGCTATCTGGAACAGGAGCCCCACCTCGATCCGGCGCTGAACGTGCGCCAGAACGTCGAGGCCTGGTGCGAAGAGAAGCAGTGGGTCAACCGCTTCAACGAAGTCGCCGCCGAACTGGGCGAAAACTACACCGACGAACTGATGGAGGAGATGACCGCCCTTCAGGAGAAGATCGACGCCGGCGACGTCTGGGACATCGACAGCCGCATCGATCAGGCCATGGGCGCCCTGCGCTGCCCGCCCGACGACTGGGAAGTCACCAACCTGTCCGGCGGTGAAAAGCGCCGTGTGGCGCTAGCCCGTCTGCTCCTGTCGAAGCCCGACATGCTGCTGATGGACGAACCGACCAACCACCTGGACGCCGAATCCGTCGCCTGGCTGCAGCACCATCTGGAGAACTTCCCCGGCTGCGTCATCCTGGTGACCCACGACCGCTACTTCCTGGATCAGGTCACCAAGTGGACGCTGGAGCTGGACCGCGGCAAGGGCCATCCGCACGAGGGCAACTACTCCTCGTGGCTGGAAGCCAAGACCAAGCGCGTCGTGCAGGAACAGTCGGAATCCGAAGCCCGCCAGCGCGCCCTTACCCGCGAACTGGAATGGGTCCGCTCGGGCGCCAAAGCCCGTCAGGCCAAGTCCAAGGCCCGTCTGGCCGCCTATGAGAAGATGGTCGCCGAGCAGGAAAATTCGCGTCAGGCCCAGTCCTTCGCCGTCATCCAGATCCCGCCCGGCCCGCGGCTGGGCAACGTCGTGCTGGAAGTCGAGGGCCTGAAGAAGTCCTATGGCGACAAGGTCCTGTTCGACAACCTGACCTTCAAGCTGCCGCCCAACGGCATCGTCGGCGTCATCGGCCCCAACGGCGCCGGCAAGTCGACCATGTTCAAGCTGATCACCGGCCAGGAAACCCCTGACGGCGGCACCATCAAGGTCGGCGAAACGGTCAAGCTGGCCTATGTCGACCAGTCGCGCGACGACCTGAAGCCGGACGACACCATCTGGCAGGCCATCTCGGGCGGCACCGACATCATGATGGTCGGCAAGCGCGAGATTAACACCCGCGCCTATGTCGGCAGCTTCAACTTCAAGGGCGGCGACCAGCAGAAGAAGGTCGGCCAACTGTCGGGCGGTGAGCGCAACCGCGTCCACCTGGCCAAGACCCTGGCCACCGGCGGCAACCTGATCCTGCTCGACGAACCGACCAACGACCTGGACATCGAAACCCTGCAGAACCTCGAAGAGGCGCTGGAAGAGTTCGCCGGCTGCGCCGTGGTCATCAGCCACGACCGCTGGTTCCTGGACCGTCTGGCCACCCACATCCTGGCCTTCGAAGGCGACGGCCATGTGGAATGGTTCGAGGGCAACTTCGAAGCCTATGAACAGGACAAGATGCGCCGTCTGGGCGCGGACAGCATCATTCCCAAGCGCATCCAGCACCAGAAGTTCGGTCGCTGATCCACCTGCAGAACTGATCCTGAACGGCCCCTTCCGCATCGACGGAAGGGGCCGTTCGTCTTTTCGGGAGGCCGCCATGGCCCCACAACACCCATCCATCGACGAGGCCCTGATCCGCGACCTCGCCCCGCCCGCCCCTTTGACGACACGCCTTATGACGCGTGAAGAACTGGACGATCTGTGGCGCATCGAGCGGCGCGAACTGGTGCATGAAATCTATGTCGCCGACGCCGATGGCCGCCTGACCTTGACGCCGGCTTTCTACGATACGCTCGGCTGGCCGGAAGATGAGCTGGAAACGGAGCTGCCCATCCTGCGGTCGCATCTGGATCAGGGCGGCGTTGGCATCGGCGTTTACGACAATGGGCTTCTTGTCGGCGCCGCTGTCCTGGCGGGAACGGGCGTCACCGGCTATCCCGAACTGCGCCAACTGGTCTTCCTGCACGTCAGTCATGACTGGCGCGGACGCGGGATCGCCGCCGCCCTCTATCGTCTGTGTGCAGAGACCGGGCGGCGCATGGGGGCGTCGGGGCTCTATATCTCGGCCAGTTCGACGCGCCGGACCGTCGAGTTCTATCAGCATCTGGGCGCCGCCCCCACCGCGCGCCCTGATGAGGCCCTGTTGCGGCACGAACCTTATGACATCCACATGATCCACCGCTTCTTGTGACTGGCGCTGGCGGCAAACGCCGTTAGTCTGGGCGGCATGACCCAGCGTCCCGCCGTCCTGATCATGCAGCGGCATCTGGCCCCGCTGAGCGCTTTCCTGGAAAGCGCCTACGATGTCTATCGCTTCTGGGAAGGGCCGCCGATCGAGGCGGCAGCCGACATCCGCGCCCTGATCGTTGCGGGCGAGTTCGAACTGGATAAGGCTCTGATCGAGCGCCTGCCCCATCTGTCGCTGATCGCCTGTTTCACCGCCGGTTATGACGGCATCGACGTGGAGTGGTGTCGCGCACGCGGCCTGCCCGTCACCCATGCGCCCGGCGTGAACCACGAAGACGTGGCCGACCACGCCATCGGCCTGATCCTGGCCGCGCGCCGCCAGATCGCCGAGGGCGACCGCACCATCCGCGCGGGCGAGTGGAAACTGTCGACGCGCAGCATCACCACTTCGCTGAGCGGTCAGAGGCTGGGTATCGTCGGCCTTGGCCATATCGGGAAGGCCGTAGCGCGGCGGGCTGAGGTCATGCGGATGGCGGTCCGCTGGTGGGCGCCGCGCGCCAATGAGGCCGCCTGGCCGCGCGCCGACAGCCTGCTGGAGCTGGCGCGCGATTCGGACATTCTGGTCATCGCCTGCCGTGCGGACGACAGCAATCGGGGCCTGATCTCGGCCGAGGTGATTGAGGCGCTGGGGCCGTCCGGCCTGCTGGTCAATGTGGCGCGCGGACAGTTGGTCGATGAAGACGCCGTCATCGCCGCGCTGAAAGACGGCCGCCTTGGCGGCGCGGCGCTGGATGTCTTTGCCGAGGAACCGACCGACTCGGCGCGCTGGGCGGATACGCCCAACACCGTCCTGACGCCCCACACCGGCGGCGCAACGACCGAGGCGGTGCAGGGCATGTTGATGCTGCTGATGCAGAATTTATCCGCCCATTTCGCGGGCGAGCCCTTGAAAACGCCGGTCGAGGCGTAGGATTCGGCCTTCAGGGCCGTCTCGACCCCCATTCCTGACGCCGAAAGGATGAACCGTGCCTGCTTTTGGCCGATAGCAGCGTCCTGCGATCAGATTTTGCTTGCATAAGCGTATAAGGATATCCTTATACGACCTATGACGCTGACCGCTGACCAGACCGTTGAAGCCCTGCGCGCCGCCGGCGAACCGACCCGCCTGCGCGTCCTGTCCCTGCTGGCTGCGGAAGAGCTGTCCGTGATGGAGCTGTCGCGCGTTCTGGACCAGAGCCAGCCGCGTGTCTCGCGCCATCTGAAGCTGATGGCCGACGCTGGTCTGATCGAGCGATTTCCCGATGGCGCGCGTGTCTTCTACCGCCTGTCGCACGACGCCCTGTCGCGCCGATTGATCGACACCGTGCTGGACCTGCTGGACGACGGCGAGGGCGAGGCCGACCATCGCCGACTGGATGAGGTGCGCAAGGAGCGCGCCATCGACGCCGCCCGCTATTTCGAACAGATCGCGCCCCAGTGGGATCAGATGCGCAGCCTCTATGTCTGCGAAAGCGCGGTCGAGGCGGCGGTTGAGCGCGCGGCCGGGTCCGGCCCGTTCGAGCGCGTGGTCGATCTGGGCACCGGCTCTGGCCGGATGCTGACCCTGTTCGGCAAGAAGGCGAAGATGTCGGTCGGTCTCGACCTGTCGCAGAACATGCTGAACATCGCCCGCGCCAACGTATCCAAGGCCGGGCTGGACAAGGTCGAACTGCGCCACGGCGACATCTTCTCGACCCGCCTGCCGCATGAAAGCGCCGATCTGGTGATCGTCCATCAGGTGCTGCACTACCTGGCCGATCCCGCCGCCGCCGTGGCCGAGGCCGCGCGTCTGGTCATGCCGGGCGGCAAGCTGCTGATCGTCGACTTCGCGCCCCATAATTTCGAGCACCTGCGCGAGGCGCATCAGCACCGCCGTCTGGGCTTCCCGGACGCTGAGATTCGCGAATGGCTGACCGGGGCGGGCCTGACGCCCTCGGCCCCCATCGCCCTGCCGCCCGACACCGAAGGGCTGACAGTTCATATCTGGACCGGCGAGCGCGCCGCGAGCCCCGTCCGAAAGACCGCCTGATGGCCCCCTCGTCTCTCGCTGAAGCCCGCGCCCTCTTGCTATCGCCGCTGGGGCCGGTGGCGCGCGCCGGTTCGAACCGCAACGCCGTCAACGTCTCCTTCGAATTCTTCCCGCCCAAGTCGGATGCCGCCGAGGCCAATCTGTGGTCGGCGATCCGACGGCTTGAGCCGCTGAACCCAGCCTTCGTCTCCGTCACCTATGGCGCGGGCGGCTCGACGCGTGAGCGGACGCACCGCACGGTCCAGCGCATCATCAGCGAGACCACCCTGCGCCCCGCCGCCCACCTGACCTGCGTCGAGGCCAGCCGCGCCGAGGTCGATGAGGTCATCGAAGGCTATAAGGCCATCGGCGTCGATCACATCGTCGCCCTGCGCGGCGACCCGCCGGGCTCCGCAGGCATCGGCGGCGCCTATACGCCGCGCGCCGACGGCTACGCCAACGCCACCGAACTGACCGCCGCCCTCAGCCGCATCGGCGGGTTCGAGGTCACGGTCGGCGCCTATCCGGAAAAGCACCCGGAAAGCCCTTCCATCGACCACGACATCGAGGTGCTGAAGGCCAAGGTGGACGCAGGCGCCACGCGCGCCGTGACGCAGTTCTTCTTCGACATCGAGGCCTTCCTGCGCTTCCGCGACCGGGTGCGGGCGGCAGGCGTGACCATTCCCCTGATCCCCGGCGTCATGCCGGTGTCCAACTTCGCGGGTCTGAAGCGGATGACGGCGGCGTGCGGCGCGGCCCTGCCCGACTGGCTGGCGGGCCATTTCGACGGGCTGGACGACGACCCCGAGACGCGCAAGCTGCTGGCCGCCTCCATCGCCGCCGAGACCTGCGCCCGCCTGCAGGAAGAGGGCTTTTCGGACTTCCACTTCTACACCCTGAACCGGGCCGAGCTGGTCTATGCGATCTGTCGGGTTCTGGGCGTGCGTGAAACCAAGGCTGTTGCGTAGATGACTTCTCCCCTGAGCCGCGCTGAACGGATCGCCGCCCTGCACGCGGCGGCGAAAGAGCGCATTCTTGTGCTGGACGGCAGCTGGGGCGTGATGATCCAGCGCCGCGACCTGACGGAAGAGGACTTCCGTGGCGAACGCTTCTGCAATCACAGCCACCCTCAGAAGGGCAACAACGATCTGTTGATCCTGACGCGGCCAGACATCGTGGCAGAGCTGCACGATGTCTATTACGCCGCCGGGGCCGACATTTCGGAGACGAACACCTTCTCCTCGACCACCATCGCTCAGGCCGACTATGGGCTGGAAGACGCAGTTTATGACCTGAACTATGAAGGCGCCCGCATCGCGCGCGAAGTCGCCGACCGCTGGACCGAAAAGGAGCCGCACAAGCCCCGCTTCGTCGCCGGCGCCATCGGCCCGACCAACCGCACCCTGTCGCTGAGTCCCGACGTCAACGACCCCGGCTATCGCGCCGTCACCTATGACGAGGTGTATGAGGCCTACAAGCAGCAGGCGCGCGCCCTGCACCACGGCGGCGTCGACCTCTTCCTGATCGAGACGGTGTTCGACACACTGAACTGCAAGGCCGCGATCAAGGCGATCAAGGATCTGGAGGACGAGGGACTAGAGCCCCTGCCCCTGTGGATCTCGGGCACCATCACCGACCGTTCGGGCCGCACCCTCAGCGGCCAGACGGCCGAGGCCTTCTGGAACTCGATCCGCCACGCCAGGCCCTTCGCCGTCGGCTTCAACTGCGCCCTCGGCGCCGAGCTGATGCGGCCGCACATCGCCGAACTGAGCCGCGTCGCCGACACCCTCGTCAGCGCCTATCCCAACGCGGGCCTGCCCAACGCGATGGGCCAGTATGACGAACAACCGCACGAAACAGCCCACTTCCTCGAGGAATGGGCGCAGTCAGGTCTGGTCAACATCATCGGCGGTTGCTGCGGCACGACGCCGGAGCACATCAAGCACGTCGCCGAGGAGGTTGCGGGCGTGACACCTCGCGCCGTACCGGTGCGCCCCGTTGCCCTGCGCCTGTCAGGGCTGGAACCGTTTGAGCTGGTGTCGTGATGCGCCCTGTCTTCATCAACGTCGGCGAACGCACCAACGTCACCGGCTCGGCCAAGTTCAAGAAACTGATCGTCGATGGCGACTACACGGCCGCCCTGTCGGTCGCCCGCCAGCAGGTCGAGGCGGGCGCCCAGGTCATCGACGTCAACATGGACGAGGGCCTGCTGGACGGCCCCGTCGCCATGCGCACCTTCCTGAACCTGATCGCGGCCGAGCCGGACATCGCCCGCGTGCCGATCATGATCGACAGCTCCAAATGGGAGGTGATCGAGGCGGGCCTGAAGTGCGTTCAGGGCAAGCCGATCGTCAACTCGATCAGCATGAAGGAAGGCGAGGACGCCTTCCGCCACCACGCCGTCCAGTGCCTGCGTTACGGCGCCGCCGTGGTGGTCATGGCCTTTGACGAGGTGGGCCAGGCCGACACCGCCGCGCGCAAGATCGAAATTTGCACCCGCGCCTACAACATCCTGGTGAACGAGGTCGGCTTCCCGCCCGAGGACATCATCTTCGACCCCAACATCTTCGCCGTGGCGACGGGGATCGAGGAACACGACAACTACGCCGTGGACTTCATCGAGGCGACGCGGGTCATCAAGGCCACCCTGCCCCACGCCCGCGTGTCGGGCGGGGTGTCGAACGTCTCGTTCAGCTTCCGCGGCAATGAGCCGGTGCGCCGGGCGATCCACAGCGTCTTCCTGTACCACGCCATCAACGCCGGTCTGGACATGGGCATCGTCAATGCGGGCGACCTGCCCGTCTATGACGACATCGACGCCGAACTGCGCGAAGCCGTCGAGGATGTGATCCTGAACCGGCCGCAGCGGACGAACGTGTCCAACACCGAGCGACTGGTGGACATGGCGCCCCGCTACAAGGGCGAGAAGGGCGCGGCCAAGGTCGTGGACCTGTCGTGGCGTCAGGCGACGGTCGCCAGGCGCATCGAACACGCCCTCGTCCACGGCATCACCGACTATATCGTTGAGGATACGGAGGAAGCCCGTCAGGCGTCGGAACGCCCGCTGCACGTCATCGAAGGCCCCCTGATGGACGGCATGAACGTGGTCGGCGACCTGTTCGGCTCAGGGCGGATGTTCCTGCCGCAGGTGGTGAAGTCGGCGCGGGTTATGAAGCAGGCCGTGGCCCACCTCGAACCCTTCATGGAGGCCGAAAAAGCCGGTCAGGAGCGGCAGGCTGCAGGCAAGATCCTGATGGCCACGGTCAAGGGCGACGTCCATGATATCGGCAAGAACATCGTCGGCGTCGTGCTGCAGTGTAACAACTATGAGGTGGTCGATCTGGGCGTCATGGTCCCGGCGGACCGCATTCTGGACGCCGCCATCGAGCACAAGGTCGACATCGTCGGCCTGTCGGGCCTGATCACGCCGTCGCTGGACGAAATGACCTTCGTCGCCGCCGAGATGGAGCGGCGCGGCTTCGACATTCCGCTGTTGATCGGGGGAGCCACGACCAGCCGCACCCATACGGCAGTGAAGATCGAGCCGAAGTATCACAAGGGCTCGACCACCTACGTCATCGACGCCAGCCGCGCTGTCAGCGTGGTGTCGGGCCTGCTGTCCCCGACCGACAAGGCGAAGAACGAGCAGGCGACCCGCGACGAATACGTCCGCATCCGCGAGCAATACGCCCGTGGGCAGGAGGTGAAGGCGCGCGCCAGCCTGCAACAGGCGCGCGACAACCGCTGGCGGCCCGATGCGGCGCAGGCCCCTGCCCCGGCGCCGTCCTTCCTCGGCGTGCGCGCCTATGACGCCTGGGACCTGCAGGATCTGGCCGACCACATCGACTGGACGCCCTTCTTCGCCAGCTGGGAGCTGATCGGCCGCTATCCGCTGATCCTTGAGGACGAGATCGTCGGCGAGGCGGCGCGCGACCTGTTCCGCGACGCGCAGGCCATGCTGAAGCGCATCGTCGAAGAGAAGTGGTTCACGGCGAAGGGCGTCGTCGGCTTCTGGCCCGCCAATGCGCGCGGCGACGACGTGGTGGTCTGGACCGACGAGAGCCGCACCGAGGAGGCCGCCCGCTTCCACGGCCTGCGCCAGCAGATCAAGAAGTCCAACGGCAAGCCGAACCTGTGCCTGTCCGACTTCGTGGCGGAAGACGGCGCCGACTATCTGGGCGCCTTCGCCGTCACCGCCGGGCACGGCGAGCTGGAAAAGGCCGCCGAGTTCAAGGCGGCGGGCGACGACTATTCCGCCATCATGGCCACTGCACTGGCCGACCGTCTGGCCGAGGCCTTCGCCGAGCGGCTGCACAAGGTAGTGCGCACCCAGCTATGGGGCTATGCCTCGGACGAACAGACCTCGGTGCAGGATCTGATCGAAGAGAAATATCAGGGCATCCGCCCCGCGCCCGGCTATCCGGCCCAGCCCGACCACACGGAAAAGGCGACCCTGTTCCGCCTGCTGGACGCAGGAACCAATGCCGGAATGGAACTCACGGAATCCTTCGCCATGACCCCGCCCGCCTCGGTCAGCGGCCTCTATTTTGGCCACCCCGGCAGTCACTACTTCGGCGTCGGCAAGATCGACCGCGACCAGATCGAGGATTACGCCGCTCGCAAGGGCTGGGATGCTGAAACCGCCGAGCGCTGGCTGTCGCCGATTTTAAATTATGATCCACAAGCTCTGGCCCGCGACAGCGCAGCCTAAGGCGGTATGGACAAAGGGTTTCCCCAATCAGGATGAGAGATTTAAGGCCGTTCTTTGCGGAGAGCGACGTTGGTTCGGGTTAGCGACGTAGTGCCCAGCTGGCGTGCTTCGCCAGCACTCGATTGTCACCTAGCAGACAACTAAAAAGCCTGTTCTTTTCGAGATCACGAAACGTGTAAGCGACAGGATCGAACGGCTGGCGGTTCACGCGGTTGACCTTGTTGGGGATCACTGGAGTCGTGCCGCGTTTGCAACGCAATGGATCAACATCAGATATTGTCCGCTTTCGCGTTGGCTTCTCGACCAAGACCGATCTTTGCCGCCACGCTCCAGCCCTCCGTATAATGTTGCTTTCCGGCCTGTCAGACCTCGCCTTCGTTGCGGATGCGGCCCATGCCGATCAGGGCCAGGACCGTCAGCAATGCGGCGACCGTCAGATAGGCGCCGACCGCCTGAAGTCCGTAATGGCCCGCCAGCCATGTTGCGGCATAGGGCGCCAGTGACGCGCCGAGGATGCCCGCCAGATTGAAAGTCATCGACGCGCCGGTATAGCGCACGCTCGTCGGGAACGGCCGCGCCAGCGCCGCGCCCAGCGGGCCGTAAGTGCAACCCATCAGGCTGAAGCCGATGATGAAGAAGGCCACAACACCCGCCATGCCGCCGCTGCCGAACAGGGGCGCTAGGATCAGCCCGAACAGGGCGATGGCGACTGAAGTCACCAGTAGTGTCCGCCCCTGCCCCCACCTGTCCGCCGCCAGAGCCGCCAGCGGGATGAACAGGCCGAAGAAGCAGACGCCCAGCAACTGGATCGGCAGGAACTGCTCGCGCGTATAGCCCATGCTGGTCGTGCCCCAGCCCAGGGCGAAGACGGTCATCAGATAGAACAAAACGAAGGTCGCCAGCCCGGCCAGCGTTCCGGTCAGCAAGGCGAACTTGTGATGCGCTACAAGCGTCAGCGCCGGCGCCTGCACGCGCTCGGCGCGGTCGATGGCGCGTTTGAACTCGGGCGTCTCGGTGATCTTCAGCCGCATCCAAAGGCCGACGATGACCAAAAGCGAACTGGCGATGAAGGGAATGCGCCAGCCCCAGGCCATGAACTGATCCTCGCTCATCACCTGTCCCAGCAGGATGAAGCTTAGGGTCGACAGGATGAAGCCGATCGGCGCGCCCAACTGCGGGAACATGCCGAACCACGCCTTCTTGCCCGGCGGCGCATTCTCCGTCGCCAGCAGGACTGCCCCGCCCCACTCGCCGCCAAGGCCTAGTCCCTGACCGAACCGACACAGGGCCAGCAGCAGGGGCGCGATCATCCCGACCGAATGCCATGTCGGCAGCAGGCCGATGGCGATGGTCGACAGGCCCATGGTCATCAGGGCCGCCACCAGCGTCGCCTTGCGCCCCACCCGATCGCCGAAGTGGCCGAAGACGACAGCGCCGATCGGCCGCTCGAAGAAGGCAATGGAGAAGGTGGCGAAGGAGGCCAGCATGGCCGTCATCCGGTCTCCGCCGGGGAAGAACAGGTCTGGAAAGACCAGCACCGCCGCCGTGGCGTAGATGTAGAAGTCGTAGAACTCGATCGTCGTGCCGATCAGGCTGGCGAACAGAACGCGCCGCTTGGACGCAGAAGATGGTGGAACGGCTGCGTCGGTCACACGAGGTCCTTACGATTACGTCCCGATCATTCTGCGCTCGCCCACAGGCGTCAAGAAAAGGATCAGGTTCCGCGCGGCTTGGCCCGACTGGTCGGGGCCGCACTGGCCGGGTCTTCCGGCCAGGGGTGACGCGGATAGCGGCCGCGCATCTCGCTGCGGACCGCCGCCCACGACCCGGCCCAGAACCCCGGCAGGTCTTTCGTCACCTGCACCGGCCGTCGCGCGGGCGACAGCAGAAATAGCGTCAAAGGAACGCGGCCGCCGCCAACCGTGGGATGAGCCTTCACCCCGAACAGTTCCTGCACACGGATTTCGACACGCGGCCCGCCCTCGGCGCCGTAGTCGATGCCCGCACTGCCCAGCGGCGTGGTCAGGCGTGTCGGCGCCAGATCATCCAGCCTGCGCTGCATATCCCATGGGATCAGACCCCGCAGAGCTTCAGCCAGCTTGCCATCGCTGATGTCCGCCAGCGACCGCGCGCCGTCCAGCAGCGGCCATAGCCAGTCCTCGCGCGCCCCCAGCAGGCCATCATCCGAAACATCAGGCCAGCCCTCATCCAGTCCGCGCAGAAAAGCCAGACGCGCCCGCAGCGCGCCCGCCTGCTCGCCCCATTTCAGGGCGCAGAGGCCGCCCGCTTCAATCTCAGACTTCAGCGCCGCCGTCATGGTCGCCCGGTCCGGCGCGCCGACGACCTTCTCACCCAGCACAATCGCGCCGATACGCCGAATGCGGCGGATCACGGGCTTGCCGGAAGGCTCACGCGTCAGCCGATCCTCAACCTCGATCAGATGCGCCAGATCGGTTTCCAGCGTTGTCGCATCCAGCGCCGCCGCCAAACGGATACGGTCGCGCGCATCGCCGCCGCCCAACTCCGCCACGGCCAGCCAGGGCGCGCGCGCCAGATGATCCGTCGGCTCGATGAAGGCGCCGCGCCCCGAGGCCAGCAGCACCTCGCCCGGCTTGCCCTTGGCGCGGGCGATGCGTTCGGGGAAGGCTTCAGCCAGCAACAGGCCAGCGTCCGCCTCGCCGTCCCGCCCGCCGCCTGCGGCGCGCGCCCAGCGTTCGGCCAGTTTCATGGCGTCGCGGGCGCGTGGCGAACGATCCCGCTCCAGCCCCTTCAATCGATCTTGCAGGTCCACGCCGTTACCGCCCAGACCCGGTTCGCTCAGCACCGCCGCGATCTTCGCGCCTTCAAGGGCGTCGCCCTGATCCGAAGCGACGGCGACCATGTGCGCCAGTCGCGGCGCCAGCGGAATACGGGTCAATCGTCGACCATGCGGCGTCAGATCGCCCTTGCCGTCCAGCGCGCCCAGCCGGGTCAGCACCTTGCGCGCCTCGGCCATCGCCCCGGCGGGCGGCGGGTCCAGCAGGGCCAGACCATCGACCGACTTCGCGCCCCACCGCGCCAGATCAAGGGCGAAGGCGGTCAGGTCCGCCTCCTGAATCTCGGGCCGTTGATGGGCGACCAGACCGCGCGTCTGTTCCTCGTCCCACAGGCGGTAGCAGACGCCGGGTTCGACACGACCTGCGCGCCCCCGGCGCTGCTCCGCCGACGACCTGCTGACCTTGACCGTCGCCAGTCGGGTCAGGCCGCTGGACGGCTCGAACCGCGGCACGCGCGACAGGCCGCCGTCGATGACCACGCGCACGCCCTCAATGGTCAGACTGGTTTCAGCCACAGAGGTCGCCAGCACGACCTTGCGGCGCCCCGGCGCGGCGGGCTCGATGGCGCGGTCCTGCTCGCCCTTGTCCAGCGCGCCATACAGGGCGACGACATCGACAGCCGGATCGCGCAGTCGTTCGTTCAGCCGCTGGACCGTGCGGTGGATCTCGCCCTGCCCCGGCAGGAAGACGAGAATGGAGCCTGTCTCGTCGTGCAGGGCCTGCATGACAGCCTTGGCCGCCGCGTCCTCGAACCGCTCTACAGGGTTGCGGCCCAGATAACGGGTTTCGACCGGGAACATCCGCCCCTCGGCCTCGATGACGGGCGCGTCTTCCAGCAGGCGCGACACCCCGGCGATGTCGAGCGTCGCCGACATGACCAGCAGGCGCAGGTCGTCGCGCAGCACCGACTGGCTCTCACGAGCAAGCGCCAGCCCGAGGTCTGCGTCGAGACTGCGTTCGTGAAACTCGTCGAACAGGACGGCGCCGACGCCTTCCAACCCCGGATCGTCCAGAATCATGCGCGTGAAGACGCCCTCTGTGACGACCTCGATTCGGGTATCCGGGCCGATCCGGCTCTGTAGTCGGGTGCGATATCCGACAGTTCCGCCCGCTTTCTGGCCCAGTGAAGCAGCCATACGGTCGGCTGCGGCGCGCGCGGCCAGTCGTCGCGGCTCCAGAACCAGCACCTTGCCGTCGCCCAGCCACGGCTGATCCAGCAGGGCCAGAGGCACGACCGTGGTCTTGCCCGCGCCCGGCGGGGCGGCCAGAACCACGGCGCGGCTTTGGGCCAGCGCAGCTTTCAACGGTTCCAGAACAGCGTGAATCGGCAGCATGAACGGGCTGTAGCGCCTTCGGCACGGGTCACGAAAGCGTCGTCGGCGCGTCATCCATCGTAAACCGCGTTGCGCGAACGGCCTCAGATGGCTAGCGTCCACGCCCAAGAAGGTGACCCGGGAGGGGTCGTCGCATAAGTTTGGGGGCGCAACTGCATGTCTGCAGATGGCGTAAAGCCAGCCGGAAACCGGCTATTTCTTAAAAAATCCATCGCCCAGATTCAGAAAGAAGCCGCCAAAAGCGAGCTGAAACGGACCCTCGGTCCGATGAATCTGATGAGCCTGGGCATCGGCGCCATCATCGGCGCCGGTATCTTCGTTCTGACCGGTCAGGTGGCCTCGGCCCATGCCGGTCCGGCCATCATGTTCTCGTTCGTCATCGCCGGCATCGCCTGCGGTCTGGCGGGCCTCTGCTATGCGGAACTGGCCTCGACCATGCCGGTGTCGGGTTCAGCCTACACCTATGCCTATGGCACCCTGGGCGAGATCTTCGCCTGGATCATGGGCTGGCTGCTGGTGCTGGAATATGGCGTCGCGGCCTCGACCGTGGCGGTCGGCTGGTCCGGCTATGTGGTGTCGATCCTGAATGATTTCGGGTTAAGCGCCAGTCTGTTCCCGACAATAAGTTACCCCGGCGGCGAAGGGCCTCAGTGGGCCACCCCGCTGATCCAGTACGTCGCCTCGGGCGCCGATGCGGGCTTCCCGCTGACGGGCACCTTCAACCTGGTCGCGGCCGTCGGCATCGCCGCCGTGTGCGGCCTGCTGGTGCTGGGCGTGTCGGAATCGGCGAACATCAACAACGCCATCGTCGTCATCAAGATCATCGTCCTGCTGACCTTCATCGCCGTGGGTCTGCAGTACATCAACCCGGCCAACTGGGATCCGCTGATCCCGCCGCAGGGCGACACCTGGGACCAGTTCGGTGTGGGCGGCATCTTCCGCGGCGCCTCGATCATCTTCTTCGCCTATGTCGGTTTTGAAGCGGTTTCGACCGCCGCCGCCGAGGCCAAGAACCCGTCCAAGGATGTCCCGATCGGCATTCTGGGCGCCCTGTTCGTCTGCACCCTGATCTACATGGTCGTGGCCGCCGTCATGACCGGCGTCGTGCCCTATCTGGAGCTGGCCTCGCCCGCCCCGATCGCCGTCGCCATCGACCGCATGGGTCTGGAATGGGCCAATGTCCCGCTGGCCGGCGCGCCGAGCGGACAGCTGAACCTGATCGCCTTCCTGATCAAGATCGGCGCCATCACCGGCCTGTCCTCGGTCATGCTGGTGCTGTGCTACGGCCAGACGCGCATCTTCTACACCATGGCCCGCGACGGCCTGCTGCCGAAGGCCTTCGCCGTGGTGCACCCGAAGTTCCGCACCCCGTGGATCGGCACCATCCTGCTGGGCATCGTCATCGCCATCGCGGCGTCGTTCCTGCCCATCTCGATCCTGGGCGACCTGGTGTCGCTGGGCACGGCGACGGCCTTCGCCATCGTCTGCCTGTCGGTCATCGTTCTGCGCATCAAGCACCCGGAGATGGAACGCCCGTTCCGCGTGCCGGGCGGCATGGTCACGGCGGTGCTGGGCATCCTGGCCTGCCTGACGCTGGCCTCGTTCAACTTCGTGCCGATGGTCCAGCACGCCCTCAACGACAACCCGCTGCCGCTGACCATCCTCGGCGTCTACGCCGTGGTCGGCGCGCTGATCTACGGCCTGTACGGTTTCGCTCACTCGAAGCTGGCCAGGGGCATCGACATCACCGAGGACACGACGCTGGAAACAGCGGCCGACGCCCTGGGTCACGGCGTCGACAACAAGAAGGACTGACCCCGGTCAGTCCAACGGCCTCAAGCAGCGCCAGGCGCGGCTGGCCAATCAAGAAGAAAGGCCCCGGATCGCTCCGGGGCCTTTTTTTTCATGGCGTCGCAGGATTGCCGAAACCGTCGCGCTCGCCTACAGCCTCAAGCAGACCTATGCGGATGTGGCGGAACTGGTAGACGCACCAGATTTAGGTTCTGGCGCCGCGAGGCGTGGAGGTTCGAGTCCTCTCATCCGCACCAGGTTTCATTCCCTCAAAAGTTCAGCCAGCACCGCCGGGATCCCCTGCGGCAGGTCTTCGGCGATCAAACCCGCTCCAAACCGTCGCGCTGCTTCGGAATGCATCCACACCGCCGCCCGTGCGGCGTCAAAGCTGTCCATGTGCTGGGCGACCAGGCCGCCGATCAGTCCCGCCAGAACATCGCCGCTGCCCGCTGTGGCCAGCCAGGGCGAGCCTTCCTCATTGACCGTCAGGCGGTCGTCCGGGGCCGCGACGACCGTCGCCGCGCCCTTCAGCACCACGACTGCGCCAGCACGCCGTGCAGCCTCCTGTGCGGCCTTCTCACGACCCAACGAGGTCAGCAGGCCCGGAAAAAGCCGCTCGAACTCGCCCTCATGCGGCGTCAGCACATCGTCACGGTCCAGACCGGCGAACAACTGTTCCGGCCGGTCGCGGAACAGGGTCAGGGCGTCGGCGTCGATCACCAGCGCCGCGCCGGTGCGGGTCAGGGCCGCCAGATTCAACGCCGTGGCTTCGTTCAGTCCGGCTGCCGGACCAATCACCACGGCATCCATCGGCTCGGCCAGCGTCTGAAGCTGATCCGGCGTCGAGAAAGCCGCCAGCATCACCGCCTCCAGCGCAGGGGCCAGAACCGGCGCCGCATCTGGCGGACAGAAGACTTTGACCAGACCGGCTCCGACCCTCAAACCCGCTCTAGCCGACAGCCGCGCCGCGCCGGTGGACAGCGCATCGCCCGAGATGACGCCCAGGCGGCCGCGCGTGTGTTTATGAGTATGAGGCCCCGGTTTTGGGAGCATGTGACGCCACTCTGAGGAGCTGTTACCGAACTTCATGTGGATTTCCGTTCACGGATGGCCTCTGAGCGCGAAAATCGCTTGCCAAATTGTGCGATGCAATGTCCCTTTAGCGCCCGAGCGTCGGACCAAACAAGGAGCCGGCTCGGGACCCGCCATGAAGAAGATTGAAGCCGTCATCAAGCCCTTCAAGCTGGATGAAGTTAAGGATGCGCTCCAGGACATCGGGGTGCAGGGCATGACCGTGCTGGAGGCCAAGGGATACGGCCGCCAGAAGGGCCATTCGGAACTCTATCGCGGCGCCGAGTACGTCATCGACTTCCTGCCCAAGATCAAGATCGAAGTCGTGGTGGCCGATGATCTGGCCCCTGCGGTGGTCGAGACGATCCAGAACGCCGCCCGCACCGGCAAGATCGGGGATGGCAAAATCTTCATCACAAACCTTGAAGACGTCATCCGCATCCGCACGGGCGAAACCGGCCCTCAAGCCATCTAGACCAACGGCCGCCTCTCGGGGCGGCCGATTTCATTTTTCCAGTAACAGGACCTCCCCCAATGAGCGCCGCCCAAAAGATTCTGCAGGAGATCAAGGACAAGGATGTCCAGTACGTCGATCTGCGCTTCACCGACACGCGCGGACGCGTCCACCATGTGACCTTCGACATCGGCATGGTCGATGAAGATTTCCTGGAAGACGGCACCATGTTCGACGGCTCGTCGATCGCGGGCTGGAAGGCCATCAATGAGTCCGACATGCTGCTGAAGCCGGACCTGTCGAGCGCCTTCATCGACCCCTTCTACCAGCAGACGACGCTGTTCCTGTTCTGCGACGTGCTGAACCCGGACACGGCCGAGCCCTACAACCGCGACAGCCGCTCCATGGCCAAGAAGGCTCTGGCCTATGTGCAGTCGTCGGGCGTGGGCGACACCGTCTTCTTCGGCCCGGAAGCCGAGTTCTTCATCTTTGACGACGTGCGCTGGAACACCGCGCCGCACGACACGCGCTACAGCTTCGACTCCACCGAACTGCCTGCCAATACGGGCGCGGAATACGCCGAGGGCAATCTGGGCCACCGCCCGGCGACCAAGGGCGGCTACTTCCCGGTCAACCCGGTCGACTCGGGTCAGGACCTGCGCGGCGAGATGCTGGCGGTCATGAGAGACCTGGGTCTTGAGCCTGAAAAGCACCACCACGAAGTCGCCCCGGCGCAGCACGAACTGGGCCTGAAGTTCAGCGACCTGCTGACCATGGCCGACCGGATGCAGCTGTATAAGTATGTGATCCACAACGTGGCCCACGCCTATGGCAAGTCGGCGACCTTCATGGCCAAGCCGATGTTCGGCGACAACGGCTCGGGCATGCACGTCCACATGTCGATCTGGAAGGACGGCAAGCCCCAGTTCGCCGGCGACCAGTACGCCGGCCTGTCGCAGGAGTGCCTGTGGTACATCGGCGGCGTCATCAAGCACGCCAAGGCCATCAACGCCTTCGCCAACTCGACCACCAACTCCTACAAGCGTCTGGTGCCGGGCTATGAGGCGCCGGTGAAGCTGGCCTATTCCGCCAGCAACCGTTCGGCCTCGATCCGCATCCCGCACGTCACCTCGCCCAAGGCCAAGCGTCTGGAAGCCCGCTTCCCCGACCCGATGGGCAACCCCTATCTGACGTTCGTGGCCCTGCTGATGGCGGGTCTGGACGGTATCGAGAACCGCATCGATCCGGGCGCGGCCGCTGACAAGAACCTGTACGACCTGCCGCCCGAAGAGCGCGGCTCGATCCCGGAAGTCGCCGGTTCGCTGAAGGAGGCACTGGACGCTCTGGACGCCGACCGCGCCTTCCTCAAGAAGGGCGGCGTCATGGATGACGACTTCATCGACGCCTACATCACGCTGAAACAGGAAGAAGTCGCCCGGCTGCAACTGCATCCACACCCGGTCGAGTTCGACATGTATTACAGCTGCTGATCCGCGGATCGGCCAGATAAAGAAAGCCCCGGACGGTTCGCCGTCCGGGGCTTTTTTTCATCAGGATGGGCTGAGCGTTTCAGCCCTGATCGTAGCGCTCGACCGCCTTGACCAGCGCGTCGATGTCATTGGCGCACAGCAACGGGCGCAGGGCTTCGAACTTCTCTTCCGGCCAGCCATAGACGTCGAGCGCCAGCAGAGCCTCGATCACGGCGTCGGGGAAGCGCTTGCGGATCGGTACGGCTGGATTACCTGCGACGATGGCATACGGGGCCACATCCTTGGTGACGATAGCGCCGGACGCCACCACAGCCCCCTCTCCGATCGTGACGCCCGGCATGACCATGGCCCGCATCCCGATCCAGGCGCCGTCCTTGATGACGGTGTCACCCTTGCCCTGATAGGCGTCCAGAATGACCTCGGCGAAGGGATAGAGGCTGAACCAGTCCGTGCGGTGCGTGTGGTTGCCGCCCAGCAGGATCACCGCCTCTGCGCCGATGCAGACACAGTCGCCGATGTGCAGTTGGTCGATATACCACTGCGGCTCCCAGGCGTTCAGGCTGTAGGGGTCGCCATACAGATAGCGGACGACGCTTTCCTCGAACGAACCGGTCCATGCGTTGCTGTAATAGCTGCGCTGTCCCTTGATATGGATGTTCGGGTTGGCGACCGTCTCGTGGAGCAGTTCAACCTTGGACCAGTGCCGGTCCGGGGCGGGGTGAGACATGAAATATCCTCAAGATGCTGAAACAGCGCCCGGATCGCCTCACCACTCCCGACAGGATCAGACCGTCAGCTCATCGGCTTTGTCGGCCTTCTTTCGACGCAGTTCGATGATGCGGACGCACCAGATGGAGACCTCGTAGAGCAGGACCATCGGCACGGCCAGCATCAACTGGCTGATCGGATCAGGCGGCGTCACCACGGCGGCGACCACGACCACGGCCACAATGGCGTAGCGACGCCCCTTGGCCATCAGTTCGCTGTTGATCAGGCCGGCCAGCCCCAGCAGCGTCATGACGACCGGCAGCTGGAAACACAGACCGAAGGCGAGGATCAGCGCCGTCACCAGATTGAGGTAATCCGACACCTTGGGCAGCAGCTCAGCGGCCACATTCTCCCCGATGATCTGCTGGCTCAATGAGAACCACATCACGAAGGGCAGCATGACGTAATAGACCAGCGCCGCCCCCAGCAGGAACAACACAGGCGCCGCGATCAGGAACGGCAGGAAGGCGCCCTTCTCATTACGATACAGGCCCGGCGCGACGAAGCGGTAAAGTTGCCAGGCCAACACCGGGAAGGCCACGATGACAGCGCCCAGCCCGGCCAGCTTCATCTTGGTGAACAGGATTTCCAGCGGCGCCGTATAGATCAGGCGCACGCTGTGCTGATCGACCTCCGGCACCGGGATCAGACCCGCCGTGCCCAGGATCAGATTGAAGGGCGACACATGGCCATGCGCGCCCACCGACTGGTGAAAGGCGGCGGACACCACATAGGGCTTCACCAGAAACAGATAGAGCGTCTCTGAAAAGGCGAAGCAGCCGATGAAGGCGATAACGAAGGCGACCACGCAGATCATCAGTCGCGAACGCAGCTCGATCAGGTGATCCATCAGGGGCGCGCGCGAGGCCTCGATGTCGGCTTCGTCACGGTCGTCGCGGCTCATAGATCGACCTTCTTGGTGCGCGTCGTCTTGGGACGCGGCGTCGCCTTGGCGCCGTTGGAATCAGCAGACTTGGCCGATTTCGGCTTTGGCGAGGCCGCCGTCTCCTCAACCTTGGCCGCGGGCTTCTTCGCGCGCGGCTTGGCTGCAGCCTTTTTAGGCGCAGGCTTTTCAGGCGCGATTTGGGCCGCAGTCTCATCCGGCCATTCATCGACGCCCGTCGCAACAGTTTGCGCCTCGGCCGAGGCGTCCCCAGCAACAGCAGGCGCGGGCACAGCGGCCGGAGCGTCCAGCGGCGCCTCAAGCTCCTTGCGGATATCCTTGAAGGCTTCGTCCGCATCGGCGCCGAGGGCGTACATCCCCTGCCCTGTTCTCAGAGCCTCGACTTCCTTGCGGAGTTCATCCAGTTCGGACTGGCGCGCCATCTCGTCGAAGCTGGCGCGGAATTCGTTGGCCATGGCGCGCGCCTTGCCGACGAATTGCCCAACCTTGCGCATAAGCACAGGCAGGTCCTTGGGCCCTACGACGAGCAGGGCCACAATACCGATGACAAGGATTTCGAACCCGCCGATGCCGGGGCCAAGACCACCCATGGTTCAGCGTCTTCCGGCGAAAGTCAGCGGTTCAGTTCTTCTTTTTCGGCCTCGGTGCGCGGCAGGGCGCCCGGCGCATCCTTGCCCTTGGAGTCCGTGTCGTCCTTCAGGCCGTCCTTGAAGGCGCGGATACCCTTGGCCGCGTCGCCCATGATGCCCGACAGCTTTCCGCGGCCGCCGAACAGGACCAGCACGACGACGACGACAATGGCCCAGTGCCAGATGCTCATGGAGCCCATGGCGATACCTCCTCAAGGGGCGGCCGCGCCCCGACGCGCCGCACCGACTGATTGTTGTGCGTCATATAGGCTGAGTGATGGCGATGCGCCAAGGGAGGCTGTAGGCATCGCGACCATGAATCCCAACGATCACGTCATCATCCACACCGACGGCGCCTGCAAAGGCAACCCCGGCCCCGGCGGCTGGGGCGCGATCCTGCAGACGCGCGGCGGTCACGAAAAGGAACTCTGGGGCGGCGAAGGCATGACGACCAACAACCGCATGGAGCTGATGGGCGCCATCATGGCGCTGGAGGCGCTGAAACGTCCCTGCCGCGTCGACCTGCACACCGACAGCAAATACGTGATGCAGGGCGTGACCGAGTGGATTCGCGGCTGGAAGGCCCGGGGCTGGAAAACCGCCGACAAGAAGCCGGTCAAGAACGAAGACCTGTGGCGGCGGCTGGACGACGCCCGCAACCGCCACGACGTCAAATGGCACTGGGTCAAGGGCCACGCAGGACACGCCCTGAACGAGCGCGCCGACCAACTGGCCAATCGCGGCGTGGATGAGGTGCGGGGCCGCTGACCCCCGCCCCGCCGTGCATCACCGCTTCAGATCGAGCGCACCTTCAACAGGGGGCCGGATACCGATTCGACGATCACGCTTTCGCCCGCCAGCGGCGAGGCGCCGTCGATGACCGCAGGCCATTCCGAGCCTGAGATAAAGACCCGGCCCCGGCCGCCGCTGAACGCCTCGACCACGCGGGCCTGTTCGCCAATCAGTCGCGAATCGCGGTCGTTGATATCGGGCTGTTCCTTGGGGTTCACCCGCTTGACCAGTCGGCGCGAAAGCACGGTTGAAACAATCGTCAGGGCGGCGAAGATTCCCAGTTCGACCGGCAGACCCATACGTGGCGCCAGCGCCGTCAGCAGAGCCGTCAGACCCGCCGAAACCGCCGGCCACAACAGCCACTCGGTCGAAGCCGTGGCCTCTATCCCCAGCAGGACGACGCCAACCGCCAGCCATAGCCAGAAGGGCTGCGCGGCATGGAGCGAGACGATCCAGTCCATGCCCTACTCCGTCGTCGGCACTGAGCCGCCTGAGCGGCGCGATTGGGCGCGCGGCGCGGCCTGCCGTGCGTCGGTGCGGCTTTGCTGTTGCTCCTTGGCCAGACCGACCAGTTCTCCGACCCCGGCGATGGTGCCGACCAGGGCGCCCATTTCCGAGGGCACGATGACCGTCTTCTGCTGCGGGCTGCGGGCCAGTTCGGCGAAGGCCTCCACATACTTCTGGGCCACGAAGTAGTTGATCGCGTTGACGTCGCCGCGGGCGATCGCCTCGGACACCATGGCGGTGGCCTTGGCCTCGGCCTCGGCTTCACGCTCACGCGCCTCGGCGTCACGGAAGGCCGCTTCGCGGCGGCCTTCGGCCTCAAGAATCGCAGCCTGCTTGGCGCCTTCGGCGCGAGCGATGGCGGCCTGCTTCTCACCATCCGCCTCGGTGATGACAGCACGGCGTTCGCGCTCGGCCTTCATCTGACGGGCCATGGCGTTGGTGATGTCGACCGGCGGCGTCAGGTCCTTGATCTCAATGCGGTTGGCCTTGATGCCCCACGGCTCGGTCGCGGCGTCGATGACGTGCAACAGGCGCGTGTTGATGGCGTCGCGCTGCGACAGCACCTCGTCCAGCTCCATCGAGCCGACCACGGTCCGCAGATTGGTCATGCACAACTGTGCGATGGCGTATGGCAGGTTATCGACGCGATAGGCGGCGCGCGCCGCATCCATCACCTGAATGAAGACGATGCCGTCGACCTTCACCATGGCGTTGTCCTTGGTGATGACTTCCTGCGTCGGAACGTCGAGCACCTGCTCCATCATGTTCATGCGGCGGCCGATCCGCTCCACGAACGGGGTCAGGATGTGGATGCCCGGCGTCAGGGTCTTGGTGTATTTACCGAACCGTTCCACCGTGAATTCACGGCCTTGCGGCACGATCTTGATCACGCTGAACAGGAAGATGAGCGCGAAGATCGCGAACACCACAAAGAACATCAGCGAAAAATTCATAGGGCTCTCCAGTCCATTACCGCAGCTTAACCGCCGCAGGGGCCCTGCGCTACAGAATCCGGTTCTGAAAGGATGACATCACCGTCAGCCATGCGCCGCGCCATGCGAATAATCCGGCGCGTCTCTTGCCAATCGACCATGGCCAGGGCCGTTTCCAGCGGAAAGAATCCTGCCTCGGACGCATCATCGCCAGCGACCGCTTCTCCAGCAATCCAGCGCGCCGCATAGTCGATCAGGACATAGTGCTTCCCCGCCTCGAGAAAGAGGCCGTCCACCACGTCGATCAGGCCGATCAGTTCGGCCTCTACGCCTGTTTCCTCGCGCAGTTCGCGCAGGGCGGCGACGGCCAGTCGCTCACCGGGCTCCAGACGCCCGCCCGGCAGGCTCCACTCGCCCACGCGCGGCGGCGTGCCGCGACGGATCAGCAGGACTTCGTCGCCTTTCAGGCACACCACGCCCACAGCCGGTGTCGGAATCATGTTTTGCCCCCAAATTGACCGCCAGAAGGCATGGTTTTGCGCTTCCACCACGGGCTGCCTTTTGCCACAAGGCCGATATGACCCTCCCGACGCCAGAATCCCTCGCTGAACTGAAGGCCGCCCTGCCCGGCGCCTGGACGCAAGACGCCGCCGAGATGGCGCCGTGGCTGACCGAATGGCGCGGTCGCTGGACCGGCGAGACGCCGCTGCTGCTGCAACCGCGCACGACCGAAGACGTCGCCCGCGCCATCGAGATCTGCGCCCGTCACGGCGTGGCCGTGGTGACGCAGGGCGGCGGCACCGGACTGGTCGGCGGCCAGATTCCCTATGGCGAAGTTCTGCTGTCCACGCGCAAGCTGCGGACCGTGCGCGACGTGACGCCGCTGGATGACGCCATGACGGTCGAAGCGGGCGTGACCCTGCTGGAGGCGCAGGAACTGGCCAAGGAGAAGGACCGCTTCTTCCCCCTCAGCCTTGCGGCCGAGGGTTCGGCCACCATCGGCGGGGTGATCTCGACCAATGCAGGCGGCACGGCGGTTCTGCGTTACGGCATGATGCGCGACCTGGTGCTGGGCATCGAGGCGGTCATGCCCGACGGTCAGGTGTTCAATGGCCTGAAGCGCCTGCGCAAGGACAACACCGGCTATGACCTGAAGCAGATGTTCATCGGCGCCGAAGGCACGCTGGGCGTCATCACGGCGGCGACGCTGAAGCTGTTTCCCATCATGCGCAGCCGCGCCACCGCCATCGTCGGCCTGGAAAGCCACCACGACGCCGTCGTGCTGCTGGCACGCGCCAAGGCCGAGACGGGCGGCGGGGTCGAGGCGTTCGAGCTGATGAAGCGGCTGGGCATGAGTCTGGTGCTGAAGAACATTCCCGACACGCGCGAACCGCTGGAATCGACGCCGCCCTGGTATGTGCTGATAGAACTGACCTCGGGCGAGCCGAACGGCGCCGAGGCGGCGATGGAGCGCCTGCTGACGGCCGCCTTCGAGGAAGGCCTGATCGTCGACGCCGCCATCGCTCAGAACGACGCCCAGAAGGCTGAATTCTGGCGCCTGCGCGAGGAGCATTCCGCCGCTCTCAAACCGGAAGGCGGCGGCTGGAAGCACGACGTTTCGGTTCCCGTCTCACGAATCGCGGACTTCATCGACGAGGCGACGGCGGCCGTCGAGAAATTCCATCCGGGTTGCCGCGTGTCGGTCTTCGGCCACGTCGGCGACGGTAATCTTCACTATGATGTGATCCCCGGCGTGGGCGAGGACGTGCCCGCCTTCATCGCACGCTGGATGGAAGGGTCCGAGATCATCCACGATGTGGTCGCCCGTTATGAAGGCTCGATTTCGGCTGAACACGGTCTGGGGCGGCTGAAAACCGACGAGGCCCGCCGCTACAAATCACCGCTTGAGATCGCCACCATGCAGGCGATCCGCCAGGCCATCGACCCCCAGCGGATCATGAACCCGGCGGTCCTCTTCTGAGGACTTGCGACCGTATGTGACGTTTCAGGCGGTTCAAAACGTCATGGAAGCGGCCTATGAGGCCCGCTCTTGAGACGCATACGGAGTCGATCGTCTTGTTGATCGTCCTGTCCCCGGCCAAAAAGCTGGACTTCAACCCGCCCGCCATCGACGCCCCAATGACGCCAAGGCGATGCGCCGATGAAACGGCCGAACTGGCCAAGGTGACGCGCGAGCTCAGCCGCGCGGACCTGCGCCGTCTGATGTCGATTTCCGACGCCCTGGCCGAGTTGAACTACCAGCGCTTTCAGGCCTTCGACAACGACTCTACGGAAGGCGCGCTGCAGGCTGTCTTGGCCTTCGCGGGCGACGTCTATGACGGCCTGTCGGCCCGCACCCTGTCGGTCGATGATCTGAACTGGGCGCAGGATCATCTGCGTATCCTGTCGGGGTTCTACGGCCTGCTGCGGCCACTGGATGCAATCCAGCCCTATCGGCTGGAGATGGGCATCCGGCTGAAGACCAAGCGCGGCGCCACCCTGTACGACTTCTGGGGCGAGCGGATTTCCCTGCGCCTCAACGAAGACGCCGGCAAACTGCCCGAACAGACGCTGGTGAACCTGGCCAGCCATGAGTATTTCGGCGCCGTCGATGCGCGGGCGCTGAAGCTGCCGGTCGTGACCCCCCACTTCAAAGAGCAGAAGGACGGCGAGGCCCGCATCATCTCCTTCTACGCCAAGAAGGCGCGCGGCGGCATGGCCCGCTTCGCCATCGAGAACCGGCTGGATAAGGTCGAAGACCTGAAAGCCTATGACCGCGACGGCTATCGCTTCGAAAAAAGTCTTTCGACGGACACGGACTGGATATTCATCAGAGAGGGAAAATCCTGATCGCCAGATTGAACGACTGCGGTTAGGTTGCGTTGCAGCATCATCATCCACGGGTTCTTTCTGTCATGTTCGCGATGAACGATCTCAAGGGCCGCGTCGCGGTCGTCACCGGCTCGACCTCGGGCATCGGACTGGCGTTTGCGCGGGCGGTCGCCCTGTGCGGCGGCGATGTGGTGCTGAACGGTCTGGGCGACGCCGAAGCCATCGAGAAGACGCGCGCCGATCTGGCCGCTGAAACGGGCGTTCGCGTCCTCTACCATCCCGCCGACATGACCCAGCCGGATCAGATCGAGGACATGATCGCCACGGCGCAGCGCGAACTGGGCCGCCTCGACATCCTGGTCAACAACGCCGGAATTCAACACGTCGAGGCCGTCGAGAACTTCCCCGCCGACGCGTGGGGGAAGATCATCGCCATCAACCTGTCCTCGACCTTCTACGCCACCAAGGCGGCGATCCCGATCATGAAGGCGCAGGGTCGCGGCCGGATCATCAACATCGCCTCAGCCCACGGCCTGGTCGCCAGCCCGTTCAAGTCCGCCTATGTCGCGGCCAAGCACGGGGTGATCGGCTTCACCAAGACGGTGGCGCTGGAGCTGGCGCAGGACAACATCACCTGCAACGCCATCTGCCCCGGCTTCGTCGAGACGCCGATCGTCGCCAAGCAGATTCAGGACCAGGCCCGCACCCGCAACATGAGCGAGGAAGACGTGATGAAGAACGTCATTCTGGGCTCACAGCCGACCAAGCGTTTCGTCACGACTGACGAACTGGCGGGCATCTTCCTCTATCTGGCGTCAGACCTCGGCGCCTCGGCCAACGGCGCCCACTTCTCCGTCGACGGCGGCTGGACGGCCCAATAGTTTTCACCCGGCCACACAAGGCCGCAGGACGGAGAGTTTGATGGCGACCAAGCGCAAACCCGTCTGTCTGGCCCTGCAGGGCGGCGGTGCACACGGCGCCTTTCAATGGGGCGTGCTGGACCGGCTGCTTGAAGCCGATGTGCTGGACGTGCGCGCTGTCACCGCCGCTTCAGCCGGAGCGATGAACGCCGCCGCCCTGATCACCGGGTTGGAGCGCGGCGGCGCCCAAGGCGGTCGCGAGGCGCTGGACCTGCTGTGGCGCGAGGTGAACCAGTCCGGCGGACGCAACGTCTTCGGCGACAGCGCCATCTGGTCCCGCGCCCTGACGCCCGACTGGCTGAAAGGCACGCCGATGTGGCAGGCGGGGCAGACTCTGGCCTTGTCGATGAGCCCCTATGCCTTCAACCCCTTCAACCTGAACCCGCTGCGCCGGGTGCTGGAGACGGCGGTGGATTTCGAGGCCTTGCGCGCCTCCTCCATCCAGATGTTCGTCTCAACGACAGCCGTGCGCGCGGGCCGGTCCCGCATCTTCAAGTCCGACGAAATGGCGCCGGAGGTGCTGCTGGCTTCGGCCTGCCTGCCCCAGTTGTTTCAGGCGGTCGAAATCGAGGGCGAGCCCTATTGGGACGGCGGCTATCTGGCCAATCCGGCGTTGTGGCCGCTGTTCTATACGGATACGCCCGACGATATCCTGCTGCTGCCGCTCAACCCGTTCCAGCGTGACGAGACCCCGCGCGAGGCAGGCGACATCAACGACCGGCTGAACGAGATCGTCTTCAACGCCCCACTGGTCGCCGAACTGAGAGCGGTCGCCTTCGTTCAGGATCTGATCGCCGAGGGCAAGCTGAAGCCCGGCGAAGATCGTCGACGCGGCATCCGCATCCACGTCATCGAGGCCGACGAATGGTTGGGCGAGGAATCGCTGCACTCCAAGTTCGACACCGAGTGGACCTATCTGAACAAGCTGAAAGAGCACGGCCGGACAGCCGCCGAGGCATGGCTTGAAAGCTGCCTGCCCAAGGTCGGCAAGGCGTCCAGCGTGGATGTGAAGGCGCGGTTTCTCTAGCCCACGAAACCCGCTGCGCGACGCAGGCGGTCGTTTATCGCCTCGCCCAGTCCCTTGGCCGGAATAGGCGATACGGCGATCCCGGCGGGCTTGGTGCGGTCCGCCTCACGCAGCAGACGGAACAGATTCGCCGCCGCCTCACGCAGATCGCCTGTCGGGCTGAGACTCCAGCGCGGATCGCCGACGCCCGCGCCGAACCCCAGCAGGATTTCGCCGTCACCGGCGCCCTCCGCCTCAATCCGCACCGGCGCGTCGGGGGCATAGTGCAGGGCCAGACGGCCGGGCGAGCGATGCCCCTGCCCGCTCTCGGCCAGCGGCCCGACGATAGCCTCGATCTCTTCACGAGTGACGGAGCCGGGACGCAGCAGGGCGACCTGCCCCTCCAACACCGAGACGACCGTGCTTTCCACTCCCACGGCGCAGGGGCCGCCATCGACAGCTGCGCCTACGGCTTGGCCCGTCTCTTCCATGGCGTCGTCGAAGGTCGTCGGACTGGGCCGCCCGGAACGATTGGCCGAGGGCGCGACGACCGGCCCGCCGAAGGCGCTGATGACCGCCCGCGCGCGCGGATGCCCCGGCACGCGCACAGCCACGCTGTCCAGACCCGCCCGGGCCAGATCACACACCCGCTCACGATCCCGCACCGGCGCCACAATGGTCAGCGGTCCCGGCCAGAAAGCCTCGGCCAAAGCCCGCGCCTTGGCGTCGAACACGGCGATCGCCTCGGCGTCCACGGCGTTGGCGACATGGGCGATCAGCGGATTGAAACGCGGCCGCCCCTTGGCCTCAAAGATTCGCGCCACAGCCTGCGGATTGGAAGCATCGGCCGCCAGACCATAGACCGTCTCGGTCGGCAACATGACCAGACGCCCCGTTTTCAGCGCCTCAGCGGCGATTTCGGGGCTGTCGCCCCTGGCGGGTCGGTCGGCGGGCACGGTCGGCCTTTCCTTACGCGGCGTCAGCCGTTCAAACAGGGGACCACAGTGCGCGGAATCTCGACCAAAGTCCAAGCGGGCTTGCGCCCGGCGACGCGGCGGCCGACAGAAGCGCAACGTCTTTCTGAGGATAACCGATGAGCTACCGCGCCCCCGTCCGTGACATCGCTTTCGCCCTCGACGCCGTGGCCGGGATCGGCCAGGTGGCGGCGACCGGCGCCTTTCCCGATTACGACGCCGATGTCGCCTCGGCCGTGCTGGACGCCGCCGGGCAGTTTTCGGAAGAGGTTCTGGCTCCGCTGAACCGCCCCGGCGATCTGGCGGGCGCCAAATACGCCAACGGCGCCGTGACGGCCGCCCCCGGCTTCGCCGACGCCTATCAGCAGTTCGCGGCCGGCGGCTGGACCAGCCTGACCGCTTCGACCGAGGCAGGCGGCCAGGCTCTGCCCAAGGCGTTGGAGCTGGCGGCCTATGAGACCGTCCACTCGGCCAACATGGCCTTCGGCCTGTGCCCCATGCTGTCGCTAGCCTCCATCGAGGCGCTGGAGCAGGTCGGCAACGAACATCAGAAGGCGACCTACCTGCCCAAGCTGGTCAGCGGCGAATGGACCGGCGCCATGGTGCTGACCGAACCGCACGCCGGGTCTGATCTCGGCGCCCTGACGGCGACGGCGGTTCCCAACGGCGACGGCACCTACGCCCTGACCGGGCAGAAGATCTTCATCACCTGGGGCGACCACGACGCCACGGACAACATCGTCCATCTGGTGCTGGCCCGCCTGCCCGACGCGCCTGCGGGACCCAAGGGCATCAGCCTGTTCCTGACGCCCAAGTTCGCGGTCAACGCCGACGGTTCGCTGGGCGAGCGCAACGCCTTCCGCCCGGTCGGTGTCGAGCACAAGCTGGGCATCCACGCCTCCCCCACCTGCGTCATGAGCTATGAGGGCGCCCGCGCCGAACTGGTCGGACAGCCGAACCAGGGTCTGGCCCATATGTTCGTCATGATGAACGCCGCCCGCCTGGCCGTCGGCGTCGAGGGCGTCGGCATCGCCGAGCGCGCCTATCAGCACGCCCTGGCCTATGCGCTGGAACGCCGTCAGGGCCGCAGCGCCTGGACCGGCGAAAAAGACGCCCCGATCTTCGACCACCCTGACGTGCGCCGGATGCTGTCGGTGATGAAGGCCAAGGTCGCCGCCGCCCGCGCCATCTGCCTGTCGACCGGCATCGCCGCCGACCTGGCCCGTCACGCCGCCACCGAAGAAGAGCGCAAGGCATGGAAGGGTCGTGAAGACCTGTTCACCCCGATCGCCAAGGCCTGGTCCACCGACGTCGGCTGCGAAGTCGCCTCGCTGGGCGTTCAGGTCCACGGCGGCATGGGCTTCATCGAGGAAACCGGCGCGGCCCAATACTATCGTGACGCCCGCATCACCCCGATCTACGAAGGCACCAACGGCATTCAGGCGATGGATCTCGTGGGCCGCAAGCTGTCGATGGACGGCGGCGATTCGGCCAAGGCCCTGATCGCCGAGATGAAGACGACGCTGGCCCAGATCGACCGCCTCTATACCGGCAAGCCGGTCGAGCGTTTCGCCACCGCCATCGAGGCGGTCGAGGACGCGACCCTGTGGCTGCTGGACGCCAAATCGGACCCTGCCCGCGCCGCCGACGTGCTGGCCGGCGCCGACGCCTATCTGAAGCTGATGGGCGACGTGGTGGGCGGCTGGATGCTGGCCAAGGGCGCCGTGGCGGCCAAGGCGAAACTGGACGCCAATGACGGCGACACCGTGTGGCTGCAGGGCAAGCTGGACCTCTATGAAGTCTACGCCGCCAACGTCCTGGGCCACGTCTCCAGCCGTCTGGCCGCCGTCGGCCAGGGCGGCGACCTGCTGCAACGGATGAGCGTCGAAGCCCTGGCGGGTTGATCGCCGCACCATGACTTGAGCGTAAAGCGCCTCCTGTGCCACCTAGGTGCGGGAGGCGTTCTTATGAGAGCGATGTTCAGCGCTACGATTCTCATCACGGCCGTCCTTTCCAACGGCCCATTGCTCGCTGCTGAAGAAGCGCCCGTCGACTGGGTCGCACGCCCTGTGCCGATGGCAGACGACTTTCCGCCATTCGCCGCCGCCATGGGCATTAACGGCTGGGCCGAGGTGAACTGTCTGGCGACAGCAGAAGGCCTGCCGAACGCCTGCACCGCCATGCGCGCAAGGCCCGATGGCCTGGGGTTCAGCGAAGCGGCCGTTCGCGTGATCCAGCGCGCGAGACTGACGCCCGCCCCTGCCGACATCTCGCCCAGTGAACGCGTGTTCAAGGTGCGCGTGCCGTTCAACGGCCCCGCTTTCAGCGACCAGAATGCCCCGCCTTGGTCCGGCCCGACGCCTAACGCCGCGCAATTGGAGAGCGGGCGTCGTTTCGCCCGGCGCAGCGTCGAACCGCTCGTTCGCCTGAGACGCCACTGGCGACTGGACCAGATGCCGCCCGAAATGCGCCGGACAACCGAAGGCTGGATCGTCGAACTGTTCGGAAATCTGGAGACCGAGCGTCAGCGACGGGGTCTGGCCATGGCGCGCGTCATGGCCGTGCGCGGGCTGGACGCCATGCCGCCCAAACAGCCGGATGACTGGACCGAATCCTGGATCCCACAGTTGAATGAGGCCAGTCGCGATCTCCATCCTCGCGAACCGATGATCGAACTGCGTCGTCGCTTTTGCGCCCGCTACGATTGCGGGCCAACGGTCGAAACCGCCGCCAACCCTGAATAGTCTGGAGTGCCCTGCATGATTACGTTTCTGGCGACCCTGGCTCTGCTGGTCGAACCCGCACACTGGGAGACGCCGCCGGATGTAACACGTTCCGACTACCCGGGCCTGGCCAGAGACCTGCGGATCAACGGAACCGTCACGCTCGAGTGCATGAACAACGAAAGCGGCGCCCTTACCCGGTGCGCGGCGGTGTCGGCCAAGCCGGCCGATGCAGGCTTTCAGCAGGCCGCACTGGCGATCGTGTTCCGAGGGCGCGTCGCCCAGCCCGCAGGCGTCCCTTTCACAATCGAACTGCCCTTCGACATCCTGACTGAAGGCGACGAACCGCTGCGTCAACCGTGGGAAGGCCCCGAGCCGGGCCCGGAGCATATTCAGGCCGCCCGAGTCTTTACCGACAGCTTCTATAGCGGCAGCCGCTCTGCAACCGAACGCTCAATCCGCGACTGGAAAGTCGATGAGATGCCGCCCGAAAAGGCAGCACTGCTGCGCGGCTGGATGGCCGAGCTATACCCCGATCTCGAAGCCGAGAAGGCCTGGCAAGCCGCAGGGATCGCCCGCGTCCTGGCGCTGCACGGCGTGGACTATCTGCCGACCAAAAAACCGATCGGTTGGGATGTCTGGTACGCTCAGGTCAGCCAGGCCAGCCCGGAAGATCCGGCCCTGATCAGAAACGAAATGCGCCGCCGCTACTGCGCGGCGTTCGACTGCGTTTCGGGCGCAGCGGCCGACTGATCCAGCAGGGCGATCGTCTCGCGCACATAGTCGGCATGGACCACAACGCCCAGGTCGATGCCCTGGCCGCCGCTCTGGACCTCCTGCACCAGCACGCCGGCGATGAAGGGGTGATCGGGAATCGGCGAGCCCGGCACGCGCCGCGCCGCCGGGGTCCAGAACACCGGTCCGCCCGAATTGCCCTGCGCCACCACGAAGTCGAGCAGGAAGGTCGGGAAATGGCGGATCGGCGTCAGCGGCCATGAACTGATCCGGCCCAGCCTCAGGATCGGGAAACCGGCCCGGTTGGCCGACAGTCCGTGCGGATAGCCCAGCGCCATCAACTCATCCCCCGGCCCCATGCGCCAGCGGTCGAACGCGCCTGCATCGGCCAGCCAGCCTGCCGGGATCGCCGCCTGGGCAAAGGCGGGCGGCGCCGATATCTGCATCACCGCCACGTCCCGCTCGGGGTGAGAGGTCCAGACCGGCGTGCCCGCCGCATCGCGGATGGTCAGGGTTTCGGGCGTGAACTTCCAGACGCCGTCCGCTTCGGCCGTGCGCCAGCCGATCCGCGCCTCACGCCCCGGCATGACGTCCAGCACATGGCGCGCGGTGACCAACAGGACGCGCGGCGCTCCATCCGGACTGGGCGCCGAAATCAGGAAGCCCGTGCCGACCTTCCTCTGGCCGCCGTCGATGGCCTGATCCAGTTGCACGGTGGCGTTGATGACCCCGACGGTCAGATCCCATTCGGGCGGGGCAGCGGCGACGACGGCGGGTTGTTCGGGCGGAAGATCCTGAATGATCATGACGCCATTTGACGCCGAGCGTCGCCGGGCACAAGGTCCGCCTCAAATCATATTCCAGGGGGAAGCCCACGCCATGAACCGCCGTGAACTGATCGCCTCGACCGCTGCTGTCGGCGTGATCGCCGCCTCCCCCGCCCTTGCCCGCCAGAGTACCGGAGCCTCGATGTCCAAGCCCACCCCGCCCGTCGCCAAGAAGGTCCCCGTCCGCATCGAACAACTGGGCCGCGTCCGCGTCGACGACTATCAGTGGATGAAGGACGACAACTGGCAGGCCGTGCTGCGCGATCCCTCGCTGATCAAGGCTGACGTGAAGGAACACCTGACCGCCGAGAACGCCTATCGCGAGGCCATGATGGCCTCGACCCTGCCGCTGCAGGCCCAAATGTTCGAGGAGATGAAGGGCCGCATCAAGGAGGATGACAGCTCCGTCCCCGCCGCCGACGGGCCGTGGGAATACTACGTCCGCTACAACACCGGCGACCAGCACCCGCTCTATTGCCGCCGCCCGCGCAGCCACAAGGACGGCGAAGTCATCCTGCTGGACTGCAACAAGCTGGCCGAGGGCAAGGCCTATTCGGAAGTCTCGGCGACCGAACACAGCCCCGATCACGCCCTGTTCGGCTATGCCGAGGACGCTCAGGGTTCCGAAGTCTACAAGATCTATGTGAAGGATCTGGCCACCGGCGAGGTGCTGCCCGACCCGATCGAATCGGCCAGCGCCAACTTCACCTTTTCGCCGGACAGCCAATGGATCTTCTGGACCAACCGCGACGACAACGGCCGCCCGGACAAAATCTTCCGCCGCCCGGCGCGCGGCGGCGAGACCGTCCTGGTCAATGAGGAAACCGACGAGGGCATGTTCCAGGGCGTCGGCCGCACCGCCGACGACGCCTTCCTGGTCATCAACATCGCCAATCAGGAAACCTCCGAGAGCCGCATCATCCCGGCCGCCGACCCCACGGCGACGCCTGTGGTGGTCGAGCCGCGCCACGTCGGCCGCCTGTATGATCTGGATCACTGGGGCGACCGTTGGATCATCCGCACCAACGCCGACGACGCCATCGACTTCAAGGTCATGGAGGCGCCGACCAACGCACCGGCCAAGGCCAACTGGAAGGACCTGATCCCCCACACGCCCGGCCGCTACATCGAAGGCGTGGCCCTGGTGAAAGACTATCTGGGCCGTCAGGAACGCGCCGACGCCAACACGAAGATCGTCATCCGCGACCGCAGCGGCGCCGAGCACGAGATCGCCGTGGACGAGCCCGCCTACACCCTGTCGCTGGGCGGCGCGTCGGAGTTCGACACTACGGTCATGCGCTATGGCTACAACTCGCCGTCGACGCCGACCTCGACCTATGATTACGACCTTAAAACGCGCGAACGCACCCTGCGCAAGGTTCAGGAAATCCCCTCGGGCCACAACCCGGCGGACTATGTGGTCGAGCGGCTGAACGCCCCAGCCTCTGACGGCGAACTGGTGCCGGTGACGGTGCTGCGTCGCAAGGACACGCCGGTCGACGGTTCGGCGCCCCTGCTGCTCTACGGCTACGGCTCCTACGGCATCCCAATGGCGGCCAGTTTCGCGACCAACCGCCTGTCGCTGGTCGACCGCGGTTTCATTTACGCCATCGCCCATATTCGCGGCGGTTCGGACAAGGGGTGGAACTGGTTCTTGACCGCCCGGCGCTTCACCAAGAAAAACACCTTCACTGACTTCATCGCCGCCGCCGACCACCTGATCGCGCGCAACTACACCAAGGCCGGGAACATCGTCGCCGAGGGCCGCTCGGCCGGCGGCCTGCTGATGGGCGCCGTCACCAATATGCGGCCAGACCTGTGGGCGGGCGTAATCGGCGGCGTGCCCTTCGTCGACGTCATCAACACCATGAGCGACACCAGCCTGCCTCTGACCCCGCCGGAATGGCCCGAGTGGGGAAATCCGCTGGAGGACGCCGACGCCTACGACTACATCCACTCCTACAGCCCCTACGACCAGATCGAGGCCAAGCCCTACCCGGCCCTGCTGGCGACCGGCGGCCTGTCCGACCCGCGCGTCACCTATTGGGAGCCGGAGAAGTGGGTGGCCAAGCTGCGCCCTGCCTCGACCTCGGGCAAACCCGTGCTGCTGAAGATCAACATGGAGGCGGGCCACTTCGCCTCCTCCGGCCGTTTCGACTATCTGAAGGACATCGCCCACGACTATGCCTTCGCAGTCTGGGCCATCGAAAAGGGCTGGGAGAAGGCCTGAGGCGCAATCACGCCCAACAAGGCGGGGGCGTCGGAAAGCGACATCCCCGCCTCTCCCATTCGTGCACTAGCATCTGAATTCGTAGCTTTTTTATCGAATGCGCCATATTGCGCTTGACCGGACGGGCGACGCCCCGTATTCGCCCCTTCCTCTCCTCCTCGCGGGGAGAGAAACGCGGGTGTAGCTCAGTTGGTTAGAGTGCCGGCCTGTCACGCCGGAGGTCGCGGGTTCGAGCCCCGTCACTCGCGCCACTCCTTCTCATGAACATGAGGGAGTGGCGCATTCAGCGAGCAACTGCTTTACAGATTTCAGCATTTGGATCAGCGGCGTCCCTTCGCCATGACCCTTGGCCCTTTCGCGCCAGAAGCAAGAAATCTCCATCATGATTCCCTACGTCCGACAGTTCGACTTCACCTATGGACAACGGGATCAGATGTCGCCTCGGATCCAGAGGGTGATCGCCGAGAATCCCGGACCGTTCACCTTCACAGGAACGGGAACCTATATCGTCGGAAGTCATGAGGCTGGCGGAGTGGCGGTGATCGACCCCGGACCGGATGATGAAGCCCATCTGACGGCCTTGCTGAAGGCGCTTGATGGTCGATCGGTCAGCCATATTCTTGTGACGCATACGCACAGGGACCACGCCCCCCTCTCCCGCCCCTTGGCCAAGGCTGTGGGCGGGGCGCCGATCTTGGCTATGAGGCCGCCAGAAAACGACACTCACGCCTCGGGCGCGCTGGATGAGGATGAGGATGCGGATTTCAGCCCCGATGTCTTCCTGACGGGCGGTGAGATCATTCAGGGCGACGGCTGGACGCTGGAGGCGATGGCCACGCCAGGCCACGCCTCAAACCACATGGCCTTCGTGCTGAAGGAAGAGAACGCCCTGTTCAGCGGCGATCACATCATGGGCTGGTCGACCACGGTGGTGGCGCCGCCCGATGGCGATATGGCCGACTATATGGAGAGCCTCGATACGGTGATCGCACGCGGATTTTCCACGATCTGGCCGACGCACGGCCCGCCGATCACCGAGGTCGGACCTTTTCTACAGGCCTATCGCGCCCATCGACTGGAGCGGGAAGCTCAGGTCATGGCGCGGCTGGCGGCTGGCGATACGCAGATCAGCGAGATGGTTCCGGTTCTATACGCCGCCGTCGATCAACGCCTTTGGCCCGCCGCCAGCCTGTCCGTGCTGGCCCATCTGATCAAGTTGCAGAAGGACGGCCGGGTCGAGGCGTCTCCAAAGGCCGACATGGCCGCCCGCTGGCGGCCTATCGGCGCTTAAGACGTCAGTTCGGCGACGACGGTCTTGGCGAGGCGGCAGGCCTCATCGCCGATCGCCATGCGGTCCCGCCCAGCGACGCGAACATCCGTTCGGCCGGGGCGGATGCGGATGATGACGTCGTGCTTCACGCCGAACCAGAAGCCTTCCTTCATGCCGTCGACACGGAATGGCGCTGTGCCGACGACGGTGAAGCCTGCCTTTTCCAGAGCCCAGGCCGCCGTCTCTGGCGCGACCTGACTGGGCACGGCCTCCAGCCCCTCACAGGCCATGGGCGTGCTGTCCGCCACGCCCGCCAGACGCCGTTCCGCCGCCAGCATCCGGGCGAAAGGCGGCGGCTCAGTCGTATCCGTCGTCACATCGCGCGGGGCGTCGGAGAAACGGCGCTCCTGAACCAGATAGCCGCCGATCGTCACGCCGGCGAACATCAGGGCCGCGCCCGCGATCGCCAGCAGTCGTCGGTCACGCAACGCCAGCAGACAGGCCAGCAAAGCGGCCGCCAGCCCGGCCCAGGCCAGAACGCGCCCAACCTTCAGGGCCAGGACGCCCATGCCGAAGTCCACGCCCCACAGCCCCAGCCGCGTCCCGAACACTGCGACAAACAGCAGTCCGGGCGCCAGCAGCGCCGTCAGAAACAGCAGCACGGCCAGAGACTGGCCCCTGGGGCGTGTGGTCGGCATGGCCGTCTTTCCGTCGAATCACCCGGCCGTCGGCAGCCGGTAGTCTTTCATTCGCTCACGAAGGATCTTCTTGTCGATCTTGCCGGTGGCGCCCAGCGGGATATCGTCGACGAAGACGACGTCATCCGGCATCCACCATTTTGCGATCTTCCCTTGCAGGAAGTCCAGATGCTCCTGCTTGTCCTGGGCTTCGCCGTCCTTGAGCTTGATCAGCAGGACCGGACGTTCGTCCCATTTCGGATGCGCCGCGCCGATGACGGCGGCCATGGCGACCTTGGCGTGGCCGACTGCGATATTCTCGATGTCGATGGAGCTGATCCATTCGCCGCCGGACTTGATGACGTCCTTGGCGCGGTCGGTGATCTGCATGAAGCCGTGGGTGTCGACGCTGGCGATGTCGCCGGTGTCGAAGAAGCCTTCATGATCCAGGATGTCGCCGCCATCCCCCTTGAAGTAGGCGCCGGCGATCGCTGGGCCCCTGACCATGACGCGGCCATAGGTCTTGCCGTCGTGCGGCATGTCCTGACCGCCGTAATTCTTGATCTTCAACTCGACGCCCAGCGGCGGCGTGCCCTGTTTCAGACGCCAGGCCATCTGTTCGTCATACGGCAGGGCCTTCAGCTCGGGCGTCAGATTGGCGACCGTGCCGATGGGAGAGGTTTCCGTCATGCCCCAGGCGTGGACGACCTCGACGCCGAATTTGTCACGATAGCCGCGGATCAGGGCCTCGGGGCAGGCCGAACCGCCGATCAGCACCTTGCGCAGGGTCGAGAACTTCAGATCGTTGTCGACCATGTGCGAATACAGTCCCTGCCAGACCGTCGGCACGGCGGCCGAGAAGGTGACGCCCTCAGTCTCGATCAGTTCATAGATGGAGGCGCCGTCCATCTTGGCGCCGGGCATGACCAGCTTGGTCCCCGCCGCCGGACCGCCGAAAGCCAAGCCCCAGGCGTTGGCGTGGAACATCGGAACGACCGGCAGAATCACTTCGCTGGGCGTAGCGCCCATGACGGTCGACTGCAGACCCATCAGCGTGTGCAGGAAGTTCGAGCGGTGCGAGTACAGCACCCCCTTCGGGTTTCCCGTCGTACCCGAGGTGTAGCACAGGCCGCAGGCCGTCTGTTCGTCGAACCCGCCCCAGGTCACATCGCTGGACGACTGCTCCAGCACCGTCTCATAGGCCTCGCCCTTTGGCAGCTTGGCCTGAGGCATGTGGGCGGCGTCGGTCAGGACAATGATCCGCTCGACCGTCGGACAGTGCGGCAGGATGGCTTCCAGCAGCGGCACGAAAGTCAGATCGGTGAAGATGATCCGGTCTTCAGCGTGGTTGATGATGTAGGCCAGTTGTTCCGGGAACAGGCGCGGATTCAGGGTGTGGCACACAGCGCCGATGCCCATGATGCCGTACCACGTCTCCATGTGGTTGCCGGTGTTCCAGGCCAGGGTGGCGACACGGTCGCCCGGCTTGATTCCCCAGGCCAGCAGGGCCGAAGACACGCGGCGGGCACGGTCATGAATCTGCGCATAGGTGGTGCGCACGATCGGCCCTTCGACCGACCGGGTGACGACCTCGCGTTGCCCGTGCCAGTTCTTCGCGTGGTCGAGGATCTTGTCGACCGTCAACGACCAGTCCTGCATCATACCCAGCATTCGGCATCTTCCCTCGTCTATGCGCCTGATTTGAAAGCGGCGCTTGAGTTGCACGCTAAGACAACGGAACGGGGCGACGCAACGTGCCGCAGGGTAAGCCTGGGCGCGACAGATCGCCGTTTCGACGGCATGATCGGGGCTTGCATCCCCGCCACGCCCGGTGAAAGAGCCGCCCATGACAATTCTGATCGCCATCACCGGCGGCTCGGGTTCAGGCAAGAGCACCCTGGCCGAAGCCCTGATTTCTTCGCTGCCGCACGGAATCGCCGCCCTGCTGCGTGAGGATTCCTATTATCAGGACACGGCGGATCTGCCGGATTTTGACGCCGCGACCCATGATTTCGACGATGTCGCCGCGCGCGATCACGATCTGCTGATCACACATCTGTCAGAACTGAAGGCGGGACGCGGCGTGACCGCCCCGCTCTATTCCTTCGTCACTCACAGGCGCGAGCCAGGCGGCGAATCCGTGCCCGCCGCCGAGGTGGTGGCCGTCGAGGGCACGCATCTGTTGTGCACCCCCGCCCTGGCTGAACTGTTCGACATCCGCGTCTTCGTCGACACCCCGGCGGACATCCGCTTCATCCGTCGTCTGCTGCGCGATCAGCAGGAGCGCGGGCGCACGGCCGAATCCGTCATCCAGCAGTATCTGGCCACCGTCCGCCCCGGCCATGAACGCCTGACCGAGCCGTCGCGCGTCCATGCCGACTTCATCGTCGCCGACGCCACCGCCGCCGTGCGTCTGGACGACCCGCAGGCCGTGGTCAGACTGGCTGCGCCTGTACTGGCGCACCCCCTGCTGAAACGCTGGATGGACTGAGGGTTCAGGGCCGGCGGTCAGGGCCAGAGGCGGCCCCGGCTCCAGTCCGCCTCGCCCGGCGCGCGATCGAAACGCAGTCGGTCATGCAGGCGGAACGGACGGTCGCGCCAGAACTCGATCTGGATCGGATTGACCCGCCAGCCGGTCCAGCGCTCGGGACGCGGCACGTCCTGGCCATCGAAATGCGCCGTCTGCTCGGCCACGCGCGCCTCAAGCGTCTGCCGGTCGGCCAGAGGACGCGACTGATCCGACACCCAGGCGCCGATGCGGCTTTCACGCGCGCGGCTGGCGAAATAGGCGTCCGCCTCCTCGACGCTGACCGGCTGCACGGGGCCGCGCACCCGCACCTGACGCCGCAGACTCTTCCAGTGGAACAGCAGGGCGACCGAGGGGCAGGCTGCAAGCTGCTCGCCCTTGGCGCTTTCGCGGTTGGAGAAGAAGGTGAAGCCGCGCGCATCCACGTCCTTCAACAGCACCATGCGGACGTCCGGGCTCCCTTGCGCGTCCACGGTCGCCAGCGCCATGGCGTTGGGATCGTTCGGCTCCGTCCCGCGCGCGACATCCAGCCATTCCGTGAACAGGGCGATGGGGTCGTCCCGGTCGAAGATGCTCTCGTCGGCATTGGCCTCCAACTGGGCGGCATAGTCTTCGCGAGAGGGGCTGGGCGGGATCACGGACTGGGTCATGCCCCCTTTATAGGCCCGCTTGCGCCGCACGTCACAGGGCGCAATCGTCCAAGGGCGCGCAGGCGTCCAACAGGGTTAACTCCGCCTTGACCATATCGGCCTCACAGTCGGTCCATGCGCGTGGACAGCCTTTCCATTGAGGGCGCCCGTCGCCTGCTCGGCCTCAACGGCCCGGCGGGGGCGCAGGCGCTGGGCGTCGCCTTCCGCGCGGCGGTAAAGGCGGCGCGTCCTGACCACCCCGGCGGCGACGCCGATCGATTCCTCCGCGTTATCCTGGCCTATCGTCTGCTGCAGACTCAGATTCGCGCCCTGCCCGCCCCGCAGCCGCAAGCCGCTCCGGTTCAGGCCGCACCGCCCGTCTCAGCTCCTCCGCCGCTGGTGGTGCTGACGCCGATGCAGGCCCTGACAGGCGGCAGCGTCATGGTCGAGGTCGGAGGACGGCGGCTGCTGATCCACGTGCCGCCCGGCGTGCGCACGGCCGACCGCATCCGGCTGAAGGGCTGTTCGCCCCTGTTGCGCGTGCTGATCCGTCCTGCAGACGGCCTGTCGGTGCTGGGCGCCGACCTGTTCATGGATCAGGCCGTGGCGCCGCGCATGATGCGTGACGGCGGGCGAATCGAGATCGACACCCATGCCGGGCCGCAAGCCGCATGGCTGGTCCCAGACATGGTGGAGCCGGTGCGCCTGTGCCTGCGCGGACTGGGCCTTCCCGCGCGCGGGCGACGGCGAGCCGGAGACCTTTTCGTGCGGTTGATCGCCTCTGACGATCTGCCTTCAGCGGCCGAAGACATGCTGCTTCGTTTCACTCGGGTCTGGACGCCGCAGCGCATGGCGGCTTAAGCCTCGCCGTCATGTCGCATAACACCTTCGGCCATCTATTCCGCATCACCACCTGGGGCGAAAGCCACGGCCCGGCCATTGGCTGCGTCGTCGACGGCTGCCCGCCGCTGATCCCGCTGACCGAAGCCGACATCCAGCCCTGGCTGGACCTGAGAAGGCCCGGCGGCAGCCGCTTCGTCACCCAGCGGCAGGAGGCCGATCAGGTCCGCATCCTGTCCGGCGTCTATGATGACGGCGACGGCCCAGTCACGACCGGCACGCCCATCAGCCTGATGATCGAGAACACCGACCAGCGGTCCAAGGACTATGGCGAGATCGCCCGCGCCTTCCGCCCCGGCCACGCCGACTATGCCTATCAGGCCAAATACGGCGTGCGCGATCATCGCGGCGGCGGCCGGTCCTCGGCCCGCGAAACCGCCAGCCGCGTGGCGGCGGGCGCCGTGGCGCGCAAAGTTCTGGGCGACAGCATCCGCATCCGCGCAGGCGTGGTCCAGCTTGGCCCGCACCGCATCGCCGATGAGGCGATCGACTTCGACGCCGTCTACGACAACGCCCTGTTCGCCGCCTCAGCCGAGGTTGTGCCCGCGTGGGAACAATACCTGGACGGCGTGCGCAAGGCGGGCTCGTCCATCGGCGCTGTCGTCGCGCTGGAGGTGACGGGCCTTCCTGCCGGATGGGGCGCGCCCCTCTACGCCAAGCTGGACGCCGAACTGGCGGCGGGCCTGATGTCCATCAACGCCGTCAAGGGCGTCGAGATCGGCGCAGGCTTCGGCGCCGCTGAACTGACGGGCGAGGCCAACGCCGACGAAATGCGTCTGGGCGAGGACGGCCTGCCGACCTTCCTGTCGAACAAGGCAGGCGGCGTTCTGGGCGGCATTTCCACCGGCCAGCCGCTGACGGCGCGGGTGGCGTTCAAGCCGACCTCCTCCATCCTGACCCTGCGCCAGACCATCAACCGCGACGGCGATGAAGTCGACCTGCGCACCAAGGGCCGCCACGACCCCTGCGTCGCGCTGCGCGGCGTTCCGGTGGTGGAGGCGATGGCCGCCATCGTTCTGGCCGACGCCATGCTGCGGCACCGGGCCCAGGTGGGATAAGGCGGCGCTCAGGCGCCCCTTTTCGCAACAGAGATAGTTACCTATATGGTTTTCCAACGGCGCAGCGCAGGCTGCGCGCACTGGGAGACCGCATCATGATCGACGTCAGACCCTTCAACACCCTTGGCGGCGCCAACCACGGCTGGCTGAACGCCAGACATCACTTCTCCTTCGCCAACTATTACGATCCCAAGCGTATGGGCTGGGGACGCCTGCGGGTCTGGAACGACGATGAAATCGCCGCCCAGTCTGGCTTTCCGCCGCATCCGCACGCCGACATGGAGATCATCACCTACGTCCGCACCGGCGCCATCACCCACCAGGACTCCATGGGCAACACAGGCCGCACGGAAGCGGGCGACGTTCAGGTGATGAGCGCGGGCACCGGCGTGCGCCACTCCGAGTACAATCTGGAGAATGAGCTCACGACCATCTTCCAGATCTGGATCGAGACGGACCGGCCGGGCGCTCCGCCGACCTGGGGCCAGCGCGCCTTTCCCAAGAGCGACCGCTCGGGCCGCTTCACCATCGTCGCCTCTGGCGATCCGGCGGATGAAGCCCTGACGATCAACGCCGACGCCCGCATTCTGGCGGCTACGCTGAAGGCGGGTGGAAGCCTGACCTATGATCTGGCCTCCGGGCGCCGCGCCTATCTGGTGCCCGCCGTCGGTCAGGTTGACATCAACGGCACGACGCTGAACGCCCGCGACGGCGCCGGCGTCATCGACGAACCGACGATCACCATCACGGCCAGACAGGACGCCGAACTTGTGATGGTCGACAGTCTGTAAATCTAATGCAGGGGCGCTGACAGGATGATCGGGCGAGGGCAGACTGCCGACATGAGCCAACGCCTCCCTGCCCTTATCCTTTGTCTGACCGGCGCCCTGATGCTTCAGGGCTGCGTCGCGGGCGCCGTCGTCGGCGCAGGGGCCGCCGTGGTCGGCGGCGCGGCCAAGGTGACGGGCGCCGCCGTCGGCGCCGGTTTCGACGCTGTCACAACGTCTGACGAAGAAACCAAAGCGAAACGCGAACGCGAACAACGCGATTACGAGCGTGAACAGCGCCGCTGTGAACAGAGGCAGCGTCAGGGCAAGGCCTGCTGATCCGCCACAGGTGCGACGCGCCCATATTGCCCCGCATCCTAGCGGCTGCTAACGCCTTGCTCTTCCAGAAGGAGCCTTATGCGCAGAGCCTGAATCCCATCCCGTCTGCCGGGACCACGATGCGCCCGACCGGGCGCTGCTTCTGTTTGCATACCTATTCTGTAGAAAAACCATGTCACATACAGACACGATCATTCGTGCCTATCGTCCTGAAACCGATATGAAAATCTTGTCGGACATCTGGCTTCAGGCCTCGCTTCGCGCCCACGCCTTCATCGGCGAGCAGCGGCTGCGTGAGCAGCAGATCCTGATTAAAACCCAATACCTGCCGGACGCCGAAACCTGGGTCGCCTGCCGCGACGGCCAGCCCGTCGGCTTCATCAGCCTGATCGACTCCTTCATCGGCGCCCTTTTCATCGCCCCTGACCAGCAGGGTCATGGGATCGGTCGCGCCCAGACGACTCATGCGCTGGCGCTGAAGGGACAGCTGACGCTGGAAGTCTACACCGCCAACACCCAGGCCATGCGTTTCTACGAAGCGCTCGGCTTTCGGGAGCGGTCGCGCCGGCCGACCGATGACGAAGGCCTGCCTTTCGAAAACGCCGAAATGATACTGACGGCTTGATCCAGCGGCAGGGCGGTTCGCCGCCCTGCCCGCCTCCTAGCGCACGCCGATGTATTTGTGCGTCTGGACGCTGAGCCGCCATTGCGGGTGGGTCAGGCAGTATTCAATGGCGGCGGCGGTGTTGGCGGCCTGATCGGGCCCATCCATCGGCTGAAGCCAGAAACGCTCGAAATCCAGATGCTCGAAGCGGTCGGGCATGGCCAGCGGCTGGGGGAAGACCAGTTTCAGCTCCTGCCCCGACGTCTGAACCACAGGCGCGTCCGCCTTGGGGCTGATGCAGACCCAGTCGATGCCGTCCGGCGCCGTCAGGGTGCCGTTGCTCTCGATCGCCACCTCAAAGCCGCGCGTGTGCAGGGCCTCGATCAGGGCCGCGTCCAATTGCATCAACGGCTCGCCGCCGGTGCAGACGACCAGCTTCGGATCCCCCTCGCGGCCGCGCCACATCCCGTCGACATGGTCCGCCATCAGGTCGGCCGTCCTGAACTTGCCGCCGCCGTCACCGTTCACGCCGATAAAGTCCGTGTCGCAGAAGGTGCAGACGGCGGTGGCGCGATCCCGCTCCAGCCCGCTCCACAGATTGCATCCGGCGAAGCGCAGAAACACAGCGGGACGCCCCGCCTGCCCGCCCTCGCCCTGCACCGTCAGAAAGACTTCCTTGGCCGAATAGGTCATGCGCCGCCCGCCCACTGGGCGTAACCGGCCGCGCGCAGCTCACAGGCCGGGCACGTCCCGCAGCCATAGCCCCAGACGTGACGTTGCATGCGGTCGCCCAGATAGCAGGTGTGGCTGAACTCGATGATCGTCTCGACCAGAGCCGCGCCGCCAATCCGGTCGGCCAGTTCCCACGTCTGAGCCTTGGTCAGGAACATCAGCGGCGTCTCGACCGGAACCGGCTTGTCCAGCCCCAGCGACAGGGCGCGCGCCGTCGCCTGAATGGTGTCGTTGCGACAGTCAGGATAGCCGGAATAATCCGTCTCGCACATGCCGCCGATCAGGACTTCCAGCCCGCGGCGATCCGCCAGAGCCGCTGCCGCAACCAGGAAGATCAGGTTCCGCCCCGGCACGAAAGTGTTGGGCAGGCCCCGTGCATCGGCTTCAATGGCCCGCTCGGTGGTCATGGCCGTCTCGCCGATGGCGCCGAAGCCGGTCAGATCGATGACGTGGTCGTCGCCCAGACGCCCGGCCCACTGCGGCAGCGCCTTGACCAGTTCATCGCGAACAGACTGGCGGGCCTGCATCTCGACGGCATGACGTTGGCCATAGTCGAAGCCGACCGTCTCCACGCGATCAAAACGTTCCAACGCCCAGGCCAGGCAGGTGGCGCTGTCCTGCCCGCCAGAGAAAAGAAGAAGGGCCGTTTTTTCAGAGTGTTGCAAGATGCCGCTCATGACAAACCTGCGGTCGGCCCAGTGACCGCGCGCATTCGTAAAAAGTCCAGGGTCGGAAGATGGGACGCGCGCCTCTATACGCCAGTCGCGCGTCGCGGAAAAGGAAGCGGGAAACCGAGGCTCAAATTAGGATTTTTACGGACTCGATTTAACCCTTCGGCAAGCGTTTTTCTGAGATTGTAAAAAAATCTCATTAGGAGCCGGCCGTATGCCGACGATCGAAGTGCTGACCGACCGCATCGAGCCGGTGGCCAAGACAGCCACGACCGGTGAGATTCTGGCGCGGTTCCAGCGCGAACCGGACACGCTGGTGATTCCGGTGGTCGACGGCGACCGACCGATCGGCCTGATCGAACGCGGCGATTTCCTGCTGAAGCTGGCCGCGCCGCTGGGTCAGAGCCTGTATGGCGCACGCGACGTGGTCCACATAATGGACCCTGAGCCCGCCGTGATCGAAGCGGATGTCGGCATCGAAGCTTTCGCTCCCATCATTCTGAAAAGCGGCCCCGGCGCCCTGATGCGCGGCTTCATCGTCACTCACGGCGGCGCCTATCGCGGGGTCGGCACGGCGGTCGCCCTGCTGCGCGCCATCAATGCAGGCCAGCGCCACGAGAATGAACGCCTTGGCGAGCAACTGCAAACCTCCGATGCCGCCGAACAGGCCGCGCGGAATGCAGCCCGCGACAAAAGCCGCTTCATGGGTCTGGTCAACAGCGAACTCAGCACCTCCATGAACGGCGTGCTGGCTGTCGCCGAGCTTCTGCACCGACAGCCGCTGAACGAGGCCGCCAAGGCCCATGCCCGGACCATCATGGATTCAGCCGGCGACATGCTGGACAACCTGCGCGACGCCCTTGATCTGGCCCGTGCGGAGGCTGGAGAGCTTCAGATCAACGCCGCCCCCACGCCGCTGCGGACCCTGATGGACGAGTTGCAGGGCCAGTGGGCGCCGCGCGCCGCCCAGAACGGCGTCTCCCTGATGATCGGCTATGAAGGCGACACGGAACTGGCGGCCATGCTGGACGCTGATCGGCTGCGTCATGTCTTCAACCATCTGATCGTCAACGCCCTGAACCATTCGCGTCACGGCATGGTCGAGGTCAGCCTCAAGGCTCAGGCTCGAGGCGAACGTGTGCGGATCGAGGCCCGCGTCCGCGATGACGCCGCCCCCGATGACGACCGCATCAACAGCCTGAACGACGCCTCAGCCGAGAACAGCGGCCTTGGCCTGGCGATCAGCCGTCGCCTGATCGAGTGCATGAAAGGCCGCATCTGGGCCGAAAACAACACCGGACGCGGTGCCACCTTCGCCTTCGACCTGTCGGCGCCGATCGCTTTCATTCAGCGGGAAGAACCGACCAACATCGCCGATCTGGATCAGCTTCACCTGCAGGCGCGCCCTCATGTGCTAATCGCCGATGACAACGCCACCAACCGCGTGGTGGCTCAGGCCTTGTGCGAAATGTTCGGCTGCACGTCGGAAACGGTCGAGGACGGTCAGGAAGCCGTAGAGGCGGTTCAGGCCAGGCCGTTCGATCTGATCCTGATGGACATCAAGATGCCGCGCCTAGACGGCGTCGGCGCCACGCGCGCCATCCGCGCCCTGGACGGCGCCCCGCGCGACATTCCGATCATCGCCCTGACCGCCAACGCCGACCCGGACGACGCCAAGGCCTATCTGGCGTCAGGCATGGCCGCCGTGGTTGAAAAACCCATCAAGCCCGAGCGTCTGCGCCTTGCGATGAACACGGCGCTGGAGCCGTCAGGCGATGCCGTCCGCACGCGTGGCGTGGCCTGAAGACTACAGGCTCGACGGCCTCACATCCCGAAACTTCCGGCCCCTGCCTGACACGATAAAAGCTCGGGCCGCGCCGTGCAGACAGGCGCTGCAACCTCTCTTCACGTGGCAGGCACTCCTTGATGGTGGACAAGAACATCCCCGACGGGCGACCAAGGCGGGACTCAACACAGGACGCCTCAATGACGGACTCATTCCTGGACACCATCCTGCCCCAACTCGCATCCGGCGCGGCGCATACCCATGCGCTGGGCTTCGCCTTTGAGGATGTAAAAGGCGATCGCGTGCGTATCCGCGTCCCCTATCGTGAAGATCTGGTCGGTGATCCCGAAACGAGCGTGCTGGCCGGGGGGCTGGTCACGACCTTGCTGGATCACGTCGGAGGGCTGGCCGTCTGGGTGGGTCTGGGCGCCTTTCGGCCGGTGGCGACGCTGGATCTGCGGGTCGACTATATGCGCGCAGCGGCGCCCGGCCGCGACCTGCTGGCCGAGGCGCGCTGCTATCGGCTGACGCGCAACCTGGCCTTCGTGCGCGCCTGGGCGTTCGAAGACGACCCGGCCGATCCCGTCGCCGCCGCCCAGTCCGCCTATATGGTCAGCGCCGAGGGCGATCTGCGCGCAGGCGCCAATCTGAAGTCGCGGCGCGCGACGGAGACTCCCGCATGACCGCCTCCCTGCTCGACAACCTGCCCTACGCCCGGTTTCTGAACCTTCAGACGCAAGCCAACGGCGATGAAGTCACCGTAGTCATGCCTTTCAACGACAAGCTGATCGGCAATCCCATGCTGCCCGCACTGCACGGCGGATCGACCGCGGCCCTGCTGGAAATGACGGCCATGGCTCAGGTCTCCCTGACCTATCCCCGTCTGCGGCTGCCACGCCCGATCAATGTCACCGTCGCCTATCTTCGCTCTGGCCGCCCGGTCGATGTCTACGCACGCGCACGCATCAACAAGGCAGGGCGCCGCGTCGCCCATGTCATCGCAGAGGCCTGGCAGGACGCCCGGCACGAGCCGATCGCCTCGCTCACCGCCCATTTTTTTCTGGACGCAGAAGACGCCTGATCAAGACGTCGTGGATAATTGTAAAAAATGTAACAGCGCCCTCTATTCATAATAGTTAATACACGTTAACCATTTCCCGTCGTTCCTTTTCATACGAGGGGTAAGTTATGGATCGCAATGAAGTCATCGCTGGCGTCGCTGGCGAACTGCACGCTGCTGAGAAGGCGTTGGATGACGCCATCAACCACGCCGCCACACTGGTTCAAGCCATGATCAGCGCCCGCTCGGCCCTGTCGATCTCGGCCGTGGCCGGCGCCGCATCCCAGGCCAAGGCGATGGAGACGATCTCCGCCCTTGGCGCCGCCCGCGAAGCGATGATCGGCTGCCACGCAGAACTGGAAAAAGATCACCGCCGTCTCGGCTACGGGACCTATGCCGCAGGCCCGCTCAACAAGCCGAACGAGTGGGACAGCCGCCCGATGGGCAGCCAGGAGCGCCACCTCCGCGTTGCATGAAATCGCGGTAACTTAAGGGAATAGCGCTGCTTTTTTAGCGCACACAATGTAAAGTGGCCTCCATTGTTGAAAGCAATAATGGGGGTCTTCATTGCTGGAAACTATTGCAGCCCTGGTCGGCGCAGGGGTGATGATCGCCATAGGACTGTTCGCGCTGGCCAAGGGGGGCCGGCCTGAACGGATCGGGGCAGGCACAATGTTGACTGCCTGGTTCCTATCCATTCTTTCGCAGACCTATCTCGGCTACACCGCTGTTCAGTGGCCAGTATTCGTGATTGACATCATAGTCTTGGCGATCTTCGTCGCCCTGGTGTGGAAATCACCGCGATCCTGGCCGGTTTGGGCGGCCGCCTTCCAACTGCTCGCTGTCGTCAGCCATGTCATGGTGCTGCTGAAGCTGAAACCGGAGATCTCAGCCTTCTATACAGTCCTGAACATGTCAGCCTATGGCATCATGATCGCCATCGCGGTCGGGACCTTTTTCGCCTGGCAGGAAAGGCGCGCCGTCGGCATCGACGACGATCGATAGGTGGATATTCCTATTTTGTTCGAGTAAGCTTCCAAATCTAGACTCTTGGAAGTTCCCATGCCCCTGTCCCACGCCCAGATTTGGAAGGCGATAGACGCCCTGGCGCGGCGACAGGGCGTTTCGGCCTCGGGACTGGCGCGACGCGCCGGACTGGATGCGACCAGCTTCAATCCATCAAAGCGATTGGGGCCAGGCGAGCCGCCTCGCCCCCGCTGGCCCTCGACCGAAAGCCTGATGCGCGTGCTGGAAGCCACCGGGCTCAGTCTCGGCGAATTCGCGGCGCTCGCAGACGACGACGTCCCTCAATCGCGCGTGATCCCTTTGTTGGGCCTTGCGCGCGCTGGAGATCAGGGTTTCTTCGATGATGCGGGCCTGCCCATGGCCGAAGGCTGGGACCAGACCGAACTGCCCGGTCATAAGGACAGTTTGTTCAGCCTGACCATCGATGGCGACTCGATGGAGCCGGTCTACCGCCCCGGCGATCGCGTGATCGTCGATCTGGATGCGACAGAGGTGCGACGGGGCGACCGGGTTGTCGTGCGCACGTCGGATGGGGAAACCCTGGCCAAGGAGATCGCCGCCCTGAACGCGCGCGAAGTCACGCTGGCGTCGCTGAACCCCCTGTACGAGCCGCGCATCCTGCCGCGCCGTCAGGTGCTGTGGATGGCCCGTATCCTGTGGGTCAGCCAATAGTGGAAGGGCCGCCCCTGTCGGAACGGCCCCGTCTTTTGATCGACGCGGGGGAGAAATCCGCCGATCAGTTCGGCACGACGTAGCGGGCGTTGACCCAGCCGCCGCCGGCGATCTGAACCCACTCGCCCTCCGACCCAATGGCCGTGAAGGGCTGGCCCGCCGACAGGCTGCCGGCCTGGCTGTAGTTGGCGCCGGGGCCTGAGCGGATGCGCAGGTTCGAGGTGGCGCGATACATGTTGTCGTTACTCTGCGCCGTCACACGGCCGCGTTGCTGGTTGCAGCCGATGTAGGATCCGGCGGCAGCGCCGGCGCCTGCGCCCAGCACGGCACCTAGAGCGCGCTCATTCTTGGAGACCTGACTTCCTGCCAGACCGCCCAGCACGGCGCCGATGGCAGCGCCCGCCTGCTGTCGTCCGCCCGGCGCGTCGCAGTTGGTGATGCCGTTAGCCTGCGGCATGGCGCTGGCGCTCATCGGTATGGCTGCGGCGCCCAGCGCGGCGATCATGGATGCAGCGGCCAGACCGGCTTTGAAGGTTTTCGACATGAGGCTCTCCTGTCATCGCTTCGTCGTTGAAAGGAGAATGCGTCAACGCAGATGAAAGCTCCCCCAGCCGCGCCGTTGTCTGCCATTCATCTTTATGAGCCACACGAAAAAGGGCCGCCGACATCGCCAGCGGCCCCGCATTTTCAATCCTTAGGATGCTCTCAGGCCAGACGGCCTTCGGCGCCCTTCTCGATCAGTTCGATCGTCTGAGACAGACCGTAGATGGCGGCGAACGATCCGAACCGCGGTCCCTGCGAAGCGCCCAGCAGCACCTCATACAGCGCCTGGAACCAGGCCCGCAGAGGCTCGAACTCATGCGCCTTGCCCACGGCGTAGACCTCGCCCTGGATGACTTCGCCGTCGGTGGTGTCGGCGGGCAGAGCCTTCAGGCGCTCCGCCAGATCCAGCAGCGCCGCCTTCTCCTTGTCGTCAGGCAGACGATAGGTCTTCGAGGGCTTCACGAAGTCCTCGTAATAGTTCAGCGCATAGCCCATCAGCCGGTCCAGCACCGGCTCATTCTCAGGCGTGGCGTCCGGCAGATATTTGGCGAAATAGGCCCACAGCTGGTCCTTGGTCGAGGCGTTGGCTACGCCCACCAGGTTCAGCAACAGGGCGAAGGACACCGGCGAGACGCTCTCGGGCGGAGTCCCTGAGTGGATATGCCAGACGGTGTTGTCGATCTGCTTGGCCGGTTCCTGCGTCTTGTACTGCTCGATGAAGGACAGATAGTCGTCCGTCGCGCGCGGAATGACGTTGAAGTGCAGGCTCTTGGCCGACTTCGGCGACTGGAACATGTACCAGCTCAGGCTCTCTGGCGTGCCGTAGCGCAGCCACTCCTCCATCGTCAGGCCGTTGCCCTTGGACTTGGAGATCTTCTTGCCTTCGATGTCGAGGAAGAGCTCATAGTTGAAGCCCTCCGGCGGAACACCGCCGATGGCGCGGCACAGCTTGGACGACTCGCGCACGCTCTCGATCAGGTCCTTGCCCGACATCTCATAGTCGACGTCCAGCGCCATCCAGCGCATGGCCCAGTCGGGCTTCCACTGCAGCTTCACATGACCGCCGGTGACGGGAACCTCGGTGCGGCCGCCAGCGGGATCGTCAAACACGATCGTGCCTTTCTCGACGTTACGCTCCAGCGTCGGCACCTGCAGCACATGGCCGGTGATCGGGCTGATCGGCAGGAAGGGCGAATAGGTGGCGCGGCGCTCCTCGCCCAGGGTGGGCAGCATGATGCCCATGACCTTGTCGAAGCGTTCCAGCAGGGTCAGCAGGGTCGCGTCAAACCGCCCCGACCGATAGGTCTCGGTCGAGGACATGAACTCATAGTCGAAGCCAAAGCTGTCGAGGAAGGCGCGCAGGCGGGCGTTGTTGTGCGCGCCGAAGCTGTCGTGCGTGCCGAACGGATCGCGCACCTTGGTCAGCGGCAGATGCAGGTCTTCGCGCAACATCTCCGGGTTGGGGATGCCCTCCGGCACCTTGCGCAGGCCGTCCATGTCGTCGCTGAAGGCGATCAGGCGCGTGGCCCAGTGATCGCCAGTCAGGGCGCGAAACGCGTTGCGCACCATGGTCGTGCGCGCCACCTCGCCGAAGGTGCCCATGTGCGGCAGGCCCGACGGGCCATAACCCGTCTCCAGGATCACCGGCTTGTTCAGCGCCTCGAAGGTGGCCAGGGCCTCGTCCGTCTTGCCCGCGTCGATCAGCAGTTTCGCGGCATCGCGCTCTGCGTCGGACAGCCGTTTTTTGAGCACGTGGGCCAGCAGGTTGCGCGCTTGCTCAAACGGCCACGAACGGGCCTCACGGGACAGGGTTTCGAGGTTCTCTAGCATGTACCGGGCTTTGACGCCTTGAGCGAGCAAGGTCAACGACCTGATTGGAAACTCTGATCGCCTTGAGCTATTCAGCGGAGCAAAGTTTTTGAGCCCGAATGCAGAGCCATCCCATGCGCTTCACGTTTCCGAGCCTTGCGGCCTTCCTTGTGGCTATGGCTGGCGCCTCAATCGCCACGGCGTCAAGCAGGCAGCTCCCCCAAGGCCCTTTCACCTTGTTCGCGGGTAACAGCACAGCTGCAAATTTCATCGTAGAGAATTCTCGCACACGCTCCGACGATATCGTTCTAGTCACAAATTACCGAGTTTACGCAAACGCCATTCCCAGCCCAAGCGGGACAATCGATCAAGACACGACAGAACTAAAGATCGATTGCTCAGCATGGACCTATCAACAGATATCAATCAATGCGTTTGGCCCTCATGGCGACTGGGTTGTTTCTTTCCCCACAGAAACAGGCAAGCCTATAGAACCTGAACAAACTTGGGACTTTCTCGCACGCGTGGTCTGTAATGACCTTCAATTTCCAGCGAGCGCCACAGTGAACGGAGCAAGCGCGGCTCGGTCGCTGGGGTTGTCACGCCTGAAATAGCCAAGTGCGGCCATCTCCAGCCATTAATAGCTGCCGCATCATCGCATCAGCTATCAACACCTTGCCTGACCCAATTCAGAGCCGCGCTTCGGCGTTCCTGGGCAACTGCATCTGGTTCTCGAAACTCATGGCCAGATCGCCGTCCTGATTTGTGACGGTCGTCTTGGTGCGGACGACGCCGCGGTCGGGCTGACTCTTCGACGGGCGGATTTCGATGATTTCACGGCGCACCGTCAGGGTGTCGCCCGGCCGCACGGGCCGCACCCACCACAGGGCGTCGACGTTCATACCCAGCAGCGGCGTCTGGCCGAAATAGGCCTCGTCCACGAACTGACGCATGACGCGCGAGCAGACGTGCCAGCCGCTGGCGATCAGGCCGCCGAAACGTCCCGCCTCGGCCGCCGCCTTGTCGATGTGCATGGGTTGCGGGTCGAACTCGGTCGCGAAGGCGACGATCTCGGCCTCGGTCATGGTGAAGGGTTCGCTGTCCCAGCTTTCGCCGACGGTCAGGTCGTCCAGATAGCGGTCGGTCATGCACTCAAACTCCCATTGGCTGCGTCTGACATAGCGGCTGGGACGGTTTTCGCCAGTCGACTTTCCGCCGGGCCTCGCTTGACCGCAAAGACGCGGCGTGAGCATTCCCCGCCTCATGCGGACATCCGACTTCGACTTCGACCTGCCCGAGGCGTGCATCGCCCTGCGCCCCGCCGCCCCGCGCGACTCAGCGCGCCTTCTGGTCGTGAGGGGCGGCGACCTTCAGGACCGGATCATCCGTGACCTGCCGGATTTCCTGCAACCCGGCGACGCCCTGGTCTTCAACGACACCCGCGTGATCCCCGCCCGTCTGTCGGGCGTGCGTCACCGCACCGGACCGGAAGGCGAACTGCTGTCCGTGCCGGTCGAGGCGACCCTGCACCACCGCGACGCGCCCGATGTCTGGAGCGCCTTCATGAAGCCCGGCAAGCGGCTGAAGGTCGGCGACCGCGTGCGCTTCGGGCGCGAGGAAGACAACGCCTGCTTCCTGGGCCAGGTTGACGCCGAGATCACCGCCAAGGGTGAGGACGGCCTCGTCACCCTGCGCTTCGATCTGGCAGGCCCTGTGCTGGACGACGCCATCCGCGAGGTCGGGGTCATGCCCCTGCCCCCCTATATCGCGGCCAAGCGGGCCGAGGACGATCAGGACCTGAAGGATTATCAGACCGTCTTTGCCGAGCATGACGGCTCGGTCGCCGCGCCGACGGCGGGCCTGCACTTCACCCCGCCCCTGCTGGACGCCATCCGGGCGCGGGGCGTGACGACCCATGCCGTGACCCTGCACGTCGGGGCCGGCACCTTCCTGCCGGTCAAGGCGGACGACACGGCCGATCACAAGATGCATTCCGAGTGGGGCGAGGTCTCGGCCGAGACCGCCGACGCCCTGAACGCCGTGCGCGCGGCAGGCGGGCGCATCATATGCGTCGGCACTACCTCCCTGCGCCTTCTGGAAAGCGCCACGGGCGAAGACGGCGTGGTCAAAGCCTTCCACGGCGACACGGCCATCTTCATCACGCCGGGCTATCGTTTCCGCGCCTGCGACGTGCTGATGACCAACTTCCACCTGCCGAAATCGACGCTGTTCATGCTGGTCAGCGCCTTCGCCGGACTGGAGACGATGCGCGGCGCCTACGCCCACGCCATCGACAGAGGCTATCGCTTCTATTCTTATGGCGACGGAAGCCTGCTGTTCCGGGAAGACGCCCAATGAGCCACATCGACGACCTGCCCGAAAATCTGGCTGCGACCTTCGACATCCTGGCCTCAGCGGCCAGTGAGCTTCAGGACCCCTGGTGGGTATTTGGCGGCGCCGGCATGGCGTTGTCGGGCCTGTCGGAATGGCACGTGCCGGACGTCGACGTGATGACCAGCCCGCGCGACGCCAGACGCCTGATCGAGACCCTGCACGGCGAAGCGGTCGAAGACCCCGGCGAAGGCCTTTTCCGCTCTCAGGTCTTCGGCCAGATCCTGACCACGCCGGTCCCGGTCGAGGTCATGGCGAAGATGGATGTGCGCGCGGGCGCCGACTGGACGCCGGTCATCTTCACCACCCGCCAGCCGATCACACTGGACGGCGGGACGCTCTATGTTCCCACCGTCGCCGAACAGATTGAAAAATGCCGCCTGTTCGGGCGTCCAAAAGACCTGCAACGCGCCGAGCGCCTCGAGACGCTGCTGCGCTGACTGGCGGTTCCGAGACAGAGGGCCTAAGACGCGGCTCCCTGCAAGGAACGCCCATGCCTTTTCCGTTTGAGATTTCCGCTGTTGAAGGCCGCGCCCGCACCGGCGTGCTGAAAACCACGCGCGGCGACATCCGCACGCCCGCCTTCATGCCTGTCGGCACCGCCGCCACCGTCAAGGCGATGACGGTGGATCAGGTCAAACAGACCGGCGCGGACATCCTGCTGGGCAACACCTACCACCTGATGCTGCGGCCCGGCCCCGAACGGATGGAGCGTCTGGGCGGGCTTCATAACTTCATGCGCTGGGACAAGCCGATCCTGACCGACTCCGGCGGCTTTCAGGTCATGAGCCTGTCAGGCATTTCCAAGCTGACCGAAGAGGCCGTGACCTTCTCCAGCCATATCGATGGGTCCAAGCACGTCCTTACACCGGAACGCTCGATCCAGATTCAGGCCGACCGCCTCGGCTCCGACATCGTCATGCAGTTGGACGAATGCGTCGCCTGGCCCGCCGAGGAAAAGCGCGCCCGCGAGGGCATGGAGCTGTCAGCGCGCTGGGCGCAGCGCTCGAAGAATGCTTTCGGCACGCGTGACCGTCAGGCCCTGTTCGGCATCCAGCAGGGTTCGACATTCGAGCACCTGCGTCGTGAATCTGCGGAACGCCTGCAGGAGATCGGCTTTGACGGTTACGCCATCGGCGGCCTGGCCGTCGGCGAAGGCCACGAAGCCATGTGCGAGGTGCTGGACTATGCGCCCGAGTTCCTGCCCAAGGATCGCCCTCGCTATCTGATGGGCGTGGGCAAGCCGATCGATCTGGTCGAGGGGGTCTATCGCGGCGTCGACATGTTCGACTGCGTCCTGCCGACTCGCGCTGGTCGCCACGGCCAAGCGTGGACCTGGGATGGCCCGCTGAACCTCAAGAACGCCCGGTTCGCCGAGGATCAGGACCCGCTGGATGCGGAAGTCCCCTGCCCTGCATCGCAGGACTATTCAAAGGCTTATCTGCATCACCTGATCCGCGCCGATGAGATTCTCGGCAAGATTCTGTTGAGCTGGCACAACATCGCCTTCTTCCAGGCGCTGACGGCGGCCATGCGCGCCGCCATCGCCGAGGGCCGGTTCGAACAGTTCCGCCGCGACTTCCGCGCGCGGCACCTCAAGGTCTAGCCGCGACGCGGCGTGAAACCGGCCGGGGCCGCAGGCGGTGCGCAATTCCGCTGCATCCCTACGCCTTTCAGGAAGGAGCGGCGGCGCAGCCCCGCCTGAATGGCCGACTGGACGTGCTTGCTGTGGGCATCGGCTCCCGTCAGACGACGCACCCAGCTGCGGGCCGGAATGAAGTCCGTCACCGTGCCTCGCACGGCGTCCAGCGTCGCCCCGGCGGCGGCGTCCGCAGCCCGCTCGCTCATGAAGGTTCCATCGTCAGTGGGCGCAGCGTCCGTGTCCGGGCCCAGCGCCTCATCCAGCCGCCGGACTTCGGCGGCGATGACCGAACAGCGGGTCATGTTGCGCAGGTCATAGGGATTGGATTCCGCCTGCAACAATACGGTCGGGATCTCCTGACGCTTCAGGTTCAGATCTTCCAGCGGCGCAGCCACCGCATCCCCCAACCCCGCCCCGACCTGATCAACACCGCCCTTGGCGGATGTCCCCGCATTACAGCCAGCCAGCAACAGGGAAACGGCGAGTGCAGCAGAGGAAATGTGGCGCATGATCTATTTAATCACGCACCGCCATCTGAAGCCAAGTCCGCTTTATGCTTAAAGAAGCCCTTCTCGACCTCAGTGTGTCCAGGGCTGCTTGCGGTTGGTGGCGAAGTTGTCGGCGTAGGCCTTGATGATGACCGGGGCTTCGTTCGGTTCATGCAGACGGAAGGCGATGCCGTGGCGTTCGGCGTATTCGATCGCTTCTTCCTTGGTGTCGAAGTTCAGACGCACCTGGCCGTTCATGTCCGTCGAGCTGGTCCAGCCCATCAGCGGGTCGATGGTGCGGGCCGAGGCAGGCTCGAACTCCAGGCGCCAGTCGCGCGCCTTGGCCTTGCCGGACTGCATCGCGGTCTTGGCCGGGCGATAGATGCGAGCGAGCATGGACGGAATCCTTCGGACGGGGAACTCGCGGCGTGCATACCCCGCCCCGCCCGCGCGGTCCAGACGCAGCAGGCCCGTCATGTGGCGCGTCTCAGGCCGCCAGGGTTGAGGAACCGGCGTCGATCCAGCGTCGTGCGGCGCGCTGGGCCTCGGCGATCTCGGCGTGCTCCATCTCCTGACTGATGTCGCGGCGGTACTCGCGCGCCTCGATCGAGCCCTTCATGGCCGCCAGGTTGAAGATCATATGGGCCGACACCCGATCGATCGGGTATCCATCCAGCCCAGCCGAATAGGCCAACCCAAGACGGAACAGCGCATCGCCGTCCATGTCGGGCGTAGGCAGCGGCAGCATGTCGTGCGCCTGTGGCGCGTGGTTCAGCGGATTCATCAGCAATCCTCCTTCGCGGCGCCCTTCTGACACCGCTATCGGACAGGCATTCAAATATCGTCGGTTTAAAATTAGCGTTAACACAGATCGGTCGGGCGCGACGCACCCTCAATCCGCACACGGATGTAAGCTGTCATCGTGGTTCAGCGGCGGTTCATTCGGTCAGCCCGAAGGTCGACGCCAGACAGGGATTTCGCTTCTTGTAATGGAGTCGCAAGATGAACCGCCTGACCAAGGCCGCCGTGATTGCTCTCGCCCTGACGACGACGGCCGCCCCCATGCTGGCCCAGGCTCAGGATCGTGGCGGTCGCCACGAAAGCCGCTATGATCGCCGCGACGACCGACGCGATGCGCGTTACGACCGACGCGACTGGCGTCAGGACCAGCGCCGTCATGACAACTGGAGCCGCGACAACCGCAATTGGTGGCGCGGCCGGCCGGAATTCCGTGACTATCGCGGCGCCCGCAACGGATACTGGTATGCGCCGGGGCATGGTTATTACCGCGTGGAACCACGCCATTACGACTATCGCTGGCGCACCGGCGCCTATCTGCCCCCGGCCTATCGCTCTTATTATGTTCGCGATCCCTACTTCTATGGTCTCCGGCCTGCACCCCGCGGCTATCGCTATGTACACGCTGGCAGCGATATCCTTCTGATCGCCGTCGCTACAGGGCTGATCGCCAGCGTGATGAACGACGTCTATTGAGCCATTGCGACAGGTTTCGCTTCGCCCCGCAAGGCTTCAGGTCTTGCGGGGCTTTTTCATGACAATGCTCTGTGATCAGCGTTCAGACCCAGTTCATGACGTCTCGCTCATTTTTACCCCAAGCCGTCCAGTCCGGACGTGCGAGGACTTCGACCATGAAACGTTCGCTTCTCATGTTCGCAGCGGCAGCCAGCTTCCTCGTGCCTGCTGCGGCCCCCATGGCCGTTCTGGCCCAGGACAGACCGCAGGCGCGTCAGGATGGGCCTCGCCGTATGGAACGCAGCCAGCCGCAGCGCCAGCACCAGAACGCTGATCGTGCGCGCCCGCAAGGTCCGCGCCCGGAGCGTCGACCGGATGCGCAGCGCCCGCAGCCGCCAGAGCAGCGACCGTCCCAGCGGCCAGACAATCCGCGCCCACAACGCCCTGAGCAGCGGCCGGACTGGAATCGTCCGGATCGTCCCGGCGCACAAAGACCAGAGCAACGCCCTGATCGCCCGCAGCGCCCGGACCGTCCCGATCGGCCTCAACGGCCCGATCAGCCACGCCCGGACAGACCCAATCGTCCTGAGCGTCCTAATCGGCCAGAGCGCCCTGAGCGCCCCGATGGTCACCGACCCGACCGGCCGGGATGGAACAGGCCTGACAATAATCACCGACCCGATCGCCCGGACTGGAACCGCCCGAACCGGCCTGACTCAAATCGCCCGGACTGGAACCGTCCCGGTCGCCCTGACGCGCACAGACCCAACCGGCCCAATCGTCCGGGCCAATGGAACCGGGATCGCGACTATCGTGAGTTCCATAACCGCTGGAACCGGGACCAGTGGCGTCGTGACTGGGACCGCCGCAATCGCAGCGACTGGTGGCGCTATGACTCGCGGTTCCAGGGCTGGAGCGGGACGCGGATCGGTTTCTATTTCGCACCGGGGTACGGCTATTACAGCGTGCCGCGCACCTATTGGAATCGACAGTATGCCGTCGGCCAGTATCTGCCGGATGTTTTCTGGCGCTATCAGGTGAACGACTGGCGCACCTATGGGCTGGGCTATCCGCCGCCCGGAACGCGGTGGGTCTATGTCGACAATGCGATCTATCTGATCGACGACTACGACGGCTACATCATCGAAATCGTCCGCGATGCCTGGCGCTGGTGACACAACAAGGAAGCCCCGGAGATCGCTCTCCGGGGCTTTTTTAGCGGGCTGCAGGTCAAAAAGCTTTGCCGTCTCGCTCCCACACAGCCCCGCCACTCACGCGCCCCCTGTCGCTCAAGCAGCGAGCGACCGCATCGCGAGCGTTAGCGACCAGCCGGGGGTTTGGGGGCCGCAGCCCCCAAGATTAAACCTTAAATCAAAGCCCCAGCTTTGATTTAAGGATGTCGTTCACCGCAGCCGGGTTGGCCTTGCCGCCGGTGGCCTTCATGACCTGGCCGACGAACCAGCCGATGGCCTGAGGCTTCTCGACGACTGCGGCGGCCTTGTCCGGGTTGGCGGCGATGATCTCGTCCACCGCCTTCTCGATGGCGCCGGTGTCCGTAACCTGCTTCAGGCCGTGCTTCTCGACCACCTCGGCGGGCGAGCCTTCGCCGTTCCAGACGTGATCGAAGACTTCCTTGGCGATCTTGGACGAGATGACGTTCGTCTCGATCAACTCGACCAGCTGGGCCACATGGGCGGCGGGCAGCGGATTGTCGCTGAAGTCCTTGCCATCCGCGGCCAGACGGGCCGAGACCTCGTTCGTCACCCAGTTGGACACCAGCTTGGCGTCGCGGCCCCCACTCCCCGTATCTTGGGCGGCGGCCTCGAAATAGTCGGCCTTGGCCTGTTCCGAGATCAGCACGCCCGCGTCGTATTGCGACAGGCCGTATTCGCTCATGAAGCGGCGGCGCTTGTCGTCCGGCAGTTCCGGCAGGTCGGCCTTGATGGCGTCGATCCACGCCTGTTCCAGCTCCAGCGGCAACAGGTCGGGGTCGGGGAAGTAGCGATAGTCCTGCGCCTCTTCCTTGGAGCGCATGGAGCGCGTTTCGCCCGCCGTCGCGTCGTACAGACGTGTTTCCTGCGTGATCGAACCACCGTCTTCGAGGATCTCGATCTGGCGGCGCGCCTCATACTGGATCGCCTGAGAAATGAAGCGGAAGCTGTTGACGTTCTTGATCTCGCAGCGCGTCCCCAGGAAGCTGAAGTCGCCCGTTTCCTTGAACCTGTCGTAGTTCCCGGCGCGGCAGACCGACACGTTCACGTCGGCGCGCAGATTGCCCTTCTCCATGTCGCCGTCGCAGGTGCCGAGGTAGATCAGGATGGTCCGGATCTTCTTGACGTAGGCGACCGCCTCTTCCGGCGAGCGGATGTCGGGGCGCGAGACGATCTCCATCAGCGCCGTGCCCGCACGGTTCAGGTCGACGTAGGACTCGGTCGGCGACAGGTCGTGGATCAGCTTGCCCGCGTCCTGTTCCAGGTGCAGGCGCTCGATGCCGACGTTGAAAAAGCTGCCGTCCTCGGCCTCCACCTCGACCACGCCCTCGCCCACGATGGGGTGATACAACTGGCTGATCTGATAGCCGGTCGGCAGGTCGGGATAGAAGTAGTTCTTGCGGTCGAACTGGCTCTTCAGGTTGATCTGGGCGCGCAGGCCCAGGCCCGACTTCACCGCCTGCTCGACGCAATACTTGTTCAGTGTCGGCAGCATGCCAGGGAAGCCGGCGTCGATCAGCGACACCTGCTCGTTCGGCCCGGCGCCGAAGCCGACCGCCGCGCCCGAGAACAGCTTAGCGTTCGAGGCGACCTGGGCGTGGATCTCCAGACCCATGACGATTTCCCAGGCGCCGGTGCGGCCCTGGATCAGTTTGGAGTTCTCAGTCATGCTCACCACCAACGGTCCGGCTTGGCGACGAAGCCCGCCGCGTCTTCGAGGGCGCCCGCGACCTGGAAGACGGTCGCTTCATCCAGGGCCTTGCCGATGACCTGCAGGCCCAGCGGCAGGCCCTCGCTGTTCAGTCCGGCAGGCACAGAGATGCCCGGCAGACCGGCCAGGTTGGTCGTCACCGTGAAGACGTCATTCAGATACATGGTCAGCGGGTCGATCTGCTTGTCGCCCAGCTTGAACGCCGCTGTCGGGGTCGACGGCGTCAGGATGGCGTCCACCTTGCCCCAGACGTTGTCGAAGTCCTCGGCGATACGGCGACGCACCTTCAGCGCCTTGACGTAATAGGCGTCGTAGAAGCCCGCCGACAGCACATAGGCGCCGATGGTCAGGCGGCGCTGGACCTCCTTGCCGAAGCCCTCCGCGCGCGAGGCGGCGTAGAGGTCGTCCAGCGACGAGAAGTCTTCGGCGCGATGGCCGAAGCGCATGCCGTCATAGCGCGCCAGGTTGGACGACGCCTCGGCCGGGGCCACGATGTAGTAGGTCGGCAGGGCGTATTTGGTGTGCGGCAGGCTGATCTCGACGATCTCGCAACCGGCGGCCTTCAGCCAGGCGACGCCCTGCTCCCACAGCGTCTTGATCTCTTCGGACATGCCGTCGATCAGATATTCCGCCGGGACGCCGATGCGCAGGCCCTTGACCGACTGGCCGACGGACTGAGTCCAGTCGGGGGTTGGGACGTCGAGGCTGGTCGAGTCCTTCGTGTCAAACGAGCACATGGACTGCAGCAGCAGGGCCGCGTCCTTCACCGTCTTGGTGATCGGCCCGGCCTGATCCAGCGACGAGGCGAAGGCCACCATGCCGAAGCGGCTGGCGCGGCCGTAGGTCGGCTTGATGCCGACCGTGCCGGTGAAGGCGGCGGGCTGGCGGATCGAGCCGCCGGTATCCGAGGCCGTCGCGGCCAGACACAGGTCAGAAGCCACGGCCGAGGCCGAACCGCCGGACGAGCCGCCCGGCGTCAGCTCGGCGTTCGAACCCTTGGCCTTCCACGGGTTCTTCACCGGACCGAAGGCCGAGGTCTCATTGGCCGAGCCCATGGCGAACTCGTCCATGTTCAGCTTGCCCAGCATGACCGCTCCGTCGCGCCACAGATTGGCGGTGACGGTGGATTCATACGGCGGCACGAAACCCCGCAGCATGTTGGAGGCGGCGGTCGTCTGCACGCCTTCGGTGCAGAACAGGTCCTTGATCCCCAGCGGCGCGCCTTCCAGCGCTCCGCCATCGCCCTTGGCCAGTTTGGCGTCAGACGCGCGCGCCTGTCCCAGCGCCTTGTCCGCCGTCACCTCGATATAGGCGTTCAGCGTCGGGTTCGAGGCCTCGATATTGGTCAGGAAGGCCTGGGTCAGCTCTTGTGACGAGAAGGTCTTGGCCTTCAGCCCGTCGACGGCGTCGGCCAGCGTCAGTTTGGTCAGATCGGTCATGACTTACTCCACGACCTTGGGCACGACGAAGAAGCCGTCGGCGGACTTAGGCGCGTTGGACAGGACGTCGGCGACCTTGTCGCCGTCCGTGACCACGTCGTCGCGCAGGCGCAGCGGTTGAGACACGTTGGAGGTCATCGGCTCGACGCCCTGCACGTCCACCTCGTCCAGCTGTTCGATCCACTGCAGGATGCCGTTCAGCTCCTGGGCCAGCGGCTCCAGGCGGTCCTCGGGGGTCTTGATGCGGGCGAGATGCGCAACCTTGCGCACCGTCGCGGCGTCGATGGCCATGCGGCCCTCCAAAGCATGAGAGTCTGAGGGGGCGGGATTAGCGTTTCAACGCCGCTTCGACAAGGATCGGACGGTGCTCTTCATGCAGCTTGACCATGGCGACCAAAGGTCCCCTATCCTGATACTGCGTCCATCGCGAGTATGAAGGCCCGCCTCGAGGAGACCCAAGCCATGAAGATCACCGGCCCCCAAGCCCGCGCCGCCCGCGCCCTGGTGCAATGGCCGCGCGACCATGTCGCCCGCCTGTCCGGCCTGACCATCGACATCCTGGCCGACTTCGAACGCGAGAACGTCGATCCCGGCGAAGAGGCCCGCAGTCGCCTTCAGGCCGCGCTGGAAGAAGGCGGCGCCGTGTTTCTGAACGAAGAGGACGGCGGTCTGGGCGTGCGGCTGAAGTTCACCCGCAAGGAAGTCCGCTCGATCCGCAGCATGGAGAATGAAGGCGGGCCGGTCGGGGATGATGACGTGTGAGCCTGTCTCCAACTCCGCCGGGATGAGCGGAGAGTGATGACCCCACGCTTTGACTCACGCCTCATCTGGGCCTAACGCGCCCACGTGCCAGTCTTTGACCTTTCCGAACTGCCCGCCGCCTGCCCGCCCAACACCCCGTGGCTGGGGCTGGATCTGGGCGAGAACACCATCGGCGTCAGCGTGTCCGACACCGGCCGCATCATCGCCAGCCCGCTGGAGTTGATCCGCAAGACCAAGTTCAGCAAGGACGCCGAACAGCTGTTCAGGATCATGGACGGCCGCAAGGTCTCGGCGCTGGTCATCGGCCTGCCGCTGAACATGGACGGAACCGAGGGCCCGCGCGCCCAGTCGTGCCGCGCCTTCGCCCGCAATCTGGAGCGGCTCCGCCCCGTCAACGTCGCCTTTCAGGACGAGCGGCTGTCGACCACCGCCGTCGAGCGTTTCCTGATCGACGAACTGGACCTGACCCGCAAGCGCCGCGCCGATGTGGTGGACCGCACCGCCGCCGCCTGGATCCTGCAAGGCGCGCTGGACCGGCTGCGCGACTGAGATGGCGGCCCTCCTCGCAGGCGTCCTGCCGGTCTTCCTGCTGCTGGCGCTCGGCTATGGCCTGAAGAAGTCGGACTATCTGCCCGACGCCGCCTGGCGGCCGATCGAGAAGCTGGCCATCAATGTCCTCTATCCCGGCTTCCTGATCCCGGCGATCTGGAATGCGGACCTGTCAGGCTCGGCCGCAGGCGCAGCGGGCGCCGCCGCCGTCACCGTGTCCATCATCGTCTCGGCCCTGACCCTGCTGTCCAAGCCCCTGCTGCCTCTCAGCGGCCCGGCCTATACCAGCGTCTTCCAGGGCATGATCCGCTGGAACAGCTTTGTCTTCCTGCCCGTCGCTCAGGCGACCTTCGGGCCCGCGGGCGTGGGTCTGGCCGCCGTGGTCATCGCCGCCATGATCCCGGTCAGCAACATCCTGAGCGTGATCGTCCTGTCGAAATGGGGCGCGGGTCAGCACGGCGCCTCGCCCAGGGCTCTGTTCCGGGCGATGATGTCCAACCCGATCCTGCTGGCCTGCCTGCTGGGTCTGGCGCTGAACTTCTCGGGCGCGCCACAGCCGCCCGGCGTGGCCGAGACGCTGCAACTGCTGGGATCGGCCGCCCTGCCGCTGGGCCTGATCGTGGCGGGCGCAGGCCTTAGCTTCCGCGAACTGGCGCGGACACGGGTCACAGTCGGCGCCGTGGTGGCGGTCAAGATGATCGTGACGCCGCTGGCCATGTGGCAGCTGGCGCGTCTGTACGGCGGTGATGAGCTGGCGCAGGGAATCGCCCTGCTGTGCGGGGCCGCGCCCGGCGCCGCCTCAGCCTATGTGCTGGCGCGCCAGATGGGCGGAGACGCCCCGCTGATGGCCGGGATCATCGCAGCGACGACGGTATTCTCGGTCATAGGCATCCCAGCAGCCCTGCTGCTATTCCATCTGGCCTGAGTCCCGCCTATAGCGGCGTCTCAATGACCCATGCAGCGCCTGTCACCGATCTCATCAAGGAACGGCTGACGCCGTTCCCCCGCGACCACTTCCTCGCCGCCGGAGACCTCCATCCGCCGGCCGCCTTGGCCTTGCTGGACCTGGCCGACGCCTTCGTCGACTTCAACCGGCAATCGGCCAAGGGCGTCGACCTGCTGCGTGGGCAGACGGTCGTGAACCTGTTCTTCGAGAACTCGACGCGAACCAGCTCCTCTTTCGAGATCGCGGCCAAGCGCCTGGGCGCCGACGTCGTGACCATGCCGGTCGCCTCCTCCTCGGTGAAGAAGGGCGAGACGCTGATCGATACCGCAGTGACGCTGAACGCCATGAAGCCGGAGATTCTGGTGGTGCGCCACGCTTCGTCCGGCGCGGTGGACCTGCTGTCGCAGAAGGTCGGATGCGCAGTCGTAAACGCGGGCGACGGGCGGCATGAGCACCCGACACAGGCCCTGCTGGACCTGCTGTCTCTGCGCCGCGCTTTCGGCGACGTGGGCGGACTGACCGTGGCCATCTGCGGCGACATCGCCCACAGCCGCGTGGCGCGCTCGAACGTCGCCCTGCTGCAGATGATGGGCGCGCGGGTGCGGCTGATCGGGCCGCCGACGCTGGCGCCCGGCGACGCCGACCGCTGGGGCTGTGAGGTCTTCCACGACATGAAGGAGGGTCTGGCCGGTTGTGACGTGGTCATGATGCTGCGCCTTCAGCTGGAGCGGATGGCCGGCGCCCTGATCCCCTCGACGCGCGAGTATTTCCGCTTCTGGGGTCTGGATCGCGAAAAGCTGGCCTGGGCCGCGCCGAACGCCAAGGTCATGCACCCCGGCCCGATGAACCGCGGCGTCGAGATCGATTCCGACGTGGCCGACGACCTGAGCGTCTCCCTGATCCAGGATCAGGTCGAGATGGGCGTCGCCGCCCGCATGGCCGTTCTGGCCGCCCTCGCCCACCGCCGCGCGGGAGGCGCCGCATGACCGCCGCTCAACCCATCGCCATCATCAACGCCCGCCTGCTGGACCCGGCCAGCGACTATGACGGCCCCGGCGCGGTCCTGATCGAGAACGGCCGCATCGTCGAGGTCATCCACGGACAGGCGACGCAACGCCCGGAGGGCGTGCAGATCATCGACGCCGAGGGCCGCTGCCTGGCGCCCGGCCTGATCGACATTCGGGTCAAGACCGGCGAACCCGGCAACGAACCCAAGGAAACGCTGAAGTCGGCCAGCCTGTCGGCGGCGGCGGGCGGCGTCACCACTATCGTCGTCCAGCCCGACACCGACCCGGCCATCGACGACCCGGCCCTGATCGACCACATCCAGCGGCGCGGCGCTGCGCTCGATCTGGTCCACGTCCGCGCGGCGGGTGCGGCGACCCAAGCCCACGACGGCGAGCGCATGGCCGAGATCGGCCTGATGCACGAGGCGGGCGCCCTGTATTTCACCGACGGCGACCGGGTGATCCGCAACACCCGCACCCTGCAACGGGTCATGTCCTACGCCGCCTCCTTCAACGCCATGATCGCCTGTCGCCCGACCGAGCCGTGGCTGTCGGAGGGCGCCGTCGCGACCTCGGGCGAACTGGCGACGCGGCTGGGCCTGTCCGGCGCCCCCGCCATCGCCGAGCGCATCCAGCTGGAGCGCGACCTGGCTCTGGTCGAACAGACCGGCGCACGCTTCCTGATCGACCAGATCTCGACCGAAGGCGCGCTGGAGACGCTGGCTCGCGCCCGTGCGCGAGGGCTGGAGGTCGCGGCCTCGGCTTCGATCAACCACCTGTGCTTCAATGAAATCGATATCGGCGACTACCGGACCTTCTACCGGCTGGACCCGCCCCTGCGCGCCGAAAGCGACCGGCAGGCCCTGATCGAGGCGGTGCGCGACGGCCTGATCGACGTCATCACCTCGGCCCACTGTCCCGAACCGGCCGAGAACAAACGCCGTCCCTTCTCCGAAGCCGAGCCGGGCGCCGTGGGTCTGGAAACGCTACTGCCCGCCGCCCTGACGCTGCACCACGAATACGGCGTCGATCTGCTGGACGTGCTGCGGCCGCTGACGCAGGGCCCGGCGGCCCTGCTGGGGCTGGAAGCCGGTGAGCTGTCACAGGGCCTACCCGCCGATCTGGTGCTGTTCGACGCCGGAGCGCCGGTGATGATCGACGCCTCGACCCTGCGCTCCAAGTCCAAGAATTCTCCCTTTGACGGACGGCGACTGCAAGGGAAGGTCTTGCTCACCGTCGTTTCGGGCCGCATCGTCCACGACGCACTTTAAGGGGAGCGAATCACTTGCACGATCTGACGGGGCCGGCGCTCCTTACGCTCGGGCTTGTGGCTGTCGGCGGATACCTGCTGGGCTCCATTCCGTTCGGCGTGGTCCTGACCCGCGCGGCGGGCGCGGGCGACGTGCGCAACATCGGTTCAGGCAATATCGGCGCGACCAACGTCCTGCGCACCGGGCGCAAGGATCTGGCCATCGCCACTCTGATCCTGGATGCAGGCAAGGGCGCGGTCGCCCTGCTGATCGCGCGTCATCTGCTGGGCAGCGACGCGGCGGGCGCCATCGCCGGCGGCGCGGCCTTCCTGGGCCACCTGTTCCCCGTCTGGCTGGGTTTCAAGGGCGGCAAGGGGGTGGCGACCTTCTTCGGCCTGATCCTGGCCGCGTGCTGGCCGCTGGGCCTGCTGGCGGCGGCGACCTGGCTGATCATGGCCTTCGCCCTGCGCTATTCCTCGCTGGCGGCGCTGGCGGCGGCGGCGCTGACCCCGCTCTACGCCCTGCTGCCCCTGCCCGCGCTGGGTCTGCCCGCGCCGCAGCCCATCTTCATCATGGCGATCTTCACCGCCGTGCTGATCTTCATCCGCCACCATGAGAACATCGGCCGTCTGCTGAAAGGCGCTGAGCCCAAGATTGGGGCGAAGAAGGCGTGACGCCGCTGTCGGAGGCCGAGCGTTTCGCCCGCCTCCGGCTCGCCCGGACCGACCGCGTCGGCCCTGTGGCCTTTTCCCAGTTGTTGCAGCGTTTCGGCACGGCCGAGCGCGCGCTGGACGCCCTGCCCGATCTGATCCGCAGTCGGGGACGCGCGGGCTATTCCATCCCGGTGCCCGAAACCGTCGAAGCCGAACTGGAAGCCGGCGCCCGTATCGGCGCCCAGCTGATCCTGTGGGGCGAAGCCGCCTACCCTGAGGCGCTCGCCGCCGTCGATCCTCCCCCGCCCCTGCTGTGGACCCTCGGCCATTCAGGGCTGATGCAACTGCCTTGCATGGCTATCGTCGGGGCGCGTATCGCCTCGGCAGGCGGCCAGAGAATCGCGCGCGGTCTGGCCCAGCAGTTGGGCGAGAGCGACCATGTCGTCGTGTCCGGCCTTGCACGCGGCATCGACGCGGCGGCGCACCTCGGCGCCCTCGAAACCGGCACGGTCGCTGTTCTGGGCGGCGGGGTGGACGATATCTATCCGTCCGACAACGCCGACCTGTATCGCCAGATCGCAGAGCGCGGCTGCATCGTCTCGGAAAGCCCCATCGGCGCCCGCGCGCAGGCGCGCGACTTCCCGCGCCGCAACCGCATCATCTCGGGCCTGTCGCGCGGGGTTGTGGTGGTCGAGGCGGAGATCCGGTCCGGCTCCCTGATCACCGCCCGGCTGGCGGGTGAACAGGGCCGCGACGTCTTCGCCGTGCCGGGCTCGCCTCTGGACCCGCGCTCGAAAGGGCCGAACGAACTGCTGCGGCAGGGCGCCATTCTCTGCGAGGGGATCGAGGACATTGAGCGGACCTACGCCGCCCTGCGCACCCTGTGCGAACCGCCGCCTGATTCGCCGTTCAACGCCGGATCGCCGGACCATATCGACGACGCCCTGCTCGATCGTATCGAAGCCCTGCTGTCGCCGACGCCTATCGGTCGCGACGAACTGGCCCGCGCCGCCGGTCTTTCGATCGCGGAAACAGCCGCAGCCCTGCTGGAGTTACACCTGGCCGGACGGGCGACCCTGCTGCCGGGAGGACTGGCCTCGACCTAGCTGTTTGATCCCGCGTCTTGATGGTGTGATCCTTTCAACGAAAAGGCAGGAAGCCCTATGGGCCAGAGCGCCACGACCACGGAGCCGTCCGAACAGCAACACAGCGATCGCAGGCTTCGCTCGCGACGCTGAGCCGGGCGTTGGGGATCGACCCCAGGACGGTGGCGAAATGGCGCAAGCGGACCTCGGGCGATGATCGGAAGACGGGGCCGCAGGCGCCGCGCTCGACAGTCCTGACCGAGGCAGGGCAAGCGATGGTGGTCGCACTCCAACGGCATACGCTCTGGCCGCTGAACGACTGCCTCTACACCCTGCCGCCGTCCATCCCGCACCTGACGCGCTCGGCGCTGTAGCGTTGTCTGCAACGCCTCGGCATTTCCCGCTTGCCGGATATCGAAAGCGACAAACCTAAACGGCAGCGCTTCAAACGTTGTCCAACCGGCTTTCCACGTTGGTTTCGCTGAGGTGCAGACGGCCGAAGGCAAGTTCAATCTATTCGTCGCCATCCACGGGACCCACAAGTTCGCCGTCAAGCAACTGATCGACAAGGCCGATCAGCGAACCGCCTATAACTTGGCCCGGCGCCTCAAGACGCTCAACGGCCTCACACCCTACGACTACATTGCCAAAGTCTGGACCTCAGAACCAGCAAGACTCATCGTCAATTCGATCCGTCAGATGCCGGGGCCAAGCAGCTAGCGCGCGGCCAGCAGTCCGATCAGCACGCCGACGCCGAGCGCATAGAGCGTCATCCGGATCGGCTCATCGCGAATCGCTTCGCAGGCCTGAGAGCCGCGATGGCGCGCCCAGTCGCGCACCTCGGCCGCATCCTCACGCACGGCCCGGCGCAGGGCGCGCGGTCGGCCAGCGTAAGCATCTTCAGCGGTCGTGTCTTCGGCTGACGGCGTTTCGTGTGAAAGCGGCATGGAACTCTCTCCTCGCTAAGCACCGGTTCAATAAGGTCCTGGACTTCAATGAACCCTCGGAAATCGGGCGGGTTCCGGTCAACCGGCGAGTGCTGACCCCCGTTCTGCCGAACGGGGTTTTAAACCTTTCTCGGAACCTCCCGGGCGGGGCCGGGTTCTTTGCCCAAGCGCCACCGTCACAAAAGGAGCATCAGAAATGGCCGAAGGTCAGACCCCTCGCGGCTCCGGTGTTTCCAAGCGAGGCTTCGCCTCCATGGACCCGGAACGTCAGCGCGAAATCGCCCGCAAGGGCGGCGCCAGCGTCCCCAGCGAGAAGCGCAGCTTCTCTCAGGACCGATCCCTCGCGGCCCAGGCCGGACGCAAGGGCGGCGAAGCGTCTCACGGCGCCCGCAACAAGACGTCGGATCAGGAACCGCCCAAACGCTGATCCGAGGCGCGCCTCCCCCATGCGCCCTGCCTCAACCGATATCCGCCCATACGAAAACGGCGCGGCCCCGTCTGGAGCCGCGCCGTTCAACGTTCAGGCCTCAGCCCGCCATCAGCCCTTGAGCAGCGGCGCCAACTTCTGAGCGATCATCATGTCGCCTGCGATCTTCAGCTTGCCCTGCATGAAGGCCATCATCGGGTCGAGGCGGCCTTCGGCCAGGGCGACGAAGTCATCCCATTTGATCGACACGGTGGCGTCAGCCGGCTTGTCGTCGTTCGAAACGCTGTTCGGAGCAGAGGCGCCGTCGATGTAAATCTTGCCGTCATCGCCGAAGTCCAGCTTCACAGTCTTGCCCAGACCCGAGTTTTCGCCGACGGCGGCGCGGATCTTGTCGGTGGCGAGGGCCAGATCGGCCATGAGCATCTCTCCCGTTGATAAGTTGAAACACAGGCGTAACCCGCCCACCGGGCGGCGCCAAGATCACCCAGGGGAAGGCGCCGGATACCTGCGTGTTCCCCCGAGGGTTCCATAACAAGTGTTAGGTCTTACATGAGTTTGCGATTCCCCCCGACACCAAGCTTTAAAAGGGCGGGGTTGCGTAACAAGGACTCTTGAAATGACCCGCCTACTCACCCCGGAGGAAGTCCGATTGGATCGGCTGTGGCGTGAGCGTTTCGGCCAGCCTCTGCCGATGGTCGGGGCGCCGGAAGTCGCCCGACGCATCCTGCGTCAGCACGGCGTTTCCGTCCGCCGCCCGACAGAAGCCAAAGCCAGCGGCGCCTTGGCTGCCGAAGACACAGCAGACGCCCCCAGCGAGGGGCGCGGCTGATTTCATCATTTCAGGCTGGGGGTTCTGGCGGAGACGGAGGGATTCGAACCCTCGGTACCCCTTACAGGGTACGACGATTTAGCAAACCGTTGCCTTCAGCCACTCGGCCACGTCTCCAGCAGGCCGTGTGGATAGCGAGTCGCGCAGCGCTTCGCAATGCGGAACTGACGCCCTTTGTGTTAACCCGGCATAAGAGTGGCATGTGACACGAGGTTCTCACTCTATTTTGCTCGATTTCGGGATAACGACTTGGCTATCACCCCCGCCGACACCTTGGCCTCCGCGACGGACAGAGCGCGCGCGAATCGCGCTTCGCAGACCGAATCGCGCGCCCAGGCCGTACCGGCGGGCCGCACCGGACAGGCGCGGCGCGGGCCGATGCGCCCCGAAGTGTGGCTGAACACCCGCCAGCGCGCGGCCGCGCGGCGGCGCGTCTTTTATTTTCGGGGCGTGGATATACTGGCGTCCGGCCTGCTGTGCCTGGCGGCGATCAATCGTCTGAATACCGGCGGCCTGGTGCATGTCACCCTGTTCGAGGCGGCGCCGATCCTGATTGGAGCGCTGACGACGCTGGGCCTGATGCGGTCGCTGGGGCTGTACCGTTTTGACCGCACACGGGCGCCCGCGCGCCATCTGGCCGGAGTCGCGGCGGTTGCGGGCGTCGGCGGCGCGCTCGCCTGCCTGTCAGGTCTGGCCCTGCCGAACGGGGAGACGCCGTTGGTGGAGTATGGGTCATGGGCCGTCGCCTCGGCCGTGCTGCTGACCGGTCTGCACACCATCTGGCGAATGCTGGTGGCCCAGTGGCGCAGCCGTGGCGACCTGACGCCCAATGTCGTCGTCGTCGGCGCCACACGCCATGCCGAATCCCTGATCCGCGAGGCCTTGGATCGCCGCGACCTGAACATACTGGGCGTTTTCGACGACCGGCTGGCCCGCACGCCTGACGCCCTGGCGGGGGTTCCCGTGCTGGGCGGCACGGACGCCCTGATGGAACACAGGCTGACGCCCTATATCGACCGCATCATCCTGGCCATCGACCCCAAGGCTGAGGCGCGTGTCCGCGCCCTGACCCACCGGCTGGAAGTCCTGCCGATCCCGCTGACCATGCTGGTCGATCCCAAGGGTGAGGCCCAGCGGAATGAGGCGCTGGAGAAGCTGGCTACAGCCTCCCTGCCCCTTCTCGGCGGCGCCGTCGACGGCGAGCGGCGCGCCTTCAACAAACGTATCCTGGACATCATCCTGTCGGCGCTGGCGCTGGTCGCGCTCGGCCCAGTGCTGTTCATGATCGGTCTGGCCGTGCGGCTGGACAGCAAGGGCCCTGCCCTGTTCCGCCAGCGCCGCCACGGCTTCAATCAGGAAGAGATCGTGGTGTGGAAATTCCGCACCATGCGTCAGGAAGCCTCTGACGCCACGGCCAGCCGTCAGGTCACTGCGGGCGACGACCGGGTGACGCGTCTGGGCAAATTTCTGCGCGCCACCAGCCTGGACGAACTGCCGCAACTGGTGAACGTGCTGCGCGGCGAGATGTCTCTGGTCGGGCCGCGCCCGCACGCCATCGGCATGAAGACCGGCGACGCCGAGTCGGCGCGTCTGGTCGCCGAATACGCCCACCGCCACCGCATCAAGCCCGGCATGACCGGCTGGGCCGCCATCAAGGGCTCGCGCGGGCCGCTGCACTCGGCCGATGAAGTGCGCCGCCGCGTCCAGCTGGACATCGAATACATCGAGCGCCAGTCCTTCTGGCTGGACCTGTGGATCATCGCCGTGACCGTTCCCGTTCTGCTGGGCGACCGGATGGCCGTGCGCTGATGTTCTGGCGGGGGGTTTTCGGCTACCTGCCGGCCAATATCGTGCAGGGCGTGGTCGGCTTTCTGACCATCATCATCTTCACGCGCCTGCTGTCGCCCGAGGATTTCGGACGATATGCGCTGGCCTATGCCGTGCTGACCATGGCCCATGTGGCGACATTCAGCTGGCTGGAAGCCTCTATGGCCCGCTTCTGGGCGGCCCAGAACGACGAAGCGCAGATGGCCGGGCATTTCGCCAGCCTGTACCGCGCGGCCTTCCTGATCACCGCCGTCTTCGTGCCGGTCGCGGGCCTGCTGGTGTGGCTGTGGCCCATGCCGGACAGCTTCCGCCTGCCGCTGGCGGTGGCGCTGGCGGGCGTGCCGGTGCGCTGCTTCCTGAAGCTGGCGCAGGAGCGCTTCCGCGCCGCGGGCGAAGTCGGCCCCGCCGCCGCCATCGATATCTGGAGCGCGGTCGCAGGGCTGGCCTTCGGCGTCGGTCTGGCGCTGATGGGTCTGGGGGCCGAGGCGCCGCTGGCGGGCATGCTGCTGGCGCCGCTGGCCGCCCTGCCCTTCGTCCTGCCCGCCGAACTACGCGAGGCCCGTCGCGGGCGTCTGGATCGCCAGCGGCTGAAGGATTACGCCGTCTATGGCTATCCGATCGCCGTCGGTCTGGGGCTGACTGTGGTGCTATCCTCGACCGACCGTTTCCTGCTGGCCCTGTTCATGGATGAGGCGGCGGTCGGCGCCTATCACGCGGCCTACAGCATCGCCAACCGGACGCTGGACGTCATGTTCGTGTGGCTGGGCGCGGCGGGCGCGCCGGCTCTGGTCATGGCGCTGGAGCGCGGCGGGCGCGAAGACCTTCAGACCGCCGCACGGGAGCAGGCCTCGACCCTGGTGCTGATCGGCCTGCCCGCCGCCGTGGGCGTGGCGCTGGTCGCGCGGCCGCTGGCCGAGTTCATGATTGGCGAAGACCTGCGGACCGTCGCCGCCTCCGTCACGCCGTGGGTGGCGCTGGGCGCCTTTCTGTCAGGCATGACGACCTATTATTTCGGACAGGCGTTTACGCTTGGCCGCCGCACCGGCTGGCTGCTGCTGGCCATGAGCATTCCGGCGGGCAGCAACATCGTGCTGAACATCCTGCTGATCCCGCGCTTCGGCGTTCTGGGCGCGGCATGGGCGACGGCGATCAGCTTTGCGCTGGGCCTGAGCGCCTCCATGATCATCGGGCGGCGCATCCTGCCCCTGCCTGTGCCGTGGAACGCGCTGCTGCGCTGCGGACTGGCCGCCGCCGTCATGGCGGGCGTGGTGATGATGTTGCCGCCGATCGGAGGGTTCCTTGAGCTGATGATGGACGCCGGGGTCGGCATGATCGTCTATGGCGTCGTCGCCTATGCGCTGAACGCAGGCGGCGTGCGCGATCTGAGCGGGCGGCTGAAGGCCTTCCTGCGCGCGCGGAGGCAGGCGGCATGAGCGAGGCCATTCACCACGACAGCCCCGCGTGGGCCAAGGCGCAGCCGATCCTGTCGGTGCTGATTCCTTTCCTGCGCGATGATCCCACCGACCTGCTGCAGCGGCTGGACGCCGAGGCGCAGATGCTGGCGGGACAGGCCGAACTGATCGTGCTGGACGACGGCACCAATGACGCCGAACTGACCGCGCGTCTGAGCGCCCTGATCGACAACATGGCCCTGCCTGTGCGCTTGATCAGCCTCAGCGCCAATCAGGGCCGATCGGAAGGCCGCAACCGACTGGCGCAGACCGCGCGCGGTCAGACCTTCCTGTTCCTCGACAGCGACATGCGGCCCGACCATCCGGGCTTCCTGAAGACTTGGGTCGATCTGGCCAGCGACGTGCGCCCGGCTGTGGCCTTCGGTGGTTTCTCTCTGTTGCAGGCGCCGCAGGACGCGCGCTTCGCCGTCCATCGCCATATGGCGGCCCGGTCCGACTGCATCCCGGCCGCCCAGCGTGCCGAACAGCCTGAAAAATACGTCTTCACCTCCAACCTGCTGGTCCGCCGCGACGTCTTCGATACGGAGACCTTCGATTCCGGCTTCAGCGGCTGGGGCTGGGAGGATGTCGAGTGGGCCATGCGCGTCTCGCGCCGGTTCGAGGTCGTCCATCTGGACAACCCCGCCACCCACATGGGGCTGGACACGGTCGAGGCCCTGGCCGCCAAATACGAACAGTCGGCGCCGAACTTCGCCCGAGTCGTGGCGCGCCACCCCGACTTCGTGTCGGCCTACCCCAGCTATCGCGTCGCCAGGGCATTGAAGGCCGTGCCGGGGCTGAAGCTGCTGCGACCCTTGATCAAAACCGCCGCACGCGCGCCGATCCTGCCGACCGGGCTGCGCGCCTTCGCCCTGCGGCTGTATCGCGCGGCCCTCTATGCGGAGGCGATATGAGCGCGCCCGACGTCGCCGTCGTCATCCCCACCATGCGCCGTCTGGACAGCCTGACGCGCGCCCTGCGCTCGGTCTTCGTTCAGGAAGGCGCAGCGTCGCGCCTGCGCGAGATCGTCGTCGTCGACAACGATCCCGAGGCCAGTTCGCGCGAAACGGTCGAGGCCCTGCGTCCTGAAGCGCCCGCCCCACTGATCTGGGTTCATGCGCCGCGCCCCGGCGTCGCGACAGCGCGCAACACGGGCCTCGCCGCCACCTCGGCGCCCCTGATCGCCTTCCTCGATGATGACGAGGCCGCCTCGCCCGGCTGGCTGGCCGCTCTGTTGAGCGCTCAGGCGGCGACCGGCGCCGACGCCGTCTTCGGCCCCATCCGCGGGCGCGTGCCCGAAGGGACCGGCTGGACCACGCCCTATCTGGAGCGGTTCTTCGGCCGACAGGGGCCAGACCGCGACGGCGTGCTCGATCACGCCCACGGCTGCGGCAACTCCCTGCTGGTGCGGGCCACGGCCCTGCCCGGCGACCAGCCTTTCCATGTCGGCTCGGACCAGATCGGCGGCGAGGACGATGTGTTGTTCGCGGCCCTTGAGGCGCGCGGCGGCCGTTTCGGCTGGAGTGCAGACGCATGGGTGGACGAGTTCGCCCCGCCCCACCGCGCCACCCTGCGCTACGCCCTGACCCGAGCCTTCGCCTATGGCCAGGGGCCGAGCCAGACCGCCGCCGAGGCGAAGAAATGGCCCAGCCTCGCCCGCTGGATGACCATCGGCATGGCGCAAACAGCCGTCTGGGGCGCCGCGACGCTGGCCTTCACCCTGATCCGCCACCCCAGGCGCGCCGAAATGGCCGATCGCACAGCGCGGGGCCTGGGGAAAGTCTTCTGGATGAAGGGGTTCGAGCCACAGTTCTACGGCCAGCGCGAACTGGATCGGTTACAGCGCGCCTCACGCTTTAACTGAAACGCGCTAGCGCAGCTTCGCGCCGCCGGGTTTGAAGGTCAGGGTCATCGCCGCCATGGCGATGAGGCACAGCCCCATCAGCATCCAGGCCTGGCTCAGGTCCGACAGGCGGTCGCGCAGCAGCCCCGCCGCCAGCGGCGACAGGCTGGCGATGATGTAGCCGCCGCCCTGCACGAAGGCGAGCAGGTCCCCTGAGCGGACCGGATCGTCGATCTGGTCCATCGCCAGAATCAGGGTCAATGGAAACACCGCTCCGATCCCCAGACCCAGCAGCAGCATGACCGGGACCGCCAGACTGACCGGCGTCAGCACCAGCCCCGCCAGGCCCAACAGCGCCAGAGCCACCGCTGTCAGCATCGGCCCGCGTCGGTCGGGAAAGCGGGCGATGAACAGGGACACCAGCACGCCTGCGGCGACCTCTGCGCCTGTCATGCCGCTGAGCAGGAAACCCGCCGTCGCGCGCGTCTGTCCCATGTCGACATAGTAAGGCGGCAACCACGCCAGCACGAGCGTATAGGCCGAGGTTCCCAGCCCCAGAATCGGCACCAAAGCCCAGGCTCTGGGCTGTTTCCAGAACGGAAGTTCAGGATGGGTTCCTTCGGCCACGGCGACGCGGTTCGGCTCTTCCGCCGCGGGGGTGCGCGAAGCGATGATCCAGACGACCGCCGCCATAAAAGCCGGAACCGCCCACAGCGCCAGTGTCCCCGCCCAGCCGACAGTCTCGGCCAATCCAGCCGCTGTCGCCGCCGCCACCGCAGCACCGCCCATGATGCCGGTCGTGTAGACGCCCATGACCGTACCGAATCGTGAGGGAAACGCTCGCTTGATCACCACAGGCGCCAGAGCCTGAATCAGGGCGACTCCGACGCCCACGACAAGGGCGCTGGCGATCAGACCGGCCGTGTCGTCGAAAACCACGCGCGCCAGACAGGCCAGACCGATCAGGACGGCGCCCAGCAGAACGCCCATGCGCTCGCCCAGACGCCGCCTTAGCGGTCGGATCGACAGGGCGCCGACGCCGATCATCGCCACCGGCAGGGTGGTCAGCAAACTGGCCGTGGTCGAATCCATGCCGGTGGCCGCTTCGATCAGATCCAGCAACGGCCCGACCGCCGCCATCGCCGGGCGCAGATTCAGCGCAAGGGCGAAGATCGCCGCGATCAACAGCAGGCTTTCGCCGCGCGACGGCTGCGAAGCGTTTGGTTGATCCATGCGAAGTGACTCCGGCAGCAGAAGGCGATAGTGTCTCGATATCAAATATCTTGATGTCAAGACAATGACCGATCGCGCATCCCGCGCCGCCGCCCAGTGGGCAGTCGCGCGCCCCGACCTCGACCTGCTGGCCATGGAGACTCTGGGCCGTCTGCATGAAGCCTCCATACTCGTGGCGCGCGAGCGGCAGGCGCCGCTCTATGCGCGCCACGGCCTTCAGCATGGCGAGTTCGACGTGCTGGCCACTCTGCGCCGCGCGCCCTCGCCCGATGGGCTGACGCCGACGGCCCTCTATGAAGCGACGATGATGTCGTCCGGCGGAATGACGGCGCGGCTGGATCGGTTGCAGAAATCCGGCTTGATCGAGCGCACGCCCCACCCCAGCGACCGGCGCGCCTCGCTGGTCCGGCTTACGCCCAAGGGTTTCGACCTGATCGACGGCCTGATGCCGCTGCACATGGCGGAAAGTCAGGCCATTCTGGCTGACCTGTCACGCGAAGAACAGGTCGCGCTGGGCGCCCTGCTCTCTCGCCTGATCGGCGCGCTGGAGCCTTAGGCCCGCTTCATCCGGCGGTTCCAGGGCATAATCGCCAGCAGGCGCGCCATGCCGCAGAAGCCGGTCGCCCCCGCCACGAACAGGCCCACGCCGACGAAGGCGCTGATCCCCCAGAAGGCGGGATGGACCATGACGCCCAGCGCTCCGCCCAGCAGGATCAGTCCGCCCGCCGCCATCTGCACCTGACGCATCAGTTCCAGCGGTTGCTTGCGGTCGGCGACGACCGGCAGGCCCGCCTTCTTCCAGCCATCCAGACCGCCTGCCAGCACGTGCGCCGGGCCGTCGATCCTGGCCGCCAGACGGTCGCAGCTCCCGGCCGTGCGGTTGCCGCTGCGGCACATGAAGATCGCGTCGCCACCGGGCTTGAGGCCCAGGTCGGCGCTCTCGAAAGCCGACAAAGGCGCAGTGACAGCGCCCGCGATATGTTCGCGCGCGTGTTCGTCCGGCTCGCGCACGTCGATCAGCACGGCCCGACCGCCCTTCAGGCGAGCGGCGACATCGGCGGGCGTCAGAGAGATCAGCGTATTCATCGGTTTTTCCTTCAGTGAGGCGGCGCTCAACGCGCCTCAGGCGGACAAAAGATTTCGGCCAGCACCGCGATCACTTTCAGGGCGGCCGGGTCGGCGATTCGATAGAAGACGGCAGTGCCGTTCCGGCGGGCGCTGACCAGCCCATCCTCGCGCAGCCGCGCCAGATGCTGGGACAGGGCCGATTGCGATAGGCCCACGCAAAGATCAGCGACCTGACGCTCGCCCTCGCCGATCTGACAGAGGATCATCAGACGGTGCGGGTTCGACAGAGCTTTCAACAGGCGGGACGCATCGCCCGCGCTGGCCTGAAAACGCTCAAGCGTCATGTGTTCGGGATCAAACATGAACCCAATATATGCGTAATTTCTAAATTAGCAAATTCTTATATATAAAGCCGTGCGGTTCAGACCCGTCCGCGCAGCACGGCCCAGAACAGGCGCAGGCGTTTAAACGGTTCCGGTTCGTCCGCGCGTATCAGAGCCGCCGCCGCCACGGCCGGAAAGGCGCGTGCAGGCAGGCTTTTCAACGCAGCATTGGCCTGTCGGCGCGCCGCTTGTGTCTGATCCCCCTGCCCCGTCTGGGCCAGGCCGCGCAGGCGTCCCGCCGGGCTGACGGCCGCGTCATGCCCCTCGCCCGCCAGTATGCGCGCCGCCGCCTGCATCGGTCCGACGTAGAAGGCGTCCAGATCATGCGGTTGACCGTGCACGCGGTCGATATGCGCCTCGATCAGGGCGTCGAAGGGCGCACGCGGCAACCCGTGGCGCGTCACCGCCGCCGTCAGGGCCTCAAGCACGGGATGGCCGACGCGAGGCGTATCGGCAAAAACGCCGTCCATCTGTTCCGCCCACCACGTGTAACGCATCTCGGCTAATAGAGGCTGGGTCACGCGTGCAGGTATGGCCATCAGTTCTGCCTCGAACGCGTAGAGCGCGATCAGGTCGGCGCGCGCCTGCTCATCGGCGACGAAGCGGCTGGCCAGCCAGCGGTCGGCGTCGGCGTCCCGAACCCGTGCATCAAGATCAACAGTCATGGCGACAGGCCCTTCGACCATTGCGGCGGATGCATCAAGCCCGCGAAAGCAAACGGCCCGCCTTCCGTTCGGAAAGCGGGCCGTGATCTCAGGGTTGGCGAGCGTTCTTACGGACGGCTGGCCATGCCCAGTTTGACCGGCGCGGCGTCGGCCTTGTTGCCGCCGCTGCGGTCCACGCCCCACAGCAGGATGATCGGCGCGCCCACATAGATGGACGAGAAGGTGCCCAGCACCACGCCCAGCGCCAGGGTGATCGAGAAGCCGCGCAGGGCCTCGCCGCCGAAGATCGCCAGAGCGATCAGCACCAGCACCGTGGTGACGCCGGTGATGATGGTCCGCGACAGGGTCTCGTTGATCGACAGGTCGATCACATCACGCAAAGGCATGACCTTGTACTTGCGCAGGTTCTCACGGAGGCGGTCGAACACGACGACGGTGTCGTTCATCGAATAGCCGATGACCGTCAGCAGCGCCGCGACCAGCGTCAGGCTGAATTCCATGCGCAGGGCGACGATCAGGCCGAACGTCAGCGCCACGTCATGCAGCAGTCCCGCGACCGCCCCGATCCCGAACTGCCACGGGAAGCGGAAGGCGATGTAGAGGAACATCAGCACCACGGCCACGACCAGCGCCAGCACGCCGTTCAGCAGCAGTTCGCCCGACACCTTGGAGCCGACGACGCTGACGCCGGAATAGGAGACATCGCCGACCGCCTGACTGATGGCGCCTTCGACGCGCTCGACCACGGCGGTCTGGTTTTCATTGTCCGGCACCTGGAAGCGAACGATGGCGGTCGAGCCGTCGTCCAGATTGCTGTCGCGCCTTGCGATGCCCTGCACCTGGACATCACCCAGATTCAGGCCGGTGACCGCGCCGCGCAGCTTGTCCAGTTCCAGAACCTGACCGGCAGGCTTGGCGACTTCCATCGAGGCGCCGCCCCGGAAGTCGATGCCCATGTTCAGGCCCGGATAGAAGCAGCCGATGATCGCCGCGACCGTCAGGATCGCCGATACAATGGCGAAGCCCTTGGCGTATTTGACGAACTGGAAGTTCGTCTTGTGCGGCAGGATTTTGATTAGAGGCCATCCACGCATCGCCATCACTCCGCAATCGGCAGTTTCTTGGGCTTGGCGACCTTGAGCCAGTAGCCAAGCAGGACCTGGGCCGTCAGCACGGCCGAGAAGACGGAGGTGAACACGCCGATGGTCAGGGTCCAGGCGAACCCGCGCACGGGGCCTGCGCCGAACATGAACATGATGACGGCCGCCACCAGGGTCGTCAGGTTGGCGTCGATGATCGTGCCCATGGCGCGGTTGAAGCCCGCATCCATCGACGCCACCACAGAACGTCCCTGACGCGCCTCGTCACGCATCCGCTCATAGATCAGCACGTTGGCGTCAACGGCCACGGCGAAGGTCAGGATCAGACCCGCAATACCGGGCAGCGTCAGCGTCGCCTGGGTCAGCGACATGGCCGCAACGATCAGGATGCCGTTCAACAACAGGCCGATCACCGAAATACCGCCGAACACGAAGCCATAGGCCAGGATCATGAAGACGACGATGATGACAAAGCCCAGGGCGGTCGACAGGGCGCCCGCGGCCACGGCGTCGGCGCCCAGTTCAGCGGTGACGACGCGGCGTTCTTCGACCTTCAGCGGGGCCGGAAGCGCGCCGCCGTTCAGCAGGTTCACCAGTTCAGACGCCGAGGCGATGGTGAAGCTGCCGGTAATCTGGCCACGGCCGCCGGTGATGGGCGACTGAATGGTCGGCGCCGAGATGACCTTGCCGTCCAGAATGATGGCGAAGGGCTTGCCCAGGTTCTGAGCCGTCGCCTCGCCGAAGCGACGCGAACCCTGGCTGTCGAACTGGAAGTCGATGGCCGGGCGATTGTTCTGATCGGAACCGACGCTGGCTCGGGTCAGGTTCTCGCCTGAAACCAGAACGCGCTTCTTGACCAGGTAGGGCGTGCCCGCATCATCGACCAACAGCTCGGCATCCGGCGGCACGCGGCCTGCCATGGCGTCGGTCAGCCCCGTGGGCGAGGTATCAACCATCTGGAAGGTCAACTGCGCCGTGCGGCCCACCAGTCGTTCCAATTCGGCTGGGTCGCTCTGGCCCGGCGCCTGAATGACGATTCTGTCCGCCCCCTGACGGGTGATGGCGATTTCCTTGGTGCCCGAACTGTCCAGACGGCGGCGGACCACTTCGATCGACTGATCGACCGCCGTCGCGCCCATGCCGTTCAGGGCGGCGTCGGTGAAGGCGAAGCGGATGCGACCGCCGCCCAACTTCGTCGCCACACGATCCGGCTGGCCGGTCGGGCCGACGCCCTGCTGGCTCATGGTGCGCAGGGTGTTGAAGGCCGTATCGTAAGCTGCGCCCTCGGCGACCGTCACGACGACGCCGCCTGCTTCGCGCTGCATTCCGGCGATATTGACCTGATCTTCCCGCAGGCTGACGCGGACGTCTTCCATCAGGTTGGTTATGCGCTTGGCGCGCATCTCGGGCACATCGACCTCGAGCAGGAGGTAGGAGCCCCCCTGAAGGTCAAGGCCCAGGTTCAGGCCATTGCTCGGCAGCCAGCTCGGCAGGGCCTCGCGCTGTGCAGGCGACAGCACGCTCGGATAGGCCAGAAACAGGCCCAAAACGAGCGACAGCGCGAGCAGTGTGATCTTCCAGCGTGAAAGCTGAATCATGTCTCGGTTCTCTTCAGGGCCGGCGCACGGGGCGCCGGGGCGAGGCTATCAGCCCTTGTCGTTGGCGGCGATGGCGGTGCGGTTGCGCACCTCGGCGATCATCGACTTGACCACGCGGACGTTCACGCCCTGCGAGATCTCGACCATGGCTTCCGCATCCTCGACGCGCGTGACCTTGCCGACCATGCCGTTCGACAGGACGACTTCGTCGCCGCGCTTGACGCCGGCGATCAGAGCCTGATGCGCCTTCATCCGCTTCTGCTGCGGACGGATCATCAGGAAGTAGAACAGGATGAAGATCGCGACGATCGGCGCGATTTGAACGACAAGAGCCATCAGGCCGCCGTCTTGGGCTGCAGACATTAGGAAACTCCCCGACGCGGGCCGCGCCTCCATTGGGGGCCCTTCGAAATCAAGGCGCGGAAACTAGGGTGCGCCGGGCCGATTTGCAACGCGACCTGATGACAAGAGCGTCCGGACGCAGCCGCCCGGACGCGTCTTTTTACAACATCAGCGCGGCAGGACCGTCAGCGGGTCCAGCGCGACCGGATCATCGCCGCGCATCTGACGCACTTCATAGTGGATCGACGGACGACCGTCTCCAGCGGTCAGCCCCACCGTGCCGATGCTCTGACCGGCGCGAACCTGCGTCCCGTCACGCACCGTGGCCGAGCCCAGATGGCCGTAGACCGTGCGCCAGCCGTCGCGGTGAACGACCAGCACCGTCAGCCCCTGCCCCACGATGTCGTCGCCGACATAGGCCACGGTTCCGGCGGCCGAGGCCTTCACCTCTGTTCCGGCCGCAGCGCCGATGTTGATGCCGTTGTTGCGCTCGCCCATGCCCACCGGGCCGAAACGACGCAGGATGTCGCCGCGCACCGGCCACTGCAGGGCCAGCGGCTGGCCGACCGGAGCCGCAGGGGCCGTCGGCGCTGTCGCCGCAGGCGCTCTGGTCGGCGGCGGCAGGGGCGCATTGCCGCTGGGCGGCGGCGGCGGAGGCGGCGCCACGCCGTTATTCGGCGTCCTGACCCCGACCGGCGAAGGCCCGGTAGCATAGGGGTCCGAGCCTCCATCCACCGCGCTGTCAGGCAGGATGATGCGTTGGCCGGCTGAAATGGCGCCGCGCGGCCCCAGACCGTTCAGGTCGATCAAAATCTGAACCGGGGTGCGGAAACGGCGGCCCACGCCGGAAATCGTGTCGCCCTGCTGGATCACATAGGTCGCGCCCGGCATCCTCGGATTGCCCGCCGCTGGCGGCGGCGTCACCGTGACCGGCGCGCCCGTCGACGGATAGGCCGGGCCGCCCGCAGGCGGCAGACCGCCTCCCTCGATATTGCCCGCCGGGGCGCGCGGCCCTTCATCGACCGGCGGCTGGACAGGCTGTTGGGGCTGAGTCGGTTGGCCCTGATAGTAGGGATTGTTCGGATTGGCGCCGGGCTGTTGGCCCGGCTGCTGCGGATAGGCGCCCGGCATGTTCGGCCGGGTCGAATAGCGCGGCTCGCTCGGATAGGTCGAACACGCCGTAACCGCCAGCGCTCCGCCGACGACCGCCGCCGCCCTGATCCAGCCTGTAAAGCCGCTCATGCGTCTCTCCGTATTAACCTTGATCCAGCATTCAGAAGCCGGTTTGCCCCGACCCGTGGCCGAATCCAACCCGGTAACCCGCGCGAAAGTGGGGCGGAAAGGTTAATGGAGCGGTGAGATTTCGCCCTCAACCCTCTTTTGCCGTTCCCTCGACCAGAGGGACAAAGCGGACTTCGCACAGGCTTTCGCGCTGGAAACTGCCGTCCGGCTGGCCGGTGTAGCGGTTCAGCATCTGCACCGAAGTGCGCCCGACCGGCGCAACCAGAACGCCGCCCAGCTTCAACTGTTTCAGCAACTCCGTCGGCTCATGGGGCGAAGCAGCCGTGACCATGATCCGGTCGAACGGCGCCTGTTCCACCCAGCCCTGCCCGCCGTCGCCATGACGGGTGAAGACGTTGTCGATACCCAGGATTTTCAACCGGTTCTCAGCCTCGGTTAAGAGGCTTCTGTAACGCTCGACCGAATAGACGAAGCGCGCCATGCGGCTGAGCACCGCGCACTGATATCCGCTGCCGGTGCCGATCTCGAGCACGCGGTGGCGCGGTCCGACCTGCAGCGCCTGGGTCATCAGGCCGACGATATAGGGCTGGCTGATCGTCTGGGCGCAGTCGATCGGCAGGGCCTGATCCTCCCACGCCTGATCGAGGAATTTCTCATGGACGAAGACGGCGCGGTCGATGGACTCCATCGCCTTCAGCACCCGCGCGTCCGTCACCCCCTGACGCCGCAGCGACAGGATCAATCGGCCCGCGCGGTCGTCCTTGAGACTCATTTTTCCTGCGGCCCCTTGGGCGGGGCGCCGCCCAGCACCTTCTTCAGGTCATTGACCGACTGCATGTGCGTCAGGTCGATGTGCAGCGGCGTGACCGAGATACGGCCCTCGTCCATCGCCCGCAGGTCGGTGCCGTCGGCGTGCTCCTGCGGCGCGCCGCGGAAGGCCATCCAGTAGTAGTCGCGTCCGCGCAGGTCGGTACGGCGCACGGCGTGCATCTCGCCGATGTCGCGGAAGCCCTGACGCGTCACCTCGACCGTCTTGACCAGTTCCGGCGGCAGGCGCGGGAAGTTGACGTTCATGACCACGCCCTCACCCCATTTCTGCTCCAGCAGACGGGCGACGATGCCGGGACCGAAGGCCTCGGCCGTTTCCCAATGGGCGATCGCCTCGTCGTGGAAACGCTCCAGCGACTGCGACAGGGCGATGGAGCGAATGCCGAAGGCCATGCCCTGAAGGGCGCCCGCCACCGTGCCGGAATAGCTGACGTCCTCGCCGACGTTGTGGCCGCGATTGACGCCCGACAGCACCAGATCGGGCTTCTCGGGCATGATGTCGTTGACGGCCAGGATGACGCAGTCGGTCGGGGTGCCGGTCACGGCGAACCGCTTGTCGCCCAGTTGATTGACGCGCAGCGGCTCGGTCAGGGTGATGCCCCGCCCCTTGGCCGACTGCTCGGTCTGGGGCGCGACGACCCAGACGTCGTCCGACAGCGCGCGGGCGATCTTCTCAAGGCAGGCCAGGCCCTCGGCCTCGATGCCGTCGTCGTTGGTCAGAAGGATACGCATCAGTTGGACGCCACGCCTACAGTCTTGAGTCCGCCCATATAGGGCTGCAGGGCGGCCGGAACCGCGATGGTCCCGTCCTCCTGCTGATAGTTTTCCATCACCGCGACCAGGGTGCGGCCGACCGCCAGTCCCGAACCGTTCAGGGTGTGCAGGAACTCGGTCTTCTTCTCGCCCGCGCGCTTGAACCGGGCGTCCATTCGCCGGGCCTGGAAGTCGCCGCAGTTCGAGCAGGAGCTGATCTCGCGATAGGTGTTCTGCGAAGGCAGCCAGACCTCGAGGTCATAGGTCTTCTGCGCCGAGAAACCCATGTCGCCCTTGCACAACAGCACCTTGCGATAAGGCAGCTCCAGCGCCTGAAGCACCGCCTCGGCGCAAGCAGTCATGCGTTCGTGCTCGGCCTCGGAATCCTCCGGGCGGCAGATGGAGACCATCTCGACCTTGGAGAACTGATGCTGGCGGATCAGGCCGCGCGTATCGCGCCCCGCCGAACCGGCCTCGGCGCGGAAGCACGGCGTCAGCGCGGTCATACGCATGGGCTGGGCGACATCGTCCTCGGACAAAATCTGCTCGCGCACGAGGTTGGTCAGGGAGACTTCGGCGGTGGGGATGAGCAGGTGTTCGCCAGCGCGGAACAGGTCTTCCTCGAACTTCGGCAACTGGCCGGTGCCGAACATGGCGTCGTCCTTGACCATGTAGGGCGGAGCGACTTCCTGATACCCGTGCTTGTCAGTCTGCATATCCAGCATGAACTGGCCGATGGCGCGTTCCAGACGCGCCAGTTGGCCTTTCAGCACGGCGAAGCGCGAGCCGGACATCTTGGCGGCGGCTTCAAAGTCCAGCAGGCCCAGAGCCTCGCCCAGATCGGCGTGATCCTTGGCCGGGCCGGTCGTGCGGGGCTCGCCCCACTTCAGGACTTCGACGTTGTCGTTCTCGTCCTCGCCGTCCGGCACGTCGGCGGCAGCCAGGTTCTTCAGCCCGGCCAGCAGGTCGCGCAGTTCGGCGCCCTTGGCGGTTTCAGCATCGCCCGCCTCGGCGATTTCGCCCTTGAGCGCCTCGACCTCGGCCTTCAGGCGGTCGGCCTCGTCCATGTCCTTCTTGCCCATGGCGGCGCCGATGGCCTTGGACGCGGCGTTGCGCTTGGCCAGGGCGTCCTGACCGCGCGTCTGGGCGGCGCGCAGGTCGACATCCAGCGCCAGAATGCGCGCGACGACATCGGCCGCGTCATCCACGCCGCGCGACGACCAGCCCGCAACGAAGGCTTCGGGATTGTCGCGAATGGCTCGGATATCGTGCATGGCGTCGCTCTTTCGGCGCTCAGGGAAGGAGAGCCGAAGGCTGTAGCGCCCCGCGCGGAGTCGGGCAAACCCCGCGCCCGATTTCTTAACCCTGACGCGCCGCCTTGACCTTGATCTCGACGCCGATGGCCTTGGACACCCAGTCGCCGCCCGCGTCGGACGCCATGCCCATGTTCAGCGCCGTGCGGTCCAGTTCCAGCTTGCCCGCGACCGTCGCCGTTCCACCCGCCTCGTCGAAGGTGAAAGGCAGGACGACCGGGACCGTCGTCGTCTTGATGCGCAGGGTTCCGGTCGCCTCATAACGGTTTCCGCCCAGCGCCTTGAACGCCGTCGCCTCGAAGCGCGCGGTCGGATAGGTCGAGGTGTCGAACCATTCGGCGCCCGGCAGGCTGCCTTCCTGCGTCGCGTCGCCGGTCTTGGCCGTGCCGGTCTGGACCGTCACCACGGCTTTGGAGCCCGCCAGATCGGCCGGGTCGAACCAGACCTGCGCGTCCCACTGCTCGAACCGGCCGGTGAAGGCCTTGCCGGTGTGGGTTCCGGTGAACTGGATCGTCGAGGCGGCCTTGTCTACGGTCCAGGCGGCGGCCGTGCCCGGCGTTACGGTCGCGTCCGTCGCAGGCGCGGCGGCAGGGGCCGAGGCGACCGCCTGCCCTTCCGTCTTCGGCGCAGGCTTGGCGGCCAGACCGAAGGCGACGCCGATCACGACCACAAAGGCCACGCCCGCCAGCCGCTCGGCCCAGCGGACGGCCGGCGTCGGCTCGGCCGCGACGCCGTGCGCGTCATCGCCATGCGGCAGGACAGGGATCATGTGCGACAGCACGCCGTCGCGCTCTAAGAACTGGTGTTTCAGCGCCGCCCCGATGTGCAGGGCGACCAGCACGATCGCGCCCCACGCCAGCTTGCTGTGCGCGCCCATGGCCATCCACGCTGTCGCGCGGCGAGCGGCTTCAGAAGCGTGCTCGATGAAGGGCAGGTGCGGAATGGTGAACAGGCCGAACCAGCTGGTGGCCACGGCCAGCGGCGTGTCCGTGACCACGGCCCAGCCGGTCGAGACATAGATCCACCCCGTCAGCGGCAGGGCCAGCATCAGGGCGTAGAAGGCCGCGTGCGTCGCCCTCGCAGCGAACTGCTCCCACCCCTTCATGGCGCCGGGCAGAGCCGGGACCGGATGCGTCAGCCGCCACACGATCCGCAGCACGGTCAGCGCCAGGATCAGAAAGCCGATCGACTTGTGAATCTGGAAGACGCGATAGGCCAGCGCCTGAGTATCCGGCTGAACAATCGCGTCGCTCATCCACCAGCCCATCGGGATCATCGACAGGATGGCGACCGCGATCAGCCAGTGCAGGGTGATGGCGACAGCGCTGTATCGGCTGGGGCGGCGGGTCATGAGAAGTCTCGCGTTCGGTCTGAACATGAAGAGGGCGGGACCGAACGGCCCCGCCCTCTTGTCGTGCGTTCGCCTATCAGGCGGCCGGAGCCGCCGGCGCGGCTTCCTTGATGAACTCGGCGTCGAAGCGGATCGTCACCTCGTCGCCGACCGGACCCAGCGGCATGCCGAAGTCGGTACGTTTGAACTTGCCCTCAGCCGCAAAACCGATGGCCGGAACCGGCATGAAGGGGTGCTTTTCCAGATCGCCATTGAAGGTGGCGTCCAGCGTCACCGGCTTGGTGACGCCCAGGAAGGTCAGATCGCCCGTCACCTTGGCCGTGCGCGCGCCGGTCAGCTCGACCTTGGTCGACTTGAAGGTGATCTGCGGGAAGGCCGTGGCGTTCAGGAAGTTCTTGTTCTTGGCGATGTCCTCGCTCCAGCTCTTGAAGCCGGTTGCGGCGTGGGTGCCGACGTAGTCGCCCTGATAGTTGGCGTCGACCGAGGTCGGGTCGATGGTCGCCTCAACCGTGCTGTTGGCCAGGTTGGCGGTGTCCAGCGTGATCTTGGCGTCGAACTTGTTGAAGCGCGCCGTGTAGTTCGAGATCGAGTTGTGCGGCAGCGACCACTGCAGCGAGGCGTGGGTCGGATCCATCACATAGACGCCAGAGGTCGCCTTCAGCGCGACCGGAGCGGTCGAGGCTGCATCGGTCGTCGGAGCGCCGGCGGTGTCGGCAGGCTGGCTGCAGGCGGCCAGCAGGGCGGCGGCCGAAACGGCGATCAGGGCGGCTTTGATCTTCATGGAGAGAAAACCTCAATCAGGCGGTTGAAACGATAAGTGGACAGAAGGTCCATAAACAGGTCGTGTGTCACTTCGGCCTCGCCGATAGACTGCAACAGTATATGTTGCCATTGACGCGCCGCAAGCCCCTGCATCACGAAAATCGTCATCCTGCTCACGAAAAAAGGATTGAGGTGCGCCGGGCGACGACGGCGCCTATCCTTGCGACTCAGATGACCATTCGCCGCCTCCCCCCCGAAACCGTCAACCGCATCGCCGCCGGCGAGGTGGTCGAACGCCCGGCCAGCGCCATCAAGGAACTGGTCGAGAACGCCATCGACGCCGACGCCCGCAGTATCGAGATCCAGGCGGACGGCGGCGGCCTGACCCGTATCCTGATCGCCGATGACGGCAAGGGCATCCCGCGCGACGAACTGCCCGTCGCCGTCGAGCGCCACGCCACATCGAAGCTGGAGCCGGACGACGCGGGCGATGTGGACCTGCTGCGCATCTTCACCCTGGGCTTCCGGGGCGAGGCCCTGCCCTCCATCGGCTCGGTCGCCCGCCTGAACATCACGACCCGCGCCAGAGCCGAGGCGGGCCAGCCCCAGAACGACGCCTGGGCCGTTTCCGTCGAGGGCGGCGCCCAGCGCCCCCTGTCGCCCGCCGCCTTCCCCGGCCCGCACGGCGCGCGGGTCGAGGTGCGCGACCTGTTCTACGCCACCCCCGCCCGCCTGAAGTTCATGAAGTCCGAGCGGGCCGAGGCCATGGCCATCTCCGAAGAGATCAAGCGTCAGGCCATGGCGCACGAGGCCGTCGCCTTCACCCTGACGCTGGACGGCAAGACGACGCTTCGCCTGCCCGCCGAACATCCCGGCGACGAGGGCCGGCTGAAGCGTCTCGGCGCCCTGCTGGGCCGCGACTTCGAGGCCAACGCCCTGCTGATCGATCAGGAACGCGACGGTGTACGCCTGTCCGGCTATGCGGGCCTGCCGACCTATTCGCGTGGCAATGCGGCGCACCAGTTCCTGTTCGTCAACGGCCGCCCGGTGCGCGACCGTCTGCTGCAGGGCGCCCTGCGCGGCGCCTACGCCGACTTCCTGGCGCGCGACCGACATCCGGCGGCGGCCCTCTTCATCGACATCGACCCGCTGTATGTCGACGTGAACGTCCATCCGGCAAAGGCGGAGGTGCGCTTCCGCGATCCGGCGCTGGTGCGGGGCCTGATCGTCGGAGCCCTGCGCCACGCCCTGCACGCGGCAGGACACCGCGCCTCGACCACGGTCGCCGCTGACGCCCTGTCAGGTTTCCGGCCGCATACGGGCGAGGCCCTCTACAATCCTGCCGCGTCGCAATCTTTCAGCAACGCCGCGCCGGGCTGGAGCGGATGGCAGGGCTGGTCGCAACCGGCCGCCGCCGCACAGAACCTGCCCGGCCTGAACGAACGCTCCGCCCGCGTCGAGCATACGTGGAGCGGCGAGGCCAGCGCCCCCAGCTTCCGCACCCTGGGCGAGATTCAGGCCGAACACGCGGGTCAGATCGCGCCCGGCGCCTCGGCCCCCGTCGACCTGATCGACTATCCGCTGGGCGCCGCGCGAGCCCAGCTTCACGCCAACTACATCGTGGCCCAGACCCGCGACGGCCTGGTCATCGTCGACCAGCACGCCGCCCACGAACGGCTGGTTTATGAGCGGATGAAGGCCCAGATGGCCGACGGCGCCGTCACCCGCCAGGCACTGCTGACGCCCGAAGTGGTCGAACTGGACCCCGCCGAGGCCGAGCGCGTCGCGGCCAAGGCCGATGAACTGGCCGAGATGGGCCTGATCGTCGAGGCGTTCGGCGCGGGCGCGGTGCTGGTGCGTGAGACGCCCGCCCTGCTGGGCGACACCGACGTTCAGGGCCTGATCCGCGACATCGCCGACGACCTGTCAGAACACGGCGCCGCCCTGTCGCTGAAAGAGCGTATGGCCGAGGTCTGCGGCACCATGGCCTGTCACGGCTCGGTCCGCTCGGGCCGTGTCCTGTCGGCGCCCGAAATGAACGCCCTGCTGCGCCAGATGGAGGCCACGCCCCACTCCGGCCAGTGCAACCACGGCCGTCCGACCTATGTGGAGCTGAAGCTTCACGATCTCGAAAAGCTGTTCGGGCGGCGCTGATCTTTTCGTCGCCCTACCGCTTCACTACTTGAGCGTATGACCCCTTCCGTCCTCTTCGTCTGTCTCGGCAACATCTGTCGCTCACCGCTGGCCGAGGCTGCCTTCCGCGAAGAAGCGCCGCGCCTGAAGCTGGACGCCATCACGGATTCCGCCGGAACCGGCGGCTGGCACATCGGTTCCCCGCCCGACCCGCGCGCACAGGCGGTCGCCCTGAAGAACGGCGTCGATATCTCGGCCCTGCGCGGTCGTCAGGTGAAGCCCGCAGACTTCCGCCGCTTCACCCATCTGGTCGCGATGGATCACGACAATCTGGCGAACCTGCGCCGCCTCGCCCCGCCCGACGCCACGGCGGAGTTGTCCCTGCTGCTGGATCATGTGGAGGGCCGCGCCGGTCAGGCCGTTGCCGATCCCTATTATGGCGAGGACGACGGTTTCGCCGTCACCTGGGCCGATGTGACAGTCGGCGTCCGCGCCCTGGCCGCCCGGCTCAGGCGCCTCAACGACCGCACCTCAGGCCGAATCTTCTGACGCCCTGAGGAACAGGACGCGCGCGGCGCCGTAGTCGCGCGCGTCCAACCGCTCATAGCCGGGCGTGTCGATCTCGGGCTCGTTCGATCCGCGCTCAAACACCACGATGGCGCCCGGCGCCAGCCAGCCGCCCTCCAGCAGCCGTGACAGCGTCTGCTCCCCCAGGCCCTTGGCGTAGGGCGGGTCGAGAAACGCCAGGGTGAAGGCCTCGCCCGCCGAGCCGGGTCTCGGCCCCAGATCAGTCGCACTGCGCCGATGCACCCGGCACCGGCCGAACAGGCCATAGGCGTCCATGTTCTCGCGGATCGCGCCGCGCGCGCCGTCATCCGTATCCACGAACAGGCAGAAGGCCGCCCCGCGCGACAGAGCCTCGAAGCCCAACGCGCCCGAACCGGCGTACAGGTCGATCACCCGCGCCTCATGCAGGCCCTCGGCCCACGGCGCGTGCTCCAGCACGTTGAAGATCGCCTGACGCGCCCGATCGGAGGTCGGTCGCGTGTTCTGCCCTTCGGGCGTGACGATGGCGCGGCCCTTCAGGCTGCCCGCTACGATACGCATGGATCTCAGCCGCGCCCGCGCGGGCCGCCACGACCACCGCCCGAAGGCTTGCCGCCGAAGGGTTTGCCGCCAAACGGCTTGCCGCCGCCTCGCGGGCCGCCCGGCCGATCTCCCGGACGAGAATCGGAGCGTTCGCCGAAGCGCGTGTCGGAACGCGCGTCCGATCGACCGCCAGCGCCGCCGGGACGACCGAAAGGCTTGCCGCCGGGCTTGGCGCCGGGACGGGCGCCCTTGGGCGGACCACGGCGGTCGTCGATAAATTGATCGGCGCGCGGTTCGCGCGGCTTGAACGGACGACGCGGACGCTCGCCGTCTGCTGTCGCCTCGCCTTCACCCGGGCGGGCGCGAGGCTTGAAGGTCTTGGCGTGCTCGAACTTCGGCTTGGCCTTGGCCCAGCCGTCCTTCTTTACGGGCTTGCCGAACTCGGCGCCTTCTTCGGCCGCCGTTTCTGCGGCGCGCACGCGGCTGGGCTTGCGTGAGGGGTCCGACATGGCCGAGCCGGACTTGCCGCGCACGATCGGCGTGCCGGTGCGGCGACCCGGAACCGGCGCGGGCGTCGCGACCGTGTTGCCGGTCGGCAGGTTTTCAGGGCGAATATGCTCGGCCAGCATCTCGCGGATCACGCGCGGGCCGACTTCCTCGACGGCGCCGACCGGCAGGGTGCCGAGCTGGAACGGACCATAGGCCAGGCGGATCAGGCGGTTGACCGTCAGACCGACGCTTTCCAGCACCTTGCGGACCTCGCGGTTCTTGCCCTCGGTGATCTGGACGCTGAGCCACAGGTTGGCCGAAGACTTCTCGCCCTCGGCCTTTTCCTTGGCCTTGTCGATGGTGGCCTCGACCGGGCCATAGCGGATGCCGTCGACGACGACGCCGTCCTTCAGCTTGTCCAGCTGTTCCTGAGTGATGCGGCCGCGCGCACGGGCGCGATACTGGCGCACCAGCGCCGTGTCAGGCAGTTCCAGCGCCCGGCTGAGTTCGCCGTCGTTGGTCAGCAGCAGCAGGCCCTCGGTCGCCAGATCGAGACGGCCGACCGAAATCACGCGCGGCATTCCGCTGGGCAGGGCGTCGAACACATTGGGGCGGCCCGCCGGGTCGTTATGGCTGGTGATCAGGCCCGCAGGCTTGTGATAGCGCCAGACGCGCGTGGCCTGCGCGGCGCCGATCGGCTTGCCGTCGACGGTGATCTTGTCGTCGCGCTTCACCAGCACGGCGGGCGTGGCCAGGATGCGGCCGTTCACCGCAACCTTGCCCAGACCGATCAGGCGCTCGACCTCGCGGCGCGAGGCGATGCCCGCGCGCGCCATGACCTTGGCGATTCGTTCGGTGCGTTCCGACCCCTTGGTTTCGGGCGCAGACCTGTCGCCCGGCTTGCCTCCAGCACGGTCGCGAGGCTTGCCGCCCGGCTTTCCGTCCTTGTCGAAGGGCTTTCGCGGGCCTTTATCGGCGAAATTGCGGGGACCGCGCGCGCCGTCGTCTTGACGGGAGCGGGGCTTCTTGTCGTTGTCTTTGGGATGGCGATCCATGATGAGCGGTTCATGAGCATGGCGCTCGATCTGGCGCAAGCGGCGGCTGAGGCTGGCGAGGTGCCTGTCGGGGCTGTGATCGTGGATGAAAACACCGGCGAAGTGCTTGGGCGCGGGCAAAACGGGCCCATCACAGCCCATGATCCGACCGCCCATGCCGAGATCGTCGCCCTGCGCGATGCTGCGGCCAAGTTGCAGAATTATCGCCTTACAGACCTGACTCTCTATGTCACCCTTGAGCCGTGCGCCATGTGCGCGGGCGCCATCAGCCATGCCCGCATCGGCCGCGTGGTCTGGGGTGCGGACGATCCCAAGGGCGGCGCCGTGATCCACGGCGGGCGTTTCTTCGATCAGCCGACCTGCCACTGGCGACCGCAGAGCGACGGCGGTGTGATGGCCGATCCGGCGGCCCGGATGTTGCGGGGCTTTTTCCGCTCACGACGCAAATCACGCGCAGGAACGACGCCCGACGCAGGGCGTTGACCTGACAAGCTTGACACTGGAAGAGGTTCAATTGCCGATCCGCACCCTGCGACTGACCGCCGCCGCAACCGCTCTTGTCCTTGTGGCCGCCTGCGGGCCGGAACCACGCGAAGCCCCGACAGACAGCGATCAGGTTCGTGAACGTGCGCTGGAGGCTCAGACCGCACGGCGTCGCACAGGCGCGGAAATCCAGGATCGCGCCCTGAACCGCGTCATCAGCGCCGTCTACCTGTGCGGAAGCGCCGAGCGCCTGTCGGTCGACTTCGACAACCCGCGCCAGATGGCCACGGTGCGCACCTCACGCGGCGAAGCCTTCGACCTGTATCAGGAGCGCGCCGCGTCCGGCATCTGGTATCGCGCCACCGGCCATGAGTTGCGCGGCAAGGGCAATGAAGCCACCTGGACGGCCGCCGGTCGCGACCCCGTCGAATGCCGAGCCGTGGATTAGGCGTAGCGCGCCAGACGCTCGTCCAGCCCCTGCCGCACCTGCGGCCACTCATCATCAAGGATGGAGAACTGGGCCGTGTCGCGTTCCCGCCCGGTCCAGGTGATCTTGTGTCGACGCAGCACGCCCTCGAACGTCGCGCCCAGCTTGCGGATGGCGGCCTGACTGGGCGCGTTCAGGGCGTCGGTGATGATCTCGACCCGGACCGCGCCGTTGGAGAAGGCGTGGTCCAGCAGCAGCCGCTTGCACGCCGGATTGATCGGCCCGCCGCGCGCCTCGGGCCGATAGAAGGTCGAGCCGACCTCGCAGCGCCGGTGTTCAGGCTTGATCTCATAGAGGCTGGTCGTGCCAACGATCACGCCGTCGCTGCGGCGGCGCACGGCGAAGGCGATGCGCGAGCCCGCCGCCATCGCCTTCATGGCCGCATCCCACCAGCCGTCGAAATGCGGACCGCAGGCCGCGCCGACCATGCCGTTCCATGCTTCGGGATCGCAGTCCAGCGCCGCCCTCACCTCATCCCTCAACGCCGCATTGAACGGCTCCAGCCGAACGAAGGCGTCTTCAAGGACGACGGGCGGCAGGTTCACGCCGCGCCCTCCTCGATCAGGAAGGCGCGCGCTGCATCGGCATCCACATCCTTGTCGGTGAAAGCGTCGCCCACGGCCCGCGCCAGAATAAGCGTCAGGCGGCCGCCCTCGGCCTTCTTGTCCCCCGCCATCCGCGCGATCAGGGCGTCGGCGGTGAAGACGTGATCTACCTCTGACAGCCGCGTCGGCAGGCCCGCCGCGCGGATGCCCGCCTCGGCGCGCTCGGCTTCGGACGCCGGACACAGCCCCTGTTGCACCGAATAACGGAAGGCCATGGCGCAGCCCAGCGCCACCGCCTCGCCGTGGGTCAGGGTCTCGCCAAAGGCCAGTTCCGCCTCCAGCGCATGGCCGAAAGTGTGGCCCAGATTCAGCAGGGCGCGACGCCCCGCCTCCTTCTCATCCTCGCCGACGATCTGGGCCTTGATCTCGACCGAGCGGATCACCGCCCGCTCCAGCGCGTCAGGGTCGCCCTGCGCGCCCGCAGCGCCTTCACCGCCCAGCCAGTCGAAGAAGGCCGCGTCGCAGATCAGACCGTGCTTCAGCACCTCGGCCCAGCCCGAGCGCACCTGCCGCGCAGGCAGGGTGGCCAGGGCCTCGATATCCGCCAGCACGCGGCGCGGCTGATGGAAGGCGCCGATCAGGTTCTTGCCGCGCGGCGTGTCGATCGCCGTCTTGCCGCCGACCGAGGAATCCACCTGCGCCAGAAGGGTGGTCGGCACCTGCACGAAGTCGACGCCGCGCATGAACAGCGCGGCCGCCAGACCGGCCAGATCGCCCACAACGCCGCCGCCCAGAGCAACGACCATGCTCTTGCGGTCCAGCCCTTCGGCCAGCAGACGATCCAGCACGGCTTCAAGCTGCTCAAAGGACTTGGAGGCCTCGCCCGCCGGGACCGTCACGATGCCTGTCGACAGGCCCGCCGCCTCCAGCGATGCACGCAACGTCTCGCCATGGATGGCGGCCACCGTTTCGTCGCTGACGATGAAGGCGCGTGTCGGCTTCAGCGCCACGATCTCGGCGCCCGCCGCCTTCAGCAGCCCCCGCCCGACAACGACCTCATAGGGGGCGAAGGCGCCGCCTGCGACCGCGATCGTGGTCGTCATCATTTACTCTCCTGCCGTCCGAAGCGGCGTAACTCTTTCAGGATGACCTCGACGCCCTGAGCGTGCGAACCGCTGCCGACATCGACCGTCAGATCCGCCTCGCCGTAGATCGGATAGCGCACCTTCGCCAACTCCCTCAGCGTCGTCAGCGGATCACGATTGCGCAACAGGGGGCGGGTGTCGCGCCGTCCCACGCGGTCGGCGATGATCTTCAGGTCCGCCTTCATCCATACGCTGACGGCGTGCTGCTTCATCAGGGCGCGCGTCTCGGCGTTAAGCACCGCCCCGCCGCCGGTGGCCAGCACGATCGGCGGCCCTTCCAGCAGACGGCGCATGACCCGCGCCTCGCCCGCCCGAAACTCGCCCTCGCCGCGTGTGGCGAAGATTTCATTGATGGTCATGCCCGCCGCTTCTTCGATCACATGATCGCCATCGGCGAACGGCAGGCCCAGCCGGGTCGCCAGTCGTCGCCCCACGGTCGATTTGCCGACACCCATCAACCCCACCAGGGCTATGGTGCGGACGGAAGGCAGCGGAAAGGAATCAGGCGGGGCGTCAGAAGGCATGGTCCGTATACCCTCTACACCAGACGCCGCCCGGCTCCACACTCCGATGCAGGCGCCGCCGCAAGAGACAGCATGACCCCACAGATCGAAGCCTTTCTGGAAATGATGGCGGTGGAGCGCGACGCATCGCCCCACACCCTGTCGGCCTATGGCCGCGATCTGGCGGATGCGGAAACCTGGCTGGGCGACGCCGGGGGACTGATGGCCGCTCCTCAAGAGGCGCTGGAGGCATGGTTCGCCGACCTGTCGCGACGCGGCCTGTCCGCCGCCACGGCCGCACGGCGTCGCGCATCTGTGCGCCAGTTCTATCGGTTCGCGCTGGGCGAAGGCTGGCGCGCCGACGACCCTTCGCGCCGTCTCGACGCGCCCAGACAGGGCCGCAGCCTGCCCAAGACCCTCAGCCGCGACGAAATCGAGGCCCTGCTGGCGTCGGCGGCCGCCGACGACGGCGCGGCGGGCGTGCGCCTGATCGCCCTGATGGAGATGGCCTACGCCTCGGGCCTGCGGGTGTCTGAACTTCTGGCGCTGAAGGTTGAGGCCGTGCGGCGCGACCCGGCCTATCTGATCGTGCGCGGCAAGGGAGGCAAGGAGCGGCTGGCCCCCCTGAACACCGCCGCGCGCGAGGCGATCCGCGCGTGGCTGGACGCCCGCGACGCCGCTCGCAAGCCCGGCGCGCCGGACAGCCCGTGGCTGTTCCCCTCACACGGCAAGAGCGGCCATCTGACGCCGCGCCGCTTCGCCCAGCTTCTCGATCAGGCGGCCATCACGGCGGGGATCGATCCGACCCGCGTCAGCCCTCACGTCCTGCGTCACGCCTTCGCCACCCACCTGCTGGAAGGGGGCGCGGACCTGCGCGTGGTGCAGACCCTGCTGGGCCACGCCGACATTTCGACCACCCAGATCTACACCCATGTCGCGACCGACCGGCTGTCTCAGGTCGTCCACGCCAACCACCCTCTGGCGAAGGATGACTGAACCCCCGCTTGCCCCTTGGCTCTGCGCACTCTAGTTTCCGCCGCCTTCCGTAGCGCAATGCGCGCTTCCTCCTCACGGACGCCTAATGGCCACGCACTATCTCGAATTCGAAAAGCCGATCGCCGAACTGGACGCCAAGATCGCCGAGCTGTCGCTGCTGGCGCCCACCAGCGGTTCGTTCGAGGCCGAGATCGCCGCCCTGCGCAAAAAGGCCGACGCCATGCGCACCAAGGCCTACGCCAACCTTGACCCGTGGATGCGCACCCAGGTCGCGCGCCACCCGCAGCGTCCGCACTTCATCGACTACGTCGACGGCCTGTTCACCGATTTCGTTGAACTGCACGGCGACCGTCAGTTCGGTGACGATCAGGCCATTCTGGGCGGTCTGGCGCGTTTCCGCGGCCAGCCGGTCGTCATCATGGGCCATGAAAAGGGCCACGACACCCAGACCCGCATCACCCACAACTTCGGCATGGCCATGCCCGAGGGCTATCGCAAGGCGATCCGCCTGATGGACATGGCCGAGCAGTTCGGCCTGCCCGTCATGACCTTTGTCGACACGGCGGGCGCCTATCCGGGCATCGGCGCCGAACAGCGCGGTCAGGCCGAGGCCATCGCCCGCTCGACCGAGCGCGGCCTGACCCTCGCCGTCCCCTCCATCGCCACGGTGACGGGCGAAGGCGGATCGGGCGGCGCCATCGCCATCGCCTGCGCCAACCGCGTGCTGATGCTGGAGCATTCCATCTATTCGGTGATCTCGCCCGAGGGCGCAGCCGGCATCCTGTGGCGCGACGGTTCGCGGGCCAAGGACGCGGCCAACGCCATGAAGATCACGGCGCCGGACCTGATCGAGCTGAAGATCGTCGATCGCGTGATCCCCGAACCGCTGGGCGGCGCCCACGCCGACCGCGAAAAGACCATGCAGAACGTCGGTCAGGCGCTGGAAGAAGAGCTGAAGGCCCTGTCCAACCTGTCGCCCGAACAACTGAAGCAACAACGCGCCGACCGCTTCTACGCCATCGGTCGCCTTGGTTGATCTGGGGTTGATCTGAGGTTGATCTGGCGCTGATCGCGATTGCGCGGCGCCGTTTCGCCGCCGAAGCTGACATGATGCGATTCGCCCACACCCCTTCCGCAACAGCCGGGAGGCCCCCATGCGCGGCATGAACGGGGTCGGCGAATCCCTGCGCGAAAGCGCGGTGTTCAACTTCGACGGCGCGGTGACCATGGTCATCGACGATTCGCCGTTCTCGCTGGAGTTGACGGCGCAGGCGCTGCTGGGCTTCGGCATCAAGGTGCGTCACGCCTGTGAAAGCGCGGCAGACGCCATCGCCATTCTGCAGGACTGCCCGGTCGATCTCATCATGGTCGACTGCGAAATGCCGGGCATGAGCGGTTATGAGTTCGTGCGCTGGCTGCGCCGTTCGGGGCTTGAGCCGAACGCCTATGCCCCCGTCATCATGACCGCGGCCCACGTCCGCCGCTCCAAGGTGTCCGACGCGCGCGACTGCGGCGCCAACTTCCTGATCACCAAGCCGTTCAGCGCGGGTCTGTTGCTGGAGCGCATCGTCTGGGTGGCGCGCGACAACCGGCCCTTCCTTGAGGTCGGCGACTATTTCGGCCCTGACCGGCGTTTCCGCAGCGAGGAATGGCCCGGCCCCGAGCGCCGCGCCGAGGAACGTCGCAAGGCGGCTTTTGAACAGGAACGCAGGGCGGCAGCGCATCCATGACGGTCATCACGCACAATCGTCGCCGCAGCCGCCTGTCGACCCTGGTCGATCAACCCGGAGGCGTCAGCGTCGGCGTCGCCCTGAACCAGGCCCGCGCCAATCTGGCGGAGTTGGAGCCTCGCAGCCGCGAAATCATCCAGCAACAGGTTACAGCCCTGGGCGCCCTGCCCGTCCCCGAAGGCGTCGACACGGCGGCGCTGGACGCCGCCTATGCCCACGCCAGCGCGGTGATCGACGCCGCCGGGCCGTTTGAACTCAACGACCTGTGCGCCGCAGCGGCCAACCTGTGCGACCTGATCGACGCGGCGCCCGAGGGGCGTCCCTTCGACTGGCGCGTGGTCACGGTTCATGCCCAGGCGCTGCGCCTGCTGCTGACCCTGCCCGCCGACGCCGCCGACGCCCGCGCCAAGGTGCTGGACAGCCTCAAGGACGTGTTGAAAGCCAAGGTTCCGGGCGCCGCAGAACCCGAAGCCTAATCGACCTGCGTCTTCGCCCCGCGCGTCTGCTTGCGCCACAGGGCCGCATATTCCCCGCCCTGACGCGCCACCAGTTCATGATGGGCGCCGCGTTCGACGATCCGGCCTGCCTTCAGCACCAGAATTTGGTCGGCGTCAGCCACGGTCGACAACCTGTGCGCGACCACCAGCGTCGTGCGGCCCGTGCGGGCGCGCCGCAGGGTCTTCTGGATGGCGGCCTCGGTGCGGCTGTCCAGCGCGCTGGTCGCCTCATCAAGGATCAGGACGCAAGGGTCGGCCAGCAGGGCGCGGGCGATGCCGACCCGCTGACGCTCGCCGCCGGACAGCTTCAGACCACGCTCGCCCACCCGCGTGTCCATGCCCTCGGGCAGGTTGCGGATGAAGTCCGCCAGTTCCGCCGCCTCAGCCGCCGCCCAGACGGCCGCCTCATCCGCATCGGGTCGGGCGAAGGCGATGTTGGCCGCCAGCGTATCATTGAACAGGGCCACGTCCTGAGGCACCAGCGCGACCGCCGCCCGCAACGACGCCTGAGTGACGCTACGGGCATCCCGGCCGTCGATCAGTACGGCGCCTTCCTGCGGGTCCAGCAGACGCAGAGCCAGTTTTACGATGGTGGACTTGCCCGCCCCCGACGGCCCGACCAGAGCCGTCGTCGTGCCTGCAGCCGTGACGAAGCTGACGTCATCCAGTCCCGCCGCCCGTGCGTCGTGCCGGAAGCCCACATGATCGAAGACGATCTCGGCGCCGCAGCCGCTATCGGGGCGCGTCAGGTCGATGGCGCCGGGCGCATCGGCCACCTGCGGCGCCTGACGCGTCACCTTCAGCATCTCCTCCATGTCGATGAAAGACTGGCGGATTTCCCGATAGGCGAAACCCAGAATGTTCAACGGCGCATACAGGGAGATCATGATCAGCACCGCCGCCGTCACATCCCCCGGTCCCATCCGCCCGGCCGCCGCCTCGAACCCGGCCATGACGGCCATGATCCCCAGCCCGACGTTCATGATCAGCGCCTGAATCAGGTTCAGCGCCGCCAGCGAGGTGTTGGCCTTCAGCGACGCCTTGGCATAGGTCGCCAGCGAGGCTTCATAGGCCTGCGCCGCCCGGCCCTCGGCGCCGAATGATTTGACGGTTTCGTAGTTCAGCAGGGCGTCGACCGAAAGGCCCGCCGCCTCGCTGTCGGCGGCGTTCATGGCGCGGCGGTGCTCCAGTCGCCAGTTGCCCATAGCGAAGGTCGTGACTGCATAGACCAGCACCACGGCCACCGCCACGGCGCCGAAACGCCAGTTGTATTTGCCGCCCAGCACCGCTGCCGCCAGCGCCAGCTCCAGCACCGTCGGGCCCAGGTTGAACATCAGGATCCGCAGCAGGAAGTCCACCGCGCGCGATCCCCGGTCCATCACCCGCGACAGGGCGCCGGAGCGCTTGGTCTGATGGAAATCCAGCGACAGGCTAAGCGCGTGGGCGAAGGTCTCGGCCGCTGTCTTGCGCTGGGCCGCCGCCCGCACGGGGGCGAACACCACGTCAGACAACTGCGGCGTCGCCGCCGACAGGAAGCGCACCAGCGCCCAGCCCACGGCGAAGGCGGCGAAGCCCAGCCCCACCGACGCCGCCGGTCCCTGATCCGCCGCCAGATGGTTGACTGCCGCGCCCAGCACCAGCGGCGCCAGCACGCCCAGCCCCTTGCCCGCCAGCGTCAGCAGGATCGCCCCCGCTACGCGCCACGGCAGTTGCGGCGCGCCCGAACGGGCCACGACGCCAATCAGGTTTTTCAGCGCCTCCAGCGTCGGCGGCGCTTCCTGTTGGGCGGGATCGACGCCCGCGTTCATGGCCTTGGTCGCCACATCGCCGCGTCGGCCCGAACGTTCACCGCGCATCTGCAGACCCCGCCGCCATCATGTCTCCGCAGCGGGCCATGACCGCCATGTTCAGTCCAGACTCGCCACGGCGTCGATCAGGGCGTCGACCGACGCCTCGTCCGTCGCCCATGAACAGACAAAACGCACCGAGCCGTCATCGAACTGATAGCAGGCCCAGCCTGCTGCATTCAGCGCCTGATGCGCCTCGTCAGGCATCCGCACGAAGACGGTGTTGGACTCCACCGGATGGGCCAGCACGAAGGGCGTCCGCGCCTCAATGCCGTCGGCCAGCCGCTGGGCCATCAGATTGGCGTGAGCAGCGCCCGACAGCCAGTCGCCGGACTCCAGCAGGCCCAGCATCGGCGCGGCCAGCAGCCGCCCCTTGGACGCCGTCTGCCCCGCCTGTTTCAGCCGGTTGTCGATCCTGCGCGTCAGCGAACGGTTGAAGATCACCAGCGCCTCGACGCAATTCGCCCCGGCCTTGGCTCCTCCGAACGACAGGACATCAACGCCCAGACGAGGAATGTCCTTGGGGTCGAAACCCGCCGCCACGGCGTTGGACAGGCGCGCTCCATCCATATGCACGCCCAGACCGGCCTGCCGGGCCGGTTCGATCAGCAGGCGCAATTCCTCTTCGGAATAGACAGCGCCGTATTCCGTCGTCTGGGTCACGCTGAGCGCCGCCGCCGGTTGGCGATGGGCGACCTCGGCTTCTTCCAGTGCGGCATAGAGAGCCGCCACCTCGATCTTGCCCGAATACCCCGGCAGACCGATCAGCCCCACGCCCTGCCCAAAGAAGCCGGGCGCGCCCGTTTCATCGGTGCAGACATGGGCCGCGTGATGCGCCAGCACGGCCTCATAGGGCCGCGCCAGCATAGACAGGCCGATGGCGTTGGCGGCCGTGCCGCTGAAGACAAAGCGAACCTCGGCGTCCGCATCCAGCGTCTGGCGGATCAGGTCTGCCGCCCGCGCCGAGGTTTCATCCGCCCCATAGGCCCGCGCAAACCCCGCATTGGCGTCGACCATGGCCTGTAGCGCCGAGGGCGCCATGCCTGAGGTATTGTCGGAACCGAAATCAAAACGCACGGCTCATTCTCCCCCTTGGGTCGGCGTTTCATCCGGGATCGGCGCCATGACGACCCGGGCGAATTTAGCGTCCTTCGCCGGCACCTCGACCTGATGCGGGAAGGGAATCTCGATACCGGCCTCGTCCAGCGCTTCCTTGCCGGACTGCATCAGGTCGGCCAGCGTCTGCCACCAGTCAGCGGTATGCACCCAGGCGTGCAACGTGATCTCGACAGAGCTGTCCAGCAGGGCCGTCACCCCGGTCCAGACCGCCGGATCCTTCAGCACCTTGTCATGCAGCCGCGCGACCGCCGACAGCACGTCGCGCGCCTCTTTCAGGTTCTCGCCGTAGCCGACGGTGAATTTGATCTCGATTCGGCGCGTCCGCTGCCCCGTCACATTGACAATGACATCGCTCAGCACCTTGGAATTCGGAATGACGATCCTGTGGTTGTTGGCGTTCATCAGTTGGGTCGTGAACAGGTCCAGCTTCTGCACAGTGCCGGAAGCGCCGCCGACCTCAATGGCCTCTCCCACGCGATAGGGGCGCAGGATCAGCAGCATCACGCCCGCCGCGACATTCGACAGCGTCCCCTGCAGCGCCAGACCCACGGCCAGCGACGCCGCGCCCAGAACCGCGATGATGGAGGTCGTCTGCACGCCCAGTCGCTGCAGCACCGCGATCATGCCGATGATGATGACGACCACGCGCACGATCTGGACCAGGAAGGCCAGCACCGTCGGATCGCGTCGCACCAGCCGGGTGCGCGCCAGAATCTTCCGCGCTGCCCCTGACGCCCACCGCGCCGCCACCAGCGTCAGCACGAAAATGAGCGCCGCCACCGTCAGATTGATGGCGAAATCGCCCAGCATATCCATCGCCTTGGCGACGATGGCCGCGTCAGAGGTCAATCGCTGTTCACCGGCGGCGACCACCTTGGCAATGGGGTCCGTGACAGCGACTAGGGTATGCGGAGAATTCACGGGCATGGTCCGGGTCTAACGCACGTGCAGCCGATTGGAAGCCCCGCCGGTCAAGCTTTTTCACCGTTTCAGGGCAAGCCCGCCCCGCCTTCGATGGCGACCTGCAATTCAGGCAAGCCCTGAAGGGCGCTGTGACGCCGGGTCATGACAGGCCGCCTCAGGCCGCGGCGACGTCCTGACCGTCGTCATACAGGCCGCGCAGGGCCTCGCGTCCTCCCCTGGCCTGGCCCATCAAGGCCGAGAGGCTGCGGAAATCGATCGGCTTATTCAGATAGGCGTCGGCGCCGGCCGCAAGGCCGACTTCATGATCCTCGCTGCGGGCCGAGGCGGACAGGACGATGATGGGCGTCTGTGTATTGGCGCCGCCGTTGCGGATCATCCGCGTCGCCGTCAGGCCGTCCATGACCGGCATGTTGACGTCCATGACGATGAGATCGAAGCGCTGATTGCGGGCGATGTCCACCGCCTCCTGCCCATTTTCAGCCATGCTGGTGCGCCGCCCTGTCGACGCCATCCACGCCTCAAGGATCATGCGGTTGACGGCGTGATCCTCAACCACCAGCACCTCCATGCCATCGCCCTGATCCGTATCGCCTTCGATCCGATGCATCTGAGGCGCGGATCGCCAGGCCACGACATCTCCCTCAACGGTGAAGGTGAAGACGGAACCTTCGCCGTGGCGCGAGGCGACGGTGATGTCCCCGCCCATGATATTGGCCAGACGACGCGAAATCGTCAGCCCCAATCCCGTCCCGCCGAAACGCCGCGTTGAGGATGCGTCCACCTGGCTGAAAGGCTGGAACAACTGGTCCATGTCCTCTTCGGAAATGCCGGCGCCGTTGTCGATCACGGCGAACTCGAAGGCCGCCCGACGGTTGGAAATACGCCGCCCGCGCGTGACGAAGCGCACCTGTCCGTGATCGGTGAACTTCACCGCGTTGGACAGCAGGTTCTGCACGACCTGACAGACCCGCAGGGGATCGCCGCGCACAACGGCGGGAATATCCCCCTCGAACGTGGTGATGAACTCCAACCCCTTGGCCTCGGCCTGCGCCTCGAACGGACCGACGATGCGGCGGTGCAGATCCTCCAGATCAACGTCCACGGACTCGAAGTTCATCCGCCCCGCCTCGATCTTGGTCATGTCGAGGATGTCGTTCAACAGACTGAGCAGATTGTCGCCCGAGTTACGGATGATGGCCAGATATTCACGCTGGGCGCCTTCCAGCCGCGTCGCGCTCAGCAGTTGCGCCGCGCCCAGCACGCCGTTCATCGGCGTGCGCAGTTCGTGAGAGATGACGCCCAGGAAACTGGACTTTGCTTCATTGGCCGCATCGGCCCTGTCGCGGGCGGCCTCAAGTTCTTCGATCAGATGGGCCTGATGAGTCTGGAAGGCGCGGATGCGCTCTTCCCGCAACATCGTCACCATCACCAGGACGAACAGACTGATGGCGGTCAGGGGGGCCACCGCCACAAAGGGCCAGAACATCGGCTCGCCGATCAGACTGGCCGTGATGACCAGACCGACCAGACTATAGGGCGAAGAGATCAGGACCGCCTGTCGGGGCGAGTTCCGCAGTTGGGCGAACACCAGCATATAGCCGGAGAACAGCAGGGCGATCGCCAGCTCATGTCCAAACGGCGCCTCGGAAAACCACGCCATCAGGGGCGCGATGGCCCATACGACCGTCGTGGCCGTCGCCACAGCCGGAAACACCATGCCCCAATGCGCGCCGACCCTGTGGCTGACGTCTTTCTCTACGATGCTGCGCAGCAGACCCGCCGCAAGGGTGGCCATGAACCAGAGCAGCCCATGCGCCCAGCCGATCGTCGCCATCAGGCCCACGGCCCAGCTGAAGATGATCAGATAGCGCAGATGCTGGGTCTGAAGGATGGCGGCCAGCGCCTGAGCCGCGTCGGCGGGCGACTGACCCGCCTCCACTTCCTTTGTAAACCCATCCGAACCCACCATAGCGATGGCCCCCGCCCGCTGAAAAATGCTTCGGGCGGAGAACCTAATGCGAAAGGTTCTAAAAGGATATGAACAAAAATAACCCCGTAATCTGAATTTTTCAGCGGTCAGCGTCGAATGATCTTCAGCCCGCTTCCTGCGGCGTCTGCGCCCGGATGGACAGGGCGTGGACCGGGCCGGACAGCTCTTCTTTCAGCACGGTATTGACCGCACGCTGTCGCGCGACCCGTCCCTGACCGGCGAAGGCTTCGGAAACGATGGTCAGCTGGAAATGGCTTTCGCCGCCGTCCCTGGCGTCGATACCGCCCTCATGATGGTGGCCCGCGTGCTTCCAGCTGTCATCTTCCAGCTCCAGCCGCTCTGGAGCGAAGGCTTCGGTCAGTTTTCTGCGCATAACTGTCGCGATCGGGCCGTCAGACATAGGGACTCCTTGAAGCTGTCCAATTCGGCCCTACACTTCGGGTGATGTCTGCGTCTTTTCAATACAAACCACGCTTCACCGACATTCGGGTGAAGCCGCCGCGTTCTGACGATGAGCAGGAGGCGGCGGAGGACGTCCTGCGCCTCAAGCCCGGCGAAAAACCCTGCGAGTGGGCCGAGTGCTCGCGGCCGGCCACCGCCCGTGCGCCCAAGTCGCGTGAGCAGCTGAACGAGTTCTACGATTTCTGCCAGCCGCACGCCGCCCAGTACAACAAGAGCTGGAACTTCTACGCCGGCATGAACGAGGACCAGATCCGCGCGGCCCAGGAAAACGAAGCCATGACCGGCGGGCGTCCGACCTGGCAGATGAAGGCGGGGCCGCAAACGCGCGAGGCCGCAGCCGCCGCCGCCAAGGCAGGCACGGCCGACAACGCCGGCGCGGGCTCATGGCGCGACAGCTTCGGCCTGTTCGGCCGCAGGGTGTACGCCGACGCGCCGGCCCAGAACGACCCTCATCACGGGATCGGACGCCTGGAGCGCGCCGCACTGGCTGATTTGGGTCTGGAGCCGGGCGCCGACAAGGCCGCCGTCAAGGCGCGCTATCATGAGATGCTGAAGCGTTTTCACCCCGACACCAACGGCGGTGATCGCGGGGCCGAGGCCAAACTTCAGAGCGTCATCAAGGCCTGGAAAACCTTGAAGAAAGCCGGCCACGCCTGAGAACGCGCAGCAGGCCGCCCCTTGCGGGCGGCGCCTCAATGCGGATCATGACCTGATCATCGGCCCATGAGTCCCATATCTCGGCGAACGCCCCGGCCTCGCCTTCGTCGCGCATGACGCGCCGTGTCTCATTGACCGCGTCGGCGAAGGTGTCGGCTTCCAGCGGATACATCTGCGGCGTGCACTCGGGCGCATCGTAAACGTAGCAAAAGAACTGCGTCTGCGTTTCCATCATCCCCTCCCCATCGGGAGCGATGCCTCATTTATTAACATCCTGCGGGGCTTTTCCCGAATCACAGAACCGTTGGCCCTGCGGGGCGTTGGCTATTCATCCATTCATTTCATCCACAGCCTGGGGATAAGGAGACGACAGATGGAAGTCCTGTACCGCGCCCACGCCACCGCCTCGGGCGGAGGGCGTGAAGGAGGCCGCTCGGCCACGGACGACGGCAAGATCGACGTGCGCCTGTCCACGCCGTCGGAAATGGGCGGCAAGGGCGGCGACGGAACCAACCCCGAGCAGTTGTTCGCAACCGGCTACGCCGCCTGCTATCTGGGCGCTCTGCGGCTTGTATCCGGCAAGGCTGGAACCCCCGTCGGCCCGGACACCAGGGTCACAGCCGGGATCGGCTTCGGCAAGAACACGCATGGCGAAGGCTTCAATCTGGATGTCGAACTGAAGGTCACGGACCACGGTCTGGACCGGGAAATCATCGATGAGCTGATCCAGAAGGCGCATCAGGTCTGCCCCTATTCCAACGCCACGCGCGGCAACGTCGAGGTCGCCCTTTCGGCTGAATAGGCCGACCGGCCCCATGACCGGCCCATGACGAATAATCCATCCGGCCCCTCGCGCGTGTTGAGCCACGCGCGCGAGGGCGCTAGTTGGATGCCATGACCTCTCCGCTCGACGCCTCCCCCGACCCGCTCGTCACGCTGGAACCGCATCGCAAGGTCACGCTGAAGGAAGCATTCGGTATCGACTCCGACATGGTCGTGCCCGCTTTCGAGACGCGCGACAGCCATGTGCCCGAAATCGACGAATCCTATCGTTTCGACCCGCAGACGACGCTCGCGATCTGCGCGGGCTTCGCCTACGACCGCCGCGTGATGGTTCAGGGCTATCACGGCACCGGCAAGTCGACCCACATCGAACAGGTCGCCGCCCGTCTGAACTGGCCGATGGTGCGCGTGAACCTGGACGCCCACGTCAGCCGGATCGACCTGATCGGCAAGGACGCCATCGTCCTGAAGGACGGCAAGCAGATCACCGAGTTCCGCGAGGGCATCCTGCCGTGGTCGCTGCAGCGCCCGGTCGCCCTGGTGTTCGACGAATATGATGCGGGCCGCCCAGACGTCATGTTCGTCATCCAGCGCGTGCTGGAGGCGCAGGGCCGCCTGACTCTGCTGGACCAGAACCGCGTCATCCGCCCCAACAAGTGGTTCCGCCTGTTCGCCACCTCGAACACGGTCGGCCTGGGCGACACGACGGGCCTGTATCACGGCGCCCAACAGATCAACCAGGCGCAGCTGGACCGCTGGAACATCGTCACCACGCTGAACTATCTCGACCACGACGTGGAAGCCGAGATCGTCGCCGCCAAGGTGCCGGAATGGAACGATGCCGAGGGCAAGCGCCGGATCGCCGCCATGGTCCGCGTCGCTGACATGACCCGCAACGCCTTCATGAACGGCGACATCTCGACCGTCATGTCGCCCCGCACGGTCATTACCTGGGCCCAGAACGCCATCATCTTCGGCGACGACGTGGCCCTGAGCTTCCGCCTGACCTTCCTGAACAAGTGCGACGAGCTGGAACGGCCGACCATCGCTGAATTCTATCAGCGCGCTTTCGGCGAGGACCTGCCGGAATCGGCCACCCGGGTAAAAGTCGGCTGACACAGCCGCCCAACGCCAAATGAAAAGGCCGCCCTCCGATCTGGAGGGCGGCCTTTTTGTTGATCGCTGTCCAACAGCCTCAGCGGAAGCCCGAAGCGAACATCCGCGGCCGCGAGCGCCGTACCAGCCACAGGTTCACCGTCGCCGCAGCAAGCACCAGAGCCGCAACCGCCTGATGCAGGACGCCCAGCGTTACCGGCACCGCATGGATCAGCGTCAGAACGCCCAGCCCGGCCTGTAGCCACAGCGCGCCCGCCAGAACCACGGCCGAAGCGCCCAGCCCCTCTTCCAGCCGCCCGCGCACGGACTGGACGGCATAGAAAGTGCCCGCGAACAGCAGGAGATAGGCGCAGATGCGGTGGTTCAACTGCACCAGCCCCTGATCGTGCAGGAAGGCCAGCGCCCCCTGCCCCCACGCGACCGGCGGGAACAGCGCCCCGTTCATCAAGGGCCAGTCGGTATAGATCATGCCCGCCTTGGCGCCCGCCACGAGGCCGCCCAGCAGGCATTGCAGGAAGACGCCGCCCAGCAGCAGCCCTGCGCCCCAGCTCCAGCCACGCGGCGCACGGTTGAAGTCGGATCCGGCCCAGGCCTCCAGCCCCGTCCAGATCAGGCCCGCGAAGATCAGGAAGGCCAGACCCAGATGGGTCATCAGGCGCTCAGGCGCCACATCGACCCGCTCGGCCAGACCGCTGGACACCATCCACCAGCCGATCAGCCCCTGCAGGCCGCCCAGGCCCAGCAGGATGACACAACGCAGGATCAGACGGCGCGGAATGGCCCGGAAAATCAGGAAGCCGATAAAGGGCAAGGCGAAGACTACGCCGATAAGCCTGCCCAGCAGACGGTGCGCCCATTCCCACCAGAAGATGTACTGGAACTGCGCCATGCTCATGCCGGCGTTGACTTCGACGTATTGGGGAATGGCCTTGTATTTGTCGAACGCTTCGACCCATTCGGCGTGGTTCATCGGCGGCAGGGCGCCCATGATGGGCTTCCATTCCGTGATCGACAGGCCCGAGCCGGTCAGTCGCGTCGCGCCGCCCACAACCACCATGGCGAACACGAGGCCCGCGCAAAGAAACAGCCACAGCGCCACCACGCGGCTGTGGTCCAATTCACCAATACGCTTCATTCGACGCCTGCCGTTCGCCCCGATATGCTTGCCGCCTCATTTACAGGCGGCGGAACCGAGGGATATGCCCCTCCCGCGTGGCAAGATCGAGTCGGTTTCTGAGCCAAAGCGTCACACATCACTCAACGGGAGCGCCAAGCGGTGCAATATCTCGAGATCGCCATCGCCGCCGCCGGCGCCGTGGCCCTGGCGTGGATCGCCAATCTGCTGGCCAGACGCCGCGAATTAGGGCCAAGCATTCTGGTCGCTCTGGTCAGCGCCGCCTGCGGCGCCTTCCTGGCCATCCGGGTGTTCGCGGTCGCTGACCTCGCGGACTGGAAATGGCTGCCCTGGGCGTTCGCCGCCGTGGTGCTGGGTCTGATCGCCTTCTTCCTGTTCCGGAGAAAACGCTGATGTCTCCCCGCCTACGCCGTTTTATCGCCACCCTGGGCGTCATCTTCTTTCTGGCTTTCTGGGTGTGGGGCGCCGTCAGCCTGCACAATCTGTTGCCCAAGGCCTGGTGGATCGACCTGATCTTCTTCGCCGTGGCGGGGATCGGCTGGGGTCTGCCGCTTATTCCCATGTTGCGCTGGGCCGAACGCGAACCGGACAACAAGACCAAGAGCTGAACAGCAGAACGGCCGGTGAGGTTTCCCTCACCGGCCGTTTCAGCCTGCTGATAACCTTCAGCAAATGGTCGGAGCGACAGGATTCGAACCTGCGACCCCTTGACCCCCAGTCAAGTGCGCTACCAGGCTGCGCCACGCTCCGAAGGCGCTCCCTATAGACGGCGGTTCAGTGCTCCGCAAACCCTAAAACGCTCTATCGACAACAACTTCCGCCTTATCGGCGCAGAACGGCCTCCAACCGGGCCCTGGCCGTCTCCAGTTCGCCCAACAGCGCCTCAAGAGGCCCCGAAGCGACGGGCGTCGAGGTCGTCGGCTGGATCGTTTCGTCCCTGTCGCCCGAATCAATTTCCAGCGTGGCGGCCGGGTCGGCATAGGCGGTCAGACGCGCCAGACCCTGATCCTGCACCAACCGCTGGACGCCGCGAATCGTCAGCCCCTCGTCATGCAGCAACCGCCGCACGGCCTTCAGCACCATGACGTCGTCAGGACGATAGAAACGGCGGCCGCCCGCGCGCTTCACCGGGACGATGAAGTCGAACTTCGTCTCCCAGAACCTCAGCACGTGCTGGGGAGCGCCGACTTCTTCGGCCGCTTCGGAAATGGTGCGGAAGGCTTTGGGGCTTTTGGCCAAGGATCTCAGGTCTCGACGACGGCGTCGTGCACCCGGCTCTTCATGATCTGGGAGGCGCGGAAGCTGATGACGCGGCGGGGGTTGATGGCGGCCGGTTCGCCGGTCTTTGGGTTTCGGCCCATGCGGGCGCGTTTCTCACGCACCTGAAAGACGCCGAATCCCGACAGTTTGACCGTCTCGCCCTGTTCAAGCGAATCGACGATCAGGTCCAGCGTGCGCTCGACCAGTCCTGAGCATTCCTGTCGGGACAGCCCGACTTCCTCATGGACCGCTTCGCACAAGTCGGCACGGGTAAGGGTCTGATGTCCGGTCACCTGCATCTCCCGCAATCAATCGGCAGGGCATTGAAGGGCAAAACGGCCGAAAATCAAAGTCCTCAATGCGAATCTAGAAGCGGAAGGCGCAGGCGCCCCACGTCAGACCGCCGCCCATGGCCTCGACCAGCACCAGATCGCCCTTCTTGATCCGCCCGTCCTTGATGGCGACATCCATCGCCAGCGGGATGGAGGCGGCCGAGGTGTTGGCGTGCATGGCCACGGTCGAGATCACCTTGTCCTCGTCCAGGCCCAGACGATCGCCCACGCCCCGGATGATGCGCTGATTGGCCTGGTGCGGCACGAACCAGTCGATTTCGGGGATGTCGACGCCTGCGACCTCGGCGGCGGCGGTGATGGCCTCAGAGATATTCACCACGGCGTGACGGAAGACCTGATTGCCCAGCATCCGCAGATGACCGACCGTCCCCGTCGTGGACGGACCGCCGTCGACATAGAGCATATCGGCCTTGGCGCCCTCGCAGCGCAGGGCGAAACCCAGCACGCCGCGATCCTCCTTGGTTCCCTGCCCTTCGCCCGGCTCAAGAACAAAGGCCCCGGCGCCGTCGCCGAACAGGACGCAGGTCGTGCGATCGGTCCAGTCCATCAGCCGGGTCATTTCCTCGGCGCCGATGACCAGGGCGCATTTGGCCTGACCACGAGCCACAAAGCCGTCGGCCACGCTCATCGCGTAGACGAAGCCCGAGCAGACCGCCTGAACGTCGAAGGCGATGCCCACAGGCGCGCCCAGCTTGCGCTGGACGATGGCGGCCGTCGCCGGGAAGGTCTGGTCCGGCGTGGTGGTGGCGACGATGATCAGGTCGACGTCCGCCGCCGTCTTGCCGGCGTCAGCCAGAGCGCGCTCGGCGGCCTTGACCGCCAGGTCGCTGGTCGGTTCGTCATCGCGCGCCTTGTGGCGCTGGCGGATGCCGGTGCGTTCGATGATCCACTCGTCGGAGGTGTCGACGATCCTGGTCAGATCGGCGTTGGTGACGACCTGTTCGGGCAGGAAGGAACCAACCCCGGTGACGACGCTGCGGATGACGCTCACTGTTCGGTCTCTCCAATGACGGCGGGCGCAGGCTCGTCCATCGCGGCCGCCAGACGTGCGAAATTGGCGCTGACCTTGGTCAGGTAGTCGCTGCGGGCCAATTCGACAGCCACGCGGATGGCGTTAGCGTAGCCCTCGGCCGTGGCGCCGCCGTGGCTTTTCACCACAATGCCGTTCAGGCCCAGCAAGGGGCCGCCGTTGACGCTGCTGGGATCAATGCGGCGCGCCATCTTCTTCAGCGCAGGCATGGCGATCAGGGCGCCCAGCTTGGCCGTCACGCCGGACGTCAGCGCTTCTTTCAGCAGGCCCGAGATGAAGCGCGCGGTGCCTTCGGCCGTCTTCAGGGCGATATTGCCGGTGAAGCCGTCGGTCACCACCACGTCCACCGTTCCGGCGGCGATGTCATGGCCCTCGACGAAGCCGGTGTAGTTCACCGGTACAGCATCGGTACGCAGCACGGCGTGGGCCTCGCGCACTTCTTCGTGGCCCTTCATCTCTTCGGAGCCGACGTTCAGCAGGCCGACCGTCGGCCGCGCCACGCCATGCACTGCGGCCTGAAACGCCTCGCCCATGATGGCGAACTCGACCAATTGGCGCGCATCGCTTCCGATGTTGGCGCCGACGTCCAGAACAGCGGTGACGCCGCGCTTGGTCGGCCAGCTGGCGACGATGGCCGGGCGCTCCAGCCCATCGACCGCCATGCGCAGGATCAGCTTGGAGATCGCCATCAGGGCGCCGGTGTTGCCCGCAGAGACCGCGCCCTGCGCCTCGCCGGTTTTCACCGCCTCGATCGCATTCCACAGGCTGGAGCCCTTGCCCCGCCTCATGGCCTGGGCGGGCTTTTCGTCCATGGCGACGACCTTGTCGGTATGCCGGACCTCGCAGACGTCGCCCGAGACGTGCAGGCGCGCCATCTCGGCGCGGATCGCCGCCTCGTCGCCATGCAGCAGGAAGCGCACGCCGTCGCCGCCGTACAGGGAATAATAAGCCTTCACGCCCCCGACCACGACGGCGGGGCCATGGTCGCCCCCCATGGCGTCGAGCGAAATCAGTGTGGAAGATGCCAAGTGGAAATCGACTCCGTCGCCGTCTTGTCGCGGCGCTTCATATGTAGGGCGGGCGAGCGCAAATGTCGCACTGTGTGGATGCAATGCGGCTGCCCCCGGGTCAACCTTGGGGGTCAACTCTTGTCGGCGTCGTCCTGTTTCAGCGCCCGCAAAACCCCAAATGGCGAGATTTCACCGGGTTCGGGCGGCTGCTCGAACACAGCACCCTCCTTGCGAGGATAGGGGTCCAGCTGCAGAGCCAGCTGCTCGACCGCATACTGCCCCAGATCGATCTGGCCGTTTTCCGCCACGTCGGGCGAATCATCGTCCAGCTCCAGGTCGATTTCACCGTCTTCCGAGGTCATGACCTCGGCCGCTTCGATCAGATTGACCTCGAAACGCGCGTCGACATGAACCGGCAGCGGCTCAAGCGTCAGGACACAGGACTGAACGGCATCCGCCGTGACGCGACCGGTCAACCGCCAGCCCGACACCGTGGCCGTAAGATCCAGTTCGGCGACAAAATGATCCAGCGACTTCAGCTCCAGCGCGCGCGCGACACGGACGCGGGCCTCGGCGTCCAGCTCAAGGCGTCGGGACAGCCCGGCGCCGATCTGGTGCAGTCGGACAGGATCACTGAAAGGAAGAGGGGGAATGGTCATGCGACGATCATGGCCCAGTCCGGCGCCTTTTCCACGGCGGACGGCGACTGGCGCGAAAGGCGGTCGTGCGATTCCAGCGCATAACGGGTCAGTGCGGCGCCGTCGGCGGGGTTTTCGCTCTCGAACACATTGCGGGCGATGGAGGCCTGAAAGCCTTCATGATCGCCTTCTCGCAGAGCCTTTTCATAGGCGCTCATCCGGCCATACAGGGCCTCGCCCAGTTTGCGCATCTTCTTGCCGACCGACACATCGCCCACGCCCAGTTCGCGCAGGACGTTGTCCAGCGCCGAGACGTAGGTGTCGAACATCTTCTGGGCCAGGTCGGCGCCGCGCTCGCCCTCAGCCTTCATCCGCACGAACAGCAGCAGGACGTGCAGGGTGTAGAGTTCAAACCGCGCATCGATTCGGTCCTGCACCCCCAGTTGGGCGTAGAAGTCGGGCTGGCGCGCCTGATCCACAGCCAGTGCGTAAAGCGCCTGAGCTTGACGCTCTTGCGTCTGCTGTCGTCTGAAGAGAGTCTTGAACATAGGATTTCACGGCCCCTTTTCCGCCGCGCCGTTGCACTAGGACGCAGCGACGGTTAGGTCAAAGACCTTCTTCCTTGAGGCCCATCGCCGATGCCCCGTTTTACGTCGCTCATCATCGCCGCCTCGCTCGCCGCCGCCGCAGGCGCCTGCGCGCCGGTTGTCGCCACCCAGGGCTTCCAGGCCGTGGACGTCAAACCTCAGGATATCGAGGCCGGGGTCGACACCCGCGAAACCGTGCTGACCAAGCTGGGCACGCCATCCACGACCTCGACCTTCGAGTCGGAAAGCGTCTGGTACTATCTGACGCAGACCACCCAGCGCTACACCTACAACAAGCCGAAAGTGTCGCAGCGTACGGTGACCGAGATCACCTTCAACGACGCCGACGGCAAGGTCGCGGCGATCCGCAACCTGGGCCTGGAAGACGGCCGCCAGATCGCCATGGAACGTCGCGAAACGCCCACCCGCGGTCGCCAGCTGACCATCCTTGAACAACTACTGGGCAACGTCGGCCGCGGCCAGTTGCCGCGCACCGAAGACAACGTCCCCGGCCAGCGCCGCCCGGACTAAGACGCCGGAGGCCAGACGCCAGAACTCGGCGCTCTCAAGTCGTGAGCGACCGCGTCGCGAACGTAGGGCCTAATAAAGATAACGCCCCGGAGATCGCTCTCCGGGGCGTTTTCAGTTTCAGCCGATCGCTGTCAGACGATCTTACCGCTCGCCAGCACCGCCAGCAGCAGAAGAGCGACGATGTTGGTGATCTTGATCATCGGGTTCACTGCGGGGCCTGACGTGTCCTTATACGGATCGCCCACAGTGTCGCCGGTGACGGCGGCCTTGTGCGCTTCGGACCCCTTGCCGTGAACGACGCCGTTCTTGTCGGTGAAGCCTTCCTCGATCACCTTCTTGGCGTTGTCCCAGGCGCCGCCGCCCGAGGTCATGGAGACGGCGACGAACAGACCCGTCACGATCACCCCCATCAGCATGGCCCCCAGCGCGGCGAAGGCGTTGGCCTTGTCCGGCTGGATGAACAGGATGACGACGAACAGCACGATCGGCGACAGCACCGGCAGCAGGGACGGCACGATCATCTCGCGAATGGCCGCGCTGGTCAGGATGTCGACCGCCCGCCCGTATTCCGGCTTGGTCTCGAACGTCATGATGCCGGGGTTTTCACGGAACTGACGCCGCACCTCGGCCACGACAGCCTCGGCCGCGCGCCCCACGGCCGTCATCGCCAGCCCTCCGAACAGGAAGGGCAGCAAGCCGCCGAACAACAGCCCGACCACGACATAGGGGTTGGACAGATCAAACGCGACCGTCCCCAGACCGTAGAAGAAGCTGCCCGGCGCCGCCTCGGCCGCGAAGAACTTCAGATCCTCCACATAGGCCGCGAACAGGACCAGCGCCCCCAGCCCCGCCGAACCGATGGCGTAGCCCTTGGTCACGGCCTTGGTGGTGTTGCCCACGGCGTCCAGAGCATCAGTCGAGACCCGCACTTCCGGCGGCAGGCCCGCCATCTCAGCGATGCCGCCCGCGTTGTCCGTGACCGGACCGAAGGCGTCCAGCGCCACGATCATCCCCGCCACGCCCAGCATGGTCGTGGTGGCGATCGCGATGCCGAACAGACCCGCCAACTGGAAGGCCGCGATGATGCCGACGATGATGGTAAGGGCCGGAAGCGCCGTAGCCTCCAGCGACATGGCCAGCCCCTGAATGACGTTGGTGCCGTGACCCGAGACCGAGGCGTTGGCTACCGACTTCACCGGCCGGAAGCCCGTGCCGGTATAGTATTCGGTGATGACCACGATCGCCGCCGTCACCACCAGACCCACAGCACCCGCCCAGAACAGGTTCATCGGCTGGATCAACAGTCCGCCTGAGGTCTCGACCGCGCCCGGCAGCAAGGTGTTGATCACCCACCAGACGGCGACCAGCGACAGCACCCCGGTCACGATCAGCCCCTGATACAGGGCTCCCATGATATTGCCGCTCTTGCCCAGACGGACAAAGAAGGTGCCGATGATCGAGGTCACGATGCAGACGCCGCAGATCGCCAGCGGCAGCAGCATCAGCACGTCGACATAGGGCTGGTTGCGGAAGAAGATGGCCGCCAGCACCATGGTCGCCACTGTCGTCACCGCATAGGTCTCGAACAGGTCGGCGGCCATGCCGGCGCAGTCGCCGACGTTGTCGCCGACATTGTCCGCGATGGTGGCGGCGTTGCGGGGGTCGTCCTCGGGAATGCCCGCCTCGACCTTGCCCACCATGTCGCCGCCGACGTCAGCCCCCTTTGTGAAGATGCCGCCGCCCAGTCGCGCGAAGATGGAGATCAGCGAGGCGCCGAAGCCCAGCGCCACCAGGCCGTCGATGACCTCGCGGCTGGTCGAGGCGTGGCCCAGACCCTGCGTCATGAAGGCGTAGTAGCCCGACACGCCCAGAAGCGCGCCGCCCGCCACGAACATGCCGGTGATGGCGCCCGAGCGGAAGGCCAGATCAAGACCCTTGGACAGGCTCTGCGACGCGGCCTGCGCCGTGCGGACGTTGGCGCGCACGGAGATCAGCATCCCCGCATAGCCCGCCGCGCCCGACAGGACCGCGCCGATCAGGAAGCCGAGCGCAGCCCAGGTTCCGATAAGAAAAAAGGCCGCGACCAAGATCACGACCCCTACAATGCCAATCGTTGTGTACTGGCGCTTCAGATAGGCGGATGCCCCTTCCTGGATCGCCGCGGCGATCTCACGCATCCGTTCATTACCACTGTCGGCCTTCATCAGGGCGGCGGTCTGAACGGCGCCGTAAAGCACCCCCAAGCCGCCGGCCGCAATGACCAGCCAAAGATATGACGTCATGGCGTTTCCAAGCCCTATGCAACTGGGCGCGCGGATCCATGGGCTGCGCTACGGGCGTTTTCGCCTCTCGGCCGCCTTCCGGTCCCCCCGTGCGCTTAACGGACGCAAATTCACGCCCCTCGGGAATTGCGGCTAAATCGTGCCAAATGCGAAGGCTTCGCGCAACCGCGCTCTTTCACGGTGCAGATCAGAAGGGGCGCACCGCCGTGCGGCGGCGGGGCGTCTGGCTGACGACCTCGACGCGGGCGATGGCGCCCTTGCCGATCAGGGCGTCGGCCGCGCGGATCAGGCTGGCGCTCATGGCCTCGGCGTCCAGCCGGTTCCAGTCATCGGCCAGCACGAATGGCGTGCGGTGCCCGGTGCGGACCAAGGCGTCGCGCAGATAGGGCTCCTTGCCCCTGAGCGCGTCCGTCGCGTGGCCTGCGCCGGGATACAGCTTCAGCACCACGAAGACATGATTGCGGACGCGCCCGTTGACGATCACCGGCAGACCCACGCCGGTCATGTCGAAGGCGGCGGGCGCAGCCGGCGCATCGGCCGAGGGCGAGGCGGCCGTGGGACCGGAAAAGGCCAGACCGGACAGAGCGGCGGCGAGGATCAGGGTGCGGCGGCGCATGAAGCCAGTCTGGACCTGTCCCGTTAGCAATCCGTTGCCCTCAGGCGTGGGTCCACCCCGTGCGGGTGGGCGTGATGGCGTGGCCGAGATAGCGGGGCGACAGCCCCCTGCCCGCCCCGACCCGGCCGATACAGGTCAGGCGAAGATGGCGGCGCTCGGCCTCATGGCGCAGGGCGGCTTCGGCGCCGGGCGGCGCGGTCAGCAGGATCTCATAATCGTCGCCGCCGCTGGCCAGTTGCTCCAGCGCCGCCTGCGGATCGACGCGCCCGTCGAACCAGGCATGAGCCGCCGCTGACATCGGCAGCTGCTCCAGATCGAGGATCACCTCGACGCCGCTGACCTCGGCGATATGGGCGGCGTCGGCCAGCAGGCCGTCAGAGACGTCTGCGCTGGCGGTCGCCAGCTTCTGGATCACCGGGGCGAACTCCACACGCGGCATGGGGGTGCGATAGGCGGCCTCAAGCGCATCCATGCGCTCAGGCTCCAGCGTCAGGGTCGCCTGAACGGCCTGAAGGCCGAGCCAGCCGTCGCCGATCGTGCCGGTGACGAAGACCAGATCGCCCGGTCGCGCTCCGGCCCGGCTGACCGCCGCATCCGTCGGCGCCCAGCCCAGCAGGGTGGCCGAAAAGCTGGCCGGTCCCGGCGTCTTCACCGTGTCCCCGCCCAACAGGGAAATGTCGAAAATCGCTTGATCGCGTCGCAGTCCGGCGACAAAGGCCTCACGCTCGGGCCAGCCGCAGCGTTCGGACCAGTGGCAGGCCAGCAGATAACCGAACGGCTCGGCGCCCTTGGCCGCCAGATCGGACAGGTTCACCCGCAGCAGCTTCTGCGCCACCGTGTCCAGCGGGTCGTCGGGCAGGAAGTGGACGCCCTCAATGATGGCGTCCTTGGTCAGGATCAGGTCGTATCCGGGTCGCGAGGGCAGCACGGCCACGTCGTCGGCCAGCCCCCGCGCCCATTCCGGATGGGCCAGCGGCTTCAGCAGCCGCTGGATGGTCTCGAATTCGCCCGCGACGTCAATCGCGGGCATCGCGCGCCACGCCGTCCAGCGCCGCGTTCACGAACTTCGCCTCTGCATCGTCGAAGAAGGCCTTGGCCAGTTCGACATACTCGTCGATCACGATTTCACGCGGCACGTCGGGCTTGTGCTTCAGCTCCCATGCGCCGCTGCGCAGCAGGGCGCGCAGGGTCGCGTCCAGACGCTCCAGCCGCCAGTTGGAGGCCAGACGGGCCTTGATCGCCTCCTCCACCGCGCGCTGGTCCTCGACCACGCCGTGAACGACGGCGGCGAACCAGTCTTCGTCCGCCTCGGCCAGAGGGGCGCCGTCGATGTCGGCGTCGAAACGGTGATTGCGGAACTCGCGCACGACGCTGTCGACGCCCTCGCCCGCCAGTTCCATCTGATACAGAGCCTGAACGGCGGCCAGACGGGCGACCGTGCGGGCGCGGCGCTGGCGGCTGGTCAGCTGAGGTTCGGCGCGAGCTTTATCGGCCTCGGCCAGTTGGGCCATGACTTCGGCGACGGTCGCCGGGGCGCTGGTCGGTTCGGTCACGAGGCCAGACCCCCGCGCAGGCGCTTGCGGATGGCGATCAGGTCCAGACAGGCGCGGGCGGCGAAACCGCCCTTGTCGCCCTCGCTGAGGCGGGCGCGGGTCCAGGCCTGATCCTCGTCCTCGGTCGTCAGGATGCCGTTGCCGATGGCCAGACCCCTCAGGCCCAGATTGCGAATGCCGGCGGCCGACTGATCCGAAACGATCTCGAAATGATAGGTCTCGCCGCGGATCACGCAGCCCAGGGCGACATAGCCGTCATAGCGCGGCGCAGTCGGATAGCGACCGGCCTCTTCAGCCATGGCGATCACGGTTGGCACTTCCAGCGCGCCGGGGACGGTCACGACGTCATACTGGACGCCTTGCGCGCGCAGGGCGTCCTTCGCCCCTTCCAGAAGGGCGTCGGCCAGTTCGTCGTAGAAGCGCGCCTCGACGATGAGGACGCGAGTGGGGTCGTTCAAGATTGGTCTTCTCCGTCCATGTCGCGCCAACCCACGATGCGCAGGCCATAGCCTTCAAGCGCCGTCGGATTGGGTCGCGTCGAACTCATCACGATCATATCCTTGACGCCGAGGTCGAGCAGAATCTGCGCCCCGACGCCATAGGCTTTCAGCGAGCGATCCGCGGCCGCGGGCTTGGGCACGCCGCCCAGCCGCTCGGCCAGACCATGCAGGTCCGGATCGCGCAGGAAGACGACGACGCCCGGCCCGTCCTGGGCCGCCAGCGCCTGCATCGCCTTCGGAATATAGTCCTGGCGAGCCTCGACGTGGCCCAGCAGGTCGGCGGCGAAGTCGACCTGGTGCATCCGCACGACGGTCGGCTTGGCCGGGTCGATATCGCCGCGCACCAGGGCGACATGCTCGGCGCCCTCGATGGTGTTGCGATAGAGGATCAGCTTGAACGCGCCGCCGTGGACGCTCTCGAACGGCGTCTCCATCACGCGCTCGACAAAGCGCTCGGTGCGGCGGCGATAGGCGATCAGGTCGGCGATGGTGCCGATCTTCAGCCCGTGCAACTGGGCGAAGGCGATCAGGTCGGGCATCCGCGCCATCGTCCCGTCGTCCTTGATGATCTCGCAGATCACGCCGGCGGGGATCAGGCCCGCCATACGGCTGATGTCGACGGCGGCCTCGGTGTGGCCGGTGCGGACCAGGACGCCGCCGTCGCGCGCGACCAGCGGGAAGATGTGGCCCGGCGAGACGATGTCGTCGGCGTTCTTTTCCAGATCGACCGCGACCTGAATGGTGCGCGCCCGGTCGGCGGCGGAAATGCCGGTCGACACGCCTTCCTTCGCCTCGATCGAGACGGTGAAGGCGGTGCCCATGCGGGTGCGGTTCTCGGCGGCCATCGGCGGCAGGCGCAGTTGGCGCGCGCGCTCGGCCGTCATGGCCAGACAGACCAGACCGCGCGCATAGCGGATCATGAAGTTGATCTGATCCGGCGTGGCGAACTGCGCCGGAATGACGATGTCGCCTTCGTTTTCGCGGTCTTCGGCGTCGACGAGGATGTAGGGGCGGCCGTTGCGGGCGTCCTCCAGAATATCCTCGATCGGGCTGACCGGGCTGTCGGTATTATAGACGGCCAGTTTCATCATGCTGTCTCCTGCCAACGCGCGAGGTAGCGCGCCAGCATATCGATCTCCAGATTGACCCTGTCGCCGACCTTGAGGGCGCCGAGGGTCGTGACATCCCACGTATGCGGGATGATGTTCACGTCGAACTGACGCTCATGCACCCCATTCACGGTCAGGGAAACCCCGTCGACGGTGATTGAGCCCTTGGGCGCGATGAATCTGTGCAGAGGCGCGGGCGCCGCGATCACCACGCGGTGCGAACCGCCCTCGGGCGTGATGGAGACGACCTGCCCCAGACCATCGACATGGCCCGAAACGATGTGGCCGCCCAGTTCGTCGCCCAGTCGCGCCGCGCGCTCCAGATTGACGCGCGAACCCTCGGCCCAGTCGCCCAGCTTGGTCAGGCCCAGCGTCTCGCCCGACGCCTCGACCGCGAACCAGCCCTCGCCCTTTTCCGTCACGGTCAGGCAGCAGCCCGCGTGGCTGATGGAGGCGCCGATCTCTATGGTCGCGGTGTCCCACGCCGTCTCGATTTCATAGCGACGGTCGCGGTTGGTGTCGCGAACGCTGCGGACGCGCCCGATGTCGGTAACGATGCCGGTGAACATGCAAGCTCCGGTCCCTTCGGACCCAAAAAACAGAGTCTAATTCGTCTGAATCGTCTGAAATCAGCCGCCGCAGAGGGCCTGAAAGAGGGTCACACGCACTGGTAACGCTCCCACAGGTCGTCTCCGACAGGCTCGACGCCCAGACGACGGAACTTGGGGGCGTCGGCCAGCTTTGCAAGCGCCAGAGACGCAATGCAGGGCCGCCCTTCCCCGCCCAGCAGGATCGGCGCGCGGAACCACTCGATGGCGTCGACTGCGCCGGCCCGGATGAAGGCGGCGGCGACGCGGCCACCGCCCTCGATCAGGACCGAGCCGACACCGCGCGCAGACAGGGCGTCCAGAACGGCGGAGATGGCCGGACGGCCGTCTTCGGCGGCGACTGCGAGGACTTCGGCCTGACCGATGGGATGGGACGCGGCGGTCGTCAGGATCAGGGTGTTACCGCTGGCGACCTTGGCCGTCGCGGGCGTGCGCAGGCGACTGTCGAGGACAACGCGGAGCGGATGCAGCCCGGCATGATCCGGCAGGCGCACCGTCAGTTCCGGATCATCGGCCAACAGTGTCTCAACGCCGACCAGAATGGCGTCATGCATCGCGCGCAGGCGGTGGCCCTGAAGGCGCGCCTCCGGTCCGGTGATCCACCGGCTTTCGCCCGTCGCCGTGGCGATGCGGCCGTCCAGCGAGGTGGCCAGCTTCAGGGTGACGCGCGGGCGCATCAGTCCTGGCCGGACTTGGTCTCGTCGAAGCCCTCGTCTCCGAGGAATTTGGCGAAGTCCGAGGTGTGGCGGAAGTCCTTGTAGACCGAGGCGTAGCGGACGTAGGCGACCTCATCGACCGACTTCAGCGCCTTCATGATGAAGTCGCCGACGATGCTGGACGGGATCTCCGTCTCGCCCAGGCTTTCCAGCTGGCGCACGATGCGGCTGACCAGCAGCTCGACCTGATCGGGCTGGACCGGGCGTTTACGCAGGGCGATGCCCAGCGAGCGTTCCAGCTTGTCGCGGTCGAAGGGGGTGCGGCGGCCGTTCCGTTTCAGAATGACCAGTTCACGCAGTTGCACCCGCTCGAAGGTGGTGAAGCGCCCGTTGCACTGCGGGCAGGACCGACGGCGCCGGATGGCCGCGCCGTCGTCAGACGGGCGGCTGTCCTTGACCTGAGTGTCGGCGTTTCCGCAGAACGGGCACTTCATCCGATGGGCCTCTTAGCGATAGATCGGGAAGCGCGCGGTCAGTTCGCGCACCTGGGCCGCAACGCCCGCGACGACGGCCGGATCGGCTTCATCGCCGCCGTTCATCGACGAGACGACGTCAGCGATCCAGTGGCCGATCTGCTCGAACTCCGCCACGCCGAAGCCGCGCGTGGTGCCGGCCGGGGTGCCCAGACGGATGCCCGAGGTGACGGTGAACGGCGCAGTGTCGAACGGCACGCCGTTCTTGTTGCAGGTCATCAGCGCCTTTTCGAGCTCATGCTCGGTGGCCTTGCCGGTCACGCCCTTGGGACGCAGGTCGACCAGAATCAGGTGGCTGTCCGTGCCGCCCGAAACGATCGCCAGACCGCGATCAACCAGAACGGCGGCCAGGGCCTGAGCGTTCTTCACGACCTGTTGGGCGTACAGCTTGAACTCGGGCTTCAGCGCCTCGCCGAAAGCCACGGCCTTGGCGGCGATGACGTGCTCCAGCGGGCCGCCCTGCAGGCCGGGGAAGACAGCCGAGTTGATCTTCTTGGAGATGTCGCCGTCATTGGTCAGGATCATGCCGCCGCGCGGACCGCGCAGGGTCTTGTGCGTCGTGGTGGTGACGACGTGGGCGTGCGGCATCGGGTCCGGATAGGCGCCGCCCGCGATCAGACCGGCGTAGTGAGCCATGTCGACCATCAGACAGGCGCCGACCGAATCCGCGATCTCACGGAAGCGCTTGAAGTCGATCTGACGGCTGTAGGCCGAGCCGCCGGCCAGGATCAGCTTGGGCTTTTCCTTCTGGGCCATTTCGGCGACGTGATCATAATCAATGAGATGGTCGTCTTCGTTCACCTTATAGGTGACGGGACGGAACCACTTACCCGACTGATTGGCAGGCGAGCCGTGGGTCAGGTGACCGCCGCAGGCCAGGTCCATGCCCAGGAAGGTGTCGCCCGGCTGCAGCAGGGAGAAGAACACCGCCTGGTTGGCCTGCGCGCCCGAGTGCGGCTGGACGTTCACATAGGCGGCGCCGAACAGTTCCTTGGCGCGCTCACGAGCGAGGTCCTCGGTGATGTCGACGAATTCACAGCCGCCGTAATAGCGACGGCCCGGATAGCCCTCGGCGTATTTGTTGGTCAGGACCGAGCCCTGCGCGTCCAGCACCGCCTGGGAGACGATGTTTTCCGAAGCGATCAGCTCGATCTGCTCCTTCTGGCGGCCAAGCTCGCCCTGGATGCCCTTGAAGATCGCCGGATCGGCGTCGGCGAGGCTCTTGGTGAAGTAGGAATCGTGCGTGAAGGCGGTCACTGGAGGCATCCCGGTGGCTGAAAGCTGAAACGGCGCTCCCTTCTAGGCCGCGCCGCCTGACACCACAACATCTAGGGGGTGGAAGCGTCACAGACACAGCCATGGCAATCGCCCTTAGACGCTGAAGACGCCGCGCCAGCCGTCGAAGGCGACCTCTACGTTCGACGGCACGGATCGCGCCAAAGCGTTATAATCCAGATCAATATGCAGATTGGTCAGGACAGCCTTCTTCACCCCTGCGCGAGCGATCCAGTCCAGTGCAAGGTCGACGTGGGCGTGGGTTGGGTGGGGCGTGTAACGCAGGGCGTCCACGATCCAGAGGTCGGCGCCATGCACGGCTTCAAGCGCCGCTTCATCCAAGCCTGACACGTCGCTGGAATAGGCGATAGGGCCGAGGCGATAGCCGACCGAGCGGATCGGGCCGTGAGCCTGATCGAAGGTGATGACCGGAATGGCGCCGCCGGGGCCTTCAACCTGCCAGGTCTGGCCATGCGGCGGGATAGAGCGCGCCTCGACAATGGCTGGATAGCCGTGCTGGCTTTCGAAAATATAGTCGAAGCGGCGCGTCAGGGCGTCATGGGTCGCCTCGTCCATCCATGCCGGAATACGGCGGCGGGCGTGAGCGGCGAAGACGCGCAGGTCGTCGATGCCGTGGGTCTGGTCCGCATGGTCGTGGGTGTAGAGAACGGCGTCGATATGGCGCACGTCGGCGGCCAGCATCTGCTGGCGGAAGTCGGGCGAGGTATCGATCACCACGCTTGTGACGCCATCCGGCCCATTCAGGCGCGCCAGCATGGAACAGCGGGTGCGCCGGTTGCGCGGCTCGGCCGGATCGCAGTCGCCCCAGTCGCCGTCGCCGCGCGGCACGCCGCCGGACGAACCACAGCCGAGGACGACGACTTCCAGTTGGCCCTGCATGCTCATTCGGCAGGCCTCGGAATACGGTCGAACAGGTTAAAGAAAGCGTCGGTCGTCCGTTGGTCGGCCTGTTCAGAGGTCCAGCCGCGAATTTCAGCCAGCTTCTCCAGCACCAGCCCCACATAGGCCGGTTCGTTGCGGCGCCCGCGATGCGGGATGGGCGCAAGATAGGGACAGTCGGTTTCAACGATGATGCGATCTTCGGGCATCCGGCGAATGACGTCCCTCACCTCTTCCGCCGCCTTGAAAGTGGCGATGCCTGAGACGGAGAACCACGCCCCAAGTTCAATAGCAACTTCAGCGAGTTCCATTCCACTCGTGTAACAATGCATTAACATCTTGAAGGGCGCTTGGGCATGTTCCTCGCGCAGGATTTCCGCCATCAGATCATCCGCTTCACGCGTGTGGATGACCAGAGGAAGCCCGGTGCGACGCGCCGCTTCGATATGCTGACGGAAAACCGTCGCCTGAACATCGCGCGGGCTGAGATCATAATGGAAGTCGAGGCCGCACTCGCCGATGCCGATGACACGCGGGCGACCTGCCAGTTCGACCAAGCGCTCTGCGGTCAGATCGGCGTAATCCTTGGCTTCATGCGGGTGAACGCCGACCGTGCACCAGATGTCGGCGTTGTTCATGGCCAGGGCGTGCGTCGCTTCAAACGTCGACAGCTTGTCGGAAATCTCAACCATCAACCGCACGCCCGCCTGACGCGCGCGGTCGATCACCGCCTCGCGATCCTCGTCGAACTGAGGGGCGTGAAGATTGACGTGACTGTCGATGAGCATATCAGATGGAGGCTTTCGTGCGGGCGATGTCGGCCAGAGCGCCGGCCAGAACATCCGCCTTATCAAGATTTAAGCCGACAGCGCGATCCGGCAGGTCCGACAGCCGTCCCCACAGTTCCGCCCAGCGTGCGCCTTCGCGGCCGCCGCTGTCGACGGCCCGACGTTTCACCGCTGCGATCAGGCGATCCATCAGGGCCTCGAAACGCGCTTGCCCTTCTGCGCCCCGGAAGCCGTCGGCGACGACCAATTGCTCGGCGCGATCGACCTCGGCGCTGTCGATCCAGTTCCGCGCCAGACGGTCGACTTCGGCCATGGAGCCGGACGCCAGATCCAGCGCCGCGCCGGGTGATCCGCCCGACATTTCGGCCGCCGCCAGCGCCTCATCCGCACTGACGCCGGTGCGTTGCTGAACCAGATCGGCCAGCCGCGCCTCGGGCCAGATCGGGAATGTCAGCCGCCGACAGCGCGAGCGAATGGTGGCCAACAACCTGCCCGGCGCGTGTGTCACAAGAAACAAGACGCCGCTTTCAGGCGGTTCCTCAAGAATCTTCAACAAGGCGTTGGCGGCATTGATATTCAGGTCGTCAGCGGCATCGATGATAGCCACCCTGTGCCGCGCCTGCGACGGGCTTTTGGCGAAGAACTCGGGCAGGTCGCGGGCCTGATCGACCGAGATGGCGCGCTTCAGCTTGCCGCCCTCGACCGCGCGCTCCAGCACCAGCAGGTCGGGGTGAGCCTGAGCAGACACCAGTCGACTGACCGGATCATGCGGCGCGGCGCCCAACGGTCCGCGCGACGGGTCCGGCGCGGCGCCCAGCAGACGACGCGCGGCGCGATAGGCGAAGCTGGCCTTGCCTGATCCCTCGACGCCGCACAGCAGCCAGGCGTGGTGCAGACGCCCGCGGTTCAGGGCGTCCAGAAAGGCTTCTTCAGCCTGAACATCGGCGATCAGATCGAAACGGTCGCGCGGATGCTCGCTCAAAGCAGCCGCTCCTCCACCACAGCCCACAACCGGGCCGCGACGTCTTCAACCTCGCCGGTCGCGTCAATGACGACACAGCGGTCAGGGTGGCGGCGCGCAACATCGAGAAAGCCGTCACGCAGCTTTTGATGGAAGGCTAATCCCTTGGATTCAAAGCGAGTCTCGAACAGTCCGCGCCCGAACGCCCGGTCCAGCCCTACCTCGACCGGCAGATCGAAGACAAGGGTCAGATGGGGCTGGTCGCCATTGACCACGGCGTCGTCCAGCGCCTCGATCAGGCTTTCCGGCGTGCCGCCGCCCGCGCCCTGATAGACGCGGCTGGAATCGGCGAAACGGTCACAGACGACCCAGCGCCCGGCCTCAAGCGCAGGCAGAATGGTCCGCTCCAGGTGGTCGGAACGCGCCGCATACATCAGCAGGGTTTCGGTCCGTGCGGACCAGCGATCCGCCTCGCCCGACACGGCGATGTTGCGGATTTCCTCCGCCCCAGGCGAGCCGCCGGGCTCACGCGTCTGAAGCACGTCCAGACCATGGGCGCGCAGGCGATCGACCAGAAGACGCGCCTGCGTCGTCTTTCCGGCCCCCTCGCCGCCTTCGAAAGTGATGAATCTGCCTCGCTGCACCCGCGCACAATGGCGAGCGCGACGCGGGAAGCAAGCCCGTTCAGCCGCCTATCAACAGGGCGTCGCTGAAGCCACGCGCCGCTACAGCCTGCCGAGCCCGCTCTGCGGTCGCTGCATCAGGCCACGGACCGACTACCACGCGAAACAGCGGACGACCGTCGCGGTCGATGTTCTGAACCACAGCCTTGTCGCCCAGACGCCGCGCGACTCGATCGGCGCCGCGTCGTTCGGAATAGGCGCCCGCCTGAACCCAATAGCCGCCTGTGGCCGTCTGCGCCGCCGCATAGACGGGCTGGGCCGTCGATTGAGCAACAGGCGCGGCGGCGGCGTCATAATAGGGACGAGGCCCCGGACCTGACGCCCGGACCGGCGCAGGAACCTGCGCAGGTTGTGCAGAAGCACCGGCATCGGCCTGACGCAGAGCCGTTCCGCCCCCGCCCTGACGCGGCGCCGGGCCGACATAGCGCACGCGCACCTCGCCCACCCCCTGTTGCAACAGGCCCAGTTCCTGAGCCGCGCCGCGCGACAGATCGATGATACGGCCGTCGACAAAAGGCCCGCGGTCGTTGACGCGCAGGATGGCGCGGCGACCATTGGCGCGGTTCGTGACTTCGACCAGACTAGGCAGAGGCAGGGTCTTGTGAGCGGCGGTCAGGGCGTTCATGTCGAACCGTTCGCCGGTCGAAGTGGGCCGCCCCTGATGATAGGCGCCATACCAGGAGGCCTGCCCCACCTCATCATAGTTGGGCTGTTCCTTGGGGTGATACCAGCGGCCGCGGATCTGATAGGGGCGCATGGTGCCCGAAACGATCGGCGCGGGATCCGTCACGACCGGCGCCCCGGCAGGCGCCCCGCCCTTGCCCCCGAAGCTGGCGCACGCCGCCAGGGTCGAGAAGGCGGCAGCGATCACGGCGCCTTTCAGCAGTCTCGCCCACATGATGTTGCTACTCCGGACAATCACAGGTTTCATCCCGAATTAGCGCCTGAGTTTTCCGGTTTGGTTAACGCGGCGTTTGCCCTATGCCGTGTCGTCATCGCCTCCCCGGCCCCGGAAACCAAAAGCCTTGAGCTCGCCCCTCTACAGAACCCGCACCGGGGTCTTTCTGCTGGCCACCCTGTGTTGCGCCCTGTGGGGCAGCGCCTTTCCGGCGGTGAAGAGCGGCTATGCGCTGATGCAGGTCGCGCCGACCGACACCGCCAGCCAGATCCTGTTCGCCGGATGGCGTTTCGCCCTGGCCGGAGCCATCCTCTTGGCCGCCGCGCTGGCGATGGAAAAGCCGATCATGGCCATGAACCGGCGACAGTTCGGGCAGGTCGCCCTGCTGGGCCTGACGCAGACAGCCATACAATATGTCTTCTTCTACATCGGACTGGCGCACGCGACAGGCGTGAAGTCTTCGATCATGAATGCGACCAGCGTCTTCTTCAGCGTCGTGCTGGCGCACTTCATCTATGCCGACGACCGGTTGAGCGGGCGCAAGGCGCTGGGCTGCCTGATCGGCTTCCTGGGCGTAGTGGTGGTCAATCTGAATGGCGTCGCGGGCGCCGGTTTCGATTTCACGCTGCAGGGCGAGGGCTTCATCGTCATCGCGGCCTTCGTGCTGGCGGCCGCCTCCATCTATGGCAAGCGGCTGTCGCGTGACCTCGACCCGATAGTCATGACAGGCTGGCAACTGCTGATCGGCGGACTGATCCTGACCGTGACAGGCATCGCGACGGGCGGCCATCTACAGAACCTGAACGCTGCGTCAGGCGCCCTGCTGCTTTACCTCGCCCTGCTCTCTTCAGCAGCATTTGCGATCTGGAGTTTGCTGCTGAAGCACAATCCTGTGGGCATGATCGCCGCCTTCAACTTCCTGATCCCCGTCTTCGGCGTTTCGCTGTCGGCAGCGTTTCTGGGAGAATCCCTGATGCAGTGGAGCTACCTGATCGCCCTTTTGCTTGTGTGCATGGGCATCTGGCTGGTGACGCGCCCCGGCGCAGCGCCAGAAGCAATCACAAGGTGACGCTTTCTGCTTGGGTCGCGCCCGCCTTGCCGCTATGCACAGGTCATCGTGCGACTCGCGCGGGACAGGTGGCCGAGTGGTTTAAGGCAGCGGTCTTGAAAACCGCCGTAGGTGGAAGCCTACCGTGGGTTCGAATCCCACCCTGTCCGCCACACACCATGAAATTCATTGTTTTTCTGGATTCTATTTTCCGTCGTCACAGCCGCCATCCTTGGAGCGATGCTGTAACGGCCGGCGAGGCTGCCTGCATTGGGCCTGCGCCGCCTGCGCGGCGAAGGCTTAAACCGTCGATACGGCCTTACCCTTCAAGATGTCAGGGCAGTTTCAGGTGGGGAAAAAAGAGATGGTGGACGTCGATCCAGCCACCTTGAACCAATTGTTTGAAACTCTTGAGGATTGGAACGCCTGCCTGTCCAGTCTTCCAGACCTGCCGATAGCTGAGGAAGCACCACCTCCTGCACCGGCACGGCGTAAACCACCCGCACCGTCGATCTAACCCACAATCTGAAAGAGCCTTTATCAGGCGGCCTCCCGTATCCCCCATCCTGACGGTGATCGACAACTGCACCCGCGAATGCCTGGCGCTGGTGGCCGATACCTCGCTGTCGGGCGCGCGAGTGGTGCGGGAGTTGGACGCCGTCATCCGGCAGCGGGGCCGACCGGACACCATCGTCAGCGACAACGGCACGGAATACACTTCGAACGCCGTCTTGGCCTGGGCCGACGACACCGGCGTCGGCTGGCACTACATCGCACCAGGCAAGCCCCAGCAGAACGGCTTCAACGAGAGCTTTAACGGGCGCCTGCGTGACGAGTTGCTGAACGAGACGCTGTTCCGCTCCCTGCCGCACGCCCGCGCGGTGCTGGAGGTTTGGCGGCGCGATTACAACGAGAGGCGACCGCACTCGAAACTCGGCTGGCTGACGCCGCAGGCCTACGCGCACACCCTTGCTGGAAACGTCGGGCGGTCTGCTGCGCTGGTTGAGGGCTGCGCAGGCCGCCCTATTGCCAACCCAGCCAACCTCTACTCAGATCAACCTCGGACTCTCGTTATGGCTGGATGAGAAACGGGGGTCACGTCAAAAACGGTCCATCTTTCCGAGCATGCGGGTCCAGCACAGTTCCCTCTTCGCCCATTCGGAAATGTTTGAAATTCCCTCCGGCGGATTCAACAGCTCTTCGTTCACAGAGCGAGAAACTGAAGCGAGTGTGCTTTCCAGCGTTGGGCTTATCTCCTGCACATTCCATACCCGCAGGAAATCGAGGCTCTTTTCCTGCCTCTTGGAAATCACGCCGATCACTGCGAGCGTATAGGCAACAATATTGGCTCTATAGCCGCCGTTGTACCAAGACTGCGCCGATACAAGCCGCTCCGTCGCTCTGAATATGATGGCACGCGCCACCGCACGTTTGAAATAGGCCTCGTTGAAGCTGTCCGAAGACTTACTCCACTCCTTGCCTATACGAGCAGCATACTGCGCAAAGTTCTTTTCTGCGCCGAGGTTCACAAACCTAGGGTGTTCATCCCAGACATTCTCGAACTTCGCGAGTTCGGACTTTGTGAACATCTGCGGTTTAGGGTTCTCGGCTTTGAAACGCCGCTGTTCGCCCGGCGTAAGTTTGGCCTGGGCATCAGCATACTGGCCACGCGCCCTCTCATAAAACCATTTGGTTTCGCGCTGAGCGCCTTTTCCAGCCGGAGCCCACAGCCGCCTGGAGAATTCCTCCATACGGATATGAAACGGGTGATTGGAGAAGAAGTCGGCGGCCTGAACCCGGTTCTGGGTGTTGGCGTACTCGGAAATCCGGGGCACGACTTTCTCGCTCGCCTCGCTATCGATCACGGAAAGCTTCATCTGAACGAAGATGTGAGCGAGGTCGGCTTTGTCCTTGCGTCGGGTGTGGAAAAGCGAAGCCGTCGTCTGGCCGCCATTCACAATCTGAAGGTCGGTGATGCGAGTGATCTGGAGGCCGTTTTCTCCCTGCCTGGTCTCGACACCCTGAAAGGTGCGCGCCGGCTGCTTTCAATGCGGATGAAGTATCTCGCCTATGAAGCCCCGCATCGCCTGCGCCTGTCGGAGCTGTGGCGGTTCGTGAACGCCTCCGACGGCCAGCTTCAAGCGGCCTTTGCCGATATGAGGGGCAGTCCGCGTGAAGATGTGGCCGGAACGGCAGCCTCCATGCTCTCGGTGATGCTGGAAGCGCCCAAACAGTTCGAGGCATACCGTTCGGATTGCATAGAGGCGCTGGCGCCCTTCTCCCCCGGCTCATCCCTCGACCGGGCCACCTCTGAAAACACCGTCGATCTGGCCGCCATGAAAGAGCGTCCGACGACCGTCTATCTGTGCGTCCCGTCATCAAAGATCGGCGTGGCGGCCCCGTGGCTCGCCCCTTCGTCAGGATCACGGTCACTGTCGTCCAGCCCTCATCCTGTCCGATGATCTCAGCCTGCAATACGGGAGTGCCGAGCTCGCTTTGAGCGGCATAGTCCATAGTGGCGTTGAGGCTGCCCGCATTCTCGATCCCGCGTCGCTGGCCGACGATCATCGCCTCGTCGCGTGACATGCCATTGGGGGCATAGAAGCTGGTCGGCACATTCCGAAACGTCGGGTTGGCGAGACGCAGGAAGGTCAACTCTTCTCGGACGCATAGCCTTGCGGGTGGCGCTGCATCCGAGCCGCGCTGCCCGGTAATCGCATAGCCCACGCTGCCGTCAGTGTTCGAGGTATAGATCACGCTGAGGGTGGGGTTTGTACTGACGCCCTCGACCAAGATCGCATCGCCATTGAACACAGCGCGCTGGCCTTCCGAGCGCAGGCGCGCGACCATCTCCTGATTGGGAAGACAAAGCCCTTTCTCGACTGCATGTGCAGGAGCGGCGGTGATGGCCAGTGCGGCAACCGCACCGGCCATCATAAATGCTCGGCCGATCCTAGAACGCGGCATCGACATACCCCGTGCCTCTGCACAGCGAGTGGCGCTGTCGTTCATACTGCTCGCGATAGCCCGTGCAGCAGTAAGTGTTGTCCGACATGTAGCCGCGACCGCCGCAGCGCGAGCAGGGATACTTGCGCGTCACGGGTACGTAACCGCCGCTACAACTAATATCAGGGCAAGGTTTCTTGTTCACTTGACGCTCCAATGATTGGGCTAAGCCCGCCTATGAGAGCCTGTTCTCAGTAGTTACGAGTCGTCTTTCTCAAAAACGACCGTTTATGGTGGCGGTTATCTAGCAGATTGGAGAGATCAGTGCTACATAGTGCTCACGCCTGATCTCTATCACGGCAACGCGGAGAGGGCGGGGTGATAGCCCCACATGCCCCATAGCGAGCCGTCTCGTTCGCCTCAGTGACGACCCGCAAACGGTCGTTTTCAGGAGGCGTGACCCCAGAGCTACAGGGCGCTTCGGAGACATGATGCTGATTGGCTATGCGCGCGTGTCCACGGCGGACCAATGCGCCGATCTGCAACTCGACGCCCTGAGGGCTGCGGGTTGCGAGCGTGTGTTCATGGAAAAGGCATCCGGTGCGTCGCGAGACAGGTCGCAGTTGAAGGCGGCGCTGCGGGCATTGAAGCCAGGCGATAGTCTGGTGGTCTGGAAGCTCGACCGGCTGGCTCGTTCCATCCGCCAGCTCATCGACACCATCGAACGCCTGGAACATCGCGGCATCGGCTTCAAGAGCCTGACCGAAGCCATAGACACCACCACCTCATCAGGGCGGCTGGTGTTCCACATCATGGCGGCGATGGCTGAGTTTGAGCGCTCGATCATCCGCGAGCGCACCTTGGCTGGTCTTGCCGCTGCTCGGGAGCGTGGTCGCGTCGGTGGACGCCGCAGGAAGCTATCGGATTCCGACCTCATACGAGCGCGGCAAGCTCTTCAGATGGGGACCAAGGTGTCCGAGGTCGCCAATCAGATGGGGGTTGCAAGCTCGACTGTGTATCGCATCAAGAACAGTAGAGACAATTTTTATTGATAAACGATATGTTGTTATGTTAAACACATGCCAACACTAACAAGTGAGGGATTGTGAAAGAAGAATTCAAAAGATTTTCTGCTAACGGAAAAGAATATGTGGATGACGGAGTTCAATCTTTTGAGGTTAGAAATGGTAAAGTCGATGAAGATCCTGTTGAGGAAGATCTAAACTGGGCCTATGTGAGCTCGACCGAAGTTTCGACCATCAAGAACGGACCACTGTTAAATGACAGGCATTATACCAGTTATGTGGTAATGAAAAATGCCGAAAGCATTCATGTTATCGGGCACCCAAGTGAAATATTAAGAATGGTGCAAGATCACGTGAAGATGTTTAAGAATGGAGAGTCTGGAATTGTAGCGCTTGACCCTGTTGATAGGGTGCATAGCTTCCCTGACTATTTACAGGGAAAACTGCCAAAATTTGATCCACGATTTGGCTAGGATGCCCAGTTCACGGACCCGCGCGCCAACACTTGATTGATATAGTTCCAGTTCGGCAGATTTGCGGCTTCCGATCTTAGCAATACGCACGGCTCTGGCGTGGTCTCGCTACGAACGATCAGCATGGCGCTGGCGGTGGGAAGCGATCCCGAGGAACCAACGATGACCGCGCCTTGGGCATGTGAGAGAACATTATTGGACTTGGCAAGTCTCGACAGAATGAAAATGAACGGCGCGCCTGTCCCCTCGATTTTTCCAAGAAAAAATGCGTTTCCCGCGTACGGAATGATTGAGCCCGTGACGTGACCCCCTGAATCTCCTCCAGGAATAGCTAGAGTCCGCCCTAACGAAGGACGGACAGAATGAAGCGATCAAGGTTCACAGAAGAGCAGATCATCGGGATTCTGCGGGAGCAGGAGGCCGGTGTGACGACGGCGGAGGTGTGTCGGCGTCACGGGGTCAGCTCGGCGACCTTTTACAAATGGAAGGCCAAGTTCGGCGGGCTCGACGTGTCGGAGGCTCGGCGGCTGAAGACGCTTGAAGACGAGAACGCCCGGCTCAAGCGGATGCTGGCGGACGCGATGCTGGACAACGTGGCCCTGAAGGACCTGCTGGGAAAAAAGTGGTGACGCCCGCCGGTTGGCGCGAGGCGGCTGGTCATCTGCAGGCCGCCTACGAGTTGAGCGAAAGGCGGGCGTGCCGTGCTCTGGGCGTCGATCGGACGAGCGTGCGCTATCAGGCGACGCGGCCGGACGACGGCGCCCTGCGCGACCGGTTGAAAGCCCTCGCCCAGGAGCGTCGCCGGTTCGGCTATCGCCGCCTGCACGTCCTGCTGCGGCGCGAGGGCCATGCGGTCAACAAGAAGCGGGTCCAGCGGATCTATCGCGAGGAACGGCTGACGGTGCGCCGGCGCGGCGGGCGGAAGCGAGCGATGGGCACGCGGCGACCGCTGGACCTGCCGCTGGTCGCCAATCAGCGCTGGTCGCTGGACTTCGTCGCCGACCAGATGACGGACGGGCGGCGCTTGCGCATCCTGACGGTGATCGACAACTGCACCCGCGAATGCCTGGCGCTGGTGGCCGATACCTCGCTGTCGGGCGCGCGAGTGGTGCGGGAGTTGGACGCCGTCATCCGGCAGCGGGGCCGACCGGACACCATCGTCAGCGACAACGGCACGGAATACACTTCGAACGCCGTCCTGGCCTGGGCCGACGACACCGGCGTCGGCTGGCACTACATCGCACCAGGCAAGCCCCAGCAGAACGGCTTCAACGAGAGCTTTAACGGGCGCCTGCGTGACGAGTTGCTGAACGAGACGCTGTTCCGCTCCCTGCCGCACGCCCGCGCGGTGCTGGAGGTTTGGCGGCGCGATTACAACGAGAGGCGACCGCACTCGAAACTCGGCTGGCTGACGCCGCAGGCCTACGCGCACACCCTTGCTGGAAACGTCGGGCGGTCTGCTGCGCTGGTTGAGGGCTGCGCAGGCCGCCCTATTGCCAACCCAGCCAACCTCTACTCAGATCAACCTCGGACTCTCGTTATGGCTGGATGAGAAACGGGGGTCACGTCACATGGAAGGGAAATCGCCCGACATGCACTCGGATTCAGGCGCGGAATAATAAGCCGCCAGATCATCGCCGCGCGTCGGCCTCTCCCCAAAAACCTCATACCAGACGCCCCCGCCGTGAGCCTATGCGCTCGCGACGCGCGGGCGCGCGCGAGACGCCCATGAACACACCCGCATACCCTTCTGCCTTCGACCCCAATCGCCACCTGCACCACTTCGACGGCCTCGACCTTACCCACGCCGAAAAGCTCGATCTCATTGAGACCGTTCGCCAGATGATGGAGGGCTTCGTTGACGCCGCCTTCGGCACGCATTCAGAGCAAATTGCTAGGGATATCGAGCGCAAACATCGTGCAATTACAAATTGTAAAGAGGTAAAATCAAACAACGATATTCGTAATTCATTCAACGCAAACAACGCGGGCGCAAGCCTCGCGGGAAAGATTGATCCATGAAAGCAAAGGAGATCAAAAAGGCGCTCATCTACTGCCGTGTGTCGAGCGCCAAACAACGCATCGAAGGCCACGGCCTTGAATCTCAAGAGACCCGCTGTCGCCAGTATGCGCAGGCGCGCGGCTATCAGGTGATCGAAACCTTCAAGGATGAGTTCACCGGCGCATCAACCAAACGTCCCGGCATGTTGGCCTTGCTGAAAACGCTCAAGGCTGCACGCGGCGAGACCTATATCGTCATCATTGATGACATCTCACGTCTCGCGCGATCTGTCGAAAGCCATATTGAGCTTCGCAGCGCGATCACGCTTGCGGGCGGCATTCTGGAATCTCCGAGTGTCGAGTTCGGGGATGATGCCGACAGCGAGTTGCAGGAGTTTATCTTGGCGACCGTGGCTCAACACCAACGGCGCAAGAATGCCGAACAGGTGAAGAACCGGATGACCGCTCGCGCCCTCAACGGCTACTGGGGTTTTCAAGCGCCTGTGGGCTATCGCTATGCCAAGGTTTCCGGTCACGGGAAGCTTCTGGTGAAGGATGAGCCTTATGCCTCCTACCTCAAAGAGGCGCTCGAAGGTTACGCCTCGGGGCGCTTCCAAACCCAGGCAGAAGTCATGCGCTTCCTGATGGCGCAGCCTGAGTGGGCCAACTCCACGGCCAGCAAGCTGCATTCTCAGGCCATCTCCAACATCCTGACCCGGGTGATTTATGCGGGCTACATCGACATCCCCGATTGGGGTGTGACGATGCGCCAGGGCCAGCATGAGCCGATCATCTCGTTCGAGACGTTCCAGAAAATCCAGAAGCGTCTGACGGAGGGCGCGAAGGTGCCTGCGCGCCTGAATATCAAGGATGACTTCCCGCTGCGCGGTTTCATCAAGTGTGGTGATTGCGGCATGGCGATGCAGGGCATCCACGCCAAGGGCAGAAGCAAGCACTACAATTACTATCTGTGCATGCACAAAGGCTGTTCGCAGTACGGCAAGTCCAGCAAGCAGGAGGTGGTCGAGGAACAGTTCGCTGACCTGCTCAAGGCCATGCAGCCAAGCTATGCGCTGTTCGCGGTTGCGCGCGACACGCTTTGCGACCTGTGGCGGGCGCGACTGGCGGCCAGCACGACGCAGCGGCGCTCATTGGAATTGGAGTTGAGCAAGCTCGACAGGGGCATAGCCCAACTGGTTGACCGCATCGTCGCTTGCGAGAGCGACAGCCTCGTCAAAACCTATGAGGCGCGCATACGAGAAATGGAAACCCGCAAGGTCGAGATAAGAGAAAAAGCGGCCAATCTCGGAAAACCGAAGAAGGACTTTCCTGTAATTTTTAAAACCGCCATGAGATTTCTCGCAAACCCTTATAATATATGGGCTTCCGGGGAGATGATTTATCGGCGGATGGTGTTGAAACTGGCCTTTGCAGACCGCGTGACCTACTTGCGCGGCGAAGGCTTTAAAACCGTCGATACAGCCTTACCATTCAAGATGTTAGGGCAGTTTCAGGCGGGAATAAAAGAGATGGTGGACGCGACAGGGATTGAACCTGTGACCCCCTCGGTGTGAACGAGGTGCTCTCCCGCTGAGCTACGCGTCCGCTCTGGAACGGGGCGGTCAGTGACTGCGCCGTCGGGAGGCGGGGACATAGCGTGGCCCTTCGGCCCACGCAACCCCAAATGCCGGAACCTCGCAAGAAGAGTCTGTTATCCAACGATGGTTTCGCACGCAGACGTCCGTTAACTCTCACAAGGCTGGCCTCATGCGCTTGTCGCAGCTTCATACAGGGGCGATCCAAGCCTTGCGCCGTCCGCGCAATGTGTGAATATGAGGTCATCTTCAATTTTGGGGGAGTTCAGTAAATGGTTCAGCCGGTCGATCAGGCTCAGGAAATGGTTTCGGACTGGGTCGAGGTGACGCAGACCATGATCGACGACTTCGGTCGCGCGACCCTGGATAACGATCCGTTCCACAACGATCCGGAATGGGCGAAGGACAACACCCCCTATGGCGGAACGATCGCCTTCGGTTTCCTGACGGTGTCGCTGCTGACCCATCTGGCCGCCAACGCCATCGAAGGCGCCGGTGGAAACTTCAAGCCTGCGGGCGGCTACTTCCTCAACTACGGTTTTGACCGTATGCGTCTGGTGGCGCCGGTCCCGACGGGCAGCCGCGTGCGCGGTCGTTTCGTCAAGGGACCGGAGCATACGGACGACGCCGGGCGCGTGCGCCGCTCAATGGACGCCGTTGTCGAGATCGAGGGCGGCGAACGCCCTGCCCTGGTGGCGACCTGGCTCAGCGTCTGGGTGCCGGACAGCGCGATGGAAGAGAGAGCCTGATGTCCAGCGTTCAGCAGCGGTTGATGCCTTCCATGACGACGTCGGTGGCAGGAGATGCCCCGCTGCTGACGCTGATTTCCGACTACCCAGCCTGGTATGCCGACAAAACACCGGACGCACCGGCGGCGACCCAGGACGGTCAGGTTCTGACATGGACGGAGCTGGCGCACGATGTCGACGCGCTGGCCCGCGCCATGATCGAGGCCGGCATCAGCAAGGGCGACCGCGTCGCCATGCTGGCGCCGCCCTCCCCTGACTTCCTGACCGTGTTCCTGGCCACCGCAGCGATCGGCGCCATCTGGGTCGGGCTGAACCCGCGCTATCGCCATGAAGAACTGGCCTATGTGGTGCAGGACTGCGCGCCATCGCTGATCATCGGTCGGCGCCGCGTGGCGGACCGGGACTATGTCAAGGATCTGGAGATACTGGCCGCCGAGGCCTCGGCCGATCTGGTCCTGATCGGCGAAGACGAACTGGATGCGCGCGCCCATCTGCCGCTCGGCGCCTATGTGGCCCAGGGCGCGACGGTTTCAGCCGAAGCCCTGGCTGAGCGCAAGGCCTCTGTCACGACCCGCGATCCCTGCCTGATCGTCTACACCTCGGGCAGCACCGGCAAGCCGAAGGGCGCTGTCCTGCATCATGAAGGGCTGATCCTGCCCGCGCTCGAACAGGGCGAGACGATGCGCGGCGAGCCGCTGTGCATGCTGAACTACCTGCCGATCAATCACATCGGCTGCGTTGGCGACATCACCGCCCTGGTGCTGGTCAATGGCGGCAAGCTGGCCTTTCTGGAACAGTTCGACGTCGAGACGGGCCTGAATGTCATGGCGTCCGAGGGCGTCACCCTGTGGGGCACGGTGCCGTCCGTGTTCGAGATGACGGTGGCGCATCCGGCTTTCGCTCAGGCGGACCTGTCGGCGGTGCGACGCGTGTTCTGGGGCGGCGCCGCCATGCCAGCGCCCACAATCAAGGCGCTGATGCCCGTCGCGACCTGTATGGGCACCAACTATGGCCTGACCGAATCCTGCGGTCCCATCACCGCCACTGGCGACATGACTGTCCAGAACGAGAAAGACATCGCCTTCGCCACCGCATCGGTCGGCCTTCCCACACGCCACTATGAGGTTCGACTGCGCGCCGAAAACGGGGCGTTGGTGCAGAACCCCGGCGTCGACGGCGAGATCGAAGCCAAGGGCGCGCCGCTGTTTCTCGGTTACTGGAACCGTCCTGACGCCACGGCCGAAGCCTTCACCAAGGACGGCTGGTTCCGCACCGGCGACGTCGGCGCCTGGCTGGAAGACGGGCGCCTGCGTATCACCGGCCGCCTGAAGGAGATGTACAAGTCCGGCGGCTACAATGTGTATCCGCGCGAGATCGAGATCGCCCTTGAGACGCACCCGGCCATCACCGAGGCCGCCGTGGTCGGGATCGCCGATCCGGTCTGGGGCGAGGTCGGCGTCGCCTTTGTCATCGCGCGCGGCGAAGTTGACGAAGCTGAGCTTCAGACCCATTGCCGCCACCGCCTGGCCAACTACAAGGTTCCCAAACGCTTCGTGATCGCGCCGGACCTTCCGCGTCTGCCGGTCGGCAAGGTGGACAAGATGGCGCTGCGCCGTCTGGCGCTGGAGGACTGATGGACGCCGCTGTCGAGACGACGAACGCCGTGGAGCAGGAAAAGCCCCTGCGCCCTCGCCTGCTGGCCGGATATGGTCTGGCCAATATCGGGCTGGCCTGTTTCCTGATCACGCCGCAGCTGCTGCTGCTTTACTTCCTGACCGACACCCTGGCGGTGCCGGCGGCGACGGCGGGCGTGGTTCTGCTATTGCCCAAGATCTGGGAGGTCGTGTTCGACCCGGTCGTCGGCCTGTGGTCGGATCGACTGCGCGGTCGGATGGGGCGACGCTGGCCGCTGATGGCGGCAGGCGCGGCCCTGTTCCCTCTCGGCTTTGCGGCCATGTTCGCCCCGCCGACGCATCTGACGGGCTTTAACGCCGTGATCTGGGTCATGGCGGCCTATATGGCGGCGACGACGGCCTACGCCCTGTTCTCAATTCCTTACGCCGCCATGCCGGGCGAGATTTCCCGACGCCAGCAGGACCGGACGCGTGTCGTGGCGTGGCGTGTCGGCTTTCTGGCGGTCGGCCTGATGATCGCGGGCGGCCTGTCGCCACTGCTGGTCGACATGGCCGGCGGCGGGCGGCCCGGTTATGCCGTCATGGGGATGCTGCTGGCCCTGATGGCGGGCGGCGCCCTGCTGGGTTCTTTGCGCGCGATCTGGAAGCTACAGGACCGCAGCCGCGATTTCGGCACGCCGCTTAAGCCCGTCAAGGCGCTGGCCGCCGGGGTGCGGGCCACCCTCGGCAACCCGGCCTATCGCTTTCTGTGGATCGGCTACGCCTTCCAGACGGTCGCCATGGGGGCCCAGTCGGCGATGATGCCCTATGCCGTCACCTATCAGATTCAGGCGTCATCCGGCGTGCTGGCGCAGTTGTTCGTAGCCGGCGCGATCGTTCAGGTCGCGGCCATGCCCCTGTGGGTCAAGATCGCCGACCGCTGGGGCGCGACGCGCGCCGCCATCGGCGCCGCCGGGGCCTACGCCCTGGCCACGCTGGGCTATGTGTTGTGCGGACCGGGCGATGTGGCGCTGGCGACGGTCGTTGCAGCGCTGGCGGGACTGGGTCAGGCCGGGTGCTATGTCCTGCCCTTCGCCCTGATGCCCAGCGTGGTCGCCGCCCGCGATCAGAAGGAAGCTGAGGCCAACCTCGGCCTGCTCACCGCCGTCTGGGTGTCGGGCGAGAAGCTGGGGCTGGCGCTGGGCGGTGCGGCTGCGGGCGTTCTGCTGGGACTGGCGGGCTATGTATCCGGCGGTCAGGCGCAGCCTGAGTCGGCGCTGAAGGCCATTCCCCTGCTGTTCGCGGCAGGTCCGGCCCTGATGCTGGCGTGCAGCGCGCCGCTGATGCTGATGCTGGACCGGTTGCGTCGCCGTCAGGGGAGACCGCTTTAAGACGCTAAATGTTTCAAGGGAATGCGCCGCCGTCAGGCGGCGCTTCCGGCTGCCGAGTGCGTTGCGCGCGACAGGAAGGCCGCCAGCCGCAAGGCCGCTTCGGGCAGTTTCTCGTCGCCGACATAGTCGTTGATCGGCGCGTCGCCATAGGTCAGCTGGTGCCAGACCACGGTCACGGCGTCGGCCAGAACGTCATCGGCGTCCGCCCCCATGCGCGCCAGCACCTCAATGAAGGATTCGTCCGGCAGGACGATCATCTTGCGGGCGATTTCATCGGCCATGGCGACCAGCATATAGCCCGCCAGACGCACCGCATCCGGGTCGCCGTCGGCACGTCGCCGCTGGATGCTTTCAGCCACAAGCTCGGCCCAGCGGCGGTTGATCTTCTGGGTGATCTGCAGAAACTCGGGCACATAGTTCCCGACCTGGAAGATGCACTTCATCAGGCCCGGATTTTCACGGCAGACACGGAACCAAAGACGGTTGGTCGAGCGGATGCGCGCAAACGGAGTATCACCCGTGGCCAGCGTCATCGCCTTGCCGACATAGTCGTCGAAGAAGCGGTTCAGCGCCTCTCCGGAAATCTCGGTCTTGTCCTTGAAGTAGACATAGAAAGAGCCTTCGGCGACCTCGGCCTGCGCGGTGATGTCGCCTACGCGCATGGCGTGATAGCCGCGCTCTTCCAGCACCTGAGCCGCTGACAACAGGAGACGCGCGCGCGTGCGCTGTCCCTTCAACCGGGGCGGATTATCCCGCAACTCGGCTGCCAGATAGGAAGTATAGCTCTGCAGTTCCATCAACGCCCCGTCGACGACGAGGTCGGATCACGCCCCAGCCCGCCGCTCAGATCAAGTAGGGACGGCGCCGGATAAATCCGACGCCGTCAGCCCCCTTAGTAACGCAAACGAAGATAGACGCCAGCGGAGCGGGGCTCGCCCATCGACACCCGGTCCATGCCAAGGGCCTCCAGGTTGACGATGCCGCGCTGATAGACCTCGTCCGTCAGGTTGCGCGCCCACAGGCCGACCTCGGTCTTGCCGTCCGGCAGAGCCCAGCCCAGTTCGCCGTTTACGGTCCAATAGCCGTCCTGGCTGAGGCGCTCGACGTTGCCCGAGCTGAAGTAGAACTTCGAGCGATACGACCCCGACAGGGTCATCAGCAGGTCGCCCTTGTCCGCCAGGCTGTGCTGATAGGACACAGCCCCGTTGAAGGTGAACTCCGGCGCGGTCGGCAGGCGATTGCCCGAGAAGTCCTCTCCGACCGAGATGTAGTTCTTGTATTCGCTGTCCAGCACGGCGGCGCCCAGCGAGATATCCAGTCCCTTCATCGGCGCAACGGTCAGCTCGATCTCTGCGCCCTTGATGACGGCGTCCGAGGCGTTGTCCAGGATCGGCACGCTGGTCGGGCCGCGCACGACGTAGCTGTAAACCTGCAGGTCCTGATAGTCGTAGTAGAAGGCCGCCGCGTTCAGGCGCGCGCGACGCCCGAACAGCTCGCTCTTGAAGCCGATCTCATAGGCGTTCAACACTTCGTCGTCATACGGACCGAGGTCCTGAATGTCGGTGATCATGCCGCCCGCAAAGCCGCCGCTCTTGTAGCCGCGATTATAGCTGACATAGGCGCGCGAGTTGTCGCTGAGATCGTAGTTCAGCACGGCGCGGCCCGAGATGCTCTCGAACGACTTGGAGCCGTGGAAATCGACCAGGGTCACGCCCGCCTCGGTGAAGCGGCTGTGATAATCCATGGTCTTGTCGTCACGCGACCAGCGCAGACCCGCGACCAGCGACAGGCGCTCGGTCAGCTTGTAGTCGACCTCGCCGAAGACGGCGTAGCTCTCTGTCTTCAGATCGTGCGGATAATAGACGCTGCCCACGCCCATGGCGACGCCGGTCATCGGATCCGGCAGGGTGTTCAGCAGATCAAGGCCGATCTCGAACGTGTTGGCCGACTTCAGGCTGTCGTTCATGTAGAAGACGCCCGCGACCCAGTCGAAGCGGCCGCCGCTGTTTGACTGCAGGCGGAACTCCTGGGTGAACTGGTCCTGATCGACGCGGTAGAAGCCCTTGATCAGTTTGTTCGGACCGGAATCCGTGTTCTCATCGTCGCGGTGGCGGGCGTTGACGAAGCCCGTGACCGACACCAGCGACACCTTGCCCAGCTCGACCGTCGTGGTGACGTCGGCGTTGAACAGCTTCAGCCGGTCGCGACCTTCCATCGAATAGTCGCCAGCATAGGGGTCGCCGTCGGTATCGACGTAGCCCAGTGCGTCGGTGCAGGCCGAAGTGCCATAGAAGGCGGGCAGGCACCAGCCGTCGGCCCCCGTGGCCTCAGCCGTATTGGGGATCAGCCCCCTCGCCTGCCCCTGCAGGGCGCCGTTGCGGCTGTTGCCGCCGCCGACGTGGGCCAGAACCTCAACCCGGTCGTTGGGCGTATAGAGCAGCGACAGACGCGCAGCCCAGCGATCGGTGTCGTTGACGTTGTGTCCCGTCAGACGGTTCTTCGTATAGCCGTCGTCGCGGACATAGTTGGCCGCCGCACGGAAAGCCAGAACGTCCTCGATCACCGGGCCGCCGACGCCGCCTTCCAGCTCCAGCCGCTCGCGCGAGCCGTAACGGGCGGTCATGTCAGCCGTATAGTAGTCCGTCGGGCGACGGCTGGTGATGTTCAGGGCGCCGCCCGTGGTGTTGCGGCCGAACAGCGTGCCCTGCGGCCCGCGCAGCACTTCGACCTGCGACAGGTCGAAGAAGGAATCCAGCTGCATGATCGACGAGCCGCGGATCACGCCGTCCACATAGACGGCGGTCGGGCTGGGATTGGTCGGGTTGAAGTCGTTCGATCCGACGCCGCGGATATAGACCTTGGGCGCCACGGAAGAATCGCCGCCGTGGACCTGAAGCCCCGGCGCCAGACCGCTCAGTTCCAGAACGTTGTTCACATTCATCCGGTCGAGATTTTCGCCCGAATATGCGGTAATGGAGATCGGCACGTCCTGCAGATTCTGCGCGCGGTGGCGCGCCGTCACGACAATGTCGCCAACGGTTGCGACATCAGAGGCCGCGTCCGACTGGGCGTGCGAGGTCTGGACTTGTGCGGTCTGGGCCTGGGCGTTCGCGGCAAAGGCGAGCGCCACAGTGCATACGGCTCCGAACAGGCTGGTCTTGTTCACGCTTCTTCCCCTAGAATGCCTCTGACTGTCATTTTAATTAAATATGAGGCCAGATTCATATACGCCTCATTCGAGCATTTCTGTCAATGCAACCTACAGGGTCGGATACAGGCCCGCCGATCAACTTGACCGGCGAAATCCATAAGGCATTGATCAACACGCGAAAAGTGTATCGTCACAAAAGACACACGTCGTCGATTTTTTAATAAGCGATGGCGCTGGCCGAGCGCTCGATACCCGGCCGCAGATTATGCATTTACAGCGTGTTCTTGTGAACGCGCCCGGCCTTTATGATCAGCTTCATGGTGCGATCCGGCTCGGCGATGATCGAAACATCCGTCAGGGGGTCGCCCTCGACCACCAGCAGATCGGCATAGGCGCCCGCTTCGATCCGCCCCAGTCTTGCCGGGTATGGATTACGCGGGCCGGACATGTTCAGAAGCTCGGCGTTGCCGCCTGTCAGCAGGCGCAGAACCTCCGCATCGCCATACCAGCGCGCGAACTTGGCCAGTTGACGGCCCTGTGTGGTCGCGCCTTTCGGGCTGAACAGGATGTCGGTGCCCAAGGCCATTTTGACCTTGTGCTTGCGTCCCCATTCCACCGCCATCGCCGTGCCCTGGGCGATGGCCTGCTGCTGGGCGCGCTGCTCGGCTGAGGCGTAAACATTGGCGTCTTCATCCGCCAGGAACGGCTGGATGCTCCACCATGCCCCGGCGTCGGCCATGCGCCGCACGGTTTCCTCATTGGCCAACTGGCCGTGCTCGATGGACTTCACGCCCGAGGCGATCGCGCGCTGGATGCCCGCCGACGTATAGGTATGGGCGCACACATAGACGCCCCAGTCCGTCGCCGCCGACACCGCCGCCTTCATTTCGGCCTCGGAATACTGCAGCGCATCGACCGGGTCGTAGGTCGAGGCGACGCCGCCGCCCGCATGGATCTTGATCTGGCTGGCGCCCAGCATCAGTTGCTCGCGCACGCGGCGCAGAACCTCGGCTTCGCCGTCGGCGATGGCGGCGATGCCCGCCTGCTCTCCGACGCTGAGAGGACTCTGCGAGGTGCGCGGCAGATCCGTCCGCATCCGGAAATCGCCATGGCCCGAGGTCTGGGAAATCATCGCACCCGAGGGATAGATGCGCGGACCGGCGAAACGCCCCTCATCAATCGCGCGCTTCAGGGCGAAGCTCGGCCCGCCCATGTCCCGCACGGTCGTAAAGCCGCGCATCAAGGTCCGCTCGGCTTCCTGAGCGGCGACCAGATGAAGATAGGGAATGTCGGCGGTCATCGCCGCCATCTGGGAAATGCCGACCAACATGGCGTGCCAGTGCGCGTCGATCAGACCAGGCATCAGGACACGCCCGCCGCAGTCGACGACATCGGCGTCCGCCACGATCTCTCCGGCCGGGACAAGGGCCTGAATACGATCGCCGACGATCAGAACATTGCGTCCCTCGATCAGACGCGCGCCCTGCCCGTCAAATATCCTGACGTTGGAGAGCAGCCGCGGCTTCGCGGCGTCCTGCGCAAAGGCCGGCAGCCCCGCCGCAGCGAATCCCGCCGTCGCCCCTGCCAGAACGGCCCGCCGAGACATTCCCTCCATACGCGCCAGCAGCTTCTGCGCCTGCGGGCTGTGGCAGGCGCAGCCTGCCCCATGATGCAGACTGCGTGTCTGTGAGACGCCCCCGAACCAGGTTTTCACAGCCCTATCCTCATCCGTCGCGCGGCGAGCGCCGCAGTTGAAACGATAAAAACAGTTACGCTAGACGTAATCCACAGGGCAGACGAAATTCTGAACAGATACAGCTCTGGCGAAGCGCAGGAAGCATCTCCGGCTTCTGGAAAAAGCTGGGTGACAATGACGACGTCGCTCGCAGACCTCCTGCGCGGCCAGACCTGCACCGTCAGGAACGCGAAGCGCATATGGACGGTATATGGCTTCGCCGTCTTCAGCGGGATCGCCGACCAACATCCTGAAAAGGAAGTGGTACGCCCCCCCGGGCTCGAACCGGGGACCCTCTGATTAAAAGCCAGATATATTTCTGTTTGTTTTCAAGCGGGTAATGCAAAATAGACTGTATATGTTTCGGCGGAGTTGGAGTGCGCCAGCACCCCTATCCGGCTACCGTGACGAGACCCCTCTCGTCCTAGAAGGCACCCGGGACCGTGAAGACGAAACCTCAGGACTGAACCGCGGACACGCATGCTTGCCATCCCAGACTAACCGAACGATGCTAGGCGAAGTGTGGGGGAGAGATTCTGTGGGTTGCTGGCAGCATCTAGATCGAAATATCGGCGCGTCATGGCTCAACCCAGGTGCGTCATTCTTGGTCGCACCTAACGACGGTCCGCCACCTTTAACTCGTCCTTTGCCTTCAGTTATGCATTAAGCCGTCATGGCAAGCGTGAACCCTGAAGTGCTGGCGTGGGCCCGAAAGACGGCAGGTCTTTCGGAAGAGCAGGCCGCTGCCCGGATCGGCCTAGGCGATACCAAAGTCATGAACCGCGCTGATCGCATCGCCGCGCTCGAGGAAGGAGCAATCGAGCCGACGCGCGCCCAGCTGGTAAAAATGGCTGCTGCCTACCGTCGTCCGCTAGTCGCTCTCTATATGGCCCGCCCCCCCGTCGATGCTCCCGCAATCGAGGATTATCGCACACTCCCCGATCGGGAACCTGATGGATCGGAAGGCACGCTTAAAGCCCTCGTTCGGGACATTCGCGCACGTCAGGAAGTCGTGAGAGACCTTCTGAAAGACCTAGAGGTGCCAGAACTGACTTGGGTAGGGTCGATTGCCCAGGGTCCAGTCGAGCAGGCCACGCAGCGTATCCGGCGAATTCTCGGTTTTGAACTGACCGATTTCCGCAACCAGCGGACTCCTGAACGGGCTTTTGAGTACTGTCGGCGGCTGACTGAGGCCCAAGGCTGTTTTGTGTTGCTGGTCGGCAACCTTGGCAGCCACCATACCAATCTTCCCGTCGACGTCTTTCGAGGCTTTGCCCTAGCCGATGCCCAAGCACCCTTTATCGTAATAAATGATCAGGACGCTAAGGTCGCTTGGTCGTTTACCCTTCTGCACGAACTCACTCATATCGCTCTAGGCGCGACGGGGATTAGTGCGGGCTTTGGTCAAAGCCAGATTGAACGTTTTTGCAATCAGGTCGCCAGCGCTTTACTTCTTCCTGAGAACGAATTGGAAGACATTCGAGTTGACGATCGTGGCATCGACGATCTCGCGACGGAGATCGGAAGGTTTGCCGGCACCCGCCTAATCAGTCGCCCCCTAGTGGCCTATCGCCTCTATACTGCAGGCAAGCTGACATTTCCTCAGTGGAACGAACTGAACGACACTTTTGCTGCATATTACCGCCAAGCCAAACAGGCGGCTACGGAGAAGCAAAAGGGTGCTCCCGACTATTATACCGTCCGGCGGCATCGCTTGGGCAGCGCCCTCCTGAGTCTCATCGAAACAACTATGGCTGAAGGTATGGTCACTCCGGTCCGCGCTGGAAAGGTGCTCGGCGTGAAGCCCCGCAATGTCGGCCACCTGCTTGCGGAGAGAGCCGCATAATGCACCTCATCGACGCGAACATACTGATCACAGCCCACAACAATTACTATCCGACCAACCGTGTTCCAGAGTTCTGGAGCTGGGTGCTTCACCATGCGGAGCATAATCGAATAAAAATGCCCGTTGAGATGATCGAAGAAGTGCAAGGCGGTACAAGCGACGCCGAGAAAGATCTTCTCTATGAGTGGCTACAGCAACCCGGTGTCGCCGACACTCTTCGCTTGGACGAAGAAGTCGATCTAGACGCGCTAAACGAAATCCTGAGCAATGGCTACGCCAACGATCTGAATGAAGTCGAGATCGAGGCGATTGGGCGCGATCCCTTCATAATGGCCTACGCATATAAGGATCCCCAAGTGCGCTGCGTTGTCACAAACGAGGTGCGTAGGCCGAGCGCACAACGCGCAAACCGGAAAATCCCAGATATCTGTGACAGGTTCAATTTACAGAGCTGCAACGCCTTCAAGTTGATCCGGAAGCTGGATTTCTCCACGTCCTGGGCCTGAAGCGGCTCTGCCTGCAAGGATTTGCAATGGGCTAGAGTGGGCACGTTCACCTCTTGGCCTCCATGCAGGCTTGGCTCAGCGCCTCACGATCTATGCAATGACTCCGACACACAAAGCCCGCGGGCGAGGCGGGGGGAAAAGCGCGGCGTTTGGGGGCGCGGCGGGCCGGGGCGCCTTGGGCGCCTCAGCGGGGTGGCCGCGCCCTATTCTGGCCAGACCCGGCGCACCGTCAGGGTGCCGGCCGGGCACGGAGCGAGCATCAGGTCCTGGGCGGCCGACAGGTCTAGCCAGTGGACGCCGGCCTCCGGAGGCAGCAGCACGATCTGACGGTCATGATAGGGCGCGACGTCCGGGCCGGGCTCGGTCGTTAGCATGGCGAATGCGCCATCCTTGACGATGCCCAGGATCCAGAACCACGGCTGGCCGGCCATGGTGAAGAGCCACTTCGTCTTCTTGCCCTGGACCTTCGGCTCGGTGAACTCATAGAAGCCGTCGGCCGGGATCAGGCAGCGCGTCGAGCCCTCAAAGGATCGGCCGTCCGATCGGAAGTTGAACACCGGCCGCCCTGTCGGCGCCTTCCACGCCCAGGGCGCCATCTCCAGCAGCGGGCCGTCCTCGCCCGCCACCACGATCGGCGCGCGATCGCCGATGCGATAATCGCCCGGCTCGAGGTTCGGCCGGCTCAGAGGCATGATCAAGGTGCGGCCCAGCGCGGTGAACGGCGTCGCCAGCTGGTTCGCCGGTACGTGGAGGCGATAGTTGTTGCACACCCTGGCCTACTCCCTGCGGGTCGCGGACTCAGCCCGAGGCCCCGCCTTATGTTCCCTCTCGAACTTGGCCTTGTAGCGCGCTTCCGCCCTCTGGAGCGCCCTGGCCTGATCCTCGCGCTGGCCGTCATCCCAGGCTCGAGGCCTCAGCGGCACCATCAGAAGCTTCTGGCCGGTCATGCCGTCGCGTCGAGAAATCTCGATCGCGCGCGGATAGACGCCGCATGTTCGGCACCGAAAGCGCAACTCCTGGAGATGATCATCCGCCAGGCGCGCGCCGATGCGCCAGACGTCCATCTCCCGCGACACGCGGCATCCCTCGCAGAAGGCGGACAGGACGATATCGCGCCACACGACCAGGTCGCGCGCGGTCACGTTCTCGGCGATCCATTCCTCAATGCGGCAGCTGCGCGGTCATCTCAGCCTCGCTCCGCCAGCCGTTCGAACAGAGCCCTGCCCTTGGCCGCCGCCTCGGGCGAGATCCGCGCCAGCTCAGCTGCAACCCTGGCCTGCATGTTCAGCAGCACCGGATCCGCGCGCGCGGCTTCGCCGTGCTGCCAGATGGCCATCAATGCGCCGAGCGCCCTATCCTCGCGCGTCGGCATCGTCTTCGGCGGCGCCTGCCGCCCTTCGTTCGTTTGCATGGTGCAGCTCCAGACCAGCTGACCGACCCGACGCCGCTCTAGGGCGCCGGGCCGTCACGGCTCAAGCTGTTTGTTCTTCATTTGTTCCACACCCTGCGCCGGGCTGTGGAGAAGGGTCAGCCGCCGCCGGTTATGATCACCTCTCGCGCGGCCGCGGCGCCCCTTCCAGCCAGCCCGTAGTGGGTCCCGACGCTTTCGATCTCGAATGCAGCGAAGATCTCGCGCACCTCCGGCCGGTCGTTCAGCGACAGGATGAACCGCCCTTTCAGGCCGGCCAGTTGCTCGGCCATCGCCGCGAACTGCTCGCGGCCGAAGCCGTCGCCATAGTCGCCCTCGCACCCGAAATAGGGCGGGTCGAGATAGAATAGCGCCCCGGGCCGATCGTATCGGCCCATGAAGACCGACCAGTCCAGGTTCTCGATCGTCACGGCTTCCAACCGCGCGGCCGCCGCCAGTAAATCCTCCGTCACCTGGCCGGATCGCCAGCGCGCCGGCCCATCCGTCCGAACGCCGAAGCTCTGTCCCCTCACCTTCCCGCCGAAGGCCAGCTTCTGCAGCTGGATAAACCGCGCGGCTCGCTGCAGGTCCGTCAGCGTCGACGGGTCCGTCCGCATCAGCAGATCGAAGTCCGCCCGACAGGCGAAGGTCCACGCCGTCAACTCGGTCAGCGCCGCCGGATGCGCCCGCATGCAGCGGAACAGGTTCGCCACCTCGCCGGACCAGTCATTGACGATCTCGCACTTCGGCCGGCTGCGGCGCCGGAAAAACACCCCGCCCATCCCGACGAAAGGCTCGGCATACAGCTCATGCGGCGTGGCCTCGATCATGGCGCACAGGCGCCGGGCAAGGTTCCTCTTTCCGCCGATGTAAGGGGCGACCGGGCGCACAGGCTTCACGGTTCTAATGGACGTTGCAAACATTCTCGACTCAACAGCTATTTGCGCCCGCCGGTCTGGCCGGTGGCGGGGCGAATGGGGCGTGCACCCCCTGACGTGCTGAGTTCCGGCTCGGCGGCTTGGGTGCGCTAACACCCCGGCCTCCGCCTCATTTCCGCGAAAGCCGAGGCTGCTGTCCGCCACCCAAGCTGTTCGGCAAAGCCTGCCTTCTTGTGCGGGGCGGACCCGACCACAGCTCAGGCTGTCGACGGCTCCCTCGGCTTGAACCGCACCACCTCCTGCCCCAGCCAGTCGTTGATCGCCAGGAACCGCTGCTGCAGCGGCTGAATCTCGTTGCGATAGAAGACGGCGTCCGCCTTCTCGACATCGCCGAACCCGCCGGCGTTCGCGGGAATGACGCCCAGCAACTGCGGCGGTACCCGGTGCGCGGCCAGCACGTCGTCCCGCGTCGTGTTCTTGATGCCAACGAACTCATCCTTCGCCGCCGCCTCGCCGGGATGCAGCAGCTGCAGGCTGTCCTTCTTGCCGTTCGGCAGATGAACGAACATCGACCTGAAGTTGCCGACGCCCTTGGTGTTCTTCATGGCTTCGCGCAGCGTCTTGGCGTCTTCCTGGGTCAGGCCGCCCTCGCCCACATACATGATGAACCCCGCATGGGCGCCGTTGATGTAATAGCGACGGCGGAACAGCGTCGCGCCTTCGTTCAGGAAGGCCGACTGCAGCGCGCTCAGATATTCCGGCACGCCATAGATTTCCTGATCCAGCCACGGCTGCATGCCGTGAAAGACGGCGCCGGTCTTGAACCAGTGTTCCTTCATGAAGCCCGACAGGAAGACGAAACGGCCCTCCTCCACCCCGCGCCGCGTATATCGCGCCAGGCTGCGCTTCAGCTTCATCGGCCGGCCGGCGATATTGTCGACCCGCTCGACGTAGAAGTTGGCCAGAACCAGCTGATCCAGCGCCAGCCCCTCGAACGTCTGCCGGTCCAGCAGGGGGTGCGGAATGAAATCGCGCAGCAGCTGGTTGATCTTCACGCGAAACGCCGAGGAATGGTGCGAGGTGACGTTCCCCGCCTTCGACAACACGTCCAGCGGCAGCGGCGGCTGGTAATACCGTCCATACAGGCCCGAAACCTCCCAACAGTCCAGGCCGTCCAGTAGCTCGCGCCGGTTCAGCACCGGCTCGGCGTCGCCCAGGGCGAAGGCCGTCGGCCCGCTCTCGACCACGCCCTCAACAGGTTCGGCCGGCGCGGCGGCAGCCAGGGTCTCAGTCGTCATCGCCGAAAATCTCCACGGTGGATGATCCGCCGTCCGCCCCGATGGCGGCCTCGATCGGTTCATTGAACAGGCATTGCAGCAGCGCCCAGGCCAGATCGGCGTGGCCGCTGGTCTTGGTGCGGCCGGCTTCGTATGTGACCTTGCGACCCGACGCGGTCAGGGCCCGGCGGATGGCCATCAGCGCCCCGGCCAGATCCTTGAAGTCGTGGTCGAACTCCAGGCGGTGCTTGGTGATGACGTCCAGCGCCTTGTAGACCATCTGGGCTTTCAGCAGCGCGTCGTACTGGTGCCCCGTCACTGTCGGGAAGAAGGTCTTCACCAGCTGATAGACGGCGTCGCCGATCCCGGTCTTGTCGATGTCGATCTTGGTGACGCGATACCGCTTCGTATATTTGCGGATCACCTCGGCCTGTTCATCGAACCGGCTGCCCTTGAACGACTTGCGCTCAATGACCCGGAACTTGCCGCCCGGTGTCGATGGCGGCGCCACGATGACCAGCGCCGCCGCATCCGCGTTTTCGCCGTCGCCGTTGGGGTCATAGGACAGCCAGACCTCGCCGGCGTAGGGCCGGCCGGCTCCAAGCAGAATCCGCGCCCGGTCCACGTCCGGCCAGGCCTCGACCGGGTCGACCATGCACGGCGTCAACATCGCCATCGGAAACACCGACAGGGTGTCATCGACGAAGGCACACATCAGCAGGTTTTCGAACTCGGGGACGGAATACTCGTCGCGCAGCTCGTCCAGATCGAACAGGTCGCAGCCCAGGCGCTCTGCGTCCTCGATCGTCACCATGTGGCGCCAGATATTGTCCGCGCCCATCAGGCCGTCTTCGTTCAGCGCCGCCCAGCTGACATCGAACGCCTCACGCTTGTCTTTCGAGCGCCGCTTGTTCCACTCCTCGCCGGTCCAGAACTTGTAGGCGTCGTGCGTGACTGACGACGGCGTCGAGAAGTAGGTCTTCCGATACCGCTTCTGCATCGCCATGCCGCTGGCGACCTTCTTCAGGGTGTCGAAGCCGTAGACCCAGAAGAATTCGTCGAAGTAGAAATCCCCGTGATATCCCTGCGCCGTGCGCGCATTGGTGCCCAGGAAGATCAGCTCGGGCTGCTCCAGCGGCTTGCCGTCCTCGCCTTCGCCGCGATCGATCACGATCGGATCGCCGGTCAGCTCGACGCCGATCTCTTTCATGACGAAGGCGCGGATATAGCCCTTGAAGACGTGCGCCTGGTTCTTCGACGCCGACAGGAAAATCTGGTTCTTGCCGGTCTCCAGCGCGACGATCAGCGCCTCCAGGGCGAAGTAGTAGGTCGCCCCGATCTGCCGTGACTTCAGGATTGCCCGATTGCGCAACTCGCGCTTCGACCACCAGATCGCCTGATAGCCAAACATCAGCTTCAGCAGGGCCGCCTTCAGCACCTCGACCTGGTCTGTCGTGATCCGGTTACGCTCCGGCTTCTTCTTCGGCCCGGCGTTGCGGTTCGCGACCTTCGGGTTCAGGTCGCCTTCATGGCCTCCCGGCTCCTGGTATCGGCGGATCCGCGCGAACCGCTCCGCCAGACGGCCCAGCAGGTCCAGCTCCTTGAAGTCCAGGCCGGTCTTGGCCGCCTTCATGGTCAGGGCGACGTACCGCGCCTCGGTGACGCCCTCCATCCGCTCCAGCGGCGAGGCGTCATCCCATTTGTCCCGGCTCTTCCAGCTGGCGATTGTGCCCTCTGGCTGATCCAGCAGCCTGGCGATGTCGACCAGGCGCCACTGCGACCAGTACAGGAACTTCGCCGCGCGCCGCTCATCCAGCATGGCCGCGACCGGAAAGCCGAACCCCCCGCACGACGCCAACAGCGCGCCCAGATCGTCAGGGCCGCCCGGGTCGGGCCCATCCTGCTTTTTCGGCTTCTGTCTCATGCCGGCGGACGCTACCCGCGCGACCCCGCCCGATCTGACGCCTCCCTGTGGTCAGGTCCGCCCCGCACAACAGCCGCGCCTTGAGAATGACGGCCGCTCGGCGGTGATCTGCACTCCTCACTCGCTGGTCCGCCCGTTCGCCCAGCAAAACGCCCTGCAGATCGCCCGAGGCTCCATGTCGAAGAAGCGCACCACCAAGTTCACCCGCGTCGCCGTCGCCGGCCTGACGGCCTCGGACGGCCGCACGATCGAGCCGCAGTGGCTGCGCGACATGGCGGCCACCTACAATCCCAAGACCTACACCGCTCGCCTGAACGTCGAGCACTACCGCAACGCCTCCGCCACCGGCCCCTTCCCGGCCCTGGGCGACGTGATCGCCCTGAAGGTTCAGGAAGACGACATCGAGATCGGCGGCAAGACCGAGAAGCGCGTCGCCCTGTACGCCCAGATCGAGGGCAATGAGACGCTGCAGGGCTACGTGGCCGCCGATCAGAAGAAGTTCACCTCCATCGAGGTCGAACCGAACTTCTCCGGCTCGGGCAAGGCCTACCTCATGGGCCTGGCCGCCACCGACAGCCCGGCGTCGCTGGGCACCGAGGCCCTGCAGTTCTCGGCCCGCACCGACGACGCCTACGCCAAGCAGCTGAAGGCCGATCTGGACGCGCGCAAACAGCACGAAACCTGCCTCTTCTCCGCCGCCTTCGAAACCCGGATCGAGTTCGCCGATCAGGCCGACCCGACCGCCGAGGCGGACACCCTGATCGACCGCATCGTCGCCCGCTTCACCAAGGCCCTGCCGGCGTCCGAACCGGTCACGCCGACGGCGCCGGAAACGCCCGCCGCCCAGCCCGACCTGACCGCCCTGACGACCGCCTTCACCGACGGCCTGAGGGAGATGGGTCAAAGCTTCACCCAGGCCCTGGCCCAGGCGTCGCAGGATTCAAGCGCCCGTTTCGCCAAGCTGGAAAGCGAATACGCCTCCCTCAAGTCGGACATCGAGGGCACGCCCGAGCGCGCCTACACCGCCCGCCCGACCCACGCCGGCGGCGACGGCCGCGAACTGGCCGACTTCTAAGCTCGCCCCCGCCCGCGCGCCCCACGCCCTCGCCCTCACGCCCGCCCCTTCACGGAAACCCTCCCCGATGCGCAACGCAACCCGCGAACACTTCAACGCCTATCTGGACCGCCAGGCCGAACTGAACGGCGTCGACCGCTCGACGGTCCGCGACGGCAAGGCCTTCTCGATCGAGCCGTCCGTCCAGCAGAAGCTGATCGAGAAGCAGCAGGAGTCTTCGGGCTTCCTGAAGCAGATCAACATCGTCCCGGTCCCGGAACAGTCGGGCGAAAAGCTGGGCCTGGGCATCTCCGGCCCGCTGGCCAGCCGTACCGACACCACCCAGGCCGATCGTGAAACTGTCGATCCTGGCACGCTGGACAGCGACAAGTTCCAGACGCGCCAGACCAACACCGACACCCATATCCGCTACGCCAAGATCGACTACTGGTCGAAGTTCAAGGACTTCCAGCCGCGCATGTCGTCGGCCATCACCCAGCAGTCGGCCCGCGATCGCATCATGATTGGCTTCAACGGCCGCACGGCGGCGGCCACCACCAACCGCACGACCAACCAGCTGCTGCAGGACGTGAACATCGGCTGGCTCCAGAAGATCCGCCTGAACCGCCCCACCCACGTCTTCGCCGAAGGCGCCAAGGAAGCCGGCAAGATCATCATCGACCCGACCAACGGCGACTACCGCAACCTCGACGCCCTGGTCTACGACGCCATCCATTCCTTCCTGCCGGAATGGGCCAAGCACGACGGCGGCCTGAACTGCATCGTCGGCGACGGCCTGCTGCATGAGAAGTATTTCCCCATGGTCGATCGGGAAGAGAAGCCGACCGAGCGCCTGGCCCTGGACGTGCTGATGTCCAAGAAGGAGCTGGGCGGGCGATCGGCCGGCCGCGTGCCCTTCATGGTCCCCGGCGCGATCCTGATCACCCCCTTCGACAACCTGTCGATCTACGAACACGAAGGCACCCGCCGCCGCACCGTGGTCGATAACGCCAAGCGCGACCGGATCGAAACCTACGAGTCCGTCAATGAGGACTACGTGGTCGAGAACTACGACTTCGCCCTGCTGATCGAGAACATCCAGATCGGCGCCACCGCAGATCCGGGCCAGGGCGGCTGACGCCGCCCATCCCTTCCCTTTTTCCGGATCGTTTGAATGGACCCGATCATGAGCATCGCCGCCCAGGCCCGCGCCAGAGCGGAAGCCGAAGCCGCCGCCAGAGCTGACGCCGAAGCCGCGACTCAGGCCGCGGCCGTCAAAGCCCGCCCCCGACCGCTGAAGCCAGCCCTGACGCCGGCCCCTTCCGTGCCGGCCATGGCGCCGCGCCCGGCCTCGCCGGCCGCCCGCCAGCGCGCCTTCCTGATCGCCAGCAGCCGGGGCTCCATCCTGGCCGCCGCCGGCGTCGCCCTTCAGGAAGCCGGCGCCAACGACGACATCGACCTGTCCAGCGACGTCGCCAAGGTCGTCATGCAGCTTGAAGCGGACAAGCGACGCCTGAAGGAGATCAAGGCGACCGAGCGCAAGGTCGACGCCAAGCGTCTGATGCTGCCCTTCTATTCGGGCTGGCGCGACGGCGTGCTGGCCGCTCCGGCGGCGGACCTCGGCGCCGTGGCGTCGGTGTTCACCACCCTGATGGCCTGGACCATCGACGTGGGCGACTATCTGGCCGCCCTGCCCATGGTGGAATACGCCGTGATCAACAGGCTGGAGATGCCGGCCGGGTTCAACCGCGACCCGATCACCTTCGCGATCGACCAGATCGCTGAAGCCGCCATCCATGCCTTCGACCTGGGCGGCGACGCGGCGGTCGGTTTCGAAGCCGCCGCCCTGCCGATGCTCCAGGACCTGGTCGAGGACCACGACATCGACCTGCATGACGAGGTCGAGGCCAAGCTGCAGAAGGCCATCGGTCACGCCATCCTGGCGGGCGCGACGCCCGACGACGCGGCCGACCTGCGACAGCGCCAGGAACAGGCCCTGAAGGCCTATCAGCGCGCCTTCGAGATCAATGACCGCATCGGCCTGAAGAAGGCGATCGAGCGCCTGCAGCGGGACCTGAAGAAGACTGAGCCCGACACATCGGACGCTCCCCCGACCACGTCTACCGACACGCCGCCCTCTTCGGGCGGCTAACCCCCTCGCCCCCCGGCGCTCGGGGCGGGGCTGGTCCGACAACAGCGGGTTCGCCCGTCTGCAGCGTCCGGCCAGCCCCCCACCCCGTAGTCGGCGGGCGGCAACCACGAAGGGCCAGCAGGCGGCCAATCAGGAACCCCTAGCAACAGCGCCATGACTGGACCCTTCTCCCCCTCCTCGACCATCGCCCCGCCGTCCACGGCGACGCCGGCCGGCACGATCACAGGCGACGGCTTCTGGCCGGACTTGGACCTGGACGCCCTGCGCAAGGCCATTCGCGTCGACCAGACCGTGACCCCCGAACGCCTGCGCGATGTCGCCTGCTCCGCCATCCTCGACATCATGGTCGAACTGGCAGACTGGCGCGCCGAGCAACGCGCGCTGGGTCATGATCGCCTGCAGGATGTCCCCGGCCGCCATCAGGTCGACGGCCGGTCCGACTATCAGATCCGCTGGGTTCAGGCGGTCCAGGCCGTCGTCGCCGCCGACCTGGGCGACCGCCATCTCGGCCAGGCCGCGCGCTCGGCCGGCGTCGATCGGGCCGAGGAGTTCGCCATCGACGTCGATCTGCACCGACGCAACGTCACCTGGGCGGTGCGCGCCTTCCTGGGCCAGCCCCGCATCATCGCCGAGGTGATCTGATGGCCTCTCCCGGCGATCTGACGGTCGAGGCTCTGAACGGCGAAACCGTGGACGAACTCGTCTGGCGAACGCTCCGCCTCACCTCCCCCGCTGTCGAGCGCGTGCTCGACGCCAATCCTCACCTGGCCGACGCCGACACCTTCCTGCGTCACGGCGAGCGCGTGACGATTCCTGACCAGGCCCGACGCCCGCAGACCGCGCCCATGACACAGCTGTGGACCTGACATGACCTCTCAGCCGCTCTCTGGCCATCACCTCCCCGCCCACCTGAACTGGTCCAAGATCGCCTTCCTGTGGGGCGTGGCCGTCACCCTGGCCGGCTGGATCGTGTTCGGCGCCCAGGCCGCCCAGCGCCTGTCCGCGCTCGAGACCCGCACCCAGCCCCTCGCGAACGGCGACCTGGTGGCCGTCCAGCGCGATGTCTCCTGGATCCGCTCCCGCCTCGAACAGGAGCGCCGTCCGTGACCGTCACGCGTCGTCAGATCTTCGATATCCTCCGTTCCCTGCCCATGATCCGCTTCGCCCTGATGCTGGGCGGCGGCGTCGTGGCGACCAGCTTTGTCGCCTGGGTCCAGGGCCTGATCGGCCACGGCCGCTGGCCCGCGTCCGAAGCCGTCGCGATCGCCCGTATCTCCGCCCTGCAATGGCTTGGCCTCGGCGGCCTGCTGATCATCGCCATCGTCATGGTCGCCCTCGCCTTCGGCCAGCTCGGCAAGGCCACGGTCGGGGTCGGCGGCGTCCAGGTCGATCTCGATTTCGACAACCCCGACAACCCCGAAGCCGGAGCCCCATGATGAGCTTTCGCCTCAGCGCCCGATCGCGCGAACGCCTTAAGGGCGTTCACCCCGACCTGGTCCGCGTGGTCGAACGCGCCATCCAGTTGACCGGCGTGGACTTCATGATCACCGAGGGCCTGCGCACGCCCGCCCGCCAGGCCGAGCTCAAGCGCGCGGGGGCCAGCCAGACCCTGAACTCGCGTCACCTGACCGGCCACGCCGTCGATGTCGCCGCCTGGGTGGATGGCGACGTGCGCTGGGACTGGCCGCTCTACCCCCGCATCGCGTCGGCCTTCAAACAGGCCGCACGGGAACTGAACACGCCCATCATCTGGGGCGGCGACTGGCCGCGCCTGCGCGACGGCCCCCATTTCGAGCTGGACCGAAAGGCCTACCCCTGATGACCCGCGCCCGCCGCAGCGTCCTTACGCGTACCTTCAACTTCGCCACGCCCTTCGGCGGCCTGATGGCGGCGGTCATCCTGATCGCCATCGTCGGTCTTCTGATCATGGCCGCCGGCGGTCTCGGCTTCCGTTTCGACCCGTTTGACCGCGCCGTCCGCCGCGCCGACCAGGCGGAGGCCACCGCCGCTGCCGCGACCTCAAACGCTCTGGCGCGAATGATCGAGGCGTCGGGCGAACGCGACACCGCCGCCCGCGTCGATGTCGTCGTCCGTCAGATCGCCGCCGCCGATCGCGCCGTCTTCTCCCTCACTTCCGACGCCAGGATCGCCCTCGATGCGAACGACCCACTGGACCCCGAGCGCGCTCGCCGCCTGCGCGATGTTGATCACCAGCTGTGCGCCGCTCGCCCGGCCATCTGCCCCGACCGTCCCTCCGCGTCGCTCGATGCCGACGGCGGCGATGCAGCCCTGCACCCTGGTCGGCCGCCTGCCTTCTGATCCGACACAGTCCGATCTTGAGATCGGCTACGCCGTGCGCGGCGCCGAGATCCTGGCCTGTGACGCCAGGCGCGATCTGGCTGTCTCCGTCCACCAGGGCGAACATGACGATATCGACGCCTGGCTGACCGCTCTTGCTCCTCGGCCGTCTCTGTGGCGCCGTCTGCTGGGCGCGCGCTGATGCGCAAGTACCAGAGCCTGAAGGATCACATGACCAAGGCCCTGACGCATCGCGGCGTCGCGGCCAACCCGGCGGATCTCTACTTCCACATTCCGCAAGGATCCCTGCAGGCGACCCAGCGCGACGGCCTGTCCTTCAACTACGCCTACACCCTGACCTTCGCCGTCCTCGATTCCGCCTGGTCGGTGGACGAGATCATGATCCCCCTGCTGATGTGGGTTCAGCGCTGGCAACCCGACCTGCTCGCGCCCACGGCGCCGGAAGGCGGCATCGCCTTCGAAATTGAAGATCAGGATGAGGGATCCAAGGTCGATGTCATGGTGCGCGTCCCGCTGACCGAAGCCGTCTGCCTGACGCCGCGCGAGGGCGGCGGCTATGACGTGACGCGGCCCGAAGAGCCTGTTCCCTTCGCCCTGCAGGGCGGCGAACCGCTGCACGCCGTCTATCTCGGCGACGAGCTCATCGGCCACTGCGCCGATCATCCCGAGCTGGGCTGACGGCGATCATGGACCGCGCCGACGAGCTCGCCAGCTACAGACAAGCCGTCTCCGATCTGCTGGAACGCCTGTCGCCCAAGGATCGCTCGCGCCTGCTGCGCAAAACGGCCCACATGCTGCGCCGGTCGCAGCAGCGACGGATCGCCGCCCAGGTCGGTCCGGACGGCGCGCCCTGGCCCGGGCGTAAACAGCGCGCCGACCCCAAACCCGCCAGCCGCGCCATCCGGTTTCTGTATCGCCGCCCTGGCGCTGACCCTCGTCTGGTGGACATGCGCAGCTGGACTCGACGCGGAAACATGCTCACCGGCTTCGACCGCGAAGCCGAGGGCGTCCGCACCTTTCGCGCCGATCGCATCTCTCGCCATCTTCCTGCAGAGGGCGCGGCTGACCCGGGTGCCATGGCCGGCTCGATCCGCGGCCGTCGCGGCGGGGTGAAGAAGAAGGCGCGAGCGATGTTCTCCCGAATGCGCACCGCCTCCCACCTCAAGGCCGGCGCCACGCCGGACGAAGCCTGGGTCGAGTTCACCTCCCGCGCCTCGCGCATCGCCCGCATCCACCACTTCGGCCTGAAGGATCGCGTCTCTCCCGGCGGCCCCGAAATCCGCTATCCCCAACGTGAACTTCTGGGCTTCAGCCAGGAAGACGACGAAGCCGTCCTGGCTCTGATCGTGGAAGAGATGGAGCGCTGAGGCGGCGCCGCTTCCTTGTGGTCAGGTCCGCCCCGCACAACAGAGCCCTATCGCCAGCGTCGGCGCCTGACGGCGACATGGCGCCATGTCCGGCGCCCTCGACCTGTCTAAGCTGCCGCCGCCAGCGGCGGTCGAACCCCTGTCGTTCGACGCCATACTCGGCGAGCACCGGTTCGACCTGATCCAGCGCCTGCCCGGCATGGCGGCTGTCGTCTACCTGCCCAGCGAGCCCGCCTCCAAGCTGGCCGAGTCCTACGCCTGGCGCGAGCTCCTGCTGCGCAACCGCATCAACCAGGGCTTCAAGGCTTCGACTCTCGCCTTCTCGACCGGCGCCGACCTGGACATCGCCGCCGCCAATCTGGCTGTCGAACGGCTTCCCGGCGAAGGCGATGAAGACCTGCGCGCGCGCGCCGTCATGGCGCCCGACGCCTGGTCGGTCGCAGGCCCGCGCAAGGCCTATGAGTTTCACGCCAAGTCGGCCTCCCCCCTGGTCGCCGGCGTCGCGGTCTCCTCGCCCAGCCCCGGCGTCATCCGCGTGGTGGTTCTGTCAGACGCGGTCGACGGCGTCGCTGATGCTGATCTGCTCGCCACCGTCTCCCGGGCGCTCAATCACGAAGACGTCTGCCCCTTCGATCAGGTCGACGTGGTCAGCGCCGGCGTCAGCCCCTTCGACGTGCGCGCCCGGCTAAAGATCCACGCCGGACCGGACCCCGGCCCTGTTCTGCAAGCCGCCGAAGCCGCCGTGCGGGCCTACGTCGCCAAGCGCCGGCGTCTGGACGACAGCATCGTTCACAAGGCGCTCATCGCCGCCCTGATGCAGCCGGGGGTGGAGGACATCGACCTGATCGCGCCCGTCGGCGACATCGCCGCGATACCTGACACGGCGCCGGTATTGCGGGATCTGTCGCTCGAGATCGAGGTGCTGCCATGACGGCGGGCGATCCCCAGCTGCTGCCCCGAAACGCGCGGCCGGTCGAACGCGGCTTCGACGCCATCGCTGAAACGCGCCTGAATCGTCTCGCCGCCATCGCCGCCGGCATCCGCAGCCTGAACGATCCGGCCACCTGCCCCCCGGCCTGGCTCCACGTTCTGGCCTGGTCGCTGGGCGTTGAGACCTGGCGATCGGACTGGCCGATCGCGACGAAGCGTGCGGTGATCGCCGCGACGCCGCGCATCAAACGCCGGAAAGGCACGGTCGGCGCGGTCCGTCGCGCCGTCCAGGCTGTCGCGGGCGCGTGCCGCGTGCAGGTCCTCCGCTGGTGCGATCCCGGCGGTTCGGGCGTTCCCCACACCGGTCTGGTGGACATTGACGTCACAAGCGGCGCGCCGTCGGGACTCCCCCGCGACGCCATGGAGGCGGCAAACGCGGCAAAGCGCGAAAGCGTCCATCTGTCGTTCCGTCTCACTGCCCGCCCCAGGACCGATGAAGTCACGGCCGCACTGATCCGCCGTCCCATCGTCAGCGCACGACTCGCCCTGTCCTCCGACCTGCGGCCGAACATCAGCGCCCCGATCCTCAGCGTCGCCCTCCTGCGCCGCCCACTCATCCTCGCCCGCATCGGAACCCCGTCATGAGCCTGCTTCCCGCGTTGACCAAGCTCGGACTTCTCGCCCTTCAGTCCGCAAAGGCCGGCGGCGAACCCGTCGTACTGACCGACGTCGCCCTCGGCTCAGCCCCGCGCCTGCCGACCACGGACGAGACAGGCCTGATCGCCCCCATCGTCTCGACCCCGATCACCTCGCACACCCTGGATACAATGACGGGCCAGCTGGACCTCGGCGTCCAGATCGACGGCGCGGCGGTCGGCCTGACCCAGGACCACATCGTCCACGAGGCGGGGGTCTTCGATCAGTTGGGCCGCCTCATCTACTACTGGGCCTCGCCCGACAGCCTGGGGTCGATCACCCCGCGCTCGGCCTATGCGCTCAACATCGCCGTCCTGCTGGCCCAGGCCGACGCCGCCGTCATCCATATCGTCGACCAAGGTCCGCCCTGGGACGCTGTCCTCGGCCGGCAGATCACTGCCTTGGAAGCCCGCACGCGCCAGGCTTCCTTCCGCAACCTCTTCCTCGCTCAAGCTTAAGGAGACGCCTCATGCGGCTCGCCGCCTCAAACCTGCCCGCAGCCCAGGACGTGTGTCTCTACGCGGTTCCTGCCGACAGCCGGGCGGTCTTCACCGTCTCGTTCTGCAACCGCACCCCTGCCATGGCCAAGGTGCGCCTGGCGATGACCAACGGCGAGGCTCCGACCGACGCCGACTGGCTGGAGTTCGACACGCCGCTGATCGGCTTCGCCGTGCTGGAACGCACCGGCCTAGCCCTGACAGGCGGCCAGAAAGTCTATGCCCGCGCCGACGTTGATGGCGTTTCGGCCGTGGCCTTCGGCGTGGTGGACAACTGATGGGCCGCTATCTGTCCAGCGCCGGCGCGTCTGCGCTCGGCCTCGCCGCCGGAGGTTATCTCCTGCCCGGTCAACTGCCCGGCTTCGGCTCGGGGCGGATCGAAGTCCTCGGGCCGCGTAATACCGCATGGCGTCCGCCTGCCGGCGTCACCCGCATTCGTGTCCGCGTGGCGGGCGGCGGCGGCGGGACCGAAACCGCCGCCACCACGTCGTTTGGCGCGCTGATTTCGGCTACCGGCGGCGCCCATGGAACAGCGGACGCGCCCGGCGCCGGCGGCCAGGGTTTCGGCGGCGACTTCCAGGCTTCGGGCGGGCCCGGCGGCGCTGGCCGCCGATCCGGCGGCGGCGCGGCCGGTTCGGAACTCGGCGACGGCGGCGCGGGCGGCGCGGGCCATCCATCTGGAGGCGCGGCTTCTGCAGGCGGCGGCGGCGCGGTCGGCGGCCGCGTCGGGGGCGCGGGAACCGACAGCGGCGAGACCAACGCCCGGAACGGCTCAGGCGCGTCCCCCTTCGCCGATGGCCAGCAATGGACCCCGACCGTCGGGCCCTTGAACCCAGGCGGCCCTGATTTCTCGACAGCGGGGCAATATGCCAATGCGCTAGGCGTCGCTTTGCCGCATCCGCTGTTCGCTTTCATCGGCTGCGGCGGCCGCGCCGAAAGCAACAACGTCAACCAAGGCGGCCCGGGCGGCGGCGGCGCGGGGGCGTCAAACAACGGCGGGCCGGGCGGCGTGCTGGGCGGCGGAGGCGGCTCCACTGGCAACAGTCCCGGAATGGGGGGGCTCTACCTACCCGCTGACACGACCAGACTGAAGGACGCCGTCTCATCCTACGAGCCACGCTACATCGGCGGCGGTCGTGGTGGTGACAGCACCCGCATGGGCTCCGGCGGCGGCGGCTATGCGCGCGGCGAGTTCGATGTCCTGCCCGGCGTGGACATCCCCCTGACCATTCCCGCCCACAACACCGCCGGCTGCTCGGGCGGCATCATCATCGTGGAATACTGACATGAAGTGCGCCCGCATCCTCAACAACGTCGCGGTCGATGTCATCGATCACGACCCGGCCGGGGCCTTCCACCCCGACCTCGCCGTCCAGTTCACGCCTGTCCCTGCCGAGGTCGTGCCCGGCGCGCGCCTCGTCAACGGCGAATGGATCGCGCCCGAGCCGGTCGCGCCTGCGCCCGCTCCGGCCCCGCCGATCCAGATGGCCATCATCGACTTCCTGCGCCTATTCACGCCCGCGGAGCTGGCCGGCTTCAACGCCCTGCGCAAGACGGTGGCCGCCCTGGCCCCCGAGGACTACGGCGACCCGACCAAGGCCGCTCTGGTCGGCTTCGAGGTCGGCCTGACACACTACGACGCCCTGCGCGCCGGCCTGATCGAGCTGGACCACCCCGAGACGATCCAGTGGCTGTCGCTGCTGGTGCCGCTGGGCGTCCTGACCGAGGCGCGTCTGGCCCAGGTGTTGAGCGGCCAGAAGGTCGACTGACCCCGGTGATCCGTTTCCCGCCGCCCGCGCAAATCCTTCTCTCGCCCGCTCTGGTGGAATTGCGCGGGCGCGGCCTCATGACGGTTCGCGCGCCGATCAGGGTGCGGCTGGAGCTCGGCGACACCTGCGCCTCCTTCATCACCATCCCGTCCGGTTTTCAATCTGACGGCGTCAGCAGGCCCTGGTGGCTGGGCTGGATGATCGACCCCTGGGGCCGGGCCGCCCTCGCCGCGCTTCTGCACGACTACCTGCTCTCCCTGCCCGGCGTAACGAAATGGCAGGCCGACCTGATGTTCCTTGCGGCCCTGCGCTCGCAGTCGGTCCCTGCGCTTCTGGCCCACCTGCTCTACTTCGCCGTGCGGACCCGGCGCCCAGGGCCGACGCCAACATCCTGACCAGCCCTCGCTCTTGTGCGGGGCGGACCTGACCACAAGCGACGCAGGCGTCTCTTGGCCGTCTGCGCCATCGTCCGCGCCATGAGCCGCCCTTCCCGCAGATCCAGCGCTGCCGCGCCTGCAACGACCGATCGCGCGATCGCCGATCTGGTGCGCGAAGGCGTAATCGACAGCGTCGACCTCAACGCCGGCAAGGCTGTGGTCCGCATGGGCGACATTCTCACCCCGCCAATCGACTGGCTCATGTCCGTGGGCGACACCACCATCTGGCTCGCCCCGACCGTGGGCCAGCCCGTCGCCGTCATCTGCCCGGAAGGCGACATCGAGCGCGCCTTCATCGCAGGCGGCCTGCCCTCCTCCCAGATGGCGCCGCTTTTCCTGGGCGCTCAGGTCGCGATCCGGTTCAAGGACGGCGCCCTGATCATCTACGACCCCGAAGTGAAGGCCCTGCAGCTGCAGCTGACCGGCTCGGCCGAAATCGTCGCTCCTGACGGCGTCTCGATCACGGCGGACGTCGCCATCGAGGGCGGCCTGTCGGTGACCGGCGACGTGGCTGTCAAGGGCCAGATCGACGCTCAGGGCAAGATCACCAGCCCCGACGATGTGGTCGGCGGCGGCAAGAGCCTCAAAGGCCACCGTCATACCGGCGTCCAGACCGGTGGCGGCCTCACGGGCGCGCCTCAATGAGCGGCATCTCCTCCATGACCGGCCGGGCCCTGGACCCGACCAGCGACGAATACGTCCTGCAATCCGCGGTCGACATCCTCACCACCCCGATCGGCTCGCGCGTCATGCTGCGCGACTACGGCTCCTGGCTTCCCGATCTGGTTGATCAGCCCGACAACGCTTTGACCCGCATCCGCCTGTATGGCGCCACCGCTCTGGCCCTGCTGCGCTGGCTTCGCCCGGCCCGCATGACGTCTGTCCGGCTCGAAGCCGAGGGCGACGCCCGCTCGCTGCGCATCGAGCTCGAACGCACCGACCTCCCCCGTCCCCGCTCGCTCGGCTTCTCCCTGCCGCTGGCGCGCGCCGGCCTCATGCCCCTCACCTGAACAAGGAATATCGCCCATGGCTCTCACGCCGCGACGCCACGGCGTCAAAATCATCGAAGGCGCCGCCGGCGTCGCCGCCCTCGCCCTGGTGGCGACTTCAGTCTGGGGCCTGGTGGCCGTAGCGCCGGGCGCCGATGCGGATGTCTTCCCGCTGAACAAACCGGTCCTGGTGACGGACATCGACGCCGCCGTGGCGGCCGCTGGCGCCGACGGCACCCTGGCGCGCAGCCTTCGCGCCATCAGCGACCAGGTGCGCGCGATTGGCGTCGTCGTCCGCGTCGCCCCCGGCGAAGGCGACACCGAGGGCGAAAGACTGGCGTCTCAGAACGCCAATCTGATCGGCCTGGGCGGCGTCGGCGAACGCACCGGCATGCAGGCGCTGCTGGACGCCGAAACCGTGACCGGCGTTCGTCCCCGTATCATCGCCGCGCCCGGTTTTTCCGAAGCGACCGTAGGCGCTGCGCTGGGCGTCCTGGCCGCCAAGCTGAACGCCATCGCCTATTTCGACGCCGGGCCGACCCGCACGGTCGCCGCCGCCGCCGCCTTCCGCGAAGGCTTCGGTCAACGCGAGCTCTTCCTGACCTTCGGCGACTTCCTGGCCGCCGATCCGACCACGGGCGAGCTCGAGGTTTCCTACGCCGCCGCGCGGGCGGTCGGCCTGCGCGCCCTGCTCGATCAGACGGAAGGCTACAGCAAGACGATCTCCAACGTGCCGGTCGCCGGCGTCGCGGGCATCACCCCCGCCGTCAGCTGGGACCTGCAGGACGAGAACACCGAGGCCGGCCTGCTGAACGGCGCCGACATCACCTGCCTGATCCGCCGCGACGGCTATCGTTTCTGGGGCAACCGCGGCTGTTCCTCGGACCCGCGCTACGCCTTCGAAAGCGCCGTGCGCACCAACCAGGTGCTGCGCGACACCATCGCCGAAGGGATGTTCCCCTACCTCGACAAACGCCTGACGCCGGCCCTGGCCAAGGACATCGTCGAGGCGATCAACGCCCTGTTCCGCCGCGAAATGGCGGCCGGCCGCATCATCGGCGCCGAGGCCTATCTCACCGAGGCCAACACGTCCGACCAGCTGGCCGCCGGCAAGCTGTCGATCGCCTACGACTTCACCCCGCCCGCGCCGCTCGAGAACCTCGAGATCACCGCGACCATCACCGACGAATACTACGCGGACTTCACCCTTGCCTGACGCGGCCCTCTGAAGGCGCGGCTCTCGTCGCGCTTTCAGACATCCCGACAGTCTCTTCAAACTTCACAGGATTCTAATCCATGAACATCCCGCGCAAGCTTAAGGACTTCGTCGTCCATGGCGAGGGCCAGTCCTTCATCGGCGAAGCCAAGAGCATCACCCGGCCGCCGCTCGAGCTCGAGGGCGAGGACACCAGGCTGTCGGGCATGATCGCCCCGATCAAACTGTTCAACGGTCTGCAGGCGCTCGAATTCCTGCACGTCTACGGCGGCGAAATCCCGGCGCTCAACGCCTCCTTCGGCCGTCACGCCCTGGACGCATCGCAGCTGCGCTTCACCGGCGTTTACCAGCATGGCCTGCAACAGGGCTACGATCAGGTCGAGATCACCGTGCGCGGGCGCACCTATTCCTTCGACCCGGGCTCGGACGAGATCGGGGCCGATGGCGACGTCACCTACAAGACGACCTGCGTCTATTACAAACAGGTCCGCAACGGCCGGCCCGAGTTCGAAATCGACATCCTGAACAAGGTCTTCCGTGTCGCCGGCGTTGATCGCCTGGCCGAAGAACGCCGCCTGCTGGGCATGTTCTGATCCACCGCACCCTCAGCCGTCGTCGCGCCTCCTGCGACGACGGCCCCTGCCCTCTTCAAACTGACCGCCGTCCATCGACCGGGGAACCGCCATGAACAACGCCGCCGAAGCCGCTGTAACTGAAGACAAATCGACTGTCCGCGTGCCGCTGGACAACCCGCTGAAGCGCGGCGACGAGACGATCACCTCCGTCACCCTGCGCAAGCCTCTGGGCGGCGCCACCTCGGGGACCAAGCTGGTCGACCTGCTGAACCTCGACCTGGTGGCCGCATCGAAAGTGGTGCCGCGCATCTCCTCGCCGGTCATCACCGCCGTCGAGTTTCTGAACATGGACGTCGAGGACTGCACGGCCATCGCCGGCGAGATCGCGGCTTTTTTGCTGCAGAAGCGCCAGAAGGAGGCGCATGGCCTCTAAGCGTCGATGACGCCATGGCCGACATCGCCGCCGTCTTTCACTGGACGCCGGCGGCGATGGCGGACCTCACCCTGACTGAGCTTTTCGAATGGCGTGACCGCGCCGTCGATCGCTGGAACCGCATGCACGCGGCGCCGGAAAAAGCGTCCTGACACACCCTCCTGACCGGCCATCATGTCGCGCAACCTCCGCCTTTCCCTGATCATGGACGCCGCCGGCAACGCCACGCGTTTCCTGAAAGGCGTGCATGGTGAAACCGAAGCCACGTCAAAGGCCTTGCGCGCCGCCCGCGAGCGGTTGCAAGAACTGAAGGCCTCCTCACGCGACGTCGCCTCCTATCGTCGGATGACGGACAGCCTTGGGCAGACTCGCCAGAACCTCAAAGCAGCGCGCGAAGAGGCGGCCCGTCTGGCCAAGGCCCATGCTGCGACCACGACACCCACCAAACAGCTGACCCGCGCCTTCGAACTGGCGAAGATCAAGGTGCGAGAGCTCAAAAAGGCCGAGGAAAGCCAGCGCCACGGCTTGCAGGCCTTACGCGGCAAGCTGGATGAGGCGGGGCTTTCGGCCAAGCGTCTGAGCGCCTCCGAAGCTAGACTCGCCAGCGACACCCGGCGCGCCAACGCGGCCCTGCATGAACAGCGCGACAAGCTCGAGAAGCTTAAGGATCGTCAGGACAAGATGCGGGGCGCGCGCGAAGCTTACGACAAGCGCCAGCAGTTCGCCGGAACGGCGGCGGGCGCCGGCGCCTCGGCGATCGGCGCGGGCATGGCGGTCGCGGCGCCCCTGGTCCTCGGCGCCAAGGCCGCAATCTCCTTCCAGGACGCGATGCTGGATGTGAGGAAGGTCGTGGACTTCGACACCCCCGAACAGTTCGCCGAGATGAACCGCGACGTGCGCAATCTGTCTCGCGACCTGGGCCTTCCGGCCGAGGGCGTCGCCCAGATCATCGCCGCCGCCGGCCAGGCCAAGATCCCGCGCGAGGAACTGCGCGGATTCGCCAGGGATGCGGGCCAGATGGGCGTGGCCTTCGGCACGACCGCCGAGGACGCGGGGCAGAAGATGGCGACCTGGCGGACCGCCTTCGCCATGACCCAGGACCAGGTGCGCAGCTTCGCCGACCAGATCAACTATCTGGGCGACAACGGCAACGCCACGGCCATGCAGATTTCCGATGTCGTCACCCGCGTCGGCCCCCTGGCCGGCGTGGCCGGCGCGGCCGCGTCCGAAGTCGCCGCCCTGGGCTCGACCATCGTCGGCTTCGGCGTGGCCGAAGAGATCGCAGCGACCGGCATCAAGAACACCATGTTGGCCCTGACCAAGGGCGAGGCCGCCACCAAGTCGCAACAGAAGGCCTACGCCGCCCTCGGCCTGGAAGCCAAGGCGGTCGCCAAGGCCATGCAGATGGATGCGGGCGGCACGATCGTCGACGTTCTGGAGCGTGTGCGCGGCCTCTCTGTCGATCGTCAGGCGGCCGTCCTGACCCAGCTGTTCGGCTCTGAATCCGTCGGCGCCATCGCCCCCGTCCTGACCCAGCTCGACGTGCTGAAGACCAACCTCGAGGCCGTCGCCGACAGTCAGAAGACGGCGGGTTCCATGGCCGTCGAGTTCGCCAATCGCCAGTCCGGCGTCCAGGGCGCAGCGGATCAGGCGGTCAACGGATTGAAGGCGGCCGCATCCGCCGCGGGCGAGCCCTTCCTCGCCCCGCTCCGCGAAGGGGCGCTTGCGCTCGTCAGGATGTCCGAACACTTCCAGGCCTTCGCCGAAAAACACCCTGGCCTGATCACCGTCATCGGAACCTTGGTCGGCGTGATCGCCGGCGCGCTGCTCGTCTTCGGCGGTCTCGTCCTGGCCGTCGCCGCCATCCTGGGCCCCTTCGCCCTGCTTCAGTTCTCCCTGGCGATGGCCGGACCGATGTTCGCGCCCGTCATCGCCGGCGCGCTGGGCGCAGCGCAGGCCTTCGCCGCCTGGGGCCTCGCCATGCTGGCCAACCCGGTCACCTGGATCGTGCTGGGCATCGTGGCGGCTGTGGCCCTGCTGGCGGGCGGCGCCTATCTGCTGTTCAAGAACTGGGGCCGGGTCACCGCCTTCTTCGGCCGGCTCTGGGACGGCGTCAGCCGGGCCGTCGCCGGCGGCGTCGCCTGGATCACCGACGCACTGGTGAAATGGTCGCCGCTCGGTCCGATCGTGCGGAACTGGAGCGCCGTCGCCGACGTCTTCAGCGCCCTGTGGCGAGCTATGGCCGAAACCGTCGGCCTCGGCCTCGACCTGATCAAGCTGGCCATCCTGCGCTTTACCCCCCTGGGCTTCATCCTGCGCAACTGGCAGCCGATCACCGGCTTCATGTCCGGGCTGTGGACCGGCCTGCAGCATCTCGTCGGACTGGGCCTGGACGTCCTGCGGGCCCTCTTCTTCAACTTCACCCCGCTGGGCCTGGTCATCCGCAACTGGTCGGGCGTCACCGGCTACATCGGCTCGGTATGGTCCAGCGCGCGGTCGGCCGTCTCGACCGGCATCGGCGCGATCAAATCCGCCATCGCCAACTTCGCCCCGCTCAACGACTTCAAGTCCGCCTTCGCCCAGGTCTGGACCTGGATGAAAGATTTGCCGGCCAAGCTGATGAGCGCCGGCGCTGACGCCATGCGCGGCTTCACCCAAGGCATCCGGGGCCAGCGCGACCGGGTGCAGGCTGCGGCGGCCGAGGCGGCCGGGCGCGCCGAAACCGGCGCCCGGCGTCGTCTGGACACCCATTCGCCTTCGCGCGTGTTCGCGGCGATCGGGGGCGATGTCATGGACGGCTTTGCGCTGGGCGTGCAACGGGGCTCCGGGTCCGTCGTCGGCAGAATGCGAACGGCCGCCGCCGCCGTCGCGGCCGCCGGCGCCGTCACCGTCGCTGCCCCGACCCACGCCGCGCCGCTCAATTCTCCGGCGGGCGTTCGCTCGACGGTCGAAGAGCCGCCGGCGTCCTTCCGGCTTGGCGCCGCGCCGCCCGACGGCCGCAAACACCCGACGCCCGCCGCGGACATCGTCGCGCCCGCAGCAGTCGTCAGCTCCCCAGCGCTCGACTACGCAGCCTTGGCTGCAGCGCTAAAGATGACGGCAGTGCCGACGGTCGTCGATCATGCCCCGCCGCTCGAAACCTCAGGGCAGCCGAGTCAGCTCGATCTCTCCGCTATCCTTCGAACCGCGGAGGCGGCGCTGGGCCAGAGGGTCGGAAACGGCGAGGCGGGCAGCGGCGATCGCTCGCCTGCTGAACTGGCCAGGCCGCGCGACTTTGCGCCGGCCGTACAGTCATATCCCACCCCGCCGCCCCGGCCGGGCCGCCCGTCGATAGGCTCGGTCACCCTGCATGTTTACGCCCAGCCCGGTCAGGACGCCCAGGAGATCGCCCAGGAGGTCATGCGGCTGATGCAGGATCCGAACAACGCAGCCTTTGAAGACGACGGGGAAGGTTTCGACTGATGGCCTTGATGACCCTGGGCATGTTCGCCTTTGATCTTCCGACGCTCGCCTACGGGGAGCTGCAGCGCCGCTCCTCCTGGCGTCACCCGACCAATGACCGCGTCGGCGCGCGCGCCGCCGGGCAGTTTGTCGGCCCCGGCGAGGACGCCATCACCCTCAGCGGATCGCAGGCGCCGGGCCTGATCGGCGATCCTGACAGTCTGCCGGAACTTCGTCGCATGGCCGACAGCGGCGAGGCCTGGCCGCTCATCGATGGGATGGGCCGCAACTTCGGCGCCTTCGTCATCACCAATCTGGACGAGACGTACCGGAAGATCATCGACAACGGCGCCCCGCGCATCATCGACTTCACCCTGACGCTCGCGCGTATGGAGGATGCCGACGCGGCCGATCAGGCAGGCGGCGCCCCGGCCGGCGCGGGCGGCTGATCATGCGCACCAGTCCCAAAGCCTACATCCACCGCAAGCCGGCCTGGAGCCTGACAGTCGACGGTCAGGTCATCGACGACACCGTCAATCCGCGGCTGATCAGCATCGCCCTGACCGAAAAGCGCGGCGCCGACGCCGACGAGCTTGAGATCTCCCTGACCGACCACGACGGCGAGCTGCAGATCCCCAGGCGCGGCGCCGAGATCGCCCTCTCGATCGGCTGGCTGGACCTGGGCGAAAACCGCAGCCCCGTCCTGGTCGACAAGGGAAGGTTCAAGGTGGACGAGGTCTCCCATTCCGGCGCGCCTGACGTCCTTTCCATCCGCGCCCGGTCGGCGGACCTGACCAGAGCCTTCCGCAACCGCCGCTCCAGGTCCTGGAAGCAAACCACCCTCGGCGAGATCCTGGGGGAAGTCGCGGGCCGCAACGGCCTCCAGCTGGCCTGCTCCGACGACATGGCCTCGGTCGAGATCCCGCACCTGGCGCAGAGCCGCGAAAGCGACGCCGCCTTTCTCGCACGGCTTGGGCGCGTCCACGACGCCGTCGCCACAGTCAAGGCGGGTCGCCTGATCTTCATGGCCTGCGACTCCGGCGTCAGCCCCTCCGGTCAGCAGTTGGGCGCGGCGACGATCACCCGCGCCGACGGCGACAAACACAGCTGGAAGCAGTCCGAGCGGGGTGCCTATTCCGGCGTCGTCGCGGAATGGCACGATCGCGCCGGCGCAGAACGCAAGAAGGCCGTCGCCGGCTCGGAAGAAAACGCCAAACAACTCAGCCGGGTCTACGCGTCCGAAGCGGCCGCCGTGCGCGCGGCCAAGAAGGAGCATCAGCGCCTCCAGCGCGGCAAGGCCGAGTTCTCGCTGAACCTCGCGCGCGGTCGCCCCGACCTCTTCCCGGAGAAGCGCCTGACCGTCTCGGGCTTCAAGCCGGAGATCGATTCAGCCGACTGGCTGATAACCGAGGCGCGCCATTCAATCACGGCCAGCGGCTTCGTCACGACCGTGCAGATGGAGTTGGGCGCCGCGTCGTGAACGAGCTTCAGAACGCAACTACCGCAGGAAAAAGGCGATGAACTCTGCTATGGATATCGCGGGGGCGAAGTCGGGGACAGAACACACCATGGACGCATGCGCGCCCGCCGCCGATACCCGTTTCGGCGGCCCTCAGGCCAATCGCAGTCACCGGGGCGGCGGCGCCATCCGCATGCACTGCCCGCACTGTGAACACCTCTCCAAAGCACGTTCCAGCGAGCCCCTGACGCCCCTGTGTCGGGAAATCCGCTACCAGTGCATGAACGTCGACGGCGACGACCCGTGTGGCCACACCTTCGTCGCCGTGATCGAGATCCGGCGCACCATCGTCCCGTCCGCCCGCCCCAACCCGCGCATCAAACTGCCGATCTCCCCGCCCCGTGCGCCGATGACGCCGCGTGGTCCGGCATCCCTGGCCGCCAACGACGATGCGCCCAGCAAACCCAGAGCTTAAACCGGTCGCTCCTCAAGCCGGCTTTGCGGCGTTTCAGTCAGGTTACAGTCGATGGCGTTGGCCACGCCTAAGAAGACAGCGGCCAACATCGCCAACACCTCCACTCTCCCGGGGGCGCTCACACAGCTGTGGAACGCCCCCAGAAGTTGGCAGTTAAGATCCAACCAAGTCTTTGATCTGCTTCAGAATGACATGGCTGTCATTGCGAGCGAGCTCTCTTAGCGCCTCGTCTCCTTCTTCTCCGACCTCAAAGGCCGCGCGCAGAAGATCTCCCACCGCCGTGCCGCGCTTATAGATTCGGGCCACTTCCCACTGATTAACCGGAAGCGGGTCCGGATAATGGCTCAAACCCTCATTGTTAAGCTTGTCGCTGATGTTGGCGACCACGTTGACGCCCAATTTCCCTGCGCCGTGGATCGAGCGCAGGTCGCCCATCTTGACCGACAGAACGCCCTCCGCATCGTCCACAGCTTGGGCCAACTCCTTGTAATTTTCCATTTATGAACCTCCTGATGGATAATATACCGCTCAACTAAACGATAAATATTTATATGTCTAGTTTTATTTTGCTTTTATTTCTCTGTTCCATGCAGTCTGGGTCGCTCTGGAGCCGAAGACCTCGAAACCCCTCGCCCTTCGCAGAGCCAGCGGCGCTGGCCCCATACAGCAACGGCCGCCGTCCCTGCGGGCGGCAGCCGGGTTGATCCGGGGGCGAGCACGGCTCGCCCGCAGTCTGGTCTGCTGGTGTTCCACCGCCCTTGGCGGCTTCGATCTCGGGATTTGTGTCGTCGGCCGACCAGGCCGACGCCTTTCATCCCTGCATTGAGCTGTCTCGCGACCAGCGAGACGCCTTCTAAAGAGATGTCAGGACGGATTCTCGCCCCTCAGGTGATTCACGTTCCTTCCAGATCGGGACGGTCGTTTTCGGCGCTGCCTAGGGCGACGTGGACGTTCAGCGTTTCAAGGTTCTCGCGCAGCCGGGCGCGTTCAGCGGCGGCCCTGGCCCTCAGGCGCTCCTCCTTGGCGCTCAGCGGCGCAGGGGCGGCCGCTGGGGCCTCTTCCTTGCGGCGACGGCGCACCAGCTTGGAAATGCCGTCCCAGGCTCTGGCGGGCAGCTTCAGGGCATAGGCGTTGGACGTCTGCTGCACCTGGGGGCCGCGCTGCCCCTTCAGCCCGCATTCGACATAGCGGCGCCGCCACGTGAGGAAGCCGTGCTCTTTCAGCTGGGCCTTCCAGGCATGGATGACCTTGCCCGGCACGTTCAGCCGCTCGGCCAGCCATGCGACGCTCGGCTCCAGTCTGCCGCGCCCGCGCACGGCGATGTTGGCCAGCAGCTGGAAAAGGTCGACGGCCCCCGCCGAGATCGTCCCGGGGGCGCCCCAGCGCTGCCCGGGTTGGCGCAGCTTCTCTCGGTAGACGCGTAGCGCCAGAACCATGGTGTTGGCCTGGTCGCGGCTGACCTTCGTCCATTCCTCGCTGCCGGCATACCGGCTTTCGCGGCGGACCTTCTGATAGGTGCGGCGGTGCTCAGGCTCTGCGGCCCGGAAGCGACGGCCGGGTTCGGCCCTGATCACGGCGCTCATGTCGGCGCGCCTTCATGCAGGACCGCGCGGAGCTCGGCGGTCTCGCGGTCCACCCGCTGCAGCAGCCGCTCGGCCTCGCGCCGCTCCGCTTCGGTCAGGTCCCGCCCTTCGGCCGCCAGGTGGCGCAGGAAACGCCACACGTCGTTTCCGGCCTCATCGACGTCGGCCGCCTCCTGGACGACGCAGGCCGTCTGGGGCTCGGCCTGCACCTGGCTGAGCAGGAACTGAGAATAGACCGGATTCTTCGCCCGGGTTTCCAGTACGTCGATGACGTCGGCGGGCATGTACACGCCCGAATTGAAGTCTCGATAGGCGTAAAGCTGGGATCGTTCGACGCGCGTAACAGGCTTGCAGCAGGCATCGACGCCGCCATTGGCGTCGATCAGCGCCCGCGCCAGCAGCACATGCTGGGTGCGGTTCATGGGCTGGATTCGCTTTCTCAGAATCCGCCTGACGAACTTGGGTTCAGGCCGCAGACATGCATTCGCTCCGGCGGTTCAGGGCCGGGCGTTGGCAAAAGGCGTCCCGATGACCGTTCGTAAGGCGGCCATGGTTGGCTTGAATGAGGGCAAGGGGGCCGCACGCGCCGCCGCTGGCGTCGTCGTTCCGCCCCGCAGAAATCCGTCCCCGGCGTCGTGCGGCGGCGGCTCGAATCAGCCGCTGGGCGGGCTCACAGGCCTCGCCGATGTGGTTGGGGCGCTCGCCAAGCCGCGTCGGATCGAGAAGGCGAAGCCTTCTGACCGCGGCCCAGCGTCAATGGCGCTAGGCCGCGCGTCGCTCGCGGTCCAGGGCCAGCTGTTTCAACAACTGGCGCACGAGCGCGATCAGGCGCGCCACCGGCGCGTGGACCAGGGGAACGCCGGAACGCCTCAGCACGGCGTCCCTGCGGGCTCAAAGGACGGCCCGCCGGTGCGGTCGGCGTTGGGGGCGCACGGCGCCGCACCGGCGGGGAACGCCGTCGCACGGAAGGAGCGTGCGACGACGACGACGGGGCCGCGCCCTGAAGCAGGCGCGGCCAAGAAGGGGGAACGCCCGGCGCCAGGCAGGGTCTGGCCGGCTGCGCCGGGCGTTCCGGCCCCGACCCGCGAGGCGGCGCGGACGAGGCGTGGGGAGGGCGCGGCGCTATTCATGCGTCACGACCGTGTTCTGCGTGATCAGGGCGCCCGGCGGCAGTTCCGCCGCCAGCTGCTCCAGCTCCTCAGGCGTCAGATTGCGGGCGGCGACGGCCACGGCGTCGGGCCGAGCGCTCAGGTCGACGCCGACGACGACCACGCCGTCGATCAGGTCCTGCGGCTCGACGCCCAGCTGCGCGGCGCGCGCCTGCAGGCAGCCGGCGCCCTTGAAACAGGCCTGCCAGCCGCAGTCGTCGCAGAAATCGGAAAAGCCCCCCGGCGTCATGGCTACGCCGCCCGCCGGATGGCGTCGTTGACGGGGCGCAACCCGCCGCCGCACACGCTGGACGCGGCGGCGGGCGCCTCTACCTTGGCTGTTTCCACACACCCCAAGGAGAGATTCGAATGTCTCAGCAGCGATTGGCCGCCGTTGAAAAAGACGTTGAAGCCGTGGCGCTTCAACAGGCCGAACTTCATGAGCGGGTCAGCGGCCTCGAGCAGGCCGTCTATCTCGCCTTGGCGATGGCGTTCGACGAAGCGCATAGCGCGCAGGAGCGGTTCGAGAACGTGGCCGCTCTGGTCAATCCTCCGAACGAAACCAACGCGACGCGGAAAGCTTTCGAGCGAATGGTCAAGTCCATCCGCCAGTATCAGAAGACCGTTCGCCTCATCGAGAATGAAGGAAGCAACTGAACTACTCATCGTCCTCGACCAAATCGAAGATCGTGTAAGTCTCGGCGGGCTTGCGGCCGTAAACGACTTCGGCCGCCAGCCAGCTTGCCCACTCTGGCAGTTCGACCCGGATCATCGCGACCTGATCTTCCGGCGCGACGCCGTGCACGGCCAGGACGGACTGCGCCTTGGTCGCCCGGCGCCGGTGACGCGCCACAGCGCTGCACCTCACATGCCAGTAGGTGAACCGGCGCCGCCGACGGGCGTCGTCTTCGGTTTCGCCCGCCCGGATCGACAGGATGTCGTGATAGCGCGCCAGAAGCGCCTGCTGGTCGCTCACGCCCGCGCCTCCGGCTGGATGACGCGGACGTCGTGGAGGTCGGGGCGGAGTTCGGCGACCGGGACGGCGCCACGGGAGAGGCGGTCCACTGCTATCGCGAGATCCGTCGGCCAGCGGTCGGCACGGCTTTCGAGCCGACTGATACGACCCTTCGACCGGAGCCCCAGCTGAATGGCTAGGTCTTCCTGGGATAGCCGCTTCGATTCACGCCACGCCTTGAGGTCCATGACGCATGGTTTCTCATATCGAAACTTTGAGTCAACCCCTCCGCTTGACGAAGTTTCTTTACGAGGCGGCGACTGTAGGCGTGACGCCGGACACAATCTCGGCGTGAGCGATCAAGAGCCGGACTGGCACCTTCAGGATTGGATGCGCTATCGCGGGAAGCGTCAGGCCGATCTCGTGAAGGATTTGGGCTGGGCGAAAGGTCGAGCCAACAAGTTTTTTCACGGCATCCATCCCTACCGACGCGACATCGTGAATGAGCTCTCGTCGTGGCTTGAAATCGCCCCGTTCGAGCTACTGATGCCGCCCGACGAGGCCATACGGCTTCGACGGCTTCGTGATGCGGCGTTGGCCATTGCAGCGTCGGAAGAAGTGATGCCGGAGCAGAACTTAAAGCCGCTAAGGGCGCCGCAGCATACTCGCGCCGCCCAGCCAGCGTAACACCCGATCCTTTCGGAAGGTCCTGGGCGCTGCGGCGGTGTGGCAATAACCCCTAAGATGCTGGGCATGCTCCCGCCACGGCGAAATCAGGCGCTCGGTTACATTGCCACTCACGTCCGCGTATTCGAACTCAAGGAACCCCTCACCTTCAGTCAGCACCGGGCCTAACTCAAAACTTTCTTCTTCATCGTCGAGCGAGGGTACGGTGACAGTGAAGGGCACCCTGACTTCAGAGCGCTGCGGCGCGGCAGATTTGAACGTCTCGGCGAAAGTCTTCACCTCGACCTTTTCAATGGCGCTTTGATGTTTCTTGAAGGACGGCCAAGCCGCCCCCGCTGCTAAAAGCACAATCAAAGGCATCACCCAGAAGAACGGCCCGAGGACAAATCCACCCACGACTGCCGCACCCAGCGCCGCGAGGGCTGTCAGACAGCCACACCCGTTTTTCACGTTGGAATCCAAATCTCACCCCCAATTCAGATGGCTGCTCTAAGGCACTCGGCTCCCGCATAACAAGGCGACGCAAAGCGGCAGTTTCCAGAAAGGAAACTTCGTGATTGACTCGTTGGTTTCGCTTTGAGAAACTCTCCCTGACGTTGAGCAGGGGGAGCAAATGCCCGCAACCGCAAGATTGCAGATCAATGGGGGTCGCCATCGGGGCGCCCTCGCCCACTTCGCCGTAAAGTCTGGCCGATCCGGCTGGACCGCTGGCCGCCTGTCCGCCCTGCGCGACCTGGCCCATTCCTTCCGCGGCGATCTGACCGAAGTCGCCGCCGCCCTCGGCCGGAACAGGGTCGACTGCGATATCGCCCTGAACGCCCTCCTCGGCCGCACCCCGGCCCAGGCGCTGCAGGCCCTCGAGGCCCGTTCATGAGCCGGGGCCTGACTATCAAGATGCTGTCGGCCAAGCTGGACGCTTTGGCGTCGCCAGAGGCCCAGGTCTTTTTCTGCGACGATCTGGGCGTGATCCACGCTATCGGCGGCGGCCTCCTCGACGTCGACAGCGACACGCAGCAGCCCGTGCTGCTCCTGTCGGCCGAACCGGTCGTGACGGAGGGGGGCTTCTGATGACCGATCATCACCACCTTCCGAACGACACGTCGTTCGACGCCAGCCCCGACGTCCTGAACGCCACGGCCCAGGGCCGCCTGCGAACCATCATCGAGCGCCTGGAGCGCCTCGAGCAGGACAAACAGGACGTCATGGGCGACATGAAGGAGGTCTTCGCCGAGGCCAAAGGCGAGGGCTACGACGTGAAAACCCTCCGCAAGGTTCTGCGCATCAGGAAGCAGGACAAGGCCAAGCGCCAGGAGGAGGAGGCGATCCTCGACCTCTACCTCTCCGCCCTGGGAGAGGTTTGATGTCCATCGTAACCAGAAGCGCCAGCGACCGCCTAGCCGACGCAGCCTTGATCCTTCTCGATGCCGCCCGCGAAGCGGCGAAGGAGTCGCCGTCATACAAGCCCGGCGAGACCAATCTCGAGGGCACGCTTTCACTCGCGACCCAGGCCCTGGTGATGGGCGATCATTGGCATCTGGCCGGTGAGCCCGGCGTAAAGGTGCCCGCAGGATTTCAGCATCGCTGGATGGGCGTGGCCCATGGCCTCGGGGTCACGATCGGCCTGGTGGACAACTCTTCGGTGCGCACCTTGGTCGTCCTGGCGGCCTCTCAGTCGATCGAGAAGGGCGTAGCGGTCGGGGTCTCGACAGTGCGAGGCGTGAAATGAACACCACCCCTTCACGCCCCGTCCTGACCGATAATCAGCAACGCCAGCTGCAGGCCCTGCGCTACGCCGGCGCCTTGTCGGCCGACAGCGCCGTCGGCCCGTTCGACGGCGCCCGCTACTTCAACAACATGGTGCTGGGCCGCCTGCAGACGCTGGGCTTGACGCGCAGCCGCATCCTGCGCTCCGGCGCACGGCGCGCGGACGGGTCGATCAACGGCTCTCAGCAGACCCTCTACTGGCTCACCGATGCAGGTCTGGAGCGGACGGCATGAGCGCACCTCAACGCAGCCCGCTCAGCTGGCCGGCGCATCGGCCGCGCACGCCCGCCTTCCGCCGCCAGACCGGAAAGTTCCGGCAGCACGGCGGGCCGATCACCGTGGCTGGGGCCATGGACCGGGTTGAGATCGAGGTTCAGCGCCTCGGCGGCATCAACGCCCTGCTGTCATCCAACCTCGATCTGCGCATTGATGGCCGTCCTCGCAGCGGCGGGGCCCGCCCTGCGGATCCCGGCGTCTGCCTCTATTTCACTCTGAAGGCCGAGCCGTTCGCCCTGGCCTGCGACACCTACACCGACCCGGCTCAGAACATCGCCGCCCTGGCCGCGCATCTCGAGGCGACCCGCGCCATCACGCGCCACGGCGTCGCCTCGGCCGCCGAGACGTTGCAGGCCTTCAGCGCCCTGCCCCCGCCGGCATCGGCGCCCGCCCGACGCGCCTGCTGGGATGTGCTGGGCCTGTCGCGGGCCGTGGTGATGGCCCTGCCGGTGACGGTGCGCGCCGCGACGGTGAACGAGGCCTTCCGCACCCTTTCCCGCGAAACCCATCCGGACGCCGGCGGCGACCCGGCCGCGCAGGCCGAACTGAACGCCGCCCGCGACCACGCCCTGAAGGAGATCAAAGCATGACGCCTTCCCACAACATCATCGGCAGCGAGGCCTTCAAGCCCCGCCCCCAGCTTCAGGTCAGCGCGCAACGTCGCCCCAAGCCGCGCCTGTCGACCATCCTGGCCTGGTACGCCGGAGCTATCCTGATCGGCGGCGGCGTGTCCCTGATCGACGTCGTCATCGGCGCTCCCGTCTGCCTGGTCGCGGTGCTGGTCATCTTCGCCGTTCTGTGGCTGCGCGCATGAAGATCGACCGACCCGCCATCGGCCGCGCCGCCCTGGTCGCGTTCGCCGCCTACGTCCTCGTCTTCATCCTGCTGAAAGGTCGCTTCTGATGGCCGGCCGCAAACGCTCCGACATCGACATCGAGATCGGTCGCCGCCTGCGCCAGGCGCGCCTGCGCCTGAGCCTGACGCAGGAAGAGGTGGGCGCGAAGATCGGCGTCACTTACCAGCAGATCCAGAAGTACGAGCGCGGCGAGACCCGCCTCACCCTGTCCACTCTCGCGCGTCTGCGCTGCGTACTGAGCATCGAAGCTGACGACCTGCTGCCGCCGCTCCGCGACGACGGCAGCGCCATCCCCGACCCGGTCGCGGCCATGGGCCAGACCATCGTCGGCGTCCACCTGGCCAACCTGTTCGGCCGGATGACGCCCGCCCACCAACAGAACCTGTTGAACGTCGCCAAGGCGATCGACAGCGCCGCCCAGGCGACGGCCTGAAGGAGTCCGCAATGACCAACCGTCTCAACAAGCGTCAGCTTGCCAAAGCCGCGACGCGCCAGAAGGTGATCGACGGTGCCCGCGCCTGCTGGAAGAAGCCCGGTTCTTATGTCGAGCGCACGGCCGGCGGCGCCGGCATCCGCGAGATCGCCAAACACATCAGGATGTCGACGGGCGCAGTTTTCGCCAACTTCGATAGCAAAGACGATCTGTGGCGCGCGGCTTTCGGCTGCGAGCCTCCGATCGACAGCGTCATGACCCGCGCCGCGCCCGCCCTGTTCGAAGCCCTGCAGGACTTGGTCGACGCGGTTTCGGTCAAGCCCGAGGAGCACCGCCCCTACCCCGCCTTGGTCGCCGCAGACCTGCTGGATCGGTTGAAGGAGCAGCTGCTCGATGAACAGGCGGAGCGCGAAAACGCCGAAGCTGCTCCCGCCCTTACGACCGCCGCCCCCGGGGCCGTCGAGCTCGCTGCAGCATGATAGGTTTCAACCCCACCCCGGGCCACCACGAGCGCCTGATCATTTGGGCGACGTGGTTCCGCAACGCCGGCTGGTCCGCGCGCACGATCGCCGGGTTGTTCAACGTCGAAGTCGGCCTCCTGATTGAGGCGGGGCTGCAGCCGTGACGGCCTTCCTGATCGCCCTGGCCTTCGCGGTCGTTCTGATCCGCACGCGAGCGCGCTCATGAAACGGATCTCTGAGACCTCGCACCAAGTGCGCGCCGGTTGCCGAGCCTGCCACGGAGACCAGCCGCACTGGCTCGGCCGGAATGCTCTGGCCATGGCCGCCCAGCACCACGACCGGACCGGTCATCAGACCTGGTGCGAGCAGGAGCTCCGCACGGTCTACGGCGCGGCCGGGCCGGCCCATCCCGACCTGTTCCAGGAAGCGACGGCATGATCATCGACCTGCGCCGCGCCATCATGAACCGCGCCTGTGCGGCTCTGGAAGACGCCCGGGCGGCGGCGATCGCCGAGGCCTTCGACCTCCAGCCGGGCGCCGCGTGGATTCTGGCGCGCATGGAGGAAGAGCCCGCTGCGCTCTCCCGCTCGGCCATCCGGCGCTATCGGCCGCGCAGCGACCTGGCGGTTCTTCGCCGCCTCCCGGCGATCGGCCCGCTGATCGAGGAGATCGCTCAAGCCCTTGGCGCCGACGCCCTTCTCACCGAGCCGGGCGGCTACCGTCTCACGCCGCTCGGCCGCATCCGCATTCGCAAAGCCCTCAAGGAGCCAGTGCTGTGACCGCCGCCCTGTTCCCGCCCGGCCATCCCCGCCACATCCCCGAAGCCTGGCCCGCCCTGCTCAGTCGAGACCAGCTCCGCGCCTATGTCGGCGGCATGAGCGACGAAACCCTGTCGAAAGTCTGCCCGGTCGCACCGGTGGAGCTCGGCGCCAACCTGTTGCGCTATCCACGCGACCAGGTCGACCGCTGGGTCGCCGGACTTCAGCCGCGTCCCGGCGGATTGCGCAAATCGCCGCCTGAGCCCAAGATCGAACCGACCCCGCCGGATGACCCGGTCGGAGCCGGTGATCATGCCGCCCGCGCGCTCGAGCGCATCAGGGCGCGCGCCAAAGGGAGCCGCCGTTGTCGGACGATGGACTGATCAAGGTCAGATACGTCCAGCGCCAGAAGGCGGCGGATGGCGGCGATCTCCTGTACTTCCGCAAGGGCGGATACCGAGAAGGACCGCTGAAGTCGCCTTTCGGAACGACGGCGCTCCGAGACGAAGTGCAGCTTATTCTGGACCGGATTGCCAAGATTGAGCTGGCCAACTCGACGCCCCGTCCCGGCACGGTCGGCGGCATGCTCAAGGCCTACAGAAAATCCAGCGAGTTCCTGACCCTCGCCCAGATCACTCGCTCCGGTTACGAAGACTACATCGAGGAGCAGATCGCGGACATCGGCGACGTCCTCCTGAGCGAGGTCACTCGGTCCTGGATCATCGGCCTGCGCGATGCCTGGGCGTTGCGCGGCCACAACGCCGCCAACAAGCGGATGCAGGTGCTGAAGAACGCCCTGGCGCCTGCCATCCTGGACGAGAAGGACGGCCGCATCGCCGGCGATCCTTTCCACAAGGTGGCCAAGGTCAAACGGCCCCACGAGGCCGGCGAGGCAAATCCCGCCTGGCACGATCACGAAGTCACAGCGGCGATCGAGGACGCGATCGCGCGCAACACTCCGGGCTTGGCCCGCGCCATCGCCTTGGGACGCTATGGCGGTTTCCGGCGCGGCACGATCTGCAACCTGCCGCTTCACGCCCGCCTCAAAGGTCATGACGATCACGGCGAGGTCGAGCGTCGCCTCTACTGGATGACCGAAAAGCGGATCGTCCTGTCCGACAAACGTGAGGATCACCGGCTGACGGAGCTCCTCGCCCGCACGCCCAGCCGCGCTCTCACGATCGCCTACAACGCCAAGGGCATGAAGTGGAAAGAGCGTCAGCTCAATCAGGCCATCGAGCGCCTACTCGACCGCCTCGCCCAGGCCGGAAAAGTGCGCGCTGCCACCGATGACGACGGCAACATCTACTGCCCCCTGACCATCCACGGCCTGCGCCACGCGCGCGGCGTCGAGCTGGCCCTGGCCGGCGCCTCCGACAGCGAGATCATGTCCCAACTGGAGCAGGCCTCCGAGGCCGCAGCGAAGATCTACCGCCGCCAGGCCGAACGCAGACGAATGGCTGACTCTGCCCAGGACAAGATCGACAACGTCATCAAGCTTCGCACGCGCAAAAGCGCCAAGAACGCGGGGTGAACGCGAAGTGTATATAGCGCTGTATATGTGCTGTATATGCCTTCGCCGGTTTCAGCGGTTCCACCCGCTAACCCTTTGAAAAGCGAATGGTACGCCCCCCCGGGCTCGAACCGGGGACCCTCTGATTAAAAGTCAGATGCTCTAACCAACTGAGCTAGGGGCGCACATCGCGTCTGCGAAGAGGCGCGGAACATACGGATGGGTTCCGCGACGGGCAAGAGGAAATTTCACTAAATTTTCCGACGTTAAAACAAGACTCTCGCCGCCCGGAAATGCCCCTCAAAAGCGTCTGGCTGATGTCGATTCATTCCGGGTTCACATCGATCAGTTAAATGGGAACCGGCGTGTCTTCCCGGCGTTTCCAGCCCTCAAGAGGGGCCAAATCATGAACCGACCCATGTTGAATCGTATTCTGCTCGGCGCCGCACTGTGCGCCACCGGCTTTCTGTCCGCCTGTGAACAGCCCTATCGCGAACCGGAACCGGTGGAGGCCCCCGCGCCTGCGGAGGCGGCGGCCGCCGAAGACGCCGCTGCGCCCGTCGTCGCAGAGACGCCCGCCGCACCTGTTCCTGTCACGCCGGTAGAAGCCCTTCCGCCTGATCATCGTTCATCGGAACAGACAGTCCAGCCTGAAAGCGATACGCTGTTTTACTGATTCCTCTGGCGAACGGGACTAAGCGCCCGAGATCGTCTCGCAACCAGGGTCCGGATTTGACGTCGAGGCTTCCCCTCCTTCTTGCCGGCGCAGCCTTATGCGCTCTCGCAAGCCAGGCCGTCGCAGAACCTCGCGCGCAGATTCGCGGTGATGTAGACGGTGATCTGAAGCGTCAGCTCCAGCAGGCGATCGGTGACGTGGACGGCGCGCCGTCCAGTCGCTTCGAGGCCCGTCGCCGCGCCCATGCGGCGCTGACCTCCGCCCAGGCCCTGTTACGGTCCGAAGGTTATTATCAGGCCGAGGTCGAGGAACTTGTCGAGGGCGATGACAAGCCTGTCGCCGCTATTCAGGTCACGCCCGGCCGCCGCTTCCTGCTGGGCAAGACCTCGGTCGACTGGAGCGCGCCCGCGCCGGACGCTGAGACGGGAGCCGCGGTCATCGAGGACATCCGCCTGGAACCGGGCGAACCCGGCCGCGCCGCCAATATACTGGAGGCTGAAGGACGGATCATCGCTGATCTCACCCGTCGCGGCTATGCGGACGCCACGGCCCTGCCCCGCCGCGTCGTCGTCGATCACGCCACATATCTGGTCGAGCCGGGCTTCAACATCGCCTCAGGCGAACTGGTTCGCCTGAACGGCATACAGTTGCGAACGCGCGGTCCCAGCAAGGAGAGCTGGGTCGAGGGACTGGTCCCCTGGAAGGAAGGCGACCGCTATGATCCCGAGGACGTCGCCGAGCTGGAGCGGCGGCTTCAGGATACCGGCGTCTACGATTCGGTCAGCGTCTCCCTGTCGCGGCTGGATGATACGCGCCCGGACGGGCTGCGCCCGGTCGTCGTCAGCCTGGCCGACCGTCCGGTCAGCCTGCTGGAAGCGGGCGCCACCTATTCGACCTATGAGGGCATCGGCGTCGACGTCTTCCGCACGCGCTACAACCGGTTCGGTCGCGCCGACACCTTGCGTTACGGCGCGCGGATCGCCAGCATCGACAGCCGCATCGGCGGCGAGTGGTCCCAGCCGCACTGGCGCAAGCCGGGCCGCACGCTGAAGCTGTCGTCCTATATCGTCAACGAACAGACCGACGCCTATGACCGCAACGCCCTGACGCTGGCGGCGGACCTGTCCCAACGGCTGGGTAAGACATCCTGGTTCAGCTATGGCGTCGGCGTCGATGCGGGTCGCTATAAAGAGCACCGCTTTGATCCGGTCAGCCAGGCGCCGATCACCTTCGACCGCGATCTGGCCATCGTCACCCTGCGCGGCAGCGCCTTCATGGATCGCACCAACGATCCGCTGAACCCGACGCACGGTTATCGACTGTCCCTGTCGAGCCAGCCGACGGCGGTGACGGGGCAGGACACTGTGCTGTTCCTGCGCAACGAGGGCATGGCCACGACCTATCGGCCCGTCGGCGCAGACGCCAAGACGGTGCTGGCCGGTCGGGTGCGCATCGGATCCATCATCGGCGGCGAGGAACTGACCGTGCCGTCGGATCGCCTGTTCTATTCCGGCGGCGGCGGCTCGGTGCGGGGTTATTCCTATCAGAGCATCAACCCGCGTCTGCCCAACAACCGCCCACGCGGCGGCCTGTCGCTGTTCGAGTCGTCTTTTGAAGTGCGGCGCGACATCGGCGAGAAATTCCAGGCCGTGGCTTTTGTCGACGGCGGCGCCGTGGGCTTTCAGGCAACGCCGAACCTGAACAACATGCGCTATGGGGCGGGCGTCGGCGTCCGCTACAAACTGCCGTTTGGCCCCGTGCGCGCCGACATCGCCTTCCCGCTGAACAAGCGTGAGGGCGACTCTGAATTCCAACTCTACCTCAGCATCGGCCAGGCGTTTTGACCGACACACCTCCGCCTCACGAAACGGGCGCAGACGCCGCCGAAACGCCCGCAAAGAAGGCGAAGCGCAAACGCACGCGCCTGCAATTGGCCGCCTTCATCGGCGCAATGATCATCGCGGGCCTGTTGGTGCTGACCATCGTGCTGGCAGTCGGCGGACGGATGTATCTGCTGTCCGATTCCGGGCGCAATCTTGTCACCAGCTTTGTCGCCGGCAAGCAGATCAGCCGCTATGGCCGCATCAACGTCGAGGGACTTCAGGGCGACCTGTTCAGCGATTTTCGCCTGAAGCGCGTCACTGTGACCGACGAAAAGGGCGTCTGGCTGGAAGCCAGCGACATCCATGTCGACTGGTCCTATTGGCCGCTGCTCGCCCGTCGCTTCCACGCCAAGGACATCAGCGCGGGCCAGATCCGCGTCCTGCGCCGTCCGGAGCTTGAGCCGCCCAGCGAACCTGGCGGGCCGCAGCCGATCGACATCAATATAGATCGCTTCAGCGCCAATATCGAGTTGATGGAGGATTTCTCCAAGGAATACGGCCGCTGGAGCCTCAACGGCGACGCCGCCATTCCGCGCAAGGGCGTGAAGAAGGCCAACGTCGACGCCAAGAGCCTGAACCGTCAGGGCGACTTCCTGCGTCTGGCCGCCGCCTTCGGCGACAAGCCCGGCGACCTGCGTGTCAATCTGCGCGCCAATGAAGCCCAGGGCGGCCCCATCGCCGGTGCGCTGGGCTATTCGCCGAACCAACCCTTCTCAGCCGTCGCCGTGGTCAATGGCGAGGTCATTGATGTGACGGTCCAGACCGGCCAGTTCCGTCCCCTGCTGGTCAAGGGGACCTATGGCGACAAGGGCGCCAAGGTGTCAGGCTATGCCGACTTCTCGGGATCGGACCTGCTGGAGCCCTTCATCGACCGCATCGGCCGTACGGCCCGATTCGGGTTCGCCATGACGCCGGACGCAAAGCGTGAAGACTATCAGGGCGTGGCCTGGCGCCTGTATGCTGACAACATCGAATCCAGCGCGCGTGGCCTGATCCGCACCACGGACAACACCGCGCCCGAAGGCGTCAGCCTGGAGGTGAAGACCCCGTCCCTCAGTCGTCTGGTGGGCAGCCCCGTCGCCGGTCCCGCCGCCTATACGGGCGTGTTCAGGGGCGACGCCAATGTCTGGACCCTGCAGGGGTCGGCCAGCCTGCAACAGGCCGACATCGCCTCCTATCGCGCGACGCGCATTTCCGGCCCGGTGAATATCGCCGCCAACAAGGGCCGCATCGATGTGACCACGGACGTTCAGGCGGCCGGAGGCTCGTCTGCGGGCATCATCGGCGGCCTGCTGGGCGCCGCGCCGCGCATCCAGTTGGAAGGCACACGCATGGCCGACGGCGCCATGCTGCTGAAGAAGATCGACGCGCGCGGACAGGGGCTGACTTTGACCGGATCGGGCGGACGCACGTTGAATGGCGGGCTGAACTTCAACGGCCGCGCCGACCTGACGGATCTGGGCCGCATCCAGCCCGGCGCACGCGGCGCCTTCGGCGGGCCGATCCGCGCCGGATCAGCGAAGACGGGCGCGCCCTGGACCCTCAGCTTCGACGGTCGCGGCTCACGCATGGCCATCGGCATGGAAGAGTTGGACCGCCTGCTCGGCGCGACGCCGCGCCTGCAACTGGCCGGGTCGCTCAACAACAACGTCATCTCCATCGATCGCGGCGAGCTGACCGGCGCAGCAGGGCGCGCGGGCGCCAAGGGCCTGATCGAAGGCGCCAAGCTGCGGCTGGCCCTGAACTGGAACGCCCATGGTCCGTTCGGCGTCGGCCCGGTCGCCATCGACGGCGCCATGTCGGGCGACGGCGCCCTGACCGGCACGCTGGCTCAACCGCGCGCCGACCTGCGCGCCGCCTTCGACAAGGTTGAGGCGGCCGGCCTGATCCTGACCAAGGCCGATCTGATCCTCAGCTTCCGCAAGGGCGCCGACGCCTCTGACGGGCGCGTGGTGCTGAACTCCGGCTCCAACTATGGACCGGCGCGCGCCTCGGGGAACTTCTTCCTGGGCGGACCGCGTCTGCGCCTGTCGGACGTGGACGTGAACGCGGGCGGCATCACGGCGCAGGGCGACGTCGCCTTGTCGAACAACTTCCCCTCCAGCGCCGACCTGACCTTCACCGCGCGCCAGGGCGCCTTTCTGGCGACGGGCGAGGCCAACGGCCGTGTGCGCCTGACCGAGGGCGCGGGCGATCAGACCGCTGTGCTGGACGTCACCGGCCGCAACATACGCATGGCGGGCCAGGACTGGACCCTTCGCAACCTGTCGCTGAAAGGTCAGGGCACGCTGGACCGCCTGCCCTTCACTCTGGCCGCCGATGTGGGCGGCGAAAACCCGGTGCAGTTCAACGGCTCGGGCGAGTACGCGCGTCAGGATCAGGCGCACAGCCTGACCCTGCGCGGCGGCGGTCGTGTGCGCGACATCCGCTTCAACACCCGCGCGCCCGCCGTCTTCGCGCTCAACGGCGACGGCCGAGTGGCTCGCGTGGATCTGGGCGTCGGCGGCGGCTTCCTGACCGGCGAACTGAAACAGGACAGCAAGGGCAGCGCCATTCAGGCCGACCTGAACAATGTCGAAATGGGCTCCCTCGTCCCTGACCTGCGCGGTCAGGTGACCGGCCGCCTGTCTCTGCAGGGTCAGGGCGACAACCTGAGCGGAACGGCCAATGTCGATCTGAGGCAGCTTCGCAGCCTCGACGCGCCCAGCGGCCTGGCCGTAGACGGCGCGCTGAACGCCGATCTCAGCGGCGACACCCTGCGTCTGCGCGCGCAGGCCCGCAACGGCGCGACGGTTCAGGCCTCGGCCGATGTCACCCTGCCGGTCGAGACTTCGGCGGCGCCCTTGCGTCTGGCCATCGCGCGCACCCGCGATCTGTCGGGTCAGGTATCCATCCGTGGTCAGGTTCAGCCGATCTGGGACCTGTTCCTGGGCGGCGCACAGTCGCTGTCAGGTCAGGTGAACGGTCAGGCCACCCTCGCCGGCACCCTGAACGCACCGCGCCTGAACGGACGGCTGGACCTGAACGAAGGAGCCTTCCGCGACAGCATCACCGGGCTGCGCCTCGAAAACGTGACCCTGGCCAGCCGCTTCAACGACAGTCAGGCCGTCATCGAACGCTTCCAGGCCACCGACGGCCAGAAGGGCGAGGTGTCGGGCAGCGGCGATCTGGGTCTGCGTGAAGGTTCGCCTTCGACCCTACGTCTGGAACTGGCGCGCTTCCGCGTCATCGACAACGACATGGCCAAGGCTCGCGCCAACGGCCGCCTGACCGCCGTGCGCGGCGCCGACGGCAACATCCAGCTGACCGGCGACATCAACATCGACGAAGCCCAGATCTCGCCCGACATGCCCGGCTCGACCGGCATCGTGAAAATGGATGTGGTCGAGATCAACCGCCCCGGCGGCGACACGGTCGAGGTCGAGAAGAAGGCCAAGGGCGGCCCGCAGATCGGCCTGAACATCAATCTGACCGGCCGCGAAATCTATCTGCGCGGGCGAGGTTTGAACGTCGAACTGCGCGCTGACGCCCGTGTGCGCGGCACCATCGCCCAGCCGGACCTGAGCGGCACGGCAAATGTGGTGCGCGGCGACTATGAGTTCTCTGGCAAACGCTTCGTCTTTGACGACCGCGGCTCGGTCACCCTGTCGACCGATCCGGCGCGCATCCGCCTGAACCTGGAGGCCGTGCGCGAGGACCCTGCCCTGACCGCCATCATCAAGGTCACCGGCACAGCCGTCGCGCCCAAGATCGAACTGACGTCCAAACCCGAACTGCCGCAGGATGAAATCCTGTCGCGGGTGCTGTTCGGTCGCTCGGCGGCTCAACTGTCTCCGTTCGAGGCGGCGCAACTGGCCTCGGCCGTGGCGTCCCTGGCGGGCGGCGGCGGTTTTGACGTGGTCGGCAACCTGCGTGAGCTGGCCGGGCTGGACCGACTATCCTTCAGCGGCGAGGCGTCCAGCCTGACCGTCGCCGGCGGCCGCTACATCACCGACGACATCTATCTTGAGGTCATCGGGGGCGCCGAGCGCAGCGCGGCGGTCAAGGTCGAGTGGCAGGTCCGACGCAACCTGGCCGTCACCTCCCAGTTCGGCGGCGAAGGCGACACCGCCCTGTCCGTCCGCTGGCGCCGTGAAGGCCCCCGCCCCGGCGGCGACCGTCGCGACCGCCGTCCCAACGCCTCAGCACGACGCTAGAATAGACAACCCGCCCTCAACCGGCGGGTTGTTTTTCGCCTATTTTGTTCTTGCTTTGTTCCATTCCATTCCGCATCATGCGGCCATGAACAAGGCGATCAATGGACGCGGCGCTCGTTCCAACGCCTCGGGTCGGTATGAAGCCGACCGACGCGAGGCCTGGGACGACGGCTGGACGGATCAGGATGAGGCGGTCGCCCCGCTTCGCACCACCCTGTCCCCGGAACACGCCCGCACCATCATCGCCCGCAATACGAGTCCCGACGTCGGCTTCGATCGCTCCATCAACCCCTACAAGGGCTGCGAACATGGCTGCATCTACTGCTACGCCCGTCCGTCCCATGCCTGGATGGGCCTATCCCCGGGCCTGGATTTCGAGAGCCGGATCTTCTTCAAGCCGGACGCCGCGCGTCTGCTGGAACAGGAGCTCTCAAAACCCCGATACGTCTGCCGGCGCATCCACATAGGCGGCAACACCGACCCTTATCAGCCGGTGGAACGCGACACCCGGTCGACCCGCTCGATCCTTGAGGTCATGCAGCGTTTCAATCACCCGTTCAGCATCATCACAAAGTCTGTGTTGATCGCGCGCGACGCCGATATTTTGGGCGACATGGGGCGTCAGGGGCTGGCCTCGGCCTTCGTCTCCATCACCACCCTGGACCGCAAGCTGGCGCGGGCGATGGAGCCGCGAGCCTCCACGCCGGCGAAACGGCTGGAGGCGATCAGCCGCCTGGCCGAGGCGGGATGCCCGGTCGGTGTCGGTTTCGCCCCGGTCATCCCGGGCCTGAACGATCATGAACTCGAAGCGGTACTGGAGACGGCGCAGAAAGCGGGCGCGACCTCGGCCATGTATGTGACCCTGCGCCTGCCGCTCGAAATCAAGGATCTGTTCCGTGAATGGCTGGCCGACGCCCGCCCCGACCGCGCGGCGCGGGTCATGTCCCTGATCCGCCAGACACGCGGCGGCAAGGATTACGACCCCGACTGGTCTCAACGCATGAAGGGGACCGGCCCGGTCGCCGAACTGATCGCCACGCGCTTCAAGGCGGCGCTCAAACGCTATGGGCTGGATGCTCCGCGTCAAACGCTGGACATCAGTCGGTTCCGCGTTCCACCCGACGCCCGGCCGCAACTTGATTTGTTCGACCTGGCCTCGTGATCAGCGCCGGAAGACGCCAACCAGTTCGATGTGCGTCGACCAGATAAACTGGTCGATCGGCGTAACCTTCTCTAGCCTGAACCCAGCGTCGACCAGAACGCGTGCATCGCGGGCGAAGGTCTGGGGGTTGCAGGACACGCCGACGATGACCGAGGCCTTGGTCCCCGGCAGTTGCTGCGTCTGCTCCAGAGCGCCCGCGCGCGGCGGGTCCATGACGATGGCTTCGCAGCCCTTCAGATCATAAGGCGACAGCGGACGGCGGAACAGGTCGCGCGCCTGGGCCTCAATGCCTTTCAGCCCCTGCGCCGTGCTGACGCCTGCCTTCAGCGCGGCGATGGAGGCGGGGGCGGAATCAGCGGCGGTCACGCTGGCGACCTCAGCCAGAGGGAAGGTGAAGGTTCCTGCGCCGCAGAAAAGGTCAGCGACCTTTTTGGCGCCCCTCACCGCCTCGACCGCGCGCGTGACCATGGCCGCTTCGGCGGCGGGCGACGCCTGTAGAAAGCCGCCCGCAGGCAAGGGCACGGAGGCGCGGCCGAAACGCACACGCGGCTGGCGCGCCATGACCAGCGTATCGCCATCCAGACTGAGCCGCGCCAGATCAGCTTCGGCCGCCGCCGCAATAGCCAGCGCCAGTTGGTCGCCGTTCAAACCGCCCGAACGCTTCTCGACGCCCGTCACATCGACGTCCAGTCCGCTGTCGGTCAGGGTGACGTGCAGGGTCGGCGCCGATTTCGGATGGCCCAGAAAAGGCGCTGCGACCTTGGCCAAGGCGGGCAGAGCCGCTGTCAACTGCGGGTCCGACAATGGACAATCGGTCAGTTTAACCACGCGCCACGATTTACGCGCCTTGAACCCCAGAATGACGCGCCCGTCCGGTCCCATACGGGCGTGCAGCGCCAGTCGGCGGCGGCTGGCCAGCGACGTGGCCACGGCGGCCTCGACCTCAGTCTCCAGCCCTTCACGTGCAAGCGTCTGGACGACCACTTCGCGTTTCCACGCCAGATAGGGTTCATCGGCCCAGTGCTGCAGCGGCGCGACGCCGCATTCGGCATAGGTCTGCGAATGAATCGGACGCCTGTCGGGACTGGCCTGGATCAGATCGAACCGATCGGCCCGACCGTCCCTGACCTCGGCGGCGACCACCTCACCCGGCAGAGCGCCCGGCACGAAGACGGGGCCGTCGGCGGTGTCGGCGATCCCGTCGCCCTGATGGCCCATGCGGGATATGGTCAGCGTCTGCGTCATACCGGCGCTTCTAGCGGCTTCCGCACGAAAATCGAAACATGAACGAAGATGAACACCGCGATCAAAAGCCGTTCAGCTTCACCGCCCTATTCATGGCTGCAACAGACGCCAGCCTGATCCGTTCAGGGATGACATCTGTCGAAGGATAAAAATACGATGATCGCTCTCATCTCGAAAAAAGCCTCGGCCGCCGCCATCGCCGCCCTGGCCTGCGCCTCGGCCGTCGCCCTGCCCGGCGTCGCCTCGGCTCAGAGCTATGGCTATGACTATCCGCCCGCCTATGGCTATGGAAACGGCAGCTACAATCAGGGGACCTATTACGACCCCTGCGCCCGCGATCAGCGTCAGCGCGCCACGACCGGCGGCCTGCTGGGCGCCGCGATCGGCGCCGTTGCGGGCTCGCAAATGGCCGCGCGTGGTCGCCGCACCGAGGGCAGCGCCCTGGGCGGCGTTCTGGGCGCCGCGATCGGCGCGGGCGTGGGCAACAGCTCGGCCGCCTGTGACAGCAGCAATCGTCGCGATGTGCGCTACCCGACCTCCGGCTATTCCGGAACCTATGTCCCGCCGGCCTATGGTTACGACAACCGAGGCTATGACAATCGCGGATACGATAACCGCAACTATGGCTACGACCGTCGCTATGACGATCGTCGCGATGGTTACGACTATTATCAGGAGTATCCGGACACCCGCGCTTCCGCGCCGCGCGACGCCGATCAGTGCCGCCTGGCCGAGAGCAACATCCGTCTTCCCGACGGTCGTATGGAGACGCGCTATGTGCGCACCTGCATGGACCAATCGGGCCGTTATCGCGTCGTCGATTAAGTTTCAGCCCCCCTGTCAATCGACGATGTGAAGAGGGCCGCCGGATCACCGGCGGCCCTCTAATCTTTTGCGTTCAGGCCTTTTGCGCCCAGAGCAGGAACTCGACGTTGCCATCGCCGCCGGTGACCGGACTGTCGGCGACCTCGCGCACACGCCAACCGCCAGCTTCCAGCCAGTCGCGCACACGGGCCACGGCTGCGGCGTGCGCCTCGGGGTCCTTGACCACGCCCTTCTTGCCGACCGACTTGGGACCATCCGCCTCGAACTGGGGCTTCACAAGCGTGATCAGGTCCGCGCCCGGCGCCGCCAGATCAAGGGCTGCGGGCAGCACCTTCGCCAGACTGATGAAGCTGGCGTCACAGACGATCAGGGACGGCGCGTCGGTGATGATGGCGGGGGTCAGGTCGCGGGCGTCGGTCTTTTCCAGATTCACCACGCGCGGATCGGCGGCGACCGAAGGATGCAGCTGCCCTGTCCCGACATCCACGGCGAAGACCTGCGCCGCGCCGCGATCCAGACAGACCTCGGTGAACCCGCCGGTCGAGGCGCCGACGTCCAGCACCGCGCGCCCCTCGACCGCCACCGGCCACAGGTCCAGCGCACGCTCCAGCTTCAGGGCGCCGCGACCGACCCAGCGATGGGCGGCCTCGGCCTCGATGACGGCGTCTTCCGCAACCTTTTCCGAAGGCTTGGCGATCAGGCGGCGGTCTGCCTTCACCAGCCCCGCGTCGATAGCGGCGCGGGCGCGGGCGCGACTATCGAAGACGCCCCGCGCGACGAGAAGCTGGTCGATCCTCACGGCTGAAGTCCTTACAAGGCTTCCAGCCGCTTCAGCGCTGCCTGTAGGCGAGCCTTGCCTTCTTCGGCCTCGGCCAGTTTGGCGCGTTGTTCCTCGACCACCTCGGCGGCGGCGCGGGCGACGAAGTTGGGGTTGCCCAGCTTCTTGTTCACATGGCCGATGTCAGCGTCGAAGACGGCGATCTCCTTTTCCAGACGTACACGTTCGGCGTCCAGATCGATGATCCCGGCCAGCGACAGGGCGACCGTCGCCCCGCCCGAGACGAAGGTCACGGCTCCGGTCGGCGCGGCCTCGACCACGGCGACCTCGGACACGCGGCCCAGGGTCAGGATCAGGTCGCGATGGCGCGCGATGCGCTCGGCCGTGGCGGCGTCCGGGGCGACGAAGGCCAGCGGCGGCTTGGCCGACGGCGGCACGTTCATCTCGGCCCGCAAGGCGCGGATCTCACCGATCAGATCGACCAGCCAGCCGATCTCCGCCTCGGCGTTTGCGTCGACGAAGGCGTCCGGCAGCACCGGCCAGGTCTCGCCCATCAGCAAACCGTCGCGAGCCGGGCCTTCCCTGCCCAGTTCCGCCCACAACTCTTCGGTGATGTAGGGCATGACCGGGTGCAGAAGTTTCAACGTCTGGTCGATGGTCCAGGCCGTCATGGCGCGGGTCTCGGCCTTGGCGGCTTCGTCCGAACCGTTGAACACCGGCTTGGCCAGTTCCAGATACCAGTCGCAGAAGACGTTCCAGATGAAGCGGTACAGCGCGCCCGCCGCATCGTCGAAACGGCCGCCTTCGATAGCGTCGGACACCTGACGCTCGGCCTTGGTCAGCTCGCCGCGAATCCAGCGGTTGATCGTCTGTTGCACGTGTGCGGGGTCGAAGCCCTCGACGCGGCGCGCCTCGTTCATCTGGCTGAAGCGGGCCGCGTTCCACAGCTTGGTGCCGAAATTGCGGTAACCTTCAATGCGCTGCTTCGACAACTTGATGTCGCGCGTGCCCGACAGGATCGCCATGGTGAAGCGTAAGGGGTCAGCGCCCAGCTCGTCGATGATGTTCAGCGGGTCGATGACGTTGCCCTTGGACTTCGACATCTTCTGGCCCTTCTCGTCGCGGACCAGACCGTTGATGATGACGCGCTTGAACGGGACTTCGCCGTCCATGAAGTGCAGGCCCATCATCATCATCCGGGCAACCCAGAAGAAGATGATGTCCGCCGCCGTAACCAGGTCGCTGGTCGGATAGAAGCGCTCCAGATCCTCGGTCTTTTCCGGCCAGCCCATGGTCGAGAAGGGCCACAGAGCGGAACTGAACCAGGTGTCCAGAACGTCCTCATCCTGGGTCAGCACGACCTCGGAATCATAGTCCGACAATGCCTGTTCGCGGGCGTCCTCTTCCGTCTCGGCGACGTAGATCTCGCCGTTCGGGCCGTACCAGGCGGGGATGCGGTGGCCCCACCACAGCTGGCGGGAGATGCACCAGGGTTCGATGTTGCGCAGCCATTCGAAGTAGATCTTCTCATAGGACTTCGGCTCGAAGACGGTCGCGCCCTCCTCGACCGCCTTCAGGGCAGGCTGGGCCATGACCTTGGCGTCGACGTACCACTGGTCCGTCATCCACGGCTCAATGACGACGCCCGAACGGTCGCCGTGCGGAACCATGTGCTTGGTCTTCTCGATCTCGCGCAGCCAGCCTTCTTCCTCGGCGCGGGCGACGATGGCCTTACGCGCGGCGAAGCGATCCATGCCTTCATATTCGGCGGGCACGTCAGGCGTGTCAGCGGCGGTGATCCGGCCGAAGGCGTCCATGACGTTCAGGGCTTCTAGTCCCGCACGCTTTCCGACGCCGAAGTCGTTGAAATCATGGGCAGGCGTAATCTTCACTGCGCCCGATCCCTTGGTCGGATCGGCGTAGTCGTCGGCGACGATCGGAATGCGGCGCCCCGTGATCGGCAGGGTCACGAACTTGCCGACCAGACCCTTGTAACGCTCGTCCTCTGGGTGAACGGCCACGCCGGTGTCGCCCAGCATGGTCTCCGGCCGGGTCGTGGCGACGACGATGAAGTCGCGCGTCTCGAACTCGGTGGCCTTGCCGTCTTCATCGAAGGCGATCGGGTGCTGATACGTCACGCCGTCCGACAGACGATAGGCGAAGTGCCAATAGGCGCCGTCGACCTCTTTCTGCTCGACCTCAAGGTCCGAGATGGCGGTCTGGAAATGCGGGTCCCAGTTCACCAGCCGTTTGTCGCGATAGATCAGGCCGTCCTTGTGCAGTTGAACAAAGACCTTGCGGACGGCGGCGTTCAGCCCTTCGTCCAGCGTAAAGCGTTCGCGCGACCAGTCGCAGGATGAGCCCAGACGGCGCAGTTGGCGGACGATGGTCCCGCCGGATTCGGCCTTCCACTCCCACACCTTCTCGATGAAGGCGTCGCGGCCCATGTCGCGGCGGCCGATATTGCCCTCAGCCGCCAGCTTGCGCTCGACCACCATCTGGGTGGCGATACCCGCGTGGTCGGCGCCAGGCAGCCACAGAACGGCCTTGCCCTTCATGCGGTGATAACGGGCCAGAATGTCCTGAAGCGTATTGTTCAGGGCGTGGCCGATGTGCAGGCTGCCCGTTACGTTCGGCGGCGGAATGACGATCGAATAGGCATCTGCAGAGCCGTCGGTCGGCTTGGCCGCGCGCGGGGCGAATAGGCCGCTGTCCTCCCACTGGGCGTAGATGCGCGGCTCGGCGGCCTTGGGTTCGAACGTCTTCTCAAGCATGGTCATCTCGTTTCCCCGAGGCGTAGCGCGAATGCGCCGCCGATCGGGGCTGGAATTCTTCGGTAAAGCAAAGGGCGGTCCCGCCGGAACCGCCCTTATGTGACTTAATGATCGCCGCGCCCGACGGCTAGGTCAAATCAGAAGCCGCGCGGCGAGAACCACCCCTGCCCCGCCCGCTGAACCGATCCCACAACGGCCAGGATCGCCAGCATCTGCTCAACGCGATCCGTCTTGCGGCGACCGTTAGGTCCGGCGAAACGGCTCGACAGTTCCCGCAGCGACAGCGGGCCGCCCTCCAACCGCAGAATATCCAGCACCTGTGCGGCCAGCTCTGCGGGCGCGTCCGGCAAGGGGCGAATATCGGCGGCTCGTGGGCGCGGCGCCGACGCCGCTCGGAGACGACGCGCCGGTTTCACGCGATCCTGCTGATAGTCCGGACGCAGAAAAAGGACATCTCTCGTCGCCTCCTGCTCGGCGCGGGCCCTGTTCAACGCCAGCAGAGCCGTCAGCGCGTCCTCGTCCGCCATGTCCGAGGGCCAGCCGTAAGCCTGATAAACCACAGCGTCCAGGCGCCGGTGCAGATGATCCAGAGGCCGGAACTGAGCTGAATCTCGCTGATTATAGAGCGCCGTCATCGTCAGGCAGCAATCCTGAGCGATCAACTCATTACGCAGCGCGTCGATTTCCTCGGCGATGGCTCCGATCTCATGCCCCACGAAGCCATCCAGCGGCGGGAAGGGAAAGGCGTCGAAGCAGACCTTCTTGTTATAGACCGGGCGATCTTCCAGACGCCCGCCCATCGCCAGCGCCCAGACACGGTGCGCCCGCGAAGACAGCACGCCCAGAATGCGCGGATCGTCCGAGGCGATCGCCACCACCGTATTGTCAGGCAGGACATCCGCATCGAGAAAGCGGAACCAGCGATGCTTGGATCTCTCGACCGTGGCGATGTAGCGAGGCAGTCCGTTGAGGGCCTCACGAAAGGCGCCTCTCGGCTCGCCGAACACCCACCAGTTGTCGCGATAGGCCGCCCGGCTGTTCCGGTCGCGCTCGACCTTTACCGTGTCTGTCAGATGCTGGAAAATCCGGGGGAGATCACGTCGAACCTCGTTTTCGCCAAGGCCGTACAGGTCGATCACCTTCACGCCTCGGGGTCGGGCCGCCAGATCGCGCCCATTGCGATAGGCACGGATCGGCGGCGCCTCTTTCATGCCTCGCGTCAGTGCAGCAGCCTCACGTGCGGAGACGATAAAGCCTGCGCCATGCAGTTTCACGCCCGGCGAACACAGCAGGGCGTTGGCTCTTAGGGGCTGCGCATGGGACAGGGCGCGGCCTATGGTCAGATCTGCGCCGATGTCGCCTCGCTGTTCATCAAACTGAGGGACAATCATCCCGCTCGCATCCAGCTTCTCTTCGCGGATGGTCAGCAGGCGCCCCTGCCCGTTGGGCGCGCCGCGCTCGGCCACCGTCATGGCGATGCGAACCTCGGCGCCCCGTTCTGCCCCCTTGCTCCACGGATGGTCGGGAATGGCGAAGACCAGCCGCATGGGCGGCTCGCCGTTCAGGTGGTGCTCCAGCACGCGCCGTGAGAAGGTCTGGGTTATGGAGTTGGTGGTGATGAAGCCGAATCGCCGCAGCGGGCTCTTGGGCGCCGTCAGGATTTCAGCCGCGCGATCCCACCATGCCATGACCAGATCCGCCGAGCGGAAACGTCCCTGCCGGATCTGCCACAGGGCGTCGACATAGCCGTCGCCCAGATCACGACGCAGATTCTTGCCCGCCATGAAGGGTGGATTACCGATGATAAAGTGCGCCACAGGCCATTGGGTCGGCTGGGGATCGCGATATCGGACGACCTCCGTCTCCTGATTGAAGCGCCACAGACTGATCGGCCGCCCACGCGCATCGCGATGAAGGTCTTCGCCTGCCGACACCAGCAGGGCGTCTGCCCTGATGATCCGCTCGCGGCCGCGCCGTGGGGCCAGTTCGCCGGAGGCGGCCAGTTGCGACGGTGCCTCTCCGTTGCGGATGCGCCATTGCAGATATCCGACCCACATGACGATCTCGGCGATGGAGGCCGCGTGATCGGATTTCTCAATGCCCCAGAACTGATCCGGACCAACCCTGCGTGTCACGTCGGCGGCAGATGTGTCGTCTCCCAGTTCCCTCAAGGCGGCGAGGACCTGACGCTCCAGGTCCTTCATCATGGTCATGGCGAAATAGAGGAAGTTGCCGGTTCCGCAGGCCGGGTCCAGAACCCTGATCCTGCACAGGTCATGATGGAAGCAGCGCACCGCCTTTCGCGCCGTCGCCGCATCCCCCCTGCTGAAATCCGCCGAAGCACAGGCCTTCAGCGCCTCCCAGTCTGTGCGCAGCGGGTCGATGATGGTCGCTTCCACCAGCCGCTGCACATAAGCCTTTGGCGTGTAATGGGCGCCGAGTTCCGTGCGGTCGCCCGGCTCCAGCGCCTGCTCCAGAAAGGTCCCGAAGATATCAGGCTCGACAGCCGACCAGTCGCAGCCCGCCGCGCGGATCAGCACCTCCAGATCCACCTCGCTGAGAGGCAGGGCCGCCTCTTCGCGAAACAGCCCGCCGCCGAACGCAGGCACGTCCTGTCGCAGGGCGGCGCAGTGCCCGCCGCGCGCCATGCTGCGAAAGACGGCGGCGGCGCTGAGGTGAAAACGGGCCGAATGGCCGCGATAGCTTTCCAACAGCGTCAGAAAGCCCCGGTCACGGATCAGGCCCACGCTGTCCGCATACATCGCCAGGATGCACTGCATCACGAACATGAAGATGCGGCGATCCGTGACCGGCTGGAACGTCTGCGCCGGATCATGCAGCACCCGCGCCCGCATCGAGCGGACAAGCTGTCCGAGCAGTTCGGCAACTTCCTGCGTCGCCCCATTGATCCGGTGTTGAGGATCAAGGCTGCGCGGATCATTCCACACCCGGCGCAGACGTTCCCTGATCTGTGGATCGCGCAGATCCGTCAGGTCGATGCGACTGCTCTGCGCATCCGGAAACGGCGCATAGCCCTTCCCGCTGCGCTCGAAGTCCGCCCACAGGTGGATGGCGACGCCGACATCGACCATCATCAGGAACGGCGGGCATTCAGGCAGTGCCGCAGCATAGTCCTCAGCCTGAACCCGAGCCCGGCTCATCAGGCGGTCCAAACCCTGCGCGCCTGCCTGTGGCGCCTTTCGCCCCCGACCGTTCAACAGCATCGCCAGTTGACGCACATCCAGATCACCGTCCGGCGCGCGTTTGGGCGACTGTTTCATCTCCATCACGAAAGAGCCGCTCTTGAAACAGTCGATGAATCCGCTGTGGTCAGCGCCGCTCCGTGTCCGAAATTTCACCGCGCGCTCGAAACAGTAATCGCGGTCCCCGACCACCTGCTGCCCCGGCGCCGCGACGCCCAAGACGGCGCATAGCTGGATGATGAAGCTCTGACAGTTCGCCCTTTCGCTGATCGTCGCCTCGCTCCAGCGCGCAATAAAAATCTCGACGTCCATAGGCGGTCCCTCCCGTGAAGAACTCACCCATAACGGGAATATGTAAAATATGGCAACTAAGAGTTGCGTTCAGCGAACATACAACCCGAGCCGTCGCCTCACATGAAGACGCCCCGGCTCCGTCATGAAGCCGGGGCGTCCTATGAAATCAGACCGTTCAGCCCTGGGCCGCGTGTCCCGCCAGATAGCGACGGTGCAACAGCGGCTTGCCCAGCCAATAAGCCAGTTCCGCCGGGCGGCTGATGTCCCAGACGGCGAGGTCGGCGGCCTTGCCCGCCTCCACCGTGCCGATCTCGTCCTGCAGACCCAAGGCGCGGGCTGCGTTGCGGGTCGCGCCCGCCAGCGCCTCTTCCGGCGTCAGGCGGAACTGGATGCAGGCCTGATTGATCGCCGCTGTCATCGAAGCGACCGGCGAAGTGCCCGGATTGCAGTCCGTCGCCACCGCCATCCGCGCGCCATGCTGACGCAGCAGGGCGATCGGCGGCGCCTGCGTCTCGCGCAGCATCAGGAAGGCGCCCGGCAGCAGCACCGCCACCACGCCCGCCTCGGCCATCGCCTTCACGCCCGCCTCGGTCGTGTGCTCGATATGGTCGGCCGACAGCGCCTGATAGCGGGCGGCCAGCGCCGCCCCGCCACCGTCCGACAACTGGTCGGCGTGCAGCTTGACCGGCAGGCCCAGTTCCTCAGCCTTGTCGAAAAGGCGGCTGACCTCCTCGACCGAGAAGGCGATGGGCTCGCAATAGGCGTCGACGGCGTCGACCAGCCCCTCGGCATGGGCGGCGGGCAGTATCTCATCCACAGCCTTGTCCACATAGACGGCGCGGTCGGCCTTATGCTCCGGCGGGACGGCGTGCAGACCGAGATAAGAGGTGCGCACCCGCACCCCCGCCTCGCGCCCGATGCGGCGGGCGACGCGCAGCATCTTCAGTTCGCTGTCATGATCCAGACCATAGCCGGACTTGATCTCGACCGTGGTGACGCCGGTGGCCTTCAACCCCTCCAGCCGCGCCAGAGCCGAGGCGTAGAGCTGATCCTCGCTCTCCTCGCGCGTGGCGCGCACGGACGAGACGATGCCGCCTCCGGCGCGGGCGATCTCTTCATAGGTCGCGCCTTCCAGCCGCCGCTCGAACTCGCCCGAACGGTCGCCGCCGAAGACCAGATGGGTGTGGCAGTCGACCAGCCCAGGCGTGACCCAGCGCCCGCCCAGACGGTCGGTTTCCACAGCCTTGTGCACAGGCAGGTCCGCGCGCGGTCCGACCCAGACGATGCGCCCATCCTTGATCAGGATTGCGGCGTCTTCGATGGCGCCATAGGGAACGCCGCCCTCCGTCATTGCGGCGACGTGGCAATCGGTGATGAGACGATCGTAAGTCAGTGTCATTCGTCAGTTTCCAGCCTTCCAGCGGCCTGTCTCAAAGCTTCAACCATCTGTGGATCGACGACCTCGGCAGGGGTCAAATGGCTGATCACGTACCAGCGCCCCCAACGCCAAGGTTCGAAAGGCATATCGCTAACTCTAATGCGGCGGGCAAAAGCGATCACAACACCATCAGCGGGCGTCTCACCACAATTGGTACTGACATTGGCCACACTTTTCCTAGGAGGAGTACTTCCTTGAATGGAAAGCACAGAGCGGAGCTGGCTCCGAGCCTCCGTTTCAGGTTTAGCTCTAGCTAGGAAAACGGCGTCTGCATCGCTCAACAAACCCTGCTGAAAGTCCAGATTCTCGGCGTAGGTCGGCACAAAGTACGAGCAGGACCAAGCGGGAGCAGCGCCTACACATCCTAGCAGGAGAACAAGGGTCGCCACCCAACGTCCTGTCATCGGGCGGCGACTCCAGCCAGAATTTCACAGAACCAGCGCCCGGCCGTCAGAGAGCCGAGATCGCCGACTTCCAGCGACGGGTCGTATTCGGTCAGGTCGACGGCGCGGACCTTGGCATGGGCGCCGATGGCGCGGGCGGCGTCGAAGAAGTCGTGCACCGACACCCCGCCCGGCCGCGCGCCGGGGCTGGCGGGCCACTGGCTGCGGTCGATCACGTCGATATCGAAGTCGACGTAGATGACCTCGCACAGAGACGACAGGCGCTCCAGTTCCTCGACCACGATGTTGGCCAGGCCGCGCTGGCGGCATTCGCGGGCGGTGCGGACGCTGATGCCGGCGGACTCGGCTTTCTCGTGGGCGCGGCGGGTGTTGGCGAAGGGCGCGAGGCCGACTTGGCTGATGCGGCGACCATCCATGCCGTCATCCAGCAGTGCCTGTATCGGGTTGCCGTTGGTCAGGCCCTGGTCGGTGTCGCGCAGGTCGAAGTGGGCGTCCAGCGTCAGCACGCCGACGCGCTCTAGTCCCAAAGCATGGGCGCCCGGCCGGGTGATGGCGTTGTTGCCGCCGACCAGAATGGTCAGGTCGCGATGGGCCTGCGCCGCCACCGCATCGCGCACCGGCTCGAAGGCGTCGAAAGGCGAGACGGCTTTCAGCGCCACATCGCCCGCGTCGTGGACCCTAATCTCGAGTTCCATGCTCGTCTCGACATCATAGGTCGACAAACGCGGCAACACGCCTCGCAGGGCCTTCGGCCCCAGGTCGCAGCGGCCCGGCGTCAGCGACCGCTCGTTCAGCGGCGCGCCGATCAGGGCGACAGGGGCGTCGGGATGGTTCCCCACCAGATCGCCGACAGAACGCCAGCCCAGAGCTTCAGACGGTTCGCCCATCAGGGTCATCCTTTGGCCAATCAGCCTTTAGTCGGAGAAAAGCGCGCGACCAGATCATAGGCCGCGCCGGGGAAAATCTGCGAGGCCCAGGTCACGCCCTGACCGTCGCGCCAGGTGCGGCGCTCCAGCCTCAGACAGGGCGCGCCGTCCGCCAGCCCGAGCCCCGCCGCCGTCTCATGATCGGCGCCGACGGCAGAAATGCGGTGCTCGGCCTCGGTCCAGGGCATGTGGGCCAGCAGCCAGCCGCCCGGCGGCTGCGTGGTGAAGTCGGCGGCTTCCGCCTCGGGCGCCGCCGTCAGGGAGATCAGGCGCCGCTCGAACACGAACGGCAGGTCATCCGCCAGATGCAGGGTCTGCAGTTCGATCACCCGCTCGCCCAGTCCCCCTTCATCCTCTCCAGCGGGCCGCACGATCCGGCCCAGCAGGCGGTGGGAATAGGCCAGCCCCCGCCCCTCGACCTCTGACTGAATGTCGGGAATCGCGACCAGAGCCGAGGAATGCACCGGCGGATGGGCCACCACGGTTCCCGCGCGGCGACGGCGAACGACCAGCCCCCGCGCCGCCAGATCGGACATGGCGCGCGACACCGTCATGCGGGCGCAACCGTATTCCGTCGTCAGTTCAGCCTCGGTCGGAATGCGGAAGCCCGGCCGCCACTCGCCCGAGGCGATGCGGCGCTCGATGTCGCTCGCGATGCGACGATGAAGCGGCTCCTGATCCATCATGCGAAACTGCCCCTTGCGCGCATTAATGTCTAGACATAACACTGAGCCCAACATTCGACGGCCGAAGCCGCATGGAGGATTCGATGTCCACGCCCAACACTCGCCAGAATACCAGAGTGATCCGCAGTCCGCGCGGGCCGGAAAAGACCGCAAAAACATGGGCCGCCGAAGCGGCCATGCGGATGCTGATGAACAACCTCGACCCCGAAGTGGCCGAGCGTCCTGAAGACCTGGTCGTCTATGGCGGCATCGGCAAGGCCGCCCGCAACTGGCAGGCCTTCGACGCCATCGTTGACCAGCTTCAGAAGCTGGAAGCCGACGAGACGATGATGGTGCAGTCGGGTAAGCCGGTCGGCGTGTTCCGCACGCATCTCGATGCGCCGCGCGTACTGATCGCCAACTCCAACCTGGTGCCCAAATGGGCGACCTGGGACCATTTCAACGAGCTCGATAAGAAGGGTCTGGCCATGTACGGCCAGATGACCGCCGGGTCGTGGATCTACATCGGCACCCAGGGCATCGTTCAGGGCACCTATGAGACTTTCATGGAAGCGGGTCGCCAGCACTATGGCGGCGACTGGTCGGGCAAGTGGATCCTGACGGCGGGCCTGGGCGGCATGGGCGGCGCCCAGCCTCTGGCCGCCACCATGGCCGGCGCATCCTGCATCACCATCGAGTGCCAGCGCAGCCGCATCGAGTTCCGCCTGCGCACCCGTTACGTCGACGTCATGGCCGAGACCCTGGACGAGGCGCTGGCCCTGTTGGAGCAGTCATTCAAAGACAAGAAAGCCTTGTCGATCGGCCTATTGGGCAATGCGGCTGATCTTCTGCCTGAAATGGTCAAGCGCGGCGTCCGCCCCGATCTGGTGACGGATCAGACCAGCGCCCACGACCCGGTCAACGGCTACCTGCCCTCGGGCTGGACCGTCGCCGAGTGGGAAGAAAAGCGCGTCAGCGACCCGGCCGCCGTCGAGACCGCCTCCCGCGCGTCGATGGCGACCCACGTCAGGGCCATGCTGGACTTCCAGAAGATGGGCGTCCCCACGACCGACTACGGCAACAACATCCGTCAGGTCGCCTTTGACGAAGGCGTCGAGAACGCCTTCGACTTCCCCGGCTTCGTCCCCGCCTATATCCGCCCGCTGTTCTGCCGCGGCATCGGCCCGTTCCGCTGGGCCGCCCTGTCGGGTGATCCCGAGGACATCCGCAAGACGGATGAAGCGATGAAGAAGCTGTTCCCCGACAACGCGGGCCTGCACCGCTGGCTGGACATGGCAGGCGAGCGCATCGCCTTCCAGGGCCTGCCGGCGCGCATTTGCTGGATCGGCCTGGGCGATCGCCACCGCGCGGGCCTGATGTTCAACGAGATGGTCGCTTCGGGCGAACTGAGCGCCCCCATCGTCATCGGCCGCGACCACCTGGATTCAGGCTCCGTCGCCAGCCCGAACCGCGAGACCGAGGCTATGATGGACGGCTCGGACGCCGTGTCCGACTGGCCGCTGCTGAACGCCCTGCTGAACACCGCGTCAGGCGCCAGTTGGGTGTCGCTGCACCACGGCGGCGGGGTCGGCATGGGTTATAGTCAGCACTCGGGCGTCGTCATCGTCGCCGACGGCACCGAAGAAGCCGCCAAGCGGCTGGAGCGCGTGCTGTGGAACGACCCGGCCACCGGCGTCATGCGCCACGCCGACGCCGGATACGACATCGCCAAGGACGCCGCGCGCGAACATGGCCTGAACCTGCCCTCGCTGGACCTGTAAGCTTATGACCACCACCATCGAAATCGGCGCCGCGCCGCTCACCCTCGCCCAGCTTCGCTCCGTCCTGAACGGCCCGGTCACAGTCAGCCTGACCGACGCCGCCTGGGCCAATGTCGAAAAGGGCGCGGCGACCGTCGCCGCCATTCTGGACGAAGGCCGCACGGTCTATGGCATCAACACCGGCTTCGGCCTGTTGGCCAATACCAGCATTGCGGCGGAAGACCTTGAAACCCTTCAGAAGAACCTCGTGCTCAGCCACGCCTGCGGCGTCGGCGAGCCGCTGAGCGAAGACACGACCCGTCTGCTGATGGTGCTGAAGATCGCCAGCCTGTCGAAGGGCGCTTCGGGCGTGCGTCGTCACACGCTGGAGACCCTGATCGGCATGGTCAACGCCGAGATCCTGCCGCTGATCCCGTCCAAGGGTTCGGTCGGCGCCTCGGGCGATCTGGCGCCGCTGGCCCATATGTCGTGCGTCCTGATCGGCGTCGGCGAGGCCCGCTATCAGGGCCAGACGCTGGACGCTGTTTCGGCGCTGACCAAGGCCGGACTGAAGCCGGTCGTTCTGGGCCCCAAGGAAGGTCTGGCCCTGCTGAACGGCACCCAGTGTTCGACGGCCCTGGCCCTGACCGGCCTGTTCGCGGCCGAGAACGTCTTCGCCGCCGCCATCGCGGCGGGCGGCCTGTCGGTCGACGCCCTGCTGGGTTCGGACGCGCCGTTCGATCACCGCATCCACGCCCTGCGCGGCCAGCCGGGTCAGATCGACGTGGCCCGCCGCCTGCGCGAACTACTGAACGGCAGCGCCATCCGCGACAGCCACCGCCACGACTGCGCCAAGGTGCAGGACCCCTACTCCCTGCGCTGCCAGCCGCAGGTCATGGGCGCGACGCTGGACGTGCTGCGCAACGCCGCCGCCATGCTGGAGCGTGAAGCCAACGCCGTGACCGACAATCCGCTGGTCTTCATCGAGGACGGAGATGTCATCTCTGGCGGCAACTTCCACGCCGAACCCGTTGCTTATGCAGCCGATCAGATCGCCATGGTTCTGTGCGAGATCGGCAATATCAGCGAGCGCCGCACCTCCATCCTGGTCGACCCGAAGATGACGGACCTGCCCGCCTTCCTGGTCAAGGACAGCGGCGTGAACTCGGGCTTCATGATCGCCCAGGTGACGGCGGCGGCCCTGGTGGCCGAGAACCGCATGGTCGCCCACCCCTGCGTCATCGACACCGTGCCGACCAGCGCCAATCAGGAAGACCATGTGTCGATGGCCACCCACGGCGCCCGTCGCCTGCTGGACATGGCCGCCAATACGGCGACCGTTGTGGGCATCGAACTGCTGGCCGCCGCCCAGGGCATCGAGTTCCGCCGCCCCCTGACCTCGTCGCCGGAGCTGGAGCAAACCTACGCCATCGTGCGCGAGGCCTGTACAGCCTATACCGAAGACCGCTATTTCGCGCCGGACATCGCCCGCGCGACGGAAGGCGTACGCGCGGGTCGTTACCGCGCCTTCGCCGGAAATCTGCTGCCTTCGGCTTGAATAAAAGGCGGTTGGGCGCTTTCGTAGCGGCGACGAACACAGGGACGCCGCCGTGAACACGCGCACCGCCATTCTGGCTTCCGCCGCCCTGATCCTGACGGGATTGGGCGCGGCGGGCTGGGCCATGTGGAATTCGACATCTGCCGCTCATGGCGGGCGGGTATCGGGTTACGGCGTGACGGTCGAGGTCGTGCCGCCGGTCGAACCGGTCCTGCCGCCCGGCTCCATCCTGACGGTGGGCGAACTTCGCGACGGCTATGAACATGATCCCGAGCGTCTGGCGCCGCTGAATGATCCTGACGAGAGCGCCATCGACAGCGCGTGGGTGGAGTTGACGCCCGCCCTGGCCGATGAAGCCGTTGCGCAGCCTGTTCCTCCGGTCGTCACCATGGTGACGCCGTCACGGCCGGAACTGGGGCCGGATGACTACGGCTTCGGCTTTGATGCGCCCCGGCCCGATTATCAAGCCGAGCGACAGGCGCGCCTTTCCGCGTTGGACGGCAGATCGCCGGACAATGCGGACGAGAACCCTATCCAATAAAAAAGGCCCCGGTTTCGCCGGGGCCTTTCTTGTGATCACCGCATGGTGGTGACCGTCACCGTGTAATCGCCTTCCTGGCTGTCGCGCAGGCTGTTGGCGCGGAAGGAATAGGAGCCCGGACGCAGCTCCTGAACGATCATGGCGCTGAGACCACCGCCGCTGTCGTCGTCGGAGGCGATATTGTCGCCGTCGCACTGAGGTCCTTCGTGCAGAGCCAGATAGGAGTCGAACTCCGACGAATCCATACGGATGGCGACCTTGCCCGCACGGCTGATCGTCAGGGCGTAGCAGTCGTAATAGGAGCCGTCGTCAGCCTGACGATCGCTGAACTCCAGGCGGCCCTGATGGCTTTCGCCAACCGTGATCGGCACGATCTGGGTCGTCGGACGCAGGCGCTGACCTTCAGACACTGACAGGCGGAACGAGCCCGTCTGATCACCGCTGAGGGTATTGGCGCGGATCACCCACGGGCCACCGCTTGCACGGAAACGCAGCTGAGCGTCCGTGCCCATATCGGGGCCGTCATCGTTGCTGATGCTGGTCTCGTCGCAGTCACTGCCCATACCCGCCATCAGGTAGGCGTCGAAATCATCCGAACGCATGGTGACGGTGTAGACCATCTCCGGCTGGGTCTGGACGATATAGCAGCGGTAGTGCGAATCGTCGTCCATGCGAGCGTCCTTGCTGCTGAAGCTGGACGTCACCGTCTGACCGGGACGGATGGTGCTTTGGGCGGCGGCGGCGCCGGCCAGAAGCAGGGAAGACGTCAGGATCGACGTCATCAGCAGGGCGCGCATGGGAATCTCCTTGGGTGCGACGCAAAAACTCAGGGGGCGGAAATGCCCGACTTATTTGACAGGAAGCAATGGAACTCGTTTCAGCGCCGCTAAATTTGAAGCGTTTACGCAAAAACAGGCGGTACGCAGTTGTCGGATGGCCAACTGAAAACGCTCAATGACCGCTTCCGTTGATACAGTCGCAGCCTGAATGACGCCTGAAGCCATACCAACCACATCGGCGCCCAGCCGGATGGCCTTGGCCGCATCGACGCCGTCGCGAACGCCCCCTGAGCCGATCAGCAAAGCGTCCGGCAGAGCATTGCGGATCTCAGCCAGAGCGCGCGCCGTAGGAATGCCCCAGTCGGCGAAGGCCAGGGCGTGCGCCTTGTCCATCGGATCGATCGCCCGCTCGCCCTCGATCAGGCCCCAGTTGGCGCCCCCGGCCCCGGCCACATCCACGCCCGCCGCCCCCATTGCGATCAAACGCTGGGCGGTGACGGCGGAAATGCCCGCGCCCGTCTCCTTGACGATAACCGGCGCGTCCAGATCGCGGATCAGGGCCTGAAGCGCAGCGCCCACGCCCCACCAGTCGCGATCGCCTTCCGGCTGACAGGCCTCCTGCAGCGGATTCAGGTGAACGACCAGGGCGTCGGCGCCGATCATGTCCAGCGCGCGTCGCGCCTCGTCCCGGCCGAAGCCGCGCGTCAGCTGCGCCGCGCCGATATTGGCAAGGATCGGCGTGTCCGGCGCCTTCAGGCGCAGGGAGAAGTCCAGACCATCCGCCGCACCGCCTTCCAGCGCCGCACGTTGAGAGCCGACGGCCAGGGCGATGCCCAGGTGCTGGGCCGCCTCGGCCAGCCGGGCGTTGATGGCCCCGGCGCGCGCCGGACCGCCCGTCATGGCGCTGATCAGGAACGGCGCCCGCAGACGCAGCCCCAGCAGGTCGACGCCCAGATCGATCCGCGCATGATCGAGATCCGGCAGGGCCTCGTGCACGAAACGCCAGTCGTCGAACCCCGCCGACAGGGCATGACGCCCGCCGCCCGCCAGCACCACGTCGAGGTGCTGGTCCTTGCGGCCCAGGATCAAGGCCGAAGCGGCGGGGTCGGCGACCTCGTTCAGGGTTGGCGCTCCGTGATCAGGACATAGTCGCCGGTCGAGTTGGAGCCATAGCTGCGGGCGCGCAGCACATAGGTTCCGTCGCGCGGCGCGGTCCAGTTCAGGCGGGCGTGGGTGTCGGACAGGCTATCGTCGTCCTCGTCCAGCTTGAAGTAGTCGCCGTCCTTCTCTTCGCCGACTTCGACCACGGCGTCGAAACTGCCCGCGATCAGGGTGAAACGCAGCTTCTCGTCCGCCTTCGCCTTGAAATGATAGGCGTCGTAATAGACGCCATCGTCGGTGATGCTGGCGCGCTCGGTCAAACGGCCGCGAACGGTCGATCCGATCATCAGGCTGCCCGGTGCGGGCTCGCTGCCCAAATCCAGGAACTCCAGCGAATAGAGGCCCTTGGACTCACGCGACCAGGCCCGCGCCCGCAGCACATATTCGCCGCTTTCCGGCAGGGTGAAGATCAGACGCGCGTCGTAGCCCTGACCCAGACCGTCGTCGTCGCTGGCGATCTCGTCGAAATCCTCGGCGCCCTGCCCCAGTTGCAGATAGGCGTCGAAATCGCCCGATCGCATAATGGCCTGAATGCGCTGCCCTTCGGCGCCCGTGAAGGAATAGGCGTCATACGAACGACCGTCGTCGTCGGTGGCTGCACTGGCCTGCAGTTCGCCTTCAACCGTTTGCCCAAAGGCGATGGGGGTCGGCGGCGGCGGCGGGGCGATTTCTTCGATCTTGAGCGTGTAGGGCCCTTCCCCACTGGAGAAGGCGCGGGCTTCGATCAGGTAGTCGCCGTCCTCGGTCAGGGTATAGGTCAGGCGTGCGTTCAGGTCGCCGGCGCTGTCGTCGTCCGTGCCCAGACTGTTGTGGTTGGCGTCGAACAGCTCAAGGTAGGTGTCGAAACCGTCGGCCTTCATGGTGATGGCCAGCCGTTGGCCCGCACGACCGCTGAAACGGTACAGGTCGGCCTTGGCGCCGGAATCGCTGGTGGCGCTGTCGGACGATAGACGACCGCGCTTTTCGTCGCCGATGGCGATGGCGGTCGCCGTGGGCGCAGGCGGCCCCTGCTCCAGAGACAGGCGGAAATCGCCCTGAGCCGAGCCGTTATAGGAGGTGGCCCGGATCAGATATTCACCGGCCTGCGGCGCCGTGAACACCAGACGGGCGTTCAGGCCGTCGCCGCCGTCATCGTTCTCGGCCATCTGGATAAAGGCGCCGTTGGCGATGCGGCCGACACGCAGGAAGGAGTCGAAATCATCCGACTCCAGGTCGATCTTGACCCGTTCGCCCGCCGATGCCGTGAACGTATAGGCGCTGTAGCGCTTGCCGTCGTCGTCCTCAGCGCTGTTGCTGCTCAGTCGTCCGTTTACACTGCGGCCGACGGCGATGCGTTCCGCGCGCGGCAGACGCGGCGCGACACGCTCTTTCAGCGTCAGGTGATAGTCGCCTGTCGCCATGCCCGAGAAGTTACGGGCGCGTACGATGTAGACCCCGGCCTCCGGCGCGGTGAAGCGCAGGCGCGCGTTCAGGTCGCCCGCGCTGTCGTCATCACTGGCCAGCGACTGGCGCATGGCGCCTTCGGCATAGACTTCCAGATAGGTGTCGAAATCATCTGACGTCAGTTCGGCTTCCATCCGCTGACCGGCGCGCAGGTTCACGCGATAGTCGGCATAGCGGTAGGAATCACCGCCGCGCGAACGCGAGGCCCCCTCTTCCAGCCGTCCACGGATGTCATCGCCCAGCCGGGCGTCAGTCGCCGCTTGCGCCCAGACGGCGCTGGTGGACAGGATGGCGGCCGCACTGACCGCCGCGAACAGGGAATAACGCATAAAGACCTCTTTGCTGGCGTCAGCATAGACGCCGAACCGCAGCGCCTGTAAATCGCGGCCACGCTTTCCAGTTCCCGGCAGATGGAGCCAATTTATGGCTGTCGAACCCGCACGCGCCACCTTGATCGATGGCAAGGCCTTCTCTCAGACCCTGGTGGAGCGCGTCGCCGCGGCCTCCGCACGGCTGGAATCCGCCCATGGGGTCAGGCCCGGACTGGCCGTCGTCATCGTCGGCGAAGATCCCGCCAGCCAGCTGTATGTTCGCAACAAGGGCGAGACGACGCTGAAGGCCGGAATGCGTTCCGACACGCACCGCCTGCCGGTGGAAACGACTCAAGCCGAACTTCTGGCCCTGATCGCGACGCTGAACGCCGATGCAGGCATCCACGGCGTGCTGGTGCAACTGCCCCTGCCCAAGCACATCGATTCGGCCGCCGTGCTGGACGCCATCTCGCCGGACAAGGACGTGGACGGCTTCCACGTCGTCAACGCCGGGCGTCTGGCCGTCGGCCTGCCGGGCATGATCCCCTGCACGCCGCTGGGCAGCCTGATGCTGCTGAAGGATCAGCTGGGCGACCTGTCGGGCCTGAACGCCGTCATCGTCGGCCGCTCCAACATCGTCGGCAAGCCGATGGCGCAACTGCTGCTGGGCGAAAGCTGCACAGTCACCGTGGCCCACTCGCGCACCCGCGACCTGCCCGCCCTGTGCCGCACCGCCGACATCCTGGTCGCCGCCGTCGGCCGCCCGGAGATGATCAAGGGCGACTGGATCAAGCCGGGCGCGACCGTCATCGACGTAGGCATCAACCGCGTCCCCTCGCGCGATCCGGCCAAGGCCGCTGAAGGCAAGACCCGCGTGGTCGGCGATGTGGACTTCAACGAGGCCGTCGAGGTCGCCGGTCGCATCACGCCGGTTCCGGGCGGCGTCGGCCCCATGACCATCGCCTGCCTGCTGGCCAACACCTACACCGCCGCCTGCCGTGCGGCGGGCGTAGCGCCGGAAGACCTGAACGGCTGAGCCCTCGCGCCAAAAAATCCAGCCTTGAAGCGGAGCCTTTCGGCCCCGATACTCATTAGCGATCAGCGGTCACGAAGGCCGCCGCGCAGGAGCTTCTTCATGGCTGGATTTTCGCCTCGCATCGCGGCCGTCGCCGCTGTCGTCGTCCTGGCCCCCGCCGTGGGCGCCTGCGGCTACAACACCATTCCGACCAAGCAGGAGCGCGCCGAGGCCGCCTGGGCCGACGTCCAGAGCCAGTATCAGCGCCGCGCCGACCTGGTGCCCAATCTGGTCGCCACCGTTCAGGGCGCGGCCATTCAGGAACGCACCACCCTGACCCAGGTGATCGAGGCCCGCGCCAAGGCCACCAGCGTCAACATCGACGCCTCCAACCTCGATAACGCCGCCGCCTTCCAGCAGTATCAGCAGGCGCAGGGCGAGCTCTCCAGCGCCCTGTCGCGGCTGCTGGTGACGGTCGAAGCCTATCCCCAGCTTCAGGCCAACCAGAACTTCCTGACCCTGCAGTCGCAGCTGGAAGGCACCGAAAACCGCATCGCCGTGGCGCGCCGCGACTACAATGAGGCCGTGCGCGACTACAACACCGAGCTGCGCACCTTCCCCAGCGTGATCTGGGCCAAGACGCTGCACGGCGGCTCCAAGCCGATGCAGCTGTTCACCGCCACGGCAGAGGCCCAGTCGGCGCCGACCGTCAACTTCGATCTGGGCGCCCAGCCCGGCGGCGGCGCGCCTGCGACCACGCCCGGAGCCGCGCCGGGATCGACGCCGCCCGCCCCGGCGGCGCGGTAAGGCGGGCGTGATCCCTTCGCTCCTGACTGCGGGCGAGCGCGCGGCTCGGGGGCTGATCCCCGCGCTGCTGCTGGGCCTTGTGCTGTGGCTGTCCGCCCTGCCCGGAGCCAGCCTGGCCGCCGAAATCCGCTATCCGGCCCTGACCGGGCGGGTGGTCGATGACGCCCAGCTACTGACGCCCGCGCAGGAGCAGGCCCTGACGGGCAAGCTGGCCATGCTGGAACAGCAGACCGGCGATCAGTTGGTCGTCGTCACCCTGCCCTCGCTTCAGGACCAGGAGATCGAGGATTTCGGCTATCAGTTGGGCCGCCACTGGGGCATCGGGCAGAAGGAAAACGACGGCGGCGCCCTGCTGATCGTCGCGCCGAACGAGCGCAAGGTGCGGATCGAGGTCGGCTATGGGCTGGAAGGCGTCATGACCGACGCCTATTCGTCCCTGATCATCCGCAACGACATCCTGCCGGCCTTTCGTCAGGGCGACTATGCGGCGGGCATACTGGCCGGAACCGACGCCATCATCGCCCAGTTGACCGCCGATCCGGCCGAGGCTCAGGCTCGCGCCGAAGCAGCGAAAAGCGCCGCCGGTCAGTCTGAAAAGCCTGTGATTCCCGCCATCGTCATCCTGATGGTCTTCGCCTTCATCTTCTTCAGCATGGTCGGCGCGGCGTCGGGCGGGCGCAAGCGGCGCGGCGGACGCGGCGACGGCCTGTCGCCCATCCTGATCTGGGCCGCCAGCGAAGCGCTGAAGGATCGCGACCGCGGCGGACGCGGCGGCGGTTGGGGTGGAGGCGGTGGTTTTGGCGGCGGCGGATTTGGCGGGGGCGGCGGCGGCTTCGGCGGCGGCGGCGCCTCGGGGGGATGGTGATGCAGTTCACGAAAGACGATCACGCGCGGGTCGCCCGCGCTATCGCCACGGCTGAAACCAAGACGGCGGGTGAGATCTTCTGCGTCGTCGCGCGTCAGGTGTCCTCCTATCGCGACGTCAGCGTCGGCTGGGCGGCGGCGGCGGCCCTGCTGGCGCCGCTGGCGCTGATCCCGTTCGGTTTCAACGGCGACTGGCTGAGCTTCGGAAGCGGCTGGGAGGCGGCCCATGATGCTGAACGCGCGGCGGATATCGGTCGGGCGCTGGGGGCCTATGCCCTGGTGCAGGCCATTGTGTTTCTGGCGGTCTTCTTCCTCAGCCTGATCCCGCCGGTGCGGCGTCTGCTGACCCCGCGCGCCCTGCGCCGCACGCGCGTCCGGCGCGCCGCCATGCAGCAGTTCCTGGCCCACGGCCTGCACGTCACCGAGGCCCGCACCGGCGTCCTGATCTTCGCCGCCATGGCCGATCATCAGGTCGAGGTGGTGGCCGATGAAGCCATCCACGCCTGCGTCAGCCCTGAAGTCTGGGCCGACGCCGTTGCGGCCCTGACCGGCGCCCTGCGTCGCGAACAGCCGGTCGAGGGGTTTGAAAAGGCCGTCGCCCTGTGCGGTCAGGTGCTGGCCGAGCGCTTCCCGCCCAGCCCGGACGATGTGAACGAAATCCCCGACAAACTGGTTGTCATCTAGTCCGGTTAATCAGGGCCTCGCGACCGCCGCATTGCCGCGCAAAAGTCGCGCAGGATCGCAGGCAGGGAATTCATGCCGAGACTTCTGACCTATAACGTCCACCGCTGCGTCGGCGTCGACCGCAGGCTGGACGTGGGCCGCATCGCCGACGTCATCGCCGAGTATGCGCCGGACATCGTCTGCCTGCAGGAACTGGACGTCGGACGCGCCCGCACCGGCCACGTCGATCAGGCCGGCGTCATCGCCCAGCGTCTGGCCATGAGCGTGCAGTTCCACCCCGCCATGACGGTCGAGGCCGAGCTTTATGGCGACGCCATCCTGACCACCCGGCCAGAACGGCTGGTGCGCGCCGCCGCCCTGCCCACCATGCCCGGCCTCAAGGGGCTGGAGCCGCGCGGCGCCCTGTGGTCGGCGATCGATTTCGACGGCGTCACCGTCAATGTCATGAACACCCACCTGGGCCTGATCCCGCGCGAGCAGAGGCTTCAGACGGAGGCCCTGATGGGCGAGGACTGGCTGGGCGATCCCGCCTGCACCGGGCCGACCATATTGACCGGCGACTTCAACGCCACCTCGATCACCCGCCCCTATCAGACCCTGGCCAAACGGCTGGACGACGCCCAGCGGCGTCTGGCGCTGAAGCCTTCGATAAAGACCTTTCCGTCCAACTTCCCGGCCATCCGCATCGACCACTGCTTCGTCAGCCCCGAGATCCGGGTGACGGGCGTTCAGGCGCCCTCGTCCCTGATGGCGCGCACGGCGTCGGACCACCTGCCGCTCATCCTCGATTTCGAGATCGACCTGTCGGGCGCTCAGCCCGGCGCCTGACCGCCTTCAGATTTCGGCCGGGTGCGTTGTGAGCGGTTCAGCCGCTTCCACGGCCGCCAGGCGTCCGTCGCCGAGACCGGATCGCCGAACTGCCACTCGGCGAACATCCGCTCGACCCGCGTCGGCTTGGCCGTTCCCAGCAACTTCATCCGTCCATGCCCGAAGGTCTGGATCGCCTGCCCCATCGAGCCCATCAGGCTTTCCGCCTGAGCAAAGGCGGCACCGGTCACGCCGATGAAGTGACCGAGCGAGTGGTGGCGGAAACGGCGGATGACCTCACGCTGCGCCTCATCTCCGGCCTCGAACGAGGCGTCGCATTCCGTATCCAGGCCCATCGAGCGGTTGTTCAGATTGCTGGAGCCGATCCGCAGCAGCTTGTCGTCGATGATGGTCATCTTGGCGTGGACGATGATCCGCTCGCCCTCCTTCGTCACCGGATAGAAGGCGGTGAAGCGGTCGTGAATATCAGCCTGCTCCAGCCGGTACAGCACCTCCGCCCGCGCCGTATCCATGGTCAGGCCATCGAACCAGCTGGGGCTGCGTCCGGTCGACACCAGCACCACCTCTGGCCCGTCCGGCTCGGCCAGCCGTTCAGCCAGCGCCGCCGCCAGCGTGGGCGAAGTGAAATACTGGTTCTCCATATAGATCAGCGACTTTGCGCGCTTGATGGCTTCAAGGTGCAAGGTTTCGTTTTCGCGCACCTCTGTCCTTCGACGCACCTGCGGCTCGGTGCGCGACAGGCCCATCGGGATGTCGTGCAGGGTCGGCTGAACCCCGTCGGGCCAGGCGTCGCGATTACGCCAGACGGTCGTATCCAGCACCTCGCCCGTGGCGCGTCGCCAGCGTTCGCGCGCCAGATCGCCCAGGGTTTGCGCCGCCGGCCCGTCCACCACGCACATGACCTCATGCCGGGGCGAAGGGATCACGCCTGTCGGCTCGCACCGACGCGGGTCGCCCGACAGGTGCGCCTCGGAATCCCAGCGGTCGGTCGAGATGTCGCCCCCGCCGCAGAAGGCGATCTGATTGTCGATCACCACCACCTTCTGGTGATGACAGGCGCCCAGAAGGCCGGGCCCGTCCAGCCGGAACTCGACGATCCGGCCGCGGAACCAACGCTGGGCCTTGTGCGGATAAAAGCCCTGCGACGCGGCGATCAGCAGCGGCGAGCGCCAGATCAGCAGCCTAACCTCAAGCTCGGGCTTGCGCCGCACCAGCGCCTTCAACTGGTGACCGATCTCGCCGCGACGATCCAGCAGCGGGCTTTCAGGGTCCAGACGGGTGCGCGGGTCGAACTGCCAGCCCAGGATCAGAATGGAGCGCTCGGCCTTCTGCAACGCCGAAGCCAGGGCGTCGAAATAGGTCTTGTTTTCCATCAACGGCGCGAACCGATGCGCCGTCGCGGACCGCCAAACGCCGTTGGGGGTCTCCAGCAGGCTGCCGTCATAGAACTGGTCTGCTCGCATACCCCCCGCAATGGCTGATTCGCGTGACGACGGGATGTGGTCACGATCTCTTCAGACGCCAGCCGGTGCGGATCGTTCCATTTTCCGCGCTCCCCGGCAATGAGGGCTGACGCCATCATCGCCACATTGTGGAAGAGCCCGATTTCTGGCACAATCAGGGGATGCAAGCTCTGATCGAGATGCTGGCCGGTTTGATCGCCCTGCTCGCCGCAGCGGCGCTGTCGCAATTCGGCGTCGATCTGAACCCTGCGCACAAGTCCGACCGCGAGGTTCAACGCGTACGCGATTGCGGCGAAAGCCGCCCGGCTGCGGGCGTCGCCGCCGTTCACGTCAGCACGCCTCCCACCTGCTGATCCACAGATCACATTGATCCGGGTCGTCAAACGGCGATCTAATCCGCGCTCCAGCCTTTTCGCCTCACGATCCAGCCGTTAGGGTCCAAGGCTTGCGCCCTTCGTCGCCCTGGCGGCGATCAGTGATCGGGATCGACGCCCATGAAATCCAGCCATCGGCCGCCGCTCAACCAGACCGAGCCCGATTCCGCCGCGCCGGATGCGGAGCCTTTTGACGCGTTTGATGCGGTTGAAGCGCCTGATGACGCGGCGCCAGGTCCTCTGCCGGAAGCGCCGTCTCGCCCCATGTCCGAACGTCAGCGCCGCCGCCTGGCCGAGCAGCAGGCGCTGGCCGAACAGCGCGCCGCTGAAGCTGACAAGGCCGAACGCGCCCTGTCGCCTTTCGCTGAATCCGCCGACGCCCCGCCCGCCACCATCATGCCCGCCTCGCCCCCGGCCAAACGCGGCGCCAAGCGTGCGGCCAAGACGCCGAACGCCGGCGGCAACGTCTATCTGATCGCCGGGCTGGCCTCGGCCCTGTGGATCGGCGGGCTGGCCTCATGGTTCGCCTATGAACTGGGCTCAGGAATGATGGAACTCGATCCCCTGCGGATCGCGGTCTACGTCCTGATCCTGCTGGCGCCGGTGGGTCTGTTCATCCTGCTGGCCCACGCCATCCGACAGGGCGCCGGACTGGCGCAGGAGACGCGGCGCGCACGCGAGATGGCCGACGCCATGGTCGCGCCGACCGCGATGGCCGCCGATCAGGCGGGTCATGTCCTGAACACCCTGCGCGAGGACATCGACCGCGCCGCCCAATCGGCTGAACGCGCGCGCAATGACCTGTCCGCCCTGCGCGAAGCTCTGGCCAAGGAATCCGGCCTGCTGAACGACGCTGCTGAACTGGCGGGCGGCACGGCGCGCCGTCTGGCCGAACAGCTGTCGCAGGAACGCGAGCAGATGGGCGTGCTGGGCGGCAAGCTGGAAGGCCAGGCCTCGGCGGTCGTCGAGACGGTCGAACGCCAGTCGCGCATGGTGGCCGACGCCTCCGATCTGGCCCAGACGCAGTTGCGCGAAGCCGAGGCCGCACTGGCCGCCCGCGCCGCCGATCTGGCCGCCGCCGCCAATGAAGCGCAGGAAGCCGCCCGCGCCGCTGCCGATGATCTGGCCCGCCAGACCCTGCGTCTGGAGACGGCCGGTTCCGGCGTCGCCGAACAGATTCAGTCGGTCGAGGAAGGTCTCGGGCAACAGCGCGCCGCCCTTGTCACCGCCGCCTTCGCCCTGCGCACCGATCAGGAAGACTTCTCGGCCCAGATCGAGAGCCAGCGCGCCCAGCTTCTGGATCACCTGTCGCAGACGCGCACCGCTGCCGACGACATCAGCCAGCGCGGCGGCGCCGCCGTCGCCGCCATCAAGGCCCAGGTCGACGCCGTGCTCGATCAGTTCAAGGCGCTTGTCGAGATGTCCCAGCGCGAGGCCGACGGGTTCGACCACGCCACCAAGCTGTCGCTGGATCGCTTTGAGAGCCTGGCCGCCGAATCCCGCGACCTGCTGGTCGAAGAGACGCGCCGCTCGCTGGAGGCGCTTCAGGCCACGGCGGATGAACAGCGCGCCGCCGCCCAGACCGCGATCGAACAGGCCCAGATCCGCGCCGACCGTCTGGGCGAATCCCTGTTCGACGCCGCGCAGAAGGCGGACGAAGCCGCCGAGGCCCGCATCGACGGCGCCCGCCGCATCGTCGCCCAGACCGCCGACATGGTCGACCTGACCGGCCAGAAGCTGGTCGACAGTCTGCAGACGACGCTGGCTCAGGTCACCGACGCCCTGACCTCGATCGAACAGGCGGTGGCGGACATGGATCAGCGCGCCGCCCGACTGCCTGACGAGGCCCGCGCCCGCGTCGATTCCGTGCGCGCCGCCGTGGAAGACGGTCTGAACGCCCTGACCGCCGCCTCGCGCAAGGCGGCCGAGGACACCGAGGCGCTGGACGCCGGGTTCCAGGATCGGGTGCGCCGCAACTATGAAATGCTGACCGAGGCCGTGCGCCTGATGGGCGTGGTGTCTGCCGATGGCGGCGCCCGTCGTCGCCCGCCCGCCGCCGCACCTGTTCAGGCGCCGGCGCCGACGCCTGAACCGCCTCGCCCGGCGCCCACGTCGTCGGGGCTGGTGTCCGGCATCGCTTCTGGTCTGGGGCTGCGCGGGCGACTGCGTTCGGACAGCCCGTCTGAGGCTGAGGTCGTCCCGCCGTCTGTATCGGCTCCCATTCCTATTGAAACGCCGTCGACCGAGCCGGAACGCATCGGCGACGCCCTGAACTGGCGCGATCTGGTTCCGCCGGAACAGGCGCCCGCCGCCCCGCTGGAGTTGAACGCCGCTATCGGCACGCCCGAGGAAATCGACGCCCTGGCCGGTCGCGTGACGGCGGCCATCCGGCGTATGGGGGTCGACCCCAACGCCCTGCTCCCGCGCCCGCGCGTCGAGGAGGCGGCGCAGGCTTTCGCCGGACATGATCCCGCCCGTGCGCGTCAGATCGTCCGTCGCGTGGCGCCCGCCGCCGTGCGAAGCGTCTCGCGCCGGGTGCTGGCCGACGACGCGTTGCGAATGGACGCCGAAACCTATGTCCGCACCTTCGCCCACGGGCTGAAGATTCAGGCAGATCGCGGAAACGCCGAGGATGTGCAGATGCGTCTGGCCACCGACGAAGGCCGCGCCTTCATGCTTCTGGACGCCGCCGTCGGCGATCTGGGCTGATCGTCATAACCACGCGCTCACGCCGCCCCCACAACAGGACAGACGTCGACATACTTGACCTGTCGGCGCTTTTCACCGCACCGTCCGCCGAACGGCGCGCCCGAACGGCGCTCATTGAGGTCTTCTTCCCTTGATGGACCAGGCTTCCAACGCTCCTCCCGGTCTGCGCGCTGATCGTCGGCCGGGAATCATCATCTGCGCCTGGGAGCCGTCCTGGACGGCATGGGATCCGGTCGAGGATCTGTCGGGCGAGCCCTGGTGTCCGCCCGGCGCGCGCACCCTGGCCATTCCCGGCGACGCCGCCCCCGATGGACTGGTGGAAACCCTTACCGGGATTCTGACGCAGGAAGACTGCACGGCTCTTCTGCTGTTGGGACGCACCATCCACACTGGGCCGGTGCGGGTGCAGATGCGCGCCGAGAACCGTCGTCTGGAGGCGCAGGGCCGTCTGGATGAAACCGATCCCGGCATCACCCGCGTCACGGCGCCGGTCGCCGACATGCTGCGTGATCTTCTGGAGGCGGGCGTTTCCGCCATCGCCACATCCGACGCCGAAGAGGACGCCGGAAGCTACGTCCTCTATCGCATTCTGGCGGAACTACCGGACACTCTGAACTCGCCGTCCATCGGCCTGCTGCGGATTCCCGACGGCGAAAGCGAGGCGATGGTGCGCACCGCAGTCAAGACCGCCGCCTCGGCCATGGCGCGCCGTCTGTCGCCCCTGCCCCGCTCAAGCGCGGCCTGACGCCGCCCCTTTCGCACGCGCCCACAGACCGACCAGACCGCCGCTCAGGGCCAGAACCGCCATCGCCAGATAGGCCTTCAGCCCCACGGCGTCATACAGGGGCCCGCTGGCCAGCGTCGCCAGTCCGATCAGCACACCGGCCGACAGCGCAGAACTGAGCGTCTGGGCGGCGGTATGGCTTTCCGGCGGGCACAGGCGTTCGACGATCTGCACCCCGGCCAGATAGGTGGCCGCAAAGGTCAGGGCGTGCAGCATCTGCAACGGGATCAACATCCACAGCGGCGGCGCAAAGGCCATCAGGCTCCAGCGCAGAACCGCCGCCCCAGCCCCGATGAACAGCAGCGTCCAGGGACCGACGCCGATGCGACGACGCCACGGCTCGACCCACCACATGAAGCCGATCTCGACCACGACGGAAAAGGCCCACAGCATCCCCGTCACGCTTTCGGCCAGCCCCTGCGCCCTCCATGCGATGGCGGAAAAGCCGTAGTAGAAGGCGTGCGCCGCCTGAACAGCGCCGACGGCGTAAATGGCCGCCATAAAGACCGGCTGGCGCAACAGCCGCCCCAATCCCCGGAACCGCTCCAGCCCTGAAACAGGACCGCCCTGCGACACCGGCTCGTCCGGCAGCACGCGCCACGCCGTGATGGCGATCAGCAACGAAGCCGCCACGGCCCAGACGATGACCGCGTCCGACGACACCCGCGTCAGCAACGCACCCATGACCAGATTGGCGAAGACGAAGGCCGCCGAGCCGCAACCCCGCGGCAGGGAAAAGACGAATCCGTCACGCCCGGCCACGCGCAGGGTCATCACATCGCTGAGCGGGATCAAGGCCGCCGCCGCCGTCGCGCCCAACAACCAGAAGAAGGCCCAGCCGACGAATCCTTCGACCAGACCCGCGCCGCCATAGCCGACCGCCATGACCAGCCCCAACAGGGCGATCGGCGTGCGCCGCAAAACGAAGCCATCGGCCCAGACCGCCAGCAACGGTCCCGTCACCGCCCGCGCCAGCATGGGAATCGCCAGCAGGGCGCCGATCTGTGCGCCGCTCATGCCCTGGTCGCGGAACCACAGCCCGGCGAACGGCAGGGTCACGCCGCTGGCGCTGAACAGCAGGATATATTGCAGCGCCATGCGCGATGCGGATTTCATCGCCGCGCGATAGCAGACTTCACCGTTTTTGTAGTCTAGACACCCTGATATGAATCCTGACCGCAAACTCCTCGCATTCGCTGGTTTCAACGGCGCCATGGCCGTGATCATCGGCTCCTTCGCCGCCCACGGGGTCGCGCCCGAAATCAGGGACCTGTTGGCGACCGGCGGCCATTATCAGATGGTCCACGCCGCACTCACCGCTGCGCTGGCCCTGTTCGGCGCCGGGCGCCTGCTGCGACTGGCCGGGTGGCTGGGCGGCGCCGGCGGGCTGATCTTCTGCCTGTCCCTGACCATGGTCGGACTGCTGAGCCTGCCGATCATGGGCGCCGTAGCGCCGATCGGCGGCCTGCTGATGATCGTGGCATGGGTGCTGCTGGTCTTCGCCGCCTTCCCGTCCAAATCCGCCAAGGCCTGATCAACGCCCTGACGCTTCGTTCCCCAGAAGGACCTGTCTCCGTGACCGATACTGCGCGCCGCGACCTCTATCCTGAAATCGAAGCCTACGCCTCGGGCTGGATGCAGACCGACAGCGTTCACGAGGTCTATTACGAGGAAAGCGGCAATCCGCACGGCGTGCCCGTCATCGTGCTGCATGGCGGCCCCGGCGGAGCGGTCAATCCGGGGATGCGCCGCTATTTCGATCCGGCCAAATATCGCATCGTCATGTTCGATCAGCGCGGATGCGGCCTGTCGCGGCCGAACGCCTCGCTGGAAAACAACACGACCTGGGATCTGGTCGCGGACATCGAACGCCTGCGCGAGAAACTGGGCATCGACAAATGGGTGGTCTTCGGCGGGTCATGGGGTTCGACCCTGTCGCTGACCTACGCCATCAAACACCCGGACCGCTGCCTGTCGCTGGTGCTGCGCGGCATCTTCCTGCTGACGAAGAAGGAACTGCACTGGTTCTATCAGGACGGCGCCTCGATGATCTTCCCGGACGCGTGGGAAGGCTTCCTGGCCCCCATTCCCGAGGCCGAGCGCGGCGACCTGATGGCCGCCTATTACAAGCGACTGACCGGCGACGATGTCGAAGAGCGCAACCGCTGCGCCGTCGCCTGGGCCACCTGGGAAGGCAACACCGTCAGCATCCAGGGCCCTTCCGGCAAGCCGGACAAGTTCGCCGACCCTGATTTCGCCGTGGCCTTCGCCCGTATCGAAAACTGGTACTTCACCAACGGCGGCTTCTTCGACAGCGAGAACTGGATTCTCGAGAACATCGAAACCATCCGCCACATTCCCTGCTGGATTGCGCAGGGACGGTTCGACGTGGTGACGCCGATCTCGGGCGCCTGGTCCCTGCACCGCGCCTGGCCCGAGGCCAAGCTCGACATCGTCGGCGACGCGGGCCACGCCTCGTCCGAGCCGGGCATCATCGACAGCCTGATCCGCGCCACAGACTGGGCGGCGTTGCTTTAAACGAGCCTGCACCACCTCCAGCCGCCGCCCAGCATCCAAGCGAAGCGTCGGCTGGCCACAGCGCTATTTCGGATTGGTCTTTTCGACCATTTCGCTGAGTTGGAAGCCGATGCGGCGCGCCTCGCGCTCTTCCGGCTTCTTCATGGCGCTGAGGACCACATTGATCTGGCTGTAGTGCTGGATCAGGCGCACCGGCTTGCCGTCGGCGTTGCTGCCGAAGAACATGATCAGGTCCGGCCCCCAGAAGCCGACGTCCATGATCTGCATGGCGCCGTCGCCCGGCAGGCCGACCATGCGCGCGCCGATTTCTTCGTCCTTATCGAGGTTAGCCTCGAATTCCTCGATCAGCTTGGACAGGCGGACAAAGGCCCATTCCGCGGGATTGTCGCGCATCCGCACGCCCTCGGCCTGAACCGCCGCTTCATTCCGGGGATCCGCCAGGACGGGCTGCGGACAGGGCATGGCGGCACAGTCGGAAAACATGGCCGGATCAGCCTTGGGAATCTCGGCGGCTTGCGCGTCAGGCGCCTGGACGGTCATGGCCTTAGCCTAACTCCACGCATCCTCGACTAGAACAGACCCTGGCTCTTGGGCAGTTCGGCGTAGCGGTGAACCCGAGTCGAGAGAACCAGTCCGAAGCCGACCATCACCGTCATCATCGACGACCCGCCATAGGACAGCATCGGCATGGGCACGCCCACGACAGGCGCCAGCCCCATCACCATCGCGCCATTGATCAGAACGAAAAGGGCCACAAACGATGTCATGCCCGCCGTCGCCATGCGGCCGAAATGGCTGTGCGACAGAGCCGCTATGCGCAGCGATATCAGGATCAACGCCACGTAACAGGCCAGAACGGTGAACGATCCGATGAAGCCGAACTCCTCAGACACTGTCGAGAAGATGAAGTCGGTGTGCCGCTCAGGCAGGAACTCAAGCTGGCTCTGACTGCCCAGACCGTAACCTTTGCCCATCAGCCCGCCCGAACCCAGGGCGATCTTGGACTGGATGATGTTGTAGCCCGTGCCGGACGGGTCAGCCTCCGGATCCAGAAAGGTTAGAACCCGATTGCGCTGATAGTCGTGCATTCCGAACATGACGAAGGGTGGAATGACCGCCACAGCCGCCGCCAGTCCAGCAGCGATGACGCGCCAGCTCAAACCGCCCATGAACATCATCGCTGCGCCGGTCAGACCGATGATCATGGCCGAACCCAGATCGGGCTGCTTGGCGACAAGGATGAACGGAACGCCAATAATCCCGGCTGGAATCAACAGTTTCCACGACCAGCGCGCATCTTGAGCCGACGCGCCGTGATACCAGCGCGCCAGGGCCAGAACGAGGCCGATCTTGACGAACTCGGCGGGCTGGATGCGGATGAAGCCCAGGTGCAGCCAGTTCTTCGCCCCGCCGGCCACATAGCCCAGCGGCGTGAACTCGACCAGCATCACCATGAACAGCAGGACGCCATAGACCGGATAGGCCGCATGGAACCACCACTTGGGGTGCACCATGGCCAGCGCGATCATGCCCGTCAGAAGCACGCCGAAACGGATGAGATGCTTGGCCGCCCACGGCTGCCAGTGTCCGCCCGCAATCGAATAGAGCATCGCCGTGCCGATCCCGGCCAGAATGCACAGCAGGCCGATGATGCGCCAATCCAGTTCGGCGAACTTGGTCGAAAGGCGGTCGCGTTCGCCAGGGCGTGTCAGGGCTGATGCAGTCATTGTCCCGGCTCCGTCAGCGGGGGCGGGTTCGGGGTCGCAGCATCGCCGCCGTTGGCGGGTTCGCCTCGCGCTTCCGCCTCGCGCACGCCTTCATCTTCCTGCGCCTCAAAACCCGCCGATTCGATGCGGGCGCGGATTTCAGGGTCCTTCAACAGGGCGACCTTCATGACCTCGCGCGCGCGCGGCGCCCCGGCCGTGCCTCCGCCCAGACCGCCGTGCTGGACGATGACCGAGACGGCGTACCGCGGATTGTCCGTCGGCGCATAGGCGATGAACAGGTTGTGGTCCTTCTGGCTCCACGGGCGCCCGGCCCCCTTGCGCGAGCCTGAACCATAGTTGCGCGCCTGCGCGGTGCCGGTCTTGCCCGCCATCTTGACCGTGCCCAGACCCAGCTGGCTGTTGCGGAAGCCGGTGCCGCCCGCAGCCGTCACCGCCTCCATACCGTCGCGCAGGACCTTCAGCATCTCGGGCGTATAAGGCAGGTCGGCGAAGGCGGTGCCCTTGGTCTGTTCCACACCGCCGATCGACTTGATCAAACGAGGCACGACCGCCTTGCGGCCATTGGCGATCCGCGCCGTATAGACCGCAAGCTGAAGGGCGTTCACCGTCAAGGCGCCCTGCCCGATGCCATAGCTGGGATTCTCGCCCGGGTACCAGTTCGGGTCGCCACGCACAGGATTCTTCCGCCGCCACTCGCGATCCGGCACCAGTCCGGCCTTCTGGCCCGGAATGCCGATGTCGAAGGTCTGGCCGAAGCCCATATCGCGTGAGGTTTCGGCGATGGCGTCCGGCCCCATCTCGCTGGCCAGAGTCATGAAGTAGACGTTGCAGGAGGCCTTGATGGCGCCGCGCAGATCGACCGCTCCGTGGCGTCCCAGACAGGCGAACCGTCGCCCCAGATAGAAGCTGCCGTTGCAGAAGATCCGGCGACTGGGATCCAGCCCACGCTTCATCGCCGCCAGGCCGACAATCGGCTTGAAGGTCGAGCCCGGCGCGAAGGTCCCGCTCAGCGCCTTGTCCAACAGCGGCCGACGCTCGTAATCGGCCAGGGCGCGATAGACCCTGGTTGGAACGCCTGACACGAACAGGTTGGGGTCGAACGACGGCGACGACACCATGGCCAGAATGTCGCCGTTTCGGATATCCATCACGACGAGGCCCCCAGCCTCTTCGCCAAAGACTTCCAGCGCGCGCTGCTGAACATCGTTGTCCAGCGTCAAAACGACCTCGGCGCCCTGAACTGCGGGTCGTGAACCGGCGATGTCTTCGGCCACAACGCGACCGCGCGCGTTCACCTCGACCCGTTTGCCGCCCTCCACGCCACGAAGCTCGAGATCCAGAGAACGCTCAATGCCCTGACGGCCGATGCGGAAACCGGGGTTGAACAGGATGGCAGGGGGCTGTTCGCCCTTGTCGCGGATCGCCTTGACGTCGCGATCCGACACCTTGGCCACATAGCCCACCACATGGGCATAGGCGCCGCCGTGCGGATAGTAGCGGGCCTCGTTCATGTCAGCCATGACGCCGGGCAGTTCGGCCGCGTGCAGATTGACCTTGGAGAACTCCTCCCACGTCAGGTCGCTCTTGACCGGAACCGGCGAGAAACGCGGCGCGGCGTTCACCTCGCGGATGATGGTGCGGCGACGGTCCAGAGTGTCGGGCAGCAGTCGCCCCAACAGGTCCAGCGTCTGGTCCAGATCTTTCGTCTCGTCGCGCACGACCAAAACGCGGAAGCTGGGCCGGTTGCCGGCGATGACCACGCCGTTGCGGTCCTTGATCAGGCCCCGCGGCGGCGGCACCTGACGGAAGTTGAACTGGTTGCGCGTCGCCAGAGTAGCGAACTCTTCAGACTTGATGATCTGCAGGTGCGCCAGACGGCCCACCAGCGCCAGGCCCCCTATGACCGTCCCCGCGCCCAGAATCATGGTGCGCCGCAGGAAGGAGCCCTGCCGCTCGTTGACGTCCGAAAAGAAGATGTTCGGTTCGCTGCTCACAGGAATCGGACGTCCGCGTCGTCAAACCGCTCGATCAACAGATGAGCCAGAGGAAACAGCAGCAGCGTCGGAATCATCTGTCCCAGAACGGCCAGAAAATGAGGGGCCGCGCCCAGCTCCATCAGGGTGACGAACCAGGCCACGGCGAAGGCCATGCCGGTTGAGGCCACATAGAGTGCGAACAGAACGATCGTCGCCTGTCCTGCCAGATATTTCGACGCCAGGAGCATGACGCCGTAGATCAGCAGCAGGCTTAGAGCCCACAACCCTGTCTGACCACCCCAGAAGAAATCCAGGAACACGCCCAGTCCGAACAGCACCAGAGGCGCCAACATCGACGGACGGATCAATGGCCAGGCGAACGCCAGCACCATGGGCCAGACCGGTTCGGGCAGGGTCATGCCGAACAGGCGCAGGGGAATGGCGAACAGGATGGTGGAGACTGCGGCGATCAGCGCCGGGTAGCCGATCCACTGCATCGGACCAACCATCCGCACCGTGATCGTGCGTCTCACTCCCCGCCTCCATCAGGCGCGGCCGGGGCCTGTGACGCGGCGGGCGTCGGCGCAGGCGAAGCCCGCCGCACAGGAGCGCGCGTCGGCGCCGGGGGCGGCGTCTGGGCCCGAGCCGCAGCTTCAGGCGGCGGCGCGGCATTGGCGGCGCGCACGCGCTCAGCCGCGACCTGGGCCGCCGCGGCGCGGCGCGTGGCGACATCCTGGATCGCAGCGGCCTGCGCGGCGTCCGGCGGCGGCGCCGTGCTGAGACTGAGCAGCGGCGGCGCGTTCAGCGCATCCTGATCCGCCAGTTGGCCGAAGTCCTGGAACAGCAGGACACGCACATAGTCGATGGCCGCGCGGTCGCTGTACAGCTTGATCCGCCATGTGCCGTCCACGCCCTTGGCCACCACTCCGACAGGCAGGCCACGCGGGAAACCGCCTCCGTCGCCGGATGTAAGGATACGGTCGCCTTCCTGCACCGAGCCCTGCCCCCGCACATAGTCGAGACGCGGGCTGCGGCTGCCGTCGCCGGTCAGCACGGCGCGGGCGTCCGTACGCTCGACCAGCACCGGAATGCGCGAGGCGACATCCGTCAGCAGGATCATGCGGCTGTGCGCACCCGAAGCTCCGGCGATACGGCCCACCAGACCATGCTCGCCCAGAACAGGATTGCCCACGCGCACGCCCTTGTCGGCGCCCACGTTCAGCAGGCGCGAACGGGCGAAAGGCCCTCGCGCATCGCTGATGGCGCGGCCCGCCGTCATGGCGATCGGCGGCTCGGTCTGGATTCCCAGCAACCGTTCATAGCGGCCATTGATGTTCTTCAGCGCCAGGGCCTCGTCGCGCCAGCCGCTCATTTCGGCCAGTTCCGCGCGCAGACGGCGGTTTTCGGAAACGGCGAAGAAGTAGCCCTTGACGTAATCGACCGCATCGCCCGACCAACGGACGGGCGCGGCCAAAACCCCGGTCCCGGCCCCGGCGACACGGTCGAACCCGGCGCGTGGCGGATCCAGCTCATCCACCGCAGGTTGCGGCTTGTCGACAAGCAGAAGCATGATCGCTGCGATGATGCCGCCCACGACCATGATCGCCGCGGTCCAGACCAGCGGCACCTTCAGATTCTCGAACGGTCCGTCGCGAAACGCCACGGCCAGCCTTCCTGCTAGAGCGTAGGAATCGACGGGCCTCAGCCCGTCGAAGATGTAAACCTGTTACAGGAATCCGCCCTTTTCAGGATTACGGCGCCTGCGTCAGAACAGTCAGCCTCAGAGCGATGCTTCGAGGACGCCCTTCATCCACGACGGGTGCTCCAGCACCTTGCCGCAGCCGATGGCGACGCACGACAGCGGATCGTCCGCCACCTGAACCGGCAGGCCCGTGTGGTCGCGGATTTCGGTATCCAGCCCGCGCAGCAGCGCGCCGCCGCCCGTCAGCATGATGCCCTTGTCGGCGATGTCGGCGGCCAGTTCCGGCGGCGTGGCTTCCAGAGCGACCTTCACGGCCTCAACGATCTGGGCCACCGGCTCGGCCAGAGCTTCCGCCGCCTGACGCTCGCTCATCTTCACTTCGCGCGGCACGCCCTGCATCAGGTCGCGGCCCTTGACCTCGATCGACAGGCCTTCGCCGTCAGCCGGGACACGGGCGGTGCCGATGTCCTTCTTGATGCGCTCGGCGGTCGTCTCACCGATCAGCAGGTTATGGTTACGACGCATATAGGCGATGATGGCGTCGTCCATCATGTCGCCGCCGACGCGCACCGAACGCGAATAAACCACGCCCGACAGCGACAGCACGGCCACCTCGGTCGTGCCGCCGCCGATATCGACGACCATCGAGCCGGTCGGCTCATGGATCGGCAGGCCGGCGCCGATCGCAGCCGCCATAGGCTCAGGCAGCAGGCCGACGCGACGCGCCGAGGCGTTCAGGCAACTGTCGTGAATGGCGCGACGCTCAACCGCCGTGGCGCCCGAGGGGACGCAGACGATCATCTTCGGGTTCACAAAGCCCTTGCGGTTGTGAACCTTGCGGATGAAGTGCTTGATCATCTCTTCGGCGACTTCAAAGTCGGCGATGACGCCGTCGCGCATGGGGCGGATGGCTTCCATGTGGCCGGGCGTCCGGCCCAACATCTGCTTGGCCTCAAGGCCGACAGCGTGGACGATCTTGCGACCGCCGACGTTGCGCAGGGCGACGACCGACGGCTCGTTCAGGACGATCCCCTTGCCGCGCATGTAGATCAGGGTGTTGGCCGTACCCAAATCCATCGCGATGTCATTGGAAATCATGCCGAAGAGGGGTGAAAGCATGGGCGTCGGTTACCGCTTTAGTTCGGGCCTGCAAGGGCGTGAATTATATTCGTCCGCTGTGGCGACGCCCTACCCCCGCTTCGCGTAACCGCAAAGCCGTCCTGACCGTCTTCGCCGAGCCGACTACAGGCCCGTTTGCCCTCATGCTGCAGGGATTGCAAGCGCCTATGGCTTCTCGATCACAGGCTTGTCACAGCAAGGCTTGGAAGCCTTGCTGTGACAGTTTTCCTGCCCCGCTTTGCGACAGCGCGCTCAGACGGCGGCGATGCCTTCGGCCTCAAGCACACGTTGCACGGCAGGTCGGGCCTGCACACGGTCGAGGTGAGCGTTCAGCTTCGGGAAACGCGCTGCGTCCAGCAGACCCGCCTGACGCGCCCAGCGTGTGAACACCATCAGATAGCCGTCCGCCATCGAATGATCTTCGCCCATCACCCACGGACCGGCGAGATAGTGATTCTCGGCCAGATCGTATTTTTCGAGCGCGATCTTCACCGCTTCGTCCTTCGCCTCGCCTTCCAGCGGCGGCTTGGAGAACAGAGCCTTGCCGATGGCGGGGTGCAGCGACGACGCCAGCCAGCCGTTGAAGGCCTGAAGGCGGGCAAAGGCGAACGGATCGTTCAGATCGGCCAGGCCCGCATTCGGATGCGTCTGCGCCACATAGGCCAGAATGGCCGAGTTCTGGGTGATGACGCCCTGCGACGTCGCCAGCGCCGGGGTCACGCCCGCCGGATTGATCGCCAGATATTCAGGCGTCCGCTGCTGACCCGAGCGCAGGTCGATCTTTTCGACCTCATAGTCGACGCCCGCCTCTTCCAGTCCGATGTGCGAGGCGATGGCGCAGGCGCCGGGGGAATAATACAGCTTCAGCATGGTCGTTCTCCGATCAATCAACTGACAGGTTGCGGGCGGCCTCGCGGCGCTTCACCCACTCGCGCACCGCCAGCATCAATACAAGCCAGACCGCAGCCACCGCCGCCAGGATCACTGAGGTCCAGACCCCGTCGCCGCTGACCGCCGCCATGAACGACCCGCCGAAGAAGGCGACCAGCGCCGTCTTGGGCAGAACCCCCAGCGCGCACCCCGCCAGATAGGCCGGGAACGAGGCGCGCACCGCCCCGAACGCCATGTTCACAACGATGAAGGGCGCCGAGGGCACATTGCGGATGATAAAGCTGGCCGAAAAGGCGTTGCGGCCGACGAACCTGCGGATGCGCTCAACCGTCCCGCCGCCGTATCGCTCCAGCGTGCGGGCGGTCGGGCCGCGCCCCAGCCAATAGGTCACGGCCGCCGAGGCGATGGTGGCGATCCAGCTATAGAGAAATCCGAACCACGGCCCGAACGCCACCACGCAGGCGGCGATCAGCAGGAACTGCGGCACGCCGATGAAGGCCGCCAGAGTGAAGACCACGATCGCAGCGACCAGCCCCCACGGCCCGACGCGATACCCCGCCAGCCAGTGCTCCAGCCGATCCTCGGCCCCCAGCGCCAGCTGCGTCTTGCCCACGGCGAACAGGGCGATGATTCCCGCCAGCAGCAGCAGGGTCACGGCCAGGGCGCGCCACCGTCTGGCCTCCATGTTCAGCAGAAAATCGACGACCCGCCGCATAAATTTCGCCCAAATCGCCTTTTGATCGTCCGGGACGCGCACAAACATTGTGCGGCCCTGCGGGGTTGCGTATCAAGTCGCAGCCTCCCCGGCTCTCTTCACATCCTCCAGACGGGATAGCCATGTCCAGCCTTCAGTCCGCCTCTCTCGCCCGCGTCAAGCCTTCGGCCACCCTGGCCGTGACCGCACAGGCGCGCGAACTGAAACGTCAGGGACGCGACGTCATCGGCCTGGGCGCCGGAGAGCCGGACTTCGACACCCCGGACAACGTCAAGGCGGCGGCCATCGAGGCCATCAATCGCGGCGAGACGAAATACACCGACGCCGACGGCATGCCCGAGCTGAAGGCGGCCATCGTCGCCAAGTTCGCCCGTGAAAACGGCCTGACCTACGAGACCAACCAGATCCACGTCGCCTCGGGCGGCAAGCCGGTGATCTACAACGCCCTGGTCGCCACGCTGAACCCCGGCGACGAAGTCATCGTCCCCGCGCCCTACTGGGTGTCCTATCCCGACATGGTGCTGCTGGCGGGCGGCGAGCCGGTCAGCGTGATCGGCCACGAAGCCGACGGCTTCAAGCTGCGCCCCGAGGCGCTGGACGCCGCCATCACGCCAAAGACCAAGTGGATCATCCTGAACTCGCCGTCGAACCCGACCGGCGCCGCCTATACCCGCGCCGAACTGGAAGCGCTGGCGGCCGTGCTGCGCAAGCATCCGCAGGTCTGGATCCTGACCGACGACATGTATGAGCACCTCGTCTATGGCGACTTCGACTATGTCACCATGGCCCAGGTCGCGCCGGACCTTTATGATCGCACCCTGACCTGCAACGGCGTGTCCAAGGCCTATGCCATGACCGGCTGGCGCATCGGCTATGCGGGCGGCCCCAAGCCGCTGATCGACCTGATGCGCAAGGTCGCCAGCCAGACGACCTCAAACCCCTCCTCCATCAGCCAGTGGGCGGCGGTCGAGGCCCTGAACGGCCCGCAGGACTTCCTGCCCGTTCGCGCCGCCGCCTTTGAAAAGCGTCGCGACCTGGTCGTCTCCATGCTGAACCAGGCCGACGGCATCCGCTGTCCGAAGCCGGAAGGCGCCTTCTATGTCTATCCGTCGATCGAGGGCCTGATCGGCAAGACGGCGCCGTCGGGCGTGGTCATCACCGACGACGAGACCTTCACCAGCGAGCTGCTGAACGCCGAGGGCGTGGCCGTGGTCCAGGGCGCAGCCTTCGGCCTCAGCCCCTATTTCCGCATCAGCTACGCCACCTCTGACGCAGTGCTTGAAGAAGCCTGCACCCGCATCCAGCGCTTCTGCGCCAGCCTGAAATAAGACCTCAGTGAACCGGCGCCGGCGGAATATTCAACGTCGGCGCCGTTTTCAGGATGAAGCCGCTGCACCAGGCGAACGCGCGGTGCGAGTTATCGACAACGCCTCCGGCAATGCGTGACAGGCGGCAGGCGGCGTCCGGCTCTCCATCCACGCCCGGCCCGGCGTAGAGCACCATCGGGCCATCCGGCAGACTTCCCTCACGATACAGCATGATGATCGGCGGCACGGAACGCACAGCCAGTTCGGCGTCGTCCCGCATCATATCCTCGCCCAGCAGAGCGCGCGCCTGACGACCGGGATCGCCCGGCTCCAGACGAAACACTTCAGCCCTCAGGGCGTCACCCGGTTCCGGCGTCAGGGTGAAGCGCGGCGGCTCCTGCGCGGCCATCTGCCCGGCGACAAGAAGCGCCGCCAGCATCAGGTCGCCCGGCTGACGGCGAAGTCAGCCAACGCTTCAAGCGCCGCGCGCCACGGCCCGGCGGGCAGAACCTGCAGGGCCGCCTTGGCTCGGTCAGCGTATTGCGTCGCTGTATCCAGCGTGGCTTCGACAGCGCCGCTGCTGACGATCAACTGCCGCGCCCGCTCGAAGTCCTCGGGCTGGCGGTCGCCCTTGGTGATGACGCGATCCCAGAACAGGTCCTCTGTCCCCTTGGTGCGCTGAACGGCCAGCAGCAGCGGCAGGGTCGCCTTGCCCTCGTTGAAGTCGTCGCCGGCGTTCTTGCCCAGCGTCTCGGTCGCGCCGCCGTAATCCAATGCGTCGTCCGCCAACTGGAAGGCGATGCCCAGACCCATGCCGTAGTCGCGCAGAGCCTTAACCTGCTCATCGGTCGCGCCCGCCCCGACCGCGCCGGACTCGGCGGCGGCGGCGAACAGTTCGGCCGTCTTGGCGCGGATGATCTGCAGATAGGTGTCCAGATCCAGGTTCAGGTCGTGGGCGCGCGTCAGTTGCAGCACCTCGCCCTCGGCGATCACGGCCGAAGCCCGCGCCAGAATGCCCAGAGCGCGCAGGGAATCCGTCTCGACCATCAGTTCGAACGCGCGGGCGAACAGGAAGTCGCCGACCAGCACCGATGAAGCGGCGCCCCAGATCAGATGCGCCGCAACCTTGCCCCGGCGCATTTCCGAACCGTCGACAATGTCGTCGTGCAGCAGGGTGGCGGTGTGGATGAACTCAACCGAGGCGGCCAGTTTCTTGGGGCCTTCGATGGCGCCGGTCTGGCCCACCGCCCGCGCCGCCGCGACGGTCAACAGGGGACGCAGACGCTTGCCACCCGCCGACACCAGATGCTCGGCCAACAAAGGGATCACCGGCACATCGGACTGCATCCGGGCGATGATCAGGGCATCGACCGCAGCCATGTCGTCCTTGGCCAGATGAACCAGGGCGTCCACATCGCCCTTGGGACGGGGAGCGACGGCGAGAGCTGCGTCCACGGAAATCTCTTTCAGCACAGGGGCGAAGGGGGAGATTCGCCCGAAATTCACACGCATCCGCTTGCCCGGACGCGATGCGGCGCACAATGGTGGCGGCGCCATGATGGGTCAAGCCGAGTCATCCCTCACTGTCGCCGCAGATGTGACCGAATCCGCCCTTCTGGGCGGACGCGTCCGCCTGCGCCAACCGACAAAGGGCTATCGCGCAGGCATGGACGCCGCCCTGCTGGCCGCCGCCGTCGAGGCCCGTCCGGGCGAACGACTGGTCGAGGCGGGCTGTGGTGCGGGCGCCGTGCTGATGCAGGTCGCCGCCCGCCGCCCCGGCATGCAACTGATCGGACTGGAGCGCGACGCCGCCGCCGCCGCCCTCGCCCGTCAGAACGCGGCGCTGAACGGCATTGCCGCCGACACGACGATCGTGGACGGCGACGTGGCGCGCGGTTTTCGCGCCCTGGACCTGCCGCCCTGCGACTGGGCCGTCAGCAACCCGCCCTTCTTCGACGACCCCGCTGCCCTGCGCGCGCCCGCCGAAGGCAAACTCGGCGCCTGGATGGCCGACGACGGACTGGCCGCCTGGACCGGTTTCCTGCTGAAGGCCGTGCGCGAAGGCGGCCGCATCGTCATCATCCACCGCGCCGATCGCCTGGCCGACATCCTGAGCCTGCTGTCGCCCAAAGCGGGCTCCTTCGCCATCCGCCCGATCCACCCCTACGCCGACCAACCGGCCAAGCGCGTGCTGGTTCAAGCCATCAAGACCGGCAAGGCGCCCCTGCGCCTGCTGCCGCCGCTGATCCTGCACAACCGCGATGGCTCCAAGCACAGCGCACAGGCCGAAGCGATCCTGCGCGGCGAGGCCGGACTGGGTTTTTAAATCTGAAAAACCAGGCGCGCTCAGGGTGTAAGATCGCCCATCGCGAGACCAAACGCCGAATCTAGCCGATAAACCGCTTCAACAGGGCGGGCGGCTGCCATTTGGAGCGGTTCATCACCACGCCCGCAATGCGGCCGCCCTGGGCGTTGATCTCTTCACGCAGGGCCACCGGGCCGGAAGCATCCGTCGTTTCAGCCGCCACGACCAGAACCGTCATATCCACCAGCGGCGCCAGCGTCAGGATCATATCGCTGCGGTCCGCCGCCGGGGCGTCGATGATGATGGTGTCGGCGTGAGCGCGTAAACGCGTCCAGTAACGCGGATCATTGACCGCCTCCACCCTCTGCCCCGCGCGCAGGACCTCATTATGGAAATGGGTGACGTAGAGACGTCCGCCCAGACAGGCCTTGGCCGTCATCAATTGACCCGGCGCCACAGGCTTGCCGTCGCGCCCGCGCATCGGGGGGGTCACGACATAAAAGGCCGACCCGTCCGGCGACGCCTGCACTGACGGCCCCAGACGGCCAAAACGCTCAGGCTCGGCGCCGACCTGGTTCAACTGCGACTGCTGGCTGAGGTCGCCGTCGACCAGCCACACCGGCCGCCGCCCGCGCACGGCGGCCATGCGCGCGAACTCACGCGCGACGGTCGAGACGCCCTCGCCCGTCTGGGCGGCGGCGAACAGGATCACGCGGCCGCGATGGGCCGGCGCTGGCCCCAGCGCCGCCCACAGTCCCGCCATTTCCGTCGTCAGATCGACCATGCGAATCGTTACGTGCGCCTTGTGTGTCTCAGTCTAGCACGGGCGGGGCTCAGGCGCCCTTGGCCGGCGCCACCACCAGCACCGGCGTCTGCAGCGTGCGGCTGAGGGTGCTGGGCATGGTGAAGCCGCGGCGCAGGAAGACCCGCAGCAGGCCCACGCACAGGGCCGTGAACCCCGCGAACCCCAGCACCGCCACCATCAGGGGTAAGCGCAGGCTCTTACCCTTCGACGGCGGCTGGGCGCGCTCGATGACGGTGACGTTGTCGGCGCCTGCCTTGACCAGTTCATTGTCGGCGCGGCTCTGGGTCTCGCGCTGCTGGAACTCGCGGATCGAGGCGGTCAGCACCTCGCGATTGCCCGCCAGAGTCGAGTTGCGCGATTCCAGTTCGGTCAGGCGCGCCTGACGCGCCCGCAGGTCGCCCAGCTGACGGTCCAGCACGGCGAGACGGGCCGCCAGAGAGTCGCGCTCGGCCTGCGCGTTGATGCGGGTCGTTTCCAGTTCAACCCAGATCTGATTGGGTCCGGTGCGGACTTCCTTGGGCCCCACGGCGGCGCCTGTGCCGACATAGGCTTGCAACTGGGCGATCTTGGAATCGATCTCGCGCACCGGTTGGGCGTCGGGCTGATAGCGGGCCAGCAGGCTCTCACGCTCGGTGCGCAGTTGCAGGACCAGATCCTGCGCCGAGACGTTCAGATCCTGATACAGGGCCACTTCGCGCGGCGTGCGCGCCAGTTGGGCCGTCAGGGTCGCCAGACGCTGAGACGTCTGCTGCAACTGGGCCTGAACGCCCATACGTTCGGTGAAGACGGACTGATATGTGCTAGCAACCGTCGCGCGCGCCGTGGCGAAATCGCCGATGGCGTTGGTGCGCAGAAACTCTTCATAGGCGCGATCCGCGTCGTTCAGTTCCTGTTCGAAGGTCTGGCGCTGGGTGCGGATGGCGGCCGTGGCGCGGTCCTGGAAGACTTCGCGACGATAGGTCAGATACTGGTCGATGACCGTGTTCAGAATGCGCGCGGACTTGGCCGGGTCGCCGCTCTTGTAGGTCAGGCCGACCACGGGGCTGAGCGGGGTGACTTCGACGCCCAGGCCGGACGAAACGGCGCGGATGGCGGCGGCTTCCTGGCGTGCGGGGTTTTCGGTCGAGGGCTTGTCGCCCTGAAAGCTTTCAACGCCCAGAGCGCGCACGACGCGGCGCTTGACCTCAAGGCTGTTCAGGATGGCGGCCTCCGACTGGGCCACCTCGGCGGCGGAAGGCGGCATGGCGCGCTCGCCCATGCCGACGCGCGGCTGATAGACGTATTCCTGGCCCACCCCGACGAACAGGCTGGCGCCCGCCGTATAGGTCTTCTTCATCGTCATGACGACGGCCGCGCCGATGGCCAGGATGACCACGAAGATCACGATCATCAGCAACAGTTCACGAAACAGCAGAGCCACGACGTCGGTGACGCCATAACGGGGACGAGCTGTTGCGAGGGAGGCGCGCATGGAGATCGGAAAACCCGCTCAGTGACAATTGTCTGCAACACTGAGGCCCACGCGTTAACCACGCGTTACCTATAAGCCGTCAGCTTCACCACAGACGAAATTTACCGCCCTGGACCGTCCCCGATCATGGATACAGACCGCCGCATCATCCTTATGGCGCTCGCCGCCGGCCTGACCGGATGCGCCAGCGGCGCTCCGGCAGGCGGCGCACGCCCGCGCCCGACCGTGGTCGACGACTTCCCGCCGGGCCTGTCCTTCGCCCCGTGGACCGAGGTCGAGCCGGAATACCGCCTCTATCCCGGCGACGAGATTGAAGTCGCCCTGCCCACTGCATCGGAACTGACGCGACAGATGAAGATCGGGCCGGACGGTCGCGTCTCCCTGCCGCTGCTGGGCCATGTCACGGCGGCCGATCGCAGCCTGTCGCAGCTGGAAGCCGATATTTCCACGGCTTACGCCCCTCACCTGCTGCGGCCCGAGGTCGAGGTGACGCTGCGTCTGGCCGGACCGCTGAAGATCTGGGTCGACGGCGAGGTGCGCAATCCGGGCGTGTTCGACATGCCGGGCGAGATCGACGCCTATCAAGCGGTCATCATGGCAGGCGGCGCCCTGCCCACATCGCGGTCTTCGCGCGCCGCCCTGATTCGTCGCGGACCGGGCGACATGCGCATGATGAAGGTCATCGACCTGAAGGCGCCGCGCGCCGAGATCCAGTCGCTGAGGCGCGGCGACATCATCTTCGTACCGCGCTCGACGCTGGGCGAACTGGCCGCCTTCTTCACCCAGGTGCGGGCCGCCCTGCCGATCGGCTTCTCCTACGCCATCAACGGCGGTTACGCCTCGACCTGAGACTGTCGACGGATCACTCGGCGCGCCTGCGGGCGCCCCACTGATCAGCCGTCAGTTGCCATAGTTCGGCAGGCCAAGGGCGGCGAACCAGAACTCAGCCGTCGCGGCGCAAGCCTCCGCCATCAGGCCCTGCCCTTGCCATTCCGGCGTCAACCAGAAGCCCCGGTTATCATCGGAGTTCGTCATCAGACTGATGACGCCGATCAGCAAATCCGGTTCAGACTTCGGCCGCAAGGACCAGTGCCATTCATGGCCCGCTGTCATGGCGGGTAAGGCGACGTCCCGCAGAAAGCGTAACGCGCCATCTTCAGGATAGGGCCAGGGAATCCGCCGCCGACATCAGCCGGACGACCTCCCACCGCGAGAACTGTTGCTGAATCGCTGGAGCATCCGACACGGACAGCGGACGCAACAGCAGTCGGTCTGTTTGCAGTTCGGGCGTAGAGATCGGATCACTGTTCATCGGCCGTGCCTGCCTGGGAAGGATCGATGTCCTGCCCCTGAGCCTCCACCTGATACAGGAAGCTTAACCCGTGGTCGGGGCGAGAGGATTCGAACCTCCGACCCTCTGGTCCCAAACCAGATGCGCTACCAGGCTGCGCCACACCCCGAACCGACGGAGCGCTCTCATGACACGGCCTAGCCGGCTTCGCAACGGATGAAGCGGCCTATTCCGCTTTAGGGGTGGAAGAAGGCGTGTTTGACCTGGTCGCCAGGGCGGGCGCCGATCTCATCCGCACGGCCTGCACGCAATTCCAGCACGCCGTTGGCGGCGCCGTTCGAGGGAATCGGCGCTTCGGAATAGGGCGTGGCGTGACGGGCGATCGAGACGATGCGGCCCTGAGGGTCGATATAGAGGATGTCCAGCGAACTGGGCGTGTTGCGCATCCAGAAGCTCTGCTCGGTCGCAGCCGGGAACTGGAACAGCATCCCCCGGTCGTCCGGCAGCGGCGGCCGGAACATCAGGCCGCGCTGGCGGCTTGCATCATCGTCCGCGATCTCGACCATGAAGCTGTGCTCGCCTGAGGCCGTGATGACGCTCAACGGCTCAAGCGGGCGGCCCGCAGCGTCCAGCGGCGCCTTCTGGACGCAGGCCGCCATCACCGCCAGAGTCGGAAGCATAAGGGCCAGAAGCGTGCGACGGGTGCGTTTCATGTCATCGTCCTTGCGGCGGACGATGGCGTTCGTCCGGTTTACTGATCGCCCAGCCGGATGTCGGCGACAACCAGGCCCTTGGGTCCCTGTGCGAACCGCACCTGAACCGCCGAGCCCGGCAGCAGATCTTCCAGGCCGCAGCGACGCAGCGTCTCGACGTGGACGAAGATATCGCCAGCTTCGCCATCGCGCACTACGAAACCGTAGCCCTTGGTCCGATTGAACCATTTGACCATGGCGTCTTCCAGCGGGCCGTCGGACAGGCCCTCGAGCCGGGCGTGGGCGGAACTGCGGACCGGCTCCTTGCGCGGAGGCGGCGCGCTGGCTTCCAGGTCGACGATGTTGACCACCTGCCATCCCTTGGAGCGCTTGGCGCATTCGCAGACGATGGACGCGCCCTCGCCCGCCATTTCATGCCCGGCGCTGCGCAGACTGGTGACGTGCAGCAGCACGTCGCGCTCTTCCGTCAGAGACGGCTGGTCAGGAACGATGAAGCCATACCCCTTGCCGCCGTCAAACCACTTGACCTTGCCGACAACCTTTACGGTTTCAATCGGCTCCATCACGTCACAACTCGTCACCTTGAACCCCCGCCCGCTACAATGCAGGTCAGCTAAACTAACACGGTTCGCCTAAAAACGGATATCAGTTTGCCCTCTTTACGCCACATTGTCGACAAGCAAAAGTTGCATGCGGAACGATACGCATAAAAGACGTGCAGATTTCAGGGGGAAGAGCATTCGCTCCGCGTGGCAGTCCCTAGGGGAGTCGAACCCCTCTTTTCAGGTTGAAAACCTGACGTCCTAACCGATAGACGAAGGGACCGCGGCGCGGAGGAGCGGCCTGATAGCCGTCCCTTTTCGGCGATGCAATAGGACTTCGCACGCTTTTTCAAAAAAACGACAAACCCGCCGCCGGACGCCGGTTCGGGCGCACGAAACAGGGCCATAGACGCGCAAGATTGCAGCGAAAAACAGCTTTGATTGTCAGGGGAGAGAAAACTCCGCGTGGCAGTCCCTAGGGGAATCGAACCCCTCTTTCCAGGTTGAAAACCTGGCGTCCTAACCGATAGACGAAGGGACCGCTGCGCGGAGGACCGTGTAGATAGCCGCCGATTCCGCTTATGGCAAGCGCCGTGACGCGGATTTATGCGACTTTTTCAAAGACCTGCGTCGTTTCACGGCCAAGGCTGATGCGGCTTACGCCATACGCGGATCGGCCACGTCCTCGATCTCGAACTGGACGCCGCGACGGCCGTTCCAGTCGTCGGCTTTCAGGCGCCCGACAAGGTTCAGCCCCCCCTGCCCCGCCAGCAGCGCCTTGCCCGTCGGCAGGTCGGCGCAGCGCCAGGCGATGGCCCGCACCGAGGCGCCGTCGGGGCCGACCAGTCGGCACCGCACATGACCGCCGTTCATGGCGACCGGCTCGCGCGCCTGCACGCCCTCCAGCGCGAACAGAGGCTCCGGGTTGGCGGGGCCGTAAGGGGCCAGTTGCTCGAACGCCTCGAACAGGTCGCGGGTGGCGGCGCGCGGGTCGATCAGGGCGTCGATCTCGACCCAGTCCTGAGCCACGGCTTCGACCCGCTCGGACGACAGGCGGTCGTTGAGGAAGGCGCGCAGTTCGTCGATACAGTCGGCCGCCACCGTCAACCCCGCCGCCATGGCATGGCCGCCGCCCGCGATCAGCAGGCCTTCGTTCCAGGCCGCCTGAACCGCCCGGCCCAGATTCATGCCAGGCTGCGAGCGCCCCGACCCCTTGCCCACGCCATTGATGGCGTCGACGCCGATGACGATGACCGGCTTTCGCCAGCGTTCGCGCAGGCGCCCGGCGACGATGCCGACCACGCCGGGGTGCCAGTCTTCGCCGCTGACGACCACGAGGGCGCTGTCGTCGGCGTGCGCGCCGGTCGCCTCGACGCGGCGGACGGCCTGTTCCGTGACCTCGGCCTCGACTTCGCGCCGGGCGAGGTTCAGGGCGTCCAGTTCCTGCGCCAGCATCCGCGCTTCATCGGGATCATCTGTAGACAGCAGCCGCGCGCCCAGATCGGACTTGCCGATACGACCGCCCGCATTGATGCGCGGACCGAGGATGAAGCCCGCGTGATTGCTCTTGGCCGGTCCCAGCTCGGCGCCCGCCGCGGCCAACAGGGCGCGCAACCCCGGATTGCGCCAGTGCGACATGACCCCCAGCCCCAGACTGGTCAGGGCGCGGTTGAATCCGGTCAGGCCCGTCACGTCGCAGATGGCGCCCATGGCGGCCAGGTCCAGCCACTGACGGATGTCCGGCTCGGTCTTTCCCTCGAACAGACCGCGCCCGCGCGCCTCGCGGTTCAGGGCGGCCAGCAGGACGAAGACGACGCCCGCCGCCGCCAGATTGCCCTGCCCCGAGCCGCAGCCCGGCCGGTTCGGATTGACCACGGCAAGGCAGGCGGGCGGCTCTTCGCGCATCATGTGATGGTCGATGACCACGACCTTCAGCCCGATGGCCGCCGCATGGGCCACCGCCTCATTGGCCGCCGCGCCGCAGTCGACGGTGATGACCAGATCGGCGCCGCGCGCCTTCAGCGTGTCGAACGCTCGCGCGCTGGGGCCGTACCCCTCGGTCAGGCGATCGGGGACGTAGATGGGCAGGTCGGCGCCCAGCGTACGGAACCAGCGCACCAGCAGAGCCGCGCTGGACGCCCCGTCGACATCATAGTCGGCAAAGACGTGGATGCTGGCCTGCGCCTGCAACGCGTCGATGATGGCGGCGGCGGCGGCGTCCATGTCCATGAAGCTGGACGGATTGGGAAACAGCGCCTTCAGCGTCGGCTTCAGGAAATCAGCGCCCTGATCCGCCGCCACGCCGCGCGCCGACAGGGCGCGCGCCATCAGTTCATTAAGACCCAGCGCCTGCATATGGGCGCGCGTCGTCGCCGTCTCGGCCGGTCGCTGCCGCCACGCCCGGCCGGACAGGGAGCGGCTGACGCCCAGAAACGCCGTCGCACCATGATCGTCCGCCATCAGACAGCCCGCCCGGCGAAAGAAGCGACGATAGTGTCAGAACGGGCCATACGGACCTTTGCAGCAGATGCGGGCGACGGCCCTGCGGCCGAAGCGTTCAGGATCGCGGGATTCGAGGCGGGATGCGATCTTCGCGCGCCTGTCCTCTAAAGGAAGGCTGCGCCCATTGCGGTCGCGCCCACAAGAACACCGATTGTCAGAAGCGGGGGCGGTCGATCGGCGGCGGCGCCTTGGCGCGACGGCGCAGAGCCTCGGCATAGGCTTCGATCTCTTCGGGCGTCTTCAGGTCGTGCGGCGACATCTGGCCGGCGTCCACACGGCGCAGGGTCTGGTTCACGAAGGCCGAAGGATCAGTGTTGAGCGTCCAGTCGATACGCGCCGTCTCGGCCGTCAGGGCGGCGTTGCGGTTCTGAAGCCGTCCGACATCCGCTGCGACCTGCGCTGGAGCAGGCAATGGCTCCGCGCCATGCGGGAAATCGACCCAGCGCGGGTACTGGCGATTCTCATCGACCAGTTGCTGGATGCGGGGCGCCAGCGGCGAGGTAGGGTCGGTTTTCGGGTCGAAAGCCCCGACGCAGCCGCCCAAAAGCAGGCTCGCCCCCAAGGCCGTGGCCAGGGTCGCCGTCCATCCCGTCTTTTTCAGCACAAGCGCGTTCATTTCGATCCCTGACATATGCCATCATCGCGTCGGGAGGAAGGCGCGCAAATGGGCGCGTCCCCATTCGGAGGTTCGCCATGGCCAAGCGCCCGACCAAGGCTTCATCCCCCAATGCACCTGACGGCGCGCCCGAAAAGGCCGCCCCACGCAAGGCCGGGCGCCCGACCTCGGCCAAACCGCGCGTGAAGAAAACCGTCGCACCGGCTGAACAGCCGCAACCGGCGCCGACCGCCCAGCCCGCAGCCGAGGCGGAAGCGCCCCCCTCCTCCACGCCCGACTTCATGGCCTTCAGCGCCGAACAGCGTCAGCAGCTTGAGACGCTGTCGCTGAATCTGGCCAAGGCGGCGATGATGGCCCAGACGGCGGTGGCCGAGGCGGCCCTGTCGCAGGCCGACCGCCCCGCCGCCCTGTCGCCCGATCCGTTCAATGTGGCCCCGGCCATGTCCTCGGTCATGACCAGCCTGGCCGCCCGGCCCGAAAAGCTGTTCCAGGCCCAGGCCGACCTGTTCGGCCGCTATATGGAGTTGTGGTCGACCACCACCCGCCGGGCGATGGGCGAGACGGTCGACAGCCCCGCCCCGTCCGACAAGCGGTTCCGCGACCCCGCCTGGTCCGAAAATCCCATGTTCGACATGATGCGCCAGTCCTATCTGGCCACCTCGGACTGGATGAACAATCTGGTCTCCAGCGTCGAGGACGTGGACCCGCGCGTGAAGCGCCGGGCCGAGTTCTTCACCCGCCTGCTGACCGACGCCTTCTCGCCCGCCAACTTCCTGGCGTCGAACCCGGCCGCGTTGAAGGCTCTGGCCGAGACCAGCGGCGAGTCTCTGGTCCGCGGGATGCAGAATTTCGCCGCCGATCTGGAGCGCGGCGCCGGGTCGCTGAAGATCAGTCAGGCCGACTATGGCCGCTTTGTTCTGGGCGAGAACGTCGCCACGGCGCCCGGTCAGGTGGTCTGGCGCGACGAACTGTTCGAACTGATCCAGTACGACGCCGCGACCGATCAGCAGCACGCCATTCCGCTGCTGATCTTCCCGCCGTGGATCAACAAATTCTACATCATGGACCTGCAACCGGCGAACTCCCTGATCCGCTGGCTGAGCGCGCAGGGCTTCACCATCTTCGTCTGCTCATGGGTCAACCCGGACCGCGACAAGGCGGAGTTCGGCCTCGACGACTATATGAAGAAGGGCGTCTATCGCGCCGTCGAGAAGACGCTGGAGCAGAGCGGCCAGAAGAACCTCAACGCCGTCGGCTACTGCATCGGCGGCACCATGCTGGGCGCCACTCTGGCGCACATGGCCAGCAAGGGCGACGACCGCGTCGCCTCAGCCACCTTCTTCGCCGCCCAGCACGACTTCGCCGAGGCGGGCGACCTGCTGCTGTTCACCGACGAGCACTGGCTGGCCGAGATCGAGCGGCTGATGGACGAGGCAGGCGGCGTCCTGCCCGGCGCGACCATGGCCGACACCTTCAACGCCCTGAGGGCCAATGACCTGATCTGGTCCTTCTTCGTGTCCAACTATCTGATGGGCAAGGCGCCGCCCGCCTTCGACCTGTTGGCGTGGAACGCCGATCAGACGCGGATGCCCAAGCGGCTGCACCTGCAATACTTGCGCCTGATGTATGGCCAGAACGCGCTATCGAAGGGCGAACTGGAGATCGACGGCGAACGCATCGACCTGTCGAAGGTCCGCATCCCGCTCTATTTTCAGGCCAGCCGCGAGGACCACATCGCGCCGATGAACTCGGTCTATCGCTCGGCGCGGCTGTTCGGCGGGCCGGTGACCTATACGCTGGCCGGATCGGGCCACATCGCCGGGGTCATCAACCCGCCCTCGGCCGAGAAGTATCAGCACTGGGTCAACGCCGCCCTTCCCGAAACGCTTGAGGAATGGCAAGCGGAAGCGGAACAGCACCCCGGCAGTTGGTGGCCGCACTGGGCCGACTGGCTGCACGCCCGGTCCGGCGCGCAGATTCCGGCGCGCGACCCAAATACCGGGCCGTTGAAGCCCATCGAACCGGCGCCCGGCGCCTATGTGAAAGTGAAGTCTTGAAGCGTACCGAGCCCAACCTGCTGCTGGCCGTCGCCACGGCCATTCCGCTGATCCTGCTGATCGCCACGGCGACCCTGTTCGGCGAGCCTGGTCAGTTGCTGAAGTATGTCGTGGTCGCGATAATCGTGCCGGTCGCCTTCGTGCCCATGAAGAACGCCGTCATGCGCGCAAAAATGGGCTGGAACCGTCCGCCGATGATCCACCCCCAGGCCGCCTCGACCGCCGTCTGGGCCAGCCTGTTTCCGGCGCTGATCATTCTGGCGGCAGGCGTGCCGCTGGTCTTCCCCGGCCACGACTACGGCCTGCTGATCATCATCGCCGCCATCTTCTTCGCCCTGACGGTGGAGTCGGCCATCAAGGCTGCGCGGGAGCGCTGAAGCCTCTGCTCCTTTCGTCATTCCCGGGCTTGTCCCGGGGATCCATCGACGCCACGCCAGATGTCAAAGGCGCGGCGCGAACGCATGAAGGCCTGAGTCTATGGATCCCCGGGACAAGCCCGGGGATTACGTAGGGGTAAAAGCCGAGCCTCAGCTGAGGCCGGTCGCCTCGTCCAGACCCAGCATGATGTTGAGGTTCTGGACCGCTGCGCCGGAGGCGCCCTTGCCCAGATTGTCCAGCAGGGCGACCAGACGCGCCTGCTCTCCGCCGCGATCGCCGAAGACATGCAGGCGCATACGGTTGGTGCCGTTCAGGCCCTCGGGCTCGATTCCGGTCATGGCTTCGGTCTGGTCGATCTCGGCGACCTCGACGAAATGCTGGCCCTCATACGCCTCGACCAGGGCGCCGTGCAGCCGCTCGACCGAGGGCGTTTCCGGCAGGGCCGACAGGTGCAGCGGGACCTCGACCAGCATCCCCTGACGATAATTCCCCACGGCAGGCGAGAACAGCACCGGGCGCGACAGCCCGGCGTGCTTCGTCATCTCCGGCACGTGCTTGTGCTTCAGCGTCAGGCCATAGGCGCGGAACGCCGTCGCGGCGCCCTCAGCTTCAAACTCCGCGATCATGGCCTTGCCGCCGCCGGAATAACCGGACACCGCATTGATCGTGACGGGCCAGTCGGCCGGGACCAGCCCCGCCTTCACCAGCGGCCGCATCAGGCCGATGAAGCCCGTCGGATAGCAGCCGGGGTTGGACACCCGCGTCGAGGCGGCTATGGCCGCGCGCTGATCAGCATCCATCTCGGCGAAACCATAGGTCCAGCCATCCGCCACGCGGTATGCGGTCGAGGCGTCGATGACCCGCACCGCCGGATTCTCGATCATCGACACGGCCTCGCGCGCCGCGTCGTCGGGCAGGCACAGGATGACCGCATCGGCGCTGTTCAGCGCCTCGCGCCGCGCCTCGACATCGCGTCGGCGGTCGCCCAGCAGCATCAGTTCCAGATCGCCACGCGCCTCCAGACGCTCGCGGATCTCCAGCCCCGTGGTTCCGGCCTCGCCGTCGATGAAGATGGTGTGGGTCATCTCATGCTCCCCGAATGCCCATTCCTTTGTGGAAGAAGGGCAAAAGAAAAAAGGCGCCTCGGGTTTCCCCGAAGCGCCCTTGTATTCCCAGTCGCGGGTTCGCGACTTAGCGCTTCGAGAACTGGAAGGACTTGCGCGCCTTGGCGCGGCCGTACTTCTTACGCTCGACGACGCGGCTGTCGCGGGTCAGGAAGCCGTGCGGCTTCAGAACCTTGCGCAGTTCCGGCTCGTAGTGGGTCAGGGCGTGCGACAGGCCGTGGCGGATGGCGCCGGCCTGGCCCGACAGGCCCGAGCCCTCGACGGTGCAGATCACGTCGTACTGGGTGGCGCGGTCCGAAACGTTCAGCGGCTGGGCGACCATCATCTGCAGCACGGGACGGGCGAAATACGCAGCCACGTCCTTGCCGTTGACGGTGATCTTGCCGGTGCCGCGCTTAACCCACACGCGGGCGATGGCGTTCTTGCGCTTGCCGGTCGAGTACGAACGGCCCAGGGCGTCGATCTTCGGCTCGCGGACGATTTCCTCGGCAGCAGCAGTGCCCACGCCCTTCAGGGCGTCAAAGCCGGCGGCGGTGTCTTGAGTCACGTCGGTCATGCTCAGGCGCTCCGGGTGTTCTTGGACGACATCGACTTGAAGTCGATGGTCGTGGGCTGTTGGGCTTCGTGTTCGTGGGCCGCGCCGGCGAACAGGCGCAGGTGGGTCATCTGCTTGCGAGCCAGCGGCGACTCCTTGGGCAGCATGCGCTCAACGGCCTTCTCGAGCACGCGCTCGGGGAAACGACCGCCCAGAACCTTCTCCGGTGTGGTTTCCTTGATGCCGCCGGGGTGGCCGGTGTGACGATAGTAGACCTTGTCGGTGTTCTTCTTGCCGGTGAACACCACCTTGTCGACGTTGGTGACGACGACGTAGTCGCCGCAGTCAACGTGCGGGGTGTAGGTCGGCAGGTGCTTGCCGCGCAGGCGGTTGGCGATGAAGGTCGCGAGGCGGCCCACGACGACGCCTTCGGCGTCGATGTGGATCCACTTCTTCTCGACCTCGGCCGGCTTCAGCGAAGCCGTGGTGCTCTTCAGCATGATGAGGGTCCTGGAAGACGAAAATGCGGCCCGAACCAGATGGATCGGGCGGAGGCCGGGGTGATAGAGGGTCACGTGCCGAAGGTCAATGTCGGTTGCTACGGAGATTTTGGCACAAGTAAATGATTTTATTCAATATTTTAAATACGGTATTAAAATACCCAACACAGAGCCACGCACCACGCCTCTCCCTCCCCGTCCCGGGGAGGGTGGTCGCAGCGAAGCGAAGACCGGGTGGGGAGGACTCGGTGATACAGAACGCGCGCTTGAACAGCCTTGCCGCCCCCACCCGGCTTCGCCTTTCAGGTTCAGCCACCCTCCCCGGGACGGGGAGGGAGAAAGCGGGCGCGACGTTTTAGTTCTTCAGCAGCCGGTCGCGCGCGGCGTTGACGCGCGCAGCCAAACCCTCGGTTCCACCCTGATCGGGGTGGGCGCGGGCCATCAGGCGGCGCCAGGCGGCGTGGATCGTCTGGGCGTCCGCATCGGCGGCGACGCCGAGGATGGACCGCGCCTCGGCCTTACTCATGGGCTCAATGGGTTGGGCCGCCCTGCCCGCTACGGGCCGGATCCGCGACTGCACGGCCAGCCAGACACCCGCCGACGCCATGCCCCCCGCAATCAGCCAAGCGCCACGCGCGGCGGCGAACACCGCTCCGGCCAGCAGGGCGGCGCTCAATATGGTGGCCGAGATGCGCCAGTGGCCGCGCCGGGCGCGCTCGGTCTGGCGGCCCAGACGCACCATGGCCCACAGGGCCACGGCGGCCAGACCCAGCCAGATCAGGCCCATGAAACGATCAAGCCGCCGCGTCCATCGCGGCGATGGCGTCGTCCAGACCCAGAGCCTGCATCAGATTACGCATCTCCTGACGCGCAGCGACGTGAGCCAGGGACACCGACACCGGGCGGATGTCGTTCGACAGGTCCGCCACGGTCAGGCCGAAGGGGAAGAGTTCGCGATAGATGACCCGGTCGCGCAGGCCCGGCCCGACGCGGAATCCGACCCGCTTGGCCAGCTTGGCCATGCGCGAGGCCAGACGGCGGCGGTTGCGCGCCTCGGCCACGGCCAGACGGTTGGTGACGACGATCCAGTCGATCGTCACCTGACGACCCTCAGTGATGGCGCGGTGCTTGCGCGCCTCCCAGACGCTTTCGGAATAGATGGACGGCTTGACCAGATCCAGCGTAACCGGGTCCACTTCGCCCAACAGATCGAAGTCGACGAAGCTGTCGTTCATCGGCGTGACGATCTGATCGGCGCGGCCGTGCGCGGCGCGCGACAGGGCCGTGTCCCCGCCCGGGGTGTCGATGACGATGACGTCGGCGACGCCATTCGCCTCGGCATAGGCGGCCTCGAAACGGGCCAACTGCTCCGTCTCATCAGCCTTGTGCAGGGCCTTGCCGTCGCCCATGTCCGGCACGATCGGGTGCGGCAGATCATGGCCGTTGGCCTTGGTCCAGGCGACGCGGTTGGCGAAGAACCGCTCCATCGAGCGCTGGCGCAGGTCCAGATCGATGATGGCGACCTTGCGTCCGGCGTGCAGAAGGCCGGTGACGATGTGAATGGCCAGGGTGGACTTGCCCGCCCCGCCCTTTTCATTGCCGATGACGATGACCTGAGGCTGCGCCATGTGAAATCCCACTGTGATCAGCAGGCGCGACTCATCTTCGTCCGCCGCCCGCCCATGCCGCGCAAGATCAGGCCGCGAAGGCCAATCGTCAACGAAACCTTAAGCGCAGCCTGTGGACGATCAGACAGGCGCGCCGCCCGATCGCGCGCACCACGGGTCGGACGCCGCCAGATCACGGCACAGGGCCTGCACCTGTTCGGCGGAGGCGGCGACCTTCAGACGAACCAGACGGCGCCCCGCGACCTCGACCGCCTCATAGGCGGGCTGAAGCCCCGACAGCACGGCTGCGCCCGCTCCCTGATTCAGGCGCGACCATGCCGCGCGGGCGCTGTCCTCGCTGGAAAAGGCGCCCAGCTGGACATGACGTAAAGTTGCCGACCGAACGGGCGCGCGCGCGGGCGGCGGCGCCTCCGGATCGGGATGGGGCGCAGGGGCGGCGGCCAGCGTGACACGCGCCCTGCCCCCGTCGCGGACATCCCACAGCTCATGCGGGGTCAGCAGTTCGACCTTCAGCGGAGAAGCCTTCCGATCCGCCCGTTGCGGCGCGGCGGCGGGCGCAGCGGCTTCGTCTCCGGACGAAACAGGGATGGAGGCCACCGATTGCGCCATCGCTTCAAAACGGTGCGGGTCGCTCTCGTTCACGCCACAGCCCGCAAGCGTCAGTGCAGCCGCCGAAAGGGCGGCGACGATGCTAAGTCTGTGCAGGACGGGACGGGCCATGCAGCCACCCTCGCCCGCCCTGCTTTGAGACGAAGTTAACGGCGTGATCTCAGCCGATGGCGCCAACGCAGCCTTCGACGTCGCCCGGCGCCACATCGGCGTCGGTCAGGGCCAGGCTCCAGCCGTGATGGGTGTTCAGGCCCCAACGGCGTGCGCCCGAGCCGTCGCCCGCGTCTCCGCCCGCCGTCACCACGACGCGGCGGCCGGTCGGCAGGGCGGGCGGATCGATCTTGCCCACGGCCAGAGACGTCGGCGTCTCACCGCCGTAACCGTCGAACACGCTGAGCATCGACCATTCACGACGCAGACCGATCCACCAGGGATCGTCGCCGCTGATGGACAGGACGGCCACGCCCTTGCCCTCGGCCGCATGGGCAAGCGCCGCCTGCGGATCGAGAACCAGTTTGATGTCGGCGGCGGCGCCGAAGCGCAGACGGGCGCCGTCCACAGCCTTGGACGGGTCGATCGGGGCCCAGACCTGAACCTGCAGGCGGCCTTGACGGGCCAGACCCCAGCCGACGATCTCGCGCCACAGATGCTCGACCGCCTCGCGGTTCTGGGGGTCGCACTGTTTCAGGATGCGGGCCTGCACGGCCTGTTCGCGGTCAGGGCGCAGCTTGGTGTGCGGGCCGGACGGGGCATCCTTGGCCTTGCCGACCTGGGCGGCGACGGACAGGCGGCGCTCGAACAGTTCGAGGATCTGATCGTCGATATTGTCGATTTCGGCGCGCAGGGCGGCCAGCGCCTTCTGTTCGGCGCTCAGTTCAGCGGATTCGGCGGGCCAGACTTGCTGGATGGCGGATTGCGACATGGGAGATGGCTTTCGGCATGAATTTTTTCGATAGGAAGCCGCGTCCGCCGATAAAGATCAGGCAGGGACGCGCAGGAAGGCCGCTTGGGGAGAAGCGGTCGCCAGTGAGACTGTCAGGGGTTGGTTAGAAACCCGACGCCTCAGCCGGCGTATCGAAAGCCGTAATAGCCGTAGCCAAAATAAAAGCCGGCCACCGCGCGCGTGGTGGTTTCAACGGTCATTTGTGCGCGCAGCGAGGACATGTATCCGGTCCGGTTTCTGGATCAGGGTTGATCCGACCGGACCTTAAAGCCGCAAAATTTGTGCGCGGTCAAGCCCGGGGCGCGACGAAGAGGACAAAGCGTGTGCGATTGTCGCTGAAATCCTGCAGATCGTTGCGCAGAACCGACAGTCCATAGACCTCGGCCGCGCGGGCGGGCGCGACGGCGGCGCGGGTCACATCGCCCGCAGCCGCCACGGCCGCCGCCGCGCCGCCGGTGTCGAATACTTCCTGAGCGACAATGCCCATTTCATTCAGGGCGATGGAGCATTGCTGAAGCGCGACCGGATGGCTTTCGGCCGTCTTCACATCCGAAAGACGCGCGCCCGGGACGCCCAGCAGGGCCAGACGGATCGGCCGCCACGCCTCGGTGACCGCGACCAGACCCGCCTGCCGCACCAGCGTCGAGGACGGCTCGACCACGCCCACGGTCGAGTTCTCGACCGGGATCAGGGCGCACTGGCAGTCGCCGCTCAACAGGGCGTCGATGGCGCCCTGAAACGTCTCATGGCCCACCGGCTCGTCCCACGGGCGCAGGTCGAGGCAGGCCTCATGGCTGAAGGCGCCCGGCGCGCCCTGAAAGGCGACGCGGCCGGGCGCGAGGTCGTCTGACGTCATGCAGCCTCGGACCGGGCCTGCCGCCCGGCCTTGAGGCGTTCGGCGACCAGGAAGGCCATCTCCAAAGCCTGATCCGCGTTCAGACGCGGGTCGCAGTGGGTGTGGTAACGGCTGGACAGGTCGTCCTCGGTCACCGCCTGGGCGCCGCCGATGCATTCGGTGACGTTCTGGCCGGTCATCTCCAGATGGACGCCGCCGGGGTGGACGCCCTCGGCCTCGGCCACATCGATGAAGGTGCGGACCTCGGTCATCACGCGGTCGAACGGACGGGTCTTGTAGCCGTTGCCGGCCTTCAGCGTATTGCCGTGCATCGGGTCGATCGACCAGATGACGCGCTTGCCTGCCGCCTTCACCGCCCGCATCAGACCCGGCAGGCGGTCGCCCACCTTGTCATGACCAAAGCGGCCGATCAGCGTCAGGCGGCCCGGGATGTTGTTCGGGTTCAGGGCGTCGATCAGCGGCAGCAGGTCGTCCGCCGTCATGGTCGGCCCGCACTTGACCCCGATGGGGTTGGAGATGCCGCGCATGAACTCGATGTGGGCGCCGTCCAGCTGACGCGTGCGCTCGCCGATCCACAGCATGTGGGCCGAGGTGTCGAACCATTCGCCGGTAGAACCGTCCAGGCGCGTCAAGGCGCTCTCGACGTTCAGCAGCAGGGCCTCGTGGCTGGTGAAGACCTCGACGCGCGACAGGTCGGGGTGCGTTTCGGGCGTGACGCCGACCGCCTCCATGAAGGCCAGGGCCTCGGTGATCTTGTCGGCCAGCTCGCGGTAGGCCGCGCCCGCGCCGTCGTCGGCAAAGCCCAGCGTCCAGCGGTGGATGTTGTACAGGTCGGCATAGCCGCCGCCCGCGAAGGCGCGCAGCAGGTTCAGCGTCGAGGCCGACTGGTTATAGGCGCGGATCAGGCGCTGCGGATCAGGCATCCGCTCTTCCGGCGTGAAACCCATGCCGTTGATGATGTCGCCGCGATAGGACGGCAGCTCGACCCCGCCGATCTCCTCGACCGGCGACGAACGCGGCTTGGCGAACTGACCGGCGATGCGGCCGACCTTCACCACCGGCTTGCGGCCGGCGAAGGTCAGGACCACCGCCATCTGCAGGATCAGGCGGAAGGTGTCGCGGATGTTGTCGGTCGAGAACTCCTTGAAGCTCTCGGCGCAGTCGCCGCCCTGCAGCAGGAAGGCGTTGCCCGCCTCGACCTGAGCCAGATGGTCGGTCAGACGGCGCGCCTCGCCCGCAAAGACGAGGGGCGGCATCGCCCGCAGTTCGTCTTCGACGCGCGTCAGTTCGGCGGCGTCCGGATAGTCCGTCGGCATATGCAGGACGGGCTTGTTTCTCCAGGATTCGGGGGTCCAGCGCTTGGTCATGCCGCCAAGATAGGCTTTTCCCCCGCCCGGAACAATGAAGCTTGCGCGAAATCAGCCCTTAAACGGTTTCCATGCCTCAGCCGACGGCAAAGCTGCGAACAACGCCTCAATCTGAGCGTCGGAAACGCCCGACAGATCGGCGGGCGACCAGAGCGGCGCATTGTCCTTGTCGATGATGACGGCGCGGACGCCTTCCTGGAAGTCGTGGGTCTGAACCACGCGCCCGCCCAGCGCATATTCCATCGCCATGTTGTCGGCGAAGTCGGTCAGGGTGGCGCCCGTGCGGATCTGGCGCAGGCTGACCTTCAGCGACTGCGGCGACTTGGTCTTCAGGATGTCGAGTTGCTTCTGCGCCCAGTCCGAACCGTCAGCCTGAAGCGCGGCGACGATTTCCTCGACCGTGTCGAAGGCGAACAGGCGGTCGATGGCCTCGCGGTGCGGGGCCAACGGCGACGGCCCGGCGTCACCGGCGAGCCGATCAGCAACCACCTTCGGGTCGGCAGGCGCGGCCAGAAGTTCGGCCTTCAGGCCCTCGACAGCCTCGGATGCAATGAAGTGGGTGTGAATGCCCAGCGCCACCGTATCCGCCGCCTTCAGCCGCGCGCCGGTCAGCGCCAGCCACACGCCCGTCTGGCCCGGCAGGCGCGGCAGGAACCAGCCGCCGCCCACATCGGGGAACAGGCCGATGCCCGTCTCGGGCATGGCGTAGGTGGTGCGCTCGGTGGCGATGCGGACACCCGCAGGCTCGCTGATGCCCACGCCGCCGCCCATGACGATGCCGTCCACCACCGCCGTGATCGGCTTGGGATAGACGAACATCAGATGGTTCAGCTGATACTCGGTTCGGAAGAAGGCCTTGGCCTCCGAGGCGTCCCCTGCCCCGCTTTCGGCGATCATGCGGATGTCGCCCCCGGCGCAGAAGCCGCGCTCGCCCGCGTGGTCGATCAGCACCGACTGAACCGCATCGTCCGCGCGCCAGGCTAGCAGCGCCTCGATCATCGCCTCGCACATGGGTCGGTTCAGGGCGTGGATCGCCTTGGGCCGGTTCAGGGTGATGCGGCCGACACCATTTTCGATGCGGGTGATGACTTCAGATTCAGTGCTCATATCTTGGGTCTAGTGCCGGGGCGGTCGTGGGTAAAGCCGCAGAACCGCCTTGCATTCGCGGCGATGCAGCGTTGCTATGTCGCCCGTACTGCTCACGAAGGACATGCCCCATGCTCATCGCCGCGATGACAGCCGTCCTGACCCTGATCGCCGCGCCCGCCGATGAAAGAAGCGCGCAGTGGGTGACGCACGACGTATCGGGCGAAGGGCCGGTGGCCAGCTTCCTGAACTGGAACTTCACCTCGGTCATCACACGTGCGCACTGTGCGGGCGGACGGGTTGCGTTCCAGTATTTCTATGATTTTCCGGGATCGCCCGGCCCCGGCGAGCACGTCCTGGCCGTGACGATCGACAATACAGACTATGCGCTGACGCCCTCGGTCGATGAGATGGACAGGCACGTCTACACCCTGTCGCCCGAAGGTCAGGCCGCCCTGAAACAGGCCCGCAACGTCGACCTCCACGCCCCGAACGAGGCGGACGAGCCCTGGTATCTGGGCCGGTCCGCCGCGCTGGTGAATCTGGCGAGGCGCTGCGGCTGACGCCTAGAACCATCTGGGTTCACATGCGATCGCGTGTGAACCGATTTCGCTCTAGCGCGCCAGCTCGCGCGCCACGATCACACGCATGATCTCATTGGTGCCTTCCAGGATGCGATGAACGCGCAGGTCGCGCACGATCCGTTCCAGCGGGTAGTCCTTCAGATAGCCGTAGCCGCCGTGCAGCTGCAGCGCCTGATCGGCGATCTGGAAGCAGGCGTCGGTGGTCAGGCGCTTGGCCATGGCGCACCATTTGGTCTTTTCCGGATGGCCGGTGTCGATGGCCCAGGCGCCGCGCAGCACCATCAGGCGGGCGGCCTCAAGGTCCGTGGCCATGTCCGCCAGTTCGAACTGGGTGTTCTGGAACTGGCCGATGGCCTGACCGAACTGCTTGCGGCTGGCGACGTAGTCCTGCGCCGTTTCCAGCGCCAGACGCGCCCCGCCCAGCGAGCAGGCGGCGATGTTCAGGCGCCCGCCGTCCAGACCGGCCATGGCGTATTTGAAGCCCGCGCCTTCCTCGCCCACCAGATTGGCGACCGGCACGCGGCAATCGTCGAAGCTAACCACGGCGGTCGGCTGGGCGTTCCAGCCCATCTTCTTCTCATTGGCGCCGAACGACAGGCCCGGCGTACCCGCCTCGACCACGATGGTCGAGATGCCCTTCGGCCCCTCGCCGCCGGTGCGGACCATGACGACATAGACGTCCGACGTTCCGGCGCCCGAGATGAAGGCCTTGGCGCCGTTCAGCACATAGTGGTCGCCATCGCGCACCGCCGTCGTCCGCAGCGCCGCCGCGTCCGAGCCCGAGCCCGGCTCGGTCAGGCAGTAGCTGGCGATCTTCTCCATCCCGACCAGCGACGGCACGAAACGCGCCCGCAGCTCGTCCGAGCCGAAGCTGTCGATCATCCACGTCGCCATGTTGTGGATCGAGATGAAGGCCGCCGTCGCCACGTCGCCGCGCGACAGCTCTTCAAAGATCAGCGCCGCCTCGACCCGGCCCAGCCCCATGCCGCCGTGCTCCTCGCCCGTATAGATGCCGGCGAAGCCCATCTCGGCGGCGGCCTTCAGCACGTCGACCGGGAAGTGCTTGTCCTCGTCCCAGCGGGCCGAATGCGGGGCCAGTTCGGCCTCGGCGAAGGCGCGGGCCGCGTCCTGAATGGCGCGTTGATCGTCGGTGAGGGCGAAGTCCATGAAAGCTCCCGCATTACAGCCTGCCCTCTGACGGGGCGTTCGGGGCGCTTCTAACGGCTGGCGGCGCGCGCGTCACCCCGTCCCGGCTGAGGGATAGCCACGGGTGGACAGTTCGCCTTTTGCCTCTCTGCGCGCTTTGTTTTAAGCCGCGCGCATGACCATGCCCTTCCAGCCCGCCGCCTTCCCCTACGCCCGCCCGCGTCGCCTGCGTTCGCAGCCCTGGGTGCGCCGTCTGGTCGCCGAGACGACCCTGACGCCCGCCGATCTGATCTGGCCGCTGATCGTCCATGACGGCGACGAGGATCGCCAGCCGGTCGCCTCCATGCCGGGCGTCTTCCGCCTGTCGCCGAAGGAAGCCGCCAAGGCCGCCGTCGAGGCGCGCGATCTGGGCATTCCGATGGTGGCCCTGTTCCCGAACGTGAACGACGGGCTGAAGGACAATGTCGCCACCGCCGCCACCGACCCGGACGGCCTGATCCCCGACTGCATCCGCGCCATCAAGGACGCCGCGCCCGAGATCGGCGTCATGACCGATGTGGCGCTGGACTGCTACACCGACCACGGCCACGACGGCGTTCTGGAAGACGGCCGCATCGTCAACGATCCGACGCTGGAGCGGCTGGCCGAGCAGGCCTTCATCCACGCCCACGCGGGCGCCGACGCCGTGGCGCCGTCCGACATGATGGACGGCCGCGTCCAGGCCATCCGGGAGGCGCTGGAAGCCAACGGCCTGAGCGATACGCTGATCATCAGCTATGCGGCCAAATACGCCTCGGCCTTCTATGGCCCCTATCGCGACGCGGTCGGCTCGTCCAAGTCGCTGACCGGCGACAAAAAGACCTATCAGATGGACTTCGCCAACGCCGAGGAGGCCCTGCGCGAGGTGGCGATGGACCTGTCGGAAGGCGCCGACGCCCTGATCGTCAAGCCGGGCCTGCCCTATCTGGATATCGTCCGGCTGGTGTCGCAGACGTTCAAGGTTCCGACCTTCGCCTATCAGGTGTCCGGCGAGTACGCGATGATGCAGGCCGCCTTCGCCAATGGCTGGCTGGACCCTGACCGTGCGATTCTGGAAAGCCTGCACGCATTCAAGCGCGCGGGGGCGTCCGGGGTCATCAGCTATTTCGCGCCGCAAGCCGCGCGGATGATGGGATAAAGCCCTTCTCCCCTTGCGGGAGAAGGTGGGCCCAAAGGGCTCGGATGAGGGGTGTCGGCGGGCGGTATGAAGTGGGAAACGCGAGCGCGCGTCTTCGCACCCCTCATCCGTCCGGCTTCGCCGTCCACCTTCTCCCTCAAGGGGAGAAGGATCAGGCGGTCGGATCGGCCGCCTTGCCGTATTTCCCGCGGAAATAGGTCAAAGCATCGCCCGGCCGGGTGTCGAACGCCTCGACCCGGCCGACGATGACCAGATGGTCGCCCATGACGATGCGGTCATGCGTCTGACAGGTCAGGCGCGTCACCGCATTCAGCAGGCGCGGCGGCTCGGGATCGTCCACGGCGAACTCGTCATCCGACAGGCGGCACACGCCCCAGGCGAAGCGGTCGGACATGGCCTTGTCCTCGACCGGCAGCATGTGGACAGCGAAGCGCTCGGCCCCGGCGAAGGCGTCGTGGCGGTCGGACTTGATGTCCATGCACCACAGCACCAGCGGCGGATCCAGTGAGACCGAGGTGAAGCTGTTCACCGTGATCCCCAGAGGACCGTCGATCGTATGGGCCGTCACCACGCAGACCCCGGTCGCGAACCCGCCCAGCGCCCGGCGATAGGCGCGGGCGTCGAAATCGGCGGCGGGGACGGCGGACGCATCAGACATGGGGCATCAGCTAGGCCGTGAGGCCCGCCTCGGCAAGAGCGCGCGCCTTTCCTTTCACCGCACCGCAACCGCTTCTTAAGCCCCGCGTGGGATGTAAGGCGAACGTACACGGTTAAGACGGACCCGCCCCATGGCGCTGAACGATCGCCCGATCCTGATCAAGAAGGTCAAAAAGGTCGCCGCCGAAGGCCACCACGGCGGCGCGTGGAAGGTGGCCTATGCCGACTTCGTCACCGCCATGATGGCCTTCTTCCTGTTGATGTGGCTGATCAATACGACCGACCCCGAACAGAAGCGCGGCATCGCCGAATATTTCGCCCCGGCCAATGTCTCGGCCTCGACGTCCGGCTCGGGCGGCATTCTGGGCGGCACCTCGCTGGGCGATTCCGAAGGAGCCAAGGGCTCGGGCTCCAACGCCGTCATCGAACAACTGGCTCCCGAGGCGCCCGACGCGCCGCAGGAGGCGGGCCAAAGCTCCAACCTCGCCTCGGCCAGCGAGGCCGCTCTGCGCGCCGAGATCGCCCGGCGTGAGGCCGCTGACTTCGCCAGCGCCGCCGAATCCCTGCGTCAGGCCATGCAGTCCATGCCGGAACTGGCCGAGCTGTCGAAACAGCTGATCATCGACCAGACGCCGGAAGGCCTGCGTATCCAGCTGGTCGATCAGGAAGGCCGCTCGATGTTCGAGAACGGCTCGGCCCGACCCAATCCACGCGCCCAACTGCTGCTGCGCGCCGTGGCCAAGGTCATCAACCAACTGCCCAATCGTATCAGCATCACCGGCCACACCAGCGCCGTCGCCGGGTCCAGCCGCGCCAGCAGCCCCGGCGACTGGCCGCTGTCCTCGGCGCGCGCCGACGCCTCGCGTCTGGCCTTGCAGAGCGCAGGCGTGAATGCCGACCGGGTCTATTCGGTCGCGGGCAAGGCGGGGTCCGATCCGCTGTATCCCGACGACCCGTCGCTGGCGGGCAACCGCCGCATCGCCATCGTCCTGCTGCGCGAAGCGCCGGTCCTGCCGACGGACACCAGCCTCTAGGACGCGAAGAAGGCTTGCGAAAACGGTCGGTTGCGCGCCAAATCATGACATGATCCGCGCGTATCCATCCTGCCGCCCCTGTTCGGGCGCCGACGCCGTCACGGAGCGACAGCCGTGACCCAGCATTTCTTCTCGCGCCAGCTTCGCTTCTTCATGACCGCCAGCGCGCCCTGTCCCTATCTGCCAGGCCGGTTCGAGCGGAAGGTTTTCGCCAATCTGCCCTTCGCCGATGGAGCCGACGTCAACGACGCCCTGACCCACGCCGGGTTCCGCCGCAGCCAGAACATCGCCTATCGCCCCGCGTGCGAGGCCTGCGCCGCCTGCGTCTCGGTGCGGATTCCGGTGGCGGATTTCCAGCTGTCCCGCTCGCGTCGCCGCATACTGGCGCGCAACGCCGACCTGTCGCGCAGCCTGGTCGAGGCCGAGGCGACGATGGAGCAGTTCGACCTGCTGCAACGCTATCTGAACGCCCGCCACCCCGGCGGCGGGATGAGCGACATGGGCTGGCTGGACTATGTGTCGATGGTCGAGGACACGGCCGTGCGCACCCATCTGATCGAATACCGCCTGCCCAGTGAAGACGACGGCCCCGGCCGCCTGATCGGCGTCTGCCTGACCGACCTGCTGCATGACGGCCTGTCGATGGTCTACAGCTTCTTCGACCCCGACATGGAACGCCGCAGCCTTGGGCGCTTCGCCATCCTGGACCATCTGGATCAGGCCGAGACGGCCGCCCTGCCCTATGTCTACCTCGGCTACTGGGTCCAGGGCTCGCCCAAGATGGACTACAAGTCCGAGTTCCGCCCGCTGGAGGCCCTGCGCCCCTGGGGCTGGGAGCGGTTGGAGGAATAGGCGTCACGCGAACAGTGCTTTCGCCAAAACAAGAACAGGACTAGAACATCCGTCATGTTCACCGCCGCCCTGATGATGCTTCAACTGTCCGCCGCTTCGGCCGAGGTCGCGCCGGTCGAGCGCACGCTGGACGTCATGCACGCCGCCGCCTCGGTCGCGGACGGCGAGGCCTATTTCGCGACCTTCACCTCGGACGCCCGCTTCATCGGCACCGATGCGGGCGAGCGGTGGAGCCTGCCGGAGTTCCGCGCCTACGCCATGCCCTATTTCTCGCAAGGGCGCGGCTGGACCTATCGGCCGACGGCGCGGACCGTGACCATCGCCCCCATCGACTGCCGCTGCGTCGCCTGGTTCGACGAGGTGCTGGACAATGACGCCTATGGAACCACGCGCGGCTCGGGCGTGCTGCGCCTGACCGACGACGGCTGGAAGATCGAGCAGTATGTCCTCAGCTTCACCGTGCCGAACGACCGGGCGCGCGCCGTCGTCGACGCCATCAAGGCCGACTGATGGAGGTTCAGGACGACGCCTTCGTGCTGTCGGCGCGGGCGCATGGCGATACGGGGGCGGTGGTCGATCTGCTGACCGAGCGGCATGGCCGCCGCGCCGCCTATGTCGCGGGCGGGGCGTCGCGCCGGATGCGGCCCTTTCTTCAACCCGGCGCGCGGGTCGTGGCCGATCTGCGGTCGCGGACGTCGGATCAACTGGGCTCTGCGCGGTTGGAGCCGGTGGGCGAAGGCCCCGCCGCCCTGTTCGACGACCCGCTGGCCCTGACCGGCCTCAGCGCCGCCGCAGCGGTGGCGCAGGGGGCCCTGCCGGAGCGGGAGCCGCATCCCGGCGCCTTCTATGCCTTCGAGGCGCTGATGGGCGCCTTCGCCGTGCCTGACGTCTGGCCCGCCATCTTCGTGCGGTTCGAGGCCGGGTTGCTGGAGGATCTGGGGTTTGGTCTCGACCTGTCGCGCTGCGCCTCAACGGGGTCGATGGACGATCTGGTCTGGGTCAGTCCCCGCACCGGCCGCGCGGTCAGCCGCGAGGCGGGCGCGCCCTATGCCGACAAACTACTGACGCTGCCGCCTTTTATGCTGGGCGCGCAGGCAGGGCTAGGAGAAGGCGACGTTAAGGCGGGGCTGGAGCTGACGGGGCATTTCCTTGAGCAGTTCGTCTTCCACGCCTTGAACCGACCGCTGCCGCCCGCGCGGGTCTGGATGATCGATAAACTGGGTGACGCCGGGCGGCTGTAACGCCTTCGCCGGGATGAGCGGGAACGGTCAGAAGCGGGCCAGCCCCGCAATCGCCTCGCGCGTTTCCTTTTCCAGCGTCGCGACCAGTTCAGCGGCGGGCAAAGCGCGGCCCAGCGGCGCGGCTTGCCCGGCCCAGTGCGGCGCATAGCCGTTGTCGCCCTTGGCTTTTGCCGCCGCGTTCAACGCCTTGCCGAGATCGTAGGCATAGGGATAGGCGGCGATCTTCGTCTCATCGGCGCGGCGCATGAAGGCGTTCTCCACCCCGCGCGCCGGACGGCCGGAAATGGCCGCGCTGACTCGCGTGCGCCTAGTCTCTGTCCCCGACAAGGCTGCACGATAGGCGCCATCCGCCGCCGATTCCGGGCACGATGCGAAGGCTGTCCCCAACTGCGCCCCGGCGGCGCCCAGCGCCAGCGCCGCCGCGATCCCGGCGCCGTCCATGATCCCGCCTGCCGCGACGACGGGAACCGGCAGGTCGCGCGCCAGCAGGCGCGTCAGAGGCAGGGTCGCAAAGCGAGGATCATCGGCCGGATCGAAGACGCCGCGATGGCCGCCCGCCTCGACCCCTTGGGCGATCACCATGTCGAACCCGGCGGCGACAGCGGCGCGCCCTTCCTCGGGCGTGGTGGCGCTGGCGATCAGGACGCAGCCCGCCGCCTTCAGCGCCACGATCTGATCGGCGCGCGGCAGGCCGAAATGGACGCTGACCACGGCGGGCTTTTCCTCGACCAGCACCGCCAGCTTGGCGTCGTCGGTCAGGAAGCTCTGGTAGATGTCGTTGAGCCGCTCGGGCGGGGCCGCGTCGAACTCGGCGAAGATCGGGCGCAGGCTGTCGATCCAGACGGCGTCGCGCGCCGGATCGGCCGCGATCGGCGCATGGCAGAACAGATTGACGTTGAACGGCCGGTCGGTCAGCGCCTTGACTGCGCGGATGGCCTTGCGGCTCGCCTCGGCGTCTATGGCCCCCAGGGCGATGGAGCCCAGCGCCCCTGCATTCGACACGGCGGCGGCCAGTTCGGCGGTCGAAGTTCCCGCCATCGGCGCCTGAATCAGCGGAATGGACAGGCCGAGGCGGTCGGTCAGGGCGGTCTTCATCGGGACTCCTTCGCGCGTTTCTGCACAGATAGGCGCTGACAATCCCGGCGTCATGCCCCGGCTGCGCTAGACTTTCCTCGTCCGATCATTGATTCGAAGTCGTATGACCATCCACACCCCGACGCCGGACGGCGGCCGCATCGTTGAAGAGCCGATGGGCGAGGCGCTGTCGCGCCGCTATCTGGCCTACGCCCTGTCGACCATCACCAACCGGGCGCTGCCCGACGTGCGCGACGGCTTCAAGCCCGTGCACCGTCGCATCATGTACGCCATGCACCAGATGCGGCTGAACCCGCAGGCGGCCGCGCGCAAATGCGCCAAGGTCGTCGGCGAGGTCATGGGCGGCTATCACCCGCACGGCGACGCCTCCATCTATGAGGCGCTGGTCCGTCTGGCTCAGGACTTCGCCCAGCGCTATCCGCTGGTCGACGGTCAGGGGAACTTCGGCAACATCGACGGCGATAGCGCGGCGGCCATGCGCTATACCGAGTGCAAGCTGACGCCCGCCGCCGTCCTGCTGCTGGACGGCATCGATCAGGACGCGGTCGATTTCCGCCCCACCTATGACGATCAGGACGAAGAGCCGGTGGTCCTGCCGGCGGGCTTCCCCAATCTGCTGGCTAACGGCTCGTCGGGCATCGCCGTGGGCATGGCGACCTCCATCCCGCCGCACAACGTGGGCGAACTGATCGACGCCTGTCATCTGCTGCTGGAACGGCCGGACGCCACGACGGAAGATCTGGTCAGGATCGTGCCGGGGCCGGACTTCCCCACCGGCGGCGTGTCGGTCGAAAGTCAGGCCGCCATTCTGGACGCCTATGAGACGGGTCGCGGCGGCGTGCGCCTGCGCGCCAAATGGGTCGAGGAAAAGCTCGATCGCGGCGCCTATCAGATCATCATCACCGAGATGCCGTATCAGGTGCAGAAGTCGCGCCTGATCGAGGCGCTGGCCGACCTGATCGAGAACAAGAAGGCGCCCCTGCTGGGCGACGTGCGCGATGAGTCGGCGGAAGACATCCGCCTGATCCTCGAACCTAAGAACCGCACCATCGAGCCTGAAATGCTGATGGAAAGTCTGTTCAAGCTGTCCGATCTCGAGGTGCGCTTCCCCATCAACATGAACGTGCTGGACGCCACCGGCACGCCGCGCGTCATGGGGCTGAAGGAGTGCCTGCGGGCCTTCCTAGATCACCGCCGCGTGGTGCTGAACCGCCGTAGCCAGTGGCGCATCGCCCGCGTCGAGAAGCGCCTGCACCTGCTGGAAGGCCTGCGTATCGTCTTCCTGAACCTGGACGAGGTCATCCGCATCGTCCGCGAGGAAGAGCAGCCCAAGGCCGAACTGATCGCCCGCTTCAGCCTGAGCGAGCTTCAGGCCGACTTCATCCTCGACACTCGCCTGCGTCAGCTGGCCCGTCTTGAAGAGATGACGATCGAGAAGGAATTCAATGAGCTGTCGGAAGAACTTGCAGCACTGCAGGCGCTGACGTCCTCCGAGGCGAAACAGTGGAAGGCTATCGGCAAGGAGCTTGAGGCCGTCCGCAAGGCCTTGGTCTCGCCGCGCCGCACCCTGATCGGCGAGGCGGTCGACGCCTCGGCCTTCGTGGCGCCGGAAGCCTTCATCCCGCGCGAGGCGATCACCGTCATCCTGTCGGATCGCGGCTGGATTCGCGCCGCCAAGGGCAAGGTCGACGACCCCTCCGAGCTGAAGTTCAAGGAAGGCGACAAACTGGGCTTCCTGATCCCGGCCTATACGACGGACAAACTGCTGGTCGGGGCGTCGGACGGACGCATCTTCACCATCGGCGCCGACAAGCTGGCGTCGGGACGCGGCCATGGCGAGCCGTTGCGCCTGATGATCGACCTGGACGAGAAGGCCGACATCATCAACGTCGTGGCGCACGAACCGAACGCCAAGCTGCTGATTGCGTCGAAGGCCGGCTACGGCTTCGTCGCGCCCGAGAACGATTTGCTGGCCCAGAAGCGCGGCGGCAAGCAGGTGTTGAATGGTGAGATGCTGGCTATGCTGCGCATCCCCAGCCAGCCGCAGGCTGACCACGTCGCCGTCATCGGCGAGAACATCAAGACGCTGGTCTTCCCCCTCGCTGAACTGCCTGAAATGGGCCGGGGCAAGGGCGTCAAACTGCAGAACTACAAGCAGGGCGGCCTGGCCGACGTAACGGTATTCAACGCCGAAGCTGGGCCGGAATGGGCCGACGGCGGCGGACGCCGCCGCAACTGGCCTGACTGGAAGGACTGGCTGGGCAAACGCGCCGGCGCCGGTCGCCAGGGCCCCCGCGGCCTGCGTAAGTTCCGATAGGGTTCCACACGCCTCCCTGACCGTCAGGGAGGCGTGTTTCGTTTGGAGCGCACATCCGCTAACGCCTTTGTGATCACGGAGTGTTACGACCAAAGCCGTATTGGAATCAGAATGATGCGGAGCCTATCTCCGCCCCTTCCCTGCGCCCTCCCCGGCCACAGTCGTCAGGTTTGCGATGTCCCGTGTTCGTAACGCCGCCCTCAAGTCGAAGATCATGTCCGCCGAGGACGCCGCCAGCCTGATCCCGGCCAACTCAACCGTGGGCATGAGCGGCTTCACCGGCTCGGGCTATCCCAAGGTCGTGCCGATGGCGCTGGCTGAGCGGATCGAGGCCGAACACGCGGCGGGCAATCCCTTCAAGCTGAAGGTCTGGACCGGCGCCTCGACCGGGCCGGAGCTGGACGGCGCCCTGGCCAAGGCGGACGGCATCGAGTTCCGCCTGCCCTATAACTCCGACCCGATCGCCCGCGAGAAGATCAACAAGGGCGAGATGGAATACCTCGACATGCACCTGTCGCAGGTGGCGCCGGTGGCCTGGCAGGGCTTCCTGGGGCCGCTGGAGACGGCGGTGGTCGAGGTGTCGGGCATCCGTGAGGACGGGGCGCTGATCCCCTCGTCCTCCATCGGCAACAACAAGACCTGGCTGGATCGCGCCGATCAGATCATCCTTGAGGTCAACAGCTGGCAGAATGCGGCGCTGGAGGGGATGCACGACATCTATTACGGCACGGCCCTGCCGCCCGCGCGCGTGCCGATCCCCCTGACCAGGCCGACCGACCTGATCGGCGAGACGGTCTTCCGCGTTGATCCGTCGAAGATCGCCGCCATCGTCGAGACCGACAGCCCCGACCGCAATCTGCCCTTCGCCGCGCCCGACGCCAGCGCCACGGCCATCGCCGGCCACCTGATCGAGTTCCTGCAGCATGAAGTGAAGCTGGGCCGCCTGCCCGCCCATCTGCTGCCGCTGCAATCGGGCGTGGGCAACGTCGCCAACGCCGTGCTGGCGGGGCTGGCCGACAGTCCGTTCGAGAACCTGACCGCCTATACGGAAGTGCTTCAGGACGGGATGCTGGACCTGCTGGACTCAGGCAAGCTGACGGTCGCCTCGGCCACCGCCTTCTCGCTCAGCCCCGAGGCGGCGGCTGACCTGAACAGCCGGATGGAGCAGTTCCGCGGCAAGATCATCCTGCGCCCGCAGGAGATTTCGAACCACCCGGAGATCATCCGCCGTCTGGGCTGCATCGCCATGAACGGCCTGATCGAGGCCGACATCTACGGCAACGTCAACTCGACCCACGTCATGGGCTCGCGCATCCAGAACGGCATCGGCGGCTCGGGCGACTTTGCACGCAACGCCTACATCTCCTGCTTCGTCACGCCGTCGACGGCCAAGGGCGGCAAGATCTCGGCCATCGTGCCCATGGCCAGCCACGTCGACCACATCACCCAGGACGTGCAGGTCATCGTCACGGAACAGGGGCTGGCCGATCTGCGCGGCTTGTCGCCCAAGCAGCGCGCGCGGGTCATCATCGCCAACTGCGCCCACCCCGACTATCGCGACGCGCTGAAGGACTATTACGATCGCGCGCTGGAAGGGTCATACGGCCTGCAGTCGCCGCACCTGCTGACCGAGGCGCTGTCGTGGCACCAGCGCTACATCGAAACGGGGTCGATGAAGGCCTGATCCTCCCGTCTCAGGCATAACGGCGGGCCACGGCGACGCTGGCCACTGTCAGGGCCGCCGCCGCGACCATGGTCCACGGCACGGCCTCGTGCAGCACCAGCCCCGCCAGCGCCAGGGCGAAGAAGGGCTGGAGCAGTTGCAGCTGCCCCACGCTGGCGATGCCGCCCATCGCCAGCCCGCGGTACCAGAAAATGAAGCCGATCAGCATCGAGAAGACCGAGACATAGGCCAGCCCGGTCCACGCCGGGACGCCGACCGCGCTCCAGTCGGCGGGCAGGTCCAGCATCATCACCACCAGCATGATCGGCGCCGACAGCACCAGCGCCCAGCAGATGACCTGCCACCCGCCCAGACGCCGCGCCAGTATGCCGCCCTCGGCGTAACCCAGACCGCAGATGACAACGGAGGCCAGCATCAGCAGGTCGCTGGTCCACGATCCGTCGCCGTGGTTGCTGAAGGCGAAGGCGATCACCGTGGCGCTGCCCAGACCCGAGAACAGCCAGAACAGCGGGCGCGGCCGTTCCGCCCCCCTCAACACGCCGAAGATGGCCGTGGACAGCGGCAACAGGCCGATGAAGACGATCGACCGGGCCGAGGTCATGTGCTGCAGGGCCACGGCCGTTATCAGGGGAAAACCGACCACCACCCCGACCGCGATCACCGCCAGCGACCTCAGATCGCGCCGATCCGGTCGCGCCTGCCGCGTGGCCAGCAGCACCAGTCCCGCCAGCGCCGCCGCGATGACCGCCCGCGCGCCCGTCAGGAAAAGCGGCGACAGATCCGCCACCGCCACCCGCGTGGCGGGCAACGAGCCGCTGAAGATCACCACCCCCAAAAGCCCGCAGATCAGGCCGTCGATGCGTTTCTGTTTCGCCGTGTCCATTCCGTCTTCCTCTTCGCCGCCTGATTGGACGTGCGGCGCTGGCGAAGGCAGCCACAGATCGATACACTTCTGACAAACTGTATGGGTTATGGAGCCGGCACGGTTGCCCCGCAGCACACGCACCACAGAGGTCATGGACGCCATCCGCGCACGGATCGCAGGGCGCAGCCTGGCGCCCGGCGACCGCCTGCCGTCGATCCGGCGCTTCGCCGCGACGATGACGGTGTCTCCCTCGACCGTGGTCGAAGCCTATGACCGGCTGGCGGCCGAGGGTCTGATCCGCGCGCGGCCGGGGTCAGGCTTCTATGTTTCAGGGTCCGCCCTGCCCCCGCTGAGTTTCGCCGTCGATCCGGGCCTGCATGACCGCGCCGTCGATCCCTTCTGGGTGTCGCGCCAGTCGCTGGAGGCGCCGCCCGACGCGCTCAAGCCCGGCTGCGGCTGGCTGCCCGCCGACTGGATGCCGACCGAAGCCCTGCGCAAGGCCATTCGCGCCGTGGCGCGAGCGGACGACGCCCTGCTGACCGATTATGGCGAGTTGCACGGGTCCAAGACTCTGCGCCGCATCCTGCTGGGGCGGCTGGCGACCGAGGGGCTGGAGCTGTCCCAGGATCAGGTGCTGCTGGCCGGATCGGGCACCCATGCGGTCGATCTGACGTGCCGCTATCTGCTGCGGCCCGGCGATACGGTGGTGGTGGATGATCCCTGCTACTTCAACTTCCGCGCCCTGTTGCGCGTGCATCAGGTCAAGGTCGTCAGCGTCCCCTATACGCCCAGCGGCCCCGACGTCGAACGATTCGAGGCGGTGCTGAAGGAGGCGTCGCCGCGCCTTTATCTGACCAACGCCGGACTACAGAATCCCACCGGCGCGGGCATGGCGCCGCAGACGGCTCATCGCCTGCTGAATCTGGCCGCCGCCCACGACCTGACCATCATCGAGGACGATCTGTTCGCCGATCTGGAGCCGGAACCCTCCACCCGGCTGGCGGCGCTGGACGGGTTGAACCGGGTCATCCGGATCGGCAGCTTTTCCAAGACGCTGTCGGCCTCATTGCGCTGCGGCTACATCGCGGCCAGCGCCGACAGGATCGCCGATCTGGCCGATCTTCAGGTGGCGACGGGCTTTGTCGGCGCCAACGCCGTGGCGGCTGAGGTGGTCGCCCATGTCCTGACCGGCGGCGGCTATCGCAAGCATCTGGACGAACTGCATCGCCGCCTGACGCGCAAGCGGCGCGAGGCAGCCGCCCGCCTGAAGTCCATCGGTATCGAGCCGTGGATCGAGCCGCGCGGCGGCTTCAACCTGTGGTGCCGTCTGCCTGGCGAGGCGGATTCCGCCGCACTGGCCCGCGCCGCCCTGAAGGAGAACATCGTCCTGGCCCCCGGCGACGTGTTCAGCCCGTCCCAGACCGCCAGCCGCTATATGCGGGTCAATGTGACCCACTGCGACGACCCGCGTCTGATGACCTTCCTGAAGTGGGCCCTTTAAGGCTCCAGCACCGTCGGGAACGGGCGGCCCAGCGCCTCGGCCATCGCCTGCTGATTGATCAGCAGCACCTGATCGCGCAGGTGATAGTTGTTCGACAGCACCACCACCGTCACGTCCTGATCGGGCTGATAGGACACAAGGTTGCGGAACCCGGCCCAGCTGCCGGTGTGATAGACCTGACGGTCGCTGAAGCGCGGCGACACGCGCTCGCCCAGAGCGCTGACATAGATGCCATAGCCGAAGGCGCGGTGCGGACGTCCGGGCTTCTCCCTTTCAGGGTCCGGCGGGGCGTGGTCGGCGGTGAAGTCGGAATAGGCGGCGTCGCTGAGCACCTGTCCCCGGTTCAGGGCGCGGTTCCAGGCCAGCATGTCGTCCATCGTCGAATAGAGGGCGCCCGCCCCCGCCACGACGCTGACATTGGCGATCTTCTGCGGCGTCAGCCCCTGCGGAAACAGACCATAGCCCATGGCCACGCCCTGCGCGTCGTCGTTCACGTCAGAGCCGGTGTCCTTCATGCCCAGCGGCCTGAGCAGAGCCTGCTCCAGATAATCCTCAAACGCCATGCCGCTGGCCTTGGCCACGATCACGGCGGCCAGATTGAAGGCGGCGTTGTTGTAGCGGACCTTGGTCCCCGGCTCGAACTGCAGGCCATAGCGGGCCGAGGTCTCGGTCAGTTCCTGCGGCGTGCGATGGGTGACGCGGATGCGGCCCCACTCGGCCTGCGCCATCAGGTCGGGAATGCCCGAGGTGTGCGACAGCAGGTGATGGATGCGCAGCGGCCGCCACGCCTCCGGGCACGGCTCGATCCACTGACAGACGGGATCGTTCACCGACAGCTTGCCCTCGTCCTGAAGCTTCAGGATGGCGACGGCGGTGAACTGTTTGGACACCGAGGCCAGACGGAAACGGGTGTCCAGCGCAAAGGGCGTATTCTGTTCGTAGTTCGCTTTGCCGTAGACCTGTCGGAACAGGACCTGATCGCCTTTCGACACCAGCACGGCGCCGGTGAACTGTCCCGTCGCCGCCATCGCCTCCAGCCGCGCCTTCAGCTGCGGCAGGTCCTCGACCACCTCGATCGGAGGGCGTTTGGCCAGTTTGGGCTTGGCCGACCGGGCGACCGTGGCGGCCTGGCTTTCGGGCGCGACCGCGTTCAGAAACCACGCCCCCGCCCCGGCTGAAATCAGGCCGAGCGCAACGACAGAGCCCAGAACCCAGGGCCTTCCGCCAACAGTCTTGGGGACAATGAACACGAGACTAGACGTCGAACTCCAGACCGAACTGGGCGTACAATGCCTTTGAGTCCTGCCATTTGGGATCGACCTTGACGGTCAAAAACAGGTGAACAGGCCGATCCAGGATCTCGATCAGCTCTTCACGCGCCTTCTGGCCGATCCATTTCAGAGTCTGGCCGCCCTTGCCCAGCACGATGGGGCGCTGGCTTTCACGCTCGACATAGATGGTCTGTTCGATGCGGGCCGAGCCGTCGGCGCGGTCTTCAAAGCTGGTCGTCTCGACCGCCGCCGAATAGGGCAGTTCCTCGTGGACGCGCAGATAGACCTTCTCGCGCGTGATCTCGGCGGCCAGCACGCGTAGCGGCACGTCCGCAGACTGGTCTTCAGGATACAGCCACGGGCCCTGTGGCATGGCCATGGCCAGCCGGGTCAGCAGATCGTCCACGCCGTCGCCGCTGAGCGCCGAGATCATGAAGACCTCGGAATAGACGCCCGTCTCGAACAGGCGCTGCGACAGGGCCAGCAGCGTATCGCGGCGCATTCCGTCGATCTTGTTCAGCGCCAGAATGACCTTGGTGTCCGTCGCCTGAAGATTGGCGATGATGGTCTCGGTGTCTTCAGCCGAGCGGCGGTCCGCCGGCGTGCCTTCGCGGCCTTCGGCGTCGATGTGCGACTGGGCGTCGATCAGGTGGACGACCACATCGGCGTCCTGCGCCCCGCCCCAGGCCGAGGCGACCATGGCGCGATCCAGACGGCGGCGCGGCGTAAAGATGCCGGGCGTGTCCACCAGCACGATCTGGGCGTCGCCCTTGATGGCGATGCCGCGCACGGGAAAGCGCGTGGTCTGAACCTTCTGGGTGACGATCGAGACCTTGGAGCCCGTCAACCGGTTCACCAGCGTCGACTTGCCCGCATTGGGCGCGCCGATGATGGCGGCGAAGCCCGCGTGCTGGTTGCTGATCTCGGTGGTTTCGGGAGTTTCGGTCAAATCACGCCTTCACGTTTCAAAAGAGCGATGGCGGCGGCCTTTTCCGCCTCCTGTCGCGAACGCCCTTGTGCTCGGGCGGGTTCATATCCGGTCACCGTCGTCTCGACCGTAAAGGTCGGCGCGTGGTCCGAGCCGGTGCGCTGGACCACGTCATAGGTGGGCAGCGGACGGCCCTGGCCTTGCGCCCATTCCTGCAGGGCGGACTTGGGATTGGTGATGGCGGGCGCCGGGGGCGCCGCCAGTTCCTCGGCCCAGGCGCGCTCGAACACGCCCTGAGCCGCGATCAGGCCGCCGTCGCGATAGACGGCCGCCAGGATCGCCTCAACAGCATCGGCGATGACTCCGGCCTTTCTGCGGCCGCCGGTCTTGGTCTCGCCCGGCGACAGACGCAGGGCGTCGCCCACGCCCAGCGCCTCGCCCACGCGGGCGCAGGCGCTCTTGTCCACCAGGGCGTGCAGGCGGGCCGAAAGCTGCCCCTCATCCGCCGCCGGAAAGTCCCGCACCAGACGGTCCGCGACCAGCAGGCCCAGCACCCGATCGCCCAGAAACTCCAGCCGCTCGTTGTCGGGCGGAACCTGCGACCCCGCGCCCTCGCCCACACTGGAGTGGGTCAGGGCGTGTTCCAGCAGGGAGGCGTCCTTGAAATCATGCCCGAGGCGGCGACGCAGAGCCGCCACAGCCTCGGCGCGCACGTTCGTGCGTCCGCCCGCCATCAGTGAAGGATCTTGAAGAACCGGCTGAACCGCACATTGGCGAACCAGCTGACCGGGTTGAACAGAGAGGCGCCCGGCGTCCACGAGAACATAATGATCTCAGCCTTGCCGACCAGGTTCTCGGCCGGGACCATGCCCACGCCCGCCGACATCTCGACACGGCTGTCGATCGAGTTGTCGCGGTTGTCGCCCATCATGAAGTAGTGGCCCGACGGCACTTCATACAGCGGCGTATCGTCCAGTTCGCCGCCCGGACCGAAGTCCTGCGTCATGAAGGTGCGACCGCCCGGCAGTGTCTCGCGCAGTTGCGTCACCGAACGGGCGCCGAACATGTCGGCCATCTGGGCGCGGCTGACCTCGACGTCCTGAACCGGCGCGCCGTTGATATAGAGCTTGTTGGCGATCATCTGCACCTTGTCGCCCGGCAAGCCGATCACGCGCTTGATGTAGTCGGTCTTGTTGTCGCGCGGCAGCTTGAACACCACGATGTCGCCGCGCTCAGGCCCCTTGCCCAGAATGCGGCCCTTGAACACCGGCGGGCTGAACGGGATCGAGTGGCGCGAATAGCCGTACGACCACTTCGACACGACGATGTAGTCGCCCTCATACAGGTTCGGCTCCATCGAGGCCGACGGAATGGTGAAGGGCTGGAACAACAGCACACGCAGCACCAGCGCGATCAGCAGGGCGAAAACGACGGTCTTGATGATCTCGACCGTTTCGTTGCTCGCGGACTTTTCTGTCTTCACTCGTTTGGCTTTCCTGTAGCGCCGCGGCGCATGGATCGGCTTTTCGCTGTCGAGCGCATCCGGATCGTCCCCCATGTCGAAGGGCGCGTCGCCGTCGTCGCTCCAGATCGGTCGGCTGCCCGCCGGATCAAGGGCGGATGCGCCTGAACCGCCGTTCAACTTTGGGTCGTCGTTCATTATCTGCTCGAATCCCCCGCCGCACGCAGGGTCAGAAGGTCGAGGCGTAATCGCTGAACCCGCCGCGGGCAAGACTCCGCATGATGAAGGAACCGCAACCTCTAGGGAGCAAACCCTAGTCGAGGATCTTGAAGAACCGGCTGAAGCGCACGTTGGCGAACCAGCTGACCGGGTTGAACAGAGAAGCGCCCGGCGTCCACGAGAACATGATGATCTCGGCCTTGCCGACCAGATTCTCGGCCGGGACCATGCCCACGCCCGCCGACATCTCGACACGGCTGTCGATCGAGTTGTCGCGGTTGTCGCCCATCATGAAGTAGTGGCCCGACGGCACTTCATACAGCGGCGTATCGTCCAGTTCGCCGCCCGGACCGAAGTCCTGCGTCATGAAGGTGCGACCGCCCGGCAGTGTCTCGCGCAGTTGCGTCACCGAACGGGCGCCGAACATGTCGGCCATCTGGGCGCGGCTGACCTCGACGTCCTGAACCGGCGCGCCGTTGATATAGAGCTTGTTGGCGATCATCTGCACCTTGTCGCCCGGCAAGCCGATCACGCGCTTGATGTAGTCGGTCTTGTTGTCGCGCGGCAGCTTGAACACCACGATGTCGCCGCGCTCAGGCCCCTTGCCCAGAATGCGGCCCTTGAACACCGGCGGGCTGAACGGGATCGAGTGGCGCGAATAGCCGTACGACCACTTCGACACGACGATATAGTCGCCCTCGTACAGGCTCGGCTCCATCGAGGCCGACGGGATGGTGAAGGGCTGGAACAGCAGCACACGCAGCACCAACGCGATCAGCAGAAAGATCGACACGACACGAAACGTGTCGATCCATTCGGCTAACGCCGTCTGCGATTTGCTCATTGTCGGCCCCGATAAAAAAACCAGCGATCTCTATCTAGCCGACACCAGGCAACTAAGCCAACGGCAGAGCTTCGATCACCACGAAGGCCAGGGCGTAGGGGTGTTCGTCGCTGAGGGTCAGGTGAATGCGCGCCTCATGACCCGGCGGGGTCAGGCGGGCCAGATGCTCAGCCGCGTGGCCGGTCAGGGCCAGGGTCGGCTGGCCGGACGGCAGGTTCACCACCCCCATGTCGCGCCAGTAGACGTCAGACCGCATCCCCGTGCCCAGCGCCTTGGCGCAGGCCTCCTTGGCCGCAAACCGCTTGGCGTAGCTCCACGCCGGATCGGCCTTGCGGTCCGAACGGGTGCGCTCCAGTTCGGTGAAGACACGTTGTTTGAAGCGGTCGCCGAAACGGTCCAGCGAGGCCTGTATCCGGCGGATATCCGACAGGTCGGCGCCGACGCCGATAATCACGATGAAGCCTCGTCCATCGCCGCGCGCATCCGGCGGATGGCGGCGTCCAGGCCGACGAAGACCGCCTCGCCGATCAGGAAGTGGCCGATATTCAGCTCGACGATCTCGCGGATGGCCAGCACATCGCCCGCCGTGGCGAAGTCGAGGCCGTGGCCTGCGTGGACCTCCAGCCCCAGAATGTCGGCCTGGGCGGCGGCGGCGGCCAGACGGTCGAACTCGACCGCGCGCTCGGCCGGGTCGGTCAGATGGCAATAGCGGCCGGTATGGAACTCGACCACCTGGGCGCCGACGACGGCGGCGGCCTCGACCTGATCCTCGGACGGTTCGATGAACAGGCTGACGCGGATTCCGGCGTCCGACAGGGCCTTCACCACCGGGGCGATGCGGGCTTCGTGGCCGGCGACGGCCAGACCGCCCTCGGTCGTCACCTCCTCACGGCGTTCGGGCACCAGACAGGCGGCGTGCGGCCGGTGGCGCAGGGCGATGGCCAGCATCTCCTCCGTCACCGCCATCTCGAGGTTCAGCGGCTTGTCCGCGCGGCGGCACAGGGCCGTCAGCACGTCGATGTCGGCGTCGGTGATATGACGACGGTCCTCGCGCAGGTGGGCGGTGATGCCGTCGGCCCCGGCCGCCAGCGCCGCCTCGGCCGCACGGGCCGGATCGGGATGAGCGCCGCCGCGTGCGTTACGAACCGTGGCGACGTGGTCGATATTGACGCCCAGACGAACCCGCTGACGCTTCATCCCGTTCTCTCTTCTCTACTTGGACCGTCTCTTTTACTTGGAAAGGCGGCGGCTGCCCGGATCCTCGACCGGCAGGGCGGCCAGTTCCGGCGGCAGGGCGTCGGCCGGATAGGCCGGCACTTCCATCGAGGCCAGCGCGATCAGGGGCACGCCCACATCGACCTTGCCGCCCGAACGGTCGACGATGCAGGCGGCGGCGACGACTTGGCCGCCCGCCTTCTGGATCGCGGCGATGCACTCGCGCGAGGACAGGCCCGTCGTGACGATATCCTCGACCATGACGATCTTCTCGCCCGGCTCGACCGAGAAACCGCGACGCAGTTTGAACTCGCCGCCCTCGCGCTCGACATACATGGAGCGGACGTTCAGGTGCTTGGCCGTCTCATAGCCGGGGATGATGCCGCCGACGGCAGGCGAGATCGCCGCGTCGACCGGGCCGACCGCAGCCCTGATCTTATCCGCCAGCGCCTTGCACAGGCGCGCGCAGCGGGCGCTGTCCATGAAGACCAGGTTCTTCTGCAGGAAGACCGGGCTGTGCAGGCCGGACGAGAGGACGAAATGGCCTTCGCGCAGGGCGCCGGCGTCGCGGAATTCGTTGAGGACGTCTTCAGTGTTCATGAAGGGCGTCCTTAGACCCTGCAGCCGCCGCCCTCAACCCGCGCCCTATCGGATCTCGCTGTTGGGCTTCAGACCGCCTTCCAGCAGCTTGGCCCACACCGTCTCGGCGTCATCGGCGAAGGCGAACAGATCCATGTCCGACGCCTTGACCATGCCATGCTCGATCAGGGTGTCGAAGTTGATGACCGAGCGCCAGTAGGCCTCGTCGAACAGGACGATGGGGATCGGCGGCGCCTTGTCCGTCTGGCGCAGGGTCAGGATCTCGAACAGTTCATCCAGCGTGCCGAAGCCGCCCGGGAAGACGACCAGCGCATTGGCCCGCATCGCCAGGTGCATCTTGCGCATGGCGAAGTAGTGGAACTGGAACGTCAGTTCCGGCGTCGACCACGGGTTCGGCACCTGTTCGTGCGGCAGGGTGACGTTGAAGCCGATGGACGGCGCCCCGGCCTCGTGCGCGCCCTGATTGGCGGCCTGCATGATGCCCGGACCGCCGCCGGTGGCGATGACGTTGTCGCGCACCTCGCCCGGTTCGCCGCGCAGGGCGCCGCCGCGCTCAGAGGCGATGCGGCCGAACTGGCGGGCCTGATCGTACCAATAGGCGTGGCGACCGTCGCCGTTGACGCCGACGCGGGCGCTGCCGAACACGACGACGGTGGAGCGGACGCCCCACGCCTTCAGCGCCTGCTCGGCCTTTTCGTACTCCATCAGGAAGCGCACGCCGCGCATCGGCTCGCCCAGCAGGAAGTCCTGATCCAGCGCAGCCAGACGATAGGAGGGCGAGGCCAGCTGGGCCTCATTGGCGAGTCTTTGTTGTTCGGGAGACATTTCGACCTTTGAGATAAAACGGATGGCGTCAGCGTCGGCTCAGCCGCGCGCGCGATCGACCGTATCGACGTAAGGATTGGCCCTCAGCGCCGCAATGATCATGGTGGCGTGGCGCGCGTCCTCGACCTCGACGTCCAGATCGACGTCGTAGAAGTCATGCTGCCGGTGGGACATCGACAGGTTCAGGATGTTGCCGCCCGCCTCGCCGATAATGGAGGCGAACTGCCCCAGCACGCCGCGCGCATTGATCAGGGTGGCGTGAAGCTTGACCGAGCCGACGGCGCTGCGCTCGGCCTGCGGCGTCCATTGCAGGTCCTGCCAGACCGAGTCGTCATCGGCGAAATCGGCCAGCGTCTGGCAGTCGATGGTGTGGACGGTCAGCCCCTTGTCCGGCTCAAGAATGCCGACGATGCGGTCGCCCGGCACCGGCGAGCAACACCGGCCGAAGTGGATGCTGACGCCAGGCGTCAGGCCGCCGCCGCGCACGAACAGACGCGGAGATTCCTCGCCGATGCGCTTGCGCTCAGGCCCCGCCTTCAGCTGCCCCTTCAGCGCCGGGAACAGGGTTTCGGCCACGCGGGTCGCGCTCAGACGGCCGCGACCGATGGCGTCGAACATGTCCTCTTCGGACGGCATGGCGAAGGTCTTCAGAACCTCCGTCAGCTTGACGTCGGCCAGCGACTTGCTCCCCCGCTCCAGCGTCTGCTCCAGCGTCGTCTTGCCCAGACGCACGAACTCTTCGCGCTCTGACGTGCGGATGTGACGACGGATGGCGGATCGGGCGCGGCCCGTGACCGTCAGGCTGCGCCAGTCGGTCGGAATCTCGCGCTTGGTCCCGCGGATGATCTCGACCACGTCGCCGTTCTGAAGTGCGGTGCGCATGGGTTTCAGCTCGCCGTTGATCTTGACCCCCACGGCGGTGTCGCCGACCTCGGTGTGGACGGCATAGGCGAAGTCCAGCGGCATCCCGCCGCGCGGCAGGGTGATCAGCGTCCCCTTGGGCGTGAAGACGAAGACCTGGTCCAGGTACATTTCAAGCTTGGCGTGCTCGACCCAGTCCTCGCCCCCCTCTCCGTGCTCGATCACCTGAACCAGATGGCGCAGGTTCAGCAGGGGGTCGCGGCCGCCGTCAGCCTCCATCGCCTCCCGGTCGAAACCGTAGGACTGGTTCTTGTAGCGCCAGTGCGCCGCCACCCCGTCCTCGGCCACCCGGTCCATCGCCTCGGTGCGGATCTGCATCTCGATGCGCAAGCCGCCCGGCCCGACGACCGTCGTATGCAACGAGCGATAGTTGTTCGACTTGGGCGTCGAGATGAAATCCTTGAACCGCTCGGGCACCATCGGCCAGGCGCGGTGGATGACGCCGAGCGCGCGGTAACAGTCGTCCTCGCTCTCGACGATGACGCGGAAGCCATAGATGTCCGACAGGGACGAAAAGCCGACCGTCTTGCGCTGCAGCTTGCGCCAGATGGAATAGGGCGTCTTCTCGCGGCCCTTGACCCGCGCGGTCAGGCCCGCCTCGGCCAGCACCCGCTCGATCTCGGGCGAGACGGCCTCGATGGCGCTGCCGTTTTCCAGCTTCAGGGCTTCCAGACGGCGCTGGATGGCGACGCGCGCCGTGGCGTTCAGATGCTCGAACGCCAGTTCTTCCAGCTCGGCGGCGATGGAGTGGATGCCGATCGATCGGCCCAGCGGGGCGTAGACTTCCAGCGTTTCGCGGCTGATGCGCTCGCGCTTCTCCGGCTTCACGAAGTGAAGGGTGCGCATATTGTGCAGACGGTCGGCCAGCTTGACCAACAGCACCCGCACGTCGCGCGAAATCGCCAGAATGAATTTGCGCAGATTCTCGGCCTGGCGCGTATGCTCGGCCTGAAGCTCCAGCCGGGACAGCTTGGTCACGCCCTCGACCAGAACGGCGATCTCTTCGCCGAACATCTCGGCGATGTCCTCGCGGGTGGCGGAAGTGTCCTCGACAACGTCATGCAGCAGGGCGGTGACGATGGTCGCCGTATCCAGCCGGTAATCGGTCAGAATGCCCGCGACCTGGATCGGATGGGCGAAATAGGGATCGCCCGAGGCCCGCAACTGCGAGCCGTGCATCTTCATCGCATAGACATAGGCGCGGTTCAGCAGCGCCTCATCGGCGGTCGGGTCATAGGCCTTGACCGCCTCGATCAGTTCGAACTGGCGCATGATCGGTGCGCGCTTGGTATCAGACAATGCAGGGCCTTCAGACGACTTCGGCGCCGCCTCGGGAAGAGACGACGCCGATGTGTTGTCCTGCAGATTCGCGGCGGGGTCCATCGGCGTGTCCGTCTGGGGTCGCGCCGCCCGCCTTGCTACCGAAGTGACCAGGTCGGTCGTCAGTAGCGTTCCTCCTGGCCCCCGTCGCGGTCGCTTTGCAGCGCGCGGATCAGTTCAGCCTCGGCCATGTTCATGTGCTGCGGCTCAGCCAGCAGGGCCACGACTTCGGCTTCATCCTCAGCCTCGGTGCGCTCGTCGACCCGTTGCAGGGTGGTGATGATGTTCTCGCGCAGCTCTTCCGGCACGACGGTTTCGTCGGCCAGTTCACGCAAGGCCACGACCGGGTTCTTGTCGTTGTCGCGGTCCAGCGTCAGCGGGGCGCCGTTGGCGATATTGCGGGCGCGGTGGCCGGCCAGCAGAACCAGACCAAAGCGGTTCGGCACCTTTTCGATGCAGTCTTCGACAGTGACGCGGGCCATGAAATTCCTCAGGCGGCAGGGAGAACCGCTCAAAATACAGGGTGGGAGCCGATTGTGCAACGCCGCGGAGGCGGCATTGAGGCGTATCGGCGTCAGTTGCGCCTCCCCTCGCGCGTTCACACGCCCTGCGTCAACCCCTCAACAGGGGATGGGCGTCGCGCGCCACGCTCGCCGAGGCCGCCAGATCGCGCGCGCGCAGACCGCTGACCGGATGAATCCAGTCCGGCGCGATCTCGGCCAGCGGCCCCATGACAAACAGCCTGTCGGCGGCGCGCGGGTGCGGCAGGATCAGCCCGTCCAGATCGCCGCTCAGCCGTCCATAGGCGGTCAGGTCCAGATCCAGCGTGCGCGGCGCATTGCGCGCCGTGCGGACCCGCCCGAACAGATCCTCGATCCGGCCCAGCGTCCGCATCAGTGTCGGCGCATCCTGATCGGTGCTGATGATCGCGACCCCGTTCAGGAAGGGCGGATCGGTCGGATCGGGCCAGGCCAGCGACGACCACCACGACGAACGGGCCAGCACATCCAGCCCCTCGGCGCGGAAACGGGCCAGCGCCGCCTCCAGCGCTTCGCAGGAAGATGACCAGGCGCCCTTGTCATTACAGCCCAGTGCGACGATGACTGCGGCGTCCAGATCGAGGCCGTCCGGGGATTCTCCGGCGGCATCGGTCGGGGCTTTCATTTTCTCGACCATATCGACGGGCTCATATTCCTTCATGACCGACCATCCTGACGACCGCATCGCCCTGTTCATCGACGGGGCCAATCTTTATTCGGCGGCCCGCGCCCTGAACTGCGATCTCGACTTCAAGAAGCTGTCCACTTGGTTTGTGGGCGAAGGCCGGTTGATCCGCGCCTATTATTACACGGCCATCGTCGAGGGCGAAGAATTCTCGCCCGTGCGGCCGCTGGTCGACTGGCTCGACTACAACGGCTTCACCGTAGTGACCAAGCCGGTCAAGCGCTTCACCGACGCCCAGGGCCACAGCCGCACCAAGGGCAATATGGACATGGAGATCGCCGTCGACATGATGGAGTTGGCGCCGCGCCTGGATCAGGCGGTGCTGTTCTCTGGCGATGGCGACTTCCGCCGCGTGGTGCAGGCGCTTCAGGCCAAGGGCGTGCGCGTGACCGTCGTCTCGACCGTCAAGAGCCAGCCGCCCCAGATTTCCGACGACCTGCGCCGTCAGGCCGACGCCTTCATCGATCTGGCCGACGTCATGAACCATGTGGGCAAGCCCAAGACCTCGATGAATCAGGGTCTGAACCGCACGCTGGACCGGACCGACCGCGCGTGAAGCTCCAAGTGGGCGCGGGACTGAACCCCGAACCGGCGCGCGACTGTCCCCTGTGCCCGCGTCTGGTTGAGTACAGGGCCGAGAACGCGCGCCAGAACCCGGACTGGTGGAACGGACCCGCGCCCTCGTTCGGCGACCCGGAAGCGCGCCTTCTGATCGCAGGACTGGCGCCGGGCCGTACCGGCGCCAACCGCACGGGCCGCCCCTTCACCGGGGACCATGCGGGCTGGCTGCTGTACGACACGCTGAAGAAGACCGGCTTCGCCAAGGGAAATTACGACCCCGACGGTCATGACGACCTGACGCTGGTCGACTGCATGATCACCAACGCCGTGCGCTGCGCCCCGCCGCAGAACAAGCCGACCGCAACAGAAGAGAACACCTGTCGGCCCTTTCTGGTCGACCGGCTGACCGCCCTGCCCCGGCTGAAGGTGATTGTGACGCTGGGCGACGTGTCGCGTCGCAGCATCCTGCGGACGCTGGGCTATCCTGGTTCAGCCATTCCGGCAGGGCATGGGGTCGAAGGCAAGGTCGGCGCCTATACGCTGATCAACAGCTACCACTGCTCACGGCTGAACACGAACACGGGCCGCCTGACGGCTGAAATGTTCGAGGACATCTTCAGGCGCGCAAAAGCAGCGCTGGACGCCTAACGCCCTTTCCTCCCCATTTTATGGGGAGGAAATCAGCTACCGGCCACCTCTCCAGCGACCATCAGTGGGGCGGAAGGTTCCCGGAAATAGCGGTCGATACCCTCGGCGACCGAGCGCATCAGGCGGCGGCGCGCGCGCTCGTCGTTCAGGATGCGCTCGTCCTCGGGATTGGTGATGAAGCCCATCTCCAGCAGCACGGCCGGCACATCAGGCGCCAGCAGCACCGCCAGACCCGCATCACGGTGACTGCGGCGTAGCAGGGGATGGTTGTCGCCCTCGATATGGGTCAGCAGCACCCGTGCGAACTGGGCCGAGCGGTTCTGGGTGGCGCGCTGGGTCATGTCCAGCAGGATGCGGTCGACCGAAGGATCGCGGCCCGGCAGGCGCAGGTCGCGCTGCCAGTCTTCGCCCTTGGTGAACTCACGCACCGCGCGCCCGGCGCCCTGTTCGGACAGGGTGTAGACGCTGGCGCCGCGCAGAGCCGGGTCCGTGCCGGCATCGGCGTGCAGGGAGATGAACAGATCCGCCCCGGCGTCGCGCGCCACCTGAACCCGGCGGCCGTGGGCCACATAGACGTCGCCGTCGCGCGTCAGGCGCACGCGATAGCGGCCTGTGCGCTCCAGCGCCGCCTTCAGTTCGCGGGCGGCGGCCAGTGTGACAGCCTTTTCCTGAACGTGCTGGCCCTGGGCGCCCGGGTCGCGACCGCCGTGACCGGCGTCGATGACGATCAGCGGCTTTTCGGCGCGCACCTGCTCGCGGCGCGGCGCAGCGACCGGAACCGCAGCAGCGGCGCCCGTCGCCTTCAGATCAATGACATAGCGATAATAATCCACCCCGTCTCCGGGCGGCAGCAGGAAGCGACGCTCGATCTCGGCGCCGCGCGCCAGATCCAGCCGCACGCGCGATGCGCCGGACGCCGCGCTGACCTCATAGCCGCGCACGAGGCCCGAACCGGAACCCTCCAGCCCGCGCGCCGGGGACACGCCCGCCAGCGACAGGATCACCCGCCCGGCCGAACCGTCCTCGACCACCTGACCGCGCGTCGAGCGGCCCAGATCCAGCACGACCCTCGTCCGCTGGCTGTCGCCGCCGAAGCGCAGGCGCACGATCTCGCCGTCGGGTCCGAAGGCCAATCCGCGCGTCGATGTCAGCACGACAAGGCAGATGACCACGAGCGCAAGCGCCGTCATGGCCCACTCGCGCACGCCCCACCGGCTCAGATTGTCACGCCACCGACCCAACATCAGAGGGAATTCGCCCTACAGTTTACGATCACAGGATGCGCCCATGGTTTAAGGATTTCGTTAAGACCTCTCGCCACGGCGGTTCTTTTATTTTCCGCAACATCTGCCTATTATCGGTTCCGCATGCGAACGATCGCGCCGCCCGTCATTTGCTCGGGCTCAGGCGCGCCCTCCTCGCGGCGCTGAACTTTTCACCAATTCCGAGGATCGCGCGGCCTGGCCGTCGATCCGGAGATACGGGTTCAGGATGCAGCCTTGATCGGCGCGTCCGGGCCCAGGACCGACAACCTTATGGGCCGACCCGCCTGCGCTCCTGAACGGCAAGACCATGCCGCTCTCGCTTTTTGCGAGGGGATGACGCGCGCCCTGGCCCCCATTTCCATTCGGCGAGCCGCCCCTATTCCCGCGACTGTGTTCGCGGCGCACGGCCTGGCGCGCCTGAGAGAGACCATCAATGTCAAAAACCATGTTGATAGACGCGGCGCACGCGGAAGAAACGCGCGTCGCGATCGTGGACGGCCGCCAGGTTGAGGAATTCGATTTTGAATCCCGCGCCCGTCGCCAGCTTCGCGGGAACATCTATCTCGCCAAGGTCACCCGCGTAGAGCCCAGCCTGCAGGCCGCCTTCGTTGAATACGGCGGCAACCGTCACGGCTTCCTGGCCTTCAACGAAATCCACCCGGATTATTATCAGATCCCTGTCGCCGACCGCGAAGCCATCATGGCCGAGGCGCACGACGATGCGGACGAAGACGATCTGGGCCGTGAATCCGACGACGCCGATTCCGACGGCAAGCTGGCCGACGAGGAACGCCTGAAGCGTCGTCTGATGCGTCGCTACAAGATCCAGGACGTCATCAAGCGCCGCCAGATCCTGCTGGTGCAGGTCGTCAAGGACGAGCGCGGCGCCAAGGGCGCGGCCCTGACCACCTGGCTGTCGCTGGCCGGCCGCTACTGCGTGCTGATGCCGAACACCGGCAAGGGCGGCGGCATTTCGCGCAAGATCACCAACACCTCGGACCGTCGCCGCCTGAAGGCCGCCGCCGCCGCGCTGAAGGTGCCGCAGGGCATGGGCCTGATCATCCGCACGGCGGGCGCCAAGCGCACCCGGGCCGAAATCAAGCGCGACTATGAATATCTGCTGCGCCTGTGGGAGACGATCCGCGAACAGACCCTGCGCTCCAACGCGCCGGCGATGATCCACGAGGAAGAGAACCTGGTCCGCCGCGCCGTGCGCGACATGTACGACAAGGACTTCGACGGCATTCAGGTCGAGGGCGTCGAGGGCTTCAAGCAGGCCCGCGACTTCATGCGCGTGCTGATGCCGTCCCAGGCCAAGAAGATCCACCTCTATCAGGGCTCGCGCCCGCTGTTCGCGGCGAACGGCATCGAAGAGGTGCTGACCCAGATTCACCAGCCGGTCGTGCCGCTGAAGTCGGGCGGCTATCTGGTCATCAACCAGACCGAAGCTCTGGTCGCCATCGACGTGAACTCGGGCCGCGCCACCAAGGAGCGCAACGTCGAGGCCACCGCGACCAAGACCAACATGGAAGCCGCCGTCGAGGCCGCCCGCCAGCTGCGCCTGCGCGACCTGGCCGGTCTGATCGTCATCGACTTCATCGACATGGACGAGGGCAAGAACAACCGCGCGGTTGAGAAGGCCCTCAAGGACGCCCTGGCCAAAGATCGCGCCCGCATCCAGATGGGCCGCATCTCCGGCTTCGGCCTGATGGAGATCAGCCGTCAGCGTCGCCGCCTCGGCGTGATCGAGGGCGCGACCGAGGTCTGCGAATGCTGCCAGGGCGCGGGGCGCGTCCGCTCGGCCGAATCGGCGGCCCTGACCACCCTGCGCGCCGTCGACATCGAGGCTGGAAAGAACGGTGCGGGTTCGGTGAACCTGCGCGTCTCGACCGCCGTCGCGCTCTATATCCTGAACCACAAGCGCGATTATCTGCAGTTCCTGCTGGAGCAGCGCGGCCTGAACGTCATCATCCAGATCGACGACAGCCTGGCCCAGGGCGAGCACTCGATCGAGCGCACCGAGACGAACGAAGACTTCGTCGCCCCCGAAAGCCACATCGACCTGGCCGACCTGGACGACGGCTTCGACGACAACGCCCATGACGACGAGGATGAAGACGCCGAGGACGAAGACGACTTCGGCGACGACGAGGACGAAGCCGAACTCGACCGTGAGGACGAGGACGACGACGAGGCCCGCGCCCGCGCCGAACAGGATGACGACAGCCGGGGCGGCCGCCGCCGTCGCCGTCGCGGCGGGCGCCGTGACGAAGAGACCGAAGCCGCCGCTTCCGACGATGACGACGACAGCCGGGGCGGCCGCCGCCGCCGGGGTCGTCGCGGCGGGCGCCGGATGCGTGAGGAAGGCGAACGCGACGTCTACGCCTGGGTGCGCGGCCGCACGCCGTCGCTGCAGGACCCCTACGTCTGGTTCGACCCGATCAACCCGGTCGCGCCTCATCCCGAACGCAAGGATGAGCGCAAGCCCGAGGCCGCTGGCGAGGACGCGGCTCAAGACGTCGGTCTGGATCAGATCGCTGCTTCGGAAGAAGGCCGCAACGGCCGTTCGCGCCGTCGTCGCGGCCGCGGCCGGGGTCGCGGTCAGGGCGAACTGACCCACGAGACCAAGGTCGAGGACCGCGCCGCCAATGAAGGCCTGCCGCCCGTCGGCTCGACCGATACGCCGATCGCCGTGGTGATCGAAGGCGAAACGACCGAGGTGCCTGCCGCCGAAGCCGCTCCGACCGTCGAACAGGCCGAAGCGCCCAAGCGCCGCCGCGTGCGCCGCAAGGTCAGCACCGCCGCCGTGGAAGAAGCGACTGAGGCCGCCCCGGCTGAGGTCGAGGCCGAACAGCCGGCTCCTGCCGAGCTCGACGTGCCGCCCGCCGTGGCCGCCCGCGTCGAAAAGGCCATCGAGGAAGCACTCGAGGAGGCTCTGGGCGAAGCACCGGCCTCCGCCGAGACCGTTGTCGAGACCGCCGTCGAAGCCGTGATCGAAGACGCTGTCGTTCTGACCGAGCCGGTCCCTGCCCCGGCCGCCGAGGTCGACATCGCGGCCATCATCGCCGAGGATCCGAACCAGATCAGCGCCCCGCCCGCCAAGCCGAAACGCGGCTGGTGGCGCCGTTGATCGGACACGATTAGACTGGAAGCTGCGGGGGAGACTATCGCTCTGGAGTTCGTCATGACCAGGACGCCCCCCGCTGCAACCCGTTTCCGGCGCAATCTGGCCGCAGGCCTGAGCGCCCTCGCGGTGCTGGCCTCGGCCGCCGCCGCGCAGGCGCAGAGCCTGATCCGGGACACCGAGATCGAAGGCATCATCCATGAATGGTCCGAGCCCGTGCTCGACGCCATGGGCCTCGATCCCAAAGAAGTCGAGATCCTGCTGGTCAACGACAATGACCTGAACGCCTTCGCCACGCGCGGGCGGATCATGGGATTGAACACCGGCCTGATCCTGCGGACCAAGAACCCCAACCAGCTTCTGGGCGTGATCGCCCACGAGGCCGGGCACATCAAGAACCGCCACACCCTGCGCGACGGCGCCCAGAACGCCGGGATGCAGCCGATGATCATGACCATGGCGCTGGGCGCCCTGGCCGCGATCGCGGGCGCACCGGACGCGGGCGCGGCGCTGCTGGCCTCCAGCCAGTATTTCGGCACCCTGGGCGCCCTCCGCTATATGCAGAGCCAGGAAGGCGAGGCCGACATCACCGGCGCCCGCGCCCTGGAGCGCGCCGGGGAATCCGGGCGCGGCATGGTCGAGTTCTTCGAGAATTTCCGCGCACAGGAAATCTTTTCGGACCAGCGCCGCTATCCGTATTTCCGCAGCCACCCCCTGTCGTCGCAACGGATCGACGCCCTGCGTCGCCCGGTCGAGGCCGCCTCGAACTACGACAAGCGCGACAGCGATGAGCGGATGGCTCAGCACGCCCTGGTCGTGGCCAAGATCCGCGCCTTCATGGACGCGCCCAACGCCACCTTGCGCGACTATCCGTCCAGCGACGTCTCCCTGCCCGCCCGCTACGCCCGCACCATCGCCTGGTATCGCGACGGCCAGACGCAGAAGGCGCTGGACGCGGTCGACGTCCTGTTGGCCGAACAGCCCGAAAATCCCTATTTCTGGGAGCTGAAAGGCCAGATCCTGTTCGAGGAAGGCCGCCCGTCCGAAGCCCTTGAGGCGCACCAGAAGTCGGTGCAGCTGAAGCCCGACGCCCCCCTGCTTCGCATCAATCTGGCCCACGCCCTGATCGAGACCAGCGACCCGACCCAGCTGGCCGAGGCGGAGAACCAGCTGAAGCGCGCCCTGGCGCTGGAGCCGGACAACACCATGGGCTGGCGCCTGCTGTCCCAGGCCTACGCCAGTCAGAACAAGGAGGGCGAGGCGCGACTGGCCTCGGCCGAATACTGGTTCGCCCTGCGCCGCCCGGATCAGGCCGCCCAGTTCGCCATGCGCGCCCGCGACATGCTGGACCGCAGCTCCATCGAGTGGCGCCGCGCCACCGACATCGTGCTGGCCTCGGGCGCCACTGAAAAAGACATCACCGACGCCGAGCGCCGCAATGAACAGCGCAGCCGCTCCGGCGTCATCCCGCCCGGCGGCTGATCCATTCAGGCCGCCCCTCCCCCCTGTCGACCGACGAGTTCCTGATGACTGACGACGCTCCGGGCCAGACGCCCTCCCCCGCGAACAAAGGCCGGTTCGCCCTGTCAGGCCCGGTGCTGGGCGGGGTCGCCGTGGCTCTGTCGGCCATCGCCCTGGCCCTGTCGGCGGCGCCCTATGTCGGCGACAGCTTCGGCGGCAAGGTGCGCGACTATCTGATCCGCAACCCGCAGGTGCTGGACGAGGTTCTGGCCGCCCGCGAGGCGATGCAATCCCAGTCGCGCGTCCAGGCCATCAACGCCGCCGCCGCCGCCAACCCGGCCCTGCTGGCCGTCGATCCGCGCGACCCGGCCTTCGGCCCCGCGAACGCCAAGGTGACGGTGATCGAATTCTTCGACTTCCGTTGCCCCGGCTGCAAGGCGGTGGCCCCCGACTATCGCGCCCTGATGGCCGCCCATCCCGACGTGCGTTTCGTCTTCAAGGACTGGCCGATCCTGGACCGGGGCGAGGACGTGACCTCGCAATACGCCGCCCGCGCCGCCCTGGCCGCGCATCAGCAGGGCAGGTATCTGGCCGTCTATGACGCCCTGATGAGCGAGCGTTCGCTGGATCGCGCCGCCATCGACCGCATCCTGGCCGACAACGACGTCGACATGGCCAGCGCGACCGCCGCCATCTCCGCCCCCGAAATGACGCGCCACGTCACCGACATCCACGCCGCAGCGGCGGCTCTGGGCCTGCAGGGCACGCCGACCTTCTTCATCAACGGCGTCGCCAGCCCCGGCATCGACCCGCGCGAAGTCGGCGCCCTGATCGAAGCGGCCAAGAAGGGCTAGGTCGCCATTTTCCTCCCCCCTTCATGGGGAGGGGGACCGCGAAGCGGTGGAGGGGCTTTGCAACGGCGGAACCAAGCGGCCCCTCCGTCACGTCGCCTTCGGCTCCGCGCCACCTCCCCACGCAGTGAGGAGGAGAAATCCTAGATCAGCCCCGCCAGCGGCGATGATGGATCGGCGTAGAACCGCTTCTTCATACGCCCGGCCAGATAGGATTCGCGCCCGGCGATGACCGCGTGCTTCATGGCGCTGGCCATCAGCAGCGGATCGCGCGCCTCGGCGATGGCCGTGTTCATCAGCACCCCGTCGCAGCCCAGTTCCATGGCGATGGTCGCATCCGACGCCGTGCCGACGCCCGCATCGACCAGCACCGGCACCTTCGATTGCTCGACGATCAGGCGAATGTTGATCGGGTTCTGCACCCCCAGCCCCGAGCCGATCGGCGCGCCCAGCGGCATGATGGCCACGGCGCCCGCGTCCTCCAGCTTGCGCGCATAGACCGGGTCGTCGGTGCAATAGACCATGACCTCAAAGCCTTCGGCGGTCAGCAACTTCAGCGACCGCAGCGTCTCTTCCATGTCGGGGAACAGGGTCTTGGGGTCCGCCAGAACCTCCAGCTTCACCAGGGTCCAGCCGCCCGCCTCGCGCGCCAGGCGCAGGGTCCGCACGGCGTCTTCGCCGGTGAAGCAGCCCGCCGTATTCGGCAGATAGGTGTATTTCTTCGGATCGATGAAGTCCGTCAGCACCGGCTGGTTCGGATCGGTCAGGTTCACCCGGCGCACGGCCACGGTGACCATCTCGGCACCCGACGCCTCGGCCGCCGCCGCGTTCTGGGCGTAGTCGCGATACTTGCCGGTGCCCACGATCAGGCGCGAGTTGAAGGTGCGGCCGGCGACGGTCCAGCTATCGGTGCGGGGAGCGGTGTCAGTCATGTCTAGGGAAGTAGCGCCGCCCGTCGCCGGGGGGAAGCGGCGTTGCGGGAATTGATGAGTCGCCACACCCCTTCCCGCTCATCCCGGCGAACGCCGGGATCCAGTGAGAACCTCACGCGCAACCTTTGAAGGGCGAACCTGTCGCCAAAGGACTGGATCCCGGCGTTCGCCGGGATGAGCGGAGCTGTAGGGTCAGCCCCCGCCCACGAACTGCACCAGTTCGATCCTGTCGCCCTCTGCCAGCGCCGTCTCGCCATGCAGCGAGCGCGGCACGATCTCCAGATTGCGCTCGACCGCCACCTTCTTAGGGTCCAGCGACAACTCCTGAACCAGACCCAGAATGGTCGTGGCGGCGGTCTCCCGCGCCTCGCCGTTGACTTCGATACGCAAACTGTTCGCTCCAGGGCATGCAGGGTGGAGAGGCAAGGCCTCAGTCGGAGACGTTAGATAATGCGGGTTCCGGCGCGGGACATCAAACCCAAGTCCTAAGCCCGCTCTCGACCCTTTGGGGCCTATGGGACCAAGCCCGGCCGAGGGCGATCATGCATCTCAAGAGAAATGGCGGCGAAAAGCAAAGCCAACGAAATCATCATAGTCACATTTGCTGCGTTTGGCGCGACAATGTCTGCCGGAATTTCAGGCAGTGAAATGACGGCGTCAACAATCCGGATGAGCAGAAAAACAGCGTAGCCGCCTAGCATGATCGGCGGAGTGAGCGCGCTGAATAGCGCCATGCCCGACTGCATTCGCCCTCTGGCAAGGAACGCCAGCAAGCGTGTCGCGATTATAACCGCCGCGACTCCCGCGATGCTTATTACTGCTGCAGGCTCAAGCGTGCGCAAGAAAAACACCACGCTGATGTCGGGTGCCCAAAGCGCGAGTATGCCCCACGTAGCAACACCGAACGCAAATCCACCAACGGCGAGTACAACTTTCATGCTAACCGCTCCGGTCCCGCGACAACCATGGGGATCTTGACCCGCATTAGGTCCGCTCACCACTCTTAGCGGACTTCCACAAGGCCCGCTCCCAGTCGCCAACCTCCCCTTACGTCACCCTTTTCACCCGCCCGCTTTGCGCCGCGCGCCACCTGGGCTACAACGCGCGCTCGATTCCGCGCGGCGGCGCGCCTGTTTTGCGAGCGAATGCCCGAAACTCTCACCCTGTATGTCCTGAATGGGCCGAACCTGAACCTGCTGGGGGTTCGGGAGCCGGAGATCTATGGCCGCGAGACGCTGGCCGACGTTCAGGCCATGTGCGAGGCGGCGGCTGACGGCGCCCGCGTCGTCTTCCATCAGTCGAATCATGAAGGCCAGTTGGTCGACTGGATTCAGGAGGCCAGGACTGAGGCTGACGCCCTGGTCATCAATCCCGCCGCCTTCACCCACACCTCGGTGGCCCTGCTGGACGCGCTGAAGACGCTGAGCATCCCCGTGGTCGAGTGCCACCTGTCGAACCCCGCCGCGCGCGAGGCGTTTCGGCATCACTCCTATGTGTCCCTGGCCGCGACCGGCGTGATCGCCGGCTTCGGTCCCCGCAGCTATGAATTGGCCGTCCGGGCCGCTCTGGACCTGGCGCGCCGCGCCGGGGCCAAGGGCTGACCGCCGCGCGCCGTCTGAAGATCAAGTAGAAGAGACCCCTATGTCCGACGACAAGAACAAGCACATCGACGCCGAACTGGTCCGCAGCCTGGCCGACATCCTGAACGACACCGATCTGACCGAGATCGAGGTCGAGCGCGGCGATCTGAAGATCAAGGTCAAGCGCGAAGTCACCGTCGCCGCCGCGCCGATCCAGTACGCCGCCGCCCCGGCCCCGGTCGCCCACGCGGCTCCGGCCGCCGCCCCGGTCTCAATGCCGTCGGACCCGGCGACCATCGTCGCCCGCTCGGGCGAAGAGGTGAAGTCGCCGATGGTCGGCACCGCCTATCTGCAGCCCGCGCCGGGTTCGGACCCCTTCATCAAGACCGGCGACAAGGTCAAGAAGGGCCAGACTCTGCTGATCGTCGAAGCCATGAAGACGATGAACCCGATCCAGGCGCCGCGCGACGGCGTCGTGGCTGAAATCCTGGTGGGCGACGCCCAGCCGGTCGAGTTCGGCGAAGCCCTGGTCGTTCTGGAAGCCTGAGCCCCATGTTCACCAAGGTCCTGATCGCCAACCGGGGCGAGATCGCGCTGCGCATCCACCGCGCATGCAAGGAGATGGGAATCTCCACCGTCGCCGTTCACTCCGAAGCCGACCGCGGCGCCATGTGGGTGCGTCTGGCCGATGAGAGCGTCTGCATCGGCCCGGCGCCGGCGGCCAAGTCCTATCTGAACATCCCCTCGATCATCGCGGCGGCGGAAATCACCGGCGCCCAGGCGATCCACCCTGGCTACGGCTTCCTGGCCGAAAACGCCCGCTTCGCCGAGATCATTGAAGCCCACGGCATGACCTTCATCGGTCCCAAGCCGGACCACATCCGCATCATGGGCGACAAGATCACGGCCAAACAGGCGGTGAAGGAGGCGGGGATTCCCGTCGTTCCCGGCTCTGACGGCGAGGTCGAGACGGTCGAACAGGCCATCGAGGCGTCCAAGGCCATCGGCTTCCCGCTGATCGTCAAGGCGGCCGCCGGCGGCGGCGGTCGCGGCATGAAGGTGGCCCAGACGGCTGACGATCTGGTCGAGGCCGTGCAGACGGCTCAGGCCGAGGCCCTGGCCGCCTTCGGCAACGGCGCCGTCTATATGGAGCGCTATCTCCAGAAGCCGCGCCACATCGAGATCCAGGTCATCGCCGACAGCCACGGCAACGTCGTCCACCTGGGCGAACGCGACTGCTCGCTGCAACGCCGTCACCAGAAAGTGCTGGAAGAAGCCCCCTCGCCCGCCCTGTCGGCCGAGGGCCGGATCAAGATCGGCGAGACAGTCAACAAGGCCATCGCCGCCATCGGCTATCTGGGCGCCGGGACCATTGAGTTCCTGTGGGAGGACGGCGAGTTCTTCTTCATCGAGATGAACACCCGCCTGCAGGTCGAACACCCGGTCACCGAAATGATCACCGGCGTCGATCTGGTGCGCGAACAGATCCGCATCGCTGCGGGCCTGCCGCTGTCGTTCACGCAGGAAGACATCACCTTCGAAGGCCACGCCATCGAGGTGCGGATCAACGCCGAAAACCCGGACACCTTCACCCCGTCGCCGGGCACGATCACCGAGTTCCACGCGCCGGGCGGTCTGGGCGTGCGTCTGGATAGCGCGATCTTCGCCGGCTATTCGATCCCCCCCTATTACGACAGCCTGATCGGCAAGCTGATCGTGCACGGTCGCGACCGTGAGGAAGCGCTGGCGCGTCTCAAGCGCAGTCTGGGCGAGACGGTCATCAGCGGCGTCGACACCACCATCCCCCTGTTCCAGAAGCTGTTGCAGGAGCCGGACATCCTGTCGGGCGACTATGACATCCACTGGCTGGAGAAGTGGGCGGCGGCGCAGAAGGCCAAGGCCTAAAGGCCCGCCTTGCCCAAGGCTCCCGACGAGCCCGGTTTCAGCGCGAGCGGCCCCTCTGACGTCTTCGGACCGGAGGCGCTGCTCGCCTGCTACGCGCGGGGCGTCTTCCCGATGGCCGAGGCGCACGACGATCCGCGCGTCTTTCTGGTCGAGCCGGACCAGCGCGGCCTGATACCGCTGGATCGTTTCCACATTCCCTCACGCCTGCGCCGCACCGTGCGGGGCGAGCCGTTCGACGTGCGGGTGAACACCGCCTTCGCCGCCGTTCTGGACGCCTGCGCGGCCTCCGCGCCGGGGCGTGAGGACACCTGGATCAACGCCCCGATCCGCCGGCTCTATGTCGAATTGCATCAGCGCGGGCACGCCCACAGCATCGAATGCTGGCGGGACGAGACGCTGGTGGGCGGGCTTTACGGAGTGACGCTGGGCGGCGCCTTCTTCGGCGAGAGCATGTTCAGCCGGGCGACGGATGCGTCAAAGGTCGCGCTGGTCCATCTGGTCGCGCGACTGAAAAAGGGCGGCTGGCGATTGCTCGACGCGCAGTTCCTGACCGAACACCTCAGCCAGTTCGGCGCCGTCGAGACGCCGCAGGAAGCTTACTTACGGATGCTGCCCTGGGCCTTGCAGGCGACGCCCGACATCGACGCCTTCACGGCGTCCCTAAGCGGGGCCGAGGCCGTATCTTACGCCTTACAGCCGACCACCCAGGCGTCGTAGACCGGGTGCTGCAGCCCGCTGACGCTGGGCGATGAAGCGAACATCCAGCCCTTGAAGACCTGACGCGCCTCGGTCGGCGCCGCCAGACCGCGCGGCTGAACCCCGACCTCCATATAGGCGATGGCGTCCTCGGTCATTTCGTCGGAGGCCGAGACCTCGCAGGCGCGGGCCTTGAACAGAAGGGTCCTGCCGAACCGCACCGGACGGCCGCCCACCTCGACCTCGAATCGCATGGTTTCAGCCGTGGTCTTGTCCACCGCCTGAATAACGGCGATGCGGCGGCGCTGGCGCACCCCCGGAGGTGAAGCCGGTTCGGTAGGCGCAGGCGCGACTTCTTCAGACGGAATTTCTTCGGGCAATTCTTCCTGAACCGCGACTTCCTGCCCCTGCGCTACAAGGATAGGCGTGGAAGGCGCAGCAGCGGGGGCCGTCGGCATGACGATGGCCGGGCTGTTCGGCTGGGCCTGCGGCTGCTGCGCCGGACCCTGCGGATTCTGCAGCGGCGTGCGGCTGGTGTCGCGTAGCATGTCGCCGATCGGATCGGCAGGCGCAGGCGTTGCGTCCTGCGGCAGATCCATCAGGACGCTGGTCAAACCGGCGCCGGATATCGCCAGTCCCGCGACGACCACCCCGGCCAGCAGGACATGGCGAAGGGTCATTCCGGGCTCCAGGCCTGATAGTCGCCGGTGGCGGCCGGGCGTTGGCCCAGGGCGGCCAGCGAACCCTGCGGACGGCGCGCCATCGGCGTGCCGGTCAGGTTCGGCAGATGATCCTTTTCCCACGCCTGACGCGGCAGCGGGCGCTCGGCCGGCGTCTCGTCATAGGTGTAGCGCAACCAGCCCTGCCATTCCGGCGGCACCTTGGTCGCCTCGGCATAGCCGTCATAGATGACCCAGCGGCGCTTGCGGCCGTCATAGCTGACGGTATCGCGGGATTCGTAATAGCGGTTGCCGAACTCGTCCGTGCCGACCTGCTGGCCGCGTTTGCCAACGGTGAACAGGGTGCCGATCGTGGCGCCGTTCCACCAGGTGAAGATCTTGCTCAGCACGTCGTCGAACTCACTCGAATCCACCGCCCCGGGGAGGTCCGGCGGCGCAGCCCGATCATAGAAACCGCGACGCCCTACGTCCAGCGCGGAGCGCAAGGGAAAAGCCTCAACATCTTGTGGGCAACACCCCTTCCAGCCGCAACATCTATTGAATGGCGTCAACAGGCCCCGTTAAGCTGCATCCAGGACACGGTCTGGCCCTCCAGTCTGGCCTCAAGCGTGGGAGACCCCGATGCGCTTCAAGCCCCTGTTTGCTCCGCTGGCCGCCGCCATAGCCATGGAGCCGCGCGAGATCGAGCGCACCGATGCGATCGACATGACGCTGGCGCCCGTCGCATGGCCCGACGCACAGGTCGAGGCGTGGCTGGACTGGGCTGACGCCTCCGCCGCCGTCCGCCCCGATCTGCCGCTGAACGGCGCCGTTCAGGACTGGGCCGCGCGCCTCGCCGCCGCAGGGCATGAGGGCGGCGCCTTCGCCGACGCCGCCGAAGCCGACCGATTCGAAAATGAACTGACATCCGCCGTCCTGCTGGGGCTGGCCGCTATCGGCGCTGCGGGCGGCCACAGCATCGCCCCCCTTCGTCTGGATCTGTCCGAGCCCGAGGCCGGGCGCCGTCTGGCCCAGCAGGCCGCCGCATGGCGCCGCGATCGGCTGGCTGGTCAGGCCGCCGAGGCGCTGGCTCAATCGCTGGCCAACGTCGCCGCCGCCGTGGCGCGGTGCGAGGGCGATGCGGCGGCTTGCGCCAACCCTGCGTCCAACCCGGCCCTGACCCGCGCCGCCCATGTCGCGCGACAGTGCGGCGCCGCCGACGCCGACATCCTGCGCGCCATCAGAGGCGAGCCCCTCTCGGCGGCCGCCGCGCCCTTGGCCGACGCCCCGCAGGCGCCGCTGATCGTGCTGGCCCAGCCCGACACGGTCGCCGCAGGAGGGCCGCTGACGCTGGCCGTGGCCGAGGCGGCGCTGGAAGGCCCTGTCGCCGCCGTTTTCACGCCCGCTGACGCAGACGCCGCCGCCGATGCGGCTCTGGCCCCCCGCGCAGCGATCAACCTGCCCGCTCTGGCCGCCCTCTTCGGAGACGGCTTCGAGGAGGCGCTAGCCGCCCTGACCACATTGCTGGTCACGACGCTGGACCTGACGCTGGACGCGCACGACCGCCGCTCCGCCGCGCGCCCCATCACCATCGGTCTGGGCGGTCTGGCCGACTGGGCCGTGGCGCAGGACGCCGCCGCGCCCTCCCTTCCCACCGCCGCCGTGGCCGCACAGGTCGCGCGCTGCGCCAACGCCGCCTCGGCCGATCTGGCCGCACGCCTTGGCCCCTGCGTCGAGTGGGAGACGGTGAAGGACGAAACCCTGGCCGCCCTGACCGAACGCGGCGAGTCGGTTAAGGCCCTGCGCGCCCACGGCCGTCGTCACGCGACGATCAGCCTGTTCGCCGACGACGCTGAACTGGCCCTGCGCCTCAGCGTCTCGCCCTTCGCCGCGACCGAGGGCTGGCAAACGGCGGACGGCGAGGTCGAGCGCCGCCTGCGCCCGGCGCTGGCCGTCGCCCTGACCCGCGCGGGCGCCGACGTTGAAGCCGCCGAGCGCCATCTGTTCGGCCGCCGCACCCTGGCCGAGGCGCCAGGCGTTAGCCACGCCCGCCTGCGCGAACTGGGCTTCACCGATCTGGAGTTGGAGGGGATCGAGCGCGCCCTGGCCTCGGTCGAGGATTTCGCCGCCGCCTTCGCCCCGCCCGTGCTGGACGAGGGTTTCATCGGCGACGTGCTGGGCCTGACCTTGGCGCCGGGCGAGGCCCTGCTGCCGCGTTTGGGCTTTGACGAGACGGCGATCCGGGCTGCGACCGACTACGTCTTCGGCCGCCCCGACCTGTCCGACTGGGATGCCGCGCCCGAACCCCTGCGACCCCTGTTGTCGCAATCCGGCAAAGCTCTGGAAGCCGACCTGCGCCGCGCCGTCGAGCCGTTCAGCGACGCGCCCGACCTGCGCCCCATCACGCTGGACTGGCGGGCCGACCGGCTGGATCTGGCCCGCGCCCTGTCCGAGGCGGCGCTGGACGGCCGCCGCGCCGTCGCCCTGCGCCGAGCCTCGGCCCCTGCCGATTTCCGCCTGCGCCTGCCCGAGGTGGAGACTCCGCGCCGCGCCGAGTCTGCGCCCGTCCTTGAGTCCGCCCCCCGGACCGTCGAGCGCGTGGTCGAAAAGGTGATCGAGCGCGACCGCACCCGCCGCCGCCTGCCCGACCGCCGCAAGGGCTATATCCAGAAAGCCTCGGTCGGCGGCCATAAGGTCTATATACACACCGGCGAATACGAAGACGGCGAACTGGGCGAGATCTTCATCGATATGCACAAGGAAGGCGCCGCCTTCCGCTCGATGATGAACAACTTCGCCATCGCCATCTCCATCGGCCTGCAATACGGCGTGCCGCTGGACGAGTTCGTCGACGCCTTCGTCTTCACCCGGTTCGAGCCGTCGGGGCGGGTTACGGGGAACGACTCCATCCGCTCGGCGACCTCCATCCTCGACTATGTGTTCCGCGAGCTGGGCGTCTCCTATCTGGACCGGCGCGAACTGGCGCAGGTCACGCCAGAGGCCGCCAATCTGGACGGCATGGACGGCGCCCCGACCGACGCGCCCCAGCCCGTGCCCGCCGCCCGCTTCATCTCCAAGGGCTTCGCCCGAGGCGCGGCGCCTGACAATCTGATTGTCGCCCCCTTCGGCCGAAAGGAAGCGTCGCCGCGCACCACCCCGCCCGTACAGGCCGGTCCCTGTCCCGAGTGCGGCGACCTGATGCTGACGGATCGGAACGGGACGCCCGTCTGCGGCGCCTGCGGCGCGACGCCCAGGGTTCAGGGCTGAATCGGGACAGGCTGTCCCGAAACGGCGGCCCGCTTCTTGCTGCAACAGGCGCAAAGTCTGGAGCCATTCGCATGATCCGTCCCGCCATCGCCCTTCTCGCCGCCGTCGGCCTGACGCTGACGGCCCTGCCCGCCTCGGCGCAGAACGCCTCGCAGATCGCCCAGGTGCGTCGCGGCGCCTCCTGCCCCGGCTGCAACCTGTTTCAGGGCGACTTCTCGGGCATGGAGCGCACCGGCCTGAACCTGTCGGGCGCCCGCATCCGTCAGGCGGACATCAGCCTGTCGGTGATGAACCGCACCAACTTCAGCCGCACGGACATGCGCGACGTCGAGGCCTATGGCGCGGTCCTGTCCAGCTCGAACTTCAGCGGTGCGGACCTGACCAACGCCAGCTTCGTCGGGACCTATCTGGAAGGCGCGACCTTCACCGGGGCCAAGCTGAACGGGACCAATCTGTCGGGCGCCGAAATGTCGCGCGCGCGCGGCCTGAGCCAGTCGCAGCTGAATCAGGCCTGCGGCGACCAGAACACGGTTCTGCCGTCGGGTCTTCGCATTCCTGCCTGTTGAGCGACGCCATCGTTACCTCGATTTAAGTAGGGTTTTTACCGACCCTGGCGCATTCAGGAGGGGTGATGAAACGTTCGATTTCGCCCCTGCGCCATCTGGCCCTCGCCGCTTCAGCCCTTGCGGGACTGATGACGGCCGCCCCTGCCCTGGCCCACACGGCGGACATGATTTCGATCCAGGATCGCGACGTGGCGCGCATGGTGTCGCTGGGCGGAAGCTGCACCCGCTGTGAACTGTCCGGGCGCGACCTGTCAGGGGCAACCCTGACCGGCGCCAACTTCACCTACGCCACCCTGGTCGGCGCCAATCTGCGCGGGGCCGAGCTGTTGGGCTCGAACTTCACCGGGGCGGACTTCAGCCGGGCCGACATGCGCGGGGTCGAGATGGTCGGATCGGTCTTCACCAACGCCAATCTGACCGGCGCCCAGCTGATGGGCGCCGAGGCGACCGGCTCGGTCCTGATGCGGGCCAATCTGACCAACGCCAACCTGACCGGCGCCGAGCTTCAGGGCGTCAACATGAGCTATGCGGTCCTGACCCGCGCGCGGCTGAGGGACAGCGAAATCTTCGGCGCCAATCTGAGCTATATCAACGCCAGCGGGGCCGACTTCTCGAACGCCGACATCAAGTCGTCGAACCTGACCAACGGCAATTACGACAACGCCTCTTTCCGCGACGCCGATCTGACCAGCGCGCGCCTGTCGGGCAGCAGCTTCAACCGCACCGATTTCCGCGACGCCGATCTGCGCCGTACCGACATTCGCGGCGCGGACCTGTCCCGAGCACGCGGCCTGACCGCGGATCAGGTCGAAGAGGCCTGCGGCGACGCCTCGACCCGACTGCCCAACGGCCTGACGGCCCGCAGTTGCCGCATCGGCAGCGTCCGCGTCATCCGCACCCCGCCTGCGCCGCCCGTCCCTCCGGCGCCGCCCGTTCCCCCGCGGCAGCGCAATCTGGTCATCTCGTCGGGCAACTGACGCCCGGATGCAAAAAAGGCTGGATACAAAAAAGGGAGGGGTCGCCCCCTCCCTTTTCCAATTCAGCGCTGTGGCTTGGATCAGACCTTGATCGGCAGCTGGGTGCGGATCGACAGTTCCTTCAGCTGACGCTCCTCGACCTCGGCCGGGGCGCTCATCAGCAGGTCCTGGCCCTGCTGGTTCAGCGGGAAGGCGATGACCTCGCGGATGGCCTGTTCGCCCGCCAGCAGCATGACGATACGGTCGATGCCCGGCGCCAGACCGCCGTGCGGCGGCGCGCCATAGCGGAAGGCGTTCAGCATGCCGCCGAACTGATCCTCGACCACCGAGGCGTCGTAACCGGCAATCTCGAAGGCCTTCAGCATGATCTCGGCCCTGTGGTTCCGGATCGCGCCCGAGCACAACTCATAGCCGTTGCAGACGATGTCGTACTGATAGGCGCGGATGGTCAGCGGGTCCTGAGTCTCCAGCGCCTCCATGCCGCCCTGCGGCATCGAGAAGGGGTTGTGGCTGAAGTCGACCTTCTTCTCTTCTTCCGACCATTCGAACATGGGGAAGTCGACGATCCAGCAGAACCTGAACTGGTCCTCGTCGACCAGCTTCAGCTCCGTGCCGACGCGGGTGCGGGCCAAACCGGCGAACTTGGCGAAGACGCCCGGCTGACCGGCGACGAAGAAGGCCGCGTCGCCCTTGCCCAGCCCCAACGAGGTCATCAGGGCCTCGGTCGGCTCCTGACCCAGATTCTTGGCGATGGGGCCGCCCCACGACTGCTGGTCGTCCGACCAGAAGATGTAGCCCAGCCCCGGCTGACCCTCGCCCTGCGCCCAGGAGTTCATGCGGTCGCAGAAGGCGCGCGAACCGCCGGTCGGCGCCGGGATGGCCCAGACGGCGTTCTTCTCGTCGGCGCCCAGAATTTTGGCGAACAGGCCGAACCCGCCGTCGCGGAAGTGGTCCGACACGTCCTGCATCTTGATCGGGTTGCGCAGGTCCGGCTTGTCCGAGCCGTACCACTTCATCGACTGCTCGAACGTCAGACGCTCGAAGCCCTTGTGCTCCATCGTCTGGCCGAAGTCGTTGGTGAAGGTGTGCACGCCGTCGATCGGCGACACCGGCTTGCCCTCGCCGAACTCGGTGAACAGGCCGTGCATCAGCGGCTCGATCGCCTGGAAGACGTCTTCCTGCGTGACGAAGCTCATTTCCACGTCCAGCTGATAGAATTCCAGCGAGCGGTCGGCGCGCAGGTCTTCATCGCGGAAGCAGGGCGCGATCTGGAAATAGCGGTCGAAGCCCGACACCATCAGCAGTTGCTTGAACTGCTGCGGGGCCTGCGGCAGGGCGTAGAACTTGCCCGGGTGCATCCGGCTGGGCACCAGGAAGTCGCGCGCGCCTTCCGGCGACGAGGCCGTCAGGATCGGCGTCTGATACTCAAGGAAACCCTGCGCCACCATGCGGGTGCGGATCGACTGGATCACGCGCGAACGCAGGACGATGTTCTTGTGCAGACGCTCACGACGCAGGTCGAGGAAGCGGTTGCTCAGGCGAATCTCTTCCGGATACTCCTGCTCGCCGAAGACCGGCATCGGCAGTTCGGCGGCTTCCGACAGGACTTCCACCGACAGGACGCGCACCTCGACCTCGCCGGTCGGCAGGTTGGCGTTGACGGTCGAGCCTTCGCGCAGGACCACTTCGCCGTCGATCTTGATGACGCTTTCGGCGCGCAGGCGTTCGACCACTTCAAAGCCCGGCGTTTCGGGGTGCAGCACCAGTTGGGTCAGGCCGTAGTGGTCGCGCAGGTCGATGAACAGCAGGCCGCCGTGGTCGCGCTTGCGGTGGATCCAGCCCGACAGACGAACATTCGCGCCCGCATCCGTCGAACGGAGGGCGCCGCAGGTGTGGGTGCGATAGGCGTGCATGATCGGATTTTCGTCTGAAAACGGCTGTCGTACAGCGTGAATTAGGAGCGGGGAAAGGCCCATCATCGCCCGAGAAAGTCAAGGCTGACGCCACAAACGCCCCTGATACGCCATCCACAGCAGCGCACAGATTGTCCCCGTGATCCCGCCCTATCAACAGAGACGGGCGCGTCCCGGTCCGGCTAGGGTCCGGTCATCATGAACGCCCCGGCCGCCGAAATCCGTCAACTGCGCCTGCCGCTGCAGCAGGAGACGCCCCAGCGCGCCTCCGATCTGGCGATATCAGACGCGAACGCCGCGGGCGTGGCCGCCCTGGCCGCCTGGCCGGAAGCGCCGGGCGCCGTCCTCAGCCTGTTCGGCCCGGCGGGTTGCGGCAAGAGCCATCTGGCCGCCGCATGGGTGGAACGCACCGGCGCCATCGCCCTGCACGGCGCCGAGGCCTCTCACATCGACCCGCTGGAGCTTGAGGGTCGCCCCGTCCTGCTGGACGACGCGCAGGAGGCGGGCGACGAGGCGCTGTTCCACCTGATCAACCTGACCCAGTCGGGCGGCGGCGCCCTGCTCTTGGTGTCGCGCGATCCGCCCGCCTCGTGGACGACGGACCTGCCGGATCTGCGCTCGCGCCTGAACGCCATCCGCACCGTGGGGATAGAGGCGCCCGACGACGTGGTCTTCGCCGCCATGCTGCGCCGCGCCTTCGCCAGCCGGAACATCACCCCGGCCGATGAGCTGATCGACTATCTGGTCCGCCGCATCGACCGCTCGGCCGACGCCGCTGAGGCCGTGGTCGACCGTCTGGACGCCCTGCACCGCCCCGTGACGCGCGTGCTGGCGCGCCAGGTGCTGGACGGGGAACCCTAACCCGCTCATCCCTGCGGAGGCGGGGATGAGCGGAATAGTTAAGTCCCGCCTGCCGCGACACAATCGCGGTTGCAGCCGTCACAGGCGCGCGCGACAACAGAATCATGACCGATATCGCGCCCATCGCCGTCGACACCACCGGTGAAGAAGTCCCCTCCTCGCGCGCGCCTCAGCTGGAGCTGTCCGAGGCGCTGATGGCCTCGCCCGAGCGGTTCATCAACCGCGAGCTGTCATGGCTGGCCTTCAACGGCCGCGTGCTGGAAGAGGCCGCAAACGAAGGCCACCCCCTGCTGGAGCGGGTGCGCTTCCTGTCCATCTCAGCGAACAATCTGGACGAGTTCTTCATGACCCGTGTGGCGGGGCTGAAGGGTCAGGTGCGCGAGCGCGTCCGCGTCGTCTCACCTGACGGCCTGACCCCGGCCGAGCAGTTAGAACAGGTCAATGCGGCGGCGGGCGGCCTGATGGCCGAACAGCAACGCCAGTGGCGCGTCCTGCGCAAGGAGATGGCCGCCGCCGGGATCGAAATCGTCGAGCGCGCCCGCATCACCAAGACCGAGCGCGAGCGGCTGGAGCCTGAGTTCCTGAACCAGCTGTTCGCCGTGCTGACGCCGATGGCCATCGACCCGGCGCATCCCTTCCCCTTCCTGCCGAACCTGGGGTTCTCGCTGGCGCTGAAGCTGCGGCGCAACAGCGACAACCGCGTCCTGTATGCTCTGGTGCCGGTGCCGACGCAGGTGCGGCGCTTCTGGGCGCTAGCGACGGACGGGCGTTCGACGCCGGGACGGACGCGCTACGTCTCGCTGGAAAACCTGCTGCTGCTGTTCATCGATCACATGTTCCCCGGCTGCGAGATTCTGGAAAAGGGCCTGTTCCGCCTGATCCGCGATTCCGACATCGAGATCGAGGAAGAGGCCGAAGATCTGGTCATGGAGTTCGAAGAGGCGCTGAAGCAGCGCCGCATGGGCTCGGTCGTCCGCATCAAGATTCAGGCGGACATGCCCGACGACCTGCGCGACTTCATCATCGCCCAGCTTCACGCCCAGCCGCAGGACGTGGTGCTGGTCGACGGGATGCTGGGTCTGGCCCAGCTGTCCGAACTGATCCCCGGCGGCCATCCCGACCTGAAGTTCAAGGGCTATGAGCCGCGCTATCCCGAGCGGGTGCGTGACAACGGCGGCGACATCTTCGCGGCCGTGCGCGAAAAGGACATGCTGATCCACCACCCGTTCGAGAGCTTCGACGTGGTGGTGCAGTTCCTTCGTCAGGCCGCGCGCGATCCGCACGTCATCGCCATCAAACAGACGCTGTATCGCACATCAAAAGACAGCCCCATCGTCGCCGCCCTGATCGAGGCGGCCGAGAACGGCAAGAACGTCACCGCCCTGGTCGAGCTGAAGGCGCGCTTTGACGAAGAGGCCAACCTGCGCTGGGCGCGCCAGATGGAACGGGCGGGCGTCCACGTCGTCTTCGGCTTCGTGGAGTACAAGACCCACGCCAAGATGAGCGTCGTCGTGCGGCGCGAGGGCGACAGCCTTCGCACCTACTGCCACTTCGGCACCGGCAACTATCACCCGGTCACGGCCAAGATCTATACGGACCTGAGCCTGTTCACCTGCGACCCGGCGCTGGGCCGCGATGCAACGCGGGTGTTCAACTACATCACCGGCTATGCGGCGCCGGACGAGTTGGAAGCCCTGGTCGTCTCGCCGCTGAACATGAAGACCAGCCTGATCGAGATGATCGGCAAGGAGATGGTCGCCGCCGCCAAGGGCAAGCCCGCCGCCATCTGGGCCAAGATGAACGCCCTGGTCGACCCCGAGATCATCGACGCCCTTTATCGCGCCAGCCAGCAGGGCGTGCGCATCGAACTGGTCATCCGGGGCATCTGCTGCCTACGCCCCGGCGTGACAGGCCTGTCGGAAAATATCCGGGTCAAGTCGATCGTCGGCCGCTTCCTTGAGCACAGCCGCATCGTCGCCTTCGCCAACGGCCACGACCTGCCCAGCAACCGGGCGCGACTCTATATCTCCTCGGCAGACTGGATGCCGCGTAACCTGGACCGCCGGGTCGAGGTGATGACGCCGATCCTGAACGCCACCGTCCACGACCAGGTGCTGGATCAGATCATGGTCGCCAATCTGAAGGACGACGCCCAGAGCTGGGTTCTGGCCTCCGACGGCTCCTATCGACGGGTGATCCCCAGCGGGTCCGAGCGACCCTTCTCGGCGCATAAATACTTCATGACCAACCCCAGCCTGTCGGGACGCGGCCGCAAGGTGAAGACCCTGCCCGGCGCCCTGTCCTATCCCGGCCTCAAGGTGCGGAAGCGCCGCTGATGAGCCCCGAGCGCGAATACGAATCGAAACAGATCGCCGTCATCGACATCGGCTCCAACTCGGTGCGTCTGGTGCTGTACCGGCTGGAAGGCCGCGCGGTCTGGACCATGTTCAACGAGAAGGTGCTGGCCGGTCTGGGGCGTGATCTGGCCGCCACCCGGCGCCTGTCTGAGCCCGGCGTGGTCATGGCCATGACGGCGCTGCGCCGCTTCGCCGCCGTGATCGAGGGCGTCCAGCCCGATCAGGTGCTGGTCGCCGCCACCGCCGCCGTGCGTCAGGCCGAGGACGGCCCCCTGTTCTGCGAACGCGTGGCCGCCGAGACGGGCCTGCACATCCGCGTCCTCAGCGGTGAGGAAGAGGCGAAATATTCGGCGCTGGGCGTGCTGGCGGGTGATCCCGGCGCGCGCGGCGTGGCCGCCGACATGGGCGGCGCCAGTCTGGAGCTGACGCGGATCGGGGATGGTCCGCGCGGCAAGGGCGTGACCCTGCCGCTGGGGCCGTTCGCCCTGCTGGACGACAGGGGGTTCGACGCTGAGCGTCTGCGCGGCCGCATCGCCAGGCGACTGGAGCCGATCGAAGACGACTATGCCACCCCGACACTCTACGCCGTCGGCGGCGCCTGGCGCAGTCTGGCCCAGATGCATATGGCCATGATCGAGCACCCGATCCGCATCGTCCACCAATACGCCATGAGCGCCGCCGACGCCCGCGACATGGCCCGTCTGGTCGCTCGCCAGTCCCGCGCCTCGCTGGAAAAGCTGCCCGGCCTGTCCAAGCGCCGCGCTGAAACCCTGCCCTACGCCGCACTGGTGCTGGAGGGGCTGATCGACCGACTGGGGCTGTCGTCGGTCAGTTTCTCGGCCTGGGGCGTGCGCGAGGGCTTGCTGTATCAAGGCATGGAGCCCGCCATGCGGGCGGTCGATCCGCTGCTGGCCGGTTGTTCCGCCTGGGGCGGCCGTCAGGGCGTGGACCCGGCCCTGCCGCGCGCGCTGGACGGCTGGCTGCAATCCGTCGCCTCGGCCCTGCCCGAGGTGTTCGGCGAGGAACGAGACGCCCTGCTGACCTCATCGGTCTGCCGCCTGGCCGACCTGGGCGCGCGACTGCACCCGGACCATCGCATCAATCTGGTGTTCGATCAGGTGCTGTGGTCGCCGATTCCCGGCCAGACGCACACTGAACGCGCCTTCATGGCTGTGGCGATGAACGCCCGCTATGGCGGCGAAGCGCGCACGCCTGCGCCGGAAACAGTCAACCGCCTGCTGTCGGAAAAGGGCCAGAAGCGTGCGCGAGCGCTGGGGCTGGCCATGCGGCTGGCCTGCGACCTGTCGGGCCGCTCTCCGCAATTGCTGGCGAACGCCACAGCCACGGTCGAGAAAGGCGCCCTGCGCGTCACCGCCGCCAACGGTTATGCAGACATGCTGCTGGGAGAGCAGACGAAGCGGCGCGCCAAGGCGCTGGCCGAGGCGATGGATCTGACGCTGAAAATCTAACGCAACGCCTCTCCCTCCCCTTCATGGGGAGGGTGGCTGAGCCTGAAGGGCGAAGCCGGGTGGGGGCGGCGAGGCTAGTCAAACGCCGAGGCCAGGATTGCCTAGCCCTCCCCACCCGGTCGCTGCGCGACCACCCTCCCCATGAAGGGGAGGGAGAAAGTATCAGCCCTCGATCTCGACCACTTCGACGCGGGCGCCGTTCAGCACCAGGGCGATCTCGCCCTTCTTCAGCTTCAGCGCGTCTTCGCCGAACAGTTCGCGGCGCCATCCCTTCATGGCGTCGATGTCCGCATTGTCATTCAGGGCGATCTTTTCGAGGTCCGAGACGGTGGCGATCAGCTTGGCCGCCACGCCCGCATTGTCGCTCTTGGCCTTCAGCAGCACCTTCAGCAGTTCGACCACCGACGGCGGCGCTGGCTGGTTGTGCGACGGCCGCTCCAGCTTGGGCGCATGGGCTTCCGGGTCGGCCAGGACGCGCTTCAGCTCGGCCGCCAGCTCCAGCCCCAGACGCGAGCCGCCGAAGCCCTTGGGCACCGAACGCAGGCGGTTGAAGGCGTCGGGGTCGGTCGGCGTCTGGACGGCGATCTCGTCGATGGCCTCGTCCTTCAGGATGCGGCCGCGCGGCTGGTCCCGTTCCTGCGCCGCGCGCTCGCGCCAGACGGCGGTGGCCACGAAACCGGCCAGATATTTGGCGTTGAACTTCTTGGGCTTCAGCCGCTTCCAGGCGTTCTCGGGCGAGGTGTCATAGAGCGCCGGGTCTGTGACCGCGCCCATTTCCGACATGACCCAGTCCAGACGGCCTTCCTTCTGCAGCCGGTCGCGCAGCTTGGGATACAGCGCCGACAGGTGCGTCACGTCACCCAGCGCATAGGTCAGCTGCGCCTCCGACAGCGGGCGGCGCGCCCAGTCGGTGAAGCGGCTGCCCTTGTCCAGTTCCTGACGCAGCATCTGACGGACCAGCGCCTCATAGCTGACCTGATCGCCGAACCCGGCGGCCATGGCGGCGACCTGGGTGTCGAACAGCGGGCGCGGCATGGCGCCCAGCTTGTTGAAGATCTCCACGTCCTGCCGGGCGGCGTGGAAGACCTTCAGAATCGATTCGTCCCGCAGGATGTCGAGGAAAGGCTCCAGATCCAGACCTTCCGCCATCGGATCGATGATGGCGGCGTCCGTGGGCGAAGCCGCCGCCTGAATCAGGCACAGCTTGGGCCAATAGGTCGTTTCCCGCATGAATTCCGTATCAACGGTGATGTACGGAGCCTTGGCCAGACGATCGCAGAAGGCGATCAGCGCGTCATTGGTGGTGATTGGCGTCATTCCGATGCTATAGCCCCGCGCGACGCCGTCGTGGCAAGAGCGCTGCGACAAATTTTCGCCCCCGATTTCGAGCCGTGACCGATGAGCGACACCCCCGAGGCCCTAAACAACGGCCTGACCTACGCCGATGCAGGCGTGGATATCGACGCCGGAGAACAGCTGGTCGATGCGATCAAGCCCCTGGCCAAGTCCACGCGCCGCCCCGGCGCAGAGGCTTCGCTGGGCGGATTCGGCGCCCTGTTCGACCTGAAGGCCGCCGGTTTTGAAGACCCGTTGATCGTCACCACCACCGACGGCGTCGGCACCAAGCTGAAGATCGCCATCGAGACCAGCCGTCACGACGGCGTGGGCGTCGATCTGGTCGCCATGTGCGTCAACGATCTGCTGGCGCAGGGCGCCGAGCCGCTGATGTTCCTGGACTACTACGCCACGGGCAAGCTGGACGTGGACGCTGCGCGCCGCGTCGTCGCCGGCATCGCCGAGGGCTGCCGCCAGTCGGGCAGCGCCCTGGTCGGCGGCGAGACGGCCGAAATGCCGGGCATGTACTCGGGCGGCGATTATGATCTGGCCGGTTTCTCGGTCGGCGCAGTCGAGCGCGGCAAGGTCCTGCCCTATCTGGACCAGCAGAAGCCGGGCGACGTCGTCATCGGCCTGGCCTCGTCGGGTCCGCACTCGAACGGCTATTCGCTGATCCGCAAGGTGGTCGAGAAGTCCGGCCTGGCCTGGAGCGATGACGCCCCCTTCGCCAAGGACCAGTCGCTGGCGCAGGCCCTGATGGAGCCGACCCGCATCTATGTGAAGCCGGTCCTGCCGCTGATGAAGGCCGACCTGATCAAGGGCGCGGCCCACATCACGGGCGGCGGCCTGATCGAAAACCCTCCGCGCTGCATCGCCGAGGGCCTTGAGGCCAGCTTCGACTGGGACGCCTGGCCGATGCCCGCCGTCTTCCAGTGGCTGGCCGAGACCGGCGGCGTGTCGGATCACGAGATGCGCCGCACCTTCAACTGCGGCGTGGGCTTCATCCTGATCGTCGCGCCCGAAAACGTAGAGACAGTGCTGGCCGCCCTGCTGAACGCGGGCGAGACGGCGTTTGTCTGCGGGCAACTGCAGGCCGCGTAGCTTCCACGCCTCCCCTTCTCCGTCATCCTCGGGCTTGACCCGAGGATCAAGGGCGGCGGCGCGCTCTCCCTGCCAACCTCGCGCAGGCGGACAACCCGATCCTCGGGTCAAGCCCGAGGATGACGGCGAAAAACATAGCTCCGATGAAAAAAGGCCCCGGCCGCATGGACCGGGGCCTTCTTCATTTCAGACTGTCGCCGGGATCAGCGCAGGCCGCCGTTGACCGTCTCGTCGTAGAATTTCGACAGGTCGACGTGCAGTTGCTCCAGCGCCGGGCGGGCCGTGTACATCATGTGGCCGCCTTCATAGTAGGTGAACTCCAGGTTCCGGCGCAGGTGCGGCTCCAGCATCATCTGGGCCAGATCGTACTCCGTGCTGAAGAACGGCGTGGCGGCGTCGTAATAGCCGTTCAGCGCCAGCACCTTCATGTGCGGATTGCGACGGATGGCGGTGGCCAGATCGACGGCCGTGTTCGGCGTCGTCTGCGGGCCGCCGACCGGCGGACGGTGGTTCCAGTCCCAGTTGAAGCCCGGCAGGCCGCGCGCCGACTGGCGGTAATCCACATCGGTCCGATAGTTCAGCGTCGTGGCGATATAGTCGCGGAAGATGCCGAAATAGGCGCCGGTGATGGCGCTGCTCGACGGGTCTTCTTCGGGCGAGGCGCCGACGGCGTTGGCGTCGATGCCGGTATAGCGCATGTCCAGACGGCCGATGGTCTGGCGACGGTCGCGCAGCAGTTCCTTGCGGAAGGGGCTGAGCTCAAGGCGCAGGTTGGCCTGATCCAGCACCGTCGGCGAAATGCCGATCAGGGCGCTCATCTGCTGGGCGATCTGGGCGCGCTCGGCGTCCGAGATCAGGTGCCCCTTCGACAGGGCCGCCGCATAGGGGCCGATGGCGAATTCACGAGCGCGCTGGACGTGTTCTTCCAGGCTGGGCTTGTTCGGGATCTTGTTGTGATACCAGGCCGTCGCCGCATAGGTCGGCAGCAGGGTGATGAAGTTCTGCGGATAGCCCGGCTGGCGCACGCCGTAGTTCATGATCGACGACAGCAGGACCACGCCGTTCAGCGACATGCCGCGGTCTTCCAGCTGATGCACCAAAGCGCCCGCGCGCAGGGTGCCGTAGCTTTCGCCCAGAACATATTTCGGGCTGGACCAGCGGTCGAACTTGGTCGTGTAACGCATGATGGCGCGGGCGAAGGTGTCCGCGTCCTGATCAACGCCCCAGAAGGCCGAACCCGGCGTCTCGCCCAGCGGGCGCGAATAGCCAGCGCCGACCATGTCGATGAAGACCAGGTCGGTCTTGTCCAGCAGGGTCATGTCGTTGGGCGCCAGGTTGAACGGCGCAGGACGCTCGACCACCGGCTCATCGGTCTGGACCCGCATCGGGCCGAAGGCGCCCATGTGCAGCCACACCGTCGGCGAACCCGGCCCGCCGTTGAACATATAGGTGATCGGACGACGGCCGACCGGCTGGCCGTCCAGCGTATAGGCCACATAGAAGAGGCTGGCCGTGGGCATCCCCGCATCGTTGCGGACCGTCAGCGTGCCCGCCGTCGCCTTATAGCGCAGGGTGCGGCCGTGGGCGTTGATCGAGTGGCTGGTGGTCACTTCCGACTCATCGGCCGTGGCGCGCGCCCAGTTCTTCTCGATCTGTTCGGCATTGGCGTTGCGCAGGCGCTCGGCAGCCGAGCGGACCGGCCCCGAACCGGCCGAAGAAGCGGCCTCCTGGGCCACGGAAACAGCCGGAACGGCCAATAGGGCCGCCGCGCAGGCAGCCGTCAACAAACGACGCATAGGATACTCCCCCCTGACAGGCCGGACTTTCCGGCGGATCGACGCTAACGCCGCCGTTTCCGAAGAAGCAACGGAGTTTACGACAGTTCGGCAACAAATATTCAACGACGATACGCCCCCGGCCCTCGCCCCGGCTCCCCTCTTGCCAAGCCGGATTGAGGGCCGCATGGCAGTCGCCATCTGCTTTCCACGTATGAGTTCTCCATGTCCGTCGCCAAAACCCGCGTCGCCGTCCTGATTTCGGGGACCGGTTCGAACATGGTCAGCCTGATTGAGGCGGGACAGGCGCCGGACGCCCCCTATGAAGTCGTGCTGGTCGTCTCCAACATCGCGGGCGCCGCCGGTCTGGACAGGGCACGTGCGCTGGGCGTGGAGGCCGTCGCCATCGAACACGCCCCTTTCGGCAAGGACCGAGAGGCGCATGAGCGCGCCGTCGACGCCCTTCTGCGCGAACGCGGCGTCGAAGCGGTGGCCCTGGCGGGATACATGCGCCTGCTGACGCCGTGGCTGGTGCGCGGATGGGCGGGTCGGATGCTGAATATCCACCCCTCGCTGCTGCCGCTCTATCCGGGACTGAACACCCACGCCCGCGCCATTGAAGCGGGCGACCTTGAGGCGGGCTGCACCGTCCACATCGTCACCGAAGGCGTCGATGAAGGCCCTGTGCTGGGTCAGGCGCGCGTGCCCATTCTGGCCGGAGACACCGCTGAAATTCTCTCCGCGCGCGTCAAGGCGGCGGAACATCAGCTTTACCCCCGTATTCTGGCGAATTTTCTGAACGCTCCCAATTCTTAACGATTTTTAATGCGACAGCCGGTCGCAGCCCGGCGCAGGTTGCCGGCAAGCTCGAATGCCCGTTCCGATGGTGCAATCGCGCACGTCTGTACGACTGGAAAGACCCGATGATGAAAACCCGCCTGATGGGCGCCGCCGCCATGGCCGTCGCCCTCGCCTTCACGGCCCAACCGACCCTCGCACAACACGCCCACGCCTCCACCACCGTCTCCAACACGCCCGAGATCAAGCCGTGGGGCTTTGATCTGGACGGCCGCGACCTGACGGTGAAGCCGGGCGACGACTTCAACGCCTACGCCAACGGCGTCTATCTGAAGAACACCGAGATTCCGGCCGACAAGGCCCGCTTCGGGCCGTTCGACGTCCTCTATGAGAACTCGCAGGCCCAGCTTCGCGCCATCATCGAGGCCAGCGCCGCCAACCCGACCAACGCCAACGCCCAGAAGGTCGGCGCCCTGTACGCCAGCTTCATGGACGAGGCCCGCGTGAACCAGCTGGGCGCCCAGCCGCTGGCCGCCGATCTGGCCGCCATCCGCGCCGTGGCGAACCACAGCGACATGGCCCGCCTGATGGGCGCCAGCCACGAAGGCTTCGGCGGCTCCCTGTTCGGGGTCGCCGTGTTCGAGGATCTGCAGGATCCCAATGTCAACTCGGCCTATCTGGGTCAGGGTGGTCTGGGTCTGCCGGACCGCGACTATTATCTGAAGCCCGACTTCGCCACTCAGCGCGAAGCCTATGTCGGCTATGTCACGCGCGCCCTGACCGCCGCCGGGTGGAGCAACCCGGCGCAGGCCGCCGCCGACATCCTGGCCTTCGAAACGAAGGTCGCTGAAAAGCACTGGACCACGGTCGAGCGCCGCCAGATCGACAAGATCTACAACCCGACCCCGGCCGCGCAATTGGCCACCTTCGCCCCCGGTTTCGACTGGACCGCCTTCCTGCAGGCCTCCAAGGTCGAAAGCGTGCCCACGCTGGTGCTGATGGAAAACACCGCCATCCCCGGCATCGCCCAGGTGTTCGCTGACACTCCGATCGAGACGCTGAAAGCCTGGCAGGCCTTCCAGACCGTCGATCAGGCCAGCCCCTATCTGTCCGACGCCTTCGTCGATTCGCGCTTCGAGTTCCGCGGCAAGACCCTGCGCGGCCAGCCTGAGAACCGTCCGCGCTGGAACCGCGGCGTGGTCCTGGTCGACGGCCAGCTGGGCGAGGTGCTGGGTCAGGAATACGTCCGCCTGCACTTCCCCGCCTCGTCCAAGACGCAGATGGAACAGCTGGTCGCCAACCTCAGCGCCGCCATGACCGAGCGCCTGAAGGCTCTGGACTGGATGAGCGAGGCCACCCGCGCGCAGGCCCTCGAGAAAATGTCCAACTTCGGCGTGAAGATCGGCTACCCCGAGAAATGGCGCAACTATGACGGGCTGGAGCTGAAGGCCGACGACCTGTACGGCAACGTCGAGCGCGCCGCCGCCTTCGACTGGGCCTATGAGCGCGGCAAGATCGGCAAGCCGGTCGATCCGCTGGACTGGGGCATGACGCCCCAGACGGTGAACGCCTATTACAATCCGCCGCGTAACGAGATCGTCTTCCCGGCCGCCATCCTGCAGGCGCCCTTCTTCGACCCGAACGCCGATCCGGCGGTCAACTACGGCGGCATCGGCGCCGTGATCGGGCACGAGATCACCCACGGCTTCGACGATCAGGGCCGCAAGACCGACGCCAACGGCGTGCTGCGCGACTGGTGGACGCCGGAGGACGCCGCCCGTTTCGAGGAACGCGCCAAGACGCTCGGCGCCATCTACGCCGCCGAAGAACCGGTGCCGGGGATGCACATCAACGGCGACCTGACGATGGGCGAGAACATCGCCGATCTGGGCGGGCTGCTGATGGCGCTGGACGCCTATAAGCGCAGCCTGAACGGTCAACCGGCCCCGGTGATCGACGGCCTGACCGGCGAACAGCGCGTCTTCCTGGGCTGGGCCCAGGTGTGGCGCGAAAAGTCGCGTGAAGAGGCCCTGAAAGAGCAGCTGACCACCGACCCGCACTCGCCCGGCATGGCGCGCGCAGCCACCCCGCCGCGCAACATCGACGCCTGGTACGCCGCCTTCGGCGTCACCCCGGATCAGGCGGAATACATCGCCCCTGAGAAGCGCGCCCGCATCTGGTAAGCGGCGCGTCCGGCGACGGACAAAAAGAAAAGGGCGTCGGCTTCGCGGCCGACGCCCTTTTTCTCTCCTCCCCACTGTGTGGGGAGGAAAGCTTTACTCGTGCGGCTTCTTGGGCGTGGTCGCGGCGCCGCCGATGGCGCCGATGGCCGCCCCGGCCGCCGTGGCGCCGGTGTTGCCGCCGATGACCTGACCGGCGACGGCGCCGCCCAGAGCGCCCGTGGCGGCGCGCTGTTCCGTAGTGGTTCCGCAAGCGGCCAACAGGGCCGTCAGGCCGAGCACCGGAGCAAATTTCAGAATCGTCTTCATCGCGGTCATCCTTGTTCTTCTGCGAGAGCACGGCGTGACCCTGAAACGAAACGGCCCGCCCCCGGTTCCGGGAGCGGGCCGCCTTATCGTTGAGCCAGACCGCGCAAAGCGGCCTGTTTCAGCCTTTAGCCGACGATGTCGGCGTCGGTGAAGAACTGCTCGATCTCGATCTTGGCGTTGTCCAGCGAGTCCGAGCCGTGGACCGAGTTTTCACCGATCGACAGGGCGAACAGCTTGCGGATGGTGCCTTCAGCGGCGTCGTTCGGGTTGGTGGCGCCCATGACTTCGCGATATTTGGCGACGGCGCCTTCAGCTTCCAGCACCTGCACGACGACCGGCTCGGCGATCATCTGCGAGACCAGTTCGCCGTAGAAGGGACGCTCGGCGTGCACTTCATAGAATTTCTTGGCTTGGGCTTCGGTCAGCTTGACGCGGCGTTGAGCCACGATACGCAGGCCAGCGCCTTCGATGACGGCGTTGATGGCGCCCGTCAGGTTGCGGCGGGTGGCGTCCGGCTTGATGATCGAGAACGTACGTTCGGTCATGGGAGTGACTTCTTGTTTGGGAGTTTGAGGGTCGGCGGCTTATAGCGAGCGCCGCACATCTTTCCAATATCCCCGCGCCTGGACCATTATCGGTTCGGATTGAGCCAATCCGAACTCAGATCAATGGCCCAGATCAATCACTTGAGCGAATATCTGGGTTCACATGCGAGCGCATGTGAACCGATTTCGCTCTGAGCCTTTTTTCTTTCCGGTTGCCATGCTGCAGATCAAAAACCTGACCTACAACGCCTGGGGCCGCGAGTTCCTTGATGACGCCTCCGTCAGCCTGCCGCCCGGTTCCAAGGTCGGGCTGGTCGGCCGCAACGGCATCGGCAAGTCGACCCTGTTCAAGCTGATCCTGGGCGAGTTGGCCGCCAACGGCGACGAAATCTCCCTGCCCAAGACCGCCCGTATCGGCTCGGTCGATCAGGAACACCCCGCAACGCCCGTCAGCGTTCTTGACACCATTCTGGAAGCCGACGTCGAGCGCCACGACCTGCTGACCCGGCTGGAAACCGCCGAACCGGAAGAGATGGGCGAGATCTGGGGCCGTCTGATCGAGATCGACGCCGACAGCGCCCCCGCCCGTGCGTCCGAAATTCTGGCGGGTCTGGGCTTCAGCCATGAAGACATCCTGCGCCCGATGGCCGAGTTCTCGGGCGGCTGGCGGATGCGCGTCGCCCTGGCGGCCGCCCTGTTCGCCGAGCCGGACATGCTGCTGCTGGACGAACCGACCAACTACCTCGACCTGGAAGGCGCCCTGTGGCTGGAGCAGCGGCTGAAACGCTATCCGCACACGGCCCTGATCATCAGCCACGACCGCGAGCTGCTGAACGGCGTCTGCACCCACATCCTGCAACTGTCGAACCGCAAGCTGGACCTCTACACCGGCAACTACGACACCTTTGAAAAGACGCGGGCCGAGAAGCTGCGCCTGATGGCGTCGACCCAGGCCAAGCAGGACGCCGAGCGCGCCCACCTGCAGAAGTTCATCGACCGCTTCAAGGCCAAGGCGTCCAAGGCCACGCAGGCCCAGTCGCGCGTCAAGCGGCTGGAGAAGATGCAGCGCATCGAACTGCCGCCCGAAGAGCGCGTCGCCCCCTTCACCCTGCCTTCGCCCGAACGCCCCCTGCCCCCGCCGCTGATCCGGCTGGAGAAGGCCAACGTCGGCTATGAACCTGGCAAGCCGATCCTGAAGAACCTGAACCTGCGGATGGATCTGGACGACCGCATCGGCCTGCTGGGCGTCAACGGGGCGGGCAAATCGACCTTCGCCAAGCTGATCGCCAAGGCCCTGACCATCGAGACGGGCGAGTTCCACCGCGACGGCAAGATGCGCGTGGGCTGGTTCCACCAGCACCAGATCGAGGCGATGGAGCCGACCGACACGCCGCTGGAGATTATCCGTCGCGCCATGCCGGACGCCTCGGAATCCAGCCGCCGCAGCCGTCTGGCCCAGTTCGGCCTGCCGTTCGAAAAGCAGGAGACCACCGTCGGCGCCCTGTCGGGCGGTGAGCGGGCGCGTCTGCTGCTGAATCTGGTGGCGATGGATGCGCCGCACATCCTGATCCTGGACGAACCGACCAACCACCTGGACATCGACAGCCGCCGCGCCCTGCTGGACGCGCTGAACGAATATACCGGTGCGGTCATCCTGATCACCCACGACCGCTCGCTGATGGAACTGGTGGCCGACCGTCTGTGGCTGGCCGCCGACGGCTCGGTGAAGCCGTTCGACGGCGACATGGACGACTATCAGAAGTTCGTCCTCGACCGCGCCAAACAGGCAGGCATGAAGCCCAGCCAAGTCAAGCATGAAGAGGTCGCCGCCGAGGCTCCCACGCCTGCCGCCGCGCCCAAGGGCGAAAAGAAAAAGGGACCGTCACCGTCCACGCTTCGCCATGCGGTGAAGAAGGCCGAGGACCGGATGGCGCAGCTGACCGCCGATCTGGCGCGTCTGGACGACGATCTGGCCAACGCCGCCGTCAATGATCCGAAGAAGCTGGAAGGCCTGACCCGCTCACGCGCCAAGACCCAGGCCGATCTGGATCAGGCCGAAGTCGACTGGATCGCCGCCGAAGAAGCTCTGGCCGAGGTGTCGTGATGAGCAAGGCGTCGCCCCTGCTGTCCAAGGACGAGATGCAGGAGGCGGCCGCCCGCCTGCGCGCCTATCTGAGCGACGAGATGGAGGTGGAGGTCGGCCGCCTGCCCGCCGAGATGCTGGTCGAGTTCATAGGTCAGGACATCGGCCGCCTGTTCTACAACCGCGGCCTGCGCGATGCCGAAACCGTGGTGCGCCAGAAGGTCGAGGACATCGCCGACGCCCTCTACGGTCTGGAGCGATAAGCCCCCGCTCACCCCGGCGTCCGCCGGGATGAGCAGATATTGTTTGAACTCAGCCGCAGCTGACGCGCGTCACGACATCGGTCTTGTTGTCGTAGGTGAAGGTCACGCGGTTATCGCGATAGTCCATCGTCGCGGCGCAGCTGCTGCACAGGACGCGGAAGATACGGCCCTCGGGCGCCGTCGGAATGGTCGAGCGATTGCGGCCGACATACTCCTGATAATCGCTGGCCTTGCAGGCCACCGGCGTCGCATCGGGGTTCGGCGTGGGCGTCGCGCCGCCCCCTTGCGTCGGCGCGCAGGCGGCCAGGGCCAGAAAACCGGCGGCGGCGCTTAAAGTCAGAAACGTCTTCATGACAGCGTCCTTTCGATCAGCCGCAGCGGACCTGTTCGATCAGGCCCGTGCGCTGGTTGTAGAAAATGTTCAGCCGATAGGGCGAATAGTCCTCGGCTACCGGGCAGGTCGTGCAGGCGACCCGCCGGTTCACCACATCCACGGGAACGGGAATCTGGTTGCGCGGTTTCCCGATCAGCCACTGAAACTCATCGGCCTTGCACATGGCCTCGCCCGAGGCGTTACGGACGCCTGGCTCGGACAGATAGGGCCGCTCGGTCGGTGATGCGGGTGTTACGGCCGTCGTGGTCGGATAGTTGGGATAGGCCGTCGTGCGGGCGGGCGGCGGCGAGGCGCAGGCCGACACGGCCAGAGCGCCCGCAACCGCGATCAGGCCGCCTTTTCCCAGCGCCCCTCGTCCGACTGTTTCCAATAGGCCAGGTCGGCGCCGTCCGCCTTCAGCGTCCGCCAGCGCCCGCGCGCATGGTTCAGCGCCTGCTCGTCCCGACCGTCGAAGATGATGAAGCAACGTGCGAACTCCTGCGTAGCCCCAAGCTCTGAATCATCGACGATGAACAGGGCCTGAGCGCCATTCAGATTCTCGCCCGATTCGGACAGGAGCACAGGCTGGCGCGCGGCATGGTCGCTGTCCGCCCGTCCATGAGGCAGGAAGCTGTCGTCGCGATAGGTCCACAGCAACTCGTCGATGTCGTCGAGCCGATGTGAGGTCGCGCCCCGGATCAGGGCGCGCCAGCCCCGCTGAAGCGTGCGCTCCAGCAGGGTCGGCAGCACCTGATCCAGCGTCGAGCGCTCCAGATGGTAGAACCAGATTTCCGGCTTGGCGTCAGACACCCGGCCCTACCCTTTCAAACGCAGGCGTGATCAGCCTTCGTAGGCGTCAGCGACCATGCGGTCCAGCAGACGCACGCCCCAGCCCACGCCGCCGTCCGGCACGGTCGGGTTCTTCGAATCCTTGACCCATGCGGTCGGCGCGATGTCGATGTGCGCCCACGGCGTGCCGTTGGTGAAGCGTTGCAGGAACAGGGCGGCGGTGATCGAACCGCCCGCGCGGCCGTTGCCCATGTTCTTCACATCGGCGATCGGGCTGTCGATATGGCGGTCGTATTCCGCCGGGATCGGCATGCGCCAGGTCTTCTCGCCCACCTTGGGACCGGCGGCGGCGATGTTGTCGGCCAGATCGTCGCTGTTGGAGAAGACGCCCGCATATTCCAGGCCCAGCGAGATGATCATGGCGCCCGTCAGCGTGGCCAGGTCGACCATGAATTTCGGCTTGAAGCGGTCCTGCGTGTACCAGAGTGCGTCGGCCAGAACGAGGCGGCCTTCGGCGTCGGTGTTCAGCACTTCGATGGTCTGGCCCGACATGGAGGTGACCACGTCGCCGGGGCGCTGTGCGGCGCCGTCCGGCATGTTCTCGACCAGACCCAGAACGCCGACCACGTTGACCTTGGCCTTGCGGCCGACCAGGGCGTGCATCAGGCCGGCCACGGCGGCGGCGCCGCCCATGTCCCACTTCATCTCTTCCATGCCGTCCGCAGGCTTCAGGCTGATGCCGCCGGTGTCGAAGCAGACGCCCTTGCCGACGAAGGCGATGGGGGCGTCGCCCGCCTTGCCGCCGTTCCACTGGATGACGGCCAGCTGGCTTTCACGCACCGAACCCATGCCGACGCCGAGCAGCGAGCCCATGCCCAGCTTCTCCATCTCGGCCTCGCCGAGAATCTCGACCTTGGCGCCCAGAGCCTCAAGTTCCTTCACGCGGCGTGCGAACTCGGCCGGGTACAGGATGTTGGCGGGCTCGGACACCAGATCGCGCGCGAACAGCACGGCGTCGGCCACGGCCGACAGCGGGCCGAAGGCGGCCTCGGCGGCGGCGACGTCCGACGTCACGACGCGCACCGTCGTCACCGACGGAATCTTGTCGGCCTTCTGCTTGGTCAGATATTTGGCGAAGCGATAGGCGGCCAGACGCACGGCGAAACCGGCACGGGCGGCCAGTTCCGGCGACAGATGCGCCGCGTCGATGGTCAGCACCTCTGCGCCCGACATCTTGGCGGCATGATAGGCGGCGCCGGCGGCGGTTTCGACCGCCAGATCATCGACCTTGTCCGCCGCGCCCGCACCGACCAGCAGGACGGCGTTCGCGTCGATCCCGGCCGGAGCGGCGACGCTCAAGCTGCTGTTGGCGGCGCCGGTGAAGCGGCTGTTCTTCATCGCCTTGGCCAGGGCGCCCGAGGCGGCCTGATCCAGCGCAGGCCCGGTCCCCGCCAGCGCGCGCCCATCGTGAACCAGCACGGCGAGAATTTCAGCGGCGCCAGCCGAAGAGACGAATTCTATTTTCATTAATTCCACTCCAGACCGGGAAATCATGCCCCGATCACGCTTGTTTTCGACATGGTCGCGGCGACAGTTCCGTCGGGGCGGCCGGATGTGTATTACATGGCTCGCATCGCCCTGGGCTGCAACACGCTCGCAGTCGATTCTTACGACCTTTTCCGTCCCATGACCCTGATCCAGAGGTATCTTTTCCGTCAGATCAGCCTGCCCGTCGTGGCGGCGGTCGCGGCGCTAGCCGGCATCGGCCTGCTGAGCCAGAGCCTGGATCAGCTGGAGGTCATCGTCGAGCGCGGCCAGAGCGTCTGGGTCATGGTCAAGCTGACCCTGCTGGCCCTGCCGCAGCTGATCGCGGTCATCCTGCCCATCGGCCTGTTCGTCGGCGCCCTGATCGCCCTGACGCGATTGCAGCGCGAGCAGGAGCTGACCGCCGCCTACGCCGCCGGGGTCAGCCGCTGGTCGCTGATCCGGCCCGCATTGCAGATCGCCCTGATCGTCACCGTCATCTCCCTGCTGGTGAACGTCTTCGTCCAGCCGTGGGCCCAGCGTGAGGGACGCCGTCAGGCCTTCGCCATCCGCACCGACCTTGTCGCCCTGCTGGTCGAGGAAGGCCGCTTTGTCCAAGGCCCGGACGGCCTGACCGTCTATGTCCAGCAGATCGAACAGAACGGCCTGATGAAGAACCTCTTCGTCTACCTGGACAACGGCAGGACGGTCACCACCTGGGACGCCGAAACCGCCCGCTTCGGCCGTCTGGACGGCCTGCCGGTGCTGACCATGCAGAACGGTTCGATGCAGCGCTATTCATCGCGCGAAGTGCTGAACCAGCTGTCGTTCGACCAGCAGGTGTTCGACCTGTCGCCTTACGCCAAGACCGATGAGCGCATCCGCTTCAAGCCGTCTGACCTGTGGCTGACCGACCTGTTCGACCCGACGCCCGCCCTGCTGGACAGCGCCGGGACGCGCGGCGAACTGGCGGCCGAGGGCCATTCGCGTCTCGCCTCGCCCCTTTACGCGATGGCGGCCATGGCCTTTGCGCTGGCGGCCATTCTGGGCGGCGCCTTCAGCCGCAGCGGCTATGGCGGACGCATCGCCCGGGCGGCGGGCGCCTTTCTGGTGCTGCGGGTGATCGGCTACGGCCTTGTCGCGGCCAGCGCGTGGAACGGGACGATGAACGTGCTGCAATACGCCGTGCCGCTGGCCGCCACGGCGCTGGCCCTGCGCATCCTGTTCCGCGCGCTGAAACCGCGCCGCCGCCGCAGCTGGGCGCCGCTGGAACGTCTGAAGGCGAGGTTCGCATGAGGCTGCGTCTGGGACGTATCGAACGCTATGTGCTGATGCAGCAGATGAAGGCGCTGGGCGTGGCCCTGGCCGTCATCGCCGCCCTGGTCATGCTGATCGACTTCGTCGAGGTGTCGCGCGGGCTGAATTCGTCCGGCGAACTGTCCAGCGCGCGCATCTTCAGCCTGGTGCTGGTGAAGTCGCCGTCGGTGGTGGTTCAGCTTCTGCCGTTTGTTTTCCTGTTCGGCACGCTCGGCGCCTTCGTCAGCCTGAACCGGCGCAGCGAGCTGATCGCCATGCGGGCGGCGGGCGTGTCCGCCTGGCGGTTCGTCCTGCCTGCGGCGGGGGCGGCGGTGCTGCTGGGCGTGTTGACGGTGACGGTGCTGGGCCCTCTGGCGGCGGCGGGCGACGGCGTCTGGCAGCGCGAGCGCGCCCGCATCTCGGGCACGACGCCCGGCAGCGATCCGACCGAGGCCGTCTGGCTGCGCGAAGGCGACGCCAACCGCCAGATGATCATTCGCGGCGGCCGTCAGGAACAGGCCAGCGGGCGGCTGCTGGATGCGACCTTCTTCATCTACACCACGACGTCCAGCGGACGCCGCGTCTTCACCGAGCGGATCGACGCCGCCACCGCCACCCTGAACGCCGGGCGCTGGCGACTGACCGACGCGGCGGGCGCCCAGACGGGCCAGCGGGCCGTGCGCTACGCCACGCTGGACCTGCCGTCCAACCTGGCCGACCAGGAGGCTTTCCAGCATTTCGCCCGCCCGCAATCGACGCCCTTCTGGTCCCTGCCGAACCAGATTCGCCGCATCGAGGACGCAGGCTTCGCCTCGACCGCCTATCAGCTGCGCCTGCAACAGCTGCTGGCCACGCCGCTGATCTTCGGCGCCATGTCGATTCTGGCGGCGGCCTTCTCGCTGCGGCTGATGCGGCTGGGCGATCTGGCGCGGATGACGGTGGCGGCCGTGGTGCTGGGCTTCGCCTTCTTCTTCCTGAACCAGTTCTCTTCAGCCATGGGCTCGGCCGAGGTGGTGCCCCCCATTATCGCGGCCTGGCTGCCGCCGATATTGACGGCTCTCGCCGCCTTTACCTTGCTGATCTATACGGAAGACGGCTAATCGGGCGGTTTGCGCCCGCCCGGCAATGAGTGGACACTGCATGACCAACCGCCGCCTCCCCCGTATGGGAGCCTTGCGTCTTCGGCTGCTGACCGGCGCAGCTTTGGTCATGGGCGCGCCCCTGTCACAACTGGCCTTCGTCCACGGCGCCAGCGCACAGGAAGTCCAGCCTCCTGCGCCCGCTCCGGCCGCGGCTCAAGCTCAGGCTCAGGCTCAGGCGCCCGGCGAAGACGGACTGACGCCCGACGCCGTCTTTATCGACGCCCAGTCGGCCCAGCGTCAGGACGACATCGTCTCGGCCCAGGGCCCGGCCGACGCCCGCGTCGTCGCCCGGTTTCAGCAACACAGCCTGCGCGCGCAGAACCTGTCCTATGATCTTCAGAACCGCATCGCCACGGCCTCGGGCGACGCCGAACTGACGGCGCCGGACGGCTCGGTCGTTCACGCCCAGCGCATAGAACTGGGTTCGGATCTCAAGGCGGGCGTCGCCGTCGATCTGGCCACCCGCCTGTCCAACGGCTCCAGCCTGATGGCCGCCACCGCCGTTCGCCGCTCCGAAACGGTCAGCGAGCTGAACAACGTCATCTTCACCCCCTGCCCCATCTGCACGGCGGACGGCGCCGCCAAGACGCCCAGCGTCTCCCTTCAGGCCTCGAAAGCGGTCCAGAACGAAGAACTGCGCGCCATTCTCTATCGCGACGTGGTGTTCCGGCTGGGCGGCGTGCCGATCTTCTACCTGCCCGCCTTCTCGCACCCCGATCCCAGCGTGGATCGGGCGTCGGGCTTCCTGGTGCCGTGGGGCGACTACAAGTCAGGACGCGGCGTCTCGCTGGAGCTGCCGTATCTGCACGTCATCTCGCCGTCCGAAGACATTCTGGTCAGCCCCCAGTTCAACACCAAGGTCGAGCCGCTGATGAGCCTGCAATGGCGCAAGCGGTTCACGGACGGCATGATCGTGGCGCGCGGCGGCGCCACCTATGGCCGTAACTTCGGCGAAGTCGATCTGGACGGCGACGGCAAGGCCGAGAGCAACGTCCGTTTCGGCGACAAGACCACCCGCAGCTATCTGCTGGCCCACGGCAGGTTCGACCCTGACGGTCCCTGGCGTTGGGGCTTCACGGCCGAGCGCAGTTCGGACAAGAGCCTGTTCGACCGCTACGACGTGCGCGACACCTATCAGGACAACGGCCTCTATTACGGCGACAGCCGCCGCCTGATCAGCCAGATCTACGCCGAGCGTCAGACCGAACGCTCCTATCTGTCGATCGCGGCCTTCTCGATGCAGAGCCTGCGTCTGGACCCCGCCTTCGCCGCCACCGATTTCCGCACGCCGGAAGGCTATCTGGTGTTCGAGGACGACAAGACCCTGCCGCTGGTTGCGCCGCTGATCGACGCCCGCTGGGAGCCGGAAAGCCCCGTCTTCGGCGGGCGACTGCGGCTGCGCGGCTCGGCCGTGTCGCTGACGCGCGACGCCTATGTCGGCTTCCCGACCCTTTCGCCCAGCCTGATTCCCGTCGGCCCCACCGACGGCCTGCCCGGCGTCGACAGCCGCCGCGTCACCGGGCAGGCGGAATGGCGCCGGGCGATGATCTCGCCCATCGGCGTGCGGTGGGAGCCGTTCGTGGACCTGCGGGCCGACGTCTATTCCGTCGCCGACCTGCCGCCCGCCCTTGGCGTCAAGGACCAGACCCTGACACGCGGTCGCGCCAGTGCGGGGGTGGACGTCAGCTATCCGCTGTATCGGCCGCTCAGCGCCACATCCGACCTGATTCTTGAGCCGATGGCCCAGCTGTCGATCTCGAACAAGGCGGACCTGGACCGCTATATTCCCAACGAAGACAGCCAGATCGTCGAACTGGATCATCTGTCGCTGTTCCGCATGGATCGCTTCCCCGGCTATGATCTGCTGGAGGGGGGGCTGCGCTTCACGGCAGGCGCGCGCGCCACCCTGCGCTGGGATGATGTGCGATCGGCCAGCTTCTTCCTGGGCCGCAGCATGAGGGCGGACGAACAGGATGAGTTCCTGACGCCCCTGCCGGACGACCCTTCGCGCCTCTATGATCCCTCGGGGCTGGCGGGCCGGACATCGGACTGGGTGGTCAACGCCACGTTCAACCCCTCCGACCGGATGCGCGGCTGGTTCCACGCCACGCTGGACGGCAAGGGCGAAGTCCGCCGCGCCGAGGCCACCGTCGACGGCCGCTGGGGCCGCCGCAACCTGGCCAGCCTAAGCTATATCGTCGACCGCTCCAATCCGCTGGATGGTCCCGGAAACCGCAACTATGAACTGGTCCAGCTGGCAGCCAACCAGTTCGTCCACGGCAACTGGGGGATCGCGGTCACAGGCATCGCTGATCTGGAGCAGAACATCATCACCCGATCCGAGGTCGGCCTGCTGTTCGACGACGACTGCTTCCGGATCGAACTGGGCTGGCGCCGCGACAACACGCGTGTTCGGCCGACCGGCCCGGCCGAGGGCGTTTACATCCGTCTTAACCTCGCCACTTTTGGGTCTTCAGGCTATGATCGCAACAATCTGCGGTAGGCATGATGCGTATTGCGGCGTAGGGGACCGGCGTCCAGGTGCTGAGCCCGACGCTCCAGCATTGGCAACACCGAACGAACGGCTCGGGACCGCTTTAGGGAATCAGGACTGACGATGGGTTTGATGCGTTACTCTACAGGTGCCGCCCTGGCCGCCCTCATGGTCGTCGCGGCCGTGGAGCCTTCGATGGCCCAGACAGCTCAGGTCGCCGCGTCCGCCGCTCAGACACCCGCGCCACAGGCGTCCGCCGCCGGCGCCCTGAACCCGGCGGCCGAAGAAGCGCCCCAGCGCTCCGGCCCGGCGCCGCAGTTCCGCATGTCCGACGGCATCATCGCGACCGTCAACGACCGCATCATCACCGGCTTCGACCTGCGCCAACGGATGCTGGTCATCATGGCCATGTCGCAGCTTCAGCCGACTGAAGAAAACATCGCCGCCATCCAGCAGCAGGCGCTGAACGACCTGATCGAACAGCACCTTCAGGCCGCCGAGATCGCCAAATTCGACCAACTGAAGATTTCCGATCAGGAAGTCGACGCCGAAATCGCCGACATGGCGCGTCAGGCGGGCGCCTCTCCGGCCAACTTCATCGCCTTCCTGGAACAGGGCGGCATCTCCATCGCCCCCTTCCGCGAGCAGATCCGCACCGAGATCGGCTGGCGTGAACTGGTCGGCGGTCGTTTCCGCGACCGCGCCCGCGTCACCAAGGGTCAGGTCGATCAGGCCATGCGCCAGATGACCGAGTCGGCGACCAAGCCCCAGTATCTGATCGGTGAAATCTATCTGGAGGCCGCCCGCGTCGGCGGAATGCAGGAAGCCATGAGCGGCGCCCAGCAACTGGTCCAGCAGATGATTCAGGGCGCCCCCTTCATGGCCGTGGCGCGCCAATTCTCGGCCGCGCCGTCGGCCGCGCGCGGCGGCGACGCCGGCTGGGTGGTTCAAGGCTCGGTGCAACCCGCCCTGCAGTCCGTCATGGACACGCTGGAGCCCGGCCAGTTGTCGAACCCGATCCCGGTCGATGGCGGCGTCTACATCCTCTACATGCGCGACAAGCGCTCTGGCGCCTCGACCAGCATGGTCCAGATGAAGCAGGTCATGATCGAGCTGCCCGAGAACGCCGACGCCGCCCAGGTCACGGCCGCGACCCAGCGTCTGGAGGCCCTGCGCGGCCAGCTGACGTGCGACAACATCCTGACCCGCGCCCGCTCGGAACAGGGGCTGATGGGCGCCGATCTGGGCGAAAGCGATGTCGCCGACCTGTTACCGCAGTTCCAGCAGGTCGCCCGCTCGGCCGAGATCGGCACGATCAGCACCGCCGTCCGCACGCCGCTGGGCGTTCACCTGCTGGCCGTCTGCGGCCGTCGTCTGGGCGGCCCCGAGGCCCCTTCCGAGAAGCAGGTCGAAGCCCGACTGCAGAATCAGAACTACGCCATGCTGGGCCGCCGCTATCTGCGCGACCTGCGGGCCGACGCCCTGATCGAAATCAAGCAATGACGATGATCCGGCCGCTCATCGTCACGATGGGCGACCCCGCGGGGGTGGGGCCGGAGATCATCGCGCGCGCCTGGGCAGTGCTGGGCTCCACGCCCGGCCCTTTGGCGCCCGTCGTGCCTTTCGTCGTCGTGGGCGACGCCGAGGTGATGAAGGTGCAGGGCCAGCCGGTCGAGACCGTGCTCAGCCCCGGCGACGCGGCCAGCGTCTTCAGCCGCGCCATTCCCGTTCTGCATAATCCGGCGCCTGCGCCTGTCACGGCGGGTCAGCCTGAACCCGCCAACGCCGTCGCCGTCGCCGACTGGATCGAACGCGGCGTCGATCTGGTGCTGTCGGGCGAAGGTTGCGGCCTGGTGACGGCCCCCATCGCCAAGGCGCCCATGTACGCCTCCGGCTTCCGCTTTCCAGGCCACACCGAGTTCATCGCCGAACTGACCGCCGACATCCCCTTCAGCGGCACGCGCGGCCCGGTGATGATGCTGACGGCCAAAGACCTGCGCGCCTGCCTTGTCACCATCCATGTGCCGATCGACCAGTTGCCTGAACTGGTGACGGGCGAGCGCGTCGTCCGTGTCGCCCGCGTCGTCCACGAATCGATGAAGCGCGATTTCGGCATCGCCTCTCCTCGTCTGGCCATGGCCGCTCTGAACCCCCACGCGGGCGAAGGCGGCGCCATCGGCCTGCAGGAGATCGAGGTCCTGCGCCCCGCCGCCGAGGCCCTGCGCGCCGAGGGGCTGAACATCACCGATCCCCTGCCCGCCGACACCCTGTTCCACGAAGAGGCGCGAGCCCGCTACGACGCCGTGGTCTGCCTCTATCACGATCAGGCCCTGATCCCGGTGAAGACGCTGGACTTCTGGGGCGGGGTGAACTCCACCCTGGGCCTGCCCATCGTCCGCACCTCGCCCGACCACGGCACCGGCTTCGACATCGCCGGCAAAGGCGTCGCCCGCGCCGACAGCTTCATCGCCGCCGTCCGACTGGCTTCTGAGATGGCGTCCGCCCGCGCGGCGCGCTAACAGGCCTCGTGACCGATCATCTGCCCTCCCTGCGTGAAACGCTCGACGCCCACGGCCTGTCGGCCAAGAAGAGCTTCGGCCAGCACTTTCTGCTGGACCTGAACGTCACGCGGAAGATTGTCCGCTATGCCGGGCCGTTCGACGGACGCGCCGTCATCGAGGTCGGTCCCGGCCCCGGCGGCCTGACTCGCGCCCTGCTGGAGAGCGACGTGGGCAAGGTGGTGCTGGTCGAGAAAGATCCGCGCTTCATCCCCCTGCTGTCCGAACTGGACGACGGCTCGGGCCGTCTGACCATCGTCGAGGCCGACGCCCTGAAGGTGAAGGAAGCCGAACTGGTCGAGGGACCGGCGCATCTGGTCTCCAACCTGCCCTACAACGTCGGCACGCCGCTGCTGATCAAATGGCTGACGGGGCCGTGGACGCCGTGCGCCCTGACCCTGATGTTCCAGAAGGAAGTCGCCGAGCGCGTCGCAGCCCAGCCGGGCGAGGACGCCTATGGCCGTCTGGCCGTCATCAGCCAGGCCGTGGCCGAGGCGCGCATCGTCATGCACCTGCCCGCCGCCGCCTTCACCCCGCCGCCAAAGGTGGCCTCGGCTGTGGTGCATCTGATACCGTTCGCCGAGCGCCCCGCCCCCGACCGCCTGAAGCGGCTGGAACGGGTCACGGCGGCCGCCTTCGGCCAGCGTCGCAAGATGCTGCGCTCCAGCCTCAAACAACTCGGCGGCGCCGCCCTGTGCGAAGCCGCTGGAATCGAACCCGACGCCCGCGCCGAGACCATCGACGTGGCGGGCTTCCTCAGATTGGCCGACGCTTTGACATGACAGTAGAAATCGAACCCTTCCGCGCCATCGCCATCAGCCGCATCGCCCATGAGATGAAGGCTGAAGGTCAGTCGGTCATCCACATGGAGTTCGGCCAGCCCTCGACCGGCGCGCCCAGCCGCGCCATCGCCGAAGCGCACCGTGTGGTCGACGCCGAGGCCGGCGGCTATTGGGAAAGCCCCAACCTGCGCGCCCGCGTGGCCAAACTCTATAAAGACCGTTACGGCGTCATCATTGATCCCGAGCGCGTCATCATGACGGCAGGCGCCTCGCCCGCGCTCGTCGTGGCGCTGAACATGCGCTTCGGCCCCGGCGACCGGGTGGCCATCGCCCGCCCCGGCTATGTCGCCTATCGCAACACGATGAAGGCCCTGCACATCGTCCCGCAGGAGATCGACTGCGGCCCCGACGTGCGCTTCCAACTGACGGCCAAGGCCCTGCGCGATCTGGACCCGGCGCCCCAGGGGGTCATCATCGCCAGCCCCGCCAACCCGACCGGCACCGTCATCGCCAAGGACGAGCTGAAGGCCATCGTCGAGGTCTGCCGTGAGCGCAACATCAGCATCATCTCGGACGAGATCTACCACGGCATCACCTACGGCCATGACACGCCCTGCATGCTGCAGTTCGACGACAAGGCCATGATCGTGAACAGCTTCTCCAAATACTGGAGCATGGCGGGCTGGCGTCTGGGCTGGCTGATCCTGCCGGAAGAAGAGATCCAGCAGGCCCGCGCGCGCATGGGCAACATGTTCCTGACGCCGCCGACGCTCAGCCAGTTCGCCGGTCTGGCCGCCATGGACTGTGAAGACGAGCTGGAAGCCAACATCGACGTCTATCGCGCCAACCGCGAGCGGATGCTGGAAGCCCTGCCCGCCATGGGCCTGCGCTCGATCGCCCCGCCGGACGGCGCCTTCTACATCTATGCGGACATCGGCCACCTGACGAACGACAGCATGGCCTTCTGCGAGAAGCTGGTGCGTGAGACGGGCGTGGCCACGGCGCCGGGCGTCGACTTCGACCCGGTCAACGGACACCGCTTCATCCGCTTCAGCTTCGCCGTCTCGACGCCCGAGATCGAGGACGCCCTGTCGCGCATCAAGCCCTTCTTCGCCGCGCGAGCCGAAGAGGCGGCGCAGGGCTGATCTTCTTCCCCGTCATCCCCGGCCTTGTGCCGGGGATCCATAGACGCCGACCTGCGACAGTCGCGCTTTAACGTCAGCCGTCGGCGGGTATGGACCCTCGGGACAAGCCCGAGGGTGACGAGGCGGGGATTAGCTCCCGTAAAGCTCCGCCGCCGTCCGACCGGGCGCGTCCAACTGCGTCAGCGGCAAGGGCGGCGGGTCCAGCCTCACGCCCAGCGCCTGATAGGTCGCCGCGCTGGAGAAGCCGTAGGGCTCGGCGTCCGCATTGCTGAAGGCGTAGTAGACGGCGCTGACCCGCGTCATCACCGCCGCCGCCAGACACATGGGGCACGGATGCCCGCTGGCGTAGAGAACTGCGCCTGTCATATCGACGCCGCCCAGCACCGGCCCCGCCTGACGCAGGGCCTCCATCTCGGCATGAGAACTGGGATCGTTCGTCGCCAGCATCCGGTTGACGCCGCTGGCGATCAGGGCGCCGTCCTTGACCAGAACCGCGCCGAACGGCCGACCGCCCGCCCTGGCATTCTCCAGCGCCAGATCAACGGCATGGGTCAGCCAGCGGCGGTGTTCGGCCTCGGTCATGGGCGTCAGACCACTTCCTTCAACAGAGCGCTCTTGTAGCCGTCGACCCACAGGTTGCGGTGACGGCGGCTGCGCTCGGCGTGATAAATGTGGGCCAGTTCGGCGTAGGACCGGTCGAAGTCCTCATTGACCAGCACATAATCGAAGTCGTCGCAGTGCTCGATCTCGCCCTTGGCGTTGGCGACGCGGCGCTCGATTACGTCCTCGGCGTCCTGAGAGCGCGTCACCAGGCGGCGGCGCAGTTCCTCAAGGCTGGGCGGCAGGATGAAGACCCGCACGGCGTCGCCGGGGCATTTGGCGGCCACGTCGCGGGCGCCCTGCCAGTCGATGTCGAACAGGACGTCGCGGCCCTCGGCCAGCGCGCGCTCGACCGGGGCGGCCGGGCTGCCGTAGCGGTTGCCGTGCACGTCAGCCCATTCCAGGAAGGCGTCGGCGTCGATCAGGCGCTGGAATTCTTCCTTGCTGACGAAGTTGTAGTCGCGGCCGTCCACCTCGCCCGGACGGATGTCGCGGGTGGTCATGGAGACAGACAGCTCCAGCCCCTTGTGGTCGGCCATCAGGCGGCGGCACAGCGAGGTCTTTCCGGCCCCCGACGGACTGGCCACGATCAGCAGGACGCCACGGCGGGGGGTGCGGTTATTCGACATTCTGAACTTGTTCTCGAAGCTGCTCTATGACGGCCTTCAACTCCAGGCCGATTCCGGTGAGCGCGGTCGTAGCGGATTTCGAACAGAGGGTGTTCGCCTCGCGCATGAATTCCTGCATCAGGAAGTCGAGTTTTCGACCGGCGGGGGGTTGCTGCAACAGTGCGCGGGCCGAGGCGACGTGGGCCGTCAGTCGGTCCAGTTCCTCGCGAACGTCGGCCTTAGTCGCCAGCGCCGCAGCCTCGAGGAAGACGCGCTCGTCCAGCCCCGGCGCGTCGGGCGCCAGTTCGCTGATGCGGCGGGTGAAGCGCTCGCGGATGGCCTCGACCTGCGCCGACGCTTCCAGTTCGGCGCGCGCGACCAGGGCCTCGATGGTCCCGACGAAGTCGTGGATCACCGGCGTCAGTTGTTCGCCCTCGCGCTGGCGCGACGCCTTCAGCGCATCCAGCGCCTGTTCGACCGTGACGGCCATGGCGGCCTCAACGGCGGCGCGGCCTTCGGTGTCCTCGTCCTCTTCAGCGACCTCGATGACGCCGCGCAGGGCCAGCAGGCCGTCGGCCGAGGGCGGGGTCGCCCCCTCCTCCGCCAACTGGTTGGCCAGTCGCAGATAGGTCGCCAGCACCGCCTCATTGACGCGCGGCGCGGGTTCCGTCCCCTCGGCGCGCTTGGCCTGAAGGCCCAGCGTCACCTGCCCCCGGTTCAGCCGCGCCTGAGCCGCCGCCTTGGCCAGCCGCTCCAGATTGTCGAAGCCGTGCGGGCCGCGATAGCGCGTCTCCAGCGAGCGCCCGTTGACCGAGCGCGCCTCGACCGTCCAGGTCCAGCCGTCCAGCGCCCCGTCAGCACGGCCGAAGCCCGTCATGCCTGAAATTTGGCCTGAAATCTGACTCATCGTCCGGCCTCCGTCGGCACGCGAATGACCTTGGCGCCCGGCGGGATGGCGATGGCCGGGCCAGCGGCTTCATCCGTCATCGGCGCGGGCGAGGTCTCCGGCGCGGTTTCACCCGCCGCCAGACCGGCCTTGCGGCGCTCGATCTCGCGCCAGCGCGCCACGTTCAGCAGATGCTCCTGATAGGTGCGAGCGAAGACGTGGCCACCCGTGCCGTCGGCGACGAAGAAGACGTATTCCGAACGCGGCGGATTCAGCACGGCCTTCAGCGCCTCCTCGCCCGGATTGGCGATGGGCGTCGGCGGCAGGCCGTCGATCAGATAGGTGTTCCACGGCGTCGGATTGCGTAGCTCGGACAACAGGATGCCCCGCCCCAGCGGCCGCCCCTTGGTCACGCCGTAAACGATGGTCGGATCGCTCTCCAGCCGCATCCCCAGACGCAGACGGTTGGTGAAGACGGCCGCCACCTCGGGCCGTTCAGAGGCGATGCCCGTCTCTTTTTCGACGATGGAGGCCAGAATGACCGCCTCTTCCGGCGTCGTGACCACCGTGGCGGGCGAGCGGGCGGCCCACAGCGTTTCCAGCTTGGTCCTGGCGGCGCGCTGCATCCGGGCGACGACGGCGGCGCGGGTCTCGCCGCGCGTGACCTCATAGGTCTCGGGCCACAGGCTGCCTTCGGGCGGAACCTCGACCTCGCCGGTCAGGACCGGCTGCTTCATCAGGATGTCGACCGCCTGGGCGCTGGACCAGCCCTCGGGCAGGGTCACGTAGTGGCGCACCGCCTTGCCGTCGACCAGCAGACCCACCACCGTCGCCAGAGAGGCGCCCGACGGCACCTCATATTCGCCCGCGCGAATCTTGCGGTCGGCGCCGGTCAGGCTGATCGCCGCGCGGAACAGATCGGTCGAGCGGATCACCCCTGCCGATTTCAGATTGGCCGCAATGGCCGGAACGCCCGCCCCGGACGGCAGGATGACGATGGTCGCCTCTCCTTCCGCCGCCTTCGGCCCCGGTCCCCAATAGATGGCCCAGAACGCCACTAACGCGGCCACAAGGAACAGGCCCAACGTCCCGGCGGCGGTGATCAGGCCGACGCCGAGACCGGAACGCCCCGTCCCGCCCCCGCTTCCCTTTTTCGGAACGCGCGACTTGGGAATGCGAACCTTGGGGGTGCGGCGGGACGGAGCCTTGGCCAAGTCAGTCGACCTTCTTGAAGATCACGGCCGCATTGGTGCCGCCGAAGCCGAAGCTGTTGGACATGGCGACATCGATCTTCCTGGCCTTGCCCTTGTGCGGGATCAGGTCGATCGGCGTCTCCATCTCCGGGTCGTCCAGATTGATGGTCGGCGGCGCCATCTGGTCGCGGATGGCCAGGACCGAGAAGATGCTCTCGATCGCCCCGGCGGCGCCCAGCAGGTGGCCCGTCATCGACTTGGTGGAGGACACGGCCAGATTCTCGGCGTGGTCGCCGACCAGCCGTTCGACCGCCTTCAGTTCGATCCAGTCGGCCATGGTCGAGGTGCCATGGGTGTTGACGTAGTCGAGGTCCGACGGCTGCATCCCGGCGCGCTTCAGCGCCGCCTTCATGGCCCGCAGGCCGCCGTCGCCGTCTTCGGACGGGGCGGTGATGTGATAGGCGTCGCCGCTCATGCCGTAACCGACGACCTCGGCGTAGATCCTGGCGCCGCGCGCCTTGGCGTGTTCGTACTCTTCCAGAACCATGACGCCCGCGCCCTCGCCCATGACGAAGCCCGCATGGCCGCGGTCATAGGGACGCGAGGCCTTCTCCGGCGTGTCGTTATAGGCGGTGCACAGGGCCTTGCAGGCCAGGAATCCCGCGATGCCGATCGGCACGACCGAGCTTTCGGCGCCGCCCGCCACCATGACGTCGGCGTCACCCAGGGCGATCATCCGGGCCGCGTCGCCGATGGCGTGGGCGCCGGTGGCGCAGGCGGTCACGACAGAGTGGTTCGGCCCCTTCAGGCCATGACGGATCGAAATCTGGCCCGACGCCAGATTGATCAGGGCCGAGGGGATGAAGAAGGGGCTGACCCGGCGCGGCCCTTGTTCCTTCAACACGATGGCGGTGTCGGCGATGGGGCCGAGGCCGCCGATGCCCGAACCGACCATGACGCCGGTGGCGCATTTGTCGTCTTCCGATTCCGGCTTCCAGTTCGCGTCAGCCAGCGCCTCGTCCGCCGCCGCGATGGCGTACAGGATGAAGTCGTCGACGCGCTTGCGGTCCTTGGCCGACATCACCTGATCGGGATCGAAGACGCCCGGTTGCCCGGCCTCGCCGCCGCCGCGTCCATCGACGCTGGGGACTTCGCCGGCAATGGTGCAGCCGTAACCTTCGGTGTCGAAAGCGGTGATCGGACGAATGCCCGATCGGCCGTCCAGAATGCCTTTCCAGACGTGTTCGACGCCCGTGCCCAGCGGAGTAACCAGGCCCAGGCCCGTGATGACGACGCGGCGCATGGTTCGCGCTCCTTCTTGGTCAGAATCGTAGCCAGAAACACTAATGGCCGCCGGACGGTCCCGCTAGGGTCCCGTCACGGCGGCCATCAGCTTGGTTAAGTGCGACGGATCGCAGCCGGATCAGGCGGCCAGCTTCTCGTCGATGAACTTCACCGCGTCGCCGACGGTCTGGATGTGCTCAGCGGCGTCATCCGGGATTTCGACGTCGAATTCTTCTTCGAAGGCCATGACCAGTTCGACGTTGTCGAGCGAGTCGGCGCCCAGGTCGTCGATGAAGGAAGCCTTCTCGGTGACCTTGTCCGGATCGGCGTCCAGGTGGTCGATCACGATCTTGCGGACGCGTTCGAGGGTGTCGGACATGAGTGTCTCTCTTGCCTGTTTGAAATCGCCGTGATGGCGGGTCGTGGGTTGTTTCGCCGTGTCACGGCTGCCTGCCGGGATCAAGCCTCAATGAGACTCACCCCCGAAAGACGTCCGTGCCCTTTAGCACAGGGTGCAGAAGTGGAAATAGTCTGTTGCGCGTCGTGATGACACTTCACGCTTTGATCAAATCATCGCCATGCCGCCGTTGACGTGCAACGTCTGGCCGGTGACATAGGCCGCTTCATCCGACGACAGATAGACGGCGGCCGAGGCGATTTCATCGCCCCCGCCCAGACGTCCAGCCGGAATCTTGGACAGGATGGCCTCGCGCTGCTGGTCGTTCAGCACGTCGGTCATCGGCGAGGCGATGAAGCCCGGCGCGATGCAGTTGACCGTGATCCCGCGCGAACCGACTTCCTGGGCCAGCGACTTGGAGAAGCCGATCATCCCGGCCTTGGAGGCGGAATAGTTGGTCTGGCCGGGGTTGCCCGTGACGCCGACCACCGAGGTGATGCCGATGATGCGGCCCGAACGGCGCTTCATCATCCCCTTCACCGCCGCGCGGGTCAGGCGAAAATAGCTTTCGAGATTGATCGACAGGACGGACTGGAAGTCTTCGTCCTTCATCCGCATCAACAGGCCGTCCTTGGTGATGCCCGCGTTGGCGACCAGAATGTCCAGCGGCGCGCCTGCGGCTTCTTCAGCACGCGCGACCAGACCGTCGACCGATTCCGCGTCCGACAGGTTGGCGGCGGCGAAGAAGGCGCGCTCGCCCAGTTCCTTGGCCAGATCAGCCAGCACGGCCTCGCGCGTGCCGGACAGGACGACGGTGGCGCCTTGCGCGTGCAACGAGCGCGCAATGGCCCCGCCGATGCCGCCGGTCGCGCCCGTCACAAGGGCGGTCTTTCCCGAAAGATTGAACATGGTTTCTTCCTGTCTGTTCAGAGCGACTTGGCGAAGGCTTCCAGCTCTTCGGCCGTGTTCAGCGCCAGGGCCTCGGCGTCGGGGGCGATGCGTTTGGCCATGCCGGTCAGCACCTTGCCCGAGCCGACCTCGACGAAACGGGTCACGCCGCCTTCAGAGGCCATCCACTCCATGCTCTCGCGCCAGCGCACGCGGCCCGTGACCTGCTCGACCAGCAGGCGGCGGATGACCTCGGCGTCGGTTTCCGGGCGGGCGGTGACGTTGGCGACCACCGGCACGGCGGGGGCGATGATCTTCGCATCGGCCAGAGCGGCCGCCATCTCGTCGGCGGCGGGCTGCATCAGCGGACAGTGGAAGGGCGCCGAGACGTTCAGCGGAATGGCGCGCGCGCCCAGTTCCTTGGCCTTCTCGATAGCCAGATCCACGGCGGCCTTGTCGCCCGAGATGACGACGTTGCCCTTGTTGTTGTCGTTGGCGACGACGCAGACGCCAGCCGCCGAACCCGCCTTGGCGGCCTCTTCAGCCAGCGCCAGATCGGTCTTGGGCCCGATCAGCGACGCCATCGCCCCCTTGCCCACCGGCACGGCGCGCTGCATGGCCTGACCGCGCAGCTTCAACAGACGGGCGGTGTCCGACAGGCTGATCGCGCCCGCAGCGGCCAGGGCCGAATATTCGCCCAGCGAGTGACCGGCGACGAAGGCCGCACGCGCCACGTCGACGCCGAACTCGACCTTCAGCACCCGCGCCGTGGCGACCGACACGGCCATCAGGGCCGGCTGGGCGTTCTCGGTCAGGGTCAGTTGATCTTCCGGCCCTTCGCGCATCAGCTCGAACAGCTTCTGGTTCAGGGCGTCGTCCACCTCGGCGAAGACCTCGCGCGCGCTGGCGAAGGCGTCCGACAGGGCGACGCCCATGCCCACCGACTGGCTGCCCTGACCGGGAAAGAGAAGCGCGAGGCTCATCCGGGATCGTCCGTCATCCGTTGAATCAAGCCGCGAGGGGTAGGCGAATCCCTCCCCTACGGCAAGAACCCCAGCGCTTTCACATCTCCGCCGGGATGAGCGGATTTAGAGGCCTCAGTCCTTCCCGCGCGCCGTGCAGGGCCGATCATCCGGCCCGGCCGCACCGTTGCAGCGACGCTGGGCCATCAGCGTCTCTTCCGTCTCGACCAGACGCTTCGTCCCGTCTGCCTGCCGCTCCAGCGTGAAGGCGTCATACAGCCCGCCCGTCGCCGTGAAGGCGCGGAACGACAGGCGATCCGCCTCGACGTCGATCAGTTGATACAGCTCGGTGTTCTCGGCCGCACGCACCGGCTGGGTGTCGGCCCGGTCGTTCAGCCCATACATCTTCGATCCCGTGACAGAGACGACATAGACCGGCCCCTGCGGACGGCCCGCCGCGCTGTCGGCGCGCGACGCCTCGGCCCCGGCGGGGTTGGAGACGCGGCCGTAGCAGTGGTCATGCCCCTGCAGCACCAGATCGATGTTGCGGGCGTCGAAGATCGGCTTCCACGCAGCCTTCAGCTCCTCGGTGTCTTCAGGACGGGCGCAGGTGTAGATCGGCTGGTGGAACAGGGCGACGTTCCAGCGTGCCGGGCTTTCGGCCAGCACCTTGTCCAGCCAGCGCGTCTGGCTGTCGCTCGCGCCCAGATCAATCGCCGCCGTGCCGTCCAGCACGATGAAGCGCACGCCCTGATAGTCGACATAATAGCTGGTCGCCTTCACCCCCTCGGCGCCGTTGTCCGGCAGGGCGAACTGCAGCGGCCAGTGCGGGCCCAGAACGCGCGATTCCTCGCCGTTCGGCAGCACATGGTCGACGTATTCATGGTTGCCGCTGGCGGGCAGCTGCGGCGTCATGGCGAAGGCGCGGCCGCCCGCCTCGGTCCATTCGCCCCACTCGTCGTCGTGAACCTTCTCGTCGCGCTGGGCCACCAGATCGCCCGCATGAACGACCAGAGCCGCCGGTCCCGCCTCCTTGAAGGCTGAGCGGATCACGCGCGAGCCGACCTCCAGAATGTCGTTCTGTGTGTCGCCCAGATAGATGAAGCGGAATGGCGCAAACCCGGCCTTGGCCGTGCGGAACGGCAGCCACTCGCTCCAGCCGTCGGCGGCGCGCACGCGATAAACATAGCGCGTGTCCGGCTTCAGCCCGTCAAAGCGCGCCCGATGATAAAGAGCGCGGCCGTTCTCATTCTCGATCGGCGCCGTGGTCCCGGCCACGGTGCGGGCGGCGAAGCCCAGCAGGGGGCCGTCGATCTCCTCGGCGATCTGGGCCTCGGCGGCGGTCTGGCGCGTGTCGGTGCGCCAGGCGACGGCGGCGCCGCGCGCAGCGTCTGCGGCCGGGCTCAGGACGATCCGGTCAGCCCAGCCTTTGGCCGCCCAGCGCCCGTTCGGCGCGTGCAGCGGCGCAGCCTTGGATGGAGCGACGGCCATAGCCAGCGATGGTGCGACGGCCAACAGGGCGGCCCCAGCCGCACAGGCGGCCAGACAGGCGACAGACAGCTTCATGACGAATGTATCCCCGAACCGGTATGATCCCTGTTATGGATTAACGGGCCAGTGCGACGGTTCACCGGGGGTTTTGTGAAACTCCTGCGAGGAATGCGCCGCGCACGATGCGATGGAGCCGCGCCGCCGCGCGCACCTTGCCCTGCCGGGGTTTTTCCCGTATAGGCGCGCCCTTTCCAGGGCTTCGGTCCTGCTGCGGAACGTCAAAGGGTCGGGAAACTCCCGTCCGCCGCGTCAGGAGCCATCGTGGACGAACTACCCGGTTCGCCCGCGCCGATGTCCGCCAAGGGAGAATACCGCATGGCTCTTTACGAGCACACGGTCATGACGCGCCAGGATATCTCGGCGCAACAGGCCGAAGCGCTGAACGACACCATCAAGGCTCTGATCGAAGAAAACGGCGGCTCCGTCGCCAAGATCGAGTACTGGGGTCTGCGCAACCTGACCTACCGGGTCAAGAAGAACCGCAAGGCTCACTATTCGCTGATGGCCGTCGACTGCCCGCCGGCCGCCATGGCCGAAGTCGAGCGCCAGCTGTCGATCAACGAAGACGTGCTGCGCTGGCTGACCATCCGGGTCGAGGAACTCGACCTGGAGCTGTCGCCCCTGCTGGCCCGCCGCGAACGCGAGCGTGACCGCAGCGCCCCGCGCGGCGAAGACGCCGCGGCTTCGGAATAAGGAACCGGATCATGACCGATACGACTGCCCCCATCCCGGGCGCTCCGGCCGGCTCCGGCCCGGCCCGTCGCCCCTTCTATCGTCGCCGCAAGGTTTGCCCGTTCTCGGGCGCCAACGCGCCGAAGATCGACTACAAGGACGTGAAGCTGCTGCAGCGTTACGTCTCCGAACGCGGCAAGATCGTGCCTTCGCGCATCACCGCCGTTTCCGCCAAGAAGCAACGCGAACTGGCCAAGGCCATCAAGCGCGCCCGCTACCTGGCCCTCCTGCCGTACGTGGTGAAGTAAGATGAAGGTCGTTCTGCTGGAACGCGTCGAGAACCTCGGCGCCATCGGCGACGTCGTCACCGTCAAGGACGGCTTCGCCCGCAACTTCCTCCTGCCGCGCGACAAGGCGCGTCGGGCCACGGAAGCCAACCTGAAGGCCTTCGAAATCGAACGCGTCGCCATCGAGCAACGCAACGAGAAGAACAAGGCCGACGCTCAGAAGATCGCCGACAAGATCGATGGTCAGAGCTACGTCATGATCCGTCAGGCCGGCGAAACCGGCCAGCTGTACGGCTCGGTCGCCGGTCGCGACGTCGCTGAGGCCGTCCGCGCCGAAGGCGGCAAGGTCGAGCGCTCGCAGGTCGTCCTGAACACGGCGATCAAGACGCTGGGCGTTCACGAGGTGCTGGTCCGCCTGCACCCCGAGGTCTCGGCCACGGTCAAGATCAACATCGCCCGTTCGGCTGACGAAGCCGAGCGTCAGGCCAAGGGCGAAGACGTGATCCGCAGCCAGTTCGACGACGAGCGTCAAGCTGCTGATCAGGCCGCTCAGGAGCTGCTGGAAGGCGGCGCCGGCCAACAGGAAGGCTTCGGCGACGAAGCCTGATCCTGTCGCTTCGGCGAGATGATCCAGGGGCGCTTCCGTAAGGGAGCGCCCCTTTTTCTTTGCCCGGCCGTCTTCTTCCCCCCATCGCGTCATCCGCACGGGGCCAATCCAACAGAAACAGCGCAACGCCCGCATCCATCAGACCATTGTTGCGGCCACGCCCCGATGAAGGCGCTGGACCTCCGCGATATGCGCCGCTCAGCCGTCATTGTTTCGCGACGAAATCTATAGTTTTACTAAATCCTTAAAGACATATTCTCGGTATCCGGCGCCGTTTTCGCACCGCAATATGGCCCTGCTTCGCCACAACCTCGCGAGCGGGAGTTCCTTATGAATTTCAGATTGTTGACTGCTGAAAAGGTTCGAAATGGCGACGCAGCGCCATGTTTTCCCCGTATTGCATGCGGCTAAAACCGCCGCCCGAAGCTTGACGTAACGCCGTATCGGCGCAGGGTTAGACCGTCGCTCTTTCAGTATGCGGCGCGTATCCGGCGTCCAACCAGAAAAAAGCAGTTCTCTCCATGCACATTGTGAATCTTCGTCGCACCGGCCTGCTGGCCGCTGTTTCCAGTTCCGTCCTGGTCTCGGTCATGGCGGCCGGCGGGGCTATGGCCCAGACCGCCCCGGACAATGCAACCTCCGTCGACGACATCATCGTGACCGGCACCCGCGTCGCCAACCGCAGCCGACTGGAGACGGTCGCCCCCGTCGACGTCGTCACCGCCGAGGCGCTGGAACAGCGCGGCACCACCGAACTGGCGGCCCAGCTGGCGGCGACGGTTCCGGCCCTGAACTTCCCCCGCCCGTCGGCGACCGACGGAACGGACTCCATCCGCCCGGCCACCCTGCGCGGTCAGGGCCCGGACCAGACCCTGGTCCTGGTCAACGGCCTGCGTCGCCACCAGACCGCCCTGGTCAACCTGAACGGCTCGGTCGGGCGCGGCTCGTCGGCGGTCGACCTGAACGCCATCCCGTCTTCCGCCGTCGAGCGGATCGAGGTGCTGCGCGACGGGGCTGCGGCCCAATACGGCTCTGACGCCATCGCCGGGGTCATCAACCTGCGCCTGCGCGAAGCCCGCGAAGGCGGCGGCGCCAGCGTGACCTACGGCTCCTATGTCACCGACTTCAACGGCTTCTACGGCCGCGAGGGCGACATCCGCGACGGCGACACCGTCACCGTCTCGGCCTGGCAGGGCTTTGGCCTGGGGCAGGACGGGTTCCTGACCGCCTCGCTGGAATACCGCAACCGCGACGCCACCAACCGCTCGGACATCAACCCGTCGTTGGGGCGCATCACTGGCGCCCAGGGCGACGCCGAGGTCGAGGACATCTCGGCCTATCTGAACGCCGGCCTGCCGCTGGGCAACGGCTGGGAGGCCTATGGCTGGGCCGGGTATCAACAACGCGACGCCACCGCCGCCGCCTTCTATCGCACCCCGACCGACAACACCCAGAACCCCGACTATGGCGCAGGCCGCAAATACCCGGACGGTTACCTGCCCTACATCCTGACCGACACCACCGACTGGACCGCCGCGGGCGGCCTGCGCGGTCAGGCGGGCGGCTGGGATCTGGACATCAATCTGGGATACGGCTCGAACAAGATCGAGTTCGGCGCCGAGAACACCATGAACCCGACCTATGGGATCGACGGCCAGACCTCGTTCGACGCCGGATCGCTGGAGTACAGCCAGTTGGTGTTCGGCGCTGACGCCAGCCGCCAGTTTGATCTGGGCTGGGCCGGTCCGCTGAACGTCGCCTTCGGTCTGGAAGCGCGCCGCGAAACCTACAAGATCGGCGCGGGCGAAGAAGCTTCCTATGCGCGCGGCCCCATCCTGACGGCAGGCGGCGCGAACCTGACCTGGGGCTCGCGCGGCTTCACCGGCTTCACGCCGAACAATGTGATCGACGAGGATCGCAGCAACGTCGGCGTCTATCTGGATCTGGAGGGCGAGGTCATCGAGAATCTGACCCTGTCCGGCGCCCTGCGTTACGAAAACTATTCGGACTTCGGCGACAACGTCTCTGGCAAGATCGCGGGCCGTTACGACTTTAACCCGCACTTCGCCATCCGGGGCGCGGTCTCGACCGGCTTCCGCGCGCCCAGCCTGCAACAGCAGTATTACACCCAGACCGCCGTCCTCTACATCAACAACGTCCCCTATGAGACCGGCACCTATCCGTCGATCAGCGACGTGGGTCTGGCGCTGGGCGGCACGGCGCTGGAGGCCGAAACCTCGGTCAACTATTCGCTGGGCTTCGTCGTGCGCAACGGCCCGTTCGAGCTGACGGCCGACGCCTATCGCATCGACATCGACGACCGGATCATCCTGTCCGAGACCCTGACCGGCGACGCCAACGCCGCCGCAGGCAGCAACGCCAAGACCATCTTCGACCTGTTGACGCCCTATGGCGCCACGGCCGCGCGCTTCTTCATCAACGGCGTCGACACCGAGACGACCGGCCTGGATGTCGTGGCCCGTTACCGCGCCGAAACCTCGATCGGGCACCGTCTGGACTTCACGCTGGCGGGCAACGTCAACGACTTCAAGGTCACCAAGACGCCGATGACCCAAACCGGCGTCTTGCCGACCCCGACGTCCCTGTTCGGACGTCAGGCCGTCACGCGCTTTGAAGAGGGCACCCCGCCGTGGAAGGTCGTCTTCCAGACCGACTGGGAGGCCCAGCGTCTGGGCGGCACCTTCCGCCTGACCGGCTATGGCGACGTTCTGGCCGCCGGCGCGACCGAGGCCACCGATCTGAAGCTGGGCGACGCCCTGGTGGCCGATATCGAGGCGCGCTACCGCTTCAACGATCGGGTCACCGTCTCGATCGGTGCAGACAACCTGCTGGACCAGTACCCGCGTCAGAGCCTGCGCGTGAACAACACCACCGGCGCCTTCCCCTTCTCCAACTTCTCGCCCTACGGCTTCAACGGCCGTTTCGTTTACGGGCGTCTGGCGGTGAAGTGGTAAGCACTGTCGACTGAACCGCAGAACCGGCGCGGGGTGTATCTCCTCCCCTCTTCTCCGCGCCGGAGTCTGTAGCGGGGGGGGGGGGGGGGGGGGGGGGGGGGGGGGGGGGGGGGGGGCAGCGCGCCGCCACGTCCCGCTACAGACATAAAGCCATCGCACCATCATTAGGCCGAGCTTGCGAAGGCGGGCATGAAGGCGCATTTACATCGTCATGTCGCGTTCTGTTCATACTTTATATGCAGCGCCGCTGTTCGCTCTGACGCTGCTTTCCGCCTCATCGCCCGCTCAGGCGCAATCCGCTGACATGACCGTCCAGCAGTTTCTGACGATCGGCCAAAACATCCCGCGCAACCGCGCCGTGGCCATGATGCGCCCGGACACCCGTCGCCTGATTCGCGAGGTCACCGGCGCCGTCAGCACGGTGAAGGCCGAGCAGGCCTCAGCCGTCTCGGCCGGTCGCCGCCCTGCCCACTGCATCCCCGCCTCCGGCACCGGCATCACGCCCGAGACGCTCGTCGCCCGCTTCGAGACCATGCCCGAGGCCCGGCGTCGCGTGACCGTGACCCAGGCCGTGCGCGACTGGATGGTCGAACGCTACCCCTGCCGCAGCTGACGACCCCTCACTGATCCGACAGCGGTTTTCCGCGCCCGTCCACAGGCGCAGGCGACTGTCCACGACGACGACCGCGCCCGCGTCTGACGCAGGGCGCGCCTATGGCTATTGATGATGTCGATGAACGCCTTCGCCCCCCTGCCCTATGATTCCGCCAACGACCCCGTGCAGGTGTCGTCCATGCCCCATAACCTGGAGGCGGAGCAGGCCCTGCTGGGCTCGCTGATGTTCGACAACGCCGTGTTCGAGCGCCTGTCGGACCGACTGCGCGGCAGCCATTTCTACGAACCCTTCCACCAGCGGCTGTTCGACGCGATCGAGGACCACATCCGTCAGGGCCTGCTGGCCGAGCCCACCATCCTGATGGAGCGCTTCAAACAGGACCCCGCGTTTCAGGAGTTCGGCGGCCTGCGCTATCTGGCCGATCTGGTGGACCGGGCGCCGCCTGCCGCCAACGCCCCCGACTACGCCCGCGTCGTCTATGATCTGGCCCTGCGCCGCGACCTGATCCGCATCGGCGGCGAGATCATCAAGGAGGCGCCCAACCCCGAGACGCCCGCCGACGAACAGATCGAACAAGCCGAGCAGACGCTCTATTCGCTGGCCGAGACGGGCAAGCCGTCGTCCGGCTTCGTCAGCTTCTCCCAGGCGCTGGCGGGCGCCGTAGAGATGGCGGGCGAAGCCTATCAGCGTGAGGGCAAACTGGCGGGCCTCGCCACCCGCCTCGACGACCTGGACCAGAAGCTGGGCGGCCTGCACCCCTCGGACCTGCTGATTCTCGCGGGCCGTCCGTCGATGGGCAAGACGGCGCTGGCCACCAACATCGCCTTCAACGTCGCGCGCAACTATCGCTGGGAGCCGACCCCGGACGGCGGGCGCAAGACCGTCGACGGCGGGGTCGTCGCCTTCTACTCGCTGGAAATGAGCGCCGAACAGCTGGCCATGCGTATCCTGGCCGATGCGTCCGGCGTGTCCTCGGACAAGCTGCGTAAGGGCGAGATCGACGCCTCGGACTTCGGCAAGATCCGCGACGCCGCCATCGAGATCGGCGAAAGCCCGCTCTACATCGACGCCACCGGCGGCCTGTCCATCTCCAAGCTGGCGGCGCGCGCGCGACGCCTGAAGCGGATGGAGAACGGCCTGGACCTGATCGTGGTCGACTACCTCCAGCTCGTGACGACCGGCGATAACAGCCAGAAGAACCGGGTGCAGGAAGTGTCCGAGATCACCGGCGGCCTGAAGGCGCTGGCCAAGGAACTGAACGTCCCCATCATCGCCCTGTCGCAACTGTCACGTCAGGTCGAACAGCGCGAGGACAAGCGGCCGCAACTGTCCGACCTGCGTGAATCCGGCTCGATCGAGCAGGACGCCGACTGCGTCATGTTCGTCTATCGTGAGAGCTACTATCTGGGCCGGGCTGAGCCGCGTGAAGGCACCGAAGAACACCTGAAGTGGCAGGAAGACATGGACCGTCTGCAGCATCAGGCCGAAGTGGTTATCGGCAAGCAGCGTCACGGCCCCATCGGCATCGTCAAGCTGGCGTTCGATTCCAACACCACCCGCTTCGGCAATCTGGCGAACGACGGCCGCTACGGCAGCGCCTATGCGGATATTCCGGAATAAGGCGAGGTGTCGCCCTCACCACTCTCGCCGTCCTCGCTCCCCATTCTCCGTCATCCTCGGGCTTGACCCGAGGATCGGATCATCCGTCTGCATGACGTCAGCAGGGATGAGTTCGTCCTACGCTCGATCCTCGGGTCAAGCCCGAGGATGACGGCGGATGTGGCGTGTGCGCCGCCCAATACACAAAAGCCGGTGGCGCCGCCTGAACTGCAGATTATAACCGTCGCCATGACCTCCCCCGCGCTTGCTCCCGCTGCCCTGCACGTCGATCTGGACGCGCTCGCCCGCAACTATCACACCCTGGGCGCCGTCAGCGGCGCGCCCGTGAATCCGGTTGTAAAAGCCGACGGCTACGGCCTGGGCGCCGCCGCTGTGGCCAAGCGGCTGATGGCCGAGGGCGCGCGCACCTTCTTCGTCGCCCGCGCGGCCGAGGGCGTGCGTCTGCGCGAGGCGATCGGGCCAGAGCCGGTCATCTATATTCTGGACGGCTGCCACGGCGCCCCTCATAGCAATGGCGCCGCCATGCTCAAGGCGTCCAACCTGCGGCCCGTCATCAACCACCCGACCCAGCTTCAGACGTGGCAGGCGGCGGGCGGCGGCGCCTGCGGGCTGCAGATCGACACCGGCATGAACAGGCTGGGTTTCCGCGTCGAGGACGCGCCCGCACCGTTCCCAGGCCTCGAACTGGTGATGACCCACCTGGCCTGCGCCGACGAACCGTCCAACCCGCTGAACCGCGCCCAGCGCGACGCCTATGCGGCGGCGGTCCAGCGCTATCCGGGCGTGACGCGCTCCTTCGCCAACTCGGGCGGCTGCTTCCTGGGGCCGGACTTCGCCTTCGACGTGGTGCGGCCGGGCATCTGTCTTTACGGCGGCGGGCCGGAAGGGCGCCCGCACGAGAAGATCGCCCCCGTCGCCAGCCTGATCGCTCAGGCGGTGCAGGTCCGCGACGTGCCCGCGGGCGAAACCGTCGGCTATTCGCAAGGCTATAAGGCGGATCGGCCGATGCGCGTGGCGACCGTTGGCGCGGGCTACGCCGACGGCGTGCTGCGCAGCTACAGCCCCAAGGGGCAGGTCTTCATCGCGGGCGAGATGCGGCCGATCATCGGCCGGGTGTCGATGGACGTTCTGGCCGTCGATGTGACCGGCCTGGACATCAAGGCGGGCGATCCGGTCGAGATCTTCGGCGCCAACCGCCTGATCGACGACGCGGCGGCGGCGGCGGGGACCATCAGCTATGAACTGCTGACCTCGATCACGCCACGCGTGCCGCGCGTCTATCAGGGTTGAAGACAAAAGGCTGAGGCTCGCGGCCTCAGCCCTTCTCTTCAGACTTAGCTCAGGGCGAACGCCGCCGCGCCTGCGCCGACGATGACGAAGCTGGCGATCACCGCGCCGACGATGGCGAAGACGATGGCGTTCAGGATGATGGCTGCGACCACCACGACGATGGTGTAGCCCAGCGCCTTGTCGGCGGCGGTCTTCATCAGCGTCGGCAGGCCCAGATACATCAGATAGAAGCCATACAGACCGATCAAGCTGCCTAGCCAGCCCAGCGTCGGGATGATGTTCAACACGCCCGCGATCCACATCGGGGTCATGGAATAGACGGCGACCTGCATCGCCTTCACCGGGTTCTTGGTCCCGCCGAAGGTCGGCGCCAGGGCGTCGATGATCAGGCCCAGCACATAGACGCTGAGCAGGCTCAGCACATAGCTGAGCGCGCCGCCCAGCAGCGGGCCGACCAGGCCGCGATGACCAAAGGCGATCTGGCCCACGATGGTCGCCACCGCCGGGATAGCCGCAAGGATGACGGCATAGCTGGTGAACAGCCCCTTGATGCTGGCGCTTTCGGCGTCGATCACCGGCCATTCGAACTTGGGCTTGGTCAGGATGAATTTGACCCGCGAAACGAGCGTGGGATCGACGGCGGGCGGGTTTTCGAGGGTCATGCGTTAGCCTTCTGGGCGGTTGATTGGATCGCGGCCTTATCATGGCAGAATGACGGCTGTGTGGAAGTCTACGCAAGACCCCTGTTTTTATACGTCAGCCTCGGTCGTAGATCGCCCGCCGACGCCTGCCCTCGCCCGCGCGATCTGCTAGGGCTGATGCATGGCGCGCGACTCTCTTCTTTTCGTCTGCAAATCCTGTGGAGCGGTTCATTCCAAATGGGCCGGGCAATGCTCGTCATGCGGCGAGTGGAACGTCCTGGTCGAGGAATCCAAGGCGGCCCCGCCGGGCGCGATGAAGCCCGCCTCGACCGCGCGTGGGCGCGGGGTGCAGTTCGAGACGCTGCAGTCCGACACGCCTGAACCCCCGCGCATCGTCACCGGCGTGACCGAGTTCGACCGCGTCTGCGGCGGCGGCGTGGTGCCCGGCTCGGCCATCCTGCTGGGCGGCGACCCCGGCGTCGGCAAGTCGACCCTGCTGCTGGAGGTCACGGCCAAGGCCGCCCGCAACGGCGCAATAGTCGCCTACATTTCGGGCGAAGAGGCGATCGAGCAGATCCGCGCCCGCGCCAAACGCATGGGGGTGGCCGACGCCGACGTGTCGCTGGCCTCCGCCACCGCCCTGCGCGACATCCTGACGACGCTGAAGCGCGACCCGTTCGACATCGTCATCATCGACTCCATCCAGACGCTGTGGAGCGACGCGCACGACGCCGGGCCGGGCTCCATCACCCAGGTGCGCGCCTGCGCCGCCGAACTGGTGCGGCTGGCCAAGAACGGCGGCCCGGCCATCGTTCTGGTCGGCCACGTCACCAAGGACGGCCAGATCGCCGGGCCGCGCGTGGTCGAACACATGGTCGACGCCGTGCTCAGCTTCGAGGGCGAGCGCGGCTATCCCTTCCGCATCCTGCGCGCGGGCAAGAACCGTTTCGGCGCCACCGACGAGATCGGCGTGTTCGAGATGGGCGATTCCGGCCTGCGCGAAGTGCCCAACCCCTCGGCCCTGTTCCTCGGCGAAGGCAAGGACCGCGCGCCCGGCGCCGCCGTCTTCGCAGGGATCGAGGGATCGCGGCCGGTTCTGGTGGAAATACAGGCCCTTGTCGCGCCTTCTGCATACGGCACGCCAAGACGGGCGGTCGTCGGCTGGGATTCCGGCCGCCTCGCCATGCTGCTGGCGGTGCTGGAGGCGCGCTGCGGCCTCGGGTTCGGCGACAAGGATGTCTATCTGAACGTCGCGGGCGGGATGCGGATCAATGAGCCCGCCGCCGATCTGGCCGCCGCCGCCGCCCTGATCTCCTCGGCCCTGGACATGCCCCTGCCGCAGGGCTGCGTCGTCTTCGGTGAGATCGGCCTGTCGGGCGAAGTCCGCGCCGTCGGCCGCGCCGAGGCCCGTCTGCGTGAGGCCCAGAAACTGGGCTTCGAGCGCGCCCTCGCGCCGCCACAAGCCAATGGCAAGGTGAAGAAGGGCGATGTCGCCCTGACCGTCGTCAACCGTCTGGCTGACGCAGTCGAAAGAATCTCGCAGAACCGCTATTAGGGCGCGTTCCCATCCCTTGAGGCCGCAGAGCGCGTGACCGGCTACGACGTCTTCGTGATTCTGGCCCTGCTGGCCTCGGGCGCCGCCGGATGGTTCCGGGGCGGCATGCGCGAGATCACGGCCCTGTTCAGCTTCATGCTGGCGGCGCTGCTGGCCCTCATAACCCTGCCGTGGACAGCGCCGATCGGGCGGTCGCTGGTCGACCCGGACTGGGCCGGGTCGGTGCTGGCCGTGGGACTGGTGTTCGTCGCCCTCTATTTCGGCCTGCGCTTTATCGGCTCAGCCATTTCGCAGGGTGCGCGGGGCCATGCGCTGGGCGTGGTGGACCAGACGCTGGGCCTCGGCGTCGGCCTGATCCGCGCCCTGGCCCTGATCGGCGCGGTGCATCTGGTCATCATGGGCGCCCTGCAGGACAACCCGCCGCGCTGGCTGTCCGAGGCCGCGACCGCGCCGGTCAGCGAAGGCGCCGCGCGCGCCATCCAGATCGTGCTGCCCACCCTTGGAAAGGGCGCAGACGCCCTGACGCCCGTCGTGGGTTCTTCCGTCCGCGAAGGGTTTTCATCGCAATGAGCCTTGCCCCCGACGCAATCGCGGACTACGTGCGCGTCGCCGCCCATTGAGTTATCTTCCCCCGGTCATCGGAGCCTGACGATGCGCCACCACATCGCCGAACCCGTCATTCATCGCGAGCATTGGCGTGAGCCGGGCGATGATCAGCTGCGCCTGGAATGCGGCGTCTGCGGCGTCTGGGGCGCGCCGGAAAACGAGGCCTCTTCCATCGTCGCGCTGGGCCTGCACGCCCTGCAGCATCGCGGGCAGGAAGCCTGCGGCATCGCCAGCGTCCACGACGAACTCTTCTATACCGAACGGCATCAGGGCCTTGTGGGCGACGCCTTCGGCAACGCCGCCCTCAGCGAGCGCCTGCCCGGTCGGGCCGCCATCGGCCACACCCGCTATTCGACCTCGGGCGGCAGCTTTCTGCGCAACATCCAGCCGATGTTCGCCGATCTGGATCAGGGCGGCATCGCCATTGCCCACAACGGCAACCTGACCAATTTCAAATACCTGCACGCACAACTTGTACAGGAAGGTGCGATCTTCCAGTCGACTTCGGACTCCGAGGCCATCCTTCACCTGATCGCCCGCAGCCGTAAGGCCAAGATCGTCGACCGCTTCATCGACGCCCTGAGCCGCATCGAGGGCGCCTACGCCCTGGTGGCCCAGACCCGCTACAAACTGATCGGCGCGCGCGACCCGCTGGGCATCCGTCCTCTGGTGCTGGGCAAGGTCGGCGAGGCCTGGGTGCTGGCTTCGGAAACCTGTGCGCTGGACCTGATCGGCGCCACCTTCGTGCGCGACGTCGAGCACGGCGAGGTCGTGGTCATCGACGAGGAAGGCCTGACCTCGATCAAGCCCTTCGCCACCCAGTCCGCCCGCCCCTGCCTGTTTGAATACGTCTATTTCGCCCGGCCCGACTCGGTCGTGAACGGCCTGTCGGTCTATGACGTCCGCAAGGAAATGGGCCGCCGTCTGGCGCGCGAACACGTGGTCGAGGCCGATGTCGTCGTGCCCGTGCCCGACTCAGGCGTTCCCGCCGCCCTCGGCTATGCTCAGGAAAGCGGCCTGCCCTATGAAATGGGCATCATCCGCAGCCACTATCTGGGCCGCACCTTCATTCAGCCCAGTCAGGGCGCCCGCCAGAAGGGCGTGCGGATGAAGCACAGCCCCAACCGCGCCGCGCTGGAAGGCAAGCGCGTCGTGCTGATCGACGATTCCCTTGTGCGCGGCACCACCTCGCTGAAGCTGGTTCGCGCCGTCCGCGCGGCGGGCGCCAAGGAGGTGCACCTGCGCTCGGCCAGCCCGCAGATCCTCTTCCCCGACTTCTACGGCATCGACATGCCCGAGCGGTCGCAACTGATGGCCGCCACTCACAGCATGGAAGAGATGCGCGCGGTTCTGGAGGTCGACTCCCTCGGCTTCCTATCCATCGACGGCCTGTATGACGCCCTGGGCGCCGGACCGCGCGACGCCGCCAATCCGCAATACACCGACCACTATTTCACCGGCGACTACCCGACCCGTCTGCTGGACCGTGAAATCGAGGAAGGCGGCCGCGATCCGCGCGGTCGGCAACTGTCCCTGCTGGTCACAGCCTAAGCTTACGCCTCTTCGCAATCTCTCTCCCGGCGGGAGAGGGATTAATGGCCATCCGCCGCCTTTCACCCGACCGCGCGGCGCGCTATCAGCGGGCCATGTCCGAGAACGCTTCCCTCCCCCTCGCCAACCGCGTCGCCCTCGTCGTCGGCGCCTCACGCGGGATAGGCCGCGAATCCGCCCTGGCCCTGGCCAAGGCGGGCGCCCACGTCATCGCCGCCGCGCGCACACAGGGCGCCCTGGAAGAGCTGGACGACGAGATTTTCGCCGCCACCGGCCAGCACGCCAGCCTGGTTCCCTTTGATCTGGTGGACGGCGGCGCCATCGACCGTCTGGGCGGCGCCCTGTTCCAACGCTACGGCAAGCTGGACATCTGGGTTCAGGCGGCCGCCACCATGGGGCCGTCGGGCCTGACCCCGGTCGCCCACGCCGAACCGCGCGAGTTCGCCAAGATCGAGAAGATCAACTTCACCGGCGTCTATCGCCTGATCCGCTCGCTGGAGCCGCTTTTGCGCGCATCTGATGCCGGGCGCGCTATCCACCTGACCACCAGCGTCGCCAGCCAGCCACGTGCCTTCTGGGGCATGTATGCGGCCACCAAGGCCGGCGCCGAGGCCCTGTTCAAATGCTGGGCCGACGAGATTGAAAGCACCCCGGTGCGCGCCTCCATCGTCGATCCCGGCCGGATGCGCACCCAGCTGCGCGCCCAGGCCTTCCCCGGCGAGGATCCCAGCGTCCTGCCGCACCCTTCGGAGATCGGCCCGCTGATCGTCGAACTGGCGCGCCCCGACCTGACCCCGCCGCTGACGGTCAGCTTCAAGGAATGGAAGCAGGGACTGTCGGCGAACGCCCTTATCTGACATTTTCATGCGATGAAACCCGCGACCGATATGCATACGGCGCCTGGCCCTGCGGTTCACCGCACGGCCCTGCCGCTTGTGCGTGCGGCGCCGTTGGCGGATATCGTCGCCCTTATCGCCTCCGTCGGCCTGGTGCTGACCTATGCCGGCTTCTGGAGCGCGCCGTTGACGGGCTACGGCGCCCGTTCGGCCGACTTCCTGCGCAACTTCTACTATCCCGCCTATCTGCTGGCGCTGATTCTGGTCTGTATGCGGCCCGAGCGCGCCGTCAAAGGGCTGATCCGATCGCCCCTGCTGATCGCCCTGCTGCTGTTGGCGGCGGCGACCTATTTCTGGTCCATCATGCCGGACCTGACCGCGCGTCGCATACCGGCCCTGTTGTTCACCACCCTGGCGGGCGTGGCCCTGGCCTCGCGCTGGAGCTGGCGTTCGCTGACCGAAATTCTGGCCGGGACGCTGGGCGTTCTGACCATCATCTCCTTCCTGCTGGGCGCCCTGCTGCCGGACTTCGGCCGGATGCAGGAGATCTTCCCCGGCGCCTGGCGCGGCCTGTGGCTGGAAAAGAACTCGCTCGGGCACGTCATGGTCAAGACCACCATCTTCCTGCTGGCGGCAGGCGTCATGGTCCCTGAACGGCGCAAGCTATGGTTCGGACTGGCGCTGGTGTCGGTGATGCTGGTCATCCTGTCGACGTCCAAGACCGCCCTGCTGGTCCTGTTCCTGTCGCTCAGCGCCATGGGCTTTGTCGCCGTGGTCAAGTCAGGGCCGCTGCGGGCTGTCATCGCCACCTGGCTCGCCGTCGTCGGGGTCATCGGCGTGGTGTTGCTGACGCTGGCGGAGACCGAGTTCGTGCTGGAACTACTGGGCAAGGACGCCACCCTGACCGGCAGGACCGGAATCTGGTCCGGCATCATGCAACAGATGTCAGAACATCCCTGGCGTGGTTTCGGCTACGGCGCCGTATGGGATGATCCCGGCTTCACAGGCCCCAAGGCGTGGATCGGCCATCAGGCCCACTTCATACCGGCCAACGCTCACAGCGGCTGGCTGGAGATCTACCTGGCCCTGGGTCTGGGCGGAGTGACCCTGTTCGGACTGTGGCTGGTGCAGATATGGACACAGTCGCTGTGGGCGGCCTACACCAGTCCCGGCGGCTGGCTGGCCGTGCCCATGATGACGTCCTTCACCTTCACCATGCTGAGTGAAAGCATCGCCATGAACTGGCATGAACTACGCTGGGTCGTCATGGTCGCCATCGCGCTGAAGCTGGCGCTGGGCGATGAACCACAGGACGCTCCGCTCCCCAAAACGACCAGGTAAAGCTTTTCCGGCGCCGGGCGTGCGGATCACAAGGCGCCGGATGCCTCAGATCAGCGCTTGGCGCCGCCTTTCTGACCCGTGCGGACACGGCCCGAGCGCGACACCTGACGGGCGCCGCCGCGCGCGCCCTTGCCGACAAAAGCGTTGGAGCCCGCCTTCTTGGAGGCGCTGGCCTTCAGCCCGCCCAGGGGCTTCACCTTGGGCTTGATGCCGGCCTTGGCCTTCTGCTCCAGCGCCTTGCCGGGCAGGTTGGACAGCTTCTCAGCCTTTATGACCCGCCGCGGCGCCGTCTTGGCGTCGCCCTTGAAGCGTTCCGGCCCTGACTTGGCGCCGCCATCCGCATAGGGGTTGGCCGAGCCTGATTTGACGTTCAGGCGGATCGGCGTGCCCGGCAGGTCGAAGCTCTCGCGCAGCGAGTTGACCAGATAGCGCTTGTAATGGTCCGGCATGGCCTCGGCCCGGCTGGCCATCAGCACGAACGTCGGAGGGCGCGCCTTGGTCTGAGCCATGTATTTCGGCTTGATCCGCTTGCCGTCCACGGCGGGCGGCGGGTGCCTCTGGGTCGCCAGAGACAGCCAGTCGTTCAGGTCCTTGGTCTTCACCTTGACCGACCAGGTGTCATAGGCCTGAAGCACGGCGGGCATCAGACGCTCGACGCCACGGCCGTTGAACGACGACAGGGCCACGAAGGGCGAACCCCGCAGCTGCGGCAGCTTGTCGTCCGCCAGACGCTTCAGCTCAGCCAATCGCGACTGAGGCTCCTCTTCCAGATCCCATTTGGAGGCGACGTAAATCAGCGCCCGCCCTTCCCGCTCGACCAGATCGGCCAGTTGCAGGTCCTGGGTGTCGAAGGCGTCGTCCTTGTCCATCACCATGATCACCACCTCGGCGAAGGTGATGGCGCGGATGGTGTCGGCGACCGACAGCTTTTCCAGCTTTTCCTGAACGCGGGCCTTGCGGCGCATTCCGGCGGTGTCGATCAGGCGGATGTTCTTGCCTTCCCAGACCCAGTCCACCGAGATTGAGTCGCGCGTGATGCCGGCTTCCGGGCCGGTCAGCAGGCGGTCGTCGCCGATCAGGCGGTTGATCAGGGTGGACTTGCCCGCATTCGGGCGACCGATGACGGCGATGCGGATCGGCTTGTCCGGCGCGTCGATCTCTTCGATGAAGATGTCTTCGGACGCAGCGACGATGGCCTGATACAGGTCGGCCATGCCCTCGCCGTGTTCGGCCGAGATCGGCACGGGCTCGCCAAAGCCCAGAGCGTGCGCCTCGCCCACGCCGCCGCCGCTTTCACGGCTTTCGGACTTGTTGGCCAGCAGAACGACAGGCTTGGGCGTCTTGCGCAGACGATCGGCGAAGATGCGGTCCAGCGAGGTCACGCCTTCGCGCGCGTCCATCATGAACAGGATCAGATCCGCATCCTCGATCGCCGCCTCGGTCTGCTCGCGCATCCGCGATTCCAGACTTTCGTCGGTGACGTCCTCATACCCTGCGGTGTCGATCAGGGTCAGATCCATGTCGCCGATCACGCCGTCGGCGTAGCGGCGGTCGCGGGTCACGCCGGGGCGATCATCGACCAGCGCAAGGCGCTTGCCGACGAGGCGATTGAACAGTGTCGACTTGCCCACATTGGGGCGGCCGACGATGGCGACCTTCAGAGCCATGTCGGCCTTCTAGCTTAAATCGGTGAAAAGGTCAGCGGATGCTGACCAACTGGCCCTTGTCGGTCAGGACATAGAGGGCGCCGTTATAGGCGGCCGGGGCGATATAGGCGGCCGAACCCAGCTTCAGGCTGGCGGTCTGCGCGCCGGTCTTCGGATCATAGGCCACCGCCTCGCCGTCCGAGTTGACCAGCACCAGACGGTTGGACGCCAGGATCGGACCCGACCAGACCGGACGCACGGTGCGCTTGCCGAAGCCCAGGAAGCCGCCTTCCTTGCGGACGCGACCGTCATTCAGGTCGCGGGTCCAGTAGACCTGGCCCGTCTCGCGGTTGACCACGGTCAGCTCGCCCGCCTGCGACACCACATAGACGACGTCGCCGACCGGCAGGGGCTGGTTCACGCCGACGATGGGCAGGGACCATTTCGGCTGGCCGGTGCGCAGGTCCATGACCTGCAGCACGCCCGACTGGCTGATGGCGTAGACCTGACCGCGGCTGACTACCGGACGACCGGCGATGTCGCGCAGTTCCGACAGGGCGCTGGTGCGGCTGGTGCGCGACAGCACCTGCTCCCACACCGGCTGGCCGTTGGTGACCTGAAGGGCCACGATCTGACCCGAGGAGAAGGGCGCCACGACCGTGCCGCCGCTGACCGCCGGGCTGGAGGCGCGCATGATGCGGGCCGGCTCGGTGATGCCGCGATACGACCAGTCCTGCTGGCCGTTGGCCACGTTGAAGGCGATCAGCTGGTTGTCGACGTCGACGACATAGACCCGCTGGCCCGCCACCGTCGGCGCGCCGTGGATCGGCAGGTCGACCGGGGTGCGCCACAGCTCAGCGCCCGTATTGGCGTCGAATGCCGTCATGACGCGATAGCCGGACGAGACGAAGACCTTGCCGCCGCTGACGGCGATGCCGCCGCCGAAGCCGCCGCCGCCCGAACCGCCGCCCAGACCCACGCCCAGGAAACGGCGGCCGCGATCGGCCTCATCAACCTTGACGCTGGCCTTCCACAGAACAGCGCCGGTTCCGGCGTCCACAGCCGTTATGCTGGCCTCGCCGTCCATGACGAAGACCTTGCCGTCCTCGGCCACCACCGGCGACATGACCTGACGGTCCTTGGCCGAGCCAGAGCCGATGTCACGACGCCAGCCGATGGCGAAGTCCGGCGCGGCGATGACGTGTTCGACCGCGTTCTCGGCGTTGCCGCCCGGCTGGCTCCAGCTTGTGGCCGCCTGCGGTCCCGGCAGGAAGAAGTCGCGGCCGGACAGGGCCGCCGACGGCGCCAGTTGCTGTTCGAACTCCAGAATGGAGATGCGCTGTCCCTCGGACGCCGTGGCGACCGGGTCCTTGCTGCCGCCCCAGCCGAACGGCAGGGCGTTGCGGACCGTCCCGCACGAAGCGACGGTCAGGGCCAGACCGCTCAACAGGGCGACTTTAAGGGTTTTGGTCATGGTTGGCGTCCCGAGGGAGTCAAATCAGGGAGCAGGCGTCTGAGCAGGCGTCTGGGCAGGCGCTTCAGCCCCGGCCGCAGCCGGAGCCTGACCCGCCGCCGGAACCGGCAGCGCGGCCGCAGCCTTGACGATGGCGGCCAGATTGGCGGCCGTGCCCGTATCGATCGCCTGAACGGCGGCCTGGGCGCGCTGACGAACCGTGTCAGGCACGTCCTGCCCCAGTTGTAGTTGCACGAACACCTGACGGGCGTCGGCCGTCTTGCCGTGCTGAAGCTGGGCCATGGCCAGGGCTTCCTGAGCGAAGGCCTGCATCGGGCGCTTGTCGCCGGTCAGCGGCTCCAGACGCTTCTGCACGTCTTCCAGCGAGGCCGTGTCCATGACCAGGAAGGTCGCTTTCAGGGCGGCGATGTCAGACAGGATCGGATCCTTGGCGGCCTTGGCGGCCTCGTCCAGCAGGGCGACGGCGTCGGCGGTCTTGTTCTCGGCCAGAACCAGACCCGCCTGCTGCATCAGGGCCAGCGGCTTGTAGCCGCCGCCGGCCTTGGCCGACTCAGCGAAGGCGGTCTTGGCCTCGGCGGCCTTGCCTTCCTGCATCAGGTCGATGCCCTGCTGATAGGCGGTCGAGGCCTTGTCGGCCTGCGAGCTGACATAGGACTGCCAGCCCCACCACGACAGGGCGGCGACCAGAGCCACCGCCAGCAGGCCGCCCATAATGGGCAGCCAGGTGCGGGCCAGACGCCGATAGCGTTCGGAGCGAAGCTCCTCCTCGACCTGTTCGAAGACATCAACCACGAAACGTCGCCCCAAAAATGCAGCCAAGGCCGATCAGTAAAAACGCCGCGACCCTAGAGGTTCGGCGCAGCGCCCGCAACGCAGGCGTTGGGCGCGAAACGGCTTTTTCCAGACCTAAGCTGCGACTTGGGCGGGAAAACGGCGCTTAAATCTGTTGCGACAGCTTTACAGCCCCCGCCGCCAGCAGGGCGACCAGCACCCCGGCGACAGCCCAGAACGCCTGCGTCCCTCCCATCGAACCTACGGCCTGCATGGCCGCATCGCCAACGCCTGTATGCTCCAGCAGGGACTGAACCCCATGCGCGCCCGCCGAATCGATCCCGCCGCCCGCCTGTGCGGTGAGGGAATGCGCGCTGAGGTCGAAATTAATATTCAGCAGTTCGCGCACCGCGATCACGCCCCCGACCACCCCCGCCGCCGACAGGGCGATGGACCGCACGCGCGACGCCTTGTTCAGCCGCGCGGCCACATCCGCCTCGAAGAAGGGCGAATCGGCGAAGTGCGGCGCCTGGGCGAACAGGCGCTCGATGGCCGGGTCGAATTCATCAGCCGACATGGGATGCGCTCCCGATTGCAACCGGCCCCGGCTGGAGCCGGGCCCGAAGTTTATCCAGACCACGCTTGACATGGGATTTCACCGTTCCGAGCGGCAAATTCATGGCCGCCGCGATTTCCGGGTGCGACATCCCCGCGCCGTGACACAAGGAGACGCACAGACGCTCGGCCTCGCTGAGCCCCTTGAGCGCTTCATCCAGATCGACGCGGCCGATGCTGTCGACGACAGGCGCGACATGTTCCGTTTCGCTTTCCGCCACATAGCGCGCCTCCTTCGAAATAAGCTTCAGATACTGACGCGCGGCGATGCGCTTGATCCAGGCGGCGAAGGTGCCCTCGCCCCGGAACTCGGCGCACTTCTCGAACGCCAGCAGAAAGGCGTCCTGCGCCACATCGTCGGCCAGTGCAGGCTGGGCGCCCATCCGGCGCAGCAGACCGCGCACCGCCGGGCCGTGGCGGCGCACCAGTTCGCCGAACTCGCGCCGACCGCCCCCGGCCGCCAGCCCGGCCAGTTCGATGTCATGCAGATCGCGTAAAGGACGGGCCATGACGCTTGTTCCGATCGCGCCGCCTCAGCCCTTGTTCTTGTTGAAGAAGCTCAGGACGATGAAGGCCAGCCCGATCATGCCCGGAATCGCGGCTATGCCGACGATGGGGTAGTAGGCGTCCATCTCCGCAAAGCTGACCGCATAGCCGAAGACCGCAATGCCGATCGCAACGGCCAGCAGGATGACCCCGGTGCGCAGGTCGCGCGCCGCCGTCGCGGGCGGCTTTGCATTGTCCTTGCTGATGGCCTCGATGACCTCGGGCGGCAGGGTCTGACCCTTTTCGATGGCCGCCCGCAGCGTCGCCTGCATCTCGCGCCGCTCGCGGCTCTTCAGCCACGACGGAATGACGACGATGGCCACCACCATCAGGAAGGGCGCCAGGGGGATGAGGACTTCAAAGCCGTCCATGAGTCTCGCCTTTATGGATCTGTGTTGAGCCGACCTGAAACGGCGGCCTTCTGATCACAAGAGGCGGCGATGATGGCTGATGGATGCAGTTTCGCGCATGAACTCTTCGTAATGCGTCACCACAGCGTGACTCGACAGCCGCCGCCCCTCACCCGACGCTGCTCCCGAAAGCTTTGCGAGGTCGCGATGAACATCACATACCGCATCGTCCAGCACGACGGCGGCTGGGCCTATCAACTGGGCGACAGCTACTCCGAGACCTTCCCCAGTCACGCATCGGCGCTGGCCGCAGCCACGGCGGCGGCGCGCGAACAGCGCGTGCCGGACCGCACCGCCTGGATCGAATATGAGGACGCCTCGGGCCAGTGGATCACCGAACGCGCCGACGGCCACGACCGCCCCGACACGGCCGTCGAGGACTGAACCTCAGCCCTTCAGGGCCTCGGCGTATATCTCCGGCTTGAAGCCCAGCAGCGTCCGCCCATCGCCCAGATCCAGCACCGGGCGCTTGATCATCGACGGCTGGGCCAGCATCAGGTCCACCGCCTTGGCGGCGTCGATATCGGCCTTGTCTGCGTCCGGCAGCTTGCGGAAGGTCGTGCCTGCGCGGTTCAGCACCTTCTCCCAGCCATGCTCGGCGACCCAGCGCTCCACATCAGCGCGATCCGCGCCCACGGCCTTATAGTCATGAAAGTCATAGGCCACGCCGTTCTGGTCCAGCCAGACGCGCGCCTTCTTCATCGTGTCGCAGGCCTTGATGCCATACAGGGTGCGGGTCATGGGCGAACTCCAAGCGTGACGAACAGCCGAGGTCTGGCATCGAAGCGCGGAGGGGTCAATTTGGAGCGCGTGAACAGGTCGCGCCTCGCCCCTTAGCGAACCTCGATGGCCGGAAGATCGAAGGCGTTGGGCGCGGTAAATGGTGTAGTCAAAAGGTCGATGTCGCCGTAGCCGTCGAAATAGCTGTAGGCTTCGATCATCGCCGCGTAGCCGTCTTTGACGTAGAGCATGAACTCTAAGGGGTAGGCGTGCGGCCCCACTTCGGAGCGAACCCATCCCCCGGGGCTGATGGTGACCACGGCAGGCGGCAACGCCCTGTCCACGCCGAACTCAGTGTAAAAACCGCAACCTGTGAATTCACGACCAGAAACCTCAGCCGTCTTCAACTGCTCGATGAGAGCATGGCCCCCATCGAGGCTCACTTGCTTCGCCAGAACGACAGCGACGGCCATTTCGAGCGCGGATAGCTGTTTCATAGCGTAAGCCTATCCCCCGAGCGGCTGTCGGCCAATGTTCGCTTCAACCCTTAGCGAACATCAAAGCCTCCACCGCAACTGCGCGTCCCTATAGAACGCCCAGCACCGCCTCGACCGGCCGCCCGATCGCCGCACCCTTGGGCGTTTCGACGATGGGGCGCTCGACGATGACCGGGCTCTCGATCATGGCGGCCAGAACCGTCGCGTCATCCGCATCGGCGGCCAGCAGTTCGGCGGCCTTGGCCTCCTTCTTACGCAGCAGGCCCTTCAGCCCGCCGCCCGTTCCGCGCGCCAGACGGTTCAGCGTCTCGGCGTCCCAGCCGCTCTTCAGATACTCGACCACCGTCGGTTCGATCCCGCGTTCGCGCAGCAGTTCCAGCGCCTTGCGCGAGGTCGAGCATTTCGGGTTGTGATAAAGGGTGACGGTCATGGTCAGACGCTCCGTTTCAACTGTTCAAGCATACGGCCGCCACGATACGCCGCCGCATAGACCAAACCCATGAGCAGGCCGATGATCTGCAGAGCGACGGAAGCGGGCGTCAGCCAATGAGCCATCACCGGCCCCATCATCACCAGCCCGACCACCCTGCTCAAGAGACCGTAGCCGAGTAAGGCCAGCATGATGGCCGGGATCGCCCACGTCATCCAGCGCCACTGCAGCACGGCCAGAACCAGAAAGACGATGGCGACGCTGATCATGGTGATCATCATGAACGGCGCAAGAACGGTCATGACGCCCTCCATCATCGCCTGATCTGCCGCCGATCCGCCCTGGGCTTGTCCGGCCACGGCCATGGACTGCACCAGCCTATTCGAAATCAGCGGCAGGCTCGCCACGCCCTGAACGGTGGACACGGCCAGGGCGACGGCCCCCACACGCGCGGACCGCTGCGCCTCCGCCATGCCGCGCGGCGGCGCAAAGGGATTGGCCGCACGTAACCACAACTTGAGCTTATGCTTCATCTATTACCCCCAGATATCGTTCAGGCCCGGTCACCGGATGAGACCGATGCCATAGCCGCCGCCCCGCGCAGCCCCCCGATGTGCAGCAGCAGACACAGGATCATGGCGGCGCCCGCCACGCCGAAGCTCCATCCCGGCAGGCCCGCCGCGCCCAGCGGCGCCCCGACCATCAGGCTGACCGACAGGGCGCTGAGTTCATAGATGGCCCAGACCATGCCGAAACCGGGCAGCAGCCGGTTCGGTCGTCGCCACTGCACCCGCCCTAGCAATATGGCGATGACGGCGAAAAAGACGGCGAACCCCGCCGTCGTCCCGCGCAGGGCCTCATGCTCGGGCGTGCTGAGGAACCAGACCAGCCCTGCCTGCATCAGGCCGACCGCCCCCCATATCCAGAAGGCGATGGCGCTGCCGCGCGCCAGCGCCGCCGCCGTCTCGGCCGAATCGACCGGGGCGAAGGGTTGAGGCGGTGCGATCCGACGGTTCATGCGCGACTCCCTGACTGAGGCGGCGAAACTATCCCGCCGGACCCCGAAATCCCAAGGGCGAGAGAGAGATATCGCCCCGCCTTCACCTTTTTCCCGCGCCCGTCTAGGGTCGGCGCCATGCGGATCGAACCTCAGGATCAGGCCGTGCTGGACCACGTCGCGGCTCGTGGCGGCGCCATTGTTCAACGCGCCATCGACTGGTCCGACATCAACTCAGGCAGCCGCCACGCCGAAGGGCTGGCGCGGGTTCTCGACGTTCTGGACGCCACGGCGCGCGCCGCTTTCAGCGCAGCGGCGACGGTCGAGCGTGTGCCGACCCAAGGCTCCACCACCGTCGCCGACAGCGGCGCGGTGATCGCCGAATCCTACGCCGACTGCCTGAAGATCACCGCCCGGCCCGAAGCCCCGCTTCAGGTCGTGCTGACCGGCCATTACGACACCGTCTTCCCCGCCGACAGCGCCTTCCAGAGCGTCGTCACACGCGACGACGGCGCCCTGAACGGACCGGGCATCGCCGACATGAAGGGCGGGATCAGCGTCATGCTGGCCGCGCTGGAAGCTTTCGAGACGCATCCTGACAAGGCCCGCGTCGGCTGGACCGTCCTGCTGTCCCCCGACGAAGAGATCGGCTCGCCCGCCTCGGCGCCGCTGCTGGCGGAGTTGGGCGCACGCGGCCACGTCGGCCTGACCTATGAACCCGCCCTGTCCGACGGCACGCTGGCGGGCGAGCGCAAGGGCAGCGGCAACTTCCACCTGATCGTCACCGGCAAGGCCGCCCACGCGGGCCGCGCCTTCCATGAGGGCGCCAATGCGGTCGCAGGCGCCGCCATCATCGCCGCCCGCCTGCATGGTCTGAACGGCCAGCGCGAGGGCGTCACCGTCAATGTCGCCAAGATCGCAGGCGGCGGCCCCCTCAACGTCGTGGCCGACAACGCCGTGGTGCGCTTCAACGTCCGCGTGCCGGACGCCCAGAGCGCGACCTGGATCGACGAAACGGTGCGCGCCCTCGCCGCCGAGCCCCCCTTCCCCGGCCTGACGCTGGACCTGCACGGCGGCATGACCCGCGCGCCCAAGCCGATGGACGCCAGCCAGACCGCCCTGTTCCACGCCGTGCGCGACGCGGGCGACCTGCTGGGCCAGACCATCGCGTGGAAGCCTTCCGGCGGCGTCTGCGAGGGCAACAACCTGCACGCCGCAGGCCTGCCCAATGTCGACACCCTGGGCGTCGTCGGCGGCGAGATTCACTCGGATCAAGAATTCGCCTGGCCCGCCAGCTTCGTCGAGCGCGCGCAGTTGTCCGCCCTGATCCTGTGCAAGATCGCCTCGGGCGAGATCGACGCCCTCAAACTGAAACAGCTCCGACTGGAGACGATGTAACCGCATGCTCGTTGTTCGCCCCGCCGGTCCCGCCGACCTTCACCACCTGCTCGAACTGGCCATCCTGTCCGGCCCCGGCTTCACCAGCCTGCCCGAGGACGCCGACGTCCTGAGCGAGCGGCTGGAGCTCAGTCAGGCCAGCTTCGAGGGGCGCATTCCGCCGCAGGAAGCCTGGTACACATTGATGCTGGAGGACGGCGACACGGGCGACATCGACGGCATCGGCTCGGTCAAGGCGACGGTGGGGCTGAAGCGGCCCTTCTTCAGCTTCCGTGTCGTGAACAACACCGTCCAGTCGCCGTCGCTGAGCGTAAAGCTGAACCATCAGACGCTGGTGCTGGTCAACGAATGCACCGGCTGGACCGAGGTCGGCTCCCTGTTCCTCAAGGCCGACCGGCGCAAGGGCGGCGCCGGGCGTCTGCTCAGCCAGTCGCGATATATGCTGATCGGCGCCCAGCCGGACCTGTTCGCCGACAATGTGCTGGCGGAACTACGCGGCGTCTTCACGCCCGACGGCTACTGCCCCTTCTGGGACCATGTGGCGCACAAATTCTTCCCGATGGATTTTGACGACGCCGATCGCATGACCGGCTCGACCGACAAGCAGTTCATCCTCGACCTGGCGCCGCGCCATCCCATCTACATCGACCTGCTGCCCGAACCGGCCCGCGCCGTGATCGGCAAGGTCCACCCCCAGGGCGTGCCCGCGATGGCCCTGCTGGAAAGCGAAGGTTTCCGGCCCAACGGTCTGGTCGACATCTTCGACGCCGGGCCGACCGTCGCCTGCGGCCGCGACAACATCCGCACCGTGCGCGACGCCCGCGTCCTGACCGCCCGCATCGAGAAGGAGGTCGAGGTCGACCTGCCCTCCCTCGTCTCGACCGACAGCGTCGCCGCCTTCCGCGCCGTCCGCGCCCGCGTGCTGGTGGACGACGATCTGGCCCGCATGACCCCCGACGTCGCCGCCGCCCTGAAGATCAAGGACGGCGCTGTCGTCCGCGTGAAATCCTGAGCCGAGTACCCGCCATGACCCGTTTCACCTCGACCAACCCCGCCACCGGCGAAACCGTCTGGGAGGGCGAAGCCGCCTCCGTCGAACAGGTCGGCGCCGCCGTCGAGGCCGCCCGCGCCGCCTTCCCCGACTGGGCCGACCGCCCGCGAGGTGATCGCATCGACGCCGTGAAACGCTATCAGGCCATCCTGAAAGAACGCGCGCCCGAAATGGCCGAAGCCATCAGCCGCGAGACCGGCAAGGCCCTGTGGGAGACGAAAACCGAACTGGCCTCCATGGCGGGCAAGGTCGACATCTCCATCCGCGCCTATGACGAGCGCACCGGCGAGCGGTCGAACGACACCGCCTTCGGCCGCGCCGTCCTGCGTCACCGCCCGCACGGCGTCTCGGCGGTGCTAGGCCCGTTCAACTTCCCCGGCCACCTGCCCAACGGCCACATCGTCCCGGCCCTGCTGGCGGGCGACACGGTCGTGTTCAAACCGTCCGAAGAAACGCCCCTGACCGGCCAGCTGATGGCCGAATGCCTCGAGGCCGCCGACCTGCCCAAAGGCGTGTTCAACATGGTTCAGGGCGGGCGCGACACCGGCGCCGCCCTGCTGGATCAGCCGATCGACGCCCTGATGTTCACCGGCTCGGGCGCGGCGGGCGCGCATTTCCGGCGCAAGTTCGCCGACGATCCCCACGTCATCCTGGCGCTGGAGCTGGGCGGCAACAATCCGCTGGTCGTCTGGGACGCCGCCGACGCCGAGGCGGTCGCGGGCATCGTGGTCCAGTCCGCCTTCGTCACCACCGGCCAGCGCTGCTCCTGCGCGCGCCGCCTGATCGTGCCGGAAGGCGCAGCCGGAGACGCCATCGTCGAGGCCGTGGCCGCCCTGTCCGACCGCCTGAACTTCGCCCCGTGGGACAGCGATCCAGAGCCCTACGCCGGGCCGCTGATCTCGGAGAAGGCGGCGACCGCCGCCCTCGCCGCCCTGCAACAGCGCATCGACGCGGGCGCCCGCGTGATCCGCGCCTCGGGTCCGGTCGACAACCTGCCCGGCGCCTTCGTCAAGCCTGCGATCATCGACGTCACCGGCGTCGCGGTCGAGGACGAAGAGATGTTCGCCCCCTTCCTGCAGGTGCTGCGCGTCCCGACCTTCGACGCCGCCATCACCGCCGCCAACGCCACCCGATACGGACTGTCCGCCGGTCTGGTTAGCGACGATGCGAAAAACTGGGATCGCTTCATCAACCGCATCCGCGCGGGCGTGGTGAACTTCAACCGTCCGACCACGGGCGCGGCAGGCGACATGCCCTTCGGCGGCCTGGGCGCCAGCGGCAACCACCGCCCCAGCGCCTATTACGCCGCCGACTACTGCGCCTATCCGGTCGCCAGCTTCGAGTCCGGCGCGGTCAAGAACATCGAAAGCGAAATCAAGGGCCTGCTCTGACCCCTTCTCCCCTTGAGGGAGAAGGTGGCTCGCGGAGCGAGACGGATGAGGGGTGTCAGCACCATGTCTAGCCAATCGAACTCAAGGTCCCGGATGATCGGAAACGACGCCGCCGTCCCCCCTCATCCGAGCGCCTCCGGCGCCCACCTTCTCCCTCAAGGGGAGAAGGACGCATGAGCGCTGTCGAAGCCAACGCCGACGGTCTGATCGGGCCGACGCACTCCTACGCCGGGCTGTCGCCGGGCAATCTGGCGTCCAGCCTGAACAAGGGCGAGGCGTCGAACCCGCGCGCGGCCGTGCTGCAGGGCCTCGACAAGATGAAGACCCTGGCCGATCTGGGCCTGCCCCAGTTCGTCCTGCCCCCGCACGAGCGGCCGAACATCCCCTTCCTGCGCGACCTCGGCTTCTCGGGCTCCGACGCCCAGGTGCTGGAACGCGCTTGGAAGGACGCCCCCTCCTTCGCCGCCGCCGCCTGTTCGGCCTCGCCCATGTGGGCCGCCAACGCCGCGACGGTGACGCCCAGCGCCGACGCACGTGACGGCCGCGTCCACTTCACCCCCGCCAATCTGATCACCAACCTGCACCGCTCTCTGGAGCACGGTCAGACGAAACGCGCGCTGGACGCTCTCTTCCCCGACGCCAGCCGGTTCGCCGTCCACGACGCCCTGCCCCCGGTCGCCCATCTGGCGGACGAAGGGGCGGCCAACCACGTCCGCCTGTGCCGCGATCACGGCGAGGCGGGCGTCAATCTGATGGTCTGGGGCCGCGAGGCTTGGGAGCATTGGGACGGCCCCTACCCCGCCCGCCAGACGCGCGAGGCGTCCGAGGCCATCATGCGTCGCCACCAAGCGTCCGGCGCCGTCCTGGCCCGTCAGGGCAAGGCCGCCATCGCCGGAGGAACCTTCCACAACGACGTGGTCTGCGTCGGGGCGCTGGACACCCTCTTCTTCCACGAGCTGGCGTTCGAGGACACGGACGCGACCAAGGCCGCCATCCGCGCCGCCGCCGACGGCTTCGAGCCGCAGTTCGTCGAGGTCTCGGCTGCCGACCTGCCGCTGGCCGACGCCATCAGCTCCTATCTGTTCAACTCCATGCTGATCCGGGTTCCGGGGCAGGACCGCCTGACCCTGATCTGCCCGACCGAGACGCGCGACAACCCGCGCAGCCATGCGGTCGCGCAAGCGCTGGCCGCTTCCAACGGCCCGATCGGCCATGTCGAATATGTCGATGTGCGCCAATCGATGCGCAACGGCGGCGGCCCCGCCTGCCTGCGTCTGCGCGTCGTCCTGACCGAGGTCGAACTGGCGGCGACCAACCCGGCCATGCGCCTGACCGACGCGCTTCACGCCCGCCTGTCGGACTGGGGCCGCCGCTGGTATCGCGACAGCCTGACGGCCCGCGATCTGGCCGACCCCGCCCTGCTGGACGAGACGCGCGGCGCGCTGAATGAGTTGACGCAGATTCTGAATTTGGGCGACGGCTTCTACCCGTTCCAGCGCGCTTAAGCCCTTCTCCCCTCGGGGGAGAAGGGCGGAAGAGGCGCTTGCAGCCATCGCAACACGGCCTTCCAATCCCTGAAGTAGATGGGCTTTGCGGGCGTCCAGCAGGCCTTAGCCCGCCCGGCCTTCAGCCCGCGCCATCATCTCCTCGAGCCAAGGCCGTGAAAGAGATTTCAGACGAATTGGACTCTATTTTTCTCCCTCCCCTTCATGGGGAGGGTGGTTGAGCCCTCAGGGCGAAACCGGGTGGGGGCGACTTGGCTATTCAAGCGCCGAGCCAGGATCGCCGCGTCCTCCCCACCCGGTCGCTTCGCGACCACCCTCCCCATGAAGGGGAGGGAAAAATCGCATCAAGCCGCGAAGCGCCCGCCCTTGGCCGCGTAAGACTGCGTTCCGCGCGTAAACACCCTGTCCTGCGGCAGGACCGCCTCGATCGGCAGGGCCTCGGCGCCCTTCAGCCTCTCATAGACCGGGCCGAAGTCCTGCAGCGTCACCGTCTTCAGCGCCTCGATGCTGTCGATGACGAAATAGACCTGCTGAAAGTCGTCGATGCGGTACAGGGTCTTCATCACCCGCTCCAGGTCGAAGCCCAGGCGGTTCGGCGAGGGGTTTTCCAGACAGAAGACGCTCTCGGTCGCCGACGACACGATGCCCGCGCCATAGATGCGCAGGCCGTCCGCCTCCTGCATCAGGCCGAACTCGACCGTGTACCAGTACAGGCGCGCCAGATTCGGCAGCATCCCCAGTGACGCCGCCCTCTGCCCGCCCTTGCCGTAGGCCTCCATATAGGCGGCGAAGTCGGGGTCGGTCAGCATCGGCACATGGCCGAACACATCGTGGAAGATGTCCGGCTCCTGCAGGTAATCCAGCTGATCCGGCTTGCGGATGAACTGACCTGAGACGAAGCGGCGGTTGGCCAGATGGTCGAAGAAGACCTCGTCCGGCACCAGTCCGGGCACGCAGACCACGGTCCAGCCGGTCAGGGCCTGAAGCTTGGGATTGATGATCTCGAAGTCGGGAATGCCGCCTGCGTTCAGGTCCAGCGCCTCCAGCCCGCGCATATAGGCGTCGCAGGCGCGCCCCGGCAGGATCTTCATCTGCCGCTCATACAGGGTGTTCCAGGTCTGATGCTCGACCTCGGTATAGGACGACCAGTTCTGAGGAATGGTCCAGTCGGCGGCGGCGCCTTCCGGCGGTTGCTCGAAAACGTGCTCGAAATCGGACATGGGAACGCTCCTCACGGCTCTGATGGCCTTTCGAGGTAGATTAGCGCGCCGTCACGGCCGCGTCACGCACGGCTGTTGCCGCACCTGTGCGACGCAGAGCATGGCCAAAAGAAAAACGGGCCGGAGGTTTCCCTCCGACCCGCTTCGCTTTGAAAGCTGTCTCTGGAAATCCAGAGGCAAGTTCCGAAATCTTACTTGATTTCGACCTTGGCGCCGGCTTCTTCCAGCTTCTTCTTCAGCTCTTCAGCGGTCTGCTTCGAGACGTTCTCGACGACCGGCTGCGGAGCGCCTTCGACCAGGTCCTTGGCTTCCTTCAGACCCAGGTCGGTGCGGACGCCACGGACTTCCTTGATGACGTTGATCTTCTTGTCGCCGCCGTCAACCAGGACAACGGTGAACTCGGTTTGCTCTTCGCCAGCCGGAGCGGCTTCACCACCGCCAGCGGCGACAGCGGCGACGGCGACCGGAGCAGCGGCCGAAACGCCCCACTTCTCTTCCAGCAGCTTCGACAGTTCAGCGGCTTCCAGGACGGTCAGAGCCGACAGTTCTTCAACGATTTTAGCGAGATCAGCCATGTTAGTCTTCCTTCGGTAGGATGAGGTTCAGAGAGATGTGCAGAGATGACGGGGCTTAGGCGGCGTCTTTGGTCGCGTACGCGTTGAAGACGCGAGCCAGCTGGCCGGCAGGCGCTTGCAGAACGCCGGCAACCTTGGTCGCCGGGGCTTGCAGCAGGCCGATGAGCTTGCCGCGCAGTTGGTCCAGCGACGGCAGCTTGGACAGGGCCTCGACGCCCTTGGCGTCCAGAACCTTGTCGCCCATGAAACCGCCGAGGATGTTGAACTTGTCGTTCCCCTTGGCGAATTCGGCCGTGACCTTGGCGGCGGTGACGGGGTCAGCTGCATAAGCGATGCCCACGGGACCCTTGAACAGGTCGTGGTATTCGCTGCCTTCCTCGACGCCCAGCGCCTTGAGCGCCAGACGGTTCTTCACCACCTTGAACGCGCCGCCTTCCTTACGAAGGCGGCCACGCAGGTCTTCCATCTCCACAACGGTCAGACCCAGGTTGTGGGTCACGACCACGGCGCCCGCGTCGGCGAACACGCTCTTCAGCTGTTCGATCGACTCGGCTTTTTGTGCGCGGTCCATTGTGGTCTCCAGTTTTGGCATTCGCCGTCGGGCTTATTCCCGACGACGGATTTGGCTTAAGCGCCATGCATTGCTGCACAGCGTTCAGGCCGGTCTTAATTGTCCGAAGGAAGCGTGGCCCGCCCGCCGGATACCGGCAGGCAAAAGGTCTGTGCATCCCCATCTCCCCACGGCGCCAGAGGGCTCTCTGGACGATTATGACGCGGGCGACCCCCGCATCCCGAAGTTCTCGGACAGGCATCGTCAGAACCAGGGCCCTGACGAGATGCGGGCTCTATACACGGCCCCGCAGGAAAATCAACGCCCGTGTGGCGCCTTGGGGCGACGGCGCAAACGCCCTACTCCGCCGCACCGCCCGGGTTGAAGTCGCGGATCAGTTCGGCCAGCTCGACCTCGTCCACGGCGACGGCGGCGTCTGCGGTCGACATCCAGCGACGCACGCGCTGGGCGTCCTCGGGCCAGGCGCCCAGCTGGATGAAGACCTCCAGCGGATAGACGCTGGCGATGGTCGCCTGAACACGCCCCGACTTCAGCCGCTTGCCGTATCGGAACCACCCAATGGGCGCGCCCATGACGTCGCCCTGTACCCCGGCCTCTTCATAAGCCTCGATCACGGCGGCCTCGGCGTCGGTCTTGCCCGCCATGCGGTTGCCCTTGGGGATGACCCAGCGCCGCGTTTCTCGCGAGGTGATCATCATGATCTCCACGCCGTCGGGGCCGTGTCGCCACGGCAGGGCCGCGACCTGGCGCGTCTCTGATGACAGGGTGCGGGGCTTACTGGACATCAGGTCAGGAACAGCCCGCCGATGGCGTAGAACAGGGCGCCGATGGCCGCCGCTGCGGGCATGGTGATGAACCAGGCGGTGACGATGCTGCGCGCCACGCTCCAGCGCACGGCCGAAACCCGCTTGGCGGCGCCCACGCCGACGATGGCGCCGGTGATGGTGTGTGTGGTCGACACCGGAATGCCCATGCTGGTCGCGGCGAACAGGGTGATGGCTCCGCCCGTCTCGGCGCAGAAACCCTGTTGCGGGCTGAGGCGCGTGATGCGTGATCCCATGGTGTGAACGATCTTCCAGCCCCCGAACAGGGTGCCCAGGGCGATGGCCGCCTGACAGGTGATAACCACCCAGAAAGGCACGTGAAACTCACCGCCCAGCATGCCGCGCGAATAAAGCAGTATGGCGATGATCCCCATCGTCTTCTGCGCATCATTGCCCCCGTGGCCCAGCGAATAGGCCGAGGCCGACAGGAATTGCAGGCCCCGGAAGACCCGGTCGGCGAAGTTGGGATTGGCCTTGGCGAACAGCCAGGACACGATCAACACCAGCAGCAGGGCCAGCAGGAAGCCGATCGCCGGCGACATGAAGATGGCGCCCACCGTCTTCAGCACGCCGCTGATGACCACCGCGCCGCCGCCCGCCTTGGCCACGCCTGCGCCCAGCAGGCCGCCCACCAGGGCGTGCGAACTGGACGAGGGAATGCCCGCGATCCAGGTGATGATGTTCCAGCTGATGGCCCCCATCAGGGCGCCGAAGATCACCTGATCCGAAATGATGTCCGGCGAGATGATGCCCCGACCGATGGTGTCGGCGACGTGCAGGCCGAAGAACAGGAAGGCGATAAAGTTGAAGAAAGCCGCCCACCCCACCGCATAGATCGGCGGCAGGACGCGGGTGGCGACGATGGTGGCGATGGAATTGGCCGCATCGTGCAGGCCGTTCAGAAAGTCGAACAGCAGGGCGACGCCGATCAGGAAAATCAGGATCAGGAGGGCGTGGTCCATGGCGGTCCTACAGGTGCTCGACCAGAACGCCGTTGATGCGGTTGGCCACATCCTCGAACCGGTCGATCACCTTCTCCAGGTGATCCAGCAACTGGCTGCCGATGATGAAGCCCAGGGTGTTGCCGCCCGTGCCGTCATGGCGGTGCGCCTCATACAGCGCCTTCATCCCGGCGTCGTACAGGTCGTCGCTGCGCGCTTCCAGATCGGTGATGCGCTCGGTCAGCACCACCAGACGTTCGTGGTTCTTGCGCATGGCGGGCAGCAGGGTGAAGGCTTCCTGCGTCAGGGCCGCGCACTGGACGGCGATGTCGGCCAGTTCCTGCATCTTGGGCGAGAAGGCGCGCATCTCGTACAGGGTGACGACCTTGGCCGCCTTCTGCATCTGGTCGATGGTGTCATCCAGCGAATTGGTGAGGCCGCGGATATCGGCGCGGTCGAACGGCGTGATGAAGCTGCGGCGCACGGCGAACAGAACTTCGCGTGCGACCTCGTCGGCCTCTTCCTCATGGGCGACCACTTTGGCGCACCAGTCTGCGGTCTCGGGACCGCCGTCCATCATGTGCCGGAGGGCGTCCGCGCCCTTCGACAGCGACTGCACATGCGCGTCGAACAGCCGGAAAAAATTGTCTTCCTTCGGCAGCAGCGCCTGGAACCAGTTGAGCATGAAGCCTCTCCGATACGGTCGCCGCCCTGGCGCCCGGGGTCCAAGACCGGATTCCGACCCCGCTCGTCAAGTCGTCCGGGCACAGAACGGTGGATTAGACGCCCCGGACCCGCCCATCATAAGCCGCCTGTAACACCGCAATCTGCGCCATCCGCGTCTCGGCCCAGTCGATCATCGGCCGCAGCGACTGCACCAATTCCCGTCCCAGCGGCGTGATCGCATAGGTGACAGAGACGGACACGCTGGCCTCCACCGTGCGGGTGACAAGGCCGTCGCGCTCGATCTGACGCAGGGTCTGGCTCAGCATCTTCTGGGACACGCCCTCAATCCGGCGCTTCAGGGCGTTGAAGCGCATCGGCTCGTCATCCAGCGTCGTCAGCAGCAGGACCGTCCATTTGTCGGCGATCCGGTCCAGCAGCAGGCGCGTCGGACAGTCGGCGGCATAGGCGTTCCCGCGCCCGTCATCACGCCTGTCAGCGCCGGGGGCGGTCACCGCCGGGGAACCTGGTGAGGAAAAAGTGCCTTCTTGCATGACTGATCCCCATAGCACACCTGGTATCTATTGGTAACCAATAGGAGCAAGCCGATGAAAGTGACTGTTCTGGGCGCCAGCGGCCGCGCCGGTTCGGAGATCGTCAAGGAACTGGCCCGACGCGGCCATACGGTGACCGCCGTCGCCCGTCGGCCAGAACGCGTTCCAGCAGCGCCGAGCGTGACGGCTGTGACCGGGGACGTGAACCAGCCCGACACCCTCGCCCCTGCCCTGAACGGCGCCGACGCCGTCGTCAGCGCCATCATGTTCGTCGACAGCGATCCGGCAGTCCTGATAAAGGCGGTCAAGGATGCGGGCGTCCCGCGCTATCTGGTCGTCGGCGGCGCTGGCAGCCTGGAGGTCGCGCCCGGACAGGCCCTGATCGACACGCCCGGCTTTCCCGACGCCTATCGCGCCGAGGCCGAGGCGGGCGGGCGCTTCCTTGAGACGCTGCGCGCTGAACCTGAGCTGGACTGGACCTTCCTGTCGCCCTCGGCGGTGTTTGACGGATCAGACCGCACCGGCGTCTTCCGTCTGGGCGGCGACGCCCTGCTGTCGGACGATCAGGGGAACAGCCGCATCACCTTCCCCGACTACGCCATCGCCATGGTCGACGAGATCGAGACGCCCCGTCACCCCCGCGCCCGCTTCAACGTCGGTTATTGAGGAAGGCGTGCAGATGAAACCGTTCACCATCGCCGCACTGGCCGCCCTCGTCTTCAGCGCCGCAGCCGTTCCCGTCAGCGCCCATGAAGCGGCGCCGGCTCCGGCGCAGGCCTCTGCTACACGCACCCCGACCGAGGCCGAGAATGCGCGGATCGTCGTCGCCTTCTATGATCTGGCCTTCAACCAGCACCGCCCGACCGAGGCGGCGCGGCTCTATATCGGCGACCGCTACATCCAGCATAACCCTGACGTGCCGAACGGCTCCGAGCCCTTCTATGCTTATTTCGAGAGCTTCTTCCGCGACAATCCCCAATCGCGCGCCACCATCCATCGCGTGATCGCGGACGGCGATCTGGTCGCCCTGCACGTCCATTCGCAAGAGACGCCCGACGACCCCGGCCGCGCCATCGTCGACATCTTCCGCGTCGAGAACGGCAGGATCATCGAGCATTTCGACGTCATCCAGAGCGTCCCCGCAACAACCGCCAACGGCAACTCTATGTTCAGCGGCGACAAGGCCGACTGACGGCCACATATCTGCCGTAACGCATATGCTCCCGTCAGTGTTCGCGCCCACCTCCCCTTCCGCCGGGATGAGCGGATAGAAAAGCGCAAAGAAAACGGCCCCGGAAGATTACTCTTCCGGGGCCGTCGTCATTCTTGGTCGTTCAGCCGGATCAGGCGCCCAGCGAAGCCGGGTCGACCTTGAAGCCCGGGCCCATCGTCGAGGACAGGGCGATGCGCTTCACATAGGTGCCCTTGGCGCCCGACGGCTTGGCGCGGACGAGGGCGTCCACGATGGCCTTGACGTTGGCTTCCAGGGCGTCCTGCGTGAAGGAGGCCTTGCCGATGCCGGCGTGGACGATGCCCGCCTTCTCGACGCGGAACTCAACGGCGCCACCCTTGGCGTCCTTGACGGCCTGAGCGACGTTCGGGGTCACGGTGCCGACCTTCGGGTTCGGCATCAGGCCGCGCGGGCCCAGCACCTTACCCAGACGGCCGACCAGGGCCATCATGTCCGGCGACGCGATCACGCGGTCGAACTCCATGAAGCCGCCGGCGATCTTCTCGTACAGGTCTTCGGCGCCGACGTGTTCGGCGCCGGCCGCCTTGGCTTCTTCAGCCTTGGCGTCCTTGGCGAAGACGGCGACGCGGACGTCGCGGCCGGTGCCCGAGGGCAGGTTCACCACGCCGCGGACCTGTTGGTCGGCGTGACGCGGGTCGACGCCCAGGTTGATGGCGATTTCGATCGACTCGTCGAACTTGGCCTTGGCGTTGTCCTTCACCAGCTTGATGGCTTCGTTGAAGGGCAGCAGGTCTTCGGTGACGCCCGTGCGGGCCTTATGGGCTTTGGTCAGCTTAGCCATGTCTTAGCCCTCCACCACTTGAATGCCGATGGCGCGGGCCGAGCCCTCGATGATGCGCGACGCGGCGTCCAGATCGTTCGCGTTCAGGTCTTTCATCTTCTTCTCGGCGATCTCGCGCAGTTGCGTCTGCGTGATCTTGCCGGCGAGCTCGCGGCCGACGAGCTTGGAGCCCGACTTGATGCCCGCAGCCTGCTTCAGATACCAGGTCGCCGGCGGCGTCTTGGTGATGAAGGTGAACGACTTGTCCTGATAGACGGTGATGACGGTCGGAAGCGGGGTGCCCTTGGCTTCCTTCTCGGTCCGCGCGTTGAACTCCTTGCAGAAGCCCATGATGTTGACGCCGCGTTGACCCAGAGCCGGGCCGATCGGGGGCGAAGGCGTGGCCGAACCGGCCGGCACTTGCAGCTTGATATAGCCGAGAATCTTCTTGGCCATTGGTCTCTCCTGTGAATGACCCGACGACGATGCAGCGGGCCGGTGAGCCGTGGTGCGGCATGGCTGCCTTCCACGGATTTGACGCCGAGCGACTCGAAGGTCGTCCAGCGAAGGCGCGCGTTTAACAGGCAGGCCCTGAAAACGCAAACGGGACCGCCCGAAGACGGTCCCGATCTCTGTGTGGCGTCAGCAGCCGATCAGGCGCTGACCTTCTCCACCTGATTGTATTCCAGTTCGACCGGGGTCGGACGGCCGAAGATGGAGACGGCCACACGCAGGCGGGCGTTCTCTTCGTCGACGCTTTCGACCTGACCGTCGAAGCTGGCGAACGGGCCGTCGATGACCTTGACGTTCTCGCCGATGTCGAAGCGGATGGTGGGCTTCGGACGCTCGACGCCCTCTTCCACCTGACCGATGATGTTCTGGACTTCACGCTCCGAGACCGGCAGCGGCCGGGTGCCGCCTGCGGCGCCCAGGAAGCCCGTAACCTTCGGCGTGTTCTTGACCAGGTGATAGGCCTCGTCAGTCATCTCCATCTTCACCAGCACATAGCCGGGGAAGAATTTGCGCTCGGCGTTGACCTTCTTGCCGCGGCGGATCTCGATGACGTCCTCGGTCGGAACCAGGATTTCAGAGAAGGCGTCTTCCAGGCCCTGTTGCTTGGCCTGGTCGCGCAGTTGCTCGGCGACCTTCTTTTCGAAGTTCGAATAGGCGTGGACGATATACCACTTGTGGCGGGGATTGGCCGCCGGCTTGGGCGCTGCATCGGTCATGTGCGCGTCTCCTTTATTGGCCAAGGCTGAGGATGATGCGGGACGCGAAACCAAGGCCCGTATCGACGATCCAGAAGAAGGCCGAAGCGATCAGCACCATGATGAAGACCATCACCGAGGTGATCCAGGTCTCCTTGCGGCTGGGCCAGCTGATCTTGCGGGCCTCAGCGCGGACTTCGCTGATGAACTGGGGGATGGACGTCTTTTTCTTCGGCGCAGGCGCGTCGACGGCCACGGTGGCTGCGCCTTGCGCGGCTGCTGCGGTCTTGGTCCCCGCGGTGCGGCGACCGCCCGGGGTCTTCGCCTTGGCCATTTGACGTCTCTTCAACCTCTGGATCCTGTTGCCCCACATGGGAAGTCCCAGGCGATAACAACAGGGGGAATGGCAGGAGTGGAGGGACTCGAACCCCCGGCCCTCGGTTTTGGAGACCGATGCTCTACCAGCTGAGCTACACTCCTAGTGTCCCGGACAAAGATCAGCGCGCCGTGGATATCCACCCAGCGGCGCGACCCTCGCCAGAGGGGGGCGTATGCCCGAGCCCCACGGTCATTTCAAGGGCCATCTGCGCCGCAGACGCATGAAGTCGCGGATTTTCCTCAGAACAACCGCGCCACGGCGCTCGGCTCATAGCTCAGGCCTTTCACCGCATCATCAGCGTCGCCGATCGAGAAGGCCTGCGCCCGGCTGCGGCCGTCGATCACCGCCACGGCCTTGACGGTTTCGGGCATGATCCTGACCACCGTCGTCTGGTCGTCGCCGGGCGCAAAAGGGCTGTTGTCGGCCGAGCGGGCCTGAATCAGGCCGTTCAGCCGCGCGACCTCGGCCGGATCGGTCACAGGTTCGGCCCGGCCGTCGATGGAGACGCCGACCGCCTCGCCCTCCTGTCCCACGCCGCGCACCGCCACGCCGACGCGCGGATCGGCGATCAGATTCTTCAGCTTCTCGCTGTCGCGGCCGGTGACGAAATAGAGGTTCAGCCCGTCGTTCACATAGCCCAGCGTCGCCGCCTGCGGCCGCCCGTCGGCCCGGTTCACAGCCAGGGTCATCAACGCCTGACTGTCCAGCAGCTTCAGGATGGCGGCCACTGCCCCGCCATGGATCGGGGTGATGCGCGGGGACGGGCTCATGGCGATTCTCCGAGGGATGGAACGGCAGGGTCGACCGCCAGCTTCGGCCCAGCCTTGACGCAGATCAAGGCGCATGGACCCCGCCCCCCTTTCTATGCGGTCATGACAGAGTCCCGTTTCGCGTCCGATGCGCCAAGGCTGGAGGTGGCACCCCTCAATGAGGCGGAGGCCCCGGCCGCCTTCGCCCTGGCGCGGCTGTGGCGGCCTAATCTGGAGCAGGCCCAGTGGGAGGCCTTCCTGTCGGCCTGGCGCGCCGCGCCCGACAGCCGGGGCATCCTCAGCGCGCGTAATCAGCGCGGCGGCATGCTGGGCTTCGTCAGCTGGTGGCGGCAACCGGATCTGGAGTATGGCGAGACGCTGTGGGCCGGTCCCTTCGTCGTGCGCGAAATGGGCGTGCGGCCTCTGGTGCGGCAAAGTCTGGCGGTCGAACTGACGGCTCTGGCCGGTCAGTTGGGCGCGCGGCTGCGCTATGCCGAAGAGGCCCCGGCCCCCGGCGACCTCGTCGAAAGCGCAGCTAGGACAGGGTGACCTATTCGGAATCGGCCCCGGATCGCCTAGAGTGCTGCGCTATCCAGGAGACGACGTTCGTGAACACCGCAGCGGCCCCGGCCCCAATCAATGAGGTGCGTCTGGAGGACGTCCATCCGTGCGCCAGCTGCGGCGCCCGTCCGCTGGGCGTATGCGCCGATCTGAAGGGGCATGAGCTTCAGAGCATGGCCTGCGCCAGCGAGAGCGTCTCGGCCCAGCCGGGTCAGGCCCTGTTCCATGAAGGCGATCCGAATCCTTATGTCTTCAACGTCGTGGACGGAGCGGTGAAGCTGTATCGCCTGCTGCCCGACGGACGACGCCAGATCACAGGCTTCCTGTTCCAGGGCGATTTTCTGGGCCTGGGCGGGCGCGGACCGTCCAGCTTCACGGCCGAGGCGCTGACCCCGCTGAACGCCTGCCGGTTCCGGCGCGGCGATTTCGATCAACTGTTGAACGCCCTGCCTGCGCTGGAGCACCGACTGGTGGCCCTGGCTGGGGATGAGTTGATGGCGGCGCAGGAGCAGATCGTCCTTCTGGGCCGCAAGACGGCGCGCGAGCGGCTGGCCAGCTTCCTGACCCGCCTGTCGGAGCGCCAGGTGCAGTTGGGCGGGCCGGAGGGGCAGGTCCATCTGCCGATGACGCGGCTGGACATCGCCGACTACCTGGGCCTGACGATCGAGACGGTCAGCCGGGTCTTCACCCAGTTCAAGACCTCCGGCCTGATCCAGCTGCTGCCCGGCAATGACGTCGCCCTGCCCGATCCGGCCGCGCTCAAGGCCCTGGGCGAAGGCGCCGCCTGACCCATTTAGGTCAAAGGGATAAGGGGACGCGGCCTGACGTTCCGCGCCCCTCCCCGCATCGGCTCTAGAACTTGCGGCCGACGCCGACCGACACCACCCAGGGGTCAAGGCTGACGCTGCTCTTCAGCGCGCCGCCGTTGATCTTGGCGTCCGTGTCGAACCACACCTTCTTGGCGTCCACGTTCAGCGTCCACGGGCCCGAAATGTTCCAGTCGGCTCCCGCCTGCAGCGCGACGCCGAAGCCGTTGTCCAGATCGACCTCGAAGCCGTTTTTGTCCTTGCCGCTGAAGAAGGCCATGTAGCTGACGCCCGCCCCGACATAGGGGCTGACCGTCGCGTTCGGCGTCGGGCGATATTGCAGCGTCACCACCGGCGGCAGCACCCAGGTTTCATGCACCGCAACATCCGTTCCCGCCCCCTTGGCGCGGACCTCATGCTGGGTCGCGCCCAGAATGGCCTCGACGGCCCAGTGGTCGGCGACGAAATAGGTGAAGCCCAGCGTCGGCATCCAGTCATCGCCCACATCGACCTTCAGGCCGCTGTCGGCCCCGGCGGCGGTGACGATGGCGTCATCGGCCTGCGGCAGGACGCCGGTCATGCGGGCGGTGACGATCAGCGAGCCCTTGCCCACCTGTTCGGGGGCGGCGCTCTGGGCCGAGGCGGCGCCCGCGACGGCCAGCAGACTGACAGAGGCGATAAGGGCGGCGGCGGTTTTCATCGGTTCAATCCCCGACATTCGCCGGGTCGGGAGGAGGCCCGGCTTCGATGTCTGCATGACCGTGCGCCTGCCTCGCCTGCGTCGCCTTGATCCATCGCAAGCCGCTGATATTTCCAACGGTGTGAGCCAAGAAAAATCCCCTCCGGCCTGCGCCGAAGGGGATCTTTCAGTCTGTTCGTCAGACGACGCGGATCAGGGTTCCGACTGACCTTCGTCGCCTTCATCGAACAGGCGGAACTCGTGCCACAGGCCGTTCAGCACGCCGAACGCCACCGCCAGGCCGAGGCCCAGGATCCAGGCGAAATACCACATGGGATGATCTCCTTTCGCGGGATCAGTAGAGGTCGGGGTTGGTCTTCAGCTCAGCCTCGGTCGAACGGCCCCACAGCACCTTGTAGACCCAGGCGGTGTAGAGCAGGACGAAGGGCAGGAAGACCGCCACCACGATCAGCATGATGAACAGGGTCGCGTGGCTGGACGAAGCGTTCCACACGGTCAGGCTGGACTGGGCGTTGATCGAGCTGGGCAGGATGAAGGGGAACATCGACAGGCCGACCGTCGAGATGATCCCGACCGCCGAGGCCGACGAACCGCCGAAGGCCATGGCCGCCGACTTGCGCCACATCCCCAGCAGACCGACCGCAGCGCCGGCGAAACCCAGCACCGGAGCGATGATCATCCACGGATAGCGACCGTAGTTGTCCATCCAGGCGCCCGGCGCCGCCTCGACCGCTGTGCGCAGCGGGTTTGAGGCGCCCGCCGTGTCGACCACGCCGGTGATGCGGAAGCCCATGTCGCCAAAAGCGACCATGGCGCCGCCGATGGCGAACAGCACCAGACTGGCCGCGCCGGCGATGGTGCCGATGGCGCGGGCGCGCTTCAGCACCGGACCTTCTTCGCCCTTGATCGCCAGCCATGCCGCGCCGTGCAGAACCAGCATGGACACCGACAGCAGGCCGCAGATCAGGGTGAAGGGCGAGAACAGGCCCAGCAGGCTGCCTTCATAGAAGCTGCGCAGGTCGCTGGTCAGACGGAAGGGCGCGCCCAGCAGGACGTTGCCGACCGCCACGCCGAACACCAGGGCCGGAACGAAGCTGCCGATGAACAGGCCCCAGTCCCACATCGAGCGCCAGCGGGCCTCGGGCCGCTTGGAGCGATATTTGAACGACACGGGACGCAGGATCAGCGCGGCCAGCACCAGGAACATCGCCAGATAGAAGCCCGAGAAGCTGACGGCGTAGACCTGCGGCCAGGCGGCGAAGATCGCCGCACCGCCCACGATGAACCAGACCTGATTGCCTTCCCAGGTCGCGCCGATGGTGTTGATGACCATGCGGCGCTCTTCGTCCGTCTTGGCGACGAAGGGCAGCAGGGCGCCGACGCCCATGTCGAACCCGTCGGTCAGGGCGAAACCGATCAGCAGCACGCCCAGCAGTCCCCACCAGATCAGGCGGAGGGTGGTGTAGTCGAGGAGAAGTTCCATCTCTCTTTTTCCTTCAACGACCGGGTCAGGCGACCGCGGGCTCGCCTTCCGTGCGGGCGTCTTCTTCGCGGGCTTCCTGCTCGGCGAACGGTCCCTTCTTGACCGCCCGCAGGATCAGGCCGACCTCGACGACAGCAAGCACGCCGTACAGCAGGGTGAAGCAGATGATCGTGGTCCACAGATGCGTCACGGTCAGGCTGGACGCGCCCAGGAAGGTCGGCAGAACACCTTCAACTGCCCAGGGCTGACGCCCCACCTCGGCCAGCAGCCAGCCGGACTCGATGGCGATCCACGGCAGCGGGATGGCCAGAACGGCCAGACGCAGGAACCACTTCGTCTCATGCTTGCGCAGGGTGCACAGGATGAAGGCCGCGCCGAACAGGCCGATCATCAGGAAGCCGATGCCCGCCATGAAGCGGAAGACCCAGAACATCAGCGGCACGTTCGGCACCGTCGACCATGCGGCCTGCTTGATCTGATCCGGCGTCGCGGCGCGCGGGTCCTCGACGTAACGCTTCAACAGCAGGCCGTAGCCCAGGTCGTTGCGCACCGTCTCGAACTGTCCACGGGCGGCCATGTCAGTCGGATCGGCCTTGACCTTCTCCAGCGCGTCATAGGCGACGACGCCGCGTTCGATGCGGTCCTCGGCGACGGCGACCAGTTCAAGGATGCCCTCGACCGGCTTGTCGATGCTGCGCGTCGAGATCAGGCCCAGAACATAGGGCACCTTGACCTCGAGGTGGGTGTGACGGTCCTCAAGGTTCGGCAGGCCGAACAGGGTCAGACCGGCCGGGGCCTCTTCGGTGCGCCACATGGCCTCAAGCGCGGCCAGCTTCATCTTCTGGTTGTCGGTCAGAGCATAGCCCGACTCATCGCCCAGAACGACCACCGACAGCGACGACAGCAGGCCGAAGGCTGCGGCGACGGTCATCGACCGCTTGGCGAAGCCCTTGTGCTTGCCCTTCAGCAGATAGAAGGCCGAGATGCCCAGCACGACCACGGCGGCGCAGACGTAACCGGCCGACACGGTGTGGACGAATTTGGCCTGGGCCACCGGGTTGAAGATCACCGCCATGAAGTCGGTGATTTCCATACGCATGGTGTCCGGGTTGAAGGCCGCGCCGACCGGGTTCTGCATCCAGCCGTTGGCGACCAGGATCCACAGGGCCGACAGATTGGTGCCCAGGGCGACCATGAAGGTGACGAACAGGTGGGCGTGCGGCTTCAGCTTGTCCCAGCCGAAGAACATCAGGCCGACGAAGGTCGCCTCCATGAAGAAGGCCATCAGGCCCTCGATCGCCAGCGGCGCCCCGAAGATGTCTCCGACGTAGTGGGAGTAATAACTCCAGTTCATGCCGAACTGGAATTCCATCGTCAGGCCGGTGGCGACGCCCAGCACGAAGTTGATGCCGAAAATCGTGCCCCAGAAACGGGTGATCGTCCGCCAGATCGGCCGACGGGTCATCACATAGATGCTCTCCATGATGACCAGCATGAAGGAGAGGCCCAGCGTGAGGGGCACGAACAGAAAGTGATAAAGCGCCGTCAGTGCGAACTGCAGGCGTGAAAGGTCTACGACCGCCAGGTCGATCATCGTTCAGGCTCCTGACCGCCAGCCCCCATCGACCGGCGTTCTACCATACCCTAAGACAAAGCCGTTTGGCTCGCCTTGATCCTGATCAAAGCTGGTCACAGCCCCTTGAACCACCGGGCGTTTCGCCCAAAGACCTTTCGCCACATAGGCTTTTTGCCTCATGATTTATTGTCGGCGTTCATATGGGATGAGGCCGCATCGAGCCGATATTCCCATAATGGCGCAACAGGAGACGCGATGACGGCCCAGCCGATCGATCCTCAAGAGGCGAATCGCAGTCGAATCGTGGAAGCGGCGGCGACGGCGGCGGCCTGGCTGAAGTCCGCCCTGGCGCCCTGGCGTCGGCTGATGCGTCTGGGCGGCGTGCTGGTGATCGCCGACACGGTTCCGGCCATCGGATTCGCCGCTGGTCTGGCCCTGGCCGTCGGCGCCCTGCCGCGCGGACTGGACGAAGCGGTTCCCGGCCTGCTGCTGGCGGTCGCCGCCCTGATCGTGCGCGCCGCGCTCGGCCAGGGCGCCGTCCTCGTCAACACCCGCGCCGCCCGCGCCGCCAAGAACGGCCTGCGCCGCCGCGTGCTGAAGGGCGCGCTCAGCGGCCGCCTGTCCGACGCCCAGGTCATGACCGCCGTCGCAGAGGGCGTCGAGGCGCTGGACGGCCACGTCGCCCGCTTCACCCCCGCCCGCACCGCCGCCGCCGCCTCGCCCCTGATCCTGATCGCGGCGGCGGGCGTGGTCAGCCCGTTCACGGCCGGCATCCTGATCTTCACCCTGCTGCCCTTCGTGATAGGCATGGCCCTGACCGGCATGGCGGCGGGGGCCGAAAGCCGCCGTCAGTTCCTGGCGCTGGAGCGGCTGTCGGGTCTGTTTCTGGACCGGGTGCGCGCCCTGCCCGCCATCCTGTCCTTTCAGGCCGAAGCCCAGCAGACGCGCGTCATCGCCCGCGCCTCGGACGATCTGGCCCGCCGCACCGGCAAGGTGCTGAAGGTCGCCTTCCTGTCCTCGGCGGTGCTGGAATTCTTCTCGGCGCTGGCCGTCGCATTTGTCGCCGTCTACTGCGGGTTCAACCTGCTGAAGCTGTTGCCGTTTCCCGCGCCCGACGAACTGAGTCTGGCGCAGGCCTTCTTCGTTCTGGCCCTGGCGCCCGAGGTCTATCAGCCGATGCGCCGCCTCGCCGCGGCCTATCACGACCGTCAGGCCGCCGAGTCCGCCGTCCCCAGTCTCAGCCGACTGGATCAGGCCGAAGAAGCGCCCCGCCCCCGCCCCGCCGTTCCGACGGCGGCGCCCGCCATCCGGTTCTGCGACGTGGCCGTCGCCTATGACGGCGCGCCGGTCCTCAGCGGTTTCAATCTGACGGTCGCGTCCGGCTCCATCGTCGCCCTGACCGGCCTCAGCGGCGCGGGCAAGACCAGCCTGCTGAACCTGTTTCTGGGTCTGGCGCCCCTGTCGGGCGGCGAGGTCGAGGTCGACGACGCGCGCCTGTCCGACGCGCCCGACCTGACCGCCTGGATCGCCTGGGCCGGTCAGGCGCCGGTCGTGATCCGGGGGACGCTGGCCGAGAACATCGCCCTGGCCCATCGCAGCGCCACATCCGAACAGATCGAACAGGCCGCGCGCAGGGCGGGCCTCGACGGCGCGCTGGACCGTCTGATCGACGAGCGCGGCGGCGGCCTGTCGGGGGGCGAGCGGCGGCGGCTGGGTCTGGCCCGCGCTTTCCTGAAGCCCGCGCCCCTGCTGCTTCTGGACGAGCCGACCGCCAATCTGGACGCCGCCGCCGAGGCCGCCCTCTTGCCGCTCATCCGCGAGGCGGCGCGCGGGCGCACGACCCTGATCGCGACCCATTCCGACGCCGTGGCCGAACTGGCCGATGCAGTGGTGCGCCTGTGAAGCCTCAGTCCTCTTCCGGCGTCGTCCGCCTCAAGGCCATGATCCGCGCTCAGGAGCGCGCCCAGTTCCCGCGCCTGCTGGCCGCATCGGTCACAGGAGCGCTGGTCTCGGCCGGCGCCGTAGCCCTGCTGGGCGTATCGGGCTGGTTCATCACCGCATCCGCTCTGGCCGGAGCGGCCGGCCCCGCCGTGGCCCATGTGTTCAACTATCTGGTGCCCAGCGCGGTCATCCGCTTTCTGGCCATCGTCCGCACCGCCTCCCGCTATGGCGAGCGCGTCACCGGCCACGAGGCGGCGCTGAAGGCGCTGGCCGCCCTGCGTCCTCAACTGTTCGATGGTCTGGCGCGCGGCTCCACGACGCGCGCCCTTTCGCTGGCGGGCGGCGAGGCTTCGGCCCGATTGGTGCAGGATGTCGACGCCGTTCAGGATCGCTTCGTGCGCCTGTCCGCGCCGTGGAGCGCGGGCGCAGGCCTGCTGACCGGCATGGTGATGGCCTCGCTGGCCGGATGGCGCGCCGCCGTCGCTGTCCCCCTGGCCGCGATGCTCAGCGTGGGTGTGGGCGTCATCCTGGGCCGCCGTCTGGCCCAGCCCGCGGGCCGTCGCCAGCAAGAGGCGATGGGCGACTTCAAGACCGACTTCGCCGCCATGTCCGCCGCCGCGCCCGAGCTTCAGGCCTATGGCATGAAGGACTGGGCCGTCGACCGGCTGGCTCGCCAAGGCGGCGAGGTCGAGGCCGCCGCCGAGGCGCTGGCCCGCGCCGGAGGCTGGCTGATGGCGGGGCAGACGCTGGCGATGGCGCTGGGCGTGACGGGCGCGGCGCTGGCCGCAGGCGCCGCCTCGCCTGCCCTGACCGCCCTGTCCATGCTGGCCGCCGTCGCCACGATCGAGAGCGCTGGCAATCTGTTGAACGCCCTGCGCCAGAACGGCGCCGTCGCCGTCGCCGTCCAGCGTCTGGGCGAGCTGCTGGATGGAGAGGCGCCGTCCACGGCGCCGGATTCGGTCGCGCCGAACCTGTATCTGGCGACGCCCGGCCTGCATCTGGCCCCGCCTCAACGTCTGGCCATCGTCGGCCGATCAGGCGCGGGCAAGACCACCCTGATCGAGCGGATGATGCATCTGCGCCCGCCCATGCCCGGCGAAATCGCCTTCGCCGATCTCAAGGGCGCCGATCAGGCGCTGGAGACCCTGTCGCCGGACGCCGTGCGCCCCCTGTTCGCCTATGCGCCGCAGCAGGCTGTGCTGATGGCCGGTACGGTGCGCGAGAACCTGCGTCTGGCCGCCTCCACGGCCGATGATGAACAGCTCTGGGCCGTGCTTGAGGACGCCGGGCTGGCCGATCGCATTCGCGCCGCGCCGGGCGGTCTGGACGTCGCGCTGGGCGAAAACGGCGCGCGGTTGTCGGGCGGCGAGCGGCGACGGCTGGGTCTTGCGCGCGCCTATCTGCGTCCTGCCCCCTGGCTGGTTCTGGACGAGCCGACAGAAGGGCTGGACGCCGTGACCGAAGCCCGCGTTCTGGAACGGCTGGCCGCCCGCCTGCGCCGCACCGGACAGGGACTGATCCTGATCAGCCACCGGCCCGCCCCGCTGACGCTGTGCGATACGACCCTGTGCGTCAGCGGCATCGACGCACACGGCCGCGTTCAGGCCGCAGCACAGCCGCTCGTCGTCGAGGCGTAAAACGCGGGAACTTTGATCTCCATCAAGGCGGCGCCTTCGGCGGCAGGCTCTGCTGACGGGACAGGAGATTGACCCATGCCTACCGAAATCATTCCCGCCGTCGCCGCCATCGTCGCCTTCTTTCTGATCTTCATGGCCGGTCTCGGCTTCGGCGTCGTCGCCACCAACATGGCCGACCGCAAGGACCGCTGATGATGGCGCTGCACCACATCCGCCTGGAGCTTGCGCGCGAGGCGCAGGCGCCGCACGGCGACCCTCGTGACGGCTATGATCTGGTCATGACGCTGGACGAAGAGGCGCGCCTGAATGCTGCGGCCATTCTGGCTGCGCCTGAGCGCACGCGCGTTCGGCGTTTCCGCGACGGCGAGACGCTGGCGGTCGGTCAACTGGGCCGCGATACGCAGGGCCGCTGGCTGCTCGACTTCCCCGGAGAGGATTCCGACGCCGTGGGCTATCGCCTGGCTGACGAACAGTTCGTGGTCGGCGAATATGTCTCTCTGGCCGAGCCGAACGGCCCGATGCGCCCCTATCGGGTCGCGCTGGTTCAGCCTCTCGGCCGCCCCTGAAAGAAAAAAGAGCCGGTCCTGTCACGGACCGGCTCCTGCAATCTTCACCGACAACGCCGTCTGATATCAGGCGGCGTTGTTTTCCTGTCCGGGAATAACCGGGCGGAACAACAGCTTGTCGATGCGGCGATCGTCCATGTCGATGACCTCGACCTCGAAACGGCCCAGCTGGAGAATGTCGCCCTCGTTCGGCACGCGCGACAGGTGGTGCAGCACCAGCCCAGCCACCGTGTGGAAGCCTTCGTGCTCGCCGAAGTCTTCGCCGAGAATTTCCCCCAGTTCGTCCAGATCGACCTGACCGTCCACCGCCCAGGTGCCGTCTGTGCGCTTGCGCACGGCGGTTTCGGTCTCGTCGTGGCTTTCGTTAAAGTCGCCGGCGATCATCTCCAGCAGGTCCGTCGCCGTGACCACGCCTTCAAAGGCGCCGTATTCATCAACGACGAAGGCCATGTGAACCTTCGAGCCCTTCAGGATCTCCAGCGCCTTCAGCACCGAAGTCGACTGCGGGATGAAGGCCGGTTCGGCCACCAGCTTCTCGACATTGAACTCGCCATTATCGAGCAGGCTGTCCAGCAGGTCCTTCTTGTGGACGACGCCCAGCGGATTATCGATGTCGTTGTCGCGCGCCACCACGATGCGCGAATAGGGACAGGTGCGGATCTCTTCGCGCAGTGTCTCTTCGGAATCATCCAGCGCGATCCAGTAGACCTCATGGCGCGGCGTCATGGCCACACGCACGGCCCGGTCGCCCAGACGCATGATCTCTTCGATCATCTCCTGCTCTTCCGGTTCGATCAGGCCAGCAGACGTGCCTTCGGCCAGAATGCTCTCGACCTCTTCCTGGGTTACGTCCGAACCATCGCGGTCCTTGACGCCCAGCAGCTTCAGAATTCCCGAGGTCGAAGCCGTCAGCAGCAGCACGAACGGCTTCATCACAAGCGCGAGAGTCGAGATCGGCCCGGCCATCTTCGAAGCGATCGCTTCGGGGAAGATAAGCGCCAGACGCTTGGGCACCAGTTCGCCGACAATCAGCGAGACATAGGTGATCACCACAACGACCAGCGCCGTCGCGATAATCTGCGAATAGGGAGCCATGGCGGGGAAGTGCGCCATCAGCATCTCGTCCAGTTCGCCCGCAATGGCGGCCTGACCATAGGCGCCCGCCAGAATGCCGATCAGGGTGATGCCCACCTGAACCGCCGAGAGGAACTGGGTCGGCTCCTCAGCCAGTTTCAGTGCGGCCCGAGCGCCGCGATCGCCTCTTTCGGCACGGCTCTGAAGTTTTGATTTTCGGGAAGACACGACCGCAAGTTCGGTCATGGCGAAAAGGCCGTTCAGCACCACAAGCAGCAGCACGACGACGATAGCGATGGTCAACATCGAAAAGGGAAAAGCCCTGACGCGGCGCAACTAACGGCGTCCGCCCGACCCATAATAAAGGCGAACCCCGGTCTGCGCCAGCTTTCTTGTCGCTCATGGCGCGCCCTGTCTCCGCGACCTGCGGTCACGCCGCCGAACAAACGCCATCATCCGACCACTCGGCCGCCGCCGCAACGCCCTGCTCGATGCCCTGCAACAGGACGTCCAGAGTGACCGGCTTGGCCACCAGATGGTCGGCCCCGGCCTGCACCGCCTTAAGGTGATGAACTTCCGTCGTATTGGCCGTCAGCATGACGATCGGCGTGCGTTCAGAGCCCCGGCGCGTCTCCTCGGCCCGTATCCGTCGCATGGAATCCAGCCCGTCCATGACCGGCATCTGCATATCCATCAACACCATGTCGAAACGCTCCTGCTGGAAACGCAGAACGCCCTCCAGACCATTGTCGGCGGTGACGATCTCAAAGCCCAGCGGCTCCAGCAGGCAGCGCACGACCATCTGGTTGGCCGGATTGTCCTCGACCGCCAGAATACGCAACTGCGGTCCTTCGTTCGAGGTTGGCGCGTCCAGCACGGTGGCGCCTGCATCCTCGACGGTCGGCAAACGCTCGATCGGCAGGCTGACGCGGAACAGGCTGCCGGTCCCCGGCGCCGACTCCGCTGAAATTTCGCCGCCCATCAGTTCCGCCAGCGACTTGCAGATCGACAGCCCCAGGCCCGTGCCGCCGAACTGGCGCGAGATGGCGTCATCCGCCTGCACGAAAGGCTTGAACAGCCGTTGCGCCGCCTCAGCGTCAAAGCCGATACCCGTGTCCTCGACCTCGATCATCAGTCGGTCGCCATCATCGCCAGCGCGCACGTCGACGCGAACCGTGACCCGTCCTTCGGTCGTGAACTTCACCGCATTGGACACCAGATTGGAGACAATCTGCGTGATGCGCACCCCGTCGCCGATCACCTGTCCCTGCGCCGCCGGCGAGAAGACGACATCCAGCGCCAGTTGCTTATCCTCAGCCGCTGCACGACGCATCTCGACCACGGCCTCGATGTCCGCCTTCAGGTCGAACGACGCCGATGACAGGCTGAACTGCCCCGCCTGCATCTTCGACAGGTCCAGCATGTCGTCCAGCACACGGCGCAGGGAATCCCCCGCCCCCGTGATCAGGTTCAGCATCTCGGCCTGGCGCGGCGTCAGCGTCGTATGGGCCAGCGCAGACGCCAGACCCAACACCGCGTTCAGCGGGGTGCGGACCTCATGGCTGATGTTTGCGAAGAAGCGGTCGCGAACCTCGGCGGCGCGCTTGGCCTCGGCCTGCGCCTGTTCAAGCGCCTTCAGCGCGCGGACGTGGTCCGAGACTTCAAAGCGGATGGCCGTATAGGTCTCGGGCCGACCGTCCGGGCCGAGGTTGGGCACGATGGTGGTGTCCACCCAATAGGAAGCGCCTGCCTTGGTGCGGTTCTGGATGGTGCCGCGCCACACCTGGCCACGCGCGATGGTGCGGTACAGGTTGCGGAAATAATCACGCTCGTGAACGCCCGAGTTCACCACCCTGTGCGTCTGGCCGATCAGTTCCGCACGCGAATAGCCGCTGACCGCCTCGAACTTGTCGTTGCAGTACAGAATACGCCCGGCGCGGTCGGTGATCGCAACGATGGCTGCCTCGTCCAGAGCAGCGGAAAGCCCTGCCCGGCGGGGCCAGTCGACATCAGACATTCAGTGGTCCTCTCAGGCGCACCTCATGCCCGCGTCATGGCTTCCAAATGCTTAATTGTAACAACCGACCAAGATCTAATATTGCCTTTTGATGCGCCTCAATAACCAGGCTTGGGCTCGGCCGTCCCCCCGCCTTCCCTTGCTCGTCAAATGCAAAACAGCCCCCGGATCGCTCCGGGGGCCGCTCTGTTACGCTTTACTCTGGCCTAACGCGCTTTCGCGCTGCTTGAGGCCATTACTCCGGCCTAACGCGCTTTCGCGCTGCTTGAGGCCATTACTCCGGCCTAACGCGCTTTCGCGCTGCTTGAGGCCGGTACGCTTACGCTTACTCTTACTGTGCGACCCGAAAGCCGCCCGTCGATTACTCGACGATCTTGGCCCCGGCGGGAGCGGAAGCTCCCGCCAAGGTCTTTAGTCTCGCGTGGCGAGGATCGTCGATTACTCGACGATCTTGGCCACGACGCCGGCGCCGACGGTGCGGCCGCCTTCACGGATGGCGAAGCGCAGCTTCTCTTCCATCGCGATCGGCGTGATCAGCTCCACGTCCAGCTCGGCGTTGTCGCCCGGCATGATCATTTCCACGCCTTCCTTCAGCTTCACGATGCCGGTCACGTCGGTCGTGCGGAAGTAGAACTGCGGACGGTAGTTCGTGAAGAACGGCGTGTGACGGCCGCCTTCTTCCTTGTTCAGGATGTAGGCCTCAGCCACGAACTTGGTGTGCGGCGTGATCGAACCCGGCTTGCACAGCACCTGGCCGCGCTCGACGTCTTCACGCTTGGTGCCGCGCAGCAGCACGCCCACGTTGTCGCCGGCTTGACCTTGGTCCAGCAGCTTGCGGAACATTTCGACGCCCGTGCAGGTCGTCTTCTGAACCGGACGGATGCCGACGATTTCGACTTCTTCACCGACCTTCACGATGCCGCGCTCGACGCGACCCGTCACCACGGTGCCGCGGCCCGAGATCGAGAACACGTCTTCGACCGGCATCAGGAACGGCATGTCGATCGGGCGTTCCGGTTGCGGGATGTAGGCGTCGACCGCCGCCATCAGCTCCAGGATGCGCTCTTCGCCGATGTGGGCGTCGCGGTCTTCGACAGCGGCCAGGGCCGAGCCCTTGACCACCGGGATGTCGTCGCCCGGGAACTGGTACGAGCTGAGCAGCTCGCGCACTTCCATTTCGACCAGCTCCAGCAGCTCTTCGTCGTCGACCATGTCGACCTTGTTCAGGAAAACCACCAGCGCCGGAACGCCGACCTGACGCGACAGCAGGATGTGCTCGCGGGTCTGCGGCATCGGGCCGTCAGCGGCCGAGCACACCAGAATCGCGCCGTCCATCTGAGCAGCGCCCGTGATCATGTTCTTCACGTAGTCGGCGTGGCCCGGGCAATCGACGTGCGCGTAGTGACGGTTGGCCGTCTCATACTCGACGTGCGACGTGTTGATGGTGATGCCGCGCGCTTTTTCTTCCGGCGCGTTGTCGATGTCGGCGTAGTTCATCGCCTTGCTGCCGCCGGCCTTCGCCAGCGTCATCGAGATCGCCGCCGTCAGCGTCGTCTTGCCGTGGTCAACGTGGCCGATCGTGCCGATGTTGCAGTGCGGCTTAGTGCGTTCGAACTTTTCCTTGGCCATTCTCTAGCTCCTGGTGTCCCCAAACTGGGGTCCAAATGGGTTTGGGGATAGGTGGGGCGATTTGTGACCAAACCGCCCCGTTTTCAAGTGGGTTCGTCTGTAAAGACGGACTTAGGCGTATTTCTTGATCACTTCGTCGGCGACGTGTTGCGGCACCGATTCATAGTGGTCGTACTGCATGGTGAACTGGGCGCGGCCCTGAGACATGCCACGCAGGGTGTTCACATAGCCGAACATGTTGGCCAGCGGCACGAAAGCATTCACGACGACGGCGTTGCCGCGCATGTCCTGCCCCTGGATCATGCCGCGGCGGCCGTTCAGGTCGCCGATGATCGAACCCAGATACTCTTCCGGAGTCACGACCTCGACGGCCATGATCGGCTCGAGCAGCTTCGGCCCGCCCTTTTCACGCAGTTCCTTGAAGGCCGCGCGCGAGGCGATTTCGAAGGCCAGGACCGAGGAGTCCACGTCGTGGAAGGCGCCGTCGATCAGGGTCGCCTTGACGTCGATCACCGGGAAGCCGGCCAGCAGGCCGTTCTCCTTGGCCGACTTCAGGCCCTTTTCAACGCCCGGAATGTATTCCTTGGGCACCGCGCCGCCGACGATCGCCGACTCGAAGACGAAGTCCGTGCCCGGCTCGCCCGGCTCGAACACCAGCTTGACGCGGGCGAACTGGCCCGTACCGCCGGTCTGCTTCTTGTGGGTGTAGTCGATCTCGACCTTGCGGCTGATCGATTCACGATAGGCGACCTGCGGCGCGCCGATGGTGGCTTCGACCTTGTAGGTGCGCTTCAGGATGTCGATCTTGATGTCCAGGTGCAGCTCGCCCATGCCCTTCAGGATCGTCTGGCCCGACTCGTGGTCGGTCGAAACGGTGAAGGACGGATCTTCCGAAGCCAGCTTGGCCAGGGCGACGCCCAGCTTCTCCTGGTCGGCCTTGGTCTTGGGCTCGACGGCGATCTCGATGACCGGCGCCGGGAATTCCATCTTCTCGAGGATGACCGGCGACTTCAGCGGGTCGCACAGGGTGTCGCCGGTGCGGGTTTCCTTCAGGCCTGCCAGGGCGACGATGTCGCCGGCGTAGGCTTCCTTGATGTCTTCGCGGTTGTTCGAGTGCATCAGCAGCATGCGGCCGACGCGCTCACGCTTGTCGCGCGACGAGTTCAGCAGCGACTGGCCGGTTTCCATCTTGCCCGAATAGACGCGGCAGAAGGTGATCGAGCCGACGAAGGGGTCGTCCATGATCTTGAAGGCCAGGACCGACAGGGCTTCATCGTCAGAAGCCTTACGCGAGGTCGGCTCTTCGGTCTTGAAGTCGATGCCCGGGATGGCCGGGATGTCGACCGGCGACGGCAGGTAGTCGACGACGGCGTCCAGCAGCGGCTGCACGCCCTTGTTCTTGAAGGCCGAGCCGCAGAGGATCGGATAGAAGGCGCCCGAGATGACGGCCTTACGGATGCAGCGCTTCAGCACTTCAACCGAGGGCTCTTCACCACCCAGGTAGGATTCCATCGCCTCGTCGTCGATTTCGACGGCGTTGTCGACCAGGTACTGACGGGCTTCGGCAGCGGCGTCGGCGAGGTCAGCCGGGATATCGCGGATGTCGGCGGCGGCGCCGACCTGGTCGGTTTCCCAGACCATAGCCTTCATCTCGACCAGGTCGATCACGCCCTTCAGGTTCGATTCCGAACCGATCGGCAGCTGGATCGGCACAGCCTTGGCGCCCAGACGGTCGCGGATCGACTCGACCGACTTGTCGAAGTCGGCGCCGATCTTGTCCATCTTGTTGACGAAGACGATGCGGGGGACCTTGTACTTGTCGGCCTGGCGCCAGACGGTTTCCGTCTGCGGCTCAACGCCGGCGTTGCCGTCCAGCACCGTCACGGCGCCGTCGAGGACGCGCAGCGAGCGTTCGACTTCAATGGTGAAGTCCACGTGGCCCGGGGTGTCGATGATGTTGAGGCGCTTGTCTTTCCAGAAGGCGGTCGTCGCGGCCGACGTGATGGTGATGCCGCGTTCCTGCTCCTGGTCCATCCAGTCCATGGTGGCCGAACCGTCGTGGGTTTCGCCCATTTTGTGGTTCTTGCCCGTGTAGAACAGAATCCGCTCGGTCGTCGTCGTCTTGCCCGCGTCGATGTGGGCCATGATGCCGAAGTTGCGGTAGTCTTCGATTTTATGCGTGCGGGGCATTTGGGTTGCCTTCGGGTGCTTCGCGGACGCGCCAAGCGCCCAGGAGAGTATCGGATAGGTCGGCGCGGGCGACTGTGTTTCAGCCACCCGCGCCGGGGAACGTCAGCTTGTCACCGCCCATACCCTGAAAAGGGGGACGGTTTTAAGACGCTTACCAGCGGTAGTGGCTGAAGGCGCGGTTGGCTTCGGCCATCTTGTGGGTGTCTTCACGCTTCTTGACTGCGGTGCCGCGGTTGTTCGAGGCGTCCAGCAGTTCAGCAGCCAGCTTTTCCGTCATGGTGTTTTCGCCGCGGTTGCGCGCAGCGTTGACCAGCCAGCGGATGGCCAGGGCGCGACGACGGTCCGGACGGACTTCGACCGGCACCTGATAGGTGGCGCCGCCGACGCGACGCGAACGGACTTCGACCGACGGGGCGACGTTTTCCAGAGCAGCGTGGAAGGTCTCGACCGCAGTCTGCTCCTTCTTCTTGTCCGCCAGGATGTCGAAGGCGCCGTAAACGATGTTTTCGGCGACGGCCTTCTTACCTTCGTACATGACGTAGTTCATGAACTTGGTGACGATCAGATCGCCGAACTTGGGATCCGGCAGAACTTCACGCTTCTGGGCGCGGTGACGACGCGACATGGGTTATTCCTTCTCGGGCCCGACTGACGTCGGGGAAATCTCTGAAACGTAGGCCGGGGCCGATTACTTCGGACGCTTGGCGCCGTAGTGCGAACGACGCTGCTTGCGGTCCTTGACGCCTTGGGTATCGAGCACGCCGCGCAGGATGTGGTAACGCACGCCAGGCAAGTCCTTCACACGGCCGCCGCGGATCAGCACGACCGAGTGCTCCTGCAGGTTGTGGCCTTCGCCGGGGATGTAGCAAACGGCTTCGACGCCGTTCTTGGCCAGGCGGACCTTGGCGACCTTACGCAGAGCCGAGTTCGGCTTCTTCGGGGTCGTGGTGTACACGCGGGTGCAGACGCCGCGACGCTGGGGCGAACCCTCCAGGGCCGGGACCTTGTTGCGAACCGGCTTCGGCTTGCGGGGCTTGCGGATCAGCTGGTTGATCGTGGGCATTCGAATTCGTCTCTTTTCGATGTGGAGGCGTGTGTCTTTCGACCGGAGCGCCTCATGAGCCTTCTTTTGAACGAGACCGAAGCCCCGCCCGGGTGTTATCGAGCCGAGGTCATAACGCCCAAACAGAAAAACCGGAACGCGCGCTTCGGGCGTTCCGGCGGGACACAGCCCGTCCGTTCAATTGTCACGATCTCAGCGGACGGCGAACCGCCCACGTCTCGAAAGTGCGCGGCTTCTACGCGCGATCCGTTAACAGGTCAAGGGATTCGCAGATCAGGACCGAACGCCCCGTCCCCTTCCCTGTCGCGCGCCCGTTGCGTCTTCGCCTCTATATCGCCACGCTTGCCCCTGCATCCTGACTTCGGGGATGGGAGGTCGACATGACCGTCGCAGTTCTGACGCCGACGAAGACGAGCCCGGGACGCCATGCCCGGAACCGCAGGCTGATGCTGGTCGGCGGCTCTGTCCTGATCCACGGCCTGCTGTTGCCGCCCCTGATGTTCCTGACCGCCCGCCCTCCCCTGCGGGTCGTCGACGCCGCACCTGCCCCTATCTATCTGGAGATAGAACCGCGCCCGCTGTTGCCCCAGGAGCGGCCGCGCCAGCCGACGGCGACCGCCGCTCCGGCTGCAATTACACGCACGACGGGACAGCCCCGCCCCGGCGCCGCGCCGATCCCTGCGCCCGCCTTGCCGACGCCGCCCGCACCCCGCATCGCCCGCCCGGCGCCGGACGACACCCCTGCCGCCGCCTCGGCCCAGACCATCGACCCGTGGCGCGTCACGCCCGAGAGCCAGGCCGCCGCCACGGCGCGCGCCCTGCGGACCTCGCCCGCCGGATGTCGCTCCTATGACAGTCTGAGCCGCGCCGAGCAGGCCCTGTGCGACGAACAGTTCAACGAACGCGCGGCCGCCGCAGCCGAACGACGCCCCATCAACGGCACAGGCAACGCCGAGCGCGACGCCCGCTTCGCCCGCGAAGGCGCGCGTGAACTACAACGCTATGAGGCGAAGCGACGCCCGCTCAGCGGCGGCGTAGGCGTTCTGGCGCCGCAGGACTGCCCCGGCTCCAACTTCGGCACGGGTTGCGCAGGCGCCCATCTGGATTCCTCGATGCAGATGGATTCCAACCGCAATATCCAAACCCGCCGCGAAGGCCCCTCCGCCTCAGGCCGCCCGATGACGCCGGGCGCCGCCGGCCCCCGCGAGCCGATGCGACCGCATTAGCTTCGCCCTACCCCGTCGGGAGAGGGATCAGTTGACGGCCTCAAGCAGCGCGAAGCGCGATAGGCCAAACAAAAAGAGCGGCGCCTTTCGACGCCGCCCTCTTCAGTCATTCAGGTCTGAACCCGGATCAGTCGGCCGACTGCTCCAGTTCCAGGGCCAGATCCGCGGGAAGCGGCTCGACCGCGTCTTCGCGGGCCTGAGTCAGCTCAGCGTCACGCTCGTTGGCGATCTTCTGCAGGCTGCGCAGGTAGGAGCCCGTGCCCGCCGGGATCAGGCGACCCACGATCACGTTCTCCTTCAGGCCTTCCAGCGTGTCCTTCTTGCCGTGGACCGAAGCCTCGGTGAGGACGCGGGTCGTCTCCTGGAACGAGGCCGCCGAGATGAAGCTGCGGGTCTGCAGCGACGCCTTGGTGATGCCCAGCAGGACCGGTTGCACGGTGGCGATACGGCCGCCGCGCTTCTCGACCTTGGCGTTCTCGATGTCGACTTCGATCCGGTCGACGTGGTCGCCCTTGATCAGCGTCGTCTCGGCCGAGTCGATGACTTCAACCTTCTGCAGCATCTGACGGACGATGACTTCGATGTGCTTGTCGTTGATCGGCACGCCCTGCAGTCGGTAGACCTCCTGCACTTCGTTCACCAGATACTCGGCCAGCGCCTCGACGCCCTGGATGCGCAGCAGGTCGTGCGGATCCGGGTTGCCGTCGATGATGTAGTCGCCCTTCTGGATCAGATCGCCGTCGTGGACGGAGATGTGCTTGCCCTTCGGGATCAGGAACTCGACCGCTTCGCCCTGGTTGCCGTCTGCGTCGACCTCCGGGGTGATCTTGATGCGGCGCTTGTTCTTGTAGTCGCGACCGAATTCGACGCGACCGTCCATCTCGGCGATGACCGCGCAATCCTTCGGACGACGGGCTTCGAACAGTTCGGCCACGCGCGGCAGACCGCCGGTGATGTCGCGGGTCTTGGCGCCTTCGGTCGGGATACGGGCGACGATATCGCCCGGCTTGACCTCGTCGCCGTTGGCCACCGACAGGATGGCCCCCACGGGCAGCAGGTAACGCGCGTCAGAACCGCTCGACAGCTTGGCGTAGCTGTCGCCCTGGGTGACGCCCACGGCCGGACGCAGGTCCGAACCGCGCGGGCTGGCGCGCCAGTCGGAGACGACGCGCTGAGCGATGCCCGTGGCCTCGTCCGTCTCTTCCTTGACCGACAGGCCGTCGACCAGGTCCTCGAAGCGGACCACGCCGCCGACTTCCGTCAGGATCGGGGTGGTGTAGGGGTCCCATTCGGCCAGACGCTGGTTCTTGGCCACTTCGCCGCCGTCCTTGACGCGCAGGCGCGCGCCGTAAGGCACCTTGTAGGATTCGCGGTCCTTGCCGTCGACGGTCACGGTGACCACGACGTTGCGGCTCATGGCCACCGGATCGCCATGGGCGGCGATAACGGTCGGGCCCACGACCTTGATGATGCCGGCGTTGGTCGCCTCGAAGAACGAAGTTTCCGCCACCTGGGCCGTACCGCCGATGTGGAAGGTCCGCATCGTCAGCTGGGTGCCCGGCTCGCCGATCGACTGTGCGGCGATGACGCCGACCGCTTCGCCGATGTTGACGTTGGTGCCGCGCGCCAGGTCACGGCCGTAGCACATGCCGCAGATGCCGGCGTCGGCTTCACAGGTCAGGGCCGAGCGGACCTTGATGGACTGGACGCCCACCTTGTCGATCATCTCGACTTCTTCTTCCTGCAGATAGGTGTCCGCAGGATACAGGACCTCGCCGCCCGGCTCCTTGATGTCCTCGGCCGCGTAACGGCCCAGGACGCGCTGGCCCAGCGAGACCAGAACGTCGCCGCCTTCGACCACGGCGCGCAGGGTGATGCCGCGCGTCGAACCGCAGTCTTCCTCGGTGACGATGGAGTCCTGCGCCACGTCCACCAGACGACGGGTCAGATAACCCGAGTTGGCGGTCTTCAGGGCGGTGTCGGCCAGACCCTTACGGGCGCCGTGGGTCGAGTTGAAGTATTCAAGGACGGTCAGGCCTTCCTTGAAGTTCGAGATGATCGGCGTCTCGATGATCTCGCCCGAGGGCTTGGCCATCAGGCCGCGCATGCCGCCCAGCTGCTTCATCTGGGCCTGCGAGCCACGAGCGCCCGAGTTGGCCATCATGAAGACCGAGTTGATGTCGGGCTCCTGGCCCTTGATCAGGACGCGGGGCTGGGCGATTTCGCCCATCATCTCATCGGCGATCTTGTCCGTGGCCTTGGCCCAGGCGTCGACGACCTTGTTGTACTTCTCGCCCTTGGTGATGAGGCCGTCGGCGTACTGTTGCTCGTACTCCTCGACCTGGGTGCGGGTCTCATTGACCAGCTGTTCCTTCTTGGCCGGGATGACGATGTCGTCCTTGCCCACCGAGATGCCGGCCTTGGCGGCTTCGCGGAAGCCCATCTGCATCATCTGGTCGGCGAAGATGACCGTCGCCTTCTGACCGCAGTGACGGTAGACCTGATCGATCAGGTTGCCGATTTCCTTCTTGGTCAGGTTCTTGTCCAGAAGGTTGTAGCCGATGTTCGGGTTGTGCGGCAGCAGCGCGCCCAGCTTCATCCGGCCCGGCGTGGTGTCGATCACCTTGGTCACGACTTCGCCGTCCGAGTTCATCTCGGTCCAGCGCGCCTTGATCTTGGTGTGCAGGGTCACGACCTTGGCGTCCAGCGCCGCGTCGATTTCGCCCATGTTGGCGAACAGCTTGCCCTCGCCCGGCTGACCTTCCTTGACCAGCGACAGGTAGTAGAGGCCGAGCACGATGTCCTGCGACGGCACGATGATCGGCTTGCCGTTGGCGGGCGACAGGATGTTGTTCGTCGACATCATCAGCACGCGCGCTTCCAGCTGGGCCTCGAGGCTCAGCGGAACGTGCACGGCCATCTGGTCGCCGTCGAAGTCAGCGTTGAACGCCGTACAGACCAGCGGGTGCAGGCGGATAGCCTTGCCCTCGATCAGCTTGGGCTCGAACGCCTGGATGCCCAGACGGTGCAGCGTCGGCGCGCGGTTCAGCAGAACCGGGTGCTCGCGGATGACCTCGTCCAGAATGTCCCAGACGGCGGGCTGTTCGCGCTCGACCATGCGCTTGGACTGTTTAACGGTGCCCGACAGGCCCTTGGCGTCCAGACGCGCGTAGATGAACGGCTTGAACAGCTCCAGCGCCATCTTCTTGGGCAGGCCGCACTCGTGCAGCTTCAGCTCCGGACCCACGGTGATGACCGAACGGCCCGAGTAGTCGACGCGCTTGCCCAGCAGGTTCTGACGGAAGCGGCCCTGCTTGCCTTTCAGCATGTCGGCCAGCGACTTCAGCGGACGCTTGTTGGCGCCGGTGATCACGCGGCCGCGACGGCCGTTGTCGAACAGGGCGTCGACGGATTCCTGCAGCATCCGCTTCTCGTTGCGGATGATGATGTCCGGCGCGCGCAGTTCGATCAGGCGCTTCAGGCGGTTGTTCCGGTTGATGACCCGGCGATACAGGTCGTTCAGGTCCGACGTCGCGAAGCGGCCGCCGTCCAGCGGCACCAGCGGACGCAGTTCCGGCGGGATGACCGGCACGATGGTCAGGATCATCCACTCCGGCTTGTTGCCCGACTCGATGAAGGCTTCCATCAGCTTCAGACGCTTGGAGGCCTTCTTGGCCTTCAGCTCCGACGGGCTGTCGGCCAGTTCCGCGCGGTGCTTTTCAGCCTCGGCGTTCAGGTCGATCGCCATCAGCAGGTTGCGGACGGCCTCGGCGCCGATCTCGGCGGTGAAGCCGTCGTCGCCGAACTCTTCCTGATAGTGATAGAACTCGTCTTCCGTCAGCAGCTGGTTCTGCTTCAGCGGGGTCAGGCCCGGCTCGGTGACGATGTAGTTCTCGAAGTACAGGACGCGTTCGACGTCCTTCAGCGCCATGTCCAGCATCAGCGAGATGCGGCTCGGCAGCGACTTCAGGAACCAGATGTGGGCGACCGGGGCGGCCAGGTCGATGTGACCCATGCGCTCGCGGCGGACGCGAGCCAGGGTGACTTCAACGCCGCACTTCTCGCAGATGATGCCCTTGTACTTCATGCGCTTGTACTTGCCGCACAGGCATTCGTAGTCCTTGGTCGGGCCAAAGATACGGGCGCAGAACAGGCCGTCACGCTCGGGCTTGAACGTGCGGTAGTTGATGGTTTCCGGCTTCTTGATCTCGCCGAACGACCATGAACGGATCTTCTCCGGCGAGGCCAGAGCGATCTTGATCTGGTCGAAGGTCGGGGTGACCGGGACCGGGTTGAAGATGTTCAGGACTTCCTGGTTCATCTTTATTCCTTCTGCGGGAATGCCCCGCGAAAATCATTCAGAGAGGAGAACAGGCGGACCGCCCTCCCCCGCCGAGGCGAGGAAGGGCGCTTGATCCGATCAGCTGTTTTCCAGCTCCACGTTCAGGCCCAGCGAGCGCATTTCCTTCACCAGCACGTTGAAGGACTCGGGGATGCCGGCCTCGAAGCTGTCGTCGCCGCGGACGATCGCCTCGTAGACCTTGGTCCGGCCGGCCACGTCGTCCGACTTCACCGTCAGCATTTCCTGCAGGGTGTAGGCGGCGCCGTAAGCTTCCAGAGCCCAGACCTCCATTTCCCCGAAGCGCTGACCGCCGAACTGCGCCTTACCGCCCAGCGGCTGCTGGGTGACGAGCGAGTACGGGCCGATCGAACGGGCGTGGATCTTGTCGTCGACCAGGTGGTGCAGCTTCAGCATGTACACATAGCCGACCGTGACCGGGCGCTTGAACTGCTCGCCCGTCTGGCCGTCGAACAGGATCGACTGACCCGAACGATCCAGATCCGCCGATTCCAGCAGATCCTCGATGTCCGAGATGCGCGCGCCGTCAAAGACCGGAGTCGCGAACGGAACGCCCTTGGACAGGTTCTGGGCCAGTTCGATCAGCTCTTCGTCGCTCTGCGGCAGCGGCGTGTCGGCGCCGTAGATCTGGGTCAGACGCGACACCAGGGCGTCGCGCATGCCGCCATCCATCCACTGCTCGAGCAAGCCCTTGATCTGCTTGCCCAGGCCAGCGGCGGCCCAACCCAGGTGGGTCTCGAAGATCTGGCCGATGTTCATGCGCGACGGCACGCCCAGCGGGTTCAGAACGATGTCGACGTGGGTGCCGTCGTCCAGGTGCGGCATGTCCTCGATCGGCAGGATCTTGGAGATGACGCCCTTGTTCCCGTGACGGCCGGCCATCTTGTCGCCCGGCTGAAGCTTGCGCTTCACGGCCACGAAGACCTTGACCATCTTCATGACGCCGGGCGGCATCTCGTCGCCGCGCTGCAGCTTCTCGACCTTGTCTTCGAAGCGACGATCGAGGGCCTTACGGGCGTCCTCGAACTGCTTCTTCATGGCCTCCAGTTCGCCCATCGCCTTCTCGTCGTCGAGGGCGACCTGCCACCAAAGGCCCTTGGACACTTCGGCCAGCTTCTCTTCGGTGACCTCGCCGCGGCCCATGCCCTTCGGGCCGGACACGGCGGTCTTGCCGAGCAGCAGCGGCTTCACGCGGCCGTAGACGTTGCGTTCAAGGATCTTGAGCTCGTCGTCGCGGTCCTTGCCCAGACGCTCGATCTCGGCGCGCTCGATGGCCATGGCGCGCTCGTCCTTGTCGATGCCGTGGCGGTTGAACACGCGCACGTCGACGATGGTGCCGGCGACGCCGGGCGGCAGGCGCAGCGAGGTGTCGCGGACGTCCGAAGCCTTCTCGCCGAAGATGGCGCGCAGCAGCTTCTCTTCCGGCGTCATCGGGCTTTCGCCCTTCGGCGTCACCTTGCCGACCAGGATGTCGCCCGGCTGAACTTCGGCGCCGATGGCCACGATGCCCGCCTCGTCGAGGTTGCGCAGCGCTTCCTCGCCGACGTTGGGGATGTCGCGGGTGATTTCTTCCGGCCCAAGCTTCGTATCACGCGCCATCACTTCGAACTCTTCGAGGTGGATGGAGGTGAAGATATCGTCGCGCACGATGCGCTCGGAGATCAGGATGGAGTCTTCGAAGTTGTAGCCGTTCCAGGGCATGTAGGCGACCAGGACGTTACGGCCCAGAGCCAGTTCGCCCAGGTCCGTCGACGGACCGTCGGCGATCACGTCGCCGGCCTTCACCTCATCGCCCACGCGCACGATCGGGCGCTGGTTGATGCAGGTCGACTGGTTCGAACGCTGGAACTTCGACAGGCGATAGATGTCGACGCCGGAACGGCCCGCATCCACTTCGCCCGTGGCGCGCACGACGATACGGGTGCCGTCGATCTGCTCGACCACGCCGTCACGACGGGCGATCACCACAGCGCCGGAGTCCACGGCCACGACAGCTTCCATGCCGGTGCCGACCAGCGGCGCGTCCGACTGCACCAGAGGCACGGCCTGACGTTGCATGTTGGCGCCCATCAGCGCGCGGTTGGCGTCGTCGTTTTCCAGGAAGGGGATCAGGGCGGCGGCGACCGAGACGACCTGTTTCGGCGACACGTCCATCATGTCGACTTCGGCCTTGGTCAGCAGCTGGGAGTCGCCGTTGATACGGCCCGGCACCAGCTCCTCGACGATCTCGCCGTCCTTCAGGTCGATGTTGGCCTGGGCGATGACGTGCTTCGCCTCTTCCATGGCCGAGATGTAGACCACCTCGTCCGTCGCCCTGCCGTCGACCACGCGACGGTACGGGCTCTCGATGAAGCCGTACTTGTTGACGCGGGCGTGGGTAGCCAGCGAGTTGATCAGACCGATGTTCGGGCCTTCCGGCGTTTCGATCGGGCAGATGCGGCCGTAGTGCGTCGGGTGAACGTCGCGGACTTCAAAGCCCGCGCGCTCGCGCGTCAGACCGCCCGGGCCAAGCGCCGAAAGGCGACGCTTGTGGGTGATTTCCGACAGCGGGTTCGTCTGGTCCATGAACTGCGACAGCTGTGACGAGCCGAAGAATTCACGCACCGCAGCGGCGGCCGGTTTGGCGTTGATCAGGTCGTGCGGCATGACCGTGTCGATATCGACCGAGGACATGCGCTCCTTGATGGCGCGCTCCATGCGCAGCAGGCCGACACGATACTGGTTTTCCAGCAGCTCGCCGACCGAACGCACCCGGCGGTTGCCCAGGTTATCGATGTCGTCGATCTCGCCGCGGCCGTCCTTCAGGCCGACCAAGATCTGCAGGACCTTCAGCACGTCGTCCTTTTGCAGGACGCGGATTTCGTCCGAAACCTCGGGGGTCTCCAGACGCATGTTCATCTTGACGCGGCCCACGGCCGACAGGTCGTAGCGCTCGGCGTCGAAGAACAGGGAGTTGAACATGGCCTCGGCCGCTTCCGGCGTCGGCGGCTCGCCCGGGCGCATGACGCGATAGACGTCGAACAGGGCGTCCTCGCGGCCCGTGTTCTTGTCCACGCGCAGGGTGTTGCGCATGTAGGCGCCGACCGTGACGTGGTCGATGTCCAGCACGTCGATGGTGGTGAAGCCGTTGGCTTCCAGCAGTTCGATCGCGGCGGCGTCCAGCTCATCGCCCGCCTCAGCGTAGATTTCGCCGGTCTCGAAGTTGACGGCGTCGGAGGCCAGATACTTGGTCAGCAGGGCGTCAGCCGCCAGCGACAGCGACTTCAGACCGCCGTCAGCCAGCTTCTTGGCGGCGCGGGCGCTGATCTTCTGACCGGCCGGAGCGACCACTTCGCCGGTGTCGGCGTCGACCAGATCGAACTCCGGCTTCACGCCGCGCCAGCGTTCCGGCTTGTAGGGCGTGACCCAGCCTTCGCCGCGCTTCTCGTACGGAACCGTCTCGTAGAAGGTCTTGAGGATCTCTTCCCCGTCCATGCCCAGGGCATAAAGGAAGGTGGTGGCCGGCAGCTTACGGCGACGGTCGATGCGGACATAGACGATGTCCTTGGCGTCGAACTCGAAGTCCAGCCACGAGCCGCGATACGGGATCACGCGGGCGGCGAACAGCAGCTTGCCCGAGGAGTGGGTCTTGCCCTTGTCGTGGTCGAAGAAGACGCCCGGCGAACGGTGCATCTGCGAGACGATCACGCGCTCGGTGCCGTTGACGATGAAGGTGCCCTTGTCCGTCATGAGCGGGATGTCGCCCATGTAGACGTCCTGCTCCTTGATGTCCTTGACCGAACGCGCGCCCGTTTCTTCCTCGGTCTCGAACACGATCAGACGCAGCTTGACCTTCAGCGGCGCGGCATAGGTCATGTCGCGCTGTATGCACTCCTCGACGTCGTACTTCGGGTCCTCGAACTCGTAGGAGACGTATTCCAGGACGGCGCGCTCGTTGAAGTCCTTGATCGGGAAGACCGACTTGAAGACCGCCTCGATACCCTCGTCCCTGCGCAGGCCGGGGCGCGACTCGCGCTGCAGGAACTGCTCATAGGAAGCGCGCTGAACCTCGATCAGGTTCGGCATCTGCACGGCTTCGGGGATGCGCCCGAAGCTGTAGCGAATGCGCTTCTTGCCGGTGAACGACGTGGCGGCAGCGATCTTACCCAAGGCGAGACCGTCGGTGGACTTGGCCATTCTGTTTTCCCAATCGCGGCCCCTTGCGAGGCCCGCTCTCAATGCAGCAGCCACGGCGCGCCGACCGGCGATCCGTGACCGTAAATGTCTCTTGGCGTCCACCCTCGATCCGCACGCGGATCAGGACGCCTGGATGTATCCGCCCCCTTGGGGAGGGGCGACGCCTTCGCACCGGTCGGAGGGCGACAAACCGGGCCTCGGCGCTTTCGCGCGGGATTCATGGAATCTGCGGAGCGCGCATATATACGCTCTTCTGGGGCGAAATAAAGACCCTTCACACGCCAGTCGACAGTTTCGATCAGCGTGATAAGCCTAGCCTTATGAAGCACATCGCCCTGCCCGTCCTCGCCGCTCTCTCACTGGCCGCCTGCGCCTCGACGCCCGATGTCGACTACCCCGGCCTGCGCGAGCCCGTCGGCCCCGCAACGCAAGAGAACTGGGAGGTCGGTCAGGCGGCCTATCTGATGTGGAACGGCCTGCGTCCCGGCTGGACCTCGACGCCGTCGGGCCTGCAGTACCGCCGCATCAGCAAGGCCAATCCGAACGGCGTTCAGCCGGTCGCGACCGACATGGTCAAGGTCCACTATCGCGGCGCCTTCATCGACGGGCGTGAATTCGACAGCTCCTATTCGCGCAACGAACCGGCGACCTTCCCGCTGAACCGCGTCATCAAGGGCTGGACCGAGGGCGTGGCCCTGATGCGCGAAGGCGAGACCTATCAGTTCGTCATCCCGGCCGATCTGGCCTATGGCCCGCGCTGGATGGGTACGGACATCCCCGCCAATTCGGTCCTGCGCTTCACCGTCGAGCTGCTGGAAGTGAACCCGGAACGCTGATCAAACGCCGTCGCCCGACTTGACGCGGCCTGCGACACATTGTCGTCTGCAACGCCTTGTCGAGGTCGCCGGGGCGGCCGTCCTGTGAGATCGCCGTCATGAAGCACTTCCTTTTGGCCGTCAGCGCCGCCGCCCTTCTGCAATCGGCCGGAGGCGCCGCCCTTGCTCAGGTCGGAACGCCCGCCCTGCCCGTGGCGCTGGCGCCCATCCCGGCGGCCAAGGATGTCGCCTATCCCGGCGTCATCAAGCTGGACGTCGACGCCACCGACATCGACCGCCGCCTGATCCAGGTGCGCCAGACCATTCCCGTCAGCGGCCCCGGCCCGCTGGTCCTGTTCTATCCCCAGTGGATTCCCGGCCATCACGGCCCGGTCGGCCCGGTCGCCAACGTCGGCGGCCTGACCTTCACCGCCAACGGCCAGCGGCTGGAATGGGTGCGCAACACCCTTCAGCCCTGGGCCTATCAGATCGAAGTGCCCGCCGGCGTGACCGAGGTCGAGGCCGCCTTCCAGTGGCTGACGCCGATCGAAGGCAGTCAGGGCCGCGTCACCGTCACCCCCGAAATGGCCAACGTCCAGTGGGACAAGACCCTGCTCTATCCGGCAGGCTATTATTCGCGCCAGATCACCTTCCAGCCGACGCTGAAACTGCCGCAGGGCTGGAACTACGGCACGGGTCTGGACACCGTCAGCTTCGAGAACGGGGTGGCGCGCTTCGCCCCCATCACCCTGGAGCATCTGGCCGACAGCCCGGTCTTCGCGGGCGCCCATTATCGCCAGTTCGACCTTGATCCGGGCGGCCGCTCGCCGGTGCGTCTGAACGTCATCGCCGACACCGCCAAGATGCTGGAGGCGAGCGACGAGCATATCCAGCTACACCGCAATCTGGTCCGGCAGGCCGACCGCCTGTTCGGCGCGCGCCACTATGACCACTATGACTTCCTGCTGGCGGTGACGGACAAGCTGGGCGGCATCGGGCTGGAGCATCACCGCTCGTCCGAAAACAGCGCCGATGTGAAGTATTTCACCGACCGCGAGGCGACGCTGGCCGACCGCGACCTGCTGGGCCACGAATACACCCACAGCTGGAATGGCAAATGGCGCCGCCCGGCCGACCAGCTGACGCCCAATCTGAACGAGCCGCTGCAGAACTCCCTGATGTGGGTCTATGAGGGCCAGACGCAGTATTGGGGACTGGTGCTGACCGCCCGCGCGGGCTTGATGAGCAAGCAGCAGGCGCTGGACGTGCTGGCCATGACCGCCGCCAGTTTCCAGAACATCCCCGGCCGCCAGTGGCGCGCCATGCAGGACACCACCAACGACCCCATCATCAGCCAGCGCCGCCCGCAGCCGTGGAGCAGCTATCAGCGCAGCGAGGACTATTACCGCGAGGGCTCGCTGATCTGGCTGGACGCCGACACCCTGATCCGCGAGCGCACGGGCGGGAAGAAGTCGCTGGACGACTTCGCCAAGGCCTTCTTCGGCGTCGAGGACGGGAACTGGGACCCATCGCCCTTCACCTTCGACGATGTGACCACGGCGCTGAACGGGGTGCAGGCCGACAACTGGGCCGCCTTCCTGCGCGAGCGGCTGGACGCGGTCGGCCCTAACTCACGCGGGCCGCTGGACGGCATCGAGCGCGGCGGCTACCGCCTGGTCTTCAGGGAAGAGCCGTCCGGCTATATGGGCGCCCTGTATAAGGAACTGGGCCGCAACGACTTCACCTATTCGCTCGGCTTCATGATGAACGGCTCGAACAAGATCACCTCCGTCCTGTGGGGCGGCCCGGCGTTCGAGCAGGGCCTGACCTCGGGCTGGGAAGTCGTCGCCGTCGGCGGCCGCGCCGCGTCGGCTGATGGGCTGAAGGAGGCCGTCACCGCCGCCAAGGGAACGTCCGAGCCAATCGAACTGATCCTGAAGAACGGCGACGTCTTCAAGACGGTGCGCTTCGATTACCACGAGGGCCTGCGTTACCCGCATCTGGAGCGGATCGAAGGCACGCCCGACCGGCTGGGCGACATCCTGTCGCCGCGGCCGCGGTAAGGGCTTAGCGCCGCGCCTCTCCCTCCCCTTCATGGGGAGGGTGGTCGCGTAGCGACCGGGTGGGGGCGGCTTGGTGATCCCAGCCTCGGCGCTTGAATAGCCTTGCCCTCCCCACCCGGCCTCGGCCTGACGGCCTCAGCCACCCTCCCCATGAAGGGGAGGGAGAAGGTCGCGCTGGGGCGGAAACGTCGCTACAGCATCTGCATGACCCTGAACTGCCGCCTGCCCGCCGCCGCCCTCGCCCTGCTGCTGACTTCCGCCGCGCCTGCGGCCTTCGCCAACGACTGGACCGGCCCGCAGGCGTCTGCCGCGCCGACGCCGCAGAACACGCCGCTGGCCCTGCCCCGCGCTCTGCCGCCGATCCCGGCGCCGACGGCTGCGGCCTATCCCGGCGTCATCCGCCATGAGGTCGACGCCACAGACGTCGAGAAGAAGATCGTCCACGTACGCCAGACCATTCCGGTCACGCCCGGTCATCTGGTTCTGCTCTATCCGAAGTTCCTGCCGGGCAATCACGCCCCGACCGGCCCGATCCAGCTGATCTCCGGCGTGACGGTGCAAGGCAACGGCTCTGATGGCTCGGGGCGCATCGACTGGCTGCGCGACACCATCGACCCCTACGCCTTCCACATCGACGTGCCGCAGGGCGTCAGCGAGATCACCGTCGATTTCCAGTGGCTGACCCAGCCGGACAACTCGGCCTGGCGCGTGGTCATGACGCCCGAGATGCTCAATCTGCAGTGGGAGAAGGCCCTGCTGTATCCGGCGGGCTATCATTCGACCGGCATCACCTTCGCCACGTCCATCCGCCTGCCGCAGGGCTGGAAATACGCCGCCGCCCTGGGCACCGAAAGCTTCATCGACGGACTGGCGACGTTTGCGCCGACCGACCTCTACACCCTGATCGACAGCCCCCTGTTCGGCGGCGCCCACTTCCAACGCATCGCCATCGACCCGCGCCGTGGGAATGGCGAAGGCGTCGTTCATCTGAACATCGTCGCCGACGCGGCGAAGGACCTGGCGCCGACGCCCGAGCAACTGGGCCTGTTCGAGAATCTGGTCGCCCAGACGGACCGTCTGTTCGGCGCCCGCCCCTATGATCGCTACGACTTCCTGCTGGCGGCGACGTCGAAGCTGGGCGGCATCGGGCTGGAGCATCACCGCTCGTCCGAGAACTCGGTCCCGGCCGACTTCTTCACCAACTGGGGCAAGAGCATGGGCGCCGTCGGCCTTCTGCCGCACGAGTTCACCCACGCCTGGAACGGCAAGCGCCAGCGTCCCGCCGACGAACTGACCGCCAACCACAACGTCCCGACGCAGAATACCCTTCTGTGGGTCTATGAGGGCCAGACCCAGTATTGGGGCGAGGTGCTGACCGCCCGTTCAGGGTTGGCGTCCAAGGCCGACGCCCTGACCAATCTGGCCGGGATCGCCGCCTTCTACGACAACCAGCCCGGTCGCGGCTGGCGCCCGCTTCAGGACGTGAACAACCACAATCTGCTCGGCTATCGGACCAGCAGCCCCTACCCCTCATGGACGCGCGGCACCGGCGATTATTATCGTGAGGCCCTGCTGATCTGGCTGGACGCCGATACCCTGATCCGTGAGGCGACGGGTGGGAGGAAGTCGCTGGACGACTTCGCGCGGGGCTTCTTCGGCGGCGACGACGGGTCGTGGGCGCCGCGCGGCTATGTGTTCGAGGATGTGGTCGCCGCACTGAACGCCGTCCATCCGCACGACTGGGCGAGCTTCCTGCGCACCCGCCTGGACGACAGCGGACCGGACGCCCGGGCGCCGCTGGATGGTCTGGCGCGCGGCGGTTATCGCCTGACCTATACCGACAGCCTGAGCGCCGATGAAAAGCGCGTCCTGTCCGACTGGGCGACGGATTTCCAGTATTCGCTGGGCTTCACCCTGTCGGCGTCGAAAAGGCTGACCGGCATCCGCTGGGGCGGCCCGGCGTTCGAGGCCGACATCGGGCCGGGCTGGGATCTGGTGGCCGTCAACGATGTCGCCGCCTCAGCCGAGAGACTGCGCGACGCCGTCACCGCCGCCAAGGGCGCCGACGCGCCGATCCGCCTGCTGCTCAAGAACGGCGACCGCTACCGCACCGTCGACTTCGACTATCACGACGGCCTGCGTTACCCGCGTCTTGAACGGATTCCCGGCACGCCCGACCGACTGGGCGACATCCTCGCTCCGCGCCGCCGCTGAGGGGACGACAGGCCCGCCGCGCACATGACGGCTTGGCGCGACGGGCCGGTGCGGTTTAACCTGTCAGGGACGGGCGCCGCTTCGGACCGCCCACATGAGAACTCGGCCCATGCCGGAGACCCCTGGCGCGCCCGGACGGCGCGACACGCGGTCCCTGCCTCGAAGGCCCCGCAACAGCGGGCATTTCGATCGGGAGGCGCCCCTCTATGGCGCCCTCGACCTGGGGACCAATAACTGCCGCCTGCTGATCGCGCGCCCGTCGCGCGACGGCTTCCGCGTGGTGGATTCCTTCAGCCGCATCGTGCGACTGGGCGAGAGCCTGTCGCGCACCGGCCGTCTGGACGACCGGGCCATGGATCGCGCCTATGACGCCCTTGCCCTGTGCGCCGAGCGTCTGGTGCGCAAGGGCGTCGATCCCAACCGCCTGACCGCCGTCGCCACCCAGGCCTGCCGCATGGCCGAGAACGGCCCGGCCTTCGTCGAGCGGGTGCGGCGCGGCACCGGCCTGCGGCTCAGGATCATCGATCCGGCCGAAGAGGCCGCCCTGTCGGTGGCGGGCTGCCTGAACCTGTTCGATCCGCGCGCCGAGGCGGTGCTGGTGATCGACGTGGGCGGCGGCTCGACCGAACTGTCCTGGCTGATGAAGGGGCCGCGCGGCTTCGACACCGTGGCCTGGATGTCGGCGCCGCTGGGCGTGGTCAGCCTGGCCGAACGCCACCCCGAACCCGAAGGCAGCCCGCCTGAATGGTATGAGGCCATGGTCGCCGACTTCGGCGCCGCCATCGCTGTGGGCGGCCCCGAAGGCCCTGACTTCCTGTCGCGCGTCAGCGCCGGGCGCGGCCACATGGTCGGCACATCGGGCGCGATCACCAGTCTGGCGGGCATCCATCTGGGGCTGAAACGCTATCAGCGCGATCTGGTCGACGGCCTGTGGATGACACGCGGCGACTGCGAAAAGGCCGCCGACCGCCTGATCGCGCTTGGCCCGGCCGGTCGTGCGGCGGAAAACTGCATCGGACCGGATCGAGCCGATCTGGTGCTGGCGGGCGCCGCGATCCTTGAAGCGGTTCAGCGCGCCTGGCCGTGCGAGCGGGTGCGCGTGGCCGACCGCGGCCTGCGCGAAGGGCTGCTGCTGCAGAAGATGCGCGAAGATCGCCAGCCCAAACCGCGCCGACGGCGTCGTCGTAGAGGCGGCGGCGGGGGCGGCAGCACCGGCGAATAGACACGGCTTTCTCCCTCCCCTTCATCGGGAGGGTGGCTGAGCCTGAAAGGCGAGGCCGGATGGGGAGCGCCTGGTGATCAGGGCGCGGCGCTTGAATAACACTGCCGCCCCCACCCGGTCGCCGCTTCGCGTCGACCACCCTCCCCGGGACGGGGAGGGAAAAGCGGCGCTCAGTTCACCTCGACCGGCAGTTCGATGTCGCAGACCGAAAAGTCCGCACCTTTTTCCGCCCGCACTCTCTCGACCAATTGCCGGAACGGCGCGCTGGATGCGCTCAACACCCGCACCGTCGGTCGATCGCCCTCGGGCAGGTCGCCCGCCACACGCACGCGCGTCATAACGTCAGGATCAGTCACTATGCCGTCCGGGTTCGGGCTGAACTTGAGGGCGCGCACGACGTCCAAGCCTGCTGCCACCCGCCCCCAGACGGTGTAACGTTTGTCCAGCGCCGGATAGGGCTGGCGCATCAGGAAGAACTGGCTGTTGGCGCTGTCAGGCGCATCATCGCGCGCCATGCCCGCAACGCCGGGACAATACAGCCCCCACACATGAACCTTGCCATCCGCCGTCGTCGCCATCACGGCGTCGGGCTGTGTCTGGACCGGCAAAGACTGGATGAAGCCGATCCGTGCGCCCGCCGGGTCCGCAACGGCGGTGAAGGACGTGTTCGCATCGCGGCGGAAGGTGAGCTCGGCCTTCAGGTCAGGATGCCAGCTCTGTCCGTCGCCCGTGCCGAGCGGATCGCCGGTCTGGGCCATGAAGCCGTCGATGACCCGGTGCCATTTCAGCCCGTCATAAAAACCCGCCCTGGCCAGCAGCCGGATGCGGTCGACGTGGCCCGGCGCCGCCTCGGGCGTCATCTCGACCAGAATGCGCCCCTGGCTGGTGTCGATGACCAGCAGATTGTCCGGCGCCACGACGCGCCAGTCCGTCTCAGCGAAAAGAGGGACGGCGCTGTCGGCCGCAAGCGTCTGAGCCCCGGCTGACGAGACGCAGACCGCCATCGAAAGCAGCCCCGCGCCGATGATCCGAAGTCCGTACCTCATGCCTCCGCCCCTCCCCGGCGCAGGCGACGTGCTCAGCCTCCCTGCACGGGCGGCTGGACGTCGCAGATGTTGAAGGTCGCGCCCTTTTCAGCGCGCGCGGCCTCGACGGCGGCGTTGAAGGGCGCCGAGCCGGGGTTGGCCACCCGGATCGTCGGGCGCTCGCCCTCCGGCATGGCCGAGGCCAGCCGCACGCGGGTCATGGCGTCGGCGTCAGGGCCCACGGCGCCGTCGTTGGCGTCATTGCCCGCCTTCAGCGTCTTCAAGACCTCCAAGCCCTGAACCACGCGGCCGAAGACGGTGTAGCCGCCGTTCAGATTGTCGTTCTGGCCCATCATCAGGAAGAACTGGCTGTTGGCGCTGTCGGGCGAACCGGCGCGCGCCATGCCCGCCACGCCGGGACAGAACAGCCCCTGGGCCGAGGTCTTGAAGTCGGCCGTCACGAACATCTGGGCGTCCGGTTGAGTCACGATGGGGATGGAACCCATGATGCCGCGCAGGCCTGCGCCGCTGTTCTCGACCGGGGCGAAGCCGCTGTCGCGGCCGCGCCGGAAGGTGAACTCGCCCTTCATGTCCGGCAGTTCGCTGCCGCCTGCCCCGGTGCCCTGGGGGTCGCCGGTCTGGGCCATGAAGTTCGGGATGACGCGGTGGAACTTCAGCCCGTCATAGAAGCCCTGATTGGTCAGGGTGCGGATGCGCTCGATGTGGTTCGGCGCCACGCGCGGCTCCAGCTCGACCAGAACGCGGCCCTTGACCGTATCGATCACCCACAGATTCTCAGGCGACACCGTGCGCCAGTCACTCGACTGAGCAACTGCTCCACCGGCCAGCAGGGTCACGCCCGCCGCCAGCGCCATCAGAGACTTGATCTTCAAACCCGACCTCAATCCTTCTTGACCTTGGCCAACACGCTCGCGGCGACTGCGGGGCTGACGAAGCTGTCGATCCGGCCGTCCAGCCGGGCGATTTCCTTCACCAGTCGCGAGGCGATGGCCTGATGCCGCGGATCGGCCATCAGAAACACCGTCTCTATGTCGCTGTTGAGGCGCTGATTCATCGCCGTCATCTGGAACTCATACTCGAAATCGGCGACCGCGCGCAGACCGCGTACGATGACGCTGGCGTCCAGTTCCTCGGCGAAATGCATCAGCAGGCTGGAAAACGGCCGCACTTCGATGTCGGCGTTGAAACGCGCGACCTCGGCCTTGATCATCTCGACCCGTTCGGCCGTCGAGAACAACGGGCCCTTGTCGTCGTTCTTGGCCACGCCGATGACCAGCCGGTCCACCAGCTTGACCGCCCGCCCGATGATATCGAGATGGCCGTTGGTGACCGGGTCGAAGGTGCCCGGATAAAGTCCGATACGCATGGCCGTCGGCCTCCCCATCGTTTGGGTTCGTTTAGCAGGTGCGAAATGAACGGCCTAGATTTTCTGACGCGGCTGTGATCGCCAAAGGGCGTTTAGATGCTGCACTGCATCAGCGGCGCCGCTGAAAACATGGTCGTCGATGGCGGCGATCCCGGCCGCAGGCGTAGCGCTGTTGCACAGAAAAGCGCCGTCAAAACGGGTCAGGTCGGTCAACCGCACCACCGCCTCACGCTGCGGCGATCCAGCGCGGTCCAGCGCCTCGCGAATCAGGGTCTGGGCCACGCCGTCCAGCATGGGCGCGTCGGGCCAGACCACCGCATCGCCCTGAATAAAGCCGACATTCCACAGAGAGCCTTCGGAAATCAGCCCCTCCGCGTCCACGAACAGGGCGTCGTCATAGCCTGCCAACCGCGCCACCCGCCGCGCTCGTAACAGGCCCATGGTGGCGACGTGTTTCAGATGCGGCGCCTCTCGCCCATAAACCTGGCTCTGCAGCCGCACCCCATCGGGCAGAGGCGACGGCGGCGGCGCAACGCTGATCATCACCTGCGGCGCGCCGATCCAGTCCGGTTGGCGCAGGGACAGTTCGCGGAAGAACAGGCTGACGCGCAGCCATGCATCGTCCCTCCCGGCCAGAGCGGTCCGAATCTGATCGCGCAGCCGATCTTCAGCGACGGCCTCGCCGAACAGTTCAACCGCCGAACGGTTCAGGCGGTCCAGATGCCGATCCAGCCCGCGCACGCCCCCCTCCTCCACGGCGAAGGAGGTCAGGGCGCCGTAGTTGATCAGGGCCTGATGGCCCAGATCCTCAATTCCAGCAGGACGGCCGTCGATCCAGAGTTCAACCGCCATCAAATCCTTTCCTCCCCGTCATTCCCGGCCTTGTGCCGGGAATCCATAGACACAACGGCTGAAGGTTCAGGTGCGGCGCCCAATTGGCGACGCTGGCGGTTATGGATCCCCGGGACAAGCCCGGGGATGACGTAAAGCAGCGAGAAACCTAGCCCTCGCCCCCCTCAACCGCCGGGGCCTCGCCCGCGCCGTCGTCTTCATCATCGCCGCCGGAATCGGCCAGACGCTCGACCGAGACGACCTTCTCGTCCTTGCCTGTGCGGAAGATGGTCACGCCCTGGCTGGAGCGGCCGACGATGCGAACCTGGCTGACCGGGGTGCGGATCATCTGGCCGCCGTCCGTGACCAGCATCAGGTCGTCCGTGTCCTCGACCGGGAAGGCGGCGGCCAGGCGCGTGCCTGCGCGGCCACCCAGACCATGGGCCGTCAGCCCCTGCCCGCCGCGACCCGTGCGGCGATACTCATAGGCCGAGGACCGCTTGCCGAAGCCGGTTTCCGTGACCGTCAGGATGAACTGCTCGGCCGCGCCCAGTTCGGCGATACGCTCCATAGACAGGGTGGCGTCGCCGGCCTCTTCGTCATCCGCCTCGACCGTGACGCCTTCGTCTTCTGCATCGGCCCCGGCAAGCGCCTTACGCATAGCGTTGGCGTGTTTGACATAGGCGGCGCGTTCTTCCGGCGTGGCGTCCACACGGCCCAGAATGGCCATGGAGATGACGGTGTCGCCGTCCTGTAGGCGAATGCCGCGAACGCCGGTCGAATCCCGGCCCTTGAACACGCGCACGTCGTCGGCCTTGAAGCGGATGGCCCGGCCCAGCGCGGTCGTCAGCAGGACATCGTCCTCGGCCGTGCACAGGCCGACGCCGACCATGCCGTCGCCGTCTTCCAGCTTCATGGCGATCTTGCCCGCGCGGTTCACCGTGGCGAAGTCGCTGAGCTTGTTGCGGCGCACGTCGCCCGAGCGGGTGGCGAACATGATGTCGTAGTCGCCCCAGGTCGTTTCATCTTCCGGCAGGGGCAGCACGTTCATGATGCTGTCGCCCGGCTCGATCGGCAGCAGGTTGACGAAGGCCTTGCCCCGCGACTGCGGATTGCCCAGCGGCAGGCGCCAGGTCTTCAGCTTATAGGCCTTGCCGTTGGTGGCGAAGAACAGGACCGGCGTGTGGGTCGAGGCGCTGAAGACGCTGGTGACGACGTCCTCATCCTTCATCGACATGCCGCTGCGGCCCTTGCCGCCGCGATGCTGGGTCCGATAGGCGTTCAGCGCCACGCGCTTTACGTAGCCGGTGTGGGTGACGGTGACGACCATGTCCTCGCGCGGGATCAGGTCTTCGTCTTCCATCTCCGCGTCGCCCTCGCCGATCAGGGTGCGGCGCTCGACCCCGAACTGCTCCTTCACCAGCAACAGGTCTTCGCGGATGATGGCCAGGACGTTGGCGCGATCCGACAGAATGGTCAGGTGGCCCTGGATGGTGTCGGCCAGAGCGCGCGCCTCGCCGAAGATGTCGTCGCGGCCCAGACCGGTCAGACGCGACAGCGTCAGGGCCAGGATGGCGCGGGCCTGTTCGTCCGTCAGACGGATCTTGTCGCCCTCGACCAGCACGGTGCGCGGGTCGGCGATCAGTTCGACCAGGGCCATCATGTCCCCGACCGGCCAGGCCTTGGCCTGCAGCCGCTCGCGCGCCTCGGCGGGATCGGCCGAGCTGCGGATGATGTGGATGACTTCGTCGATGTTGGCGACGGCGACGGCCAGACCGACCAGGACGTGGCCGCGATCGCGGGCCTTGGCCAGTTCGAACTTGACCCGGCGGACCACCACTTCCTCGCGGAAGTCGAGGAAGATCTGCAGCAGGGCGCGCAGGCCCATCTGCTCAGGACGGCCGTGGTTCAGCGCCAGCATGTTGACGCCGAACGAGGATTGCAGCGCCGTATAGCGATACAGCTGGTTCAGGATCACATCGCCCGAAGCGTCGCGCTTCAACTCGATGACGATGCGCATGCCCAGACGGTCCGACTCATCGCGGACGTCAGCGATGCCTTCCAGACGCTTTTCGCGCACCATTTCGGCGATGCGCTCGATCAGGGTCTGCTTGTTCACCTGATAGGGCAGTTCGGTGATGATGATGGCGTCGCGATCCTTGCGGATCTCTTCGATCGAGGCCTTGCCGCGCACGATGACCGAGCCGCGCCCGTCGCGCAGGGCGTTGCGCGGGGCGGTGCGGCCCATGATCTCGCCGCCGGTGGGGAAGTCCGGCCCCGGCACGATATCCAGCAGGGCGTCGTCCGACACGTCCGGGTCGTCCAACAGGGCGACCGCAGCGTCGATCACTTCGCTCAGGTTGTGCGGCGGGATGTTGGTCGCCATGCCGACGGCGATGCCGCCCGCGCCGTTGACCAGCAGGTTCGGAATCCGCGCCGGCAGGACGACAGGCTCAAGTTCCTTCTCGTCGTAGTTCGGCTGGAAATCGACGGTGTCCTTGTCGATGTCGGTCAGCAGGGCCACCGCCGCCGGGGCCATCCTGGCCTCGGTGTAACGCATCGAGGCAGGCATATCGCCGTCGACCGAGCCGAAGTTGCCCTGACCGTCGACCAGCATCAGCCCCATGGAGAAGTCCTGGGCCATGCGGACCAGGGCCATATAGACCGAGGCGTCGCCGTGCGGGTGGAACCGGCCCAGCACGTCGCCGACCACGCGGGCACACTTGGAATAGGCGCGCTCGGGCGTCATGTTCAGGTCGTGCATCGAATACAGGATGCGCCGATGCACCGGCTTCAGACCGTCGCGCGCGTCCGGCAGGGCCCGGCTGACGATCACGCTCATGGCGTAGTCGAGGTAGGAGCGTTTCAGCTCATCCTCGATGGTGATGGTCGAAATATCGCCCGGCGCCGAAGGGGCGGCGTTTTGATAGCTGTCGTCGGTCAAGGAAATCAGGCTTTAAATGGCCGGAATCGGAACGTGATCCGCTGTTCCGGTTTCTAGCATCCGGGGGCCGTGGTGGCAAAGAAACGCCGCTGAAATCCCCATGTCGTAAAGGAAGAAAGCCATGCGCCCGATCTCTTCGCCTCTGATCCTCTCAGGCGTGTCCGCCGCGCTGCTGATGGCGAGCGCCGCCTGCAGCCAGCAACCCGCCGAACACGCCGCCGCGCCGGACGCCGCGCACAACGCCTCGGCTCCGGCCGAGCGCGCGACGCCGGGCCAGACCGCGCAGGTCTCCATCATCAACGGACAGGGCGCAGAAATCGGCAAGGCCACCCTGACGCAGGGGGCCACAGGCCTGCTGGTCAAGGTCGAGGCCACCGGCCTGACGCCCGGCTGGCACGGCATCCACTTCCACGCCACGGGCCAGTGCGAAGCGCCCTTCACCTCGGCCGGCGCCCACATCAACCACGGCGATCCGAAGCAGCCGCACGGCCTGCTGAACGCCGAAGGCCCCGATGACGGCGACCTGCCCAACGTCTTCGCCGACGCCCGCGGCGCCGTTCACGCAGAAGTCTTCACCCCTCGCGCCCGTCTGGCCGACAAGGGTCCGGGCCAGTGGCTGCTGGACGACGACGGCTCGGCCCTGGTCATCCACGCCAACGCCGACGACCATTCCAGCCAGCCGATCGGCGGCGCGGGCGACCGCGTGGCCTGCGCCGTCATCAAGGCGCCGTAAGCATCCTCAAACCTTGGCGGGAGCGCCGGCGCGAAGGCCGCGCTCCCCCAGGGCCACGGTGACGACGCCCAGCAATGCGATCGCCACCCCGGTCATGATCTGCGGCGTCAGCACATCGCCCATGAACAGCCAGCCGATCAGGATGGACACCAGCGGCGAGCCCAGCAGATAGGGCGTCACCCGCCCGGCCTCGCGCCGCTGGACCAGCCAGAACATCAGGCTGGTGGCGAACACCGACGACACCAGCCCTGCCCAGAACAGCGTGCCCCAGACCAGCGGCGGCGCGGCCTTGGCCGCCTCCCACTGACCCGTCTCGAACAGGGCCGACCCCAGCGTCAGCACCGGAAAGGCCATCAGCGCCAGCAGCCCCTGCATCTTCAGCGGCGGGATCGAGGTCGTCCGCCGTGCGATCACCGTCGTCAGCGCCCAGGCCGATGCGCCCATCGCCCCGACCAGAATGGCCTTCCAGTCCTTCAGCGCGTGCGGGTCCAGCGTCATCCACGCTACGCCCAGGAAGGCGATCACCAACCCGGCCGTCGCCACCTTCGATATACGCTCGCCCAGCAACAGGAAGGCGAACAGCGACGTCAGCGGGATCCACAGCTGGGTCGACACCGTCACCGGGCTGACGTCATTGGCCAGCCAGAAGGCCAGGTAGATCAACCCATAGTGGATCGGACCGCCCACCACGGCGATAATCAGCAAACTCTTCCAGTTCGGAAAAGGCGGCCGCACGAACCACACCAGACAGGCGGCGGCGATGGCGAAGCGCAACGCCCCTGTCATCAGCGGCGGCAAGGCCTCGGTGGCGATCTTGGCGGCGGCGTTGTTCACCCCCCAGATGACCAGAACGGCCACGATGGCGGCGATCTCAAGCGGCGTCAGCGCGTGCGGGGAGGAAGAGGAGCTGGACACATCTCATGCTTGCCACAAGGCGCGACGTTTCGCCTCTCACGAAGCATGACCGCAGGTTACCCTGCACAACCGGCCTGCCCCACGATCGCGAACGGGCTATAGAGGCCGCCATGAAGACCCCTGCCCTGCTGTCCGCCCTCGCCGTCCTGACCGCCTGCGTCGCCGCTGCGCCCGCGCTGGCCGAGCCGACGATTGTCGTCTCGCCTCAGCCCCTGCCGATCGACGACGCCCGACCGCGCGTCTTTCTGGGCGGCAGCATCGACATGGGCGGCGCGCCGGACTGGCAGGCGGCGCTGACGGCGGCCCTGTCCGACATGGACGTCACTGTCCTGAACCCGCGCCGTCCCGACTGGAACCCCGCCTGGCGGCCCGAGGCGGACGAGCCGGAGTTCCGCCGCCAGGTCGAGTGGGAGCTGGCCGCGCTGGAAAGCGCCGACGTCATCGTCATGTATTTCGCCCCGGGGACGCAAAGCCCAATCAGCCTGCTGGAAATGGGCCTGCACGCGCGCGGGGATAAGCTGATCGTGCTGGCCCCCAAAGGCTTCTGGCGCAAGGGCAACGTCGACATCACCGCCCGCGCCTATGGCGTGCGTCAGGTGCAGACCATGGACGAACTGACCGCCGCCGTCCGTCAGTCCCTGACCGAAGCCGCCGCCAAGGGCCGCTTCGCGCGCTGACACCCATATGAAAAAAGGCCGCGCCCCCGGCAGGGACGCGGCCTTCATATTCCGGCTGATCTAACCTTAGAACGGAATGTCGTCGTTCAGGTCGTAGCTTTCCTTGGGACCCGAAGGCTTGTTCGCGCCGCCGGTCGAGAAGCCCGAAGAATAGTCGTCGTCGCGACCGCCGCCGCCTCCGCCGTAACCGCCGCGATCACCACCGCCGCCCTGGCTGTCGCTGCGACCGCCCAGCATGGTCAGCTGGCCGTTGAAGCGCTGGATGACGATCTCGGTCGTGTATTTCTCAACGCCCTGCTGATCGGTCCATTTGCGGGTCTGCAGCGAGCCTTCGACGTAAACCGTCGAGCCCTTCTTCAGATAGTTCTCGGCCACCTTGACGATGTTGTCGTTGAAGATGACGACCGAGTGCCACTCGGTCTTTTCCTTGCGCTCGCCCGTGGCCTTATCGCGCCAGGTTTCCGAGGTGGCGATACGCAGGTTGGCGACGCGGTCGCCGTTGTTCAAAGAGCGGATTTCCGGGTCGCGACCCAGGTTGCCGACCAGAATGACCTTGTTGACGCTGCCCGCCATGACCGATGTCCTTTTATTCGTCTTGTCGCCTGCTCCTTAATCGAAACAGGCGAAATGTTCCAGTTTTGTTCACCCAAACAGGGTGGATCAGTTCGGCGCCACAGCGATGGGGCGACCATCGATTTCACGCTGGATGGCGCCGGGTATGGCCAGGCGGCCGTCCCCGGTCCGCGTCAGGGCGATGAACCTCGCGCCGTCCAGGCTCTTGCTGAAGCGCACGCCCGTGCGGTCGATGAATATGTACTGCCCCTGATAGGCGCCGGTCACTTCCGTCTTGCTGCCGCCCATGCGCAGGAAGTTCAGGCGCATCTCTTCCAGTCGCGCGGCGCAGAACTCGATCTGCGGCTGATCGCGGGCGACCACGTTCAGGAGCGGCTTGCCGTCGACGACCTTGCCGACATGGTAGCAGACGCCCGGATCCAGCGGCGCCTTGTGCGGAGCCTCACCACAGGCCGACAGCGCCATCGCGCCCGCCGCCAGCCCCGTCGCGGCCATGAGAAAACGCATCTTCGTCACAGCTCCGGGAACTGACAGTTGCGGTCCTGTTGAGCCAGGGTGCGGAAGCGGTTGTTATCGGTAGACTGCTCCACCCGGCGCGGCACCAGACGCAGGGTCGTATCGCCCCAGCGGCCATACTGAGCGTCGCCCGGACGCACGCACGTCCCTGAATACAGCGCCTGAACACAGGCCCCCAGGCTCATGTCGCCCGACACCTGACGCCACTCCGACCCGGTGTGGCGCAGGCAGGCCGTGCCAGAGGTCGCCGCAGGCGCAGGCCGCGCACCCGCGTCCGCACCGGCCTGACCAGCGGGCGGCGCCTCAGCCATGGTCACGACGGGCGCTTCGGGCGGCGGTGCGAACGAAGCCGTCGGCGCCGCCACCAGCGAACCGGTGGAGTCCAGACCGACATCCAGGGCGCTGGTCGCCACGCCGTTACGCTTGGCGCAGTCGGCCAGGGTGGCCATGCCGACGAACTGTCCGTCGACGAAGCAACGCAGTTCACGCGTCGGCTCCAGGGTCGGAGCCTCGGCCACGTCGATGGTCAGGCCGCCCTTTGACGCCGGCGGCGCCTCCGTCGGTTTGTCGCGTCCCCCGCTGAACACCAGGGCGGCCGCCACGGCGCCGACGACGGCCAGGCCGGCGCCGACGATCAGGACCATACGATTGTCTTTGGAAAGGGCCATGCCGCTCTCAACGCTGAAGAAGGCCCCACTAACCCCGTCACCCCCACAGCCGTCAACCGAAAGCGCCGTTCGCCGCCCCCTAGCCTGTGAGTCGCGCCAGCGCCGCCTGATAGTTGGCCAGCTGCGCCTGCAGATAGGCGGGCGCCTTGCCGGTGACGGCCGGCTTGGACGCCTCGGGCGACAGGGCGCGATAGGCGTCGCGCATCGCCTTGATGGCCAGTTGCACCTGATCCTTGGACTTGGCGATCGCCTCCGTCGTCGACAGATTCAGCAGCGGAGACAGGTCCACGCCGAAGGTCTTCTTCTTGTCCGCCGACTTGCCGATGAAGCCCGGCGACAGACCCAGCCCTGCCAAAGCGTCCCGCCCCGCTTCGCCCGGAATCAGCACCGCGCCCGCTCGCCCATCGGCGCTGGTGATCGACAGACGCTGGACCCCGCCGCTGGTCAGGCGGGTGTCCCCGTCCAGCCCGGTCAGATAGTCGCGATCCGTCTTCAGCGTGACCTTCAGATGACGGCCAGAGGCCAGTTCGATCTTGCGCGCCAGCGACTGCAGCGTGTCCTTGGCGTCGATCGTCACCGCCGTCTTCCGCCCCGTCGTCGGGTTCTGGACATAGAAGCGATCGCCCGCGCGCAGGGCTGTCGCGTCCACCAGCGTCTTGGAATCGCTCTGGCTGATCTCGCCCTGCGGCAGGCCCAGACGGTCCAGCACGCTGGCGCCGCCGGACGACACGGTCAGGGCCAGCGGCTTCGCCTGCCCTTCCGCCGCCGTCCAGGTCTGGCTCCACTCCACCTGACCGGTCTGCACGTCCAGCCGCGCCAGATAGCCGCGCGAAGGGTCTTCCGCCTTGGCCCCGATCGGGCGGTCCGAAATACCCGTCAGCCAGACCTTGCCGTCATGCACCTTGACGTCGGCGGCGCTGTCGTCGCCCGCCCCGCCGTAATAGGTCAGCCGATCCGCGCCCGAGGCCGCCAGATCCGTCGACAGCACGGCGACGAAGGCGTCCACGCCCCCGGCATGGGCGTTGGCGACCTGACCGGCGTTCAGGCCCGCATTGCGCGTCGCGCCCGAGACGACCAGCCGCCCGTCCGCCACGGCCAGACCTGCGATCTCGCCGCCCTGAGATGTGCCCAGATCACGCACGCTCAACAATTCTGGCGCGCCCGTGGCGCCGACGCGGAAGTGACGCAGGACGAAGGACCCGTTCTCGACCCCAGCGGTATAAAGATTGTCGCCATCGACGGTCATGGCCTGAACATTGTCATCGCCCGCCGTGCCGAACTGGGCCATGCCGGTCGCGGTCGCCGTGACCGGCGCCAGACTGTGGACCTGACTTTCGCTGAAGGCCTGAACATAGCCGTCCCAGCCGCCCACGGCGACTGCGCCCGGCATGGCGGATTTCGCTCGCCCGGCCACATAGACCCGGCCATCCACGCCGAAGGAGACAGCCGTGGCCTCGTCCTCGGCCTTGGCGCCGCGCCTCTGCGTCCACTGTTCGCGGCCGTCGGCGTCAAAGACGGTGACAAAGCTGTCCGCCGTTGTGGCCGAAGCCCCGCTCTCGCCCGGAAACAGAGCGCCGACGACCGATCCAGCCACCGCCACCCGCCCGTCCGCATCCACGGCGATGGCGTAACCGCTGGCGGTCGAGGCGGCTCCCAGCGCCCGGCTGACCACCACATGACCTGCTGAATCCAGCTTCATCAGGACAACGTCCGCCTGCCCCTTGATCGGCTGGGTTGCAGAGCCTGCTTTGACGTCCGCCACGATCCACATCGAGCCGTCCGACCCTGCGGCGCTGGCGCGCACGGTCTCGACGCCCTGCGGCAGGCTGAACACGCCGCTGCGGCCCTCGACCCAGAACCCCTCGCCAGAGCCCGCCACAGGGTTGCCGTCCGGGTCGAACTTCAGCACCTCATGGCCGCCCTTGGTCCCGGCCTCCTGCACCACCTGCACGGAATTGCGCGCCTCAGCCGGGACGAAGCTGACTGTTTCAAGGGAATCGCCGTTGACCGTCAGCCCCCAGCGCGTCGGCCCCGCCGGCAGGGTGATGGTCTTGTCGCCCGCCTTCACCGTACGCGATTCGGCTTCGATCATCTGGCGATGGATACGGGTCGAAACGCCCGCCGCCTCCAGCTTGCCGTTGATGTGCTGCAACACGTTTTCCATCGTGCGCGGCGCGGCGCCCATTTCAGCCAGATCGATATCGACGGTGCGGACGCCCGCGCTGGTCTTCACCTTGACGCCAAAGCGCACATCGCCCTGAAAAGCAGCGACTTCATCGGTCAGGGCGCCGTCATGGATCGGGCCGGTCAGATATTTCGGATTGTCGCGCGCCACCGCCGCGCTGGACTGGCTCTGAGACGCCGAGACACCCTGCACGACCCGCACGCCCTCGAACTGCGCCGACGCCAGAAAGCTTGTCAGCTCCGCTACGCCCGCCGAAAAACGACGGTTCAGCTGCTCGGTTTCCATGCGCGTTACGCCACGCTCGCCCGCCCGCGACGTCAGCGCCTCCAGCATGGTCAGGCCCTGATACAGGGCGAAGATCTTGCGGTAATCGCCGGACGAAGCGCCTTTGACGTCCAGAACAGCATTGTCTTCGTTGACGAATTTTCGCCCGCTCAAAGCCGAGCGCAGCAGGTCGGACTGGCTGGGCTTTTCCTTGGCCGTCAGGGTCCACGGCGCGGTCGGCTGCGTCTTGGGCTTGGGCGCAGGCGTCGCCGACGGCAGGGCGCCCATGCCGTTTCCAGCGCCGAAAAGACCGAGCAGATAGCTGTTGTTGATCGCCGCCACGCAAACCTCCGCCCGTCATCATCGCCTGTCGCTGTAACAAACTGTTTAACAGCCGTCAGGAACAGCCGTTTGACCCTGCCGTTCCCGTCTCATCACAGCCGAAGGTGAGACTTTCCATGTCACGCGTGCGCTGGATACTGATGCGACTGATCAGCCTGTACGGACTGGTCCCACGACCACCGCGCCGTCGACCGACCGGCCCGCCACATCGTCCGATCAGTCAGCGTCCGGGCTGACGCCCCATCATCCCTTGAACAGCGACAGGATGATGTTCGGCGCCTGGTTTGCGATCGACAGCGCCTGCGCGCCCAGCTGCTGCTGGACCTGCAGGGCCTGCAGGCGGGCGCTTTCACGCGCCATGTCCGCATCGACCAGATTGCCGACGCCGACCTCCAGCGAGTCCATCAGCTTGGTGACGAACAGGGTGTGCTTCTCGATCTGCTTGGACTGGGCGCCCAGTTCCGCCAGCTTGGCGCTGGCGCCGGTCAGGGCGGTTTCAACCAACGCCAGCGCAGACTCAGCGCCCGCCTGTGTCAGCAGTTCAGGCGTAACATCCGGATCCGTCGGCGTGGCGCCCGCGACAGCTAGGCCAAGCCCCCGCAACGACATGTCCTGTCGGTTCATAGTGATGGTTTCGGTCGCGTCCGCATTAGCCAAGAAGTTAAGCGGAGTCAGTGTCGTAGGAGGCGTGGCTGAGGGATCGGGGCGCGAACCATTCACCTTGCCGTTCAGGATATTCTCGCCATCAAAGGAGGCGTTGTCCGCAAACGACTGCAGCGACTTCAGCAGCGTCTGGAACTCATCATTATAGGCCTTGCGGGTCGCCGCTGACGCCGACGGATCAGCCGCTGCGGTCGCCTTCTGACGCAGTTCGACCAGGATGTCCGAAATCTGTTGCCCTGCCGCCAAGGCCACGTCGGCAACCGACGTCGCTCGGTTCAGACTGGTCTTGACCGATTCCAGCGCATTCATATCGGCGCGCTGGTTCTGGGCGATGGCCCAGGTGGCGGCGTTGTCGCGCGCGCCCTGAACCTTCAGGCCCGTATTCACCCGGCTCTGGGTCGACGCCAACTTGGAGTTGGTGGCGTTCAGGTTCTGAAGCGCGATCAGCGCCGACGCATTGGTGATTACGCTGTTGGTCATGGCTTTCTCGCCTCAGATCCGATTCTGGCGAGGATTAATGACCGTGATTCCTGAGCGTATGGTTAACGCCGTCGCAACGCCTGTTAACGCCGCCCGGCCATGCCGAGGGGCGTCATCTCGTCAACGTCCGAGATTTCAGACCTCGGTCTTGATGACCTTCCCGACGTCATAGGCCGGGCTGTGGCGCAGTTTCAGCACGTCTTCACGCGGGAACTGACGGATCACTTCACCCGTCACGCGATCGAGGGTCTTGTAGACATATCCTGTCGCCTCACGCTCGATCGTCAAGCGATAGCGGCCAGCTTCAGCAACATCGTCGACCGCCTGCTGCACGACCGGCATCGGTTCAACCGCAGCGCCCTGCGCTTCTCGGTTCAGATAAATTAAACTGGATACGCCTGTGACATTGTCAGTCATTTCCCTCTAACGCGAACCTGCCGCGCCTCCCGTGTCAAACGACGCGCCGAAAAAGGACGGACCTGGCGGCCCATCCCTTCCCGAACTGCGTCGGATTAGCGGAACAGACCCAGCAGAATCGAGCTGGACTGGTTCGCAATAGACAGCGCCTGCACGCCCAGCTGCTGCTTGGTCTGCAGAGCCGTCAAGCGGGCGCTTTCCTTGGCCAGATCGGCGTCGACCAGGTTACCGATGCCGGTCTCCAGAGCGTCCTGCAGCTTGCCGACAAACGTCAATTGACGGCCGATCGACTTGGACTGGGTGCCGAACGTCGACAGTGCGTCCGTCACCGCCTTGATCGCCTTCTGCACGTTGTCGGCCGTTGCGGCGGTGGCAGCGGTTGCGCCTGTTACGGCGGTAATGTCCGCATTGGCGTTCGTAGCAGCGGTAGTGCCCAGCACCATGGTGTTGCCCGTTGCAGCCGTGCTCTTGGTCACAGTCGTGGTTGTGCCGGAAGCCGTAGTCCACAGGTTGACGCCATCAAAGGTCGCCCCAGACATGGCGTCCGCAACCTCCTTACCTAAGGCCTGGAAATCCTTAAAGTATGCAGCTTGCGTGTCACCGGTTGTAGACTGGATATTGACCGCCAGCGCCTTCATTTCTTCCAGCGCCGAAGTGATGGTGTCGCCAGCAGCCAAGGCCACATCGACGATTGATTGACCGCGTTGCAGGGAGTTCTTGACCGCATCCTGAGCGGCCATATCAGCGCGCTGGGTAGTGGCAATGGCGAAGATAGCGCCATTGTCCTTGGCCGAAGAGACCTTCATGCCGGTATTGACGCGATTTTGGGTTGTTTCGAGCGCCTTGTTGGTGGCGTTCAGATTCTGCAGCGCAATTTGGGCGCCGTAGTTCGTATTGATGCTGTTAGCCATTTTGGCTGTCCTTTGTCTTCAGACGATGTCCGACGCCATTTTGGCTGCCGGGAGCTTTCTGCTCGGAGATGTCATCCGCAAGGCTCGGGCCAGCCGCCGCACGCAGCCTAGCCGACCCAAAGCCCTGTTTTTTCACCGTTAGATTTTGATAACCATGCCCATGACCCGGCACATTCTGCCGATCCCCCAGGGCATGAGGCATATTTTGCCTGCCTACCCAGCAATATCAGCCGGGTCCGCGCGCCCAGGCCTCGATCAGGAGCCGTTCGGCCTCCAGCGTTTCAACCGCCAGACGGCGGGCGGCGTCACATGCCGCCAACTGGGCGCCGCGCCGCACATAGGCCGCCTCAAGGTCAGCCGCCGTCGGACGGGCAGGCAACCGGGCCAGTTCGCACGGCTGGCGGACGGACTCAGCCAGCGTCAGTCGCGGCGGCGCAACCGGCGACGGCAGGCGCGAGGCGGCACAGCTCGCGGTCATGGTCACGCAGGCGGCCAGCGCGATCAGCATCCAGAGGCGTATCGGCGTCATCAGCGTTCCTCGCTCGAATTTCGGCCGCAACGGCCGCCGCCGTCACAGCCCGGTTGTTTTGGTGAAAGGCGTCCAGACTCTCGATCTGACGCCCGCGCGCGGCTGCCTCCTGTGCGCGGACGCCTGCCTCGGCCTTGGCTCGACCCAGACGCTGTTCCGCCGCCTCCAACCGGCGCGCCTGCAACTGCAGCGGATCCCAGCGCAGGCCCAGTCCACGCCCCACGACGATCAGCACCGCAACGAGCAACAGCATCGTCGCCAACCACCCCAGCGGCGTCAGCACACGCAGAAAACGCCCCGTCACGGATAGGCCCGCCGATCCAGCTCAAAGTGCGGACCGTCGCGCAAGCGCGGCCAGTCTCCGCCCCAGATCAACGGCGCGCCCGCAGCCGCAGCCGCCGCCTTGAACGCCTCGGCGATACGCGGATACAGCGGCCAGTCCCAGCGCACCTGACCATCAACCCAGGCGGCCACATCCACCGCATGACCCGTCAGGTGACGCGAGTTCAGCGTCCGGCTGGCCCCGGCCCGCACCAGTTCCGCCTGACGCGCGGGCGTCCGCAGTCCCTCTGTGATCATGAAGTCCACCGGCGTCAGCAGAATCGCCGCCTCGACCACGGCGATCAGATCGGGATGGACGCCCTTCAGCCGCTCGCGCGAGCGTTGCGACAGACGAAAGCTCATGGCCTGCCTCCCGCACGCAGCCGCGCCAGATTGACGATCTGCTGGGCGCTGGGCGCCACCAGATAGAGCAGCAGCATCAGGGCGATCAGCCCCATCAACCCCTCGGCGATGCGCGGCAAGTCCGTCGCCGCCGCCCGCGTCACCGCCAGCCGCAACAGCAGCCACAGCGCCAGACTGGCCGCATAGACATACAGACGCCGCCACAGCCAGCGGCCCTCGGCCAGTTCAGCGGATTGCGCCCCCGGTTTATCGTGATGCGTAAGGGTCATCGCCCGTCCTCCGGGTCATGGGGCGCGGCCGAACTTCGCCAGTCGCCGCCCAGATGGTCGAAACAGTCGTCAGCCGACAGGCGATCGGGCGCAGCCCAGACCTCCTCATCCAACAGCGGCTCCAGCTCGCCGAGCGACAAGGCCTCCTCGGCGTCGATGATGCGGTGCAGGCGTCGGATCATGGCGCTCACCCCACCGCCGTCAGCCAGACCACGCCCGCCGCGCCTGCGCCGCCTGCGCCCGCCGCCGTCACGCCCGCGCCGCCGCCGCCGCCGCCGCCGCCATGAAGGCCGCCCGGTCCGCCTGCGTGACCGGCGCCGGACGTCCTCGCACCGCCGCCTGAGCCGCCGCCTCCGGCCCAGTGAAGGTCAGGCCAGGGCGCCGCCTGCCCCGCTGCGCCAGCCGACGCACCGCCTGCCCCGCCCGCCGCCTTCAGGAGCAGCATCGCGCCGTCGCCGCCTGCGCCTGACGCCTGCGCCGCATTGGCCGTGCTGAGACCGCCGCCCGCGCCGCCCGCACCGGGCCCGTCAGGGCGCGCCGTCGTCTGCCCGGCGCCGCCCGTCGCCGAAACGGACGACGCGCCGCCTGCGTTGGAGGGCGGCACGCCGCCGCCGCCAGCGCCGCCGACGCCTGACGCCGCAGAACCGCCCGCACCGCCGCGCCCACCCTCGCCCGTCAGCAGGATCTGCGCGCCGGTTTGCACGAGGCTCGCGGCGCCCTGACCGCCCGCCGCGCCTGATGCGACGCCGCCTGCGCCGCCCGCCCCCACCGTGATATCCAGCCCTCCCGTCAGGTTCACGGCCGGCCAGCACGCGGTCATGACGCCGCCTGCGCCGCCGCCGCCGCCGCCATGACGCGCCGTGCCGGACGCTCCGGCCAGACCGGCCCCGCCGCCGCCGCCCCCGCCCACGCACACCACCTCGATCCAGCGCGCCCAGACCGGCGGCGTCCAACTGGCCGAGGTCGTCAGCACCGTCGTCTCGCGCCGTGTCGCGCCCTGACCGAACCAGGCGCGGCCTGTGGTGCGGTCGATCCGCAGCGCCTCCCGCCAGGCGCCGCCGTCGGGGCTGACCTTCAGCGTCAGGTCGTCATCGCCGACCAGACCCAGTTCGGCCCGCCCGCCCCAGCCGCTCTGGAACAGCAGGGACAGGACGTCGCCCGCCCCCTGCTTGTTGAAGGTGAAGCGCAAGTCGCCGTCGCCGCCGCTTTCGCTTTCCAGCGCAGTCCACAGCGCCTTGTTAGCCCGCACGGCGACGACGTTCGTCGCGTCCGCCGTCGTATTCACGCCCAGGCGTGTGATCTGCTGGATCTCTTCAGGCAGGCCGAAGGACAGGGGCGTCCAGACGCTTGCGCGGCGGACCAGTATCTCCTCACTGTCCAGCACCACGGCCAGCAGGCCGTCCGGCGCCGGAACCGGCAGCCAGCCGCCTCGCTCATGCCGTAACAGGCTACCCGCCGGATGCGCCGCCCAATCCGCGCCCGTCGCCGCCTCCGGCAGGATGTAGAGCGCGCCCTCAGCCGGATCCGCGGGCTGGTCGCTCGTCGTGCGGCTGACCACCGCCGTCTGGATCAAGGCGTCCAGACGGGTCAGGGCCTCGTTCAGAGTCACATGTTTCTGCAGCTGTCCGGCCGCCAGATAAGGCAGGCCCAGCCGCGCGCTGGCGTCGTCGTTCATGGCGGTCTCCAAAGATTGAGACCTCAGTCTGCTCAGGCGCCGAACCCCGGCGCGCCGATCCGCCCCGAACCACGCCAAAGCCGGGAATTTTCAGAGATTGGCCGCGTCTGACGCGCTATCGCACCGCCCTCCGCCCGCGCATTCGGCCGCATGAGGCCACGCTCGACATGCCCGGCGCCGACGCGCTAACCGGTGCGTCCGCCCGCTCTCTTCAAAGGCCGCAGCATGACCCTGACACAGGCCCTGATGCGACTGGCCGCCCTGGCTTTGCTGGCGCCGCCCGGCCTTGTCGCCGTTTCGGCGCTCAGCCGCATCGGCCACCGCCTGCCTGACCTGCTGACCCAGTTCACCGCGCCCGCCCTGATCGCGACCGTCATGCTGTGCGGGCTCTTCCTGCTGTTCCGCCTATGGGACATGGCGGCGTTGGGCGCAGGCGTAGCGGGGCTGCTGCTTCTGGCTGTCTGGCCGCAATGGATGCCGGATCGAGGCCGCCCCGCCGGGCCGCAAACCCTGACCGTCTACGCCGCCAATCTGTGGGCGCGAAATCAGGATGTGGCGGCCATCGCCCGCTCCATCGAGCAGGCCGACGCCGATGTGGTCATGCTGATCGAACTGGGCGACGCCCCGGCCGCACAACTCGACGCGATCCTGAGCGCCTATCCGCATCGCGTCGCCACGCCTCGTAAGGACCGGCCCAGCGGCGCCGCGCGCTCAGTGATTGCTTCACGCCTGCCGCTGCATCAGATGCGCGACGCCGATGGTCAGGGTCTGGCCGCCCTGGTCGCCCGGGCCGAGACGCCGCTGGGGCCGGTCAGCCTGATCGCCGTCCACATGACGCGGCCCTGGCCCTTCCAGCATCCCTATGGCCAGATCAGTCAGGCGCAACGGCTGGCCGGACTGCGCGCCGGGCTTGAGGGGCCGGTCATCGTGGCGGGCGACTTCAACAGCGTCTCCAGCGGCCGTATCGGCCGCCAGATCAAGACTGAAACCGGCCTGATCCCCGCCCCCGCCTGGCCCGGCACATGGCCTTCAGCCCTGCCCGCCTTCCTCGGCATCACCATCGACCACGTCTGGCGCTCGCCTGATCTGGCCCTGGCCGAGCGGCGGTTGGGTCAGAAGACAGGTTCGGACCACCGCCCGGTGATCGTGCGCCTCAGCCGGGCCCAGCCATAAGGGCCTTCAGCCTCTCCTCATGCCCGTGGTCGGGGAAATCGTCGGCGATCCAGCCCTCTTCAAAGGCCTTCAGCAACCGCCCCGTCTCCGGCCCCGGCGACAGGCCCAGCCGCGCCAGATCCTTGCCCCCGACCGGCAGCTTCGGCGGCGTCCAGTCCGCCGCCAGCGCCAGCAGGCGCTGCACCGCCCCGGCATCCGCGCCTGAGGCCAATACGCGATACAGCCGATCCTCGACCGCCTGACGCCCTGTGCGCCAGACGGCGGCGCGCGCCTCGGCCTCGCTCATCGCCGGATCAATATGTTCGCCGACGGCCTCGACCAGCCGGTCCCTTTGAGCGTTCGACAGCCGCAGCCTCAAGGCCGCCGCGCGCACGGTCTCCGCGTCATCCGGCAACAGGGCCGACAGACGCAGCACCGGGTCCGGGCTGACCCCCACCATCGCCTCGAACAGCGTCAGGCTCTCCGGCTGCGGCATCACCCGCCCCAGCGCGCCCGCCTGATCCATCAACCGCACCGCCGCGCGCGGATCAGGCGCGGCCAGCAGTTTGAGCAGTTCTTTCGACACCCGCTCGGCCGACAGCCGTTCGACCCCTTCGGCCAGAGCGGCGCAGGCTTCCACCGCCGCCGCATCCGGCGCGCCGCGCCCGTACCAGGCGAAGAAACGATAGAAGCGCAGGATGCGCAGATAGTCCTCTCGGATGCGTTGTTCCGGCTCGCCAACGAAGACGATCCGCCCGGCCAGAGCGTCCTCATACCCCGCGCCCGTCGGGTCGAGGATCAGCCCGTCCGCATCGGCATAGAGGGCGTTCAGGCGGAAATCCCGCCGCGCCGCATCCTCGGCCCAGTTGTCGGTGAAGGCGACTGTGGCGCGCCGCCCGTCGGTCGACACATCCCGACGCAGGGTGGTGATCTCGAACGGCTGACGCTCCGATATGGCCGTCACCGTGCCGTGCTCCATTCCAGTCGGCACGCTCTTCAGGCCCGCCGCCTTCAACGCCCTGACCACCACCTCGGGCGTCAGGACAGTGGCGATATCCACATCGTCGATAGGCGCGCCCAGCACGGCGTTGCGCACGCATCCGCCGACGAAGCGGGCGCAATCCGCCCCGCCCGCCGCCGCCAGCGCGGCCATAACCGCCTGCGTCGCGCTGGCCGTCAGCCAGGCCTGCCCTGAAAGGACGCGGCTCATTCCACGCGCTCGGTCGCGTCAGCCTCAGCGGCCCTGTGCGGCGCGGCTTCCTCGCCATAGAGCCGGTTGAACAGCCCCTTCAGAATGCCCGCCGTCACGCCCCATATGTAGCGCTCGCGATAGGGCATGGCCCAGAACCAGCGGCGCGGCCCGTTCTCCTGATCATAGTAGTCGCGGCGATGATTCACCGGGTCCATCAGGAAGTCCCACGGCGCCTCGAACACTTCGGCCACCTCGGCGGGCGACGGCGTGACGACCGGCGGCGCCGTCAGCCAGCCGACCACCGGCGTCACCAGAAAGCCCGTGCCCGTCTCATAGGGATCGCCCAGACCCAGCGGCTCGACCACGGCGGGGTCCAGCGCGATCTCTTCCCACGCCTCGCGCAAGGCGGCGTCCAGCGCCGTCTCGCCCGGATCCAGCCGTCCGCCCGCAAAGGCGATCTGTCCCGTATGGCTGGCCAGACTGTCGGATCGGCGGGTCAGCAAGACGCTGGGCCCCTCCTCTCGCGCGATGACAGGAATCAGCACGGCGGCCGGTCTCAGCTTGACCTTCGGGCGGCTGAAGTCGGGGTTCAGGTCATAATCAGACCGCACCGCCACACGCTGCGGCGACCACGCCGACACCCGGTCCAGCCTCTGTTGCAGCCGGGCCTTCAGGCCGGAACAGGTCAAAGCCCCGCCCCTTCCGGCCCCAGCGGGAACACTACCCCGCCCGACCGTACAGCCAGCCGTCCGTCCGCCTCCTGCGCTCGCTCGACCAGTTCATAGAAGACAGGCCGCGCGATCCGCGCCCACAGGTCGCCCCGCACATGGACGCGCGGCGCAGGCTCGCCGGTCGCGGCGTCCGTCTCGACGATGATGGCGTGGTCGGGACCGGCGGCGGCCTCATCGCCCTGATCCGTGGTGAAGACCAGCGCCTCGCCCTCTTGGCGCACCGCCACGGCGCGGAACGGCAGATCTTCGACCGCGATCTTCAGCTTCTCGACCGGCGTCACCAGATGATAGCCGTCCGGGTCATTCCTCAGCACCGTCGAGAACAGCCGCACCAGCTCGGCCCGACCGATGGGCGAGCCTTCATGCATCCACACGCCGTCGGCGCGGATCAGGATGTCGATCTCGCCGCAATGTTCGGGATGCCACAGATGCACGGGCGGCAGACCTCGCCCCGGCGCCTGACGCGCGGCCTCGGCCACGCTGGCCAGACCGGAGCCGGACGATGTCGGTGGGTTCGTCATATCCGAACTATGGGATGCGTCGCCTTGCAAAGGAAGGCCGCGCCCGGCTCAGACGTCGGGGCGAACCGCTCCGACCGGCGCCGCTGCGGTGAAGGGCAGCCACATCACCCGACGCTGGTCCACCGGCCCCGACAGCATGGCGTCCGGCGCAGGCACGAAGCCGAAGCGCGAGAAGTAAGGCGGATCGCCGACCAGAAGGATGCCGTCCAGCCCCAGCGCCTTCGCCTCTTCGATGCAGGCGCGCACCAGTTCGCCGCCCAGCCCCGTGCTGCGGCTGGATTTATCCACGGCGATCGGCCCCAGAAAGACCGAACGCGCCTCGCCTGTCATGATCGACCACAGCCGCACCGAGCCGATCAGACGCCCGCCCTCATACAGGCAGAAGCCCGCCGTCAGCGGCGCGCGCTCACGCAGGCGCTCGGCCGTCTTGGCGAAGCGGCCTGGGCCGAATGCGGCGATGACCAGGGCGTCGACGGCGGCCGCATCGGCCGTCGTCTCACGCGTGATCGGCCCCACGATCTGCGGGTCGTCTGAAGGGGCGGAGGCGGGCGCGGCGTTCATGCGCGGCCCGTAGTCCCCCGCGCCCCTCGAATCAATCGCGATTTCGCGACATCAGCCCTGTTTGGAAAAGTCCGGCGCCCGCTTCTGGCTGAAGGCCATGAAGGCTTCCATCGCCTCGGGGCTGCGCATCTGCGAGCCGAACGCCTTGGCTTCAAGTTGCATCACGCTCCACAGAGCCTCAGCGTCGCGCATCAGGGCCTTCGTCTTGCGGATGGAGTTGGGCGCACGCGCCGCCAGCTTGCCCGCCAGCTCCGTCGCCGTCGCTTCGACCTGATCGGCCGCAACCGCGCGGTTGGCCAGGCCCCAGGCCAGCGCCGTCTTGCCGTCGATCGCCTCGCCAAGGGCGAACAGCTCGAACGCCCGCTGATGCCCCAGAACGCGCGGCAGCAGCAGCGACGACGCCGCCTCCGGCGCCAGCGCCAGATTGACGAAGGGCACGGACAGCAGGGCGTCCTCGGCCACCACCACCATGTCGCAATGCAGCAGCAGCGTCAGGCCGATCCCCACCGCCCGGCCGCGAACCGCCGCCACGGCGGGCTTGTCCAGATCGGCCAGCGCCTTCAGGAAGCGGAACACCCCCATCTCGACCAGATCGCCTTCGGTCTGGCCGATGGCGATGAAGTCGGCGATGTCATTGCCCGCCGAGAAGGAATCCCCCTCGCTGCGGAACAGGATGACACGCACGGCGTCGTCCGCCTTCGCCTTTTCCGTCGCATCGGCCAGCGCCGTATACATGGCCTGGGTGATGGCGTTCTTCTTGTCCGCGCGGTCGAAGACGACCGTCAGGACGCCGCCGTCCAACTGGGTCCGGATATGCTCGCTCATTGGCCTGTCTCCAAAAGGCTCCACCAGTCCACGCCGTCTCCGTCCCGCACGCGGCGGACCCGTCCCTGACGTTCGAGATAGTTGAGGTGCGCCAGCGCCTCGCCGGTCGCCATGCCCAGCACGGCGTCGCCGACCGGCCGCGCGAACAGGGCGCCGAACACGTCCACGGCGCGGCACGGCGTCCGCAGCGTCTTCTCCAGCCGCTTCAGCGCCACCTCATGACCGCGAATCAGCGCCTCCAGACGCAGGGTCACGCCGTAGAACGGCTCCCCGTGCGACGGCAGCACCAGCAGATCGCCCGGCAGCCGGTCCTTCAGCGCCGCCAGCGACCGCAGCCAGTCGCCCAGCGGATCCGCCTCCGGCTCCGTCGGCCAGATCGAGATATTCGAGGAAATGCGCGGCAGGATCTGATCCCCCGCGATGAAGACGTTATCCTTCTGGCGCCACAGGCAGACGTGTTCAGGGCTGTGCCCCTCGCCGATCACCACGCGCCAGTCATCGCCGCCGATGGTCAGGACATCGTCGTCCTGCACCCGGAGATAGTCGCGCGGGAAATCCTGAACCATGCGACCGAAACCGCCATAGCCGTCCCGCCAGCGCGCCACCTGTTCGTCCGACCAGCCCGCCGCGCGATAGAAGCTTTCGGCGCGCGCCGGCGGCCCCAGCATCTCATCCGCGATCAGCATCCGCGCCATCACATATTCCGTCCGCGACATCAGCAGCGGCGCGTCGAACCGCTCGCACAGCCAACCCGCCAGCCCGATATGATCCGGATGCATATGGGTGCAGATCACGCGCGTGACCGGCCGCGCGCCCAACACGCCCGCCAGCGCCGTCGTCCAGTCTTCCCTCGATGCGTCCGTCGCCAATCCGGCGTCGACGACAGCCCAGCCGTCGCCGTCCTTGATGGCGTAGAGATTGATATGATTCAGCGCCATCGGCAGCGGCAGGCGCAGCCACAGCACGCCGGGCGCAACAGTTGTCGCCGCGCCGGCAGAAGGCGCGCCCTCAAAGGGGTAAGTCAGGCCGCGTTCCGTCCGGGAACTTGTCAGGGTGTCGCCGTCAGCCAAGTCCGTCTCCAATTGCAACCGTCCTTTTAGATGGCCTTTTGCACGCCGTCCATTCTTGACCCGGCCCGATACCGCCGTCAGGGATAAACTCTCTGTTCAATTGGAGCGTCCCCGTGTCTCGCAATGCCCGCACCTTCGTCGCCCTGAGCGCGGCGGTCCTCATCTCCGGCCTCGCCACCCCGTCGTTCGCCCAGCGCACCGCGCAAAACCCGAACGGTCCGGAAGTGACCGAATCCTCGGGCGGTCGCGCCGCACGCGGTCGCGTGCGCCAGCCGCGCGCCGCTCAGGCGCCCACGCCCGAGCAGGTCCAGGCCGCCGCCCAAGGCGTTCTGACCGCCACCAACACCAACTGCCAGATCACCGAATCGAAGCTGCTGGGTCAGTCCGCCGCCAAGGAGTCGCTCTACGAAGTCTCCTGCGCTGCCGGCCCCGGCTATCTGCTGCTGACCTCGAACCCGCCGCAGGCCACCGACTGTCTGGTGCTGGCCGCCTCGGCCGAGCAGACGCGCGCGCGTGATCCGGAAGCCGACGTCGGCTCGCAGTGCACCCTGCCCGCCAACGACAACGCCATGGCTGTCTTCACCGCCTTCGCACAGGAAGCGGGCCTGAAGTGCACCGTCGATCAGGGCGCGGTCATCGGCGCCAAGCCGGGCGGTGCTGTGGTCTATGAGATCGGTTGCGCAGGCGTCGACGGCGCCCAGATCAACAAGGGCGCCTCGGGCTGGGAAGTCGCCTCGTGCATGGAGTTGGTCTCGGCCAACTCGACCTGCCGCTTCACCACCCCCGCCGAACAGGCCGCGACGCTGAAGGGCTGGCTGGCTGGTTCGGAAGCCGCCGCCTGCGACGTGACCCAGGCCCGCTACATGGGCAAGAACGCCAACGGCTCCTTCTACGAAGCCGTCTGCAACGGCGCCGAGGGCATGATCGTCCGCTTCGACACGGCCCAGGCCGTCCAGCAGGTCTACGCCTGCTCGGTCGCCCAACAGGTCGGCGGCGGCTGCAAGCTGTCCTCGACCGAGCCGAACAGCTGATCCTGATTTCAGCCTGAAGTTTCAGACGCCGTCGGAGCGATCCGGCGGCGTCTTTGTTTTGCCTGTCCCTCTTCCCGAACGCAGCGGCTCACCTTAGCCTTGCGTCCCATGCGCATCGCCACCTGGAACGTGAACTCGGTCAACGCCCGCCTGCCTACAGTGCTGGAGTGGATTCAGGCCGCCAACCCCGACGTCGCCTGCTTCCAGGAGATCAAATGCGTGGACGAAAAGTTCCCACGCGAGGCCTTTGAAGACCTGGGCTACAACGTCGAGACGCACGGCCAGAAGAGCTACAACGGCGTCGCCCTGCTGTCGAAATACCCGCTGTCGGACGTGCGGCGCGGCCTGCCCGGCGACGATACGGACGAACAGGCCCGCTATCTGGAAGCCCTGATCGAGGCGCCCCGCCCGATCCGCGTCGCCTCCATCTACCTGCCCAACGGCAATCCGCTGGGCACCGAAAAATTCCCCTATAAGCTGGCCTGGTTCCAACGCCTTCAGAACCATGCGCGCGAGTTGCTGGCGCTGGAAGAGCCGCTGGCCCTGTGCGGCGACTACAATGTCATCCCCGAGGCCGAGGACGCCAAGAACCCCGCCGCCTGGGCCGAGGACGCCCTGTTCCAACCGGAAAGCCGCGAGGCCTTCCGCGCGCTGAAATGGCTGGGCCTGGCCGATTCCCACGAACTGGGCCGCGAGCCCGCCGGAACCTTCACCTTCTGGGACTATCAGGCGGGCGCCTGGCAAAGGGACCACGGCATCCGCATCGATTTCGCCCTGCTGTCGCCCCAGGCCGCTGACCGCTTCCGCGCCATCGAGACGCACCGCGACGCCCGCGACATGGAAAAGCCCAGCGATCACGTCCCCGTCGTGGTCGACCTGGATCTGGAGGCCTGATCCATGGGCGACACGTTCAGGGCCATTCTGCTGATCGCCCTGATCGCCGCCTTCCTGACCACCGGCGTGTTGTTGTTTTCCTGGTGGATGGAGTCCGAGCGGCGACTGCGGCGGGCGATGAAGAAGGCGCTGGGGGCGACGGCCGACACCGTGGCCCTGTCCGCCCATGAAGGCCGCGCCGCCGGGCTGGACCTCGACGGCGGCCAATTGGTGATCCTGTGGAAGCGGGGCGCAATAGGCCTCGTCTACGCCTTCGAGGAAGTGCTGGGCGCCGAGATCATCGTCGACGGCCACCTCGTCGCCCGCGTCCTGCGCGGCCAGATGCGCAAGGAGATCGACCTGGACGCGCCCGACGCCGAACTGGTCGTGCTGCGGCTGATCTTCAGCGACCCGCACAACGCCGAGTTTGAGCTGGCCCTGTGGAACGGCACGCGCAACGCTCCCGCCTCCGAGGCCGAAAAAACCAGCGGCGCCCGTTCGCCGGGCGAGGGCCTGCGGCTGGGGCGCCGCTGGTTGTCGCACGTAGAAGCCCTGATGCAACGCTGATCGCCCTTCACGGCTTGAGTCCGGGCGGCTAGAACCCCTCGTCCTGCTTTTGCTTCTTTCTTCAGGAGCCCCCGTGGCCCGCCTTTTCGACGCCTATATCATCGCCAACTGGACCGCCGCCGAAGGCAAGAAGCTGGGCGAACAGACCCTGTGGGTCGGCGTCGCCAAGCGCGACGTGCGCTTCCGCCTGTATGCCGAGACGCACAACGTCGCCACGCGCGCCGAGGGCGAAAAGCTGATCGCCGACCTGCTGGCCGAACACCGCAAGCGCGGCGACCGCGTGCTGGTGGGCTTCGACTTCGACTTCGGCTTCCCGGCCGGAACGGCTGCTCGGCTGAAACTGGACGGCCGCCCGTGGGACGCCATGGGCAAGTTCCTGACCGCCAACATCGTCGACAAGGCCGACAACTCGAACAACCGCTATCAGGTCGCGGCCAAGATGAACCGCCTGATGACGGACGAGCCCTGGCCCTTCTGGGGCGCGCCCGCCAGCCAGGCCCAGCGCTGGCTGACTACGACCAAGCCGCCCGAAGGCGCCGGCGCCGACATCCCCGAGTTCCGCGCCACGGAACTGGCCGCGCGCAAGGACAAGCTGCCGCCCAAAAGCGTCTGGCAGATGCACGGCGCGGGCGCGATCGGCGGCCTGACGCTGGTCGGCGTGCCTATGCTGCGCCGCCTGCTGGACACGCTGGGCGCCTCGGCGGCCGTCTGGCCCTTCGGCACCGGCTGGCGCGAACTGACCGAGGCCGACATCGAACCCCTGTCGGCCGTCATCGTCGAAGTCTGGCCCGCCCTCCATGAAGCCAAGCGCGGCGTGAACGCCGAAGGCGTCAAGGAATACAAGACCCAGGCCCAGGTCCGCGCCGCCGCCGAAGCCTTCGCCCGCATGGACGACGCCGGCGACCTGCAGAAAGCCTTCGCGCCGCCGAAGGGCGCAGACGAAGCCCTGATCGCCCAGGTCGAAAGCGAAGAAGGCTGGATCCTGGGGGTCTGACCACCACAGCTGATTGAGACTGATGGCGTTGTGTGTTCACTTCGGGAAATGAACGAACGCCGTCCTTTCATCATCAAGCTCATGATGCACTGGGCCTGCCTCCTGCTGGCAGTAGCGCTGACGTCTGCGCTTCCAGCAACCGCTCACGCTGACGACGAACATTGCCGCCAGGATTCGCCGACCGTTTTCGTTATCCAGGGCGAGATCGACGATGTGATGGCCGCCTGCGTAAAGGCCCGCTTTCAACCAACAACGACTGAGTTGCTTTTGAACAGCAGAGGCGGCTCAGTCGAAGCTGCGATCACAATCGCGCAGCATTTCGAGGGACATGGCCTCAAAATGCGTGTTCTCAATGAATGCAGTTCCTCATGCGCGAACTATTTCCTGCCCCTTGCAGGTCAGCTGATCGTTGAGCCCGGCGCGCTGATCGTGATTCATGGGGGCGCAGACCCCATGCTGGTCGAAAAAATGCGCGAGGAAGGCGAACCTGAACGGGTCGTGGCGGCTTTGTCTCAACTGGCCGAACAGCAAATGGACTTCGCCAGACGAAATGGGATCCATCCGGGCTGGCTTCTATATCGTCGGTCCGGACAAGCCTCATCCGACGCGCTGTCCGGCGACTGGGAGAGCGCCTCCGCCGCAATCCGCGCTTATGTCGTCGAAGAAAGGATGGCGCGTAGTTGTCTGATCGGGGTTGAAATCCTGCCCTTTCAGGATTCACTGGACGAAGGTCTTCTCAACCCCTCTCGCGCTCAGAAGCTGCATCAGCAGGGCATCGTCCGTTCTGGCAGCATCGTCTGCAACAGCATGGGTTGGGAGGACGTGATCGCCCCTACCCGATCAGAACTCTTGCCGCCGCCCGCGCTTCATCGGTGATCTCGGCGCCCGACAGCATCCGCGCGATCTCTTCCTGACGCGGGCCTTCCTCCAGCACGTCGATGGAGGTCCGCGTATGGCCCTCGACATCGGCCTTGCGGACCTTCCAGTGGGCGTGGCCGCGCGCGGCGACCTGCGGGCTGTGCGTCACGACCAGCACCTGCGCGCCGCGTGACAGGCGTTGCAGGCGTCCGCCCACAGCCTCGGCCACGGCGCCGCCGACGCCCTGATCCACCTCGTCGAAGATCATGACCGGCTGGCGCTGGTCCTCACGGCTGGCCAACGCCGCTTTCATCGCCAGCGCAAAGCGCGCCAGTTCGCCGCCCGAGGCCACCGTATCCAGCGGTCCGAAGGCGGTCCCGGCGTTGGTCGCCACCTCGAACCGCACCGTCTCGACGCCCAGCGGACCGCGACGCCCCTCGACCGGCTCCAGCGTCACACGGAAACGCGCCCGCTCCAGCTTCAGCGGACCCAATTCATCCATGACCGCCGCGACCAGACGATCCCCGGCCGCCTCGCGCGCCGAGGTCAGCAGCATGGCCGCCACATCATAGGCCTCGATCGCTATGGCGACATCGCGGCGAGCCTTGGTCAAGGCCTCTTCGCCGTCCTCAATCAGGCGTAGCTGCTCGCGCAGACGCACGCGCAGCGCCGGCAGGGCCTCAACCGTCGTGTGCAGTTTCCGGGCGGCGGCGCGCAGGGCAAACAGCCGTTCCTCCGCCTTGTCCAGTCGGCCCGGCTCGAAGTCGAAGGCGTCGGCGGCGGCGTCGACGCAGGCCACGGCTTCCGTCGCCTCGACCAAGGCGCGATCCACCGCCTCGGCGGCGAGACCCAGTTTGGCGATGATGGGGTTGTCGCCCTCGGCGCCCGCCTGAACCGCCCGCTGACGCGCGTGTTCGACCGCGCGCAGGGCCGAGGCCAGACGCTGGCTCAGCTTGTCCCCGCCCAGCAGATTGCGCGCATCGGCCAGATCGGCCACGGCTTTTTCCGCAGCGCCCAGAATGGCGCGTTCGCCCGCGAGTTCTGTTTCTTCGTCCGGCTTGGGATCGAGGGCGTCGAGGTCCGCCAGATTCAGCGTGATCTCTTCGGCCTTGGCGGCGGCCTCGGCAGCCGACGCCTCCAGCTCATCCAGATGCGCCTGCGCCGCCTTCAGGCGCTCGGCCGCCCCGGCCACGCCCGCCAGTTGCGGTTGCAGCCCGCCGTAGTTGTCCAGCAGCGCCCGGTGCGTCTTCCAGTCCAGCAGGCCGACTGTCTCATGCTGACCATGCACCTCGACCAGCAGGGCGCCGATCTCACGCAGGGCCGTCACCCCGGCGGGCTGATCGTTGACATAGGCGCGGCTGCGGCCGTCGGCCGACACTACCCGGCGCAGGATCAGTTCCTCGCCCGGCGCGACCTCGAAACCGCGCTCGGCCAACAGGGCGATCAGGGCTTCATCATCGGGTGCGGTGAAGACGGCCGTGGCCGAGGCCTGTTTGGCGCCGTTCCGCACCAGCCCGGCGTCAGAGCGCGCGCCCAGCGCCAGGCCCAGCGCGTCGAGGATGATGGACTTGCCCGCCCCCGTCTCGCCGGTCAGCACGGTCAGGCCGTCCTCGACCTCAAGGTCCAGGGCGTCGACAAGCACGATGTCGCGGATCGAGAGGGTGGTCAGCATGGGCGATCTGATTCGATGTTTCGCCACACCTTAGCCGGAAACAGAAGGGGAACGCAGCGTCTTATTCGCCCCCCTTCCATCCGGCGTGCGGATCAACCGCCGGGGATCAGGCGCTTCAGCCAGGATTCGCGCTTGCCCTCAGGCTCGACGCCCGGGTTCTCGCCGCGCTCGCGCAGCAGGGCGTAGGCCTCGGCGTACCAGGCGCTGCCCGGATAGTTGTGACCCAGCACAGCGGCGTTTCGGGTCGCCTCTTCGGCCAGACCCAGGCTCAGATTGACCTCGACCAGACGATACAGGGCCTCGGGCACGTGCGAGGTGCGCTGGAAGTCCTGATTGTTCACCACCGTCTTGTAACGGTTCAGCGCCCCCAGCGGCTGGTTGGCGCGCTGGTAATAGCGGCCGACGGTCATTTCTTTGCCCGCCAGCTGGTCGTTGACCATGTCGATCTTGACCCGCGCGTCGGTGGCGTAGGTCGAACCCGGATAGCGGCGCACCACGTCGCGCAGACCCGCCAGGGCGGCCTCGGCATAGCCCTGGTCCCGGCCCACGTCGACGATCTGCTCGAAGTTGCAGACGGCCTTCATGTAGAAGGCGTAGCTGGCCGACGGATTGCCGGGGAACAGGGCGATGAAGCGGTCCGCCGCCGCGATCGCATCCTGATAGTTGTTGTTCTGATAATAGGCGTAGACCTGCATCAGGATCGCCCGGCGCGCCCACTCCGAATAGGGGTGCTGGCGTTCGACTTCCTGGAAATAGTCGACGGCGTCCATCCAGCGCTTGGACTGCAGGCGCTGATAACCGGTGTTGTAGAGCGCCTCGACCGGGCGCTCTTCGTAGGCCAGCTTCTGGCGCGGCTTGTTGCCCGCGCAGGCGGACAGGGACAGGGCCGCGACAGCGACCGTCAACAGGGTCAGGCCGGTACGAGACTTCGAAGCGGGCAAGGGCGACCTCATCAAGATGCCTTCGGGACGCGGACACGCGACACGCGCCCTCGTTAGCAGGATGCGTCCTCTATAACAGCGCCTGCGCCCAAGCCAATCAGGTGAAATCGCAGATACGGCCGGAACACGGCTGGACGCCGCACCGTTCGCCGCCTAGAGAGCGCGTCCAGAAACGCATCCGCGAGTATTGGCGGGGCGATGACGGCGAAAGGATGACCGGTCAATGAAGCTGCTCGCAGGCAATTCGAACCGGAGTTTGGCCCAGGCCATCGCGGCCCACCTGGACATGCCGCTGACCAAGGCTCAGGTGAAACGCTTCGCCGACAATGAAGTGTTCGCCGTGGTCGAGGAAAACGTGCGCGGCGAGGATGTTTTCATCATCCAGTCGACCTCCTATCCGGCCAACGACAACCTGATGGAAATGCTGATCATGACTGACGCGCTGGTGCGCGCCTCGGCCCGTCGCATCACCGCCGTCATGCCCTATTTCGGCTACGCCCGTCAGGACCGCAAGACCGGCGGCCGCACGCCGATCTCGGCCAAACTGGTGGCCAACCTCATCACCCGCGCGGGCGCCGACCGCGTCCTGACCATGGACCTGCACGCGGGTCAGATTCAGGGCTTCTTCGACATCCCGACCGACAATCTGGTGGCGACGCCGGTTCTGGCTCAGGACATCAAGGACCATTATCCGCGCGGCGACGATCTGATGATCGTCTCGCCCGATGTCGGCGGCGTCGTTCGGGCGCGATCGCTGGCCAAGCGCCTCGACGCCGACCTCGCCATCGTCGACAAGCGTCGCCCCAAGGCGGGCGAAAGCGAAGTCATGAACATCATCGGCGACGTCGAAGGCCGCCGCTGCATCCTGTTCGACGACATCGTTGATTCGGGCGGCACCCTGGTCAATGCGGCTCAGGCGCTGATCGATCGCGGCGCGACCGAGGTTTCAGCCTACATCAGCCATGGCGTCCTGTCCGGCCCGGCCGTCGACCGCGTCACCAACGGCCCGCTGAAGGAGCTGGTGATCACCGACTCCATCGAACAGCCTGACGAAGTTTTGAACTGCTCGAAAATCCGTCGCGTCTCCGTTGCGCCGCTGATGGGCGAGGCGATCCGGCGTATCGCCAACGAAGAGTCCGTCTCGAAACTCTTCGATTAAGGTTCGGCTAACCATTTTCTCGACGATATAAGGGCTACGATGCGGAGGCGCGCCATGCTGCGCGTCGCCGCGCTTTGTGCGTATCGCTTTATCAAGGGAAGATCGCCGATGCCCCAGGCCTTCTTGCGCCGCGGCCTCTCCGTCGCCGCTGTCGCCGCCGCCGCTGTCCTGGCCAGCTGTTCGACGCCTGAACCGGAAGCGCCGCCGCCGCCGCCGCCGCCGCCGCCGCCTGTTCTGGCCCTGAATCAGAGCGTCGCCGAGGCCGCCTCCGTTTATGTCGCGTTCGTGCGCGAAGTGAATTCGATTCGCGCAGACTTCCCCGACGCCGAATCCATTCAGGCCGCCGTCCGCAAGGGAGCAGCCGTCGAGGCCGCCCAGCTGTCGCGCGGCATGATCGCCTATGGCGCCATCCTCGCTCTGCAATCGCCCGAATATGTCGCTGGCGTGCGCCAGTTCGCCGCCGATCCCGAACAACGCCAGCAGATGGTGGCGCGGATCGTCGCCGACCCGGCCTATGCCGCCACCCTGCCAGGCGCCGACGCCGCAGCAGGCCTGATCGCCAACACCATGGGCCAGGACGCAGCCTCCATGCTGGCGCTGGCCGAGGCGGTTGAAAACGACGCCTACACCATTCAGGGCCGCCAGGACCCGCGCCGTCGCTGGGCCACCCAGCCCGTCGCCGACCGCAACGGTCGCCTGGAAGGCGCCAAGAGCCTGTCCGCCTCGCCGCGCCTGCCCTCGGCCGAGGACAGCGCCCGTCTGTTCGCCGCCGCGCACAACGGCACGGGCCTGAACCTGACCGCAGCCCAGCGCGGCGCGCCCTTCACGCCCGCCGTGGTCAACTCCCTGGCCATTGCAGCCCTGGCGGCGCTGGGCGCGGCAGGCGAAGAGGCCAAGGCCAACACCGACGCCCTGACGACCGAATCGAACAACGAGTTCTGCCTCAATATGTCCAAGCTGATGCTGTTCCAGTGTCTGGCGGCGGCCAAGCCGAACTATGAGGACATCTTCTGCGCCGGTCGTCACATCGTGCGCGACATGGCCCAGTGCACGACCCAATATACCGGCCCCATGCCGACCATCACGGTCGCCGTGCCCGGCCCGACGCCCATGGCCCAGGCCGAGAACCAGTCCTCGGCCGCCGCCGCACCCAACGGCTGAGGCTGAATATCGCTGTGGGCTGAGCCGGGGCGGTTGCGTCCGCCCTGTGTTCCGTGTAATAGCCCGCGCTCTTGAATTCGAAGGGTTCATCACCCCGCCGCGCGGGACCCGGTTCTGCGCAGGCGTTTACTTGTATTGAAGGCGAGCCCGATGGCTGAGATCATTCTGAACGTTGATGTCCGCGAAAACGTGGGCACCGGCGGCGCCCGCGCCGCGCGTCGCGAAGGCGCCGTCCCCGGCGTCCTGTACGGCGGCGACAAGGCCCCGGTGGCCATCTCCGTGAACGAGCGTGAGTTCCGCAAGTCGCTGTACACCGGCAAGCTGATCGGTCACCTGGTGACCCTGAAGCACGGTAAGGAATCGCAGCCGGTCATCGCCAAGGACATCCAGTTCGATCCGGTCACCGACCGTCCGCTGCACTTCGACCTGATGCGCGTCGGCGCCAAGGAAGAGATCAAGATCGAAATCCCGGTCGCCTTCGTCAACGCTGACGAGGCCCCCTACACCCGTCAGGGCGGCATGCTGGAAGTCGTGCGCCACACGGTCGAGATCCTGGTCCGCGCCGACCGCATCCCGGCTGAACTGGTCGTCGACCTGAAGGGTCGTGAGATCGGCGAGAACATCCGCATCTCGGACATCCAACTGCCGGAAGGCGCGACGCCGACCATCGGTGACCGCGACTTCATGATCGCCGCGATCAAGAACTCGGCCGCTGGCCAGTCGGACGCCGGCGACACCACGACGGAAGCCGAAGAAGCCTGATAGGCTTTTGCTTCCCCTATCGCCCTGCGCACGGCGCAGAGCGGCTTCAGGGGATCAGGAAATCAGCCCCGCCCGGTTCGCCCGGCGGGGCTTTTCTTTGCCTGACGCACGGGGCATGAGAACCGCATGATCATCATCGCAGGCCTGGGCAACCCCGGCGCCAAATACGAAAAGAACCGCCACAACATCGGCTTCATGGCCGTGGACGAGATCGCCAGCCGCTGGCGCTTTGGCCCGTCGCGCGCCAAGTTCCAGTCGATCGTCGCCGACGGCGAGGTCGAGGGGACCAAGGTCCTGCTGATGAAGCCCCAGACCTATATGAACGAGAGCGGCCGGGCCGTCGGCGAGGCGGCGCGTTTCTACAAGGTGAAGCCCGAGCACGTGATCGTCTTCCACGACGAGATCGACCTGGCACCCGGCCGCTTCCGCATGAAAAAGGGCGGCGGCGCAGCGGGTCAGAACGGCGTGCGCAGCCTGATCAGCCACCTGGGCGCCGACTTCCGCCGCGCCCGCATGGGCATCGGCCACCCCGGCGAACCCCAGCTCGTCCACGCCCATGTCCTCGGCGACTTCCACAAGGCGGACAAGCCCTGGCTGGACCCGATGCTGCAGGCCTGCGCCGACGCCCTGCCCTTCGCAGTGAATGGCGACGACGAACGCTATCAGGGCGAGGTGATGCGTCTGGCTCCGGCCCCCAAGTTCAGTCCAAGACAGGCCGCCAAGGGCGAATAATGCGCCGCCTCTCCCTCCCCGGGACGGGGAGGGAGAATCACAGCCTCAGTCCGTCGTCGTCCACGCGGCCTTCAGCGTCGCCGCGCCATTCGCGGGCACGATCAGCGTCCAGACCGGATAGCCGGTGTCGTCCACACGGCTGCGCACGGACTGGTTGCGAATGCGGAAGCCGCGCTGCATGGCGGCGGCGGCGACCAGTTCGACCGTCACAGGCTCAGAGCGGGCGTTGGTGACTATGGCCTCGATCTCAGTGCGTTCGGTCGTGACGGCGCCGCGCGTCGAACTGCCGGACTTCACCAGCCGCGTCTGCACCCGCACGTCCGGCGATTCGCCGAAGGTCAGCCGCACCGGCAGGCCCACGCCCTTGTCCTCGAACCGATCCTGACCGGCCAGCAACACGCCGCCCGCTCCATCCGGCTGCATCACCGCCACCGACCCGCCCGGCAGTGCAACGCCCAGCCCGGCGCTCTCCTCGTTGCGCAGCTTCATGATGATGCCGGTAGATTGCGATTCTTCGTCCGGGTTCATCACCCCGGCGCGATAGACCCGCTCATAGGCCACACCCTCGCGTTCCAGAAAGCGCACCTGCTTGGTCTGGCGCGCGGCGACCGTCGTCAACTCCGGCAGGGTATAGATCTTGTAGTCGCCCAGTTCGCCCTGACGCGCGACACGGCTGCCGGTGACAACGATGTCGGCCACCATCCGCGCTGCCGATGGTGCCGGCAAGGGCGGACCACTGTATTCAACCCGATCTTCCTTACGGGCGCCCCCTACATACGCATTGCTAAAGTCCAGCCCCGACCCGAGCGTCGTCGTCCCTTGCGGCCAGCACTGGTTCTGCTGATAGCGGACCAGCGGCTCGACAGGCGTGGTGCCTGCGTCCTTCCTCAACGTGCCCGCCACCACCTGCACCGGCGCGTCGGGGAATCCCGTCCCGCCGAAGTTGGCCAGCGTCACCCAGCCGGTCAGATCCAGCGTGCCGTCCGTCGGGTCCAGACGCGCCACATAGTCGGCCGACCACTGCAATCCTGTGGTCAGATAGGCCAGCGTCACCGTGTGCCGCCCCGCACGCTCGGCGCGTGTGCGCACCGACAGGGTCGGCTGGTCGCCCAGCCCCTCGGGCACACGATCGAATACGACCCGCTCGGTCTGGCCCGAGCAGTCCAGCGCCTCGAACCGACCGTCGATCTCCAGCACCGTCCCTTGGGCGCCCGCGCGGATGACGGCGGCCTTTTCGACCTGTTCGCCGGTCGCGGGATTGGTGCGGACGACGCGCACCACCTCGCCGATGGATTTCTCCATCAGGCTGGCGGGCGACAGCAGGTCGAAGTCGGCGTTGCGCTCGACCACATGGGCGGGAAGGCCCTCCAGCACGGCGCTCTGTGGTACGACGCCGGTGGCCAGTCCGCGAAAACGGATGATCCCCTCGCCCGCCGGAAGATCGACCGTGCGCGTCTCCACGATCAGGGCCAGCCCTTGCCGGTCCAGCCGGCTCCACGGCTGGCGCGACTGTTCCATCAGTTGGACCGTATCGACCGGCCGGTCGCGATAGATCACCACAGTCGCCCCATCCGGACGCGCGGACACGCTCTCCGTCTGCGCCCATGCCTTGGGGGTCCAGGCCGTGGGCGCCAGAAGGCTCAGCGCCGTGGTGATCGCCAGAAGGCGGCGCATGGGATCAACCGCCCGTGGTGATGGTCGCGGTCAGCTTGTTCTCGCCGTTGGCAGGCACCGGCACGCGCCAGACGACGGTGCGGGCGTCACGCATCTCACCCGTGATGCTCTGATCCGTCAGCTCCGTATCGCGGCCCAGACCGCGCTGGCGCACCTCGACCGTCACCGCCTCCGGGCGGGCGTTGCGGACCGTGTATTCCATCGCATAGCGGGTGCGGAAATAGTCGACCAGACGCTTGGAGGTGCGCTCCGACGACACCAGACGCGGCTGCACCGTCACATCGAAGGCGTCGCCCGTCGTCACCACGATTTCGGACCCGGCGGGCGAGTGGTCGACCTGGCTTTCGCCGATGAAGCGCGGCTCGCCCGCCTCATCCTTCACATAGACCCGGATCACGCCCGCAGGCAGGGCGCGGGCCGCGTTCCCCGATCCGTTGGCGAAGATGACGCCGACTTCCGCTGCGATCGGCTCCTCGGCGCTGTAGAAGCCGTCGACGACCCGTAAGTAGCGCTTGGTCGCGGGCACGCCTGCCGCGTCGATCAGGCCGACCTGTTTGGTCTGGTTGTTGGCGACCGTCACGGCCTCGGGCAGTGGATAGACATAGACGTCGGCCAGAGCGCCCTGCCCACCCGACTGGGTTCCATTGCCGCGCAACGAGCCGCCCCCGCGAACCGGCTGTCGCGGATTATAGCCGCCCTGATTGATCAGGTTGACGTCCCCTGCCACCACCCGCGTCTGGGCGTTGCTGAAGGTCGCGCCCGAGTTGTTGGTCAGCGTCACCCAGCCGGTCAGATCCAGCTTGCCTGCCTTCTCGTCGAAACGGGCGACATAGTCCGCCTTCCACGTCAGACCGCTGGTCAGATAGGACAACGTCGTCTCGCGCCGACCGGCCCCTTGGGCGTCCAGCGTCACGCTGAGCGTCGGGCGCGGGCGCAGGTTCTGCGGCACCTGGTCGAAGATGACGCGCGTCGGCACGCCGTCATCGCGCAGCACCTCGATGCGATTGCCGATCTGCAGCACCACGCCCTGATTCGCCGCCAGCACGCGCGCGCGCTCGGTCGATTGCGCGCCCGAACCGGGGTTGGTGCGGACGATGCCGATCTCATTGCCGACGGCGCTTTCCATCAGCTTGCCCGGCGTCAGCAGGTCATAGTCGAAGTTCTGCTCGACCACCGACAGGCCGCGCCCCGACAGGCCGACCGTCTCGGGCCGGATGCTGGCCGAAACGCCCGGAAACTCCTGACGCGAGCGCCCGGCGGGCACGTTCAGGTTCCGCACGTCCTCCACCAGGGCGATGTTCTGATTATAGACCGTCAGGGAGATGCGGTCGGGACCGCCCGGCCCCTCCTCGACCTGTTGCGCGTTTGCGGGCGCCGCGAGAAGCAGGGCGAGAGCGAAAGGTCCGATGGCGCGGATCATGCGTATCCTCGATGGCTGTTCGACCGCTACGCTGGCACGGGTAAAGCGGTATTGTCGAGGCGCCGCGCGACCGTCGGTCGCTCCGCATGGTCTGGCTTCCCCGTATGGGAAGGTTTAAGGGGCCTGCATCGTGACCCGCTCTCAGGCAGAAAACTGGTCGACCTGGCGCTCGCTGGCCTTCCTGGCCGCGACGTTCGCCATCGTGATCGGCAGCCTGATGCCGTTCGCGGCGCTGGCGGCCTCTACGCCCGGCCAGCCCATCGTCATCTGCTCGGCCGATGGTCCCCAGACCATCCAGTCCGGCGGCGTCGACGGCCCGATCAAGGAGCACATGGGCGCCAAGTGCGCCGCCTGCGTCATGCCGCTGCTGGCGGCCCTGCCCGCGCCCGCCGCGCCGGAACCGGCGCCGGTCGTGCGTCTGACGCAGGCCGTCGTCTACACCCCCTTCATCGCCAGCCCCCCGCCCCCGGCCCGCGCCCCGCCGCGTCCGCCGTCGCGCGCCCCGCCTCACGCCTGAAAACCAGACCCACCGACGCCGCGCGCCTGCTGAAGGCCTGCGCGGCCTTGCTTCTGTTTTCAGGATTTCATCTCCATGTCTCTCAAGACCGCTGCGGCGCCGTGCGCCCTGCTGATCGGCGCCTGCCTGGCGCCCGCCCTTGCTCACGCTGACAGCCTTCCGGGTGCTGACAGCCCTACCGTCGTCGACAGCATCATCGTCACCGGTCGCCGCAACGCCGAAGATCCGACCGTCGTGGCCGAGGCGCGCGACCGTCTCAGCCGCACCCCCGGCGCCGTCGCCGTGGTGTCGGCCGAAAGCTACTCCGACCGCTTCGTGCAGGGGTTCGCAGACACCCTGCGCAACGTCCCCGGCGTGCTGGCGCAAAAGCGGTTCGGCGAGGAAAGCCGCCTGTCCATCCGCGGCTCGGGCATCGCCCAGGGCTTCCACCAGCGCGGCGTCCTGTTCGCCCAGGACGGCGTGCCCTTCGCCGACGCCGACGGCTTTTCCGACTTCCAGAGCGTCGATTCCCTCAGCGCCCGCTATGTCGAGGTATGGAAGGGCGCCAACACCCTGCGCTTCGGCGGGGCGCAACTGGGCGGCGCCATCAACCTCGTCACCCCGACCGGCCGCACGGCCCGCCAGCGCGCCCTGATGCAGGTCGAGGGCGGCAGCTACGGCTTCGTGCGCGCCCACGGCGCCGTCGCCGAGACCTATGGCGACTGGGATGTCTATGCCGCCGCCACGGCCATGCAGGGCGACGGCTGGCGCGACCACAGCAAACAGTCGCAAGGCCGCCTGACCGTCAATGCGGGCCGTTCCTTCGGCGAGGACCGCGAGGTGCGCCTGATCGCCCAGGCCGCCGACATCAAGCAGGACATGCCCGGCTCGCTGACACTGAACGATGCGCTGAACAAGCCGCGCAAGGCCTCCGCCAGCGCCCTTTCCGGCGATCAGGCCCGCGATCTGACGGTCAAGCGGCTGACGCTGCAGACCCGCTGGCGTTTCAATGAATCCACCCTGTTCGAGGGCGCCGTCTGGGGCTGGGAGAAGTCGCTTTATCACCCGATCTTCCAGGTGATGGATCAGGACAGCGCCACGCGCGGCGCCTTCGCCCGCATCGACTGGACGGACCAGATCGGCGGCCTGCGCGCCGACGCCTTCTACGGCTTCTCGTGGCGCGAGGGAGAGGTCGAGGCCCTGCGCTATGTGAACCTGGCGGGTCAACGCGGCGCCGAGACCGCCGACGCGCGTCAGGACGCCTCCGGTCTGGACGTCTTCGCCGAAGGGCGGCTGTTCGTCACCGACCAGCTGGCCCTGGTCGCAGGCGGCTCATGGGGGCGCGCCACGCGCGACTATCTGGACCGCATGACCCCGGCCAATAACGCCAGCCGGGACTATGAGTGGTTCTCTCCGCGCATGGGCCTGTTGTGGGAAGCGGAAAGCGGCGCCCAGGTCTTCGCCAACCTGACCCGCTCGGTCGAACCGCCGACCTATGGCGCCCTTGTGCAGGCGCCGCTGACCGGCTTCACCCCGGTCGAGGTTCAGGACGCCTGGACCGGCGAGATCGGCACGCGCGGCCGTCATGGGCCTCTGGCCTGGGATCTGGTCGCCTATCGCAGCCGGATCGAGGGCGAGATGCTGAACTTCATCACCAGTCCCGATATTCCCGCCGCCACTTTCAACGCCAAGAAGACCATCCACCAGGGCATCGAGGCCGGGCTGGACTGGACCCTGCCGGTCGAACTGGCGGACGGTTCGCTGATGCTGCGTCAGGTCTATAACTGGAGCGACTTCCGCTTCGACGGCGACGCGCGCTGGGGCGACAACCGCCTGCCGGTCGTGCCGCAGCATCAGTATCGCGCCGAGCTGACCTGGCGCCACCCGACGGGCGTCTTCGTCACCCCGTCGGTCGAGTGGCGGCTGTCCAGCCCCTATGTCGACTACGCCAACACCATGAAGGCGCCGGACTACGCCGTGCTGGGCCTGACGGGCGGTTTCAACATCAACGCCAGAACCTCGGTCTACATCGACGCGCGCAACCTGACTGACAAACGCTACGTCGGCGAGTTCTCGGCCGTGACCGACGCCAGCAAGGTGCAAACCGGCGTCTTCTACCCCGGCGAGGGTCGTTCGATCTCCGTCGGCCTGCGGCTGGCCTATTGATGGGCCGTTCCGCCTCAACACAGGCCAAGGCGCCGGACGTGATGTCCGGCGCCTATCGGGCCGTCTGGCGCTGGCACTTCTACGCCGGGGTGCTGGTCATGCCGTTCCTGATGCTGCTGACGCTGACGGGCGGCCTCTATCTGTTCAAGGACGAGATCGACCACGCCGTCTATCGCTCCATGATCGAGGTTCCGGTCAGCGCCCGGCAGGCCGATCCCGATCAGTGGCTGGCCGCCGCCGCCCGCGCAGGCGAAGGCCGGGCGGCGAACGTGCTGGTGCCTGACCGCGCCGATCAGGCCGTGCGCGTTCGCGTCGACCAACCTGACGGCGCCCAGCGCACCGTCTTCGTCGATCCGCACACAGCCAAGGTCACAGGCGTCACCGCCTATGGCGGCGTAACCGAGACGATCAAGGCGCTGCACTCCCTCAGCCTGTTCGGCGGCCCCATCGGCACGGCGCTGAACATTCTGGTCGAGATCGTCGCGGGCTGGGCCATCATCCTGTGCGCCACCGGGCTCTACCTGTGGTGGCCCCGCCGCCGCACCGGCGCCGTGCTAAAACCCAGCGAGACCGACGCTAGCCGCCGTCCCTTCTGGCGCGACGTTCACGCCCTGACCGGCTTCTATGTCGGCGGGGTGATCATCTTCCTTGCGGTGACAGGGATGCCGTGGTCGGCCGTCTGGGGCGATCAGTTCATGGGCGTCATGCGCGGCACAGGTCTGGGTCGCCCGCCCGCGCCCGCCGCCGCCAGCCCCTGGAGCCACGCCAAGCCCCACGACGCCCCGGCGGGCGTGGGCTGGACGCTGGAGAACGCCGTCCTTCCCTCCCACGATCACGGCCATGGGCATGACCATGCGGCCCCCAGCCTGAACCGCGTGCTTCAAACGGCGCGCGAACAGGGCCTGCCGCGCCCCTTCACCGTCAGCATCCCCCAATCCTCCGACCTCGCCTGGACCGTCGCCCGCCAGACCCGCAAGGCCGAGGACGCCCGCAGCCTGTATGTCGACGGCGTCAGCGGAGCGGTGAAGGCCGACCTGCGCTGGAGCCAGTTCGGCGTCATGGCCAAGGGCTTTGAATGGGGCATCGCCGTCCATCAGGGGATGCAATACGGCTGGATCAACCGCATCGTCATGCTGATCGGCTGCATCGCTGTCTGGCTGCTGGCGATCAGCGGTCTGGTCATGTGGTGGAAGCGCCGCCCGCCCAGCCTGTCACGCCGCCGCACCGGCGCACCGACGGCGCCGCCCGGCCCGCGCGCGAGAATCGCCGTGCTGTGCATCGTCATCCCCCTGTCCATCCTCTATCCCTTGACGGGACTGAGCCTCGTGGCCGCCCTGCTGCTCGACCGAGCCGTGCGTGCGTTCACCGGGTCCAAGCCCGTCGCAGCCTCTTGATAAGGAGCTTCAACATGAAACGTCTGTTCGCCCTGACCGCCCTGTCGGCCGCCGCCCTCACCCTTGCCGCCTGCGGCCAGCCCGCTGAAAAATCGACCGAAGCCGCCAAGGACGCCACGGTCGCGCCCGGCACGGTCCAGGTCGCCGACGCCTGGTGCCGTCCCACCCCCAACGGCGCCAAGGCCGGGGGCTGCTACCTGTCCCTGACGGCAGGCTCCGACGACCGTCTGGTCAGCGTCTCCACCGCCCTGGCCCAGTCGGCCGAGGTGCATGAGATGAAGATGGAGAACGGGGTCATGAGCATGGCCCACCTGCACGACGGCCTGCCCCTGCCCGCCGGAACCCCGGTCGAGCTGAAGCCCGGCGGCAACCACATCATGCTGATGGGCCTGCGCGATCCGCTGGTCGACGGCAGCGTGGCCTCCTTCACCCTGACGTTCGAGAAGGCCGGCCCCATCGGCGTCCACGCGGCGATCAAGCAGCCGCCGGTGGTGGATTCGGAAGAGTAAAACCCTCTCTTGGCGGCGCGAGCCTGACAAACCGGCCCGAACCGGCTAAAGGCTCGCGCTCACGAGGAATACCATGGCTCTTAAAGTCGCGATCGTCGGCCTGCCCAACGTCGGCAAGTCCACCCTGTTCAACGCCCTGACCAAGACGGCGGCGGCCCAGGCGGCCAACTATCCGTTCTGCACCATCGAGCCGAACACCGGCGACGTGGCCGTGCCGGAACCGCGTCTGAACACCCTGGCCTCCATCGCCGGGTCCAAGGAGATCATCCCCTCGCGGATCACCTTCGTGGACATCGCCGGTCTGGTGCGCGGCGCGTCCAAGGGCGAAGGGCTGGGCAACCAGTTCCTGGCCAACATCCGCGACTGCGACGCCATCGCCTTCGTCGCCCGCTGCTTCGTCGATGACGACATCACCCACGTCGAGAATCGCATCGACCCGATCTCGGATCTCGAGATCATCGAGACGGAACTGATGCTGGCCGACCTTGAGAGCCTGGAACGCCGCCGCGTCCAGATCGAGAAGCGCGCCAAGGGCGGCGACAAGGAATCCCAGCTGAACCTGAAGCTGATCGACGCCGCGCTCGAAAAACTGCGCGACGGCAAGCCCGCACGTCTGGCCGAGGTGTCCAAGGAGGACAAGAAGGCCTGGGACATGCTGCAGTTACTGACCGCCCTGCCCGCCCTCTATGTCGCCAACGTCGAGGAAGGCTCGGCCGACAAGGGCAATGAGCTGTCCGATCTGGTCGCCAAGCGCGCCGCCGAGGACAACGCCAACTCCGTCGTCATCTCGGCCCAGATCGAGTCCGAAATCGCCGTCCTGGACGACGATGAGCAGAAGGAGTTCCTCGAGACCCTGGGTCTGGAAGAGCCCGGCCTGAACCGCCTGATCCGCGAGGCCTACAAGCTGCTGGGCCTGCAGACCTACTTCACCGTCGGCCCCAAGGAAGCGCGCGCCTGGACCATCCCCGTCGGCGCCACTGCGCCGCAGGCGGCGGGCGTGATCCACACCGACTTTGAAAAGGGCTTCATCCGCGGCGAAACCATCGCCTTCGACGACTATGTCGCACTGAAGGGCGAAGCGGGCGCCAAGGAAGCGGGCAAGATGCGCGCCGAAGGCAAGGCCTATATCGTCAAGGACGGGGATGTGATGCATTTCCTGTTCAACAACTAGGTCATTTACTCAGGGCGGTTAGAAAATCTGACCGCCCTGACAGAATTACTGGAATTCCATACCCTTGCAGGTATCGACAAAGCCCTTGATGAATCAGCTCGACTGACGCTGAAAAATCTCCAGGGACGCCATGAAGTTCGATACCCTCGCCGTGCACGCCGGTTATTCGCCGGACCCGACCACCAAATCGGTCGCCGTGCCCATCTATCAGACCACCAGCTACGCCTTCGACGACACCCAGCACGGGGCCGACCTGTTCGACCTGAAGGTGGCGGGCAACATCTACACCCGCATCATGAACCCGACGTCGGACGTGCTGGAACAGCGCATCGCGGCGCTGGAGGGCGGCATTGCGGCGCTGACCGTGGCCTCGGGTCAGGCAGCGATCACCTATGCGATCCTGACCATCGCCGAGGCGGGCGACAACATCATCGCCACCTCGACCCTGTATGGCGGCACCTACAATCTGTTCGCCCACACCCTGCCGCAGTACGGCATCACGGTGCGCTTCATCGACGCCGCCGATCCGGCCGCCATCGCCGCCAATACGGATGAGCGCACCAAGGCGGTCTTCTGCGAGTCCATCGGCAACCCGCTGGGCAATGTCGTCGACTTCGGCGCCCTGGCCGACGCGGCGCACGCGCAGGGTCTGCCGCTGATCGTCGACAACACCGTGCCGACCCCCTACCTGACCCGCCCGATCGAGCATGGGGCGGACATCGTCATCCACTCCCTGACCAAATACATCGGCGGCCACGGCACCAGCATCGGCGGCGCCATCGTGGACAGCGGCAAGTTTCCGTGGGCCGAGCACAAGGCGCGCTTCCGCCGCCTGAACGAGCCGGAAGTCAGCTACCACGGCGTCGTCTACACCGAGGCGCTTGGCCCGGCGGCCTTCATCGGCCGGGTCCGCACCGTCCTGCTGCGCAACACCGGCGCCGCCATCTCGCCGTTCAACAGCTTCCTGATCCTTCAGGGGCTGGAGACGCTGGCCCTGCGCATGGACCGCCACGTCGAGAACGCCACCGCCGTCGCCCAGTGGCTGAAGGCCCACCCCAAGGTCGAATGGGTCAATTACGCCGGGCTGGAAGACCACGCCTCCAACCCGCTGATCCAGAAGTATTTCGGCGGCAAGGCGTCCGGCCTGCTGACCTTCGGCGTGAAGGGCGGTCGTGAGGCGGGCGCCCGCTTCCAGGACGCGGTGAAGATCTTCACCCGCCTGGTCAACATCGGCGACGCCAAGTCGCTGGTCTGCCACCCGGCCTCGACCACCCACCGCCAGCTGTCGCCTGACGAACTGAAGAAGGCTGGCGTGACCGAAGACACCGTGCGTCTGTCGGTCGGCATCGAACACATCGACGATCTGATCGCCGATCTGGACCAGGCGCTGGCCGCCGTCTGATTTAACGACCTGTCCCAGCCAGGCGCCCCTGACAGGGCGCTTGGCTGTCGACACCCTCGATCAGGCTCTTTACGGTCCCCCGCAGTTATACTTACCGAGGGGTTGAGCCTGCATGCGTCTTTCATCTTCCGTCGCCGTTCTGGCGTTCGCTGTCGCCCTGGGCGGCGCAGTCGCCGTTCAGGCGCAAACGACGCCCGCCTTTGACGCCGCCCGCATTTCCGAACACATCCGCATCCTGTCGGACGACAGCTTCGAAGGGCGCGGCATCGCCACCCCGGCCGAGCAGAAGGTCATCGACTATCTGAGCCGTGAATATGCGGCCGCAGGCTTCGCCCCCGGCGGCGAGAACGGCGGCTGGACCCAGGCCGTGGGCCTGAACCGCTTCACCGTCTCCAACGTCTCGGGCCAGCTGAAGCTGGGCGACTGGAGCCAGTCGCTGACGCAGGGTCAGGAAGTCACCATCACGACCCGCCTGCCCAGCAACGGCGTCGACCTGAAGGACAAGCCGCTTGTCTTCGTCGGCTACGGCATCAGCGCACCCGAGCGTGATTGGAACGACTTCAAGACCGACGTGCGCGGCAAGGTGATCGTCGTCCTGGTCAATGACGCCGACTTTGAAGACCCGTCGCTGAACACCTTCGGCGGCGAGGCCATGACCTACTACGGCCGCTGGACCTACAAGTTCGAGGAAGCCGCGCGTCAGGGCGCCGCGGGCGTGCTGATCGTCCACGAAACCAAGCCCGCCTCCTATGGCTGGACCACGGTCGCCAACTCCTGGGGCGTGCCGCAGTTCGACATCGTCCGCGCCGATCCGTCGGCCGAGCGCGTCGCCATGGAAGGCTGGATCCAGCGCGATCTGGCCGTGGACCTGTTCCGCCGCGCGGGCCTCGACTTCGAGCAGGAGAAGATCAAGGCGCGCAGCCGCGACTTCCAGCCGGTCGAGCTGAAGGGCGCCGCCATCGACGCCCACATGGACGTGAAGTCCGAACGCATCGTCACCCACAACGTCGTGGCCAAGCTGGAAGGTTCGACCCACCCGGACGAGACGATCCTGTACACTGCTCACTGGGACCACATCGGCATGGGCGAGCCGGACGCCACCGGCGACCGCATCTTCAACGGCGCCATCGACAACGCCTCGGGCACCGCAGCCCTGCTGGAGCTGTCGCGTCACTGGGCCGCCGGTCCGCGTCCTGAGCGCACCATCGTGATGATCAGCTTCACCGGCGAGGAAAGCGGCCTGCTGGGTTCGGAATTCTACGCCGCCAACCCGCTGTATCCGCTTGAGAAGACCGTCGGCGGCTTCAACCTCGACTCGGCCGCCGTCTTCGGCCGCATGAACAAGCTGGGCGTGACCGGCTACGGCCACTCGGAACTGGACGAGCCGGTGATCGCGGCGGCGGCGGCGCAAGGGCGCGGCTTCGTCGGCGACGCCGGGGCCGCAGCGGGCATCTACTTCCGCTCGGACCACTTCCCGCTGGCCAAGAAGGGCGTGCCGATGGCCTTCCTGTCCTCGACGGGCGAGTTCGTCGACGCCCCGATCGAACCGCGTCAGGCGCGCGCCGCCGACTACCGCGCCAACCGCTATCACCAGGCGGCGGACGAGTGGGAGCCGGACTGGGACTATCGCGGCATGATTCAGGACCTCGACGTCATGTTCAGCGTCGGTCAGGACCTGGCCAACAGCCGCACCTGGCCTGAGTGGAAGGCCGGATCGGAATTCGGTCCGGAACGCGCCAAGAGCGCCGCTCAGCGCCGCTGATCCTGGTCGATCACCGCAAACATGACAAAAAAGTAAGGGGCGGCCTCGCGAGGGGCCGCCCTAACACTATGCAAAAGGCCTCGTGGGGAAGGCCGAAAGGAAACGCCATGCATCATCGCTTCATCCGCGGCGTCGCGGCCGCCGCACTGCTTCTCGTCGCCGGCGCCGCCACGGCGCAGGACTTCTCGATCCAGCGCCTGTCCGACGACATCCGCATCATCAGCGCCGACGACTTCCAGGGCCGCTATCCGGGCACGGAAGGTGAGAAGAAGACGCTGGACTGGCTGCAGGCCCAGTATGAAGCCATGGGGCTGCAGCCCGGCGGCCCCAACGGCCAGTGGCTGCAGGCCATCGACCTGAAGCGTCTGACGCCCAAGGCGCCGCCCGCCCTCAGCTGGACCGGCGCGAACGGCAAGGCCACGGCCCTGACGCCCGGCGCCGACTTCACCCTGCGCGCCATGAACAGCGCGGCGCAGGGACGGTTGACCGACGCGCCCGTCGTCTTCGCCGGTTACGGCATCCATGCGCCCGAGCGCGGCTGGGACGACTATGGCGATCTGAATGTCGCAGGCGCCGTGGTGCTGGTTGTCGCGGGCGAGCCTGATGGAGAACTGTTCAACGGCAGCTACGCCACCAACTATCAGTCCGCCGCCTATAAGGCCGACGAGGCCAAGCGGCGCGGCGCCCTGGCCGTTCTGACCGTCACCGACGGCGGCGCGGGCGAGGCCGCCTGGCGGCGCGAACTGATGGGCGCCGAACGCACCCGCACCCTGACGCCCGGCTCGGCCGAACTGGACCTGAGCGGCGCGATCAATCGTGATGCCGCCGCCGCCATGGGCGTGGATCTGGCGACCATCACGCCGCGCCTCCAGACCGGCGACTTCCGCGCCTTCCCGATGGATGTGAAGATCACCGCCTCGGCCGAGGAGACGGTCGAAATCCTGCGCACCCACAACCTGCTGGCGCGGATCACCGGGACCGAGCGGCCGAATGAGGTCATCATCTACTCCGCCCACTGGGATCATGTGGGCGTCAACGAAGACGCGCCCGGCGACGACAAGATCTTCAACGGCGCCTGGGACAATGCGTCAGGCACCATCGGCGTGGTCGAAATGGCCCGCCAGTTGAAGGACGCGCCGACGCCGAAGCGCACTATCGTCTTCGCCCATATGGCGGCCGAGGAAATGGGCCTGCTGGGCGCCTACGCCTATGTCGCCGATCCGGTCTATCCGCTGGAGACGACGGTGGCCGACATCAATATCGACATGCTGCCCCTCAGCGGCCCGACCCGCGACGTGCCGATCTTCGGCAAGGGCCAGAACAGCCTTGAAGACAACCTTCAGGCGCTGGCCGAACAGGAAGGCCGCTATGTCTCCGACGACGGCCAACCTGAGCAGAACTTCTATTACCGCTCGGACCACTTCCCCTTCGCCCGCGCGGGTGTTCCGGCGCTGATGGCCTGGCACGGCGTGGACTGGGTCGACGGCGGCCGCGAGGTCGGTCTGGCCGCATGGAAGGCCAAGTTCGCCGCCGACTATCACAAGGTCAGCGATGAATGGTCACCCGACTGGGACCTGCGCTCGGCGGTCGAGAACCTGACCCTGATGTATCGCCTGGGTCTGGAACTGGCCAACGGCGACGAATGGCCGACCTGGAAGCCGACCTCGGAGTTCGGACAGGTCCGCGATCGCAGCGCCGACGCCCGCCGTTGAAGACGCCGCCCGGAGCGCTATTCAGGCGCTCCGGGCGGCACGGCGAGGCGGCCCCATCGCCCTCGTCGCACGGCTGAGCAGCAGACACGAAAAAGCCCGCCGGATCGCTCCGGCGGGCTTTCTTGTTTCCGATCAGGGATCGCGTTAGTGGGCGACGCCCTTCCAGATGCGGCGGTAGCTGGCGTAGGTCACGCCCGCGAAGGCCAGCAGGAAGATCAGCACGCCGAAGCCCATCTGCTTGCGCTCGACCATCTTCGGCTCGGAGGTCCAGGCGATGAAGGCGGCGACGTCCTTGGCCATCTGGTCCACGGTCGCCTCGGTGCCGTCGTCATAGGTGACCTGACCGGCGCTCAGCGGCGGCGGCATGGCGATGAAGCCGCCCTTGGGCACGTCGCCCTTGCCGGTCCAGAACGGCGTCATGTCCCCGGCCATATAGGGGTTGTAGTGCTGGGTCTCGGTCATCTTCAGGCCGGCCGGCGGGGCCGAATAGCCCGACAGCAGCGAGTAGATGTAGTTGGCGCCGTCGTGACGGGCCTTGGCCATGACCGACAGGTCCGGCGGCATCGCGCCGCCGTTGGCGGCAGCAGCCGCCGTCGGGTTCGGATAGGGGTTGGGGAAGCGGTCTGCCGTGGTGGCGTCGCGCATCAGGGCCTCACCCGTTTCCGAGTCGATATCCGCGACCTGGATTTCCTTGGCCAGCGCCTTCACGACTGGGTTGTCGTTCGGGTTCGAATATTTCGGATTCCAGAACGGCCCGTGCTTATCGCCCAGGTTGCGGAAATGCATCATGTCCATGCCGTGGCACGATGCGCAGACCTCGCGATAGACCTTGTAGCCGCGTTGCAGCTGGCCCTGGTCAAACGTTCCGAACGGCCCGTTGAAGCTGAAGCCGCCGTCGCGCGGATGCTTGGCGCCCCCGGCGGCCATCGCCGGAGCGGCGATGGCGACCAGGCCGACAGCGGCCGTCACTGAGACAAGGATCTTGCGGAAGGACACGGTCTTTTTCTCGTTGCTCATCATCGCGCTCAGGCCTTCTCGGCTGCGGTCGACGGGAGCACAGGCTCCGAGATCGTCGCCGGGATCGGCAGCGGCTTCTCACGCAGGCCGACAACCGGCATCAGCACCACGAAGAAGACGAAATAGTACGTCGTCAGGAAGCGCGTCAGCCACAGGTAGGAGTTCAGGTCGCCGTCGATCAGGGTGAAGGTCTTGAAGCTGCCGATGACCGGCGCGTCCGGCAGCTGCGCGCCGCACCAGCCCAGACCGAAGCAGACGAACAGGAAGATGATGAAGAAGGTCTTCATCGTCGGGCGGTAGCGCATGGAGCGCACCTTGGACGTATCCAGCCACGGCAGGACGAACAGGACGCCGATCGCCGCGAACATGGCCACGACGCCGCCGAACTTGTCGGGGACAGCGCGCAGGATCGCGTAGAAGGGCAGCATGTACCACTCAGGCACGATGTGCGCCGGGGTCTGCAGCGGGTTGGCCGGGATGTAGTTGTCGGCGTGGCCCAGGGCGTTCGGCTGATAGAAGACGAAGACCGCGAACAGGATCAGGAACAGGATGATCGCGAAGCCGTCCTTAACCGTGAAATACGGGTGGAAGGGCAGCATGTCCTTCTTGGCGCGGTCCTTCGGGATCAGGATGCCGACCGGGTTGCCCTGACCAGCAGCGTGCAGCGCCCACAGGTGCAGCACCACGCAGCCGGCGATGACGAACGGCAGCAGGTAGTGCAGCGAGAAGAAGCGGTTCAGCGTCGCGTTGTCGATCGCCGGGCCGCCACGCAGCCAGATCAGGATCGGCTCGCCGACGACCGGAATGGCGCCGATCAGGTTGGTGATGACCTCAGCGCCCCAGAAGGACATCTGGCCCCACGGCAGGACGTAGCCCAGGAAGGCGGTGGCGATCATCAGGAAGAAGATCACGCAGCCGACGATCCAGATCATCTCGCGCGGCGCCTTGTAGGAGCCGTAATACAGGCCCCGCAGCATGTGCAGATAGACGGCGATGAAGAACATCGACGCGCCGTTGGCGTGCACATAACGGATCAGCCAGCCGCCGTTCACGTCGCGCATGATGCGCTCGACCGAGGCGAAGGCCATGTCGACGTGCGGGGTGTAGTGCATGGCCAGGACGATGCCGGTGATGATCTGGGTCATCAGGCAGATCGCCAGGATGCCGCCGAAGGTCCACCAGTAGTTCAGGTTCTTCGGGGTCGGCAGGTTCGCATAGTCCATGCCGAAACGGATGATCGGCAGGCGGGTGTCCATCCACCGCTCAACGGCGGTCTTCGGGACGTAAGTGGATTCGTGATCGCTCATGGTTCCTCTGTCCGTCCTCAGCCGATCTTCACGCGGGTGTCGGACATGTATTCATAGTTCGGCACGATCAGGTTCAACGGCGCCGGTCCCTTACGAATACGCCCCGAGGCGTCGTAGTGCGAACCGTGGCACGGGCAGAACCAGCCGCCGTATTCACCGGCGTTGAAGGTCGGCACGCAGCCCAGGTGGGTGCACGAACCGATGACGACGAGATATTTCTCGTGACCGGCCTTGGTGCGCTCGGCGTCGGTCTGGGCGGGGCTGCCGACGGCGCCCTCGTCGATGACCTTCTTCAGCTCGGCCTCGGTGCGGTAACGCACGAACACCGGCTTGCCCTGCCATTTGATGACGACCTGCTGGCCTTCCTGGACCTTGGTCAGATCGAATTCGATCGACGCCAGAGCCAGGGTGTCAGCCGCCGGGTTCATCTGGTTGATGAGCGGCCAGGCCACCATCACGCCAGCGCCGGCCGCAGCCGCGCCCGCAGCAATGTGGATGAAGTCGCGGCGAGTGGCCTCGCCACCCCCGTGTTGGCCGTCAGGCCCGTCAGCATTCACGACCGATTCGGCCACGCGTTTCACCTCTGCATCGCCGGTCGCCCGCCCCGAGATGGGACGTCAACCGAATGGAACCCTATCATGCGATGGCAAACCCCTGCCCGTCCGGCCCCGGTTTCAACTGTTCCTGACAAGTCGCTGAAGCGATTTGCGAAACAGTCGCAACAAAAGCCGCGACAAGGCCCCGCCCCGCGCGTATGACGGCCTTAGAATGCGTCTCGCCCTTTTTCAACCTGACATCCCCCATAATGTCGGCGCCTGCATACGCTTGAGCGCCTGTTTCGGCGTGGAATTGCACGTCATCGAGCCTACGAGCTTCAATTTCGACGATCGCGCGATGAAGCGGGCGGCCCTCGATTACGGGCCTCTGTCCCATATGACACGCCATTCCAGCTGGGACGATTTCCAGCGCGACCGGGCGCCGGGGCGGCTGGTGCTGTTCACCACGCGGGCGGCCGAACCCCTGACCGATTTCGTTTTCCAGCCTGATGACGTTCTGTTGTTCGGCAAGGAGAGCGCGGGCTCGCCCGACTACGTCCATGCGGCGGCGGATGCGCGAATCTATATTCCGATCCGCCCGGAAACCCGGTCGCTGAACCTGTCGGTCAGCGCCGGAATAGGCCTGCATGAGGCGTTGCGGCAATTGCAGGAACTGCCCCAACGCTGACCCTTCTCCCCTTGTGGGAGAAGGGCGGTAGCTAACCTAGCAAAACGAGAGAGAAATTTCGACCTGTCGGCCTCTGTATAGCAACTGTGCAGTGTCATCGCGGGCGCTGTGTGACGCTGCGCAGTTCAAAGGAGATGCCGATTAGGGTCAGGCAGCGGGCGTGCCCGGTCGACGGGAGCGGCGACATGCACACGGCGTGCACGCGGTGATCGATTTGGAAGGTCGTTACACCCTGTCCAGCGGCGTCACCCCGGCGCTGGGGCCGACGATCTGCTGGACAACTACGGGGAGGACCAGAAGGGCGCGGTGAAGCCTCCTCTTTCTTCGGTCCCAAATCTACTGATGCCCTTGGTCGATAGCCTGTACCCTATCATCGCGGCGGGTTATTCGGAACGCGGCCGTTTCGTGAATCGTAGCTTGAAGCGTGCGGATAACGCCTTAGGGGACCGGATGGATAAGTTGAAAATCAACCTGGAGAATTGCTTCGGCATCCGGAAGCTGGATGTCGAGTTCAACTTTTCCAAATGCAAGGTCGCGGCTGTGTACGCACCGAACGGCGCGATGAAGTCATCGCTCGCGAACACCTTTCAGGCGCTAGCCGACGGCAAGCCGCCCATCGACCGGTTCTTTCCTGAGCGGGTCTCAACTTATTCCGTGACTGATGAAAGTGGCGCGGCCATTGACCCAGCCCATATTCTGGTCGTGCGCCCCTATGATGAAAGCCTGCAGCATTCGGCGAAGACTTCCGCGCTCTTGGTCAATGCGAATCTGCGGGCCGAATACGAGACATTGCACTCTGAACTGGAGGCAACAAAAGCCGATTTCCTGAACGCCTTGAAGGCGACGTCTGGTTCGAAGCGGAATTTGGAAATCGAGATTTCAAGTGCGTTCACGCCATCCGCTGACCGCTTTTACGATGCGCTCGCGCGAGTGAAAGAGGAGGTAACAGGGCTTAGCGAAGCGCCCTTCGGATCGATTGAGTACGACAAGCTGTTTGACGAGAAGGGGATCGCGGTCCTAACTCAACAGGATTCGAAAAACCTGATCGCGGAATACATTCAGAAGTACAACGAGCTTATTGATGGCTCGGCCTATTTCAAACGCGGCACGTTTAACTATTTCAATGCCGGTCAGATCGCGAAAAGCCTTGCCGACAACGGGTTCTTCAAAGCGGCGCATACGATCACCCTGCGCGGCGGCGAGGACGTTCATATTGCCAACGAACAAGAGTTGAAAGATATCGTCCAGAAGGAAAAGGACGCCATTACGAGCGATGAAACGCTGCGTAAAAAATATCAACAGCTTGCCGGGCTTCTAGAGAAGAATGCGGATGCTCGAAAATTCGAGGCATATCTGTCCGAGAATGAGAATCTTCTTCCATATATGTCCAATATCGCAGCCTTAAAGGAGGAAGTCTGGAAGTCGTATATTAAGATAAACGAGGCTCTCTATCTTAAGCTGCTCGATCAGCGCCAGGCCACGGAGAAGAGGCGGACGGAGATCGAACAGGCGGCCGCGTCGGAACGGACGCAGTGGCAGGAGGTCATCGACATCTTCAATGAGCGGTTTTCGGTGCCCTTCAAGCTAGCGCCGAAAAATCTGATCCAAGTAGCTCTCGCCAAAGAGCCTATCCTCGCCCTCGACTTCCTGTTCGAGGAGGGAGGCGAATCCGTCAGCGTGAAACGCGAGGCGCTTATGGAGGGGCTCAGCACGGGCGAGCGCAAGGCGTTCTATTTGCTCAACGTCCTGTTTGAGGTGGAGGTACGGCGTAAGCAGGGGGTGAAAACCCTTGTGATCGTTGACGACGTGGCCGACTCCTTTGACTACAAGAATAAATACGCGATCGTTCAATATCTTGGAGATATCGCAGACGACGACCTTTTCCGTCAGATAATCCTAACGCACAATTTCGACTTTTTCCGCACGATCAACTCACGCCAGATCGCATCCTACAATTGCTGCTTTATGGCTTCCAAAACTTCTGGCGGACTTAAAATATATCCCGCGCAAGGGATCAGCAACATATTCGTAAACGATTGGAAGATCGCCTTCTTCCAAGATGAGAAGAAGAGGGTTGCGTCGATTCCATTCATGCGAAATCTCGTGGAATTCACACGAGGCGTGGATGACCCCACGTTCCTCAAACTCACCGGCCTGTTGCATGTCAAACCGGGCTCGGAGAGAATCACGGAAGGCGAACTGGATGCGATCTACAACGGTCTGTTCGGCACCACAGGTACACACCCCCATTCTGACAAGGCCGTGTTCACGTCCATCGATGAGGCGGCGGCGCAGTGTCTCGGCGCTCCCGAAGGGATGAACTTCGAGAACAAGATTGTCATGGCGATCGCTGTTCGCCTGGCCGCCGAGCGCTATATGATCGCTACAATCGCCGACTCGACATTCACTGATGCCATCGTCTCAAGTCAGACGGGGCGGTTGCTTGGGCGGTTCAAGAAGGACCACCCCGATAAGGCGGCAGAGGTAAAAATCCTTGAACGTGTTGCGTTGATGACCCCGGAAAATATCCACCTCAACTCATTCATGTACGAGCCTATTCTGGATATGTCAGACGAACACCTGCGTCGCCTGTACCAGGACGTTTCGGCGCTCACGTAAACTTTGCGTCTACGGGGAGTTGACGGCTGGTCAACGACTACGCCCCCTCGAGGGCATGTCCAACCGTCGTTCCGAGGCCTTCTGTTTAAGCGAGCGTGCCAGCTCCTGCTGCCCCGCAAACTCCTCGCGGCCGTACCGCAAACTCACCGCATCCCGATGACGGCTCATCGCCACATAGGCCGCGTGGCGATCCATGTGCGAACTGGCCAGCACATAGGCCTTGTCGAAAGTCGCGCCCTGGACCTTGTGGATGGTGGCGGCGTAGCCGTGTGTCAGGTCCGCATAGTTCTTGCGGTCGAACCGCAAGGTTCTGGCGTCGTCCAGCCTCACCTCCAGCGCTGAGCCACTGATGCGGATCAGCGTGCCCAAGGTTCCGTTCTTCACCCCCAGCGACCGCTCGTTCCTGAGGAACATCACCCGGTCTCCGGCCGCGAACGCGACCGCCCCTCGCGTGGTCTCGACCACCTGATCCTCGGCCAAGGCTCGGTCAGCCCGCAGCGCCGCCCGCGCCAGCCGGTTGAGCTCGGCCACATCGGCGCGGGTGTAGGCCATCATCATCCGCGAGGCGGCCGGGTCGCGCTGTCGATCCTGCGCCCATTCCGCCACCAGCGCCTCGCGCGCATCGGTGCGGGTATCGTGGCCCGTGACCGCGCCTGCCTGCTCGTACCGCGCCAGCGCCTCGGCCGTCCGGCCCGTGGCCAGCTCGCGGGTCGCCTGCCGCTGCCAGTCGGTTCGCTGCCTGAGCACCTGAGTGATCTCGGCCGCGCCGTGGCGCTCCACCACCCTTCGGAACGGTGCGCCCGCCTCGATGGCCTGCAACTGCTCCGGATCCCCGGCGAGCACCACCTTGGCGCCAGAGAGCATGGCCTCCTTGAGGATGCGCGCCATCTGCCGCGTCCCCGCCATGCCCGCCTCGTCGATCACCAGCACGTCGTTGGTCGTCAACCGGTCCAGGTTCCGCGTCCACGCGTACTCAAGGCTGGCCAGCGTGCGCGAGGCGATCCCTGAGCCCTTCTCCAGACTCTCGGCGGCGATGCCGGACAGGGCCGCGCCCCGCACCCTATACCCTTGCGCCTCCCACGCCAGACGCGCCGCCCCCAGCATGGCGCTCTTGCCGGTCCCGGCGTAGCCGACCACGGCCGACAGGCCGTCGCGTTGAAGCACATGGCCCAAGGCCAGAACCTGATCCTCGGTGAGCGGCCGCTCGCTGTGTTGGACGACGCGCGCCGCCGCGCTGATGGCGCGTTCGCTGACCCGGTGATGGCTGCTGCCCGCGAGTCCATCGACGGCGCGGATTAGGGTGCGCTCCGCCCGCACCATTTCCGCGCTGGTGAAGCGCTCCCGGCCGCGTTCGTCCTCCCCCAGTCGCACCAGGGCGCGCGACGACAGGATGGCTCCCATGGCCCGGTCGAACTGATCCTTGCCGTCCGTTCGCGCGAACACGAACCGGGCCAGGTCATGACGGCTGAAGCTCGCCTGATTGTAGGTCAGGGCCTCCAAGGCGTGAGCCGGATCACGGATGATCAGATCGCCGTTGCGGCGGGCGACCGCCCGGTCATCCTCCACCCGTTCCGAGGCCCGGCCGCGCGCCTCCAACCGCGCGGCGGTCGGGCCGATCTTGGGCTGTGGCTCAAGGGCGATGCCTTGGTCTTCGAGGCTGCGATGATCGATGCGGATGTCCATGTCCAGTTGGGCCAGCCGCTCGTTCACATGCTCGGCCCACGCCTGGCGCCAGTGCTCCAGCAGGGCGGTGCTGTTCCAGTCCCGCACCTTGGCGCCGAAGCCGTCCTTGGTGACCTCGCGCATGGCCAGCATGACGTGAGCGTGGGGACGCGGCAGGCCGTCCTCGCCCACATCGCAATGGACGTTCAGGTCGGCTGCCATGCCCCGGTCTACGAACTCGCGCTGGACGAAGGACCGGGCCAGTTCGATGGCGTCGTCCGGGTGCATCTCACGCGGCAGGGCGAACTCGACCTCCCGGGCCAGCTGGGCGTCCTTGCGCTTCTCGCCCCACTCGACCTCGTTCCACAGCGCCTGCCGGTCCTGCCAGCGCTCGGGCGCATGCGCCGGCGCCATGATCTCCGAATGCAGCACGCCGGGTTTGCGCGTGTAGTCGCAGGAGCGCTCGGTGCGCTCGTCATAGAGCCGGGACGCCGACCGGTAGGCGGCCGCCGCCACGGCGCTGCGGCCCGCAGACCGGGCGATGACCTTGGCGGAGAAGTGGTAGATCGCCACCGGGGCTCTGCTCCGAAGCAAAGCGCACGTCGGAACGACGTATAAGCGCGCACTCCGGACAGCATGTCCGTCGTGACGGAGACTGGCGTCCCGCAAGTCTACGGAGGCGGAAAGCCGCGATCCTTCATCGCGTCCGGTTTCCAGGCATGAGGGGACGTGCAAGGCTGAGCCGTATTACTTCCCCCACCATCAGGACCTGAATGCATGGATGAGCTGACCGCCGAGACCGACCTGATCGGCATGACCGCCGATATCGTTTCGGCCTTCGTGTCGAACAACGCCATCGCCGCCGACGCCCTGCCGCGCCTGATCGCGGGCGTGCATGGCGCGCTTGCCGGCACGACGCAGGTTGCGGCGCCCGAACCCGAGCCGCAGGCGCCTGCGGTGTCGATCCGCAAGAGCATCACGCCGGACCACATCATCTGCCTGGAAGACGGCAAGCCCTTCAAGTCGATGAAGCGCCACCTGTTCAACAAGTACGGCCTCACCCCGGAGGACTACCGCGCCAAGTGGGGCCTGCCGAAGGACTATCCGATGGTGGCGCCGAACTACGCGGCTGCGCGGTCGGAACTGGCCAAGTCGATGGGCCTCGGCCAGGGCGGTCGCAAGCCCGCCAAGCGCGGCCGCAAACCGGCGACCAAGTAGGCCGCTTACGCCCGCGCACCACCGCAGACTTACGGGGGCGCGCGCAAGGCAGGACCGAAGCATGATGGCGGCTCTTCGAAGGAAGAGAGAGCCGTCATCATGCGAAAGCCCAGGGACATCGACGCCGAACTCGTGGCGCTGGCGGAACGCGCGGCGGCGCTGAAGGCGCGCCGGGTCAGCCAACTCGGCGAACTCGTCATCGCCAGCGGCGCCGACGCCCTGGGCGCCGACATCCTGATGGGCGCACTGAGCGCCGCATCTGCCGAGAAGAACGACCAGACCCGAAGCCAATGGCGTCTGCGGGGCGAGGCCTTCTTTCGTGGCGAACGGACGCGCGCCGCTTCGGCGGGCGCTTCGCGCCACGACCCTAAGGCTGGCTCAGCTTCCAGCCCTGATGCGCCGGACTGAAGCCATGCAGCGGCGAGCCGAACACCAGGAACGTCAAGATGCGCGGCGCGCCCGGACCCGCCACCTGATTGAACTGGGCGGTCTGGTGCAGAAGGCAGGCCTCATTGAACTGACCGGCGACGACCGCAACGCCATCCTCGGCGGCCTGCTTGTCGTCGCCGCCATGCTGCATTCTGATCGGCGCGACGAGGCTATGGCGGTTCTGGCGCACCGGGGACGGCGTGCCTTCAGGGGTGACAAGGAGTCCCCCAGCGGCGATGCTCCAGCCCCATGGTGATCCGTCGCGAATACCACAGAGCCGGCCGCGAGGAGCTTCGCCTTGCGAAGCGCGGCGGTAACGGCAAGACTCGTCGGATGAAGACGAGTCTAGATCATCTGCCGCTCGGCAAGCGCCGCGAACTGGAGCACGTGCTCGGCGTCATCAAGGACGAGTTCCACAAGGCCATCGCCAACCGACGCGCCGAGGGCGTGAAGGACGGCCAGATACTCAAGGTCATCCTCTACGGCTCATACGCGCGGGGTGACTGGGTCGAAGATCCGGTTGGCCGCTACTTCTCCGACTTCGATCTGCTTGTCGTCGTCAGCGATGAGAAGCTGACCGATGTGCTGGAGTTCTGGGAGGGTGCCGAGAAGCGTCTGCGGCGGGACCTCGCCTCGGGCGCCAATCTTCGCACCCCAGCGGACCTGATCATTCATTCACTCGACGACGTGAACGACCAACTGGTGCAGGGCCGGTACTTCTTCGCGGACATCGTGCGCGAGGGCGTGGTGCTGTTCGAGGCGCCGGACCATCCATTTGTTGATCCGCAACCTCTTCCAAGCGATGCGGCGGTGAAAGAGGCCGAGAAATACTACGCCGAGTATATGGGGTCAGCGAGCCGCTTCATCACGCACGCTCGCCTAGACATTGAGAACGAATGGAACAGCCTAGCGGCCTTCCATCTCCATCAGGCTGCGGAGAACTTCTACAACGCCGTCTTGCTCGTCGCGACGCTGTACACGCCGAAGTCCCACAATCTGGTCCGGCTGCGAAATGCAGCCGAGCCAATCGATGCGCGGTTGGCGGAGGTATGGCCGACGGAGACGAAGTTCCAGAAGCGGTGCTTTGAGCTCCTGCGCGCGGCCTATGTAAAGGCGCGGTACTCTGAGCATTATCGGGTGGCTGCCGAGGAGCTTGCCTGGATGCTCGAGCGACTGAAAGTGCTCGAGAACATGGTGGAGACGATCTGCCGCGATCGATTGAATGGCTTGAGCACCGCCAGGAAAGGCTGAAATGCGACAGAAGCTGACATCGGCGAACGGGCTGATGCGCGGCCAGTTTCCGCATGGCGTACCAACCGCGTGATGCTTGTTAAGCCAGATTTTCTTTGTGGTGCCACGCGCCGCAGGCTGGGCGCTCGCGCTTAGCGTGCAAAACGCCTTGACATGTAACGATGTTTGGTAAGACTTCTCCAAAGTACAGGGGGGGAGCGTGCCAAAAGTTATCTATCTCACAGGCGCTCCGGCGTCTGGAAAAAGCTCAACGTCGCGCCTGCTAAACGAGCAACTGCCCTCCCTGCTGATTTGGGAATACGGGAAGCGGCTCACGCAGCATTGCAGGACGAAGTACGGCGCAGCCGATCACGAAGACCTCCGGGCACGTTCCAGCGCCATTGTGACGCCTGAGGATATTGTTGAGGTGGATCGGGCATTGCTGGAGTTCGTATCCACGAACCGCGACTCGCATCCGATCCTTATTGATAGTCACCCGGTAACGAAGGAAGATTTTGGATTCCGGATTACTGCCTTTTCCGCGTCACAGCTGTCCGCACTTGATCCAAGTGAAATTTGGGTCACTTTCGTAAGTCCCGAAGAGACGTGCAATCGTATTGCCGCAGACAATGGGGGACGCCCAGCAGTAACCGAGGAGGAGGCGCGCATGCACACGGGGTTGCAAGCTTCGATAGCTGCAATCTACGGCGTGACTGCTCCTTGTCCCGTCTACCTCTTCGATACTGGTCGAGACCAGCAGGCGCTGGTTAAGCGCCTCGTGGGGCGTTTGTCATGAGCTTTGCCAGCTGGGTATCGCGCTTGAGCCTTATGAAGCGCCAAAAGAGCCGTCCAGTCGTTGGGACGGCTGTTCCACCCTCTGAGCGTCGTCGGATTGATCTGCGTCAGGCCATAAATGCGGTATCGGATGTAGTCCAGAATCGACCGCGCCCATTGAGGGTGTTCGATCAGATCCACATGAAAACCGGAGACATGGTACTTCAAAGCGAGATGATCGCCGATTGGGCCGACGGGAAACGCCTGGCCTTCATCGGCGATGGTGATGCGATTAGCGTTTGCGTGGCCTATTTGAAGGCGCGAGGGGTCCTAAACTTCGGGCCGTCGCACATCACCGTCTTCGACTTCGATGAGCGCACAGTGGAGGCTGTCAAGAATTTCGCTGACCGCGAAGGCATCACCAACCTTGATGCTCAGCTCTACAACGTGCTGGACGCCCTAGAGCCAACAAATCCCTTTGATTGCTTTTACACAAACCCGCCTTGGGGGGCGTCAAACGCGGGCCGGAGCGTCAATGTATTTATCCAACGCGGCATGGAAGTCACGAAGCACGCGGGTGAAGGTGTAATCGTAATCGCCGACGACGACGCGCTGGAGTGGCCAAAACACGTTCTGGCTGGAGTGCAGAGCTTCGCGTCATCGCATGGATTCTACGTCTCTAGGATGCAGAGAAAGCTTCACGAGTATCATCTCGATGATGCACCGGACCTAAAGTCATGCAATCTCTACGTGTCAGCGCTTCCGGGAAATCCGTCTCCAGGCAATAGCCAAGCTATTGTTGATGGCGACCGGCTCGCAAATTTCTACGGACTAGATCAGCCCCCCACCGTTCGTTATGTCCGCGCTAAGAGAAGATTAGATTACGGCGTGGCGCACGAGGATGAATACAGCCTGGAGTACCTCGAAAATGCTCGCAAATGACATCGTCCGCCCCGGTGCTGGGCTCCTCTTCATGAAGATCGGCACTCACGCTAGCGAAGATTTAGACAAAATAATCGCGCGCAAGCGGTCGGAGATTGCTAATACTGGATTTGGTATGTGGGGATATGGTGGGAACACCTGCCACCCAGCATCTATGGTGCAGCCGTTCGCCCGAAGCTTTGCAGAGCGAGGTCAGCCGATTCACTTAGTGATGGAGCAAATGCAGTCCAATCACTTTGGATCTGGCGTTGCTGCGGAGTACTCCGTAGATGGCCAGAGCTGGTCAGAAATACCGGATACTATTGAAGTCCGTGGTTCAAAGTATGCACTTCTAATTGAGGACCTGCATGCAGACAGCATGAACCTACCCTTGGATCAGACTCGCGTGCCTGTCGGCCCTAGTACGGGTCGATTAGGTAGCCTTTACATAAAGGGGCGCGTTGACAAAGCCTGCCTTGAGGTAACGGATGCTCCAGAGCTACCCAATGATCGTGAGCCCAAGATTATAGAGATCGGACTGGTGGCGAAACTGAAAGATCCGTATGCTGTATTCCTTCGTGGGGAGCGATAAATTCATCCCGGTGCGGTCGTGTCGGTCGCATCGCTGATCTTTGGGTACTTAGTGCTGTGGCGCAGAACTCCTGGGGCCTCTCCATCTAGGTGCCGGATGTAGCTGGAAAGCGCTTCGGCCACGTTGAAGTCGACAGAAGAGCATTGGCTACAGCCAAAGCAAATCGTAATTGCCTGATCTACGGATGGTTCTTTGCATACTGCGCCTCGTATCTGATCGAGCGTGCAAGCGGCAATCATCCATCCAAAGAGCTGCTCCAGGCAGGCAACGCGATTGGAAGAAGCTTCGATAGCAACGATAGCCATTGCTTTGATGGCGCGCTTGTCTCCAGTGATAAGGAGTTCGTGCCCACGATGCGCCATTATAGCCAAAAGCTGGCTTTCTCCGCTATCAAGCTCAAGCCCTTGCATGGTTGCTTTCGCTTCCAGTGCAGCCGCCGCCTCCAATTCATTGTCACTCGGTTCTATTAGAGAAATCGAAGACAGGAGGTATTCTACGGCCCGCCTCGCGCGATCCCGATCGACGATCTTAGATGTACGATCAACGCGGTTGCGGATGACATATTTTCCAACCCCAAGCATTGAGGTTGATGACGCACCCGATCTGGTAGTTGCGAAAAACTCATCAACCAATGAGTAGCAAGATATTTTCAATGCCACATCATTATCCAAGAGAACCAAATCAGACATCCGAAATTGCCATGATTTTTCTTAGATAACATTGGGAATCAATGCTCAACTCACCCCATTCGAGTTCAGAGTTTGCTATGCCATTAACCTCCGGCCACGCTGGTATTGACCTCGAGTATATGAAGTTAAGAGCGGAGGTCGCGACGGCCCATAATCCGGTTTGGTATCCGACGCAAAGCGCCATAGTTCCAGGTTCAATGCGGTATTGAGCCGCTGCGCGCATAACGGCATTTGCTAGTGTTGGCGCGTTAAATTCTTTAAGGTTAGTCTTGATCTCGCGGTCCGCTCCCCCCGTCAGCAAGGTAAGGGCGAATTGATCGGCCTCTTTCTCTTGGTCATCGTCGCTGCTAGTCGATGCTGGGTCTTCTACGTCGACTAGAGCGGGCGCCCCCTTAAGATGATCAAGCATCACGTGGCCAAGCTCATGCGCGAGCGTAAATGCGACTGGGGCAGGATACTGGGCGTCGCGGCCGAGCAAAATCGCAAATCTGTCGTCAACGCTGACGACCATCGCGTGCATGGATTTGGCCTCCATAGGGAACACTCGGAGGTATATTACCGGTATACCCAAGGCCCAACACGCAGAGATTAGAGACTCCAAGTCTACGAACGCATTCGATGAAAGTATAGAGTCGCGTAGCTTATCGGCAGACACGTTGCGTATACCCGATCTCGGCGTGGCCCGTAATAGCAATCGACCGATTGATACGCCAAATGATGTTAGCGCAGATTTTTGGTGTTCGCTCGCAGCTGAGAGGTGTTTGAATTTGGCTTCGTCATTCCATATAAATTCAACGCGCTCGCCCAGCAGGGGGCGCGGGTCCAAGCCGAGGCGGCGAGCGAGCGCAAACCGCAACTCCGCGCGGCCAGAAGGCGATTTATCGGCGTCCTCTGTCCACCAAGATGGCCAAGCGGCTTCGATGGCGGCGCGGCTAAAGCCTGCCTTCCGCAGTCGATCTATGAGCTTCGCGTTTTCGTCGGCCACAGCATTCTTGTCCCCCTATGCTAGAATAGCATAGCATGGAGCGGTTGCTACAATAGCCGATCACTTGCTTCGGGCGATGCCTCGCGCTGGCTGTCGCGTCGAATCTTTTTGACAACCCTACACCATTCGGTGGGGTCAACTTCATCGACCGTCCCGAGCATTGAAAGCCTGGTTGAATCAAGGAGATCGGGATCGGTGAGACGGACCCAATAGCTTCCTGTTAGGCAGGCCACCATGTTGGCGGCATAGTCGGACGTTTCCTGCTCGACGGCGACGCGCCGCAACAATGCAGTGACCTGTGAAGCTCCCACACGCCCCCCCGCACTGCTTGCATTGCGGTATGCTTCGGGATCGAATGGTTTGTCGTGCCGAAGTTCCAGCGGCTTATCTGATCGGCATATCAGTGAGTAGTGAGAACGTTTGGGGCCAGTCCCGCTATCCGCCCGGCTCGTAATGAGGGCGTGTGCAGGCAATGGGCGGATCATGCCAAATGCGTCAATATACTGCCGCCAAACAAACGTCCGGGCGGGTGCGATATCGCTCGCTTTAGGCCGCGACTTCATGATCGAGAATATGGCAGGCACCTGCACCGCTGCGCGTGCCAATGCGTTCGTCGCCAGGGCTGGCGGATTTCCGACACCCCAAAAGAAGACGCCGTCGCCAGCCTGCCGCTCAACCTCTTTGCGCTTGATGATCGCGGCAAGTGCCTGCCCTGCTTCTGCCTGCATACGGGACCAGCAGACATAGCCATCTGCGCTGAAGTTCAGAGGCTGGCTCGGGCCCGAAAATTTGGGCTCCAGACGGGCAATTATGTTCATGGTGCGGGCCTCATCCCAACCCTCTCGCACCTGAGGCGCAGCCCCTCAATGGGAACGCCTCAACGGGCAAGATTAAGCGTGGAGAAGAGTGTGAACGACTCGTTGGGCAGCCTGTAGACTGCCTGTGGAGAAGATGCGTAATTTGGCCTGTATTGTTGCGCCACTGATCCCTGAGAGTGTGGCAGGCGCTCCCGTCATTTCCGGACGTAGCCGCAGCTACGGTGGGTTAGAAGTAATAACCGCACCTCAAACGAGCATGCGGCGGGGCCCCAAGAAATCCAAGGGCAGCTTCCCGGTCGGCTGTCAATGTTAGGTCCTCGAGCTAGATAGCCTCCCAACCCGGCAATCCCTGCAAGATGCGAGCGGCATTCTTCACCGGATTGATGTGGCCGTAGTGGTCCTCGATCATCTTCACTGACGTGCCCATCTGCTTTGACAGGAAATAGACATCCACGCCCTCCGTTAGCCGGAAGGTCGCGTAGGTGTGGCGGAAGCAATAGGTGGACCGGGGGGAGCCTGAGGCGCTGAGAAGCAGGCCTGCTTCTCTAAGGAGCGCTTCAATCTGATCCGCATAGAGAGTGGCTGCGGGATCACCCTTGCCGTTGACGAAGACGGCGCCCTCGGGCGCCGTCTCATTGGTTGTCAGGGAGCGAACTCGCTCCAGATAGTCAGCAACATTCCCTGCCGCGACCAGCTGGCGCGACTTGTCCTTCCCCCGCACTTGCAGAACGACCATGCGTCGGCCGTCTGCGTCGGTTCGGATCGCCACGTCCCTCCAGCGGAGGTTCTTGGCTTCGGCCGGACGCATGCCTGTGTTGCACATGATCAAAATGAAGTTGTAGGCGAGTTGTCGGTGCCATTCGAATTTCCTGGTTCTGGCGCGCTTGATCCAGCCACGCGCGAAGGTGTGGAGCTTGCGATACTCCTCAGGCGTGAACTCCTCCCGGCGCACCTTCGCTAGGGGCAACTTGCCCTTGTAGATATGGCTCTCCGGCACGAAGCGCTTGCCGACCGCGAAGGCGATGACGGAACGAAAGATAGACATCTCATAGCGGATGGTGGCGTCCGACACCGGCCGTCCGCCGCGACCCAGCCCATTCTGTCGGCGCCAGAGGGGATAGCCCAGGAAGTCGTCGTGCGAGACGTGGGCAATCTGCTTGGCACCCACGTAACGATTGATCTGGGCGCGAATGATGGACTCGACCACCTCCCAGCGATGGTGAGTGATCTCACCGGCCTCTGAGCGAGCCTGCTGATGGTCAGCGTACATCTTCGCGATCTGGGCGAAGGTCCGGTTGAACACCGGGACATCATGCTTCACGCGAAAGCGCAGGTCCGCGTCGGCGTCGAAGGCCGCCTCCTTGGCCGTGGTCACATCGGCGGTGCGGAGCGAGACCGTCTTGTACCGGTCGGAGCCCGGCACCTTGATGCGGCAGTACCAGTTGCGGTGCTGAACGTCCGCGCGGCGGAAGAGGATGAGGCCAGGCTTCAGCTCCTGGGGGTCTATCAAAAAGGCCATCGGGGCGGCTCCCTGTGCAGGGTCTGTGTCGCCTCAGGGCCTAAGTCCTTGACTCTCCATTGGCTGGATAGGCCTTGAGCAGGCCTTGAGCGTGGACAAATCTGAAGAGAAACAAACCCGTAACATCACCCCTTCTCCCCTTGTGGGAGAAGGCGGGCCCGAAGGGCTCGGATGAGGGGTGTCGGCGGGCGGATTGAATATGATGGCTGGGAGCGAGTTTCCTCGCACCCCTCATCCGTCCGGCTCCGCCGTCCACCTTCTCCCACAAGGGGAGAAGGATTTTATTGGCTTATTCCGGCGCGCCGTCGTCCTGCAGTTTGGCCAGGCTGGGCCGCTCGCCGCGCTTGGATTCCGCTACACGCTCAACCGCCCGCATGACGCGCAGCAGGTTTTCGCCGGAGATCTTGCGGATGTCGGCCTCGCTCCAGCCGCGGCGCATCAGTTCAGCCAGCAGGCGCGGATAGCCGTCCACGCCCTCCAGACCCTCCGGCAGCTTGTCCACGCCGTCGTAGTCTCCGCCCAGTCCGATGTGGTCGATGCCGGCCACATTACGGACGTGCTGGATATGGGCGATGACGTCCTCCATCGTCGCCACCGGCGCCGGATTCGCCGCAACCCAGGCGTCCGTGCCCGCCTTGACCGCAGCCGGATCGCCGGGGTTCATCGCGGTGAGACGCGTGACCTCGGCCGCACGTCCTGCGCCCCAGGCCCGCACGGCCTCGCTGATGAAGCCCGGCACGAAGGTCACCATGACGATGCCGCCGTTGCCCACCATCTGGCGCAGCACCGCATCGGGCACATTGCGCGGATGCGCCGTCACCGCCCGCGCCGAGGAGTGAGAAAAGATCACCGGCGCCGACGACACGCGGATGGCGTCGACCATGGTGTCCTCGGACACGTGGCTCAGGTCCACCATCATGCCCAGGCGGTTCATCTCGCGGACGACTTCTTCGCCAAAGGCGTTCAGGCCGTTCCACTTGGGCGCATCCGTGCCGCTGTCCGCCCAGGTCGTGCTCTTGGAGTGGGTCAGCGTCATGTAGCGCGCCCCCGAATCATAGAACTCGCGCAGCAGGCCAAGAGAGTCGTCGATCGAATAGCCGCCCTCCATGCCGATCAGGCTGGCGATCTTGCCCGCCCGGTGAATGCGGATCAGGTCGTCGGCGGTTGTCGCCAGTTCAAAGGTGTCGGGGTGGGCGGCGACGATACGTTTGACCGTGTCGATCTGCTCGAACGTGGCCTTGGCGGCGTCGACCGGCGCCAGGCTGGCCGGGACGAAGACCGACCAGAACTGGCCGCCCACGCCCCCGGCGCGCAGACGCGGAATATCGGTATGGAGACGCGTCGAGGTTGAAAGATTTTGTGTCAGATCAACGCCATAAGGATCGTTTCCAAAGCCCTGACGCAAGGCCCACGGGAGGTCGTTGTGGCCATCGACCAGCGGCGTGCGCTTCAGAATCTGCATCACGCGCGCCTGATCCGCCTGAGACGACTGGCTCTGTGCGGATTGGGCCGAGGCGGGTGCGGCCAGAACGGCGATGGATGCGGCGGCCAGTAGGCCTGCGCGCAGGGCGGTTCGGATCATGATTTTCCCCTCTCAAGACACAAGGACCGCACAGCCGCCCCACGGCGCCGCTTTGCGGACGCGCCACGCTGGCACAGCCCGGCCGAAGAGGGAACCATCCGCCTGCGGCTGTCGCCTGAGTGATCTGGATCAAGGCCCCCTCGCCTCGCCTGCGGCATCAGGCTCGCATCCGCGCACCCCGCCGGACTGTTCAGAAAGGCCGCGTCATGGTTGAAGCCCTCATGATCCAAGCTGACCCCGCCCTGATGATTGAGCGCCGCGAGCGCGCCCGCGTCTGGTTCGAGACCCTGCGCGACAAGATCCACGCCGGTTTCGAGGCGCTGGAAGACGCCGCCCCCGCCGAACTGTTCACCGGAGCGCCCGGCCGCTTTGTCCGCACGCCGTGGGACCGCAAGGAGGGCGGCGGCGGCGTCATGGGCATGATGAGCGGCCGCCTGTTTGAAAAGGTCGGCGTTCACTGCTCGACCGTCCACGGCGCCTTCCCCGCCGACTACGCCAAAAACGTGCCCGGCGCCGAGGAAGACCCGCGCTTCTACGCCACCGGCATCAGCCTGATCTGCCACCCGGTCAGCCCGCGCGTGCCTGCCGTGCACATGAACACCCGCCTGATCTCGACGACCAAGACCTGGTTCGGCGGCGGCGGCGACCTGACGCCCGTGCTGGACGTGGACCGTCGCGACGACCACCCTGACACCGTGGATTTCCACGCCGCCATGCAAGGCGCCTGCGACGCCTTCGATCCAGCCTGGCACGCCAAATATAAACAGTGGTGCGACGAGTATTTCTTCCTGCCCCACCGCAATGAACCGCGCGGCACCGGCGGCATCTTCTACGACCATCACGACAGCGGCGACTGGGAGCGGGACTTCGCCTTCACCCAGGCCGTCGGCGAGGCCTTCCTCAAGGTCTATTGCGACATCGTCGCCCGCCGGATGCACGAGCCGTGGACCGAGGCCGAGCGTGAAGAGCAGCTGATCCGTCGCGGCCGCTACGTCGAGTTCAACCTGCTCTACGACCGCGGCACCATGTTCGGGCTGAAGACCGGCGGCAACGTCGAATCGATCCTCAGCTCCATGCCGCCCGTGGTGAAGTGGCCGTAAAGGCCCGCGATCAGGCCGAAGCCTGATTCTCCACCTTATCCTGAGCTTGGGCCAGCGCCTCGACCACGGCCTGCGTCAGACTCGTCACGCTGAGCGGCTTGGTCAGATGTCCGTCGGCGCCCGCCCTGCGGCTGGCCTCGACGTGTTCGCTCATGGCGTTGGCCGTCAGCATCAGGATCGGCGTCCGCGCGGCGCCCGTCCTTTGTTCATGGGCGCGGATTTCCATTGTCGCCGTCAGTCCATCCATGACCGGCATCTGCATATCCATCAGCACCAGATCGAAGCCGCCCGCGCGGAAGGCGGCCACAGCCTGCGCTCCGTCATCCACCGTCGTCAGTTCGACACCCAGCGGTTCCAGCATGACCTCGACTACCTTGCGGTTGACCGGATGGTCGTCGGCCAGCAGCACGCGCAGCGCCGCCGCATGATCCGCCCGCACGACCGGCGCAGCCAGCGCGCCCGCCTCAACGTCGTCATCGTCTCGCTCCACCGCCGGAAGGCTCAGGTCGAACCAGAAGCGCGCCCCGCCCTCCGGCGGCGAGACGCAGTCCAGTTCGCCGCCCATCAGCCGCACCAGATCATCTGAAATGGCCAGCCCCAGCCCGCTGCCGCCGAACCGGCGGGTGATGGAGCCGTCCTCCTGCTGGAAACGATGGAAGATGCGCGCCTTGAATCCGGCGTCGAAGCCGATGCCCGTGTCGGCCACGGTAAAGCGGATCTGATCCCCTTCACGTCGCGCGACAGAGAGCGTCACCGTCCCCTCCTGCGTGAACTTCAGCGCATTACTGACCAGATTGGTCAGCACCTGGCGCAGCCGCACGGCGTCGCCGACCACACGACGCGGCAGGGTCGGATCGAGGTCCAGCCGCAGTTCCAGCCCCTTGTCCATCACCAGCGGCGCCCACAGCGCCGAAACGTCACGGACGGCCGCCTCCAGATCAAAGGGCGCCGGGTCAATCGCCACCTGTCCCGACTCGATGCGCGACACATCCAGTATGTCCGACAGCAGACGCTCCAGCGTGACGCCTGACGAACGGATGATGTCGACCAGTTCGCGGTCCCGTTCCGGCAGGTCGCGCGACGCCAGCGTCTCGGCCATGGCCACCACGCCGTTCAGGGGCGTGCGGATTTCATGACTCATATTGGCCAGGAACTCGCTCTTGGCGCGGTTGGCCGCCTCGGCGTGAAGCTGGGCCTTCTTCAGCCGCACCGACTGTCTGCGCTGCCAGAACAGGACGACCAACGCCGACATCCCGAACACCAGACTGATGCCCAGTATCCAGTTCTGGCCCCGGATCACGGCGTGCTGAAGGTGGGTGTTGGAACGCGCCGTCTCCAGCTGGTGGCGTCGCTCGGCCAGTTGTTGCTGCATGTCGCCCGTCACCTGGTGGATGCCCGCACTGAACCGCCGCGCCAGGCTCAGGTCACGTTCGCGCTGATATTCGCGCAAAACTTCAAAGGCTTCGTTCGGCTTCTTCGAAGCGAACAGCAGCTCGGCCTCCAACAGCCGCTCCATCGGATCGACCGCTCCGCCCGGAGCCAGTTGGCGCACCCGCTCCAGATCACGGCGCGCGCCCGCCAGATCGCCCAGCCGCGCCCGCGCCACGCCCCGCACCGGCAGGATATCCAACGCCAGAAACGCCTTGCCGTCGATCAGAGCCTCATGATCCTTCAGACAGTCCAGCACGCCGCGCGGATCACGACGCGCCTCGGCCACGAAGGCGCACAGGGCGGCGTCATAGGCGCTGAGGCTGTCCATCTGCGCCCGCTGGCTCAGGCGGTGGTGTGCGGCGTAGAAAAGCTCGGCGTTCGGCACATCGCCGACCTGCACCGCCATCCGCGCCAGATTATAGAGGCTGTCGAAATCGGGACGCGGATAGTCGGGATTGGAATCGTCGATCTCGAACCGACGGAATGCTGCGGCGGCGCCCGCGACGTCGCTCAGCTTCATCAACCCCATGCCGGTCACTTCCCACACCCCGGCGCGGGCCGTAGAGGCATAGGGATCGTGGGCCGGGATTTCCGCCTCGGCCGTCGTCAGCAGGCGCAGGCCCTCGCCGATCCGGTCCTGATCCATCAGGGCCAGCGCGCTCAGTCGCGCCGCGTGCGCCATGACGAACCAGTCGCGCGTCGTGCGCGCGGTGTGGACCATCTCGTCCTCTACCGACAGGTCGCCCTGATCGTAGAGGATGGTCAGGGCGTTCAAGCGCGCGATGCTCTGGTAGCGGTCGTCGTTCTGCGCCCTGGCCTGCGCGGCCAGTCGGTCGTTCCACAGCGCGGCCTGCTCGAAATCACCCTGGTTCAGCGTCGTCCAGGCGACATGATAAAGCCGGTTCAACCCCTCGCGATCGCGCCGTTTCAAGGCGTCGAGACCGAAGGCCTCCAGAGCCGCAAAATCGGTCGCCGCAGCCCTCTTCTCGACCGCCTGCGCCAGTTCCGCCGCAGATACCGATTTCGCCATGGCGGGCGCGGCCGTCGCCAGAACAGCAAGCGCGACCAGTGGCGCACTAAAAAAGGTCATGAGACGTTGGGGAGACATCCCGACCACCCTAGGCGGACGGAAGTTGCCTAAGACTTAGCGCCGTTCGATGAAACGCCGAGATAGTTGCGTATCCATTCCGCCAGCACCGCCCGGTCATTCGCCTGCCCCAGCGTCGCATGGGCCTGATCGACCAGGGCGTCGTCGATGCGGCCCCGGCGTCCTTCGGTCAAGGTGGCGGCGAAGGCCGGGTCGAACTCGGGATGGCACTGGAAGCTGATGGCCTCCTGCCCCCAGGCCAGTCCGGCATAGGGCGTGAAGTCGCTGGCGATCAGCACCCGCGCGTCGGCGGGCGCGGCCACGACCTGATCCTGATGCGACACCGGAATGGCGATGGAGGCGGCCCCCGGCGTCATCCAGTCCTCAGCGCTCAGGACGTCATAGCGATGCAGGCCGACGCCCCAACCCTTGTCCGACGTTTCGACCCGACCGCCGAAGGCGTGGGCCAGGATCTGATGGCCGAAGCACACGCCGACCAGCCGCGTCTTGCCGCGCGCGCCCCGCAGCCACGCCGCCAGCGGTTCGATCCACGGCAGGTCTTCATAGACCCCCGCCGCCGATCCGGTGACGATCGTCCCGGCGAAGGCCGACGGGTCCTGCGGCAGTTCGCCTGCCTGGACGTCAAAGCGATGGGTCGTCGCCCCCTCGCCCAGCATGGCGCGGAACTGGCTGGTGTAGTCGCCGAACGTCTCGGCCAGAGCGGCGGGCGGACGCCCGGTTTCGAGAATGGCTATGGCGGTCATGAATATTCCACTGGGTCGGCGGGGATGCAGAAAGCCTCAACCGCTGGATTGCTGTAGAAGACGGCGCAAAGCAATGAGACGAACCGCCCATGACCGCCTCCATCGACGTTCAGGCCGCCGCCCCTGCGGATGATCCGATCGTCCTGATCAACGTCTTCAAATGCAATGCGGCGCAGTTGGACTCCCTGATGGAGCGTCTGGGCGATCTGGTGCAGATCCAGACCGCCCTGCCCGGCTTCGTCTCGGCCACCCTGCATCGCGGACTGAACGGTCGTGTGGCGGCCAATCACGCCGTCTGGGCCGGCGCCGCCCACTGGAAGGCCATGACGCGCCACCCGCAGGTCGTCGCAGCCATGGAGCCCATTCTGGCCATCGCCACCTTTGAGCCCCACCTCTATGAACCGGGCGAGGTCATCCAGCCCTAACCCGCGCGCCAGATCTCGGCCCGACCGCCTGCATCGCCCAGCGTCTGCACCGTCCAGCCGCAGATTTCCGCCGCCGCTGCATCAGCGCCCGACGGCGCGTTGACGATCGTCATGGCGCAGCCGTTCATCTTCATCGGATTGTTCAGCGGACGCAGCCGCGCCTCGGCCACCAGCACCCGCGACAGCCCCGCCTGCTCCAGTCGCCGGATGAAGCCGTCGAACGTCTCCAGATCCTTCAGCGGTGTCCAGATCGCCACACAGGCCGCCCGGTCGGCGCCCAGCACCGCCGCCGCCGTTTCAGCCGAGCGGACATAGTCGTCGGGCCGCTCGAACGGCGGATCGATCAGCACCAGCGGCGCTTTCAGCCCCCGCGCCGCGCGCGCCGCCTCCTCATAGCCGTCGCCCGCCTGTCCCGTCGCATTCGACCACGGCGCCAGCGCCTCCTGCAGCAAGGCCTGAACCGGCGGGTTCAGCTCAAATCCGCGATAGGAATCCTCAGCCCGCAAGGCCCGCGCCGTCAGCACCGGCGAGCCGGGATAGAAGCGCGCGCCGCCCTGCGGATTCAGCGCGGCGACCTCGGCCGCCAGCGCCTCGATCAGCGGCGGCCGCGCCTCGGCGGTCATTAACCGCGCCACTCCGGCCTCGGCCTCGCGCGAGCGGACCGCATCGCCCGACAGGTCATAGAGACCCGCCCCTGCATGGGTGTCCAGCACGTTCACAGGTCCGCGCGCCTGCCGCTCCTTCAACAGCCACAGCACAAGGGCGTGCTTGACCAGATCGGCGAAGTTTCCGGCGTGAAAGCTATGACGATAATTCATGGCCGCTCGTCCCCCGCCCCCGTCATCAGGTCAAGTCGTATAAGAGGGGACGACGCCCCGGCTTCAGGATACGCCATGCTGATCGACCATCCCGTTCTCTCCGACGATGACCGCACGCCCTCTCCGGCCATCGCCGAAACGGCGCAGCACGGTCTGGCCCTGCGCCAACAGCACGGACGCGGCGGCACCGAGGTCGGGGTGCGCCGCGCCGAACAGCTGATGGCGCGCGCCCCGCTCAGCGACCGCGACATCAAGTCGATGTACAGCTATTTCGCCCGTCACGATGTGGACAGGCACGGCCGCCATTGGGCCGATCCCATCAAGCCGTCGGCCGGCTATATCGCCTGGCGTCTGTGGGGCGGGGACGAGGCGCGCGACTGGATCAACAGCCTGCGCGCCCGCCTTCGCGAAGTCGGGATTTAGCGCTCGATCAGTCGGCCCAGTTCAGGACCACCTTGCCCGACTTGCCCGACCTCATCGCCTCAAAGCCCGCCTCGAAGTCCTGATAGGGCATCTGGTGGGTGATCAGCGGCGACAGATCCAGACCGGCCTTCAGCAGGCCCAGCATCTTGCGCCAGGTCGTGAACATCTCGCGCCCATAGACGCCCTTGATGGTCAGGGCCTTCAGGATGATCGCGCCCCAGTCCGTCTCCATCGGCTTGGAGGGAATGCCCAGCATGGCCATGCCGCCGCCCATGATCAGGGTGTCGACGCACTGTTTGAAGGCGATCGGCGAGCCTGACATCTCCAGCGCCACGTCAAAGCCGACCTTCAGACCCAGCTCGTGCATGACGTCGCGCAAGTCTTCCTTGGTCGTGTTCACCGCGCGGATGCCGGGCGCAACCTTTTGCGCAAGTTCCAAGCGGAAGTCGTTGATATCCGTGAGGACCACAGTGCGCGCGCCCGCATGACGCGCCACGGCGGCGGCCATCATGCCAATGGGGCCTGCGCCGGTGACGATGACGTCCTCGCCCAACAGATCGAACTGCTGCGCCGTGTGCACGGCGTTGCCGAACGGATCGAGGATCGAGCCGATCTCATACGGCACCTCGTCCGGCAGCTCGATGACGTTGAAGGCCGGGGCCACGACGTATTCGGCGAATGCGCCCTGACGGTTCACGCCGATGCCGCGTGTGTCGGGGTCCAGATGGAAGTGACCGGCGCGGGCCGCTTCGGAGTTCAGGTCGATGACGTGGCCCTCGGCCGAGACGCGCTGGCCGACCTTCAGGCGGCGATCCACGTCCTTACCGATGGCGACGATCTCGCCCGCGAACTCATGCCCGGTGATCATCGGCACGGGCACGTTCTTCTGGGACCACTCGTCCCAGTTCCAGATGTGGATGTCTGTGCCGCAGACGGCGGTGCGATGCACCTTGATCAGCACGTCCTCATCACCCGCGACGGGAATGGGCGCGTCGATCAGCTCCAGCCCCTCGGCCGGCTTCGTCTTGGCCAGAGCCTTCATCATGTCCGCCATCAGCCTACTCCCTGAACTCTGTTGTCGCGCCCTTGCACAGGCGCAGTTTGAAGCCTGATTTCGGCGCTTCCTCGGCATCGCGCAAGACGCCGACGAAATGCCGAAGTCCGCCCCCATCGCCTCGGCCGAAGCCTCCGCATGGATCCAGCGGATCGTCAGCGGTCCCGGCAGAGCCGCCAGCACCAGATCGAACAGTGCGTCGAGATTGCGCCCGAACCAGTCAGGCACGCCCTCGATCCGCTCGATCTGCGCATAAAAGTCGTCACGGCTGCAGATACGGCGACCGTCCAGCACGACCTCCATGCCCGCCTCCGTCAGATAACACCCAGCTCCTTGCCCGCCTGGGTGAAGGCGGCGACGGCGGCGTCGATCTGCTCGAAGGTGTGGGCCGCCGACATCTGGGTGCGGATGCGGGCCTGGCCGCGCGGCACCACCGGGAAGGAGAAGCCGATGACATAGACCCCCAGCTCCAGCAGGCGCGCCGCCATGTCCTGGGCCAGCTTGGCGTCGCCCAGCATGACCGGGATGATCGGGTGCTCGCCCGGCAGCAGGTCGAAGCCCGCCGCCGCCATGGCCGAACGGAAACGCGCCGCGTTGGCGAACAGCTGGGCGCGCAGCTTCTCGCCCTCATCCCCCGCAGCGATGCGGATGGCCTCCAGCGACGACCCGCAAACGGACGGCGCCAGAGCATTCGAGAACAGATAGGGCCGCGCCCGCTGCTTCAGCAGCTCGACGACATTCCTGCGGGCGCAGATGAAGCCGCCCATCGCCCCGCCCAGCGCCTTGCCGAAGGTGCCGGTGACGAAGTCCACCTCGACGCCGCAATGGGCGAACGAGCCCTTGCCCCTGTCGCCCAGGAAGCCGGTCGCGTGGCAGTCGTCGACCATGATCAGGGCCTGATACTGGTCGGCCAGGGCGCGGATCTGGTCGATCTTGCCGATGTAGCCGTCCATCGAGAAGGCGCCGTCGGTGGCGATGATGATGTTGCGTGCGCCAGCAGCGCGCGCCTCCTTCAGCTTGGCCTCCAGATCAGCCATGTCCGAGTTGGCGAAGCGATAACGCTGGGCCTTCGACAGACGCACGCCGTCGATGATGGAGGCATGGTTCAGGCTGTCCGAGACGATAGCGTCCTCGGCCCCGAACAGCGGCTCGAAGATGCCGCCGTTGGCGTCGAAGGCGGCGGCGAACAGGATAGCGTCCTCAAAGCCGAGGTAGTCGGCGATGGCGCGCTCCAGCTCCTTGTGGATTTCCAGCGTGCCGCAGATGAAGCGGACCGAGGCCGTGCCCGCGCCCCACTTCTCCTGCGCCTTGATTCCGGCCTGGGCGACGCGCTCGTCGCCCGCCAGGCCCAGATAGTTGTTGGCGCAGAAGTTCAGCACGTCGCGACCGTTGACGGAGATCACCGGCCCCTGGCGCGAGGCGATGACGCGCTCGGGCTTGGTCAGCCCCTGGGCGTCGATGTCGGCCAGTTCGGCATTGATGCGATCGTAGAAAGCCAGATTCATATCTTGGGTCATGCCTGCTCCGCTACGCTGAATTCGGGCTGGTTTGAAGCCCTACTGACCCGCCCTCGCCGTCGCACCGTCCGAGGCGTCTGCGACCGGCCGAATAGGGCTGACGTCGACCTTTCCGCCGCAGGGGGTGAAGGTCAGCGACAGGGCGACCGCCCCAGTCGCGCCGGGGGCCGTGACGCGCACCGTCTTGGCTGAGGGGCAACCCGTGTCATTTTCATCATCCTGTGGGATGACCGACCATGCGAGGTCGAAATAGGCGTTCTGTTGCGGACGCAGTTCAACCGGCGTCGGCGCCTGCCCCTGCGCGAAATAATTGCCCGGCGTGTTCTTTGAGCGCACTGCAGTCAGCGCCTGTCCGTCGTCGTCCAGAAGCGCCACCTGCGGATAGCCCGTCATGGTGCACGCGGCCGCACCTGCATTGCGCAGCGCCAGCGTCGTCAGGCGATGGCCCATGCCCGCATCCCCGCCCACGACCGTCAGTCGCAGATCAGAAGAGGCGCACGGCGCGCCCGCAGGCGGCGGTGCGGCGGCGGCGACCGGACGGCTGCAGCGTTCGAGCACGGTCGGCGCCTTGCCTGGCGCCGCCGTTCCGTCGCCGATGCGGCTCAGGACGCCGCCTTCCTGCTCGCCGCGCCCAGCGACGTGCCATTCCAGCCCCTCGCCCTTGTAGCGGGCGCCGCTGGCCGCGACGGCGCTGGTCAGCAGATAGTCCTTGCCCTCATAGCGCACCCGCGCCGTCTGATCGTCAGGGTAAGACACGGCGATCGTCCGGCCGCTCTCGCAGGCATAGCCCACGGCGACCGCGTTCTGGGCCTCAGGCGCCTCGATCGGCGAGGTCGGCTCCGGCGCCTTATCCCGCGAACACGCCGCGACCGTCAGGGCCAGACAGGTGGTGAGGACAGTTGCGGATCGGTTCATGAGGCCCTCTGGATTCGCGATGCTGTTACGTCTTCGCAAGATAGGCAAAAGCGCCTCCGAGGGAAATCGCAAGAAGCAGTTGCGGCCTGATACACTATAACATATCAAAACCTCGCAAATGTATCGGGGTGCGTGACATGCGATTTCAGACCTTTCTGCTGACTGCCGTGGGGGCGGCGGCGCTGACCAGCCTGGGCGTCGCTGCGCCCGCCATGGCCGCGGATATTGCGGCGGACATCACTCAACGCCAGTCTCAGGGCCAGTCGCCGGGCGATCCGCACGATCACACGCCCCGCGACGCCTATGAGGTGGACGAAGTCGTCGTGCGCGCCCTGCCGCTGGGCCGAGCAGGCGATGATGTCGGCAGCCACGTCGCCCTGCTCAGCGGCGATGATCTGGTGCACCGGCGCCAGTCGACGCTGGGAGACACCCTCAGCAGCATTCCCGGCGTCAACTCCGACACCTTCGGCGGCGGCGCCAGCCGCCCGGTCGTGCGCGGTCAGGCCTCGCCCCGCGTCAAGGTTCTGAGCGAAGGCGCCGGGCTGATGGACGCCTCGGAAGTGTCGCCCGACCACGCCGTTTCCGGCGAGCCGATGCTGCTGGAAGGCATCGAGATCCTGCGCGGCCCGGCCGCCCTGCTCTATGGCGGCGGCGCCATCGGCGGCGCGGTCAACCTGCTGGACAAGAAGATCCCGACCCGCATCCCCGCCAACGGCGGCGAGGGGGTGGCCGAATACCGTCGCGGCTCGGTCGACAACGAAGAAGCGGGCGTCGTCGGCATGACGGTCGGCGGCGGCAATCTGGCCTTCCGCGTCGAGGCGGCCGCCCGCCGCAGCGACGACTACAAGGTGCCCGACTGGGACGGCGGGCGCCTGAACGGCTCTTATAACGACACCTCGACGGCGACGCTGGGCGCCTCATGGATCGGCTCGCGCGGCTATCTGGGCGCGGCCTATACCGAGCAGACCAGCCGCTATGGGCTGGCGGGCCATACCCACGAATACGAGGGCTGCCACCCGCACGGCGAACAACTGCACTGCGGCGCCCACGGCCATGACGACGGACACGACCACGATCACGGGCATGACCACGATCACGACCATGAGCATGACGCTCCCGAAGTCCGCCTGAAGAGCCGCCGGGTCGATGTGCGCGGCGAACTGCGCGACCCGCTGCCCGGCATCGAGAACGTGCGCCTGCGCGCCGGCTACACCGACTATCGTCACGACGAGCTGGATGACGGCCAGATCTCCACCACCTTCACCAACAGGGGCTACGACGGCCGCCTCGAAGCCCAGCACCGCGAGATCGCGGGCCTGCGCGGCGTCGTCGGCCTGCAGCTGAGCAAGAGCGACTTCGCCGCCACCGGCGTCGAGAGCTTCCTGGCCCCCAGCACGACCAAGAACACCGGCCTGTTCGTGATGGAAGAATACGAGATCGGCCTGTGGCACCTGGAAGGCGCCCTGCGTCAGGAATGGCAGGAGGCCTCGGCCCTCGGCCTGGCCGATGTGGAGCACAAGCCCTTCTCGATCTCGGGCGCGGCGGTGTGGCACTTCACTCCCGGCTGGACCGGCGCCCTGTCGCTGTCGCGTTCGCAGCGCGCGCCCTCGGCTCAGGAATTGTATGCCGACGGCGTCCACCTGGCGACCAACACCTATGAGGTCGGCGACGTCGGCCTGAACGTCGAAACCGCCAACTCGATCGAACTGACCCTGCGCAAGACGGAAGGCGCCCTGACCGGTTCGGTCAGCGCCTATCACTATGTCTATGACGATTACATCTTCGCCCGGACGCTGGATCAACACGAAGACTTCCGTCTGATCCGCTACAGCCAGGCCGACGCGACCTTCACCGGCCTTGAGGGCGAACTGACGCAACAGTTCACCTCGTGGCTGTCGGGCACGGTCTTCGGCGACTATGTGCGCGGCGAGCTGAAGGGCGACGGCGGCAACCTGCCCCGCATCCCGGCAGCGCGGGCGGGCGCCCGGCTGGAAGCCTTCCACGGCCCGTGGTCCGGGGATGTCGAATACGCCCACACCTTCAAACAGTCCGACATCGCCGCGTTTGAAACAAAGACAGCGGGTTATGACATGGTCAACGCCACAGTCTCCTATGATGTCGATCTGGGACCGGTGCGCTCGCAGATCTTCGTGCGCGGGACCAATCTGCTGGACGAGAAGGCGTTCAACCACGCCTCCTTCCTGGCCGAGACGGCGCCTCTGCGCGGGCGTAACCTGACGGTGGGCGTGCGCGCCCGCTTCTAAGGTTTCTTCGCCGTTGCGAAAAAAGGAGGGGCGGGATCCGACGGATTCCGTCCCTTCCTTCGTTGTAGTCTTGTCGGTTCGGACAGGACTAAGCCCCTTATTACAGGAGTTTAATCCAAGGGAATGAAAGCGTCTCTTTTCGGCGCACATCGTTCTTTATCCGGGTCGATGCGATCGACGGGACAGGGCGTCGGTCGCGAACGTGCGTCTTTCCGTTTTCGTCCCCAGGACCCGTCATGTCGCCAGTCGCCTTGCTGTTCGCCCTCGCCTCCCTGTCCGCGCCTGCGGAAGCGGCGCCCCAAACCACGCCGACTCAGACCGCCAGTCCGGTCCCTCAGGCGGAGATTGACGAGGATTCGATCGACCTCGGCACGCTGGAGGCCGTGACCACCAGCCGCCGCGGCGCGGCCCTGGGCGACTATGAGCCCGAGTTCACCCTCGATGAGGAACAGATCAAGGCCTATGGGGCCAGCAGCATCGAAGAGCTGATGACCCTGCTGGAGCCGATGACGCGCAGTTCGCGCGGCGGCTCTCCGGTCTTTCTGGTCAACGGTCGGCGCATCTCGGGCTTCCGTGAGATTCACGGCATCCCGCCCGAGGCCATCGAGCGCACTGAAATCCTGCCCGAAGAGACCGCCCTCTCCTATGGCTACACCGCCGATCAGCGGGTGGTGAACTTCGTGCTGAAGGCGGACTTCCGCTCGCTGACCACCCAGGTCAGCGTCCGCCGTCCCGATCAGGGCGGCCGCACCTCCAGCCAGATCGACAACAACATCCTGCGCATCGCCGGCAAGCAACGCTGGACGATGGATCTGAAATACCAGCACGACAGCCCCCTGTTCGAGACCGAGCGCAACATCGACCGCAGCACGGCGGGCGGCCTGCCCTATGACCTGATGGGCAACATCACCGCGCCCGGCGGCGGCGAGATCGACCCCGCCCTGTCCGCCCTGCTGGGTCAACCGACAGACATCGCCTCGGTCGGCGCGGGCGCGGCGGGCGGCGCGGCTCTGTCCGACTTTGGTCCGGGCGCGCGCACCGGCGACCTGACCGCCTATCGCACCCTGTCGCCCAAGCGTGAGAACCCCTCCATCTCCGGCTCGATCGTGCGCGATCTGAACCAGACGATGTCCCTGACCCTCAGCGGCGAGCTGAAGGACACCACCAGCTTCTCCTATCTGGGCCTGCCGGGCGTCAGCCTGAACGTCCCGTCCAACAGCCCCTATTCCCCCTTCGCCGACGAAGTGCTGCTGCACCGCTATGTCGACGCGCCCGGCGCCCTATCGCGCAAGACCGACACCCTGTCGGGCCAGCTGGGTTTCCTGGTCGACGGCTATCTGGGCGACTGGCGCTGGACCGTCAGCGGCGGCTACGACCGCACCGAAACCGACACCAAGACGGGACGCGGACTGAACTTCTCGTCGCTTCAAGCCGGGGTGACGGCCGGAACCATCGACCCCTTCGGCGATCTGGGCGCCCTGCCCGCCAATCCGATCGACACGGCGCGCTCCATCTCCAGCAAGACGAACGTCGAGGGCGTCATCAACGGCAAGCCGTGGGAAGGTCCCGCCGGCCCGCTGTCCTCGACCTTCAAGGTCGGCTTCGACACCCAGTCGCTGGATTCCGAGACGCTGCGCTTCTCTGAACTGACACAGACCAGCACCCTGACCGAACGCTCCCTGTCGCGCGACCGGACCAGCGCCTCGGGCAACTTCAACCTGCCCATCGCCAGCCGCGACCGCGAGGTTCTAGGCGTGCTGGGCGACCTGTCGGCCAATCTGAACCTGGCCTACGAAGACCTGTCCGACTTCGGCGGGCTGTCGGCCTATACGGTCGGGCTGAACTGGTCGCCGCTGGAGAAGATCAATTTCACCGCCAGCTGGGCCGACGAGCAGAAGGCCCCGTCGATGTCGCAGTTGAACGACCCGACGCTGTCGACGCCGAACGTGCCCGTCTACGATTTCGCCACCGGCCAGTCGGTCAACATCGTCCGCATCGAAGGCGGCAACCCCAACCTGTCCGAAGAGACGAAGCGGGTCCTGAAACTGGGCTTCAACCTGACGCCGATGAAGGACCATGATCTGCGGCTGACGGCCGGCTACACCCGCACCGAAACGGAAGGCTCCATCGCCTCCTTCCCGACGATCACTCCGGAACTGGAAGCCGCCCTGCCGGACCGTTTCGTGCGCGATCTGGACGGCAATCTGCTGTCGATCGACGCCCGCCCGCTGAACTTCCAGAAGACCCAGCAGCAGGAAATCCGCTGGGGCCTGAACTTCTCGACCGCCTTCGGCAAGCCCGATCCCGTCGCCATGGAACGTATGAACGCACGCAGCGGCGGCGGCCCGCGCGGACCCGGCGGCCCCGGCGGCGCGCCCGTCATGACACGGACAGAAGGCGGCCCGCCGCCCGGCGGCCACGGCGCAGGCGGCCCTCCTTCCGGCGGCGGCCCCCGTATGCGCAGCAGCGGCGGCGGGATGCAGCCCGGTCAGGGACGCTTCAACGTCTCGCTGTATCACACCTATCGCATTCAGGATGAGATCACGATCCGCGACGGCCTGCCGGTGCTCGACCTGCTGGACGGCGCCGCCATCGGCGCGCGCGGCGGCCAGTCCCGCAACGAAGTCCAGTTGCAGATGGGCGCCTTCAAGAGCGGCATGGGCGGCTTCCTGAACGCCACGTGGAAGGAATCCACCCGCATCAACGGCGGCTCCGCGCCTGCGGACAATCTGACCTTCTCGGACCTGACGACGGTGAACCTGAACCTGTTCGCCGACCTGTCATCGCGTGAGAGCCTTGTCTCGCGCTATCCGTGGCTGAAGGGCTCGCGCGTCAGCTTCGGCGTCGAGAACATCTTCGACCAGCGTCTGGAAGTGAAGAACGGGCTGGGCGAGACGCCGCTGTCCTATCAGCCCGACTACCTCGACCCGCTGGGCCGGACGTTCCGGATCAGCCTGCGCAAGATCTTGTACTGAGCCGGACACCCCCGCCGTCATCCTCGGACTTGATCCGAGGATCGAGAAGACCGGCGCGCTCTTCCTGTCCGCCGTCACGCAGACGGATGGCCCGATCCTCGGATCAAGTCCGAGGATGACGGCAGAAAAGACATCAAGAAAAAGGCCCGGTCTCGCGACCGGGCCTTTTGTCTGCATCGGTTTACAAAACCGGAGTTCAGTGCGCCTCTTTCGGCGTCTCCATCAGTTCGATCAGCACCCCGCCCATCTCCTTGGGATGCAGAAACACCACGGGCGTGCCGTGCGCGCCGATACGGGGCTCGCCCGCGCCCAGGATGGTCACGCCCTTGGCGCGCATTTCGGCGATGGCGGCGTGGATATCGGCCACCTCAAAGCAGACGTGGTGCTGTCCGCCCTTGGGGTTCTTGGCCAGGAAGCCGGTGATCGGGCTGGTCTCGTCGAACGGCTCGATCAGTTCGATCTGGGCCGTCGGCGTGTCGATGAAGCAGACCTTCACCCCCTGCGCGGGCAGGTCGAACGGCTCGCCGATCTTCGTCGCGCCCAACACGTCGCGATACAGTTTGATCGACTCGGCGATAGAGGGCGTGGCGACACCGACGTGGTTCAGGTTGCCGATCACTTCTTCGTCTCCCCCATGTTCTGGACTGGCGCAGGCTGGGCATAGCCCAGACGCTGGTTCAGCTTTTCGATCAAATCCACAGCCGTGTCGGCGATGACCGAGCCGGGCGGATAGACCGCCGCCGCGCCCATATCGAGCAGGGGCTGCACATCCGCAGGCGGAATGACGCCGCCGACCACGATCATGATGTCCTCACGCCCCAGCCTGGCCAGTTCGGCCTTCAGTTCGGGCACAAGCGTCAGGTGCCCGGCCGCCAGCGACGAGGCGCCGACCGCATGGACGTTCTTCTCGACCGCATCCTTGGCCGCCTCGGCAGGCGTCTGGAACAAGGCCCCGGCCGTCACATCGAAGCCGATGTCGCCATAGCCGGTGGCGACGACCTTCTGGCCCCGGTCGTGGCCATCCTGACCCAGTTTGGCGATCAGGATGCGCGGCGGGCCGCCGTCGTTCTCGACGAAGGCGGCGACCATTTCGCGGGCGCGGGCGACCTTGGGATCGTTCCCGGCCTCTTTCGCATAGACGCCCGAGACCGTCTTGACCGTCGCGATGTGGCGGCCGAAGGCGGCCTCCAGCGCGTCAGAGATTTCGCCGACGGTGGCCTTGGCGCGGGCGGCCCGCACCGCCAGCTCCATCAGGTTTTCATTGCCGCGCGCCCCCTCGGTCAGGGCGTTCAGAGCGGCCTGTGTCGCCGCCTCGTCGCGCTCGGCCTTCAGGCGTTGCAGCTTCTCGATCTGGCGGGCGCGCACCTCGGCGTTGTCGACCTTCAGCATTGGAATGTCGTCGACCACGGGGTTCAGATATTTGTTCACGCCCACGACCGTCTGCTGGCCCGTGTCGATGCGGGCCTGGGTCTTGGCGGCGGACTCTTCGATCCGCAGCTTGGGGATGCCCGCCTCAATGGCCTTGGCCATGCCGCCGTAAGCCTCGACCTCCTCCATCAGGGCGCGGGCCTTGGTCGCCAGCTCCTGGGTCAGACGCTCGACGTAGAAGCTGCCGCCCCACGGGTCGATGACGCGCGTCAGGCCCGTCTCGGCCTGCGCCAGAATCTGGGTGTTACGCGCGATCCGGGCCGAGAAGTCGGTCGGCAGAGCCAGGGCCTCGTCCAGCGCATTGGTGTGCAGGCTCTGCGTCTGGCCGCCCGCCGCCGCCATGCACTCGACCATGGTGCGCGGCACATTGTTGAACACGTCCTGCGCCGCCAGCGACCAGCCCGAGGTCTGGCAGTGGGTCCGCAAAGACAGCGACTTGGGATTGACGCCCCCTTCGCGCTTGACCGCCTCGGCCCACAACAGGCGGCCGGCGCGCATCTTGGCCACCTCCATGAAGTAGTTCATGCCGATGGCCCAGAAGAAGCTCAGGCGCGGCGCGAAACGGTCGATCTCCATGCCCGCCGCCTTGCCCGCGCGCAGGTATTCGATCCCGTCCGACAGGGTGTAGGCCAGCTCGATGTCCGCCGACGCCCCCGCCTCCTGCATGTGATAGCCGGAGATGGAGATGGAGTTGAACTTGGGCGTTTCCTTCGCCGTCCACTCGAAGATATCGGCGATGATCCGCATCGAGGGCGCGGGCGGATAGATGTAGGTGTTGCGGACCATGAACTCCTTCAGAATGTCGTTCTGAATGGTCCCGGTCAGCTTGGCGTGGTCGACGCCCTGCTCCTCGCCCGCCACGACGTAAAGGGCCAGGATCGGCAGCACCGCCCCGTTCATGGTCATGGAGACCGACATCTGGTCCAGCGGAATGCCGTCGAACAGGGTCCGCATGTCCAGAATGCTGTCGATGGCCACACCCGCCATGCCGACGTCGCCCTTCACCCGCGGATGGTCCGAGTCATAGCCCCGGTGGGTGGCCAGATCGAAGGCGACCGACAGGCCCTTCTGACCGGCGGCCAGGTTGCGGCGATAGAAGGCGTTGGACTCTTCAGCGGTCGAGAAGCCCGCATACTGGCGGATCGTCCACGGCGCGCCCGCATACATGGTCGGATACGGCCCGCGCACAAAGGGGGCGAAGCCCGGCAGGCCGTGGATGAAGTCCAGCCCGTCCAGCGCATCCGGCCCATAGGCGGTCTCGACCGTCAGCCCCTCGGGCGTGGTCCATGCCGCGCGGTCCGGCCCGGCGCCGGTCGCGCCCAGATCGAGGGCGACCTTGGAGAAGTCAGGGAAACTCATTGAGCGGCCTCCTCGAAGGCGGCGGCGAAGCGGACAGGCGCGAGAGCCTCGAACGTTCCGATGGCGGCCGCGACAGGCGCGGGCGTCACCGGCGCGGAACGCACGTCCGGGTCGACGAATTTGGTGACGCCGACGATCTGGGCGGCGCCGTCCTTGATGGTTTTTTCGGCCATGTCGCGGGCGCGGGCGATGCGGGGCTGGATCACCCCGCCCTCCAGACAGGCGATCACGCCGCCTTCGGCCTCATAGATCTGGAACTCGGCCCAGGCGGCCTCCGCCAGTTCGCGGGTGCGCGCGTCCAGATACCAGGAGCCGCTGGCCGGATCATCGACACGGCCCAGATTGGACTCTTCCATCAGGATCAGCTGGGTATTGCGCGCCTGACGCCTGGCGAAGTCGTCCGGCAGGCCAGCCGCGCGGGTGAAGCCGTCCAGCACCACGGCATCAGCCCCGCCCACGGCCCCGGCGAATCCGGCCGCCGTCAGACGCAGCATGTTCGGCCACGGATCGCGCGCCGACAGCATCCGCCGCGACGAGCGCGCCTCGATGATCGCCGGAACCTCGACGCCGAACGCCTTTGAAACGCTGGCCCAGATCAGGCGCAGGGCGCGGATCTTGGCCAGTGAGTCGAAATAGGCCTGGTCCACGGCGACGCCCAGAACCACGCCCTTCAGCGCCGCTTCGGCCGACAGACCTGCTTCAACGGCCGCCTTCACATAGGCCACAGCCGACGACGCAGCGAAGGCCAGTTCCTGCGCGATGGAGCCGCCCGCCTCGTGGGCTGCGCGACCCGCCGCCATGAACAGCGTCGCCTCGGGATAGGTCGCGGCGTGGGTCGCCGCCGCCTTGGCCGTCTCGGCCATGACGGCCGCGAAATCGCCCGGCGCCCCGCCCGCCTCGCCATAGGCCGAGATCGGATCGAGGTGGAAGGCCAGCTTGGCGCGGGGCGAACCCTTGGCGACCGCCGACAGGGCCTCGGCCGCCTTCACCCCCTCAAACCCGGCGTCCAGCGCCACCGGCGCCAGCTCCAGCGCCACCGCGTCCAGCGCACGCGCCAGTCGGCCCGCGTCCGCCGTCACCGGCCCGGCGATCAGGACGGACGCCGCCCCGTTCTCCAGATCGGTCAGGACGGCGCGATTCAGGCCTTCCGCGTCCTCGCCCTCGTTCAGCGCCCGCACGTCCCAGGCCCGGCCTTCGGAATCCGAGGGCCGGGGCGCGAACACCGGCTCCCCGCCGTTCGCCGCCCCATACAGCGGTTTCGTCGCCAACTGGTCCGCATCCAGATGGATGAGGCTCTCCAGCGGACGCTCCTTCAGCGCCTTGATTGCGGCGTCGCGCCACTCCAGCGGGGTGGGATTGGGGAAGGTCATGCCGCTGCTCCGTTTCGTTCCGCGCCGCTCGCCGCCTCCCCCCAAGCCGTCATCCTCGGGCTTGACCCGAGAATCCAGTGCGGCGGCGCGCTCTTCCTTGCCGATGTCGCGCGCGCGGACGGCTTGATCCTCGGGTCAAGCCCGAGGATGACGGCGGAAGGGAACGAACCGGCAGCAGGCATCACTCGAACTCCACCAGCACGTCGTCGGCGGCGACCGGGTCGCCGGCCTTGGCCTTGACCGCCTTCACCTTGCCGTCGCGCTCGGCCTTGAGGATGTTCTGCATCTTCATGGCTTCGATGATGGCGACGGTCTCGCCGGACTTGACCTCCTGGCCCTCGACCACGGGGATATCGACCACCAGACCCGGCATCGGCGACAGCACCAGCTTGGAGGTGTCCGCCGCCTGTTTCTCGGGCAGCAGGGCGTAGAGGTGCGCCACGTCGGGGCGCAGCACGCGCACCCGCGCCCGCGCCGCGCGGTGGCGGATGTCGAAGCCGTCGGCGGCGCGCTTCACCTCGGCGGTGAAGGCGTCCTCGTCCAGCGCCGCCTTGAACAGCGACAAGCCCGGACGCCAGTCGATCTCGGACAGGGAGACTTCCTCGCCGTCGATGGCGACGATCAGGTCTTCGGCCTCGTCATAGCCGACCTCGACCTCATAGGCCGTCTTGTCGACCAGCACGGTCCAGTCGGTGCGCTCGCTGGGATCGCCGTCCTGTTCGGCGATGACCTCGTTCATGGCGACGGCCGAGGCGATCAGGATCTTCACCTGCTCGGGGCTCGGCGCCAGGCCGTGGAAGCCGTCGGGGAACTCGTCCTTGATATAGCTGGTCGACAGCTGGCCGGACTGGAAGCGTTCCTGATCCATGACCGCCGCCAGGAAGGGCACATTGTGGCCCAGTCCCGCCAGATGCGTGTCCTCCAACGCGCGGGCCATGCCGCGCACGGCGTCGTCGCGCGTCTCGCCCCAGGCGCACAGCTTGGCGATCATGGGGTCGTAGAACATGCTGATCTCGTCGCCCTCACGGACACCCGAGTCATTGCGGACCGTATAGTCGCCCTGATCGCCCTCTTCCGGCTGCTCATAGCGCACCAGACGACCGATCGACGGCAGGAAGCCGCGATAAGGGTCTTCGGCGTAGATGCGGCTTTCGATGGCCCAGCCGTTGATCGACAGGTCGTCCTGTTTGAGGTTCAGTTGCTCGCCCCAGGCCGAGCGGATCATCTGTTCGACCAGATCGACGCCGGTGATCAGCTCCGTCACCGGATGCTCGACCTGCAGACGGGTGTTCATCTCCAGGAAGAAGAAGCTCTTGTCCTGACCGGCGACGAACTCGACCGTGCCTGCCGAGTCATAGTTCACCGCCTTGGCCAGGGCGACGGCCTGCGCCCCCATGGCGGCGCGGGTCGCCTCGTCCAGCAGGGGCGACGGCGCCTCCTCGATGACTTTCTGGTTGCGGCGCTGGATCGAGCATTCGCGTTCGAACAGGTGGATGACGTTGCCGTGCTTGTCGCCCAGCACCTGAATTTCGATGTGGCGCGGATCGACGATGAACTTCTCGAGGAAGACGCGGTCGTCGCCGAAGGCGTTCAGCGCCTCGGCCTTCACGGCGGCGAAGCCCTCGGCCATGTCGTCGTCCGAATGGGCGACGCGGATGCCCTTGCCCCCGCCCCCGGCGCTGGCCTTGATCATGACCGGATAGCCGATCTCGCGCGCGATCTTCACCGCCTCGTCCGGCGTTTCGATCAGGCCCATGTGGCCCGGCACGGTCGAGACACCCGCTTCAGCCGCGAACTTCTTGGACGTGATCTTGTCGCCCATGGCGTCGATCGCCTCGGGGTTCGGACCGATGAAGGCGATGCCCTCAGCCTTCAGCCGCCGCGCAAACCCGGCGTTTTCCGACAGGAAGCCGAAGCCGGGGTGCACGGCCTGCGCCCCCGTCTGCTTCACGGCGTCCACGATCTTGTCCTGGATCAGATAGGACTGGGCGGCGGGCGACGGGCCGATGTGAACCGTCTCATCCGCCATCTCGCAGGCCAGCGACCCGGCGTCGGCGTCGGAATAGACGACCACCGTCTTGATGCCCATGCGACGGCAGGTCTTGATGACGCGAACAGCAATCTCGCCGCGGTTGGCGATCAGAATTTTATCGAACATTTCTGGGCCTTACAGCGGGATGTTGTCGTGCTTCTTCCAGGGATTTTCCTGGGTCTTGTTCTTCAGCGTCTTCAGCGCCTTGATCAGGCGTCGGCGCGTGCCGTGGGGCATGATGACGTCGTCGATGTAGCCGAGCCCGGCCGCCACGAAGGGATTGGCGAAGCGTTCCTTGTATTCGGCCTCGCGCGCCGCCAGGGCCTCGGGGTCGCCGGCCTCCTTGCGGAAGATGATCTCGACCGCGCCCTTGGCGCCCATGACCGCGATCTCGGCGGTGGGCCAGGCGTAGTTGACGTCGCCGCGCAGGTGTTTGGAGCTCATGACGTCATAGGCGCCGCCATAGGCCTTGCGCGTGATGACCGTCAGCTTCGGCACGGTCGCCTCGGCATAGGCGAACAGCAGCTTGGCGCCGTGCTTGATCAGGGCGCCGTACTCCTGCTTGGTCCCCGGCATGAAGCCCGGCACGTCGACAAACGTGACGAGCGGGATGTGGAAGGCGTCGCAGAAGCGCACGAAGCGCGCGGCCTTGCGGCTGCTGTCGATGTCCAGCACCCCCGCCAGCGTCTGGGGCTGGTTGCCGACAATGCCGACCGGCTGGCCGTCCAGACGGCCGAAGCCGCAGATGATGTTCTTGGCGAAGTCGGCGCCGATCTCGAAGAAGTCGGCCTCGTCGACCGTCTTCAGGATCAGCTCCTTCATGTCATAGGGCTGGTTCGGATTGGCCGGGACCAGAGTGTCCAGCGAGGCCTCATCGCGATCCGGTTCGTCATAGGTTTCGCGGACCGGCGGCGTCTCGCGGTTCGACAGCGGCAGGAAGCCGATCAGGCGGCGCACCTCCGACAGAGCCTCCAGATCGTTCTCGAAGGCGCCATCGGCGACGCCCGACTTGCCCGCATGAACGCGGGCGCCGCCCAGGTCTTCGTGGCTGACGACCTCGTTGGTGACGGTCTTCACCACGTCGGGACCGGTCACATACATATAGGAGGTGTCCTTCACCATGAAGATGAAGTCGGTGATTGCGGGCGAATAGACGTCGCCGCCCGCGCACGGCCCCATGATGACCGAAATCTGCGGGATGACGCCCGAGGCCAGGGTGTTCTGCAGGAAGATGTCGGCGTAACCCGCCAGCGATTCCACGCCTTCCTGAATGCGTGCGCCGCCCGCGTCGAACAGGCCGATGATCGGCGCGCCCGCGGTCAGGGCCATCTTCTGGATCTTGACGATCTTGGCCGCGTGGGCGCCCGACAGCGAGCCGCCAAACACCGTGAAGTCTTTCGAGAAGACATAGACCAGACGGCCGTTGATCGTGCCGCGTCCGGTGACGACGCCGTCGCCGGGGATGCGCTGATCCTGCATCCCGAAGTCGTGGCTGCGGTGCTCCACGAACATATCGGTCTCTTCGAAGGAGCCTTCGTCCAGCAGCACGCCGATGCGTTCACGGGCGGTCAGCTTGCCCTTGGCGTGCTGGCTGGCGATGCGCTTCTCGCCCCCGCCCAGTTTGGCGGCGGCGCGACGGCGCTCGAGTTCCTCGAGGATGGCCTGGCTCATGGTTGGAGCGACTCCCTGACTTCGTTCAGGGTCCAACAAGCCGCTTGGTTGCAAAAAGGCAATCGCAACTTTGCAAAAGGTGCGTAAGTGCGTAAGCCTGCCAAGGCGGACGGACGTTTTTGCAAAGTTGCAACGCCCGCAAGACGGCGCGGATCATGGCTGAAAAACTCTATCTCGGGACCAAGGTCCGCAAGCTGCGCGAGACGCGCGGCTGGACGCTGGAACAGTGCGCCGGACGGCTGGCGCTGTCGCCCTCCTATCTGTCGCAGATCGAGACGAACCAGCGCCCGGCCACGGCGCGGGTGCTGATCGCCCTGACGCGCGCCTTCGACGTGGACGCCAGCCTGTTCGATCTGGACGGCGACGCCCGCCTGATCGCCGACCTGCGCGAGGCGACCACCGACGTCGCGGGCCACGCCGAGGCGCCGACGGCGGGCGAGCTGAAGCAGGCGGCCATGAACGCGCCCCGGCTGGCGCGACAGTTTCTGGCCCTGCACCAGGACTATCGCCGTCTGGACGAGCGGCTGAAGACGCTGAACGAGACGCTGGGCCGCGACGAACACGCCGCCGACGCCGCCCCCGCCCTGCCCTATGAGGCGGTGCGCGACTTCTTCCACTATCGCGACAACTACATCGATGCGCTGGATCGCGCGGCCGAGGATCTGGCCACACGACTGAACCTCGGCGACGGCGTCCATCCGGAGCGTGAGCTTGAGGCCGCCCTCAACGACCTGTGCGGCGTGCGCGTCGCCACGGGACAGGGGCGCGGCGCCATGCGGCGTTTCGATCCGGGCGCGCGCATCCTCTATGTCGACGCCAGCCTGCCGGGCGCCACCCGCGCCTTCCAGATGGCGCACCAGCTGGTTCGCTTGCGGTTCGAGGATCTGATCGAGCACGAACTGGACCGCGCCGCCTTCGACATTCCCGCCGCGCGCGACGTATGCCGGGTCGGTCTGGCCAACTATGCGGCGGGGGCGCTGCTGCTGCCCTATCGCGCCTTTCTGGAGGCGGCGCGGGAGCTGCGGCACGACGTCGACCGCCTGCGCAACCGCTTCCACGTCAGCTTCGAACAGGCCTGTCACCGGCTGAGCACGCTACAGAGGCCCGGCTGGCGCGGCGTCCCCTTCTACTTCGCGCGGGTGGACATGGCGGGGAACATCACCAAGCGGCACAGCGCCACGCGCTTCCAGTTCGCCCGTTTCGGCGGCGCCTGCCCGCTGTGGAACGTCCATGAGGCGTTCAGCGCCCCGGACCGCATTCTGGTCAATCTGTCGGAAATGCCGGACGGCGCCCGCTACGTCTGCCTCGCCAAGAGCGTGTCCAAGCCGGGCGGATCGTTTCTGGAGCCGGATCGGCGCTACGCCCTGGGGCTGGGATGCGAGATCGAGCACGCGGCGCAACTGGTCTATGCCGACGGGCTGGACCTGAACGGCCCGCCGACGCGCATGGGGGTCAACTGCCGCATCTGCGAGCGGACCGACTGCACCCAGCGGGCCTTCCCGCCGATCGACCGGACGCTGGCCGTGCCGGAGAATGAGCGGGGGGTGATCCCCTATACGCTCAGCTGATTTCTCCTCCCCATTTTATGGGGAGGTGGATCGGCGGCGAACGCCGCCGAGACGGAGGGGCTGCTTGGCCTCCCGGCAGCAGGCCCCTCCACCACTTTGTGGTCCCCCTCCCCACTGCGTGGGGAGGAAAGGCGTCAGCCCATCGTCGGGATGACGAAGCTGGAGTCCGCGTGCTCCAGATCGCTATCCGGCCAGCGGGCCGTCACGGTCTTGGTCTTGGTCCAGAAGCGGACGCCTTCCATGCCGTGCTGATTGATGTCGCCGAAGGCCGAGCGCTTCCAGCCGCCGAACGAGTGATAGGCCACCGGCACCGGGATCGGCACGTTGATGCCGACCATGCCGACGTTGACGCGGGCGGCGAAGTCGCGAGCCGCGCGGCCGTTCTGGGTGAAGATGGCGACGCCGTTGCCGTACTGGTGCTTGCTCGGCAGGCTCAGCGCCTCCTCGAAGCTGGCGGCGCGCATGATCTGCAGCACCGGGCCGAAGATCTCTTCCTTGTAGGATTCCATCTCCGGCTTGACGTGGTCGAACAGCGACGGGCCGATGAAGAAGCCCTTCTCGTGGCCCTGAAGGCTGAATTCGCGGCCGTCGACGACCAGTTCAGCGCCTTCTTCCACGCCCTTGTTGATCCACCCCAGAACCTTGTCCTTATGGGTCTGGGTGACGACGGGACCGTAGTGGGCCTCGGCGTCGGTCGAGACGCCGACGCGCAGGTTCGGGATTTCCGAGACCAGTCGCTCGCGCAGTTCATCGGCGGTGCGCTGACCGACCGGCACCACGACCGGCAGGGCCATGCAGCGTTCGCCGGCCGAGCCGTAGGCCGCGCCGGTCAGATCCTTGATGACCTGGTCCATGTCGGCGTCGGGCAGGACGATGCCGTGGTTCTTGGCGCCGCCCATGGCCTGAACGCGCTTGCCATGGGCCGCGCCCTTCTGGAACACATAGTGGGCGATGTCGGACGAGCCGACGAAGCTGACGGCATGGATCAGCGGGTGTTCGAGGATGGCGTCGACCGCTGCCTTGTCGCCGTGGACGACGTTCAGCACGCCCTTGGGCGCGCCCGCCTCCATCATCAGTTCGCCCAGACGCACCGGCAGGGACGGATCACGCTCTGACGGCTTCAGGATGAAGGTGTTGCCCGCGGCGATGGCCACGCCGAACATCCACATCGGGATCATGCCGGGGAAGTTGAACGGAGTGATGCCCGCGACCACGCCCAGCGGCTGGCGCATGGAATAGACGTCGATGCCCGGACCGGCGCCATAGGTGTATTCGCCCTTCGAGGCGTGCGGGATGCCGCAGGCGAACTCGATCACTTCCAGACCGCGCTGGATGTCGCCCTTGGAGTCGGCGATGACCTTGCCGTGCTCGCTGGACAGCAGTTCGGCCAGTTCGTTCATGTTCGCCTCGACCAGGCGCTTGAACTCGAACATGACGCGGGCGCGGCGCTGCGGGTTGGTCGAGGACCAGCCCTCAAAAGCAGCCTGCGCCGACTGGACCGCGCGATCCAGTTCCGACGGCGTCGCCAGCTGGACGCGGGCCTGAACCTCGCCGGTGTTGGGATTGAAGACGTCGCCGAAGCGGCCCGACGCCCCATCAAAAGCCGCACCGTCGATGAAGTGGCGAATATCGCGCATTGAACGTCTCTCCCGATGATTATGGTTTTTCGTAAGCCTGCCCTAGCAGAGCGGATCGGTCAGGCCCATTGCAATCTTGCAGGTGATGATGTGCATATCTGCATATGTTCGACTGGGATGATCTGAGGGTGTTTCTGGCCGCCGCCCGCGCCGGGTCGCTGGCCACGGCGGCGCAGCGGCTGGGCGTGGACGCGGCCACCGTAGGGCGGCGCGTCGCGCGGCTGGAGACAGCGCTGAAATCAACCCTGCTGGTCCGCTCGGCCGCCGGGCTTCACCTGACGGCCACCGGCGCCCAACTGCTGGAGCGGGCGCTGGACGCCGAAAGCGCGATGGAGGCCGCCGGGCGCGTCACCCAGCCCGACCTGATCGCGGGCGCCGTACGGATCAGCGCCTCGGAAGGCTTCGGCGGCGCCGTGCTGGCGCCCGCCCTGCCCGGCCTGCTGGCGGCGCACCCGGGCCTGAACGTCGAACTGGCGGCCAGTTCCGGCTTCCTTTCGCCCAGCCGCCGCGAGGTGGACATGGCCATCACCCTCAGCCCCGCCGACAGCCCGCGCCTGATCGTCGAGCCGCTGACGACCTATCAGCTGGGGCTCTACGCCTCTCCCGAACATCTGAAGCGACACGGCGCCCCAGCCAGCATCGACGATCTGAGCCGTTTCGACATGGTCGGCTATGTCGACGACCTGATCTATGCGCCGGAGCTGCGCTATCTGGAGGAGATCCGGCCCAATCTGCGGCCGCGACTAGCGTCCTCGTCCATCCGCGCCCAGCGGGACATGGTGGCGGCGGGCGGCGGCATCGGCGTCCTGCCCTGCTTCCTGGCTGAGGGGCTGACGCGCATTCTGGCCGATCAGGTGCTGATCGAACGACGCTTCTGGCTCAGCACTCACCGAGAGGTCCACGGCGCCGCCCGGCTGAAGACCGTGCGCCGCTGGATCAAGTCGTTATGTCGGCATCAGGCAGACAAACTTGCACTCAATTCGCGAAACGCCGATTGGTGACTATATTTTACATTTTACAATGCTCTAAAACCAGCGTTCCAACGCTATGGGTTCCCGCGTTCTCGTCGGAGTTCCACCACAGCCATGAAGATAGCGATATTAGACGACGATCCGGTCCAGCTGGAGTTCGTCTCTGAAGTCATTCAGGACGCCGGATATCGCGCCATTCTGTTTTCGCGGGGGCAGGCGTTGATCTCGGCCCTGCGCAAGGACACCTTCGACATGCTGATCGTCGACTGGAACCTGCCGGACCGTTCGGGTCTGGAGGTTCTGGCCTGGGCGCGCACCAATCTGAAGCCCGCCCCGCCCATGCTGCTGGTCACCAGCCGCGCCGAGGATGAAGACGTCGTCGCCGGGCTGGACGCCGGGGCCGACGATTATCTGCCCAAGCCGCTGTCCAAGCCGGTTCTGGCGGCGCGCATCAACGCCCTGATCCGCCGCGCCTACGCACAGCCGACCACGCCGGGGATTGAGGTGTATGACGGCGTGTCCTTCCACGAATCCGCCGGGTCCGTGACCCGCGACGGCAAGGCGATCGCCCTGACGGCCAAGGAATACGCCCTGGCCCTGCTGCTGTTCCGCAACCTGCACCGGGCGCTGTCGCGCACCTATATTCTGGAGACGGTGTGGGGCAATGAGCCGGACCTGAACAGCCGCTCGCTGGACATGCACATCTCGCGTATCCGCAACAAGCTGGAGCTGCGGCCCGAGCGAGGCTTCCGCCTGACCCCCATTTACAGCTACGGATACCGTCTTGAGCGCGTCGCAGCGGCCGAATCCGGCCCGGACGCCTGAATGACGGTGCAGGTGGCGCAATGAAGACGGATTGGTCAGCGGCCCTGGCGGTGGCGGCGATGCTGGCGGCGGGAAGCGTCTCGGCTCAGACTTCCGCCGCTCCGACGGCGCCGCGCCCTGCAACGTCATCCGCCGCGGTCGAGACCCTCGACTATGTCGTGCGCCCCGGCGACACCCTGATCGACCTGGCGACCGCCTATATGAACCGGCCGCTGGATTACCGTCGTGTCCAGCGCGAGAACCGCGTGGCCGACCCGCGCCGCCTGTCCATCGGCCGCACCCTGACCTTCCCGGTCGAGCTGTTGCGCGCCGATCCTGACGAAGCCCGCATCGCCGGCTTCCGCGGCGCCGCGACCCTGAACCAGGACGGTCGCTCGGCCGCTCCCGCTGCTGGTCAGACCGTGCGCGAAGGCGCCGTCCTCAGCACCGGCGCCAACGCCTTCGTCCGTCTGGCCCTGTCCGACGGCAGCCATGTCGTCGTGCCGTCCAACAGCCGCGTGCGCGTCAGCCGCCTGCGCCGCTACGCCATCAACGGCGCTGTCGACCACGCCATGACGGTCGAGGCGGGCCGCGCCGAGTCCCGCGTGTCGCCGCGCAGCCGCCCCGGCGGCTTCGCCATCCGCACGCCCGTATCCGTTTCGGCGGTGCGCGGCACCGACTTCCGCGTCTCCTTCGATGACGCCGCCGAACGTTCGACTACGGAAGTTCTGGAGGGCGTCGTCGCCATCGCCTCCGGCGACGCCGAGGCCCTGGCCCAGGTCGATCAGGGCGTCAGCGCCGTCGCGGGCGCCGTTCGCCTGCTGCCCCTGCTGCCCGCCCCCGCCCTGACCCGGCCGGATGCGCCGCAGACAAAGGCTCAGGTCGCCTTCGACATCGAGCCCCTGCCCGGCGCCGAACGTTATCGCGGCCGCGTCGCCCGCGACGCCGGAATGATCGAAGCCTTCGCCGAGGCCGACAGCGCGCCCGGCGGTCCGCTGGTCTTCGGCGAGATGGAGGAAGGCGCCTGGTTCCTTCGCCTGACCGCCCTGTCGCCCGAAGGACTGGAAGGCAAGGCAACCACCTACAGCTTCATTCGCGCCCGCAACGGCGTCGGCGGTCTGGCCTCGACGCTGGATCAGCGCGACCACCGCCGCTTCTACCGTTTCCGCTGGGAATCCGAAGGCGTCGGCGACGCCGCCTTCCGCTTCCAGCTGTGGCGCGAGGCCGAAAACGGAACCGCTGACGGCCCCATGGTCGTCGACCAGCCCGGCCTGACCGAAGAAGCCTTCACCCTCAGCGACCTGCCGCCCGGCGTTTACAGCTGGCGGGTTCAGGGCGCGCGCCACCGCTTCGGCCGTCTGCTGGAAGCCTGGTCCGAGCCGCAGCAGTTGCGCATCGGGCGATAGCCATGTCGAGGCCCGACGGGCGGACACAGCGCTGGACAGCCGGGCTCGGCGCCCGCCTGACCGGCCGCCGCGTTCTGATCGAATGGGGGCTAGTCGCCCTGCTGGCCGGACTGCTGGTCGGCTGGATGGCGCTGACGCCCGTGGCGAACCGTGCAGACCACCTGATCTATGACGTCCTGATGCGGGCCAAGGCGGGACCGGCCGATGACGGCGTCGTCATCATCGCCATTGACGACCGCAGCCTTGAACAGCTTGGACAATGGCCCTGGCCGCGTGACCTGCACGCCCGGTTGATCGACCGCCTGACGCAGGCTAGCGCCGGGCCAGTCGCCTATGATGTCCTTTTCACCGAGGCGACGCCGCTGGATGACGTTCTGGCCGTCGCCCTGTCGCGCAACGGTCAGGTGCGCCTGCCTGTCGTGCTGGACGCCCCCGGCCTGAACGGCGCCGCCTATCGCGAGGACGCCCCGGCGCCGATTCTGACCGAAGCCGCAGCAGGACTGGGCCACGTCAATCTGACCATCGATGACGACGGCGCCGTGCGTCGCCTGCCGCTCTATCTTCAGGCCGGACAGCAGAGCTGGCCCCACCTGATCCTGCCGCTGGCCCAGACACGGGTCGCCATGCCTGCCCCGCCCGCCCCCGCTGCGTCCGACAACGGCGACGAACTGATCGCCGCCTCACCCGAGGCCGTGACCTATCGCGGCCCGCCCGGCGCCTTTCGCACCCTGTCCTTTGTCGACGTGTTGAGCGGCGAAACGCCCGCCGCCTTCCTGAAAGACAAGCTGGTTCTGGTCGGGGCGACGGCGCCGGGTCTGGGCGACCGCTACGCCACCCCGGCCGCCCTGAACGGCGACCTGCGTCCCGGCGTAGAGGTTCAGGCCGCCCTGCTCCAGACCCTGATCGAAGGCGGCGGCCCGCGCAGCCTGTCGGCCGGCTGGATCCTCGGCCTGTCCCTTGCCCCGCTGGCCCTGTTGATTGCGGGCTTTCTGGCCCTGCGCCCGACGGTCAACATGGCGCTGGGCGGCGTGCTGATCGCCGTGACCCTGATCGGGACCGCCATCGCCTTTCTGGCGTTCGGCCTGTGGTTTCCGCCGTCAGCCGCCGTCGCCGGTCTGGCCCTGGCCTATCCGCTGTGGAGCTGGCGCCGACTGGCCGCCGCCTCGGCCTATATGCAGAGCGAGGTCGACGCCTTCGAGCGTGACGGCGTGCGTTTGACTGGCCGCGCCCGAGGCGGCGACGTCGTGGCTCGTCAGGTCGAGGCCCTGCGCGCCGCCGTGCGTCAGGTGCGCGACCTTGAACGCTTCATCTCCGACGCTCTGCGCGGCCTGCCGGACGCCACCGTGGTCGCCAACCCCTACGCCCGCATCATCCTGTCCAACGACAGGGCCGAGGCCCTGTTCGGCAAGCGATTGCAAGACGACGCCGACCTGCCCCTGCTGTTCCAGTCGCTGGGCGAGCCCGCCTGGCGGCGCTTCCTCGACCCGGACGGCGATCCCGGAGAGATCACCACGCCCGATGGCCGCGTGCTGAAGGCGGCGGCCTCCGTCCTGACCGACTCCGACGGCCAGCCCGCCGGCCACATCGTCCGCTTCGCCGACATGACCCGTTTCCGCGCCGCCGAGCGCCAGCGCGCCGAGGCACTGCAACTGCTCAGCCACGACATGCGCGCCCCGCAGGTGTCGATCCTGACGCTGCTGGACGGACCTTCGACCCGCCTGGACCATACCGCCCAGCGCCGTATCGCCGACTATGCCCGCCAGACCCTCGATCTGGCCGAAGGCTACGTCCAGTTGGCCCGCGCCGAGAGCCAGCCCTACCGCTCCGAAATCCTCGACCTGGGCCAGGTCGCCATGGACGCCGCCGACATCCTGTGGCCTCAAGCCTCGAAGAAAGGCGTCCGCATCCATACCCCTGATGGCGAAGAAGAATTCCTGGTCCAGGGCGACCCCGCCCTGCTGCGCCGCCTGACCACCAACCTGCTCGACAACGCCCTGAAATACGGCCCCGAAGGCGGCGCCATCCACGTCACCCTGACCGGCAGCGAGCAAGACGGCAGCCCGACCTGCATTCTGCGCGTCAGCGATCAGGGCCCCGGCCTGTCCGAAGAGGCCGCACGTCGCCTGTTCCAGCCCTTCGGCCACGGCGGCGCCGATCACCGCGGCGCAGGCCTCGGCCTCGCCTTCGTCCGCACCGTCGCCGAACGCCACGGCGGCGCCATCCGCCACGAAGAGGGCTCGCCCGGCGCCACCTTCATCCTGATCCTGCCGCGCATTGTGGAGGCGAGTGAAAACTCCAACTCGACATAGACCCACACTGAAGCTCGGCTTAATCGTCCAGTTGCAGGCTGGCTGTCGCTGCCTCAGCCAACAGACTCTGCGCGCTGTCAGCTTGTCGGCGCGTCAGCAGGGCGCTCGCTGAGGCGCGATAGACGTTCGTCTGATCTCCCGGCCCGGTCAGAATCACGCTCAGACGGTGCAGGTCGCGGCCTCGGCTCCACCATTGAGGCAGACGCGGAGCCTCTGTCCACTCGCCCTGGCGGGCATCGGCGTCAGTAAAGACGCCGGTTTTCTGAGGGCGCACGGCATAGGCGGTTTCCACCCGCCAGGCTGCCCCGCTGTCTGCTTCACGCCAGCCACGAGCGGCCAGAGCCTGACGAACCGCCTGGGCCGCCGCCAGATCAGACTCGCTCGCCCCCTCAGCAGGCGCCAGATGATAGAGAGTCACGCCATCAGGCACAGTTGACGATAAATGCGTCTCAACGACAGGCGCAGTCGCACAACCCGCCATAACGGCCGCACCGATCAAAGGAAGGGCCCAACGCAAACTCATGGCTGCGATACCTGCCCCGAAGCGGACCATATGTCCACAACGGAGGATATTGAGACGCTGGGAAAAGCATGAGCTCCCTATCCGCGAGACTGGATCGCCGAGTCTAGCCGCCTGATATCACGGCCCCGGTGACGCCCAGCGTCCCGTCGGTGCTCTTGACCACGCCCAGTTCCTCAATACGGACCCCGCCCTGCTCCAGCGCCGCCAGCCAGCCGAAAGCCTGCGCCGTCGTCACGCGCTCGAGCCGGAAGCCCAACCGCCCGCCTTCGGACATGCCCAGAACCGGCTCCACGCCTGCGCTTATGGCCGTTGATGCGACCAGAGCCTGAAGGTCGGCAGCCTCTGTCGGCGCCGCGCCGCTCTGGACCACTGCCGTCTCAATCTGCACCAGTTGGCGTTCGGCATAGACGCGGGCGCGCGCCTGGTCGTCCTTCCAGCCGTCGAGAGGCCGCACCACGCCCAGCCAGCCGACAACGCTCAACACCAATGCGCCCATGAGGCCCAACATCCGTCGCTCACGCAGCGTCCGGCCGTCCCACCAGAGGATGATCGAAGAAAACGGAGCCTTCATCGGGCGCCTCCGATCTTAAGGGTGCTAAGCATGCGCCCGCCTTCCTCAGCCGAGGCTTCATCGACCACCGCCAGACCGGCCTCGGACAGACCGGCGCGCACCGCGTCCAGATCATTGAAGTTCGCGTGCGTCAGGCCGACACGCAGCCCTTCGCCGCCCAGCGCCGCATCGTCCAGTTCAGCGCCCGGCAAACGCTCGACGGCGGCGAAGACGGCGGCCAAGGCGCGTGCGGTTCCGCCCGGCGGCGGCCCGGCGTCGAGGCGGCGCAGGGCTTCGGGCGCCGCATCCTTCGTCGGCGCCAGTTCGGGATAGAGTTTCACCGCCGCGGCCCTCGCATCCGCTCCGGCGCGGTCCGCCGCCGCCCGGTCACGCAGCCCTTCCGCCGCCATCAGGATCAGAGGCGAGATCAACAAGGCCGCCGCCAGACCGGCCGCCAGCCGCCATCCCCTGGCCGCCTGCCCCCGCTCACGCCGGTCATGGACCTGCAGCAGGTCGACCGGCGCCGCCAAGGCTCCCGCCGCAAGCGCCGCGTCCAGCGCCTCGCCCTCCAGCCAGTCCAAAGCGCGTCCGGCCGCGATCGCCTCCGCCAGATCGGGTTGCACCGTCACGGCGAAGGCCGGCCCGCGCAGAGCCACATCAGCGCCGACCTGCGCAGCGGTCAGCGTCTGCGCATCCAACGGTGCGGGCAGACACAGATTATCCGGAACGACAACGTCCGGCCGGATGTCGAACGTCTCCATCCAGCGCAACCACGCCTGCAGCAGCTTGGCCGACACCGCCGCCATCAGGCGCGGGCCCCCGCCAACCGGCGCCGCGCCCAGCGCCACGTCCAGCCCGTCCACCTCGTCAGCCGCCTGATCACGCAACGCCCAGCGCGCGGCGGCTCTGACCTGCGCCATATTGCCCGGCGGCAGGTCCAGCCAGCGCGTCATGACGTCGGCGCCCGGCGCCACGGCGATGGTTCGCATCGGCGGCGGGGCCTCGGCCTGATGCGGGTCCAGTTCGCCGCGCCCGACGACGCGGCCTTCGCGATCAACCAGCAGGAAACGCGCGGGCAAGGTCGCGTTGGTCGGGATGAACAGGATGCGGGCGTGGCTCATTCTTCCATGCTCATTCTTCAGGCGTCCAGCGACGGATGACGGTGCGCGCCACGCCATCGGGCGCGACGTGGATCAGGGCGGTGCGGACGGCGCGGGCGTCGCCGTGTTCGATCTCAACCCGCAAGTCGAAGTAGCGGGTGGCCAGGGTAACTTGGCCCTTGGTCTCTTCATCGACGACCACGCCCGACAGGGCGGGCTGCGCCCAGAAGGCGTCGGGGCTGGTCCACCCCGCCGCCGGGCGCGCAACGATGGCCGCCTTGGCCGCATTCAGCCCCACCAAGCCCCGACTGATGGCGACCAGCAGCACAGCGTCCTGCGGCTCCAGCGTATTCACATTCAGGGGCGACAGCCGCGCCTCCGGCAAGGCGCACAGATAGGGCCTCAGACGGCGATAGAGTTCGTCGTCCACTCCCGCCACAGCGCGCAGCTCGCTGATCTCAGCCAGCATGACCCCGCCGGTGCGATACGGCGTCGGGCGGCTGGCGTAGGCGGCGTCTTCCGCCCCCTGTGGCGAGACCTCGTCGTCGCCGTCCATCCAGTCGGTCAGGGCCGCCGCGACCGCCGCCATACGCCCGCGCGGCAGGCCGAGCGCCTCGCCGAGCGCGATAAACTGCACCGCGCCTTCGGGCCGGGCGATCAGATCCTCGCCCTGCCCCAGCACCAGACTGTTCAGGTTGAAGCACGACTGGCCGTCGCGGATCACCGCCCGTCCCTCGCCTTCCTCCAGCGGCAGGGCGAAGACGCGGCCGTTCCACTGGGGCTGAAGCGGCGTACGCGCGGGATCGGCGCGGACCAGATCAGACAGCCGCCGCCGCGCCAGCGCCTCCGCCCCCGCCGCATAGGCTTGCGCCTGCGCCTGGCTCTCGGCGTTGGTGGTGCGGCGCACGGAAAAGCGCACATCGTCCAGCAGCACCACGCACAGCGCCGCCATCACCGCCACCAGCAGCAGGACGGTCAGCAGGGCCATGCCCCGACGATCGCGCGCGCCCGCCTTCATGCGGCGGCGACCAGAAACAGTTGCTCGACCGGGCCGAAGCCGTCCAGCGTCAGCGTCACCCGCACGGCGTCCGGCAGGGGCCGGTCGCTGCTGGCGGAGAAGGCGGGCGCCTCGGACCCGTTCTGGATGAAGGCGATGTGCGCCTCCTTCACCCCGCGATACAGCACCTGCGGCGGCCCGGCCCGGGCCCCGTCCAGATAAGGGGCCACGCGGCGTTCCAGTCGATCCTCGACCAGCCGGTATTCGACACGCTGTAAGGAGGCGCGCGGCGCGCTGTCCGGGTTGCTCCACCCACTGCGGGCCAGCACCAGCAGCAGATCGCCCGGCTGTTGCGGCCCCATAATCGCCTGCGGCGCCGGCCGCCCCGTCGGCCCGCGCACCCGCCGCGCCGTCGCCTGCGCCAGATCAGCGCGCAACAGCGCCCGCGTGCGTTGCAGCGCCGCCACCCGGTCCGCGTTCGCCTTCACCGCGAACCGCGCCTCGATCGACTGGCCCAGCACCAGCGCGCCCGCCCCCGCCAGCAAGGCGAAGATCAACAGAGCGATCATCACCTCAACCAGTGTAAATCCGGCTCTTTTTCTTCCGCTATTGCTCGCCGCACGGCGGCTCGCTGCTTGAGCAAATACCAAGACGCTATTGCTCGCCGCGCGGCGGCTCGCTGCTTGAGCGGATCGGCGATCTTTCCTCATGCGCCCGCCGCCCGGAACAGCACGCGCTCGGCAGCCTGTTCCTCATCGGCGAAGACGCGCACGTCGATGCGACCGACGCCCGGCATATCCGTCGCGCTGACCACCCGCACCCAGCGCCACTCGCGCCCGCCCAGCGAGGCCTGACCGCCCGAACTGCCGCTGGGCAGATCGCGCGCGATCATCGCCTCGGCGGCCACATTGTCGGCGACGATGCCGCCCAGCGTCCGCGTCTCGACCCGCGCCGCCGAGCGCGTGCTCTCGCCCGACAGGTTCAGCAGCGCCATCGCCGCCAGACCGAACACGGCCAGCGCCACCAGACACTCGATCAGGGTGAAGCCCGCGCGGGACGAACCCTCACTCATGGATCGTCACCTCGCCCGCCCCGTCGATGGCGACGGTGACGGAGCGGCCCTCTCGCTCCAGCCGAACACTGGCGGCGTCGGCGCCGCCGGTGGGATCGAACACGGCGCGGGCGGCTCCGGCTCCGGCGACGGCGGCCCCCTCGCCCCACGCCTTCGGCGCCAGAACGCCCGTCAACGGCGTCCAGACGGCGCCGTCGAAGCTCTCAAAACCATAGCCCGCCGCATCGGCGCGCAGGGCCACAGGGCGGTTGGTCATCACGGCCTCTTCACGCGCCAGCGTGAGACGAGCGGCGAGCCGCTCTGCCTCGACCGCCAGCGTCGGCCGCGGGTCCGGTATGGACAGCATCACCGCCCCTGCCGCCACGCCGATGATGGCGATGACGACCATTAATTCGACAAGGGTAAACCCTTGTCGTGCGCTACCGCTCGCCGCGCGGCTGCTCGCTTCTTCAGCGCGTTTGGACGTTTCCACGGCTGCCGAGCGAGCAAAACGAGGGTGCGTCTCAGCCCTGCCAGTTGCCGATGTCGGCGTCATTCCCCTCGCCCCCTTCCTGGCCGTCGGCGCCGAAGGACCAGATGTCGAACTGGCCGCCATGGGCGCTGCGGCGGCGGTACTGGTAGGGATTGCCCCACGGGTCTTCCGGCAGGCGGCGGACATAGCCGCCCTGGCGATAGCGTTCCGGCCGCGCCAGATCGGCGGGCGGCGCGGTCAGGGCTTTCAGCCCCTGCTGGTCCGTCGGAAAGGTCAGGTTGTCGAGACGATAGGTCTCCACCGCCTGCTCCAGCACCGAGATGTCGGCCCGCGCCTTGCCGACCATCGCCTTGTCCTGGCTGGGCAGAACATTGATCGCCACCACCGTCGCCAACAGGCCGATGATGACGATCACGACCATTAACTCGACAAGGGTAAACCCTTGTCGTGCGCTACCGCTCGCCGCGCAGCGGCTCGCTGCTTGAGCGCGTTGGACGCGCGCCTTGGCGATGTAGCGCAAGCGTCGGGCGCAGGTCTTGAGAACGGACATCAATGCCTCTCTCACCCCAGAGCCAGGGTGTTGATCTGAAGGATGGGAAGCAGGATCGACAGCACGATCACGGCGACGATCCCGCCCATGACCACGATGATCGCCGGCTCCAGCAGGCTGAGCATCACGGCGGTGAAGTTGGAGAATTCGCGCTCCAGATAGTCGGCCGCGCGCTCCAGCATAGGCTCCAGCCGACCGCTGCTTTCGCCGGATGCGGTCATGTAGACGAGGATGGGCGGGAAGACCTCGGCGCGGCGCATGGCAGCCGACAGGCCTCCGCCTTCGCGCACGGCCTCGGCCATCTGTTCGGTGGCGCGGCGCAGGGCGCGGTTGGAGACGGTGCGGGCGGTGATGGTCAGCCCCTCCAGCACCGGCAGGCCCGCCGCGATCATGGTCGACAGGGTGCGGGCCATTCGCGCCCCGTGCAGGTCGCGCGTCAGACGCCCGACCAGCGGCAGCCTTAGAACCCACTCATCCAGCTTCAGCCGCACCGCCTCGCGACGCCGCGCGATCAACCCTGCGGCGACCACGGCGGCGAGGACCAACGCCATCAGCCAGCCCCAGTCCCGCATCAGGTCCGACAGGCCGATGACCAGCCGCGTCAGCAGCGGCAGGGTCTGGCCCATGCTGTCGAACTGATCGACTACCTTGGGCACGATATAGGTCATCATGGCGACGATGACGCCCAGCGCCACCACCGCCAGCACGCACGGATAGACCAGCGCCGTCAGCACCTTGCCGCGGACGACCTCGTCCCGCTCCAGTCCGTCGGCCAGGCGTTCGAGGATGGGCTGAAGCGCGCCCGACTGTTCGCCCGCCGCCGTCATGGCGCGATACAGCGGCGGAAAGGCCGCGCCCTGCTGGCCCATGGCGTCGGACAGGCGCCGCCCCTCGATCACCCCGGCATGGACGCCTTCCAGCACGCGGCGCACGTTCGGCCGCTCGGCCTGAAGCATCAGGTTGCGCAGCGCCTCCTCCAGCGGAGAGACGGAGACCAGCGTCGCCAGTTGCCGCGTCGTCAGCGCCAGCGCCTTGGGCGACAGCCGCCCGACCTTGCCCGCCTTCACCGAGGCCGCGACTGCGCCCGAACGACCAGGCGACAGTTGCAACGGCGCCAGCTGACGCTTCGCCAGAACCTTGCGCGCAGCGGCCTCATCGGCGGCGGTCACAGAGCCGCTGACCGTCCGCCCGACCGCATCGGCTGCGATATAGTCAAAGGCCGCCATCAGGCCGCAACCTCTTCGGCAGCGGTTTCCTGACGCGCCACGCGCAGGGCCTCCTCGACGGAGGTGACGCCTTCCAGCACCAGCGCCCGCGCCCGGTCGGCCAGGGTCCCGCCGCGCGCGAAGGCGGCGTCGAACACCGCGTCCTCGTCGGCGCCCGAGGCGATCAGGCGACGCACCTTCTCGTCCACCGTCAGCGTTTCATAAAGGCCGATGCGCCCGACATAGCCGGTCGAGCCGCAGTCGGCGCAGCCGTGCGGCCGCCAGACGCGCGCGCCTTCCTCAGCCCCGATCAGCCGCGCCGTCGCCCTGTCCGCCGTCTCCTCGATCCGGCAATGCGGGCACAGGCGGCGCACCAGCCGCTGGGCCACCACCAGCCGCAGGGTCGAGGCCAGCAGGAAGGGCTCGACCCCCATGTCGCGCAGGCGCGTCACCGCCCCGGCCGCGTCATTGGTGTGGACCGTCGACAGCACCAGGTGGCCGGTCAGCGATGCCTGAACGGCGATGGCCGCCGTCTCCGTGTCGCGGATTTCGCCGACCATCACCACGTCCGGATCCTGACGCAGGATGGCGCGCAGACCGGCGGCGAAGGTCATGCCGACCTTGGGGTTCACCTGCGTCTGGCCCACGCCCTCGATGGCGTATTCGACCGGGTCTTCGACCGTCAGGATGTTGCGCGAGCCGTCGTTCAGCAGCGACAGCCCGGCATAGAGGCTGGTCGTCTTGCCCGAACCGGTCGGCCCGGTGACGAGGATGATGCCGTTCGGCTCGGCCAGCGCATGACGGAAGGCCTCCAGCGCCGCCGGGTCCATGCCCAGCCGATCCAGCGTCATCCCGGCCTGATCCTTGTCCAGAATCCGCAGCACCACCCGCTCGCCCGCCCGCGACGGCAGGGTCGAGACGCGCACGTCCAGCGACTTGCCGCCCAGCGTCAGCGGGATGCGTCCGTCCTGCGGCTTGCGCTTCTCGGCGATGTCCAGCCGCGCCATGACCTTGATGCGCGACACCAGCAGCGGCGCCACGCGCGGGTTCAGGCTCAGCGCCTCGCGCAGCACCCCGTCCACCCGCATCCGCACCAGCAGGCGCGTCTCGTAGCTTTCCAGATGCACGTCCGAGGCGCCGATGCGGGCGGCCTCGGCGATGACGCCGTTGATCAGGCGGATGACCGGCGCGTCGTCCGTGGCGTCCAGCAGGTCCGCCGCCGCCGGAATGTCGTCCACCAGACTGTCCAACCCGACCGGCAGGGACAGGTCGTCGCCGTCGGCGGCCGTTAGTTGCTCGCCCGCATAGACCTCCGACAGCTTGCGATCGAAGGCGGCGGCGCTGAGCGGCGTCGCCTTCAGCGGGCGGCCCAGCGCACGGCGCGCCTCGACCAGAGCCAGAGGTTCGGCGCCCTCGCGCACGCCCACCGCCATCACCTCGCCCGCCGCCAGCAGCAGGACGCCGTGGGTCTTGGCGAAGCCGTAGGGCAGGCGCGGGTCGACGACGGTGATCACCGGGCGGCCCCCGCTGCCGGCGGCAGCGGCCGCGCCGCGACCGGCGCGACAGGGGCGATGACCAGCGGCTCTCCGGCCACGGGGACGGCGGGCGGCTGGGCCTGCATATAGTCGCGCAGCAGGGCGTCGAGGCTCGGCTCGCGGTCGGGATGAACGCGCTGCTGCTCGCCGCGCATATAGCCCCAGCGATCCGCCGCCAGACCCTGCGCATCCGCCGTGGTGCGCAATATGGTCGGGCGCAGGAAGACCATCAGATTGGTCCGCCCCCGCTCACGGCTGGTCGAGCGGAACAGGACGCCGACGCCCGGAATGTCGCCCAGCCCCGGCACCCTGCTGGTCTCCAGCCGGTCGTTCTGATCCAGCAGGCCGCCCGCGACGGCGATGTCGCCGTCATCGACCACCAGCGTCGTCTCCAGTTCGCGCTTGTCCAGGATCAGGTCGCTGGCGCCGCTGGTCAGCAGGCCGTTGATGCTCGACACCTCCTGCCGCAGCGTCAGGGTGATGGAGCCGCCCGCATTGATCTGGGGCCGCACCGTCAGGCGCACCCCGATGTCCTTGCGCTGGGTCGTGGTGAAGGGGTTGGAGTTGCCGTCCAGAATGGCCCGACCGGTGGTGATCGGCACCTCCTGCCCCACCAGGAAGGTGGCCTCTTCGTTGTCCAGCGTCATGATCGACGGGGTCTGCAGCAGGTTGGAGCCCGCATCCGTCTTGGCCGCATTGATGATGAAGCCGAACAGGCCGTCGCCCCACTTGCCGCCCGCCCCGCCGACGAAGCCATTGGCGCCCAGCAGGCTGTTCAGAGCCAGGTTCTGCAACCGCTCGCGCATGGGGTCGTCCTTGTCCAGCTGCCCCGCCGCCGCCCCGCCTGCGATGGGAACCAGCGGCGTCGCGCGCGTGGAATAGTTGGTCAGGCCGACGCCGTTTTCGCCCGCCATCAGCCACTGAACGCCCAGATCGCGCACGGCCTTGTCGCTCAGTTCGACGACGATGGCCTCGATCAGCACCTGCTGGCGGCGCACGTCCAGTTGGCGGATCACCTCGGTCAGGGTGCGTTGCAGGTCCGCCGGGCCGGAGATGACGAGGGCGTTGGCGCCGGGGAAGCGGGCGATGGTGGCGCGCTGGCCCGTGGCGGTCACTGTGGTCGAGCCGATCGGCCCGCTGTCGCCCTCGTCCGCCGTGGTCAGGCCGCCCTGCCCCATGCCCCCGCCAGTCTGGTTCGCCCCGGCGCGGGCCGTGCGAAGACGGGGCGACGACGCAGCCGCCGCATCCGCAGGCTGGCCCACGATCTGTTGCAGGACCGGCAGCAACTGCTCGGCGTTGGCATGCTCCAGAAAGACGACGTTGACGTCCTGACTGGCCCGCGCCCGACCATCCAGGTCGGCGATCAGGCCGCGCACCCGCGACAGCGCCTGACCGTCGCCGCGCAGCACCAGCGCATTGGAGCTTTCCACTGGCGTAATCGTCACCAGACCCGGCCCGCCGGGGCCGCCCGTCACCTGTTGCAGCACGCCTGCGATCTCGCGCGCCGAGGCGTTCTCCAGCGCCACGACCTCATAAGCGGAACGGTCCACGTCGATGCGGCCGACCAGCGTCCGGATGCGCGACAGATTGTCGGCGAAGTCGGCCACCACCACGCTGTTGGCGCCGGGATTGGCCAGCACCTGCCCCTGCGCCCCGACCAGAGGTCGGATCGTTTCGGCGGCCGAGGCGGCGTCGATATGGCGAAGGGTGAAGACCTCGGTCGAGAACCGCTCGGCCCCGACGGTGGCCGGGCCCTGCGCCGCGCCCTGCGCCGGGCTGATGCGATAGGCGCCCGACGACGTCGGCGTCACCACCAGACCATTGGCCCGCAGCGTCGACAGGAAGACCTCGAACAGCTGGGCGCGAGTCAGGGGGCGCGGGCTGGACACCGTCACCGTGCCCGTCACCGCCGGATCGACGATGAAGGTGCGCCCGGTCGTGCGCGCCACATCCTGCACGAAGGCGCGGATGTCGGCGTTCTGGACGTTCAGCGTCTGGCGCGCCTCCTGCGCGATCACCGGCGCGGCGGCCAGCGGCTGGACCGCCAGAACAGCGGCCAGAACGCCGGTGAACAGAGAGCGGCTGCGAGCCTTCATGGGCGCGTCCTTAAGGTGGTGGAGCGGACCTGACCGTCGCGCTCGAACTGGATCTGGGCCGAGGGGGCGTCGGCCAGTTGCCCACGCAGGGCGGCGAGCGCCTGCGGGCTGTTCAGGGCCGTGCCGTTGACCGACAGGATGACGTCGCCGGAGCGCAGGCCGGCGTTGCGCAGTTCGCCCCCGTCGCCCGAGGCGGAAACGGTCAGGCCGTTGACGCCCAGCCCCTGAATGCGCGGCCGCAATCCCGCCTGTGCGATCAGGCGCTGCGGATCGACCACCGCCCCTTCGGTGGAGGCCGGTTCAGGCGCGGGCGCCGCGGGCTGGGTCGGCGTCACGGGCGCTGTCGGCGTCATATCGGGAAAGTCGAGGCGGAACGCTGCGCCGCCGCGCGACAGCATGACGTGGTCGGGCGCGACCGAGGTCAGGGTCAGCCCCGGCTCCAGTTCCTCACCCGCGGCGACCGAAACCTGGCGTCCATCCGACAGGCCGATGATGGCCGATCCGCCGCCCGCGCCGTCCGCGCGCACGCCGAACAGGGTCAATCCGCCGCTGTCCGACGACGCAGCCTCGGTCCCGCCCCCGCCGTTACGGAAGAAGGCGTCGAAGCGCGTCAGCACGCCCATGTCGACATCGGGCAAGGGCCTGGCCTGCACCGTCTGCGGCGTCGATTCCACGAACAGCCAGACCAGTCTTCCTGCTTGAATTATCAGCAGAACCGCCAGTCCAGCCTCAATGATGCGCCGCAGCGGAGGTCGACGAATTCCGCGCAGGGACAGGCTGATCCTGCCCGGCGAAACGGCGCTCGATTTGCGAAGGCCAGCGAACAAGGAAGACATCCCCAACGGCCTTTCGCGGCCGCAGACCCTCCCTAGTCGGATGCTCCGTACCCGGCTCGCTCCGAACCATGACAGGGCCAAGAAGTTGTCACGACAACTGCGGCGTATTCGGAGTGAATGACGCGCAACCGTCACCCTCCCCCATCAGGAGAGGAAGCAAGAAAAAGCCGGGAGGCCGCATGACCTCCCGGCTCGAATGTCCGACGCGTCCGTGTCCTAGAAACGGGCGGTCAGGCTGACCGAGGCGCTCTGGCCCAGATCGTATTTGTTGATGCGGATCTTGTTGCCCTTCTCCTGGTATTCCTCGAACCCGGTTCCCAGCAGGTTGCGCAGCTCCAGGGCGAAGCCCAGATCGCGGCCCTTCACGGTGAAGTCCTTGCGATAGACGAAGTCGAGGAAGGCGCCCGGCTCCTGCATATAGTCCGGCTCGCGCGCCGCATTCAGGCCCGCGCCGCGCGCCGTGATCCGCTCCGACACATAGTTCAGGATCAGCGTCGCCTGCGACCGCGCCGTGTCGTCTTCCCAACCCAGTTGCAGGTTGGCGACGTGTTCGGACTGGCCTTGCAGACGGCTGCCGTCCTGCAGGAAGGCGCGGGCCGGTTGCGGGGCGCCGGCGCCGCTCAGGGTGATGACGGTGTCGTTCTCACCCACCGAAATCTCGGAGTCCGACCAGGTGTAGTTGGCCTGCACCAGCCAGCGCTTGTTGGCGATGAAGGCGCCCTGATCGGCGAACTCGAAATACTTCTTCACCTCGGCCTCGACGCCCATGACGGTCGCTTCGGGCGCGTTCAGGAAGGACTGCTGGCGCTGGTTGCCGACGTCGACGATCATCGCCTCGACCGGCTTGTCCAGGTTCTTGTAGAAGACGCCCGCCGTGACGAACTGCTGGCGGCCGAAATACCATTCCCAGCGCGCGTCCAGGTTCAGGATTTCGGTGTCCGTCAGATAGGGGTTGCCGATGAAGATGCGGTCGCTTTCCGGGTCCGTATAGGCCTGGGGCGCCAGTTCGCGGAACTGCGGACGGCCGATCGTCTTGGAGGCGCTGAAGCGCAGTTGCTGGTCTTCAGCAAAGTTCCAGGTCGCCGTGAACGACGGCAGCCAATACTGCTCCTTGATCTCGGTCTCTTCATAGGACGAGGTCCCGCCGAACAGATCGCGCGGCGTCACGCTCTGCTGTCCGTCCTCAAAGCGGACGCCAAAGGTGGTGCGCACGGTCGGCACGAACTCGGCGTCGACCATGGCGTAGACGGCGTTGACCTTCATCTGCGCGTCATAGGCGTTGGCGCCGTTCGACCCGGCGATCTCGCGCAGCTGCAACGTCCACGGATTGATGTTGTAGTCCGAGAACAGATAGTCGATCCGCGCCCGGCGCTGGCTGTCGGTCAGGCCGTTGACGGCCTCGAACTGCAGGTCGTGACGCTCGGCCGAACGGGTGTTGTCCAGCGTCGAGGCGCCGATGCTGATGGTCGCCTCACGCCCCGCCGCCATCGGCAGGCTGTAGGCCAGGTCCGCGCCGCCGGACCACACCTTGTCGTCCAGTTCGCTGAACGAAATCTGATTGCCCTGAACGTTGTGGATCAGCCGCCCCTGCCCGTCGACGCCGTACTGGAAGCGCGATTCATAGGGGGCGTCGCGCGACGTCTTGGCGTAGGCCGCGCGCCAGTCCAGCTTCCACGCGCCGTCGACGCCGAAGTAGTGCTCGCCCGCCAGCTGGCTGCTGAACAGCTGGCGCACGAACCATTCCGTGTAGTCGTTGCGGATGATGCTGTCGCCCGCGTCGAAATCCGGGCCGCTGGAGATGCGGGCGCGCTTGGTCGTGGTGCGGACATAGAGGTTCGTCCACTTCACCTCATGATCGCCACGGGTCAGCGACAGCCCGCCCAGCAGGTTCAGGCGCACGTCGTTCTGGTTTGACTCCACATCCTTGGGCGAGATGGGCTTCAGGATATCGCCCTCGAACTGGGCCTTTTCCTGAATGGCCTGACGCGCGCGCCACGAATTGTCGTAACCGGCCACGGCGATGACGCCCAGATCGCCGATCCCGGTCGGGGTGCGGAAGCCGCCCGCCAGCTCCAGACTGCCGTCGACCGGCGTCTGCTGGCGCTGCATCAGGCGCAGCGGGGCATTGACCAGCGACCGGCCCATCGCCTGAAGCGCTTCGGGCGAGAAGTTGGCGCTGTTGATCTGCTGGCCCATGCGGAAGGCCTGGGCGATGCGACCAGGGGTCTTGCGCGTCTCGTCGTCAAAGCCGGTCCAGTCGGTGTCCGAGCCATAATAGACCAGGTTGTCACGGGCGGTCGTCTTGGTGTTGCCGCCGATGCCCGCCTTGAATGTCAGGAACGGCTCGGCCGGGGCGTCCACGGTGCGCAGGTCAATGATCCCGCCGCCGAACTCGCCCGGATAGTTGGGGGAATAGGACTTCTGAACCGTCACGCCCGCCAGAATGCTGGAGGGGAACAGGTCCAGCGGCACTACGCGTTGCAGCGGCTCGGGGCTGGGCAGGGGCGAGCCGTTCAGCAGAGCCGAAGAATAGCGCTCGCCCAGACCGCGCACATAGACGAAGCGCCCGTCGACGATCGACAGGCCGGTCACGCGGGTCAGGGCGGCGGCGGCGGTGGAATCGCCGGTGCGTTGCAGGTCTTCTGTCGTCAGGAAAGCAGCCACCTCGGCGCTCTGACGGTTCGGCTCAGGGATGTTGCGGCCCAGCACGACAATGTCGCCCAGCTGAGTGGCCGGGGTCTGCGACACCTGATCCGGGCTGGTCGGATCGGCAGGCAGGTCGTTGCTCAGGGCCACGGCAGCGACAGGGGCGGCGACGGGGGCGACGACGGGGGCGACGACGGGGGCGGACGCCTGGGCGAGCGCGAGGCTGGGCGCGCCGAAAGCGGCCACAAGGGCGCTGCTGGCCAGCAGCAGCCCGTTACGGGTCAGGGTCTTGGTCTTCATGTTCGGCTGCCTTGCGTAGGTCGAGTGAGGCTGGACGCTCAAAGGGTCAGCGGCGGCCCCTTCGGACCGCCGCCTCGCCACAGGGTTCATCAGCACTTCAGGTTGGCCGTCAGGCCGCAGGTCCAGCCCTGCCACCACGTGTCAGAGGCGTTCTTCACGGCGCCGATGTAGTCGGTGTCGACGAAGAAGGAATGGAGGCTGGAAGCCTTCACCGGCGTCACGGCGGTCTCATTGGCGCCGTTGATGAAGGTCAGGGTCTGGTTCGTGATGGTGATCCCGGCCGTCGGGGCGGTCAGGGTCGAGGTCCCCTTGGCCGTGTTGTTCGAGCCAGCCGTAAAGATCGGCTCCGAGCGGGCGGCGCCGCTGGCGCGGTAGGAGATGCCGCAGGACATGAAGACCGAGTTGAACACCGGGTTCACGCTGGCCGTATCGGCATCGGCGATGTCCAGGCAGCCGGCGCTCGAACCGGAAACGCTGGTGAAGACCGAGTTGACGACGGTCGCCTTCGTGCCCGTGTCGAAGTGGGCGACGGTGTGGGCGTCGGTCGGCGAGTTGCGGCCCACCAGCGTCCAGTTGGCGATCTTGGGCTGCGAGTTATAGCGCTGGGCCAGCGGCGTGGCGGCCGGGGCGGCCGAGAACTCGAACCCGGCCGAGCGGCTGGTCGCGTTCGGGGCGCGCTGGGTCACGATGCCGAACTGGGCGCCGCCGCGCCAGCCGGTGTCGGTGTCGAAGCCGTCGTCATCGGCGCCGTTGATGACGATGTGTTTCAGATTGACGTTGCCGCCGAAGATTTCGATGCCGTCGTCCGACGAGTTGTAGGACTGGACGTATTCGATGACGGTGCCCGCGCCGACGCCCGCCAGGGTCAGGGCCTGCAGCTCGTTGCCGGTCGAGATTTCAAAGCCCGAATAGCGGATCTGGACGTAACGCATACGACCCGAGTTATCGTTGGCGTCGCCGCCGCCGTAGAAGGCGTTGGTGCCCTCGACCTGGCCGGTGCAGGTGATCGGGGCGGTCAGCTGACAGTTGGCCTGCGGCGCACGGCCGGCGATGACGACGCCGCCCCACTGGCCGTGCGAATTCTCATTGGTCGAGCCTTCGACGTTCTGGCGGCTGGTGAAGATGATCGGCTTGGCGGCCGTGCCTTCGGCATAAATCTGCGAGCCGCGGTTGATCAGCAGGTAGTCGCCGCCTCCCGAGGCGAAGATGGTCACGCCCGGCTCGATCGTCAGCACGCCCTGCGTACCCGTAGAAGAGGCCGCATCCACGCCGCGATCCACGCCCACCGCCGTGCGGCCCGAGATCGAATAGATGGTGCCCGCGCGCAGCGGCACCGTCAGGCCGCCGTTGATCTGTTGCGGCAGCTGGCAGTTACGCAGCGTCCCGTTGGCCATGGTGCCGACGTTGGCGAAGCCGGCCGGGCAGTCGGCGGCCGCCTGGCCGTTGCCGCTATTGCCATTTCCATTGCCGTTGCCATTGCCGTTTCCGTTGCCGTTCCCGAAGTCGCCTTCGCCCGGCGAGGCCACCTCGGCCGAACCGCCGCAGGCCGCCAGGGCCAGCGCGCTGGCCGCCACTGCGAGCAGGGTCTTGAAGCTGCTGTTCATCGTCATTCCACCGGTCTGGTCAAAGGATGCGACAGCGGGCGGCCGATCCTGTCCCGGACGGCCTCTCCTCCCCCTGCCTCCAGCGGATGGATAGCGACTGCTGTTACGGAAGCTTGCGCGTTTCAGTGAAGGATCAACGTACGTTCCTTGCAGATTCATCGCCGTTTCGGTGACGAACGATCCGCTATCGGAACGCCTTTCAGATCCGGTTCGACAAAAGGGGCGCTTGTGTCCACGCCGCGTCTGTCGCAACAGGGCGCGCCGGGCCTTTGGGTCGGCTCAATTCCATCAGTAACGAACTGGATTACCCATGGCGGGCTGGAACGTGCGCAAGCGCATCACTGTCGACGCTCAGGAGCGCAGTCTGGCCCGCAGCCTCAGCTGGCCGCACCTCGTGGCCATGGGCGTGGGCGCCATCGTCGGCACCGGCATCCTGACCCTGATCGGCATCGGCGCGGACAAGGCCGGACCGGCCGTCCTGCTGTCCTTCCTGATCGCGGGCTTCGTCTGCGCCTGCGCCGCCCTGGCCTATGCCGAGATGGCCTCGACCATCCCCGCCTCGGGCAGCGCCTATACCTACAACTACGTCGTCATCGGCGAGGTCGTCGCCTGGGTCATCGGCTGGAGCCTGATCCTGGAATACAGCCTGGTGGTCAGCGCCGTGGCCGTCAGCTGGTCCGGTTATGCGGCGCCCCTGCTGCACGACTGGCTGGGCCTGCCCATGGCCCTGATGCAGGGACCGCACGCGGGCGGCGTCGCCAACGTGCCCGCCCTGTTCATCATCCTAGTCATCGCCGGAATGCTGATCATCGGCACCCGCAAGAGCGCCACGCTGAACCTGGCGCTGGTGGTCGTGAAGCTGTCGGCCCTGGTGCTGTTCGTCTGGTTCGCCCTGCCCCATTTCAACGCCGCCAATCTGGAGCCGTTCAGCCCCTTCGGCTTCGGCCGCACCATGGGCGAGGACGGAGTCGAGCGCGGCATCATGGCCGCCGCCGCCATCATCTTCTCGGCCTTCTACGGCTTCGACGCCATCGCCACGGCGGCCGAGGAAACCCGCAATCCCAAGCGCGATCTGGCCATCGGCATCGTCGGCTCCATGCTGGCCTGCGCGGCCATCTACACCGTCATCGCCACGGCGGCCCTGGGCGCCACCTCCTTCACCCTGTTCGCCAACAGCCCCGAGCCGCTGGCCCTGATCCTGCGCGAGATCGGCCAGCCCGGCGCCGCCCACTTCCTGGCCGTGACGGCGGTGCTGACCCTGCCGACCGTCATCCTGGCCTTCTTCTATGGCCAGAGCCGCATCTTCTTCGTCATGGCGCGCGACGGCCTGCTGCCGCGCGGCCTGTCGCAGCTGTCGGCCAAGGGCGCGCCCCTGCGCATCACCCTGTTCACCGCCGCCGTGGTGGGGACCATCTCCCTGTTCTTCCCGCTGGACGAGATCGTCGCCCTGGCCAACGCCGGGACCCTGGTGGCCTTCAGCTCGGTGGCGCTGTGCATGTTGATCCTGCGCCGCCGCTCGCCTGATCTGCCGCGCGGGTTCCGCACGCCGCTGGCCTGGGTCATCGGCCCGATCGCCATCGCCGGCTGCCTGTATCTGCTGGCTAGCCTGCCGCAGAAGACCCAGATGTGGTTCCTGATCTGGAACGTGATCGGCGTCGGCGCCTATCTGCTCTACGGCCGTCGCTTCAGCGTCGCCCGTCGCGAGGCCGAACAGGCGGAACAGGCCGCCGACTGACCAAGCCCGGGGGCGCTGCGACCGGCGCCCCCGCTAATCCGCAACCGGCCCAGGCGGCCCCCGGCGCCGCCTGCTATCCAGACGCCTCGCCCCGATGGCCGGATGGCGGAGCGGTTACGCGGCGGAGTGCATATCCGTCCAGCCTGGTTCGATTCCAGGTCCGGCCTCCATCGGGGCGCCCTGCCGTTCAGGAGCCGCCGCATCAAAAGCAGCCCGCGCCTGCTTATCCCAGCGTCAAATGCTCATTTTATTGAGCATCCCGAACGTAAAATCAGTGGCTTAGACAAAAACCATAAAGGGCTTGGCGCCTGATCCGTTATCGTGCCCACTATCCTGGACGGCGAACCAGAGGGGGATCGCCTTCGCAGTGAGCATGAGATTATGGTCGCGCCCTTCTCCACGGATAAGGTCTTCATCGACGGCGTCTGGCGCCCCGCAGGGGGTGAGGCGACCCTGCCGATCGAGAACCCGTCGACGGGCCAGGTCATGGGCGCCCTGGCCGCCGGAACCGCTGCCGACGTGGACGCCGCCGTCCGCGCCGCGCGCGCCGCCTTCGACGGAGACTGGTGCCGCATGACGGCGGTCGAGCGCGGGCGCATTCTGGCCCGCATGGGACGCGAGGTCGAAGCCCGCATCGACCTGCTGGCCGAGCTTGAGGCGCTGGACGTCGGCAAGCCGCTGAAGCAGGCCCGCAACGACGTGATCGCCCTGGCCCGCTATCTCGAATTCTATGCAGGTGCAGCCGACAAGCTGCACGGCGAAACCATTCCCTTCCAGGACGGCTACACCGTCTACACCCTGCGCGAGCCGCACGGGGTGACGGGCCACATCATCCCGTGGAACTATCCGATGCAGATCATCGGCCGCTCGGTCGTGGCCGCCCTGTGCGTCGGCAACGCCGTGGTGCTGAAGCCCGCAGAGCAGGCGTCGCTGACCGCGCTGGCCTTCGCCCACATCGCCGCCGACTGCGGCCTGCCTGCTGGAGCGCTGAACGTCGTGACCGGCGCGGGCGCCGAGGCGGGCGCGGCGCTGGCCGCCCATCCGGGGATCAACCACCTGTCCTTTACCGGCTCAACCGGGGTCGGCGTGGCCATCCAGCAGGCGGCGGCGGTCAACGCCGTGCCGGTGACGCTGGAGCTGGGCGGCAAGTCGCCCCAGCTGGTGTTCAACGATGCCGATCTGGACAAGGCCCTGCCCTTCCTGGTCAACGCAGGCGTCCAGAACGCAGGCCAGACCTGTTCGGCCGGATCGCGCGTCCTGGTCCAGCGCGGCGTCTATGACGAGGTCGTGCGCCGCATGGCCGAGCGCTTCGCGGCCCTGACTGTCGGTCCCGCGATGGACGACCGCGACGTCGGCCCGCTGGTGTCGAAGAAGCAGCAGGCCATGGTCGAAGGCTTCATCGACAAGGGCCGCGCCGACGGCCTGATCGTCGCGCAGGCGACGCTGACCGACCTGCCGTCCGGCGGCGCCTATGTCGCCCCGACCCTGTTCGCAAACGTCGCGCCCGACCATCCGCTGGCGCAGCAGGAAATCTTCGGCCCCGCCGTCGTCGTCATTCCGTTCGACACGGAAGACGACGCCGTCGCCATCGCCAACGGCACCGATTACGGCCTGGTCGCGGGCGTCTGGACCGCCGACGGCGGCCGACAGATGCGCCTGGCGAAACGGCTGCGGGCCGGACAGGTCTTCATCAACAACTACGGCGCGGCGGGCGGGGTTGAACTGCCCTTCGGCGGCGTCGGCAGGTCGGGCCACGGTCGCGAGAAGGGGTTCGAGGCGCTCTATGCCTTCACCACCCTGAAGACCGTCGCGGCCCATCACGGATAGCGCAAGGGAGTAGCGTCTTGGGGGAGAACAGATCGAAGCGGCTGGAGGGCAAGCGAGCGATCGTCACGGGCGGAGCCTCCGGCTTCGGCGCCGGAATCGCGCGCCGCTTCGCCGAGGAAGGCGCCCGCGTCATCGTCGCCGACCTGAACGGCGACGCCGCGCGCACGCTGGCCGCTGAATTGGGCGACGCCGATCTGGGCGTGAAGGTCGACGTGTCCAGCGCCGCCGACGTCGCTGCTCTGGCTGAGACCGCGAACCGCCTGCTGGGTGGCGTCGACATCGTGGTCAACAACGCGGGCGTCGGCCACACGCCCCAGCCCCTGGACGAACTGTCGGACGAAGCGTTCGACCGCATCGCCAACGTCAACATGCGCGCCATCTATCTGATGTCGAAGGCGTTTATTCCGGCGATGAAGGCGCAAGGGTCCGGCGCCATCCTGAACATCGCCTCGACCGGCGGCGTCAGCCCCCGCCCGAACCTGACCTGGTACAACGCCTCCAAGGGCTGGGTCATCACAGCGACGCGGGCCATGGCGGTCGAGCTGGCGCCCTTCCAGGTGCGGGTGAACGCGCTGAACCCGGTGGCGGGCGACACCCCCCTGCTGAAGACCTTCATGGGCGCCGACACGCCCGAGGTGCGAGCCAAGTTCCTGTCCTCCATCCCCATCGGCCGCTTCTCGACGCCCGAGGACATGGGCGCCGCCGCCGCCTTCCTCTGCTCCGACGACGCCTCGATGATCACCGGCGTGGCCATGGAGGTCGACGGTGGCCGCTGCATCTGATCGCGCGTTCAAGCTTCTGGTTCTGCCGGGCGACGGCATCGGGCCGGAGATCGTCCGCGAGACCCTGCGCGTCGTCGACTGGGCCCGGAACACCGGGCTGCGCATTGAACTGAGCGAAGCCCTCGCGGGCGGCGCCAGCATCGACGCCGTGGGCGCGCCCATCGCCGAGGACGTGGTCGATCAGGCGCTGGCCTCTGACGCCGTCCTGTTCGGCGCCGTCGGCGGGCCGAAGTGGGACCACCTGCCCCGCGCCCAGCGGCCCGAGATGGGCATTCTGCGGCTGCGTCAGGCGCTGGACCTCTACGCCAACCTGCGCCCCGCCGTCTGTTTCGACGAACTGCTGGACGCCTCGGCGCTGAAGCCCGAGGTGATCCAGGGCCTCGACATCCTGATCGTGCGCGAGGCGACGGCGGGCGTCTATTTCAGCCTGCCCCGCGCCAATGAAGTGGACGCAGACGGCCAGCGCCGCGCCTATGACACCCAGGCCTATACCGAGGCCGAGATCGCCCGCGTCTGCCGCACGGCGTTTGAACTGGCCCGCACGCGCAAGCGACGCGTCTGCTCCGTGGACAAGGCCAATGTCATGGAGACGGGCGCCCTGTGGCGAGCCGTCGCCACCGAAGTCGCCGCCGACTATCCCGACGTAGAGCTGTCGCACATGTATGCCGACAACTGCGCCATGCAGTTGGTCCGGCGCCCGGATCAGTTCGACGTCATCGTCACCGACAACCTGTTCGGCGACATCCTGTCCGACGCGGCGGCGGCCCTGACCGGGTCGCTGGGCCTGCTGCCCTCCGCCTCCCTGTCCGGTCTTGAACAAGGCGGGCGCAGCCGGGGCCTGTATGAGCCGATCCACGGTTCGGCACCCGATATCGCTGGCCAAGGCGTCGCCAACCCCATCGCGACCATCCTGTCCTTCGCCCTGTGCCTGCGCTGGTCATTCGACCGCGTCGATCTGGCCGACCGGCTTGAGCGCGCCGTGCGACAGGTCGTGTCCAGCGGCGTGCGCACCCCCGACATCGCGGAAGCCGGGGTCGCCCCCGTCTCCACCCTTCAGATGACTGACGCGGTTCTGGCCGCGCTGGACGCACAGTTCGCGTGAGGATCGACCCATGAGCGCCCCCACCCTGCAGACCGTCATGGACCTGATCGACGGTCGCACCGACGAACTGGTCGCCCTGACGCAGGACCTGATCCGCTTTCCCACCATCAACCCGCCGGGCGAGGCCTATCGCCCCTGCGCCGAGTACATCGGCGAGCGGCTGAAGACGCGCGGCTTCACCGTCGAATATGTGCGCGGCGAAGGCTCGCCGGGCGACAGCGATCAATACCCGCGCACCAACGTCATCGCCCGCTGGACCGGCAGCGAGCCCGGCCCCTGCGTCCACTTCAACAGCCACATCGACGTGGTCGAGGTCGGCGCCGGCTGGACCGTCGATCCCTTCGGCGGAGAGGTGAAGGACGGCAAAGTCTACGGCCGAGGCGCCTGCGACATGAAAGGCGGACTGGCCTCCTCCATCATCGCGGTCGAGGCCCTGATCGATTCCGGCCTGCCCCTGCCCGGCGCGCTCGAAATATCCGGCACGGTGGACGAGGAATCCGGCGGCTACGGCGGCGTCGCCTATCTGGCCGAGCGCGGCTGGTTCTCGGAGCCTCGCGTCAACCACGTCATCATCCCCGAGCCGCTGAACGTGGACCGCGTCTGCATCGGCCACCGCGGCGTCTGGTGGGCCGAGATCGAGACCAAGGGCCGCATCGCCCACGGCTCCATGCCCTTCCTGGGCGACTCCGCCATCCGTCACATGGGCGCGGTGATGGAAGAGTTTGAGAGCAAGCTCTACCCCGCCATGGCCGCCCGCCATTCCGATATGCCCGTCGTGCCCGAGGGCGCGCGTCAGTCGACCATGAACATCAACTCGATCCACGGCGGCCAGGCCGAGGGCTTCGACGGCTTGCCCGCGCCCTGCGTCGCCGATTCCAGCCGCATGGTCATCGACCGTCGCTTCCTGATCGAGGAGACGCTGGAAGATGTGAAGGGCGAGGTGAAGGCCATCCTCGACGGTCTGGCGGCCCAGCGCCACGGCTTCCGCTATGAGATGCGCGACCTGTTCCAGGTGGCGCCCAGCATGGCCGACCGCGACGGCCCGGTGGCCAGCACGACGGCCGCCGCCATCGAGACGGTGCTGGGCAAGAAGGCCCAGTTCGTCTGTTCGCCCGGCACCTATGACCAGAAGCACATCGACCGCATCGGCAAGCTGAAGGACTGTATCGCCTACGGCCCCGGCGTGCTGGATCTGGCGCACCAGCCTGACGAATGGGTCGGCATCGACGACATGACCAACTCGGCCAAGGTCATGGCGCGGGCGGCCTATGACCTGCTGACCCGCAAGCGGAGCTGACGAAATGGCGCGCGGCGATATGGAAGAAGAAAACATCATCGGCCCTCGCCTGCGCGCCCTTCGGGACCGCCTCGGCCTGTCGCAACGCGCCCTGGCGCGCAAGGCCGGGGTGCCGTCCAGCACCGTCAGCCTGGTCGAAAGCGGTCGCACCAGCCCGTCCGTCGGCTCGCTGAAACGACTGCTGGACGCGGCCGGCATATCGCTGGGCGACTTCTTCAGCTCCGAGTTCGAGACCCCGACCAAATACTTCTATCGTCACGACGAACTGACCGACATCTCGCGCGGCGAAGTCTCCTATCGTCAGCTGGGGTCCAGTCAGGATTCCAGCCTTCAGATCCTGTACGAGACCTATCAGCCCGGCTCGGACAGCGGCCGGGTCATGCTGTCTCACGAAGGCGAAGAAGGCGGCATGATCATCTCGGGCCGTCTTGAAGTCACCGTCGACGGCCAGTCACGGGTGCTGAAGGCGGGCGAAGGCTATCTGTTTCCCAGCGTCCTGCAGCACCGCTTCCGCAACATCGGCGACGTGCCCTGCGTGGTCATCAGCGCCTGCACCCCGCCCACCTTCTGACAGGGCTGTTGCGAACGATCAGTATTCCGATCATTGGAATATTTTCCCTATATTCGACAGATATATAGGCCAACAAAGAAACAGCCTTGCTCAAATTCACCTTCAGGCGGCTACTGATCGCTGAGGGAAGAGGGTTTTCGCGGCCGATCGCTGCAACTGCGTATAGATGCTGCATTGCACAAAGCATCGACTGCGGAGATAGTTCGGCGACCGGGCTGTCCCGGTCGCGACGGCCTTAATGGGGAGGAGATGACGGCAATGTATTGGCAAATGATCGCCACCTTCAACCCGGCAGGGTTCCCATTGCCATCGGCCGTCACGGAACAGCATGTTCAGGCAGTCTCAACCTCAATCGCTCGGCGCGCTCACAATATTGATCGACCAAGTAAAATATCTTTAAATTACAATTATATAGCGGGTAAAAATAACAGTCTTCCCTTTCGCTGCGGTTCAGCCGCTACTGGCGTAAGACAGAGGATGACCGCATGACCGCTGCAAACGCCGGCAAGGCCGCAAACGACCTTGATCCTTTCTGGATGCCGTTCACGGCGAACCGCGCCTTCAAGGCGCAGCCTCGCCTGTTCGCCTCGGCCAGGGACATGCACTATTTCACCCCGGACGGTCGGGCGGTGCTGGACGGGACCGCCGGTCTGTGGTGCGTCAACGCCGGTCACGCCCGCCAGCCGATCGTCGAGGCGATCCAGCGTCAGGCCGAGATTCTCGACTACGCCCCGACCTTCCAGCTGGGCCATCCGCTGGTGTTCGAACTGGCGTCACATCTGGGGATGATGCTGCCCGGCGACCTGAACCACGTCTTCTTCGCCGGTTCGGGGTCAGAGGCGGTCGACAGCGCCCTGAAGATCGCGCTGGCCTATCAATCGGCCAGAGGGTTCGAGAACCGCACCCGCCTGATCGGTCGCCAGAAGGGGTATCACGGCGTCGGCTTCGGCGGCATTTCCGTGGGCGGGCTGGAGAACAACAAGCGCGGCTTCCCGACCCTGCCCAACGTCGACCATCTGTCGCACACGCTGAACCTGGACGAGGCCGCCTTCACGCGCGGTCGGCCGGTCTGGGGCCTGCATCTGGCCGATGAGCTGGAGGCCCTGATCGAGACGCACGGCGCCGAGACCATCGCCGCCGTCATCGTCGAGCCGATGTCCGGCTCGGCCGGGGTGATCGTCCCGCCGGTCGGCTATCTGGAGCGTCTGCGCGAGATCACGGCACAGCACGGCATCCTGCTGATCTTCGACGAGGTCATCACCGGCTTCGGCCGTCTGGGCGCCCTGACGGCGGCTGAGGCGTTGGGCGTCACGCCCGATCTGATGACCTGCGCCAAGGGCCTGACCAACGGCGCCGTGCCCATGGGCGCCGTGGGCGTCAGCAGCGGCGTCTATCAGGCGGTGGTCGAGGGCGCGGCCGGGCCGGGCATCGAGTTCTTCCACGGCTATACCTATTCCGGCCACCCGCTGGCGGCGGCGGCGGGTCTGGCCACGCTGGACGTCTATGAGAGCGAAGGCCTGTTCCAGCGCGCGGCCGAGCTGACGCCCTACTGGCAGGACGCTGTGCACAGTCTGAGGGGGCTGCGCCACGTCATCGACATCCGCGACATGGGCCTGGTCGCGGGCATCGAGCTGGAGCCGCGCCCCGGCGCGCCGGGCGCCCGCGCGACCGAGGTCTTCCATCAGGCGTTCGACGAAGGACTGCTGATCCGGGTGACGACGGATGTCATCGCCCTGTCGCCGCCGCTGATTATCAGCCGGGAACAGATCGACGAACTGATCGGCCGCCTGTCAGGGATCATAGAAAAAACACCCTGATCAGGGGTGTCGAGGAGGGGGAATAAAATGAGAAAATACATCCTGGCGTCATCGGTCAGCCTGCTGACCCTGGCCGCCTTTTCCAGCGCAAATGCTCAAAGCGAGGCCCGTTCGGGGGATCAGGCCACGCGCGTCGACGAGATCATCGTCACCGCCCAGCGCCGCGAGCAGGCCAGCCAGGACGTGGGCGTCTCGCTCAGCGTCATCGGCGGCGAGCAGTTGGATGAAAAAGGCATTTCGGTCGTCAATGACCTGGAAAACGCCGTGCCCAACATGGAGGTCGACAGCCAGTTCGGCGGCGGCCAGCCCCAGTTCCGCATCCGCGGTATCGGCGCGCGCGAATACTCGTCGAACAACGCCTCGACCGTCGGCATCTATGTCGATGAAGTGGCCCACCCCTATACGGTGACGACCCAGGGCGCGATGTTCGACATCGCCCGTCTGGAAGTCCTGCGCGGTCCGCAGGGCACCCTGTACGGCCGCAACACCACCGGCGGCGCCGTCAACATCATCACCAACGCCCCGACCGCAGACTTCCGCGCCGGTTTCAACGCCGAATACGGTTCCTACGACCATCTGAAGGTCGAGGGCTATGTCTCCGGCCAGATCGCACCGAACCTGCTGGGCCGTCTGGCCGCCGTCACCGAACAGGGCGGCGCCTGGCAATACCACCGCGATACCGGCGAAAAGCTGGGCGACCTCGACAAGACCGCCATCCGCGGCCGCCTGACCTGGGACGCCAGCGACAGGGTCAGCGTCGATCTGAGCGCCACCTATTCAGTCGACAAATCCGACGGCCGCGGCTTCCGCCTGCTTGGCCCATACAAGGTCGCCGACGGCAGCGTGACCTATCCAAAGGATACCGCCTGGCGCATCACGGGCTGGGGCATTTCGCAACGTCTGGCTGAAGCCGCCGGCGTCTCGACCAACGCCAAGCCGTTCCGCGACAATGACGGCTTTGACGTCAGCGCCAAGGTGAAGGCCGATCTGGGCTGGGCCGACCTGACCTCCATCACCGCCTATCAGACCTTCTCGCGCAAGGAATACAACGACTGGGACGGCACGCGCTTCCACGAGTCCGATGTCTATTTCTACAATGACATCGATGTCTTCGCGCAGGAATTCCGCCTGAGTTCGACCAGCGACGGCCCCCTGCAATGGATGGTGGGCGCCCACTATGCGGATGAAACCATCAAGGGCGGCTTCTTCACCGAGTTCCGGGGATCGACAGCGCCGGACTACCTCTCCAGCTTCATCAATACATCCTACGATCAGAACGTTACCGCCTCCGGGATCTTCACCCACAACTCCTATCAGGTGAACGAACGTCTCAACCTGATCCTAGGCCTGCGGTGGGAGAAGGAAGACCGCGACCTGACCAGCTTCGGCACGGAGATCGCCCCCGCCCCGCCGCCTGCGCCGCGCACCTTCGACACGACGATGGAGGAAGTGACCGGTCGCCTCGGGCTGGAATATAAGCTGACCGATGACGCCCTGTTCTACGCCAGCGTGGCGCGAGGGGTGAAATCCGGCGGCTTCACCACCTACAACTCGACCAAGTCGGAAGCCACCGAGCCGTTCAAGCCTGAAACCGTCATCGCCTATGAGGCGGGCATCAAGTCTGACCTGTTCGACCGTCGCCTGCGCCTGAACGGCGCCCTGTTTTACTACGACTACAGGGATCAACAGGTTCAGGGGCTGGAGTATGATCGCGACGCCGGTCGCCTCGGCAAGATCACCAATGTGCCCAAGTCGCACATCATGGGTGGTGAAATCGAAGCGATCTGGATGCCGATCAATGGCCTGACCATCACTCAGAACATCGGCTACAAGACCGGCGAATACGACGAATACTTCGCCATCGACGGCCCCGCCACCGACGCCGCCAACAACAATCAGGCGCCGTGGGACATCATCATCACCGGCGACAAGTCCGGCGAACGCCTGTCCTTCCCCAAGATGAACTATGGCGGCTCGGTCTCCTATGACTGGGAAACCTCGGGGTGGGAGCTGCGCGCCGAGACCAACTACAACTATCGGGACGAGCTGTATTCGGTCAGCTCCTCGTCGATCATCGACGCCTACTGGCTATGGAACGCCAACTTCAGCGTCAGCCCGGCGGGCGCGAACTGGCGGGCGGGGCTGTGGGTGCGGAACATGTTCAACACCTACTACGAAGAGACGCGCAACGGGTTCAACGGTTCGGCCCGTCCGACCACCTCGCCCAGCCAGGGCCGCACCTTCGGCGTGCGGCTGTCGATGGACTTCTGAGGCTTCTCCCCGAGCAGGGCGGGCCGGTTCCGGCCGGTCCGTCCTGCGTCTTTTGCTGATGGTATGATGGCTTATTCCGCTTCCCGCCTTGATCGCCGCGCCCTGCTGACGGGTCTGGTCGTCGCGCCAGCCGTGCTGAGTTTCGGCCGCGCGCAGGCGGGCGGCGCCTATCTGTTTCCGCTGGGCGTCGCCAGCGGCGATCCCGCGCCGGACGGCTTCGTCATCTGGACCCGGCTGGCCGCCGACCCTCTGGCCGCCGACGGTCTGGGCGGGCTCGACGCCGCCATTTCCGTGCGCTGGGAAGTCGCCGCCGACGACCAGTTCCGCCGCATCGTCGCCTCCGGCAGCGTGACCGCCGCCCGCGACGTCGCCCACAGCCTGCACGTCGAGGTCGCGGGCCTGACGCCGGGCCGTCCCTACTGGTACCGCTTCACCGCACAGGGCCAGCAGAGCCCGACCGGCCGCGCCCTGACCACGCCCGCCCCCAACGCCGCCGCCGACCGCCTGCGTCTGGCCGTCGCGTCCTGTTCGCACTGGGAGCGCGGCTATTTCAGCGCCTATGGCCACATGGCCGATGAGGCGCCGGACATGACCCTGTTCCTGGGCGACTACATCTATGAATACACCCTGCTGCCGGACCGCGCGGCCGAGGTGGTGCGCCCCTATAATCTGGAAGAGGCGACCACGCTGGCGGGTTATCGCAACCGCTACGCCCTGCACAAGACGGACGCCAACCTGCAACGTCTGCACGCCATCGCCCCCTGCGTCGCCATCTGGGACGACCATGAGGTTCAGGACGACTATTCCGGGGTCTGGTCCAAGATTTCAGGCGTCGCGCCCAATGACTTCCTGCAACGTCGCGCCGCTGCCTATCAGGCCTTCTACGAGGCCATGCCGATCCGCCGCACGCGCCTGAACGCCAGCCTGCAGATGCCGATCTATCGCCGCATCCGCTATGGCGCACTGGCTGAGTTCTTCATGCTGGACGGGCGGCAATACCGCTCGAAACAGCCATGCAGCGACGGCGAAAACGGCGGCAAGGGCCAGATCGTTTCCGACGCGACCTGCACCGACCGGCTGGACCCGTCACGCACCTTCCTCGGCTTTGATCAGGAGCGCTGGCTGTATGACGGCCTGGCCCGCGCCGATGCGCGCTGGAACATTCTGGGCCAGAATCTGGTGATGGCGGGTCTGCGTCTGGCCCGCAGTCCGGCCGAGGAGAACCGCTACTGGACCGACACCTGGGACGGCTTCCCCGCCGCGCGCGACCGGCTGACCTCGGCCCTGTCGGAACTGAAGCCGTCCAACCCCGTCGTCCTCAGCGGCGACTACCATTCCTTCTGGACGAACGACGTGAAGCTGGACAGCCGCGACCCGTCATCGGCCACCGTGGCGACCGAGTTCGTCGGCACCTCCATCACCTCGACCGGCCCCAGCTACGACGGGCTGATGGCCGTCATGCCCAATAACCCGCAGGTGAAATTCTTCGACAGCCGCCCGCGCGGCTATATGTCGATCGACGTGCGCCCCGACCGCATGGATACGCGCTATCAGGTCATCAGCGATGTGCGCGATCCGAAGGCCAGCCTGTCGACCCTGAAATCCTGGACCGTTGAATCGGGCCGCCCCGGCGCCGTCGCCGCATGATCCCTTCTACCCGGAGTTTTTCCATGACCACCCCGCACCGCTCTTCTTCCCTCATCGCGATGAGCCTGGCTCTCGCGCTCGGCGGAGCGTTGAGCGGATGCGCCGGGGCCGTGTCGACACAGACGGCGGCGCCTGCGCCCGTGACCTTCTGGGAAGGCTTCCACGACCATCCGCATGGCTATCTGACGGCTGAGAACACCCCCAACGCCGCCAACTTCCTGCCGCCGCCGCCCGAGGAAGGCTCGCTGCGCGAACAGGCCGACATCGCCGCCTACCGCGCCATGCGGGCGCTGGAAGGCTCCGAACGCTGGGCCATCGCCCGCGCCGACAATGAGATCGAGACGCCCGGCGCGCCGCGCGCCTTCGACTGCGCCCTCGGTTTCAAGTTCGAGCCGGAACAGATGCCGACGCTCACCCTGCTGATGGGCAAGATGCTGGGCGATCTGGAGATGATTCAGACCCCGGCCAAGAAGGGCTATTTCCGCAAGCGCCCCTTCGTAGTCGAGCCCCTGCCGACCTGTATCGCGCCCGAGACCTGGCTGGCGGCCAGCGGCTCCTATCCGTCGGGCCACTCGGCGCTGGGCTGGGCCTGGTCGCTGGTGCTGGCTGAACTGGCGCCCGACCGCGCCGACGCCATCCTGCGGCGTGGACTGGCCTATGGCGAAAGCCGCGCGGTGTGCGGCGTCCACTATGTCAGCGACGTCGAGGCGGGCCGTATCGTCGGCGCGACCATCGTCACCCGGCTGAAGGCCGACCCGGCGTTCCAGGCCGACTTCGCCCGCGCCAAGCAAGAGTTCGATGCAGCCCGCGCAGCTGCGACCGAAAGCACCGCCGCCTGCCCCGCCTCTCTGGCGCGCCAGCCGTGGTGAGGCGCGCTTAATCCATGGCGAGAGTGCAAATCCATGACGTAGGCTGACGCAGATCGGCCACGTCGCAAGGGGGAGATCGAGGGAAGGTGACGAAGACAGGGGCGACACGCGTCGCGACAGCATCCCGACGGCGCAGCCGGAACGGCGGACTCCGGTTCAGCCTGATCACGCTCGCGCTGTCGCTGGCCCTGTGCGTCGTCTGGGGCCTGACGGCGCCGCAGGTTCAAGCACAAGCGCCTCGCGACCGCCTGATCCTCGGCCTGCCGCTGGAGCCGCCGAACCTCGATCCGACCTCGGGCGCGGCGGCGGCGGTGGATGAAGTCGTCTACGCCAACGTCTTCGAAGGCCTGACCCGGCTGACCCAGAACGGCGCCGTCGCCCCGTCGTTGGCCGAGTCGTGGGAGGCTGCCCCCGACGGCCTCACCTGGACCTTCCATCTGCGGCGCGGCGTGACCTTCTCCGACGGCTCGCCGTTCGACGCCGCCGTCGCCAAATTCTCTCTCGACCGCATCACCGCCGAGGGCTCGACCAACGCCCAGAAGGCCCTGTTCGAGCCCATCCGCAATGTCGAGGTCATCGACCCGGCCACCATCCGCATCCACCTGTCGCGGCCTATGGCCACCCTGCCCTATGTCCTGGCCTGGGGCGACGCGGTGATGGTGTCGCCCAACACCGCCGCGACAAACGCCGTCACGCCGGTCGGCACCGGCCCGTTCAAGCTGCAGAGCTGGCAGCGCGGAAGCCAGCTGACCCTGATCCGCCGCGACGGCTACTGGGGCCCGGACCCGCGCCTGAACACCGTCGTCTTCCGCTTCATCAGCGACCCGACCGCCGCCTTCGCCGCCGTCAGCGCCGGCGACGTGGACGCCTTCCCCAACTATCCCGCGCCCGAGAACGTCGCCCAGTTCCAGCGCGACCCGCGCTTCCGCGTCGTCGTCGGCGCCTCCGAAGGCAAGGTCATTCTGGGCATCAACAACACCAAGGCGCCGTTCAACGACGTGCGGGTGCGCCGCGCCCTGTCCTACGCCATCGACCGCAACGCCCTGATTCAAGGAGCCATGTTCGGCTTCGGCCAGCCGATCGGCAGCCACTATTCGCGTCAGGCGGCGGGCTATGTCGACCTGACCGGCCTGTCCCCCCATGATCCGACCAGGGCGCGCGCCCTGCTGGCCGAGGCAGGCTATCCCAACGGCATCGACGTGACCCTGCGCCTGCCGCCCCGCCCCTACGCCCGGCGCAGCGGCGAGGTGCTGATCTCGCAACTGGCCGAAGCAGGCATCCGCGCCAAGATCGAGAATCTGGAGTGGGCCCAGTGGCTGGATCAGGTGTTCAAGCGCCGCCAATTCGACCTGACCATCGTCGAACACGTCGAGCCGATGGACTACGACATCTATGGCCGCAAGGACTACTATTTCGGCTACGACAGCCCCGCCTTCGACGCCCTTCTGGCCGAAGTGAACGCCGCCCCGGACGAGCCGACGCGCAACCGCCTGCTGGGCGACCTGCAACGCCGCATCGCCGATGACGCGGTCAACGGCTTCCTGTTCCAGTCCTCGCGTATCGGCGTGTGGAAGGCGGACCTGAACGGCCTGTGGATCAACGGCCCCATCGCCGCCAACGATGTCACCGGCGCCTACTGGACCGGGGCGGGCGCAGCGGGCGCCGCGACCGCCGAGCGCACCGACGGCGGCTTGCCCTGGGGCTGGATGTCCTTGGTCGCGGGCGTCGGTCTGCTCGCCTTCGTCGCCTGGCGCTTCGGCGCCGCCTGGCTGCTGAAGAAGCTGGGCGGCCACGCCCTGACTCTGTTGGCGGCGACCGTGGTCATCTTCCTGCTGCTGCAGGTCGTGCCGGGCGATCCGGCCAGCTATATGATGGGACTGAACGCCAGCCCGGAATCCATCGCCGCCCTGCGCCAGCAGATGGGCCTCGAAGGCTCGGGCCTTGAGCGCTACTTCGCCTGGCTCGGCGACCTGCTGACCGGAAAGTTCGGCACCAGCTACACCTATCAGGTGCCGGTCGGCGGCCTGATCGCGGAACGTCTGGCCGTGTCCGCGCCGCTGGCCCTGATGGCCACCGTCCTGTCGTTGCTGGTCGCCCTGCCCATCGGCGTCACCGCCGCCAGCCGCAGGGGAACCGCCGTCGACACCGGCCTGATCGGCGTCACGCAGGTCGGCGTCGCCCTGCCCAACTTCTGGATCGCCATGCTGCTGATCCTGCTGTTCTCAGTGAACCTGGGCTGGTTTTCGGCGGGCGGCTTCCCAGGCTGGAGCGCCGGTTTCTGGCCCGCCTTCAAGGCCCTGATCCTGCCCGCCGCAGCGCTGGCCGCGCCGCAGGCCGCCATCCTGGCCCGGGTGCTGAGAACCGCCCTGCTCGACACCATGAACGAGGACTATGTCCGCACCGCCCGCGCCAAGGGTCTGTCGGTCAATCAGGCCCTGTGGCGGCACGCCCTGAGGAACGCCTGGATCCCGGTCCTGACCATTCTGGGCCTTCAGTTCCCCTTCCTTCTGGCGGGCGGCATCATCATCGAGAACGTCTTCTCCCTGCCCGGCCTCGGCCGACTGGTCTTCCAGGCCATCACCCAGCGCGACCTGATCGTGGTGCAGAGCGTGGTGGTGGTGCTGGTCTTCGCCGTGGTCCTGGTCAGCTTCCTGATCGACCTGGCCTATCTGTTCGCTGATCCGCGCCTGAGGGGACGCCGCGCATGACCGACGCCCCTACCGTCATCACCACCAAGCCCCGAGTGCGCTGGCCCCTGTCCCTGATCGTCGGCGCCACGCTGACCGCCGTCGTGCTGGCGACCGCCCTGCTCGCCCTCGTCTGGACGCCCTATGATGTCGAGGCGGTGGACATCGCCGCCAAGCTGACCGCCCCGTCGACCGCCCACTGGATGGGCACGGACCACTTCGGCCGCGACGTGCTGTCGATGATCATGGCGGGAGCGCAGAACTCCCTCGTCGTGGCTTTCGTCGCCGTCGGCATCGGCGTCGCAATCGGCACGCCCCTAGGCCTGACAGCCGCCGCGCGCGGCGGCTGGATCGACGAACTGGTCATGCGCGGCAACGACCTGATCTTCGCCTTCCCCGCCCTGCTGCTGGCCGTGATGATCACCGCCGTCATGGGGCCGGGGGCGATCAACGCCGTCATCGCCATCGGCGTCTTCAACATCCCCGTCTTCACCCGCGTCGCGCGTGGCGCCGCCCAAGGCCTGTGGACCCGCGAGTACGTCCTGGCCGCCCGCACGGCGGGCAAGTCTAGGACCCTGATCTCGCTCCAGCACATCCTGCCCAATCTGATGAGCCTGCTGGTCGTGCAGGCCGCGATCCAGTTCGCCGTCGGCATCGTCGCCGAGGCGGGCCTGTCCTACGTCGGCCTGGGCGCCCAGCCGCCCGCGCCCAGCTGGGGCCGGATGCTGGCCGAGGCCCAGACCATGATCGGTTTCGCGCCGTGGCTGGCCATCATGCCGGGGCTGGCCATCTTCGTGACCGTGCTGGGCCTCAGCCTGACCGGCGACGGCCTGCGCGACCTGTTCGACCCGCGCGTGCGGCGGGAGCGTTGACCATGACCGTCCTCGATATCCGCGACCTTAGCCTGTCGATCGGCCAGACCCCGATCCTGAAAAACGTCAGCCTGTCCGTCGCCCCCGGCGAAATCCTCGGCCTCGTCGGCGAGAGCGGTTCGGGCAAGTCCATGACCTCGCTGGCCGTGCTGGGCCTGACGCCGCCGCGCGCGATCATGACGGGCGAGATCCGCCTGAACGGCCAGGTCGTCTCGAACGCCCCCGACGCCGTGATGCAGCAGGTGCGCGGCCGCGACGTGGGCATCATCTTCCAGGAGCCGATGACGGCCCTGAACCCCGTCATGACAATCGGCGATCAGGTCGCCGAGACGGTGCGCCTGCACAAGAAGACCTCGCGCAGGGAGGCCCTCGCCGTAGCTCGTTCCGTGCTGAATCGGGTCGACCTGCCCGCCGAACGCTTCCCCCTGAGCCGCTATCCGCATGAGCTGTCCGGCGGCCAGAGGCAGCGCGTCGCCATCGCCATCGCCATCGCCCTGACGCCGAAACTGCTGTTCGCGGACGAGGCCACGACGGCGCTGGACGTGACGACGCAGGCTCAGGTTCTGGACCTGCTGAAGCGGCTGGTGCGCGAGGACGGCATGGGCCTGATCCTCATTACCCACGACCTCGCCGTGGTAGCGGAAACCGCCGACCGGCTGGCGGTCATGAAGGACGGCGAACTGGTCGAGGAAGCGCCCGTCGACCGTATCCGCACCGGCATGGCTCACGCCTATTCCCAGCGCCTGCTGGCCAACGCTGTCCACGCCCCGACGCGCCGCAGCCGCCCTCAGGCCGACGCCGCCCCCGTGCTTCAGGTCGAGTATCTCGTGCGCGAGTACGGCGGCGCGCCTGCCCTGTTCGGCAAGTCCAAAGCCTTCCGCGCCGTCGATCAGGTCAGTCTGTCGATCCAGCCGGGCGAGAGCGTCGGACTGGTCGGCGAAAGCGGCTGCGGCAAGTCCACCCTGCTGCGCGCCATCCTCGCGCTGGAAACGCCGCAGGCGGGCCGCGTCCGGGTCAAGGGCCGCGACATCACCGCCGCGCGCGGCGCCGCCCTGAAGTCCATCCGCCGCGACATTCAGGTGGTGTTCCAGGACCCCTACGGCAGCTTCGATCCGCGCTGGAAGGTCAGCGATCTGGTCGCCGAGAACTTCCACCTTCTGGACACCAAGCCCTCCCCGGCCGAGGCCCGTCGTCGCGTCGATGAAATGCTGGAGCGCGTCGGCCTGGCAAGCAACGCCGCCGACCGCTATCCGCACGAGTTCTCGGGCGGCCAGCGTCAGCGCATCGCCATCGCCCGCGCCCTGATCACCGAACCGTCGGTCATCTGTCTGGACGAGGCGGTCTCGGCGCTGGACGTGTCCGTGCGGGCGCAGGTGCTGGACCTGCTGGCCGACCTGTCGGATCGCCTCGGCCTGTCCTATCTGTTCGTCACCCACGACCTCAGCGTCGTGCGCACGGTGACGGATCGCCTGCTGGTCATGCAGGCCGGAAAGATTGTCGAACAGGGCGAGACGGCCGCCGTCTTCGCCGCGCCTTCGCACCCCTATACGCAGAAACTTCTGGCGGCGACGCCGGATCTGGTTCGCAATAAAGCGCTGGAAAAGGAAACCGCCGGATGAACCGCAGAACCGTCCTCGGCTCGGCCCTGATCGGCGCCGCAGCCACCGCAGCAGGAGCCGCCAGCGCCAAACCGGCGGCCCAGTCCGCCGCGCGCGCCTCGGGTCGCACCGGCCGCCTGAACCTGATCACCGACGTCGAGGGCCTCAAGGTGGGTCAGGCGCATGACGCAGGCGTCCGCACCGGCGTCACCGTCATTCTGGCTGAAAAGCCCGCCACGGCCGCCGTGGACGTGCGCGGCGGGGGCCCCGCCGGGCGCGAGACCGACGTGCTGCGCCCCGAAAACCTGGTGCAGGAGGTGGACGCCATCATCCTGTCGGGCGGGTCGGTCTATGGCCTGGGCTCGGCCGACAGCGTCGCCGCCTGGATGGGGATGCGCGGGCGCGGCTACGGCATGGGCGGGGCGCCGGGCGTGCCCCCCTCGCCCATCATCCCGACCGCCTGCCTCTATGACCTGGCCAACGGCGGGAACAAGCAGTGGGAGATGGAACCGCCCTATCGCCGCCTGTCGGTTCAGGCGCTGGAAGCCGCGGGCGACCGCTTCGACCTCGGCACGGCGGGCGCGGGCTATGGCGCCGAAGCGGGCGCCCTGAAGGGCGGGATCGGCTCGGCCTCGGCCGTCATGGCCTCGGGCTGGACGGTCGGCGCTATCGTGGCCGTCAACAGCGTCGGCTCGGTCATCGCGCCGGGCGGCAAGAGCTTCTGGGCCGCCCCCTATGAGATCGGCGACGAGTTCGGCGGCCTCGGCTCATCGGGCCTGCACGCGTCGGCCGAAGACTGGGGCGCATCCAAGTTCCGGCCCCAACCGCGCGAGAACACCACCATCGCCTGCATCGCCACCGACGTGGCCCTGACCCGAGTGGAGCTTCAGCGCGTGGCCATCATGGCCCAAGACGGCATGGCCCGCGCCATCCGCCCCGCCCACGCGCCCTTCGACGGCGACACCCTGTTCAGCCTGTCCACCGGCAAGAAGATCATCGAAGACCCCGCCGCCCGTCAGGTCGCCGTGGCGCAACTGGGCAACGTCGCCGCCGATGTGCTGGCCCGCGCAGTGGCGCGCGGCGTCTATCACGCCACCAACTATGAAGGCGTCACCGGCAAGACCTGGCGGGAGATGTAACTCGCGCATCCTTCTCCCCCGCCGGGGGAGAAGGTGGGCGCCGGAGGCGCTCGGATGAGGGGGACGCTTCAAAGCTCTCAAGGACCGCCCTTGCGGACACAGCCCCTCATCCGTCATGCTTCGCCTGACACCTTCTTCCCCAGTGGGGAGAAGAGCCTTTAGATCGGCGCCCCCGGAGGAACCGCCTGCGCCACCGGCAAGGTCGCGCTCAGCGCCTTCAGCCCCTCGACCGGCCCGGTCAGAGCCTCCGCCAGATAGGCGCACTGCGCCGTCTCCAGCCGGTCGCCGCGACAGCGCTTCAACTGCTCGCCGAACCGCCGCGCGCTGTCGCGCACCGCGCCTTGCGCCGTCGAGGACAGATCCTTGCCCTGAATCAGCGCGGCCAGATGGGCCGCATAGCGCGCGCGCGCCACGCGGCGCAGTTCGGCCTGACGCGGGTTCAGCGCCGCGCCCGGACCAACGGCGACGGCCACCCGATCCAGCGTCTCGACCAGACCCAGTTGCCCCGGATCACGACGCTCCTGCTCGACCAGACGGTTCAGCCGCTCCGGCGCCAACAGGGTCTCGAACACCACCTCGGCCGCCGAGGCCGCCGCCGAAGACGGATCGAACACGGCGTCCGTCCTGCTCTCGAACAGTTCGATCTGCATCTGGCGATCCGGCGTGCCCGACTGCACCGACGACAGCAGGTCGATGACCCGGTCCGGCATGTCCAGCACCTCGGGCGACAGCGCCTGCATCAGGGCCTCCAGCGCGCCGCGCTGGCGGTCGGCAGGGATGGCGTCGGCGCGTTCATGCCCGTCGCCCTTGACCGCATAGGCATAGTCGACGCCGCCGACCAGACGCCCCACCGCCGTCGTCTGATAGCGGTGATACAGATAGATGGGCACGATCACGCGGCGCAGGTCCGCCGCCGCCGCTCCGTCCGGCAGATTGTCCAGCCCGAAACGCGACAGGGCGATGCGGCGCACGGCCAGCGTATTGGCGAACTCGGCCGTCGGATCCTCGCCGTTGTCCCACATGGCGCCATAGGCCTGAAGACTGCCCAGCGGCCGGGTGTCGTTATCCGACACATAGCGATAGCCCTTGGCCTGCGCCTGCGCCGCCAGCGCCATGCGACGCGCTTGCGGGTCCTGCCCCGGGGCATCGCCATACAGCCAGTCGACGACAAAGCGGTCCCAGGCGCCGACGCCTGTCGTATAGGCCTGGCTGAAGTCCAGCCGGTCGCCATCGGCGATGACCCAAGGCGCCGGATAATCCATCACCGAGGCGCGCCCCTCATAGGTCGAGGCGGCGAAGTTGTGCGCGATGCCCAGGGCGTGGCCGATCTCGTGCGCCGACAGGTGGCGCAGGCGGTGATAGGCCAGACGGTCCGGGTCGTCCTCGGCGCCCGTTCCGGCGCGGGCAGCGCCGACCAGCCCCTCGATGATCATCTTGTCCTGACGGTCGCGCAGCGAGCCCAGTTGCACCACGCCGCGCACGATCTCGCCAGTGCGCGGGTCGTTGACGCTGGTGCCGGTCGACCAGCCGCGCGTCTCGCGGTGGACCCATGAGATGATGTTGTAGCGGGCGTCCATCGGATGGGCGCCCTCTGGCAGAAGTTCGACGCGGAAGGCGTTCAGATAGCCCGCCTGTTCAAAGGCCTGCGCCCACCAGTTGCCGCCCTCGATCAGGGCCTCGCGGATGGCGGGCGGGGCGGCACGGTCGACGTAAAAGACGATCGGCTTCTTCACCGGCGAACGGGCGGCCGAAGGATCGGTCTTCTCCAGCCGGAAGCGGCGGGCCAGACGGCTGACCACCGGCGTATCCAGATCGGCGGCGAAATCGACCGACAGCACCTGAGCCGACACGCCTGAACGCGGATCGAACGGCACAGGCTGGAACGCCTCGTCCGGCAGGCGGATGAACGAGTGACGGACCGCCAGCGTGATGGAGCGCGAATCCGGCGAGACGCGCGACAGGTCGCCGCCCGGATCATCGCTGGTGAAGGTCTGGACCGTCTGCAGTTCGATGTTGTCGGGGAAGACCAGCGTCTGGTCCAGGTCAACATAGCCCAGCGCGGGCGCTGGCTTGAAGGCGCCCAGCTTGGCCCGCTTCAGCCGACCGGCGACATTGACCGCGTCGCGCTCGATAAAGCCGGACAGGTCCACCGTGACCGATCCGTCGGCGTGCGTCTCGATCGCCTCGCCCGACCAGACGACGGAGGGCGCGAAGGAGGCGGCGACCGCATTCACCTGATCGGCGTCGGCGTCCACGGCGCGGAAACGGGTGTTCTCGAACCGGGCGAAGACGCGGTTTCCCACCTTGTGGAAGGCGACGATCTGGGTCTGGCCCAGACCCGAGCGGTCCAGCCCGGCGCCGTCCAGCCCCAGGCCCGCCGACAGGCCCGGCTGATACAGGTATCGACCGACGACGCCCTGCGCGTCCGGCGCGGGCAGGCGCGCCAGCACCCGCCCCTTTTCACGATCCAGCCGGACGCCGAACAGGCCGTCCTGCCATCCAGCCGTAGCCGACTGCGGCGCGGCGGCGACGGCGGCCTGCGCCGCGCCCCCGCCGATCATGCCCGTTCCTGCACCAGTCAACACCAGGCCGGCGGCCCCCGCCAACAGCACCTTGCGCAACATCGGCTCCCCCCGATTGATTTATATCCGGACGTTCAGACCACTGAACGCCCGGAACGGCAAGCGCCGAGCTTAACGGACGCCCAGCGCCAGAGCATCCGGCCGACGGGTGTCGGCGGCGCCCATGAAGCGATCGCCCTCGACCAGAATGGACTGGGTGCTGCCCATGGTCATGGACGGACGCACCGTATGCCCGCGCTCGCGCAGAAGACGCTCCACGTCGGGCGAGAAGCCGCCTTCCAGCTCCAGCGCGCTGTCGCCTGCGCCCTGATTCAGGCGCGGACGCATGGCGGCCTCGGCCACGTTCAGCTGGTGGTCGATGACGTTGGAGACCAGTTGCACCATCGTCGCGATGATATAGCCGCCGCCCGGCGTGCCGGTGACCAGCCAGGGCTTGTCATCCTTGAACACGATCATCGGCGTGATGGTCGAGCCCAGACGCTTGCCCGGCGCGGGCGAGTTCGGCTGGCCTTCGGTGCCCCAGTAGAAGTTGTCCAGGTGGTTGTTCAGCAGGATGCCCGTCCCCACCGGCGCCACGTGGGCGCCGTAGGAGTTCGACAGCGTATAGGTGTTCGACACCGCATTGCCGAAGGCGTCGGCCACCGAATAGTGCGTCGTGTCCTTGCTCTCGAACGGATAGGGGTTGCCCTCGGGGATGTCTTCGGCCTTCAGGGTCTTGTCGAGCGAGATCAGCTTGACCCGCTCGGCCGCGAATTCCTTGCTGGCCAGACCATGGGCCGGGGTCGTCCACTGCGGGGCGCCGCCGATCAGGTTGCGGTCCGACGAGGTGATCTTCATCGCTTCCGAGATCAGGTGCAGGCTGTCGACGCTGCCCCACCCCATGGCGCGCAGGTCGAAATGCTCCAGCAGGTTCAGCGCCTCGGCGACGCTGACGCCCGAGGCCGTCGGCGGCATGAAGGAGATGCGGTGGCCGCGATAGCTGCCCCAGATCGGCTCTGACACATCAGCGCGATAGGCCGCCATGTCTTCCATGGTGATGGCGCCGCCGCCGGCCTGAATGCCCGCCACGATCTGACGCGCCAGTTCGCCCTTGTAGAACTCGTCCGCCCCGCCGCGCGCCAGCTTGCGCAGGCTCTCGGCCAATAGCGGCTGACGGAAGACCTCGCCCGCGCGATAGGCCGTGCCGTCCGCCTTCAGATAGGCTTCGCGCGCGCCGGGATCGGTCGCCAGAACGCGGGCGCGGCCGCCCGTCGCATCGGCTTCACCATCCGACAGCACATAGCCTTCCTCGGCCAGCGCGATCGCCGGGGCGACCAGATCGGCCCAAGACATGGAGCCGAAGCGCTGGTGCGCCTCCCACATCCCCATGACGGTGCCCGGAACCGCCACATTCTTGAAGCCCGAGGGCTTGCTGCGGTCGAACTTGCCGTCCGGCCCCAGCAGGAAGTCCGGCGTCGCCGCCGCCGGAGCCGTACCGTAATAGTTGATGGCGATGTCCTGAGCCGGACGCTCCGCCGTCGCCGCCATGTGGACGACCATATAGCCCGAGCCGCCGATGTTGCCCGCGCGCGGCAGGGTCACCGCCTCGGCGAAGGCCACGGCGATGGCCGAATCGACCGCATTGCCGCCCTGTTTCAGAATATCGACGCCGACGCGGGTCGCCGGGTCGCTCTGGCTGACCACCATGCCGCCGCGGCCCATGACCGGGCTGTGAATCTGGCCGTAGTTGACGATGTCGCCGCCGCTTCCGGCGCCCGGATGCACCTGCGCCACGGCCGGCGCGCCCAGCAACAGGGCCATCGCCGCCAAAGCTGTCGCAGACTTCATGTTACGAATACGCATGCTTACGCCCCGCCTCTTTTTCCTGGTCGCCAGCCGGTCTAACCGGCAAAATAACTGAGACTTTCTTCATATTTAAGCCCCAGGCGAAGACTTGCATGAAACAGCGCATTAAGGCGCGTTTATGGCGAACATTCGTTTAAAAAACCCCGATATTCGCAAATTTTTGTCCAGCCAAGGTTGACGGCCCCGACTATGGCAGCTTCAAGTCCGCGCTGAGGCGGACCATCCGAAACAAGCTGGCGTAGCGATTCCTGACCTTCAGGAAGAGCATCGCGACCAGGGGGACGCGCTTCAAACATCATTGGTCAAGCCAGGCGGAAGCGTCGCTCATCCGAGTGAACGACCTGGCGAAAAAACGACATGGGGATGACAGTCAGTATGCGTTCCATTTTTGCCAGGCACGGCGTGAAAGCCGTCATGCTGGCCAGTACGGCGCTGTTCGGCGCCTCGGCCGCCATCGCTCAGGATATTCCCGCCGATGAACCCACACAGGTCGACGAAATCGTCGTCGTCGGGTCGCAGATCAAGGGCGCCAAGGTCACGGCCGCCCTGCCCGTCACCATGGTCGGCGAGGAACTGATCCAGTCCACCGCCGCCACCTCGGGCGACGAACTGCTGCGCTCCATCCCGCAGATGGGCGATGTGGCGTTCAACTCCTCCTATCTGCCGAACAGCTCGAACTCGGCGCGCGGCGACACCGGCTCGGTGAACCTGCGCAACCTGGGCATCGGCAACACCCTAGTGCTGCTGAACGGCCGCCGCGTCGTGGGTCACCCGACCTCGCAGGCGAACGAGCACCTGGTGCCGGTCCTGACCTACAACACCAACGCCATTCCGGTGTCGGGCCTGAAGCGCATGGAAGTCCTGCGTGACGGCGCCGCCGCCATCTACGGCGCCGACGCCGTGGCCGGCGTGGTCAACACCGTCCTGCGCGACGACATGAACAACTGGACTGTCTCGGCCCAATACGGCGCCGCCGAAGGCACCGACATGTGGGAGTCGAACTTCTCGCTGTATGGCGGCAAGGACATCTTCGACGGTCGCGGGAACATCTCGATGTTCTTCAACTACGACCACCGCGCCGAACTCTCGACGCTGGACCAGGACTACACCGCCTCGTCGGACAAGCGCGCCCTGTTCGCCGGCACCGGCTACGAGAACGTCGCCAGCCTGGATGGCCGTTCGTCGCTTTCGCCATGGGGCAGCTTCAAAGTCCTGACGCCGGGCGTTCGCCTGCCGGGCGCCGCCAAGGACCTGACCGATTTCAGCATCCAGCCGCAGAGCTTCCAAAAGAACTGCGCCATCAACATGGGCGATGACCTGTGCCTGCGTTCGGGCACGGCCGTCGACCGCCAACTGTATGCTGACACCGCCGCGCAGGACCTGACGGTCATGCCGGAGGTCGACCGCTTCAACCTGTTCCTGACCGGCCGTTTCCAGATCAACGACAACGTCGAAGCCTTCGGCGAACTGGGCGGCTACCACGCCAAGACCTCAGCGCGTCAGGCGTCGATCGGCAGCCTGTCCTCGATCCTGCTGACGGTTCCGAAGTCAAACTACTACAACCCGTTCGGACCGATCACCTTCGCAGACGGCACGCTGAATCCGAACCGCCTGCCGGGCGTCACCGCCCCGGCTGACGGCGCCGACCTGCAACTGCGCAACTACCGCTTCGACGACATGGGTCCGATCCAGGTCGACGTCACCAACAAGCAGTATCGCGTGCTGGGCGGCCTGCGCGGCGACTGGAACGGCTGGAACTGGGAAACCGCCCTGCTGTACTCCGAAGCCAGCGCCGAGGACCTGAGCGACAACATCGAGACCAGCGCCCTGTTCCGTCAGATGTCGCTGTCGACGCCGGACGCCTACAACCCCTTCGCGGGCAGCAACCTGGCCAACCCCTCGGTGGGCGGCACGGGCGCCAACAAGGCGGCGCTGGACGCGATCCGCACCAAGATGCGCCGCTACACGGAAACCAGCCTGGCCCTGTGGGACTTCAAGGTTTCGCGCGCTGATCTCTTCGCCCTGCCTGCCGGTCACGTGGGCATGGCCGCCGGCGTCGAAGCCCGCCACGAAACCCAGCTGGACGATCGTGACAGCCGCATCGACGGCACGGTCACCTTCACCGACCCGGTGACGGGCGCAGTCTACAGCGACCTGGTCAACTCGTCGCCGAACCCGGACACCGAGGGCAAGCGCGACGTCTACTCGGCCTACCTCGAGTTCGCCCTGCCGCTGGTTTCGCCGGAGATGAACATCCCGTTCGTCCACAATCTGGAAGCCCAGATCGCCGGCCGCTACGAACACTATTCGGACTTCGGCGACATCGCCAAGCCCAAGGTCGCCGTGGCCTGGGACGTGGCCGACGGCCTGCGCTTCCGCGGTTCGTGGGCTCAGGGCTTCCGCGCCCCGAACCTGGAACAGGTCAACGCCAGCCTGGTGACGCGCAACAACAGCAGCACCGACTGGATCTTCTGTGAAGCGCTGCGTCGCAACGGCAATATCACCAATATGAACGAGTGCGTCGGCGCCCAGGGCTCGTTCAACAACGCCCGCATCCGCCGCAACGTCGCCGAACAGCGCGCCGGCAACCCGGACCTGAAGGCGGAAGAGTCCGAAACCCTGTCGTTCGGCGTCGTGGTCCAGCCGGACTTCACGCCTGCGAACCTGGGCGACTTCACCCTGACCATCGACTGGTGGAACGTGAAGCAGGAAGGCATGGTCGGCGTCTTCCGCGGCCAGAACGCCCTGACGCTGGACTACCTGCTGCGCCAGCAGGGCAGCTACAACCCGAACGTGGTCCGTGCTGAGGCTTCTGCCCAGGACAAGGCCCTGTTCGCGGCGGCCGGTCTCGATGCAGCGGGCGAAATCCTCTACGTCATGGACCGCTACGACAACCTGCAGCCGCAGGAAGTCCAGGGCATCGACCTGGGCCTGATGTGGAGCCTGCGCGGCACCAAGTTCGGCGACTTCAACGCCAACTTCAACGTCTCGCACCTGCTGAAGTACTATCTGGATCCGTCGCCGCAGGTGAAGGAACTGATGGACGCCCAGGCCAAGGGCGATATCGACCCGTTCATCTCCTTCTCCGGCTCGGCCGGCGACCTGATCCGCGACGGCGGCCGTCCGGAATGGAAGTGGTCGGCTTCGGCGACCTGGCGCTACGACAACGTCTCGGTGGGAGCCTACACCTCCTATACGGGCAGCGTTTATCAGGACACGCTCAAGAACAACCTGGGCGAAGCCTGGACGGTCGACTCCCTGCTCACCGCCAACCTGTACGGCGAGTATGAGTTCGACGAAGGCCTGCTGCACGGCACGGCCGTCCGCATCGGCGTGCGCAACATCACCGACGAAAAGCCGCCGCTGGCTTCGGACGGCTATCTGGGCACGGTTCACCAGCCCTACGGCCGTTACTGGTACGCCAACATCCGCAAGACCTTCTAAGAACGATCTTGCAAACCTGACGGGGCGGGGGATCGATATCCCCCGCCCTTTTCATTTGAGACAACAGTCAGACGGAACCCTCCATGAAACCTGTGTCCCCGAAATCCCCCTCCCTGCGCGCCCTTGCCGTCGCTGCGGCCCTGACGGCCTTTGCCCCCGTCGCCACCTCAGCCGCCGCCGCCGAACTATCGGCCCAGGCCAGACAGCAGATCACCGCCACAGTCGACAGCAACCAGAACGCGCTCGACCACGCCGCGATGGAAATCTGGAAGTTCGCCGAGCTGGGCTATCAGGAGACCCAAAGCTCGGCCCTGCTGCAGGGCCAGCTGCGCGACGCCGGCTTCACCGTGACGCCGGGCATCGCGGGCGAGCCGACCGCCTTCCTGGCCAGCTTCAAGAACGGCGCAGGCCCTGTCATCGCCGTCCTGGCCGAATACGACGCCCTGCCCGGCCTGTCGCAGACTCTCAGCCCGGTCCAGGAATCAGCGGGCGGCAACGCCGGCCACGGCTGCGGCCACAACCTGTTCGGCGCCGCCTCGGTCCACGCCGCCATCGCGGTCAAGGCCTGGATGGAAGCCAACAACATCAAGGGCGAACTGCGCGTCTACGGCACCCCGGCCGAAGAAGGCGGCTCGGGGAAGGTCTACATGGTCCGCGACGGCCTGTTCGACGACGTCGACGTGTCGTTGCACTGGCACCCGGGCAATGTGAACTCGGCCAGCCAGGGCGAGACCATGGCCAATGTCTCGGGCAAGTTCCGCTTCTACGGCACGGCGTCGCACGCCGCCGCCGCCCCGGACAAGGGCCGCTCGGCGCTCGATGCGGTCGAGTCCATGAACTACATGGTCAACATGATGCGCGAGCACATCCCTGACCGCACCCGCATCCACTACGCCATCACCGACGGCGGCAAGGCGCCCAACGTGGTCCCGGCCTATGCCGAGAGCTACTACTACGTCCGTCACAACGACCCTGAAATCGTCCGCGACGTGCTGGAGCGCGTGAAGCTGGCGGCCGAAGGCGCGGCCATGGGCACCGGAACCCGCGTCGAGTTCGAGGCCATCGGCGGCGTCTACTCCATGCTGCCGAACGAAGCCCTGATGCACGTCATGGACCGCAACCTGCGCCATGTCGGCGCCATCACCTGGACGCCCGAGGAAACCGCCCTGGGCGCCGAGATCCAGAAGACGCTGAAGAACGCCCCGCCTCTGTCGACGGTCGGCGAGATCCAGCCCGCCATCATCGGCGGCGACTTCGGCGGCTCGACCGACGTATCGGACGTGTCGTGGGTGACGCCCACGGTCGGCCTGTCGACGGCGACCTTCGTGCCCGGTTCGGCAGGCCACAGCTGGCAGAACGTGGTGGCCGCCGGCACGTCCATCGGCCTGAAGGGCGCCCATGTGGCGGCCAAGACCCTGGCCCTGACAACCGCCGAGCTGTTCCAGAGCCCGGACACCATCGCCGCCGCCAAGGCCGAGTTCGAGCAACGCCGCGGCCCGAATTTCCAGTACCGCGCCCTGCTGGGCGACCGCGCTCCGGCGCTGAACTACCGCGACTAAGGCCAACACGACGCCGCCTTCCCCCCGTGTGGGAGAAGCCGGATGGATGAGGGGGCGCCGGACGATGTGTCCCGCGCCCCTTTTTCATGGCGCGTCAACACCCCTCATCCGGCCCTGACGGGCCACCTTCTCCCGCAAGGGGAGAAGGAAGATCAGCCGCGCGTCTGGTCCCAGGTTGCGAACTCGTGGGCGATGCAGCGGTCGATCAGCAGGCGCCAGACCGGCTCGGCGATGTCGGGCGACAGGCCGGCGGGCTCGGCGGCCTTCAGCACCTTGGCCACCACGTCGTCGATGCGGGCCTGATCGAAGACGGCGTCGCGGTTCGGCTTGATACGGGCGGCGGCGTCCATGTAGCGCTGACGCTCGGCCAACAGGGTGACGAGCGCCCGGTCCAGCGCATCCACGCCCTGACGCACGTCAGCCATCGAGGCGCAGTTTTCGGGGGCCTTGCGTTCGTCAATGGCGACGGTGCGGGGAGAGGTCATCAGGTCAGCCGACAAAGGCGCGCTCCAGAACATAGTCGCCGGGTTCGGCGTTCGAGCCTTCTTTCAGGCCGTAGGATTCCAGCAGTTCGCCGGTCTCCTTGATCATGGCCATCGAGCCGCACAGCATGACGCGGTCGCTGTTGGGCGAAAAGCCGATGGGCAGTTGCAGGTCGGCGAAGACGTCGCCCGACTTGATGCGGTCGGTGATGCGGCCCGGCGTCTCGAAGCGCTCGCGGGTCACGGTGGGATAATAGGTCAGCTGGGCCTTGGCTTCGTCGCCGATCAGCGGGTCGTCGTGAATCTCGTGGCTGAAGAAGTCGCGGTAGGCCAGGTCCGAGACGTTGCGCACCGTGTGGCAGACGATGACCTGCTTGAAGCGTGAATAGGTCTCGGGATCGCGCGCGACCGACAACCAGGGCGCCAGGCCCGTGCCGGTGCCGATCAGCCACAGACGTTCGCCGCCGGTCAGGGCGTCCAGAACCAGGGTGCCGGTCGGCTTCTTGCCCATCAGCACGCTGTCGCCCGCGACGATCTTCTGCAGGCGCGAGGTCAGGGGGCCGTCCTCGACCTTGATCGAGAAGAACTCCAGTTCCTCGGCCCAGAAGGGGCTGGCGATGGAATAGGCGCGCAGAATGGGCTTGCCGCCGTCTTCGCCCGGCAGGCCGATCATGACGAACTCGCCTGAGCGGAAGCGGAAATCCTCGGGCCGCTTCACGCCGAAACTGAACAGCTGATCGTTCCAGTGGCGGACCCACAGGACTTCGAGTTCGTGGAAAGGACTGGCCTTGACGGGCGGGGCTGAGGGGGAGGCGTCAGACATGGCGACTACCTAGGCCGTCAGGGGCGGTTGCGAAAGGGTGGTGCGGCATCCTTCTGTCGCTTGAGGAAGAAGGCGCTCAAATAGCCGGTCAAGAGGGATAAAGACCCTTCTCCCCTTGTGGGCGAAGGAAGGAAAAAGAGAGTCCAATTCGTCTGAATTGTCTGAAATCCGCTGTGCTTCTTTTTTGGGCGTGATGCAGTCTGACACAGGTTGAAAGGCAGGCTGGCCGATTATGTCGGGACGAATTGCGGATGACGGCGGAAGATTCCGGTTCTAGCTTCACCGCCATGCGCACTTTTCTTCTCGCCTCGACGATCCTGATGGCTGCGACCCCGGTGTTCGCACAATCCTCGCCCCAAGCCGCAAAGCCCCCCGCTACGCCGCCCGCCGCCACGGCGCCCGCGGCCTCGATCCTGACGGTCGAGCGGGTCTTCGCCAATCCGTCCCTGGCCGGGCCGGTGGCCAAGGGGGTCAGCCTGTCGCCCGACGGCGAGCTGGTCGCCTTCCTGCGCTCGCGCGAGGACGACGTGGACGTGCTGGACCTGTGGGCAGCCCCGGTGAAGGGGGGCGAGCCGTTCAAGCTGATCGACGCCCGCGCCCTGGTCCCCGACGCCGGCGAACTGTCCGAGGCCGAGAAGGCGCGGCGCGAGCGGATGCGGATTTCCCAGCGCGGCGTGGTCGAATATTCGTGGGACGAACAGGGCCGTTATATCCTGGCTCCGCTGGAAGGCGACGTCTTCCTGGCCAACCGCGCCGATGGCTCGGTGCGGCGCCTGACCGAAACGGCGGCGGACGAAATCGACGCCAAGGTCTCGCCCAAGGGATCGTTCGTCAGCTTCGTGCGCGACCAGAACCTGTTCGTGCTCAATTTGGAGACGGGCGCCGAACAGGCCATCACCACCGACGGCAAGGACCTGATCACCTGGGGCGCCGCTGAGTTCATCGCCCAGGAAGAACTGGACCGCGACACCGGCTATTGGTGGAGCCCGGACGAGCGTTACATCGCCCTGCAACGCACGGACGAGAGCCCCGTGGACGTGATCCCGCGTCTGGACATCACCGGCGGCGGCGCCTCGGTGGCCCAGCAGCGCTACCCCCGCGCCGGACGGCCCAACGCGGTGGTCGAGCTGTATGTTCAGGACGTGCAGGGCGGCCAGAGGGTCAAGGTCGATCTGGGCGCCGATACGGACATCTATCTGGGGCGGGTGAACTGGGCGGCGGATGGCTCGGTCGCCTATGTCCAGCGCCTGTCGCGCGATCAGAAGCGGCTGGACCTGCTCAGCGTCGATCCGGCCACGGGCGCCAGCCGGGTGATCGCCAGCCAGACCTCGAACGCCTGGGTCAACGTCACCCACGACTTCAAGGCGCTGAAGGACGGCAACTTCATCTGGTCGAGTGAAGAGAGCGGGTGGCGTCACCTGTATCTCTACAACAAGGACGGGCGTCAGCTGCGGGCCGTCACGCGCGGCGACTATCCGGTGAAGTCGCTGGACGGCGTCAATCAGGAGACGGGCGAGGTCTTCTTCACCGCCTCCATGCGCGACGGCCGGGAATATCCGATCGAGCAGCAGTTGTTCCGCGCCAGCTACAAACGGACGCTGAACCCGATCGAAGTCACGCCGCGCGGCGGCTGGTGGAGCGCCTCGGTCAACAACACCGGCACGGCCTATGTCGGCAACTATACCGACGTGAACACCCCGGCGCAGTCGGCGCTCTATTCGATCAACGGCCAGCGCGTGCGCTGGATCGAGGAAAATAAGCTCCAGCCCGGCCACCCCTTCTGGCCCTATGCCGAGCGCCAGCAGAAGCCGACCTTCGGCACGCTGCAGAGCCACGGCGAGACCCTGGTCTGGCAGATGACCACGCCGCCGGGCTTTGATCCGTCGAAGCAGTATCCGGTCGTCATGCAGGTCTATGGCGGCCCGTCGGCGGGCGGGGTGAAGAACGCCTGGCAGGGGGCGACGAACCAGTTGCTCACCGAAGCGGGCTATATCGTCTTCCGTCTGGACAACCGGGGCGAAGGCGACCGCTCGGCCGCCTTCAAACAGGCCCTCTATCTGAAGATGGGCCAGCCCGAGATTGAGGATCAGGTCATCGGCGCCGACTATCTGCGCTCGCTGCCCTACGTCGACGACAGCCGCATCGCCATGATGGGCTGGTCCTACGGCGGGTTCATGAGCCTGATGGCGCTGACGGAGCCCAAGATGGCGCTGGCGGCGGCGCTGGCGGGGGCGCCGCCGACGGAGTGGAGCCTGTACGACACGGCCTATACCGAGCGCTATATGTCGACGCCGCAGGGCAATGTGGAGGGCTACGCCGCTTCGGACGTGCTGGGGCGTCTCGACAACCTGACGGGCCGCCTGCTGTTGATGCACGGCATGGCCGACGACAACGTGATCTTCGAGAACACCACGCGGGTGCTGAACGCGCTGCAGGAAAAGAGCATTCCGTTCGAGACCATGCTCTATCCGGGCCAGCGCCACGGCATCCGGGGCAATGATCGTCAGCTGCACCAGTGGCGGACCTACCTCGACTTCCTGGACCGCACGATCGGGACGCGGGCGGCGCAGAAGGCGGACTGAGGCCGTTTCTGACCTGGCGGAACCCGGCCCAGCGGCCGCCGTTCCGCCGGAATGGAAAAGCTGTTCAACCATCTGGCCAATGCGACCGCCAAACTGGCGGGACGGCCGTGGACCTTCATCATCTGCGTGGCGGTGGTCCTGGTCTGGGCGGTGACGGGGCCGGTGTTCGGGTTCAATGAGACGTGGCAGCTGGTGATCAACACCGGCACGACCATCGTCACCTTCCTGATGGTGTTTCTGATCCAGAGCACCCAGAACCGCGACGCAGCCGCCATGCACGCCAAGATGGACGAGCTGATCTATGCGGTGAGGAAGGCCGATTCTCGCTTCATCGGCATCGAGCACCTGACCGACAAGGAACTGGCGGCCATCCTGCAGGAGGTCGAGCGACGCGGCCGCGACATCCACGCCGGCCAGCCCGCACGACCGGTCAGAAGCCGCCCGGCCTCACGCGCAGAGACGTGACCGCAGTTCCATGGAAAAAGGGGCCGCCGAGCGCATCGCCCGGCGGCCCCTGATCTGTTTGAATTCTGCTGCAAGACAGGAGGTCGGTCTCAGCCCTTCAGGCTCTTCAGCGCCAGTTCGTGACGATAGGCCGCGACGTCGGCCAACGCCGCATCCAGTGCTGTGCGGACCCGCTCCAGCCCGGCGGGCGCAGCCGCCTGTTCGCCGAACTCGACCTCTTCGCAGACCTGGGCCAGGGCCTTTGCCCCGATGCCCGCCCCGGCGCCGCGGATGGTGTGGACGGCGTCGCGCCAACCCTCGCTGGACGCATCCAGCATGGCCGACCACATGCGGGCCTGTTCGGCGAACAGGCCCAGCACTTCGTCCGTCACGTCATCCATGCCCGCCGTCATGGCTTCGAGGACGGTGAAATCCACCGCCCCCGACAGGTCGCGTCTGGCCATTCAGCCTTCGGCCTCTTCGCCCTTGGCCAGACGCGAGTTGCGCGACGACCAGATCAGATAGACGGCCAGACCGAACAGGTTCCACAGCAGGAAGTAGAACTGGGTCGAGCTCTTCAGGCTGAAGAAGAAGACGATGCAGCCGACGATGGCGATGCCGCCGACCAGCCACCACAGCGGCGCCTTGAACTTGCGCTCGCGGTTCGGCTCGCGCACGCGCAGCACGATCAGGCTGACGCCCACGGCCATGAAGGCCATCAGGGTGCCGGCGTTAGCCAGCGAAGCCAGTTCGTCCAGACGCATGATGCCCGCCAGGAAGGCCACGACGATGGCGGTGAACACCGTCACCACAGCCGGAACGCCGCGCTTGGAGATCTTGGCCAGGCGGTTGGGCAGCAGGCCGTCGCGCGACATGCCCAGGAAGATGCGGCTCTGGCCGAACAGGAAGGCCAGCAGCACGGTCGGCAGGGCGATCACGGCGGCGGCGGCGATCCACTGAGCGGCGACGCCCTGGCCCAGACCGCGCATGATGTGCGCCAGCGGCTCAGGGCTGTCGGCGAAGCTGGACACCGGCGCAGCGCCGATCGCAGCGGCGGCGACGGCGATGTACAGCACGGTGCAGACCACCATCGAGCCGACGATGCCTATGGCCAGATCGCGCTCGGGCTTCTTGGTTTCTTCGGCCGCCGTGGCGATGGCGTCAAAGCCGTAGAAGGCGAAGAAGATGATGGCCGCAGCCGCCATCACCCCCGTCTGCACGAAGGGCGCTCCGAAGCCGTTGGGCATGAAGGGCGTGAAGTTGGCCGTATCGAAGTGCGGCATGGCGATGGCCACGAACACCACCAGGGCGGCGATCTTCACGAACACCAGCACCGCGTTCAGCGTGGCGCTTTCCTTGGTGCCCAGCAGCAACAGGCCGGTCACCACGGCGATGATGAAGATGGCCGGCAGGTTGATCAGCCCGCCCTCGACGTGCGGCCCCACGGTCAGGGCGAACGGCAGGTCGATGCCCAGTCCCGCCAGGAACGGCACGGCATAGCCGGACCAGCCGACGGCGACCGTCGACACGACCAGCGAATATTCCAGGATCAGGCTCCAGCCCACGACCCAGGCGAAAATCTCGCCCAGCGCGGCGTAGGAATAGGTATAGGCGCTGCCCGATGCGGGCATAATCGTCGAAAGTTCGGCGTAGGCCAAAGCGGCGCAAGCGCACACCAGACCGGCGAGTGCGAAGCTGATCAGCACCGCCGGACCCGCCAGGCCCGCCCCGACTCCGATCAGCGTCAGGATGCCGGTGCCGACGATGGCGCCGACGCCCAGCGCCATAAGGTGCGGCCACCCAAGGGTTTTTTTAAGCCCCGGCCCCGAATTCGGTGCCAGCATCACGTCGATCGAACGTCGACGATTCCAGAACGCCATAATCGTTTACTCCCCCTGCCGCACTTGCATTGGCGGCTGAATCAAGGCGCGACCTTAGCGCGCCATGCAATGATGATAAAAGATGCAATTCACGCTTGCGCCCGGCCCCAGTCCTGAGTAATAGGAGCGCCCTTCGCCGAGGCAAACACCGCCGACGCAAGGGACCGGCGCCACACCAAGGGCGCAGACGACGGTACGGGTGATTAGCTCAGTTGGTAGAGCAGCTGACTCTTAATCAGCGGGTCCACAGTTCGAACCTGTGATCACCCACCATCGTCCTTTCAACGGTCCGTGAGCCGTTTGCATCTGAAAATCAGTACGTGACTTGCTGCGGCTGCTCGCAGGCATCGCAGATCTTTGCGCCCCATCGCCGGAACGGGCGCAGTCGACCCACGGCTTAAGGGCGGAAAACGTCTCAGCGAGAGACAGTCCGCACGCCCCGTGAACCCGCCGTCCTGCCAATGCCGAGTGTTGTCGGAGCGTATCAGCTTTTCCCGCCACCCGATCGCCCGCCCGTGCGCAGTTTCTGAAGCAACGACTGGCGACGCCGTTCCAGTGCGTCGTTGACAGGGGCTGCGCTTGCCTCCAAGGATGATGTCTTAACTTAGATACGACTAGTCGGCGCGGATCGTTCAGAACATGTCCAAAACCCATTCGGCCCGCATGGACGAACTTGCTGAAGGCCGTCGCTCCTGATGTCTTCTTCCCGTCTCCTGGGCGGCGTGAGGGACTTCGCCCTCGTCCTGATCGCAGCCATGACCGTGCTGTTCTTTCTGCTGCGACTGACGGGCGATCCGGCGCTGGTGATCGCGGGCGAAGGCGCGTCGCCGGCTCAGGTCGAGGCGGTGCGGGTCGAATACGGCTTCGATAAAAGCATGATCGTCCAGTACGGCCACGCCATGCTGCGGCTGCTCCACGGCGACTTCGGCCGGTCGCTGGCGGACGGCGCCCCGGCGCTGGAGAAGGTGCTGGCCTCCCTGCCCGCCACCCTGTTCCTGGCCGCAATGGCGCTGGGCCTGAATCTTCTGATCTCCCTGCCGCTGGGCGCCTGGCTGGGCCAGAAGCGGACGGGGGCGGCGCGTCGCATGACGCGCGGCGCGCTGACTGTCATGCAGGGCTTCCCCGGCTTCGTCATCGCCCTGTTGCTCATCAACCTGTTCGCCGCCGGTCTGGAGTGGCTGCCGTCGATTGGTTACGGCGGACCGGAGACATGGGTGCTGCCTGTGATCTCGGTCGTCTCCTTCCTGGCGCCCAAGCTGATCCGCGTGGTCGAAGCCAATACCCACGCCGCCCTGGCCGCAGACTTCGTGCGCACCGCCCGTTCAACCGGAGCGTCCGGGAATGAAATTCTGTGGCGGCATGTCCTGCCCAACGCCCTGCTGGGAGCGGTCGCTCTGATCAGCGCCGAACTGGCCTTCATGCTGACAGGCCTGGTGGTCATCGAGACCATCTTCGCGTGGCCGGGAATCGGCTGGCTGCTGGTGCAGTCGACACTGAACCTTGACTTTCCCGTAGTGCAGGCGGTGGTCTTCGTCATGGTGGTCAGCGTCTTCCTGAGCAACGCCGTCACCGAAGCTGTTCAGGCCCTTCTGGATCCACGCATCGGCGACAGGACGAGGGCTGCATCATGAGCCGCGCCAGATTCGGCCCGCTGTCGCCCGCCCTTGTCGCCGTCGGCGCGGTCGGCCTTGGCTGCATCGCCGTCATGGTGTTCGGCGACCGGCTTTCCGGTCATGACCATCGCGTGATCGACCTGTCGATGCGTCTGGCCGCCCCCCTTGCGCCGGGCCATCTGCTGGGCACGGACGAACTGGGTCGCGACGTCCTGGCGCGCCTTCTGAACGGAATGCGCTGGTCAGTCGGATCAGCCTTCTGCGCCACCCTGATCGCCTTCTGCATCGGCGCGACCTTCGGCCTGGCGGCGGCGCACAGGGGCGCATGGCTGGGTGGCGCGCTCAGGCTGCTGACCACCTTCACGCAGTCCTTTCCCTCGTTCGTCATGGCGGTGACCGTGATCGCCCTGCTGGGCGACAGCGGATTCTGGGCGGTGACGCTGACCCTGGGCCTGGTGACCTGGCCGGTGTTCTCGCGGGTGGTCTATGCCGAGGCCGCCAGCCTGTTCCAGCGCGAGTATGTCCAGGCCGCAGAGATGACGGGAATGAGCGTCGTGCGTCTCTATACCCGGCACCTCCTGCCCGCGCTCGTGCCGACGCTGTCCGTGCTGGTGGTTTTCCACTTCGCCGAGATGATCGTGGCCGAAAGCGCCCTGTCCTTCCTGGGCATCGGCGCGCCGCTGGGCGCGGCGACCTGGGGCGCCATGCTGGGCGAGGGACGCGCCTACATGCTGCAGGCGCCGTGGCTGACGCTGGGCCCGGCCTTCGCCATGGTCATCATCATCGTCGCCGCCCACAGCCTGGGCCAGCATCTGCGGAACCTGGCCCGATGAACGTCGCCGAGATGAACATAACGCCCGGAACCGTGCTGGATATCCGCCGCCTGAGGCTTGAGAGCGTGGCAGACGGACGCGTGCTGATCCCCAACCTGGACCTCATCATCCGGCGCGGGGAAATCGTCGGCCTGGTCGGCCAGTCCGGGTCCGGAAAGACCCTGACCTGTTTCGCCGTCGGCGGACTGACGCCGCCGGGGGTGCGCGTCGCGGGCGGAGAAATCCATCTGGAAGGCCGCCGCATCGACAACCTCGACGAAGCCGGATGGCGCGCCGTGCGCGGCGGGCGGATCGGCATGGTGTTCCAGGACCCGCTGTCCTCGTTCAATCCGGTGAAGACGGTCGGCTCCATCCTGGTCGAGTCGGCCCGACGTCATCGCGGACTGGACAAGGCCGCTGCCAGGGCCCTGGCCATCGAGACCCTGCGGGCCATGCGCCTGCCCGGCGCCGAGGCCTGCATCGACGCGTGGCCGCACCAGTTGTCGGGCGGCCAGCGTCAGCGCGCCATGATCGGCCTGGCCCTGATCAACCAACCGGCCCTGATCCTTGCGGATGAACCGACCACGGCCCTGGACCCCACGGTGCAGTTGCAGATTCTGGCGCTGTTGCGACGTCAGGCCCGGCAGGCGGCGGCTCTTATGATCACCCATGACATAGCCGCCGCCGCCGCCGTTTGCGACCGCATCGCCGTCATGCTGGAAGGCGACATCGTCGAGGAAGGGCCGACAGAACAGGTCTTGTATCAGCCCGAACACCCCTTCACCCGCAGCCTGCGGGACGCCGCCCATCTGGGGAGACGGCCATGACCGCACCGCTGCTGTCGATCCGGAATCTGGGCGTCGCCTATGGAAACGGGCGTGATCGCCGGTTTGTCCTGCGCGGCGCTGGTTTCGACCTGGCGCCCGGCCAGGTCATGGCCATCGTGGGCGAGTCAGGCTCAGGCAAGTCGACGCTGGTGCGCGCCGTCGCCGGTCTGGCCGATCCCGCAGAAGGGGAAATCCTGTTCGCCGGCGCGCCGCTGCCCCCGCTGGGCAAGCGCACCCGCGCCATGTTGCACGGCGTCCAGATGGTGTTCCAGGATCCCGGCGCCAGCCTGAATCCGCGTCAGTCGATCCGCTCCGTGCTGGAAGAACCGCTGATCGTCATGCGTAGGCTGGGCCGCGCCGCACGACGCCGTCGCGTCACGGAACTGATGGACCTCGTTCACCTGGACCATAGACTGCTGGACCTGCGTCCCGCCGCCCTTTCCGGCGGTCAGAAGCAGCGCGTCGCCATCGCCCGAGCCCTGTCGATGGAGCCGCGCCTGCTGATCGCCGACGAAGCGCTGTCAGCCCTGGATTTCGCCAATCAGGACAAGATCTCCGCCCTGCTGCTGGAACTGAAAGAGCGGCTGAACCTGGCCATGCTGTTCGTCTCGCACGACATGCGCAGCGTGCGCCGGATGGCCGATCAGGTCTGCGTCATCTGCGATGGCGAAGTGGTGGAACAGGGCCCTGTCGCCCACGTCCTGTATCATCCGCAAAGCGACTATACTCGACTGCTTCTGGCCGCAGCCCTGAACCCGGCGGCGGCCCTGGCAGACCCGCGCCTGAGCGCAGCTCTGGAAGCAGGCGGACCGGTCAGCGGCGACGCCCTGGTCGGCGTCATGGACATCATCGGCGCCAACGCCCGCATGCAGGAACAGCCAGGCTCATGACGCTGAACCGAATTCGCCGCTTCTTCATCGCCGGCCTGTGCGCAGCGCTGGTCGCCGCATGCGGTCAGGATGCGGGCCAGAACGGAGGCAGGAACGGAGGCCAGAAAACGCCTTCGCGTGACGGTCAGGTGCTGCGTGTGGCCGCAGGCAGCCTGCCGCCCAGCCTTGGCAATCCGTTTCGCGGCAACGGCCGCCCCGGATCACTGCTCTGGCTGGCCATCTACGACGGCCTGACCGCCATAGACGACGAAGGCCAGTTGGGGCCTGGCCTGGCCACGGAGTGGACGCTGGTCGAACCCACCGTATGGCGTTTCCGGCTGCGCGAAGGCGTGCGCTATTCCAATGGCCGGCCGTTTGACGCCGCATCGGCCGCCGGCGTATTCGACTTCCTGCACTCCGAACAGGGAAAACGCACCCTGATCGGATCCGAGGCTCGCGGCATTGTCAGCGCGCGCGCCACCGGCCCGCTGGAGCTTGAAATCCGCACCGAACGGCCCGACCCCGTCCTGCCCCGACGACTGGCCGCCTTCATGATGGTCGAGCCTGCAGCCCTGGCCGAGATGGGCATGGACGCCTATGCCCGTAACCCCATAGGCACCGGCGCCTTCATCATGACCGGCTGGGACCAGCGCACCCGCCGCCTGACCCTGGCCCGAAACCCGGAATCATGGCGGCCGTCAGGCATAGAAGGTGTCGTCTTCTATGAACTGCCCAGCGCAGCGGGCCGCACCCAGGCCCTTCTATCCGGCGATGTCGACCTGTCCCTCGTCGATCTGGAGGAAACGGAGCGGCTGGAGCGCAACGGCTTCCACGTCATCCACACGCCCTCGATGCAGGTGAAGGCCTATTCCTTCCGCAACGTGGGCGGCGACCCGTCCTCGCCGCTGCGGGACGTCCGTGTCCGCCAGGCGCTGAACTATGCGGTGGACAAGGACGCCATTTCATCCCTGCTGCCGAAAGGCGCCCGACCCTCTGGCCAACCCGCCCCCAGAGGTGCCTTTGGCCATGACCCGTCGATCGCGCCCTATCCGCATGATCCCGCCAGGGCCCGGCGCCTGCTGGCCGAAGCCGGCTATCCGAACGGATTCCGGCTGACGATGGAGGTCATGACCGATGCTGCGCCCGGCGACGATCTGATGTCGCAGGCCGTCGCCGAATACTGGCGCGCCATCGGCGTCGAAACCCGGCTGAAAGTCATGACCATGCCCGACTTCCTGATGAAGTATCAGACCAACAGTTGGGCCGGAGAAGCCCTGGCCCTGTCATGGAACAGTTTCCAGTACTACGACGTCACGCGCTCCATGGAGGACTTTTCGTGCCTGCGGCCGACCCCTTTCTTCTGCGATCCGGCCATTACGGAGAAGCTGAAGGTTGCGCGCGAGATCATGAATGACGGCGAACGGCTCAAGGCCTATCAGGAACTGGGACGGATGTACCGGGACGCCGCGCCTTCCCTCTTCCTGATCGAACACCAGGACCTGTTCGCCTACGCCCCGCGCGTCGGCGGCGTGAAAATCCGTCACCGCGTGCCGGTATATGAAGAGATGACCCTGCGCTGATCCTCAAGGCCCGGTAAGACGATTGATCTGCCGGCGCGTCGCCTCCCCCTGTCTGCAGACGCTCCGGACCGGACTTCAGGAAACGACCGTGGATGCGCCTGCGTGCCTCAGGCTTTCGCGTACACGCTCCAGCGCCAGTTCCACCGGCTCTCCGACATTCATCAGGTCGAAGCTGCCGTTCAGGTCAAAGACACAGTGACCGTGAACCACCGCAATCAGCGAACGGGCCAGTCGCGGCGCATCGGCGGCGGCGCCCTCAGGCAGAATGGCCGCCACCTCGTCTGCTATGATCCCGGTCAGTTCGCCGCGTTGCCGGTTCTGGATATCGGTCAGGGCGACATCCGGCGGCAGATGATGCTCATAGATGGCGCGCCAACTGTTCGTGTGGGCGCGGGCGAAGCCGAAATAGGCCTCGACCAGACAGCGGATCCTGTCGCCGTCGCATCCGTCCAGCGCCTGACGCACCTCCTGGGCCCAAAGCCGGAACGTCCGGGTGTTGATGGCGATCAGGAGCTGATCCAGCGTGCCGAAAACATTGTACAGGGTGCCGATGGAATAGCCGATGCGCTTGGCCACCTCGCGCGCCGAGAAGCGCGCGAATCCGACTTCGGCCATGTGTCTGTGGCCCTCGATCACAAAAAGCCGCTCAAGTTCCGGCCGTGTATGATCCGATCGCCTGCCCATTATGCCAGCATAGCAGAGGCTGGACTGTTTGCGGAAGGACGGCGCCGCCGCGCCCTTTCCTGATGGATCGACGATCATTTGAGATCATGGCCAGACTGGAACGGACCGCTCCTGCAATGGCCGGCGCGTATGTCCAGGCCTGACGCCTGCCTGAGCCCTCAGAGGTTAAAATGCGTTCAGGGCAGCGTCCGCGGGCTGGCCAGAACGCCGGGACTGATGAATTGCGGCCGGCCGGTCCAGGTCAAAAGCTTAACCAGCGTCCCGCCCGGAGCGGCGAAGGCTTCACAGGCGGCGGCATCGGGAATTCCCGGGTCGGCAGCGACCAGGGCCCCCTGCCGCAGACCTTCATTGTAAAGGGCGAATTGCTCGCGCTGTGCGGCCGTCAGAAGGGCCCGGTAGGAATCCGCCTCCTGTCCTGCGTTGGCCACGATCAGGGCGGCGTCTTCATCTGACAGCCGGCGACACAGGACGCCGATCCTTACCAGGCGCTCGATCCGGACGGCCAGGCCCGCATGGGCCCGCGTCAGATCATAAAGGGCCCTGGCGTTTGCAGGATCGGCTGCAGCCCACGCCTGCAGGGCCTCACGGGTTTCGGCGTCTTCTCCGGCCCCCTCGGGCTGGGCCGCCAGGGCGCCGCCCGCTGCGGTTGCGATGGTCAGAACAGGCGCCAGCGCCAGGCCGCACAGAAACCGGCCCAGCGCCATCAAAGGCTCATACCTGTGCAGTCGCGACACGCCTGTCAGCCCGGTATCGGGCCGATCGGCCAGTTCGACAGCGATTCCATGTCGCCCTCTTCAGACGGACAGGGCTGATAGAGGGTGAAGACCAGGTCCCCCTCAAGATACCAGTCGGCGCCCTGCTTGTCCTTGACGACGCCGTCCGAGTGGCAGACGGCCGCCTTGCTGCCGTCCGGCACGATCAGGATGGCCCAGTTGGTCACGCCCGCGCCCGCCGGGTCATAGCCGTGCAGCAACAACCGACCGCGCGTGGGCGTCACCACCCCCACGACATTACCGTCGAAGAAGATCGACTTCTGGATATCCCGATCCACGCCCGAAGCCTCGACGGCGGCGCGCACCGCCGGGTGCCGGAAGAAGCTCACGCCCCGGACAGGATCGGTCGGATGCTTGCCCACATAGGCGGACAGGGGCGGCGCGGCGTCCCCGGGCGCCGTCAGGACGACCTCCGCCACGGGTGCAGGTGCAGGTGCAGGCAGCGCCTCCGTCGGGGCGGCCTTACCCGCGTCGGCATCTCCAGCCGGGGAGCATGCGGCCAGCGCAGCCGCGATCATGAGAGAACCGACAGCCGTCAATCCGTTTTTTGGAAACATGGAGCATTCCTTGAACAAAAAAGATCCGGAGGGTCATTGCGACCCGGGCGTCACTGATCGGCGGCGCGCAATTCAATCGTCAGGGGCTGTTCAACTGTCCCTTCGCCGAAGATGTTGACGACCATCGCCTGCCCGCCCCATGTCGACAGCAGTCCGCCCTGCATGGAATAGCCGCCTTCCAGTTCCTCTTCGGACAGGGTGAAGCGCGTGCAGGCCGCCCGTCCCAATCCGTCGGCGAAAGCCTGATCGATGCTGCCGCGCCAGCCCGGCAGCCCGCTGGCGTCGGTCAGTTCGATCCGTTTGCCGACAATCCGCCCGTCACGACGCCAACTGTAGCTGACGCCGTCCGGAGCCTGGGCTGTGCAGCCGGTGCGTCCGCAATGCAAGGCGCCGACCGGAGCGCCCGACCTGAGCGCCTGCTGCTGCGCCGCCGTCAGGACCTGCCCGATCGACAGCGTCCCCCGGTCAAGGGAAACACAACCGTCCTGGGCCATCGCCGCCGTCGCCGCGCCCAGAAGAACAGCCGCAGTCGCGCCCGTCAGGAAAATACGCATCCAGACCTCCCCGGTCCCTGTCGCCGCCCTGGCGGCGCGTGTCATTCAGCAGGCAGGAACCCGGCTCTTTCCGTCCAGCCTGTACCGGCCGTCGGGTCCACGCCTGTAGGTTTCCGTAAAATCGGAAGATCCACTGTAGGAAACGGTGAAGCTGCGTCCTTTTTCCGCGGCGGAGATGACGCCTTCGACGCCCGTGTCGCCGTCCTCAGCGTCGGCGTCGGAGAAATAGATCTGAAGACTGGCGATCTCCACCGGCCCCTCGGGTGTCAACTCCGTCAGCACGGCCTGGCCGCAGGCCCTGCCCTGCCACACGCCGCCCGCTTCGGTATAGAGAACGGGATGTTCGCCCATCGCCGTTGTCCAGCCCCAGCGCAGGGCCGGATTGCCGACTACACCCGCCGCGCCGACATCCAGCCACTCGCCTTGAAGGCTGTATGGGTAGCGCGGCTCGCCCGCGTCATGTCCCAGATAGTGAACGGCGTTCATGCCGCTGCAGGCCTGGCCGGTGCAGTCATTGGCCCCTGTGCTGACCAGAGCGACGCGGGTGTCGGACAGCGGAATGAAAGTCAGGGGCACGAAGGTGTAAAGGTCATCGCCGATCTGACGCGCCGCCTCATTACGCGCCGCACCGGGGAAGGCGACCCCGAATGCGGCGGGGGTTCCCGCAGGCACGCTGTCGCGATCCACATCCCGAATGTCGATCAGGGAGCGCCCGGCCGGCGACCGGCCGGCCTGCCCCGTAGCCGCCTTCCCCGTAGCCGCCTGCGCCGGAAGCACCGCCAGAGCGGCGCCGATTGCAACGCCCAGCGCGGCAAGAACCGGAAGGGCGGTCCTGTTGAATGAAGGCATGGCGACGCTCGCATTTCTGGACGCGGAAAATAGAAAACCGATGCGCCCGCACCCGACAGGCATCAAGACGCCGAATAAAATAGACACTGTTCATTAAGTCTGGCAACCCGCTTTTTCATGAATGCGCCGCCATGAAAACGGTTCGCCGGAATTGTGAAATACCGCACGACGAATGACAGCCGTCGCTCTCGAAGCCTTCGGCTTGGGCCGCCCGGTCGCCGGAAGGTTGAAAACACGCGGGAGGCCTACCGCCCCCGGTTGACTTGCGCCTGAGCGCCTCTAAGGCTGTAGACACAGGATCAAGGGGCGTTCGCATGCGAGACGAAGCTTCGGCTTCCGGCGACAGGGTCGCCGAGGCTCACGCCGCCCTGCTGAAAGACGTCTCGCTGCAATTCGACCGCACGGGCTTCACCCCGCCGCAGACGCCCGGATGGCTGCACTGGCTGGGCGGGGCGCTGAAAGCACTGGAGCCGCTGCTGAAAGCAGTGTTCTGGATCGGGCTGGCCTTGCTGGCCGCGCTGATCCTCTATGCCATCGTACGCGAGATCATGCGCATACGCGCGCCGCGCGCCAAACCCCTCCCGCCTGTGGTCATGGACAATGAGGCGTGGCGGCCCGACGCCCGGGCGGCGCAGGATCTGCTGGCGGAAGCCGACGCCCTGGCTGCACGCGGACATTACGCCGACGCCGCCCACCTGCTGCTGTTGCGCAGCGTGCAGGACATCGAAAAGCGTCAGCCGCGCGCCCTGTGCGCCTCGCTCACCTCGCGCGAGATCACCCGCCTGAAGGCGCTGCCGGAAGCCGCCCGCCCCGCCTTTGAACAGATCGGTCGCGTGGTCGAGCGCAGCCTTTTCGGCGGCGCGGACGTCGACGCCCGGGAATTCTCTGAATGCCGCCAGGCCTATGAGGCCTTCGCCCTGCCCGAAGGCTGGCGCGGATGAGCCGATCCTCCGGCGCCGTCGGCCGCGCGTTTTCTCCCGTCATCATGATCGCGGTCCTGCTGGTCAGCGTCGTCGCCCTCGCCGGTCTGGGCGTGCTGTCAGCCTGGGCGCCGGAGTTGAAGTCGGGTGATGACGGGCAGGGCCACGCCCTGTCGCGCGCCGCCATCGGGTTCGGCGCGGCGCCGGTGCTGCTTCGCAACCTCGGCGTCCCGGTGAGCATGAGCCGAGGCCATCTGACGCCTGCATCCGATGAAAGCCTGTTGGTGTTGACGCCGCCGCCCGGCGCTCGTCCCGAGCCGATCGAGGACATCAACCACGCCGGAGCGACCCTCCTGGTCCTGCCGAAATGGAGCACAGCGCCGGACCCGGATCATCCCGGCTGGGTGCGCACCCTCGGCGTTTTGCCCGCCGATGCCGCCCTGTCGTCGCTGAGCGAACACCTGCGACTGGGCGCCGATCTGAACACGCGCGACGGCAGGACCGCTGTGCAGTTGAAACGACCCGACGGTTCCATTTTCGGCGCCCCCGTCCAGGTGGATGCGCTTCGCACGTTTTCGGGTCCCGACTGGGTTCCTGTCGTAACGGATGATCTGGGCCGTCCGGTGCTGGCCATGCACGCCAAGACCCGCCTCTATGTGCTGGCCGACCCCGACCTGCTCAGCACCCACGGCCTGAAAACACTGAACGGGGCCCGCACGGCCGTCGCCCTGCTGGATTTCGTTCGAGCGAAGGACGCGCCGGTCATCTTCGACCTGACCCTGCACGGCATGCAGCGCACGCGCAGTCTGTTGCGGCTGATGCTGGAGCCGCCGTTGCTGGGCATGACGCTGGTGCTGGCGGCGCTGGCGGTCTTCACAGGCTATCAGGCCGTGGTCCGCTTCGGCCCCGCGCGCGAGACCGGCCGCGTCATCGCCCTGGGCAAGCGCGGACTGGCGGACAATACGGCCGGGCTGGTGCGGTTGGCCCGGCGCGAGCATCACATGGCCGCGCCCTACGCCCTTCTGACACGGGCCGCCGTCGTCCGCGCCATCGGCGCCCCGCGCCGCCTCAGCGACGCCGAACTGGACGCCTTCCTGGACCGTGTGGGCCAGGCTCAGGGCGCGCAGACCTCCTATTCCGCCCTGGCCGATCAAGCCCGGGCCGCCAAAACCCCCGGCGACCTGATGCAGGTCGCCGCCGCCCTCCATCGCTGGAACCAGGAGCTGACCCGTGGACGTCAATGAGGTGAAGACGATCGCCGAGCGCATCCGCGCCGAGATCGCCAGGGCCGTAGTGGGCCAGGACGGCGCAGTCGACCTGTTGCTGACGGCCCTGTTCGCCGGCGGGCACGTCCTGCTGGAAGGCCCGCCCGGCACGGCCAAGACCCTGCTGGCCCACAGCTTCGCCCGCGCGGTCGGGCTGGACTACGGCCGCATCCAGTTCACGCCGGACCTGATGCCGGGCGATATCCTGGGGTCCAACCTGTTCAACTTCCAGACCTCCAGCTTCACCCTGACGCGCGGGCCGATCTTCTGCGAACTGCTGCTGGCGGACGAGATCAACCGCACGCCGCCCAAGACCCAGGCCGCCCTGCTCGAAGCCATGCAGGAGCGCAACATCACCATCGACGGTCAGGCCCATGCGCTCAGCCCGCGCTTCACCGTCGTCGCCACCCAGAACCCGATCGAGCAGCAGGGCACCTACCCCCTGCCTGAAGCGCAACTGGACCGCTTCCTGTTCAAGCACGTCCTCGACTATCCCGATCTGGAGCAGGAGCGCGCGATCATCGCCGCCCACGGATCGCGCACCGGGCAGATGGATCCCGTGGCCCTCGGTGTGGAAACGGTGGCGGAAAGCGACGCCATCACCGCCGCCGTCGCCGCCGTGGCCCAGGTGCGGCTGACGGACGAGGTGGTGGGCTATATCGCCAACCTGGTGCGGGCCACCCGCGATTCCGCCGATGTCGAGACAGGCGCCTCGCCGCGCGCGGGCGCCATGCTGGCCGTCGCCGCCCGCGCCCGCGCCGCACTGGACGGACGCGACTATGTCATTCCCGATGATGTGAAGACGCTGGCGATTCCTGCTCTGCGCCATCGTCTGGTGCTGTCGCCCGCCGCAGAGATCGAAGGCCGCCGTGTCGAGCAGGTGCTGGCGGGTCTGGTGGATCAGGTGGCGGCGCCCCGGTGATCTATCCCAGCCGACGCGCGGTGATCGTTCTGGCGGCGGGAGCGCCCGTCGCGCTGCTGGCGGGCGTGCTGACGCCGGTCGGCTGGCTGGCCGGTCCGGTATGGATCGCGGGCGTCGTCCTGCTGTTCGCGCTGGACGCCGTGCTGGGCGGATCGCGCACTGGCCTCAACCTCGATGCGCCTGAACCGGTGCGCGCCGCCGTCGGGCGACCAGGCCTGATCGGACTGACGGTGCGGTTCGACGCCTCCGGCCGCACGCCTCAGGACGTTGAAGCCGCCGTGTCAGGAGAGGCGAAACTGGGCCTCAACGACGAACCACGCGGCGCCGGGGTGCATGATCGGACCGCCGCCCTCGCCTTCCCCTTCACGCCAGACCGGCGTGGCGAGGCGAAGGTGAACGATCTATGGGTGCGCTGGCGCGGGCCGATGGGTCTGTGCTGGAAGCAGAAGACCTTCAGCCTGAACCTGGCCGCTCCGGTGCTGACGGACCTGCATTGGGTGCGCGATCAGGCGGTGCGCCTGTTCGCCCGCGACGCCCTGTTCGGCTCCAAGGCCCAGATCGATATCGGAGAGGGCGCTGAGTTTCAGGCCCTGCGCGACTATCAGCCCGGCATGGACCGGCGCGCCATCGACTGGAAGCAGTCGGCCCGCCACGCCGCCCTGCTGGCCAAGGAGTTCCGCACCGAGCGCAACCACAACGTCATCATGGCTCTCGACTGCGGACGCGCCGCCTGCGAGCCAGTCGGAGGAATGCCGCGCGTGGACCGCTTCATCCATGCGGCCCTGCTGCTGTCCTACGCCTGCCTGCGCTCGGGCGACCGGGCGGGCCTGTTCGCCTTCGATTCCCGGCCGCGCCTGACGACCGGCGCCGTGGGCGGCATGAACGCCTTCCGCACCCTGCAGACGGTCGCAGGACGCATCGACTATTCCACGAATGAGACGAATTACACCCTGGCCCTGGCCACACTATCGGGACAACTTCAGCGCCGCTCCCTGATCGTGGTCTTCACCGACTTCACCGATTCCACAGCCGCCGAACTGATGATCGAGTCTCTGGGCCGACTGCTGAAGCGCCACCTTGTGCTGTTCGTGGTCCTGCGTGACGAAGAGCTTGAGGGCCTGACCGCCGCCGCCCCTGAAACGCCTGAAGACGTGTCGCGCGCCGTCGTCGCCGCCAGCCTGCTGCGCGAGCGCGAGACGGTCATCGCCCGCCTGCGCCGCATGGGCGCCCACATCGTCGACGCCCCCGCCGATCAGGTCGGACCTGAAGCGGTCAACGCCTATCTGGACCTGAAGCGGAGGGACCTGCTGTGACCGACGCCCCCCTGCTGAAAAGCCAGCGTTTCCGTCAGGCGCGCGAGGACGACTGGCGCCGTCTCGAACGGTTGATGGACAAGGCTGAAAAGGGTTCGGCGTCCAAACTGACCGATGCAGAAATCCTGGCCGTCCCGGTGCTGTATCGCTCAACCCTGTCCGCCCTGTCGGTGGCGCGCGAGACGTCGCTGGACCAAGGGCTGGTCGACTATCTGGAGACGCTGTCGGCGCGAGCCTATTTCTTCGTCTATGGTTCACGCGCGACGCTTCGCGACCGACTGAAAATCTTCTTCCGGCAGGACTGGCCCGCCGCCGTGCGCGGCCTGTGGCGCGAGACGCTGATATCGACAGCCCTGATGCTGCTGGGCGCCGTGGTCGGGGGATGGCTGGTCATGCACGACCCCGAATGGTTCCACGCCTTCGTGCCCGCCGATCTGGCCGGCGGACGCGATCCGGGCGCATCCACCGCCTCTCTGCGCGACGCTCTTGAGGGCGCCGACGGCGCAGGCGGCCTGTCGGTCTTCGCCGCCTTCCTGTTCACTCACAACGCCCAGGTGGCGCTGCTGGCCTTTGCGCTGGGTTTCGTCCTGTGCCTGCCGACCGGGCTGCTGATCCTCTATAACGGCGCGACGCTGGGGGCCTTCCTCGCCCTGTACGCCAGCCGCGGCCTGGGGCTTGAACTGGGCGGCTGGCTGCTGATCCACGGCGTGACAGAGCTGTTCGCCGTCATTCTGGCGGGCGCCGCCGGACTCAGAATCGGATGGGCCGTCGCCTTCCCCGGCCGCGCCCACCGGCTTGATGCTGCGGTTCAGGCCGGACGCCGCGCAGGCGTCGTCATGGGCGGCGTCATCGTCATGCTGCTGCTGGCGGGCCTGCTGGAAGGTTTCGGTCGCCAATTGATCGCCGACACCGGGCTGCGTTACGCCGTGGCCGCCGTCACGGCCCTGATCTGGGGCCTCTATTTCTACGCCCCACGGCGGGAGGTCGCCCGTGACCGCTGACGCCGCCCGCGCCAACCGCAGCGAACGCCCCTTCGTCACGCCCGAGGGCGTCGATCTGAAGCTGAACATCGGCGACGCAGGCCAAAGGGCCGCAGCCTTCCTGCTGGACGCCGCCATCATCATGGGCGTGCTGCTGGCCTTCTCCCTGATCCTGATCTTCACCGGCGTCGGCGCCCTCAGCGCGGCGGGCATGGCAGGCGCCGAGATGATGGCCGTGCTGTGGCTGGCGGTCTTCTTCCTGTTGAGGAATTTCTACTTCACCGCTTTCGAGCTGTCAGCCGCCGCCGCTACGCCGGGCAAGCGGTTGATGGGGCTGCGCGTAGCGTCACGCGACGGCGGACGGCTGAGGGCGGAATCGGTCTTCGCCCGCAACGCCATGCGCGAACTGGAGGTCTTCATGCCCCTGTCGCTGCTCGGCGCACGGGCGGGCCAGGGCGGCGTGGACAGCTGGATGTATCTGCTGGGTTTCATCTGGGCGGCGATCTTCGTCTTCTTCCCTCTGTTCAACCGGGACCGGCTGAGGCTGGGCGATCTGGTCGGCGGGACCTGGGTGGTGCGCACGCCCCGGCACAAGCTGACCCGCGACATGGCCGATGAAGGCGCGCAGCGGATGGCCAGCCACGACTTCACCCTGGCGCAACTGGACGCCTATGGCGCCAAGGAGCTTCATGTTCTGGAATCCGTCCTGCGGACCGGAGAACGCAAGACGATGCGCGCCGTGGCCGAGCGCATCGCCGCCAAGATCAACTGGTCACGTGACCCGCATCAGACTGACCGCGACTTTCTCAGCGCCTATTACGCCGCCGTGCGCGCGCGGCTGGAGCAGAAGCTGCTGATGGGCGTGCGCCGCCGCGACAAGCACGACATCTGACGGCGCAGCGACCGCGCCTCTGCTCAGTCGAAGATCGCGGCCAGAGCCTCCGGCCCCGCCCCTTCCTTGACCGTGCGCAGTTCATAATAGAGCGCCCCCACCCCGGCCGAGGCGACCACGCCCGACAGAACATTGATAATCACGCTGGAGACGACATTGACCCACGTGATCGCGCTGCCTTCCATAAAGCTGCCGCCGGTCGCCAGACTGATCCCGCCGACGGCCGCGCCGATGATCCACGACAGGATCACATAGATGACCATCAGGCCGAACACATGCCAGCGATAGCCCCGGGTCAGATCCCGACTGCGCTGCAGGCTTTCGAACACGCCCCTTTTCTCGATAACCACGGCGGGAGCGGCGACGGACCACATAATAGCGACGATGATCCCCGGCACGATAAGCAACAGGAACGCCAGACTGGTCCCGATACCGGCGACAATACTCAGCCCCAGCAGCGGCAGGAACATCCTGACAGCCGTCTCCATCGCTTCGCCAGGCGTCATCGCCTTGCCGTTGAAGCTGTTGACCGCCGTCTTGACCACCATGCCCTGCAGCATGAAGGTCCCCACCAGGTAGAAGAGAAGACCGGCGAAAAAGAGCAGAATGCTCGACACAGCAGAAGTCTCGACCATGCTGGCCTGCCCGAAACCCATCACCAGGCTGGGCACGCCCACCAGTAGGGTCGAGGCGCCGAAGAAGATGGCGGCATTAGCGCGAATGGCCGTAAAAGTTCTCTGGATCACACGGCCCAGATCAAAGGCGCCGCCGCCGCTGGCTGGCGCCGCCGGCGACACTGTCGGACCTGTCGTTCCTCGCAGCACGAAGATTTCCGTCGCCTGACCATCCTGCGGCACGAAATCAACCTTGTCGCCGCGCGCCAAAGGCAATGGCGTCCGCACCTCTGATACGTTGAAAACGTAACGATCAGCGTCATCGCTCAGAACAACGCCCATGCCAGTCGCCTGGTCATATGTCAGAATTTCACCGCGCAAAGCTGATCCCCCTGTTGCCGCTGCTTCCATTTAACGGCGCCATGCCGACTTAGCCATTTATTACTGGCTCAATACAGAACTTACTGCCTGCATAGCAGCGGCGCTCTCGAGATGTTCGGTCGCAAACGCTCCTTGTCGGCTGCTGCAGATACCGCTCGCTAGATAATAATGATTCTCATATAAAGCGCAGCCCTGCCCTCATTGTCTTGTCCGCGTGCCGCCTCCGTCTTCTCGATCCTTGGAACTGTATCAAACGCACAGGCAGGCGCTGATCGACTATGCCTGCGGGATCATCGACGACCGCGCCTGCGCCGAGGATCTGGTTCAGGACGCCTGGATCCGGGTGGAGGCGGTTGAGCGCCTGCGCCCCCTGACCGAGCCGGTCGGGTATCTGTATCGCACCGTGCGCAATCTGGCGCTGGACGTCTATCGCGCGCGCAGGCGCACGGGGCGAAGTTCGGTCGAGGCCCTGATGGATCAGGGCGTTCATCCGGCCGACGACGCGCCCTCGCCCGAGGCGGCGGCGATGGCGCGCTCGGACATGCAGCGCCTGCTGCAGGTGCTGGACGAACTGCCGCCCCGGACCCGGCGCGCCGTCATCCTTTATAAGGTCGAAGGCTTGAAGCTGCGCGATGTGGCCGCGCGGCTGAATATATCCGTCTCGCTGGCGCAGACCCTGGTCGTCGACGGCGTCGAACACTGCGCCTCGCGCCTGTCGCGGAGCCGTTGAGCCATGCCGATGTCGTCGATTTCTGGAAAAACACGCCGCTCGCTCGTTACACGGGCGACGGCTGCGGCCGATCCGAAGCTTGTTCGTGCAGGGAGGCGGACATGACGACGCCGACCGAGCCCGTTTCCGAAACGCCTCTGCGTCAGGCGGTGCAGTGGTCCGTCCGCCTGAATGAAGCGCCCGGCGACGACGGCCTGCGTCTGGCCTTCGAGCGCTGGCTGGACCAGTCGCCCGCCCATGCCGTGGCCTGGGCCGATGCGGGCCATGTTTCGCAGCTTCTGGGGCGGCTGCCTGTCTCGGCGGCGGCGCCCGGACGCAGGCCCGGCGCCCGCATCGCGGCGATCAGCGGCATGGCCGCAGCCCTGCTGGCGCTGGCCGTCATGGCGCCGTCCACGGCGACGCGCTGGGGCGCCGATTACATCACCGGGGCCGGACAGGAAGACAGCGTCACACTGGCCGACGGCAGCGTCGTGCGGCTGGCCCCGCGCAGCGCCATCAAGGTCAGGCTGGACGGCGACCGACGCGACGTGCGCCTGCTGGAAGGCGAGGCCTATTTCGAGGTCGCGCCGGACGCCGACCGCCCCTTCCATGTCGACAGCGGAGAAACGCGCGTCACCGTTCTGGGCACCGGTTTCGACGTCCGCAGGGGAGAGACCGGCGCCGATGTGGCCGTCCGCCACGGACGGGTGCGCGTTCAGCGCCCCGGCGCAGCGCCGATCGTGCTGACGGATGGCGACTGGTCGCGCGCGCGTCGCGGGGGCGAAGAAACCGGCTCCGGCTCGCCTCAGGTCGTCGGCGCCTGGGGGCGCGACCGCCTGACCGCCGTGGATCACCCGGTATCAGAGATGCTGCATGACGCCCGCCGCCACCATACGGGCGCGATCCTGCTGACCAACCGGCGTCTGGCGGAACGCACCGTCACAGGGGTCTATGACATGACCGATCCGGCCGCGGGTCTGGCCGTGATGGTTCAGCCCCTGGGCGGCAGGGTGCGTCGGATCACGCCGTGGCTGATCCTCGTATCCTGATTTCAGGATACTGATTTAAAACACCTAATTCATATGACGGCGTATTTTCCGGTTTATTTCTGGAAAACGCCCCTGCCCGCTCGTTGAGACCCGCAACAGGCATTTGCGAATGATTTGCACATGCCGTTCAGCAGCAGTGGAGTTTCTCAGTGGCTATGGGGCGGAATGCGCGCAATCAGGCGCGCCGGACGGCAGCGATGTCTTTCCTGATGGCGACCGCGGCGTTGACGCCGCTGGCCCTTGCGGCGCCCGCCATGGCCCAGACGACGCAGCAGGCTGCGCGCGTCTATGAGATCCCCGCCCAGCCTCTGTCCGACGCCCTGGTCGTCTTCGCCTCGCAGTCGGGCCTGCAGGTCGCGACCGACGGCGCCGCCCTGCGCGGAGTGCGCAGCCCCGGCGTCCGAGGCGCGCTGACGCCGCGTCAGGCGCTGGACCGCCTGCTGGCCGGAAGCGGCTTCACCTATCGGCTGAACGGCTCGGTCGTCACGCTGGAGCGCGCGCCGCAGGCCGCGCCGGGCGCGATCCAGCTGGGCGCCGTGCGGGTGGAAGGCGCGGGCGCGCCCGCCGCCAGCGGTTCAGGCAACGGCTCGGCCGCCGGATGGGACGGCACGGCCGGTTCGGTCTATGTCACGCCCGGCTCGGTCAGCGTCATCTCGCGCCAGACGCTGGAAGCCTATCCCGGTTCGTCGCCCGCCGATGTTCTGAAGGGCGAAAGCGGCCTGATGTCAGCCGAGGCCCGCAACAGCGGCGGTCTGGACGTCAACATCCGCGGTCTTCAGGGTCAGGGGCGCATCGCCGTCACCGTCGACGGCGCCATGAACGGCACCAGCGTCTATCGGGGCTATCAGGGCGTCAGCAACCGCAACTTCATCGACCCGGACTTCATCAGCTCCATCGCCGTGCAGAAGGGCCCGTCGATGACCGGCGGGATGCCCAGCGGCATCGGCGGCTCGCTGTCCATGACCACCCTGTCGCCCGACGACATCATCGTCGAGGGCGAAACGACGGGCATGAGGCTGAAGCTGTCCCTGTCGGACAACAGCTCGGCCCCGCGCGGGTCCGAAAGCCGCAGTCTGCTGGAGCAGAAGTGGAGTTCCGGCGATCCGCTGGCCATCACCCATCCGGTGAACCGGCCCAATCCGCTGAACCCCGGCGGCGGGTCGGGCAGTCTGGTCTGGGCGCGCAAGGGCGAACGGGTGGACCTGCTGGCGGGCTACGCCTTCCGCCAGTCGGGCAATTACCATGCGGGCGCCCACGGTCGCGGCGCGCCGAAGCGCGCCAGCACGCTCTCGCCCTATTGCGCCAGCGGTGCGCCGGGCAGCGAGCGCCTGCAACATCTGTGCGCCAACGCCGCCGGTTTCTATGAGGGACACGGCATGACCGCCTTCGTCGGCGGTGAGGCGGTGCTGAACACCTCGACCGACACGGAGTCCTGGCTGTTCAAGGCCATCATCCGCCCGGCGCCGGACCACACGCTGGAACTGGGCTACGGCGGCTATCGCAGCGATTTCGGCGAGAACTATCCGTCCGAAGTCTCCCAGACGCTGAGCGTCGTCAAACAGCACTGGCCCCTGTCCAATACGGCGCTGGACCGCTTCACCGCGCGGCACCGCTGGAACCCTGAAAACGACCTGATCGACCTTAAGAGCAACGTCTGGCTGTCGCAGCTGAACGAGACCTCGGCCTCGCTGGCGCAGACCGATCCGTCGTCGCGCGACTTCGACAGCTGGGGTCTGGACATCACCAACAGCTCGCGCCTGTCGACGCCGCTGGGCTGGCTGAACGCCGATTACGGCGCCGCCTATCTGCATGAGAAGGCCGGCCCGTCCGACGGCTGGGTCACCGGCGGCGCCATTCCGCCTGCGCGCGAAGGGGTGCGCGACGAATACACCCTCTTCGCCCAGGCCTCGCTGGAGCCGACCGCGTGGCTGCGTCTGGACGGCGGCCTGCGCTATCAGAGCTATGATCTGGAAGACCGTCAGTCGGGCACCATCTACAACTCGCAGAAGCTGAACCGCAGCGAGGACGCCTTCGGCTTCTCGCTGGGCGCCACGGCCATGCCGATGGACGGGCTGCAGTTGTTCGCCACCTATAAGCAGGCCGCGCGCCTGCCGTCGCTGATGGAGGCGACCAGCGGCTTCTTCATGATGGCCAACCCCGACCTGCACAAGGAAGAGGCCCACAACTGGGAGATCGGCGCCAACTATCTGCGCACCGACCTGTTCGCCGCCGATGACGAACTGGGGCTGAAGCTGGTCTGGTTCGACAACAGCATCGAGGACTACATCGCGCGCCGCTACGTCCGCAAAGTCTTCCAGACCCAGATGTACAACATCGACCGGGCCGAGTTCCGTGGTCTGGAGGCCAACGCCAGCTATCGTCGCGGCGCCACGACCATCGACGCCGGGGTCACCTGGTATGACCACATCGCCTTCTGCCGCCCGAACGAGGGTTGCATCGCCAGTTCGCTGGCTTCGGACTACGGCACCAACTACATTCCGCCGAAGTGGGCGGCGAACCTGAGCGTCAACCGCAACTTCATGAACGACCGGCTGAATCTGGGCGGGCGCCTGGTCTATCGCGACGAGCGGGCCGTGACGTTCGAGCCGACCGAGAGCGGTCTGGCGCCCCTGATCGCCGCCATTCCGTGGAGTTCCTATGTCACCGCAGACGTGACCGGCCGCTATCGCTTCAGCCCGGCGCTGTCGCTGGACTTCAGCATCGAGAACCTGACCGACCAGATGTATGTCGAGCCGCTGAGCCTGGGCATCGTGCCCGCGCCCGGCCGCACCATCCGCATCGGCCTGACCAGCCAGCTGGGCGCAGGCTCCGGCGCCTGGCCGGGCAATTGGTTCAACGGCGCAGACGAAGACACCACCGACTGGACCGGCTTCTACGTCGGCGGCGCCTATGGCTATGGCTTTGGTCAGGAGGACGGTGACATCCACGACCTGAGCGGCGCAAAGGCCGACGGCGGCCGCGTGGACCAGACCTACAAGGGCGTCTCGCCCGGCGTCCATGCCGGTTACAACTGGCAGTTGCCCAATAATCTGGTGCTGGGTCTGGAAGGCGACATCGCCCGCAGCAGCATGGCCGGATGGTCCGGCGTCCTGGTCACCGGCGACGACAGCAACGCCCAGTCCATGCGTCGCGCAGGCCGTCTGGATTCCTCGGTCGAATACGACTGGGACTGGACCGCCGCCGTGCGCGGCAGGGTCGGCTACGCCTTCGGACGCACCCTGGTCTACGGCACGGGCGGCGCGGCCTTCCTGCGCGAAACCCAGACCCGTATGCAGTACCGCTCGGACACGCCCAGCAACCGGGGCAACTCCCATGCGAACGACATGGTCTTCTTCTTCAAGGAAAAGGCCAGCGTGGACCGCACCGGCTGGACGCTGGGCTTCGGGGTCGAGCGCGATCTGGGCCAGGGCTGGTCGATGCGGACGGACTACGCCTATTCCAACTTCGGGTCGCAGGACTTCACCTTTGAACAGGCTCGCGCGGGCGGCGGCCGCAGCACCTCGGTCAGCGAGCTGATGTGGGACCCTGTCACCGGCATGCCGATGCGCGATCCCGTCACCGGCCGCTTCATCTTCAAGGTCACGGAAACGACGGGTTCGACCGAAATCATCAATGGCCGCAAGGCGCGCACCGACGCCGATCTGCACACTCTGCGCATCGGCTTCAGCTATCGCTTCTAAGGAACCGTTCATGACCGAAACCAGCCGCGCCAAACGCCTGAAAAGCGCCAGCCATCAGGTTCACGACAGTCTCGACAAGGCCATCATGGCGGCCGAGCCCTTCGCCGACCGCCAGCGCTACATCCGCTTCCTGCAGGTGCAGCACGCCTTTCACCGCGACATCGCCGCCCTTTATGATGCGGCGGACCTGATCGCTCTGATCCCCGACCTGCCCCGCCGTCGTCGCGAGGCGGATGTGCGGGCCGATCTGGCGGATCTGGGCGCAGTCCCGCTCGAGACGGACAGGCCGCCGCATTTCCGGCCTGAACAGGCGGTCGACATCCCGACCGCCCTGGGCTGGCTCTATGTGGCCGAAGGATCGAACCTGGGCGCCGCCTTCCTGTTGAAGGCGGCGGCGGCGCTGGAGCTGTCGGAAGACTTCGGCGCCCGCCATCTGGCGGCGGCGCCGGAGGGCCGCGCCAACGCCTGGCGCGCCTTCACCGCCCGCCTGGACGCCCCCGCCTTCTCCGCTCAGGACGAGGAGAGGCTGAACGAGGGCGCCAGAGAAGCCTTCCGGCGTGTGCGCGGCCTTGTCGACCGCGCCTTCTATACAGACGATCCCGCTGCGGCATGACCATGGCGCTCGATCAGAGAGCCGCCCTGACCTCGACCCCCGCCCCGCACGGGCGGGCGTCGGGGCAGGCGATGCGGCGCAAGACACTGGCGACGACGGCGGCGCTGATCCTGCACGCGGCGCCCCTGCTGCTTCTGTTACGTCCGATGACGCTTCCGGCTCCGCCGGTAGAATATGACGCCATGACGGTCGAACTGATCCGCATGGATGCAGCGCCGCCCCGACCGCCCTCCGAGCGCACGCCCGGAAAGGAACAGGTCCGCAGCGCCCAGTCGCAGACGCGCCCGCCGGACATCGTCCGCCGCGTGGCGATCGCCGAAGCCGCAGAGTCGCTACCCGCGCCAACGCCCCTGCCTGTTCAGGTCGCAGCCCCGTCGCCCCAGCCGCCGGCCCCCGCGACCACCGCCCCCCCCGCGCAGGTCGCGCCCGCCGCCGCTCAGGCCTCCAGCGCCCCGCGCGAATGGCGCGCGCGCCTGCTGGCCCACCTCGACCAGAACAAACGCTATCCCGCCATCGCCGAGCGCCAGCGTCAGGAAGGCGTCGTCCATATCCGCTTCACCATGGACCGCGCCGGGCGGGTGCTGTCGTCATCCATCACGCGCGGATCGGGCCGTCCTATGCTGGACCGCGAGGCGCTGGCCATGCTGCAACGCGCCCAGCCCCTGCCCCTGCCTCCCGCCGACGAACCCGGCGAGGTGATAGAGATCGCCACCCACGTCGACTTCTTCACGCGTCGCTAATGCAATGAAAGCGGTTCTGGACGGCCTTCATTCCGGCGCTTGGGACAGACGATCGGCCTTTTCAAGCGCGCGGAACGGACGCGCCAGCAGGATCAGGCACAGGCAGGACAGGCAGGCCACCGCCGCCATCAGGGCGAAATAGGCGCTGGGCGCCATGGCGCTCCAGGCCGTGCCGATGGCGCCCGCCGACAGATTCCCGGCGAAAGCCGCCAGATACCAGGCCGCGATCATGGTGGCCGCCATATGGGCCGGGGCCAGACGACCGAACAGACCCAGCCCGACCGGCAGGATAAACAGTTCGCCGCTGGTCATCACGAAGAAGAAGGCCGCCAGCCACAGCCAGTGCACCGGCCCCTGCCCGGCCAGCGCCGCGACGATGGCCAGACCCAGGAAGGAGCTGGCCACCATGGCCGCGCCGATGGCCATGCGGCCCACCGATGACGCGCCCTTGCCCTTGCGCGCAGCGCGATCCCATGCCGTCACCAGGATCGGCGTCAGCACGAAGACCAACAGCGGGTTGATCGACTGGAACCAGGTCATCGGGATGGTCCAGCCGCCGATGGCGCGATCCACGTCGCTGCCGATCCACAGGGCCAGGGTGTTGCCGACCTGCTCATAGGCGGTGCGGAAGACCACCACCGCAAGGATCACCCCGCCGAACAGCCACATCGACGACCGCGACAGACCCTCGGCCTTGACGGCCTTGGCTTCCTGACGCGCCGCGCGCGACGGATCCGGCGGCAGATAGCGGCCCCCGGCCAGATAGATGGCCAGCCCCGCCGCCATGCCGACGCCCGCCACGGCGAAGCCCCAGTGCCAGCCGTAGATCTCGCCGATGGCGCCGCAGGCGATCGGCGCCATGAAGGCCCCCAGGTTCACGCCCATATAATAGATGTTGTAGGCGCTGCCCCGGCGCGGATCGTCCGGCCTGTACAGCCCCGCCACCTGCCCCGGCAGATTGGGCAGGAACAGTCCGTTGCCGATCGCGATCACCGCCAGCGCCGGATAGAACAGGCTCTCGGACGCCATCATGAAATGGCCCAGGATCATAATCGCCGCGCCATAGGTGACCGAGCGCCTGCGCCCCAGCCAGCGATCCGCCAGCATCCCGCCGAAGATGGGCGTCAGATAGATGACGGCGGTATAGAGTCCATAGATGATCGAGGCCCGTCCCTGCTCGATCAGCAGAGTGGTGGTCATGTAATAAACCAGCAGGGCGCGCATCCCGTAGAAGGAGAATTTCTCCCACATCTCGGTCAGGAACAGGACAGCCAGCCCGCGCGGCTGGCCCAGGAAACTCTTCTCGCTGACGGCGATGCTCATGCTGTTCTGCTCTCCCCCGCGCAGACCGCGTTCCTGACGGCGTTACGGCCCCCGTTCCGCAAGGAACAGGGGCCGCAGACGATCCGGGTCAGATTCTGTCTCAGAAATAGGCCTGTATCGTGAAGCCGATGGTGCGCGGCTGGACCGTGATCCAGCTTTCCGGCGCCGACAGCCCTGCCGGGCTGGCCTGAACCAGACCATCGTCGTCGAACAGGTTGCGGACAAAGACCGACGCCTCGATCGGCCGTCCCGGCAGGCGAACGCCCGCCGCCAGATTGACCATGTGATAGTCGCCATACGACCGGTTCAGCGCGTGCCCCGTATCGAAGCGCGTGTTCATCTTGCCGGTGTAGCTGTAGTCGATGCGGGCATAGGCGTCCTGAGACTCGAACACGGTGAAGGCCTGACGCGCGCCGGCGCTGACCTGTTCGCGCGCCACGCCGGGCACATGGTCGCCATCCTTCCACGGCGAGAACATCACGTCTTCGGTCAGGGCCGAATCCGTCAGCCCCAGCGTGCCATAGACATCCAGCGTCTCGTTCAGGGCGAAGCGGGCCTCGATCTCCGTGCCGATGCTGCGCGCCTTGCCCGCATTGGTGCGGAACGAGAAGGAGCAGGACGGCAGGCTCATCGTCGTCTGGATGTCGCTCCAGTCGATGTAATAGACGCTGGCGTTCAGCGTCAGGCGCCGGTCCATGAAGCGGTTCTTCGAGCCGACCTCATAGTTCCACACCGAGTCCGAACCAAAGCTGCCCGGCGTCTCGGTCAGGCCCAGCGTGTCCAGATCGGCGCGGCACAGATCGGCCGGAACTGTGGTGTTCACCCCGCCCAGACGAAAGCCCTTGGACGCCTGGACATAGATCATGTTCTCCGGCGTGGCGTCGAACGACAGGTTGAACTTGGGCGTGAAACCATCCTCGGAGAAGTCGCCCTTATAGCGGTCCGACCCGCCGTTCAGCAGGCCCGCCGAGAAGGTTTCATACTTCTCGCTAAAGTCGAAATAGCGCAGGCCGGCCGTCGCCGTCAGACGCGGCGTGATCTTGTAGGACAGCTCGCCGAACAGGGCCTTCTGCTTCTGGCGGATATTCTGGAAGCCGTAGAAGACCTGATCGGGGACCAGCGCCCCATAGTCCGATGACGGCGCCCCGGTATAGGCGTCGACGCCGGGCGCGATGGCGTCCTGCGTATAGTCGCGCTTGCGGTCCTGATAGAAGACGCCCGCGATATAGTTCAGCCGCCCCTCGCCGCTGGAGGCGATGCGGATCTCCTGCGAAAAGTCCTTGATCTCGGTCGTATCGATCAGGGGCGACAGGGAATCCATTCCCACCGCCGCCTTGATCAGCAGTTCGAGGCTGCTGCGGTTCGTGTTCTTCTTGTCCAGATAGGAGGTCGATGAGCTGACCGAGGCCCAGCCCAGGTCATAGTCCAGCGTGGCGTTGTAAATGTTGATCCGGTCGTTCAGCCCGTCAAAGACACGGAAGCTGCGCTGATACGGCCCCGACTGGCTGGAGCGCGAGCCCGTCTCGAGGTCGTGATACATATAGGTCAGGTTGGCGCGCAGATCCGGCATCAGCTGGGCGCCCAGCTGCAGGCGCGCACCCGTCGTCGTGGCGTCGTTCTGGTTCTTCTCGCCGGTGGCGATGTTGTCGATATAGCCGCCCTGATAGGTGTGATAGGCGACCGCGCGCAGGGCCACGGCGTCCGTCACCAGCGGCAGATTGACCATGCCCTTGGCGCTGTAGTTCGCCTCGCCGTGGCGGGTGTGCGAGGCCGAGCCCTCGACCGAGGCGGAGAAGTCGCTCAGGTCCGGCTTGTTGGTGATGATGCGGATGGCGCCGCCCATGGCGCCCGAACCGTACAGCGTCCCCTGCGGCCCGCGCAGCACCTCGACCCGCGACAGGTCATAAAGGCCCAGATCAGGGTTGAAGCCGTTCACCGAGATCGGCGTCTCGTCGATGTAGACGCCGACCGTCTCCTTGTTCTGCGGCTCGTCGTTGCGCACGCCGCCGGTCGAGACGCCGCGCAGGGCGATGGTCGACAGACCCGGCCCTTGCGACACCATCGACAGGCTGGGCACGGACGCCACCATGTCCGCCAGACCGTTCTTGCCCGTCTCCATGATCTCGGCGCTGGACAGGGCGGCGATGGAGTTCGCCACGTCCTGAAGGTTCTGCGACCGCTTCTGCGCCGTCACCACGATGTCGCCGACGGACGTCGCCTGCTCCGTCTGTGCCAGCGACGGCGTCGCTCCCAGCGTCGCCCCAAGGGCCAGCGCCAGAGCCATCAAACTGGCGCCTGCATAAGTCGTCTTGCCGTTCATCCGGTTTATCCCTCCCTGGACGATCATCTTCAGCCCCACACCTCGCGGCCGAAGCCGATCAGGCGCCGCCCGTCGTGCCGCACGGCGGCGTCGGCGGGGTTCTTCAGCAACAGCATCACGTCCAGATCGACGACCTCGCACAGGGCGCCGATGACATAGGCGGGCGCCATGGCCAGACCCGACCCCATCATGCAGCCGACCATCAGCTTCATGCCGCGCGCCTGAGCGGCCTCGGCCAGCGCCAGCGCCTCGGTCAGGCCTCCGGTCTTGTCCAGCTTCATGTTGGCCCAGGCGTATCGGCCCTGAATCCGGTCCAGATCGGCCCGGTCCTGACAGGATTCATCGGCGCACAGCGGCACGGCGCCGACATAGCCGTCCAACTGCTCGTCCTGCCCCTGCGGCAGCGGCTGCTCGATCATGAAGACGCCCAGCGCGGCCAGCTCGGGCGCAAAGGCGTTCAACTGTTCCAGCGTCCAGCCGCCGTTGACGTCGACGAACAGGCGAGTGTCCGGCAGGACATCGCGCACCGCACGCACGCAGGCCATGTCGTCCGGCCCGCCCAGCTTCAGCTTGATCATGCCCGCATCGCGCAGCGTCCCGGCCAGACGCGCGGTTTCCTGCGGCGTTTCGATGCCGATGGTGATGTCGGACGCCAGCGTGGCGACAGCCGCCACCCCGGTCAGATCCCAGATCGAACGCCCGGTTCGCTTGGCCTCATGATCCCACAGGGCGCAGTCCAGCGCATTGCGTGCCGGTCCGGCCGGCAGACGCGTCTGCAGCCCTGCTCGGTCCAGCCGCCCGGCTTCGATATCAGGCGCGACCTCGGCGATCGTCTCCAGAACGGCCTCGGCGGTGTGGCCGAAGACGGGCATCGGACAGGCCTCGCCCCGGCCGGTGACGCCATCGCCCTGAACGGCGACCTCCACCACGTCCATGCCGGAAATTTCACCGAAAGACACACGAAACGGCGTCGTCAGTTCCAGACGACGCTTCAAGGCTGTGAGCTTCACGACCCCTCCCCGGATACGTTTGCACTCTCAGCAATATTCGTAAAATTTGGCGCAGAGCAAGAGCAAATATTGCAATATTTGCATTATCGAAAAGCGCGCACGCAAGACTCGACCTCAAGGCCGGAATCGCGCCTGCGCCCTCCTCCCGGTCAGTCGACGTCCGACGATGCCTGCTCTTCAGCGTTCAGGGCGCCCCAGGCCTCACGGTCGAAGCCGCCGCTCTCAAAGGCGTCCTGGCCCCGGCGCGCGCCGTGATAATAGGTCACAAAAGCTTCAGCCGGTCCGTTCACCGCCACCACGCTGTGCCAGACCGAGGCGTCCATGTGCATGACGTCGCCCTCTTCCAGCAGCAGCGGCTCGCGCCCCTGCACATAGGCCATGGCCGTACCGCGCACGATGTAGACGGTCTTCTCGCCCGGGTGGCGGATGAACTCGGAGTCCCAGACGCTGACCGGCTCGAACTGGACATAGGCGCAGTCCAGCGCCCGCGCCTCGTCGGCGCCGAACATGTAATGGACGCGGGCGTCCTTGAACCGTTGCGGCCGCCGGTCCAGCGCCCGGTCGATCCGCAGACCGCCCGGCGCCGCCCAGCTTTCCAGAGGCGAGCCGACGCCCCGACCGGGGGCGCCCTCCCCCGCCGCTGCGTCCGGCAGGGCCTCGCCCAGCAGGCGCTCGACCGGCACGTCCAGCGCCTTGGCCAGCAGGTGCATCTTGTCCAGCGTCAGGCGCAGCCGCGTGTTCTCGATACGCGACAGGGACGAAGCCGGAATGCCTGTCAGCTGCGCCAGCTGTTCCAGCGTCAGCTTGCGGCTCTTGCGGATGCGGCGCACGGCAGCGCCGCCCATGGCGGCTTCATCGTCTTGAACAGGCGGGACGTAGGGGCGCGTCATCCCCCGTCCCTTAAGGCTGCTCCTTCTGCCTGACCAGACGAAGGTCTCTGAAATTATACGAGGGGTCCGTGCGCGGCGACACCGGCGCCATCTCGATGCTGCTGACCTCGCCCACCGGATTCACCCGGAAGTTCACATAGGCGTCAGCGTTCAGCCCCCGATCGCGCCATGCGGCGATGAAGCGGTCGCCGTCGATATGGCGCAGCCGCCCGGTCATGGCGTCAGAGCCCAGATCCATGATCAGCCCCTGATCGTCCGCCCGCACCTCGACCGCGCCGAACCAGGCGTCGTCATAGCGGCCGACGTACTGCGCCAGCGGCAGGGCCGGGCGCGCCGCCTGATCCGTCGCCGGGCCGTTTCCGGCGCCGGCCACCTCGGCCTGTGCGGCGCGAACCGCCGCCATCTCGGCCCGGCCCTGATCGGCGATCGCGCGCACAGGGTTGGCGCTGAACTTCAGCGCCGCCAGTTGCTGGGCGATGGCGCGGGCGGCGCCGCTGGTCTTGTTGGTCATGACCATGACGCCGAAGCCGTCATCCGGATAAAGGCTCAGATAGCTGACCATCCCCGGCAGGCCGCCGCCGTGCTGGACCTCGCGATGGCCGAAGTTGTCCTGAACCGTCCAGCCCAGGGCATAGGCGCTGAACGTCGTTCCCGGCTGATAGGGCGAGGCCTGACGGTTCACCGGCATCAGGGTGACCGGGCTGTAAAGCTCGGCCCGGCGCACGGCGTCCAGTTCCGGTCCCTTCGACGGGTCCAGATTGAAGGCCATCCACTGCGCCATGCCGCGCGCATTGCAGAAGATGCCCCCTGCCGGGAGGGTGATGGCCGGCATGGGGAAGTCGACGATCTCCAGCTTGCCGTCCGAATAGTCGTGAGCAATGGCGCGGTTGGCGTCCGGGCCCAGCTGGCGCTCGTCCGGCACGCAGGTCTTCATGTCCAGACGGGTCAGGAAACGGGCCTGCACCTCGTCCTGCCACGACCGTCCGGTCACCCGTTTGATCAGGTCTCCGGCGACGATGTAGAGCAGGTTGTCATAGGCGTATTCCGTGCGGAAACTCGACTTCGGCTCCAGATTGGCCAGGGCGTGATAGATGGACGGCAGATTGGCCTTGCTGTCGTTCAGCATGACCAGATCCCCCGCATAGGGCGGCAGGCCCGCACGGTGGGTGACCATGTCCCGGATGGTGAACTCGCGCGTCACCCACGGATCCGACAGACGGAATTCCGGCAGGTGGTTGATCAGCGGATCGTCCCAGTCCAGCCGCCCCTCCTGCTCCAGCAGGGCGATCGTCGTGGTGGTGAAAGCCTTGGAAATCGAGCCGATGCCGAACAGTGTGTCGGCCGTCACCGGCGTCGGGCTGCGGTGATCGACGACGCCATAGCCCTTCAGATAGGTCGCCTGCCCCGGCTGGATCACGGCGATGGCGAGTCCCGGCACCTCGAACGACGCACGCGCCGCCTCGACCACCTCATCGATCTGCCGCTCGGTCAGCCGACGGCCGTTGTCCGCCGCCTGCGCCGTGGCGGCGACGCTGACCATACAGGCGGCGACCGCCAGAACAGCGCCGTGGTTCAGTATGCGTGACATCATGATCGCCTCTCCCTTGCCGCGACCCTGATCAGTTTTTGCATTTTCTGCAATATCAATCTTGAGGGTAGGTCAGACGAAGCGTCTGCCCCATCTTCCAGACAACCGACATGACGCCTTCATCTTCCCCGCAGGCGGCCCGATGATCGGTTGAGAGGCGACATAACGATCAGGGTCGACGCCGCACAAATGGAGACCGCCGCCAATTCCTCCCTGACTTGGCTCGAAGCCGACTGCCGAAAGGCCATGGGCCATCAGCCCTCTCTTCTGGCCGGCATTCTCCACACCTATCGTATTCACAGCGAGGAAGACGCATCAGGTGAGAGAATTAGGGGGGTTGCGAACGATCGCCCCCGTACAAGCCGAGGCCGTCCTCGATATCTATCGCTGCTATAGCGCCGGCGCTTCGCACCGAGCCGTCGCCACCCTGGAGGCCGCCGATGGAACGCGTCGACCATCAACGGAAATGCTGAACGCGGCACGGACGAACTGAAGACGATCAGCGCGCCGCTGAAGACCCTCCGCAGCGAGATCCAGGTCCGACTGGCGGCCGACGCCGCGCCATCGGTGATCCAGCTTCACCCCGGCGCCGCCGACGCCTATCGGACAGCTGGCGGAAAACCTGCACCAGGCCATCGAGGGCGACGCCGGCGAAGATCTGCGCGCGGAACTGTGCAAGCTGATCCAGCGCGTGGACTTCATTCCGCTGGAGGGTCTGGGCAAGTTCGACCTGCGGGTGCACGGCAGCCTCGCCGTCCTGCTCGGCTTGGGGGGCGCCCAGAAATCAAAAAACCCCACGGCTGAGAGCCATGGGGTTTCTGTAGATCAGAGCCTCACGTCCGGGTGTGAGGTAATGCTGGGTGCGGGAGCAGGATTTGGACGATACCTCACACCCCTGATCCATTTCATGGCTTAACTGAGCTAGGAGTGTTGCGTCGCGCTGACGGTTAGGGCCTGCCCCTTGATCCAGATGGCGAAGCGTGAGGCCGCCCGACGGGTCAGATCGAACGCCACAGGCCAGACATCGGCGCGGTTCGTATAGACGCCCCTACCCCTTGGCCCGAGCAGCATCATGGCCATGCGCTAAAGGCCGGCTTCAGCCTGGTCTCCAGTCATATCTGGACGATCTATCGGGCGCATTTGACATAGAAGCCTTACGCGGGCGCCCTGCACCTGTGGCGAGCTTCTGACCTTCAGATAGGACAGGATCACGCCGATCAGCGCGTCACGCCCCGGCGGCAGATGATCCAGACAAGCGAAGAACTCGCGATGAAACGCCTCGTCCTGCGCCAGCGCGACCTCGTTAACGGCATCGATCAATCCGACCTTCAAGCCGAACAGATTGGCGATGACGGTCGTGCTCTTGCCGATGACCTGCACCACCGCCGCCTCAACGTCCCTGCATGAAAAACTCGATCGGAACAGACAGGCTGATGGCGGCGCCGCCAACCTCGGCTGGCGGCGTGGGAAGAGGTTGGGCGCGGCGCAGCAGGGCCACCGCCTCGCGGTCCAATGCCGGGTAGCCGGAACTGCGTTCCAGTTCCGCTGACAGCACCCGCCCCTGCCGATCCATCGTGAAACGGACATAGGCCACGCCCTCAAGGCGGCGGGCGCGGGCTTCGGCCGGATAACGTTTGCGCTGCTCCAGATGGGCCAGAATTCGTCCCTCCCACGTCTGCGCCGTCGTCGCGGCCGACGATGCCGAGGGCGCCGCGCGGCTGGGGGGCGCCGTGGTTTCAGGCGCGGGAACCGCCTGGCTGGAGACCACAGACTGCGGCTCGGGCGGCGGCGCGGTCAGCGACTCCACATCGGCGACGGCGTTGATCTGAACGCGCGGCGTGATGCGCGGCCGGGGCGTCGACTGCTGCGATGCCGCCTGCTTCTGCACCGGACCGGGCGGCTTTTCGGAAGGCGGTCGGGGCGGCGCCTGCAGTCGGACAAGCTCCACCTCGAACACGGTTTCAGGCGGGATGGGCCGCGCCTGCCGCGAGGCGAGAAAGCCGCCCATCATCACCAGAGGGGCGGCGTGCATCAGCACTGACGCCGCCACGCCCATCCCCCATTTCGTCGGCCTGCGCGCTCGCTCTGCGCCGTCCGCAGACGCTAACGCAGAGACAGGCGCGGCCAGAGCCTTATCGCAGGGCGGCATTGGCCAGGGCCTGCACCCGAGCAAAGGCGGCGTCGGCGCCCTCGATGACCCGCACGTCTTCCTCGGGCGTCAGGGCGATGGCGTCCAGAGCGCCCGTGAAGGCCCTCCAGAACGCAGCGGGACCTTCCGGCGGCGGCGCCAGATGGCGCGCGCCGTGATCGTCCGACAACCCCAGACCGGTGGCCTCCTTGCGTAACAAAGCCCCGCCCATGCGCGAGCCTTCCGCTACATAGAGCCAGCCCAGAGCCGTGGCGACGTCCGCCGCCCGACCTTGCGGGAAGACAGGCGGCGTCTCGATCAAGGGCGTCGGCTGGCCCAGATCCGACAGATCCGCCTCGATCAGCGACAGGCGCCGCCGCCCGGACAGCCCCGGCAACAGGGCCTCCAGCGCGGCATCCCCGTAAAGCGCGTCGATATCGCGGTGAAACACTCGCTGCATGGCGACGAAACGCGCATAGCCCTGAAGGCTGTCGAAGGACGACGCCTCCATGATCGACCGGTCCAGTTGATCATGGACGCCATGCGTCATGGTTTTCAGCCGCCGGGAACGCGGCAGATCGGGAACGTGGTCCATTCCTGTTTCTCCTGTGTCGTCTGACGGTTCAGAAACGATAGCTGAGGCCGATGCGGACCATGTGCAGGTCGGCGTCCGAGCGGACCTTGCGGCCCTCGACGATGTTCACCGTGCCCGGCCCCGACGAGGTGACGCGCACCCGTTCGCCGGTGATCGGGTCGCGCACGAAGCCTGAGAAATTATAGGCCAGACCCACGCCGGCGCGTGCGTCTTCATGCTCGAACGTCTCATGGCCGAAGCGGGCGTAGTTGTATTCGGCGCGCAGCGACCAGCGCTCGTCGATGGCGCGCTCTACGCCCGCGCCCAGAACGGCGCCGGTGCGGATATGGCGGTCCTGCTCGGTGAAATAGGGTTCAAGCGGGATGCTGCCCGGCGCATAGGGGCTGATGCCGAAATCGGCCCGGCTTGACGGCGGGACAGAACGGTACTAGCTGCGAGACTGCGTTTCACGCATCCACCCGACGCCCGCCGTACCGTACACCAGCGTGCGTCCCAGCGCATAGCCCAGCTTACCCTGCAGGGTGACGAGACGGTCCCATTTATAGCGCGTGTCCGACTCCAGGATATTGGCCGCGCGCAGGGATTTTATGCTGTTGCTTTCGCCCGAGGTCGACGACACCAGCACGCCCGACCAGGCCGCCAGATCGCCGGTCGTGACATCGCTTCCGACGCCGATGACGACATTGTTGGCGAACTGATAATTATAGCCCGCGCGTACGCCGCCGACGAGGTTGTGCAGGTTCTCGTCGATGCGGCTGCCGTTTTCGATGTCCGCCGCCTTTCCGGCGCTGTCGGTCACATCGCCCTGCGTGTTGCCTGAGCCATAGCCGAAGTCCATGCTGACATAAGGGCCGGTCCAGTCGACGGAGCCCGCGTCGTGATCGCCGCTGAACCAGTCACCCAGCCACATACCGCCGCCCGAGCCGAGCGTCTGGCTCAGACCGATGCGGAAGGTGCGCCCCGGCGCCGGGACGAAGCCCAGGCTCATAGGCTCGGTGTAATAGCGGTCCGTCAGGTTATCGACGCTCCAGTTGAACGACAGCGTGTCGTTCACCTTCACGCTGCCCATCACATCCACCAGCGTATAGGGGCGCCAGTCGATGGCGCTGATCAGCGGCAGGAAGCCGGTCGAGGGCTTTTCGGCGTCGATGGCGCGCTCGCCCATATAGGTCACGCGGGCGCCCAGGGTGGCCCGATCGTTCAGGAACTTCTGGCTGATCGACAGATTGGCCGACCACGTCGGCGGAATATAGTTGGTGGCGTAATCCGACGCGAGCGAGCTGGCGATGCAGTTCTCACTGGAACGGCAGAAGCGGATGCTGTCGTAATAGGTCGCCCCGGCGTCCACGCTCAGCCCGCCGTTGCGATAGCTGATGTTGCCTTCCAGACCGCTGAACTGCGCCCGGTCGATGTTGTACATCTGCATGGCGGCTTCCTTCAGCAGGTAGCGGCGCGAGATGTAGCCGTCGATGTCGTTGTCGAACCAGACCAGTTTCAGGCCCAGTTCGTCCTCGTCCGCCAGCAGGCCGTAGCGGATGTAGTTGGCGCCGACCTCCCAGTTACTGGCGGTTTCCTTGTGCAGGCCGGGATTGGCCACCATGAAGAAGTTGGTGGTCGCCTCCAGCAGCGACGGCAGGCGCGACGCCTTCTTGTAGGTCGCGAACAGCTGCAACCCGTCCAGCGGCATGACCGTCGCGCCCAGCGACCAGTTGAACGCATCCTCGCTGCGCTCAAGCCGTTGTTGGGCGGTCTGGTTCAGGCGCGTCTGCCGGTCCGTCAGGCTATAGTTCTGATAGCGCCCGCCCGCGGTCAGGCGCAGCCAGCCGGTCGGCTCCAGCGCCGTATCGGCGAACAGGCTGTATTCGCTGCGCGATCCCTCACGCCCCGGCGGGTTCGAGACGACGTTCGACCAATCTCCGACCGGCCCGGCCTTTTCGTGCAGGAAGGAGGCGCCATAGTCGGCGGAAAACAGGCCTGCGCCCGTCGACAGCCTTGAGCCGTTGCTGGCGTCGGCGCCCCAACTGTCGACATAACGGCGCGACGGGTCGGAGTTGTAGAAGGACGGCGCGGCTTCTTCGAGCCTGGAAAGCCAGCCGTTGATCTTCAGATCAAGAAGGTCGTTCTCGGGGTTCCAGCGATAGCGGCCCGTGATGCGATCCACAGTGGTCTCTGAAAAGGCGTTGTTCTGGAAGACCGCGCCTGTCGGGCTGACCAGTGTGCCGGGATAGTTCTCGCCGAAGGTGCTCCAATAGCCGCCATAGGCCAGCTCCAGAAGATGGTCGTCGGCCGGACGGATCACTGCCTTCAGCAGGACCGATTCACTCTCGTTGGAGGTGTTGTAGACCTGTTCGCCCGCAACGAAGGGCGTGGGTCCATGCGCGCCATAGAAGGCGACGGCGCGGTCGCACAGCTGCTGCAACACCGCCTCGTTCGAGCCGGCGGCGCAGAACGGCGACGGCGTCCCCGTCGGCTTGGGCGCCTGCTTTCCGCCCGTTCCCGCGAAATAGTTGCCGGTGTTGCGGTAGGAATAGCCCGCCAGCAGATCGATCCGCTCGCCCCGGCGCGCGAACACCACGCTGGCCGAGCCGCCGCCCGGCGTGAAGACGCCGGGCCGGTCGCGCTGGCGCGTCGCCGCCAGCGGATCGCCGTAGAAGCTGAGCGGCTCCAGAATATTGCGGGTCATGTTCGACCCCGGCGTCGTATTGTTGCCGGTCAGCGACGCCATCACCCGAACGGCCATGACATCATCCGCAGGCACGATGTCATCGACGCCGAGCGTCTTCATCGTCACCGAGCCGCCGATCCCGCCTGCAATGGCGTTGCCCATCGACGGGCCCTTCTCGATGGCGACATGGCTGATGAAATCAGGGTCGATGAAGCTGCGGTTGCTGGCACCCTGATAGCCGCGATAGACGGTCGTGCCGTTGATCGCGCCGTCGACCGTGACCGGCACCCGACCCTGGCCCTGCATCCCCCGGATGTTGACGTCCAGGCCGCCGCTGCTGCGCGCCTCGCCCGAGATGATGCCCGTCGTTCCCCGCAGCATGTCGGCGGGCGCCTGCGCCGGATAGGCTTCCAGTTTATCGCGGGTGATCACGCTGACCGAACCCGGTGTCACATAGACCGAGCCGCCCGAGCCGTCCCAGCCCGCGGCGCGTCCGTTGCCCGCGACCACGCCGCCGTTTCCGCCGTCGCCCTCGACCCGCACGGCGCCCAGCTGGATCACGCCGTCCTGAGCCGTGCGCTGGGGCGCAGGCTCCAGCCGCACGGTCTGCGCCCCGGTGAAGCGATAGGTCAGGCCGCTGCCCGCCAGTATGCGCGACAGGCCCTCTGACGACGACATCCGCCCGACTGCGCCCGGCGAACGGACGCCCGGCATGGTCCCGCCATAGACCACGTTCACCCCGGTCGTCCGACTATAGGCCGCCAGCGCCGCGCCCAGCGGCTGGGCCTCGATGTCGAAGGCTGCTTCCTGCGCCTGCGCCCGCGCCGGATCGACGGACGCGAATACGCCGCCCAATGCTGTGGAGCCCATCAAGGCGGCCATCATCAGGGCCCGGCCGCCGCCCAATCTCGTCTTCATACGCCCCTCACATGGGATAAATCGGCAGGCTGTCGGCGCCTGCCCTCGATGAGAAAGACGACGGGGTCATCCCACCGTCAGGTAAGAATGAGATTTATTTTCAATTTGTCGTCAGAAGGGTGAAGAGATCTCCGCCGCGCCGGATGCGCATCGGCGTCGCCTGCGCCAGCCGCTCCAGCCCCTGAGCGGCCTCGGTCGTGCGGGTGATCAGGGTCACGCGCCGCGCCGCCAGCGCCTCATCCAGAATAACGGTGCGCCCGCCGGTCCAGCGGTCCAGCATGGCCGCAACGCGCCGCAGCGGCGTATCGATGAAGACCAGACGCCCGTCACGCCACGCCAGACTCTCGTGAGGCAGGGCGCGGACCTGCGACAGACCGGCCCCGCCATAGAACAGGCCCTGACCCGCCTGCAGTTGCGCCGTCGCCTGCCCCAGCGCGACGCGTACCGCGCCGGCCGTCGCGCCGACGCGGACGCCGCCCGGCTCGACCACCGCCGCGAACGCGCCCTCAACCGCACTGATCCGGCCGCGCGCCGCCTCCACGACAAAGGGACGATGATCCGCCCCCGACGGCTGGAACCACGCCTCTCCGCCCAGCAAACGCAGGCGCCGCCGTCGGGTGCTGAAGTCCACGTCCACAGCCGTTCGCGTCGACAGTTCGACCCGCGACCCATCCGCCAGGGTCACGCGCAAGGTCTCGCCCGGCCGTGTCGCATAGGTCGCGAAAGGACGAGGCCCCAGCGCCAGACGCCCGCCGATCAGACCGACAGCCGCCGTTCCACCCAGCCCGACCACCCCGCGTAAAAGGGTTCGCCGATCCGCAAGCGGCCCCAGCCCCGGCGTCGATCCCGACCCGGCCAGAGCGGGCAGATGCGCCGCGGCGCCCCACAGGCGCTGCAGCCGGTCATAGGCGCGGCCGTGGCTCGGATCCGCCCCGCGCCACGCCTCGAAATCCGCGCGAAGACTGGTGTCGGCCGGGTCGTCGTGCAGGCGCACGAACCATGTGATCGCCGCCTCCGTCGCCGGATCGGCCCTAGCCTGACTTCGCCTTGGGTTCACATCCGTCTCATGCGGTTCGCGCGCCGGTGCAGGCGCTCCCTTGAAAGGGGGACGAAAGACCGCGTCCTTTGTCAGGTCTCTGCGTCGAAATCCGCATCCGCCGCCATCTGCATGGCGAGCAGCGCCCGGCCCATATGCTCATGCACCGTCTGACGCGACAGCCCCATCCGACGCCCGATCTCGGCGAAGGACAGCCCTTCAATCCGCGACAGGCGGAAGACTTCACGCGGCCGCGCGGGCATGGCGGCGATGATGTGGTCCATCCGCGCCAGTTCGCTGCGGGTGATCAGGGCGCGCTCGGGATCGGGCCGGGGGTCGGCCGCCAACGACAGGGCGTCGTCGCCATCGACCGGCGGCCGCGTCGCCTCGCGGCGCCTGTGGTCGACGATCAGGTTGCGGGCGATGCGGAACAGATAGGCCGGTCCGTTAACGATCGGCGCTCCCTCGCCCCGCACCGAAGACGCCAGCCGCAGCCAGCTGTCCTGAGCGATATCCTCGGAATCCTCACGGTGGCCCACCCGGCGACGCACAAGACCCTTCAGCCGTCGGTCCGTCTCTCCGATCTCGTCTTCGGACAGCGGCAGGGGCGAAGGCATGGCGAAGGTCCGGAAACAGCGAGCGCGCACCTTCTAGTTTAGATGATAATGATTATCAATAGATGCACCGATCAGATAGCGGCCTTCTTCCCTTCCACCGCCTGAACATCGCGCGCAAATCGCCAGCAGATCAGCGCCAGAAGAGCGCAGGCCGCCATCATAATGGCCAGCGGACGGATGGTTTGGTCGTGAAGCAGGCCCATCAAAACACCCGCCAGGCCGCCGAACGCATACTGGATCACGCCGAACAGGGCGGAGGAGACGCCGCTCTCGCCCGGCACGGCCGACATGATCAGTGAGGTCACATTCCCCAGGATCAGGCTGAGAGTGGCGACCGACAACAGGATCAGCCCCGTCACCAGCCAGAATGACGTCAGCCCCAGCATCAAGACGATCAGCAGGCTCGCGGTCGCCGCCATGTGCAGACTTAGCCCCAGGCTGAGCAGACGGCTCTCGCTGACCCTGCCCAGCAGAAAGACGTTCAGTTGGCCGCAGATGATCATGCTCGCGGCGATAGCGGCGAATATGTAACTGAAGACGGCGGGGCTGAGTGCAAAATAGTCTGTAAAAACAAAGGCCGCTCCGCTGATATAGCTGAACAGACCGGCGATGACGAAGCTTCCCGACAGCGTCAGCGCCATGAAGCGCCGATGGCCGAACAACGCGACATAGGCGCCCAGAGAGGCCCCCATCCCCAGCTTCTGTCGCTGCGACGGCGGAAGGCTTTCAGGCACCATGCGGATCACCGCCAGGCCGGACAACAGGCCGACCCCCGCCAGCGTCCAGAAGATCGCCGTCCAGTGTCCGTAGCTGACGAAAAAGCCGCCCAGCAGAGGCGCGATGATCGGACCGACGGCCATGACCTGCATCAGCATGGAGAAGACCTTTGCGGCCTGCCGTTCCTCGAACAGGTCAGCCACGATGGCGCGCGGGATCACCAGACCCGCCGCTCCGCCCAGCCCCTGCACGAAGCGGCCGATCAGGAAGGTTTCCGTATCCGGCGCCGCTGCGATCAGGACGGACGCAATCGTAAATATCCCGATCCCGACCAGCAGGGGAACGCGCCGCCCGAAGCGGTCGATGACCGGCCCATAGACAGCCTGCCCGACCGCCAGACCGATCAGAAAGAGCGACAGGGAAAACTGCAACGCCGCAGCATCGGCGCCGAACCGCCCCTGAATGGCGGAGAAGGCCGGCAGATACATGTCGATGGACAAGGCATCGGTCGCCGTCAGAATTCCCAACAGCACAATCAGCGGCAAACTGGCGCCCAGCGCCTTTTGAGGGGTCATGAAAGGCTCGCTTCGTGAGAGGCAGGGGCGCCGACAGGCCTGACGGCCAGATCGAACAGCCGCCAGAACGCGTGCAGGCGGCGCTCGAACTTGGCCACGCCGCCATAGAGCAGCTCGACCTGAAGCCCGTCGACAAGGCCCAGAAAGGCGCTGGCCAGTGTTTCGGCATCAAGGGGGCCGTAGACCGGATGGCGGCTGAAGGCCTCGACCAGCATGGCCTCCATCTGCGCCATGAAGGCGTGGATCGGCTCCATCACCTTATCATAGAGGTGCTCGGGCGGCAGAAACGCCGCACGCAGCCAGAAGCGCATGTCGTCCGTCTGCTCAAACCGCAGGCGCAGGCCCGCCAGATAATCGCGCAGGTGGTCGCGCAGATCGCCCTCGGCGGTGAAGCTGCGGCGCGCCGTCTGCAATTCCCGCTCGATCGCGATCGGGACGATGCTGAGATAGAGCGCGTCCTTGCTCTCAAAATGCGCATAGAGCGAAGGCTTGCGCACCCCGACCTCGGCGGCGATGTCGGCCATCGACGCCCGCTCAAAGCCGTGAAGGGCGAAGTGGGCGCGGGCCACGTCCTGAATCGTGCCGACCGGGTCCGCCAGACGACGCGGGCGGCCCGGCCCGCGTCCGGACGGCTTGTGTTCTGAGGTCATGAATTATGCCGCTGAATAAATTACCGAACGGTAGGTAACTTATTCAGCGGTGATTTCAAGAGCCGTAGTCGAGCATGCGCCCTCAGCCCTGAGAACGTCGCGCGCTGGCCACCGCCCCCAAGGCGACGGCGCTCAGGATCAGGCCGCCGATGAAGGCCAGCGGATAGCCGCCCGCCGCCGCCACGCCCGTCATCGCCGAGGATGCGCCGATCTCGCCCAGATCGCGGGAGCTCTGAACAGCGGTCATGTCGGTGCCCGCCTGATCGTCCCGGGCCGCGAACTGCATGGCCAGCGTCATGGCCCCGACCGAGGCGGAGCCGCTGCCCGCCGCGCCGATCATCATGGCCGCCAGCACCACCGGATGCGCCGCTGCGATCACGCCGGACGCCACGCCCAGCCACAGGGCGAGGCCCGCGGCACACAGCAGCACCCCGCCGCTCAGCACGCGGAACAGGCCGATGCGGCCGATCAGCCATGCCGCTCCGCCGCAGCCGACGACGATGGTCGTGGCCCCGGCGATCATGCCGTAAAGCCCGATCTGCTCGATCGGCCACCCGGCGTCCACCAGCCACAGCTTGGCCAGACCGAAGCCGGACGCCGCCGTCAGCGCCGTGAACAGCGCCGTCGCCAGTATCGAGCCCGCCCCCGGACGACGCAGCAGCCGCAACAGACTGGCCCGCTGTCCGCGCGCCGGTGCGTCGTGCGGCGCCTCGCGCATCACAAGGGCCAGAACGAAGCCGACCGCCACGACCGCCGCCAGCGCGGCCAGCGCCGCCGGACGCCCGACCAGACCGCTCAGGATCAATGTGCCCGAGCCGCCGACGAAGAAACCGATCATCGTGCAGGCCACCTGCAGCGCATTGGCCCGGGCCAGCATGACGCCGCCGAAACGCTCGGCCGCCAGACCGTCGGTCGCCGTGTCCTGGGTGGCGCTGGCCAGCGAGGCCAGCACGCACAGGCCCACCACGACCGGCGCCATCGCTCCGCTCAAGCCCACCGCCGCCGCGCCAAGCAGGCACAGGATGACGATCGCCTGCATGGGCAGGATCCAGCTGCGCCGCCGCCCCAGACGCGGCGACCACAGATTGTCGACCCACGGCGCCCACAGCACCTTCAGCACCCACGGCAGCCCCACCAGCGGCAACCAGGCCAGGGCCGCCAGCGATGCGCCATCCTTGCGCAACAGGGTCGGCAGGGCCTCCATCGCCACGCCGAACGGAATGCCCTGCGCCAGATACAGCGCCGCCACCGTCAACAGCAGGCGGCCGGATTCAGGCGTCAGACGATCGTATTTTTCCATGGACGGTCTCGGGTTCATGCGGAAGGAATGCGGCGCGGCGAACGCTCCGCCTTATTGCGGACGGACGTGTTTCGTTCGGACCGGCGCACCGGCCTGCGACGGCGCAGCCACAGCCAGGGGCCGGTCACGATCAGGGCGATGGGCGTCAGGCTGAACAGCACATAGACGGCGTGCAGCCACGGTCGCTCCCACAGGCCGGTATGCAGGGCCTTGGCGGCGATCATCACCTTCATGAAGCCGGGCGGTTCGCGCGCGGGCATGGGCGCGCCCGCCGCATCGAAGGCCACCGTCGTCGACTTGCGCCACGGCGCGGCGTCGCGCTTCAAGACGATCACCATGGCGCCGCGCGGGCTACGGCTCAGGGCCTGAACCTCGCCGCCGGGATGAAGGGCCAGCGCCGTCTCGACCATCTGCGACAGGGGAACCCGAGGCGCTGTCGGCGGCGCGGCTTCCGGCGCCGGGCCGGGGCGGGGTTTCGCCGCGCGCGTCGCCGCAGGCGGGCGGCCGACGCCGAACTCAGGCAGGCTTTTATAGACCAGCAGCATGAAGCCGGTTGAGGCCCACATGACGATGAACAGGCCCCCGACCAGCCCGGTCCAGTGATGCAGCGACCGCGCGCGCAACGGCGGCGCCAGCGGCGAGGACGTCAGGATCTTCCACCGCCGCCGCATCATGGCGGCCCCGGTGATCGTCAGGCAGACGACCCCCAGCGCCATCGCCAGCACCACCAGCTTGCCCGTCACGCCCAGAAACAGGCTGTTGTGCAGTTTCAGCAGGCCGTCGCGCAGCGACGCCTCGGCGGTGTCCACGCGCATGATGCGACCGCTGCCGGGGTCGAACTCGGCGCTCAGGGCCGGGCCTTCGCCCGATGCGGGACGCAGGCCGACCTGCCAGCTTCGCTGCGGTGACGCGCCGGGCAACATCAGGCCGGTCTGGTGATGCGGATAATCCGCCGCCAGCTGCGCCAGCGCCGTCTCGATCCCGGCCAGGGAGGTCGCCGGATCACTCAGGCGCGCCGATCCCCTCAGATTGGTCTGCGGCTCGATCAACAGCGCCGTCCCCGTCAGGGCGACGACCAGAAACACCGCCGCACAGGCCAGTCCGACCCAGCGATGGATCCGCCAGAACAAGGGCCGCCAGTTCACGTTCCGGCGTCCACGGGCCGCATCCGGGTTCCCCCGGCCGGGGTGACGAACATCAGGGCGGACGGCCGCTTGAGCAGCAGCCGGTGCCAGACGCCGCGCGGCACCACCACCGCCCCGCCCTGCGTCAGGGTCAGGCGCGCGGCCTCGCCCGGCTGATCCAGCACCACGTCCAGCTCGCCCTCGATCAGGTGCAGGAATTCATCCCCGGCGGGGTGCATCTCCCATTTGTCGGGATGAAGATCCTCAGCCGTCTGCGGGCGGCTGAAACCGATGACGCGGCCGCCGGCGCTGCGGTTGACGCTTCGCCAGGCGTCGACCGAGCGCAGCAGGGGCGAGGCGCCGCCGTCGGCGTCGAGCAGCACCAGATGCTCCAGCGCGGCGAACGGTTCGATCGGGCCTGCCATCTCAATACGACGCCCTGAGGGTGATCAGGACATTGCGTGGCTCGCCATACCAGTTGTTCCAGCTGGTCCCGCCCAGGGTGGTGAAATAGGTCTTGTCGAACAGGTTGTTGACGTTCAGCGACAGTTCTGCGCGCGGATTGAGGCGGTAGGCGGCGCGCGCGTTGACGACGGCGTAGGCGCCCTGCTCCATCACCACCGCGCCGGCCACGGCCTGAGCCTTGCTCTGGGCGATGACCCCGCCGCCCAGCGACAGACGGCCGTCCATCAGGCCGGTATAGTGGGTCCACAGCTTGAACTGATGGCGCGGCGTGAAGCGCGAGAAGGGCTGGCCCTCATTGCCGCTGGGCGTTCCGCCGGCGGTGCGGTCGCGTTTGTATTCCGTCTCGACGTAGGTGTAGCCCGCCTGCACCGTCCAGTCAGGGCGGATGCGGCCCGTCAGTTCGGCATCCAGCCCCAGGCTTTCAACCTCGCCCTCGGCCACATAGGCGCACGTCATGCCCGGCGCGCACGGATGGTCCGGATCCAGCTGGGCGCGGTTTTCCTGCAGGATGCGGAAGGCCGCCAGCGAGCCGTTCAGCCGCCCGCCCAACCACTCGCCCTTGACCCCGGCCTCGACGTTGGCGCCCGTCATCGGGTCGATGACCTTGCCGTCCCAGGTCAGGCTGTTCTGCGGCGTGAAGATCGAGGTGTAGCTGGCGTAAAGGGAAATGGCGTCGTCCAGCGCCCAGACCAGCCCGGCGTAGGGCGTGAATTCACCATTGATCTTGTAACCGCCGGTCGGCGTCAGCGGTCCGCCGATGGTGGCGCGCCGGTCGGTCGTCGTCTCCCACCAGCTGAGCCGTCCGCCCAGCACAAGCGTCAGCGGATCGGTCAGATGCAGCCGCGCAACGCCATAACCGCCATACTGTTCAGTGGTGGTCGTCTGCTCGCCCGCATAGGTCTTGCCGGTCGGGCGCGGCGCAGCGGCCGGATCCCAGGTGAAGACATCCACCGGCCCCATCAACCCCGCCAGATTATAGGCCGTCTGATGGGTCTTGCCGTCCCAGTAGTTGGCGCCCAGCACGATCTCGTGCCGCCGCCCGAAGGCCCCGACCGTGCCCGACAGATAGGCGTCCAGATCGGTCTCTTCATTGGTGAAGTCATAGGCGCCGCCATACAGGATCGGCCCCTTGCCGGTCGCCCGGTTCACCGCGCCGAAGGCGCTGGCGTAGGTCAGGTCGCTGTCGCCGTCGATCCGGCTGATCGAGATCTTGCCTTCCCAGTCTCCGGCGAAGCTGTGGCGCAGTTCAAGGAAGGACTGGGTGTTGTTCCAGGTGCGCCGATCCCAACCGGCGCCCGGATAAAAGCGGCGCGGCAGGTCGATGACCCCGCCGTCGCTGTAAAGCGGCACGCCCATATAGGCGCCGTCGTCCTGAACGTCCTGCCATTTGACGGTCGCGGCCAGGACGGTGCGCGGGGTCACATTCCACTCGGCCGTCCCATAGATCAGCCCCTTCTGCCGATGGGCCGTGTCATAATAGAAATCGCGGTCCTCATAGACCGCCACCAGTCGCCCGCGAAGGTCGCCGTCCGCCGCCAGCGGGCCGCCGACGTCCCCTTCGACGCGCCAGTTGTTCCAGCGCCCGCCGCTGACGGCGCCCTGGGCGGCGAAGTCGCGGCCCGGCCGCTTGCGCACCAGGTTGATCGTGCCCGACGGATTGCCCGACCCCTGCAACAGCCCGCTGGCCCCGCGCAGCAGTTCGACCCGCTGATAGATGGCCATGTCTTCGGTGTTGACCGCCTCGTTCCAGCCCGAGGTCGGAATGCCGTCGAAGTTCAGGGTGTCGATGGAAAAGCCGCGCGCATAATAGGCGGTGCGCAGCCGCGTGCCGGGCTGGACCGTGACGCCGGGCGCATTGCTCATCACATCATCCAGCGAGACCAGCGCCTGCTGTTCGATCCGTTCGCGATCGATAATGCTGACGGTCTGTGGAATCTCGCTCAGCTTCAGCGGCATCTTCAGGGCCGCCCCCGCAGCGGGCGCCAGCGCCGCCGTAACCACGACGTCCGCCACCGCCGCCGGTTCTTCCCGATCCTGAACCGACTGGGCGAACGACGCCGTGGCCATGCCTGCGCCCACGCCGAGCGCGATCATCGAGGCGGCGGCGCGCAGCCCCTGACGAGAGGAGAAAGTCTGAATGGAAAGCGACATGGCGACAGCTCGATATGCGAGTGATTATCAGTTGTCGCCTAATAGGCGCCCGTCGCCCCGGTGTCTTTCAGATCGCCGGACTATGTTTTCAGATTGCGGAACGGTTTCGCACGGCGCTGGGCAAAACGCCGAAACGCCGCAGGAAGGCTGCTGAGAAATGCGGCAGGGCATAGCCCGCGTCTTCCGCCGCCCGCGTCACGTCACAGGCGCCGCTGGACAGGCTGCGCCAAGCCTCGACCATCCGTCGCTCCCTGAGGTATTCCGCGACGCTCATGCCATAAAGGGCGCGGAAGCCCGCCGTCAGCTTGCGCACGTTCAGCCCGGCGCCGCGCGCCAGTTCAGGCAGAGACGGCGCCTGCCCCGGCGCCGCGTCCAGCATCTCGCGCGCCTGAACCACACGGCGCAACTCAGCCGCGCCCAGAGCCGTTGACCCCGCCCTCGCCTGCCCCCGAACAAAATGATCCAGCGCCATGGCGGTCAGTTCCAGCCCCTTGCCGCCTAGATAGAGATCGCGCGCTGCGCCGCGCATCGGGCAACTCAGGATCTGCTCGCCGATCGCGGCGATGGACGGCGGCGGCGCGCTGATAAAGGCCGAGACAGGCCCGTCTCCGACTGTTCCCGCCAAACTCGGCCCCGGCGCCAGCGCCTCCTGCTCCAGCAGGTCCGCTCCCAGGTTCAGGGTGACATACCGCAGCGTCCGCCCCGCGGCGTATTGATGATCCAACCGCCACGGCTCGCGCCCGACAAACAGGCACAGCGAGGCCCCGTTAAGGCGCTCAGGCGCGCCGTCATGCGCCCGCACCATCAGATCGCCATCCAGCACCAGGGCCAGCTTCAGCCCGGCGCCCAGCGTCTCTGCGTCATGGGCGTCGCGCGCAAAGTCCGCCTCTCCCCCGTTGATGTCGAACGAACCCAGCGGCCGCGCAGACCACCGCGCCGCCTCTCCTGCCCCACGCTCGCCAATACCGTCCATAAGTCAAAGCTAGCACGGCAAGATGCAAATGACACGCAACTGCGGCTAAATAGACTCCAGCCGGTAGAATCGCCCGCCCGCCATGGTCGCCCACCGTAGCTCTGCTTGTCGCAGAACAATCCTTGCGTCGGCGCCTCAGACGGCAGCCCTGGTCGCTAAAGTGGGATTTGGCGAATTCAGCGACGTTCTGTCCGAACGCACGATCACCCCATGGCGAAGCCTGGCTACCAGAACCACAATAGCACAGGCGCAAATGGCTGCGGCTATCGCTGCGCCCGCTTCGCTCATGAAGAGTATCTTCTCGCCCTGGCTGATCCTGGCATCGCCAAGAGAGGCCCCATAGCTGAGACCGAGCATCAGGTTACCGGTCAGTGACCATTTAGTGCCGAGCTCGCTGGACACCAAAGCTTCAGAAAGCAAAAGCCCCCGGAGCGTTAGCTACGGGGGTGATTATATCTTGGGTGCGGGAGCAGGATTTGGACGATACCTCACACATCAAATCCGCTTCATGACGTAAAAATACCAACAATCTAGGAGAAACAGTCTAAAGCAAAGCAAAAATAGATTTTTTAATAATAAACTACAAATCAAAAAGATTTAAATACACAATTGAATAAAACCTTACTCTAACACCAAGGCAAAAAAGATTGATTACCCTTGAAATCGGACATCCATAGAAACTAATTCACTAGCTCCACGGCAACCTTTCACCCTGGGCGGTAACACGAAACCAGACGCCCTCCAGACGCAGCGCGCCTTCAAGGATCGGTTCCCCGGTGGTGTCGTCCTGATGAGGATAGACCTGCACGGCGATGACTTTGCCGCCATACAGCGCCGAAACGCGATCAACCGCCGTATGGCCGACCAGGATGCGCGAGACACCGAAACGTTCAAGAGACGCCATGACATCCGCCGTCGTCGCGACCGGCGCGCGGCCCCCCACCGGAAAGTAGCCGCGATACCATAGGGGGCCATTTTCACCGAGAACCAGCGCTTCAGGTGATCCGGCCGGCGGCCTCACCGCATAAGGAACATCCAGATACCGGCGGGCGATTGCGTTCACGGCGTCCAGGTCAAGGGCGGATTCGGTGAGAGGATGTGAAACGCCGCCGTGAACAATCAGTAGATCGCCCAGCTTCAACATGGCGGGGCGAGAGCGCAACCATGCGCCAAGGACGGTCCGCGGCCCCAGCAACTGCGCATACTCGGCCACGCCGAGACGGCTCGCGACTTCAAGGTAGCGCGGATTTAGGTAGCGCTGATCGCCACGCAATACGAGCGCTTCGTGATTGCCGATCACAACATGAAGGCCGCCGCCTGCTGCCCGCGCCTCGGCCTCCAGCTTGTACAGCAGCCACAGGATTTCAATCTGATGCGCGCCGCGATCCAGCATATCCCCCGTGACTGCAAGGTGGCCGGTTCCAAACGTCCAGCGAAGCTGCCCGTCAATGACGCCCTGCGCTTTCAGGAAGGCGATCAGGATGGCGTATTCGCCGTGGGTGTCGGCCACAACAAGCAGCGGCGCCTCGGCCGCCAGCGGTTCAATCAAGGGCGCGGCCTGCGGCGGCGGCCGCAAGGCGACTTCAAAAGAGGGGGCAGAACCTACGGCAGACACCGTGACCATGCCCTCCACGACGTCGATCCGGCTGACATGGCTATCTACACCGACCAAATCCGCCCGCCAGCCGTCGGCCGCGACCGCAACATAGGGACCGTCGCCCACAGCGGGATATACGTCCTGCGCCGCTGCTGCACCGGCGAGGCCCATCACCAGCCCGATCGCGAGCTGGAAAGCCGTCGAACAGGTCGCGAAGATCTTCATGACGCCTGGCGCAGCCTGATTTCGCCCTTCGGCGTCGTCTCCGCTGTCACCGGAAAGACATCCGTCACGGCACTCACGAACCCATCAATATCCGAGGTTCTGAAATAACCGCCGAGCTTCAGGGAGGCGGTCTCTGCATCCATCAAGATGATCTTCTGATCATTGTAGCGGTTGAACTCGGCGCAGGCCTCGGCGAGGGACTGGCCATCGAGCGCGATCGCCCCCTGCCGCCAGGCCAGGCGCCGGTCGACCTCGCCGGGATCCACAGTATGCACGTGCGCTTGTCCATCGTTCAGGAGCGCAGTCTGGGCACGGGTCAGGCTCGCCACCTCGCGGCCCGCCGGGTTCATTGCTGCGACCTTGCCCTGCCGGACGACGACCGACGCCTCGTCTGCGGATATGAGCCTCACGGCAAGTTCGGCGCCGCCTGCAGCGAGGCGGCCGTCAGGCGTCGCAATGATGAAGGGGCGGCGATCGGCGGCGACCTCGAACACCGCCTCGCCGCGAACCAGTTCAACTTCACGCTGCCCGCGACGATAACGCACGACCACTTTCGAGTTGGTATTGAGCTCCATGCGCGTGCGGTCCGGCAGGACGACCACGCGACGCTCGCCTACCGCCGTGGCGTAGGCAGGCGATATCAGCGTCGACACGGTCAGCGTCGTGACCAGGCCAAACATCAGGATGAATCCGGCTGCAACCGCCCACGGTCTGCGCCACGACGCCGTGCGCTGGGCTGGACGCGAGGTTGAGCGCCGGGGAGCCAGAAGATCCGGATCCGGAAAGCCGTTGCCGGGGCGCAACGCCCGAAGCCGGTCCAACCCGGTCCAGGCCGCAGCCTCGCGCTCATAGGCGGCTTCGTGCGCAGGATCAGCGTCTCGCCAGGCCTCAAAGGCCGCGTGATCGCAGGGCGCGACGTCGCCGGCCGAGAGCCTGATCACCCATTCGGCGGCCGCCTGTCTTATGTCTTGCCGTTGAGGTGACGACGCGCGCGCCATAATGTTTCCGTTTCAACCGTTTCTGTTCGCGGATGGCGTGCGAGCTCGTCTGAGCAGATCCGCAGGCTTTTCGCGAGGTGTTTCTCTACTGTACTGACGGACAACCCTAGGCGATCCGCTATCTGCCTGTGCGACAGCCCGTAGACTTTCCTCAGGGTGAAAACCTGTCGCGGGCGTTCAGGCAATCGCGCGACGATATCGGCCAGCAATCGCAGTTCGTCGCGCCACAGGATGTCCAGTTCCGGGCCGGGCAGATCTGCGCCGATCGAGAGCGTCTCGACATCGGCCACGCTCTCGATCGTGACAATCCCTTCGCGCCTGCGCTGATCGACCGCGATGTTCTTGAGCACGCGACTGGCGAAAGCGGGCGCATTGGTCAGGGTCGCCCAGTTCTCATATGAAATGAGGCGCGCGAAGGTCTCGTGGACAAGGTCTTCGACATCGACCGCGCCGCCGCGCGAGAAGCGGCGGGCGTAAGCCCGCAGGCCAGGCTCCAGCGGGAGAATCTCCCGGCGGAACCACGCCCTTCGCGCCTCGTCAGGATTGTTCATCGCGTTTCAACGATAGCCGCAAATACGACGACATGAAGCCAGCCTATCTCGTCGGAGGCGATTCCATAGGTTGCAGGCCGCCGCTGCTATCAAGGTCTTTCATCCACGGCCCCGACGTGGTCCGGCATGAGATAGCGGTCGATCCAGTGGATCGCAGCATAAAGCTGGTCCCTCTGGTCGGCTTCTCCGATGAGGACATGGTTGGGATCATCATAGATGCGATACTGGGCGTCGATCCCCTGCTCGCGCCAGGCAGCGTACATCCATCCGTAGAGATCGCCCGGAAGCGCGCCTCCACGATGACTGACGAACATGGTCGGCGTCGTCACGCCGCGGGTGAAATTGATCGGCGACATGCGGCGATAGACATCCGGGTTGTCGATCGGGCTGCCGTAGAGCGTCGTCGCGAGCTGGTTGGTGCGCCCGCCGGCCGCCCAGCCCGCCATGTGATCGGCAAAACCGCCTTCCTTAGAGATGGCCGCCTTGAAGCGATGGGTATGGGTGATGATCCAGTTAACCTCATAGGCGCCGTAGCTGTGGCCGATGACCGCCATCCGGTCGGGGTCGGCCACGCCGTCGCGGATCACGGCGTCGACGTTGCACATGATGTCGCTGAAGTCCTGGGCGTAGGATTCGCCCGTCCGCGACACCGCATCAAAACCATAGAGGCCGCTTGCGCGATAGTCGGCGACCAGGACGGCATAGCCCCGGGCCGCCCACATATCGTGTTCGAGGCTGCTGGAAGACAGGATGGTGCCGGGCGTATAGGCGCCGTGGCTTCCGCCATCCAGCCCGCCGCGCGGCCCCCCATGAAGGTCGACGATGAGCGGATACCGACGCTGCGGATCATGGTTCAGCGGCAGCACAAGGATCGCTTCAGGACGGACGCCATCGGTGCTTTCGCAACGGGCGAACCTGCGCTCAGCCCGCGCATAGGACGCCAGCGGCGGATCCGCCCTCCAGATTTGGCGCCGGGGCGACGCCTTCCAGCCCCCGTCGGCCTTGCGCAAATCGGCGACCGAAAGGCTCGCGCCGCCGTAGAGATCAATGTCGAGCCAGGCCAGCCGACGCCCGTCCGGCGACGGCATGGCGTTAGCCGCTATGCCGGAAAGCTCAACTTCGCGGCCATCGATGCCCACGGTGGCGAGCCGCCGTGTCAGCGGATGCGCGCCGGAGATATCCGCCAGCACCGTCTGCCCGTCCAGCCAGCGGGGACGTTCCCTGGGGTCTGTGGACACGACCTGGATCCGGCCGTCCGCGATCGAGACGATCGCAAACTGCTTGCGCAGTTGATAGCCGAGCCCCTCCTGGTCGTAGGTGAAGGCGACATAGGGGCCGACCGGGGCCGCCTGCAGGAACGCCGCGCCCTGACCGCCGATGTTGGTCGCCAGGACGCTGACCTGCGCCTCTGCCGGATCGAAAAGCTGCAGATCGCTACGGGGAAAGCCTTTCCCCTCCACCGGCGTCGCCGTGGCGGCGACGATCCTGCGGTCCTGATCTGCCCAGGTCATCCGTCCGATCCGCGTTTCCTGAAGATCGGCGACACGGCGCGCGTCCCCACAGCGTCCGTCGAAAACCCAGACGGCGACGTTGTGCCCCCAGACTTCAGGCGCGGCGGCCTCTAGGACTCTCACGGCCGCCCCCTGGACAGGCGCAGCCGCCGACGCGGCGAACCTTGGCGCGCCATAGCCGACCGCCACAGCGATATGGGCGCCATCCCCGGCAAGGGCGACCGCTTCGACCCCGGTCGTGTCCGGCATCAGTTCCGCAACGGAGATCTCGCAGGTCGCGGTCCCGCCTGATCGGGCGACGACAAGGCGGCCGCCGTCCGAACCTTCAGGATGATAGGCGATCACGTCCGCCCGCGCCGCGACGACGGGATCATAGCCCACGCCGATATCCGAGATTGCTCCGGTGCGGACGTCAACGGTGCGCTGCAGATAGCTGAGCGGAACATATTCAGCGAACTGGCCGCGCCCGGCGCCCGCCTGCGCCTGGGCCGTCACCGTGCTGATAAGAATGCGGCGGCCGTTGTCCAGCCACTGCATGCGGGGATGGACCGGCGTCTCTTCAGCGTGGCGCGTGATATGCGACAACAGCATATCCGGCGTGACCGGCACGCCCCGGTCAGCCGCCGTCGCCGGCGTGAATGACGTCAGCAACAGGGCGCACGTCACCGTGCGGACGATGGGCCTTACCATTGCTTCGTCACCGTCAATGAGATGAAACGGCCAAGAGGATTAGCGTTGGTCGGATCGAAACCGCTTCCTGACGGCGTAAGGACGAACGGCGGATCTTCGTTGAAGAGGTTCTGCACACCCAGCGCGATGGAGGCGCCGCGCAGATAGGATACGGCCCTCGACGGCGCCTCATACCGGATGTCCAGATCCATGGTCGTCCAGGCGTCGACGGAGGGATCTTCGATATTGCCCAGGTCGCGATATCCGCCGACATGGTTGAGGAAGGCGGCCGCCGACCAATCGCCGCGCGCCAGGGTCGCACCCGCACGGACCTTGAAGTCCACAGGCAGAAACGCCTGGTTGAGCGCATCGGCCTTTGGAGACGTCTCAATCACCTTGCGGGTGCCCGAAAGGATGTACTGACCGGCCGCGCTCAGGCCGATGCGGTTGGCGCCGACATCAAACCTGTAGCCGATACTGAAATCGACACCGTCCTGAAAGGTCGCCGCATTGTTGCGCAGACGGTTGTCGAGGATAACCTCGACATTCCGTTCATCCTGATCCGCCGGCACCGCGAAGGGGCCTGCGCGCGTCAGGGCATATTGGGCGCCGGCCAGACCCATGTCCCTGAAATGGGTGATCAGGTCCAGGCTAGGATTGTAGGTCAGGATCGGCGCATAGGGCGCAGTATCGCTCGCGAACAGGGTGGTGAAATTTCCGGGAAAGCCCCGGTCGATCCGGTCAGTATAGGAAACCCGATAATAGTTCAGGCCCAGGGACAGGCCTTCGACAGAGGCCGACTTAAACTCCACGCCCCCCGTCCAGGTCGTCGCCTTCTCCGCATCCAGATCAGCATTGCCGCCCTGCAACAGCATCAGATTCGTGCGGCCAGTCGGGGCCGTCGCATTCGGCAGGTTGACGACCACGACGACTGCATTCTGCGACTGAAGGTCCTCAAAGATCGGAGCCCTGAAGGACGTCCCGTAGGTTCCACGGAACAGAAGCCCCGGCACGGCTTCCCACAGCAGGCCGAGCTTTGGATTCAGCGTCGAACCGAAGTCGCTGTAATGGTCGTATCGAGCCGCAATCGTCGCTTCGAGCCGTTCAGCGCCGGCAAAACGATTGCCCGGTCCGACAAGGGGCACAATGGCCTCGCCGAACACCGAGGCCACATCACGGGCGCCGTTGACGGTCGGCTGCGGCCTCGTCCCTGCGGTGAAGCGGTTCCGATACTCTTCGCTTCGATAGGTTGCGCCCAGCGCCATCCGTATTTCGCCGCCCGGAAGGGCGTAGAGCGGGCCGTCAGCCGCCAGATCCACATACCGGGAATCCGAAGCAATATTGAAGCTGGAAGCCGGGCTGACGACCCCGGCCGGTGCCGTCGAAAAACCGGTGCGCACGACATCGCTGTGACCGACAGCGCCGCTCAGCCGCACCTGCCAAGCCTCGGGCAGATCATAGGTAAGGGCACCTGAAAAATCATACTGTTCTGTCGAAGGCGCCCCGATCTGATAGTCGCTGGCTGTCGCCCTCACGGATCTGACGTCGCGCTTGGCGTAAAGACCATTCAGTTCAAGCGAGAGGTTCGGCGTAATCGTCTGCGAGATCGCGCCATAGAGGCTGTGCCGCTCCGTCTGCGGATAGAGGTCATAGGGCTGGAATGGCGCATTGCGGGAGAAACGTCTCTGGGAGACGTCGAGATTGTCCTGCGACAGGAATTCATAGCTCAGCAAGGCATGGCCGCTCGACCAGTTCCAGCCGCCGGTCTGGACCGCCTGAAACTCTTCCAGACCGCCTGAAGTGGCGCCGCCATAGCGCAACCGCGTCTCATACCCCTCGAAGTCGTTACGCAGCACGATGTTCACGACGCCGCCGATCGCATCAGAGCCGTACAGGGCCGAAGCGCCATCGGTCAGCACCTCGATCCTCTCAACCGCCGAAACGGGGATCAGCGAAATGTCGACATACTGGAATTGGTTCGAGGCGGTGAGGCGCCGACCGTTGAGAAGGGTCAGGGTCGTGCCAGTGCCCAATCCGCGTAGATTCAGGCCAGACCCCGCACCCCAGTTCGACCCCACATCACGATCGACGCCCGAGTTGGCGTTATTACCGGCATTGGCGCCGCCGCCGAAATTCTGCGGCAGCTTGTCGAAGAACTGCTGAAGCGTCGCAGCGCCCGACCGGGCGATCATCTGATCATCAAACCGGATGACAGGAGACGCGCCCGCGCCGCCGCCACGTATGTGAGACCCGACAACAACGATTTCATCCAGACGGGTGACGCTCTCTGCGTAGGCGGCATCCGATCTGACGGCGCGCCCGGCCGTCGCCCGTCGCAACGTCACGGTCCGGGCATCGTTCGTGACCACTTCCAGACCTGCCGCCCTGGCAAGACGATCGAGGACATCGGCGTCATCAAACCGGCCAGTGATCGCGGGCGCGCGCTGCCCCTGGACGGCATCGAAAGGAAACAGCACCTGCTTTCCCGACTGCCGTGCAAACGCCTGCAGGCTCGCGACCGCGTCCCCCGCGGGTATGTTGTAAGCGCGCGTCTGCGCGGCTGCGGACGTTCCGGTCGCCAAGACGGCGACTGCGCCAAGCAGCAGATACCTGAAATCCATGCACGTTAGCTCCCCGGACCCGCGCGCCACCCGAACGGGCCTTAGCCTTACTGACGAGCGGGATGGGGATACCCGCCATGCATGACTTTAAAAATCCTCGCCGTGCTCTGGTCACCCTGAACGCACAGAAATGCCACAGAGCGTTTTGAGGATCGTATTGGCCTTTCCCGCTCCATTTCACAGGAACCCGCCCCGTGGCGTTTCTTGTCGCTGTCTTGGCCGCGCCCCGCCTGCTGCCCCCATCCCGGTCGGACGCAAACTGCACAACACCATTGAGATCATGTGTGCGCGACTGAAAGACTAGCGGCGCGTCGCCCCCGCTATGATCGCTGCCCCACCGGCCTCCTCTGCGCCATACATCTCGCCGCAATCATCCTCTTCCGGCCATGCATCCTGAGCCTAGGCTGATGCCCGCAAGGCTGCATCGAGCAATTTCCGCCCATCGCCAGCAAGCCAGGCCCTGAAGGTGAGTAGTTCGGGATTAATTTCGCGCATCGCTCTCAGGTCCACGCACTCAGCAAGAGGTCCACGCTCAAGGCTCTTCGCCATATGGGCGAGATCAGCGTTTGCGGCGAGAACGTCCTCGGGAAACCGTTCATAGGTTATCGGGCGGCCGGCTGCTTCGCTGATGGCGCTCTCAATTTCATGCCCGTTGAGGCGATCGCTCGCGATCTTAAGCGTTGCGCCGCCAAAGCGGGGCTTATTGGCAAATACCGCTGCAACAAACCTGCCGACGTCATCGACCGCTGTGAGCTGAATAGAATGGTCAGGCCTGATCAGGGAAGCCAACCGGCCTTCATCCAGACCGAAACCCGGTCGCACTAGCATTTCCATAAAAATCATCGGTCGGATGATGGTCATCGTCATCCCCAGCGCCCGAACATGGGCCTCAATGCGAGGCTTTGCATCAAAACGCGGAACGCCTGTCAGCGCACTCCCCACGCTGGCGCCCGACGAATAGACAAAATGCGTGATGCCGGTTTCCGCTGCGATATCCGCGACTGAAGCGCCATAATGGACTTCATCCTCGGCAGTCAGATTGGCGGGCAGCACACTAAAGACACCATGGGCGTCCTTCATCGCTGAGCGGATAACATTTGTCGTTTCAAATGCACCCTGCACAAGTTCGGCGCCTGCACTCTGCAATGCCATCGACGCCGCGTCTGCCGGATCCCGAACGAGTGCGCGAACCGCCCATCCAGCCTTCAACAAGGCTTTGGCGACAGATCCTCCCTGTCTTCCGGTCGCGCCGAAAACCAGAATTGGAGGCTTGCTATTGGTCATCGGGAACCCTCGCCTTGAACGAGGGCCATCCATATATACGAACGAGCTTCCCCCGGAAGACGGCACATTTTTCAGCGTCAGATACAAGGATGATACCCTTGGACGAGCAGATCAGCGCCGGCACGCTGCGCGAACCGGAGACCGACAGACACTTCCGGCCCATCCCGTCAAACGGGGTCTGCAGGCTGCTGAGTGACAAATGGACCGTGCCCGTTCTCTGGCGCCTTTCTCTCGCGGAGGATCATCGACTCCGCTTTTCGGCATTGAGAAAAGAAGTCGAAGAAATCACGCAGCGCATGCTGACGCTCACGCTGCGCAATCTCGAGCGCGACGGGTTTGTTATCCGTCACTACTTTCCTGAAGTGCCGCCCCGTGTGGAGTATGAGCTGACGGAGATCGGCCATGGAGCTTTGCGCGCCCTTGAGGGATTTAACTTCTGGGTCCACTACAATCTGAACGACATCAAAGCCCACCGACGCGCTTACGATCAGACGGAATCATAAATCCAGACATCCGAACCGAGCTGAGAAGCCGATACAGGTTGGAGGCGGGTTAGATCGCATCAACAAGCTCAACGTCCTGCAAACCCACATGGACCTGAAGTTCAGAACCGCAGGCGAACATTTCGTCAGGACGAAATGACCCGCCAGTCCTGAGAAAGCTCATCCTGGGCGCCGGGTATCGGCGTGCCGGTCGTCGGCACCATGAATGCTGGACGTCTGTATGCCGCAAATCGGTCTGCCTCCTCGGACGTCTTTTCATCCCGCCGGAAGGACCAGCGGATCGGAAGGAGCGCAGGATCATAGGTCTCCTTCAGTACTGACAGACGGCCATCACAAAACACGGCGCACAGCGACATCAGAACAAGCCGCTCTGCCGAATGAAGCGTGGCGACAATCAGCGCCGTCGAGGACGCGGTTGTTCTGGGCTTGCCGTGCACGGAGTACGGCGCAAGGGTCCACGCGGTGCTCCAGATGAGGAAAGACGCCTCCATCGAGGAACTGACGTCCTTCGTTCGCTCGCAACTGGCAGCCTAGAAATGCCCCGAGACCTGGGAAATCGTAGCCTCAGGCCTGCGCGATGAGGCGGGAAAGGTCCGTCGTGCTGCCCTTCGCGACCAACGCATCAACAAGATCCATCGCTGATGGCAGGCTGGGCTCATCTCGCGGCGGCAAGCGCAACCTAAGCTTGCGTTCCGCGGCGTAACGCCAACTGCCCACAACGGATCGCCATCCGTCGCGGGCAGTCTCACCTCAAATACAAGCCACAGGCCGTCACATCATCCGACCTCAAGGATCAAGGCCGGGAATTGAGACGCCATAGACGCTCAGCCGCCCTGATGCGAATACACCGGCGCCGCCCTGGCGAAAGCCGTGGTGCGGTAGATGGTTGAACCGCGTCCGCCATCAGCGTCATTGGTCAGGATGTAGAGTTCGTTGGTGCCGGGCTTGATGGCCATGCTGGTGGAACGAAGGTTGTGTCCCTCATCGCGGCCCGGCAGCAGTACCTGACCAATCGGAATGCCCATCGGGTTGAAAACCAGCACACGCCCCTGCCCGTATACAGCGACATAGACATTGCCGTCAGCGTCGACGCGCATGGAGTCAGGGGCCGGGCCGGTGAACTGGTAGACGATCTCTGTGCCGAAAGCGGCGACGGTCGTCGGGTTTTCCAGATTCACCCGATGCAGCAGACCGCGGCTGAATTCCGTCACCCACAGCACCTTGCCGTCAGGGCTCAGCGCCACGCCGTTCGCAACCGCCATATTAGGCAGGATCGCCGTCGTCTTGCCGTCGGGCGCCACGTAGTAAACGCCGCCTGTCGGTTCCGTCGACGTGCCGCGGAAGTCAGTGAAATAGTAGCCGCCGTTCCTGTCGAAGACGAGGTCGTCAACCAGATAGCCCGCGCTGCTGGGAACAACGGTCGTAGGCACGCCGCCGGCAGCCGGGATGGTGTAGATCGAGCCGGGCGTTCCCTTGAAATCGCCCAGACCTGCAACGAAAATCCGCCCGTCCTTGTGGATCGCCAGACCGGCCGAGCCTAGGGTGTTTTCCTCCAGCAGGGTGCGCAGACGCCCTTCGGCTGAAACGCTCATGACGCGCCCGCCGAACACTTCGACGAAAACCAGATCGCCTGCCCGGTTGAACACTGCGCCCTCAAGCTGCAGCCCCTTGTCGGACACCTTGAACCATTCTTCGGCGGTGGCGGTCTGGAGCCCCTGCTCTGAAACCGGAACGGGGACCGGGCTTTGAACACCCGCTGTCGGGTAGCGCAGCCCGCTTTGGGCGTGACCGGGCGAGGCGCCGAGCAGGGCCGCGGCGCAGGCGACGAAGGCGAAGGTTTTGACTGACATGGGTTTCCTCATTTTTTTATTGAATCGGGAGGGCGTCAGGCCGCCAAGGCCACAAGCGCGGGCACGCTGAGCACCGCGACGTAGTAGCCCATGAACTGGACGCCGGAGTTGAAGCCGAAGATGCGATTGAGCAGTCCGCCGACCAGTCCCATGGTCAGGATAACCAGCAGTCCCAGCAGGCCCCCTTCCCAGAGGCCGATCACCAGAACCAGGCCCACGAACGTGGCGATGATCGCCTCATGGCTGATGCGGCGCGACACGAACACGGCCGCCGCCCGCGCAAAATTCATCGCCAGCGGATAGGCGATCAATCCAGCCAGGGCGACCGCCAGCATGCCGTAACCCAGAAACTGAAGCGGACTCATCAGGGTATGCAGGTTGACGATTTCACCCCCTACGCCATCGACAAAAAAACGTGGCGGCGCATTGAACAGAGGCGCAGCAGGTCCGGCCGCCACAGGGCTGAGCGGCAGGCCGAAAGCGATCAGGGGTATGATGGCCTCCGCGATATAGGTGGATTCCGACACCCCGTTGCGGACGCTGAGAACCGTCGTCAGACGCTGATAGGGATGTCGTATGCGCGTGGCGACCGCCTCGCCCAGCATGACCGACATGGCGACCGGGCTGAAAACGAACGTCGCACTGGAAATGGCGCTCATCATCGCGACCCAGCGAACTTGAAGCGGTTCAAGCACCTTGAACGGGTTCGGGAAACGACCTGACCATTCCTTGAGATCCGCGGCGATGGACAGGTGACGCGGACCGTCACGACGCATCAGATCACGCTGTTTGGGCGCCATGACGGAAAACAGATCGGCGATCAGGGGGCCGATGGCGATCCCCAGAAAGAATGTGACGCTGAGATGCAGGCCGGCGTCGTTCGTCAGGGCCCTCAGTGCGACAACCAGCATTACAAAAGGCGCCAGCAACAATACCGACGCGAACCGGCCAGCTGAAAAATAGGAAATCAGCACGGCGGCCGCCAGGAACAGCCAGGGCGCAGCCTGCTCCACGCTCTGTCCTATCGGCGCCAGCAACAGGGCGAATCCGACAGACAGCGGCACAGCGATCGCCGCCGAAACAAGGCCCGCCGCCACCATCTTGCGCAAGGCGATATGTGGCGCTCCCAACCGACGCAACGTGGTCGCCTGATCCATCATCGGCACCGCCATGGTGTCGCCCGGTATTCCCAACAGCGCGGTCGGTATGGCGTGGGTCATGTGTTTGGCCACCGCCGACGCCAGCCAGAAGGTGAAAACCCCCACCGGCGGCACGCCCAACAGAACCACCAGCAGGGTTATGGGCGCGATGGTCGTCGTCTCGTCCGTGCCGGAAATCAGGCCGATGGCGGAGAACAACACGGCACCGATCAGACCCATGCCGGCAGCGACCAGAATGTCGTGAAGCAGGGGCGTCACTGGCCGCTTTCCCTTTGGTCGATCGGATCCTTCAGGCCCAGAGCCGCCAGTTCAGCCATCACGCCGGCGCTGGCCGGGCGATCACCCGGCCGCACCTCAGCCAACAGCAACGCCATCGCTTCGGCCTGACCGGAGTTGTCCGCGCCATCATCCGAAAGAACGCGCTTGGGCGGCAGAAGACGCGCGCACAGAGCGCCGCCTGTCAGACATCCGACCAGTCCGGCCAACATCGCCCACGCCTTGGCGATCGCCGAATCCGCAACCCATAGCTTCAGGAGCTCAACTGCGGCGAAATAGGTCGCCAGACTGATGACCGCACCCAATCCCACGGCGACCAGAAGGTGTCGCAGGCTGACGACATCGCCCCACACCTCCGCAAGGTCGTCCCCTGGAGCGCGGCGGTCAGAAGGCATAGACAACCCGCCCCATGAAACCGAAGTCCTGTCTGAAGCCGCCTTCCGACCTGAACTGATGGTTGATCTCGCCCAGCAGGTGCAGTTGCGGCGTTACCGCCTTACCGACTGCGATGCGTAGTTCGTCAAAGTCCGTGCGGCCGCCTGTATCCAGACCGTCCAGTTCCTGCCTGCCGCCGCGAAACGCCTGATAGCCGACAGACGTCGTCAGACCGCCGTCCCAGGCGTAGTTGGCGAAGGCTTGAAACTGGTATGATGCATCCTGGCTCAGCGTCTGGCTCGCCGCGCCGCTGTCGTCATTATCACCGTACAGGAACACATCGGCCGCCAGATCAAACGACCATCGCTCATCGATCTTGTGATTCAGCGAGACGCCGGGATTATAGACCATGCGATTACCGCTCATATTGACCGGACGGTGTCTGTCATAGCGACCGGTCGGCACGGTGACGTAAAGCGCCGCGGCCAGATTTGTCCTGTCGTTGCTGATCGGCCAGTAGGCGGCGCCCAGGATGGTGTCTCCCAAACCGCTGCCCTTCACCGGCGTGCTGCCCGCGATCGACAGGTCTTCGCTGGAGCCGAACAGTTGAACGACGCTGAGAAGCGCGCGTTTCCCGCCCAGATCGAAATAAGTCGCCGCCTTGGCCACGCCCGTCCAGGTCTCTAGCGACGCATCCTGCTTTGGTCCGCCCGCCGCCTGATATTGGTCGTGCCTGCCGTAATATCCGTAAAAGGCGACCAGCTTCGTTCCGGCAGGCGCCGCAACGTATTCATAAGGCTCGATTTCAGTCGCCTGAACCTGTCCGGCGAACGCGCCCAGACAGACCGCAGCGCACAATCCGAAAAAATATCTGTTCTTGTTCATTCTTTTCCTCCCCGTTTTGTTGTGGTTCGGGGGCCGTTTCCCCATGCCCTCGCGCAATCCGGGTGTTGCGCGGGCCTATTTCAGATCAGGTCGGGGGCGTCAGGCCCGGCGACGGGCGAAAACCGCGCATGTCACCGGCTCCGTAGTTCGGCCAGAACGCTTCGGGCCTCGTTGACATTGACGCTGCGCGCCTCAACCAGCCGCGCTGCGACCATGGCGATTTCATCGCCGACAGCGCCCGCGTCGATCGCGACATTGCTGGCGTGCAGAGCCATGTGTCCCTTCTGGATGCCGTCCGTCGCCAAGGCTTTCATGGCGCCGAAATTCTGGGCGAGGCCGACCGCAGCAATCAGTCGCGCCAGCCCCTCGGCCGTATCGCATCCCGCCACCGCGATAAGAGCCCGCGCCGTCGGATGCAGCTTGGTGGCCCCGCCGACCAGCCCCACCGCCATCGGCATCTCGATCATGCCGGACAGATGCCCTTCGGCCGTGACTTCCCAGCGCGAGAGGCTGCGGTAACGGCCATCGCGCGCCGCATAGGCATGGGCGCCTGCTTCGACCGCGCGAGTGTCATTGCCCGTGGCCAGAACCACGGCGGAGACGCCGTTCATGATGCCCTTGTTATGGGTCGCGGCGCGATAGGGGTCGGCGTCGGCGAAATGGAAGGCGGCGATCATGGCGTCACGGACCCCGGCGCCGCCGATCGCATCGACCGGCCAGACCGCCCTGGCCCGCGCCAGTCGTCGATCCGCCAGATTGGACAGGATGCGAAGCAGCGGACGCCCGCCCGTCCACTCGGCCAGACGCGGCGCAAGACGTTCCGCCATGGTGTTGACCGCGTTGGCGCCCATCGCATCGCGCGTGTCCACGATCAGATGCGTCACCACCATCCGGCCGCCGTCGGTGTCGAGAACACGCGCCTCGACGCTGCGGAAACCTCCGCCCAGCCGCACCAGCATGGGGTCGCAGTCATTGCAGATTTCTGCGATCTCTTCGCGCCGCTCCAGAATGGTCAGACGCGTGCGTTCGGGATCGGGCAGGTCCAGAAGCTGGATCTGGGCGATCATCTCCATCCCGGACATCGAGGTGGTGAAACCGCCCGCCTCGTAACACTGCCGCGCCGAGTTGCTGACTGCGGCGATAACCGAGGATTCCTCGGTCGCCATCGGCGCCAGCACATCCACGCCGTCGATCTTCAGATTGGCGGCTACGCCCACCGGGATGGCGATCGTTGTGACCATGTTTTCGATCATGTGGTCAGCAAGATCCGCGTCCAGATTACCCGGCGCGGCCAGTTGTTGACGATGCGAATCCTCAAGTCCTGCGAAGGCGGCGACGGCCTCAAGCCGCTCTGCAGGGGTCAGTTTATGAAAGCCGGAGATGCGCGAAACACGGGTCGTCTTGGTCAAGGCTGCACTCTTTCGTCCTGACGCTGGAGAAGCTTTGCAGGCCATAAACCGCTTTCCTCCATCGCCTCTTGTCGGGTCTGGACTGATCGTTAACGCCGATCCGAATGACAGGTCAGGGACAATTCCGGACAATTTTGCGATGACCATACCAGTCAGTTTTCTGGTACAGTTTGCCGATGTCAGCGCCCTCAAAGCTCTCCATACTCACCCGTTCCATGCTGTCGCGCATCGCATCGGGCGACCTCCAGCCGGGAGAGCGGCTGCCTTCCGTGCGCGACGCGGCGGTGCTGTTCGGGGTATCCAAGAACACCGCTGTCGAGGCGTATCTGCGACTGGTGGCCCAGGGCGTGCTGACGGCGAAACCCGGGTCTGGCTATTACGTCACCCGGTCAGGACAGCGCGGATCACAACCGCAAAATCAAAGCGTCAGCGCCGCGACCGATCGCGCCAGCCTGCTGACCGAACAACTGGAGCGACGCCTGAAGGTCCGCCCCGGCGACGGTCGTCTTCCGCCGGACTGGCTGGAGGAATCCGAACTGCGGCGATACCTGTCGACCTCACGTTTTCAGGATGTCGACGCCTATAACAGCGCCTGGGGCTTTCTGCCCCTGCGTCGTCGGCTGTGCGGCGCCCTGGCCGAGAGAGGCATCTCCTGCCAGCCGGACCAGATGCTGATGACGCACGGCGCGAACCACGCCATGGACCTTATCATCCGCCGCCATGTGTCGCCCGGCGACGCCGTGCTGGTGGATGACCCCGGCTATTATCCCCTGTTTGCGAAACTGACGCTGGCGGGCGCCCGGATCATCGGCGTGCCGCGACGCGAGGACGGCCCGGATGTCGAGGCCCTGGACGCGGCCGCCGGCGCAAGCGGCGCGCGATTGTTCTTCACCCAGTCCCTGGCGCACAATCCGACCGGGGGGTCGATCACGCCCGGCGCCGCCTATGGCGTGCTGAAGGTCGCCAACGCCCGCGACCTTATCGTCGTTGAAGATGATCCATTCGCAGACATCCTCCCCTACACCACGCCCCGACTTGCGGCGCTCGATCAGCTGGATCGCGTGATCTATCTGGGCACGTTTTCCAAGACTCTCGCAGCCAGTTTCCGTGTGGGATATGTCGCAGCCTCCCGTCAGCGCGCCGCAGAGATCAACGAACTGAAAGTCATCACCGCCGTGTCGACTTCAGGATATGATGAACGCCTGATCTTTGGCCTGATCGATCAGGGTCACTACCTTAAGCATCTGCGGCGGCTGCGCTCCCGCGTCAGCAAGGCCACGACCGGAACACTGTCGGCCCTGGCGCAGGCCGGTCACGTGATAAAGCGCCCCATCGGCGGAGGCTTCTATGTCTGGCTGAAACTGCCGATCGGGACGGATATGGCCGCACTGAATGCGTCTGCTGCCGACTCTGGCGTCTTCATCGCCCCGGGCGCCGCCTTCTCAGCCTCTCCCGATCCGGCGACAGCCAACGGAATGCGCATCAACGTGGCCTATGGCGCCGACCCTCAGTTCATCGAGTGGCTGCAAAAAGCCATTTGAACATACGCACTCGTCCCAATCCTCTCGCGATCGGCATAGATCAAGAGCGCAATTTCCATTTTCAGAAACAATTCCAACCTTCAAAGGCCCGTTCATTGCCAATAGGGCGTATAAAAATCCATGCAAACAGACTCTAAAGATAAAAAGAAACCCATAAACCTTTTTGATTAGGCCTGTTCTTGATCACAACGTCTATCCCATGTGAATCCGCAATAGATTTGACGATAGACAAGCCTAATCCAGACCCTCCGGAGCTTGCTCTCACCCCTCTTTGAAATCGATTAAAGATATCACCTATAAAATCGGCATCTACGCCGGGACCATTATCCCAGATATGGACCACACCACCACTTCCAGACCGCCCGACACGAACCACCGTCCGACCGCCTCCGTGAGATACAGCATTCCCTATGACGTTCAGGAACATCTCCACGGCAAGATCCAGATCAACTTTCACCACAATGTCTGGGTCGCTATATTTTTCTAATATATCTGCATCTGGATTTATGCGGATAAATTCCTGAACAGATCGCGACACAATCGAATTAAGACTTACGAACTCGCGCTCGCTTACGATTTCGCTTCTCGACAAAGAGATTAACTGAGCAAGAACTCTCTGCAGTCGCGATGCCGCTTCACGAGAGTCATTAATCAGAGCCAGGCGGCTCTCAGTCTTCTCGCCCTCGCCCATGAGGGACAAATTGGCGACAATAACAGCAAGCGGCGTTCTAAGCTGATGCGATGCATCAGATGAAAATCTGTCTGAAGAGGTGATTGCATTATGGAGATTTTTTAACAATCCATTCACGGAAAGAACGAATGGATCAAGCTCGCGGGGTATGCCCTCCAAGGGTATAATCGTAAAATCACGTCCTTTTGCATCAGACCTTTTGGTTACCTGCTCAGCAACGTTTTTAGCAGGATAAAGACTCCACTTGATTGCAGGTCGTATCAGCAAAACTGATGCAGACAGCAAAAATGTCGGAATTATAATCAGATTGAACAGAAGATTTTTGTAACTGGATCGCCTGGAATCAAGCGTCTGGGCGACAATGATGGTAATTGGGGCTTCCACCCCCGGCATGCGAAGTGCTTTTTCAGCTTCGCGAACCCTTATTCCCTTGATCGTGCCATAGCGGAAAGCCGGTGTTTCCGAGATTCCTCTCAACGACGGCTTGAGTTCATCATATCCCGTCAGCAGAACGCCGCCGTCATAGACGGCGTAATAGACCGCATCCCTGTCAGGACTATCCAGAAGCCCCAGAGCCCAGGGCTCGATCAAGGCATGAGGGCGGGATTCCGCCACTGAAACGCCCGCCTGTATCGCCATGAGGGAGCCGGCCAGTAAACGGTCCGAGGTTCGCTCGACCACCTGCCAGGCCGTCACGACGCTCCAGGCCAGCAAGGCTATGGCCAAGAGGATCAAAGGCGCGCCCTGGGCCACCAGAAGTCGCCCAGCGACGGACGGCCGACGCGCGCTCATAACTCCAGTCTGTACCCAAGCCCCCGAAGGGTTTTCAGCCTGGGCCCGTCCGGTTGAAGCTTTCTGCGCAACCGCCCGACATGAATATCCAGCGCATTGGATGAGGCGACATCATCGGCAAAGATTTCGGCCGCCAGCAGTTCGCGCTCCACAACCCGGCCCGCCCGTTCGATCAGGATCCTGAGAGCGGATAATTCCCGGGGGCGCAGGTCCAGGATGCGATCTCCGATTTTCACCACCCTTCGGGACCAGTCGCACTGAAGCGTTCCATAACGGACGATCTCATCGGACGTCGGACGGCGACGAACAACAGCCTTGATCCGCGCCATGAGTTCACCACAGTCAAACGGCTTCAGAACATAATCGTCGGCGCCCATCTCAAGACCGGCGATCCGATCTGTAACCTTGTCGCGCGCCGTCAGCAGAATAACAGGCAGCATATGGCCGCGACGCCGCAACTCGCCGAGAACGTCAAAACCATCGCGATCCGGAAGACCGATATCCAGCACCAGGGCGTCAAATCCCTCCTCCAGCAATGCGAGGCCCTCTTCACCGGAAGATACGCATACCGGAATTTGTCCCGCCGCCCGTAACATGGCGTCCAGGGAACGCCGCAGCAGCGCGTCATCCTCGACAACAAGCAGCCTCATCATGGATGATCCGGGGCGGACGACATTATGGGGAATAGGCCGATGAGACCGGAGGCAGTCAAGCCATGCCGACGTGGGGCCCTGGTCTTTCTGGCCGGCGCCGCCACGGCTGCCTGCTCGGCCTCCCGCCAGCCCCTGCGCACTGCGGCGGGCGTCATCAAGGCCGCCAAGCGTGAGGGACGCCTCACAGTCTATTCCAATACGTCCATGGAATCTCAGATAGCGAAGGGCTTTAAGGCGCTATTCCCGGAGATAGAACTCCGTTTCATTGATAGTTATTCCAACAAAATCCATGAAGATATTCTAGCCGAGGCGTCATCTTCGGCGCCACGCGCCGATCTTGTCTGGAGTTCTTCGATGGACAACCAGATCAAGCTTATCAATGACGGTTATGCGCAGACTTACAAGAGCCCTGAACGGGGCCGACTGCCTGAATGGGCCGTGTGGCGCAATCAGGGCTTCGGCCTGACCGCAGAGCCCATCGGCTTCGCCTATAACCGTCGCCTGCTGGCATTCGACGAAGTCCCGAAAAGTCATGCGCAGCTGTTGTCCGCCCTGCATGATAAGCCTGATGCGTGGCGGGGCCGGATCGCCCTTTACGATCCCCGTGACAGCGGCGTCGCCCTTCTGCATCTGTCGGCGGACATACAGGCCTATGCGGATACATGGCCCCTGATGGACGCCATAGGCGACAGCGATCCCCTGCTGGTCGTAAGCGGCCAACACACGCTGGACGCGATAGCGTCAGGCAAACGGCTGTTCGCCTACAATATGAATCTGGCCTACGCCGCCCGCTATGCGGCTGAACGCAACACCGACATCGGGGTGATCATTCCATCGGACTATAATCTGCTGATATCCCGCGTGGCCTTCATCCCGCGCACGGCTCCCCATTCAAACGCAGCACGGCTGTTTCTGGACTACCTGCTGTCCGCAACGGGCGCAGCCGCAATGGAAATGGATTATCTGCCCAGCGCCGCCGCCCTCAGCGGGAAAACAACCGCCACCACCCTTCCCGTCCGTGTAGGACCGGCCCTGCTCGCCAACCTCGATCAGGCCCGTCGCGCCCATCTGCTCAAGCGTTGGACCCAGGCCGTTCAGGGACGCCCGCGCCCCATGGCGTGACCAGAAAGCGACGCTTTCGCCCAAATGTGTTTTTTTATCATCCGCTCACCGCTTTTCTCAAATAGGGCCTGGATGTCCGCAACCTGTCATAAACCCGGCATCTTTCAGCCTTAAACCGGCGCCGCCGATTGCCTAGAGACATTTTTGATAAAATTTCTCGCTCTAGACTTTTATATTAGAATAATATTGCCTGTTTCCTTATTTTGACAGACCGATCAGAGCAAGTTTTTATCTCATCGCTCTTGCGGGAGAGATCGGAGTTCCCCGACGCCAACGACGCGACCCACCCAGGAACCGTTGAGGCAAAAGGACCGCAGGGCGCCCCAACACTGAAAGACAAGCAGCCAGACAGCCGCTTCGACGACAGAGCAAGCTTCCCGTTGAGCAACGGACGCAAAACTCTCGGGTTTTCAAGACTGTTGGGCATGAACGCCGGTGCAGGCCGGTCCAATCAGCAGCGTTTCCATCCGGAAGCGTATGACGGAGCTTTTTTCGTGATCAGTCGAGCTTTCACCCCTGCGGCCATGTGCACCAGCATATTCGCCCTCATGGCGGCCGCATCACCGACCCTGGCGCAGACATCCCGGTCAGAGCCGACAACGGTGGACGAGATCATTGTCACAGCCAGCAAGCGCGACACACGCCTGCGCGACTTCGCCGGCGGCATTGCGGCCCAGACAGGCGAACAGCTCGAGGCCGTCGGAGCCCAAAGCAATTCAGACTATCTCGGCCGTTTGCCGGGCGTTGTGTTCAACTCGGGCGTATCAGGCCAGTCGACAGCCGTCATCCGTGGCGTCGGGACCACCGGCGGCCTCGATCAGGGACAGGGACCTACGGGCTGGTACCTGAACGACGTACCCCTGACGGAACCCGGCTACGCGGTCGGGATCCCCGATATAGACACCTTCGACCTGCAGCGTGTCGAAGTGCTTCGCGGTCCTCAGGGAACGCTTTTCGGATCCTCTTCACTGGGCGGAGCGATCAACTACATCACCAAGCCGGCGGACGCCTCCGGCTTTGACGCCGCCGTCGAGGTCGGCGCCCGCTCGGTTCGCCACGCTGATGGCGACACCGGCTATTCGGCCAAGGGCATGGTGAATATCCCCCTGATCGAAGACAGGCTGGCGCTTCGCCTGGTCGGCAGCACGCGAATGGATCCCGGCTATCTCGACAACAGGGGCACCGACGAAAAAGGCAGCACTGACATCACGGTCAGCGGCCTGCGCGGCTCGCTCGCCTATGTGCTGGACGACACCACCCGTATGACCCTGACGGCGATGTATCAGAAGAACCATACGGATGACTCCCCGACCGCCCATGCCAATCAGGGCAAATATGCGAAGTTTTCGTTCTTCCCTACCGAGTCCGATTATGATGTTCGAATCATTTCCGGCCGATATGAAAAAGAACTGAGCTTCGGATCCATTACAGCCATACTGTCCAACAGCAAAAAGACACACGACCTTCATAGCGACGTGTCCTTAAGCAACGCCCTGAGAACGCATCTTCCGCAGGGAACCCCCATCCGGTCCAACGAAGTGATGGACGTCACCATGAATTCCGGCGAAGTGCGCTTCGCTTCAAACGCCGGCGACCGGTTCGACTATCTGATCGGCGCGATGTTCACCGTTACGGATATGGACACGCGCACCTTTACCAGCGCCCCCGGCGGCACTGAAGCGGCCAGAAAGGCGCAGCCCGGCGCCGAATATGACGACACGGACAACTTCTCACGGATATTTTCTCATCGCGAAGGAAAAGAATACGCCCTGTTCGGCGAGATGAATTTCCATTTTGCGCAGGATTGGACCGCGACTCTGGGGGGGCGGCTGTTCAGTTCGGAATACTCGGTAAAATTCGACCGATACGGCTACAGCTACACGCCCAGCCAACACCCTGATCCTTTCGAAGTCAGCGGAGATGGTTTCGTCCCGAAGTTTTCGCTGAAATACCGGCCATCCAGCGACTTCACAGCCTATGGCGTGATCTCCAAGGGTTTCCGCCTGGGCAATCCGAATACGATTTACCCCTGTGATTGCGACTTCAATACGCCAGCGGGGTGGTCGTCGGATACCCTGTGGAATTATGAACTCGGCATTCGCGCAGGCATGCTCGACAACCGCCTCCAGCTGGATTCATCACTCTTCTACATAGACTGGTCCGACATACAGGTGCGCCTGATGCGGCCGGACAACGCCACATACGGAACCAATGCCGGCAGCGCGCGCATCTATGGACTGGAAACCTCGATCAGCCTGTATCTGACGGATGACCTTTCCTGGCAGACCAACCTCACCCTGATGGATGCGAAGTTGACGCAAGACGTTCTGAATGCGTCTCCGGTCCTGAGGGACGGTTACAAACTACCGGGCGCCTCGGATGTTCAACTGGCCAACACCGTCACCTGGCGCCTGCCGGTTTCAGACTTCGAACCGACCTTTATCCTGCAGCACCGCTATCTGTCCGAAGCTCCGATGACGATCAGCGAGCAGACCAGCATGGTCGGCGGCTATCATCAAATCGATCTGCGACTGAACCTGAAACTGCAGAACATCGGGCTTTCTCTGTACGGCACAAATCTCACCAACGAGTATGCGGCCGCCTTCGGTTACGGAGTCAGCACTGTGCCTGAATACGGCCGCCAGGAGTTTCTGATCCGCCCCCGCACGATCGGTTTCAACCTGAACTGGTCCTACTGACCCAACAGAAGCCGTTGCCCCGAAAAGGGCAACGGCTTCCGGCTCTGGAAAATATGATGAAATCAGTCCTTGTCCCCGCGCTTGGCGGGGCCCTGTTGATCCTGCCTGCTCCCTCGACAGCTCAGGAAACAGGCTATCACAGCCCTGGTGAAACGATGGCGGCCTTTGCAGAAGCGCTTCCGACGCCTCAGCTTATCCCCTCGCCTGAAGCCACAGGTCCGACGCGGGCCCTGATCGCCCAGCCCTACGGGATTCGCGACATCAGCGAGTTGGCCGAGCCAGAACTGCGCCTGGGCGGTTTCCGGTTCAATCCGACCACCTACGCCAAGCTGAGAGAGCCCTGGGGGCTGACCTATTACCGCAGCCTCGCCCTTCAGGATTTTCCGAGCGGAACGCCCCGCCCCGTCACCGGCCTGCCCGCGACAGGCCGCATCACCAGCGTCGCCTGGGCTCCGGACGGCAAGCGCCTTCTGGCGACTGTCGCAGGAATGGACAGGGGAGAAGGCCACGGCTTGTGGTTCATCGACGCCGCGACCGCATCCGCTCATCGAGTTGACGGCGTCTTCGTCAACGGCGTGCTGAAACCCGCATGCGAATGGATATCCGACAGCGTCCGCGTCCTGTGCCGCACAGCGCCCGCCGGACGCGGCCCGGCCCCCGAGGGCAAGATCGCCGCCGTCCCCTCCATACAGGAGAGCGAGGGACCAGCCGCGCCTGGCCGCACCTATCAGGACCTGCTGACCAACCCTGCGGATGAAGCCCTGTTCGCCTACCACATGAGCACCCAGCAGGCCGTCATCACGCTTGACGGCGTGTCGACGCCCGTGGGCGCTCCTGCCATCGTTGACCTGGCGGAGGTGTCTCCGGACGGTCAATGGCTGTTGACCAGCGAGCGCATCCAGCCGTTTTCCTATCAATTCCCTCTGGAAAAATTTCCGCAGGTCATCGCCGTCACCCGGATCTCCGACGGCTATCGTCGTGTGATTGCGGAAAAGCCGCTGGAAAATCGCGTCCCTATATCCTTTGACGCCGTAGGCGCAGGTCCCCGCGCTCCGGCCTGGCGTTCCGACACTCCCGCAACCCTCTACTGGCTAAACGCTCTGGACGACGGCGATCCCGGTCAAACGGCGGAACAGCGCGACTCTTTGGTGAGCCTGGCCGCGCCCTTTAATGCAAAGGCCCAGACCAACCTGCGCGTGCGCGCCCGCATCACGGACGTCTATTGGGGCGACCGCGAAACGGCGCTGGTGGAAGAGACCTGGAACAAGACCCGAAGCCGCCGGATTTCCCGGTTTCACCCGAGCCGCCCCGGGGACACCCCCATCACGCTCTATGATGGGGCGAGTGACGACCGCTACAATGATCCGGGTCGGCCCATGATGGTCAAAAACCCGCAAGGCGCGCCTGTGCTGGATATCCGCGACAGGGCGGTTGTCTTCTCAGCAGCAGGCGGCACCCCCCAGGGCGACCGACCTGTCGTGTCCCTGCTTTCCCTGTCCGACGGCGCACGGCGGGAGCTGTGGAGATCCGGCCTAGATTACTATGAAGAACCGCATGCCGTTCTGGCTGACGGCCGCGTGCTGACCCGGAAAGAAAGCGCTGACACCCCCCCGAATTACGTGCTCAGCGACGGCGTGCGCGTGACAGCGTTCAACAGCCCCTATGGAGAGCGCCCCTTGGCGCAGCGACAACTGCTGCACTACCAAAGGGCGGACGGCATGCCCCTGACGGCGACGCTTTATCTCCCCCCGGATTACAAACCGGCCGACGGCCCCCTGCCCACCATTCTTCACGCCTATCCTGCAGAATTCACCAGCCGGGCGTCGGCAAGCCAGGTGAAAGGATCACCCAACCGCTATCCCGAATACGGCTTCTACGACCTGCCTCCTCTTCTGGCGCAGGCAGGCTTCGCCGTTCTATTCGGAGCCAGCCTCCCGGTCGTCGGCGAAGACGAGGCCGAACCCAATGACACCTTCGTAGAGCAGATCGTGGCCGGCGCTCAGGCGGCGATTGATGAAGGCGTGCGCCTGGGCGTCGTCGATCGCCAACGGGTGGGCGTCACAGGCCATTCGTACGGCGCCTTCATGACCGCCAATCTGCTGGCGCACTCTGATCTGTTCCAGGCAGGCGTGGCTCTCAGCGGCGCCTATAACCGCAGCCTCACGCCCTTCGGCTTTCAACGCGAAGAACGAACCTACTGGCAGAACCCGTCACTCTATCATGAGATGTCGCCCTTCTCTTATGCTGACCGCATCAAGGCGCCGCTTCTTCTGATCCACGGCGCAGCGGATGACAATCAGGGCACCTTTCCGATCCAGAGCGAGCGGTTCTATGCCGCGCTCAAGGGCAACGGCGTCACTTCCAGGCTCGTCTTCCTGCCCTATGAAGCTCACCGCTATGATGCAAGGCAGAGCACAGAAGAACTTCTCTGGCAGTGGACGGATTGGTTTGGACGACACCTCAGGAACGAATAATAACAACTAAACCCAGGAAATATAATAACTCTCATACCCAAGACGATTATAAAGCAATATCCACGACTGACCGGATTCTTAGCGCGAACGTTACCCCTCCCGCTAAGGATCCGGACAGCGCGATGCCTACTCCGTGACGATTAAATCGCCAGTTCCGTGTTGCCTTCCGCCTCTCGCCAATAGCACCAGGCAAACGGCATAGAGCAGCGCACCGCTTATTTAGGGCCACCCGCTCCACGTTTTGGCGGTTGCGGCATAGAGGGCGGTGAAGCCCAATGGGCCGATGATCGAAGGCAAGTTGGTCAAACTGGTCAATCGCCCCTGCATCGCCCCCTGCCCGCCGGCTTCGACGCGATTGGAGAGCATGGACTGGAGGGCGGGCATGGCGGAGCAGCCTGCGGCCAGCAGGGTAATGATGGGAAGGCCCATCCAAGTCTGCGTCGCCAAGGCCATGAGCACGAAGCGGTCCTTACCTGGCTGTCTGGTGCGCGACGTTACGATCCTCGCACGCGGATCCGCTTTCGGTGCAGACATCCAATAGCTTCGCATGTCCACCAAGAGCCAGTGGTGCTCGCTGGTCACTCATGCCGCCGACAGCCGCTCATCCTAAACACTACGCGCAGCGACATCAAAACGAGACGCTCTGAATGAAGCGGCAACAATCAGCGCCGTGTCTCAGATCAACCACAGACTCCCATTATTGCTGGATAAGAAATGGGGATCACCGCAGAAAACCCCGCAGCGCTTGGCTTGCGGGGTTTTGATATCAGGCCAGATGGAGATATTAGCGTTGCAATGAGGGCTGTGATGCCCAACCAAGCGCGTCCATCATCACTTTGAACAGATGGGTATTGGGAAAATAACCTCGCACTTGTTCGGCGCCGGCACCCACCGCCAAGGCGGGAACTTCTTCGGCCGTGTGTGTGCGGTTGACGAGGATGTTTTTCAAGCGAATGACCTTTCCTCTGACGTGACCCCCTGAATCTCCTCCAGGAATAGCTAGAGTCCGCCCTAACGAAGGACGGACAGAATGAAGCGATCAAGGTTCACAGAAGAGCAGATCATCGGGATTCTGCGGGAGCAGGAGGCCGGTGTGACGACGGCGGAGGTGTGTCGGCGTCACGGGGTCAGCTCGGCGACCTTTTACAAATGGAAGGCCAAGTTCGGCGGGCTCGACGTGTCGGAGGCTCGGCGGCTGAAGACGCTTGAAGACGAGAACGCCCGGCTCAAGCGGATGCTGGCGGACGCGATGCTGGACAACGTGGCCCTGAAGGACCTGCTGGGAAAAAAGTGGTGACGCCCGCCGGTTGGCGCGAGGCGGCTGGTCATCTGCAGGCCGCCTACGAGTTGAGCGAAAGGCGGGCGTGCCGTGCTCTGGGCGTCGATCGGACGAGCGTGCGCTATCAGGCGACGCGGCCGGACGACGGCGCCCTGCGCGACCGGTTGAAAGCCCTCGCCCAGGAGCGTCGCCGGTTCGGCTATCGCCGCCTGCACGTCCTGCTGCGGCGCGAGGGCCATGCGGTCAACAAGAAGCGGGTCCAGCGGATCTATCGCGAGGAACGGCTGACGGTGCGCCGGCGCGGCGGGCGGAAGCGAGCGATGGGCACGCGGCGACCGCTGGACCTGCCGCTGGTCGCCAATCAGCGCTGGTCGCTGGACTTCGTCGCCGACCAGATGACGGACGGGCGGCGCTTGCGCATCCTGACGGTGATCGACAACTGCACCCGCGAATGCCTGGCGCTGGTGGCCGATACCTCGCTGTCGGGCGCGCGAGTGGTGCGGGAGTTGGACGCCGTCATCCGGCAGCGGGGCCGACCGGACACCATCGTCAGCGACAACGGCACGGAATACACTTCGAACGCCGTCCTGGCCTGGGCCGACGACACCGGCGTCGGCTGGCACTACATCGCACCAGGCAAGCCCCAGCAGAACGGCTTCAACGAGAGCTTTAACGGGCGCCTGCGTGACGAGTTGCTGAACGAGACGCTGTTCCGCTCCCTGCCGCACGCCCGCGCGGTGCTGGAGGTTTGGCGGCGCGATTACAACGAGAGGCGACCGCACTCGAAACTCGGCTGGCTGACGCCGCAGGCCTACGCGCACACCCTTGCTGGAAACGTCGGGCGGTCTGCTGCGCTGGTTGAGGGCTGCGCAGGCCGCCCTATTGCCAACCCAGCCAACCTCTACTCAGATCAACCTCGGACTCTCGTTATGGCTGGATGAGAAACGGGGGTCACGTCACTGGGCCTTCTTCGTACCGGCGCGTCGGTTCCGTTTGATCTCCGTACGGCCCCAAACCGTCTCCCCTTTGTAGAGCCGATTGCTCAGGATGCCTGTACCCTTGTGTTTGTTGCCATACAGGACGCCAGGACGCCACGGCCGTCCGCCGGGTCCTGGAACACCCTCCTCCGTCAAGGCGCGGCAGATGCCTCTAACGCTCAACTCCGCAGCATAGTCACGGTACATGCGAAGGATCACACCCGCTTCCGTCTCCACGATTTCACGATGGCCGTTCTCTATCGACCCATCCGGGCGGATGACCGGAACCTTCCGATAGCCATATGGAAGCCGCCCGGATTGACGCCCCTTAAGGACGGTTCCTTCCACTCCACGGCGGGACTTCAAACTCATGTTCCTGGCGTATTCGGCGTTCTGAAAGGCGCTGAAAGTCGCCGCCATCTGCGTCACTTCGCCAGAACGAACGGTGTGGATACCGATATCCAAGGCTTCGAGCTCTTCGAGAACGGAATGAAGTCCCGAGGCCTGCCGCGTTATCCGGTCCAGATCTTCAGCGACGAGAAATTCGTACGTGCGGCGTTCGGCATCAGCCATAAGCGCCGCAAATCCCGGACGCCCCATGAAGGACTGGCCACTGCATTCAGGGTCGGAGTAAGACGCCACCCAGATTCCACCCTGTGCGCGCACATACTCTTCGCAAATCCTGAGTTGATCCTCGATCGACTCCTGGCGCTGATGAGTGGTGGAATATCGCGCATAGCCGACGCATCGCTTGTTCTTCAGGGATTGAAACGTCATGCCGCCACCTCGCCGTCAATGGCGGCATGACGCTCCATAAAGGCGCGTTCTCGCGCGAGCCTTTGCGCGTCCAATCGCGCCAGCGCCAAGACGATGGGGATCAACTCATCACAGGGTTCGCCTGTCTGCAATTCCGCCTCGTGGCGCTCGAGACGCTGCTGTCGTAACAGCTCTTCGAACGAATGGGAGACCTGACGTTTCATCGATTTCCCTCGCTGCTGGCCGCACCGTCAGCCGGACCGGTCACGTAGGTGACGAAGGTGTCGATCTTCCCAGTCGCCATACGTTCGAAGCAGATGCCGACGCCGTCAAAGCCGGCCGCCTCAAGCTGCGACCGCAGTTCGTTAATCTGCGACAGGGACGTGACCGTCGCCTGGAACCGTTTAACTACAGCAGCCAACACTTCGTCGTTCGCCGGCGAAGGTCGCCCCTGCCTGGTGCGGTGCCCCAAGAAACGGCCCCTCATTGCTGCGCCCCCGGCTGGACCCGACGCATGTGGAAGCGATCCGGATCATTGGGATCGACTTCCAGGATCATGTCGTAGACCACGCCGTCGCAAATCATCTGTGTGCGGACGCCGGCTTCTTGAGTGGGTTCTGCAGGCTGTTCGGCAGAGGGAGCGGGATCTTCGTTCATTTGTATTTCCATTAGTGGGCGCCGCCGTTGAGCCTCCGCGAGGGGACGACAGACGAATTGGATTTCAGGGCGCACGTCATCGGCTTCGCGCGGAAGCGCGAATGACGACGGACCGGATTGTTGGGGGTGGTCGGCCACTGAACGTGGCCGCGGATCAGTCGCCGACCGCGGGCGCAGCGCGTTGACGCGCCAGCCGCGCCAGGGCGCGGATCGTCGGCAGGAGGAGAGAGACAGCCGCCTCACAGGACGTCGTCGACGCGTCTTCGGCCCAGGGAGGGATCAGCGGCCGCGCCGGCCTACGGCGGTCCGGCCGCGGCGACAGGCGGATGACGGTGGCCTCACCCGGCATCAGCAAGCACCATCTGAATGCGATGGCTGGGCACGAGCGCCTCGACGATCGACGGATAGCCGTCCTCTTCGATGATGAGGTGGCCGACGAGGGCCCGTTCGCGACGCAACTGTTCGCCGACGGCGGACAAATCCGCAGCCTCCAGACGCATCCGTAGCGCCTCCCCGCCCATCAGGCGGACGGAATATTCTCTATGTTCCGGGGCATCGGCGCCAGCCAAGCCCCAATGGGCGACGCGTATAAGCACTCCACAGGGTTGAAAGTTCCCGCAGGGTGCGCTACGCAGCCAGCAATGTCAAACAATAAAAGCAATTCGCATTATCTGCCCATATAAGATGGCAAGATAGGCAGCGTCAACCTCTTTTTTTCGAAAACCTCAAACCGGATTTCCCTTGGTTCTTCCACCTAAGAAACGCGCCCTCTACGGCCGCCACTCCACCGACCTTCAAAACGCGCGGTCGACCGCCGATCAGATCGCGCTTCTGCGCGAGGCCTGCCGAACTGAGGGCGTCACAGACGTTCTCGTGTTCACGGACGAGGCCGTTTCCGGCAGCGCGATGGCCAATCGGTCAGGACTGCGCGCCCTCCTCGCTGCGGTGGAGCGCGGCGAAGTCAGCGATGTCATGGCCGAGGCGCTCGACCGGCTGTCGCGCGACCAGGAGGACATCGCCGGCATTTTCAAACGCTTCTCCTACGCCGGAGTCACGCTGAAGACCCTAGCTGAAGGCCCGATCGACAGAATTCACATCGGGCTGAAGGGCACGATGAATGAACTCTTCCTGCACGACCTGGCGGTGAAGACGCGTCGAGGCCTTGTCGCACGGGTGAACGCCGGCTTCTCTGGCGGCGGCCGCTGCTACGGCTATGACATCGTCGGCAAGGGCGAACTTCAGCCCAACCTCCATCAGGCCGGCGTGATCCATTCGATCTTCGCGCGTTATGCTGACAAGGAATCGCCTCGCGCCATCGCCCACAGCCTGAACGCGGCAGGCGAGCCCGGGCCGCGGGGCGGGACATGGACGCCGTCGACCATCCACGGCGACCGCCGCACCGGCGACGGCATCCTGCACCAGGAACTCTATATAGGCGTGCGGGTGTTCAATCGGCGTCGCTACCGCAAACACCCCGACACCGGACGCCGCTCATCGGTGCTGAATCCGCCGGAGGACTGGATCCGCCAGCCCGCTCCGGAATTGCGCATCATTGACGATGAACTCTGGGCGCGGGTGCAGAGCCGCAAAGCGGAGCTGTCCGCCCTGCCCGCCGCCCAAGGCCGCAAGCCGAAACGCCTTCTGTCCGGCCTGATGAAATGCAAGCAGTGCGGCTTCAGCATGCCCCTGAACGCCAGCAAGTATAACTGCAGCGGCCACCGCGAACGCGGGACCTGCTCCAACGGCAAGATCATCGCCGCCACGACGGTGGAGAAGCGCGTCCTCACCGGCATCAAGACCCACCTGCTGTCGCCGGAAGCCATCGCGGAGGCCGTCAGAGCCTTTCACGCCGCCGCGGACGCCGAGCGCCGGGCCCTTCAGGTTGAACGGGCGCCGCTGGAGCGCGAACTGGCGGAGATCGAGCGCAAACTGAAGCGCGCGCAAACCATGTGCCTGGAGGGTGCAATCGAAACCGAAGAACTGAAGACGATCAGCGCGCCGCTGAAGACCCTCCGCAGCGAGATCCAGGTCCGACTGGCAGCCGACGCCGCGCCATCGGTGATCCAGTTGCACCCCGGCGCCGCTGACGCTTATCGGCGGCTTGCCGAGAATCTGCGCCAGGCCATCGAGGACGAAGACGGCGAGGAGGTGCGCGCGGAACTGCGCAAGCTGATCCAGCGCGTGGACTTCATTCCGCTGGAGGGTCTGGGCAAGTTCGACCTGCGGGTGCACGGCAGCCTCGCCGTCCTGCTCGGCTTGGGGGCGCCCAGAAAGCAAAAAACCCCACGGCTGGAGGCCATGGGGTTTCTGTAGATCAGAGCCTCACGTCCGGGTGTGAGGTAATGCTGGGTGCGGGAGCAGGATTTGAACCTGCGACCTTCAGGTTATGAGCCTGACGAGCTACCGGGCTGCTCCATCCCGCGGCAAGGCGGTGCGTAAAGGAAGAAGGTTCGAGACTATCACTCATGTGTGTCGGGTAGACCCGGCGGCGACCTACTCTCCCGCGCCTTAAGACGAAGTACCATCGGCTCTGGAGGGCTTAACGACCGAGTTCGGAATGGGATCGGGTGGGGAACCTCCGACAGAGCCACCAGGTCAACCCGACACACACGAATGAGAAGATATTGTCTTTGATTTCGACAAGTAAAGTCGAATGAGTTTTGCTGAGAAACGATCAAGCCGATCGGATTATTAGTACCAGTAAGCTTCACACGTCACCGCGCTTCCACACCTGGCCTATCAACGTGGTAGTCTTCCACGATCCTCAGCGAAGCCTTGTTTTGAGGTTAGTTTCCCGCTTAGATGCTTTCAGCGGTTATCTATTCCATACTTAGCTACCCTGCTGCGCGGCTGGCGCCACGACAGGTCCACCAGAGGTATGTCCATCCCGGTCCTCTCGTACTAGGGACAGATCCTCTCAAGCTTCGAACACCCACGGCAGATAGGGACCAAACTGTCTCACGACGTTCTGAACCCAGCTCACGTACCACTTTAAACGGCGAACAGCCGTACCCTTGGGACCTGCTCCAGCCCCAGGATGTGATGAGCCGACATCGAGGTGCCAAACTTTGCCGTCGATATGGACTCTTGGGCAAAATCAGCCTGTTATCCCTAGAGTACCTTTTATCCGTTGAGCGATGGCCCTTCCACGCGGGACCACCGGATCACTATGGCCGACTTTCGTCTCTGCTCGACTTGTCAGTCTCGCAGTCAGGCTAGCTTATGCCATTGCACTCGACGACCGATTTCCGACCGGTCTGAGCTAACCATCGCGCGCCTCCGTTACACTTTGGGAGGCGACCGCCCCAGTCAAACTACCCACCACGCCATGTCCCGGGACCGGATAACGGCCCTCGGTTAGACGTCAACGACAGTAAGGGTGGTATTTCAAGGATGGCTCCACCAGAGCTGGCGCCCCGGTTTCATAGCCTCCCACCTATCCTACACATACGGTCGCTAACGCCAAGGCGAAGCTATAGTAAAGGTTCATAGGGTCTTTCCGTCTGACCGCGGGAACCCCGCATCTTCACGGGGAATTCAATTTCACTGAGCCTGTGCTGGAGACAGTGGGGAAGTCGTTACGCCATTCGTGCAGGTCGGAACTTACCCGACAAGGAATTTCGCTACCTTAGGACCGTTATAGTTACGGCCGCCGTTTACCTGGGCTTCAGTTCGGAGCTTTCACTCCTCCCTTTAACCTTCAGGCACCGGGCAGGCGTCAGACCCTATACGTCGCATTGATGCTTCGCAGAGCCCTATGTTTTTGCTAAACAGTCGCTACCCCCTGGCTTGTGCCACTCAGTCCTGGTTGCCCAGGGTGAGTCACGCTTATTCCGAAGTTACGCGTGCAATTTGCCGAGTTCCTTCAGCACAGTTCTCTCAAGCGCCTTGGTATACTCTACCTGACCACCTGTGTCGGTTTCGGGTACGGTCTCTGCTGGAGTTATTTCCAGGGACGACGCCACCGCCGGGAACAATCCAATAAGCCCCGACGACTTATGCCATCCGTCACATCCAGCTGGTGCAGGAATATTTACCTGCTTCCCATCGACTACGCTTTTCAGCCTCGCCTTAGGGGCCGACTAACCCTGCGCAGATTAGCTTTACGCAGGAACCCTTGGTCTTTCGGCGACAGTGTTTCTCACACTGTTTATCGTTACTCATGTCAGCATTCTCACTTCCGATACCTCCAGCCAACCTCACGGTTGACCTTCACAGGCTTACGGAACGCTCCGCTACCGCTTGCAGTAAACTGCAAACCCATATCTTCGGCGCATGGCTTTAGCCCCGTTACATTTTCCGCGCAGGATCGCTTGATCAGTGAGCTGTTACGCTTTCTTTAAAGGATGGCTGCTTCTAAGCCAACCTCCTGATTGTCAAAGCAATCCCACATCGTTTCCCACTTAGCCATGACTTGGGGGCCTTAGATGATGGTTAGGGTTGTTTCCCTTTTCACGACGGACGTTAGCACCCGCCGTGTGTCTGCCCGATAGTACTCCTGGGTATTCGGAGTTTGGTTAGTATTGGTACCGCTCGCGCAGCCCGCAACCATCCAGTGCTCTACCCCCCAGGGTATTCGTCGGACGCTCTACCTAAATAGATTTCGCGGAGAACCAGCTATGTCCAGGTTTGATTGGCCTTTCACCCCTATCCACAAGTCATCCCAGAATTTTTCAACATTCACGGGTTCGGACCTCCAGTAAGTGTTACCTTACCTTCATCCTGCTCATGGATAGATCACCTGGTTTCGGGTCGTCATACGTCGAACTTAGCGCCCTATTCAGACTCGCTTTCGCTGCGCCTACACCTAACGGCTTAAGCTTGCTCGACATATGAAGTCGCTGACCCATTATACA
>NZ_CP190005.1:0-687500 GCF_050310045.1 Brevundimonas diminuta | reverse complement strand
CGCGCAGCGACAGCAGCAGTTCTTCCAGCCATTTCAACGGCGGCGTCGGCTCGGGCGCCGGGACCAGCATCGGCGGCTCGACCGCCATCGGCAACAACCTGAATGTGGTGGTCCAGGGCAACCGCAACACGGTCGTCGTCAACTCCAACCAGACCAACAACGGCGACATCCACGCCGGCACCACCCTGAACGGGCCCCGTCCATGAAGATATCCGCCATTCGCCGCTCGCCCGTGCGCGCCATCGGCTGCGTCGCCGCCGCCGCCGCCCTGTTGAGCGGCTGCGCCACCTCGGCCGGTCCGTCGGGCCAGTACGCCAAGCCGATCGGCAATGCGCCGGTCACGTCGAACCCGACGCCCTATTCGACCGCCCTGTACTGCCTGGCCGACTATGCGCGCCGCTATAACCTGCCCTCGCCGCGCATGGCTGTGGGGCGGATCAGCGACTACACCGGCTCCATATCTTCGGACGGCGGGCGCCAGATCACTCAGGGCGCGTCCCTGATGGCGAACACCGCCCTGGCCAAGGCCGGCGCCCGCATCGTCGAGCGTTACGACACCTCCGTGTCGGAGCTTGAGCTGCGCTACGCCAACAACAAGCTGATCGGCGACGACGTGCCGAACGGCGCCGCCCAGGACGCCGCCTTCCGCCGCATCCTGGCCGGTCAGGTGCCGGGTTCGGACTTCTATGTGGTCGGCGGCATCACCGAAGTGAACTACAACATCCGCTCGGGCGGTTTCGACATCGCCGGCGGCGAGGTCAAGCAGAACGGCGGTTCGGGCCTCTTCACGGGCAAGGTCTTCGTGATGAACGTCGCCATCGACCTGCGGCTGGTGCAGACCACCACCCTCGAGGTCGTGGACGTCGTCTCCTACCAGAAGCAGATCGTCGGCCGTGAAGTGTCGGCGGGCGTGTTCGACTTCCTGAACGGCAACGTCTTCGACATCTCGGCCGGCACCAGCGGTCTGGAGCCCGTTCAGTTGGCGGTCCGCGCCCTGGTCGAACGCGCCACGGTCGAGTTCATGGCCAACCTGTACGGCGCCCCCGGCCCGGAAATCTGCCTCAACCCCGCCAATGACCCGCTGGGCGACAGCCCGGTCGGCCCCACCGGCGGCTACTACCCTGCTTACGCTAATACGGACACGAACAATGGCCAAACCCGCGCTGACCCGTCTCGCTGGCACGATCGCCGTGACAGCGCTGTGCGTAGCGGCAACCGCTGAGGTTTCCCACGCTCAGGATCGCGGTCTGGTCCTGAACGAACAGCTTAACCTGGGCGACGTCATCAGCGGTCAACGCCTGAACGTCGTCAACGTCAGCGACAACGTCGCCGTGACGAACGCCGCCATGGGCAACGCCCTGGCCGGCGGCGCCGAAGGTCGCGCCGCCGACGTCCGTTCGACCCAGGACATGCAGGGAGCCGCTGTGGCGGACACCTCCCTGACCCTGCGCGGCGAGACCGGCTACGTGAACAGCGCCACCCAGGCGCGCGGCAACTATCTGGCCGGAACCGCGGTCAACACCGGCATCGATGTCGACGCGCGGCAGAACGTTGACGGCGACGTCACGGCGCGCACCCGGATCGAAGAGACCGGCGCCCGCCTGATCTACGGCGCCCACGTCTCGGCCGACGCCATCGGCAACACCGTCGCCCTCGGCGCCGGCGGCACGGGCGATCAGCGCGGCGCCGTCACGGGCCGCACGGACCAGAATTCGACCGGCGCCATCTATGCCGAGAACGAGGCCCGCTTCACCTACGCCCCGGCGCCCGCCGTCTTCTCCAGCCAGGCTTCGGCCAATGCGGTTCAGGCGACTTCGGCCCCAAACGCGCACCAGAATCTGTCCGTCAGCCAGAACGCCTCGGGCGCAGGCGTCACCGCCTGGACCGGCGTATGGGCGGGCAACGCCTGGGACATCGCCGCGCGCAGCCGCGCCGCCTCGAACCAGGCCGCCTTCTATAATCAGGGCGGTTCTCTGGTCGTGGATGTGGACCAACAGAACAGCGCCAATGTGTTGTCACGCTCCGAACTCAGTTCCTATGACTTCGGCGCCGCCTATTCGACCGCCGAGGCCGTGGGCAACGAGGTCCATGCGGGCAACAACGACATCTATGTCAGCATCGACAACACCCAGATGAACACCGGCGGCGTCACCGCCAGCGCCGGGTTCACAGGTCAGAACGGTTATGACGCCTATGTCGGAGCCAACGCAGCGGGCAACGCCGTCACCGGCTTCGCCTGCTCCACCTGCGGCGGCGACCTGAACGTGCGCAACAACCAGACCAACATGGGCGACGTGCGGGCGACCGCCACGACGACCATCAACGGCTGGGGCCGCAATGTCGTGGCCGGGTCGAATGCGGTCGGAAACACAGCGACCTTCTACGTCACACGCCCGTAAGCAGACCGCCTTCATTAACTTTTGGTAACTTGAGATAGTCAAGTTCCTTTGTCACCGTCAACAGGCGTCAGGGTTCATCACCCTGACGCCTGTCATGCTTGTGCAGGGCGGCTTTCAGTCCCGGAAGCCGTCGGCTCGCACGCTGCGGAGACACTTCTGAATGCGATCCCCCCGTCGCCTGTTACTGCTCGCCGCCTCCAGCCTCGCCCTGACGGGCGGCGCGGCTGTTCCCGCCCTGGCGATGACGCCGCCAGCGGCCGCCGCGGCGCAGAACACGCCCCCTTCCAGTCCCTGGGCCCAGGCGGCCAGCGATATCCCGGCCGACCCGGCCGTGCGCTTCGGCGTCCTGCCCAACGGCATGCGCTACGCCATCATGAAGAACGCCACGCCGCCGGGCCAGGCGTCGCTGCGCCTGCGGATCGCGGCCGGTTCCCTGATGGAGAACGAGGACCAGCTGGGTCTGGCGCACTTTATGGAGCATATGGCCTTCAACGGCACGACAAACGTGCCCGAGAACGAGCTGCTGCGGATTCTGGAGCGTCTGGGTCTGGCCTTCGGCGCCGACACCAACGCCTTCACCAGCTTCGACCAGACCGCCTATACGCTGGAGCTGCCACGCACCAACGACGAGACCGTCGACACTTCGCTGCGGATCATGCGCGAACAGGTCTCCGAAGCCCTGATGAAGGCCGAGGACATCGACGCCGAGCGCGGCGTGATCGAGGGCGAAGAGCGGCTGCGCAACACTCCGGCCCTGCGCTCGCTGAAGGCGCAGATCGCCCTGCTGGCGCCGGGTCAACGCCTGTCTAACCGCCTGCCGATCGGCGATCTCAGCATCATCCGCACCGCCCCGCGAGAACGCTTCGTCGAGTTCTACGAAGCCTATTACCGCCCCACGCGCGCCACCATGATCGCCGTCGGCGACTTCGACGTCGACCAGATGGAAGCCAAGATCAAGGCGACCTTCTCGGACTGGACGCCCAAGGCCGCGGACGGTCCCGAGCCCGATCTGGGACAGGTCGCCCCGCGCCAGCCCGAGACCCGCATCCTGGTCGAGCCGGGCGTCCAGTCGTCGGTTCAGCTGAACTGGATCCGCAACCCCGACCTTGATCCCGACACGGCGTCGAAACGCCGCGACGCCCTGCTGCAGAATCTGGGCATGGCCGTGCTGAACCGCCGTCTGGGCGAGCTGGCCCGCGCCGACAATCCGCCCTTCATCGGCGCAGGCGGCGGTCAGGGGACGCTGTTCAAGACGCTGGACCTCGGCAGCGTCTCGGCCGCCTTCAACCCCGGCGGCATCCAGCGCGCGCTGGAGACCATCGAGCAGGAACAACGCCGTCTGGTGCAGTTCGGCGTGTCCCAGATCGAGCTGGATCGCGAGATCGCCAACAGCCGCACGGGTCTGGAAAACGCCGTTCAGGCCGCCGCCACGCGCAGCACGCCGGGTCTGGCCAACGCCCTGCTGAACGCCGCCAACGACGACAAGGTCTTCTCTTCGCCCGCCACCGACCTGGCCCTGTTCGAGGCGACGGTGAAAGACCTGAAGGCCGAACAGGTCAGCGCCGAGGTCAAGCGCGCCTTTGAAGGACAGGGCCCGCTGGCCCTGGTCATCACGCCCGAACCGATCGAGGGCGGCGAAGCGGGCGTCACCGCCCTGCTGGAAGCCAGCCGCGCCACCCCCGTCACGCCGCCCGCCGAACAGGCGCAGCTGGAATGGCCCTATGCCGACTTCGGCGCCGTCGCCACGCCCGCCTCGACCACCGAGGTCGCCGCCGTCGGCGCCACGGTCGTCACCTTCGCCAACGGCGTGCGCCTGACCGTCAAGCCGACGACCTTCAAGGATCAGCAGATCCTGATCACCGTCCGCACCGGCATCGGCGAAAAAGGCCTGCCCACCGACCGCTTCACGGCCCAGTCGCTGGCGCCGATGGTCTTTACCGCGGGCGGTCTGGGCAAGCTGACCGCCGATGAGATGAACCGCGTACTGACCGGCAAGATCTACGGCGCCGGCTTCGCCATCGACGGCGACGCCTATCAACTGTCGGGCGCCACCCGCCCGGCCGATCTGCAGCTGCAGATGCAGGTGCTGGCCGCCTATCTGACCGATCCGGGCCTGCGCGCGGCGCCTTTCGAGCAGATCAAGGCCGTCCTGCCCCAGTTCATGGCCCAGCAGATGGCCACGCCCGGCGGCGCCTTCGGCCTTCAGGCCAGCGGTCTGCTGGCCAGCGGCGACAAGCGCGAATCCATGCCCTCGCCTGCCGAGATCGCCGCCTTCACCCTGGACGAGCTGAAACAGGGCGTGGTCGAGGGCCTTTCGACCGGCCCGATCGACATCGTCATGGTCGGCGATGTCAAGGTCGAGGACGCGGTCGCCTCGGTCGCCTCAACCTTCGCCGCCCTGCCCGTCCGCGCCCCGGCGGCCAGTCCCCTGCCCGGTTCGGATCACCGCCGCTTTCCGACCCCGACGCCTGAGCCCGTGCGTCTGAACCACGCCGGTCCGGCCGATCAGGGTCTGGCCTATGTCGCCTGGCCCACGGTCGACGCCGTCGATGACCGTACCGAATCGCGCAAGGTCGCGGTCCTGTCCAAGGTGCTGGAACTGCGCGTCATGGAGGAAATCCGCGAGAAGCAGGCCCTGGCCTATTCGCCCGGCGTGCGCGCGTCTTCTTCTGACGTGTTCAGGGACTTCGGCTCCATCTCGATCACGGCCGACACGGCGCCTGACAAGTTCGACGCCTTCTTCACCGCCGTCGACGCCATCATCGCCGATCTGCGCGACAAGCCGATCAGCGAGGATGAACTGACCCGCGCCCGCCTGCCGCTGATCGAAAGCCTGCGCCGCAGCCAGGCCGGGAATGAGTACTGGCTGGGCCAGTTGGAAGACCTGGCCGCCAAGCCCGCCGTGGTCGACCAGATCGTCAACCAGATCAGCGTGCTGGAATCCTTCACCGCCGCCGACATTCAGGAAGCGGCCCGCCGCTATCTGAAGCCGGACACGGCGTGGAAGGCTGAAGTCGCACCGCTGGCCGCCCCGCAATAAGGCGCAGGCCGGACAGACAAAGGGCCCCGTTCCGACCGGAACGGGGCCCTTCTTGTTTCAGGCTTTACTGCCGGATCAGAACACCCGGCCGCCGACCCCGCCGTCCATCATGATCATGCCGGTGGACGCAGCGCCCTCGACCATTTCCTCACGATACTCGGTGTAGCTTTCCTCGCGGACCATGGTCAGCACCTTCACGCCCGCGCCATAGCGGCGCAGCAGCGAACGCTCGTTGCACTGACGCGCTTCCTTTTCAGGACGGCATTCCAGACGGCCGCCCGCGCCGTGCCACAGGGCGTCGCCCTTGTTACAGGCCGTGGTTTCGCCCGGCGCGCCTTCGGCGTCACTGATGGTCCACTGCAGCTTGGTGCCCGCCAGACAGCGGAACAGTTCGCCGTCATAGCTGTTGGCCACGTCGCGGCCCGGCGTCACCTGCGACGCAGGGTGCGGCACATTACGGTCGTCGATGCAGACGGCCTGCAGCACGACCTGCTTTTCGATGCGGCGCGTGGCGGTGAAGGGCACGCGCACCGACTGCATCCCGCCCTGGACGTTCAGCCCCTGAATCGTCGTCGGATAGGGCTGATCGACGTTAAAATAGGCGCCGCCGCCGCTGTAGATGATGGTCGAGTTGGCGCGCGATCCGGCCCAGGCGCGCGCCGTGGCGTTGGCGTTGGCGTTGGCGCTCGCATTGGCGTTCACGTTCACATTGACGTTCACATTGCCGCCACCGCCACAGCAGACAGGCGGAGGGGGCGGCAGGCAACCGCCGCCTCCGCAAGGCGGCGTCACAGGCGGGCGCGGCGGCAGGCAGCCGCTGGGACCGCATCCCCCGCCGCCCGGAGGCGTCACCGGCGGCGTGATCGGCGTCGGCGGCGGCAAGATCGGCGGATTCGGCGCCGGAGGCGGCAAGCAGCCGCTGGGCGCGCAACCTGCGGCCGCGGCATCGGCAACCGCCATCAGCCCCACAAAGGCCGCTGCGCCCGCCAGCATTTTCGTAATCCCTATCCGCATGGGATCGGACTCCTGCATTGATCGTCGGCAGGACCGATGCAAGCGCCGGGCCGTTTGCATCGTCCGACATTGGGCGGATTCAAAGCCTTTCCGCCCGCTTTCACCCGGTTTGGCCGCCTCTGTCTCATTGTGAACCGTGCCATTGTGGGGCGAAGCCTCAACCGACCGGCTTCAGGCCCGTCACATAGCGGCGCCAGTTCTGCACATAGTGCCGGGCCGAGAGGCGCAGCGCCTCGATCTGCCCCTCATCCAATTCCCGCACCACCTTGCCGGGCTGGCCCATCACCAGACTGTTGTCGGGAATGACCTTGCCCTCGGTTATCAGGGCGTTGGCGCCGATCAGGCAATTCCTGCCGATGCGCGCCCCGTTCAGGATGACGGCGCCGATGCCGATCAGGCTGTTGTCGCCGATCTCGCACCCGTGCAGCATCACCTTGTGGCCCACCGTCACGCCTGCGCCGATGGTCAGGGGCGACCCGGCATCGGTGTGCAGGATGCTGCCGTCCTGAATATTGGTGTCCGCCCCGATAGTGATCGGATCATTATCGCCGCGCAGCACCGCATTGAACCAGATGCTGGCGCCCGGATGCAGAATCACGTTCCCTAGAACAGTTGCATTCGGCGCGATCCAGTATTCGCCCTCCGGCGGAAGCTGAGGCTTGCTGTCGCCCAGACTGTAAACACTCATCCGCACACCGCCTATTCTTCTTAAAATGAAGGCTTTAACCCTTCAGAAACCACGTTAGCATCAATCTGTTGATGCGATTCGGACGGCCCCATTCGCCCCCGGATCCGAAGCCGGATCAAGCCCGGTCCGGTCAGACGCTGGAGAATACGCTTGGCGTGTTCACGACCCGTTCGGGGACGGCGCCGCACCTGCTGCGGCGAAGACCCTGCGACCGTTCGGGACGGCTGTGCGACTTCGGCCCCCACCTCCCCCACCGACGACCAAGGCGAGACCCTGCCGGGCTCGCCTTTTTTCATGCCCTGGAGGCGTCCATGAGCAAACGATCGGCCATCAAGCGTCAGCTGCGCGAAGGCGTGCTGGATTCGCCCGAATTCATTCAGGACGCCAAGGTGCGGCGATTGCCCGCCCGCGTCGGCGGCTGGTCGCCCCTGCCCTCGAACGACGAGCGGGACCAGGCCTATATGAAGACGCTGAAGCCCAAGTCCGACGGTCAGGCCGAGCTGATGGAGGCGGTCGACCACGCCAATCTGGTGCTGGCGCTGGGTCCGGCGGGCACGGGCAAGACCTATCTGGCCGTCGCCAAGGCGGTCGAGGCGCTGGAGGCGGGCAAGGTCGGCCGCATCGTCCTGAGCCGCCCGGCGGTCGAGGCCGGGGAATCGATCGGCTTCCTGCCCGGCGACATGGAGGACAAGCTGGCCCCCTATCTGCGGCCGCTCTACGACGCCCTGTCGGACCGTCTCAGCATGAAGCGGGTCAAGGCCCTGATGGCCGAGGGCCTGATCGAGATCGCCCCCATCGGCTATATGCGCGGCCGCACGCTGAACAACGCCTTCATCGTCGTGGATGAGGCGCAGAACTGCACCTACGTCCAACTGAAGATGCTGCTGACCCGTCTGGGCTGGCACTCGACCATGGTCGTGACGGGCGACCCGCATCAGTCGGACCTGCTGCCCGGCGTGTCGGGCCTGTCCGACATCGCCGACAGACTTGAAGCCGTGCCTGAAATCGCCGTCGTCCGACTGGCCGAGCGCGACATCGTGCGTCACCCGCTGGTGGCCAGTATGATCGGGGTGCTGTGAACAGGCGTACGGCGTAAACAAATGAGGAGGCGACAGCATCGCCTCCTCAAACCGCCCAGAATATATTGCCGATCGCCGAACAGCGGACGGGGAAAATTCCGCCTACCCCTTCATCCGCCAGGTCGCGCCCTGAGGGCCGTCCATAACGACGACGTTCAGTTCGTTCAGACGGTCGCGGATACGGTCCGCCTCGGCCCAGTTTTTGGCCGCGCGGGCGGCGCCGCGTTGTTCCAACAGGCCCTCGACCTCGACCTTCAGCCCTTCATCGACGCCCGAGAACCACTCGGCTGGATCAGCCTGAAGCACGCCCAGAATAGAAGCCGCCGCGATCAACTGGCCCTTGGCCATGGCCACCGCCGCCTCATCGCCCGCCGTCATGCCGCGCTCGATGTCGCTGGACAGGGCGAACAGGGCCGCCATGGCGCCCGGCGTGTTCAGGTCGTCCTCGATGGACTTCATGAACTCGACCGGCGGCTCCACGTCCGCCGCCTCGACCCCGGCCGCGCGGTGCAGGGCGCCGTAGAGGCGGTCCAGGTTCTTGCGGCTCTGCTCCAGCAGGGTCTGGTTCCAGTCCAGCGGCTGACGATAGTGGGCGCTCAGCAGGGCCCAGCGCACCACCTCGCCCGGCATGGCCTGCACCAGATCGTGCAGCAGCAGGACGTTGCCGATCGACTTGGACATCTTCTCGGCGTCCACGGTCAGGAAGCCGTTGTGCATCCAGTAGCGGGCGTATTCGTCGTGCGCCTCGTCGCCGTGGGCGTGACCGTGGGCGCAGACCCCTTGCGCGATCTCATTCTCATGGTGCGGGAAGACCAGGTCGATGCCGCCGCCGTGGATGTCGATGGGCAGGCCCAGCGTCTCCTCGATCATGGCCGAGCATTCGATGTGCCAGCCGGGACGCCCCTCGCCCCACGGCGACGGCCATGACGGCTCGTCCGCCTTGGACGGCTTCCACAGCACGAAGTCGTGCGGGTTCTTCTTATAGGGGGCCACCTCTACGCGGGCGCCCGCGATCATGTCGTCCAGATTGCGCCCCGACAGCGCGCCGTAGGACGGATAGGAGGACACGTCGAACAGCACATGGCCCTCGGCGGCATAGGCGCAGCCGGAATCGATGATGGCCTGAATCTGTTTGGTGATCGCCTCGATGTAATCGGTGACGTGCGGGGCGATGTCGGGCGGCGAGACGTTCAGCAGGCCCATGTCGGCCAGATAGGCGGCCTCATAGCGGGCGGTGATCTCGCCGATGGCGACGCCTTCACGGGCGGCCTTGGCGTTGATCTTGTCGTCCACGTCGGTGACGTTGCGGGCGTAGACCACCTTGTCGGCGCCATAGGTGCGGCGCAGCAGACGCACCAGCACGTCGAACACGACCGGCGGGCGGGCGTTGCCGATATGGGCGTAGTCATAGACCGTCGGGCCGCAGACATAGAGGCTCACCCTGTTCGGATCACGCGGCGCGAACAGGCGCTTTTCACGGCGCAGGGTGTCGTGGATGTGCAGGGCCATGGGTCAGGTCTTTTGCGAGTTTTCTTGCGGGACGGACGAGGTGTCCCATATAGCGGCCTGATAGACAGTCAGGGCCGCGCGCCCAAGTCCATATAATTAGTATTCTGAACAGGCGCTCTCGCCGCCGCCGGATCGTTTCATGAGCAGCACTCCCGCCAAGCCCGTCCTCGTCGCCGCTGAAGCGCGCCAGCGCCCGACCCGCGAGCAGGCTCTGGAAGCCGTGCGCACCCTGATCGCCTGGGCCGGCGACGATCCCCAGCGCCCCGGCCTGCTGGACACGCCCAAGCGCGTGGTCGACGCCTATGGCGAATGGTTCGATGGCTATGAGGCCGACGCGGGCAAGGAGCTGAGCCGCACCTTCGAGGACGTGACCGGCTATGACGACATGGTCATCCTGCGCGACATCGAGGTTGAGAGCCACTGCGAGCACCACCTGGCCCCCTTCCTGGGCAAGGCCTACGTCGCCTATCTGCCGGGCGAGAAGGTGGTCGGCATCTCCAAGCTGGCCCGCGTGGTCGAGATCTTCGCCCGCCGTCTCCAGAATCAGGAGACCCTGACCAACGACATCATCGACGCCATCGAATCGCACCTGCAGCCCAGGGGCGTGGCCGTGCTGGTCGATGCGGCGCACCAGTGCATGACGACGCGCGGCGTGCATCACCGCCACGTCACCACCATCACCACCCGCTTCACCGGCGCCTTCAAGAGCGACCCGGCCCTGGCCGAGCGATTCCTCAAACTCGCCCGCGGCTGACCCGAAGCCCCTCCACGGGGCGCCGGGCGACCGGCGAAGGGGCTTCAACGGGGGCTGAATTGATCACGCTCAGGTCCGGCCTCGACCGAATTCGCAATCTTATTCCCCTGTGACGTCATTTCCTCGCCTTCGATGGCTTTACAAGGCCGCTCCGGACCGCCAAGAGACGAGCCAGACTTTCAGTGTGGTCCGCCGGAGGGTGCGGGCCTTGATGGAGACGAGGGCGTAATGGGCGCGAAACTTTCCTCAAGCGGTGGCGGCGGCGGCAAGCTGGCGCAACAGAACGCGGACATCAACGTCACGCCGTTCGTGGACATCATGCTTGTGCTGCTGATCATCTTCATGGTCGCGGCTCCGATGGCCACCGTGTCGATCAAGCTTGACCTGCCGCCGGCGACGCCGCCGAAGGACACGAACGAAAAGCCGAAAGAGCCGGTCTACATCACGATTCAGGAAGACGGCGCTCTGTTCCTGGCCGAAAAGAAGACCAGCATCGCCACCCTGACGGCCGATGTCTGCGCCGCTCAGGACGTGACGACCGACTGCCGAGAAGAGCGCGTCTTCGTCCGCGCCCAGCCGGAAGTGAAGTACAACCAGTTCATGGAAGTCATGAACAAGCTTCAGGAAAACGGCTTCTTCAAGATCGGCCTCCTGAACGAAGACATCGAATAGGATCGCATGATCCTGACGGTTTGAAAGGGTCGCCTCCGGGCGGCCCTTTTTCTTTGCGCGTCGATCAGTTCGGCGCTTGCACCCCCGCCCCGTTCCGGGGTCAATGCGCGCCTCGAACGAGGGGGAGTAACACCATGCGTCGCCGTACATTCCTGTCCGCCCTGCCCGCCGGAGCCCTGATGGCCGGCGCCGCCAACGCCCAAGCAGCGGCGCAGGCGACGGCCCAGACGGGCAAGGTCGCCGCTGCGACCGCCGCCCCGGCCGCCCCGGCGTCCGACCCTTACGCGGGCGTCGGCATCGGCGACCGCATCACCGGGCCGGGATTCGTCGGCCGCTCGACCGTCTGGGGCGCGAACGGCGCCGCCGCCACGGCCCATCCGGCCGCCACCCTGATCGGCCTGGACACCCTGCGTCGCGGCGGCTCGGCCATCGACGCAGCCATCGCCATCAACGCCGCCCTCGGCTTTCTTGAGCCGACCGCCAACGGCATCGGCGGCGACGCCTTCTGCCTGATGTGGGATCCGACGCAGAAGAAGGTCGTAGGCTTCAACGGTTCAGGCCCCAGCCCGCGCGGCCTGTCGCTGGAAACCGCGCGCACCAAGGCCGGACCGGACGGCTACCTGCCCAGATACGGCGCAGTGACGGTGAACGTCCCCGGCGCGGTCGACGCCTGGTGGAGCGCGCACCAGCGCTACGGCAAGCTGCCGTGGAAGGACGTTCTGCTGCCCGTCGCCGAACTGTGCGAACAGGGCGTGCCCGTGCCCCAGGTCATCGCCTGGTACATGGAACGCGGCATGGCCAACTTCGACAAGAGCGCCGCGACGATCGAGGAGAACGACAACCGCAGGAAGGTCTGGCTGACCGGCGGCCGCACGCCCAAGACGGGCGAGATCTTCGCCAACCCGGATCTGGGCCGCACCTATCGCCTGATCGCCGAAGGCGGCCGCGACGCCTTCTATGACGGGGTGATCGCCGACCACATCGAGCGCTATTTCAAGCGCATCGGCGGCTGGATGACCCGCGCCGATCTGGCCGCCCACCGCACCGAATGGGTCGAGCCGCTGATGACCACCTATCGCGGGGTTGAAGTCTATTCGCTGGGCCCGAACACACAGGGGCTGTCGACCAACCAAATCCTGAACATCTGCGAACAGTTCGACCTGAAGGCCATGGGCTTCCAGTCCGCCGCCTCGATCCACGTCCAGGCCGAGGCCAAGCGTCTGGCCTTCGAGGACCGCGCCCGCTACTTCGCCGACGAACGCTTCGCCAAGGCCCCGACCGCCTGGCTGAACTCCAAGGCCTACGCCGCCGAACGCGCGAAGCTGATCAACCCGAACCGCGTCATGGACCGCGTCTTCCCCGGCGACGCGCCGACGCAGGGCGACACCACCTATTTCAGCGTCGCCGACAGCGACGGCATGATGGTCAGCTGGATCCAGTCCAACTATCGCGGCATGGGCGGCGGTCTGGTCGCCGACGGCCCGGACGGCGGGACCCTCGGCTTCATGTTCCAGAACCGCGGCGAACTGTTCGCCCTGACCGACGGCCACCCGAACGTCTATGCGCCGGGCAAGCGCCCCTTCCACACCATCATCCCCGGCTTCGCCTGCAAGGATGGCGAGCCGTGGCTGGCCTATGGCGTGATGGGCGGCGGGATGCAGCCGCAGGGACAGGCCCAGATCATCATCAACATGGTCGACTACGGCCTTGATCCGCAGGAAGCCGGCGACAGCCCGCGCTGGCAGCACTACGGCTCGTCCGAACCGACCGGCCAACCGGCCGAGGGCGTGGGCAAGCTGCACCTAGAATCCGGCGTGCCCGAAGCCACCAAGCAGCAGCTGACCGCCATGGGCTGGGATCTCGGCCCGCCCGACGGCGGCTTCGGCGGCTATCAGAACGTGATGAAGCAGATCAACGAACAGGGCCCCTGGACCTACGGCGCAGCCACTGAAATGCGCAAGGACGGCAACGCCCTGGCCTATTGATCGGGGCCTATTGATCGGAGGCCTGTTGACCTAACGCGGCGTCAACCGGCTAAGGTTCGTTTCCAAACAGGACGGACCTATGACCGATCTCGTCACGCGCGACTTCACCGCCCCGGCCGCCGACGGCTACCCGCTGTCGATGCGGCTGGTTTCGGCCGCCGAGCCTCGGATCGCCGTGCTGGTTTCGTCCGGCACGGGCTTTCCCAAGGGCTTTTACGAGCGGTTCGCCCGCTATCTGGCGGCGCGGGGCGCGGCGGTGCTGACCTATGATTTCCGGGGCATCGCCGGGTCGCGGCCGGAAGAGCTGAAGGGCTCGACCATCGACTATCCCGACTGGGGGCGGCTGGACATGCCCGCCGCGCTGGAGGCCCTGATCGACGCGGAGCCGGGCCTGCGCGTTGTCCATGTCGGCCACAGCGTCGGGGGGCATTTCGTCGGCTTCATGCCCAATCACGACCGGATCGAGCGGCACGCCTTTGTCTCGGTCGGCACCGGTTGGTGGGGCGGGCACCACCGCAGCTATAATCCGATGGAGCTGTTCTTCTGGCTGGGCTTCGGCCCGTTCAGCCTGATGCGCCACGGCTATATCAAGGGCGGCGGGCTGTGGGCCGGGACAGATCTGCCACGCGGCGTCTTCACCACCTGGCGGCGCTGGTGCATGAAGCAGGAGTATTTCTCCAGAGAGCTGGAGACCAGCCTGCGGCCCCATCATTATGAGGCCGTGACCGCACCGATCCGGTCATGGATCTTCACCGACGACCCCATCGCCACGCCCAGCACGGCGCGCGACCTGTTGAGCGTCTACCCCAACGCCGCGTCTGACATGAACGTCCATGCACCCGGCGATTTCGGCGCTCGCCGCATCGGCCACGAAGGCGCCTTCCGCAAGGGGATGGAGCCGTTGTGGGATCAGATTTTCCACTGGCTGGACGATGGCGGGGTCTGAGCGGGCGCCTATATCCAAGACCCCCTCCCTAACAGAGCACTCCCCATGCCCTATTCGTCATCCTTCTCCGGCCAGCCGACCGTGACCGCATCGGGCGTTGAGATTCCGTTGCTCGGCTTCGGCACCTGGCAGCTGGAGGGCGACGACGCCCGCCGCATGGTGCGCGAGGCCCTGCGCATCGGCTATCGCCACATCGACACCGCCTGGATCTACAAGAACGAGAAGGCGGTCGGCGACGGCATCGCCGACGCCGTGGCCGAAGGGATCGTCACGCGCGACGACATCTTCGTCACCACCAAGATCTGGGTCGATCATTTCTCGCACGACGCCCTGCTGCGTCAGGCCGAGGAATCGGCGATCAACCTGGGCCTGACGCCGGACCTGCTGCTGCTGCACTGGCCCAAGCCGACGCCGGCTCTGGCGGAGACCATCGGCGCCCTGAACGCGGCGCTGGCGACCGGCTTCACCAAGAACATCGGCCTGTCGAACTTCCCCTCCGCCCTGTTCCGAGAGGCCGCCGCCCTGTCGTCCGCGCCGCTGATCACCAATCAGATCGAATATCACCCCTATCTGTCGCAGAAGACGCTGATCGAGACGGCGCGCGAGCTGGACTCGTCCATCACCGCCTGGTCGCCTCTGGCCCAGGGCAAGATCGCCGACGACGCCGTGATCGGCGAGATCGCAAAGACGCACGGCAAGACCAACGGCCAGATCACCCTGCGCTGGATCATCCAGCAGGGCGTCATCGCCATTCCGCGCACGGCCAAGGAAAGCCGCGCGGCCGAGAATTTCGGCCTGTTCGACTTTGAGCTTTCCGCCGACGACATGGCGCGGATCAGCGCCCTGTCCCGCCCCGACGGCCGCATCGGCGACTGGCTGGACGAAGCGTTCCAATGGGATCAGGATGCCTGAGCCATTCGGGCGCCTGCGCACAGGAGGACGTCATGGGTTCGGTTCTTGGATTTCCGGGGGTTGATCCCGTCGACGCCGTTGTCGGCGCCCGCATCCGCCGCTGGCGCGACCAGCGCGGCGTGACCTTCGATGATCTGGCCGCCGCCATCGACCTGACGCCCGAGGCCCTGCGTCGGGTCGAGGCAGGGCGCGAGCATCTGGATTCCGCACAGTTGGACGCAGCGACCCGCGCCCTTCGCCTGCCGGTGTGGGCGCTGGTGTCCGACGCCCCGGCCTATTGATGGCGGCAAGACCTTATCGCGCGCTGTTCGCCGTGGTCGGCTGGGGCGCGCTGGGCCTGCAGTATGCGGTGCTGATGAGCGGCGGCTTTACGGCCGACCCTGCCGCCCTGACTCTGCGCTTCTTCAGCTTCTTCACCATATTGACCAACCTGCTGGCGGCGCTGGCCCTGACGGGTCCGGCGCTGGCGCCCGACAGCGCCCTGGGCCGTTGGAGCCGCAGCGAAGGCGTGCGCGCCGCCGTCGCCATGTACATCGTCGTGGTCGGCGTCGTTTATCATCTGCTGCTGGCGGGCAGCTGGAACCCGCAAGGGTGGCAGAAGATCGCCGACATCCTGTTGCACACCGTCATGCCGCTGGCCTTCGTCGGCGACTGGCTGCTGTTCACGGCCAAGGGGCGGCTGCGCTGGATCGACGCCGTCAAATGGCTGATCTTTCCGCTGCTCTACGGCGTCTGGACGCTGGCGCACGGGGCGGTGACCGGCTGGTGGCCCTATTGGTTCGTCGACATGGATCAGCTGGGCGCGGCGCGGGTGACGGCGAACCTTACGGGGCTGCTGGGCATCTTCCTGCTGCTGGGTCTGATCGTCGTGGCGATTGATCGCACGCTGGGACGGCGTGACAGACGGCGCGCAGCCGCCTAAGCGTCAGCGCATGGCCTACAAGTCCCTGCGCGATTTTCTTGCGACCCTCGAAGCCGATGGCGAACTGGTCCGCGTGTCGGAGCCCGTCTCCACCCATCTGGAGATGACCGAGATCCAGACCCGGCTGCTGCGCAACGGCGGCCCGGCGGTCCTGTTCGAGAAGCCGGTCATGCCCAACGGCACGATCAGCCCCATCCCCTGCCTCGCCAATCTGTTCGGCACGGTGAAGCGTGTCGCCATGGGCGTGACGCTTGAGGGCAAGCAGCGCACCACGGCGGGCGAGTTGCGCGAGGTCGGCGAACTGCTGGCCTTCCTGCGCAATCCGACGCCGCCGCGCGGTCTCGGCGACGCGATGGAGATGCTGCCGCTGGCCCAGACCGTCATGTCCATGCGGCCCAGGACGGTGAAGAAGGCCCCGGTGCAGGAGGTGGTGCTGAAGGGCGATCAGATCGACCTGACCGCCCTGCCCATTCAGGGCTGCTGGCCGGGCGAGCCCGCGCCGCTGATCACCTGGGGTCTGGTGGTGACCAAGGGGCCGTCGGACGAGCGCGAGGACGACTTCAACCTGGGCATCTATCGGATGCAGGTGCTGGGCAAGGACAAGGCCATCATGCGCTGGCTGGCCCACCGCGGCGGCGCCCAGCACTACGCCCGGCACAAGAAGGCGGGCAAGCGCGAGCCCCTGCCCTGCGCCGTCGTGCTCGGCGCCGATCCGGGCACCATCCTGGCCGCCGTGACGCCGGTGCCGGAGACCCTGTCGGAGTATCAGTTCGCGGGCCTGATGCGCGGCTCCAAGGCCGAGCTGGTCCCGTGCAAGACCGTGCCTCTGATGGTGCCGGCCCAGGCCGAGATCGTGCTGGAAGGCCACGTCCTGCTGGACGAGTTCGAGGACGAAGGCCCCTACGGCGACCACACCGGCTACTACAACTCGGTCGAGAAGTTCCCGGTCTTCCAGGTGACAGCCATCACCATGCGCAAGGACCCCATCTATCTGACCACCTTCACCGGCCGCCCGCCGGATGAGCCGTCGGTGCTGGGCGAGGCGCTGAACGAGGTCTTCATCCCCCTGATCCGCCAGCAGTTCCCCGAGATCACCGACTTCTGGCTGCCGCCCGAGGGGTGCAGCTACCGCATCGCCGTGGTGTCGATGAAGAAGGCCTATCCCGGCCACGCCAAGCGCGTGATGATGGGCTGCTGGAGCTATCTGCGCCAGTTCATGTACACCAAGTGGATCATCGTCGTGGACGACGACATCAACGCCCGCGACTGGAAGGACGTCATGTGGGCCGTCTCGACCAAGATGGACCCGGCGCGCGACATCACCGTCATCGAGAACACCCCCATCGACTACCTCGACTTCGCCTCTCCCGAGAGCGGGCTTGGCTCCAAGATCGGTCTGGACGCCACCGACAAGTGGGAGCCGGAAACCAGGCGCGAATGGGGCGAGGAAATCCGCATGGAGCAGGACGTCATCGAACGTATCTCCGAGAAGTGGGCCTCGCTTGGCCTGCCCGGCGACGGCGCACCGATCTGGAAGGGCTGACGCGGTTTCTGTGCACGAACAGCAAAAACTCGTCTCATGAGAGAACCCTGACGGCTGATCGGCGTTAAGAAGCCCGGCCGAAAGGAACAGCGGCGCTTGGGGCGCGCTGATCGGCTCAGGGGATTTCAGATGATTTCACGCACCAGCGCCAGCGCTGTCACGCTCATGCTCGCCGCCGCGCTCAGCCTGTCCGCCTGTGGCGACAGCAAGGGCAACGACGGCAATCCGGCGCCCAAGTCGGTCGCCCAGGCGGCCGGAAATGAGGCGACTCAGGAGAAGATGAGCCTCTACATCGACGCCTTCAACGCGCTGATCCACGATCACTGGGGCGTGTCGAAGAAGTTCGAGGAATATCAGAAGCTGAACATCCCGGCCGCCTCGGCCTCGGCGAACCTCTACTTCCCCGAGAATATCTCCCACCTTGAGCGTGCGATCGCCAAGCTGAAGGAAGGCCGGGCGCTGAACGGCGGCAATCAGGGCAAGAAGGCGGACGAAGCCGCCGACAAGCTGATCCCGCAGTTGGAGGCCCTGCTGGCCCAGTGGCAGGCGCTCGACCCCTATTTCGAATCGCGCGCCTATCGCGACGACTCCCTGGCCAAGGCCAAGGAAGCCCACCCCGCCCTGATGCAGGCCTATCAGGGCAGCGTCGCCGGGATCGAACAGCTCGACGTCGCCCTGAGCGAGTACCAGCGCGCCAGCAATGCAGCCAAGCTGGAAGTCATGCGCAAGGGCGGCCACACTGCCGAAGCCAGCCTGCTGGACGCCATGCAGAAGGCCGACCTGTTCACCAATGCGGTGATGGAAGACAACAGGGCCGAGGCCGACGCCCAGTTGCCCGCGATGGAAGCCGCCATCACCGCCCTGCGCGAAGAACAGGCCAAGCTGCCGTCGGACAACAGCAACAAGTCCTACCTGTCCAGCATCGCCGACAACCTCAGCGGCATGGTCGGCGCCTATCGCGACTTCAAGCAATCCAATTCGGAAAGCTACCGCGAGTCCGTCATCGACCGCTACAACAGCGCCATCGGCAACATGAACCGCGTGGAACTGCCCGCCTGACGACCGGGCGTCCGGCCGTCACGCGCGGCCGGACGCGCTTCTCGCGAACAGGCGCCGGCCAGTCGAAAAGGCGCGCCAGACGGGGTTGCCATACGGCAGTGATCCGATCACGAAGGGTCAGCCTTGACCGTTCGGTTACAGCCGCCGTCGCCGCCCTGCCTGTTTCGCGAGTTCCGCCATGTCGACCCTGTCCGCCTTCGCTCCCAACGCCGCACCGACATGGAACGGCGCCCGCCGCGCCCTGCTGGCGCTGGGCGGCGCCATCGCCCTTTGCACGGTCGCCCTGCCCGGCGCCTCCGCCGCCCGGACCGAGGCGCCGGCCGCCGTGTCCGCTGCGTCCAGCGTCGACATCGCCGTCGCCTCTCCGTTTGAACTGGCCGAAACGTCAAAGGCCATGTGGGCGCGCGGCGACCGGCTGCAGGCGGCCTTCTGGTTCTATGTCTTCCAGATCCGCACCGCCCCCTGGGCCGAGGCGCAACCGGACCTGCTGCCCCTGCGCGGCTCGATCAACGACAGCCTGGGCCGCACGGTCAATGAATGGCTGGCCTCGGACATCGAGGCCTGGGAAGATCTGGCCGAACGCGCCATCGCCTATGAGGCCGCGCAACCGCTGTCGAGCGAACGGCCCGAAGGTCTGAACGCCGCCGACTGGCAGGAGCGGGTCGAGCGCGGCCGCGCCACCTATGCCCGCGATTTCCGTCAGGTCTTCGCCAGTTTCGACGCCGGCGACATCGCCGCCATGCGCCGCGAGCACGACCTGCCCGTCGGCCCGCTGGACCAGCCCGGCGCCCCGCTGGACCCCAGCTGGCGCTGACGCCTCGGCTCGCGTTTCCCCGCTAAGATTCTTCTAAGACAATCGTCGTTATGTCTGGGGGAAGACGGGGGAAATTTGAGCCATGCGCGCCATTCGAAACATGTCGGTCGCCGGAAAAATGCTTCTGGCGGGCGGCGCCGTAACCGGCATTCTGCTGCTGATCGCCGCCTTTGCGGTATCTCAATATACACGGACGGTCGCGCGCGGCCTGTCGCATGACTACGCCCAGGCCCTGAGCCAGAGCGCCGTCGCCAGCGTCGACGGCCAGATCGCCGAGGCCTCCGCCGTCGCCCGCACCCTGGCCGACGCCGTGGGTCAGGCCCACGCCTCGGGCATCCGCGACCGCTCGGCCGTCATGGCCATGCTGAAACCCGCCGCCACCGCGACGCCCCTGGTCATGGGCAGCTGGTTCATGGCCTCGCCGGACGCCTTCGACGGACGCGACGCCGAAATGGCCGGGCGCACCGCCACCGGCTCGAACACCGAGGGCCGCTTCCTGCCCTATTGGGTCAATGAGGCCGGAAAGATCACCCTGCAGCCGCTGGATACCGGCTCGGACTACGATCAGGCCTATTTCACCCAACCCACCCGGACCGGCAAACCCGCCATCATCGAACCCTACGCCTACGATGTCGGCGGCAAGTCCGTGCTGATGACCTCCATCGCCTATCCGGTCATGTCGGGCGGAAAGATGATCGGCGTGGCGGGACTGGATCTGGCGCTGGACGACATCTCGACCCTGTTGGGAGGAATGAAGCCGTTCGGATCAGGCCGGACCATGCTGCTGACCAGCGCGGGGAACTGGGCGTCTCACCCCGACGCCGCCCTGCGCACCAAACCCTATGCCGAAGCCGGGGCCGAGGCTGTCCGCACGGTTCTGACCGGCGGCAAGCCGGCCCAGTTGAACGACCTGCGCGACCTGTCGGGGCAGAAGATCGAACGGCTGGTCGCTCCGGTTCCGCTAACGGGTCTGGGCGCGACCTGGGGGCTGGTGACCGACATTCCCACCGCCGCCATCAACGGCCCCTCGGACCGGCTGGCCATCGCCATGATGGTCGGCGGACTGGTGATCCTGGCCATGGTTCTGGCCTGTCTGTTCGTGGCCAGCGACCGTGTGGTGCGCCGTCCGCTGGCGCGGCTGACCGCTTCGGTCAACACCCTGAATCAGGGCCGCTATGACGTCGCCGTTCAGGGCGTGGACAGCGGCGACGAGGTCGGCGGCATCGCCCGCGCTCTGGACGGCTTCCGTCACGATCTGGCCGAAACCGTGCGCCTGCGCGCCGAACAGGAAGAAAGCCGCGCCGCCGCCGAGACGGAGCGTCAGCGCAACGACGTCATCCGCCGCACGGCCGAGGAAGAACAGCGCCTCGTCGTCGCCTCTCTGGGCGAAGGGCTGGAGCGCCTGTCGAGCGGCGATCTGACCTATCGTCTGCGCGCCGAATTCCCCGCCGACTACCGCAAGCTGCGTCAGGACTTCAACGCCGCCATGCAGCAGTTGGAAGAGACGATGACCGTCATCATCGGCAGCGCCGCCGGCATCCGCTCGACCACGTCCGAGATCAGTCAGGCGTCCGACGACCTGTCGCGCCGCACAGAGCAGCAGGCCGCCAGCCTCGAGGAAACAGCCGCCGCACTGGAGCAGGTGACGACCACCATCCGCCACGCCTCGGATGGCGCCGAGCGCGCCCGCGACATCGTCGAGACGACCCGCGGCAACGCTGAACGCAGCGGCGCCGTGGTGCAGGAAACGGTCGCCGCCATGACCGCCATCGAACAGTCGTCCAGCCAGATCGCCCAGATCACCGGCGTCATCGATGAAATCGCCTTCCAGACCAATCTTCTGGCGCTGAACGCGGGCGTCGAGGCGGCGCGCGCAGGCGACGCCGGGCGCGGCTTCGCCGTCGTGGCCTCTGAAGTGCGCGCCCTCGCCCAGCGCTCAGGCGAGGCGGCCAAGGAAATCCGCGCCCTGATCGGCGCCAGCACCGAACGGGTCAATCAAGGCGTCCGTCTGGTCGACGACACCGGCGGCGCCCTGGCGCGCATCATCAACGAAGTCACGGAAATCAGCGGTCTGGTGTCGGATATCGCCGCCTCGGCCCGCGAACAGGCGGTCGGTCTGGGCCAGATCAACGTCGCCGTCGCCCAGATGGACCAGATGACCCAGCAGAACGCCGCCATGGTCGAGGAATCCACCGCCGCCGCCCACGCCCTGGCGCAGGAAACCGCCAGCCTGGGCGAGCTGATGGCCCGTTTCCGCACCGGCGACGCCGCCGTGGCCGCGCCTGCGCCTGCGACCCGCCCAGAGGCGTCCTCCGCCCCAGTCGTGGCCCTGAAGACCGTCGGCGGACGCGGCGTCTCCAACGCCGTCGTCGCCGACGACTGGGAGGAATTCTAAACGGGGCGGGACAAAGGCCGGACAGGTGCGGGCTTGCCAGCGGGCGCTGATCGGCTCACGAAGCCTGATGCGCTCAGCCCTAGCCATCGCCGTCGCCGCGGCCCTAGTCTCGAGTCCCGCCATGTCCCAGTCGCCGTCCGCCCTGCCCAACACCGCCCCGTGGGATCAGGCCTTCCTGCCGCCCGCCCCGGCGTGGAACGGCGCCAGCCGCGCCCTGCTGCGGGGCGCCTCTGATCCGTGGGTCACGGGGTTCGAGGCCGATGCGGCGCATGACTTCTCCCCCGACTACGCCGACACCCGCGCCTGGTTCGACAAACTGGACGCCGCCAGCGATCTGATCCGCATCGAACAGTTCGGAACCTCGCCGGAAGGCCGCCCGATCTATGCGGTGATCGCGTCCAAGGACGGCGCGGCCTTCGATCCGTCCAAGCCCGTTCTGCTGGCTCAGGCGGGCATCCATCCGGGCGAGATCGACGGCAAGGACGCGGGCATGATGCTGCTGCGCGACATCGCCTTCTATGGAAAAGACAGCCTGCTGGACCGCGCCAACCTGATCCTGGTCCCGATCCTCAGCGTCGACGGGCATGAACGCGCGGGCGCCTATTCCCGTCCCAACCAGCGCGGGCCGCGCATTCAGGGCTGGCGCCACACGGCGACAAACCAGAACCTGAACCGCGACTTCATGAAGCTGGATCAGGCCGAGATGCAGGCCGTCATGGGCCTGATTCACAAGTATCAGCCGGACCTCTACGTCGACATCCACGTCACCGACGGCATCGATTATCAATACGACGTCACCTTCGGCTACAACGGCGAGGACGGCGTCTGGAGCCGCAGCCCGGCCATCGCCTCATGGCTGGACGCCGCCTTCAAGCCCGCCATGTATGAGGCGCTGGAGGCTCAGGGCCACATCCCCGGCGAACTGGTCTTCGCCATCGACGACCGCGATCCGAAGAAGGGTCTGAACGACGGCGGCCTGGGCGAGCGCTATTCCAACGGCTGGGGCTCGGCGGCCCACGTCCCGACCATCCTGATCGAGAACCACAGCCTGAAGCCGCACGAACAGCGGGTGCTGGGCACCTATGTCTTCCTCGAAGAGGCGCTGAAGCTGCTGGCCGAAAAATCGGGTGATCTGCGCGCCGCCATCGCCGCCGACCGCGCCCTGCGTCCCGCCGAACTGCCCGCCAATTTCGACAGCAACACGACGCCCTCTCACACCCGCCCCTTCAAGGGCATCCGCTATGAGACGTTCGACAGCGCCGCCTCGGGCCGCCCCGAAATCCGCTGGCTGGGCCAGCCGGACCCCGAACTGTGGCAGATGCCCTTCTACGGTTCCCACCCCACGCTGACGCTGAAGCGACCGACCGCCTATTGGGTGCCGTCCTACCGTCAGGACGTGATCGAGCGCCTGCGCGTCCACGGCGTGCAGATGGAGACGCTGAACGCCCCGCGCAGCGTCGCCGTCGACATGCTGCGTCTGGTCGATCCCAAGGTGTCGGGCCGCACCAATGAAGGCCATGTGCCGATCTCGGTCAGCGACGTCCGGCCCGAGGCCCACGACTGGACCTTCCCCATCGGCTCCGTCCGCGTGTTCACCGATCAGCCGATGGGCGACGTCGCCATCCTGCTGCTGGAGCCGCAGTCGAATGAGAGTTTCTTCGCCTGGGGCCTGTTCCCCGAGGTGCTGAACCGCGTCGAATACATCGAGGCCTACGCCATCGCGCCTCTGGCCGAAAAGATGCTGGCCGCCGATCCCGCGCTGAAGGCCGCGTTCGAGGCCAAGCTGGCCGCCGATCCCGCCTTCGCCGCCGACGGCGATGCGCGTCTGGCCTGGTTCTATGAGCGCACGCCCTTCTACGATCAGCGCTATCGCCTCTATCCGGTGGGGCGCGAAAATTGACCCTGATCCCGACCATTCAGGCCGCCGCCCTGTGGGGCGGGCTGCTGATCCTGCTGCTGATCGTCCTGTCGGGCGTGGTGGTGCGGCGGCGCCGTCAGCATCTGGTCGAGTTCGGCGACGGGGGCGTGCGCGAACTGGTCTGCGCCAGCCGCGCCTTCTCCAATGCGACCGAATACATCCCCGCCGGGATGTGCGGCCTGATCCTGCTGGCCTTCCTCGGCGCCCCGGCCATGCTGATCCATGCGGTCGGCGGGATGCTGTTCGCGGGGCGCGTGATCCATGCGCTGGGCCTGCTGTTCCAGGACGGACCGTCGCTGGGCCGGTCGATCGGCATGATCCTGACCTGGCTGTCGCTGCTGGTCGCCGCGCTGAGCCTGATCGCCTGGTCCATCCTTTAACCCTCTCCCATCAGGAGAGGGCGACAACGGTTGCAGCCAGCCCTTCCGTCCGCCATATCGGGGCATGTCCGATAAGACGCCCTCCCCCGACATCCTGAACGATCTGATCTCCGCCGCGCTGAAGGCCGGCGCCGACGCGGCCGAGGCCGTGTCCGCCCATCGCGCCTCCCTGTCCGTCGGCGTGCGCAACGGCGCGCTGGAAGACGTCGAGCGTGAAGAGGCCCGCGATCTGGGCCTGCGCGTCTTCATCGGGCGGCGTCAGGCGACGGTGTCCGCCTCCGACCTGTCCGACGCGACCCGCGCCCGTCTGGTCGAGCGCGCCGTGGCGATGGCCAAGCTGGCGCCCGAAGATCCCTATGCGTCCCTCGCGCCGCAGGACCGACTGGCCGGTGCGCCGCACGCGGACCTGGACCTCTATGACCCCGCTGAACGCTCGGCCGAGGCGCTGGAAGCCGCCGCCGCCGAAGCCGAGGGCGCCGCCCTGGCCGTATCGGGCGTGTCCAAGTCCGAAGGCGGCCACGCCTCATGGTCGGCCAGCGAGTGGCGCCTCGTCACCTCGCACGGTTTCGACGGCCGCCATCGCGGCAGCGCCTTCTCGCTGGGCGTCGGCGTCATCGCCGAGAAGGACGGCGCCATGGAGCGCGGCGGCGAAAGCCGCGCCGTGCGCCACCTGTCCGACCTGCCGGACGCCGCCTCCATCGGCCTGAAGGCGGGCGAGCGCGCCGTCGCCCGCGTCGGCCCGCGCAAGATCGCCTCGACCACCGCCCCCGTCATCTTCGAGAACCGCGTCGCGACCCAGGTGCTGTCGCCGCTGCTGGGCGCCATTTCCGGCCCGTCGATCGCGCGCGGCAGCTCCTTCCTGAAGGACAAGCTGAACAAGGCGGTCCTGCCGACCGGCGTCGACCTGATCGACGATCCCTTCCGCCCGCGCGACCTCGGCTCCACCCCCTTCGACGACGAGGGCGTGGCCGTCGAACGGCGCGAGATCGTCAGGGACGGTGTCCTGACCACCTGGCTGCTGAACACCGCCTCGGCCGCGCAGCTGGGCCTGCAGACCACCGGCCACGCCTCGCGCGGGCTGGCGGGACCGTCGGGCGTCTCGACCCACAACCTGCATCTGGCGCCGGGCGAAGGCGATCTGGACGCCCTGATGGCGCAGGCCGGGACGGGCCTGCTGATCACCTCCATGTTCGGCCCCTCGCTGAACGGCAACACCGGCGACTGGTCGGCGGGCGTGTCCGGCTTCTGGTTCGAGAACGGCCAGCGCGCCTATCCGGTCAGCGAAGTCACCGTGGCGGGCAACCTGATCGACCTCTACGCCCGCCTGCAGCGTGCGGGCGACCTGGAGTTCCGCGGATCGTTCAACAGCCCCTCCCTGCTGTTCGACAAGGTGGCGATCGCGGGCAAATGAGCGACTACAGCGCCGACCTCGACCTGATCCGCGACGCGGCGCTGGCCGCCGGTCGGCTGGCGCTCGAACACCGCGAGGCCGGGCTGAAGGTCTGGTCAAAGGACGGCGGCTCGCCCGTCACCAGCGCCGATCTGGCGGTGGACCAGCTGTTGCGCGACGCGCTGCTGACCGCCCGGCCCGACTATGGCTGGCTGTCCGAGGAGACGGCCGACAGCACGGATCGCCTGTCGAAGAAGCGCATCTTCGTCGTCGATCCGATCGACGGCACCGTCGCCTTCATGAAGAACAAGCCGTGGTGGTGCGTGCCCATCGCCGTGGTCGAGGACGGCCGCCCTGTCGCCGCCGTCATCCACGCCCCGATGATGGACGAGGTGTTCGAGGCCACGCTGGGCGGCGGCGCCCGTCTTCAGGGGCGCCCCATCAGCGCATCCGACACCGACGATCTGGAAGACGCCGAACTTCTGGCCGACGCCCGGCTGATCGAGGCGCGCGAATGGGACGAGCCCTGGCCGCCGATGCGCTTTTCCAAGCGCAACGCCCTGGCCTATCGCATGGCGCTGGTGGCGGCTGGCGCCTTCGATGCGGCCATCGCCATCAGCCCCAAATGGGACTGGGACGTCTGCGCCGGATGCCTGATCGCCGAAGAGGCTGGCGCCCGGGTCAGTGACCATATGGGCCGTCCGTGGCGCTTTAATCGCCCCGATCCGCGTCAAACCAGCCTGATATGCGCCGCACCGGCCCTTCACCCGTTGATCGTGAGGCGCACAGCGCCTATCCCGCTGGCCATCTGATATTCCTCCCGCAATGGATCCCCTCTCCATGGCCGACCTTCACGACCCCCAACTGCTTCACCTCGTCATCGGCGGCGAGATGCGCCACCCCGCCGAGCCCGTCTTCCGCGACCTGTCGCAGGTCGAGTTCGTCGGCGCCTTCGGTAGCTATGACGAAGCCAAGAAGGCGTGGAAAGCCCGCGCCCAGGCGACCGTCGACAACGCCCACATGCGCTATTTCATCCTGCACGCGCACAAGCTGATCGATCCGCGCACCGACGCCTGATCGTCCGATCACGGCATAATATATCGCCGTTCAGGAACCGCAGGGGCGGCTGATGCGCTTTCGTATCAGTCGCCTTTATCTTGAACAGGATCAGCCATGCTGCCGACGTTCATCGTCCTGCTTCTGGTGGTTGTCGCCGTCTTCGCCATCGTCTGGGTGGTGCGCAAGGGACCGACGCACGTCGCCCGCCCCGGCCATGATCGTGACGCCTCATGGCATGATCCGATGACCTCATCCGACCGGAAGCCCGGACCTTGACCCTTTTCGGCCAGACGATCGACGCCCAGCAGTTGTTCAGCCTGATCTCGCTGATCGCCATGCTGGGGCTGTGGCTGGCCGTCCTGTCGCGCCAGCGTCGCCACGCCCGCGACCTGAAACGCTGGAAACAGGAACAGGCCGCACGCGAAGCCGCCCAGTCCGCGCCTGAACCCTCCGCGCCTGAACCCGGCCCCGGAACCGGCCCCTGGGGCTGAACCGTCCTATTCGCGTTTCAGCAGCCGGTCGACGATCAGCCTGCCCCACCAGCCGGATTTGAATTCCTCACGGATCGCCCGAGGATCATAGGCGTCGCTCTCGACCCAGTCCTCAAAGCTGACGCCCGTCGGCTCGATCTCGTCGACGTATTTTTCCAGCGTATAGTCCAGCACGCCGGTCATGCCCTCGCGGCTGTGCAGGGTGCGCTTGCTCAACTCCGACATGGCCGCCGAAATCGGCTCGCCCAGATGGAAGTGGCGATAGAAGACCGCCATCATCCCCGCCCGGTCAGCCCCTGACTTGCAATGGATCAGGACCGGATACTCCATCGTCTGGAACAGGGCCTTTGCCCGGCGCACCCGGTCCTTGTCGGGCGCATCGCGTGAATCCAGCGGCGCATCGATCAGCGTCAGGCCCAGCCGCTCGCAGGCGTCCTTCTCCAGCCAGTAATAGGCCTCGTCCCTCTCGCCGCGCAGATTGACGACCGTTTTGATCCCCTGCCGCTTCCACCAGGCCAGTTGGCGCGGCGAGGGCTGATTGGTCCGCACCAGGTCCGGGCCCAGCCAGTGGGCGTTGGTGAAGGCCGTGCGCAGGAAGGCGTGATCTGTCCAGAAATAGGACCAATACGCCTTGAAACGGCCGAACGGCGTGGTCAGATCGTAACGCACCATGACGGCGGGATAGCGCCGTTTGTCCCCGGCGTCACGCGTCCGGCGCCGTCCCGGCTGCGTGGGGCCGCTTGACTTGCCGCCCCAGCCGTTCGACCGAAGACCGATGACTGTTCCCGCACTCCACGACGACGCCCGCGAGCCGCTGCGGCCCCTGCTCGCCCGCATCTGGCGGGAATATCTGTCGAGGCGCAAACCGGCCTTCTTCAGTTCCATGCTTCTGGCGGCCGTGTCAGGCGGCCTGACGGCCCTGCTGCTGAAGTTCCTGGAACCGGCCATCGACCTGTTGTTCGGCCAGCACACAGGGCCGGTGACGATCTGGAACACCGTCACCCTTCCGGCGGACAAGGTGCTGATCGCCATCCCCCTGTTCATCATCGTCGTGGCGGTGATCCGGTCGCTGGCCATGGCCGGTCAGGCGGCGCTGGTGAACCGGCTGGGCCACGGCATCGTCGGCGACATCCAGAAACAACTCTTCTCAGGCATGATCCGGGCTGACCTGTCGCGTCTGCGCAGCCAGCATTCGGGGACCTTCGTCTCCTCCGTCCTGTTCGACGCCAATCTGGTGCGCGAGGCCTTCACCTCGGGCGTGGTCAACTACACCCAGAACGCCCTGATGCTGTTGGGCGTCATCGTCGCCATGGGCTTCATCGACCTGCCGCTGACGCTGATCGTCCTTTTGGGCGTGCCGCTGGTCAGCTGGATCATCGGCCGCTTCGGCAAGAAGTCGCGCAAGGCCGCCCACGGCGCCATGGTCGAGACCGAGGCCCTGTCCAGCGCCCTGATGGAAAACCTCGACGGCGTCCGCGTCATCAAGATCGAGAACCGCGAAACGGCCGAGGAAGCCCGCGTCTCCACCGTCATCGACCGCCGCCAGCGTCACATCATCAAGGGCGCCGACAGCCGCGCCTTCGCCGGCCCGGCCAGCGACATCGTCGCCTACGCCATCGTCGCCGCCGTCATGGCCTATGCGGGCTGGAACGCCAGTCAGGGGCGGATGACGGTCGGCGCCTTCGCCTCCTTCATCGGCATGTTGCTGCTGGCCGGTCAGGCCCTGCGTCAGGTGACGAACCTGACCACGGTGCTCAGCGAGGGCTTCGCCGCTGCGCGCCGCCTGTTCGCCGCCCTGGATATCGAGCCGGAAATCCGCGAGGCCAACGACGCCGCCGTCGTCGCCCCCGGCCCCGTCACCATCGCCCTGGATCACGTCAGCTTCGCCTATCACGCGGGCGAGGACGGCGCCGCCCCGACCCTGTCGGACGTCAGCCTGCACGTCGGGCCAGGTGAGACGATCGCGCTTGTCGGCCCGTCCGGCGGCGGCAAGTCGACCATCCTCAGCCTGCTGCCGCGCTTCTATGACGTGACGGCGGGCCGGGTGACGCTGAACGGCCGCGACATCCGCGAGCTGAGCCTGCCTTCCTTACGTGACCACATCGGACTGGTGACGCAGGAGCCCTTCCTGTTCGACGACACCATCGCCGCCAACATCGCCTATGGCCGCCCCGGCGCCTCGGCCGAAGACATCGTGGCCGCCGCCCGCGCCGCCGCCGCCCATGACTTCATCGCCGCCCTGCCCGAGGGCTATGCGACCCGCGTGGGCGAGGCCGGAATGCGTCTGTCCGGCGGCCAGCGCCAGCGCATCGCCATCGCCCGCGCCTTCCTGAAGGACGCCCCCATCCTGTTGCTGGACGAAGCCACCAGCGCGCTGGACACCGAGAGCGAGGCTGTCGTGCAGGCGGCGCTGGAGCGGCTGATGGACGGCCGCGCCACCCTGATGATCGCCCACCGCCTGTCGACGGTGAAGAACGCCGACCGCATCTATGTCATCGACGGCGGCCGCGTGGTCGAGGAAGGCGCCCACGACGCCCTTGTCGCGCGCGGCGGCCTCTATGCCCGTCTGGCCCGCCAACAGTCGCTGGACGGCGATCAAGCTGGCGATCAGGCCAATGATCAGACAGCCGCCCTGCCCGGCTTCAACAGCCTGCCCCCTCTGGCCGAACTGCCCGACGAGACGGGCGCATGAGGCCCCTGCGCAATCCCGCCATCCAGAACGCCCTGGCCTGGACCCTGGCCCAGTGGATGCGCTTCTGCATCGCCACCACCCGCTGGACCCATGAGAACCAGCCCTTGGCCGAAGAAGTCTGGCGCGACGGCGGCGGGGTGCTGTGCGCCTTCTGGCACTCGCGCATCGCCCTGGCGCCGTCCTGCTGGCCGCGCGACCGCGCCCAGCCCGCCAAGGTGCTGATCTCCCTGTCCGCCGATGGAGAGTTCATCGCCAAGGCCGTCTCGCGTCAGGGCTTTCCCGCCGTGCGCGGCTCTTCGACCAACAAGGACAAGGCTGAAAAGGCCAAGGGCGGCACGCAGGCCCTGCGCGACGGCCTGAAACAGCTGAAGGTCGGCGCCCTGGCCCTGACCCCCGACGGCCCGCGCGGCCCCGCCCGCCAGATGGCCGAGGGCCTGCCCCTGATGGCGAAGATTTCCGGCGCGCCCGTGCTGCTGATCGGCATGTCGTGCAATCCGGCGATCCGGCTGAAAAGCTGGGACCGCGCCCTGCTGCCCATGCCCTTCGGCAAGGGCGCCGTGGTCTGGGACCGGGTCGACTGGCCTGAAGGCGGCGATCTGGCCGCCGTCGCCGCCGAATGGGGCGCGCGCCTGACCGCCGTCGAGGCCCGCGCCGACGCCCTTACCGGGCTGGAGCGCGTCTGAGCGTGTCCTTCAGCCCCGCCCTGATCGCCTATCAGCTGCTGACCCGCCTGCTGGAGCCGCTGGCCCCGCGCCTGCTGGACGCCCGCGTCAGGAAGGGCAAGGAAGACCCCGCCCGCGTCGACGAACGGCTGGGCCTGCCCGGCATGGCGCGCCCCGACGGGCCACTGGTCTGGATCCACGGCGTCAGCGTCGGCGAGGCCCTGTCCATCCTTCCGCTGGCCGAGCGCATCCGCAAGGATCGCACCGACGTGACGGTTCTGGTCACCACCGGCACGCTTACGTCGGCGCAGGTGCTGGCCAGCCGCCTGCCGCGCGGCGTCATCCATCAGTTCGCCCCGGTGGACGCCCCCTCGGCGGTCGCCGCCTTCCTCGACCACTGGCGGCCCAACGTCGGCGTCTTCGTCGAGAGCGAACTGTGGCCTAACCTGCTGACCACGGCCCAGAAACGCGGCGTGCCGCTGGCTCTGGTCAGCGCCCGCATCACCGACAGGACGGCGCAGGGCTGGAAGAAGGCCCCCGGCATGGCCCACGCCCTGATGAACGGCTTTTCCCACGTCTGGCCCCAGGATCAGGACAGCGCCGACCGCCTGACGGCGCTGGGCGCCCGCGTCGACGGTCAGGTGAACCTGAAGCTGTCCGGCGAGCCCCTGCCCTATGACAAGGGCGAGTTCGCCCGCCTGTCGGCCCTGATCGACGACCGCCCCGTCGTCGTCGCCGCCAGCACCCATGAGCATGAGGAAATGGCCATCGTCGGCGCGCTGGACCATCTGGCCGACCGCCTGTTCCTGATCGTCGTGCCGCGCCACCCGGAACGCGGCGACGCCATCGCCGAGGCCCTGAGCCGCGACGGCTACGGCTTTGCGCGGCGCAGTCAGGGCCAGCCGATCTGCGACCAGACCGACATCTATCTGGCCGATACGCTGGGCGAACTGGGCCTGTTCCTGCGGCTGGCCGATGTGGTGGTCATGGGCGGCTCCTTCGCCCCGGCGCTGGGCGGCGGCGCCGTCGGCGGCCACAACCCGCTGGAGCCTGCGCGTCTCGCCAAGCCCATCGTCACCGGCCCCGACGCCAGCAACTGGCAGGCCGTGACCCGGATGCTGAAACAGGCGGGCGGCCTCGTCTCCGTCCTGTCGCCCGCCGAACTGCCCTCGGTCGTCGGCCCCATGCTGGCCGACCCCGAGGCCGCCCGCGACATGGGCGAGCGCGCCCGCCGCTCTGCAGAGGCCGCCGCCGCCGGGCTGGACCGGCTGTGGCTGGCGCTTCAGACCCACCTGCCCGCCGCCCCTTCACGCAGGCGCCCATGAAACTGAACACCCCCCGCTGGTGGTACAGCCGCGACCGTCGCCACGCCCCGATGACGCGGATGATGCTGAAGCCCGCCTCATGGCTGTGGGCAGGCGTCACGGCGCGCAAGATCGCCCGCGCCACGCCGGTCGATCCGGGCGCGGCGGTCATCTCCATCGGCAATCTGACGGTCGGCGGCTCGGGCAAGACGCCCGTCGCGCGCGAGACTCTGCGTCTGCTGCGCGCTCAAGGGGTCGAGGCCGCCGCCCTGTCGCGCGGCTATGGCGGCAGGCTGGAAGGCCCCGTCCGCGTCGACCTGAACCAACACACCGCCGCCGACGTCGGCGACGAACCCTTGATGCTGGCGCAAGACGCCCCCGCGTGGATCGCGCGGGACCGCGTGGCGGGCGCCCGCGCCGCCGCGGCCGACGGCGCCTCCGCCCTCGTTCTGGACGACGGCCACCAGAACCCGGCGCTGAAGAAGACCCTCAGCCTGATCGTGGTCGATGGCGAGACGCGCGGCGACGAATGGCCGTTCGGCGACGGCTCGGTCTTCCCCTCCGGTCCGATGCGCGAGCCGCTGAAGAGCGGGCTGGCGCGCGCCGACGGCGTGATCGTAATGCTGCCGACCGACATGGACGCCGCCGATCCCGAACTGCTGGAGGTCTTCGGCGACCTGCCCGTCTTCATCGCCCGGCTGGAGCCCGCGGCCCCGCCGCCCCCCGGCCCCCAGGTCGGCTTCGCCGGCATCGCCAAGCCGTGGAAGGTCGAGCGGTCGCTGATCGCCGCAGGCTGCGACCTGAAGGATTTCGTCCCCTTCCCCGACCACGCCGCCCTGTCCGACCGCGACTTCGCCTTCCTGAACGACCGCGCCGCCGTCTACGACGCGGGCCTCGTCACCACCGAAAAGGACTGGGTGCGCCTGACGCCAGACCAGCGCGCCGCCGTCGCCGCCTGGCCCGTCGCCGCCCGGTTTGAGGACGAGGCGGGCTTCACCGCCTTCCTCATGCGCGCCGTCTGAATTTTTTGACAATCGGCCAGCCTACCCCTGCGCCTGTGCCAGACTGCCCTGTCCGCCACAGGGAATTTCAGACGATTCAGACGAATTGGACTCTCTTTTTTCCTTCTCCCCTTGAGGGAGAAGGTGGGCGCCGGAGGCGCTCGGATGAGTGGTGTCGACGCGGCATTGCAAAAAAGAGACGCGGGCTGTCGGAGCAAAAATGTCATCTGTGACGCAAACACCCCTCATCCGTCAGGCTCCGCCTGCCACCTTCTCCCACAAGGGGGAGAAGGAAACCCGCCCGCCGTCTTGACTCCCCGCCCCTCTGGACCGACACGACCCAACCATGATCACGCGCTATTCCCGCCCCGACGCCGTCGCCATCTGGTCGCAAGAGACCAAGTACAAGATCTGGTTCGAGATCGAGGCCCACGCCGCTGCCAAGATGGCCGAGCTGGGCGTGATTCCGAAGGAATCGGCCGAGGCCATCTGGGCCAAGGGCAAGGACGCGACCTTCGACGCCGACCGCATCGACGAGATCGAACGCACCACCAAGCACGACGTCATCGCCTTCCTGACCCACGTCGCCGAAATCGTCGGCGAGGAAGCCCGCTTCCTGCACCAGGGCATGACCTCCTCGGACGTGCTGGACACCTGTTTCGCGGTGCAGCTGGCGCGCTCGACCGACCTGCTGCTGGGCGGCGTCGACCGGGTTCTGGCCGCGCTGGAAACGCGCGCCAAGGAGCACAAGTACACCCCGACCGTGGGCCGCTCGCACGGCATCCACGCCGAGCCCGTGACCTTCGGCCTCAAGCTGGCCGGCTATCACGCCGAGTTCCAGCGCGCCAAGCGTCGCCTGATCACCGCCCGTGAAGAGATCGCCACCTGCGCCATCTCCGGCGCCGTCGGCACCTTCGCCAACGTCGATCCGGCCGTCGAACAATACGTCGCCGACCAGATGGGCCTCGCCGTCGAGCCGGTCTCGACCCAGGTCATCCCGCGCGATCGCCACGCCGCCTATTTCGCCGCCCTGGGCGTCGTCGCCTCCTCGGTCGAGCGTCTGGCCGTCGAGATCCGCCACCTGCAGCGCACCGAAGTCCTCGAAGCCGAAGAGTTCTTCGACAAGGGTCAGAAGGGCTCGTCGGCCATGCCGCACAAGCGCAACCCGATCCTGACCGAGAACCTGACCGGCCTGGCCCGTCTGGTTCGCTCTGCCGTGACCCCGGCGATGGAGAACGTCGCCCTGTGGCACGAGCGGGACATCAGCCATTCCTCGGTCGAGCGCGGCATCGGCCCGGACGCCACCATCCACCTGGACTTCGCCCTGCACCGTCTGGCGGGCGTGATCGAGCGCCTGAACGTCTATCCTGAGAACATGCAGAAGAACCTCGACCGCCTGGGCGGCCTGGTCTTCTCGCAACGGGTTATGCTGGCCCTGACCCAGGCGGGCGTCTCGCGCGAAGACGCCTATGCGGCGGTTCAGGAGAACGCCATGAAGGTCTGGCGCGGCGAAGGCGCCTTCATCGACTTCCTGAAGGCCGACGCCCGCGTCACCCTGCCCCACGACGAGTTGGAGGCCCTGTTCGACCTCAGCTACCACACCAAGAACGTCGACGTGATCTTCGAGCGGGTGTTCGGTCAGGGCTGACCCCATGCGCAGCGTCGGCTTCGCCCCCGTTGTCGACGCGCGCACCCGTCTGCTGATCCTCGGCAGCCTGCCGGGCGACGCCTCGCTGAAGGCGGCCCAGTATTACGCCCATCCGCGCAACGCCTTCTGGCCGCTGATCGGCGGGCTGCTGGGCGAGGATCTCCCGGCGCTGGACTATGACGCCCGGCTGGCGCGGCTCAAGGCGCGCGGCGTGGGGCTGTGGGACGTCATCGCCTCGGCGGAGCGATCCGGCAGTCTGGACGCGGCAATCCGCTCGCCCGAGGCGGCCGATCTGCTCAGTCTGGTCGACAGCCTGCCGCATCTGCGCGCCGTCGCCTTCAACGGCGGGCTGGCGGCGCGGCTGGGGCGGCGCATTCTGGGCGGAAAAAAGAAGCTTTCTCTGGTCGATTTGCCGTCCTCCAGCCCAGCGCACGCAATATCCTTGTCGGCAAAGGCGCAAAGCTGGGCCATACTGGGCGACTTCCTCCCTGACTAAGCCGACTGCCTGATGATCCTGACCCTGTCCTGCCCCGACCGCCACGGCATTGTGGCGGCCGTCTCCGCCTTCCTGCTGCAGCGGGACGCCAACATCTCCGACGCCCAGCAGTTCGGCGACGCCCAGAGCGGCCAGTTCTTCATGCGCGTGGTGTTCGAGCCGTCAGAGCGCGATTCCGAACAGGCCATCCGCGACGCCTTCGCCCCGCTGGCTGAGCCGTTCGAAATGGAGTGGACCCTGCGCGGGCCGGAACCGCGCAGGGTGATGATCCTGACCTCGCGGTTCGATCACTGTCTGGCGGACCTGCTGTATCGCTGGCGCATCGACGAACTGCCGATGCAGGTGACGGCCATCGTCTCCAACCACCCGCGCGACATGATCGGCCACGTCGATCTGGGTGACCTGCCCTTCCACCACCTGCCCATGAACGGCGACAAGCCCGCGCAGGAAGCCAAGCTGCTGTCCCTGATCGAGGAGACCGGCACGGAACTGGTGGTGCTGGCGCGCTATATGCAGATCCTGTCCGACGACCTGTCGGCGCAGCTGGCGGGCCGCTGCATCAACATCCACCACTCCTTCCTGCCGGGCTTCAAGGGCGCCAAGCCCTATCATCAGGCCCATGCGCGCGGGGTGAAGGTCATCGGCGCCACGGCCCACTATGTCACCGCCGATCTGGATGAAGGCCCGATCATCGAACAGGACGTCGAGCGCATCAGCCACCGTGACGCCCCCGAAGACCTGATCCGCAAGGGGCGCGATATCGAGCGGCGCGTGCTGGCGCGGGCCGTGTCGCACCACCTGAACGACCGCATCCTGATGCATGACGGCAAGACCATCGTCTTCGCCGACTGATCCGGCCCGCGTCGTTTAGATATCGACGGGTGCGGGCGGAAAAATCATCGGCCGCTCGCATCCTTTGCGGCGCTGAGTCGTAATTCTCTGGTTGGAAGGCCGCCCTCATGCGCGCCGCCGAAGGAGAAACAGCCATGAAGATCGCCCGCATCTTTGCATTACCGGCCGCTTCCGCCGCAGCCCTCATGACCCTGGCCGCCTGCGGACAGAATGAGCCGAAGAAGGAACCGGCGCCCATCGAGACGCCCGCCCCTTCGGTCCCGGCCGCCACGACCGAGCCCAGCATGGGCGGCGCCGCCATGAACCCGGCCGACAACATCGTGGCCAACGCCAGCAAGGCGTCGAACCTGACCACCCTGGTCAGCGCCATTCAGGCCGCCGATCTGACGACACGGCTTCAGGGTCCCGGCCCCTTCACCGTCTTCGCGCCCGACAATGCGGCCTTCGACAGGATTCCAGCGGCCACGCGTGAAGGCTGGATGCAGCCCGCGCACAAGGCCGATCTGGTCAAGGTGCTGACCTATCACGTCGTGCCGGGTCGCCTGACGGCCGCCGACATCGCCGCCCAGGCCCAGTCCAACGGCGGCAAGGCGACTTTGACCACAGTTCAGGGCGAGAAGCTGACCATCGCCGATACAGGCGGCGGCCAATGGCGGATCACCGACGCCAAGGGCGGGACCGCCACCATCAAACAGGCCGATGTGGCCCAGTCGAACGGCATGATCCACGTCATCGACACGGTTCTGACCCCTAAGTAGATCGCCAGGCGGATCGGGAACCTTTCACCGACCGGGGCATTGCGAAAACAGGGCGCGTGACGCCCGGCCGGTCCGTTCTGTTTCCCCCGGCGGAACGTCGATCGAATAAGGGCCGCAACCTTCGCAGGTCGCGGCCCTTATGTCGTTTCAGCCATAAGATTCGCCGGTCAGGCGGCGATCACTCGCCGGCGCGGATCTGCTCACGCGCGATGGATGCGAACTCATCCATCTTGGAGCGCAGCTCGCCCTCGGACACCGTCAGGCCCGAAGCCTTGAAGTCGCCCGCCACCTTGCGGAAGACGTCTTCATCGCCCGGCTGCTCGAAATCGGCGCGGACTACGGCGGCGGCGTATTGCTCGGCGCTTTCCGGCGACAGGCCCATCTTCTCGGCCGCCCACAGGCCCAGCATCTTGTTGCGACGCGCGATGGCCTTGAATTCCTGTTCCTGATCGAGGGCGAACTTGGCCTCATAGGCCCGTTCCCGATCGTCGAAGGTCGTCATGCGCGTCGTAACTCCAGTCACGGACCAAGTCGTGTCCGCAAACGGCTCTATGGCCCCCGGCGCGAGCGAACGCAACCAGACTTCGATCGTCGGCGCCGACGCAGGAAGGGTTCAGGATATTTGTGTCACAGACGCCCTTCGGTTAAAGGGCGCGTGGCCCTATATAGCCGCCATCAATTCAGGGACCGCGCCGCCCCGACCTTCGGGCCGCGCGTTTTTCGTTTTGAGGCCGTCCTTTTCCTTCCCGCCCGGGACCCGAAGATGAACACCAAGCGCAAGAAGCTCTACGAGGGCAAGGCCAAGATCCTGTACGAGGGGCCTGAGCCGGGCACGCTGATCCAGTATTTCAAGGACGACGCCACCGCCTTCAACGCGCAGAAGAAGGCGACGCTTGAGGGCAAGGGCGTCATCAACAACCGCATCAGCGAATTCATCATGTCGCGCCTGAACACGATCGGCGTGACCAACCACTTCATCAAGCGCCTGAACCTGCGTGAGCAGCTGATCCGCGAAGTCGAGATCATTCCGCTGGAAGTCGTCTGCCGCAACGTCGTCGCCGGCTCGCTGGCCCAGCGCCTGGGCCAGGAAGAGGGCACGCCCCTGCCCCGTTCGATCATCGAATTCTACTACAAGAAGGATGAGTTGAACGACCCGATGGTGACCGAAGAGCACATCACGGCGTTCAACTGGGCCACGACGCAGGAGCTGGACGACATCCTGGCCATGACGGTGCGGGTGAACGACTATCTGTGCGGCATGTTCGGCGCCGTCGGCATCACCCTGGTCGACTTCAAGATCGAGTTCGGCCGCGTGTGGGAGAACGACTTCGCCCGCGTCATCCTGGCCGATGAGATCAGCCCCGACTCGTGCCGCCTGTGGGATTCGACCACGGGCGAGAAGCTGGACAAGGACCGCTTCCGCCGCGACATGGGCGACGTCATCGAAAGCTACACCGAGGTGGCCCGCCGCCTCGGCATCATGAAGGACATGCCGACCGTGATTCAGGGAGGGCTGCATTAATGGCCAAGGTTAAAGTTCACGTCTTCCTCAAGCCCGGCGTCCTGGACGTCCAGGGCAAGGCCGTCGAAGGCGCCCTGCAGGGTCTGGGCTGGAGCGGCGTCGCGAACGCCCGCGTCGGCAAGCTGATCGAGTTCGACCTCGACGACGCCGTCGCCGACAAGGAGGCCGAGGTGAAGCGCATGTGCGAGACCCTGCTGGCCAATACGGTCATCGAGGGCTACCGGATGGAGATCGCCTGATGAAAGCCGCCCTGTTGATCGGGGCGGCTTTTTTACTGGCCGGCTGTTCGCAAGAGCAGTCGGTCCAGCAAATTGGAGGGAGTGATTTTCTCGATTGCGCCAAGAGCTTCGACGCCTTGGTTTCCGAAATCAAGAACCGCCCGGCCATCGTCGCCGAAGAATATGATCGCGGAACGTCTGCCTATCGCGACGACCGCATGTTGAATCTCTATCTCGTCACCCAGCCGGACCATCCGGCTCACCCAGCTATCTTCGTGAGGCATATCCTCCTGACGACGGAAGGCACGAGTGTCATGACGAGCGGCTGCGGGTACGGTGACAAGACGGCCCTTGAAGCAGAACTCAAGACCTACTCGGCTTTCGACTTGATGCTAAACGCGGAGTACAACTGCTACCTCTGCACGGATGATAAGCTGAACTCTCCGACGTTGAGCCGTCGCTTTCCACCGCCCCCGCCGCCAATCGTTCCATAGCTATCCTAGCCGCACAGATAGTCGCGGCTGAGCGGCACGGCCGTCTGCTTCTTCGTCAGTTGCAGCTGGAAAACCATGTGGCCCAGTTCGCGGAAGGCGACCTCGCTGGCGGCGAGGTAGAACTCCCACATCCGGCAGAAGCGCTCGTCATACATGGCCAGCGCCTCGCCGCGCCGGGCCAGGAACCGCTCGCGCCAGTGCCGCAGCGTCTCGGCGTAGTGCAGCCGCAGCACCTCCATGTCCGTGACCCACAGCCCCGCGCGCTCGATGGCGGGAAGAACCTCGGACAGGGCCGGGATATAGCCGCCGGGGAAGATGTATTTGCGCACCCACGGCTGGGTGCGGTTGGGCGGCGAGTTGCGGCCGATGGAGTGGATCACCGCCACCCCGTCGTCATCCAGCAGGCGCGCGACCGTGTCGAAATACTCCTGATAATTCGGCACGCCGACGTGCTCGAACATCCCCACCGAGATGATGCGATCGAAGGTCTGGTTCAGGTCGCGATAGTCCTGAAGCCGGAAATCGGCCCGGTCCGTGACGCCCAGCGCCGTCGCGCGCTCATTGGCCGTTCGATGCTGTTCGGTGGACAGGGTGACGCCCGTCACCTGCGCGCCCCGCTCGACCATCGACAGGCCCAGCCCGCCCCATCCGGCGCCGATGTCCAGAGCGGTATGGCCTGACCTCAACAGCAGTTTATCGATCAGGCGGCGCTTCTTGGCGACCTGCGCCTCTTCCAGACTGGCGTCCGCCCGCTCGAAGAAGGCGCAGGAATATTGCAGGTCCTCGTCCAGAAACAGGCGATAGAAGTCGACCGTCAGATCGTAGTGGTGGCTGACGTTGCTGCGGGCGTTCAGCCGGTCATTAGCCTGTTCCGCTCCACGCTTGAGCCGCCGCATCCAGGTCATCTTCGGCGATCGCGGCCGTAGCGCCAACTGGGATGTCGTCAGTTGCAGGAAGTCATAGATGCTGCCGCCCTCGATGCGGAACGTGCCGTCCATGAAGGCTTCGCCCAGCGCCAGATCGGGGTTGGCGGCGATGGCGACGGCGGTCTTCATGTCCGTCAGCACAGCCGTCAGCTCCGGTTCACCCGGCCCTGCCGTCAGTTCACGACCGTCCGGCAATCGCACCCGGATCGACCGCGTCTGAAAGGTTCGGTCCAACAGGGCTTGCAGCATCCCGTTCCTCCGCTCATCAAGACAGCTTGACCTCAAGCTAAGGACAGAATGTCGCGACGCAACACCTGCGATGCGTCTCACGTTCATTTAAAGCTGATCGAACAGCGCCAAAGAAAGAGCCAAGCCATGAGCTTCACCGTCACCTCAACCGACTTTTCCGACGGCGGCGTCCTGCCTGACGCCCAGGTCAAGGCGCTGGGAAACACCTCACCGCAACTGTCTTGGTCGGGCGCGCCGGAGGGGACGAAGAGCTTCGCCGTCACCTGCTATGACCCCGACGCTCCGACCGGCTCCGGCTTCTGGCACTGGACGGTCGCCAACATCCCGGCGGACGTCGCCGCACTGGCCGCAGGCGCGGGCGCCGTGGGCGGCGCCGACCTGCCCAAGGGCGCCGTGCAGGGCCGCACCGACTATGGCGAGGCCGGTTTCGGCGGCGCCGCCCCGCCGCCCGGCCACGGTCCGCACCGCTATATCTTCACCGTCTTCGCCGTGGACGTGGAGCGGCTGGACGTGACGGAAGACAACTCGGGCGCCGTGTTCGGCTTCAACCTGCATTTCCACACGCTGGCCAAGGCGTCGATCACCGCGACCTACGAGAACCGGGGCTGATCGCCCGATACAAAGCGTGATGACCGCTTTGACGCCGCCCCCGGTTGATGCCGCGGGCGGCGTTCCTATTTTGCAGCACAACCTTCCCTTGCTGCATCGCGACAATTCATGCCCCCTGCCGACGCTCCCTGCATCGACGATCCGCGCTGCGCCGCGCCCGCTCCTGCTGTCGAGCGCGTCGTCGAGCCGGGCAAGATGGCGCTGGTGCTGCTGGCGCTGGCCATGGGCGGCTTCGCCATCGGCGTGACCGAGTTCGCCGCCATGAGCGTCCTGCCCGACTTCGCGGCGGGCCTCGGCGTCAGCGAACCCAAGGCCGGCCATGTCATCAGCGCCTATGCCGCGGGCGTGGTGATCGGCGCGCCGATTCTGGCCGTGCTGGGCGCGCGCCTGCCGCGCTGGCTGCTGCTGATCGGCTTCATGGCCCTGTTCGCCGTCGGCAACGCCCTCAGCGCCATGGCGCCGACCTATGAGTGGATGCTGGTCTTCCGCTTCCTCAGCGGCATTCCGCACGGCGCCTACTTCGGCGTGGCGGCGCTGGTGGCGGCGTCGCTGGTGCCGTTGAGACTGAGGACGCGGGCCGTCTCGACCATATTGCTGGGCCTGACGGTCGCGACCGTCATCGGCGTGCCGGTCGCCAATGCGGTCAGCCACAGCTTCGGCTGGCGCTGGACCTTCGCCATCGTCAGCGTGCTGGCGGTGCTGACCATGGCGCTGGTCGCCCTGTTCGCGCCGCGCGATCCGGCCCATCCTGACGCCAGCCCGTGGCGTGAACTGGGCGCCCTGAAGCGGGGCCAGGTGTGGCTGACGCTGGGCGTCGGCGCCGTCGGTTTCGGCGGGATGTTCGCAGTCTACGCCTATCTGGCCTCGACGCTGAAGGCGGTGACGGGCGTGGGGCCGGAAGTCATGCCGTGGGTCTTCGCCCTGTTCGGGCTGGGGATGATGGCGGGCAATCTGCTGGGCGCGTGGGCGGCCGACCGATTCGGAATGCTGGCGGCGGGCGGTCTGTTGCTATGGAGCGCGGCGGCGCTGGCGCTGTATCCCTTTGCGGCGCCCCATCTGTGGGCGGTGATGATCGTCGTGCTGCTGATCGGCGGCGGCGGCGGGCTGGGCTCGGTGCTGCAGACCCGGCTGATGGACGTGGCCGGCGACGCCCAGACGCTGGCGGCGGCCCTGAATCACTCGGCCTTCAACACGGCCAACGCCATCGGGCCATTATTGGCGGGCATGGCCGTGGCGGCGGGCTGGGGCTGGACCTCGACCGGCTGGGTCGGCGTGGCCCTGTCGCTGGCCGGTTTCGCGGTCTGGGTCGTGGCGTGGATGACAGGGCGCGAGCCGCAGCAAAGCGACGCCTGACATTCCCGCCGAAGGGTGCTAGGAGGCCCGGCCATGAGCGCAGCTGTCATTGTATTCCCCGGTTCCAACTGCGATCGCGACTGCAAGGTCGCCGTCGAACGTTCCACTGGCGAGCAGGTCCAGATGGTCTGGCACGCCGAGACCGAACTGCCCAAGGGCCTCGATCTGATCGTGCTGCCGGGCGGTTTCTCGTACGGCGACTATCTGCGCTGCGGCGCGATGGCGGCCCAGGCCCCGATCATGCAGGCGGTCAAGAAGGCCGCTGACGACGGCGTCACCGTGGTCGGCATCTGCAACGGCTTCCAGGTCCTGTGCGAAGCCGGGATGCTGCCGGGCGCCCTGATGCGCAACAGCAGCCTGAAATACATCTGCAAGCCGATCAGCATCACCGTAGCCAACGCCCAGACCCGCTTCACCTCGGGCTATCAGGGCCAGCGTGAAGTCGTCATGACCCAGGGCAACGCCGACGGTAACTATTTCGCCGACGCCGAGACGCTGAAGCGCATCGAGGGCGAGGGCCAGGTGGTCTTCCGCTACGTCGACAACCCCAACGGCTCGGTCGGCGACATCGCGGGCCTGCAGAACGAACGCGGCAATGTGCTGGGCATGATGCCCCACCCGGACCGTGCGTTCGAGGCCGAACTGGGCAGCGCCGACGGCGCGACCCTGTTCCAGAGCATCTACGCGGCGGCCTAACCCTCTTTACGAGCCAGAACGCTGGCGCTGCGGCCGGCGCCGCTGACCTGAACGGCTTCGTTCGCAGGTTCGCCGTCTTCGTCGAGGTCGCGTTCCAGCGTGCCTTCGGCGCCGGATTCGTGAATGGCGGCCAGTTCGCGGGCGCCCACGCCCAGACCCTGTTCAAGGGCGCGGTTGGTCGCGACTTCCTCATTGATCGTCGGTTCGGCGGGGGTCTGTTTCTCGGCCATGGCGGCTTCCTTTCATCTGTCCTGAAACAGCAAGCCCGAATGCGCCCGGCCGGTTCCGCGCGCCTGCGGTGAACCTTCCGTCGCGCGGCGCGTAGATGAAGGCGAAGCTGAGCCGGAGAGACGCATGACCGCCATCGCCCGCCCCACCCCCGCCCAGCAGACGCGCCGTCTGGCCGTGCTGGCCGCCGCCGTCTTCGCCGTGGCGGTTCCGGCCGTTCAGATGCTGGGCGGCTTCGGCCTGAGCCAGGCGGAGTTCGCCGCACAGGGCGACCAGACCCTGCGGGTGGCGGGATACGCCTTTTCCATCTGGGGGCTGCTGTATCTGGGCGTGCTGACCTATGCGGTGCGGCAGGTCCTGCCGCAGACGGGCGAGAGCACCCTGATCAACCGCATGGGCTGGCCGACGGTCGTGGCCTTCTTCGGCATCGGCTTCTGGATCATCATGGCGGCGATGAACCTGATGGCGGCCAGCGTGGTGGTCATCTTCGCGTCCCTGCTGGCCCTGCTGCTGCCGATGCTGGCCAGTTTCCAGACCATCCGCGACACCGGGATGATGGAGCGGGACCGCTGGTTCCTGATCTGGCCGCTGGCTGCGCTGGCGGGGTGGCTGACGGCCGCCGCGCCGCTGAACCTGATCACGGCGGCGACCGCGTTCGACGCCCTGCCCGCCGCCCTGTCGCCGACGGGATGGGCCTTGCTGGCCGTCATCGTCACCGCGCTGGCGGGTGTGGGAATCACCTGGGCGCTGCGGACGCTGGCCTATCCCCTGCCGCTGGCCTGGGCGCTGGTCGGGGCCTTCGTGGCCGAGCAGGAGGTCAAGCCGGTTCTGGCCTTTCTGGCGCTGGCGGCGGCCTTTGTTCTGGTGGTCGCGGGCGTCATCTTCACCTTCGGCCTGAGGCGCGGCGTCGAACGCCGCTGATGGGCTGACAGACGCCGCAGAGACGGCTAGAAGGCCCGCCCATGAGCGCGCCCCAAAAAACCATCGCCCAACTGGCCGAAGAGTACGGCCTCGCCCCCAATGAATATCAGGTCCTCCTGGACCGGCTGGGCCGCGAGCCCAACCAGGTCGAGCTGGGCGTGTTCTCGGTCATGTGGTCCGAGCACTGCTCCTACAAGTCGTCCAAGAAGCAGCTGATGAAGTTCCCGGTCACGGGCGATCGCGTCATCTGCGGCCCCGGCGAGAACGCGGGCGTGATCGATATCGACGACGGCGACGCCTGCATCTTCAAGATGGAGAGCCACAACCACCCCTCCTACATCGAGCCTTATCAGGGTGCGGCGACGGGCGTGGGCGGCATCATGCGCGACGTCTTCACCATGGGCGCGCGCCCGGTGGCCCTGCTGAACGCCCTGCGCTTCGGCGATCCGTCGCACGAGAAGTCGAAGCGCCTGGTCAAGGGCGTGGTCGCGGGCATCGGCGGCTACGGCAACTGCGTCGGCGTGCCGACGGTCGCGGGCGAGACGAACTTCCACAAGGGCTACAACGGCAACATCCTGGTCAACGCCATGTGCGTGGGCCTGGCCCGCGCCGATGAGATCTATTATTCGGCCGCGCCGGAAGCGGGCCACGACGTGGTCTATTTCGGCTCCAAGACCGGCCGCGACGGCATCCACGGCGCCACCATGTCCTCGGCCGAGTTCGACGACGAGTCGGACGCCAAGCGCCCGACGGTGCAGGTCGGCGACCCCTTCGCCGAGAAACTGCTGATCGAGGCCACGCTGGAGCTGATGGCGTCTGGCGCAGTCGCCGCCATTCAGGACATGGGCGCGGCGGGTCTGACCTCTTCCTCAGTGGAAATGGCGGGCAAGGGCGGCGTCGGCGTCGAGCTGGACCTCGACAAGGTGCCCCAGCGTGAAACCGGCATGACCGCCTATGAGATGATGCTGTCGGAATCGCAGGAGCGGATGCTGGCCGTGCTGAAGCCCGGCTATGAAGACGTCGGCTATCGCATCTTCCAGAAATGGGGTCTGGACTTCGCCATCATCGGCCAGACTACGAACACCGGCCATCTGGTGCTGAAGCATCACGGCGACGTGGTCTGCGACGTGCCGCTGGCCCCGCTGTTCGACGATGCGCCCCTGTATGACCGCCCGTGGGTCCAGCCCGAGTTGCAACCGCGCCTCGACCCGGCTGAAGTGCCCGCGCCTGACAGCTGGAACGACGCCGTGCTGAAGGTCGTCGCCTGCCCCGACATGGCGTCCAAGCGCTGGATCTGGGAGCAGTACGACCGCCACGTCATGGCCGACACGCTTCAGGACTCCTCCACCGGCGCCGATGCGGGGGTGATCCGCGTCCACGGCACGGAAAAGGGCCTGGCCGTCACCAGCGACTGCACCCCGCGCTATGTTCAGGCCGACCCCTATGAGGGCGGCAAGCAGGCCGTGGCCGAGGCGTGGCGCAACCTGACCGCCGTCGGTTCGCGTCCGATCGCCATCACCGACAACCTGAACTTCGGCAACCCGCAGCGCCCCGAGATCATGGGCCAGATCGTGCGCGCCACCGACGGCATGGCCGAGGCCTGCCGCGAGCTGGACTTCCCGGTCGTGAGCGGCAACGTCAGCCTCTACAACGAGACCAACGGCGTCGCCATTCCCCCGACCCCGACGGTCGGCGCGGTCGGTCTACTGACCAACTATGACGTCACGACCGGCTTCGGCGGCGCGGCCGAGGGCGACCAGCTGGTGCTGATCGGCCAGACGACCGGCGAACTGGGCGCCTCCATCTATCTGCGCGAAGTTCTGGGCCGCGAGGACGGCGCCCCGCCGCCGGTCGACCTGAAGCTGGAACGCAAGACCGGCGACTTCGTGCGCGGCCTGATCGAGGCAGGCGAACTGACGGTCGTCCACGATCTGTCGGACGGCGGTCTGGTCGGGGCGGCGGCGGACATCGCACTGGCCTCGGACGTGGGCGTCGAACTGGACGCCTCCAGTCATGGCCACGCCCACGCCTTCCTGTTCGGCGAGGATCAGGCCCGTTATCTGGTCGCCGTTTCGGATGCCGAAGCCCTGATCGCCAAGGCCAGGGCGGCCGGGCTGCACGCCGCGGTCGTCGGCCGGGTCAAGGGCGCGGACTTCGCCGCTGCGGGCGCGGCGGGCGAACTGTTCCGCCTGCCGGTCGCCCATGTGCGTGAGTTCCACGAAGGCTGGATGCCGAACTGGATCGAAGGCTGATGAGAGCCGCCGCCCTCATCCTCGTCGTCGCGTGCGCCGCCCTGCTGTCGGCCTGCGAGTTCGAGGGCGGCGATCCCGTCCAGCACGCCCTGCGCGATGCAGCCGCCGCCCGGCAGGCCGCCGCGCTGAAAACCACCGAGGTACAGGAGGCTCAGGCGATCCGTCGCCCGACCGCCTCCGGCCCGGCCCTGCATGAGCCGGACGAACTGTCGCGCCTGATCGCCGCCCGCCGTCAGGCGGTGCAGGAAACGCGCGTCGCGCTGACCGCCATCGCCGATCCGGCGCTGAAGGCCCAGCTGACCCAAGACCTGAAGGCCGAAGAAGCCAGCCTGCGCGCGCTGGAAGCCCGCGCCGCCGCCAGAGACGCCGACTGAACCCCCGACTGACCGGAGACACGCAGGCCATGAGAACCGCCGTCGTCATGCCTGTCGGCGCGCGCTTCGACCTGCACCAGCCGAACTCGATGGAGACGGTGGCGCGCACGCTGGCGCGGGCCGACAGGGACGGGGTTCGCATCTTCTGCTGTGAAGGCGCGCATAGTCACGGCGACCTGCCGGTGCAGACCCTGCCTGCTACGAACCGGCTGAACGCCCTGCGTCAGGCGCTGGCGGACTATCGTCCCGACGTCATCGAATTCCATCAGCAGACGCAGCAGGCCGTGGCGCTCGCCTCGCATTTCCCGAACGCGGCCATCACCCTGTATCGCCACAATGCCGTGAAGCCTCCGCGCCACCTCATCGATCGCTGGCGCTATGAGCGGCGCTATAATCGCATGGATGGACTGATCTTCGTCAGCGAAGCGGCGCGGCTGGATTTCCTGAAGGACTTCCCCCGGCTGGAGGCCAAGGCCTTCGCCGTGCCCAACCCCATCGACGTGGACCTGTGGCGCGCGCCGGTCGAGGGGCGCGAGCCGCTGATCGCCTTCGCCGGACGGGCCATGCCGGAAAAGGGCGTGGACGTGATCTGCGCCGCCCTGCCCGCCGTGCTGGAGCGCCATCCCGACTGGCGCGCCGTGCTGATGCTGAACGACTGGGACCGTCATGCTGACTGGGCCGCACCCCACATTGCGCCGCTGGAACGGTTCGGCGAGCGGGTGCGTGTGCTGAAGTCGGCGCCGCTGGCGCAGGTGCGCGCCGAGATGCAGCATGCGTCCATCGCCCTGACGCCTTCTGTCTGGGCCGAGCCTCTGGGCCTGACGGCGCTGGAGGCCCATGCGGCGGGCACGGCGCTGATCTCATCGGGGCGCGGCGGCCTGCGCGAGGCCAGCGGCCCGCACGCCCTCTATGTCGACGAGGTGACGCCGCAGACGCTCGAAGACGCCATCAACCGACTGATTCAGGCGCCTGAGCTTCGGCTGGATATGGCGCGCGCGGCCCAGACCTATGTGGCCCAGACCCACACGCCGCAGCACCGCGCAGAACAGCTGGCCACCCTGCGTCAGCAACTGGTGCAGGCCAAGCGCGCCTGAACGCGCTCAGACCTGCGGGATCGCCTGGCTCAGACGGCCGCCGACGCGGATCGGCTCGACCCGCCTGGCCAGACCTGTGCGGTCGTCGGTCTCGACGAAGACGCCGCAGATGGTGGCCGGGCCGCTGGCCGGGGTGTAGCGCCCGCCCGACAGACGGGTGGTGAAGCGGCGTAGCGGCTCTTCCTTGTCGTTGCCGATGACCGAGTCGTAGTCACAGCAGCCGCCCGCGTCGGTCTGATAGGCCGTGCCGCCGGGCAGGATCTGGGCGTCGGCGGTCGGGACGTGGGTGTGGGTGCCGACCACCAGACTGGCGCGGCCGTCGCAGAAGTGGCCCATGCCCATCTTCTCGCTGGTCGCCTCGGCGTGCATGTCGACGATGACGGCGTCGGCGACCACGCCCAGAGGCGCGGCCTCCAGCTCGCGCTCCACCGCGCTGAAGGGGTCGTCCATCGGGTCCATGTGAACGCGGCCCAGCACATTGATGACCAGCACCCGGCGACCATCCGGCGTGACGAAGACGTCGGCGCCGCGCCCGGGCGCGTCCATCAGGCGCGGATAGTTGGCCGGGCGGATCAGGCGCGGCTCGCGCACGATATAGGTCAGGGCCTCGCGCTGGTCCCAGCTGTGGTTGCCCAGCGTCAGGACGTCGGCCCCGGCGTTGAAGATGTCGTTGGCCGTATTCTCGGTGATGCCGAAACCGCCCGCGGCGTTCTCTGCATTGACCACCACGAAGTCGAGCCTGAGGTCGCGCCTCAGCCCCGGCAGGTGGTCCGAAAGTCCATCGCGCCCGGACTTGCCGACCACGTCACCGAAAAACGCCAATCTCATGGGATCGCTCTATAGCCGTTCTCGGTCAAAACGCCATGCAGGCGGATGTCGTGCGGCTCCAGATCGAGGCGATCGACCGCCTGACCGGCATAGGCGAAGCCGATACGGCGCGCATCGGGCAACACGGCGAACGTCCGGTCGTAGTAGCCGCCGCCCTGCCCCAACCGCCCGCCGTGCGCGTCGAACGCCAGCAGGGGCGTCACGATCAGATCCGGCGTCACCACCTCGCCCAGCGGCAGGGGCGCGGGGCATCCGGCGGCGTCCAGCTCCAGCGGCTCGCCCGGCGCCCAGAGGCGGAAGATCATGGCGGCGTCGCGCTCCAGCACCACCGGCAGACACAGGCGACGGCCGGATTGATGCAGCGTATGGGCCAAGGCGTCCGCATCAAGCTCCGAACCCATGGCGTGATACAGGGCGACAGTCTCGCCAGGCGGCAGGGCGTCGGCGTGGCCCGCCGCGCGTTCGGCGGCCTCAGGGTCGGCTCCGGCAAGACGCTTGCGCAGGGCGCGCATGGCGGCGCGGAGTTCTTGCTTGGGGGTCATCGCCGCTCGGCCCTTCGCCAATTGCCGCCGTCATCCTCGGGCTTGACCCGAGGATCCAGCCCAACGGCGCACTGAACGCCGACAGGCCGAGCGCGTCGCCCAACTCGATCCTCGGGTCAAGCCCGAGGATGACGGCGGAAGGATGAACGGTTGGAGAAATACTCGCCGACTATGCAAGGGCGAGCGACCGCATCGCCAGCGTAGCCATGACATGCGCTCAAGCAGCAAGCCGCCGCGCGGCGAGCGATAGCGCACTAAAAAGAGAGGTTGGCGGCGCCGCGTGAGCCGTGAAGAACGTTTAAATCCTCTCGACCTGGGTAGCCAGGTGGGCTCCGTATGCCCAGGCCCTCGAGCCCGGACAGGGACAGATCCCTATGAGTGAATTAAGGTCAGAAGGATATGTTGTCTTCGACGTGAGCCGCAGCAGGACCCGCCGCTGCGCAAGATAGGCGTTCGGACGAGTTTCAACAATGGCGAACCGCGCGTTTCTCCCTCCCCATCATGGGGAGGGTGGTCGCCCTGCGACCGGGTGGGGAGGGCTTGGTGATCGGCCCTCAGCGCCTGAATAGCCTCGCCGCCCCCACCCGGCTTCGGCCTGACGGCCTCAGCCACCCTCCCCGAGACGGGGAGGGAGAGGCGTTGCGTTATATCGCCTGGACGATCTTCTCGATCCGCGCCGCCACGGCGTTCAGGGCCTCGGCCACGCCGTCGCTGGACGGGACGGGCGCCGCGACAGCGGCCGCCGCAGCCGCCGACTTGGCCCGACCCGAGTTCTGGACCGCCGCCTGACTTTTGGCGGCATGCAGTTCGTCGGCCAGCATCAGGGCGGCCATCAGGAACAGACGCACGTCGCCGACCTGTCCGACCTGATCGGCGACGCCCTGCACGCGATCATTGAACTGAGCCGCCAGATCACGCACGCGCGCTTCCTGGCCGTCGGCGCATCCCACCGCATAGGGGCGGCCGTGGACCTCTACCGTCACCGTCGCCATCAGTTCGCCTCCTGTCCGGCTTGAGGCGCCGGTTGAGCCTGTTGCTGCGCCAACACTTCGCGCACCGCATCGGCGGCGCGGGCCAGGACCTGTGCGGTTTCCTGACCGGCTGTCTCCAGTTCGGCGATGCGCGCCACGTCGGCCGCGTTCGAGGGACGCGGCGCGAACAGGTCGTCGTCCGCGATCGGCGGCGCCGAGGCGGGCCTCGCCTTCAGCTCAAGCACCTTGCGCTCCAGATCAGCCAGCGCCCGATCAATCCGCGCCTTTGCAGCCGTAACGGCGTCCATGGGGGTCCTTTCTTCCAGATTCCGTGTAGAACCTGCCGGCGCGCCGGGGTAAAGCGGCGCCGCCCCCGCTTTATCCTGTTCCTGAGGAAACGTCTCGCCGTGACCGATGCTCAAGCCGCATTCGCCAAGCCTTCGCCCAAGCAGATGGCCGACGCCATCCGGGTGCTGTCCATGGATGCCGTCGAAAAGGCCAAGAGCGGCCACCCCGGAATGCCGATGGGCATGGCGGACGTCGCCACCGTCCTCTACTCGAAATTCCTGAAGTTCGACGCCAGCCGTCCCGACTGGGCCGACCGCGACCGCTTCATCCTGTCGGCGGGCCACGGCTCGATGCTGATCTACAGCCTGCTGCACCTGACGGGCTATAAGGACGCGACGCGCGAACAGTTGGAAAACTTCCGCCAGTGGGGCTTCAAGACCGCCGGCCACCCCGAATACGGCCACATGACGGGCATCGAGACGACGACCGGCCCGCTGGGTCAGGGACTGGCCACCTCGGTCGGCTTCGCCCTGGCGGAGCGGCATCTGGCGGCGCGCTTCGGCAAGGATCTGGTCGATCACCGCACCTGGGTCATCGCCGGGGACGGCTGCCTGATGGAAGGCGTGTCGCAGGAGGCGATCGCGCTGGCGGGCCGCCTGAAGCTGAACAAGCTGTGCGTCCTGTGGGACGACAATGAAATCACCATCGACGGCAAGGTGTCGCTGTCGGACGCCACGGATCAACTGGCGCGCTTCAAGGCTTCGGGCTGGGCGGTCAAGGCCGTCGACGGCCACGACCACAAGCAGATCCAGAAGGCGCTGAACTGGGCGATCAAGCAGGACAAGCCGACGCTGATCGCGTGCAAGACCAAGATCGGCAAGGGCGCCGCCACTCTGGAAGGCAGCCACAAGACCCACGGCGCAGCGCTGGGGCCAATCGAAATCGCCGCCACCCGTCAGGGGCTGAACTGGCCGTTCGAGCCGTTTGAACTGCCCGAAGGGATCAGGACCGCCTGGGCCAAGGTCGGCAAGCAGGGCGGCAAGGCCCGCAAGGCGTGGGAAGCCCGCCTGCTGAACCACGACTACCGCGACGACTTCACCCGCGCCATGGCGGGCGACCTGCCCACCGGCGCCTTCGAGGCGTTGGACGCCAAGCTGAAGCAACTGATCGAAGACAAGCCCGCCCTGGCCACGCGCCAGTCCTCGGGCGAGGCGCTGGAGACGGTGTTCAACGCCATCCCGGAAATGGTCGGCGGCTCGGCCGACCTGACCGGCTCGAACAACACCTTCGTCAAGAACACCCAGATCATGGACGCGCCGGACTATGCCGGGCGCTACCTGAACTACGGCATCCGCGAGTTCGGCATGGCCGCCGCGATGAACGGTCTGGCGCTGCACGGCGGAGTCATCCCCTACGGCGGCACCTTCATGGCGTTCGCGGACTACAGCCGGCCGGCGATCCGTCTGGGCGCCCTGATGGGCGTGCGGGCGATCCACGTCCTGACGCACGACAGCATCGGCCTGGGCGAAGACGGCCCGACGCACCAGCCGGTCGAGCATCTGGCCGCCCTGCGCGCCATTCCGAACCTGCTGACCATGCGCCCCGCCGACACGGTCGAGGCGCTGGAGTGCTGGCAGGTCGCCCTGCAGAACAAGACCACGCCGACCGCCATGTGCCTGTCGCGCCAGAAGACCCCGGCCGTGCGCGTCACCGACGCGGGCGAGAACCTGTCCCGGAAGGGCGCCTATGAGTTGAAGGCCGCCAATGGTCCGGCGAAAGTCACCCTGTTCGGCACCGGCACCGAAGTCGCCCTGGCGCTGAAGGCCGCCGAGACGCTGGAGGCCGAAGGCGTGCCGACCCGCGTGGTGTCGGTCCCCTGCTTCGCCCTGTTCGAGCAGCAGCCCAAGGCCTATCAGGACGCCGTTATCGGTCGCGGCACGGTCCGCGTCGCCGTCGAGGCCGCGATCAAGCAGGGCTGGGAACGCTTCATCGGCGAGGACGGCGGCTTCGTCGGCATGTCGTCCTTCGGCGCCTCGGCCCCGGCGGAAATCCTCTACCGCGAGTTCGGCATCACCGCCGAGGCCGTGGTGGAAGCCGCAAAGGCCCGGCTGTAAACCTCATGCGCCGCCTCGCCCTCGTCCTGAGCTTCGGCTTGTCGATGGCAGGCGGCGCGCCTGTCTTGGCCGAGACAACCGCCCCCATGGCGATAGAGACGCCCGTCGTCATCGGCCAGTCCTACGCCCTGCCCTCGGCCGTCATGAACCAGACGCGCGAGATCAACGTCTGGCTGCCGCCCGGCTATGCTGAAAGCAATCAGACCTATCCCGTCCTCTATGTGCTTGACGGCGGTCAGGATCAGGATTTCCACCACATCTCGGGCATCGCCCAGCTGGGGACCATCGTCGGTACGACGCGCGATGTGATCGTCGTCGGCATCGCCTCGGTCGACCGTCGCAATGAGCTGGCCCTGCCGACGGAAGACGCCGAACTGATCGCCCGCTATCCGACGCAGGGGCATTCCGACCGCTTCCGTCGCTTCATCGGCGAAGAGGTTCAGCCCTTCATCGAGAGCCGCCTGCGCACCAGCGGCGAGACGGCGCTGATGGGCGAGTCTCTCGCGGGCCTGTTCGTGGTCGAGACCTTCCTGAAGGAGCCGCAGATGTTCGACGCCTATGTCGCCGTCAGCCCCAGCCTGTGGTGGGACGGCGGCCAGCTGGCCCGGCAGTCCGGCGCCCATCTGCGCGACCACTCCAACGACCCGCGCACCCTGATCCTGACGCTGGGCGACGAGGGCGAGATGATGCAGGCGCCGATGGATGTGCTGACCGCCAATCTGCGCGACCACGCCCTGCCCGGCGTCACCTGGGACTTCACCCCGCGCCCGGCTGAAAGCCACGCCACCATCTATCACGGGGCGGCGCTGGACGCGTTTCGTCGCCTCTATGCGGTTCCGGCCGAGCCGGGAACCTGAACGACTTTTCGGAGCCTGACGCCATGAAGATCGGCACGCCGCTTACCGACCACGCCACGCGCGTCATGCTGCTGGGCTCGGGCGAGCTGGGCAAGGAGGTGGCGATCGAGCTGCAGCGCCTCGGCGCCGAGGTGATCGCGGTCGACCGCTACGCCAACGCCCCGGCCATGCAGGTGGCGCACCGCAGCCACGTCATCCCGATGACCGACGCCCAGGTGCTGAACGGCGTGATCCTGGCCGAGGCGCCGCACATCATCGTGCCGGAGATCGAGGCTATCGCCACCGATGTGCTGGCGGGCATCGAGGCGGCGGGTCTGGCCCGCGTCATCCCCACCGCGCGGGCGACGCAGCTGACCATGAACCGCGAGGGCATCCGCCGTCTGGCCGCCGAGGAACTGGGCCTGCCGACCAGTCCCTACGCCTTCGCCGCCTCGGCCGAAGAACTGGCGGCGGGCGCGCAGGCCGTGGGCTTTCCGTGCTTCGTCAAGCCGGTGATGTCGTCCTCGGGCAAGGGCCAGTCCTATGTCGAGGGGCCGGAGGGCGTGGCCGACGCCTGGGCCTATGCCGAAGCCTCCGGCCGGGTCGCGGGCGGCTGCGTCATCGTCGAGGGCCGGATCGACTTCGACTATGAGATCACCCTGCTGACCGTCCGGTCGCTGCGTGACGGCGCGATCCGCACGGACTTCTGCGCCCCCATCGGCCACCGCCAGCAGAAGGGCGACTATGTCGAAAGCTGGCAGCCCCAGGCCATGAGCCCCGCCGCCCTGAAGACGGCGCAGGCCATTGCGGCCAAGGTGACGGACGCGCTGGGCGGGCTCGGCGTCTTCGGCGTCGAACTGTTCGTGAAGGGCGACGAGGTCTGGTTCTCGGAGGTGTCGCCACGTCCGCACGACACCGGTCTCGTGACGCTGGCGACGCAGGTGATGAGCGAGTTCGCCCTGCACGCCCGCGCCATCCTTGGCCTGCCGGTCGATGTGACCCTGCGCGAGCCGGGCGCCAGCGCCGTCATTTACGGCGGGATAGAGGCCGAGGGCGTGGCGTTCGAGGGCGTGGCCGAGGCCTTGTCGGTCCCGACCGCCGACCTGCGCCTGTTCGGCAAGCCCGAGGCCTTCGAGCGCCGCCGCATGGGCGTGGCCCTGGCGCGCGGCGCCGACACCGACGAGGCGCGCGCCCGTGCGACCGAGGCGGCGGGCAAGGTGCGGGTGGTCGCACCGTAATCCTTTTTCTCTCCTGCCGAGAGAGAGCTTGATCCTCCTAGAGCCAGCGCCGACCCCAAGTGCGGCGCATGGCGGCCAAAGGATGAGAATTCGCGGCTACGGACGTTTTTCTGATAGCGCCAAGGATAATGACGGCGGCCATTCCCTGTCTGAAAGCCGCAAGTCACAGGCGACCTGGCTGATCGAAAGATCACCCATGCATCCGCACGCAGTTCAGGACATCCGGGTGACAGGCGTTATTGTATGAAAACCACCGGAATGGAAAACCAGCGGCATGGATCCATCAGCGACCGCCGCCCTGTGAAGTCGGAAGAGAACGATGTCATGATCCCCGGCTTCAATTTCCTTCTCGATGGAGCATTCCAGCCAGGCGGTCGCGTCCGTCAGAAAGAGCGCCCCGCCGGAAATGGGCTGGCATTCCAGCCCCTCGAAGCGGTCATCGGCGTTCCGGGCCAGTCTACGCGCCGCAGCGGCGTGGCCATGGCCAAGGAAGGATATGCCGATACGCTCGCGCGTACGCAGTTGGCGCCAGGTCCGTGAGCCATGCCTGACGCACACGGACACCAGGGGCGGACGAAGCGAAACCGCCGTGAAGGCGCTGACGGTCATGCCGACGGGCCCATTCCGATCCACGGCGCAAAGGGCGGTGACCCCGGTCGGGAAGGAGCCGAAGAGGCGTCGCAGGTCGATCTCTTCGCTGATGTCGTTCAGAATGGGCATGGCGGCGGATATGTGTGCGGCGGAACTCATACAGACGCTGTGACGGCTGATGTCGGCTCTTCAGGGCGCAGGCTGTAACGGCGGGCCAACGCCGCGCATACCATCAGTTGCATCTGATGGAACAGCATCAGCGGCAGGACGATGAGTCCCACCGCGCTGGCCGGGAAGATGATGTTGGCCATGGGCAGGCCGCTGGCCATGCTTTTCTTCGAGCCGCAGAAGACGATGGCGATCTCATCCTCGACACCGAAGCGCAGAAAGCGGCTGACCGCGACCGTAAATCCCATCACCACGGCCAGCATGACGGCGTCCAGCACAAGGATCAGAGCCAGCCCCTGCGGCGTCACCTTGTTCCATATCCCCGCGACAACGCCTGCGCTGAACGCCGAATAGACGACCAGCAGGATGGACCCGCGATCAACCAGCATGGTGAGCGTCTTCTGACGGTTCAGCCACTGGCCGATGAAGGGCCTGGCACACTGGCCGACGATAAAGGGCAGGAGAATCTGCAGGCTGATGTCCCGTATGGAATCGAGCGAAACGCCGCCCGCATCCGCGCTCAGGAACAGCGCCGCCAACAGGGGGGTGATGACCACTCCGGCCAGATTGGACACAGAGGCGCAACACAGGGCGGCAGGAACATTACCCCGCGCAATCGAGGTGAAGGCTATCGACGACTGAACCGTGGACGGCAACAGCGACACGAACAGCAGACCCACAGCCAGACCGCTGTCGATCCGCCCGTCGACCAGCATCATGATCCCGAACCCGATCAGCGGAAAGACGATGAAGGTGACGCCGAACACCAGCCCCTGAAGCCGCCAGTTGGTGATGCCGGCCCAGATCGCCTGCGGCGATATCCGGGCGCCGTAGAGGAAGAACAGGGTAGCGATGGCGGCCGCCACCACCACATCCAGCACATCCTTGCCAGCGCCGCGCGCGGGCAACGCCGCCGCGACCGCCACCATGGCCATAATCGCGACGATATAAGGATCCAGCCGCATGCGGCTCAGAAAAGCACTCATAAAATCAGGCCGATAACTCTTTACGGATGATCTCGGCGCCCGCGCTCAGGGCTTTCAGCTTGCCGTTGGCGACCCGGCGCGACAGGGGGGCCATGCCGCAGTTGGTGGCGGGATAGAGCTTGTCGGCGTCCACGAACTGAAGCGCCTTGCGCAGGGTGTCGGCGACCTCCTCCGGAGTCTCGATCGCGTCGGTCGCCACGTCGATGGCCCCGACCATCACCTTCTTGCCCCGGATCAGTTCGATCAGATCCATCGGCACGCGGGAGTTCTGGGCCTCCAGCGAAATGATGTCGATGCTGGAGGTCTGGAGCTTGGGGAAGGCTTCCTCATACTGGCGCCATTCCGACCCCAGGGTCTTCTTCCAGTCGGTGTTGGCCTTGATGCCGTAGCCGTAGCAGATGTGGACGGCCGTTTCGCACTTCAGCCCCTCGGCCGCCTTTTCCAGCGTGGCGACGCCCCAGTCGTTGACCTCGTCAAAGAAGACGTTGAAGGCGGGCTCGTCGAACTGAATGATGTCGACGCCTGCGGCCTCAAGCTCCTTCGCCTCCTCGTTGAGGATTTTGGCGAACTCCCAGGCCAGTTTCTCGCGGCTGCCGTAGTGGTCGTCATAGAGGGTGTCGATCATCGTCATCGGCCCCGGCAGGGCCCATTTGATCGGCTGATCGGTCAAGCCTCGAAGGTATCGGGCGTCCTCGACGAAGACCGACTTCGGTCGGCTGACGGCGCCCACGACCACCGGCACGCTGGCGTCATAGCGGTTGCGGATACGCATCGTCTTGCGGTTCTCGAAGTCCACCCCGTCCAGATGCTCGATGAAGGTGGTGACGAAATGCTGGCGGGTCTGTTCGCCATCACTGACGATGTCGATGCCGGCGCGGCGTTGATCGTCCAGCGACAGGCGCAGGGCGTCCCGCTTGGCCTCGATCAATTCCTCGCCTTCCAGCTTCCAGGGCGACCAGAGGGTTTCGGGCTGGGCCAGCCAGACAGGTTTGGGCAGGCTGCCGGCGGTCGAGGTGGGCAATAGGGTGGGCATGATGGCTGACTTTTTAATGCGGGACTGATCAGGCGGCGAAGTTGGCGGACCACTGGTCGAGAAGGGCCCGGTAAGGCTTGATGAAGCGCTCCTCGACGAATTTGCCCTGTTCAACGGCCAGTCGGCTGCGCTCTTCGCGATCGTAGACGATGCGGGTCAGGGAATAGTCCTGATACTTCAGGCTGGGCTGATACTGCTCGGTCGCCGGCGAGTTGGCGTTGTAGATTTCCGGACGATAGATTTTCTGGAAGGTCTCCATCGTGCTGATGGTGCTGACCAGTTCCAGGTCGCTGTAGTCGGCCGTCAGATCGCCCACGTGGTAGAAGGCGAAGGGAGCCACGCTGCCCCTGGGCATGAAGTAGCGGACCTTCATCCCCATTTTCGCAAAATACTGATCGGTGGACGAGAACTCGTCATTCTCATATTCGAGGCCGAGCACGGGATGCTCATTGCCGGTCCGATGGTAGGTCTTGTTGCTCGACACGCTCAGACAGATGACGGGCGGCTTGTTGAAATTATCCCGATAGGCGCTCGAGTTCAGGAAGTGTTTGAACAGCTTTCCGTGCAGATCGCCGAAATCGTCCGGAGCGCCCGCGTTCGGATGGTTCTTCATGTGATCCGGCAGGACCACGCTGAAATCATAGTCACGGACGTACGATGAGAAGTTGTTCCCCACGATCCCGTCGATGCGCCGGCCGGTCTTCCTGTCGACAATCGTCGTCTGAAGAATTTCGATCAACGGGAAGACGTCGCCGTCTGCCTTTGGCGAAACATTCATCTCGACGGAGATGATCGTGAGTTCGACCGCGTAACGATCCCCTTTGGGGTTGTCCCAGTGGGCCAGTGAGTTGAACCGATTGTCGATCATCCTCAGGGTGTTGCGCAGGTTCTCCTGGCGGCTTTCCCCTCGGGCCAGATTGGCGAAGTTGGTCGTGATCCGCGTGTTTTCGGCAGGAACATAGTCCTCGTCGAGCGCGGTGCGCTTGATGCTGAAGGTGAAATCTCTGCTCGCCATGGTCTCTGTCGTTGCTGCTGTGGCGGGACAGCGGACAGGGACGCGCGACCGCCTGCGCGCGGAATCAACCCGTCGCGGCGCTCATGCGGCCTGGCCGGACACCCCGCCGGAGGACGTTATCTGTCGAGGCAGGTCTCCTGGCTCACGGGTCATAGCTTCCGGCCCGGCCTTCCCGGAGGCGGACCCCCAGTGACGCGAAATGGACCTTCGGCTCGCCGCTCACAGTTGCGGGGGCAGCGCCGGCATCGACCGAAATCTCACCGGCTTCCCTCTTAGCTCCGCACGGACCGGGAAGGACCATGCGCAGAACCACGACAGGCGCGACATTGCCACGCCAGGCTCAGGAGTCAATATCGATATAAGGATATCTTTATATGATTATGCGGTTATCGCTTCAGGCCATCGCCGCCGTCGGATAGGGGGTGGCTGCGCTGCGGTTCACGTCGATCTGCAAGGGGCGGCCGATGAAGGGGAAGGCGCGCTGCGGACAGGTCGGCCGCTCGCAGATCTTGCACCCGGCGCCGATGGGGGTTGCGGCGGCGTAATCGGACAGGTTCAGCCCCTGCGAATAGACCAGTCGCCCGGCATGGCGGATGTCGCAGCCCAGGCCGATGGCGAAGGTCTTGCCCGGCGCGCCATAGACCGGCCCGAGGCTGCCGACCGTGCGGGCGATCCACAGATAGGTGCGGCTGTCCGGCATCTGCGCCATCTGGGTCAGCACCCTGCCCGGCTGGACGAAGGCCTCATAGACGTTCCACAGCGGACACGACCCGCCGACGCGCGAGAAGTGAAAGTCCGTGGCGGACTGACGCTTTGAGATGTTGCCCGCACGATCCACGCGCACGAAGAAGAAGGGCACGCCCTGCGCGCCCGGCCGCTGCAGGGTCGACAGCCTGTGGCAGACGGTCTCAAACCCCACGCCGAAATGCCGCCCCAGCCGGTCGATGTCGTAGCCATAGGCCTCGGCCTGCCTCAGGAAGTCGCCATAGGGCAACACCAGCGCGCCCGCGAAATACTGCGCCAGACCGATGCGCAGCAGGTCACGCGTCTCGCGCTCGTCCGGCAGGGCGGCGTCGATCAGGCTTTCGATCAGGTCACCCGCCTCCAGAAAGGCCGCCTGTAGCGCCATCTGGAACGCCTGCTGCCCCTGTTTGATGAAGGCCGAGACATACAAGGTCCGGTTCGCCCCGTCATAGCGGCGCTGCGCCCCGTCCGTTTCATCGAAGATGACGCGCACGCCGTGTTTCTCGGCCAGCCAGGCGACCAGACCGGGCCGCACCTGACGCGGCGACAGGCCCGCCGCCGCATACAGCCGCTCTGCCGCCTCATCCAGTTCGGCGACATGGTTGCGGCGCGAATAGAAGAAGTCGCGCACCTGTTCAAAGGGCATCCGGGCGGGGGCCTCGCCCGCCACGTCTTCGCCCAACCGCAGGGCCATGGCTTCGGCGCGTTCGGCGCTCTGGCGCGTCTTGCGATGCAGGGCGACCAGGGCGCGCCCCACGGCGGGCATGTTGAGCGCCAGTTCACGCAGTTCGACGGTCGAGATCGGCTCATCGCCGCCGTCCGCCAGGGCGTCGCGGACATCCGAGATCAGCCGCCCCTCTTCGTCCTCCGAAAAGAACTGCACGTCGACGCCGAAGACGGCGTTCAGCTTCAGCAGCAGGGGCACCGTCAGAGGGCGCTGGTTCTGCTCGATCTGGCTCAGATAGGAGTTGGAGATGTCCAGAGCGCGCGCGACCGCCGTCTGGGTCAGGCCGCGCTCCTCGCGCAGCCGCCGCAGCCGCACCCCCATGAAGGTCTTGCTCATGTGTTTTGCAACTTTTACAGGCCGGACTGGCGTTGTTGGCAACATTTACACGATAAATCGCGCGCAATCAGCGTCTTATGTAAATATTGCAAATACCCTGACCGTGCAAGAACGGTTCAGTCCGCAGCCTCGAACGACCCGGCCGGGACCAGAACGCGGCCTTCCATCAGGCGGCGTGCGCTGCGGCTCATGATCGCCTTGGCCACCGTCCAGATACCCTCGGCCTGATGCGCCTCGGCGCCGACCGTCAGCGTTCCGGACGGGTGGCCGAAGCGGACCGAGCGGCGCTCGCCGCCCCCCGCCGCGCGGTTGACCAGCGTGCCCGGCACGGCCGCCGCCGCGCCGATGGCCACCGCCGCCGTGCCCATCATGGCGTGGTGCAGCTTTCCCATCGACAGGGCGCGGACCAGCAGGTCGATCTCGCCCGCCGCGACCGCCTTGCCGCTGGATGTCACATGGTCTGACGGCGGGGCGACGAAGGCGATCTTGGGCGTGTGCTGACGCCGCGTCGCTTCCTCGACCGAGCCGATCAGCCCCATGCGCACGGCGCCGATGGCGCGCAGGGCCTCCAGCCGCTTCAGCGCCGCCGGATCATCGTTGATCGCGCCCTGCAGTTCCGTCCCCGAATAGCCGAGGTCCGCCGCGTTGACGAAGATCGTCGGAATGCCCGCATTGATCAGGGTGGCCTTCAGCCTGCCGCCGGCGACCAGAGCCTCAGGCACGTCCAGTTCGTCGATGAGGTTGCCGGTCGGGAACATGGCGCCGCCATCCTCGCCCTCGTCGGCCGGATCAAGGAATTCCAGCACGATCTCGGCGGCGGGGAAGGTCACGCCGTCCAGTTCGAAATCGCCCGTCTCCTGCACCGCGCCGTCCGCCACCGGGACATGGGCGATGATGGTCTTGCCGATATTGGCCTGCCAGATGCGCACGGTGCGCATGCCGTCCGGCCCGACCGGGACATAGCCCGCATGGATGGCGAAGGCGCCTGCCGCCGTCGACAGGTTGCCGCAATTGCCCGACCAGTCGACGAAATCCGTATCGATCGACACCTGCCCATACAGATAGTCGACGTCGTGATCGGGCCGCGCGCTGGGCGAGATGATCACGCATTTGCTGGTGCTGGACGTGGCCCCGCCCATGCCGTCAGTGTGCTTGCCATAGGGGTCGGGACTGCCGATCACGCGCTGGAACAGGCGGTCGCGGGCGCGGCCCGGAACGCGGCACGCCTCGGGCAGGTCGTCCAGCCGGAAGAAGACCCCCTTGGAGGTGCCGCCGCGCATATAGGTGGCGGGAATGGCGATCTGGGCCTGTTGCGACATTCAGGCGGCCTCCGACTTTGCGGCGAGGAAGTCCTGTGCGAACCGCTGCAGCACGCCGCCCGCCTCATAGATCAGCACCTCCTCGGCCGTGTCGAGGCGGCAGGTGACGGGCAGTTCGACCGTCTCGCCGGTCGCGCGGTGGATTCTCAGCGTCAGGTCGGCGCCGGGGCGACGCTCGCCCGTGACGTCGAACGTCTCCGTCCCATCCAGCCCCAGCGTCAGGCGCGTCACGCCCGGCTTGAACTCCATCGGCAACACGCCCATGCCGATCAGATTGGTGCGGTGAATGCGCTCGAAGCCTTCGGCGACGATGGCCTCGACGCCCGCCAACCGCACGCCCTTGGCGGCCCAGTCGCGCGACGAGCCCTGCCCATAATCAGCGCCCGCGACGATGATCAACGGCTGGCGGCGGTCCAGATAGGTCTCGATCGCCTCCCACATCCGCATGACGGTTCCGTCCGGCTCGACGCGGGTTAGTGAACCCTTCTTCACCGCCCCGTCCACGACCGCCATCTCATTGATCAGCTGGGGGTTGGCGAAGGTGGCCCGCATGGCGGTCAGGTGATCGCCCCGATGCGTGGCGTAGGAGTTGTAGTCTTCCTCCGGCACGCCCATCCGCGTCAGATACTCCCCCGCCGCCGAGGTGGCTAAGATGGCGTTGGACGGCGACAGGTGGTCGGTGGTGATGTTGTCCGGCAGGATGGCCAGCGGCCGCATACCCGTCAGGGTGCGCGGATTGGCGGCCAGGGCGCCGACCCCTTCGGTGTCCCAGTAGGGCGGTCGGCGGATGTAGGTCGACTGCGGGCGCCAGTCATACAGGGGGCTGACGCTGACCCCGCCGCCGCGACGCGCGCCGAACATCGGCTCATAGACCGCGCGGAACTGTTCGGGCCTGACCGAGGCGGCGACCACGGCGTCGATCTCCTCGTCCGAGGGCCACAGGTCCTTCAGGCGGATCTCGCGGCCGTCGACCACGCCCAGCACGTCCTGTTCGATATCGAAGCGCACCGTCCCGGCCAGCGCATAGGCCACCACCAGCGGCGGCGAGGCGAGGAAGGCCTGTTTGGCGTAGGGGTGGATGCGGCCGTCGAAGTTGCGGTTCCCCGACAGGACGGCGGTGGAATAGAGGTCGCGGTCGATGATCTCCTGCTGGATGACCGGATCAAGGGCGCCGGACATGCCGTTGCAGGTGGTGCAGGCGAAGGCGACGATGCCGAAGCCCAGCGCCTCCAGCTCCGACAGCAGACCTGCTTCCTCCAGATAGAGGCGCGCCACCTTCGATCCCGGCGCGAAGGACGACTTGACCCACGGCTTGCGCGTCAGGCCCAGCGCATTGGCCTTCTTGGCCAGCAGGCCCGCCGCCACGACGTTGCGCGGGTTGGAGGTGTTGGTGCAGCTGGTGATAGCGGCGATGATGACCGCGCCGTCGGGCAGCAGGCCCTCGCGTTCCTCGGCCTGCGCCTCGGCCAGTCCGACGGCGACGCCTCGCTCCTTCAGGGCGGATGTGGGCAGGCGGCGGTGCGGGTTGGACGGCCCGGCCAGATTGCGCTCGACGCTGGACAGGTCGAACTCCAGCACCCGCTCATATTCGGCGGTCTTCAGCATCTCGCCCCACAGGCCGGCGGTGCGGGCATAGGTCTCGACCAGCGCCACCTGATCCGGCTCGCGCCCCGTCAGCTTCAGATAGTCGAGCGTCTGCTGGTCGATATAGAACATCGCCGCCGTCGCCCCGTATTCCGGGCACATATTCGAGATGGTCGCCCGGTCGCCGATCGACAGGCTGTCGGCGCCCTCGCCGAAGAACTCCAGCCAGGCGCCGACCACCTTCTGCCCGCGCAGGAACTCGGTCAGGGCCAGAACGATGTCGGTCGCCGTAATCCCCGGCGCGCGCCGACCGGTCAGCTTGACGCCGACGATGTCGGGCAGGCGCATCATCGAGGCGCGGCCCAGCATGACCGTCTCGGCCTCCAGCCCGCCGACGCCGATGGCGATGACGCCCAGGGCGTCCACGTGCGGCGTGTGGCTGTCGGTGCCGACGCAGGTGTCGGGGAAGGCCACGCCGTCGCGCACCTGAACCACCGGCGACATCTTCTCCAGATTGATCTGGTGCATGATGCCGTTGCCCGCCGGGATGACGTCGACGTTCTCGAAGGCGCGCTTGCTCCATTCGATGAAGTGGAAGCGGTCCTCGTTGCGGCGATCCTCGACCGCGCGGTTCTTTTCAAAGGCGTCAGGGTCGAAGCCGCCATGTTCGACCGCCAGCGAGTGATCGACGATCAACTGGGTCGGCACCACCGGATTGACCTTGGCCGGATCGCCGCCCTGCGCCGCGATGGCGTCGCGCAGGCCCGCCAGGTCGACCAGCGCCGTCTGGCCCAGAATGTCGTGACAGACCACGCGCGCGGGATACCAGGGGAAGTCCAGATCCCGCCGCCCCTCAACGATCTGGGTCAGGGCGTCGGCCAGTTGATCGGGATCGCAGCGGCGAACCAACTGCTCGGCCAGCACGCGCGACACATAGGGCAGTCGGTCATAGGCGCCCGGCTGGATGGCGTGGACGGCGGCGCGCGTGTCGAAATAATCGAAGGGCGTGCCCAGCAGCCGCCTGCGGTAATCGGTATTCATCGGCGCGGATGCCCCTGATTGCATGAGGCCGCGACAGGGAAAGGCCGGGCGCCGGACGAAACCGGGCGCCGCATCCCCATACGCAGACATGGCGGCCCTTATCCGCCCCCCGCCGCATCAGGTGAACGGCTGAAAAGGCGGAGACTTGTGAACGCCGCGATGCAAATCCGCAAAACCTGTAAAGTCGCCTGCAAACAGAGCCCAATCCCTTCACCTGAGCGGGCGGGGGCTTTGGTGCGGTGATTTGCACCTTTTACAGATTTGCATCTTCCGCTTGGCCGTTTTCCGCTTTTTCAGTCCTTAATCGGCGGGCGGAAGCGTGAATATTTCAGGGCGACGCGGATCCACCGCCGCCCTGAGGCCCCATGTCGTCGCCGACCTCGCTGCTCAATGAAGAGACCCGCTTTGCGGAGATGGTCTTCCCGGACCAGGCCAACCACTACGGCGCCCTGTTCGCGGGCGCTGGGCTGGCGCTGTTGTCCAAGGCCGCCTTCGTCGCCGCCAGCCGCAGGGCGCGCGGCGACGTCGTCATGGCCCGGTCGGAGGCGACCGACTTCCACACCCCGGTCCGTGTCGGCGAACTGCTGGACCTGTCGGCGCGCGTCGTCCGGGTCGGCCGCTCGTCCCTGACCGTTCAGGTTGAGGGCGTGGCCGAGACCCTGTCCACCGGCGCCCGGCGCCCGGCCCTCAGCGGCCGCTTTGAAATGGTCGCCGTCGACGCCGACGGCCGCCCTGTTCCCATCGAATCCCGTTCCGATCTTCACTGCTGAAGAGGCGCCCCATGTCCGAACCCGTTCTTGCTCAAGGCGTGAAGCCGAAGAAGTCCGTCGCCCTGTCCGGCGTGCTGGCGGGCAACACCAGCCTGTGCACCGTCGGCCGCTCGGGCAACGACCTGCACTATCGCGGCTATGACATCATGGACTTCGCCGAGACCAGCGAGTTCGAGGAAATCGCCCACCTGCTGATCCACGGATCGCTGCCGAACGCCGCCCAGCTGAAGGCCTATAAGGCCAAGCTGAAGGCCCTGCGCGGCCTGCCCGCGGCGGTGAAGTCGGCGCTGGAGACGGTGCCCGCCGCCGCCCACCCGATGGACGTCATGCGCACCGGCGTCTCGGCGCTGGGCTGCGCCCTGCCCGAGGCCCACGACCACAACCACCCGGCCGCGCGCGACATCGCCGACCGCCTGCTGGCCTCGCTGGGATCGATGCTGCTCTACTGGCATCACTTCAGCCAGAACGGCCGACGCATCGAGGTCGAAACGGACGATGATTCCATCGGCGGCCACTTCCTGCATCTGCTGCACGGGACGCCGCCGTCCGACGGCTGGGTGCGGGCCATGCACACCTCGCTGATCCTCTACGCCGAGCATGAGTTCAACGCCTCGACCTTCACCGCCCGCGTCATCGCCGGCACCGGCTCGGATATGTTCTCCTGCATCGCCGGGGCCATCGGCGCCCTGCGCGGACCCAAGCACGGCGGCGCCAATGAGGTCGCCTTCGAAATCCAGAAGCGTTACGCCGACGCCGACGAGGCCGAAGCCGACATCCGCCGCCGCATGGAGGCCAAGGAGGTCATCATCGGCTTCGGCCATCCGGTCTATACGATCTCGGACCCGCGCAACGTCGTCATCAAGCGCGTGGCGAAACAGCTGTCGGAAGAAGCCGGTTCGATGAAGATGTACGACATCGCCGAACGCATCGAGAGCGTCATGATGGACACCAAGAAGATGTTCCCAAACCTCGACTGGTTCTCGGCCGTCTCCTACCACATGATGGGCGTGCCCACGGCCATGTTCACCCCCCTGTTCGTGATCTCGCGCACCACCGGCTGGTCCGCCCACGTGATCGAGCAGCGCATCGACAACAAGATCATCCGCCCCTCGGCCAACTATGACGGCCCCGAGAACCTGAAGTTCGCGCCCCTGGCCGAACGCGCCTGAATCCCGAGTTCTGAGAGAGTTTCCATGCCTTATCTCGTCGCCGACGACCTGCCGACCGAATCCGCCGGGAAGCGCTTCCGCGCGGCGCTGGCTCGCCCCGGCATCTGGCAACTGCCGGGCGCCCACAACGGTCAGGCGGCGAAGCAGGCCAAGCTGGCGGGTTTTGACGGCCTGTACCTGTCGGGCGCGGCGATGACCGCCTCCATGGGCCTGCCCGATCTCGGCATCATTACCGTGGACGAGGTCGCCTTCTTCATCCGCCAGATCGCGCGTTCCAGCGGCCTGCCGCTGCTGGTAGACGGCGACACGGGCTATGGCGAGGTGCTGAACGTCATGCACATGGTCCGCACCTTCGAGGACGCGGGCGCGGGCGCCGTCCACCTTGAAGACCAGATCCTGCCCAAGAAGTGCGGCCACCTGAACGGCAAGAACCTGGTCCCGGCGCTGGACATGGCCGCCAAGGTCGCCGCCGCCAAGAAGGCCAGCCGCGACATCGTCATCATGGCGCGCACCGACGCAGCGGGCGTGGAGGGCTTCGACGCCGCCGTCGACCGGGCCAAGATGTATGTGGACGCCGGCGCCGACGCCATCTTCCCTGAAGCCCTGAACACCCGCGAGATGTTCGAGAAGTTCGCCAAGGCCCTGCCGAACGTGCCGCTGCTGGCCAATATGACCGAGTTCGGCAAGACGCCCTTCTACACCGCGAAGGAATTCGAGGAGATGGGCTATAAGATGGTGATCTGGCCTGTGTCTTCGCTGCGCGCCGCCAACAAGGCGCAGGCCGAACTCTACGCCTCGATCGCCGACAACGGCGGCACGCACAAATACGTCGACCGGATGCAGACCCGTCAGGAACTCTACGACGTCATCGGCCTGCACGACTTTGAAGAATTGGACGCCAGCATCATCAAGACCGTCGTGCCGCAGGGCATGCCGCAGATCGACTGAGTCACAGGCAGACCGTCTCCATGACCGCCCCGCCCGCAGATGAATTCGTCCGCCCCGTGCTTGTCGCGCCCGGCGGAGCGACGAAGGTGCTGCTGCATTCCTGCTGCGCGCCCTGTTCGGGCGAGGTCATGGAGGCCATGCTGGCCTCGGGCATCGACTACACGATCTTCTTCTACAATCCGAACATCCACCCGCTGAAGGAATACCTGCTGCGCAAGGACGAGAACGTCCGTTTCGCCGAAAAGCACGGCGTGCCCTTCATCGACGCCGACTACGACAAGGACAACTGGTTCGCCCGCGCCAAAGGCATGGAGTGGGAGCCCGAACGCGGCGCCCGCTGCACCATGTGCTTCGACATGCGTTTCGAGCGCACGGCGCTGTATGCCCACGAAAATGGCTTCCCGGTCATGACCTCCTGCCTCGGCATCAGCCGCTGGAAGGACATGAACCAGATCAACGACTGCGGCCGCCGGGCGGTGAAGCCCTATGACGGCCTGTCCTACTGGGACTTCAACTGGCGCAAGGGCGGCGGCGGCTCGCGCATGATCGAGATTTCCAAGCGCGAGGAATTCTACCAGCAGGAATACTGCGGCTGCGTCTATTCCCTACGCGACACCAACCTGCACCGCCGCGAAACGGGACGGAAATCCATCGAACTGGGCGTTCAGTTCTATGGCCGGGACGAACCGGCCAAGTAGCGCTAAACCTCAAGCTTTCGCCCCGCTCCGGGATCAATCCGCAGCGTCTCACGACGTAAATGGCGCTGTCCCTGCCTGATGACGACGACGCCGGCTGGAAACCTACGCAGGCGCTTTCCCGGCAGGAGAGATATGGGCCATCGGCCAAGCTTCTTCGACTTTTGTCGATTGGCGCCGCGCCCGATTAAGGTTCAAAAAAGACGGAAGGTCGCGCGCAGTCGGCCACGGAGGACCTTTCATCATGGGCAAGCTCAGGACGGCGCTGATCTTCGGCGCCATCGCCATTCTGGGGGCCGTAGCCCTCGGCGTCATCGCCCTGCATCAGGGTGAGAGCATCAGCGCCGTGTGGATCGTGGTCGCGGCGCTGTGCGTCTACGCCATCGCCTACCGCTTCTACGCCCGCTATCTGGCCGGAAAGGTGCTGGGGCTGAACGCGCGCAGGCCGACGCCCGCCGTCAGGCACAACGACGGGCTCGATTACGTCCCGACGCCGCGCAACGTGCTGTTCGGCCACCACTTCGCGGCCATCGCGGGCGCCGGGCCTCTGGTTGGGCCGGTGCTGGCGGCGCAGATGGGCTATCTGCCCGGCGTTCTGTGGATTCTGGTCGGCGCCGTGCTGGCGGGGGCGGTGCAGGACATGATCGTCCTGTTCATGTCGACCCGACGCGACGGTCGCTCGCTGGGCGACATGGTCCGCACCGAGATGGGTCCCATCCCGGGCGTCATCGCCCAGGTCGGGGTGCTGATGATCATGGTCATCATCCTGGCGGTGTTGGCGCTGGTAGTGGTCAAGGCGCTGGCCGAGAGCCCGTGGGGGACCTTCACTGTCGCCGCCACCATTCCCATCGCCATCTTCATGGGCCTGTACACGCGCTATCTGCGGCCCGGCCGCGTGGGCGAGGTGTCGGTCATCGGCGTGGTTCTGCTGGTCCTGGCCATCATCGGCGGCGGCCATATCGCGGCTGACCCGTTCTGGGGTCCGGCCTTCACCCTGTCTGGCACCACGCTGGCGCTGGCCATGATGGCCTATGGCTTCATCGCCTCGGTTATTCCCGTGTGGCTGCTGCTGGCGCCGCGAGACTATCTGTCCACCTTCCTGAAGATCGGCGCCATCGTCGCCCTGGCCATCGGCATACTGATCGTGCGGCCGCATGTGCAGATGCCCGCCATCACCCCCTTCATCGACGGGACCGGGCCGGTCTTCTCGGGCGCCCTGTTCCCCTTCCTGTTCATCACCATCGCCTGCGGGGCCGTGTCGGGCTTCCACGCCCTGATCTCGTCCGGCACCACGCCCAAGCTGCTGGAGAATGAGAACCAGATTCCGCTGATCGGCTATGGCGCCATGCTGTGCGAAAGCTTCGTGGCGATCATGGCCCTGATCGCCGCCACCGTGCTGGACCCGGCCGTCTATTTCGCCATGAACAGCCCGGTCGCCGTCATCGGCGCTGACGCCGCCTCGGCCGCCGCCGCCGTGGCGCAATGGGGCTTCCACATCACCCCGGCCGAGCTGGAGCAGTTGGCCAAGGACGTCGGCGAGCACTCGATCCTGTCGCGCGCGGGCGGCGCCCCAACGCTGGCCGTCGGCATGGCGCACATCCTGTCGGGCGTCATCGGCGGCAAGGCCATGATGGCCTTCTGGTATCATTTCGCCATCCTGTTCGAGGCCCTGTTCATCCTGACCACGGTCGATGCGGGCACCCGCGTCTGCCGCTTCATGATCCAGGATCTGCTGGGCATGGCCGTGCCGAAGATGCGCCAGACGCAATCCTGGACCGGCAACGTCGTGGCCACTGCCCTGACGGTCGGGCTGTGGGGCTATTTCCTCTATACCGGCGTGGTCGATCCCCTGGGCGGGATCAACAGCCTGTGGCCCCTGTTCGGCATCGCCAACCAGATGCTGGCGGCGGTCGCCCTGATCCTGGGCACGGTCGTCCTGTTCAAGATGAAGCGGCAGAGGTTCGCCTGGGCCACGGCGGTTCCGGCGGTCTGGCTGCTGATCTGCACGGTCACGGCGGGGCTGCAGAAGCTGTTCCATCCCGACGTGAAGATCGGCTTCCTGGCTCACGCGCGGAAGTATCAGGACGCCATGGCCGCCGGAGAGATCCTGGCCCCGGCCAAGACCATCGGCGACATGCACCGGGTCATCATCAACGACTACGTCAACTCGGCGCTGACGGTGGGCTTCCTGTTCGTGGTGCTGACGGTCGTGGTCTATGGCGTCGGCGCCTGCCTCAAGGCGCTGAAGTCCGAACAGCCCACCGTGGTCGAGACGCCCGCCGAGCATGAGCTGACCCTCAGCGACGACGCCATGGATGCGGCCCGTGCTTAAGCCGTCATCCTCAACCATCGGCGGCGCGGACCTGTTCTGCGCCTGCCGGGACACGCTGGTGCGGTGGGGCAAGGACGCCCGCCGCACCGCCGGGCTGATGATCGGCCAGCCGGACTATGACGCCTATGTCGCTCATGCGAAGGTGACCCATCCCGATCAGCCGCCGCTGGACCGCACCGCCTTCTTCCGCCTGCATGAGGCCCGGCGGTTCGGCGAAGGCGGCGGTTTCCGCTGCTGTTGAGATGATTGAACCGCACCCGGACCGTTACACCCGATCATACCTTGTTACGGCGTCGGGGTTGCAACCGGGCGCGCTCCGTCCCACTAAGGCGCCCATCATAATCGCCCCTTGTTCAGGAGACTGCTCCCCATGACCGTTCGCGTCGCCATCAACGGCTTCGGCCGCATCGGCCGCCTCGTCCTTCGCTCGATCGTCGAGCACGGCCGCAAGGACATCGAGGTCGTGGCGATCAACGACCTGGGTCCGGTCGAGACCAACGCCCACCTGTTCCGCTATGACTCGGTGCACGGCCGCTTCCCCGGCACGGTCACGACGGGCGAGGACTGGATCGACGTCGGCGCCGGCAAGATCAAGGTCACGGCCGAGCGCGATCCGGCCAACCTGCCGCACGCCGAGCTGAAGGTGGACATCGCCCTGGAATGCACGGGCATCTTCACCTCCAAGGACAAGGCCTCGGCCCACCTGAAGGCGGGCGCCAAGCGCGTGCTGGTCTCGGCCCCGGCCGACAACGCCGACAAGACCATCGTCTTCGGCGTCAACCACGATACCCTGACGGCTGACGACATCGTCGTGTCGAACGCCTCGTGCACCACCAACTGCCTGGCTCCGATCGCCAAGGTTCTGAACGAACTGGTCGGCATCGAACGCGGCTACATGACCACCATCCACGCCTATACCGGCGACCAGCCGACGCTGGATACGATGCACAAGGACCTGTACCGCGCCCGCGCGGCGGCCCTGTCCATGATCCCGACCTCGACCGGCGCCGCCAAGGCCGTCGGCCTGGTCCTGCCGGAACTGAAGGGCAAGCTGGACGGCTCGTCGATCCGCGTGCCGACCCCGAACGTCTCGGTCGTCGATCTGAAGATCGTCGCCGGCCGCGCCACGACCAAGGAAGAAGTCAACGCCGCCCTGGAAGCCGCCGCCAACGGCGCCATGAAGGGCGTGCTCTACACCTCGACCGACCCGCTGGTGTCGACCGACCTGAACCACAACCCGGCGTCGTCGACCGCCGCCCTGCCGCAGACCCAGGTCATCGACGGCACCCTGGTGCGCGTTCTGAGCTGGTACGACAACGAGTGGGGCTTCGCGACCCGTATGTCGGACACCGCCCTGCAGATGGCGAAGTTCCTGTAATACCCCGCCAGAGACCCCGGCATGATCTTGTTCACAGGACTGCCGGGGTTTTTCTTTGCCGCATTTCAGTCCCTGCCGTGGTCACTGGTCGCCATCGCTTTCTGGAGCGTGCTGGCGTGGCAAGGTCTGAAGCGAACCCGCCTCGGTCCTCTGACAGAGGGCGAACTCGTCATTAGAGGTATCGGCGCCGGATTGCTGCTCATCACAGGTCTGACGCTACCGTTTCTCACCCGGTCATGGCCTGACGCCGCCTCGACCTTCCTCTGGTTCGCTCCCCCGACCCTGCTGATCGGTCTGGCGGTCACCGCCGCGAAAGACCACACGCAGCACGGACGACGGCTCATCGCCTGGCTGATCCCGATTGCGCTTCTCCAGCTTCAACTGATGCTTTTGAGCCTGCTGATGTACATCGGAGATGTCTTCACCGGCGGCAGCCCGATATGACGCCGCACAAGCTTGATCGTATTTGCGCCGCAGCCTACGCCAACTGATACCTACGCGCTCAACAGCCTCGTAAGCCGCCTTCTCTATGCATGGAGAAGGAAGAACAGAGATATCCCATGACCTTCCGCACCCTCGACGACGTTTCCGACCTTTCGGGCAAGGCCGCCCTGGTCCGCGTGGACTTCAACGTGCCGATGGAGGACGGGAACGTCGCCGACGACACCCGACTGAAGGCCGCTCTGCCGACCATCCATCGCCTGCGTGAGGCGGGCGCCAAGGTGGTGCTGCTGGCCCACTTCGATCGCCCCAAGGGCGAGCGCGTGCCGTCGATGAGCCTGAAGCCCGTCGTCCAGCCGCTGGAGCTGCTGCTGCACGGCCCCGTGCGTTTCGCCGACGACTGTGTGGGCGATGAGGCCAAGGCCGCCGTGGCCGATCTGGACGCGGGCGGCGTGCTGCTGCTGGAAAACGTCCGCTTCCACAAGGGCGAGGAAAAGAACGACCCGGCCTTCGCCCAACAGCTGGCGGAACTGGGCGACCTCTATGTCAACGACGCCTTCTCGGCCGCGCACCGCGCCCACGCCTCGACCGAGGGTCTGGCCCGCCTGCTGCCCGTCTATGCCGGTTGCGCCATGGCGCGCGAGCTTGAGGCGCTGGACGCGGCGCTCGGCAAGCCGCAGAAGCCGGTCATCGGCATCGTCGGCGGCGCCAAGGTCTCGACCAAGCTGGACCTGCTGAAGAATCTGGTCGCCAAGCTGGACTACCTGGCCATCGGCGGCGGCATGGCCAACACCTTCCTGTTCGCCCAGGGCGTCGATGTCGGCGGCTCGCTGTGCGAGAAGGATCTGGCCGACACCGCCCGCGAGATCATCGAGGAAGCCCGTCGTCAGGGCTGCGAACTGCTGCTGCCGGTCGATGTGGTGGTGGCCAAGGGCGTCAAGCCGGGCATCGAGTCGGGCGTGCGCGCTCTGGACCGCATCGTCGCCGATGACCTGATCCTGGACGCCGGGCCGGAGACGGTCGCCCGCCTGAACCGCGCCATGGACCTGTCCAAGACCCTGATCTGGAACGGCCCGCTGGGCGTGTTCGAGGTACCGCCCTTCGACAAGGCCACGGTCGAGGCCGCCAAGCACGCCGCCGAACTGGCCAAGTCCGGCAAACTGGTCGCCGTGGCCGGCGGCGGCGACACGGTCGCGGCCCTGAACCACGCGGGCACGGCCGACGACATGACCTTCGTCTCCACCGCGGGCGGCGCCTTCCTGGAGTGGATGGAAGGCAAGGTTCTGCCGGGCGTCGAGGCCCTGCGCGCCGCCTAAAAAACGTCAAGGCGAGGGCTGTTCGCGGCCCTCGCCCCTGATGCCCGAGACTTCAGTCTTCGCCGTCCATATCGACGGCCCGCGCGACCAGATCGCGCCACGTCGGATCGGTGTCGTCCACCAGATCGACGTCGTCCAGCAGGGCCACCGCCCCGCCGCCGTCGGGCAGAATCAGGCCCAGCACTTCCATCAGTTCGCCGTCAGGCCCGACGTGGGCCTCGGCCTGAACGATCACCGCCGCCTGCTCGCCGTCGTCCTCCCACCAGATGACCGGCTGGGGCAGTGATGACGCGCGCCTCTTCGGTGTCGCCCAGGGCGAAGACCGCCTTGCCCGCCTGAACGTCGTTCAGCGTCGCCACCCCGCCTGTGAAGGGCGTCAGCCGCGCCCAGTCGTCGACGTCGAAACCGCCGCCGTCTTCATCCAGCGAATCATCATTCTGGCTCATCGCCGCTCCTTGGTCAGACGCCCTGCAGGCGCCGGACCACTTAGAGACTGCCCGCCCAAAGTCCACCACGCCGAGGCCCTGTCACATCGGCGTGACTTCCCGCGCCCGAAGGGCTAAGACCTCGGCAAAATCACATCACGGTTCAGGAGACTATCCATGGCGCGCATTACGCTGCGACAACTGCTCGACCACGCGGCGGAGCACGACTACGGCCTGCCCGCCTACAACATCAACAACATGGAGCAGGGCCTGGCCATCATGGAGGCCGCCGACGCTGTCAACGCGCCGGTCATCATCCAGGCCTCGCGCGGCGCCCGCTCCTACGCCAACGATGTTGTCCTGGCCAAGCTGATCGACGCCCTGGCCGAACTGTATCCGCACATCCCGGTCTGCATGCACCAGGACCACGGCAACGGCCCGGCCACCTGCGCCACCGCCATCCAGTACGGCTTCACCTCGGTGATGATGGACGGCTCGCTGGAAGAAGACGCCAAGACCCCCGCCTCCTACGAATACAACGTCGAAGTGACGCGCCGCGTCACCGAGATGGCCCACAGCTGCGGCGTCTCGGTCGAGGGCGAACTGGGCGTGCTGGGCTCGCTGGAAACCGGCATGGGCGAGGCCGAAGACGGTCACGGCTTTGAAGGCAAGCTGGACCACTCGGCCCTGCTGACCGACCCGGATCAAGCCGTTGACTTCGTCAAGGCCACCAAGGTCGACGCCCTGGCCATCGCCATGGGCACCTCGCACGGCGCCTATAAGTTCACGCGCAAGCCGGACGGCGAAGTCCTGGCCATGAACGTGATCGAGGAGATCCACCGTCGCCTGCCCAACACCCACCTGGTGATGCACGGCTCGTCTTCGGTGCCGCAGGACCTGCAGGACATCATCAACCAGTATGGCGGCCAGATGCCCCAGACCTGGGGCGTGCCTGTCGAGGAAATCCAGCGCGGCATCAAGAACGGCGTGCGCAAGGTGAACATCGACACCGACAACCGCATGGCCATGACCGGCGCCATCCGCAAGCTGCTGACCGAGAAGCCGGGCGAGTTCGACCCCCGCGCCTATCTGAAGCCCGCCAAGGAAGCCATGCGCAAGCTGTGCCAGGAGCGCTACCTCCAGTTCGGCTGCGAAGGCATGGCCTCGAAGATCAAGCCGCTGTCCACCGCCCAGATGGCCAAGCGCTACGCGTCGGGGGAACTGGACCCGCGCATCGGCTGATCGCCGATCACAGTCTGAACGAACGAAACGCCCGCCCCTGTCGATCAGAGGCGGGCGTCTTCATGTTCACCAGATGCTGTAACGACCATCCAGCACGCGGCGCACGGCGCGCAGTTCGACCTCGGCGTAGCGCAGGTCATCCTCGGCCCGGCGCACGTCACGGCGGGCGTCCTGAAGTTCGCCTTCCACTTCGCGGATGCGATTGCGGATGCGACGGCGCTCTTCATCGCTCAGGCCTGACTGGCGCAGTTCGCGATGCTTGGCGTCCAGCTTGTCTTCGCGGCTTTCGACGCGACGAATCGCCGAGTTCAATGCGCTTTCGGCCGAAGAAACCGCCTGCTCGACCTGATACAGCTGTCGCCCATCATGATAGGCGGGCATGAAGGCGCGCTCTTCCGCCGGCGAACAGACGCCGTGGTAGCTTCCGCCCGCGCGCCCGGACCGGAAGCCGTTCTCCCAGGTGCAATAGCTGCGCAGCCCATCTTCGCGCGCCGCCATATAGGCGTTTATATTCGGACTGACGCCGTGCTTGGCGCAGGCCTTGGCGTGGTCGTCTAGACGACTGGACGGATAACCCTCGGTCCCGTCGCGATAGCCCTGTCCGCCCCAGTCTCCGACCCGGCACTGGCTCTCATTCATCGTGGCGCAGCCAGACAGAAGCGCCAGACCTGAAACTCCAAGGGCGGCAAGCGTCAGCCGTTTCATCTTTGACCTCTTCTGACGATGAAGCGAATCCAGCGACCGATAACGCCTCTGGTCACAAGCCGTGCTACTTCACCCTATGGCCCATGAACCTCTGCTGATGGAAGACAGCGAAACGCCCGCGGTGCTTACCGCCCGCGTCGATGCGTCCGGCGGACGGCTGGACAAGGTTCTGGCCGAGGCCTTCCCTTCCCTGTCGCGCGCCCGGCTTCAGACCCTGCTGGCCGAGGGCGCCGTCACGCGCGACGGACAGGTCGTCTCCGGCGGCTCGGCCAAGGCTCAGCCCGGCCTCTATGCCGTCGCCGTCCCGCCTGAACCGGCCACGACACCGCAGGCTGAGGCCCTGCCCCTGACCATCCTGTTCGAGGACGACGACCTGATCGTCATCGACAAGGCGCCCGGCATGGCGGTCCATCCGGCGCCCGGCGTCGTCAGCGGCACTCTGGTCAACGCCCTGCTGCACCATTGCGCGACCCTGTCCGCCGTCGGCGATCCCGACCGCCCCGGCATCGTCCACCGTCTGGACAAGGACACCTCTGGCGTCATGGTCGCGGCCAAGTCCGATCGCGCCCATTCGGGACTGGTCGCCCTGTTCGCCGCCCACGACATCGAGCGCACCTACATCGCCCTGACGCGCGGCGCGCCTTCGCCGGAAAAGGCCAGGATCGAGACCCTGATCGGCCGCTCGCCCCATGACCGCAAGAAGATGGCGGTGCTGAAGGAAGGCGGCCGCACCGCCGTCACCGACTATGTGGTCCAGCGCGCCTTCGGCCGCCCGGCCAAGACCTCCGGCGCCCCACTGGCCGCCCGCGTCGCCTGCACCCTCCAGACCGGCCGCACCCACCAGATCCGGGTCCACATGGCCTCAAAGGGCGCGCCCCTGCTGGGCGATCCCGTCTATGGCTCGGGCGCGCCGAACGCCGCCGTGCGCGCCGCCATCGAGGCCGTCGGCCTTCAGCGGCAGGCGCTGCACGCCGCCATTCTGGGCTTCATCCACCCGGTGACGGGCCAACCTCTGCGCTTTGAAACCGCCCCGCCGCAGGACATGCAGCAACTTGAGGAACGGCTGGCCGCCCTATAGGCCCTCGCGGCCAATGCGCCAGTATCCCATACAGGCCACGCTGCGTTTGGGCAGGCCGCGTTCGCGGGTCAGGTGCAGACGGATATCCCGCGCCGCCTTCGTCTCCGCCGCCACCCAGACATAGACCGCCGCATCCTGATCCACGTCCGTGTCCCACAGGATGTCCGCGTCGATATCGACCGCCGCAACCGCGTCCTCGCCTTCGTCCGGCGCAGCCCCCGCCATCGTCTTCAGGTCCATGTCGCGCACGGCGGCGACCAGATCCTCGCCATAGCCGGACGTGCGCGTGATCCAGCGACTTTCGACCCAGTCCGGCGTCTCCATCCGGTCTTCGTCCAGCGGCACCTCGGCCATGAAGCGCACGCGCGGACGGTTCTCCCAACCGGACATCTGCTCCAGTATGCCCATGGCCGCAGGCACCGCTGTCTCATCGGCCAGCACCAGCACCTGACGCACGTCATGCGGCGGCTTCCACTCGAACCCGCCGCGCGGTCCTTCGACCTGCGCGTGCGGCGCCGCCATGGAGATCCGATCCCCCACCCGCGCCCGCATCGCCCAGCGCGAAGCCGGGCCATGATCGCCGTGCATCACGAAGTCGATGTCGACCTCCCCCGCCTCGGGCCGCAGCGCGCGGATCGTATAGGTGCGCACCGGCGGTCGCGTTTCGTCCGGCATCCCGCGATAGTCATCGTACCAGTCGCCGCCGCTTTCCTGCATCCGCTCGCGCATCAGGGCGGGCTGGCCGTCTGCCGTGGGAAAGAACAGTTTGACCCGCTGATCCGGCGCAAAGGTCGTCACATGCTCGGCGTCCACGCCGCCGAAGGTGAAGCGCGTCAGCGACGGCGTCAGCGCATGGCGCTGCGCCAGCACCAGGTCGAAAAGACGATAGGGGTCCATGTCCTGCCTCACGCATAAAACTGCTGGTGAGGTAGCGCTAATGCGACTTGCTTGCAAATACGGGCTTTAATAGCAACAACATCTGTGCTAGATAGCAAGCAATCGCATGGATGCGGCGATCCGCCCCTTTTATTCCGGGCAACGGATTCCCATCTGACCAGTTGAGGGGTGAGGTGATGATGCACGCGTCGTGGTCGGAGCCGCAGCGCCCGCTCGAGAATCCGGAGGGACCATATGGCCAATAACACGCTGACGGTGATGTCGCCTGAACAGGGACTGTCCCGTTATCTCACGGAAATCCGCAAGTTTCCGATGCTGACCAAGGATGAGGAGTTCATGCTCGCCAAGCGGTGGAGCGAACACCAGGATCCAGAGGCCGCCCACCGTCTCGTGACCTCTCACCTGCGCCTCGTGGCCAAGATCGCCATGGGTTATCGCGGCTACGGCCTGCCGATCGGCGAGGTGATCTCCGAGGGCAACGTCGGCCTGATGCAGGCCGTCAAGAAATTCGATCCCGACAAGGGCTTCCGCCTGGCGACCTACGCCATGTGGTGGATCCGCGCGTCCATTCAGGAATACATCCTGCGCTCCTGGTCCCTCGTGAAGATGGGCACCACGGCGGCGCAGAAGAAGCTCTTCTTCAACCTGCGCAAGGCCAAGAGCCAGATCTCGGCCTTCGAGGAAGGCGACCTGCACCCGGAACACCTGGCCGCCATCGCCACCAAGCTGGGCGTGTCGGAAGAAGAAGTCACCAACATGAACCGCCGTCTCGGCGGCGACGCCTCGCTGAACGCCCCGCTGCGCGCGGACGGCGAAAGCGAGTGGCAGGACTGGCTGGCCGACGACAACGCCGTCAGCCAGGAGACTCAACTCGCCGAGAACGAGGAAAAGTCGATCCGCATGGGCCTGCTGCAGGAGGCCATGGAAGAGCTGACCGACCGTGAGAAGCACATCCTGACCGAGCGCCGCCTCAAGGACGACCCGGTCACGCTGGAAGAGCTCGCCGGTCAGTATGGCGTCAGCCGCGAGCGCGTCCGCCAGATCGAGGTTCGCGCCTTTGAAAAGCTGCAGAAGGCCATGCGGGCTGCGGCAGAGGAACGGAACCTGGTCGACGCCTGACGGCGCCCGACCCTACCCTGCCCGCGCCATGCTTTCAGGTGATGCCAGTTTCAGCACCGCCTGAATGGGCGCTGTCAGGACGGCCTTGGTCGGCGCCCCGCCGGCCAGCACCGTATCCAGACCGGCCGCGGCAATGGCCAGCGGCGCGTCGCCGGTCTTGATGGCCAGCGCCTTCAGCGTCTCGGCCTGCTGCTTGACGGCTCGGACGGCCTGCATCGGGTCATTGTCGAACTGCGCCAGAGCCGACGCCAGAATGCGCATCGCCTGATCCTTGACCGCCACGACAGCCTCGGCGCCGGAGCGCGGCTTGTCCGCCTTACGCTTATGCGGTCCGGCATAGTCGTCAGAGTTGAAACGCCGCCGGTCCGGCCCGACATAGCCCACCGCCTCGACCCAGTCGCGCGGCCGGGTCGCCAGATTCTCGATCCGCCGTTGCAGATCGCCGCTGGTGAAGGGCTTTCTCAGAAACTCGTGCACGCCGGAATCGCGCGCGCCCTTGATGGCGCTGGCCGTGGCTTCGGCCGTCACCATGATGATCGGGGCACGGCGGCACGACAGACTGGAGCGCCGGATGCGCCGCACCAGCGCCTCGCCGTCCAGCTTCGGCCCGGCCCGCTCGGTGCAGATCAGGCCCGGCTCCATCTCGCGCGCCAGATCCAGCACGCGCGCCTCATCACCCTCGACCACGATCTCGCGCGATCCGAACCCCTTCAGCAGGTCCATCAAAAGACGCGCCGCCGCAGGGTTGGAATCGACGATGACCACGCGCCGAACCACGGGCGCGATCCTCTGCATGGTTTTGGCGTCGAGGGCGAACACAGGGCAAGCTCCATTCCAGAGCCTCCCTGCCTATACTTAACCGGTTAAAGTGTTGTTGCCGCAACCTCTGGATACCAGCCCGGCTGCAGCAACGCTCCCCGGATCAGCTCTTACCCCTGAAACGGATCCCGCATCAGGATGGTGTCGTCACGCTCAGGGCTGGTCGACAGCAGCGCCACCGGCGCCCCGATCAACTCCTCGATCCGCCGCACATATTTCAGCGCATGAGCGTTCAGGTCCTTGAAAGTCCGCACGCCCGCCGTGCTTTCATCCCAGCCTTCCAGTTCCTCGAACACCGGCTCGGCCGAGGCCTGATCCTTCAGGCTCGACGGCAGATAATCCAGCACCTCGCCGTTGATGCGATAGCCGACGCAGATCTTCAGCGTCTTCAGACCGTCCAGCACGTCCAGTTTGGTCAGGGCGATGCCGTCGATGCCGTTGATGGCCACCGACTGACGCACCAGCACGGCGTCGAACCAGCCGCAGCGGCGCGCCCGGCCGGTATTCACCCCGACCTCGCGACCGACGACGGCCAGATGCTCTCCGACCTCATCGTTCAGTTCACAGGCGAACGGGCCTTCGCCCACGCGGGTCGTATAGGCCTTCACAATTCCCAGCACATAGCCGACGCCGCGCGGGCCGACGCCCGACCCAGCCGCCGCCTGTCCGGCGATGGTGTTGGAGCTGGTCACATAGGGATAGGTGCCGTGGTCCACATCCAGGAAGGCGCCCTGCGCGCCCTCGAACAGAACCCGCTTGCCCGCCTTCTGCGCCTCGTCCAGCACGCGCCACGCCGGTTTGACGTAGGGCAGGATCTTCGGCGCGATCTCCAGCAGCTGCGCCAGCAGCGCCGCCGGATCGATCGGCTCCAGCCCCAGACCTGCGCGAAGCGGATCATGGTGCGAGCGCAGGCGGTCGATCTTGATCTTCAGGTCGTCTTCATTGGCCAGATCGCAGACGCGGATGGCGCGACGCCCCACCTTGTCCTCATAGGCCGGGCCGATGCCGCGCCCGGTCGTGCCGATCCTGGCGCCCGGCGCGCTGGCGGCGGCCTCGCGCGCCACGTCCAGGGCCGGGTGGATCGGCAGGATCAGGCAGGCGTTGTCGGCGATGGTCAGGATATCCGGCGTGATCGCCACGCCCTGAGCCTGAATCTTCTCGATCTCCCCGACCAGATGCCAGGGATCGACCACCACGCCGTTGCCGATGATCGAAGGCTTGCCCTGCACAACGCCCGAAGGCAGCAGCGCCAGCTTATAGACCTTGCCGTCAACGACCAGGGTGTGGCCCGCGTTGTGGCCGCCCTGGAACCGCACCACCATATCGGCGCGATTGGACAGCCAGTCCACGATCTTGCCCTTGCCCTCGTCGCCCCACTGGGCGCCGACCACTGCGACGTTCGCCAAGACCGTTTCTCCGCAATCCAGAATGCGGTGGGAGCCTATAACCCCTGAATCGTCCGGAGTCGCCCCCACGCGCACACAATGACGTGGAGAATTATCCCGCCAGTTCGCCGACCGCCGTCTCGAACGCCCACTCCAGCCATGGCGTCGCGGCCACGACATCCGCTGTCTCGACCGTGCATCCGCACCACAGACGCAGGCCCGGCGGAGCGTTGCGGTGCGGTTCCATGTCATAGACCGCGCCTTCGCCTTCCAGCAGCGCCTTGAACCGCTTCACAAAGGCCTTCTGCCCCGCCTCATCCAGCGCCGCCACGCGCGCATCGGCGAACTTCAGGCAAACCGAAGTCGTCGAACGAATCTCCGGCCGTTCCGGCAGGAAGTCGATCCAAGCGGTCCGCTCCACCCACGCGGCCAGGGCGTCATGGTTAGCCTCGGTGCGCCGCACCAGTTCCGGCAGGCCGCCCACGCTCACGGCCCAGTCCAGGGCGTCGATCCAGTCCTCGATGCTCAGCACCGAGAAGGTGTTCATCGCCACCCCGTCCGCCAGCGTCCGGTCGAACCCCTTCTTGTCGGCGATCCGCAGCACCTTGGGCACCGCCCGATCCGGCCGATAGGTATCCAGCCGCGCCACCGCACGCGGCGACAGCGCCATCACCCCGATGCCCGCCTCGCCGCCCAGCGCCTTCTGGAAGCTGAAGGTCGTCACATCCAGCTTGTCCCACGGCAGATCCATCGCGAACGCCGCCGAGGTCGCATCACAGATCGTCAGCCCCTCACGGTCATCGGCGATCCAGTCGGCGTCCGGCACGCGCACGCCCGAAGTCGTGCCGTTCCACGGGAAGACCACGTCCTTCTTCGGATCGACCTTCGACAGGTCCGGCAGTTCGCCCCACGGCGCCGTCAGCGCCTCGGGCTCCAGCCCCAGATGCTCCTTGACGTCCGCCAGCCACGTCAGGCCGAAATTCTCATAGGCGACCACCTGCACCGGCCGCTCGCCCAACATGCACCACAGCGCCGCCTCGACCGCCCCGGTGTCCGAGCCGGGCGTATACAGCAGCACATAGTCGTCCGGCGGGCTCAACACCTCTCGCGTCAGCCGCAGCCCATGCGCGAACCGCTCGACGACCTCCGGCGCGCGGATGCCCCGCCCCATCAGATTGGTGGGCAACCCCGCCAGCGACCAGCCCGGACGCTTGGCCGTCGGCCCCGCCGAGAACCAGGGGCGAGCGGGCTTGGCGGCAGGCTTGGGCGTCATGTCAGTCTCTGAAGTCTCAAGGGGGAGAAGAAGCAAACAAGCCCTTAGGCCATCAGCGGCCCGGCTTATAGGGCCGGCGTTCACGCCATTCCGTCGCAAACCGGACCAGTTCATCGTCCGGCGTCTCCGGCAGCGTCACCACCAGCTTCGCCATCAGGTCGCCGCGCTTGCCGTTCGCATAGGCGCCGCGCCCCTTCAGACGCAGCACCTTGCCCGAGTTCGAGCCCTTGGGAATGGTCATCATCACCGCGCCCTCGGGCGTCGGCACCTGAATCTTGCCGCCCAGCACAGCGTCCGGGACCGATACCGGCAGATCCATCGTCAGATCGGCGCCGTCGCGCTTGAACACCGGATGCGGCTGGATGCGCAGTTCGATCAGGGCGTCGCCCGACTGACCGCCCCGTCCCGGCGCACCCTGCCCCTTCAGCCGGATCGTCTGGCCTTCAGACGCGCCCTTGGGGATGGCGACATCCAGCATCCGCCCATCCGAGAACTGGATGCGCCGCGTCGTTCCGGCGATGGCGTCCTCAAGGCTGATGTCCAGCGTAGCGCGCACATCCTGCCCGCGTCCGCCGCCGAAGCCACGCCCGGCGTTGCGCGCACCGCCGCCCCCGAAGGCGCCGAAAATCTCTTCCAGATCGATGTCGTCAAAGCTGGCCCGTCCGCCAGGGCCGCCCTCGCCGCGCCCGCCGAAACCAAAGCCGCCGAACCCGCCGCCCCCCGGCCGTCCGCCCTGAGCGCCCCCGCCGCCGAAGCCGCGGAACTGCTCGCGCCCATCGGCGTCGATCTCACCGCGATCATATTTCGCGCGCTTCTCGGCGTCGCCCAACAGGTCGAAGGCGGCGGTGATGCGCTTGAACCGCTCCTCGGCGGCCTTGTCGCCGGGGTTCTTGTCGGGGTGCAGTTCCTTGGCCAGCTTGCGGAAAGCCTTCTTGATCTCGTCCGCGCTCGCGCCCTTGGAAACGCCCAGTTCCTGATAGGGATCGCCAGCCAATTTTCGCTCCACTCTGGATCAACACAGACCAGAGCGTCAGTTAAGCCATGCAACCGCCCGCCGAAAGGGGTGAGGATGGTTTAGATCGACGGCATCAACACAACCACCGCCTCCGCGCTCCATCCATACCCGTCGCCCCACTGGGCCACGGCGATCTTGCCGCCGCTCACCCCGCCCGGAAAGTCCGCCGCCACCTCAGCCGCGCCATAGACAGCCTCCAGCCCCTCGACCTCCCAGACCCGGCGCTCGACATCCCCGTCCAGCACCCGCACCCGGAACCGCCTCGGATCGACCTCGACCGGCTCGCCGTCCCAACCATCGCCGCCCAGCCGCACGCGCGGCAGCCAGCTCAACCGCCATCCGCCAGCCTCCCCCACAGCCCGAAGATGCGCCGGTCGCCACGGCGCCGCGTTCCTATTGTTCCAGACAAAGCCAACCTCCGTCGTTCCCGCCCCGCCCGGCGGCGCATTGACCGGCCCCGCCCGCCATATCCGGGGCAGTCCGCGCTCAACCGTATCGACCAGAGCCCGCGCCATGCCGCGCTCCATCACGACGACCAACGCCCCCGCTTCCGCCCCGCGCCCCGCTGCCTGCTCCGTCCCCTGCTGCCCGCGCAACAGACCGCTCAACCGCCACACGTCGCCGCCGATCAGTTCGGCCCGGCGAAACTGCACCAACTCCCATCCGTCCACACCGCCCACCCCCAGCAGATTGGCGCCCGACAGAACCGCCTCGCCCGCCCGGCTCTGCGGCGCCTGGCCCTCGATCCGCACCGTCAGCACGCCCGTCTCGTCCCAGCGCCCGACCACGCCGGGCCGCAGCGCCGCCGTCAGCGTTCCCACCGTCGCGGCCGTCTCCACCACCGCCCTCTGCGTCAGGCTATCGACCGAGGCCCCGCCATGCAGGGCCATCGGCGTCCACGGCTCGGCCGCCGCCGCGACCACCGGCCGCCCGTCCGCCTCCTCTCCCAGCAGCGGCGGCAGGTCCAGCAGCATCAGGAACGGCGCCCCCGGCGTCGCCCCGCCGCCCTCCCCGCGCCAGTCCTCGGGCGCATCCACGACCGCGACCTCGACCACCGGCGCCAGCACCGCGCTCGGCGTCTCATCCCAGTCCAGTCTCTCGACGCGCCAGTCGCCTGCACGCCCTTCCACCGCCGTCACATCGCCCGGCTCTAGTCTCAGCGCCTCCAGCGGCCCCAGCTTCAGCGTCAGCCGCTCGGCCGCCTCGCCCTGCAACAGCCGCTGCGCCGCCGCCGTGGCCAGCCCGGCCCCGACCACGGCGGGCAGGGCCGCGTCCACGCCGCCGCCCTCGCCGTCGCCGCGCACCGTCACCGCGCCAAGCTGATAATCCGCCGCCTCATCGATAAACCGCAGCCGCGCCGCACCCGGCTTAGGCGTCAGCCGACGATCCGCCGCCTCGCTCCCGCCCTTGTCGGGCAGGGCCAGCGCCGCCTGATGCAGCGTCATCTCCCGCGCCGTCTCGCCCAGCACGGCCACCCGACCATCCCTCTCCGCCGTCGTCGCCCCCAGCGCCTGCACCAGCGGCGTCAGAGCCTCCTTCGTCGCCATCGGCCGGTCGATGACATAGCCGGTCACCGCGCCGTCCACCGCTCCGACCGTATAGTCCGTCTCATTCAGTCCGCCGCGCTTCAAGATCGCCTCGATCAACCCGCGCGCATCTCCGCCCATCCGCCCGTTCAACCAGTGCCCCGTGCGCCAGGCGCCCGCGTCCGCCCACACCTGATCCAGCGCCGGAAACGCCGGATAGGGCCGCGCATCCCAGCACCAGACGTCCGCCCCCTGCAGCATCGGCCCTCCGTAAACGCCCGAGATCGGGTTGTTCGCCGGCTGGGCATAATGCGTCAGCACCGCCTCGATCAGCCGCCGCTGCATCCGGTCGTCGCGCGCGCCGGTCGAGTGCGGCGGCAAGGCGTTCTCGCTGCTCTTGGGGTCCTGAAACAGGTTCGGCGCATTGCCCCCGCGATCCACCGCCGCACAACCGAACTCGGTCAGCCGGATCGGCTTCATCCCCGGAACCCAGGCCGTCGGCGCCGCCTGCCGCACGCCCCCGACGCGCTCATGATGCGCGTTCGACCACCAGCCCTTCAGGTCTTTGTAGCGCCAGATCCAGTCTTCGCCGTGAGCGCCGTCCTCAATCGTCGTGCGCCGCTGCGCCGCCCGATCCGCCGCGCTGGCGTAGAACCAGTCATAGCCTTCGCCGCCCGCGACCTGCGCCGCCAGATAAGCCGGATCCGACGGCTCCTTGAACGCTTGTCCATCCAGCCCGCCTGCCCCTGCGCGCCAGTCCCCCATCGGCGGATACCAGTCGATGCCGACGTAATCGATGTTCGGTTCCGCCCACAGCGGATCGAGGTGAAAGCGCACCTCCCCATCCCTCTGCCAGCCGAAATACTCGGACCAGTCGGCGGCGTAACTCAGCTTGATCCGCGCCCCGACCACCGCCCGGCACTCGGCTGCCAGCGCCCGAAACTGCGCCACCGCCGGAAAGCCGCCACTGGCGTCGCGCGTCCACGTCAGCCCCCGCATCTCCGAGCCGATCAGCAGGCCGTCCGCCCCTTCATCCGCCGCGATCCGGGCATAGTGCAGCGCCAGCCGCCGCAACCCCCAACCGCCCGCCGTCCCGAACAGGGCCTCAACCTCGGCCGTCGCTCCCGCGCCATCGGTCCCCGTGATCCGCCCCCGCCACGGATAGCCGGGACAATCCATGAAGACGAAGGGATACAGCGTCACCTCCAGCCCTCGCGCCTTCAGCGCCCGGATCGCCTGCCGCACGCTCTTGTCCGACGGCGTCCCGCCATAGGCCGGGCCTTCGCCGCCCTCTCCGTCGTCGACCCGGCTGATCAGATGCGCGTCCGCGCGCCCCAGCCCCGCCACGCCCCAGGTTAGCGGCTGCGTCGGCTTGTCCCGCCGCTCCACCCCCGGCCGGATGCGGCAATGGCCCATCCGCACGTCATCACCGAACCACCCGACCACCAGACTGACCCGCTTCAGCCTAGGCGCCTGGGCCATCAGCTGATCCAGCGAGGCCTCCAGATCCGTCTGCCCCGCCGTCAGATGCACATTCTCCGGCGTCGATTTCGTCAGCCCCTCGCGCCGCATCACCGGCTCGGTCGCCAGACAGAACTCCCCCGCACCGGGGATCAGGCACACGCCCTCCAGCCGATCCTCCAGCTGCGGCGCCGCCCCCTGCGGCCGACGGAACACCTCGAACGCCAGTTGCGGCGGCCGGTCGCCATAGGCGTCCAGCGGCAGATCCTCGAACACCACATAGGCCGTCCCGCGATAGGCGGGCGCCCGCCCCTCCACCGCCTCGATCAGCGGATCGGGCAGTTGGTCCTCCGTCCCGCGATGCAGCCGCATCGTCACGCCCGCCATATCCATCGGCTGACCGTCCGCCCAGACCCGCCCGATCCCGTCGATCGGCCCTTCGCACAGGGCCACGGCGAAGCTCAGCGAATAGGCGTAGTCGACCGTCTTCTGGCCGCCCTTGCCGCCCGACCGTTTCTCCTTGCGCTCCAGAAAGCGCGCGGCCCAGATCACCTGTCCGACCACCCGCGCCCGCCCGAAGACGCAGGCCATCGGCGCCCCCTCGGCCGAGGATTGCAGCTTCAGCCCCTCCAGCCTCGGCCCGACCTGCCGCGCGGGCGACAGGCTGGCGACCAGCCAGTTGTCCGCCGTCCGCCCCAGCGCCCCGCCGATAAAGCCCCCGATCGGCCCGCCCAGCGCCGATCCGATCCCGCCCAGAACGACTTGCGCCATGCCTGCTCCTTCCTAGAAATTCGGCCAACGAAACGCCGCCACCAGGCGCCTGCGCCACCACGCCCCCATCCAGCTCTCGACCACCGACCGCCCCCAATAGGCATGGATCATCCGCCGCTCCGGCCCCCCCATGCTCTCAGAAAGCTCGGCGCTCAGGATCGCGCAATGCTTGGCCGGACACCCCGCCGCCATGCGGAACAGCAGCACGTCGCCCAGCCCCGCCCGCTCCGGAGCAATCTCCACCAGCCGCCGCCGCGCCGCCGCCCACAACGTCTCCTCGCCCCCGACCTCGGCCCAGTCTGGGCGATAGGGCGGCGGCGCCTCCGGCTCCTCGCCGACCACCTCGCGCCACACTCCGCGCACCAGTCCCAGACAGTCCGCCCCCTCGCCCTTCACGCTGGCCTGATGCCGATATGGCGTCCCCAGCCAGCCGCGTGCGGCAGCCACAATCAACGCGCGCCGCGCCTCTCCCTCCCCGTCCCGGGGAGGGTGGTCGCGCAGCGACCGGGTGGGGAGGGCTTGGTGATCGGCCCTCAACGCTTGATTAACCCCACCGCCCCCACCCGGCCTCGGCTCCGCCTCAGCCGCCCTCCCCGGGACGGGAAGGGAAAAGTCGGCGCTGATCCCCCTCATCGCCTGCGACTCCGCCCGTCATTGCGTCCCGCCACAGGCCGCGCGGTCAGGAAGTCCTCACCCGGAATGTCCGGAAAACCCTGAAAATTAACCCCATTCCCAAACACCCCGGCACAGGTCGTCCACCGCTTGTCGCAACTGCGCCCCGCGATCGCCGCCGCCTCCAGCCCGCAGCGCCCATCGCCCAGCACCGCGTCGCAGCCCCGGCCATAGGTCCGGCCGACCACCCGCTCCAGCGCCGCCATCGGCCCGTCCAGATCGGCGATGAACAGTCCGTCCTCGCGCCGTATCCGCGCCAGCCTCCCCTTCCACAGCCGCACCTTCAGGTCCGGCCGCATCCAGTCCACGCGCCACAGCTCGACCTCGGCGGCGTCATACCGGCCCGCTGCTATGTCCTCTTCGGTGATCGCCGCGTCATCCAGCCCGCCAGACGCCGACAGCGCCCCCGCCGCCAGCCCGACTTCGCCCTCGCCCGCCCCGCCGGTCCAGCCGCTAGCGGCACGGCACGCCACGCCCTCGACCGCCAGATCGCGGTCATGGTCGGTAAAGCCCATCGCCCGCCCGTCCGCCCGCCTCAGCAGCCAGACATGGCACAGCGTCGCCGCCCCGCCCTCGATGCGGGCGGCCAGTTCGCTCGGAACACTCCGCATGGCTCAGACCCGCACTTCGATCAGAGGCATGGCGACCATCCGCCCGGCGCCGAAGCTCTCCAGCGTCACCTCCATCCGGTCCGCGTCGAACCGCACCGGCACGTCGAAGGCGAAGCCCGCGCTCACTGCCGCCCCCTGCGGCGGCGGCATCGCCAGCGTCACCCGCCCCGTAACCGCATCCAGATTGAAGGCCGCCGTCTCCACGCCCGCCACGGCCACGCGCACCGATCCCTCGACCGGCTTGGCGATGACCCGCCGATGATCTCCGTAAGCCTTGCTCAACTGAAAGACGCGCGCCTGCCCATCCCCCGTCCCGATCGCCTGATCCAGCGGCGTCACGGCCGCCCCCGGCGCCCCGCTCCTGAAGTCCGCGAAGTCGCGAAACCGGAACCCGTGCAGCCGCCCGCGCCGCGCCTCGAAAAACGCGGTCAGCGTCGCCATGTCGTCCAACGACCGTAGCCCCGCCCCGATCAGATACCGCCTGCGCCCGTCCGCCCAGGGCGTCGAGCGGCGCTCGAACCCCGAGGCCAGCGTCGTGATCTCCGTCCTCCGCTCGACCCCGCCGGTCGAGCCGAACGCCAGCCGCGCAGGCAGGCGCACCTCATGAAAGGCCATGCGTCCTCGCTTTATATGGATGAACCGTCCGCGCCCGGAGCACTGCAATCCGTTCGCAAAAAATGATGTCTGCGCCGACAAGCGGGTTGTTCGCGCCTGCAACGTCCGCCATGATTTCGCCATCACGGTCGCTGGCCGTATCAACCAAGGAGAGTCCGCGTGCGCGGTGAAATACTCAGCTACGATGAAGCTGCAGGCACGGGCCTGATCAGCGGCGACGACAGCCTCCGCTACGACTTCGGGTCGTCAGACGTGCAGGCCGGCGCCGTCATCGCCGCCGGCGCCCGCGTCGACTTCGTCCCTGAGGGCGAGCGCGCGACTCAGATCATGGTGCTGGCGACGGCCAACCCCGCCGCCGCCTTCGGTCAGGCCGCTGCTGCGGCCATGGGCGGCTCCACTGTCGTCAACGGCTATGACTTCGCCGCCGCCATGCTGTCCTTCAACGGCCGCCTGCGCCGCCAGCATTTCTGGATCAGCTGGCTGATCCTGCTCGGCGTCAGCGTGGTTCTGGGTTGGATCCCGATCCTCGGCGGGCTGATCTCGTTGGCCCTGATCTGGCCGAACGTGGCCATCACCGTCAAACGCCTGCACGACATGGGCAAGACCGGCTGGTTCGCCGTCATCCCCTGGGTCGGCGTCATCATCGGCACGATCATGATCTTCGGCGCCGTCGGCACCGCCATCATCGCCAACGCGCAGGCTTTCGAGAGCGAAGACCCAGCGGCAGTCCTGGCCCTGCTGGGCTCCATGATGGGCGGCATCGCCGTCATGGGGCTGGTCGGTCTGGCCTTCCTGCTCTGGATCGGCATCGTCGACAGCCAGAAGGGCGACAACAAATACGGCCCCAACCCCAAGGGCGAATAGGCTTCAAAGGGCGCTCTTCGGAGCGCCCTTTTCTTTTTCCGCTACCGCTCGGCGCGCGGCGCCTCGCTGCTTCAGCGGATTTGCCGCTACCGCCCGGCGCGCGGCGCCTCGCTGCTTCAGCGGGTTTTCCGCTACCGCTCGGCGCGAAGCGCCCTGCTTCAGCGCGCCCCCAGCGCCGTCGCCCGCGCCAGCATCCGCGCGATCTGCGTCTCTGACCGCAACAGCCCTTCGGCCCCGCCATCCACCGTGACGTTCACCGTCACTCCGGTCGCGCCGCCTATCGGCTCGACTGTCCCTGCGCCCGCCGGACGGAACACCTCCGGCCCGCGCTCTCCGACCAGATAGGCCCCGCCGCCCATCACCGGCCCGCCGTCCGCCCGCGCGCCGCCGAACCCGCCCAGCGCCGCCGCTAGGGCGCCGGTCAGCCCGCCGCCGCGCACGCCCGCCGCCGCATTGACGGCGTTCAGCACCGCTCGCGCCAGTTCGGCCAGCGTCACCTCCCCGTCTGCCGCCGCCCGGGTCAGCGACCGCGTCAGGCTGGCCCCTGCGCGCCCGAACGCATCCTCGATCGAGGCCGCCGCCCGTTCCGCAGGCTCCTTCAGCGCCTCCAGCGCCGCCGCCGCCTCCGCCGCCTTCACCGGCACGGCGTCGATGCCGTCCGGCCTGAAACTATCGGTCATCCGGCCACATCTCCTGCATCCGCTCCAGTTCGCTCCGCCCCAGCGGCGGCGCCAGCACCGGCCCTGCCGTCAGCATCCGCCACTCTTTCAGCGACAGGCGCCAGAACCCTTCCGGCCCCACGCCCATCCGCGCCGCCGCCTGCATCATCTCTCCCCACGGAGTCATCAGGCCGCTGCCGCAAAGGCCTTCGCCACCGCCTCGGCCGCCTCACGCGGATCCACCGGCGCCCTCGCCAGCCCGTCCGCCAGCGCCGCCTCTCCACCACCGCGCAGCAAAGCCGCCAGCACCACCATCAGATCCCGCGCCGACAGCGAGCGCATCCGCTCGGCCAGCGCCGCCATCCCGGCGACGCCCAACCCGGTCTCAATCTCCGCCAACGCCCCCAGCGTCAGACACAGCTTCCGCTCCGCCCCCGCCAGCCCTGCGACGACCTCGCCCCGCGCTCCGTTGATCGACATCATTACCCTCTCTCCCTCCCCGTCCCGGGGAGGGTGGCTGAGCCTGCAAAGGCGAAGCCGGGTGGGGGCGGCAAAGCTATTCAAGCGCCCGCGCCCAATCGCCCCGCCCTCCCCACCCGGTCGCTATCGCGACCACCCTCCCCGGGACGGGGAGGGAAAGGCCGCGCGCCATTCACAGCGCGCTGAACGTCACTTCGCCTGCGCTGGCCAGGCTCAGCGCGAAACTCGCCTCGCCCTCATGCTCGCCTGCATATTCCAGCGCCGCGACCAGGAACGGCCCCTCCAGCACCCCGAAGTCCGGCACGATCAGCCGCCACGTCTTCGCCGCCTGCTCAAAGAAGGCCTCGCGGATCAGGGCGTCCGACGCCGCGTCGCGGAAAATCCCCTGCCCCGACACCGCCGCCGATTTCACGCCCGCCCCCGCCAGCAGTTCGCGCCACCGCCCCGCGCTGTCGCTGTCGGTCGCGTCCACCGTCTTGGCGTTCAGCGAGATCGTCCTCGCCCTCAGCCCCGCCACCGTGATGAAGGCGCCGCCCGCGCCCTCGACCTTCAGCAGAATGTCCTTGCCCCGTTGCGCCGTCATCTTTCCTCGCTTCGTTTTCCAGAACCCGCGCGCCCCTCTCCCTCCCCGTCCCGGGGAGGGTGGCCGAGCCGCAGGCGAGGCCGGGTGGGGAGGGCTTGGTGACCCTGCCTCGACGCGCTTGAATAGCCCCGCCGCCCCCACCCGGTCGCTATCGCGACCACCCTCCCCGGGACGGGGAGGGAGAGGCGCCGCGCTAAATCTCTTCCGTCACGGCTCGCACCCGCATCACCGCCCACGCCCGCTTCAGGTCCGGGCTGCGGAACAGGTCCGTAAACGTCACCGCCACGCTGACCGCCCTCACCCCGTCCGCCTCCAGCGGCGCATCGGCCAGCCGCGCCCGCACCGCCGCCGCCACGGCCCGCGCCTCCTCCAGCCCCCTGAACCGACTGGCGCACGTCAGGGTCAGCCGCTGCTCCATCCCGCCGCCGTCGGCGTTCAGCGGTCGGCTCTCGCTCCGCCCGATCACCAGATGCGGAAACCCCGCCCCCTGCGGCGCCTCATCCCAGACCCGCACCGGATCGCCCAGCAGCGCCTTCAGCGACCCATCGCCGCCCAGATGCGCGATCAGCGCCTTCACCAGCGCCCCTTCATGATCCTTCATCGCGCCCTCTCCAGGTTCAGCCGCACCCGGCCCGCCGCCTTCGGATCGGCCTCGATTCCGACCAAGGCCCAGTCCGCCCCGCCGAAGCGCGCCACCAGCCCCTCCTCCAGCCTCGGATCGGCCCGCACCGTGGCGCTCAGCGTCTCCACGGCGCGCGTCACGCCCGCTTCCGTCCGCTCGCGCCGCCTGCGCGCGCCCAGCGCCAGCCACAGCGACCCCACCGGTTCATAGCTGACGACCTGCCCGCCATAGGGCGTCTGCGCCGCCACCGGCCGAACCAGCGACGCCACCACCTTCATCGCGCCCGCGCTCACAGCCGCACCACGCGATAGGGCGCGATCCACCCCTCGACCGGCGCCGCGCTCATCTCGCCGTCGCCGCGCTCATAGGCGCGCATCACCAGCATCATCACCGCCAGCCTCAGCGGCGCCGCAGAGGTCGAGGTCAGGCTCAACCCGACTTCGCCCTCCACCCGTGCCCTGGCCGCGTCGATCAGGGTCTGGATCAGCCCATCCTCCGCCTCATGCTCGACGCGCAGGAACAGCTTCGCCTCCGTGAGGCTCACGGGTGCGCTCATTCAAATCTCCCTATGTTCTGCTGCCTTCTCCCCTTGGGGGAGAAGGTGGCCGCCGAAGGCGGACGGATGAGGGGAAGGGTTCAACAGACGACCGGCTGACCGAGAGCGCGCCGCCCCCGTCCCCCTCATCCGTCTCGCTGCGCGAGCCACCTTCTCCCCCGCAGGGGAGAAGGAAGCCCGTCATCGCCCCTACGAGGCCGCGAACTTCATCAGCTTGATCGCGTCGAAGTTCTGCACCCCGCCGCCCACGCGCTTGGTCGTGTAGAACAGCACATAGGGCTTGGCCGAATAGGGGTCGCGCAGCACCCGCACCCCCGCCCGGTCCACGATCAGATAGCCGCGCGCAAAGTCGCCGAACGCGATCGACAGACTGTTCGCCGCCACATCCGGCATGGTCTCGATTTCCGTGACCGGATAGCCCAGCAGCGACGCCGTCTCGCCCGGCCGCGTCGCCGGCGACCAGACATAGTTCCCGTCCGCGTCCTTGAACTTGCGCACCGCCGAGACCGTGCGCCGGTTCATCACGAAACGCCCGTTCGGTCGATACTGGGCCTTGGGCGCATAGATCAGGTCGATCAGCTTATCGACCGGGCTGGCGCTGGCGAAGGCGCCCGCCGCGCCGGAGGCCACGACGCCGATCTGGCCCCAGGTCTGCGTCCCCTCGGTCGCCGTGCCATAGGCCAGAAAGCCCTTGGGCTTGTTAACCCCGTCGCCGCTGACAAAGGCCGCCGTCTCCTGCGCCGCAAAGGCGTCCTCGACCTCGGCCGCCAGCCATTCGTCCAGATCGATCAGCGCGTCGTCCAGCAGGCTCTGCGTCGCCGCCGGACAGGCGTAGAGATCGGCCGAAGAGAACTCCAGCAACGCCAGCGTCGCCGGGTCCGTCTCCGGCCGCGCCGCCGTCTCGGCGACCCAGCCCGCCTGCACCCCCGCCGTCGACACCGGCTTCCTGAATACGCCCGAGCCGACGGTGCGCACCGTGGCGATCTCGCGCATCGGCGACCCCGCCATCAGGCGACGCTCAATGGCGCGCTCCGTCTCCGGCGGCACGACATAGCCCGCCGAGTTCGACGCCGACGACAGCCCCGCCTTCAGCTCCAGACCATGCGCCTGACCCGACTTCATATAGCCGTCCCACGCCGCCTTGGCCTCCGGCGCCGCAACCACAGCAGGCGGCTCGGCGCCCAACATCGGACGGCGGCTCTCGCTCAGCACGCGATCCATACGCGCCTGCGCGCTGGCCACGGCCTGATCGATGCGCGCCACCTTCTCCTCCAGCAGCGCATCGGCCGAAGCCTTCTTCTCGATCTCGTCCAGACGGGCGTCATTAGCCCCTTTGAACGCCTCGAACGCAGCCATCATCTCATGCATGGCGGCGCGCGCCTCGGGCGTGCCCGAGACGGTCTTGATCTCTTTCATGGTCTCTCCAGAAAAAAGCGCGACCGTCCTGCGGCGCGCCGTCAACCGGGCCAGGCCCGGAATTGTCCCATCCTTCGCGCCCCGGATCGGGCGTGTTATCCTGCGCCCGATGCAGGAAGGATGGATATTCAGGATTATCGGCGCCGCCCTTCCTGCGGTCCTCTGCGCAGTCTGGCTGCCGTCCTGCTCGGCCCATGAGGCGCAGATTCAGCGCCCCGCCGCGCAGCACGCCAGAGGCGCAAACCAGCCTGCACGGCCGCGGCTGTCGTCAGACGCCTCTCTGCTGGGACGCACGTTCGAAACACTCGGCGCCTGCGAACATCTGAATCCTGACAGCCTCGGCGAACAGGCCTTTGCGGCCTACCTCAGCCGCCACGCGCCCTTCGCGGATGCGGCGACCGTGCGGTCGCTCCGCGCCGCCTATGAACGAGGCGCAAACCCCGCCGTCGCCGATCGCCAGACGCCTGAATCCTGCGCCAGGGCCATGCGCGGCCTCGCCCAGGAGGCCCCCGGTCTGCATGGACGCCCCGACGGGCGCCCCGACGACCGCCGCCTCGCCTCGCCGCGCGGCTGACGCCGCATCAGCCGCCCGCCGCCTTCCACCTGAACCGCGCGCCCGGCAGCATGGGAAACGTCACCAGCGACACCTCCCACAACTCCGCCGCGCTCAGAACCCGCAGGCGCCCGTCGCGCCGCGCCTTCTGCGCCCGAAAGCCGATCGACAGCCCGTCCAGCGCCCCCGCGCGCGTCAGGGCGGCCGTGTATCGGGCCTCGGCGGACCAGTCCTCGATCCGCCCCTCGACCCACAGGCCGCGCTCGTCCTCGACCATGCGGTCCCAGACGCCGACCACCGCGCGGCTCTCATGCTGATGCAGCATCCGCACCCCGCCCGCGCCGGTCTTCGCCAGACTGTCGGCAAACACCCCGCGCGCGGTGACGTCCCCATTCAGATCCGCCACGCCCCACAGAGAGGCATAGCCGCAAATCAGCAGCGCACCCTTCTCCCTCCCCGTCCCGGGGAGGGTGGTTGAGCCCGCAGGGCGAAGCCGGGTGGGGCCGACCAGGCTATTCACACGTCGAGCCTGCATCGCCGCGCCCTCCCCACCCGGTCGCTTCACGACCCCCCTCCCCGGGACGGGGAGGGAAAACGCCTGCCTGTGGCTCCATCACTTCCCCTCCAGCTGTCGTTCGATCCGCTCGACCGCCGCGCGCACAGCCTCGCCCTGCGCCTCCAGCCGCGCCAGCCGCTCGGCGACCAGCCTCTGCTCGTCCACCCGCTGCTCCAGCGTGGCGATCCGCGCCGCCGCTCCTCCAGCCCAGACCAGCCCCCCGACCGTCTGCACCAGCAGGGCCGCGATCAGGGCGACCGGCGCCCTCTTCCAATCCATCACGCCTCCACCCCCGCCATCCGGCGCCGCTCTTCCTCGGTCAGGAAGCTCGCCGCGTTCAGCCGCGCCCACAGCGCATCCCGCTCGACCTGTAACGCCGGAACCGCATCCAGATCCGGCTCGATCCGGCAATCGACGAAGCGGCTCCCCAACCAGCCCGTCATCGCCCCCGCCGCCTTCCTCACCAGCGGGATCACCGTCCCGCGCCAGAAGGCCGCGTTCGCCTCGCGATAGTTGGCGTAGGTCGCATCCCCCGGAATCCCCAGCAGCTGAGGCGGCACCCCGAACGCCAGCGCGATCTCCCGCGCCGCCGCGTGCTTCCCGGCGATAAAGTCCATGTCGTGCGGCGTCAGGCTCATCGGCTTCCAGTCCAGCCCGCCTTCCAGCAGCAGCGGCCGCCCGGCGTTGCGCGCCCCGGCATGGGCCTCGCCCAGTTCCGCCTTCAGCGCCTCGAACTGATCCGCCGTCAGCCGCTCCCCGTCCTTGGCCCCATAGACCAGCGCCCCCGACGGCCGCGCCGCATTGTCCAGCAGCGCCTTGTTCCAGGCCCCCGAGGCATTGTGCACGTCGATGGCGAAGGCCGCCGCCTCCAAGGGCGAAAACCCGTAATGATCGTCCGTCGGGTGGAACAGCTTCAGGTGCATGACCGGCGACCAGCCGTCGCCGTGCCGCGCGATCCTCACCGCGCGCCCGCCGACCGCATACTCATAGGCTTCCGGCCACCCCGCCCGGCCCGGCACCACCTTCACCCGGTCGGGCCTCAGCGCCCACAGTTCGTCCGGAGCCCCGTCCCCATCGGCATCCCCGGTCGCCTCGACATAGGCGTTGCCCGCCGTCTGGAGCGCGCCATACAGCCCCTCCATGAACTCCCCGCACGACTGCTCGGGATTGGGCTTGTCGATCAGCCGCGCCAGCGGGTGGTCCGCGCTCCGCACGCCCCCGACCATCACGATCAGCGGCGTCGAGGCCGCCGCCTCCGCGATCATCCGCACGCAGCGATAGGCCACGGCGTTCCTGCCGAACCCCTCGTCCGCCAGATGAGCGTAATCGCGGGGCGTCCACCGAGGGCGCCCCGCCCCCGTCAGGGCGATCAGCGGCCCGGTGCGGCTATCCTTGATCTCAGGCGCAGCAATGCGCCGCCGACCGAACGGTCGTCGCCAATCCATTGAAATCTCCATCACCGAATTCTCCCTCCCCGTCCCGGGGAGGGTGGTTGAGCCCGTCAGGGCGAAACCGGGTGGGGGCGGCAGGGCTATTCAAGCGCCCCCTCTGAAATGACCCCGTCTGACATCAGCCAGTCTGAAATCACCTGGCCCTCCCCACCCGGTCGCTATCGCGACCACCCTCCCCATGAAGGGGAGGGAGAGGCGCGGCGTCTTTTCACAATGCCCGCAACCTCGGCAGCGTCTTCCCGGCCAGCAGCAGATGCGTCAGCGCCCAGACCAGCGCATCCGCCCGATCCGGGCTCTTCATCCCCGGCGTCTCGCTCCCCAGCGCCATCATTTCTTCCTCCAGCGCCGGAAACGCGCCGCAGTGGACCACCCGCCCCTGCTCGTAGAGCGCCGCCACCGGCTCCGCCCGCGCCTTCTTGCTCCGGCTGGCGTGGACCAGTTTCACCTGCGCCGGACAGTCCGCCTGCCCCAGCAGCGTCCGCACCATCTCCCCGCCCTGATTGGCCTCGGCCAGCACCAGATCGGCGTCGAACTCCCGCGCCGTCTCGGCCACGCGCCGCGCCCATCCGGCGGGCGACAGCCCCCGCGCCGAGCGATCCGCCAGCACATAGCCCGTCCTGTCCTTACGCCCCGCCGCCACGATCCCGCAGGCGTCGCCGTGGGCGCTGGCGGCGGATCGACCGCCACCACCACCCGCTCGAACCGCGCCGGTCGGCTCCCCCGCGCCCGCGCCAGATCCTCGGCCCGGAACAGGGCGCCGTCGGCCTCGACCACCAGCCCCTCCATCTCCTGCGCCTCCAGCCGCGTCCCGGCGTAGAGCGCCTGAAGATGCCCCAGAAACCCCGGCGCCAGATTGTCCGCATTGTCCTTGGTCGCCAGCCGCGCCTTCACCACCCCCGGCTCGGCCAACAACCGTCTCAACGCCGGGATCGGGCGCGGCGTCGTCGTGATCGCCAGCTTCGGGTCCGCCCCCAACCTCAGCCCGAACCTCAGGTTCGACAGCGTCGCCTCGATGTTCCTCCAGGCGCAGAACTCATCCGCCCAGGCCGCATGAAACTGCGGCCCGCGCAGGCTGTCCGGGTCTTCGGCCGAAAACGCATAGGCCGCCGCGCCCGAGGGCCAGACCAGCCTGCGCCGCCCCGCCTCCCAGCGCGGCCGATTGTCCCCCGGCGCCTGCGCCTTCAGCCCCGACGGCCCCTCGACCATCACCTCGCGCACGTCATGCAGCGCCGGCCCGACCAGAGCAAACGTCCGATCCTTCCCCCGCGCCAGTTCGTTCATCCAGAACCCGCCCGCAAAGGTCTTGCCCGACCCGCGCCCGCCCAGCAGCACCCATGTCCGCCAGTCCGCGTCAGACGGCCAGACCTGATCCTCGTTCAGCCTCGGCGTCGCCCTCAGCAGCCGCAGCAGTTCCCCGCGCGGCGCCTGTTCCAGCCGCTGCTGCGCCAAATCCCTTGCGCTCTGCGACCCCGAGAAGATGATCGAGACGAGACTCGAGCTCTGCCCGCACGGTCCGTTCTTCGTCGTCGGTGATGTCACGATCGTCTTCGCTCATTCCGTCCTCTTCAGGGTCGCGGTGTTTGCGAGGGGACGCGGCCGCCAGCGCCGCCACCGCCCTGGCCGTGCGGGCCAGAACGCCGATGGCGCGCCCCCGCTTCTCGGCCTCGGCCACATCGGCCGGAGGCTCCGCGGCGGCCACCACGGCGATCGCTTCGTCGGTCAGTTGCATCAACCGACCCAGCGCCCCGTCCAGCCACTGCGCGACCGCCGCCGCCCGCTCCGCCTCGTCCCCTTTTCCCGCCATGACCGAACCATAGCGGACCAGCGTCCTCAGGCTGACAAACAGCCTCCAGAACCTTCCAAAGCCAGAAATTTACAGGGTTTGCCCGCCCCCGCCGCGATACCCGCGCGCCGACACCTCTCCCTCCCCGACCCGGGGAGGGTGGTCGCGCAGCGACCGGGTGGGGAGGGCCAGGTGATTAGGACCTGGCGATACCGGCCTCAGCCGCCTGACTTGTCTCGACGGGAAAACCGGCCTCGGCGCGTGAACAGCCTCGCCGCCCCCACCCGGCCTCGCCTTTCAGGCTCAGCCACCCTCCCCGGGACGGGGAGGGAGAGGCGTTGCACTCTGGCTTCCCTACCCCGCCATCGCGGGCGGTGCGTCGCACGACAGCCAGTGCGTCAAGGCGGCGGCCAGTTCGGTGATCTGGATCGGCTTGGCCAGATGGCCGTCCATCCCCGCTTCCAGACAGCGCGCCACCTGTTCCGCCTGAACATTGGCCGTCAGCGCCAGGATCGGCGTCCGGCGCCCCGTCCCCGCCTGCATCCGGCGGATTTCGCGCGTCGCCTTCAACCCGTCCATGACCGGCATATGCACGTCCATCAGCACCAGATCATAGGCGCCCGAATGCACCGCATGGACCGCCTCGGCGCCGTCGGCCACGGCCTCGACCTCCAGCCCCAGATTTCGCAGGATGGCGCTGACCAGTTCGCGGTTGGCGGCCGCGTCGTCGGCCATCAGCACCCGCCCGCACAGGCCGGTGCGCGCCGCCCGCTCGCGCTCCGCCCCGGCGTCCTCGTCCTCGGCCTCGGCCACGGCCAGCGGCGCCTCGAACCAGAAGGTCGAGCCCTGCCCCGGCGTGCTCTCGACCCCCACCTCGCCGCCCATCAGTTCGACCAGACGGCGCGAGATCGCCAGCCCCAGCCCCGTCCCGCCATAGACCCGCGTCGTCGAGGCGTCGGCCTGGGTGAAGCGGTGGAACAGCTCCTCGATCTTTTCAGGCGGAATGCCGATGCCGGTGTCGCTGACCGCCACGCGCATCCGCCAGCGGCCCTCGTCGTCATACCGGCCGCCCAGCGTCAGCGTCACCTCGCCGCGCGCCGTGAACTTCACCGCATTGGACAGGAAGTTCAGCATGACCTGCCGCAACCGACCGCGGTCGCCGGTCAGGCGCTCCGGCGTATCGGCGGCCACCACAACCCGCAGGTTCAGCCGCTTCAGCGTGCACTGGCTCTCGATGATGGCCGCCGCGCCGTCGATCAGGGCGCGCGTGTCGAACGGCTCGGGGTCCATCTCGATCGCGTCGGCTTCCAGCTTGGAATAGTCCAGAATGTCGTTGATGACGCCAAGCAGGGCCTCCGACGCCGTGGCGATCCGCTCGACATAGACCCGCTCTTCCGGCGGCAGATGCTCCGACCCCTGCAGCAAACCTGAAAAGCCGATGACGCTGGTCAGCGGCGTGCGCAGCTCATGGCTCATATTGGCCAGGAATTCGCTCTTGGCCTGCACCGCCTTCTCGGCCCGCTCCTTGGCCTCGATGACTTCGGCCTCCAGCATCTTGCGCCGGGTCATGTCGCGGATCACCACCACCACGTCGTCGACGTGGCCGTGTTCGTCCTTCAACGCCTTGAAGGTGCATTCGACCCAGACCGTATGACCCTCCCGGTGGACGGCGCGGTGTTCCAGCCGCGTAGGCGTGCCGGTCTTCACCGCCTCGCCGATGGCCTTCAGCACCAGATGCTTGTCCTCCGGGTGAACATAGTCGGTCGACTGGCCGCTCATCTCCTCCAGCGTCCAGCCCAGCAACTGCTTGATCGCGGGCGAAATATATTTGCTCGACCCGTCCATCTTCACGCGGGTGATGACGTCGCCGACGTTCTCGGCCAGCAGACGATAGCGGCCTTCGTCCCGGCGAGCGCGCTCCAGCACCTTCTCCTGATCGGTCACGTCCTGCAGCACGCCCAGCATGGCCAGCACACGGCCCTGATCGTCGCGCTCCATGCCGACATGGGTGACGACGCTGCGCTCTTCCCCGTCGGGCCGCACCAGCTTCAACTTGGCGTGGAACGGCTGGCCGTCCTCCATGCCCTGTTCGATCAGCGCCCGCATCCGCTCCCCGTCCTCGGGCGCGTGCATGTCCAGCGCTTCATCCAGCGTCATGGTCAGACCGTCGGGCGAAAACCCATAGATGCGATAGACCTCGTCCGAGGCCTCCAGCACCCTGCTGCTCCGCTCCAGCCGCCAGTGGCCGACGCCGGACATCTGTTCGACCAGATGCAGGGTCTCCAGCCGCTCGTCGCGGGCGCGGGCGGCGTCCAGGCCGGCGATGATGTCTTCGGCCATGCCCGCCAGACTGGCCAGCTGTTTCATCTGCGTCGGCGTCGGCTCAGGCCGCTCCTGGTCATCCAGAATGCAGAAGGCGCCGACCGGCCGACCGGCGGGATGGCACAGCGTCGCGCCGACGATGAACTTCAGATGCGGCGTCTTACGGACCAGGGGGTGGTTCTTCACCCGCGGATCGCCCGACGGATCGGTGATCGCCAGCGTCGCTCCCGGCCCCATCGCCGTCAGCATCGGCGCCAGACTGTCCTCCAGCGGCACCCGCTGTACGCACAGTTCGGCGTTGGAGCGGATGATGGCTTCCTGCTCCGTCAGCAGCGTCACGACCGCCGCGCGACTGTCGAACAGGGTCGCTGCGAAATCCACCAGACGCTGGAACGGGCCCCCTGAGCCTTCCAGAACCTCGATGCTCTTGGTGAATGACAAATGGCGTTCCCCCGCTCCGTCGTTCTTTAAATCGCGCCTGATCCCGAAATTTTCCGTTAGCGCGGCCGTAGCGGCGGCGGTTCGGTTCCGCGCTCGCCCATCCATTCGGGCGCCTCGAACTCCAGCGCGTCCTCCGGCTCCTTAAGCGCCGTTTCGCAAATCGTCTGGCGGCGCACCGACACCCCCGCCTGATGCACCGTCTCCCGGTCGCCCGAGATCAGCGGATGCCACCAGGCCAGCGTCCGCCCTTCATGCAGCCGCCGGTATCCGCATGACAGCGGCATCCACTTCAGCTGCTCGATATTGTCCGGCGTCAACTGCACGCAGTCCGGCACCTCGGCCTGCCGGTTGGCGTAGTCGGTGCAGGTGCAGACGTCCGGGTCGAACAGCTTGCAATGGACGTGTGTCGGTATGATCTGGCCCGTGTCCTCATCCTCGAACCGGATGACGCAGCACAGGCCGCAGCCGTCGCACAGGCTCTCCCACTCTGCCGGAGACATCTCGGCGAGCGTCTTGGTTTCCCAGAACGGCTTGGCGGGCGCGGAATTCATGGCCGCGCCCTATACGCCTCAAAACCCACGCTGTCGCCCTCTCCCTCCCCTTCATGGGAAGGGTGGTCGCGCAGCGACCGGGTGGGGAGGGCCAGGCGATCCTGGCCGCTGCGTGTGAACCGCCTCGGCGCCCCCACTGTCCTCAGTGCGTCACGCTCTTCGAGAACAGATTGATGACCACCACCCCGCTGATGATCAGCCCCAGACCGATGATCGCCGGAACATCCAGCTTCTGCTTGAACAGGAACAGGCCGATCACCGAAATCAGCACCACCCCCAGCCCGCTCCAGATCGCATAGGCCAGCCCAACAGGCATCTGCTTCAACGCCAGCGTCAACAGATAGAAGGCGACGCCGTAACAGACCGCCAGTCCCGCCGTCGGCAACGGCCGGGTGAACTGCTGCGACTGCTGCAACAGGGTCGTCCCCATCACCTCAAAGCCGATCGCCCCCAGCAGGGCCAGCCATGTCGTCGGGTTCAAACGCCCGCCTCCGCATAGGAATCCGTCAGCAATACGCCCGGCGTCAGCAGCGACAGCAAGGCCTTGCGCTGCTCCTGCGACACTTCGTGCGTGCCGAACAGGTCGCTCATCCACAACCCGTCGGCGATCAGCCGCAGCATCAGTGCGTCGTCCTTGCCCATCGGATCTTCCGGGTCGTCGACCGCCAGACTGCGCATGGCCGCGCGCCAGCGTGGAATCAGGCTCGGCTCTATGGCGCAGGCGGCCAGCGCCGCCCGGCCGATGCTGACGTCCCGCTCGGTCGCCGGTTCATTGACGATCGCCCGCAGATAGGCCCGCGCATTGCGGCCATAGGGGTTGGGGTCGCGCGCCGCCTCGGCCAGAACCTCCGAAATCATCTCTGCCGCCAGATGATCGATCACACCTTCCAGCAAGGCCTGCTTGCTCGGAAAATGGTGTAACAGGGCGCCCTTGCTGAACGGCAGGCGCGCCACCACGGCGTCCAGCGTCACCGCCATCGCTCCCTGTTCAGCGGCGACTTCGATGGCCATGTCGATGATCTGGCGACGGGTGTCTTCAGGCGTGCGGCGGGTCGGTTGAGCGTCCATGCGACGCGACATACCGTCTGGACGGTTTTATGTAAACCCTGAAAGATTGGCCCTCGCCCCCCTGTCCGCGCTATAGGCGTCGCCTCCCCTTTTGGACTGGTTACCTATGGCCGCTCGCCCCCCTCTCGTCGCCCTCAAGGACGTCCGTCTTCAGGACGGTCAACGCCCGCTGTTCGACGGTGTCGACATGGCGATGGAGCCACGCAGCCGCGCCGCCCTGGTCGGCCGCAACGGCGCGGGCAAGTCCACCCTGATGAAGGTGGTCATGGGGCTGATCGAGCCGGACTCGGGCGACCGCTCGTTCCAGGCCGGCACCCGCTTCGCCTATGTCCCGCAGGAGCCGGTCATCACCGGCGAGACGCTGGCCGACTACGCCGCCTCGGGCGAGGCCGAGCGCTGGACCGCCGAAAGCTGGCTGGAGACCTTCGGCCTCAACCCGAACAAGTCGACGCAAGGCCTGTCGGGCGGCGAAATCCGCCGCGCCGCCCTCGCCAAGGCCTTCGCCGAAGAGCCGGACCTGCTGCTGCTGGACGAGCCGACCAACCACCTCGACATCCTGGCCATCGAACTGCTGGAGAACGAGCTGATCCAGGCCCGGTTCGCCCTGCTGGTGGTCAGCCACGACCGCGCCTTCCTGAACCGCGTCACCGACACCGTTCACTGGCTGGAAGGCCGCAAGGTGCGCACCCTGAACAAGGGCTTCGTCGAGTTCGACGACTGGGCCGCCAAGGTCATGGAGGAAGAGGCCGAATCCCTGCGTCGTCTGACCAAGCGCATCGAGGCCGAGACCTACACCTTCTACCGCTCCATCACCGCCCAGCGCACCCGCAACGAGGGCCGCGCCCGCGCCCTGCAACAGATGCGTCTGGACCGGGCCGAGCGGGTCAAGGACATCCCGCGCGAGCTGAACCTAGGCGTCGATTCCGGCGCCGTCTCGGGCAAGCTGGTCGCCGACATCAAGGGTGTCAGCAAATCGTTCGGCGAGCGCACCATCTTCCGCAACCTGACCACCCGCATCATCCGCGGCGACCGGCTGGCCATCGTCGGCCCCAACGGCGCGGGCAAGACCACACTGGTCAAGGTGCTGCTAGGCGAACTGGCCCCGGACGAGGGCGCCGTCCGCATGGGCGCCAACCTCGAACCCCTCTACCTCGACCAGTCGCGCGAGGGGCTGAAGTCGGACATGACCCTGTGGGACGCCCTGACGCCGGGCGGCGGCGACTCCATTCTGGTGCGCGGCCGCTCCATGCACGTCGCCGCCTATGCCAAGGACTTCCTGTTCCAGGAGGCCCAGCTGAAGCAGCCCATCTCCACCCTGTCGGGCGGCGAGCGCAACCGCCTGCTGCTGGCGCGCGCGCTGGCCCAGCCCGCCAATCTGCTGATCCTCGACGAGCCGACCAACGACCTCGACATGGACACGCTGGAGAAGCTGGAGGAACTGCTCGAATCCTACGACGGCACCCTGATCCTGGTGTCGCACGACCGTGATTTCGTCGACCGCCTGGCCACCTCGACCATCGCCCTGAACGGTCGCGGCGACGTGGTCGAGACCCCCGGCGGCTGGCAGGATTTCCTGCGCCAGAACCCCGGCTTCCTCGCCCCGCCCCCGACCCACGCCGACGGCGCGCCCTCAGCGGCGCGTCGGGTCGAGAAGGCCGAACCTTCCGACCGCGCCCCCAAAAAAACTGTGAAGCTGTCGTATAAGGACGCCCGCCGTCTGGAAGAGGTCGAAAAGCTGATGGAGACCCTTCCCGTCGAGATCGCCCGACAGGACGCCATCCTCGCCGACCCCGACCTCTATGCGCGCGACCCCGCCGCCTTCGACCGCGCCATGAAGGCCGCCGACAAGGCCCGCGCCGACCTCGAAGCCGCCGAACTCGACTGGCTGGAGTTGGAGGAAAAAAAGGCGGCGCTGGCGGGATAGGGCAGCGCCCTTCCCCACGTTCTCAGCGCGGCAGACGCCCTGTCAGGACAGCCATCAGCGTCCCCCATGCCGTAAAAGCCGACTGACCTTGTTCCGATAACCCATAGTGGGGCGGCTTCCGATCGGCGAATATCTCTCGCGACAGGCGCCACCCCCGCTGGTCGTCGAACAGGCCCTGTCCGAATGTATGGCGCTCGGAGCCACGCGGCCTGTGCCAAACGGATGATCCGCAAGCACTACAGAATCCCCGCTCGCCCATTGCCGACGATCGCCACACCCTGACTGGCCCGCTCAAGACAACAGTCTCGCTGACCACGCCCATCCACAGTCCGCCTGACCAACGACGGCACATTTCACAGTGGCAGGCGCCGTAGGTATCTGGCGCCAGCACCTCAAAACAGACCGCACCGCAGGCGCAACGTCCAGTTTTCCGCGCGCGACCATCCATACCGCAGACACCCCGTTCACCGAACATGGCCACCAGCTCATGTAATCATGGGTTGTTCAAGCCAATCTCGCGCCGCAAGGCGCACATTCTTCGCGATTTCCATCCGTATCCGTCCAGCTTTTCCGCGATAAGGGCAAAAGCGACGGTTTACATTCGGCGCGGCTTATCGCCTCATTCGCGCAGGAACGCGTCGTTCGCGCGCCCGGCTCTCGAGGGATGAGCCGCGTAGACCAAATGGGGGTTTTCGAATGAAGAAACTGCTTGTCGCCGCTGTATCGGCGCTCGCCCTGGCCTCACCGGCCATGGCCATGGCCCAGGCCCGCAACGCGGACGCGCCGCGTCCGACCGCCGCCGCCGACCGGGCCGAAATTCCGCCGCCCGTCATGTCCGAGACGCGCCACACCGGCGTCTTCGGCGGCCAGCGCATCGCCTATCGCGCCATCGCCGGCGAAACCTATCTGAAGGACAAGGACGGCAAGCCGCTCGCGGCCATGGTCTCCTACAGCTACATCAAGGAAGGTCCGAAGGATCCGAACCGCCCCGTCACCTTCCTGTGGAACGGCGGCCCCGGCTCGGGCTCTCTGTGGCTGCACATGGGCGCCTTCGGACCCAAGCGCGTGGTCCTGCCGGACGCCAAGGACGACGGCGCGCCGCCCTATCCGATCATCGACAACGCCGAATCCCTGCTGGACGTCACCGACATCGTCTTCATCGACCCGATCGGCACCGGCTTCAGCCGCGCCCTGGGCGACAAGGACCCGGCCGACTACTGGGGGGTGACCAAGGACGCCAAGTCCATCGCCGAATTCATCCGTCTGTGGCTGAACACGCATGAGCGCTGGAACGCGCCCAAGTTCATCGGCGGCGAAAGCTACGGCACGACCCGTTCGGCGGCGGTGATCAATGAGCTGGAAGGCTCCTACACCGACGTTTCGGTCAACGGCATTCTGCTGATCTCCTCGATCCTGGACTTCAGCCTGGCCGCCGACGCCCAGGGCAATGAGATGGGCTTCGTCACCAACCTGCCGTCGATGGCTGCTACCGCCTGGTATCACGACAAGGTGCCGAACAAGCCCGCCACGGTCGAAGAGTTCGTCGAAGAAGCCCGCGCCTGGGCCATCGGCCCCTACGCCACGGCCCTGCTGAAAGGCAACGCCCTGCCGGCTCAGGAGCGTGCGACCATCCTGCAGCAGCTGTCGCGCTACACCGGCGTGTCGCAGACCTATCTGAGCAACGCCAACCTGCGCCTGTCGCCCAGCCGCTTCTATAAAGAGCTGCTGCGTGACCGCGGTCAGGTCATCGGCCGCCTGGACACCCGCTACATCGGCGTCGACTACGACAACGCCGGCGACCGTCCGGACAACGACCCCAGCTTCTACGGCATCGACGGCGCCTATACCGCCGCCATGAACGCCTGGGCGCGCGAAGGCCTGAAGTATTCGCCGGACGTGGTCTACTCCTCGATCGGCGGCACGCGCGGCTGGGACTGGAACCTGCCGACCGCCGGCCGTGGCGGCGCTGAATACCTGAACGTGGCCCCCTACATCGGCCGCGCCCTGCGTGAGAACAGCGGCCTGCGCGTCTGGGTGGGTCAGGGCTACTATGACTTCGCCACGCCGTTCATGGGCGCCGAATACTCGCTGAATCGTCCGGGCTTCCCGACCGACGGCCGCATCGAGTGGCACTACTACCACGCCGGCCACATGATGTACGTGCGCGAGGACGACCTGAAGAAGCTGTCGAACGACATCCGCAACTTCATCCGCGCCCGCTAAGACTGACAGTGCGGACCGGGTCGGCGCGCCCGGCCCGGTCCGCACCTGCTACACCGGCGACCGGATATGACGCAGGGCATGAAGACAATGGTCTTCCCGACCCCGTCCGCTATCTGGTTGCATTATGCCCGACCCCAAGATCATCACCGACCGCCGCCTGGGCCGTTCGGACATTCAGGCCCTGCTGTGCGACGGCGCGCCCGTCCACCTGATCGACTGCGATCTTGAAGACGCCGACCTGTCGCGGCTCGACCTGTCCTCCTGGACCTTTGAGCGCTGCATCCTGCGCCGCACGGACCTGACCGGGGCGAGGCTGGAAAACAGCGTCTGGAAGTCCTGCCGCGCCAGCTTCATCCGCATGGCGGGCGCCCGGCTGACGGACACCGCCTTCACCTCCATCGACTTCAGCAACGGCGTCTTTCGCGGCGCCAATCTGTCTGGCGTCTCCTTCGTCCATTCCAAGCTGACCGGCGCCGACCTGTCCGAGGTCCGAGCCATCGACCTGCATTTCGACGAGACCCTGCTGGTCGGCGCCCAGCTGTCCGCCCTGTCGTTCAGAAAGCAGACCCTGACCCGTCTGGACTTCGCTCAGGCCGACCTGCGGCGCTGCGACTTCCGTGATGTGGTGTTCGAGGAATCCAGCCTTCAGGGCGCCCTCGTCGACGAGGCCCGGTTCGAGGGCGCCGACCTCAGAGGCGCCGACCTCGGCGGCTTCCGCCTGGTCGATGCACGCGTGCTGCGCGGCGCGATCATCTCGCGCGCCCAGGCCGCCAAGCTCGTCTCCGAACTGGGCCTTCAGGTTCGATAGGTCGCGCCATGTATGACTATGTCCACGATCAGTTTTCGATCTCCATCGGCGCCGACGATCTTGCCCGCCGCCACGATGGCGAACCGCTTTTCGGCCAGATCGAAAACGTCTGCTTCGAGAACCAGACCATCGACGCCCGGAGCGCCGATCTGCATTTTCTGAACTGCACCTTCGTCAAGGTGCGCTGGTCTGCAGACAGCCTTCTCAACGCCCGGTTCGAGCGTTGCACATTCGACGGCGCCGTGTTTTCCGGCGTCCTGTTCGACGCCTGCGCCTTTGTCGCCTGTCGCAGTCTGGAAAATGGCGTGGACTTCTCGCGCGCCGTCTTTCGATACAGCGAAGTCTCCGCCTGCGCCTTTCTTCACGCCACCTTCGACGGCGCGGATGTCAGCCGCCTTGCCGTGCGGAACTCGCGTTTGGATCACGCCCGGTGGAAAGGCGCCCTCTTCGCCCGCAACGTCGCAGGCAGTCGAACCGTCAGCGAATTTTCCCTGTCGGACTCTCTTCTACGCCGATCCAGCCTGGCCGATGCGGTCCTGACCGGCGCCGACTTCTATGGCGCGCAACTGGTCGATTGCGACCTGAGCCGCGCGGACCTCGAGCGCACGACTTTCGCACGTGGCGGATTTCAGAACGTAAAGCTGGGCGGCGCCCTGCTGTCCGGCGCCGACCTGCGGGGCGTGCGCTTCCGTCAGACCGACCTTTCGGCTGCACGCGACTGGTCAGGAGCCCGGGTCGACCCCGAGGCGCTTGAGGGCCTGTTGCCTGCCTTAGGTTTCAAGATCAGCTGATCTCCGCCTCGCCGGCAAAGGCGCGCCTTTCCTGTGGACAAGGCAAGGCGCTGATCCGCCTGCGTGAATACCTTCCGTCCACAGATGTCCACAGGACTACCCACCGCGTCCGGGACAGTTCCGCACAGACGCCGCGATTTGAGCTGTTGCCCAATAACGGATTTCGCGGGAACGTCAACAGGCCGAAGGGACACGGCGGCGCGGAAATCCGGGGAGACCCGGACCTCAAGCGGGCCGGTCCGACTTCCTGACCCAGGGTTCCAAGCCTCCTCGGAGGACGCGGAAACACCGAAGCAGGGCCAAGGCTCCCGATCCTGTAGCGTTTCGGCGCAGGGATCACGGAGAACCTGGCCGGGATCGACGGACGGCGCGGGGCTCGCCCTGCGGAACGCCGAAGACCAGAAGCCGACGGAAGCTGCGCCGAACGACGCCGGGTCCGCCCGCCGACGCACAGGCCGACTTCCAACCCGATAACGGCCAAGTCCAACCCGGACTTGGCGAGGGGACGCGACCCACGATCAGACCGGCGACGGTCCGTTCAGGGTCTCGCCCCCTCGCTCCAATTTCAGGCCAATTCAGCACTGCCCCAACGCAGCGCCTCATTGTGCTCCTGCGGCTTCCCCGGCGCATTTTCGGCGCGGGTTGCGGCGTGCGGCCTTCCCAACCCCTGTTCACCCCCCTACTACCTGAAGGCGATGAACATCCTGCGTCCTTCCCGTCGCGGCCTGATGGCCGGCGCTGTCGGCCTGGCCGCCCTGCCCGTGCTGGCGAGTTGCGGTCGATCGTCGGCGCCGACGGACGAGTCCGGGCGCGTGCGGCTGCGTGTGGCGGCGGGCGGCGCTGCAGGGGCGCTGCACGGCGGTTTCTATCAGGCCGTGGCCATCGGCGCCTATGAGCGGCGCGGCCTGAACGTCGAGATGCTGGCCGGTCCCTCCGGCGCCGACATCCCGTCGCTGCTGGCCTCCAGCGCGGTCGAACTGGCCGTCGGCCGCGACAGCTTCCTGTCCCTGCGGCTGGTGGCCGAACGGGCGCCGGTCAAGGCTGTGGCCGCCTTCCTGCAAAAAGACCCCATCGTGCTGATGGCCCACCCGGACCAGCAGCTGGAAGACCTGACCGTCCTGCGCGGGCGTCGCATCCTGATGGATCCGGCCGAACATGGCGGCTTCTGGTCATGGCTGCGCGCGCGCTTCGACCTGACGCCCGATCAGGCCCAGACCGGCGCCATGGCCGACAACCTCAAGGCCTTCCAGGAGGACGAACAGGCGGTTCTGGTCGGCCGCGTGACCGACGGCGACCCCGGCCTTGTCGCCCGCCAGGCAGGGTTTGAGCCGGTCATCATCACCCCGGCCGCCGACGGCTACCCCTCCTATTCCGGCTTGGTGCTGGCGCCCAACGCCTTCGCCCGCGACAACGCCCAGGCCCTGCGCGACTTCATCGCCGCCTCGGTCGAGGGCTGGCGCGACTATGTCCACGGCGACGGGACCAAGGGCGACGCCCTCATCCGGCGCGCCAATCCCGACCTGTCGCAGCGCCTGCTGGATACGGTGCGCGCAACCCTGCGCGCCGAGGCCATGGTCGACGGCGGCGACGCCGCCCTCTACGGCCTGGGCGCCATGACCCCCGAACGCTGGCAGGCCTTCGCCGAACAGACGCAGGGCGCCTATTCCAGCACCCCCGACTGGCGCGAAGCCTTCACCAACCAGTATCTGCCCTCGCGCGGTTAAGCCCGTCCGGCGTTAGGCGAGGCTTAATCCGCACCGTCTAAGGTATCTTACTGATCGTCTTCACCCGGAACGAGGCGCCATTGCTCCGCCCCCTGACCACTGCCGCCCTTCTGCCCGTGTTCGGCGTGGCGATGGTCGCCATGGCGCAACCTGCCCCGTCTCTCGCGGCAACGGCTTCCGCGCAGGCGTCACGACAGGCGCCCGGCCCCTGGTCAGGTCAGGCGGCGCCTGCCCGCTCCTACGCCCAAACCGCGCCCTATACGGGCGGCGCCGCGACGACATGGCGCCCGCCCGTCATACCGCATGGCGGCTACCCCTGGGGTGAAGTCGCCCCTCCATCCGCGCCGCAATCTTCTCCTCCGCCTGAATTCCGGCCCGTGACCAGTCACCCGGACGCTGTCTGGCGTCCCTATGTCACGCCGGTCGCGCCGCCGCCTCAAACGCCCGGCCCCTGGAACCATCGTCCTTACGTCCCCAACGACGCCCCGCCGTCAATTCAGCCGCCGGTCCAGCAGCCCGCCCCCTATCCGGCCCCGCAACAGAACCGCGCGCCTTACCCCCAGCCCACGATTTCCCAGCCGGTCGTCACGCAGCCTGCCGCGCCGCAGCCGGTCGCCCCTGCGCCTTTGCGTCGCGAGCTGACGCCCACGCAGACGCCGCCGCCCATGCCTGAGCCGCTGCGGCCGATGCCGCAACCGGCGCCCGCGCCTTCCGCCGCTCAGACCCAAACACCGGCGCCGACGCCACGCTCTCAACCGGTCCAGCCCGCGCCTCAACCGGCCGAGGTCCGCCCTGCGCCAGAACCGGTCCAGCCTGTCCGTTCAGCGCCGCCTGTGACAGAGCCCGCGCCGCAACCGCCCGCGCAACCGGCGCCTGCGGACCCTGCGTTCGACCCCATGGCCCCGCGCCGCGACGCCCCCATCTTCCAGCTGCAGAGAAACACGCCCCAGCCGCCCGCCGTCGCCCCGGCGACGCAACCGGCCGCTCAAGGCCCTGTGCAGCCCGATCCCAAGTCCGCCCCCCAACCGGCTCCCCAGCCTGCTCCTCAGCCTGCGCCTCAGGCGGCCACGCAGCCCGCGCCAGCCGCCGTTCCGCCGCAGGGCAGCGCCCGCTACTATTCCGTCCACCGTCAGGCGGGCCGACAGCCGGACGCCACGCCCCTGCCTGCACCCAACTATCTGGACGCCCTGCCGGTCGAACTGGACCAGCCCATCAACTCCGACGACCTGGCCCAGCCGCCTGAAGCGCCCGCGGTGATGCGCGACGCCCAGGGCCGCCTGCGCGCCGCGCCGCCCCTAGACGATCCGATGCTGCCATGAGCGACGGCGCGTCTTCGCTCCCTACGGTCGAAACCGGGTCTCGCTTGCCGGACCTGATCGCCCTGGCGCAGGAGGACTCCAGCCCCAAGCGCCGGGCCCTGCTGCGTGAACTGACCGACCGCTTCTTCGGGACGCCCCACCGCACCAAGGCCGAAGACGTCCTCTATGGCGCCGTCCTGTCCGACCTGACCGACGCGATGGAAACCGCCGTGCGCGCCGAACTGGCCCAGCGTTTCGCCCACGCCTGCGACGCTCCGCACCAGTTGATCCGCCGCCTCGCCAACGACGAGGCCGAGACGGTCGCCGCCCCGGTCCTCAGCGCCTCGCCAGTGCTGACCGAGGAAGACCTGATCCAGGTCATCCGCTCGCGCGGTCAGGGCCATATGCGCGCCGTCAGCCGCCGCGCCGCCGTGTCCGAGGCCGTCTCCGACGCCATCGTCGAGCGCGGCGATGATGAGACGCTGGGCGTGCTTCTGGGCAATCAGGGCGCCGCCCTTTCGCGCGCCGCCAGCGAGACCGCCGTCGAGCGCGCCCGCGTCAACCCGGCCCTGCACGAAGTCACGGTCGAGCGCGCCAGCCTGCCCGCCGACCTGCTGAACGACCTCTATTTCGATGTCGAGGCCCGCCTGCGCCAGCGCATTCTGGAGCAGAACGCCCGGCTTGATCCGGTCCTGCTGGAGAACGCCCTGGCGGCCGGACGCACCCGCGTCGCCGCCGACGACGGCGTCCTGCCCGCCGACTACGCCGAGAGCCTGGCCTATGTCGAGGAACTGCGCGCCGCCGACCAGCTGACGCCGCAGGTGCTGGCCCGCTTCCTGCGCTCGGGCGGCCAGACGGCTTTCCTGATCGCCCTGTCGCAGCTGGCGGACGTGGACTTCCACAGCGCCCGCAAGATCATCGAGCGGCGCGAACTGGACGCCCTGGCCGTGGTCTGCAAGGCGGCCGATCTGGATCGCGCCCTGTTCCTGACCTACGCCGTCGTCCTGCTGAACACCGACGACAACGCCATGGGCAAGGCCCGCGCCTATGCCGGAATGTATAATGAGCTGACGCGCGAAGCGGCCATGCGGACCCTGCGCTTCTGGCGCGCGCGCAAGGGGATGCAGGCCGCCGCCTGACCCCCTCAGTGCTTACGCGGCGGGGCGGGCAGCCTGCGTTCCTGATCGAAATCCACCCGGTCGCGCGGCAGGGCCTCGGGGCATTCGTCGCGCATGAAGGCCAGCATCTTCTCGCGCACCTCGGCCCGCAGGTCGAACGCGACCGAGGCGTTGCGCGCGCTGGTCATGCAGCGCACCTGGGCGACCCGTTCGGTGATGTCCGTCACCTGCAGCGCCACCACATCCCCGTCCCAGTGCGGCGAGGCGTGGGCGATCTGCTCCAGCTTGATCCGCAGCCGGTCGATCGGCGCCTCATAGTCCACATAGAGGAAGGCCACCCCGATCAGGCGCGTATCATCGCGCGTCCAGTTCTGGAACGGCTTCTGGATGAAATAGGTCAGCGGCAGCACCATGCGCCGCCAGTCCCACAGCTTGACCACCACATAGGTCGAGGTGATCTCCTCGACCCGGCCCCACTCGCCCTCGACGATGACGGCGTCATCCAGCCGGATCGGCTGTGAGGTGGCGATCTGGATGCCCGCAATCAGATTGGTCAGGAAGGGTTGCAGCGCCAGACCGGCGACGATGCCGACCACGCCCGCCGAGGCCAGCAGCGACAGCCCCCACTGCTTGACCCCCGGAATGGTCAGCAGCGCCAGCCCCAGCGTCACCAGCCCGATCAGTATGGCGGCGACCCGCTGCAGGATGCGCGTCTGGGTGACGTGCTTGCGGGCGTAGAGGTTGTCCTCTGCGTCCATGTTGAACTTCTTGATATGGACGATGGCGCCCATATCCACGGCCCCGGCCAGCATCCAGCCCGACACCAGGATGAAGCAGAACAGCAGGGTCCGCCGGATGAACAGCGACGGCTCGGGCGCCAGGGGCGACACCGTGACCGCCAGCGCCAGGGCGATGATCATCACCGCCAGATGCACCTTCAGCCGGGCGCGCTTCAGCATCCCCTTCCAGAAGGCGTCGCGGTTGCGCACCGCCAGCCGCAACAGGGCGAACACGACATGGTTGGCCGCCCAGCCGATGAAGACAAAGGCGACCATGATGAGGGTGATCACCGCCCACTTCGGCAGCCAGTGAAACTGACGCCAGAGCGCAAACACGGTGTTGGTCAGGTCGAGCACGAACTGGGGCATGGAAAGAACCTAGACGCCGCCGCGCCCAACGTCACCCGCTTCCCTCCCCCGTCAGGAGAGGGTCAGGCCCTGGCGCCGTATCTCAGCCGCCCCAGCGCCTCGGTGATCGTGCGGACGGGCGCGTCGAAATCCTTGCCCGCCTTCCATTTCTCGAAGGCCATGACATTGTCGATGCGGCGGGCGACGAAGGCTTCCGCCGCCTCGCGCCCGTCGAACCAGCGCATGGTCAGGGCGGGAATCAGGATGCCGCCCAGAATCGCCCGCTTGGAATAGTGATTCTGGTCCGTCGCCGTATCCCCGGCCCAGCGCCACAGATGGTCCGCCGTCTCCCACGCCAGCTTGAAACCCAGGTCGACGTTGGTCGGCAGGCTGAGGAAGCCCGCGCAGCGTTTGGCAGCCTCGATATCCTGCGCCCCCGCCTCCATCCGCGCTGAGACGGCGGCGGCGATTCGCTCGCGAATCTTCATCGTCGACGCAGGCGTGGCCTCAAGCGCCTTCAGAGCCCGCGCGTCATGGCGGCGCGACAGCAGGACCGCCAGGTCGCGCGGACCGTTCGGCAGCAGCAGTTCCTGGTCGCCCAGCGACAGGCCGCACGCCTCGCACGCGGCGCGCGTCAGGCGCGCGTTCCAGCCCAGCGCGGGCGCGCGTTCTATGGCCGCGTCCAGAACGGCCTGTTCTGTGCGGTCGGCCCAATCGCCTTTCGGAGCGGTGTCGGCTGTCTCGGTCATGGGCGGCACGATACGCCCATCCGGCGGGCGTTTCGACCCATCACGATTAGGCGCGACGATCTGGACACGCCCCCCCCGATCATGTATCAGCGCGCCTTCACTTGAGAGGCCCTCCTCTCGAGCGTGGTTTTGTTTTGTCTGCCCGTCTCCCTTGGAAAGGACGCGGCGGGCGGCCAAAGGAGAGAGACCCCTGGTTCAGATTTTTGTCCGCGACAACAATGTCGATCAGGCGCTGAAAGCCCTGAAGAAGAAGATGCAGCGCGAAGGCAGCTTCCGCGAAATGAAGCGTCACGTGCACTTTGAAAAGCCGTCGGAAAAGCGCGCTCGCCAAAAGGCTGAGGCCGTCCGTCGCGCCCGCAAGCTGGCCCGCAAGCGCGCCCAGCGCGAGGGCCTGCTGCCGGCTCCGAAGGGTCGCGGTCGCTAAGACCCGCTGACGCCTGAAAGATCAAAGGCCGCCCCGGATCGCCGGGGCGGCCTTTTTCTTATCTTTCTTCAGGCACGTTGCGCTAGCCTGCCTCTGAGATGAAGGAAGCCGTCATGACCGATCAGCGCACGCGGGGCCTGCCGCGACGCCTCATGTATGTAGAGAATCGCGACGGCGGCCTGATCGACGGCTGCCCAGCCCGCATCGGCTGGGTGACGTTCTCCAAGACAGGGAAGACCGTCTATTATCGCGGCCTTGAACTCGCCAGCATTGGCGGCTCCGGCATAAGCGGCAACTTCATGGATGCAGTCACCCGACAGGAATACTGGATCTCAGGCGTCAAGAAGCGCGGCTCGAACAATCACCCCAAAGAAAGAAGCGTCCGCACCGAGATCGATGCGGACGCTCTGGACGCCTATCAGTCCTTGCGATCGGGCGGCTAGGGCACGCTTCTAAAGAAGATCACCGCCCCGTCACGGCGCCCATGAAGCTCTTCCAGCTCAGCTTCACGTCCGACAGGGCGCCGGCGCGGAAGGCGCGGCCGGCCGCCCAGACCATCAGGGCCGCGAACAGGAACATCCCGATCAGGCCGCCGATGATCTCGATCAGGGGCGGGCCGCTGGGCGCGCGCGCGGCCATGACGAAGGGGGTGAAGGGCGGGATCAGGCTGATGACCTTCACCACCATGGCGTCGGGGGTGCGGATGGCCATCTGCATGACCAGGATCGGCACGATCAGCACCATCATGATCGGCCCCATCAGGGTCTGGGCGTCGCGCGGCGTGTCGCAGAAGGCGCCGATGGCGGCGAACAGCACCGCATACATCAGATAGCCGCCGACCAGGAACAGCAGGAAGTAGACGAACAGGCCGTCCGTCAGCAGCACCGAGCCGATATCACGCGCCACGTCGGGCATCGTCGCGATCAGGCCGACAGCGCCGATGCCGCCCCATGCGCCCAGAACGGCCAGCGTCAGCAGGGCCACGCCCAGCACCTTGCCCGCCAGAATCTCGGTCGCCGAGGCCGAGGACAGCAGCACCTCCAGAATCTTGTTCGACTTCTCCTCCATCACGCTGTTCAGCAGGATGGAGGCGCCGGTGATGATCAGCGACCACAGGATGAAGCCGACGGCCAGGCCGACGATCACCGGCAGCTTGTCGCGGAACGACACCTCGCCGCCCGACGCCGCGCGCGGCGAGAAGACCGAGACATCAGGCCGGAATTTCTCCGTCTCCGACACCACCGCCGGATCGATGCCGCTGGCCACGAAGACCCGACTGCGGTTGGCGGACTTCAGGGCGTCGCGGATGGCGTCCTCGACGACATTATCCGTGGCGCGGCCGGTCCAGACGCGGGCGCCCGGCTTGCCCGCAACCTCGGTCAGGAATACCACGGCGTTCAGCTTCTCGCCCTCGGGCGCGTCCTTGTCGACATAGCGGCGAGCCAGGTCGTCGCGCGCCTCGCCCCGAGCGGCGGCGGTCAGCGCGGCGGGGGCATCCACCAGTTCGAACGCGCGCTTGGGCGTCTTGAAGCTTGCTCCGGCGCGCGGGGCCTCCTTCTTCAGCGCCTCCAGACCGGCGTCGAAACCGCCCTGCTCGGCGGCCGCGCGAACACGGTCGCCGCCCGCCGTTCCCGCCTCGGGCACAGCGGCCATGCGAAGGGCTGCGATGTCAGCGCGCCCACGCTCGTTCTCCAAGGCCTGACGCACGGCGGCGGCCAGACCAGACCCGGCCGGGGTCTCGTCGATGATGACGGCCTCTCGCACCGGCTCGGCGTGTTTCATCAGCGCGGGAAGGCCCCCGCCCAGCACGGCGAACAGCGGAAAGGCCAGCAGCGACAGCCAGAAGCCGACCGTCTTGGCGTAGGCCAGGAACTCGCGGCGCGCGATCAGAAGAATGCGGTTCATCGGGCGGCCTCCCCCTTGTCAGCCTTGCCGACGGTCTGATCCTCGTCCGGGTGATCTCCGGTCAGGGCGATGAAGGCGTCGTGCAGGGTCGGCTCCTTCACCTGGAAGCGCCGCACGTCCAGCCCGCCCAGGAAGGCGGCGCGCAGGGCGGATTGCGCCTCCGCCCCCGGCGTCAGGCCGACGCGCAGGGTGCTGACAAGACCTTCCTCGGCCAGCACCTCGATGCCGTCGACACCCGGCAGGGCGGCGACTGCATTGCGATCCAGCGCCCCTTCCAGCTCCAGAAAGCGCGGCGATGTCGCCCGCGCCTCGTCCACCGTGCCCTCGAACGCTTTACGCCCGCGGGCCAGAAGCACGACCTTGTCGCACAGGCGCTCGGCGTGCTGCATGACGTGGGTCGAGAACAGCACCGTCGCCCCATTGTCGGCCAAGGCGCGGATCATGGCCTCCAGCCCCTGCTGATTCATCGGATCGAGGCCCGAGAACGGCTCGTCCAGAATCACGAACTCCGGCTGATGCACCACCGAGGCGATCAGCTGAACCTTCTGCGCCATCCCCTTGGACAGCTCCTTCATCTTCTTCTTGCTGGCCTCGCCCAGACCCATCTGCTCCAGCATCTCGCGGCCGCGACGGCGGCCTTCGGGCAGGGGCAGGCCCTTCAGCCCGCCGAAGAAGGCGATGGCGTCTACCGGCGTCATCTTTTTATAGAGTCCCCGCTCCTCGGGCAGGAAGCCGATCCGGTCGCGCACCTTGCGCCCGTCGTCGGCGCCCAGAATGTCGATGCGGCCGCTGGTCGCCGGTTGCAGCCCCAGAATCATCCGCAGGGTCGAGGTCTTGCCCGCCCCGTTCGGCCCCAGAAAGCCGCAGATCGAACCCTTCTCGACCTGAAAACTCAGGTCGGAGACGGCCTGAAAGCCGCCGTATCTCTTGCTGATTCCGTCCAGCGTCAGCGCCGCGTTCATCCGCTACCCCTGCGATAATTCCAGGGTAGGAGGGTAAGGGCGCGCACCGCTCTACGTAAAGCAACTTTTACATTACTGATTGGTCATGTGGTCGCGGCGGCTTCAGCTCGTCGCCTTCACCCGAACCTCGAAGCTCTGTCCCACGATCTTGGCGGGGTCGACCTGGCCACCGTTGCGGCGCACCTCGAAATGCAGGTGGGGGCCGGTCGAATAGCCCGTCGAGCCGACCAGACCGATGCGCTCGCCCGCCTCCACAGCCCGGCCCGAGTGGACGTCGATGCGGCTGAGATGGCCATACAGGCTGGTCATGCCGTTGGGGTGCTGGATCTCGATGAAGTTGCCATAGCCGCCCGCGTCATAGCCCGAACGCAGCACCTTGCCCTCAGTCGTGGCGAAGACGCCCGTGCCTGTGGGCGCAGCGATGTCCACCCCCTTGTGCGCCCGCGCCTTGGCCTCGATCGCCAGCTTGCGCAGGCCATAGGGCGAGTTGATGCGATAGCCCTTCAGCGGCGCCTCAAAGACGATCCTGCGCATGACAGGACCGGCGGGCTCGGCCACCGCCTTCACGGGCGGGGCTATGGGGGCGGATATCTCGATATTGCGATCGGGCGCCGCCGCGATCCTGCCCGCAGGCGCGGCCGCCGCCGCCAGAACGGCGAACCCGGCCAGCACGCCTGTCTGACCGAAACGGATCACATGCGGCCGCAGGGCCGAGGGAAGCAGACGCATACTCGGACGACTCATTCTGAGCGCTTCGCCAGCGCGGAAAAGCCGTCAGAACAGGCGCGAGACACACGCACACATGGCGAAACCAAGGATCATCCCAAGGTCGCCGACGACCGGATTTGACCGTCTTTTGCAATTCCACCGCGACATGAATGGGGCGCCGAAGGGGCGAGACCGGGCCGCAAGATTACAGACGCCCTCCTCCCTCGATCAGAAGGAGGAGGGCGTCCGATATCAGAGCGGCAGGCTCAGTTTCACCGCCGCCATATGGGTGTCGGCATGGTCGCCGAAGCGGCCCTTGTAGCCGATCGACACCTTCAGCCGTTCCATGACCGTGCCCTCGATTCCGACGGCCGCCAGCATCTGTCCGCCGAACGGCAGGTCGACATCGCGGGCCAGAACCTTGGCCGGATTGCCCAGGATGCCGGTGCGCACGGCGTCGCTGTCGTCGCTGAGGCTGTCGCGATAGCCGCCCTCGACATAGAAGCGCACCCGCTCGGTTCCGCCTTCTGCGCGCAGGGCGATCTCGGCCGTCGTCGCCTGCACCGAACGGTCGCCATAGCTGTACTGCGCCGCCGGGCCCTGCTCGTGGAAGCCGTCGACATCGGCGTTGATCCACGCCAGCGCCGCGCGCGGCGACAGGGCGAAGCCGCCCATGTCGAACCACATCCCGCCCTGCAGACGCGCGCCCGTCGAGACGCCGCGCGTCGAGCCGGTGTGAACGATCGGCGCCAGACTGGTCAGGCGTTTGATGTCGTTGAAGTCGTCCTGCGCCACGCCCGCCGCCGCATTGACGAAGACGTCGCCCGAGCGCCAGCCGCCGTAGAGGTCCAGCCCGAAGCTGTCGATGTCAGCGCGCAGGGCGCCCGCATCCACATCGGCGTTGCGATAGGACCCGGCCATGCCGAAGCGCAGGGCATCCGTGCCGCTTTCCAGCGCGATCCGCACGCCATAGCCGTCGGACTTGGCCTCGCCGATGGCGCCGCGCGCGTCGGTCTTGGTGCGATCGGCCAGCGCCTCGACCGACAGGCTGGTGCCGGCCGTCCATGCGTCACGGCCCGACAGGGCGGCGGTGGAATCGCTCAGCGCGTCCTCACGGTGTCGCCAGGTCGTCTCTCCCAGCACCGCCGTCTGGCTGCCCAGATCGCCGTAATAGAGATAGTCGTTGCTCAGACGCGCGATCACGGCATGGCCATTGGCCGTCGGATGCACCCCGTCGAAGTAGAAATAGTCGTCCGGGTTGGAGCACAGGGTCGCGCCGTTGAAACAGGCCTGCGTCACGTTCGAGACGCCGAAGGCGCTGGGGTTGCCCGCGATAACATCGCCGACCTTGAACAGATCCATCAGGATGATGTTGCTGCCCGACCGCGCCGCCGCCGTCGTGTTCAGCCCAGCCAGCAGGGCGCCGTTGAAGGTGGTGACGGCATAGTCGGCCAGAGGCGCGGCCGGCGTGCCGCGGAACTCCGGCGTGATGCTCAGCTTGGGCAGGTTGGTGACGAGGATGGTTCCCGCCCCGGCCTGTGCGATCCCGTCGACGATGAAGGCGATGTCGGCCGCCGCGCTCTGGGCCACCGGGGCGATGGCGCCCGTCGGATTGGCCGAGGCGCCCGCTGCGGGCATCCCCTGGAAGATGTTGTTGGCGCCGCCCAGCACGCTGACCAGATCACCGGCGCCGAACTTGCCGCCGCGCTGCTGATAGTGTGCCAGTTGCAGGCGCATCCCCATCGGCGCGGCCTGACTGTCAGTGCGCGCCCCGCCGAAGGCGTAGTTGATGCTGCCCGTCACCGGCCCCATGAAGTTGGCGGCGTCAAAGCCCAGCCGCTCGGTGAACACCGGCCCGTTGGAGAATCGCCCCGCGCCATACGGCGGCGAGGTCGGGGTGGTTCCGCCCGTCGCCAGATACAGGTTGCCGTTGTCCGACAGGCTGTCGCCGAACACCACAAGACGGCTGTAGGTCTGGGCCGAAGCGGCGCCCGCAACAGACACGGCGGCCAGGCTCAAGGCGGCCAGCGCCGCTCCGCGAAGAAGTCGAGACATGATTTTCCCTCCATCGACCGTCCGTATGCGGTCGTTATGCCCAGTTTGCGCCGCTTTTCTCAGGACGCAAGGTCACGTGGGGGAAGGGATGACGCCCCCCCTACCCCCGCTCATCCCGGCGGACGCCGGGATGAGCGGAATCACAAGGATAGCGCTTCAATCCCTCAGGTCGCGCCCTCGCCCCTAGTGCAGGCTGCGGAAGCGGATCGTGCCGGGAAGCTGCTTCAGGGCCGTCAGCGCCTCGCGGTCATAGTCGCGGTCCACGTCGGTGATGACATAGCCGGTCCGCTCATCCGTCTTCAGGTGCTGGCCCAGAATGTTCAGGCCTGCATCCGACAGGGCGCGGTTCAGCTCGGCCAGCACGCCCGGCTGGTTGCGGTGGATGTGCAGCAGACGGTGCGCGCGCGTCACCTCGGCCAGTTGCACGTTCGGCAGGTTGACGCAGAAGGTGGTGTCGCCCCGGTTCAGATAGCCCAGCAGACGTTCGGCCGCGAACTCGGCGATGGCTTCCTGCGCCTCTTCGGTCGAGCCGCCGATGTGCGGGGTCAGGATGGTCTTGTCCAGACCGATCAGCGGACTGTCGAACGGATCGGCGTTGGTGCGCGGCTCCTCGGGGAAAACGTCGACCGCCGCCCCGCCCAGACGGCCGGACTTCAGCGCCGCGGCCATGGCATCGACGTCGACCACATGGCCCCGCGACAGGTTCAGGAACAGGGCGCCCGGCTTCATCCTGGCGAACTGATCGGCGCCGATGATGGCGGTGTTATCCTTGCGGCCGTCGACGTGCATCGTCACCACGTCGGCCTCGGCCAGCAGGGCGTCCAGCGAGCGCATCCGCCGCGCATTGCCCAGCGCCAGCCGTTCCGACAGATCGTAGAACAACACCCGCATGCCCAGGTTCTCGGCCAGCACCGACAGCTGGCTGCCGATGGCGCCGTAGCCGACGATGCCCAGCGTCTTGCCGCGCACTTCGCGCGATCCGGTGGCCGACTTGTTCCACCTGCCCTTGTGCATCTCGCGCGACTTGTCCGCCACGTCGCGCATCAGGACGATCATCATGCCGATGGCCAGTTCGACCACCGAGCGGGTGTTGGAATAGGGGGCGTTGAACACGGCCACGCCCTTGTCCGCCGCCGCGTCCAGATCGACCTGATTGGTGCCGATGCAGAAGGCCGCCACGGCCATCAGCCGGTCCGCTGCGTCCAGCACCTTGCGGCTGACATTGGTCTTGGAGCGGATGCCCAGAACGTGCACGCCCTTGATCGCCTCGATCAGGTCGTCCTCGTCCAGCGCGCCCTTCATCGTCTCGACGGAATAGCCCGCCTCTTCCAGCCGCTCGACGGCGGCGGGGTGGACGTTCTCCAGCAGCAGCATGCGGATGCGGTTGCGCGGATAGGACCAGCGCCCGGCCACGCCCTCGGCGTACAGCACTTCGTCCAAAGAAGAGGCGACGGCGTCGGCGGCTTCGACCACCTTGTCGCGGCTGACGATCTCGGTGAAGGCGTAGAAGCGGTCGGCCGCGCCCTGAATCTTGACCTCGGCGTCGGTCCAGCCGTCGCCGACCATGACCACCGGCCCTTCAAGGTTCAGCGCGCGGATCACTTCCGGCTTGCCGTTTTCGCGCGACAGGGGGTTGGCCGTGTCGGCGCCCGTCACGCGGCCTTCAGCGTCATAGATCAGGTCGTTGGCCAGCACGTGGTCCGCCGGCACGCCCAGCCGCTCGGCCAGGGGCGCGATCACTTCGCGGAAGCCGCCGGACAGGATGTAGATGCGCTCGGCGTTGCGCTGGAAGAAGTCGACGTTGCGGCGGATGGAGACGGTCGCCTCGTCCAGAATCCGGTCGGTCAGCGATTCGACGTGCTCGCGGCGCAGGGCCAGCAGTTCCAGGCGCTGTTTCAGCGCCTCGCCGAAGCCGATGCGGCCGTTCATGGCGTCGTCGGTCAGGGCCGCGATCCGGGCCTTGCGCTCGGCGGCGTCAGGCGCGTCCTTGAGCGCGAGGTCGGCCAGAGCCTCCAGCGTCTCGATGCGAACCAGGGTGGAATCGAAGTCGAAGATGAAGACAGGCGAGATCATGCGCGGGCTCTAGACCTTCTTCGCACCCGCAGCAATAAAAAGGGGCGCATCCGTGCCCCTTTCCGCATGAATTTACCGCTTGCGGCCGGAATTCAGCCTTCAGTCGCCGTTTCAGGAGCGATTGCGGCTTTCAAGCGCCACGGCGCCCAGGATGGCCGCCACAGTCGCCACGGCCAGAAGGGCGCCGCCTTCCTTGGCGTGATCGCGGGCGAAGTCGCCAGCGTCCTCGGCATAACGGCGGGCTTGTTTGGTGTAACGACGCATCGGACGGCGCGACTTCTTCTTGGCGCGGCGATACCATTCGTCGGCGCGGTCGCGGGCTTCATCGCTGAAACGGCCGACGCGCTCGCTCGCGTGGTCGCCGAACTCAGCGGCGCGGTGACCCAGTTGCTGGCCCAGATCGTCGGCACCGTCGCGCACGCCGCGCGCGATGTCGTCAAAGCGGTGGCGCAGGGCCTCGGCGTCGAACCAGCCGCGCGGGTCCATACGTTCCTTGATGCGCTCATAGCGGGTCGGGCCGCTGCGTTGATTCAACAGGATGGCCGCCAGACCCACGCCCGCCAGCACGGCCACGACGCCCGTGACGATGCCCGGGTGCTTGCGGACCTCGTCCACGACGTTGAAATCACGATCCATCATGTCAGACCTCTCGAACAGGATACGGTTGTTTTCAGTCTAGGGAGCGAGCTTCAGCGCAAAGGGTTCCCGACAACCGGTCAAGCTTGTCGAACCGCGCTCTGCCGTGGCGCTGACGACACGCCCTCCCCTTACCAAACGGCCCCCGCCTTCCTATGTTGCGCCGCTTCCGACAGTTTTCAGGATTTCACGCCGTGACCGATCACGCGCCCGACGCCCCCATCGCCGCCCCGACGGACGACTTCGCCGCCGCCTTCCAGATCGACGGCTGGCCGGTGCGCGGCCGTCTGGTCCGTCTCGGCGAAGCGATCGACAAGGTGCTGTCGGCCCACGCCTATCCCGAGCCGGTCGCCGCCCTGCTGGGCGAGGCCTGCGTGCTGGCGGCCATCGTCGGCTCGGCGCTGAAGTTCGACGGCCGCCTGATCGTTCAGGCCCAGGGCGACGGCCCGGTGCGCTACGTCGTCGCCGACTACGGCACGGACGGCCATCTGCGCGGCTTCTGCCGCTTCGACGCGGAAGAGGTGGCCAAGGCGTCCGAAGGCTTCGCCCGTCCGGGCGCCAAGACCCTGCTGGGCGGCGGCGTCTTCATCATGACGGTGGATCGCGGCGCCGACTTCGAGCGCACTCAGGGCGTGACGCCGATCGAGGGCGAAAGCCTGTCGCTGTGCGCTGAACACTACTTCTCCCAGTCCGAACAGGTGCCGACCAAGGTGCGTCTGGCCGTCGGCGAGGTCGAAACCGACGCGGGCCGCGCCTGGCGCGCGGGCGGGGCGATGATTCAGGTCATCGCAGGCGACGAGTCGCGCGGCTCGACCGAAGAGGTGTGGGAGCGCACCCGCGCCCTGTTCGCCACCCTGGGCGACGACGAGCTGATCGATCCGACCATCAGCGCCGAGACCCTTCTGTATCGCCTGTTCCACGAGGACGGCGTGCGGCTGGAAGGCGCCAAGGCGCTGGCCGCCGTCTGCCGCTGTTCGAAGGACCGCATCGCCACCGTGCTGCAATCCTTCCCGGCCGAGGAACGCGCCGAGATGGTCGAGGACGACGGCAAGATCCGCGTGACATGCGAATATTGCTCGACCGCCTATGAGATCGACCCGGCCGAATTGGAAACGGCCGAGGCCTGATCCCTCAGACCAGCATGAAGACGGCGTTGCCGTAGTTGTGCAGCAGGACCGGCAGCAGCACGCTGCCGGTCTTTTCACGCAGCCAGACCAGCAGCAGACCCGCCAGCCCCGTCGTCGCCATCGGCGCCCAGTCGAAGGTGAAGGCGCCGTCCTGATAGCCCAGGGCGTGGGTCAGGCCGAACGCCAGCGCGGTCAGCATCGCGCCCCAGCCCATCTGCGCGCCCAGCACGCGGACCGGCCGCCCGAACGCCTCGTTCAGCATCAGCAGCAGCACGCCGCGATAGAAGATCTCCTCGTCCAGCCCCGGCATGGTCAGCTGGAAGGCCAGACTGTCGGTGTCGAACCCCTCGCCCGGCGCCCAGATCGCCAGACCGAGGAACAGCAGGACCAGCAGGCCGGACAGGATCAGCGCGCCCTTCAGCCCTTGCCGGTCCTGATGCAGGGTCAGGCCGCTGCGCCTCCATCCGACGAGAGGCAGGCTGGCGACGGCAAGGGACAGCATGACGGCCAGCGTCTTGCCCTCCCAATTCCAGCGCGAAGGTCCGAAATCCAGCGGGATATGCCCATAGCCGCGCGTCAGCACGGCGTCATAGACGGCCATCAGCAACAAGGCCGCGACCAGCCAGCCCCAGCGCACTCTGCCGCGCGACAGCATTGCAGCCGCCAGACCCGCCAGCGCGACGGCCCCCACCCAGCCCAGCATGGCGATGACTGCGTCCGGCATGGCTCTTTCCTCCCCCAATACGACGTCGTCGTTCAGAGGCGACCGAGCGGACCTGCGGATGCAGATGAAGAAAACTTAAGCTTCCTTCTCCCCCGATGGGAGAAGGGTCTAGTTATTCAGATCCAGCGAATAGCCCGCCGAGCGTACCGTGCGGATCGGGTTGACCGTGCCTTCGACGTTCAGCGCCTTGCGCAGGCGGCCGACGTGGACGTCCACCGTGCGGGCCTCGACATAGACGTCCGAGCCCCAGACCGCGTCCAGCAGCTGCTCACGGCTGAACACCCGGCCCGGATGCTTCAGGAAATGATCCAGCAGGCGGAACTCCGTCGGGCCCAGATGCACCTCGCGGCCCGCGCGGCTGACGCGGTGAGCGACGCGGTCCATGATGATGTCGGCGTGGTTGACCCGGTCGTCGGCCAGACCCGGGCGGATGCGGCGCAGCACGGCGCGGATGCGCGCGGTCAGTTCCGTCATCGAGAAGGGCTTGGTCATATAGTCGTCGGCGCCGGTGTCCAGGCCGCGCACGCGGTCCGTCTCCTCGCCGCGCGCGGTCAGCATGATGATCGGCAGGTTGCGCGTCTCGGCCCGGCCGCGGATGCGGCGGCAGACCTCGATGCCCGACAGCTTGGGCAGCATCCAGTCCAGCAGGATCAGGTCGGGGGTGCGCTCCTCGACCTGAAGCATCCCCTCCTCGCCATCGGCGGCGACGGCCACGTCATAGCCTTCCTTCTCCAGATTATACTGAAGCAGGGTGGCCAGGGCGTCCTCGTCTTCCATCACCAGGATATAGGGTTGCACGTCAGCCTCTCCGGTTCGTCGAAGTCGTCAGCGATGTAGGGGGATTAGTCGTCAGCCGCGTCGGGAGACGCAGACAGATGCGGGGTCGGCGTCGGCTCTTCGCCGGGACCGGGAACGGCCTTGGGCCGCTCGCCCAGCATTTCCTCGCCCGTGATCTCATAGTGGACCGTCTCGGCGATATTGGTCGCGTGGTCGCCGATCCGCTCCAGATTCTTGGCCATGAACAGCAGGTGGGTGCAGGCCGTGATCGTGCGCGGGTCGCCCATCATATAGGTGAGCAGTTCGCGGAACAGGGCGTTGTAGTGCTCGTCCACCTCGTCGTCGGTCTGCCAGACCGACAGGGCGCGCTCGATCTCTGACGCCGTATAGGCGTCCAGCACGTCGCGCAGACGGTTCGACACCAGCCGCCCCATCCGCTCGATCGAGCGGGTCAGCGGCTGCATCGGCTCGGCCTCGGCCAGGATCAGCGCCCGCTTGGCGATGTTCTTGGCCAGATCGCCGGTCCGCTCCAGATCCGAGGCCAGCTTCATGGCCCCCAGCGTCCGGCGCAGGTCGCTGGCGACCGGCTGGCGCAGGGCGATCAGGCGGATAGCCTTCTTCTCGATGTCACGGTGCAGGATATCCAGACGGTTGTCGCGCTCGACCACCGCCTTCGCCAGCGCCACATCGCGGCGGGCGACGGATTCGATGGCGTCCGCCACCTGCGCCTCGGCCAGACCGCCCATGCGGACGACCTCGGCCGTCAACTGGTTCAGCTCGTCGCCGTAAGCCTTGACCGTATGCTGGTTCATCGTCGCGTCCTCAGCCGAAACGGCCGGTGATGTAATCGAGCGTGCGCTTTTCGCGCGGGTTGGTGAATATCTCTTCGGTGTCGCCGGTCTCGACCAGCTTGCCCATGTGGAAGAAGGCCGTGCGCTGCGACACGCGGGCCGCCTGCGCCATCGAGTGGGTGACGATGACGATGCAGTAGCGCTCGCGCAGTTCGTCGATCAGCTCCTCGATCTTGGCCGTGGCGATCGGGTCCAGCGCCGAGCAGGGCTCGTCCATCAGGATGACTTCCGGCTCGACCGCAATGGCGCGGGCGATGACCAGACGCTGCTGCTGGCCGCCCGACAGGCCGGTGCCCGGCGAGTGCAGACGGTCGGCGACTTCGTCCCACAGACCGGCTCGCTTCAGCGACTTCTGGACGATCTCGTCCATCTCGCCCTTGCTGGAGGCCAGACCGTGGATTTTCGGGCCATAGGCCACGTTTTCATAGATCGACTTGGGGAAGGGGTTCGGCTTCTGGAACACCATGCCGACCTGGGCGCGCAGCAGCACCGGGTCGATCTTGCGGTCGTTGATGTCGCCGCCGTCCATGTCGATCCGGCCGGTCACGCGGGTGCCGGGGATGGTGTCGTTCATGCGGTTCATCGTCCGCAGGAAGGTCGACTTGCCGCAACCCGACGGCCCGATCAGCGCCGTCACCGTCTTGTCCGGAATATCCAGCGAGACGTCGAACAGGGCCTGTTTGTCGCCGTAGAAAACGCAGACATCGCGCGCGGCGATCTTGATCGGCCCCAGCGGCGCCGAGGCGTGGGCGCCCACGGCCGGAGCGGTCGACAGGGAGGCGGCAGCGCCGTTCGAAACGCCTTCGGGAGCGCGGAAAATGCGGGACTTCATCAGATTTACCACCGGCGTTCGAAGCGACGGCGCAGCAGGACTGCGGCGGCGTTCATGACGATCATGAAGGCGAGAAGGACAAGGATGGCGGCCGCCGTCCGTTCGTGGAAGGCGCGCTCGGAGGCGTTCTCCCAGATGTAGATCAGCGACGGCAGGGCGCCGACGGGCTCGTCGATGGCGTGCGGCACGCCCGGCACGAAGCTGATCATGCCGATCAGCAGCAGCGGCGCCGTCTCGCCCAGCGCGTGGGCCATGGAGATGATAGCGCCGGTCATCACGCCGGGCATGGCCAGCGGCAGGACGTGGCCGAACACCGTCTGGGTGCGGCTGGCGCCCATGGCCAGAGCAGCCTCGCGGATCGACGGCGGCACCGCCTTCAGCGACGAGCGGGTGGCGATGATGATGGTCGGCAGAGCCATCAGCGCCAGCACCAGACCCCCGACCAGCGGACTGGCGCGCGGCAGGTGCATGAAGTTGATGAACAGCGCCAAGCCCAGCAGGCCGTAGACGATGGACGGCACGGCGGCCAGATTGTTGATGTTGACCTCGATGATCGCCGTGATGCGGTTGCGCGGCGAATATTCCTCCAGCCACAAGGCTGCGCCGACGCCGACCGGAATGGCGATCAGGGCCGTCACCATCAGCATCAGGGCCGAACCGACCACGGCGCCCAGCAGGCCCGCCAGTTCCGGCTGGGTCGAGTCGCCCTTGGTGAACAGGGCCGAGTTGAAGTGAGCGCGGATGGCGCCCGAGGCCTTCATCCGGTCCAGCCACTCCATCTGCTCATTCGAGACGCGGCGCTGGTCCTCGGGCTGATCGCGGGTGATCTTGCCCTTCAGATACATTTCGGCGTCATCGGACAGGGGGGCGACGATCGGCACGGTCTGGCCCAGCAGGCTGGGCTGGCGCGCCACCATCTTGGCCGCCTGGAACTTCAGCTCCGAGGACAGCAGCGACTTCATGGCCGCGGCCTTCGTCCCCTCTTCGTCGTCCTGAACGCCCAGACGGCGGACCTGCTGCTCGGCGGCGATCTGCTCGAAATTGGCGCCCTGCGGATAGGCCATGTCGATCCGCGCAGGATCCATATGCACCGGTAGGGTGACGGTGTGGGCGTAGAAGGCGGTGTAGCCCTGAGCCACGATACTGCCCAGCAGGATCACCAGAAAGGCCAGAGCCACGCCGATGGCCGCACGGCCGTACCAGCGGAAACGGTTCTCACGCGCGTAGCGGGCGCGCAGGCGGCTCTTCAGGCGCTGGGTGCGCGGGCTGACGCCGGTCGAGGCAGAGGCGGCGTCAGTCATACTGTTCCCGATAGGCTTGCACGATGCGCATGGCGACAATGTTGAGCAGCAGGGTGACGACGAACAGGGTCAGCCCGAGGCCGAAAGCGGCCAGCGTCTTGGGGCTGTTGAACTCCTGATCTCCCGTCAGCAGGGTGACGATCTGGACGGTGACGGTCGTAACCGTCTCCAGCGGGTTCAGGGTCAGCCGCGCGGCCAGACCGGCGGCCATGGTCACGATCATCGTCTCGCCGATGGCGCGCGACATGGCCAGCAGCAGGGCGCCCGCGACCCCCGGCAGAGCGGCGGGCAGCAGCACCTTGCGGATCGTCTCGGACTTGGTGGCGCCCATGGCGTAGGAGCCGTCGCGCAGGGACTGCGGCACAGCATTGAGGATGTCGTCCGACAGGGAGCTGACGAAGGGGATCAGCATGATCCCCATGACTGCGCCCGCAACCAGCGCCATCTGGTTCTGGACCAGCGACAGGTAAAGGCCCAGATCGTTGAACGGCCCGCCGATCAGCATGTCGCCGATGCTGTTGAAGAAGACGCGCAGCGCCGGACCCACCGTCAGGGCGGCGAAGAAGCCGTAGACCACGGTCGGAACGCCCGCCAGAACCTCCAGCGCCGGCTTGACCATGGCGCGGGTCTTTCGGCCCGAATATTCCGACAGATAGATGGCCGAGAACAGGCCGATGGGCGCCGCCACCGCCATGGCGATGATCATGATCAGGAAGGTGCCTGCGAACAGCGGCACGGCCCCGAAGGCGCCCGACGACCCGACCTGATCGGCGCGAATGGCGATCTGGGGGCTCCACTTGGTTCCGAACAGGAATTCGGTGATCGGCACCATGCTGAAGAAGCGCATGGAATCGATGACCAGCGAGAAGATGATGCCCGCCGTGGTCAGCACCGCCACCGCCGAACAGGCGAACAGCAGGCCGGTGATCCAGCCCTCGACCCGGTTGCGCGCGCGCAGGTCCGGGCGGATGCGGGTGAAGACGAACAGTCCGCCCAGCACGGCGGCGATCAGGGCGGCGACGCCCCCGCCCCAGTTCAGGGTGGCGGTGATCCGGTGCGCGCGGCGGCCTTCGGCGGGCAGTTCCTCGGCATAGGGGGCAGGCCAGATCTGGCGCGCCTCCTGCCCTGCCCCGACCAGTCGCGCGTCGGCGAAGAAGGCCTCACGGCGGAACGGCTCAAGCTCGACGACGCTGTCCGGCGCGCCCGCCAGCATCATCTGACGCTCGATCGGCGTCGAGAACACCGAGGCGGCGATCAGCACGACCAGAGCCGGAATGCCGACCCATATCAGGGCATAGAGCCCATGCTGTCCGGGTCGTGAATGCGACTTCACGCCCTGACCCCGACGAACGGCCGTCGCGCGCCCGGCCAGATAGGCCAGCACGGCGAACGCCACCAGCAGCAGCAGGAATATCCAGATCATCCGGTCCGATCAGCGCAGGAATCAGAACGCGCCGGGTGCGGTGCGTTTCGGCCCGGAAACTGCCTGCGATACGTCAGCGGATTAAGACGGCTGGATGACAGTTATGTTACGGTGCAGGTCCATCATGTCGCAGTCCTGTGACGGTAAATCCGTGCGCGTCCGGATTTCCTTCAATACGCTCAGTTTTCCGAACTCGGCGCCAGCGGGAAGCAGGCCGCGAAAATCGCCCCGCAGCCCGGCGCGCTGTCGACCGACAGACCGCCCCGGTGGCGGATGATGATGTGCCGCACGATGGCCAACCCCAGACCCGTGCCCTGCCGGTCGCCGCTCTTCTGGCCTTCGACGCGATAGAAACGCTCGGTCAGGCGCGGCAGATGCTCGCGCGCCATGCCCGGCCCGTGGTCGCGCACTGTGACGACGGCGTAGCGCTGGCCCGTTTCGCGGTCCGGGGTCGCCAGCGACAGGCGGTTGCCCTCGGGCATCCGCGCCGACATGGCCTCGTCCAGAGTGCGGCCGATCTCGATGCCGATCTCTATGGTCCCGCCCGCGCTGGAGTATTTCAGCGCATTGTCGATCAGGTTCTGCACCACCTGGGCGATCTCGTCCCGGTCGCCGATCACGGCGGCGCCGCCGTGCGGCAGATCCGCATGGATCGTCACCTGCCGCTCGCGCGAGATGACGCTGACCGCATCGACGACATCGGCGGCGGCCCGCGCCAGATTGACCCGGCCCAGCGGCGCGATGTGTTCGTTCAGCTCGATGCGGCTCAACGACAGCAGATCGGCCACCAGACGCCGCATCCGGTCGGCCTGCACCGCCATGATATCGAGGAATTTGTCGCGCGCCTTGGGATCATCCTTTGCGTGCCCCTTCAGCGTCTCGATGAAGCCCGACAGCGAGGCCAGCGGCGTGCGCAATTCATGACTGGCGTTGGCCAGGAAGTCGACGCGCATCTTCTCCATGCGACGCACATCCGTCTCGTCGCGCAGGGCCAGCAGCGTCAGCGCCCCATCGCCCCAGTTGGAGTTTTCGCGTACCGGCAGCGGACGGATCAGCGCCTTCCAGTACCGCTCCTGAACCCCGCCGCCGACATAGTCGACCTCACCGCCGATACCGCCGAACAGGGCTTCGTCCACCGCCTCCAGCACACGCGGATCACGGATGATTGACACCAGCAGACCGCCGCCGGTCCCACTCAATTTGAACAGTTCGCGCGCAGCCGCATTGGCCAGGGCGATGCGACGCCCCGCGATGTCGTCCGCTTCGCCGCCGCTGATGATCAGCAGCGGATCGTCCAGCGCTTCAAAGGCGTCGCCCAGCAGGGCCGCATCCGGACCCAGATCGACCGCGCCCGGTTCAAGCGCCGTCTCGTCCATGCCGGACGGCGGATTACGGTTGACCACCCAGGTCGCCACGGCCACCGCCAGCGCCCCCGCCGCCAGCCAGCCCGCCAGTTCCGGCTTCATCACCGCCAGCACCGCCATGACCAGTATGGCCACGCCGCCGCTGGCCCCAGCCGTCCACAGACGGGACGAGGCGGTCGGCGCGACTGGCGATGGTGAATGATCGTAAGGCATTTCGATCGACGTTATCTCATTGTTTAACAGCCTGACCCAGACTGCCTATCTTCAACCCGCCCAAGTCGGCCGGTTCGATGTTTGTTCAGTATCTAGCTTGGTTTCTTCACGGATTTACGGCGGAACCCCAACGGGTTGAAAGGACAGCGTCATGACGGACGGCTTCCTGCACGGTCTGATCCATCAGCACGACTGGCGGATTGCGGCTTTTGCGACGCTGATCTGCATCTTCAGCCTCGGTGTCGCCATGCTGCTTTTTGATCGCGCCCGGCGGTTGTCGCCGCGCGCGAGACGCCCCTATCTGCTTTCAGCGCCTCTGGTCGGCGGATTGGGCGTCTGGGCGACGCATTTCATCGCTATGCTGTCCTACGACGCAGGCGCTACCGTCCGTTACGACGCCTTCCTGACCGGCGTGTCGCTGGTTGTGGTGGTCCTGTCCTTCTGCGCCGCCATGCGCCTGCATCTGACGGGCCAGGACACGGTCTGGCGCCGACATGCTTCGCTGGCCGCGGCCCTCTTGATGGCGCTGAGCGTGGCCGCCATGCATTTCATCGGCATGTCCGCCCTGCGCATGGAGGGCCTTGTCCTGACGTGGAATGCGCCGCTTGTGCTGATGGCCGTCGGCGGCGGGGTCGCCCTGTTCGCCGCTTCCGCCGCGCTGCCTCTGACCAGTCCCATGCCGCGCCTGGCTCTCAGCACCGCCCTGATGGTCTGCGGAATCTGCTGGCTGCATTTCGTCGCAATGGGCGCCATGACCCTGTCGCCGGCGCCCGAAGTGTTCCTGCCGGCGCAGACCACCAGCCAGACTTTGATCGCTCTTTGGGCGGCGCTGGGCGTGGTTTTGACCGTCATCATCGCCGCCTTTTTCGTCGGCATGATGTGGTGGTCACGGCGTAGCGCGCTGGGTCAGGTGCTGGAAGCCATCAACGCCATGCCTGACGGCGTCAGCGTCTATGATGCAGATGACCGGCTGATCCTGTGGAACCGCCGCTTTCTGGAGATTTATCCGCATCTTGAGGGTCAGTTGAAGCCGGGCGTCACCTTTCAGACGCTGATCCGCCAAACACTCGCAAATGGCATCGTGCCCGAGGCGCTGGGATGTGAAGACGCGTGGATTGAACAGCGTATGGCCACCCACCGCCGCATCGCAGAACCGCGTGAGCTTCAGGTGGCCGACCGCTGGGTTAAGATTCAGGATCGGCCCACCACCGGCGGCGGCGTCGTCACCCTGTATACGGACATCACGGATCAAAGGCGCAACGCCGACGCCCTGGCCGAGGCGCGCGACGCCGCCGACGCCGCCAACCGGGCCAAGAGTCGCTTCCTGGCCAATATGAGCCATGAGATCCGCACCCCCCTGAACGGGCTCATCGGCGTGGCCCAGGCGCTGTCCCGCACGGAATTGACGCCCCAGCAACGCGAGATGCTGGAATTGATCCAGTCTTCCGGCCGCGCGCTGAAGTCCCTGCTCAGCGACATTCTGGATCTGGCCCGCGTCGAATCCGGCCGGCTGGAGCTGAAGGAAGAAGCGTTCGATCTGGCCGAGACGGTGGATGAGGCCGCCATGCTCTATGCCGAGGCTGCGCGGCAAAAGGGCCTGCAATTTATCGTGGAGGTGGCGCCCGAAGCGCAGATCTGGGCGTTCGGAGACGCCCTGCGCCTGAAACAGGTGCTGACCAATCTGGTATCCAACGCAGTGAAATTCACCCGTTCCGGCTTCGTCAGCCTGACCGTCGACGCTGTGCCCGCCGAAGCGCCCCATACGCTGCGTTTTGTCGTTCAGGACACGGGCATCGGTTTTGATGCGCACGCGCAGGAGCGACTGTTCAACCGCTTTGAACAGGCCGACGGGGATATCAGCCGTCATTACGGGGGCTCTGGGCTGGGCCTGGCCATCTGTCGCGAAATGGCCGCCATGATGGGCGGTGATATCGGCTGTGAAAGCCAGCCAGGCGCAGGATCGGCCTTCATCCTCACCCTGCCGCTCAAGACAGCCGAGCCGCCGGATCCGGTCGCCGCATCGCCCGCGCCGCCCGCGCCGGACGAAGCGCCCGGCAACAGACTGCGCGTGCTGGCCGCCGATGACCACCCCACCAACCGGCGCGTCGTCGAACTGATCCTGGATCCGGGGCAGTTTGATCTCGTCTCGGTCGAGAACGGCGCCGAGGCGGTGGAGGCCTGTCGCGCCGAGCGCTTCGATCTGGTGCTGATGGATATGCAGATGCCGGTGATGGACGGCCTGACCGCCGTGCAGGAAATCCGCCTGCATGAAGCCGCGCACGGCCTTGTTCGCACGCCGCTGGTCATGCTGACGGCCAACGCCCTGCCCGAGCATCTGGAGAAGGCGCTGGCCGCCGGCGCCGACCGCCATATGGCCAAACCTTTCAGCGTCGAGGCCCTGCTGGCCATGGTCGCCGAACTGACCGCAAAAACGCCTCAGGCCGCGAACGCCGCGGCCTGAGGTTTCGTTTCTGCAAGGCGCGCAGCCTATTCGTAGCCGTGCGCCGCTTCGTTGATGACCTGACTGGGCATGGACGAGAAGTCCACGCTCAGCGGCCGGTTCGCCTTGGACTGGAACGTCTTGATGACGTGCTCCAGACGGCGGCGCGCTTCACGCTCGCCCTCGCCCGATCCGTCGAGCCCCAGCGGCGCCAGACAGAAGTCGATGATGGCCTGTGGTCTGCTCAGCGGTTCCATGATGCGTCCTTTCCTGTGAAACGTGGAACTCAGGCGGCGTTGAACTGGGCGGTCTCGGTCGAGTCCTTCAGGGCCGTCGTCGAGGACTGGCCCGAAGAGATGACCGTGGCCACGTCGTCGAAGTAACCGGTGCCGACCTCGCGCTGGTGACGGGTGGCGGTATAGCCGGTCGCCTCATTGGCGAACTCGCGCTGTTGCAGCTCCGAATAGGCCGCCATGCCGCGATCGCGATAGCCGCTGGCCAGTTCGAACATCCCGTTGTTCAGGCTGTGGAAGCCCGCCAGCGTCACGAACTGGAACTTGTAGCCCATGGCCCCCAGCTCGCGCTGGAACTTGGCGATGGTGTCCTTGTCCAGCTTGGCTTCCCAGTTGAACGAGGGCGAGCAGTTGTAAGCCATCAGCTTGCCCGGATACTTCTTCTGGACCGCCTCGGCGAACTTCTTGGCGTCGTCGAGATCGGGGTGCGACGTCTCCCACCACAGCAGGTCGGCGTATTTGGCGTAGGACAGGCCCCGCGCGATGCAGTGGTCCAGACCCGTGCCCGCCTTCAGGCGATAGAATCCCTCCGGCGTGCGGTTCTCGCGATCGATGAAGGGGTGGTCCCGCTCGTCGATGTCCGAGGTGATCAGCTGGGCCGACTCCGCATCCGTGCGCGCCACCGTCAGGGTCGGCGTGCCGCAGACGTCGGCCGCCAGACGCGCCGCGATCAGGTTGCGCTCATGCGCCTGGGTCGGAATCAGCACCTTGCCGCCCAGGTGGCCGCACTTCTTCTCGCTGGCCAGCTGGTCCTCGAAGTGGACGCCCGCGGCGCCCGCCTCGATGAAGGCCTTCATGATCTCAAAGCTGTTCAGCGGGCCGCCGAAACCGGCCTCGGCGTCGGCGACGATGGGGGCGAACCAGTCACGCTTGGCGCCGCCCTCGGCATGCTCGATCTGGTCGGCGCGCTGGAGGGTGCGGTTGATGCGGCGGCACAGTTCCGGCGCGGCGTTGGCCGGATACAGCGACTGGTCCGGGTACATGGCGCTGGCCGTATTGGCGTCGGCCGCGACCTGCCAGCCCGACAGATAGATGGCCTTCAGGCCCGCGCGGACCATCTGCATCGCCTGATTGCCGGTCACGGCGCCCAGGGCGTTGATGTAGGGCTCGGAGTGCAGCAGCTCCCACAGGCGGTTGGCGCCGCGCTCGGCCAGCGTGTGTGTAACCGGCACAGAGCCGCGCAGACGCAGGACGTCTTCCGGCGAATAGGGGCGCTCGATACCGTCGAAGCGGCCGGCGGGCGAAGGAACCAGATCGGCGAAGGTCGTCATGTCTCGTCTCGGTCTCGATAAGGCGCGGCCGCAGCCGCTGTCCCGGAAACCTGAACATGTCTTCGTCACGATTTACACACTCATGCAGCTATCATTCAGGTCAAACAGTCACATCATGACACTTGCCATAAAGTCATGATGTGACATGATCGCGCCATGAACGCCGCCGCTGATCGCAAACTGTTCCTGGGCGGCCGCCTCAAGCGGCTGCGGCGCGACCTCGACCTGTCGCAGACGGCGATGGCGGCGGATCTCGGCGTCTCGCCCTCCTATCTGAACCATATCGAGCGCAACCAACGCCCCGTCTCGGCCCAGCTGCTGCTGCGTCTGGCCGAGACCTATGACGTCGACCTGCGCAACCTCGGCCAGTCCGGCGGTCCGGCGTCCGAGGCCGAACTGTCCGAAGTCTTCGCCGACCCCCTGTTTCAGGGTCTGGCCGTGCCGCGCCACGAGATCATGCAACTGGCCGAGGACCAGCCCGCCGCCGCCGACGCCGTGCTGCGCCTCTACCGGGCCTTCACCGACCGCCGCGTGCGCGACCGGGCCGAGGTCGAGGCCGGGGGCGGCGCCGCGCCGACCGACAGCCCGTCGGAATGGGTGCGTGAATACGTCCAGTCCCGCCACAACCACTTCCCCGACCTCGACGCGCTGGGCGAGGCCCTGCACGACGCCCTGCGCGCCGAGGCCCCCGGCCCCGACGAAGGCTTCGAGGCCCTGGCGCGAGGGCGGCTGTTCGCCCGCCACGGCCTGACCGTCCGCACCCTGCCCGCCGAGGTCATGGTCGAGTGGACCCGCCGCTTCGATCCGCACCGGGGGCGACTGCTGCTGTCCGACGCCCTCGGCCCATCCTCGCGCGCCTTCGCCATCGCCAACCAGTTGGCCCTGATGGAGCATGGGGCCGAGCTTCAGGCCCTGACAGACGCGGCCAGCGCGCCCGACGCCCCCGCCGCCAACCTGCTGAAGACGTCCCTGACCAACACCCTGGCGGCCGCCATCCTGATGCCCTACGCCGCCTTCCAGCGCACAGCGGAAGAGACGCACTACGATCTGGCCCGCCTTCAGGCTCGCTTCGGCGTGAGCTTTGAACAGGCCGCCCACCGCCTGACCACCCTGTCCCGCCCGACGGCGCGCGGCGTGCCCTTCTTCCTGATGCGGGTGGATCAGGCGGGGAATGTTTCCAAGCGCTATGCGTCTGGCGCCTTCCCCTTCTCGCGCTTCGGGGGCGCCTGCCCGCGCTGGCGTCTGCACTCGGCATTCCGCACGCCGGGCCGCATCGTCACCCAGATCATCGAGACGCCCGACATTGATGGAAAACCGGGCGGCCGCTGGTTCACCCTGGCCCGCACCGTCGACCGTCAGGGTCAGGACGCCTTCACCGAGGGCCATGACCTGGCTATCGGCCTGGGCTGCGAACTGCGCCACGCCCATCGCCTGATCCATGCGCGCGGCCTGGACCTTCAGAAGCCCGAGGTCACGCCCATCGGCCCGGCCTGCAGACTCTGTGAGAGGCACCCCTGCGCCGAACGCGCCGCCCCGCCGGTCGGCCGCGCCCTGACGGTCGACGACTGGTCCAAGTCCGTCAGCCCCTACCCGTTCACCTGACGTTACAGGCCGACTACGCATCACGCGGGCAACACCAACAGCCGGAAAATGCACGACGCCCTAGCGAAAAGGTAAAATCATCGCCATCTTGGTCATCGTTCCAGGGGGGCCTGGAATCTGGAGCCTGAAGCCATGCGTCCTATCGCTTTTCTTGCACCCTTCGTCGCCGCAGCCGCCCTGTCCGGCGCTGTGGCGGCTCAACCCTCGGCCGTTGTCGTGACGGTCAGCCCGGACTTCGCCAAGGGCGCTGCTGAACTGGGCCAGCGTGATGTCGAGCAGCAGGTCAGCGACCTGACCCGCACGGTCGAGCGCGTGCTGACCCAGCGCAACGCCCTGGACGGCGCCCGTATCGAACTGGTCATCACCGATCTGAAGCCGAACCGTCCGACCATGCAGCAACTGGCCGACAAGCCGGGGCTGGATTCCATGCGCAGCCTGTCGATCGGCGGCGCGGCGGTCGAGGGCACAGTGACGACAGCCTCGGGCGAAGTTCAGCCGGTCAAGTTCGACTACTACACCCCGACCCTGGCTGACGCGCGCGGCGCGACGACCTGGACCGACGCCCAGCGCGCCTATGACCGGCTGGCCCGCAATCTGGCCGAGGGCCGCTTCGTCAAGCGCTGAAGCGTTTGATGATCAGGCGCTGAGTTCCGTGGACTTGGCGACCGCCGCCTTCACGGCGCTTTCGACAGAATGGTCGAGGGCGCCGTTTTCATTGAGGGCGATCAGACCGGCCTGCGTCACCCCGCCCGGCGAGGCCACGCGGTCGATCAGGGCGTTCAGCGCCTCGTCGCCCTCCACGCCCGCAGCAGCGGAACGAAGGGTGGCGCGCGCCAGACGGGCCGCAGCCTCGGGCGACAGGCCTTCCGCCTCTCCGGCCTCGGCCAGAGCCCGCGTGAAGGCGAAGAAATAGGCAGGGCCGCAGCCGGACACCGCCGTCGCCGCGTGCATCAGGGCCTCATCGTCCAGCAGGACCGTCTCGGCGATCGGCTCGAACAGTTCGCGCCCGATCTTCAGGGCATCCGTGTCGGCAGACCACAGCGTCGCAACGCCCTGCGCCTGAGCCACGCCGGTCGTCGGCATGACGCGCACGACCGGGCGGCCGTTGTAGCCCTCGGAGATCGTCTCGCCGCGCACCCCCGCCATGACCGAGACGATCACGGCGTCCGCCGCCAGATGCGGCAGCACAGCCTGCGCGGCCTCCAGCCATTTGGCGGGCTTCACGCCGATGACGAAGGCGCGGGCGTTCGCCAGTTCCTCCAGCGGCGGATTGATCCGCGCGCCCTTCGCCCGCGCCGCCTCGGCGACCGGTTTTTCGGACGGCGTCAGAATGATCAGATCGGCCGGATCGACGGCGCCCGTCGCCAGCCAGCCTTCCAGAATAGCCGAGCCGAGGCGCCCCACGCCCTGAAGCACGACCGGACGCCCAGAACCACTCATCAGGCGTTGCCCACCGTCTCGAACAGGCAGGCGTCGATCGCCTCCTTCGGCTTCTTGGAGCCGCGCACCATGAAGTCGAACGCCGGATAATAACGGTCCGCCGCCTCGACCGCTGCGTCGATCATGGACGCCGCCTGCGCCAGCGTCGGGCGCTCGGTGTGCGGCAGGGCCAGGGCGTGGCGGAAGACGATCTCGCCCTCGTCCGGCCAGATCTCGAAATGGCCCAGCCAGGTGCGCTGATTGATCATCGACACCAGTTCATAGGCCGCCGCGCGGCGCGTCTTGGCCACCCGCAGGTCCAGCGCCAGGCACAGTTGCAGGCAGTCGCCCTCGGGCCGCCAGGCGAACCAGAGTTCGTAATCCTTCCAGTCGCCGGCCAGGGCGAAGGCCAGATCGCCCTCGTCCGTGCGGTCGAACGGCAGGTTCTCCGCCGTCAGGACGTGTTCGACCACATCCAGCGGATCAAAGGGCAGGTCGACCTCTTCGGGTCTCACAGCATCCATCAGGCGTTCAACTTCTTCAGCAGCGGCAGCGACTCAAATGAGCGCTTTCGAGGACGGTAGGCGTGTTCGCAGATTCGGCTCAACCGGCTGAATCCGGGGTCGAGGCGGCGTCTGTGGACGGTCCCTTGACGGCCTTCTTCGGCGCGGGCCCAGGACTTGAAGGAGCGGCCTTCAGCGCCGCGATCTCGGCGCGCAGGGCGGCGATCTCGTCCTTCAGCACATCGAACTCGTCGCGGCGGACCAGATCCATTTCGGCGACGAAGCGGTCGGCCTGTGCGCGCCAGGCGGCCTTGGCCTCTTCACCCGCGGCCTGAGCCAGACCCATGGCGCCGGTCGTCAGCTTGGCGAACTCATCAAGGAGGGGGTTGCGCGTCTGCATGTGCGGCCTCTTGAGAACTCCCGGACCATCGGCCCGAACGTGGTTAACGGTGCATTGATTTGGGTAAACCAAACCTTACCTGTCTGCGGCCTATAGACTGCTTCGCGGGAAAAGCGCGCGACGAATGCAGCCGCCCTTGCTAGACCATGGACAACTTCTGAAGGCGCAGACGGAGGCCCCGTGCCCTTTCCCGAATTCGATCCAGTCCTGATCCATCTCGGTCCCTTGCCCATCCGCTGGTACGCCCTGGCCTATGTGGCCGGGATCGTGCTGGGCTGGTGGTACGCCTCACGCCTGGCCAAGACCGAGCGGCTGTGGGCGCCGGGCCGCTCGCCCGTCGGCGGACAGCAACTGGACGATCTGGTGCTGTGGATCACGCTGGGCGTCATCCTGGGCGGCCGCCTCGGCTACGCCCTCTTCTACAAGCCGGCGATGTTCGCCCAGTTGTTCACCGGCGACAGTCTGGGCGAGCGGCTGGAACTGCTGCAGCTGTGGACCGGGGGCATGAGCTTCCACGGCGGCTTCCTCGGCGTCGTCATCGCCATCGCCCTTTACGCCCGCCGCCAGAAGGTGAACCCGCTCAGCCTGGGCGACCTGATCGCCCCGGTCGCGCCGCTGGGCCTGTTCTTCGGCCGCATCGCCAACTTCATCAACGGCGAGCTGTGGGGCCGCGAGACGACGGTTCCCTGGGCCATCCGCTTCTGCAACGAGCGCATCCAGCAGATGTACGGCTTCTGCCCCGCCGGCAATGAGCCGCGCCACCCCAGCCAGTTGTATGAGGCCGGGCTTGAGGGCCTGCTGCTGTTCATCGTCCTTTCGCTGGCGATCTGGAAGTGGCGGATGTTCAAGCGCCCCGGCTTCGTCACCGGCCTGTTCCTGCTGGGCTATGGCGTCTGTCGCGCCGCGCTGGAGAACGTGCGCCAGCCCGACGCCGGGCTGGAGAACCTGCCGCTGGGCCTGACCATGGGGATGATCCTGTCGATCCCGATGATGCTGGTCGGCGCCTGGCTGATCTGGCGGGCGCTGAAGAAGCCGGTCGTCACGGAGGCGTAAGACCATCATGGCGGAGACGCTCAAGGACCGGCTGGTCCGCGAGATCGTGCTGACCGGGCCGATGACGGTGGCGGACTACGTCACCCGCTGCCTGCACGACCCCAGAGGCGGCTATTACGCCACGCGCCCGGCGCTGGGCGAACGCGGCGACTTCATCACCGCCCCCATGGTCAGCCAGATGTTCGGCGAACTGATCGGCCTGTGGGCGGTCGAGACCTGGACGCGCCTTGGCGCGCCCGAGCGGGTGCGACTGGTCGAGGTCGGGCCCGGCGACGGCACGCTGATGTCCGACGTGCTGCGCGCCGCGCGGCTGGTTCCCGGCTTCCTGCAGGCGGTAGACTTGATCCTGATTGAGCCGAGCGCGCCGCTGCGCGCCGAACAGGCCCGGCGCCTGGCCGACTCCGACGTGCATCCGCGCTGGCTCAGCGCCCTGCACAAGGTCGAGACGGACGCCCCCGTCATCCTGATCGCCAATGAGGTGCTGGACTGCCTGCCGGCGCGCCAATTCATCAAGACGGAAGGCGGCTGGGCCGAGCGCCGCATCGGCGTCACCGACGACAATGAGCTGACCTTCGGCCTGACCGCCATCGCCGACGGCTTCGAAACGCCCGGCTTCGACGTAGAACCCGGCCAGATCATCGAGATTTCAGAACAACAGGCCGCCTTCGGCCGCGATCTCGCCAGCCTGATCCGCGCCGCCTCGGGCGCCGCCCTGCTGATCGACTACGGCCGCAGCAGACCCGAGGCGGGCGACACCCTTCAGGCCCTGCGGCGGCACCAGAAGGTCGAACCGCTGTCCACGCCGGGCGAGGCCGACCTGACGCAATGGGCCGACTTCCCGCTGGTGCTGGAGGCCGCCGTGCGTGGCGGCGCCGACGTCACCGGCTGCGTCGGCCAGGGCGCCTTCCTCAAGGCGCTGGGGATCGAAGCCCGCGCCCAGCGATTAATGCAGGGACGCCCAGAAGCCGCTCCGGTCATCCAGCGGCAACTGGACCGCCTGACCGCGCCGGACCAGATGGGCGCACTGTTCAAGGCGGCGGCGATCTTCTCGCCGCGCTCGCTGATGCTGCCGGGCTTCTGACGCGGCCCGCCCGATGATGGAGGCTGATACGGCCATGACCTTCACCGACCACGAACGCCAGATCCTGCTGGCCACCAAGGGCGTCGGCCCCAAGGTGATCGAGCGGCTGGAAGAACTGGGCGTCGGCGGCTTCGCCCGTCTGGCCCAGGCCGACGCGGCCGTCGTGTGCGCAGGCGCCGCCGCCAGCCTCGGCTCGACCTGTTGGAAGAACAGCCCCCAGGCCCGAAAAGCCGTTCAGGCCGCCATCGACGCCGCCCGCACTGAGCTGGAGCGCGCCGCATGAGCCTGAACCCGATCACCCATCCGCTGCTGACCAGGGCCGGGGTGCGCCATGGCTTCTTCACCCGCGCGGGCGGCGTATCGGACGGCCTCTACGCCGGACTGAACGCGGGCGTCGGCTCCAAGGACGACCCGTCTCACGTCGCCGAAAACCGCCGCCGCGTCGCCGAATGGATGGGCGGCGGCGCCGACGACCTGTGCGGCTGCTATCAGGTCCACTCCGCCGTCGCCCGCGTGGCTGAAAGCGGCTGGGCCGGAGAACGTCCCGAGGGCGACGCCGTGGTGGCGGGCGTAAAGGGCCCGGTCCTGACCGTCCTGACCGCCGACTGCGCCCCCGTGCTGTTCGCCGATGCCGAGGCGGGCGTGGTCGGCGCCGCTCACGCAGGCTGGAAGGGGGCCCTGGGCGGCGTCATCCACTCGACCGTCACTGCCATGCAGGCCCTGGGCGCCGAGCCCTCGCGCATCGTCGCCGTTGTCGGCCCGTGCATCGCGCAAGGCTCATACGAAGTCGGCGCCGACTATCAGGACCGCTTCGCCCACCACGACCCCGGCAGCGAACGCTTCTTCGCCCCCGGCGCAGCGCCCGACAAGCGCCAGTTCGACCTGCCCGGCTTCGTTCTTTGGCGACTGGAGCAGGCAGGCGTCGGCGAGGCGGCGTGGACCGGCGACGACACGCGCGCGGACGAAGGGCGGTTCTACTCCAACCGCCGCGCCTATCTGGCCAGCGAACCGGATTTCGGCCGGTTGATCAGCGCGATTACACTAAGCTGACCCTTCTCCCCTTGTGGGAAAAGGTGGGCGCCGGAGGCGCTCGGATGAGGGGTGTCAGCGCGGCATCTAAAAATTAGCGAGGACGGCGACGCGACAATCTGGATGCCAGGGCGTCGCCACCCCTCATCCGTCAGGCTCCGCCTGCCGCCTTCTCCCTCAAGGGGAGAAGGAAGCGGTCAGCCCGCCATCGCCATGTCAGGCACGCGAACCGTCTCACGCCAGGCATCCGGCTGGGCCAGCAGGGCGCGGACCAGCTTGTTGTTCAAGGCGTGGCCCGCCTTGACGCCTTCGTAGCGGCCCAGCAGGGGCGCGCCGAGGACATACAGGTCGCCGATGGCGTCCAGCGCCTTGTGGCGCACGAACTCGCGTTCCATGCGCAGGCCGCCGGGGTTCAGGATCTGGTCGCCGTCGATGACCACGGCGTTCTCCAGCGAGCCGCCACGGGCCAGACCGGCCTGACGCAGGGCCTCGACCTCATGGGCGAAGCCGAAGGTGCGGGCGGCCATGATGTCCGAGCGGAAGGTCGGCTCATCCACGACGAAATCCACCACCTGATTGCCGATAACCGGCGTCGGGAAATCGATCTCGAAGCGCATCTCATAGCGGTCGCAGGGCAGAAGGACGGCGGACTTGTCGCCCTCTTCCACCCGGATCGGCTTCAGGATCTCGATAAAGGTCTGTGGCGCTTCCTGACGGCGGAACCCCGCGCGATCCAGAAGTTGCACGAACTGCAGGGCCGATCCGTCCAGGATCGGCAGTTCCGGCCCGTCGACCTCGATCACGGCGTTGGAGACGCCCAGCGCAGCCAGTGCAGCCATCAGGTGCTCGATCGTCGACAGGCGCACGCCCGCCGCATTCTCGATCATGGTGTTCAGGCGCGCATCCACGACCGCCTCGCCCGAGACAGGGATGCGGTTGTCGCGGTCGGTGACGTCCGTGCGCACGAAGACGATGCCGTGGCCGGGCGCAGCCGGGCGCACGACCAGACGCACGCGGCGGCCAGTGTGCACGCCGACGCCGGCGCAGATGGCCGGGGAGACGATGGTCTGTTCGTACTGGTCGTTGCGGACCGTCACTCGGAAACTCTCTGTTGCGCGACCCGCCCCAAACGGGACGATCTTCGCCTCACCTGTCGTTTACGCCTCGGGGCTCAAGCTCGAAATGAAAGTCGAGTTTCGGATTGTTTCGGTTCGGCGACACGTCCCGCCCCCTGTCACCACACGTAAAAACGCCCCGGAGGTCGGCTCCGGGGCGCTTCAATATCAGGACTTTTGGGGTCGATCAGTTCGCGAGGCGGCGAAGAAAGGAAGGGATTTCCAGATCGTCGTCGTCGGACTGGCCCACCTGCGGGTCCTGCTGCTGAGGTTGCATCGACTGGGTCTGGCGCAACTGCTGGGTCGTGCGGTTCGACGACGGCGGCGGCGCATAGGACTGTTGCTGCTGCGGCTGCTGGCGCTTGCGACCGAACAGGCTCCAGCCGCTGCGGCGATGGTCGCGTTCGTCGTAGAAGGACTCCTCGGCGGGCTCTTCATGACGGGCGGCCGGACGCTGGGCCGGTTGCTGCGGCGCCGACTGCTGACGCTGAGGCGCGCGGTCGAAATAGAGGTCGCCCTGCTCGGTCGAGGCGGCAGGCTGAGTGCGGCTGGCGCCCTGCTCATATTCCTCGACCCACGGATCGACGATCGGCTCAAGGTTGCGCGGCGCGTCACGGATGACCGGCTCAGGCTTGGCTTCAAACTTCGGCTCCGGCGCACGAGCGGCCGGGGCTTCATAGGTTGGAGCGGGCGCAGGCTGCGGCGCAGCCTCACGAACCGGATCGATGCGGACTTCGGGCTGACGCGGCGCTGCGTTCGGCAGGCCGGCCGTGCGGCTGAAGGCCTGTCCCTGCGGCTCGATCTGCTGGATCACAGCCTCGTCCATACCGGTCGCCACGACCGAGACGCGGATCTTGCCATCCAGGGCCGGATCGAAAGCGGCGCCAAAGATGATGTTCGCGTCGCCGTCCACTTCGCCGGCGATGGCGTTGGCGGCCTCGTCGACTTCCAGCAGGGTCATGTCCATGCCGCCGGTGATGTTCACCAGCACGGCCTTGGCGCCCTTCAGGCTGGTTTCGTCCAGCAGCGGGTTGGCGATGGCGTTCTGGGCCGCCAGCAGGGCGCGGTCGTCGCCCGTGGCCTCGCCCGTGCCCATCATGGCTTTGCCCATCTCACTCATCACGGCGCGAACGTCGGCGAAGTCCAGGTTGATCAGGCCCGGCAGGATCATCAGGTCGGTGATCGAGCGCACGCCCGAGTGCAGCACCTGATCCGCCATGCCGAAGGCGTCGGAGAAGGTGGTGCGTTCGTTGGCGACGCGGAACAGGTTCTGGTTCGGGATGACGATCAGGGTGTCGACGTAACGCTGCAGCTCTGCCACGCCGGCGTCGGCCAGGCGCATCCGGTGGCGACCCTCGAAGGTGAAGGGCTTGGTCACCACGCCGACGGTCAGGATGCCGCGATCACGCGCGCATTTGGCGATGACCGGCGCCGCGCCGGTGCCGGTGCCGCCGCCCATGCCGCAGGTGATGAAGACCATGTGCGCGCCTTCCAGGTGCGCGTGAATTTCGTCCGCGCTCTCCTCGGCGGCGTTCATGCCGACTTCAGGGTGAGCGCCTGCTCCCAGCCCCTGCGTGATGGTTTCACCCAACTGAATGCGGCGGTCGGTCTTCGCGAAGCTCAGATGCTGGGCGTCGGTGTTGGCGACGACGAACTCCACGCCCTCAAGGCCGGAGTCGATCATATTGTTGACCGCGTTTCCGCCCGCTCCGCCTACGCCGAACACGACGATGCGGGGCTTCAATTCCGTGGCTTCCGGCCTGACCAGCGAGAGAGACATTATAAAATTCCGACCTAAGGACCCTGCCCTTCGTCCCCGATGCGAACTCCCCGCCGAATCGCATTGGTTATGAGCGCGTTAAGGAAAACCCCGACTGCGTTAACGAAGGGTTACCTTATCTAATATGAGTCGGCCTTTACGTAAGCGCTCGATTAAGGGAGGTGCGCATATTCAGGCGCTTCCTCGAACGAAAAAGCGTAAAGGCTGCGCTCGCCAGGCACGAAAAAGGGGAGAACCTAGGCCCTCCCCTTTCCGTCTACAGTTGACTTATAAGTGTCACTTAGAAGGTCAGCCGCAGGCCACCGAAGAACTGGCGGCCGAACAGTTCATATTGCGAGTCACTAAAGCCTCTCGTGTAGGGCAGACGTTCGTCGAATACGTTGTTAATGCCCACATACATCTCGGTGTTGTTCGCATAAAACACACCGCCACTCAAGCGCACACGAACGATCAGATCGTGATAGATTTGAGAGTCAATATACGGGATATTGGTGGTTTCTTCTTGCGAGGGATTCAGAGCCTTGGTCGTTTCGTAGGTAGCAACCTTATCTTCGAAACGGGCTTCCCACCCAACAGTGAGCGGACCACGGGTCCAGTTCACATTGGTGGTCACACGCCACACCGGGTTACCAACTTCGCCGCGGTTCATGTTGATAACATCAGGCTTGTTCTGGAACTGGTACGTGTTGAACTTTTCGAGGTGAGTGGCCTTCATGCCAAACGAAAGATTACCTCTTGCGCGGCTCATGAACTGCCACTTCTGACCCAGATCTTCCAGGTTTTGGCTGTAGGTTGCCACAACATCCCAGCCACTGGTCTCAAATTTCGAGGTATTCACATACGTATTACGCAACATATTGATGTTACCGAACATATTCGAAGTCGGATCGGTGTTGCGATCAAACAAGCTACAGAACGTCAAGTCCATGCCGCCTGGCGAATCATAGCAGTTGTTTAGGATCGTCTGGTCACCAACTTGCGCGATAGCATCATCGATCTGAATGCTGAAATAATCCACCGTCACAGCTAGGCCACGTGCGAAGCTGGGCTGCAAGATAACACCGGCGGTCCAGCTCTTCGAGCTTTCCGGATTAAGATCCGGATTACCACCCACCGTCTTATCGATCGATGCGTTGGTGTTCGAAGCCCACGGCAATTGCGGTATTCTGTTATCCAATGCGCAGTTTGCGGCACGGTTCGGATTTGCGTTAATGCGGCTCTTATCGCAAGGATCAACGATATTTGTGAAGGTTTCCGTGATCGGCAAGAAGGCTTCGGTGATGTTTGGCGCACGAACAGCTTCACCCACAGTGCCGCGGAACGTCACACTCGGAATCGGCGCATACAACAGACCGATCTTCCAGGCTTCGGCCTTGCCGGTGTGCGAATAGTCGGCGGAGCGATAAGCACCATCCAACGTCAGACGGTGAGCGAACTTCTTGTCAGCCAACAACGGAAGGCTGACTTCGGCGAACCATTCACTTACGTCAAAACCGCCGACCGAATCCGGCTGTGCAGCCGATTCAGACAGACCCGTCTTTTCGAAAGCGTCGTTCAGCGCAGCGCTACTCTCTTCGCGATACTCAAAACCACCGGCGAAGCCGATTGGGCCTCCCGGCAGATTGAGGAAGCGCTCGGTATCAAAGGTGAACACGCCCGACAGAACCTTCTGCGTCAGCTTATGCGTGCTGAGCGAAGAGTGGGTGACATAGTTGATAGCTTCAGCAGTGTTCTGCCCGATGAACGGGTTGTAGGGCACACAGGCGCCGCCAACCATGCCTTCAGGAGCCGCCGTCGGGTCAAGCGTCGAGCGGCAAACGATGCTGCCATCCGGTGCTCGCACCGCGTCGATTGCCGCCGAGTAGTTGCCCGGGATACGGGTGCCCGTGGTGCGGAATTCGTTATTGGTGCGACCGTAGTTATACGACAGATCCCAACTGATCGGCGCAAAACCGGCATCGAAATCACCTTCAAGGCCACCGACCACACGGGTCGTTGCACGCTCAACACGCGACTTGCGGCCGCCGGTGTCGCCGAGGAAGCGGTTCACCATCATACCGCCTGCACCCAGATACGGCCCCGCAGCGGCTATCATTTCCGGCGTCAGGAAAGCATTGTCAGGTTGAACTGTTTCTTCAAAGAAGCTGAAAGACGGCTGATAATTATCGTCGAATGTAGAACGGATATGTTTGGCGTCCACATACGCACGGATGTTCGGCATCAGATCAAAGTGAGCTACAGTGTTAAAACCGACACGCTCTGACTTAGGAATGACCACCTGCCAGTCTTCAACAAAGAAGCAGCTATCGCAATATTCTCCAAACGTGCCGAAAGCGGCGCTGTTCTCACCTGTGCGGGCCGGTTGCTTGACAAAAATTCCGTCGGCCGTAAAGCCATAGGATTCACCCGTATATGCGTTGTAGAATACACCGCGTTCATCGATCATCTCGCTGCCGAGATAATTGGCCCACAAGCGGTTCGGAATGCCATTACCCGGAAGTCCGGTCGGATCTGCAGGGTTAATGATGGTCCCGGAACGCAGGGCTAATTCCGGCACTTCTGGGGCCATGACCTGTTTGGTGCCGTCGGCGAAGAAGCTGAAGGCCGCGTTACCGCGACCATTGGCAAAATTGCCGCCGATCGTGGCATCCATCGACCAGCGCTCGTTCAAACCCTCTTCGCTGATACCGTAGGTTGTGCCAAATTCCATGCCCTCGAAATCATCGCGCAGCAGGATGTTCACAACACCCGACACAGCATCCGAGCCATAGATAGCCGATGCACCGCCGGTAACCACTTCGACACCCTTGACCAAGGCGGTCGGAACAGCGTTCAGGTCCACAGCCGTGCTACCGGCTGACCCGCCGACATGGCGCTTGCCGTTAACCAACGTCAGGGTGCGATTCGCACCTAGGCTGCGAAGGTTGGCCTGGTTCAGACCCACGGTCGAGCCGCCGCTGTCAGCGTTGGCGCGAACAGTGTTGGTGCGACCCATACCTGGCATTTCCGCCAGAATGTCACCCAGGTTCGTTGTGCCTGAATTCCTGATGGATTGCTGCGTGATGGTCGAAACCGGAGCCGGTTGCTCGAGATTGGGGCGCGCAATACGCGAGCCCGTGACGACGATTTCACCGAGTTCGGTCACGTCCGCATCTCGCTCTTCCTGTGTAGTTTGGGCGAGAACCGGAACCGACATCACGAGAACCCCCGCGAGCACCGTGCTTCCTAACAGATATTTGCGCTTCAAGTGCATAGTTACCCCAACCTTGAATAAAAACTGCACAGCGCAGCGTCTGCGCTACGCCTCACAATTCATCGGTCTAAGCGAAAAATGGCGGCAGGCAACCTTTGTGGCTCAAATTAGACCAACAGGTGACGCAGATGTAACAACGAAGACACACTTAAGCGCGCCCACAATGGCTTCGATCATATCGGCTCCTGATGATTTTTCTTTTTCTAGGAGCCTTTTTACGGGATATAATTCAATACTACACATCACCCACAAACCAACGATTTGTTAATTTTAGCCCAAAATAAGGCGCGCGCCTTATCTCAGCGCCCTCCTCCAGAAAACGCCATGGCCGAATCCACAGGCTTCGCGCCCATAAACGCGCTCAAACTCCAAGTTTCAGACTTATATCAGCAACTAGCTAAAGGCCGCGTGCAATCTCACAGATTATCTCTCAGCCAGCCCGGAGCCCTATGCACCATGCCGGCAGATATAGATGATATGATGGGTTAACGCATCATAATTTAAATAGATATTACGCGCCCTACCTAGAAACTCCCGATATTTTTTGCCCTATTTATTACTAGGCGAGCAGAAATTAATAATAAGTAGGGCGCGATATTAGAAATATCCTGCATAAATTTCCCACATCGCTTCAAATACCCCAAAAAGGTGGAGAGGTTAATTCAATAGTAAAGAATGAGCACTCAACATATATCAAATGATATGTAAAAAATGGACAGCATTATAAATACTATTGAAATCACTTTAGTTAAAGTAGAGCCATTTTATAACAAAATCATCGACACCAAATCACAAATAGGTTTTGCATAAGATCAGATTTTGAACTGAAATAAGAAAGACAGCCACTCAACGCTCGTTCCGCCAGGTTAATGCTATGCCGCCGGTGCGCGGGCGGATCGGGGTGGTCGCCAGGGCCTCCGGCAGGCTAAAGGGATCGCCGAAGGCGAAGGTGTTGGCGGAACTGTTGAACGGATTGTCAACATAGGCCGTGAGGCGCCAGCGCTGCATGGCCAGTCCCGCCGCGAGGCGGCCGGTGACATAGTCGCCCATATCGTTGCGAGGCGCGGCCTCAAAGGTCAGACGCGATGGGCCGACATAGGCGACATTGGCCGAGGCGAAGACCGCAAGGTCAGGCGCAATCTGACGCTTCCAGTTCACATGGACATTAGCTGAAACGGCCGGCACGCCGGGCAGGCTGGTCCGCGGCCGCGCCTCGAAATCGATGCTCGGCCGTATCAGTCTGGGATTGGAGAAAAGGGCGTTCGCCTTGAATTCCAGATTGGACGTCGGTCGCCAGTTGGTTTCCAGCTCCAGACCCGTATTGACGCCGTCTCCGACATTGACGGCGTAGACCAGACCGCTGGGCAGGAACTGGTCGCTCTGGATGCCCGTCCAATTGGCATGGAAAACGGCGACGCGCGCCTGCACACGACCATCCCACAACAACCCCTTGGCCCCGACCTCATAATTCCACAGGACATCGCCGGAATAGACCTGATCCGGCTCAATGTACTGGCCCTCAAAACTCCAGTCGACTGGCCCGGCGGTGTTGAAACCGCCCGCCCGGTGCCCTCTGGCGATCTGGACGTAACCGGACCACGAACCCGGCGGCTGATAGGACAGCGTCACGCGGGGAGAGAAGCCCCTGTCCTCGCCTTCACCCTCAAAGCTGCGCTCATTTTCGCCTTGGCGGACCAGCGACCGCGTGTGGTCCACGCCCCGGTAATAGCGCCCGCCAAGCGCCAGGTTCACGTTCTCCGTCAGATCATAGGCCGCCTCTCCGAAAACGGCGAGTTCGCGTCGCTCGTCCTGACGCTCCTCGGAATAGGTCAGGTCGCGAAACGGCCAGAGCGTCCAGAGCCTGGCGTCGCTACGGGTCTCGCCCGTCGAGGCGAAGACGCCGGTCAGCCACCGCAGGCGGCCGCGTTGGGGCGAACTATAGACGGTTTCAAAGATCGTCAGATCAATCTTCTTGATGTCATCCAGCGCGCCGATACGGCCCTGAGAACCGAAGAACTCCAGCCCGGCGGAAGCGTCGTAACGGCTGGCGAACGCATGGTCGACGCGTGACAGGGTGGTCTCCAGCCGCCCCCAGTCGCCTTTGCCTTCCAGCGACAGATGCGCTTCGCGGAGTTCGTTGTCATGCGGCTCGCGCACAAGTCTGGCGCGGGTATGGCCGCCGGACTTCCGGTAGACATAGTGGGTGTCTTCCGTCTGGATGCGCTGGCGGATGCCGCCTGCGTTCAGGATCCACCCGTCATCCAGATTGAACGAAGCCGCAATCCGGCCGCCGCGCCGCCGGCCGGTGTTGACGCGCCTCAGGCTCTGGCTTTCATCGTTCAGATAGCCGCCCTTCTCTTCGGAATAGAAGACGCTGCGGATTGCGCCGTGCTGACCCGGCAGCGGCGTGTTGGACATCACGGAGACGTCGGTGTTCCGCCCTCCGCCCTCGATCTTGGACAGGGAGGCGTTCATTTCCAGTTGTTCATTCACGGCGTCGGGCGCGGCCGGAACGATCCGCACGATGCCGCCGATCGGCCCGGTGCCATAGAGCGCGCCCTGCGGCCCGCGCAGCACCTCCACCCGGTCCAGATCAATCAGTTTCAGGTCAGGATCGGGCGCGCTGTAGGTAAGGGGCGACCGATTGAAATAGATGCCCACCGTCGACTGGGTCTGGCCGGTGAAGGCGCCGTCCGACATGCCGCGCAGAAAGATCTTGTTGCGGCCCGAGCCCAGGTTGGTGACCGTCATGCCGGCGACAAGGGCGCTGAGGCCGTCGGCGCCCTCGGCGCCCGCGTCCTCGATCTGGGCGTCCGACAGGGCAGTGATGGCGGTGGCGGCCGACTGAGGCGAACCGGTCCGCCGCTCGGCCGTCACGATCACATCGCTGAGTTGCGTGACGACCGCCTCATAGGGCGCAGGCGATGGGAGGGCGGCGCTCGTCGCTGGCCGCGGAGGGCGGGTCGACGAACGGCGGATGACGATGCTGCGGTTTGGGCCGTAAGCGTGGTCGCAACCGCTCCCGGCCAGCACACGGTTCAGGGCGGCGTCCAGCGTCATGACGCCAAGCAGGCGCTCCGAGACGCCCCGGCAGGCGCCCAGATCGCCGCCCATCGGCGTCCGCGCCTGGATGGCGACATCCAGCAGGGCTTCGGAGCGGCGTTGCGGCGGCACATTGAAGCGGAAAGTCCGCTCGGAGGCCGCGGCGACAGGCGCCCACAGGGCCCCGCCGCATGCCAGGATGATCGTTGCGCAGGCGACGCTGCGCCTAACGCGCAGTAATGCGAACCTCGTTTGAGGCGCGAACAATCCTGACAGGGGCAAAGGCTTCCAACTGCCCAAGGACGGCTACTTCATCATCCGCTTTCAACACGCCGCTGAACCGCAGTTCGCGCGCCGCATCATCCGCTATAACCGCCTTGTCCAGATAGAGCGACAGGTCATCGACGACCTCGGCCAGACGAGCCTCATGATAGACCAGAATGCCGTCACGACGAACGCCGATCGTCGTGGGGTCCGCGCTCGCGACCGAGACGGCGCCCCGGCCGGACTGGCGCAGGCTCTGCCCAGCGGACAGGGCCGTCGCCCGGCCAGATCCCGCAGGGGTTACGGCGACCCGCCCCCGCTCGACCTGAACGACAAAGCGCTCGCCCTGATGGATGACGTCGAAGGCCGTGCCCAGCACCCGCACGCTGTGGTCGCCGGTGCTGACGACAAAGGGGCGACCCGCGTCATGGGTCACGTCAAACGCGGCCTCGCCGCCGCCCAGAAGAATATCCCGCTGGCGACGGCCGATCCGCGCCTCCAGCGTCGTGTTGCGATTGAGCCAGACTTCCGACCCGTCCGCCAGGATTATGGTTTCGGCCCGGTCGCCCGTGACGTGCCTTTCGACGTGGTGGCCCGCCATCTGGGTCCAGACGCCCAGCGCCAGCACGGCGCAGGCCGCCGTCGCCGCCACGCCGTACATCCAGCGCCGCCTTCCGCCGTGAACCGGGCGGTCGTCATTGGCAGGTTTCAGGGGCGCGGCTGCGTCTTCGTCTTCAGCTTCGACCCAGGCGCGTTCGACCGCATCATAGGCCAGCCGTCGCTCCGGATCGGCTTCGATCCAGTCGATGAAGGCCAGCCAGTCGGCCTCGCCCGCTTCGAGATCGCGCAGCCTGGCGAACCAGGCGACGGCCTCTTCCATGGTCTGTGTCCTGTCGATCATCGCCTCACGTCCGGCGCTTCGGGCCAAACGCCTCCATCCCATTGACGACACGGAACGCCGAACGCCTCAACGCAGCCTTCCAGCCCCACTTTATCCGCGCGTCCCTCTGCGCGCGCGGGCGGCCGCTCGACCATCGCCGGCATCCGATCACGCGCCCTCATGGTCGCGCCTCGTCGCCAGCGCCTTCAAGGCCTGCATCATGCGTTTCTCGACGGTGCTGCGCGACACGCCGAGACGGGACGCCACCTCGGCGTAGCTGAGCGCTTCGAACTTGTGCATGCGGAAAACAGTCTGCGTCCCCTCGGGCAGATCCGCCAGGACGGCCGAGACGGCGGCCAGCCCCTGACGCCCCGCCACCACCGCTTCGGCGGACGGCGCTTCATCGACCTCGCCCTGATGCAGGGTCGCCCAGGCGCCGTCTCGCGCGGCGGACCGCATCCCCGAACGCCAGCGGTCCATCATCAGATTGGAGGCCAGTCGATACAGATAGGCTCTGGGCTCGCGCACCTCGATGTCCGGCGCGGCCTGAAGTTTCAGATACAGTTCCTGGACCAGGTCCTCGACATCAGCCTGCGGCCCCAGCCGCGCCCGGAAGAAGCGCCCGAGGGCGTCGCGCTGTTCGAGATAGACCGCGAAGAGGTCCGGGCCACCAAGAGGCGGGCTCAACGGCGCCCCCCCGCTCTCGGTCCGGATGAGGGTGGTCTCATGGTTTTCTGCAAGGCAGCCGACATCTTCGGGTTCATGCCTCGCGCCTTACGATGAGGCAAGCGGTCGAGCGCGCCGTCTTAAGGAACGAAGCACCGCCTCCGGCGCCTCGTTTTCACCAGAGTTCCCGGCATGAAGCCGCCCGCGCCCCGATCTGCTTACCTCAACTGGCTCGCCAGCGTCCTGCGTCAGGAGGATGAAGCACAGTCGGCCTCACGCCCGCCGGACGATCTCGTTCTGGGTTACGCAACCGGCTATGACGCCGCCATGATCGCGCCGTTCGTGCGATCGTTGCGCGCCCATTTCGACGGCCCCGCCGCCCTGGTCGTCGACCAGAGGCCCGATGTGCTGAAGCTGCTGGCGGACCATGCTGTCGAAGCCGTCTTCGCCGACAAGGCCGCCGATTGGGCGCCGCACCCTGTCGTCACGCGCTTCGCGCTCTATGCGCAGCTGGTCAGGCGCTGGCCGCACGCCGCCAATGTCTTGCTGACCGATGTGCGCGACGTGATCTTTCAGGGCGACCCGTTCAATCCCCGCCCCGCCCGACTGGAAGTCTTCGTGGAGTATGAGGAAGGGCGGCTGGGCGACCACGCCTTCAACATGAAATATCTGACCGCCCTGGTCGGCGTCGAAATGGCCGGGCTGCTGAAGACCCGGCCTTGCCTGTGCGTCGGCACCGTCATGGGGCCGCGCGAAGAGATCATCCGTTTCTGCCGCGTGCTGCTGATGCTGGCGGCCATCCCGCGATCCGAAATCGGCGGGGCCTTCGGCGCCGATCAGGCGGCCTGCAATCTGGCGGTCCATCTGGGTCTTGTGCCCGCGTCGGTGCGCCGGAATTTCGGCCGGGTCGCCACCCTTGGCATGACCGACGGCCAGACGCTGGGCTTTGTCAACGGCCGCGTCACCAATCCTGACGGCGGCGCCAGCCCGATCGTCCACCAGCACGACCGCCACCCGCATCTGGCCGACGCCGTCCATTCCCGCTGGGCGCCGGGCGAACGGCTATGCGGGCGGGCGACCCCGAAAACCACGGCCGATCGCGGTCGCAGGCTGAAGCAGTCGCTGCTGCGCCGGCTTCCGGAGTTGCGCTGAGTCCCATGTCTTTTCCCCTCGGCGCTGGAGTTCGCCATGTATGATGATTGGCGCGTCGGTTTCGCGCGTCGCCCGCTGGTCCGCGTGATGGAGGCCGGGCTGCCACGGCCCGATGACATCACCTGGCTGCCGCCCTGCCCGCGCGACTTCCAGTTCATCGCCGATCCGTTCGGGATCGAGCGGGACGGCGTCCTGACCGTCTTCGCCGAGTTCTATGACTATCGCATCCGGCGCGGCGACATCCGCTTCTATCAGTATGAAGGCGACCGCCTGACCGGACAGGGGCTGGCGCTGGCCGAACCGTTCCATCTGTCCTACCCCAGCCTGATCGAGGACGACGGCCGTCTCCATATGCTGCCCGAGGCGCACAAGAGCGGCGCCCTGACCCTTTATGAATGCGAGCGATTTCCGGATCGGTGGCGGCCGTGCGCGCGCCTGCTGGACCTGCCCGCCATCGACGCCACGGTCACGCGCCACGACGGGCGCTGGTGGATGTTCTACGCCCTGCCTGGACCGAACGATCGTTCAATGCGCGAACTTCATGTCGCCTGGTCCGACAGCCTGACCGGCCCCTGGCGTCCGCATGAGAACAACCCGGTCCGCCGCGGCCTGACGGACTCGCGGCCCGGCGGCGCCGCCTTCGTCCACAACGGCCTGCTGCACCTGCCGGTCCAGGATTGCGACGGCGGTTACGGCCGCGCGATCCATCTGTTGCGGATCAATGACCTGACGCCGACGACGTTCGCCGCCACGCCCGTGCGCCGCTTCATGCCCGGCGGTCTGGCCGACGGCTTTGAGGACGGACTGCACACCCTGTCGGGTGGTGACGTGACCTTCATCGACGTCAAGGGACTGCGCGCTTCACGCCGTGAGAAGCGGATCGCCCGCCTCTACAAACTGCGTCGCCTGCTGGGCCTGAACGGGCCGCGACGCGCTCAGCCCCCAAGGATCGCCTGAGATGGAGACAGCCGCTTTCCGAAACGCAGCCAGCATCGCCCCCCGCATCGCCCCCCGCATCGCCATCGTCATGCCGCACGGCGGACGGATGGAGGCGCGGCGTCTCAACTCGATGGAGACAGTCGCCGTCACGCTGAACCGCTATAGCGCCTTTAAAGCCTCGACCGTCTTCATCTGCGAGGACGGCGCCGAGTCGGCGGCCGAACCGGACGCCACCCTTCGCGTCCCTGCAGGCCTGAGCAAGAAGGCCCACGCCGCCGCCGTGCTGAAGGTGCTCCAGGCCTATCGTCCCGACATCGTCGAGTTTCACCAACTGCTCTGCACCTCGGCCGCCCTGGCCAAGCGTCTGCCGGGCGCCCGCAGCCTGTTCTTCAGGCACACCAGGCTGAACCGGCCGCGCAATCCGCTGCGGCGCCTGAAACACTGGCGGCGGCTGCGGGCGTTCGACCATGTCGTTCTGGTCAGCCAGACCGCAAAGGACGAGTTTCTGGCGGATTATCCCGACTTCAACCGCCGCGCCGTGGTCGTGTCCAACCCCATCGATCTGGCGCCGTGGCGCGGCAATGCGTACCACAAGGAGCGCCTGATCCTGTTTTCCGGCCGGGCCCTGCCGGAAAAGGGGCTGGACGCCTTCTGCGAGGCGCTGGCCGTAGTGCTGGACCGGGCGCCGGAGTGGCGCGCGGCGCTGGCTCTGGGCGAATGGGAGCGCAGCGCCGACTGGGCCGAGACCTGCATCCGGCCGCTGGAACGATTCGGCGACCGGGTCGAAATCCACCGCTCGGCCCCCCTGGCCGCCGTTCAGGCCATGAACCGCCGGGCCGCCATCGCCGTGACCCCCTCGCGCGTCAGGGAAGCCATGGGCCTGACCGCCATGGAGGCGCTGGCCGGGGGCGCCGCCCTGATCTCGTCCGGGCGCGGCGGCCTGCGTGAAGCCAGCGGCGAACACGCCCTCTATGTCGATCCCCCCGAGGCCCCGTCGCTGATCGAAGCCATGCTGGTCCTGATCGGAGACGACGCGGCCCGCGAGGCCATGGCCCGTCAGGGACAGGACTATGTGTCACAGGCCCATGATCCAGTCGTCCGCGCGGGCGAACTGGATCAGTTAAGACGAAACCTGCTGGTCGGCGCCCGGCGCCCGGCCGCCGCCCGCATCACGCCCGCAATCGCCATGGCTCACGGATGAAACTCCGCAATTTTCTTGCGCGCCTGCGCACTCGCAGGGAAACCGCCCGGATCCGCGCCCTCTCCGACCGTCAGGTCATGGCCGCAGACTTCATTCCCGCGCTGGCCGATACGAAAGGGAGTCTGCTGTGGATCGGCACACGGGTCTATACCGCCGCCGACTACGCCCGGCTGGAGCGGTGCGGCGCCGAGGTCTGGACAACGGACATAGACATCAAGGCCGCTCGGTGGGGCCATCCGACCCGTCACCGGATCGGCGACGCCTGCGCCCTTGAGGACGTCTTTCCCGAGACCCGCTTCGATGCCGTGATCTGCAACGGCGTGTTCGGCTTCGGCGTCGATACGCCCCAGATGCAGGCGCGCAGCCTGGCCTCCATCGCCAGGGTGCTGAAGCCGCATGGCCTGCTGCTGCTGGGCTGGAACACCGACCGGATCAGTGATCCGGTCACGTCAGGCCTGACCGCGCCGCTGTATGCGCCCGTCGACTTCGCCGGACGGCCGTCGCGCACGACGTTCGAGGACGTCACCCACGTCTATGATTGTCTGCGCAAACGCTGAGGCGGAAGGCGCCCGGATCGCGCGCCTTCCGCCCTGTCGAGTTCAGCCCACAGCCTCGGTGCGGATCACCATGGCGGCGGCGTCCTTCACCGGCGGCTCGCAGTGCGGGGCCAAGGCCTCGAAGAACCAGCGCGGGTCGAGCGCCTGTTCGGGCGCGTGGACGCCGGGTCGGCCCTTCTGCTCTGCGATGAAGCGCAGGCCTATGCTCATCGGAATGCCCGTCGCCCTGGCCATGCCGTCGGGCATGGCCGCCGGGCGGCAGGCCGAGGCGACCCGCTGACCGTCGCGAAGCCCCGTCGCCAGGGCGAAGAAGTGCGGCAGCGGCCCCGGCTCGCCCAGCGCGGGAAGCGCCTCGACGATGCGCGCGTGGCGGGCCTCATCCACGTTGAACAGGGCGCGGGCGCCGTCCTCGATCGTCAGCGCGCCCGCCTGAATATCGTGTCGCACCGTGCCGATGGCGGCGATCACCGCGGTCGGCATCACCATGGCGTTCAGGATGCGACCGCCCGCCTTGACCGTGTTGATCAGGGTGACCGGCTCAGGATGGCCGACGGTGTAGACCGTGCCGGTCCCGACGCCGGGATAGTCCAACGTCACGCCCTCCAGCGGCTGGGTGTCCGTCAAACGCCCGCCGTCGGCGATGCGAATGTCGCCCGCCAGTTGGTGGATCCAGTGGATGGTCGCCGCCGAGACGGGATGGCTGCGATCCTCGTCGTCCAGATCGACGCCCCAGCAGGTGTAGAGGTTCTCGACCTCATCCAGCCCCTCGACCGCCAGCATGGCCAGCAGGTTGGAGGCGCCCGGGCTGGCGCCCATGCCGACCAGGGCGACCACGCCCGCCGCACGCGCGGCGGTGTCCAGCTCCAGCATGGCCAGAGTCGGCTCCCAGTCGTCGCAGATGTCGACGTAGTGCGTGCCCGTCTCGATCGCCGCCTGCAGGATGGAGGCGCCGAAGCGATAGAAGGGCCCCGCCGCATTCATCACCACATCGGCGTCTGACAGGGCGCCCTTCAGGCTGGCGGCGTCGGTCGCATCGACGGCGCGGGCGCTGATCGTCACGCCGGACGGCGCGGCCGGGGTCAGGGAATCGGCCAACGCGCGCGCCCTCGGCTCATCGCGGTCGGCGATGACGATCGACGTCAGCGACGGCGTGTTCAGGGACGCCAGCGCCGCCGCAGCCCCCATTTCACCCGCGCCCAAGAACAGAACCCGCATCGACACACCCTTGCAAAGAGGACCTGAAAATCGTCCCTATACAAAAATCACAACAGTTGTTACGTCAAGAAGGTCCGGTCTTTCCTGGAGGGGAAAAGCGGGACGGGAAGAAACATCGGGGAGGGATGGACCATGTCCGATCCGACTGCGTCTGCAGTGCAGGCTGACCGTTCAGATAAGAGCGGCGCCGGCAAGACAAGCCTGGCCGTGCTGGCTCTGGTAGGGCTGTTGTTCGCCTATAATCTGGGCCTGAACATCACGCCGATCATCAACGGCCTGTGGACCGAGCGGCTGGGCCTGGCGCCCAGTCAGGCCGGTCTGGTCATAAGCGCCCAGTTCGCCCTGATGGCCGTCTCGACCATGCTGACGGCGCGCCTGCTGCAGAAGCTGAACATCCGGCGCGCGGCGATGATCTCGGCCGCAGCCGTCGGCGTCGCCTATGTCGCCACCGGTTATGCGCAGACCCCCGCCCTTCTGGCCCTGTGCTTCGGCGCGGCGGGCATCGGCATCGGGGTGCAGATGGCCTGTGTCGCCGCCCTGCTGTCGCGCCATGAAAACGCCGAGCGGCTGTACGCCATCGCTGTGGTCGCCGCCTCCTTCGTCATCGCCGCCCTGACCATCGTCTTCGCCAGCGTGGCGCCGGGCCTGTCGCTGAAGGCGCTGTTCGGCGGCCTGGCCGTCATCCCCGTCATGCAGTTCCTGCTCAGCTTCTGCATTCCGGCCGGAACGGCGCCGCAGGCGGCGGAAAAGCCCGACGCGGACAAGGGCGTCACGCGCGGCTTCCCGCTGGTGATCCTGTCGATGGTCTTCATGCAGGTCGGCGGCATGGCCGTCTGGGCCTTCACCGAGCGGGTCGGCCACCATCTGGGCATTCCGACCGCCACCATCGGAACCATTCTGGCGGCCACGGCCGTCTCGGCCATCGTCGGCGCCGCCTGCGCGGCGGGCCTGTCGCGACTGCATATGCGTCGGCCGCTGGCGGTCATCGGCCTGCTGGTGTTCGGCCTGTCGAACCTGTCGATCGTGGCGGCGGGCAATATGCCGGTCTATGCCGTGGCCCTGTTGGGTCAGGCCTTCGCCCTGACCTTCACCCTGCCCTTCCTGACGGCCATCGCCCTGGAAGAGAACGACGGCGGGCGAACGGCGGCGAACGGCACCGGACTGGCCATGCTGCTGGGCGCCGTCAGCCCCTATGTCGCGGGCTGGATCGCCGAGAACCACGGCCTGCAATCCATCGTCCTGTTCAGCGGCGCGGCCCTGGCCGCCTCGGTCATACCGCTGCTGCTGCGCCGACGGGCGCAGGTCACGACCCCGCCGGTTTCAGCCCCGGCGTCGAATTCAAACGTCTGAAAAACAGACATAAAACGAGGGAGGGAAGATCAATGCATAATAAAAACAATACGCTTTTGAACGCCGCGTCCTGGGCCGCCATCGCCCTGGCCGCCAGTTTGACGGCCGGACTGGCCGCGCCCGCCGCCGCTCAGGAAACGTCAACCCAGGACGCCGCCGCCGTGGACGACATCATCGTCACCGCCACGCGCCGCTCCGAGCGGATGCAGGACGTCGGCATCGCCGTCTCGGCCTATTCGGCGGACAAGCTGTCCGACCTGGGCGTGACCTCGGGCCGCGATCTGGTCAAGGCGACGCCGGGCCTGAACTTCACCGCCCCGACCGGCAGCAGCGGCACCGTCGTCTTCAACCTGCGCGGCGTCGGCCTGAACGACTTCGGCGTCGGCAATGAAGGCCCGGTCGCCGTCTATGTCGACGACGTCTATCAGGCGTCGATGAACTCGGGCGCGTCGCCCATCTTCGACATCCAGCAGGTCGAAGTCCTGCGCGGACCGCAGGGGACGCTGTTCGGGCGCAACGCCACGGGCGGTCTGGTCCACTTCATCACCACCCGTCCCTATGATGAGTTCGGCGGCAAGATCGACCTGCGCGCCGGGGGCGACAGCGCTTATATGGAAGGCGCCGTCAATGCGCCGCTGGGCGGCGGCTGGGCCGCACGCCTGTCCGGCGTGGTCGAGCAGGTCGACCCCTATATGAAGAACGCCGACGGCCCCGACGGCGGCGGCGTCGACCGTTCAGCCGGGCGCTTCCGTCTGGCCTATTCCGGGTCGCGCTTCGATCTGGACCTGATCGCACGCGGCGGACACAGCACCTCGCGCAATCAGGCGACCTTCGTGCCGACAGCGACCAACGCCGACGGCATGGGCTATGCCGTCGACATTCCCGCGCACCAGATCTTCGGTGTGCCGAACACGCCCAGTCTGGCGGTGCTGGACGACGGCGATCCCTATACCGGCGCAGTCAATAATCCGGGGCATGACAAGCGCGACAACTTCGCCACCACCCTGCGCCTGCGGGCGGACCTGACGGATAATATCGAGTTCGTTTCGGTGAGCGACTACACCCGCAACGCCACCAACTATATCGAAGATACCGACGTCACCCCGCTGCAGATCGCCGAGATCGCGTCCGACAGCCGCACCAACCAGTATTCGCAGGAGTTCCGCCTGGCCGGAACCGGCGACCGGTTCAACTGGCTGGCGGGCGCCTACTACTTCCACAATGAGGTCTGGAACGGGCGGCAATTCAACGTCTATGTCGCGGACGCCGCATTTGATTCCGACTTCAACCTGACGGTCGAATCCTACGCCCTGTTCGGCGAGGCCTCGTACAAGATCACCCCGACCTGGACCGTCATCGGCGGCCTGCGCTGGACCGATGAGCGTCGCACCATCGACTTCACCCAGGACCTGTATTTCGACGTGGACGGTTCGGGCCTGTATTCGCCGACCAACTATGTCGAGCGCATCTTCGCCTTCAGCCGCGACCTGAACGGCGACGCGGCCCGTCAGAAGAACAGCCAGATGAGCGGCCGCGCCCGCATCGAATGGCGGCCCCGGAAGGGCATTCTGGCCTATGCCTCTTATAATCGCGGGTTCAAATCGGGCGGATTCAACAACCCGCTGGATGCGTCCTACATCACGCCGCAGCAGATGCCCTATGAGCCGGAAACGCTGAACAGCTATGACGTCGGGGTGAAGACGGAGTGGATGAACGGCCGCATCCGCGCCAACGCCAACGCCTTCCACTATGACTACAGGGACTTCCAGGCCTTCCGCACCGAGGGTCTGAGCAGCTTCCTGTCCAACGCCGACGCCAAGATCAACGGCATCGATGTGGAACTGGCCGCCCGCGTCACCCAGGGGCTGGATATCTCGGGCGGGTTCGAGATTCTGAGCGCCCGCGCCTATGACATCGACACGCCGACGGGCGGCAAGGCGGACCGCCGCCTGGCCAACGCCCCGCGCTTCTCGGCCAATCTGGGCGTCAACTATGAGCTGCCGGTCGGCGAGAACGCCATGCTGTTCAGCCTCAGCGGCCGCTATGTCACGTCGCAGTATTTCGACATCAACAACTCGCCGGTGGCGCAGGAAGACGGCTATGGTCTGGCCGACGCCCGCATCGCCTATCGACTGAGGGACGCGGGACCGGAACTCTATGTCTCGGCCAGCAACCTTTTCGATAAACGGTATCGTATGTATGCGGTCGATGTGAACGCCCTGGGCTTCTCCCAGGCGATGTACGCCGAGCCTCGCCGCATCACCGTAGGGGTCAAGGCCAGCTGGTAAACGATCCGACACAGGATCGACCTGGATCTAGGGGAACGACATGGTGGCGGCGACACGCAGCAGATCCGATCGCGGACAGGACAAACGGTCCGACGTGGTCGCCGCCACCTTGCGCGTCATCGCGCGCGACGGGCTGGACAAGGCCTCGATGCGCGCCATCGCCCAGGAACTGGGCTGCACCACCGGCGTCCTGACCCACTACTTCCGCGACAAGGAGGAAATGCTCGATGTCGTCCTGACCGAGCTGATCGCCGCCATCGAGGAACAGCGCAGCGAGTTCCATCTCGGCGAAATGGATCTGGACCGCTACATCGACTACGTCTGCGGCCTGTTGCCGAACACCGAGGCGCAGGTCCGCTGGTGGAAGGTTTGGCTGGCCTTCACCACCTCCTCCTTCGTCAAACAGCGCCAGTCCAGCGAGAACCACCGCTTCTATGAAGCCATCCGCTCCAGCTGGAGCGCGACCTTCCGCAAGCTGATCGCGGGCGGCTGCATCCGCAGCGACCTGAACCCCGAAGACGAGGCCGATGTCCTTTTGGCCATTATCGACGGTCTGGGCGTGCAGGTGCTGATCTCCCCCGCCTATCTGACGGTCGAGCGCCAGCGTCGACTGCTGACCACCCATTTCAACCGCCTGAAACCCTGATCCCGGCCGACTGAAGGCGCGGCGCAGCCTGCGTCAGAACGTCCCTTGGCTCAGGCAGGCCTTTTAGATCACAACTGTTATGGTTCCGGAGTTGCATTCATGACCGCGTCAACCCCCGAAGGGTCCGGCTGGGACAAGGCCTTTTCCGATCATTCCCTGCCGGTCGAGGTCGCCCGCGCCGAGGGCGTCTTCATCCATGATACGCAAGGACGGCGCTACTACGACGCCTCGGGCGGGCCGTTCGCGGTCAATATGGGCCACGGCCACCCGCGCCTGACCGAGGCGGTGCGCAGCCAGCTGGACGACTATTGCTATGTCCACCCCATGCTGGCCAACCGACGCCGCGCCGACCTGTGCGAAAAAGTCGCCGAAGTCGCGCCCGAGGGCTTCAACGCCACCTATCTGGTGTCCGGCGGGTCAGAGGCGGTCGAGACGGCCCTGAAGATCGCCCGCCAGTATCACGTCGCCCGCGGCGCCGTCGGCAAGCACAAGATCGTCAGCTGCTATGAATCCTATCACGGCATGACGCTGGCCACGATGAGCCTGTCGGGCAATCCGGGCACGACGCGCCACTATGACCCCATGACCTTCCAGTGGCCCAAGATCGCGCAGTACAGCGACTATCAGAAGCCCGCCCATCTGACCCGCGACGAGTGGGGCGTGCAGTCCGCGCGCGAGCTGGACCGGGTGATCCAGTTCCACGGCGCCCATGTGATCGCCGCCTTCATCGCCACCCCGCACGGCTGCGGGCCTGACTATGGCGTGGTTCCGCCCGACAGCTACTGGGCCGAGATCCGCCGTATCTGCGACGACAACGACGTCCTGTTCATCAGCGATGAAGTCGTCACCGGCTTCGGCCGCACGGGCGAGTGGTTCGGCATGGACCACTATTCGGTCAAGCCCGACATCATCACCGTCGCCAAGGGATTCTCGTCCTGTTACGTGCCGCTGGGCGGGGTGATCGTCAGCGACCGGGTCAACGCCCCCTATCGCGAGGGAGCCGCCTTCGTTCACGGCTTCACCAACGGCGGCAACGCCCTGGCCTGCGCGGTCGGCTGCGCCGTCATCGACGCCATCCGTGAAGACAATCTGCTGCAGGCCGTGCGCGACCGCAGCGCCCAGCTGTTCTCATGGCGCGAGCGGCTGCTGGCCCATCCCTGCGTGGCCGACGTGCGCGGCTGGGGCCTGTTCATGGTGATGGAGCTGGTCAAGCCCTCAGCCGAAGGCCGCGCCTTCTTCGACCCCGAGGCAGAGGCCGAGCAGAAGTTCCAGCGCGCCGCACTGGACAACGGCGTCGCCCTCTATTCCACTCTCTACGGCCAGCGGCGCCGTCCGGTGCTGCAACGCGGCCTGCCGATGTGGATCGCGCCCGCCTTCGTGATTTCAGATGACGAACTGTCCGACATGATGGAGCGTGTCGACCGAACCCTCGGCCAGTGGGAAGACCAACTCGGCGTCGTGGCCTGACTTAAGGAGAGTTAAGCAATGGATTTCACCCTGTCGGAACGGGAACGTTCGTTCCAGGCGCGTGTCCGGGCCTTCATGGCCGAGAAGGTGCGCCCGTGCATCGCCGCCGTTCACGCCGAGGTGGCTGAGGGCGAGCGCTGGGCTGCGCCGCTACCCTCGATCGAGGCGCTGAAGGGCGAGGCGCGCGCCGCCGGGCTGTGGAACCTGTTCATGCCGCCCGCGCCCGAAGGCATGGATGAACCGGACGATTTCGAGTTCACCGGCGAGCGTCTGACCAACCTTGAGTACGCCCTGTGCGCCGAGGAGATGGGCCGCATCGAATGGGCCAGCGAGGTCTTCAACTGCTCAGCGCCCGACACCGGCAATATGGAGGTGCTGCACCGCTACGGCACGCCGGCGCAGAAGGCGCAGTGGCTGACGCCGCTGATGAACGGCGAGATCCGCTCGGCCTTCCTGATGACCGAACCGGCCGTCGCATCGTCCGACGCCACCAACATCCAGACGCAGATCCGTCGCGACGGCGACCACTATGTCATCAACGGCCGCAAATGGTGGTCGTCCGGCGCGGGCGATCCGCGCTGCCGCATCGCCATCGTCATGGGCAAGACCGACCCGGACGCCAAGACCTATCGCCAGCAGTCGATGATCCTGGTGCCGATGGATGCGCCGGGCGTGAAGATCGAGCGGCCGTTGAGCGTCTATGGCTATGACCACGCCCCGCACGGCCACATGGAGGTCAGCCTGACCGACGTGCGCGTGCCGGTCGAGAACATCCTGCTGGGCGAGGGGCGCGGTTTCGAGATCGCGCAGGGGCGCCTCGGCCCGGGCCGCATCCATCACTGCATGCGCACCATCGGCGCGGCCGAAGAGGCGCTGGAGGCGATGGCGCGTCGGCTGATGTCGCGCGTCGCCTTCGGCAAGCGGATCGGCGAACATTCCGTCTGGGAAGAGCGCGTCGCCCGCGCCCGCATCGACATCGAGATGACGCGCCTGCTGTGTCTCAAGGCCGCCGACATGATGGACCGCGCGGGCAATAAGGCGGCCAAGGACGAGATCGCCATGATCAAGGTCCAGGCGCCGATGATGGCGCTGCGCATCATCGACGACGCCATTCAGGCCCACGGCGGCGGCGGCGTGTCCCAGGACTTTGAGCTGGCGGCGGCCTGGGCGGGCATCCGCACCCTGCGCTTCGCCGACGGCCCGGACGAGGTCCACGCCCGCGCCATCGCCCGGTCCGAGTTCGCCCGCCACGCGGAGGCGGCCCGATGAGCGATCTGGACGTCGCGCGTCTGGGGCAATGGCTGGCGGGCGTCCTGCCCGCCGCACCCGCCGACATCCGTCTGGAGAAGTTCCCCGGCGGCCAGTCGAACCCGACCTATCGGATGACCGTCGACGGCCGGGACTATGTCCTGCGCCGTCGGCCCTTCGGCCCCCTGCTGCCCTCGGCCCATGCGGTCGAGCGCGAATACAGGCTGATCAGCGCCCTGCATCCGACCGGCTTTCCCGTGCCTGCGCCGCTGGCCCTGTGTCAGGACGAGGACGTCATCGGCTCGGCCTTCTATGTGATGGAGCTGGTCGAGGGGCGCACCTTCTGGAACGGCGCCCTGCCGGACCTGTCGCCGCCAGAGCGCCGCGCCGCCTATGAGGCCATGGTCGACACGCTGGCCCGGCTGCACAGCGTCGATCCGGTCGCCGTGGGGCTGGAGGACTTCGGCCGCCCCGGCAACTATTTCGAGCGTCAGGTCGCCCGCTGGACCAAGCAATACCGCGCCGCCCAGACCGACGACCTGCCCGAGGTCGAGCGCCTGATCGACTTCCTGCCGCGCACGGCGCCGGAACAGACGCGCACCGCCATCATCCACGGCGACTATCGCATCGACAACCTGATCTATGCGCCCGATTCCATGACCGTCCGCGCCGTGCTGGACTGGGAGCTGGCGACGCTGGGCGATCCGCTGGCCGACTTCGCCTATCTGGCCATGAACTGGATCCTGCCCGCCGACGGCCGCGCCGGTCTGAACGGTCTGGACCTTGAAGCCGCGGGCATTCCGTCGCTGGACGACATGGCCCGGCGGTACTGCGCCGCCACCGGCCGCGATGACCTGCCGGACCTGCACTGGCACTTCGCCTTCAACCTGTTCCGCCTGATCGGCATCATTCAGGGCGTGAAGAAGCGGATGCTGTCGGGCAACGCCTCCAGCGCCAAGGCCGCCGACGCCGTGGCCATGCTCGAACCCCTGACCAAGGCCGCCTGGCGTGAAGCCCGCTTGGCCGGCGCCGAAGAATAAGGATCCCTTCGCCCATGCGTATGTTTGATCTGAGCGGCAAGACCGCCATCATCACCGGCTCGTCGCGCGGCATCGGCCGGGCCATCGCCGAGGCTCTGGCCGAGGCGGGCGCCAACGTCGTCATCTCCAGCCGCAAACAGGACGCCTGCGACGCCGTCGCCGCCGCCATCAACGAAAGCCGGGGCCGCGAACAGGCCGTGGCCATCGCCGCCAGCATCTCGGACAAGGCGGCGCTGGAAAATCTGGTGGCCCAGACGCGCGAGCGTTTCGGCGGCGTCGACATCCTGGTCTGCAACGCCGCGACCAACAGCGCCTATGGCCCGATGCTGGGGCTGGAAGACTCGCACTTCCGCAAGATCTTCGAGAACAACGTCCTGTCCAACCACTGGCTGATCAACATGGTCGCCCCCGAGATGATCGAGCGCAAAGACGGCGCCATCGTCATCGTCTCGTCCATCGGCGCCCTGATCGGCTCGGACGTGATCGGCGCCTACAACATCTCCAAGGCCGCCGACCTTCAGCTGGTGCGCAATCTGTCGGTCGAGCTGGGGCGGCATAACATCCGGGTCAACGCCATCGCCCCCGGCGTGGTCCGCACCGACTTCGCCCGCGCCCTGTGGGAAGACCCCAAGGCCGAGAAGCGCCTGCAGGGCGCCACGCCGCTGGGCCGGATCGGCGAGCCCGAAGACATCGCTGGCGCCGCCGTCTTCCTCGCCTCTCAGGCGGGCGCCTATGTCAGCGGCCATACGCTGGTGATCGACGGCGGATCGACCGTCACCGGCACGCTGTAAGGCGCAGCCGAACGGGCGCCTTGGCCCGCTATGTCGTTTCAGAGGCGGCGATGCTAACCTCGCCGCCTCCCCTGTTCGACGGATGCGTGAGCCCCTTATGACGCCCCTGCCCGCCCTCGCCGCCCTGGCCCCCGAAATGACCGCCTGGCGCCGGGACATCCACGCCCACCCGGAACTGTCCGGTGAGGAATCGCGCACCGCCAGGCTGGTGTTCGACGTTCTGGAAGGGCTGGGCCTGAAGCCCGAGGGCGGCATCGGCGGCGAAGGCGTGGTCGCCGTCGTCGAAGGGCGCGAACCCGGCCCGTCCATCGGCCTGCGCGCCGACATGGACGCCCTGCCCATGAACGACGACAGCAACGTCCCTCACGCCTCGACCAGGCCCGGCGTCTCGCACGCCTGCGGCCACGACGGCCATACGGCGACCCTGCTGGGCGTGGCGCGCCATCTGGCCGCCAACCCGCCCACGCGCGGCCGCGTGGTGCTGATCTTCCAACCGGCGGAAGAGACGGGTCTGGGCGCCGTCGCCATGATCGAGGACGGCCTGTTCGACCGCTATCCGTGCGACGAGGTCTATGGCTATCACAACATGCCGCTGTTGCCGCTGGGCGAGGCGGCGGTCCACACCGGCCCGACCATGAACGGCTATAAGGTGTGGGAGATCGAGATTCAGGGCGTCGGCGGCCACGGCGCCGCCCCGCACAAGACGAAAGACCCCGTTCAGGCCGCCGTGCGCGTGGCCTCTGAAATCTCGTCCATCATCGGCCGTCATGTCGACCCGATGGAGCCCGCCCTGATCACCGTCACCAAGCTTCAGGCCGGATCGTCGCACAACGTCGTGCCGCACGAAGCCAGTCTGGCGGGCACCCTGCGCGCCACCTCATCCGACGTGATCGAGACGATGTGGCAGAAGCTTCAGGACATCTGCGCGGGCGTCGGCGTCATGACCGGCTGCACCGTCACGGTGCGCGAGACGGCGGGCGTGCCGCCCGTCTTCAACGCCGCGGCCCAGGCCGATGTGGCGGCGGCGGCGGCGGGCGGCGTGTTCGGCGCGGACAAGGTGCATCGCGACCTGAAGCCGTACCCGTTCACCGACGACTTCGCCTATATGCTGCAGATCGCGCCGGGAGCCTACTTCTTCGTCGGACAGGGCGGGACGATGGTCCACCAGACCGCCTATGACTTCAACGACGACCTGCTGCCGAACGTGGCCTCGGTCTTCGCCCGGATCGTCGAGGCGAAGCTGTCTTAAAAGCAGGTCAGGGCGGCGGGATCAGGCGCGCAGCGTGGCCCCGCCGTCGACATAGAGGTCGGTCATGGTGATGTGGGCGGCGCGGTCGGACAGCAGGAAGACCACCGCCTCGGCGATGTCTTCGGGCGTCGCCAGCTTCTGCAGCGGGATGCCCGCCTTGAACGTCTCGGGCGAGCCGGCGATGACGCGGGCGGCGCCGTCCTCATCGGCCCACATGCCGGTCTGCATCGGCGTCAGGGTCGAGCCGGGCGCGACGATGTTACAGCGGACGCCCTTCGGCCCCAGCTCCAGCCCCAGACAGCGGGTGAACATGGTCGCCGCCGCCTTGGACGCGGCATAGGCCGCCATCGCATGACGCGGCACGCCCGCCGCGTTGGAGCTGACGGTGACGAGGGCGCCCTTGCCTCTTTCGCCCATCCGGCGCGACGCCGCGCGGCCCAGATGGAAGACCCCGTCCGCATTGACAGCGAAGACGCGGCGCCATTCGGCGTCAGAGGTCTGATCCACCGTCACATTGGACAGGACGCCCGCCACGCTGGCGACGAGGTCGATCGGGCCGTCCTCGGCCTCAATGCGCTCGAACAAGGCCTCGACCGCCGCGCCGTCGGACACGTCCAGCGGCTCGACGCGCACGCCGTTCAGGAAGGCCAGACCCGACAGGGCGGTGGACGGCAGGTCGGTCGCGACCACGCGCGCCCCCTCCTCGACCAACAGGCGCACCACAGCGGCGCCGATGCCGCCGCCCGCGCCCGTGACCAGGGCCAGACGGCCAGACAGTCCGCTGTCTCTCATCGTGTGGTCTCCTCGAAGGCGGTCATGCGCTCGTCCAGAGCCGGCGCGATCAGGGCCGTCGCCGCCGGGCCGGTCAGTTGCGGGTGCAGGAAGGGAACCTCGACCACGTCCAGATCGGCGGCGTAAGCGCGCCACAGACCCGGCGTCAGGTCGCGCTCCTTGTGGTCCAGCGCCGCGCGGACATGGGTGGTGCGGCCGCCGAAGGGCTGGTGATGATGTTCACGCACCAGACGGTTGGTGTCCAGCACCACGCGGATCACTCCGTCCAGCGCCGCCTCGGGCAGGCCGCCCAGGGCGCTGTCGCCCGCCTTCAGGAAGGCGACAATGGCCGCGCGGCTGCGTAAGTCGGGATGCTGGGTCGGGTCATATCCGGCGATGGCCAGAAGGGCGCGCATCGCGTCGACCGGATCCGGGTCCGGCTCGGCGCGCCAGCACTCGGCCGGATAGGAATCCAGCATAGCCATCAGCCCGACCTTGACCCCGCGCCGCTCCAGCTCGACCGCCGCCGCCTGGGCGATGATGCCGCCGACGGACCAGCCCGCGATATGCACCGGACCGGGCGCGCCCAAGGCCAGAATGTGATCGACATAGACCGACGCCAGCGCGTCGATGCCGTCCGGCAGGGCGTTATCGGGGTCCAGCGCGGGCGACTGCACGCCCCACACCGTGCGGCGCGGCGACAGGGCGCGCGCCAGGGTGCGATAACCCCAGGACAGCCCCCCCGCCGGGTGGATCAGGAACAGCGGCGGCAAGGCCGGATCGCCCTCGGCCAGACGGATCAACACGCCCAGCCCGTTGTCGAAGTCCAGCGCCTCGGCGTCGATCAGGGCGGCCAGTTCGGCCACGCGCGGCCGGTCGAACAGGGCGCCCAGCCCCGGATCGCGCCCCAGCCGCTCGCGGATCAACATCATCAGATGCACGGCCAAGAGGGAGTCGCCGCCCAGGGTGAAGAAGTCGTCGTCGGCGCCCGCCGGCTCGCCCCTGCCCAGCGTCTCGGCGAACAGTTCGGCGATGATTTTTTCCGTCGGCGTCTCGGCCGCCCGGCCCGCCGCAGCCTCGAACACCGGGGCGGGCAGCGCCTTGCGGTCCAGCTTGCCGTTAGAGGTCGTAGGCAGGGCGTCCAGCGCCACGATGGCGGCGGGGATCATATAGTCGGGCAGGCGCGCGGCCAGTTTCGCCTTCAGGGCGGCGGGGTCATAGCCCTCAGCCGGGACCAGATAGGCGACCAGACGGCGCTCGCCCGGACGGTCTTCTCGGGCCAGAACCACCGTCTCACGCGCCAGAGCGCTGGCGATGACGGCGGCTTCGATCTCGCCCAGTTCGATGCGCAGGCCGCGGATCTTCACCTGATGGTCGCTGCGGCCCAGATAGACGACGGCCCCGTCGGCCCGCCTGCGCGCCACGTCGCCGGTGCGATACAGCCGCTGACCCGGATGGTGCGGATCGGGGATGAAGCGGTCCTCGGTCAGGTCGGGCCGGTTCAGATAACCGCGCGCCAGTTGCACCCCGCCCAGATGCAGATGGCCGCCCATGCCGGGCGCCACGGGGCGCAGCCGCTCGTCCAGAATGACCAGCCGCGTGTTCCACACCGGCCAGCCGATCGGCATGGGGCGGGACGTATCCTCCGGCCCGGCGGCCCAGTAGCTGACGTCCACCGCCGCCTCGGTCGGGCCGTAGAGGTTGTGCAGTTCGGCGCTCACCGTCTGGTGGAAACGGTCGCGCAGTTCAGCGGGCAGCTCCTCGCCGCTGCAGAAGACGTGGGCGACCGCGATGCCCTTGGCCGCCGGATCGGCCAGAAAGGCCGACAGCATGGAGGGGACGAAGTGCAGGTCGGTGATCGCATGACGGCGGATCAGCCCGGCGATGGCCGCCGGATCGCGGTGCGCGCCGGGCGGGGCCACGACCAGTTCTCCGCCTGAAATCAGCGCCAGGAAGAACTCCCACACCGACACGTCGAAGGTGGTGGGCGTCTTCTGCAGGATGCGGGTCTGGGCGCCGACACCGTATTCGGCCTGCATCCACAGCAGGCGGTTGACGATGGCCCGATGCTCGACCAGCACCCCCTTGGGATCGCCGGTCGACCCCGAGGTGTAGATGACATAGGCGGCGTCCTCGCTCCCTTGCGCGACGACAGGCGCAGCCCCGTCCAGCGGCCAGTCGGCGGGCGCCAGCAGGGCCTCGCCGAAGGCGCCGCCGATGTCTTCATGGGCCAGGACGACGCTCGGTCCGGCGGCGCGGACGATGGCGGCGATGCGCTCGGCCGGATGCTCCAGATCCAGCGGCAGATAGGCCCCGCCTGCGCGTAAGGTCGCGACCAGCGCGATCACCAACTCCAGCGAACGCGGCAGGGCCACGGCGACGAGGCTTTCGCGCCCCACGCCGCGCACCGCCAGCGCCGAGGCCAGCGCCGCCGTTCGGCGGTCCAGTTCGGCGTAGGTCAGGGTCTGGTCGCCGAAGGTCAGCGCCGGGGCGTCCGGCGTCGCCTTCATCGCCGCCTCCAGCAGGGCGGTCAGCGTTGTGTCGGGAACGGGATGGGCGGTGTCGTTGAAGGCTTCGAGTTCGCGCGCGGCCTCGCTCGGCGTCGCGATGGGCACCTCGCCCAAGGTCTCGGCGTCCAGCGCGTTGCTCAGGAAGGCGGCCAGACGCTCTGCGTGGGCGGCGGCTTCGTCCAGCGTATAGAGGTCGGGGTTGGCGTCGACCTCCAGCGTCAGCGCCGGGGCGGCGTCGCCGCGGAAGGTGAAGCTGATGTCGTCCACCGGGCCGGTGCCCAGCACCTTCAGCGTCGTGTCCAGCCCGTCGAAGCGCGGCGGCAGATCGAACGGCAGGACGTTGACCAGCGGCCCGTACAGCCGCCGCGCCCCGCCGATCAGGCCCAGGTCGCGCCGCAGCTGCTCGCTGCGGTAACGGCCGTGGCGGCGGGTCTTGATCAGGGCCTTGGAGGCGAGGATCAGTTGCTCGTCCAGCGGCGCATCCTCGTCCAGCGTCAGGCGCAGCGGCGGGACGTTCATGATCATGGCGGGCGTGCGCGCCGAGGCGCTGCCCATGCGGCCCATCCACGGCACGCCGATCACGGCTTCTTCCGCGCCCGAGAAGCGGCGGACATAGGCGGCGCCGATGGCGGTCAGCACGTCGGGCCATGACAGGCGCCCGCCGTCGGCGCGGGCGCGCAGGCGGGTCGTGACCTGCGGCGGCAGGGCGCGCTCGATGCGGTGGAAGCGGTGGGCGGTCGTGGCCTTACCGGGCGCCAGGGAGGCGACCTCCGGCGCGTCGCCCATGATCTCGCGCCAGTAGGCGGCGTCGGCCGTGCGCTTGTCCGAGGCGCGATAGGCGGCGTCTTCGTCCCAGACCCTGGCGATGGGGTTGAAGACCGGGCCGGGCGCCGGGCCGCCGCGCGCGGCGTTGTAGAGCTCGGCTGTGCGGTTGGTCAGCAGGGCCATGCCGAAGCCGTCGGTGGCCAGATGATGAACGCGCAGGCTCCACAGGAAATGCTGCGGGGCCATGCGGAACAGGATGTTGGCGGCCAGCGGGTCGCGCGTCGGATCCAGCGGCGTCTCATGGTCGCGGCGCATGGCGGCCATGGCCTCGGCGACCGGATCGGCGGCGGCGGACACGTCAACGATCCGAAGCAAAGGGCGATGGGTCGGGTCGAGGGTCTGGAACACTTCGCCGTCTCGTTCGACGAAACGCAGCGACAGGGCCTCGGCCTCGGCGGCGGTCCGATCGACGGCGGCGCGGAAGGCCTCGACATCCAGATCGCCCCGGATGTCGAGATAGTGGGCCGTGTTGAAGATCGGATTGGCCGGGTCCAGCCTCTGGGCGAACCACAGGCCGGATTGAGCTTCCGTCAGCGGGTATTCCAGCGCCGCCGCCATGCGTCCGTCGTCCATGATGTTCAGGTCAGGCGTCGTGACCGGCCGCGTGCAGGCGCGCCTGAACCACGCTCCACCAGCCTGCGAGCGTGGTGTGTTCGGCCAGTTCGCTGAACTCCAGCGGCACGGCCTCGCTCCACGCCAGCGACAGGTTGAGGGCGCGCAAGGAGTCGACGCCCAGGTCCATCAGATTGTCGTCGTCCAGAATGGAGTCCGGCGTTTCGTGCAGCACGGCGGCGACATCGGCGCGCATCCGTTCCAGCGTCAGATCCTGCGGGGTCAGCTTGGTCATGTCAGTCGTTCCAGAACGCGCGCCGTCGAAAGGGCCACGGCGCAGGTGTCGGCGGCCCAGGCCACCGCGCCCATATGCTTGTCGCGCGAGAAGTCGCCAAGCGCATCGGCGACGAAGAAGGGTTCGATATCGCGCTGAAACGCTTCGGCCGCCGTCAGTTGGCAGCCGATGTGGGCGTAGACGCCGCAGACGATCAGCTGTTCCCGCCCTCGCACGCGCATCAGCGTCTCGAGATTGCTGCGCTGGAAGGCGCTGTATCGATGCTTGACCAGAGGGAAATCGCCCGGCGCCGGGGCCAGTTCAGGCAGGATGTCTTCATGCTCGGGCGTGCGGCTCATGCCCGGCCCCCACAAATCAGCCTGAAGCCCCCGGTCGCGGCGATCCTGATCGCCATGCTGGGCGGTGTAGAAGACGGGAACGCCCGCCGCCCGCGCCGCCGCGATCAGGCGGGCGATGTTGGCGGTCAGGCCGGGCAGAGGCTCGGCGCCCGGCGCATAGGGGCGCATGAAATAGCGCTGCATGTCGTGGACCAGCAGGGCGGCGCGATCACGCTGCAACGTCCACTGGGCGCGCGAGGCGGGGATCTCCGCCTCGGTCGGCAGGGCATAGGCGGGGACGGTAGGCAGGCCTTTAGAGACGCTCACGCCTTGCCCTCGTCTTCGAGAATGCGCTGGCGAAGCGCGGCGCGCAGTTCGCGGCGGCTGACCTTGCCCACGGCGGTCACGGCGAAGTCTTCGACGAAGACGATCTGGTCCGGCACCTTGAAGTCGGCGATGTCGCGCTTGCGCATCCAGGCCTTCAGTTCGACGCCGCGCGGCGCGTCGCCGTTGGGAATGATGAAGGCGCAGATGCGCTCGCCCAGATAGTCGTCCGGCACCGACACCACGGCGGCGTCGAAGACGGCCGGGTGGGCCAGCAGGTGATCCTCGACCTCCTCGGCCGAAATCTTTTCGCCCGCGCGGTTGATGTGGTCGGTGGCCCGGCCCATGACCACGAGGTAGCCCTCGGGCGTGCGGCGCACCACGTCGCCGGTGCGGTAGAAGCCGTCCTCGGTGAAGGACCGCGCATTGGCCGCCGGTTCGTTGTGATAGGCGCGGATCGTATAGGGGCCGCGCGTCAGCAGATTGCCCGGTTCGCCCTCGGCCACGGGCGCGCCCTTGTCGTCGACGATCAGGATCTCGTCGTCGGGGCTGATGGGCCGCCCCTGCGTCTCGACGATCAGGCTCTCGGGGTCATCCAGCCGGGTGTAGTTGACCAGCCCCTCGGCCATGCCGAACACCTGCTGCAGGGTGCAGCCCAGTTCGGTGCGCACGCGCCGCGCGGCCTCTGGCAGGAATTTCGCCCCGCCGACCAGCAGCACCTGAAGGCTGGACAGGTCGTGCGTCTTCTTGGCCGCCGCCTGCATCCACAGCAGGGCCAGAGGGGGCACCAGTCCGGTGATCGTCACCCCCTCGCGCGCGATCAGAGGGAAGCAGACGTCCGGCGACGGCGACGGCGCCATCACCACCGTCGCCCCGACATAGAGGGCGCCCAGATAGCCCGGCGAGCTCATGGGGAAGTTATGCGCCGCCGGCAGGGCCGTCAGATAGACGCTCTCCGGCTCCAGCCCCGAGATGTCGGCGCTCTCGCGCACGCTGTAGAGATAGTCGTCGTGGGTGCGCGGGATCAGCTTAGATAGGCCGGTCGAGCCGCCCGATATCTGCAGGAAGGCCACGTCGGACGGATCGGCGTCGTCCGTCGGCAGGGAGGCCGGATCGGCGCGGAAACCGTCGAAGGATGCGAACTCTTCCGCCTCGCGCACCACGACCACATGGCGCAGGTCGGGAACCTCGGCCTGAACGGCGCGGGCCAAGGCGCGGTAGTCGAAGCCTTCATGCCGGTCGGCCACGACATAGGCCGACGCCTCCGCGCGCATCAGGAAGTGGACAATCTCGGTCGAACGGTGCGCGGGCAGGGCGTAGACGGGGATCAACTTGGCCCGAAACAGGCCGAAGATCACGCTGAGAAACTCAGGCAGGTTGGGCAACTGCACCACCACCCGCTCGCCCGGCTTCAGCCCCAGCGCCAGGAAACCGGCGGCGGCCGTCTCGGCCTTTTCCAGCAGTTCGCCATAGGTCCAGCGCTGGTCCATGCCGACCACGGCGACGGCGTCAGGCTGCGCCTCCGCCCGGCTGCGCAGCAGTTGGGAGAAGGTTTCGCCGCGCCAATAGCCCTTGGCCCGATAATGCGCCGCCATGTCGTCCGGCCAGACCTGTTGCAGGGGAATCATACGCTCGCCTCATCCACGCCCAGGGCGCGCAGAACGGCCTGGAACTTACCCGACGTCTCGTCCACCTCGGCGGCGGGATCGGAGCCTTCGACAATGCCCGCCCCGGCATAGAGACGCGCCTGATCGCCGCACGTTTCGGCGCAGCGCAGCGAGACGTACCACGCGCCGTCGCCAAAGGCGTTGGTCCAGCCCACGGCCCCGGCATAGAAGCCACGGTCATAGCCTTCAAGCGCGAGGATCATCTCGGCCGCCTGATCGCGCGGCGAGCCGCAGACAGCGGGCGTCGGATGCAGCAGGGCGGCCAGTTCGGCGGCGGAGGTTTCATCGGGGCGATGCAGCCGTCCCTCGATGCGGGTGCCCAGGTGCCACATGGTCCGGGTCGAGACGAGCGCCGGGCCGGGCGGCGCGCGCAGATCGCTGCAGTATGGCGCCAACAGGTCCATGATGGCCTCGACCACCAGGGCGTGTTCGCGTCGGTCCTTGTCGGACGCCAGCAGGCTCTGCGCCGCCGCCTCGTCCTGCACCACGTCGGTGCTGCGGCGGGCCGATCCGGCCAGAGGATGAGAGAAGACGGCCGGGCCGCGCTTGGACGCCAGCAGTTCGGGCGTGGCGCCGACCAGACGACGCATGGCGCCGCCCTGCCCGGCTCCCTGCCCCTCGCCCAGCGGCGTCAGGAAGCGCGCGGCGGTCGGGTCGGCCTTCAGATCGCGCCACAGGGCGAAGGGATCGACCACGCCGTCGCCCTGAACCTTCAGGCTGCGCGACAGCACCACCTTGTCGACCGGCTCGGCGCCGCCCTGAGAGGCGCGCATGGCCTCAAGCGCCTGCGTCACCGCCGCCTCATAGGCCGCACGCGACGGCTCGGGCGTCAGGGCGCGGATCGACGGGCGCGACGCGCTTGAGGGCATGTCCCAGATGCGGTTGGCCGCGCGCTCGGGCAGGAACAGGCAGTCGTCAGCGCGACGGTCGAACGGCAGGGCGCCGACCAGCAGGCGCGGCGACGGCTCATCGGTTTCGGGCGCGACCGGCAGATCGGCGAAGAAGCGGCGCACGCGCTCGCCCAGGGTCGTCGCCGGTCCGGGCGTCAGGCGCTGCTTCAGGCCCGTCGTGAACAGCCGCAGTTCCGGCGTGCTGAGTCCGAACGCCCAATCCATCTCATTCTTCGGCGCAGCGGCCTCATGGCGTTCGGATGCGCTTTTGCCGCCGATCTGAACCGACAGATCGGGCGCGCCCCAGAACTCCGCTACTCTCGACTCCATGACGATCCTTGCTGCGTCCAAGCTGTTGCATATCATTCGCAACAACCGGCCTATAGCCGAGCAACCTTCGCGTTGTCTTGCGGCGAGATTAATTCCAAGCCGCTCTGGTCGTTTCGCCACAGAGGTTTAGAAGGGCGCTCATGCGAATGCTTGTCATTGACGATGATGCCCGGACCCGCGCCTTCGTGGCCGACGGCCTGCGCCAGCAGGGGCATACCGTCGATGAGGCAGGCGACGGCGAGACGGGCCTGCATATGGCGATGGAGGGCGACTACGACGCCATCGTCGTGGACCGCATGATGCCCGGCCTGCCCGGCATCGAAACCGTGCAGGCCATGCGCGCGGGCGGGCTGAAAACGCCGGTGCTGATGCTGACGGCGCTCGGCTCGGTCGACGACCGGGTGGCGGGGCTGAACGCGGGCGCCGACGACTATCTGGTCAAGCCCTTCGCCTTCAGCGAACTGAGCGCGCGGCTTCAGGCGCTGGTGCGGCGCCCCCCGCTGGCGGAGGCGACGACGCGGCATCGGGTGGCCGATCTGGAGGTCGACGTGACCGCCCACCGGGCGACCCGCGCGGGCCAGACGTTGGACCTGACCCCGCACGAGTTCAAACTGCTGGAGCGGCTGGCCCGCAACGCCGGTCATGCGGTGACGCGCACCATGCTGCTGGAAAGCCTGTGGGGCTTTCACTTCGACCCGCGCGCCAATCTGATCGACGCCCACATCAGCCGCCTGCGGGCCAAGGTAGACCGCGGCTTCGATCAGGAGCTGATCCACACCATCCGGGGGGTGGGCTATGTCCTCAAGGCCCCGGACTGAACCCAAGCGCCCGTCCGTCTGGACCACGGCCAGCCTGCGCTACGCCGTCGCCTTCTCGGCCCTGTTCGGACTGGGCGCGGCAGTGATGATCGCAGGCGTGGACTACGGCCTGATGCGCTTCGCCGAGGCCGAGGTCCGCGAAGGGTTGAGCCATCAGATGGACGTCATGCGCGCCGACGCCAACCGGCACGGCACGGGCCAGTTGGTCGAGGAGTTGAACGCCGAGGCCCGCAACCGCGACGCCCGCCGCTATCTGCTGCTGGTCGAGGCGCCGGACGGCAGCAGCTTCTCCAACGGCTTGACGCGGCTGGCGGTCAATCAGAGCGGTTTCCGGCGCAATCTGCCGAACAAGGCGCGGCCCGCGCGCTGGCCCGACCAGACGCCCAATATGCTGGTCCTCAGCGCCCAGGCGTCCGACGGCGGCCTGCTGGCCGTCGGACGCGACATCCAGCATCTGGACGAGCTGCGCGGAGGCATCCGCCGCTATGCGCTGATGAGCGGGATCGCCCTGATCCTGCTGGCGCTGGCCGGGGGCTGGGCCGCCGGGCGGCTGTTCCTGCGACGGCTGGAGGGGGTCAACCATGCGGTCGGCCGCATCATCGCCGGTCAGGATTCGGCGCGCCTGCCCGCCGTCGGTCTGGGGCGCGAGTTCGATGAACTGTCGGCCAATCTGAACCGGATGCTGGACCGGCAGGAGGCGGCGCTGACGACGCTGAAAACCTTGTCCGAAGGCGTGGCCCATGAACTGCGCGCACCCTTGAACCGGGTCCGCAACCGGCTGGAGGATCTGGCCGCCCATCTGGACGACCCCCGCTCCAGCGAGGCCGCCGTCGAGCGCGCGCTGGAAGAAACCGATCAGGTCAGCGCCCTGTTCGAGGCCCTGCTGACGCTGGCGCGGATCGAAAGCGGCGACGCGGCCCTGAAGGCCGAACCGCTGGACCTCGCCGCCCTGACCGGCGCCGTGGCCGACATCTACGCCCCCTTCGTCGAAGAGGCGGGCGGTCGCCTGACGCTGACCCTGAACCCCACCGGATCGGTTGAGGCCGACCCCGCCCTGATCCAGCAGGCCCTGGCCAATCTGATCGAGAACGCCGTCTTCCACGGCGGCGGCCGGATCGACGTCTCGACCGCCCGCGAAGACGACCGCGCCATCATCCGCGTCGCCGACCACGGCCCCGGCGTGCCGGAGACTGAGCGCGAAAAAGTGCTGCGCCGCTTCTATCGGCTGGATCAAGGCGCAGGCGAACGCACCAAGGGCGCCGGTCTGGGTCTGGCCATGGTCGCCGCGGTGGTCAGGGCGCATGGCGGATCGCTGCGACTGAACGACAACCAGCCGGGGCTGGCGGTCGAACTGACTCTGCCCAGCGTCTGAGGCGCCGCTTTGCCTTTAAGAAACCGCACCCAGTTGCAATTCATTCTCAATTAAGCGACAGCCTCGCCTTCATGTCTTTCAGGAGCCGTCCATGACCACAGCCACCGCCAGCGAGGCGGCGCCCGGCGGCGCCTTCAGCCTGAAGCCCCTGCTGTTCACGGCGGGCGTGGGCAGCATGTCGATGATGGCCTTCGTCGCCGTGGTCGGGCCGATGGCGCGGCTGCTGGGAATGCAGCCCTGGCACGTCGGGGCGGCGGTGACGGCGGCGGGTCTGGCCTGGATGCTGATGGCCCGCTTCTGGGGCGTGCGCAGCGATCAGGTCGGACGGCGCAGAGTGCTGTTGGCCGCCCTGGCGGGTTTCGCCGTCAGCTACGCGTTTCTGGGTCTGTTCATGAGCGCGGCCCTGGCCCTGGTTCCGGCGGCGATCATCAGCTTTATCGGCATGACGGTCGCGCGCACCGCCGCCGGGGCCTTCTACGCCGCCGTGCCGCCGATCTGCGCGGCCGTGGTCGCGGACAACACCGCCCCGCACGAACGCGCCCGCGCCATGGGCGCCGTCGGCGCCGCCAGCTCGCTGGGCATCGTCTTCGGACCGGGCGTAGCGGGCCTGTTGGCCGGTTGGAGCCTCAGCGCCTCCCTGATCATCATCTCTACCCTGCCTGTGCTGGCCTTCATCGCCGTGTGGCGTTTCCTGCCCGCCGACGTCCCGCATGAGACGCGCAAGAAATCGGCGCTGAAGCTGTCGGACGTCCGTATCCGCCGCGCCGTCGCCACCGCCTTCTTCGCCATGTACGGCGTCGTCGTCTGTCAGGTGGTGGTCGGCTTCCTCGCGTTGGACCGCTTTGGCCTGTCGCCGAACGAAGCGGCGCGCACGGCGGGCATCGCCCTGGCCGTCGTCGGGGTGGTGCTGTTCTCGGCCCAGATGGTTCTGCGCCGCCTCAACTGGCCGCCCTCGCGCTTCATCCGCATCGGCGGAAGCATCGCCGCCGTCGGCTTCGTCTGCGCCGTGTTCGCCGCCACCCCGATGCAGCTGTGGGCGGCCTATGGCGTCATCGCGGCGGGCATGGGCTGGGTCTATCCGTCGCAATCGGCCCTGGCCGCCAACGCCGTCGAAAGCCATGAGCAGGGCGCCGCCGCCGGCGCCGTCGGCGCAGCCCAGGGCCTGGGCGCCGTGATCGGTCCGCTGGGCGCGACGCTGGCCTATCAGGTGGCGCATGGCGCGCCCTACGCCCTGTCGGCGGTGATGATCCTGATCGCCGCCCTGTGGCCCGCCGCGCGCCTGTCCGCAGAACGCGCCCCGGCCGAGTAACGCGTCAGGCGAATGCGGCGTCGCCCTGCTCGGCCTCGAAAGCCGCCGACAGGGCGTCGACCAGCCACTGGGTGCCCACGTCGCCGTCCGAGCGTTCGTGCCACACCAGATGATAGTCGAAGGGCTTCATCCCTTCAGGCGCGGGGAAGGTGCGCAGCCCGTGGGTCGATGCAAACTGCTGTGCAGCGCGACGGGGCAACAGGGCGATCGCGTCCCCTTCGTGCAGCAGATAGGGCGCCAGCGAGAAGCTTTCAGAGCGCACCAGAACACGGCGCTCAGCCATATCCGGCAGGTCTTCCGCCACCCAGTCGCCGAAACCGTCGCCCGCCGAACAGGCGACATGTGGCCATTGCAACAGGTCCGGGCGCGTCGGCGACGCCTGATGCACAGGGTGGTCGGCGCGCGCCAGCCCCAGTTGCGTTTCCCGAAACAGCCAGCGTGAATTCAGCCCCGAGCCTTCCGGGCTCCACCCGGTCAACACCAGATCAAGCCTGCCGTCCTCCAGCCGCCTGAGGCTCATGTCCGACAGCGGCTCGACGGAAATCTCGATTCCGGGCGCCTCCTGCCCGATGCGGGCGATCGCGGGCGTCAGCACGCTGAGCAGGCCGTAGTCGGTCGAGGCCAGGCGGAACACCCGTTTCATCCGGGCGACATCCTCGCCGGGATCACGCAGAAGGCTCTCACCCGCCTCCAGCCAGGCCCGCAGCGGCGCATACAGCGCCTCGGCGCGCGGGGTCGGCATCATGCCGCGCGGGCCGCGCACCAGCAGGGGATCGTCGAACTGATCGCGCAGACGGGCCAGAATGCGACTCATCGCAGGCTGGCCGATGCCCAGTTTCTCGGCTGCGCGCGAGACGCTGCGATGCTCGATCAGCACCTGAAGGTGCTGAAGCAGGGTGAAGTCAATGCGATTGAGGAACCGCCCCGGCATAAGGTCTCGCTGTAGGACGCCTGTAGCGCCGACCCGGGAGTATTAAGAACGCATCTTAATTGCAACACATACCGATGAACGTTTCGTCTGATCGCCCGCGCGCGGGGCATGGAGCGACGGCCCGTCAACCTCATACCCAAATGCGAATGCGCCTCATGTCGTAATCGGCATTGAGACAGAAATGCGAATGATTATTAGGAGCGGCGTCGCTCGCACGGTCGAGCTTTCCTCCCCACCCGGGCGCCCGTCGCCCGCCTAACCGTACGCCTTTGGGGGCGCAGATGCACATATCGAAACGCAGCATCGGGCTGGGCCTGATGACATCCACCCTCCTCGCCACCTCGCCGGTTCTGGCCGAGACGGTCATGCCCGACGCATCAAACATTGACCCGCAGGCGACGACCGTCAGCGACGTCGTCGTCACCGCATCCGCCACGGGCGTCGATGTGCGTGACGCGCCCGCCTCGGTCAGCGTCATCACCCGCGACGAGATCGAGCGCCAGCCGGTCCAGAGCCTGGGCGAACTGCTGGGCCGCCTGCCCGGCGTCAGCGGCGGCATCAGCCCCACCGGCGCCATGTCGAAGATCAACATCCGCGGCCTGCCGGACAACTACACCCTGATCCTGGTCGACGGCCGCCGCATCGGCAACGCCCGCGACATCAGCTATCGTCCTGACCTGGGCCGCCAGGACCTGAACTGGATCTCGCCCGACATGATCGAGCGTATCGAAGTGGTGCGTGGCCCGATGTCGTCGCTCTACGGTTCCGACGCCATGGGCGGCGTCATCAACATCATCACCCGCAAGATCGCCCCGACGTGGCGCGGTTCGGCCAACACCAGCTATACGTGGGACGAGAACTCCAATCGCGGCGACGCCTATCAGTTCGGCGTCAATGCGGCTGGACCGATCACCGACACCCTGGGTCTGCGCCTGGGCGCCACCTATGCCCGCTCCAACCCTGACGAAGTCGTCATCGGCAGCAACAACGGCACGGCCGGCGTCACCTCCAAAAATCTGAACGGCGTGCTGACCTGGGCGCCCGTCGCCGACCACAGCTTCTCTCTGGAAGGCAGCTACGGTCTCGAAGACCCCATCGCGCCCAGCGCCAAGACCGCCACCGGCGGCGATCAATCCAGCTGGGGCTCCAAGACGGAACGCACCTCTTATCGTCTGGGACATGAAGGCAAATGGTCGTTCGGTGAATCCCGTATCGATATCTATCAGAACGCCTTCACCAACAAGGATCAGGCCTCGGGCGGCGGTACGGCCGAATTCGAGGAACTGATCATCGACGGCCTGTTGAAGTTCGAAAAAAACTTTATCTGGGATCATAAGTTCGCCGTCGGCGCGCAGTATCGCGAAGAAGAACTGACCAACACTGACACGATCGGCACCATTCCGGTCGATTATGAAGGTCATGTAGTCGATGGCGCGACGCTGAAGGGCGACACCGCCGCCCTGTTCGCAGAAGACCAGATCACCCTGCGCGAAAACCTGCTGCTGACCCTGGGCGGCCGTCTCGACAGCCACCACAAATACGGCGAACACTTCAGCCCCCGCGCCTATCTGGTATGGCACCCGGCCGAAACCTGGACGATCCGCGGCGGCATTTCGCAGGGATTCCGCGCACCTTCGCTGAAGGAAAACAGCGCCGGCGCGGCCACCAACTCGCGCGGGAATGGCTGTAACGGTCTTAAAGGTCTGATCGCCAAGGACAAGGACGGCAAAGTCATCCTGGACGCCGACGGCCTGCCCATGACCTACAAGACCGGCGGATGCTGGATGGCGGGCAACCCTGATCTGAGCCCGGAAGAAAGCAACAGCTACGAAATCGGCTTCTCGTACGACACCGACAACTATCGCTTCGGGGCGACCTATTTCTACACGGACTTCAAGAACAAGATCCAATACGCGCCGCTCGGCTACTATGAAGGCCGCTGGTGGACCAAGAACGAAAACGTCGAAAAGGCCCGCACCCAAGGTCTGGAAATCACCGGTCTGGCCAAGCTTCCCTACGACCTGACCCTGCGCGGAAACGCCACGTGGATGATCGAGGCCAAGAACCTCGATACTGGCGCCACCCTGATCACCACGCCTGAATGGTCGGCCTACGCCTCGCTGGACTGGCGTGCGACCGAGCGTCTGGGCATCATGCTCTCGGGCCAGTACACCGGTGAACAACTGGGCGGAGGATCGACGATCACCAACGATCACACTGAGTTCGATCTGACCGCTGCGTTCGACGCGTCGGAATCGGTGACGCTGCGGGCCGGCATCACCAACCTGTTCTCTGAAACCATCACCGGCGCCAACGGCGATGGCTACTACGCTCCCGGCCGCCGCTTCTTCGTTGGCCTGACCACCCGCTTCTGATCCGGAGAAACTGCGATCATGACCATCTTGAGCAAATCCCTTCGCGGCGCCGCCTTCGGTGCCCTTCTGGCGGCCTCGGCTGCTGCGGTTCCGGCGGTCGCTTCGGCCCAGGCCCTGTTCTCGGCGCCTGAGCGCACCCAGGAGGGCCAGGTCAGCTTCGCCGGCGCCGAGCGCGGCAAGCCTGTCGTTCCGGGCAGCGACGTCGTCGCCACCGGCCGCGGCTTCCGTCCGGGCCAGAGCGTCGTCCTGATGTACGGCCAGACCGTCCTGCCGACCGGCGCGATCACGGCCAACGCCGAGGGCGGCTTTGAAACCCGCCTGACGATTCCGGCCGACGCCCAGCCGGGCAACCACCCGATCGTGGCCGTGTCCCAGTCGCCCTACAACGCCGTCCTGGCCAATCTGAAGGTCTCGCCGGACGTGCCGCTGTCGAACCAGTCGGCCTATCGGATCACCAGCGTCCAGCCGACGCGCGGCCTGTATCAGACCGCCTACAGCGCCAAGCGCAACGCCGTCTTCGCCGCCGCCGCCGTCGGCCGTCCGCCGGTGCGTCAGTCGGAACTGCTGCGCCTGAACGCCGACACCCTGGCGGTCGAAGCCCGCATCACCCCCGCCGCCGCGCCGGGCCGCCCGGGCCGTGACGGCCAGATGCAGGACGGCGGCGTCTTCGCCGTCTACGGCGTCGGCGTCGATGACGCCAACGACACCGTCTGGGTGACGAACAGCCGCCAGAACACCGTCGCCGTCTATCGCCAGTCGGACCTGTCGCTGGTGCGTCAGTTCGAGCCGGGCACCGTCAACCACGCCCGCGACGTCGTCATCGATCAGGAACACGGCAAGGCCTACGTCAGCGCCACTTTCCAGCCGGAAGTCGTGGTGTTCGACACCGCCGCCCTGAGCGTCGCCAAGCGTATCAAGATCGACTCGACCGTTCGCGGCGGGACCTTCTCGGCCGCCAGCGTCTCCTATGATCCGGCGGCGCGCCGTCTGTATGTGGCTTCGAACTCGACCAATGAGGTCGCGGTCATCGACGCCGCCAACGACACCGTGCTGAACGTCTTCCCCGTGCCGGGCGCGCGCGCCGTGATCGGCGTTTCGCACGACCCGCAGACCGACCGCATCTTCGCCGTCGGCCAGGGCACCGACAACCTGGTGGTGCTGAACGGTTCGGATGGTTCGGTCGTGGCCGACACGCCGGTCGGCGCCGGCGCCCTGAACGTGGTGTTCGAGCCGAAGTCGCGCCGCGTCTTCATCAGCACCTTCGGCGCAGGCACGGTGCCGGTCACCGACGTCGACGGCCGCATCGTGGCCAACCTGCCGGCCTCGCCGGTCGCCAACCACGTCTCGACCGATGGTCGCGGCAACGTCTATGTCGCGGTCAAGTCCGGCTGGACCACCGACGGCAACGACTCGGTCATGCGCATCCGCCCCGCGCGGTAAGCCAGCCCCCAATGACCGGGAAAGCCCCCGCGCGATGCGCGGGGGCTTTTTTATTGTTTGCTTCCCACGTGCGCCACGCCTCTGGCGCGGGCGATCTCCATCTGCTTCTGCCGTTCGGCGTAGCCTTCCCGCTGAGCCGCGTCGCGTTCGCTCCAGCAGCGGTCGCAGGACACGCCCTCGACATAGTGCGCCGAACGACGGCCCTCGGGGCTGACCGGCATCCGGCAGGCCCGGCACAGGCTGTGGTCGCCCTCGACCAGCCCATGCCCCACGGACACCCGCTCATCGAAGACGAAGCATTCGCCGCGCCACAGGCTTTCCGGCTCGGGCACCGTCTCCAGATATTTCAGGATGCCGCCTTCCAGGTGATGCACGTCGCGCACGCCCTCGGCCTTCAGGAAGGCGGTGGCCTTTTCGCAGCGGATGCCGCCGGTGCAGTACATGGCCACCTTGGGCGGGATCGGACGGTCCAGCAGGGCGCGGCCCTCGGTGCGGAACCAGTCGGCGAACTCGCGGAAGGTGCGGGTGTTGGGCTGGATGGCCCCCTCGAAGGCGCCGATCTCGCCCTCATAGTCGTTACGGGTGTCAATGATGACCGTGTCCGGGTCGGCGATCAGGGCATTCCAGTCCTGAGCCGAGACATAGGTTCCGACGCCCTCGACCGGATCGATGTCGGGCTGGCCCATGGTGACGATCTCGGCCTTCACCCGCACCTTCATGCGGTGGAAAGGCATGGCCGAGGCGGTCGAATATTTCAGCTCCAGCCGGTCGAAGCCCGGCAGGGCCCGCACGCCGTCGATGACGCGGGCGATGTCGGCCTGCGGCCCGGCGATAGTGCCGTTGATCCCCTCATGCGCCACCAGAAGCGTGCCACGCACCTCGGTCCCGCACAGGTCCAGCAGGTGCAGGCGCAGCGCCGCCGGATCGGCCACGGGAGCGAAACGATACAGGGCGGCGACGGTGAAAGGCGTCATGGCGGGAACATCGGATGGGGTCACGGCCTTCCTATAGCCCCCGGCGCCGTCTCCTGCGACGCCAATAATATGGAACCGAGAGTGACCGTGTCATCGCTTGCGTCCGGCGTCGAAGCCGTGTGGATTGGCCAGATGGTCGTTGTCGGTTCCCGTTCGCTCCGTATCGTCCGTGCGAGGACGCGTCCCGCATGAGTTCGACCGACGCCCCTGCATCTACGCCCCTATCTACGCCACCACCCCCGCCCGCACGGGTGTCCGCCCTGGCGCCGTTGCGGCACCCGATCTTCCGGGCGGTCTGGATCACCAGCCTGGTTACCAACTTCGGCGGTCTGATCCAGTCGGTCGGCGCGGCCTGGATGATGACCTCCATCGCCTCGGCGCAGATGGTCGCCCTGGTGCAGGCGTCCGTCACCCTGCCGATCATGCTGCTGTCGCTGGCGGCCGGGGCGCTGGCCGACACGGTGGACCGGCGCAGGATCATGCTGGCGGCCCAGACCTTCATGCTGCTGGTCTCGGCGGGTCTGGCGGCCATGACGTGGATGGGCTGGATCACCCCGTGGGTGCTGCTGACCTTCACCTTCCTGATCGGCTGCGGCACGGCCTTCAACGGCCCGGCGTGGCAGGCGTCGGTCGGCGACATGGTCCCGCGTGAGGATCTGGCCGGGGCCGTGACCCTGAACTCCATGGGCTTCAACATGGCCCGCAGCGTCGGCCCTGCGCTGGGCGGCATGATCGTGGCGGCGGCGGGCGCGGCGGCGGCCTTCGCCGTCAACGCCTTCAGCTATCTGGGCCTGCTGATCGTCCTGTTCCGATGGAAGCCCGAGCGGCCCAAACAGACCCTGCCGCGTGAGCGTCTGTTGCCGGCGATGGCGGGCGGCGTGCGCTATGCCTTTCTGTCGCCGCGCGTGACGGCGGTGCTTCTGCGCGCCGTGGTGTTCGGCGTCGGCGCCAGCGCCATTCAGGCCCTGATGCCCGTGGTCGCGCGTGAGAGCGGCGGCGGCCCGCTGGTGTTCGGCCTGTTGCTGGGATCGTTCGGCGTCGGCGCCGTGGGCGGCGCCCTGTTCGTCGGTCAGCTGCGCGCGAAATATGAGACGGAGACCATCGTCCGCGTCGCCGCACTGGCCTTTGCGGCGGCGGCGCTGGGGCTGGGCTATGCGCCGTGGCTAGTGGTGACGCTTCCGGCCCTGATGATCGCCGGGGCGGGCTGGGTGCTGGTGCTGTCCAGCTTCAACGTCACGGTGCAGATGTCGGTGCCGCGCTGGGTCGTGGCGCGGGCGCTGGCGCTGTATCAGATGGCGGCCTTCGGCGGCATGGCGGGCGGCAGCTGGCTGTGGGGCGGCCTGGCCCAGACCTATGGCGTCGAGACGGCGCTGGCCGTTTCGGCGGGCGTGCTGACGCTGTGCGTGCTGATCGGGCTGAAGGTGCCCCTGCCCTCGACCGCCAATCTGAACATGGACCTGCTGCGTCGCTGGACCGAGCCGCAGACGACACTGGCCATCGAGCCCCGCAGCGGGCCCGTGATCGTCTCCATCGCCTATCGCATCCGCGAAGAGGACATCGACGCCTTCCTGGCCCTGATGGACGAGCGGCGCCGCATCCGCCGCCGCGACGGCGCGCGTCAATGGCGCCTGATGCGCGATCTGGCCGAGCCTGACGTCTGGGTTGAAAAATACCAGACGCCGACGTGGCTGGACTACATCCGGCACAACCAGCGGATCACCCACGCCGACGCCGCCGTCAACGAAGGCATCCGCGCCCTGCACCAGGGGCCGGACAAGCCCGTGGTCCACCGCATGATCGAGCGCACCACCGCGCCTCTGGCCGCCAATCTGCACGGCGACCGTCACTATGGAGAGCCTCTGACCGACCCCACACGGTCTTCATAGGCGGGTTGTCGCGCCTGCCTGATATCATGAGCAAATAATCGACCGCGACCGGCCAGTCACAGAGCGTCCATGCTTGACCGGCGTATACTGCGGCGCACACAAACTGCGACTTGCACAAGGTGCGCAAAATCTGTTCTAGGGAGCCACGCGTCTGGTTCGCGTAAGGTCAAGTCCTATGAAGATCGCAATCCTCGGCGCCGGCGTCATCGGCGTGACCACCGCCCACTACCTGGCCCGTCAGGGGCACGAGGTCACGGTCATCGACCGTCAGAGCGGCCCGGCGCTGGAGACCAGCTTCGCCAATGCGGGCGAGATTTCGCCCGGCTATTCCTCGCCCTGGGCTGCGCCCGGCATTCCCGCCAAGGCTGTAAAGTGGCTGTTCATGCGCCACGCCCCGCTGATCCTGCACCCCCAGATCAACGCCCCGACCGTACGCTGGCTGTTGGCCCTGCTGCGCAACTGCACCTCGGGCCGCTATGCGCTGAACAAGGCGCGCATGGTGCGTCTGGCCGAATACAGCCAGGTGGTTCAGACGGCGCTGAACGAAGAACTCGGCCTTCAGTACGACCACCGCACCCAGGGCACGTTGCAACTGTTCCGCACGCAGAAACAGCTGGACGGCATCTACAAGGACACCGAAGTCCTGCGCGAAGGCGGCGTCCCGTTCGAGGTGCTGGATCAGGACGGCTGCATCCGCGCCGAGCCGGGCCTGAAGGCGACCCGCGACCTGTTCGTCGGCGGTCTGCGCCTGCCGCGCGACGAGACGGGCGACTGCTTCAAATTCACCAACACCCTGGCCGACCATGCCGCCGCCGAACAGGGCGTGACCTTCCAGTACGGCACGACCATTCAGGCCCTGATCGCCGAGGGCGGCCGCATCACCGGGGTCAAGACCGACAAGGGCGTGGTCACGGCCGACGCCTATGTGCTGGCGCTGGGCTCCTACTCGCCGATGATGGTCAAGCCGCTGGGCATGACCCTGCCGGTCTATCCGGTGAAGGGCTATTCGATCACCGCCCCGATCATCGATGAGGCCGCCGCCCCCGTCTCGACCATCATGGACGAGAGCTACAAGGTGGCCATCACCCGTCTGGGCGACCGCATACGCGTCGGCGGCATGGCCGAGATCGCCGGCTTCTCCGACGCCCTGCCCGAGCGCCGCCGCAATACACTGGAGCATTCGGTCGGTTCGCTGTTCCCCGGCTCGGGCGACCTGAAGGCGGCGACCTTCTGGTCCGGCCTGCGCCCCATGACGCCGGACGGTACGCCGGTCATCGGCAGGACAAAGCTGGACAATCTGTTCCTGAACACCGGCCACGGCACGCTGGGCTGGACGATGGCCTGCGGCTCAGCCCGCGTCATCGCCGACATCATCGACGGCCGCACGCCGGACATCGAATCCGCCGACCTGAGCATCGCCCGCTATCGCTGATCCTTCTCCTCTTTCGGGAGGAGGCTAGCTGTGCAGAAAAGCCTTCAGCGCCGCTGGCTTGACCGGTTTCGCCAGCAGGATCGCGCCCGCGGCACCCGCCTTCTCCTTCAGGCCGTCGCGGGTGTCGGCGGTGACCAGCGCGATGCGCCTGACCCCCTGCGCGCGCATCCCGTCGATGGCGGCCAGTCCGTCCGGCTCGTCGTCGCCAAGATGCAGGTCGACCAGCGCCGCGTCGAATGGTCCCGTCGCCGCGCGTGCTTCGGCCACCGAGCGCGCCGTCACGGCCTGTGCGCCCCAGCGGTCAAGCAAGGCGGTCAGGGCGTCGAGGATGGCGGGTTCATTGTCCACGCACAGCACCCGCAGGCCCGCCAGCGGCAGGCGGCGATCATCGACCGCGACCTCCGGCTCAGGCCGGGCCTCCGCGCGGGGAACGACGACGCGGAAGGTCGTGCCGCGCCCGACGTGCGAGGCCAGCGACAGCGGGTGGCCCAGCAGGTCTGACAGCTTCTGGACAATGGCCAGACCAAGGCCTGCGCCCGGCTCGTCCACCGGGGCGCCGGGCAGGCGCACGAACTCGCCGAAGACGGCCTGGCGGTCGGCCTCAGCGATGCCGCGTCCGGTGTCGCTGACTAAAATCTGCACCTGCTCGCCGTCGCGCCGGGCGCCGATCAGAACGCGGCCTTGGTCGGTATAGCGGATGGCGTTGGCGATCAGGTTCTGCAGCATGGAGCGCAGCAGGTCGCGGTCCGAGGCGATCCAAAGGCTGGAAGGCGTCGCCGTCAGCGTCAGCCCTTTGGCGTGGGCCAGAGGGGCGAACTCGCGCGCCAGTTCATCGAACAGGCCGCCCAGCGACAGCGGCGCCACGGCGGGCTGGACCCCGCCCGCCTCCAGCTTGGACAGGTTCAGAAGGGCCGTCAGCAGGCGGTGGGCGCTGTCGATGGCGCGGTCGGCGTTGGTCGCCAGACCGCGCGCGGGCGATCCGGCCAGATCGGCGTCCTCTCTCAGGGCGGCGATGAACAGGCGCGCGGCGTGCAGCGGCTGCAGCAGGTCATGGCTGGCGGCGGCCAGAAAACGGGTCTTGGAGGCGGTGGCGTCCTCGGCCGTGCGGCGGGCCTCCTCCAGCCGTTCGGTGCGGTCGGCGACGCGGGCTTCCAGCCGCTCGTTGGCCTCTTCCAGCTCGCGCGCGGCGCGGCGCAGGGCGGTGATGTCGGTGTAGCTGGTGGCGTAGCCGCCGCCGGGAATGGGCGCCCCGGAGGAACGCAGGATGCGGCCGTCGGGCTGTTCGCGTTCGTGGTCGTGGGGGATGCGGCGGGCCAACGCCTCCAGCCTGCGCTCGACCCAGAAGTCGATCTCATGATCCGGCACGCCCGCCTCGCCGCGCTCGGCGTTCAGGCGATAGACAGCGGCGACGGGCAGGCCGACGTGGACGAAGCCCGTGGGCAGGTCGAACATCTCGACATAGCGGCGGTTCCAGGCGGTCAGGCGCAGGTCTTCGTCGACGACGCTGACGCCCTGATCGATGTTGTCCAGCGTGGTCTGCAGCAGGTCGCGGTTGAACTGGACGGCCTGAGACGCCTCGTCGAGCATCCGCACCACGTCCTCGGGCGCGCGGCCTCCGGCAGCCAGGGCGGCAGCCAGAACGCGGCGGGCGGCGGCGGCGCCGACGGCCCCCGCCAGCATTCGCTCGGCCGCGCGGGCCAGCGTCGCGTCGGCGGGGTCGGCGTCCTTCAGTCTGACATCCGTCTCTCGCGCCCAGGCGGCGAAGGCGCGCTCGGCCCGCTCGTCGCCGATGAAGCGGGCGACCAGAGCGCGCAGGTCGCCGACCGAGGCCCCGGCCGAGCCGCCGCGCCCCTCCATCCAGTCGGGGCCCAGCCGGTCGACGAAGGCGCGGGCTTGCACCCGATCGATCAGGCGCGGCGGCCGCGCGCGCGACACCAGAACGAAGACGCTGAGGTTCAACGACAGGCTGAGGAAGACCCCGGCCGCGAACGGGTCTTCCAGCCCCAGCATGGCGGGGACGTTCAGGCCGAAGTCCGGCGCGAACTGCGGCCCTGCCAGCATGACGGCCCATACCGCCATGCCCGCCGCCAGCCCGGCCAGCGCGCCGCTGGCCCGCCCGCCGCGCCACAGCACCGCTCCGAACAGCGACGGCGCCAGCTGGGCCATGGCGGCGAAGGACACCAGACCGATGGCCGCCAGTCCGCTGGTCCGGTCCATCGCCAGATAATAGAGCCACGCCAATAGCAGCAGGGCGACGATGGCCAGACGGCGAATGTTCAGCAGGGTCCGGGCCATGTCCGGCGGGACGGCGCCGCGCCGTCGTCCTGCACCCATCAGCGGCAGGATCAGGTTGTTGGACACCATGGCTGACAGCGCCACCGCCTCAACGATGACCATGGCGGTGGCGGCCGAAAAGCCGCCGACGAAGACGACGGAGGTCAGCAGGCTGTGGCCCGCGCCGAACGGCAGGGCCAGCACCAACAGATCGGGATTGGCGTGCGGCGTGAACAGTCCGCCCGCCGCCACCAGCGGCAGGACGGCCAGCGTGGTCAGGATCAGATACAGCGGGAAGATCCAGCGCGCGCGGCGCACCTGGGCCGGATCTCCGCCTTCGACGAAGGCGACGTGGAACTGACGCGGCAGGCAGAAGATGGCCAGGGTCGCCACAAGGGTGATGGCCATGAACCGCGCGTCGATATGCGGCCAGCGGCCCAACTGCCCCAGACTGTCGGTTACGGCCTGCCGCGATGGCGAGGCGGCCAGCAGGAAAACCGCGAAGACGGCGACGGCCAGCAGGGCGGCCAGCTTGACGATGGACTCGATGCCGATGGCCTGGATCAGGCCGCGGTTATGCTCGGTCAGGTCGGGCCTTCGCGCGCCGAACAGGATGGCGAACCCGGCCAGCACCGCCGCCATAACCAGAACGGTCAGGCTCTCGGACCCGGCGACGGGGGTGCCCGCCGTGATCATCTCGCCCGCCATCGACAGCGACTTGAGCTGAAGCGCGATGTAGGGGACCGAGCCGAGGATGGCGACGCCCGCCACCGCTGCGCCCAGCGCCGGGCTCTTGCCGTAGCGCGACGAGATGAAGTCGGCCATCGAGCCGACATTCTCGCGCCGGGCGGCCGAGGCGATGCGCCGCCACAGCGGCAGCAGCAGGGTCAGACCCAGGATCGGCCCGGCGTAGATGGGCAGATACTCCCACCCGTCGCGCGCCGCCGTGCCGACAGCGCCGTAATAGGTCCACGACGTGCAGTAGATGGCCAGCGACAGCGCATAGAGCGACGGCCCCAGCATCCCGCGCCGCGCCTTGATCTGCGGCCGCTCGTACCACCAGGCGACGCCGAACAGGGCGGCCATGTAGAAGGCTGTCAGGGCCAGTGTGGCGAGGCTGAACATGGACGTCATCTGGGCCGGGCGCGATCACGCGGGCAAGTGAAAAAGAGGGCGGCCAGGCCGAAGCCGGACCGCCCGCAGGTTGGCGAAATATTAGCGCGTCCGTGCCCCTTCTCCCCTTGTGGGAGAAGGTGGGCGCCGAAGGCGCTCGGATGAGGGGTGGCGGCGCGGCCTCTGAAACGCATCGAAGACAGAACCGCGCCGAACTGGACGCCGAAGCGCAGACACCCCTCATCCGTCTCGCTCCGCGAGCCACCTTCTCCCACAAGGGGAGAAGGAAGCCGTCGCGCCTTAGTCGTGGATGTTCACGTCCTTGCCTTCCTTCACGAAGAGGACGCCGACGATCAGGGTCAGCACCGCGATGGCGATGGGGTACCAGAGGCCGTAGTAGATGTTGCCCGTGGCCGCGACCATGGCGAAGGCCGTGGTCGGCAGGAAGCCGCCGAACCAGCCGTTGCCGATGTGATAGGGCAGAGACATGGAGGTGTAGCGCACCTTGGTCGGGAACATCTCGACCAGGGCGGCGGCGATCGGGCCGTAGACCATGGTCACATACAGCACCAGCAGGAACAGGATGCCGATCACCAGCGGCTTGTTGACCAGGGCGCTGTCGGCCTTGGCCGGGTAGCCGGCTTCGGTCAGGGCGGCGGTCAGGCCGGCGTCCCAGGTCTTTTTCTGGGCGTCGAAGTCGGCCTTGGGCATGGTCTTGCCGTTGAAGCTTTCGACCACGCGGTCGCCGATGCGGACCTGGGTCACGGTTCCGGCGGGGGCGGCTTCATTGACGTAGGTGACGCCCGCCTTGGCCAGATGGGTCTTGGCGATGTCGCAAGAGCTGTTGAAGACGGTCTTGCCGACGGGATCGAACTGGAAGTGGCAGTCGGCCGGATCGGCGATCACCGTCACCGGCGACTCGGCCACGGCGGCGGCCAGACGCGGGTTGGCCGCGCCTGTCAGGGCGTTGAACAGCGGAAAGTAGGTCAGGGCGGCCAGCAGACAGCCCAGCAGGATGATCGGCTTGCGCCCCACCTTGTCCGACAGCCAGCCGAAGAAGACGAAGAAGGGCGTCGCCAGCGCCAGAGCCGCCGCGATCAGGATGTTGGCCAGTGACGGATCGACCTTCAGCGTCTTCTCAAGGAAGAACAGGGCGTAGAACTGGCCCGTGTACCAGACCACGGCCTGACCGGCCGCCAGACCGAACAGGGCGATCAGCACCAGCTTCAGGTTCGGCCACTTCAGGAAGCTGTCCTTCAGAGGCTTGGTCGAACCCTTGCCCTCGGCCTTCATGCGCTTGAACGCCGGGCTTTCCGACAGCTTCAGGCGGATCCACAGGGACACGCCCAGCAGCAGGATCGAGACCAGGAAGGGAATGCGCCAGCCCCATTCGACGAAGGCTTCCTCGCCCACGAAGAAGCGCACGCCCAGGATCACCATCAGGCTGAGCAACAGGCCCACGGTGGCGGTGATCTGGATGAAGGAGGTGTAGAAGCCGCGCTTGCCGTGCGGGGCATGCTCGGCGACGTAGGTGGCGGCGCCGCCGTATTCGCCGCCCAGCGCCAGACCCTGGATCAGGCGCATCAGCACCAGGATGATCGGGGCGGCGATGCCGATGGCGGCGTAGGGCGGAAGCAGGCCGACCACGAAGGTCGAGATGCCCATCAGCAGCATGGTCACCAGGAAGGTGTTCTTGCGCCCCCACAGGTCGCCCATGCGGCCGAAGACGATGGCCCCGAACGGGCGCACCGCAAAACCGGCGGCAAAGGCCATCAGGGCGAAGATGAAGCCGGTGGTCTCGTTCACGCCCGAGAAGAACTGGGCGGAGATGATCGCGGCCAGCGAGCCGTAAAGATAGAAGTCGTACCATTCGATGACGGTGCCGACGGAGGAGGCGAGAATCACCAGCCGGTCGTTCTTGTCGACCGTGTGCTCGCCGCCGTCCGCCGCACCCATGGTGCGGTCGGTCATGGGCAGTTCCCTTCCTGTGCGGCCGCGATGCGCGGCGCGTTTCCCTCGCGCCCGGCGTGCTTTGCGCCGAGCGTCGGAAGGGAGAGTGACAGCAGGAATGAGGATTTGCGGAGAGCGACCTTGGTCGAATGATCCCTTGCGCAGAACGGCCACCCTCTCCCGGCGGGAGAGGGAGTCAGAGGCCCATGCAGAGGTATTTGATCTCCAGATAATCCTCGATGCCGTGGCTGGAGCCTTCGCGGCCCAGACCCGACTGCTTGATGCCGCCGAAGGGCGCGACCTCGGTGGAGATCAGGCCGGTGTTGATGCCGATCATGCCGGTTTCCATCGCTTCGGCCACGCGCCAGACGCGGCTCAGGTCGCGGGCGTAGAAATAGCCCGCCAGCCCGAAGATGGTGTCGTTGGCCAGCGCAACGCCTTCCTCTTCCGTCTCAAAGCGGACGACGCCGGAGACGGGGCCGAAGGTCTCTTCGCGGCACATCTGCATGTCCTGGGTCACGCCTGACAGGACGGTCGGCTGGAAGAAGGTCATGCCGAGATCGTGGCGAACGCCGCCGGTCAGCAGGGTCGCGCCCTTGGCGAGGGCGTCGGCGACGTGTTCCTCGACCTTCTTCACCGCCTTCTCGTCGATCAGGGGACCGATCTGGACGCCGTCGTCCAGGCCGTTTCCGACCTTCAGCGCCTGCGTGGCCTTGGTCAGCTTGGCGACGAATTCGTCATGGACGGCGGCCTGCACATAGAAGCGGTTGGTGCAGACGCAGGTCTGGCCCGCGTTGCGGTATTTGGAGGCGACGGCGCCCGCCACGGCGGCGTCTACATCGGCGTCGTCGAAGACGATGAAGGGCGCGTTGCCGCCCAACTCCAGACTCATCTTCTTGATGGTCTGCGACGACTGCTCCATCAGCAGGCGGCCGATCTCGGTCGAGCCGGTGAAGCTGATCTTGCGCACCGCCTCATTGGACGTCAGTTCGCCGCCGATGGCCGAGGCCGAGCCGGTGACGACGTTGAACAGGCCGGGCGGCAGGCCCGCTTCTTCCGCCAGCACGGCCAACGCCAGTGCCGACAACGGCGTCTGGCTGGCGGGTTTCAGCACCACGGCGCAGCCGGCGGCCAGCGCCGGGCCGACCTTGCGGGTGATCATCGCGGCGGGGAAGTTCCACGGCGTGATGGCTCCCACCACCCCGACCGGCTGGCGCAGGGTCATCAGCCGTTTGGAGGCGTCATGGCTGGGGATGACCTCGCCATAGGTGCGCTTTCCCTCTTCGGCGAACCATTCGATGAAGCTGGCGGCATAGGCGATCTCGCCCTTGGCTTCGGTCAGGCTCTTGCCCTGTTCGCGGGTCAGCAGACGGCCCAGCGCGTCCTGTTCGCTCATCATGAGGTCGAACCAGCGGCGAAGGATACGGGCGCGCTCGCCCGCCGTCTTCGCGGCCCACGGTTTCATCGCGGCCTCGGCGGCGGCGATGGCGCGACGGGTCTCAAGGGCGCCCATGTCGGGAACCGTCGCCAGCACCTCGCCCGTGGCCGGGTTGGTCACGTCGATCGTCCCGCCGCCGTCGCCGTCGATCCAGCGGCCGTCGACAAAGGCCTGATGGCGCAACAGGCGGGCGGGATCGGACATGGCGGCTCCTTCAGAGGATGGGGTCTGCACGCCGCTATAACGCGCGGCGTCGTCCGGGGCTGCGTGGGATCGATTGTTTTCAAACCGCATACGGCCGAGGCGTTTACGTCTCCGGCAATTTACAATTGTTAATGGAGTCAGGTGCAGAAAGGGTGTTCAGAAAAGAGGTTAGAATGCCTTGGTATCCTATCGCCCGGCGCCAGAAAGGCGCTGATGCGCTCCAGCTGCAATTCCGGGACGGCCCTGTCGCTGTCCCGCTCCTGACGTGGTCAGGAAGACGCGGGCGGACGAGGGGCGCGTATTTGGACAGGCGATACGGGTCGGCGCACCGAAACGCCTGCCGTTTTACGGCGCGGCGCCTGAACCTTGACCAGAGCCCCGCAGGCGTTTGCTGGGCGCTGCATCCACCGATTTTGACAACTTAAGATTGAATTTACAGGTCTGAAAGATGCGTTCTGCCGCGTCCGCGACCGTCCCTGGCAATGACCGTCCAGTGCAAATGCTCAGGCCTCTCGGCTTGAGAACTACATTGTTTCTCAAGAAAATCTTCACAGTGCGGAGTTATGTGAAAGTCATGCTGAGCGATCTCAAGATTGAGAAGAAGCTTATGGCGGCCTTCGCGGTCGTGATCTTGGCCATCGCCGCTATGGGCGCGACAGTCTTTCTGCAGATCAATGCTCTGGACGCCGCGCGGCTGGATCGGTCGCGAGCGGGCGAGGTTCAGCGTGAGGCCGAGAATGCGCAATTCTATCTGGCGCGTCAGGAAGCCAGCTATCGCGGTTTCCTGGTGTCGCGCGACCCCTATTACCTCCAGCGCCTGAAAGAGCATCGCCAGAGCTTCGACAAGAGCCTGGATCAGGTCGCCCGGCTGGACCGGGACAGCGCCGCGACGGTGAGCGCTGTCCGCGCCGCCGCCGATCAATGGAACACGCAGGTGGTTCAGCAGGGACAGGCCCTCGTTGCGGATCAGGCCGGCTGGATGAAGGCCATCGCCATGGTCGGCCGTGATGGCGACTCGGATCGCTTCATCGATCCGGCGGAACAGGCCCTTGAGGGGCTGGTCGAGAAGAAGGTTCAGGAAAGCCGTGGCTACGCCGACACCCAGATAGCAGTCGCACGCACCGCACGCATGGTGCTGATCGGCGGCATGATCCTGGCTCTGGCGATGGCCGCCGCCATGGCGATGATGCTGAGCCGCACCCTGGCGCGGCCGCTGACGGCGATGACGGCGGCGATGAAGCGTCTGGCCTCGGGCGACAGCACAACTGCGGTGCCCGCGATCGGCCGCAAGGATGAGATCGGCCAGATGGCCGCCGCCGTGCAGACCTTCAAGGAAGCCGCCCTCGCCAAGGGCGCGCTGGAGGCCGAGGCCGCAGCCCAGCGTCAGGCCGCCGAGGCCGAACGCGCCCGCGCCGAGGCTGAAAAGGTCAAGGCCGCCGAAGAAGATCGCATCGCCATCACGGCCCTGGCCCAGGGACTGGACGCTATGGCGCATGGCGACCTGACCTATCGCATCGATGTCGATTTCGCACCGAAGGCGGCGCAGCTGAAGGCTGACTTCAACGAAGCCATCATCCGGTTGGAGAAGGCGATCGGCGCGGTCACGACCAATGTCGCGGCGATCCGGTCGGGCTCGGGAGAGATCAGTCAGGCGTCCGACGACCTGTCGCGCCGCACGGAACAACAGGCGGCCAGTCTGGAAGAGACGGCGGCGGCTCTGGACCAGATCACCACGACGGTGAACCGCACCGCCGACGGCGCGCGTCAGGCCGCCGATGTGGTGCAGCGGGCGCGCGGCGAGGCCGAGGCGTCCGGCCTGGTGGTGGGCGAGGCCGTGGCCGCCATGACCGCCATCGAACAGTCGTCGAACCAGATCGGCGCCATCATCGGCGTGATCGACGAGATCGCCTTCCAGACCAATCTGCTGGCTCTGAACGCCGGGGTCGAGGCGGCGCGTGCGGGCGACGCCGGGCGCGGTTTCGCCGTCGTGGCGTCGGAAGTCCGGGCGCTGGCCCAGCGTTCGGCCTCGGCGGCCAAGGAGATCAAGGCCCTGATCTCGGCGTCCAGCCGTCAGGTCGAACAGGGCGTCAGCCTGGTCGGTCGTGCAGGCGAGGCCCTGAGCCGCATTGTGGCCGAAGTGGCCGAGATCAATGATCTGGTCTCGGAAATCTCGGCCTCGGCGCAGGAGCAGGCGACCGGCCTGCAACAGGTCAACACCGCCGTGAACCAGATGGATCAGGTCACCCAGCAGAACGCGGCGATGGTCGAGCAATCGACAGCGGCCAGTCATTCCCTGACACAGGAAGCCGATGTGCTGGCGGCGTCGGTGGCGCACTTCAAGACGACCAATGCGGCGACGCCTGTCCGTGCAGCGGTGAAGAAGACGGCGGGCAAGACTGCGGCGCCGGCTCTGGCGCCTGCGGCGACGCAGAAGACGGCGGAGCCCGATATGGCGAACGACCCGGCGCCGATGGTCCGCACGCCGCGTCCCGTCGCCGAGACGGTGGCGGCGCTGCGCACCATGGGACGCGGCGGCGCGGCCCTGAAACCTGAAATCATCGAAGACGGCTGGGAGGAGTTCTGATGACGCAGACGGTCGTTCTGGAGTCTGTTCTGGACCTGCGCGCGGCGGGACCGCTGAAGGCGGATCTGCTGGCGGCGCGCGGAGGCGATGTCGTGCTGGACGGTTCGGCGGTCGAGCGCCTGGGCGGCCTGTGCCTCCAGGTGCTGCTGTCGGCGCTGCGCACATGGCGCGCTGACGGTCATGTTTTGACGTTCGTCAATGTTTCCGAAGCTTTGGCAGGCCAATGGAGCGCATTCGGCGCTTCACCTTCCGACCTTTCCGCACAGGACGCTGCACAATGATCAAGACTGTTCTGACCGTCGACGATTCACGCACCATGCGCGACATGCTGATGCTGGCGCTGAAGGATGCGGGCTATCGTGTCGTTCAGGCCGAGGACGGCGTCCACGGTCTGGAGGTGCTTCAGGCCGAGAATCCCGACATCGTCATCACCGACATCAACATGCCGCGCATGGACGGCTTCGGCTTCATCGAGGGGATGCGGGCCGACCCGGCCTTCAGCGCCGTGCCCGTGCTGGTCCTGACGACGGAGAGCGACGCCGCCAAGAAGCAGCGCGCCCGTGAGGCCGGGGCTACCGGCTGGATCGTCAAACCGTTTGATCCCGTGCGTCTGGTCGACGCTGTGCGCCGCGTGGCGGCTTAAAGGAAAAAGGGGGCGCGTTCGGCTATGAGCGACGATCCGTTCGAGGCGATCAAGGCGACGTTCTTTCAGGAGTGCGAGGAACTGCTCGCCGATCTGGAAAGCAATCTGCTGACGCTTGAGTCCGGCTCGACGGACATTGAGGTCATCAACGCCGTTTTCCGGGCTGTTCATTCGGTCAAGGGCGGCGCCGGGGCCTTCGGGCTGGAAGACCTTGTGCGGTTCGCCCACGTCTTCGAGACGCTGATGGATGAACTGCGCTCGGGCCGCAAACCGTGCGACGAGCCGACGGTGAAGACCCTTCTGCGCGCCGCCGACGTACTGGCCGACCACGTCGCCGCCGCGCGCGGCGCCGGCCCGGCTGTCGACCCGGCTCGCTCGGCCGGTCTGGTGGCCGAACTGGAGATGCTGACCCACGGCGGCGCCGCTCCGGTCGCGACCGCTGAATTGGAAGAAGACGACTTCGGCTTCACCCCGGTGGCCATGGACCTGGGGGCGTTCGAGGCCCCGGCCGGGCTGCCGGACCTGCCTGATCTGCCGCCCTTGCCTGATCTGGCCGCGCTGGCGCCGCTGTCTGATCTGTCGGCGCCGAGCGCATCGCAGGGGTGGAGGGTCGTCTTCCGCCCCCACCCGCGCCTCTACGCCAGCGCCAATGAAACCGGCCTTCTGCTGCGCGAACTGGGCCGACTGGGTCCGACGCGCGTGCAATTGGACGACAGCGGCGTGCCGTTGCTGGACGCGCTGGAGCCGACCGACAGCCATCTGATCTGGACGATCGAACTGGACGGCGACGCCAGCGAGGCCGCGGTGCGCGAGGTCTTCGACTTCGTGGAGATGGACTGCGACCTGAGCGTCACGCCGCTGGGTGATGCGGCGCCGGTCGAGGCCGCGCTCGCCGCCGTGGCGGGCGAGGATGACAGCGACGCTTCGGCCCTAGCCCGCGCGGCGTCGTCGGAACTGGATATCGCCGCCCTGCTGGCCTCGGTCGGCGCCGCGTCGACGGAAGCGCCTGCCCCTGTCGCCGCAGCGCCTGTAAGCGCCCCTGCGCCTGAATCTGCCGCGCCGCCGCAGCCGGTCAAGCCTGGGCCTGCGCCGACCGCTGCGGCGCCTGCCGCTTCGTCGCCCCCAGCCGCCGCGCCCGTGACCATCCGCGTCGATCTGGAGCGCGTGGACCGCCTGATCAATGCGGTCGGCGAACTGGTCATTCAGCAAGCCATGCTGGCCCAGCGCGTGACCGAAAGCGGCTTGGCCCGTTCGTCCGACATCGGCCTGGGTCTGGAAGATCTCGAACTGCTGACGCGCGAGATTCAGGACAGCGTCATGGCCATCCGCGCCCAGCCGGTGAAATCGGTGTTCCAGCGGATGCCGCGCCTGGTGCGCGAGGCGGCCGAGGCCACCGGCAAGAAGGTCAAACTGGTCACCTCGGGCGAGGACACCGAGGTCGACAAGACTGTGATCGAACGCCTGTCCGATCCCATCACCCACATGCTGCGCAACGCCATCGATCACGGACTGGAAAGCCCGGAAGACCGTCTGGCGGCGGGCAAGCCGGCCGAGGGCACGGTGCGCCTGGCGGCCCTGCACCGTTCGGGCCGGATCGTTATCGAGATTTCCGACGACGGCAAGGGCATCAACCGTCCGCGCGTGAAGGGCATCGCCGTCGAGCGCGGCCTGATCGCCGAGGATGCGGTGCTGTCAGACGACGAGATCGACAACCTGATCTTCCTGCCCGGCTTCTCGACCGCGACCGAGGTGTCGGACCTGTCGGGGCGCGGCGTCGGCATGGACGTCGTGCGTCGCTCGATCCAGTCGCTGGGCGGGCGTATCTCCATCAGCTCGATTCCGGGCAAGGGCTCGACCTTCACCCTCAGCCTGCCGCTGACGCTGGCGGTGCTGGACGGCATGGTGGTGGGCACCGCCGAACAGACGCTGGTCGCGCCGCTGGCCGCCATCGTCGAGAGCCTGACGCCGAACGAGGCCGACATCCATTACGTCGGCGGCGTCGACCCCGTGCTGCGCTTCCGCGAAGCCTTCGTGCCGCTGGTGGATGTGGCGCAGGTCATGGGCTTCCGCGACGCCCCGACGCCGCTGAAGGGCGGGGTGGTGATGATCGTGGAGACGGAAAGCCGCCAGCGCGCCGCCCTGTTGGTCGACGCCATTCACGGCCAGCGTCAGGTCGTCATCAAGAGCCTGGAATCCAACTACCGCCACGTCGAGGGCGTAGCCGCAGCCACCATTCTGGGCGACGGCCGCGTGGCCCTGATCCTCGATATCGACGCCCTTGTTACGGCAAAACGCACCCTATCCCCGTCACGTTCCGACCTGCAGATGGCGAGCTGAAACCATGACAACCATTGAGCAAACACTGACCCCAAACGTTACCGGAACCGATCGCGAACTGATCGCCTTCCGCATCGGCGAACAGGAATTCTGCGTCGACATCATGAGCGTGCGCGAGATCCGCGGCTGGACCCCGGCCACGCCGCTGCCGCGCTCGCCCGCCTATATGAAGGGCGTCATCAACCTGCGCGGCGTGGTGCTGCCGATCATTGATCTCGGCGCGCGCTTTGGTCTGGCCACGAACGAGCCGACCGAGCGACACGTCATCATGGTGGCTCATGTCGGCTCGCGCCTTGTCGGCCTGCTGGTCGATGCGGTGTCCGACATCGTGCAACTGTCGGACGCCGCCATCCAGCCGACGCCGGACGTGGCCAGCGAACAGGTGAAGTCCTTCGTCAAGGGCATCTTCGCCGTCGAGGGCGGCCGCATGATCAGCCTGATCGATCTGGATCACGTTCTGCCGGAAAGCGAGGCCGAAGCCGCATGACGACCGTCGCCGGGCGAGAAGCTCTGGTCGAAGGCGAGTTCGTCTTCACGGCCGAGGATTTCCGCCACATCGCCCAGACCCTGCACGCCCACGCAGGCATCGCCCTCAGCGAAGGCAAGGCGGCGCTGGTCTATTCGCGCCTGGCCAAGCGCCTGCGCCTGCTGGGCCTGCGCAGCTTCCGCGACTACTGCGCCCTGATCGACGGGGCGGAGGGCGTGGACGAGCGTCAGGCGATGATGGCGGCCCTGACCACCAACGTCACCCGCTTCTATCGCGAGCCGCACCACTTCGATCACCTGCGCGACAAGGTCATGCCGGAACTGGCCGCGCGGGCGCGGGCGGGTGGACGCGTGCGCCTGTGGTCGGCGGCCTGCTCGAACGGGCAGGAGCCGTATTCAATGGCCCTGACGGTGCTGGACGTCCTGCCTGAGGCGGCGGAACTGGATGTGCGCATCCTGGCCACCGACATCGACCCCAATATGGTCGCTGAGGGCGCGGCTGGCGTTTATTCCGAAGACCTGCTCGCCCCGGTCCCGGCGGCGTCGCGCAGGCATTTCGAGCCGGTTGCGGGCGCACCCGGCCGGTTCAGCGCCGATGCGGCGCTGCGCCGTCTGGTGACGTTCAAGGAGTTGAACCTGATCGGCGACTGGCCGATGCGCGGGCGATTCGACGTCATCTTCTGCCGCAACGTGGTCATCTATTTCGACGACGCCACCCAGGAACGGGTATGGAGCCGCTTCGCCCCGATCATGACGCCCGGCGGCGTTCTCTACATCGGTCATTCCGAGCGGGTGACGGGACCGGCGGCGAAGGTGCTGCAGCCTGCGGGCCTGACCACCTACGTCAAGGAGGGCGGGGCATGAGCGCCGTCTCCGTCCTGGTGGTGGACGACAGCGCCACCATGCGCAGCCTGATCAGCGCCGTCCTGCGCCGCGATCCTGAGATCAATGTGGTCGGCACGGCCGCCGATCCGCTGGAGGCGCGCGCCAAGATCAAGGAACTGAACCCCGACGTCATCACGCTGGATGTCGAGATGCCCAATATGAACGGGCTGGAGTTCCTCGAGAAGATCATGCGGCTGCGGCCCATGCCGGTGGTCATGGTCTCGACCCTGACGCAGGCGGGGACCGACGTGACCCTGACGGCGCTGGAGGTCGGGGCCGTCGACGCCGTGGCCAAGCCCGCGCCGGGCGTGCCCGCCGCCGAGGCCTTCGCCGATCTGGCCGAAAAGGTGAAGGTGGCGGCACGCTCGCGCGTGCGCCCGCTGGAAACACGCACGGTCAAGGGGCATGAGGGCGCCTATCACGCTAATCCCGATCATGTGCTGGCGATCGGGTCGTCGACCGGCGGGGTCGAGGCCCTGCTGACCATTCTGTCGGCCTTCCCTGCCGACTGCCCGGCGACGGTCATCACCCAGCACATGCCCGCCAGCTTCACCCGCAGTTTCGCCGCCCGTCTGAACAAGGCGTCGGCCGCTACGGTCACCGAGGCCGAGGATGGCGCGCCGCTGAAGCCGGGACATATCTATCTGGCGCCGGGCGGCGAGACGCATCTGGCGGTTTCGGGCGCGCGCTGCCGTCTGATCGCCGCCGCCCCGGTCAACGGGCATCGGCCGTCGGTCGATGTGCTGTTCGGTTCGGTCGCCCAACTGGGCCGCCCGATGACGGGCGTCATCCTGACCGGCATGGGCAAGGACGGAGCCAAGGGGCTGCTGGCCATGCGTCAGGCGGGCGCCCGCACCCTGGGCCAGGACGAGGCGTCCTGCGTCGTCTACGGCATGCCGCGCGCCGCCTTTGAACTGGGCGCTGTCGAGCGCCAGCTGCCCCTGTCCCGTATGGCCCCGGCCATTCTTGAAAGCTGCGCCACGCGCGCGGCCGCCTCTTCCTCTGTCGCGTAAGGACGTCCATGCCCGCCGCTTCCGCCATCCGCACCCTTGTCGTCGATGACCAGCTGACGATGCGCTCACTGATCCGCGCCAGTCTGCAACAGATCGGCGTGCGCGAGATCGAAGAGGCGCCCGACGGCGAGGCAGCCCTGCGGTCGCTGCTGGTCCAGCCGGTGCATCTGGTGATTTCGGACTTCAACATGCCGAACCTGGACGGTCTCAGCCTGCTGCGCGCCATCCGGGCGCACCCGCCGATCTCAAAGACCGCCTTCATCATGCTGACCGGCCGGGCCGACCGCGAATTGGTCCAGCGCGCCGTGCAGTTCGGCGTGAACAACTATCTGGTCAAACCCTTCACCACCGCCCAGCTGAAAGAGAAGCTGGAAGCGGTCTTCGGCCCGCTGACGTGACCGGCGCGGCCGCTCAGCAGCCGGTCGAGCGGCGCGTGCACGTGGGGCAGGGCGATCACTATGTGTCGTCCGATCCCGACGTCGTGCTGACGACTGTGCTGGGCAGCTGCGTGGCCCTGTGCCTGCGGGATCCGGCGGCGGGGGTTGGCGGGATGAACCACTTCCTGCTGCCCGAAGGCGCGGGGGCGGACGCTGGGGCCAGCCGCCGGTATGGGGCCTATCTGATGGAAGTGCTCATCAACGACGTGTTGAAGGCGGGCGGTCGGCGCGAGCGGCTGGAGGCCAAGCTGTTCGGCGGGGGGCGTATGTTCGACGCCCTGACCGACATCGGCGCGGCCAACGCCGCCTTCGCCGAGCGTTTCATGGCCGATGAGGGCATCCCCGTCGTCGGCGGCAGTCTGAGAGGCGCCGGAGGGCGTCGACTTCATTATTGGCCGGTAAGCGGCCGGGCGCGGCAACGCGCGGTGACCGATCAGGCGGCCCTGCCGTCCTCGACGCCGCGCACGCCGCCTCTGGCCAGCGCCGGGGATCTGGAGCTGTTCTGATATGGCCGAGACAGACCATCGCGACCTGCTGACCGCCATGGCGGCGGAACTGGCGGACATCCGCGCCGAGATCGAGGCGACGGGCGGGCTGGTGTCCGAAGTCCTGCGCCAACTGCCGCCCGCGACGCGGCTGGGCTATCTGACGCGCAGCCAGACGTTCGACGTCCTGACCCAACGAGTCGAGGCGCTGTCGGGTCTGGCGCGAGCCGTGGCAGAGGATCAGCCGATGGATACCGCCCTGGCCGCCCTGCCGCTGGCTGAGATGGCCGAGCGGATGCAGGAAACGGCTCATCGCGCCCGACGCCCCGCTGTGGATGCGGACGACGACGAACCCGCCCGGGCGGCGGGTGAACTGCACCTGTTCTGACCATGACCGAAGACCGCATCAATCTGGAGCAGTCGACAGTCCTGCTGGTGGACGACACGCCGCAGGCGCTCGACATGCTGGGTTCGATCTTTCAGGGCTTCGGCGTGCGCGAGCAGATCAAATGCCCCTCGGCCGTCGAGGCGGTGAAGGTGCTGCAACAGCGTCCGGTCGACCTGATCGTCATCGACTGCGCCGACCCCGAGATGGACGGCTACGCCTTCACCCGCTGGCTGCGTCGCGAGACGCCCGCGCCCATGCGCCACACGCCGGTGATCCTGCTGACGGGCCATGCCTCTCAGGCCAAGGTGCAGGAGGGGCGCAACTGCGGCGTCAGCTTCGTCATCACCAAGCCCCTGACGCCTGCGGTGCTGCTGAAGCGCATCCTGTGGCTGGGCGCGGATGAGCGTGAGTTCGTCGAGTGTGAAACCTATGTCGGCCCTGATCGGCGGGTGCGCAATTTCGGTCCGCCGGTGGGCATGCCCGGGCGCCGCAAGGGCGACCTGTCGGCCCATGTCGGCCACGCCGTCGAAGAGAATATGGATCAGTCGGACATCGACATGCTGTTGAAGCCGCAGAGGGTGTCGCTGTGACCGAAGGGCCGAAGATCGAAAAGATCACGACGGCTCTGGCCCGGCAGATGGCTCAGCCCGGCGGCCGGACGCTGGTCGATGTCGAGCGCCGCGCGAAGGAGCGGCTGGTCCGTCACAAGGGCGAGGTGATGGCCGAGATCGAGACCGCCATCGCCGCACTGGAAGGGCTGTGCGCGGCGCGGCCGGGTGGTGCGTCTGCCGAGGTCTATCGACTGGCGTCGCGGGTGCTGGATCTGGCGGGGTTCTTCGACACCGGGCCGCTGTTCGACGCGGGCTACAGTCTGGCGGACGTCGCCGACCGCATGGCCGTCGCCGACGCCTGGGACTGGCCGTCGGTCGAGGTTCACGTTCAGGCGCTGCGGCTGATCCTGAACGGCGGCTGCGAGCGCAACCCGGCGACGGACCGGATGCTGGCGGGTCTGAAAGCCGTGGCCGTCAAGAGCCGAAGCTAGCGTCCTTCTCTCCTTGTGAAAGAAGGATTCAGAGGTCCAGCGACTGCGCCAGGATCACCGCCTGGGTCCGGTTCTGGACGCCCAGCTTGCGGAAGACGCTGGTCAGGTGCGCCTTGATGGTGGCCTCGGTGACGCCCAGGTCGAAGGCGATCTGCTTGTTCAGACGCCCGACCTTCAGCCCCTCCAGAATCCGCAGTTGCGACGGCGTCAGGCTGGCGATGCGGGCCTGAAGATCGGCCTCTTCCTCGCCCGCCGCCTCGACCTCCGGCGCCCATGTCTCTCCGTCCAGGATGGCCCGTATGGCCTCGACCATTTCAGGCAGGGCGGCCGATTTGGGGATGAAGCCCGCCGCCCCCAGCGACAGCACGCGGCGGATGGTCGGCGCCTCTTCACTGGCGGAAACGACAGCGACCGGCACCGCTGGATGATCGGCGCGGATCAGGGTCAGGCCCGTCATACCGTCCACGTCCGACAGCTTCAGGTCCAGAAGCAGCAGATCGACCGCACCCTCGGACAGGGCGACCTGCGCCTCGGCCAGACTGGCGCATTCGACGATCTGCGCGCCTTCGGACGCCTTTTCGACGGCCGACTTCAACGCCGCGCGAAACAGGGGGTGGTCGTCGGCGACGACGATGCGATCCATGAGGGTCCTTCCCACGCGCGGTTCTTGTTCGTCGGCCGCGTCGCGACGACACCATGCCGCGCCTCGACTTTGGTCGAAACTAGACGAATGGCTAATGGCCGCAAACCCTGACCAAGCGGAATGCTGGCGTCCTGAAGCCTGCGACAGACAGGCTCGGAACAACGGTCTGGGAGGACCACGCATGGGAAGCTGCCGTTTGTTCGGCGGCGTGGCTGCGGCCGCGTTGCTGCTTGTCCCCGGCGCTGCACTGGCTCAGGACGCCAGCGCCGCGCTGGAAGCCCGTATCGCCCAGCTCGAAGCCGAGCTGAACAGCCTGAAGTCCGAAGTCGCCGCCGCCCGAACGCAGCAGGCCTCGCAAAATCAGGTAATGGCGCAGGACATCGTCCGCCTCGAAGCCCGCCCCGCGCCCCTCCCGGCGCTGGCGCCAACGCCCGTTTCCGACGCCCCACGTGAAGAAGGCTTCCGCATCGGCGACCACACGGTGAAGTTCGGCGGCTTCATCAAGACCGACTTCATGGCGTCGAAATATTCCGGCGGCGACCCGGCCAACGGCGACCCCTTGCGCGACTATCACCTGCCCGGCGCCATCCCTGTCGGCGGCGACAGCGAGGATGTCGCGACCGACTTCAACGCCCGCCAGACCCGCTTCTGGCTGACCACCGACGGCGTGGTCAGCGGCCACAAGATCGGCACGCGGCTGGAGATGGACTTCCAGACCCTGCCCGGATCGGGCGACCAGCGCACGACCAGCGGCTCCAACCCCGCCCTGCGCCGCGCCTTCGTCACCATCGACAACTGGCTGATCGGTCAGGAGTGGACCAACTTCCAGAACACCGCCGTCCTGCCGGAATCGGCGGACTTCGTCGGCGCGGCCGAGGGCACGGTCTTCGCCCGTCAGGCCCAGGTCCGCTATACGCGCGGTCCCTTCTCCATCGCGCTGGAGAACCCTGAGACCACCGTCACCCCCTTCGGCGGCGGCGCCCGCATCATCGCCGACGACAACAGCCTGCCCGACCTGACCGCCCGCTATGGGATCAGCCGTCCGTGGGGCGCGGTGCAACTGTCCGGCCTGCTGCGCCAGCTGAAGTATCAGGACCCGGCGACCAACGTGGATTCCACCGCCACCGGCTGGGGCCTGTCGGCCTCGGCGCTGTTCAAGGTGGGGGCGCAGGACGACATCCGCCTGATGTTGACCGGCGGCGAAGGCATCGGTCGCTATGTCGGGCTGAACTTCTCCAATGACGCTGTGCTGGACGCCTCGGGCGAGCTGGAGGCCATCGGCGTGATCGCAGGCTTCGCCGCCTATCGCCACGTCTGGGCGCCGGGCTGGCGCTCCAGCCTGATCTGGTCCACGCAGAAGGTCGACAACGATGTCGCCCTGACCGGCGCGGCCGCCAACCGCTCGGCCCAGAGCCTTCACGCCAATCTGATCTGGTCGCCGGTTGCGGCCTTTGATGTCGGCGCCGAGGTGATGTTCGCTGATCGCAAACTCGAGTCAGGACTGGACGGCGACATGACCCGTCTGATCCTGTTCGTGAAATACGGCTTCTAAGGCCGAACAAATAAAAGACCCTGGAGGAAAATCGCGTGTCTGATCCGGAAATCTATCCCGTCCCCGCCGAACTGGCCGCCCGCGCCCACATGGACCGCGACGGCTATGAAGCGGCCCGGATTCAGGCGCGTGAGACCCCGGACGCCTTCTGGGCCGAACAGGCCCGGCGTCTCGACTGGATGACCTTCCCGACCAAGATCAAGGACGTCTCCTTCAACAAGGCCGACTTCCGCATCCGCTGGTTCGAGGACGGGGTGCTGAACGTCTCGGTCAACTGCATCGACCGCCACCTGCCCGCCCGCAAGGATGAGGTCGCCATCCTGTGGGAAGGCGACGAACCGACCGACAGCGAAGCCGTTACCTTCGGCCAGCTTCATGAACGCGTCTGCCGCCTGGCGAACGTACTGAAGGCGAACGGCGTCCAGAAGGGCGACCGCGTCACCATCTATCTGCCGATGATCCCCGAAGCGGCCTACGCCATGCTGGCCTGCGCCCGCATCGGCGCGGTGCATTCGGTCATCTTCGGCGGCTTCTCGCCCGACAGCATCGCCGGGCGGATCGAGGACTGCGAATCCACCTTCGTCATCACCGCCGACGAGGGCTGCCGGGCGGGCAAACGCGTCCCGCTAAAGGCCAATGTCGACAAGGCGCTGGAAAAGGTCGCGGGCGTGAAGACCGTCGTCGTCCTGCGCCACACCGGCGCCGACGTGCCCTTCGTCGAGGGCCGCGATCTGGACTGGGAAGTCGAGACGGCCAAGGCCTCGCCCGACTGCGCGCCCGAGCCGATGAAGGCCGAAGACCCGCTGTTCATCCTCTACACCTCCGGCTCGACCGGAAAGCCCAAGGGCGTGCTGCACACCACCGGCGGCTATCTGTTCTGGGCCAGCTATACGCATGAGCTGGTGTTCGATTACCGTCCCGGCGAGGTCTTCTGGTGCACCGCCGACGTGGGCTGGGTCACGGGCCACACCTATGTCGTCTACGGCGCCCTGGCCAATGCGGCGACCAGCCTGATGTTCGAGGGCGTGCCCAACTATCCGACCGTCAGCCGCTTCTGGGAAGTCATAGACAAGCATCAGGTTGAGATCTTCTACACCGCCCCCACGGCCCTGCGCGCCCTGATGCGCGAAGGCGACGCCCCGGTGAAGGCCTCCAGCCGCAAGTCCCTGCGCCTGCTGGGCACCGTCGGCGAGCCGATCAACCCCGAGGCCTGGCGCTGGTATCACGAGGTCGTCGGCGAAGGTCGCCTGCCCATCGTCGACACCTGGTGGCAGACCGAGACGGGCGGCGCCCTGATCTCGCCCCTGCCCGGCGCCACGGACCTGAAGCCGGGCTCGGCGACGAAGCCCCTGCCCGGCGTCGAGCTTGAAATCGTGGATGCCGAGGGCGGCGTGCTGAACGGCGCGACCGAGGGCAATCTGTGCATCACCGACAGCTGGCCGGGCCAGATGCGCACCGTCTATGGCGACGACCAGCGCTTCTTCGAGACCTATTTCTCGACCTATCCGGGCAAGTATTTCACCGGCGACGGCTGCCGCCGCGACGAGGACGGCTACTACTGGATCACCGGGCGGGTCGATGACGTCATCAACGTCTCGGGCCACCGCATGGGCACGGCCGAGGTCGAGAGCGCCCTGGTCCTGCACGATGACGTGGCCGAGGCCGCCGTCGTCGGCTTCCCTCACGACATCAAAGGTCAGGGCATCTACGCCTATGTCACCCTGAACAAGGGGGTCGAGGCCACAGAAGACCTGCGCAAGGCCTTGGTCGCCCAGGTCCGCGAGGAGATCGGCCCCATCGCCGCGCCCGACGTGATCCAGTGGGCGCCGGGCCTGCCCAAGACCCGCTCGGGCAAGATCATGCGGCGCATCCTGCGCAAGATCGCCGAGAACGAACTGGGCGCGCTGGGCGACACTTCGACGCTGGCCGATCCGTCGGTCGTGGATGATCTGGTGAAGAACCGGGCGGCGTAAGTCCCTTCCCGCTCCGCTTCTTCTCTCCGTCATTCTCGGGCTTGTCCCGAGAATCCATAAACGGGCCCTTATGAGAGCGAGGCTCAACGCCATGTCCGGCTGACGTCGAGGTTATGGGTCCCCGGCACAAGGCCGGGGATGACGGAAGAGAGAGTTCCTGCCCGCTTCCACCTCGAAAACAGCTTCCGACAAACTCCCCCCGAAGAGGCGGTCCCGGACAGCGTAAGCTGGACGGGGCCGCCCGCCTCGGCTTCAGTGGCGGACATGAGCGGAACTCTCGACGGCCTGACCATCATCGAAATCGGCGGCATCGGCCCTGCCCCCTTCTGCGGCATGATGCTGGCCGATCATGGGGCTGAGGTGGTGCTGGTCCACCGCCCGGGCGCAGCGCCCGACCTGCGCGATCCCCTGAACCGCAGCCGCGCCTGTCTGGTCGAAGCCGACCTGAAGACGCCGGAGGGCGCCGCGCTGATCCGCGACCTCGCGCTCACCGCCGACGGCCTGATCGAAGGCTTCCGCCCCGGCGTGATGGAGCGTCTCGGCCTCGGCCCCGACACGCTGCTGGCCGACAATCCGCGCCTGGTCTACGGCCGCATGACCGGCTGGGGCCAGGACGGGCCGCTGGCCCCTGCGCCCGGCCACGACATCGACTACATCGCCGTCTCGGGCGCCCTGCACGCCTTCGGCCGGGCGGGCGAGAAGCCGACCCCGCCGATCAACATGGTCGGCGACTTCGGCGGCGGCGGCATGCTGCTGGCCTTCGGCATGGTCGCGGGCCTGCTGAAGGCCCAGCGCACCGGGCGCGGCGACGTCATCGACTGCGCCATGACCGACGGCTCCTCCCTGCTGATGAGCATGATCTGGGGCTTCCGCCAGAACCTGCCCGCGCCCCTGCCGCCCAGTCTGGCGTGGCGCGACGAGCGCGGAGTCAACCTGCTCGACACCGGCGCACCGTTTTACGAGGTCTATGAGACGCAGGACGGCAAATACGTCGCCGTCGGCGCCATCGAACCGGCCTTCTACATCGCGCTGATGCGGCTGACGGGACTGGGGAACGATCCCGACTTCGCCATGCCTTTCGACCCAGACCAATGGCCGAGGCTGAAGGACAAACTGGCCGCCGTCTTCCGCACCCGCACCCGCGACGACTGGTGCAGTGATCCCGACGCCCAAGCCGCCTGCGTGGCCCCCGTCCTGTCCATGACCGAGGCCCCCGACCACCCGCACAACCGGGCGCGCGAGGCCTTCGTCACCGCGCAGGGCGTGGTGCAGCCCGCGCCGGCGCCCCGGTTTCGCGACAGCCCGGCGAAGCGGCCGAAGTAGAAGGCAGGTCACAAATCCCGCTCACCCCGGCGGACGCCGGGGCCCAGTGCTTTGGCCCCAAACGCGCGGCATGAACAACAAGGCCTCGTGCGCGCGCTCTGACTGGATTCCGGCGTCCGCCGGGATGAGCGGAGGTAAGGTCACCCCCCGTCCGTCCACACCGTCTTGTAGAGATCGAACCGGCGGTCGCGCAGGTTCCGCACCGTCCCCTGCGCCTTGGCCCAGGCCAGGTCGGACAGGTCCAGGTCCGCCACCGTCACCGTCTCGACATTCTCGCTGGCCTCGGCCGCCACCCCGTCGCGCGCGAAGGGGAAGTCGCACGGCGTCAGGATGCACGACTGCGCATACTGGATGTCCATGTTCTCGACGTTGGGCAGGTTGCCGACATTGCCCGACAGGACGACGTAGCACTGGTTCTCGATGGCCCGCGCCTGCGAGCAATAGCGCACCCGCAGATACCCCTGCCGGTTGTCGGTGCAGAAGGGCGTGAACAGGATGCGCGCGCCCTCGTCCGCCAGACGCCGCGCCAGTTCGGGGAACTCGGAATCGTAGCAGATCATCACCCCGATCGGCCCGCAGTCGGTCGGGATGGCGTGGACGCGGTCGCCGCCCTTGATGTTCCACCAGTGGCGCTCGTTCGGCGTCGGGTGGATCTTCTCCTGCTCATGCACCGAACCGTCGCGCAGGAAGACATAGGCGACATTCTGGATCTCGCCGTCCTCGGTCCGCGTCGGGTGGGAGCCGCCGATGATGTTGACGTTGTAGCCGACCGCCAGTTCCCGCATCGCCTCGACGAAGCGCGGCGTATAGCGGGTCAGCGCCTCGATCGATTCCGCCGGGGTCAGCTTCTTCGTCTCCAGCGACAGGAGCTGAAGCGTGAACAGCTCAGGGAAGACCACGAAGTCGGCGCGATAGTCCGACACCACGTCGACGAAATATTCGACGTTGTCCATGAACTCGCCGAAGCTCTCGACCTTGCGCATCTGCAACTGGACGGTGGCGACACGCACCGTCTCCTTGACCGCAAAGGCCGCCCCTTTACCCGTCGCCTCGACATAGTAGGGGTTGCGCCAGACCCAGCGCGCCGCATGGCCCAGCGACGCCTTGTCCGATGGCAGATAGTTCAGCAGCACCCCCGCCGGCTCGAACCCCGAACGCTGGTGAAAGGCCATGATCGGGTCCTTCACCTTGCGGTCGCGCACCGCCTCGACATAGGCGTTCGGGTCAGAATAGGCTGAGCGCCTGCGCGCCAGCCCCGGCATCCGTCCGCCGAACACCACGCCCTTCAGGTTCTGCGCCTCGCACAGGTCGCGGCGCGCGTCGTACAGGCGCTGGCCGATGCGCAGGCGCCGCCGCGTCGGGTCGACGCAGACCTCCATCCCATATAGCCAGTCGCCCGCCGGGTCGTGCCGCGCCGCATAGCCGCCGCCGGTGATCTGGTCCCAGCTGTGCGGCCCCATGGCCGACTTTTCGTCGATGCGGAAGCTGGCGGCGTAACCGACGATCTCGCCTTCGAACTCGACCACGAACTGGCCGTCGGGATAGGCGGCGATCTGCCCGCGCAGCATCCCCGGCGTATAGGGCGGCATATCCTTGTAGACCCGCGCCACCAGGGCGTTGATCTCCGTCACATCGTCCATGCGGGCGTTGCGGATGGTCAGGACGGCAGGCTTGGCCGGTTCGGCGGGCGGGGCGGTCTGAAAATCAGTCATGACTCCCTAACGCGCGAGCTTGGCCGTTGGATCACTTAGAGCGGATTCATTGACCTCGCCGTCTTCTGGAAGCGGTGCTGCGGCATAATGAAATATCATATGATATTTGGATGTCGCTTGACATCTCACGTTCGCCGCACCTAGAGTGAACATCGTTCCACATGAGGCCATTCAGGCAGGAAAGGAATCGCCGTGAGTAAAGCCCCCTTCGCCGACAACATCGTGACGCTGGAGCCGCAGCCGGACGCCGCCCGCGAGTACTGGAGCAATACGACGGACAACACCGTCCCTCCGCCCGACATGGTCGGCGCCTATGTGCGCAACAAACCTCTGGCGACCGACGGGATCGAAGAGCGCAAGGCCTATGTGATCGGCAGCGGCATCGCCGGGCTGGCGGCGGCCTTCTATCTGATCCGCGACGGTCGGATGCCGGCCGAAAACATCACGATCATCGAGAGCCTGGACATCGAGGGCGGCTCGCTGGACGGCGCCGGAAACGCGCAGGACGGCTACATCGTCCGCGGCGGCCGCGAGATGAACTGGAACTACGACAACTTCTGGGACATGTTCCAGGACGTGCCCGCGCTGGAACTGCCCGAGGGCTACAGCGTGCTGGACGAATATCGTCTGGTGAACGACGCCGATCCCAACTATTCCAAGGCCCGCCTGATGCACAGGCAGGGCCAGATCAGGGACTTCTCCACCCTCGGCCTGACCAAGCCCCAGCAGTGGGAAACCTTCAAGCTGCTGATGATGCGCAAGGAAGATCTCGATGACGTAACCATCGAGGACTACTTCAGCGAAGGCTTCCTGCAGAGCAATTTCTGGTTCTTCTGGCGCTCCATGTTCGCCTTCGAGAACTGGCACAGCGCGCTGGAAATGAAGCTGTACATGCACCGCTTCCTCGACGCCCTGGACGGTCTGAACGACATGTCCGCCCTGGTCTTCCCGAAATACAACCAGTTCGACAGCTTCGTTAAGCCGCTGATCCGCATGTTGCGCGAACAGGGCGTGAAGGTGCGGTTCAACACCCGCGTCCACGACCTGGACATGACCGAGGAAGACGGCAAGCGCACCGTCGCCGCCATCCGTTGCAGGACGGACGGCAAGGAGGACGTCATACCGGTCGACCCGCGCGACCTCGTCTTCGCCCTGACCGGGTCGATGACCGAAGGCACGGTCTACGGCGACATGGACACGGTTCCAGAACTGGACCGCAGCACGCTGACCCCCGGCGAGGACAGCGACTGGGCCCTGTGGCGCAATCTGGCGAAGAAGTCGCCCATCTTCGGCAAGCCCGAGAAATTCTATGGCGATGTCGACAGGTCGATCTGGGAATCCGCGACCCTGACGTGCAAGGCCTCGCCCCTGGTCGAGAAGCTGAATGAACTGTCCGTCAACGACCCCTATTCCGGCCGCACCGTGACCGGCGGGGTGATCACCTTCACCGACTCCAGCTGGGTGCTGAGCTTCACCGCCAACCGCCAGCCGCACTTCCCCGACCAGCCCAAGGACGTGCTGGTGCTGTGGGTCTACGCCCTGCTGATGGACAAGGACGGCGACTATGTGAAGAAGCCGATGCCCGCCTGCACCGGACGCGAGATCCTGGCCGAGCTCTGCTATCATCTCGGCATCGTCGATCAGCTGGACGAGGTCGTCGCCAACACCAAGGTGCGCACGGCGCTGATGCCCTACATCACCGCCCAGTTCATGCCGCGCGCCGCCGGGGACCGGCCGGAGGTCGTACCCGAGGGCTGCACCAACCTGGCGCTGGTGGGTCAGTTCGTGGAAACGCGCAACGACGTGGTCTTCACGATGGAAAGCTCGGTCCGCACCGCCCGGGTCGCCGTCTACACCCTGCTGGGCCTTCCCAAGCAGGTTCCGGACATCGCGCCGACGCAATACGACCTGCGCACCATGCTGAAGGCGGCCCGCGCCCTCAGCAACAACGAGCCCTTCCCCGGCGAGCGCCTGTTGCATCGCCTGCTGGACAAGACCTATTTCGCCCATATCCTGCCGCCGATCCCCGAGCAGGAAGCCACGCTGAAGGCGAGGTTCGATGACGAACTGACCGGTCTGTTCGGCAAGGGCGCCCAGGCCCTGAAGACGGCGCAGGACTGGTATGACGACCTGAAGGGCAGCCTGCGCGCCAAGCGCGCCAAGGAATAGACGGATAGCCATGACGACCGGGCCGGGAGAGCACAAACGGCGTTCACGCCGCGAAATGCAACAGGACACCCGCGCCCGGTTGCTGGAGGCCGCCTTTCACATCGTCGCCGAAGGCGGCGTGGCGGCGGCCTCGATCCGCGGCGTCTGCGAACGCGCCGGTTTCTCTCAAGGCGCCTTCTATTCCAACTTCGCCTCCAAGGACGAGCTTCTGCTGGCCCTGATGGAGGGATATATGGCCGAGATCATCGCTGTGCTGGACGGCGTCGTCGATCAGCACAGCGACCGTTCGCTGGAGGACAGCCTGCGCGCGATCGCCGGGCGTCTGGCCGAACTGGCCCAGCGGCCTGTCCTGTCGCTTCTGGCCATCGAACTGCACCTGCACGCCCGCCGCGACCCCGGCTTCGCCGAACACTTCGACCGGGTGAAAACCAACTATCACAAGCAGTTCGCCCAGGTAATCGCCAAGCTGATCGACCACCACGGTCTGAAGCCGATCATATCGCCGCTGCAGATGTCCATCGCCATGCACGCCCTGTGGTCCGGCTCCATCGTCCAGGCCACCGTCGAGGACGCCCTGCCGGTGGACGAAGCCATCATCCTGATGTTCCGCACCGCCACCGGATGCAGCAACGCCGCCTGAGGCTGTCCCAGCGCCAGACACACGTCACATCCGGTCGCACCAAAACAAATGTTCTCGTTCAGTTCACGAGAACATCTTGCGAACAGGAACAAACCGTGTCCATAGTCCGTCTCAACAGGGAGCGGGTCCGTGGCGGGTCTCTCCCGAAGTCAGATGGGAATCATGGCAAGGGAGAGAAAACCAATGTCACAGGCGGCACTGAAGCTCGTGGGTAAAGAAGACGGCGAAAAGCAACGCGCTCTGGAAGCGGCGATCGCGCAGATCGATCGCGCCTTCGGCAAGGGCTCGGTCATGAAACTGGGCAAGGCCGGACAGGTGGCCGAGATCGAGAGCGTCTCGACCGGCTCCCTGGGCCTCGACATGGCGCTCGGCATCGGCGGCCTGCCGGTCGGGCGGGTGATCGAGGTGTTCGGTCCCGAATCCTCGGGCAAGACCACCCTGGCCCTGCACACCGTGGCCGAAGTCCAGAAGAAGGGCGGCGTGGCCGCCTTCGTCGACGCCGAACACGCGCTGGACCCCGTCTATGCGCAAAAGCTGGGCGTGAACCTGGACGACCTGCTGGTGTCGCAGCCCGACACGGGCGAACAGGCGCTGGAAATCGTCGACACCCTGGTGCGCTCGGGCGCCGTGGACATCGTGGTGGTCGACTCGGTCGCTGCGCTGACCCCGCGCGCCGAGATCGAGGGTGAGATGGGCGACAGCCTGCCCGGCCTTCAGGCCCGCCTGATGTCGCAGGCCCTGCGCAAGCTGACGGCCTCCATCTCCAAGTCGAAGTGCATCGTCCTGTTCATCAATCAGATCCGTCACAAGATCGGCGTCATGTACGGCTCGCCGGAAACGACGACGGGCGGCAATGCGCTGAAGTTCTACGCCTCGGTGCGTCTGGACATCCGCCGCACCGGCGCGATCAAGAACCGCGACGAGGTGGTCGGCAACACCACCCGCGTCAAGGTGGTCAAGAACAAGGTCGCCCCGCCGTTCCGCGAGGTCATCTTCGACATCATGTACGGCGAAGGCATCTCCAAGATCGGCGAGATCATCGACCTGGGCGTCAAGGCGGGCATCGTCGAGAAATCCGGCTCCTGGTTCTCCTACGACTCGACCCGCATCGGTCAGGGCCGCGAGAACGCCAAGGAGTTCCTCAAGAACAACCCCGACATGGCCGCCTCGATCGAAAAGGCCGTGCGCCAGTCAACCGCCAAGATCGCCGACGACATGCTGGGCGCCCCCGAACCCGACGAGGGTCAGGACCTGGAGGGCTGATCCAGACCTCCGCTCGAGCTTCTCCGTTCGCTGCTGCGCGACCCGCCTACCGACCCCGCGTGGCCGGTCGGACGGAGATCGGCCCGCCCGACCTGCTTCGGGCGGGCCTCTTTTTTTATGCCGGGCTTCCTTCCACTCATTCCGACGGATGTTGAGGCGCACCTCACGAGCAGGCAGAGTTCGGCGCAAAGAAACGGAGCCTCCCCATGACCTTCGCCACCGCCGACCTGTGCGACGCCCACCCTGACACGGTGAAGGTCTGCCAGACCGCCTTCCGCAGCTTCGGCAAGATCGCAGCCTTCCACGGCCCTGTCCGCACACTCAGCGTGCTGGATGACAACGCCCTTGTCCGTCAGACGCTGGAGCGGCCCGGCCACGGCGCGGTTCTGGTGGTCAATGGCGGCGGCTCGCTGAAGCGGGCTCTGGTCGGCGACAATCTGGCCAGGCTGGCCATCGACAACGGGTGGGCCGGGATCGTCGTCCATGGCGCCATCCGGGACAGCGGCGTCATCAACACCATGAACGTCGGCGTCAAAGCCGTGGGAACCATCCCCCTGCGCGCCGACCGCGAGGCCATCGGCGAGATCGACATCCCCACCAGCTTCGGCGGCGTCATCTTCACCCCCGGCGAATGGCTCTATGCGGACGAAGACGGTCTGATCGTCTCGCCGCGTCCTCTACACGACTAAAGCGCAAATCCCTCTCCGGAGCACACCGCTCATGGACGCCGCAGCAACGCTTCTTCATGGCGCCCGAATGAGGTCACGCGCCTTCTCCATATCTCTGGCGGTCTTGCTGACGGCTCTGCCGCTTTCCGGATGCCTGACGCTCGCCGCTGTCCACCAACTCCATGAGCAGCGTGAGTTCGAACGCCGCAACGCCTTCGACGCTAGGGCGCACGATTGGGCCCTAGCGTCCGGCGCGACTGTTATTGGACGACTAGCAGTAACCACCAATTACCAACGCAGAAATGGAGTTATTGAAAATATTCCCACCCAAACACTTCATTGCGCCAATCTCTTAGTCAGATTGATTCCTGACACAACACACATGAGAGACTTGATGGCACGAGAGTACAGCCTCCTAATAAAGACCCAAGGAGATTATCACGACAACTACATAGACACCGCGACAAGATGGTCTTGGCCTGAGCCAGAATCAGCCAATTACATACGTGAGACAACCTGTGGACCAGAGGGAGAGTTCACCTTTCCCGCAACGCCTTCAGGACACTACCTTCTGTTCGCACAAGTTCATCCCACAGCCGATCGAGCGGCTGAAGTTTCATTCGATACAGTTCTAAAGCCTGTGTTCATCGAATCTGGCCACCCCCTTGATGTTCGTATCCTCACTGGGGTCTGGCGCGATGGGATTATTCAGCCGCAGTGAGGCCGCCGCCGGGTGATGCGTTCGGCGCAAAATCCCTATATGACGCCGGTTCCGATATTTCCTCCCGCGCGCCCGAGTTCCAGAGCGATACGCCCATGACCAGCCTGAAGCAGATCCGTTCCACCTTCCTCGACTACTTCGCCGCCGACGGCCACGAGAAGGTGCAGTCGGCTCCGCTCGTGCCGCAGAACGACCCGACCCTGCTGTTCGTCAACGCGGGCATGGTGCCGTTCAAGGACTATTTCACCGGCGCGGCGACCGCGCCCTACAACCGCGCCACCAGCTCGCAGAAATGCGTTCGCGCCGGGGGCAAGCACAACGACCTGGACAACGTCGGCTATACCGCGCGTCACCACACCTTCTTTGAAATGCTCGGCAATTTCTCGTTCGGCGACTATTTCAAGGACCACGCGATCGAGCGCGCCTGGACCCTGCTGACCAAGGAATTCGGCCTCGACCCTGCCCGCCTGCTGGTCACCGTCTATCATACCGACGATCAGGCCTTCGACATCTGGAAAAAGGTGACGGGCTTCGCGGACGAGAAGATCATCCGCATCCCCACCGCCGACAACTTCTGGGCCATGGGCGACAGCGGCCCGTGCGGTCCCTGCACCGAGATCTTCTACGACCACGGCGACCACATCTTCGGCGGCCCTCCCGGTTCGCCGGACGAGGACGGCGACCGCTTCGTCGAGATCTGGAACAATGTCTTCATGCAGTTCGAGAAGGAGAACGACGAGATCGTTCGCGAACTGCCCAAGAAGTCGGTCGACACCGGCATGGGTCTGGAGCGCATCGCCGCCGTGCTGCAGGGTGTCCACTCCAACTATGAAGTCGACCTGTTCCGCAATCTGATCGCGGCCTCCGAAGAGCTGACCCACACCAAGGCCGAGGGCGAGCGCGCCCCGTCGCACCGGGTCATCGCCGACCACCTGCGCTCGACCGCCTTCCTGATCGCCGACGGCGTGACCCCCTCGAACGAGGGTCGGGGCTATGTCCTGCGCCGCATCATGCGCCGCGCCATGCGCCACGCCCACCTGCTGGGCGCCCAGGACCCGCTGATGCACCGTCTGGTGCCGACCCTGGTCGAGGAAATGGGCGAGGCCTATCCCGAACTCGGCCGCGCCCAGGCCTTCATCGAGGACACTCTGAAGCAGGAAGAGATCCGCTTCCGCACCACGCTGGGCCGCGGCATGAACCTGTTCGATCAGGCGACGGCCGACTTCAAGGCGGGCGACATGCTGGACGGCCAGACGGCCTTCACCCTGTACGACACCTACGGCTTCCCGCTTGACCTGACGCAGGACGAGGCCCGCCGTCGCGGCTACAGCGTCAACGTCGACGGCTTCGAATCCGCCATGGCCGAACAGCGCGACCGCTCGCGCGAGCACTGGAAGGGCTCGGGCCAGACGGCCTCGGCCGGCGCCTGGCTGTCCCTGCGCGACCAGCACGGCGGCACGGAATTCACCGGCTATGAGTCCGAGACCGGCGAAGGCAAGGTCATCGCCATCGTCAAGGACGGCGCCGAGGCTGCGTCCGCCGCGACCGGCGAGACGGTCGAGGTGCTGCTGGACAAGACCCCTTTCTACGGCGAAGGCGGCGGCCAGGCGGGCGACAAGGGCGCCTTCGTCTGGAGCGGCGGCGAAGGCCGCGTCCTGGACACCAAGAAGCACGGCGGCGACCTGCACGTTCACACCCTCGAAGTGACCAAGGGCGCGCTGGCCACCGGCGCGATCGTGACCGCCACGGTCGAGGAAGGCTCGCGCCCGACCACCCGCGCCAACCACTCGGCCGCCCACCTGTTCCACGCCGCCGTCAAGAACGTGCTGGGCGCCCACGTCGCCCAGAAGGGCCAGATGGTCGACGCCGAGCGGATGCGCTTCGACTTCAGCCACAACGCCCCGATGACGGACGAGGAAATCGCCCGCGTCGAGGACGAGGTGAACGCGGTCATCCGCCAGAACGTCCCGGTCACGACCGAACTGATGACGCCCGACGCCGCCATCGCGGCGGGCGCCGTGGCCCTGTTCGGCGAGAAGTACGGCGACGAGGTCCGCGTCCTGACCATCGGCCGCGCCCTGTCGGGTCCGGGCGCCTATTCGGTCGAGCTGTGCGGCGGCACCCACGTCTTCCACACCGGCGACATCGCCCTGTTCAAGATCGTGTCCGAAGGCGGCGTGGCCGCCGGCGTGCGCCGCGTCGAGGCCCTGACCGGCGAGGCGGCCCGCCGCTTCCTGCTGGATCAGGCCAATGTCGCCCGCCACCTGGCGCAGGGCTTCAAGATCCAGCCCGCCGAGGTTCCGGCCCGCGTCGAGGGCCTGCAGGCCTCGGTCAAGACGCTGGAGAAGCAGGTCGCCGACCTGAAGAAGCAGCTGGCGCTGGGTGGCGGCGCAGGCGCCAACGCCGCGCCTGAAGAGATCGGAGGGATCAAGCTGATCGCCCGTGTTCTGGACGGCGTCGACGGCAAGGGCCTGCGCGGCGTGGCCGAGGACTTCAAGAAGCAGCTCGGCTCGGGCGTCGTCGCCCTTGTCGGCGTCACCGACGGCAAGGCGGCCATCACCGTCGCCGCGACGCCGGACATGGCGGGTAAGGTCAACGCGGCCGACCTGGCCCGCGACGCCGTCATCGCCATGGGCGGCAAGGGCGCCGGCGGCAAGCCCGACTTCGCCCAGGGCGGCGCCCCTGACGGCTCCAAGGCCGAGGACGGCCTGAACGCCATCCGCAACGCGCTGAAGGGCTGATCGCCCTCCCAGGCGGAAACGATGAAGGGCGGCGCCTCCGATGCGCCGCCCTTTTTCTTTCCTCCCCATGAAATGGGGAGGGGGACCGCGAAGCGGTGGAGGGGCCAAGGCGGGGATCAAGGACGACGGAACCAAGCAGCCCCTCCGTCTCGGCGGCTAGGCCGCCGATCCACCTCCCCATTGCATGGGGAGGAGAAGCCTACTCCGGCGTTCCCAGATCAATCCCCGCCAGCTTCCAGCCGACCAGGTTGCGGCGCTTCATCAGCAGGGAGACCTGCTCGCCGGGCTGGTCGTCGCGGGTCAAGGTGACCGCGAAGGTGTCCAGGTCGCGATAGCCCCAGGACTGGCGCACGCGCTTGTCGTCGGACTTCGGCTCCTGAGGCTCCCGGCGCGTGATCTCGGGTTTGGGCGCCCGGCCCTCCTGCACCATCAGGGCGATCGCCTGCGGGGTGACGAAGGCGTCGACCGCCCCGCCGACGAGAGCGGGCGCCAACAGCATCCCCAGCCCCGACAGGCCGCTGTCGCCGAGGCGCTTGTCCTTGCGCATCTCGACCATCATCCGGGCGTTCAGCTCGTCCTTCAGGCTGGCGCGGAACGCGGGGAAGTCGACCTGGCGCTCCAGCCCCTGCGCGTCCCCGGCCTTGGCCGCCTGCACCAGAGACCGCGCCGCCAGCAGGGGCGAAGCGCCGTAGGCGACCACGAAGACGGCCGCCGCCGCCAGCCCCAGACGAATAATCAGTTTGCGGTTCATCGGCCCTCCCCTGCCTTACGAACGCGACGCGATAACGACGAAACGGCGCCAAAATCCCCAGGCGGATTAGGGACATGGATCGCAGGCGGGTTCAATGCGTGTTTTCACCGGCTCGACCCGCACAACAAAAAAGCCCGCCGGATCGCTCCGGCGGGCCTTGATGTCATTCTGAGCTAAGCTCAGCCGATACCCGGCAGAGCCTTCTTCAGGTTCTCGGACACCTTGTCCAGGAAGCCTTCGGTGGTCAGCCAGGACTGCTGATCGCCGACCAGCAGGGCCAGGTCCTTGGTCATGAAGCCCGACTCGACGGTCTCGACGACCACGCGCTCCAGCGTGTCGGCGAACTCGGCCAGCTGGGCGTTGTCGTCCAGCTTGGCGCGGTGCTTGAAGCCGCGGGTCCAGGCGAAGATCGAGGCGATCGAGTTGGTCGAGGTGGCCTCGCCCTTCTGATGCTGGCGGTAGTGACGGGTCACGGTGCCGTGGGCGGCTTCCGTTTCCATGACCTTGCCGTCCGGCGTCATCAACACCGAGGTCATCAGGCCCAGCGAGCCGAAGCCCTGCGCCACGATGTCCGACTGCACGTCGCCGTCGTAGTTCTTGCACGCCCAGACGAAGCCGCCCGACCACTTGATCGCGGCTGCGACCATGTCGTCGATCAGGCGGTGCTCATAGGTCAGGCCGCGCTTCTTGAATTCCTCGGCGTATTCGGCGTCGAAGACTTCCTGGAAGATGTCCTTGAAGCGGCCGTCATAGGCTTTCAGGATGGTGTTCTTGGTCGACAGATAGACCGGGTAGTTGCGCTGTAGGCCATAGGCGAACGAGGCGTGTGCGAACTCGCGGATCGAGGCGTCCAGGTTGTACATGCCCATGGCGACGCCGGCGCCCGGCGACTTGTAGACTTCGTGCTCGATCACCTGGCCGTCGTCGCCGACGAACTTGATCGACAGGGTGCCGGCGCCCGGCATCAGGAAGTCGGTGGCCTTGTACTGGTCGCCGAAGGCGTGACGGCCGACGACGATCGGCTGGGTCCAGCCCGGCACCAGACGCGGCACGTTCGAGCAGATGATCGGCTCGCGGAAGACCACGCCGCCCAGGATGTTGCGGATGGTGCCGTTCGGCGATTTCCACATCTTCTTCAGGCCGAATTCGGCGACGCGCGCCTCGTCCGGGGTGATGGTGGCGCACTTCACGCCGACGCCGTGCTTCTGGATGGCGTGGGCCGCGTCGATCGTGATCTGATCGTCGGTGGCGTCACGGCTTTCCATGCCGAGGTCGTAGTAGTCGAGTTCGAGATCCAGATACGGGAAGACCAGCTTGTCCTTGATCATCTGCCAGATGATGCGGGTCATTTCGTCGCCGTCGATGTCCACGATGGGATTGGCGACCTTGATCTTGGCCATGCTTACGCCTCTGTCTCTCAATCAGGGAAGGAATTCGTGAAGGGGATATAGCGACCCCCGCGCGCGGGCGCAAAGGGGACGAAAGCCGCACGGCATGAACGTCTTCGTCGGAACGAAACAGGCGTTCGCCCGCTTGGCTTTCACGGCTACGCTTGGCGTCGCCGATCGTACAATGCATGGAACGCCTGATGACGCCTCGCCGCCTGCGGTTCGCCGCCACCGTCGCCCTTCTTCCGCTCGCCCTGATCGCCTGCAAGGGCGGCGATGACGCCACGGCGAAAGAGGCCCCGGCCGCATCAGCTCCTGCGGAAGCCGCCGCGCCTGTCGTCAAGGTCGCCGCCAATCCCGCCAGCGTGACGCGCGAGTTCCGCGACTGGACCGCCACCTGCGACAACACCAACCACTGCGCCGCCTTCGGCCCCGGCGCCAACCAGATGGGCTTCGTCATGGTGTCCCTGGCGCCCGGCCCGGACGCGCGCCCGGTCGTTCACATGGGCGGCTGGGGTCTGGAGGACGGCGAAGGCTCCGTCTACGCCGAGATCGACGGCCATCGTTATGCAGGCGAGAACACCAAGATGGACGAAGAGGGCGACGTCATCGCCTTCGCCCGCCCCTCGGCTCAGTTGATCCATGATCTGGGCAATGGCGCCGCCATGTCGATCCGGCGCGGCGACAAGCAGATGAAGGTCAGCCTGGGCGGGGCCGCCGCCGCCTTCCTGTGGATCGACGAGCGTCAGGGACGGCTGAACACGCCCACCGCCCTGATCCGCCGCGGCGACCGTCCGGCCGCCAGCGTACCTGCGGCGCCCGCTGCGCCGCGCGTGAACATCGCCGCCGCCGTGTCTCAGGACGGCTTGAGGCAGGACGACCTGTCGCCGTCCCTGCTGGCCCACCCCAGGGTGATGGAATGCCTGGCCACATCCCGCAAGGGCGAAAGGTTTGAGCCGAATGTGGTGGTGTCCCGCCTGGCCTCCGACAAGCTGTTGTGGAGCGTGCCGTGCGGCGAGGGCGCCTATAACTTCAACCAGGTCTATTTCATCACCCCGGCGGACGGCACGGCGCCCCAGCCGGTCAACTTTCCCATGGCCACGGGCAGCAACGACGAACTGGTCAACAGCCGCTATGAGCCCAAGACCCGCACCCTGTTCGCCTTCGGGCGCGGGCGCGGCATCGGTGACTGCGGCCGCATGGGAACCTGGGCCTGGACCGGCGAGCGCTTCGCCCTGCTGGACGAAAAATCCATGCCCAGCTGCACCGCTGTTCCGCAGGAGCTGTGGCCGACCACCTGGCGCGCGGCCAGCTAAGCCCTCGGACCTGAACATGAAAACGGCCCGGACGCGCAAACGTCCGGGCCGTCTTTCGTTTCAGGCTTCCGCCGCGCGTCAGGCGCGCATGCGCCCTTCCAGCACCGCCAGCGGTAGGGAGCCGCTGCCCAGCACCTTGTCGTGGAAGGCGCGCAGGTCGAAGCCCGGCTTGGCCTCGGCTTCCTTGCGCAGGCGGGCGATGACCGTGTGGCCGACCTTGTAGGAACAGGCCTGACCCGGCCAGACGCAATAGCGGTTGATCTCGCTGTTAGAGGCGTCCAACGGCTTGGCGCCCGAAGCCGCCATATACTCCACCGCCCGTTCACGGCTCCAGCGCTCGGAGTGCAGGCCGGTGTCGACCACCAGACGCACCGCGCGGAACAGATAGGACATCAGGAAGCCGACACGGCCCAGCGGATCAGTCGCATAGGCGTCCAGATCGTCCGCCGCGACGGCCTCGGCATACAGCGCCCAGCCTTCGTTATAGGCCGAGAAGCCGCCCGCACGGCGCCATTGCGGCAGCTCGCCCGACTCGCGCTGCAGCGCCACCTGCAGGTGGTGGCCCGGCGAGGCCTCGTGATAGGTCAGGGTCGGCAGGGCGAACTTCGGCCAGTTCCCGCTGTCGCGCAGGTTAATGTAATAGGCGCCCGGACGCGAGCCATCCAGCGGCGGCCCCTGATAGTAGCCGCCCGGCGCGCCCGACTGGATCGACACCGGCACGCGACGGATTTCCACGTGGGTCTTGGGCAGGCGGCCGAAGACGGTCGGCAGTTTGGGCTCCAGCGCGGCGACCTGTTCGTTCAGCCACTTCAGCAGCTCTTCCTTGCCCGCGTCGGTGTTGGGGAACAGCTGGGCCGGGTCCTTGTTCAGGGCCTGAACCCGCTCGCCGACCGTGCCCTGGGTCATGCCCTGCGACTTCAGGATGCCGTCGATCTCGGCGGTGATCTCCGCCACCTGCTCGACGCCCATGGCGTGGATTTCCTTGGCCGAAAGCGTGGTCGTCGTGTTCGACTTCAGCCCGGCGGCGTAGAAGGCCTCGCCTTCCGGCAGGCGCCACACGCCCGCGTCATGAACCGCCTTCGGACGGATCGCTTCCAGCGCCTCGATCTGACGGGCCAGCGCCGGCTTGATCTTCTCGTCCACCAGGGCGGCGGCGCGTGCATCATAGCCCGATAGGTTCAGTGCGCCCGCCTTGCGGACCAGCGACTTGATCATGGCCATGTCGGCGGCCGGGGTGTCGCGCAGGGTGCGGATCTGCGGCAGCATCCGGTCGATGATGAAGTCCGGCGCGATGACGCCCTGACCGGCGTCTTCCTTGACCTTGGCCGTCTCGCCGTCCAGCACGCCCGCAAAGGCCTCCAGACGCGACAGGAAGGCGTCGGCGCCCGCCGCATCCTCAATGCGGTGCTGGTTGTCCATGAAATCGGGCATGGAGAAATAGGAACCCGACAGCTGGGTCACGACATAGGGCGACGGGCGGCCCGGACCCGAGCCATAGTCGAAGCGCGCCGTTTCCGCCGAGGTCTCGCGCCCGAAGGCGGCGATGGCGTAGTTCAGCGCCCCGGCCTCGGACAGGCCCTTCTGGTTGAACGCCTTCAGTTCGTCCCAGCGCTTGACCGCCTTTTCGCGATCCTTGCGGATGGCGTCCGGTCCGGCCTCGCTCAGCTTGGCCGACAGGCCCGCGCGGGCGTCCTTGTCCAGACCCAGATTGGTGGCGCGCTCGGGCGACTCATCAATGTCGGCCTCGAACCAGCCGTCCAGCAGGGCGTTCAGGCGCGCATCGGCGTCGCCCCCCGGCGCAGCGCACTGCGCCAGCGCAGGCGCGACCGCAGCGGTGGCCGCGGCGCTCAGCAGAAGATTGCGGCGATTGATCATTGGATACTCCCCCAACAGAGCCGCGCCGCGCCGGGCGTTGCTCTCATCACACTCAATGAAGGACCGGCGCGTCCGGTAAACTCAGCCCGTCGTCAGACCGGCGTCCAGGCGTTCATGGTCCGCTCCAGAACCGTCAGCGGCACGCCGCCCAGGTTCAGGCCCGTGTCATGGAAGCCCTTGATGTCGAAGCGCGGGCCCAGGCGACGCTTGGCGTCTTCACGCAGCCGCGCCCAGGTGGTGTGGCCGACCTTGTAGCTGGACGCCTGCCCCGGCCAGACGCAGTAGCGTTCGATCTCGGTGGCGATGGTGCTTTCCTTGTCGCCCAGCACATCGACCATGTAGCGAATGCCCTGCTCGCGGCTCCAGCGCTTGTGGTGCAGGCCGGAGTCCGCCACCAGACGCGCGGCGCGGAACATCAGCGACTGCAGATAGCCCACCTGTCCGAAGGGGTCGTTCTCATAGACCCCCATCTCATCGGCCAGCTGCTCGGCATACAGGCCCCAGCCTTCCGAATAGGCCGAGAAACCCATGACCTTCATCAGCAGCGGCGTGTCCGACTTTTCCTGCTGCAGGGCGATCTGGTGGTGATGGCCCGGCGTCGCCTCATGATAGGTCAGCGTCGGCAGCATCCATTTCGGCCATTCCGCCGTGTCGCGCAGATTGATGTAATAGGCGCCCGGCCGCGACCCATCCAGGGCCGGCGACTGGTAATAGCCGCCCGGCGCGCCGGCCTCGATGGCCTTGGGCACGCGGCGGATTTCAACCGGCGACTTGGGCAGGCGGCCGAAATAATCGGGCAGACGCGCCTGCATGGCGACCATCTGCACATTCAGCTCCTGCAGCAGTTCTTCCTTGGCCTCATCCGTGTTCGGATAGACGAAGCGCTGATCCTGGCCGATGGCGGCGATGCGCTCCCCCACCGTGCCCTGCGTCATGCCCTGCGCCTTCAACAGGGCGTCGGCGCGGGCCGAGATTTCGGCCACCTGCTCCAGTCCCATCTCATGCACCTCGTCCGGGGTCATGCCCGAGGTGGTGTAGAACTTCAGGCCATAACGGTAATAGGCCTCGCCGTCCGGCAGACGCCAGGCGCCGCCGTCATGGGTCGCGCCGGGCCGCACGGCCTTGAATGCCTCAGCCTGACGCTGGACCGCCGGATAGACTTCACGGGTCAGGATGGCCGCCGCCCGATCGGCCCAGTCGCCCGCAATGCCCTTTTCCGCCGCGCGCCGCGCGATCGAACGGGTCATCACCGAATCCGCGACAGGCGTTCCGGTCAGGGCGTCCATCTGCGTCAGGGTGCGGTCGATGACGAAGTCCGGCGGCACGGCCCCGGCGGCGAACTCGGCCTGCATCCGCGCCCGCTCGTCGTCCAGCCCTCTGGCGAAGTCCGACAGGCGCGACAGATAGGCCTCGGCGTCCTCGGCCGTCTCGATCCGGTGCTGGCTGTCGAGGAAGTCAGGCACCTGCTGATAGGCGCCGCCCAGCTGACTGACGGTATAGGGCGACGGGAAGAAGCCGCCGCCATAGGGGAAACGATACCCCTCCTGCACCGTGTCGCCGAAGAAGGTCAGGGTGTCGTGATAGATCTGATCGGCGGCGCCCAGTTGCGCGCGGTCGATGGCCTTCACCGCCTTCATGCCGTCGTTGAACCGCACCTTGTCCGCGTCGATCTTGGCCTGAGAACGGTCGCTGAGCTTGAAGCGAGCGTTCGCCTTCGGCCCCCGGTCCATGCCCAGCATGGTCAGCATTTCCGGGTCCGACAGCAGCATCTCGTCAGCGATGCGGTCCATCAGGGCGTGGAACTGCGTCGTGGCGGCGTTAGGGGCCGAAGCCTGAGCTCCTCCCTGCGCCCCAACCTGAGCCGTAGCGCGCATCGGGCCGACGGCGGCCAGCGCCCCTCCGGCGGCGACCGACATCAGCAGGCGACGGCGATCCATCATGAGCCTTCCTCCCAAAAAGCATTGATCGGGGATGCTAACGGCACAGTCGCCGCCTGCAAGGCTTGATCGCCTCTCGGAGGAATTTCCGTCGATTTAACGCTTAACGTGCGCCTTGATGCAGTCGCGTACGGCGCGCTTCAGGTCGCCGGGCGCGTTCGGCTCGTCCACGCCCTCAGCGGCGAAGACAGCGCGCATGGCGGCGTCCAGCCCCTTGGGCAGGGCGGCGATCACCTTCTTCTGCCCCTTTTCATGCAGGCAGAAGCCGACCTGATTGCACAGGTCCGCGAACATGGAATCGAAATCGGGGGCGGCGTCGGTCATCACACTCAGGCTTTCAGCCGCTTGGCGTGGAAGGCCACATGGTCGTCCACGAAGCTGGCCATGAAGAAGTAGGAATGGTCATAGCCCGGCTGCATGCGCAGGGTCAGCCCCTGTCCGGCCTTTTGCGCCGCCGTCTTCAACAGTTCCGGCTTCAGCTGATCGGTCAGGAAGGAATCGGCGTCGCCCTGATCCACCAGAATGTCGTCGAATACACCCTTGGCCGCCCCGCCCTCGATCAGCAGCGCCGCGTCATGCTTGACCCACTCCGCCCGGTCCTCGCCCAGATAGGCGCTGAAGGCCTTCTCGCCCCACTGACAGCGCGTCGGCGAGCAGATCGGCGCAAAGGCCGACACCGACCGGAACAGTTCGGGATGACGCAGCGCCAGCGTCAGCGCCCCATGCCCGCCCATCGAATGGCCGAAGATCGAGCGCGTCTTCGTCGTCGGGAACGCCGCGTCGATCAGATCGATCAGTTCGCCCGTGACATAGCTCTCCATACGGAAATGCGGCGCCCACGGCGCCTGCGTCGCATCGACATAGAAGCCTGCGCCCTGCCCCAGATCATAGGCGTCGTCATTGGCGACGCCCTCCCCCCGCGGCGAGGTGTCGGGCGCGACGATGATGGCGCCATGCGCGGCGGCGGCCTTATAGGCCCCGGCCTTGGTGGTGAAGTTGTCCTCGGTGCAGGTCAGACCCGACAGCCAGATCAGGACGGGGAACGGCCCCTCCCCCTCCGGAACAAAGACCGACAGGGTCATGGGCGTGCCCGTCGTCGCGCTGTCGTGTTTCAGATAGCGCAGCGTGCCGCCGTGAACGACGTGGCTCTTGACCGTTTCCATCAGACTAAAAACTCCAGATCAGTCCGGCCAGACCCTGGCCATCAGGGCGTCATCGAGGACGCCGCCGTCTTCAGAGAAATGCGCGTACCAGTCGCGCGGGATCGGGGCGACCGCGCCTTCGGGCTGGGCGCCGCCGCCCCAGGCCTCGAACTGCAGGCCCACCAGAATCGGCGCCTGCCGCACCGACGGCGCCGGAACCGTCCCGGCGGCGTTGGTCAGCGCCTCGACGACCTCCGGCTTCATCGCCGGTTCGCCGGTGACGATCCAGGCTCTGGAGCGCTCGCCCGGCTTGACCATCAGCAGCATCATGCCGGATGCGCCGCCTTGCGTCGGCTGGGCCCTGGCGGCGGCGGCGACCGCCTCATCCACCGCTGTCAGATAGGGCGACAGGTCGGCGATCTCGATCCGCTCCTTCATCACCCGGTCCGGCAGATACAGCACCACCTTCTTGCGGTCCCACGCCTGCGCCCTCTGCTCGGCAGGCGCAGGCGCTTCGCCCGGACTACAGGCGGCGAGCGCCGTAACGGCCAGAACGGCCATGATCGACGCCGTCGCCGCCTTCATCTTCATCGTCTCAATCCTCAGCCCGGCCGGTGAACGGCGCAGATCTTGTTACCCGACGGATCACGCAGATAGGCCAGGTGCATGGGTCCGAAAGGCGTGTTGCGCGGCCCGGCCGGATCCTCGATCGCCGTGCCGCCCGCCGCAACCCCGGCCTCGGCGAAGGCGACGACCGCCTCGGGGCTGCTGGCGAAGAAGCCGATGGTGCCGCCGTTGGCGTGGCAGGCCGCCTCGCCATTGCGCGGCCGGACCACGCCCAGCATTCCGCGCGGCGTCATATACCAGACGCCCGGCATCGGCGCCTCGCTGGGCGTGCCCGGCTGATGGCCCAGCGCGCCCAGAACGGCGTCATAGAATTTGTGCGAGGCCTCGAGGTCATTGGCCCCGACGGTGACGTGCGTAAACATGTTGATCCTCCCAGATCCACCCGGTCATCACGCCGGGCGCGGCAAGCTAAACCGAGTAAGTTTCGTTTGGCAACGAACTTTGCTGCATCTGCTCAGTGCAGCTTCATTCTGGACGCGCGCCCTCGCGGACGTAAGCCCCCATCAATTCGCCGTAAGCCTCGGGCGGTGGGAATTCAGGATAGCCGACCTTGGCCCCCGACTGCACGCCCGGCAGGCGCTCCGCCGTCCAGGTATCGGCATAGGGAACGACCCACGCCCCATCATCAAGCAGGCTGGGCCGCAGGTTGACGAACTGACCCCCGGCGATGCCGCGCGTGAACAGCCAGGTCTTGCACGACGGACAGAAGTGATGCTCCGGCACAGGATTGTGCAGGCCGCCGATCTCCGTCTCGCCCTCGACCGTCAGCCCTTCGCTGGGCAGCATCAGGCTCAGGGAATAGGCGCCGCCCGTCAGCTTCTGACAGGCGCGACAATGGCAGGCCGCCGCAAACACCGGCGCCTGGGCGACCTGAACTTTCACCCGCCCGCAGAGGCAGGCCCCCGTCCACGGCAGTTTCCAGTCACTCATAGGCCAGTCCCTCCCTGTTCTCTTCGACAGTCAGCGCGCACGCTCAGATATCTGGTCGCCAGACAGAGCCGTCGCCACTGACATTATAGAACCCCACGCCGTGCCGCTTGGCGAGGGTGAGCGCCAATTCCTGCGCCACCTCAGCGCGGCTCCAGGCAAAACCCGCATAGATCGCGCTGGGCGCACAGGCGATATCCGCAGAATCGGAAGGCCTGAGCCACGGCCCTGTTCGCGAGGCGTGCGGGCCGTTAAACGCCCAGAATCGCCGCCGCATACCCGCTTCCCAGCGTTGCAGAGCAGGCGAACAGACGGCGGGATCATTGTAGTCCCACGCGCCGTCCCAACGCATGAAGGCTTCGTACCAAGCCTGAAACGCGTCGCGCTCGACCGGAACGGCGGCAGGCTCGAACACCAGAAGATCATAACTCATCGTCGCCCCGCCGCCTCATTTCACCCGTCTCTTAGAAGACGATCACCGAACGAATGCTCTTGCCTTCATGCATCAGGTCGAAGGCCTCGTTGATGCGTTCCAGCGGCAGGGTGTGGGTGATCATCGGATCGATCTCGATCTTGCCGTCCATGTACCAGTCGACGATCTTGGGCGTATCGGTGCGGCCGCGCGCGCCGCCGAAGGCCGAGCCCTTCCAGACGCGGCCGGTGACCAGCTGGAACGGACGGGTGGCGATCTCCTTGCCCGCCTCGGCCACGCCGATGATGACGCTCTCGCCCCAGCCGCGGTGGCAGGCTTCCAGCGCCTGACGCATGACCACGGTGTTGCCGGTGCAGTCGAAGGTGTAGTCGGCGCCGCCCCCGGTCAGCTCGACCAGATGGGCCACCACGTCCGACACGTCCTTGGGATTGACGAAGTGGGTCATGCCGAAGCGACGGCCCCAATCCTCCTTGTCGCCGTTGATGTCGACGCCGATGATCATGTCGGCCCCGACCATCTTCAGCCCCTGAATGACGTTCAGGCCGATGCCGCCCAGACCGAAGACCACGGCGTTGGCGCCCGGCTCGACCTTGGCCGTGTTGACCACCGCGCCCACGCCCGTCGTGACGCCGCAGCCGACGTAGCAGGCCTTGTCGAAGGGCGCGTCCTTGCGGATCTTGGCCACCGCGATCTCGGGCAGGACCGTGTAGTTCGAGAAGGTCGAACAGCCCATATAGTGGTGAAGGGTCTGGCCCTTGTAGGAAAAGCGCGAGGTGCCGTCCGGCATCAGCCCCTTGCCCTGCGTGCCCCGGATCGAGGTGCACAGATTGGTCTTGCGGCTCAGGCACGACTTACACTGGCGGCATTCCGGCGTGTACAGCGGGATGACATGATCGCCGACCTCAAGGCTGGTCACGCCCGGTCCGACCTCGACCACCACGCCCGCGCCCTCATGGCCCAGGATCGAGGGGAAGAGACCCTCGCTGTCCAAACCGTCCAGCGTATAGGCGTCGGTGTGGCACACGCCCGTCGCCTTGATCTCGATCAGCACCTCGCCCGCGCGGGGACCTTCCAGATCGACCTCGACGATCTCGAGCGGACGTTTGGCTTCGAATGCGACGGCGGCGCGGGTTTTCATGATGTTGGTCCTTCGGACGTCCCTATCGCTCGCGACGCGGTCGCTCGCTGCTTCAGGGACTAAGGCGGGAGATTTGACGATTGGCGACCTTACTACGCCCGATGCGGCCGGGTCGAAACGGCGACAACCGCAAAACATTATTGCCGTTTAGCAACAATCCTGATCCAACGTCCCCATGAGCCGCTGGGACGGGATCGACGAATTCACCGCTGTCGCCGAACAGGCCAGCTTCTCGGCCGCCGCCCAGCGCCTGGGCCTGTCGACCTCTGCCGTCAGCCGCGAAATCGCCCGGCTGGAAGACCGGCTGCAAACGCGCCTCCTTCACCGCACCACCCGCCGGGTCGAGCTGACCGACGCGGGCCGCGACTTCCTTTCCCGCTGCCGTCGCCTGATCGACGAACGCGACGAGGCCCTGGCCGCCGTCCAGCCCGACGATCAGGCCCCGCGCGGCCTGCTGCGCATGACCTGTTCGGTCTCCTATGGCGAACGCTTCATCGCCCCCGCCGTCAACGCCTTCGCGAAGTTGAACCCCGAACTGCGCATCGAACTCGACCTCGACAACCGGCTGCGCGATCTGGTCGGCGACGGTTATGATCTGGCGGTGCGGTTCGGCCATCTGACCGACTCCCGGCTGATGGCGCGGCGGCTGGCGTCTCGGCGGCTGATCCTGTGCGCCAGCCCCGACTATCTGGCCCGCCGCGGCGCCCCGCGCGACCTGTCCGAGATCGCCAGCCACGACGGCCTGGTCGGCTCGGCCGAGCAGTGGCGCTTCACCGAGGCGGGGCGCGAAGTGACGCTTCGCCCCACCGGCCGCTGGCGCTGTAACTCCGGCGCGGCCGTGCTGGACGCGGCCCTTCAGGGGCTGGGCCTGTGCCAACTGCCCGACTTCTACGTGGCCGAAGCGCTGGCGTCGGGCGCCCTTGTATCCCTGCTGGACGAAGCCCGCCCGCCCGACGAAGGCGTCTGGGCCGTCCACCCCCACCCTCGCCACGTTCCGCCCAAGGTCCGCGCCATGATCGACTGGCTGCACGACCGCCTGTCCGCACCAAGGAGCCCCGCATGAACCTCGTCATGCTGACCGGCGCCGGCGTCTCGGCCGAAAGCGGCGTGCCGACCTTCCGCGCCTCTGACGGCCTGTGGGAAGGGCATCGCGTCGAGGCCGTCGCCACGCCCGAAGGCTTCGCCGCCGACCCGGCTCTGGTGCAGGATTTCTACAACCAGCGACGCCGCCAGCTGGCGGGCGTCCACCCCAACGCCGCGCACCGGGCGCTGGCCGAACTGGCGGCGCGGTGGACGGGCGACTTCCTGCTGGTGACGCAGAACGTCGACGACCTGCACGACCGGGCGCACGCGGAGACCTCGCCCGCGCCGGGCTTCGAGTTGATCCATATGCACGGCGAGTTGAAGAAGGCGCGCTGCACCGCCTCAGGCACCGTCTGCGACTGGTATGATGATCTGGAGGTCCTGCACGCCTCGCCCCATCACCCGCACGGAACCTTGCGTCCGCACATCGTCTGGTTCGGCGAAATCCCGCTGGAGATGGAGCGGATCGAAGCCGCGCTAGCCCGGTGCGACCTGTTCGTCTCCATCGGCACCTCCGGCGCGGTCTATCCGGCGGCGGGCTTCGTCCAACTGGCGCGCATGGCCGGGGCGCGGACGGTGGAGATCAATCTGGAGCCGACGCAGGGCGCAAGCCTGTTCGACGAGGGCGTCTACGGCCCGGCGACTGAGGCGGTGCCGGGGTTTTTCGGGCGTTGTAAGCCTCTCACTCGCCGTCATTCTCGGGCTTGACCCGAGGATCGAGCGCACCGCGCGCTCACCCTCGCCGACCTCACAAACGGACGACCCGATCCTCGGGTCAAGCCCGAGGATGACGAAGGCGTATGGCCTACTCCCTCGGCCCGAACAGGATGATCGCCGCGCCAATCAGACACACCACGCCGCCGATGACGTCCCAACGGTCCGGCGTCGTCTTCTCGATCAGCGCCATCCACGCCAGCGACGCCACGATATAGACCCCGCCATAGGCCGCGAACGCCCGCCCCGCCGTCTCGGCCGGAACCAGCGTCAGCAGCCTCGCAAAGGCGACCAGACACAGCACGCCCGGCGCCAGCCACCACGGCGAGCGATCCAGCTTCAGCCAGGCCCAGAAGGCGAAGCAGCCGCCGATCTCGGCCAGCGCCGCGAGGGGATAGACGAGGGCGAGTTTCATGCGGCTCCTTCAGAAACGGGCTGCGCGCTCTATCCCCGCTCATCCCGGCGGACGCCGGGACCCAGTGAGAGCACCAGTCTCAAGCATTACCCTTAGCCGCTGCGCTTTGAAGCCAAAGCACTGGATCCCGGCGTCCGCCGGGATGAGCGGATTGAGAAGTAAGCCTACTCCCCCTTCTTCGCCGCCTCGGCCCGCTCGGCCGCCAGCTTGGCCAGCACCCGACCTCGCCCCTTGGCCAGGGCATGGATGGCGCCGCGCATGGTGGCGACCTCCTGTTCAGTGAAGGCGGCGCGGCCCAGCATGACGCGCAGGTTCTGGCTCATCGAGCGCTTCTTCTCAGGCGGGTAGAAGAAGCCGCCGTTGTCCAGTTCCGCCTCCAGATGCTCATACATCCCCAGCAGCAGGTCGTTCGACGCGGGCGGCTCGCCCTCACGGAAGCGCGGAGGCGGGGCGTCCAGGATCAGGGCGCGCCACTCATAGGCGTTGATCGCCACCGCCTGCGCCAGGTTCAGCGAATGGTGCTTCGGGTCGATCGGAATGGTGGTGATCCCGGCGCACAGGGCGATGTCGCCCGTTTCCAGCCCCGCGCGCTCGCCGCCGAACAGCAGCCCCGCCCTCAGCCCCGACGCAGTGTCGTCATACAGGATGCGGGCGCTCTCACGCGGGGTGCGGACCGGCTGGCGCGTCTCGCGCGGGCGGGCGGTGGTGGCGAAGACGGTATGCAGGTCGGCGATGGCCTCGGCCACGCTGTAGAACACCTTCACCCCGTCCAGCACCCAGTCGGCGCCGGACGCCGTGGTCCAGGCGCGTTCCTGAGGCCAGCCGTCGCGCGGGCTGACCAACCGCAGTTCCGACAGGCCGAAATTGGCCATGACGCGAGCGACCGCGCCGATGTTGTCGGCCATCTGGGACTTGTCGAGGATGACGACGGGAGGGGTGAGTTCAGTCATCCGCCTCCCCTACCCCCGCACGCCGCCCGGCGAAAGGCGTCAGTCGTCGCCGACCATCGCGGTCCACGGATCGACGCGGCCCGCCTCCACCTCGGCGACCTTGACGGCGGGCCAGCCGATGCTGCTGTTGGCCGACACGCGCCAGGCGGCCGACACGAAGTCGCGCAGCTCCGACGCCCCGGCCGCCAGACGTTCGTTGACGAAGACCGCGCCGCGCGGGTCCGTGTCCTTGAACGCGCCCGCCTTCTCCATCCGATAGAAGGGGATGACCGTCGCCAGCGTCGCATTCAGGTGCGAGGCCGTGCGGGCGCGCAGGTCGAAGCCCTCGACATTCGGCGGGGCCATCGTCGCCTCAACCGCTTCCAGACTTAGGGTCCGACTGGTGAACGCGCCCTCGAAATCGCCGTGTGTGCGACGCGACCGGGTGAAGCCCTCGGGGTTCGTCTCCCCCGCCCAGCCGTTGAAGTGGATGGTCGTGTGGTGCGGCTGGGCCGCGTCGCCGACGAAGTGGCTCAACACGCCGATGTCGCGCAGGATCAGCTGTTCACGGCGTTCGCGGTCGGCGCGGTACCAGGCCTGTTTGGCCAGATCCGGCTCGCGCGCCTCAGCGGCGCTCAGCACGCGCCAATAGGCGAAGTCGCGCTCCAGGTTCTGCCAGGCGTCCATGATGGCGTAGGGCAGATAACCTGCCTTATCCACATCCAGACCGGCGCGGGTCAGGGCGGCGTCGTATTCCGACTTCAGGCGCGGCAGGTCGGCCATCGTCATGCCGCGCGCGTCCATCACCCGGCCCTGATCGTCCATGTCGACGAAGTGGGCGGTGTCGCGCTCGCGGTCGTGCGGCTGGCCCGCGCCTTTCCAGCGGTCGGGCTCGCGCGAATATTCGCCCACGTCGGCGGCGGCCCCCGCCGTGCGCAGGAAGGACGGCAGATCGCCCGGCAGGTGGCGCATCGCCGCCACGCCGATCACCCGGTGACCCGAGCTGCCCCAGGCCTCGACCTGAACGGCGGGCGCAGCGACCAGCATCAGGGCGGCGGCGGAAATCATCAGGCGTTTGACTTGTCGGTTCATGAGACGGCGCCGTGCGAAATTTCAGAAGGGGAAACGAAGGCTTATCCCATTCCCGCGCCCGCCTCCACCCAGCGATCACGTCAGCCATAACAGCGATCACGCCGCCGTTATCTTTGCGTCATCGCCAGCTTTTCTTGCCAATAAAGTGTTAGCGGGCTCGATCAAGACGTTAACGACGCAGACAGCCCCTCAATTATAGAACTCAAATTCGATCAATACTGATCTCATATAGTCAGGATAGTCTCGACTCAACCTGAGATAGACTGGCCTCATTTGCGCCTTATCCACCGCCGATACCGCACCTGATCTCATTCGCCGCAATTGCGCCGCAATTGATCGTCAGAAACCGCCGGGCCGGAGCGTGTCGGGACCGGTGCTGCATGAAGTTTGATCGATGTTGAGCACGGCCGCCGCGCTTGCCATGTTGTGGACCATGGCCTTCTCCGGTTCCGGAGAGCCTGTCCCTTACGAAACGGCCGTCGCGCGCGACGCCGCCATCGTAGAAACCGCCGCGACGGCCCCTGGTTCCATCGATTCCGCCGAAACGGCGGACCTGTCGGCCGAACAGCTTGAGCTGATGGCCGGCGATCCAGACTGGCGCGCCTCGGCCCGCCTCTATCACGCCGGCGGCGGCGGAGCGACCGGCAACGATTCTCTGGGTTGTCGCCCGATTCCGATGCGCACGGTCGCGGTCGACCCCCGCGTCATCCCGCGCCGCACCAAGCTGTTCATCCGCGAGACGGTCGGCCTGCGCCTCGACAACGGCGAAGTCCACGACGGCTACTGGTACGCCTCTGACACCGGCGGCGCGATCAAGGGCGCCAAGATCGACCTCTACACCGGCCACGGCCGCGCCTCGATGCGCCCCGCCATGAACCTGAACATGAAGACCCTGACCATCGCCGACGCGGGCGATTTCGACGGCTGCCCCCCCGCGTGGGAAACGGCCTCGAACTGAGGCTTTTCAGCCTGACGACAAAAAGGGCGGCCGGATCGAACCGGCCGCCCTTTTTCGTTGCCCACGTCGATCCGGCGCACTCTCACCTGCCGTCATCCTCGGGCTTGACCCGAGGATCGAGCGCCGGGCGCGCTCCACCCTGCCCCAGTCGCACAGGCGGACCACCCGATCCTCGGGTCAAGCCCGAGGATGACGGCGAATTAATAGGAAACGTCTGCGTGAAATCCGAAGCTGCTGACGGCCTCAGAACTTCCGCTTGCCGCTGACCGTCTCGAAGAACAGGCGGAAGTCGCCCATCAGGCTCCACAGCGGATATTTGAAGGTCGCAGGCCGGTTCTTCTCGAAGAAGAAATGCCCCACCCAGGCGAAGCCGTAGCCGACCAGCGGCATGGCCAGCAGCCACGAGGGATTCCACGTCGCCACAAAGGCCACGAAGGCCGCGATCACCAGCCCGGTGCCGACCACATGGATGCGGCGGCACGTCCGGTTGGAGTGCTCATGGATGTAATAGGGGTAGAAGGCCTCGAACGAGGCATACCGCCCTTGGGGTTGCTCGATGCTCATAGCCGCAGCCTGCCCCCGGATCGCGCCGGGGGCAAGTCACGGATCATCGATCAGGGATCAGCGATCAGTCGAAGCGTTTCCCGGCCTTCTTCGGCCCCTTGGCGAAAGGCTTGGCCCCCGCCTTGAAGTCGGGCTTGCCCTTAAAGCCCGCCTTGGGCGTGAAGGGCTTCTTGTCGCCCCTGTCCTTGAAGCCCGGCTTCTTGCTGAAGCCGCCTTCGCCCGGCGCCGCATCAGCGCGGGGCGCATAGGGCTTCTTCTTGAAGGGACGCTCGCCATCGGCGCTGCGGCCCGCATCGCCCTCGGGGCTCCACGGCTTCTTCTTGAACGGCGGGCGGCCCTGGCCGTCCTCGTCGCGACGGAAAGGCTTCTTGGCGAACGGGCGGGCGTCGCCGTCGCGTTCGAAATTACGGTTGCGGGCGCCCTTCATCGAACCCGGCGTCGGCGCCTCGGACGGGGTGATCTTCGCCTCTTCACGGCTCTGGGCGGCGGCGGCGCGGAAGGCGTCGGCGTGGGTCAGGGCGACCTCGAAGCGCGTCTCTTCGGGGAAGGTGCGGATCGAGCCGATCTGCTGCTTGGTTATGCCCCCGATACGGCAGATCAGCGGGATCAGCCATTTGGGATCGGCGTTGCGATTGCGGCCGATGTCCAGACGGAACCAGCTGACCTCGTCCGGCTGCAGGCGGTCGCCCGGCCACGGCGCAGGCGCGTAGTCGTCGCCGCCCGCGGCATCGCGATCGCGGCGCTGCTTGCGTTGCGGGCCTTCGCCCGGATCGGTCAGGTCTTCCGGCGCGGGCAGGTTCTTGCGCAGCAGCACCAGCAGGGCGCGCGCCAGATCGTCCGGCGTGCGCTCCTTGACCAGCTTTTCGACCAGACCGGCGTCCTCGTCGGCGCCTTCCTCGGCGAAGACGGGGGCGGCCAGCAGGCGCTGTTCGTCCTGAGCGCGGATTTCATCGGCGGTCGGCGCGCCGGACCAGACGGCCTCGACCCCGGCCGAACCCAGCAGCATCTCGGCCTTGCGGCGGCGGCTGTGCGGGACCAGCAGGACCGAAATCCCCTTCTTGCCCGCGCGCCCGGTGCGGCCCGAGCGGTGCAGCATGGTCGCCTTGTTGATCGGCAGTTCGGCGTGGATCACCAGCCCCAGATCGGGCAGGTCCAGACCGCGCGCGGCCACGTCGGTGGCGACGCAGACGCGGGCGCGGCGGTCGCGCAGCGCCTGCAGCGCCTCATTGCGCTCGCGCTGGCCCATCTCGCCCGACAGCGACACCGAGGCGAAGCCGCGCTCGACCAGCGCCGCCTGAAGGTGACGCACCGAATCCCGCGTCGAGCAGAAGACCAGCACGCCCGGCGCCTCGAAATAGCGCAGGACGTTGACCACGGCGCGTTCGATCTCGTTCGGCGCGATCCGCATGGCGCGGTATTCGATGTCGTTGTGCGGCTGGCTGCGGTCGACGGTGTCGATGCGCACCGCGTCCTTCTGATAGCGCTTAGCCATGATCGCGATGTCGCGGGCGATGGTGGCCGAGAACAGCAGGGTGCGGCGCTCTTCCGGCGCCTGATCGAGGATGTATTCCAGATCCTCGCGGAAGCCCATGTCCAGCATTTCGTCGGCTTCATCCAGCACGACGACGCGAGCGGCCGACAGGTCCAGCGCCCCGCGGTCGATGTGGTCCTTAAGGCGGCCCGGCGTGCCGACCACGACGTGAGCGCCGTGGTTCAGGGCGCGGGCTTCCTTGCGCGCGTCCATGCCGCCGACACAGGTGACGATCTTGGCGCCCGCCTCGGCGTACAGCCATTCCAGCTCGGCCGCGACCTGCAGCGCCAGTTCGCGCGTCGGGGCGATGGCCAGCATCAGCGGCGTATCCGCCTGGCCGAAACGCTCGTCCTCGCCCAGCAGGGTCGGCGCCGCCGCCAGACCGAAGGCCACCGTCTTGCCCGAACCGGTCTGGGCCGAGACCAGCAGGTCGCCTTCGCCATGGCCTTCCAGCACTGCGGCCTGAACCGGCGTGGGCTCGGCATAGCCCTTGTTCAGCAGGGCGCGGTCAAGCGCGGGATGGATCGCGGGAAAGGGCATGAAGGGCCTGGAAATTCAGATGAGGCGACCGTTAAACGGCCGCGCCCGGCGAGGCGTCGCAGCCTGCCGGGCGTCGGGAAAGGCGCTCCCTATACACGAATAAGGGCCGGGGTGGGGCGAAATCGGCCATTGTTACGCGGAATCGCCGCAAGGCTCTGTCCTGACGGCGCTCTTTCAGCAGATTTCTGAACTCCGCATCGACACTCGCCCCACGCATGACCGGCGACAGCTCAGACGACGAAGGGCGCCTTGGCGGACCTTATCGCCCCGAAAGACGTTGCTGACAGAATTGGGCAGCAGGTCATGCTCAAAAGACAGGCCTTTCGACACCCGCCGCCTCAAGCCGCGCTGAACGGCGCGGGGGACGACAGGAACCAACCTTCTGGAGGAGAACCAAGATGAGCTACATCACCGGCTTCCTGACCCCCGTTAAGACCGAGAACAAGCAGCGCTATATCGAGTCCGCCCGCGTCGCATGGCCGCTGTTCAAAAGCTACGGCGCGCTGGCCCACGTCGAGAACTGGGGCATGGACGTGCCCGACGGCAAGGTCACCAGCTTCCCGATGGCTGTAAAGCTGGAAGAAGGCGAGGTCGTCGTCTTCTCCTGGCTGATCTGGCCCGACAAGACAACCGCCGACGACGCCTGGGCCAGGATGCAGGACGACCCCGCCATGGCGAACATGGACATGCCCTTCGACGGACAGCGCATGATGTGGGGCGGCTTCGAAACCATCTTCAACGAGAAGCAGTAGGCAGCGCCCAAAAGAAAAGGGCGGCTTCTGTCGAAGGAGCCGCCCTTTGATCTTCATCGCCCGGATCAGCTGTCCAGGAAGCTCCGCAACTTCCGCGACCGCGAGGGGTGCTTCAGCTTGCGCAGGGCCTTGGCCTCGATCTGACGGATACGTTCGCGCGTGACCGAGAACTGTTGGCCGACCTCTTCGAGAGTGTGGTCGGTGTTCATGCCGATGCCGAAACGCATCCGCAGGACGCGCTCTTCGCGCGGGGTCAGCGAGGCCAGCACGCGGGTCGTCGTCTCGCGCAGGTTCGACTGGATCGCGGCGTCGATCGGCAGGACGGCGTTCTTGTCCTCGATGAAGTCGCCCAGATGGCTGTCTTCCTCGTCGCCGATGGGGGTCTCCAGGCTGATCGGCTCCTTGGCGATCTTCAGCACCTTGCGGACCTTTTCCAGCGGCATGGCCAGACGCTCGGCCAGCTCTTCCGGGGTCGCTTCACGGCCGATCTCGTGCAGCATCTGACGCTGGGTGCGGACGATCTTGTTGATCGTCTCGATCATGTGCACCGGGATGCGGATGGTGCGGGCCTGATCGGCGATCGAGCGGGTGATCGCCTGACGGATCCACCAGGTGGCGTAGGTCGAGAACTTGTAGCCGCGGCGGTACTCGAACTTGTCGACCGCCTTCATCAGACCGATGTTGCCTTCCTGGATCAGGTCCAGGAACTGCAGGCCGCGGTTGGTGTATTTCTTGGCGATGGAGATGACCAGGCGCAGGTTGGCCTCGACCATTTCCTTCTTGGCCTGACGGGCCTCGCGCTCGCCCTTCTGAACCATCTGGACGATGCGGCGATAGTCGTCGATCGGCACGCCCGCCTCGGTGGCGACAGCGGCGATCTGGGTGCGGATCGTGTTGATCTGGGCGGTTTCGTTCTCGCTGAACTTGGTCCAGCGGACGCCCATTTCCTTGATGCGCTCTGCCCAGGTCGGGTCCATTTCAGACCCGAAATAGGCCTTCAGGAACTCAGGGCGCGAAATGCCGTAGCCGTCGGCCAGACGCAACAGGCGGCCTTCCTGACCGATCAGACGCTTGTTGATGGCGTACAACTGGTCGACCAGCGCCTCGATCCGGGCGTTGTTCAGCTTCATCGTCTTCAGGCGATCCGAGATCGCCTTCGACAGGGCCTCATAGGTCTTCTGATCCTTGGCGGTCAGGACTTCGCCCTTCAGGCGCGCCTCGACCAGCTTGTCCTGCAATTTGCGGAACTCGCCGAAGTCCGAGGCGATGGCGTCCAGCACCTCCATGACGCCGTCGCGCAGCTCCGCTTCCAGCGCCGAGATCGACATGGCGCCGCCGTCGTCGAAGTCCTCGTCGTCGTCTTCTTCGCCGTCGCCGTCCGGTTCGCCGGTCGGCTGGGCCGGAGCGGGCTGGTTATGCGGCAGGGAGGCCGGGTTCAGGATGCCGTAGGTGGCGTCCAGGTCGATCACTTCACGCAGCAGAATGCGGTTGTTGGCCAGTTCGTCGCGCCACACCATGATGGCCTCGAACGTCAGGGCGCTTTCGCACAGGCCCGAGATCATGGCGTCACGGCCCGCCTCGATGCGCTTGGCGATGGCGATTTCGCCCTCGCGGCTCAGCAGCTCAACCGTGCCCATTTCGCGCAGATACATCCGCACAGGGTCGTCGGTGCGGTCATAGGCGGCCTTGGCGGGCGCTTCGGCGACTGCGGTCGATTCGGCGGCGGCCACGTCGGTGCCGGTCGCCTCGGCGGCGTCCTCTTCGGCTTCGACGACGTTGACGCCCATCTCCGACAGCATGGCCAGGATGTCTTCGATCTGGTCCGGCGTGACTTCTTCGGACGGCAGGACCTTGTTCAGCTCCTCCATCGTCACATAGCCGCGCGTCTTCGCCTGGCGGATGAATTTCTTCACCCCGGCGTCGGTGAGATCGAGCAGGGGCCCGTCAGCGTTGGTTTCGGCGTCCTGCGTCTCGGTCTGCGCGCTCATTCAGTCTGTCTCCACGGCCGGCGGGGGGTGATCAGTCCCCTGCGGCGAAAATACAACGCCCGACAACTTCGTTCACTACGAAGAAGCCGAGTCTTCCCAAATCGTTCCGGTCTTGATGGCCCGTCGCAACGCATCGCGCTCGGCCTTCACCAGAGCGAAAGCCGAGGTGTCGAAAGCCTTGTGGGCCTCCGACTTTGCTGAAGCGAGCGCCTCGTCCAACGCCGCTGCGCGGGTCAGAGCGTCGAACGCCTGCGACCACCGGATCCTCGCCTCGCCGAGGGGCTTGTCTGTAGCCAGGAATGGCGCGCCGGACTTCGCCGCCGCCTTCTCGACCTCGCGCAACATGGCGTCATGACCCGATTGGGCCAGATGGCGGCGCAGGGCGGCGGAGTCAAGGGTTCGGCCTGAGAAACGCAGCCGCACCATCTCCTGCGCCAGCCCATCCAGCGCCGGATCGCCGAAGCCGTAACGCGCCACCGCTTCCATGTGATCGTCCAGTCGTTCCGGGTCGTCCAGCGCCCCGTGGGCCAGAGCCGCGGCGATCGGCTCGACCGATCGGAACAGGGCCTTCATGGCCTGTGCGCCCTCCACCGTCTGCCCCTGCAACGGCGGCGGACCGCGCCAGCGCCCGCCCGGCCCCTGCCGTCCGCCCTGCTGGGGCGGCCGCTGTTGTTGCTGACGCGGGAACAGGGCGTCGAAGCGATCGAACAGGTCGCGACGATACTGTTCGGCCAGATCCTTGTCCTGCACGGCGTTGGCCGCCTGACGCAGCCGTCCCTTCAGCCCCGCCTTGCGCTCGGGCGTATCCAGCGGCTCGGCCTCGACCTCGCGGCGGAACAGCACCTCGGCGAAGGGCCGCGTCGTCGCCATCGCCTGACGCAGCGCCGGCGCCCCGCGATCGCGCAGGATGTCGTCCGGGTCCTGCCCGCCCTCCAGCAGAGCAAACCGGAACGACTTGCCCGGCTTCAGCAGCGGCAGCGCCCGTTCGATCGACCGATAGGCGGCGCGCAGGCCCGCCGCGTCCCCGTCGAAACTCAGCACCGGTTCGGACGAGACGCGCCACAGCCGCTCCATCTGTTCTTCGGTCAGGGCCGTGCCCATCGGCGCGACCGCAGGCAGGCCCGCCCGATGGCAGGCGATGACGTCCATATAGCCTTCGACGACGATGATCCCCTGCTCGCCCCGGCTCTCGGCTCCCAGAATGCGGCGCGCCTCGGGCAGTCCGTAGAGAGTCGCCCCCTTGTGAAACAGCGCCGTCTCCGGCCCGTTCAGATATTTGGCCCGGTCGTCCGGGTTCATCGCCCGGCCGCCGAAGCTGACGATGCGCCCGCGCGCATCCAGGATCGGGAACATCAGCCGGTCGCGGAAGCGGTCATAGGGTTGCCCCCCGCCCTCCGGCGCGATCAGCAGCCCGGCCTCGACAAGATCGCCCGGCCGCGCCCCGCGCTGGACCAGCGCCTGCTTCAGTCCCTCGCGGTCGTTGGGCGCATAGCCGAGGCCGAAGCGCTCCCACTGGTCCTCGGGCAGGCCGCGCTTTTCCAGGTATTCGCGCGCCGCCTTGCCGACGCTGCGGCGCAGATTGGCGGCGAACCACTTCTGGGCCAGGTCCATCCAGTCGGCCAGACCCTGACGCTTCTGCTCACGCTCGGCCGCCTGAGGGTCTTCGGCGGGCAATTGCATCCCCGCCTCGCCCGCCAGTCGGCTGACGGCCTCGACGAAGCTGAGCCGCTCTGTCTCCTGCAGGAAGCTGATGACGTCGCCATGCTTGCCCGAACTGAAGTCGTGGAAGAAGCCTTTGTCGTCATTGACGAAGAAGCTGGGCGACTTCTCCTTTGAAAAGGGGCTCAGACCGACGAACTCACGTCCCTGACGCTTGAGCTTCACCGTCCGCCCGATGATGTCGGACGGCCGAAGGCGGGCCTTCAGCTCCTCGATGAACCGTTCGTCAAATCGCACATCCGACCTATGCCGTCCGATAGCGGGCAAAGGCCAGCCCTGCGCTCGCCGCCTTCGGGACGGCGCCCGTCCAAATGCGCTGCTGGGGATAAGTCCGTGGACAACCGCTGACTTCCTTCTGTCGCACGTCTGGGCTTTAAGTCGGATCAGCCTAGCCGGAGCCGTTGAGACCATGCGCCATCTTCGCCTGCTGATCCTGATGCTGCTGCCCGCTGTCTTCCTGACGCTGGGCGCCTGCCAGACCATTCCGCGCCCGGCTTTTGACGCCGCCGATCTGGCCGCCGCCAGCCCGCCGTGGCGCTATGACTTCCGCACCGAAAACGAGCGCACCCGTTTCGTGCGCGAGACGATCAACGCCCAGAACGCCGCCCGCGACGGTCATTTCGATATCCTGGCCCTGTCCGGCGGCGGCGCGAACGGCGCCTATGGGGCGGGCGTCATGGTCGGCTGGAGCCAGGCCGGAACCCGGCCCGACTTCGAGGTCGTCACCGGCGTGTCGACCGGCGCCCTGATCGCGCCCTTCGTCTTTGCGGGCCAGCGCTTCGATCCGGCGCTGGAGCACGCCTATACCGGCGGCCAGACCGATGAACTGCTGAAGACGCGCGGCCTCTACGCCCTGATGCTGCCCGGCGTGTTCAAGCCCGAGCCGTTGACCAATCTGGTGCTGAACAACATCTCGCCCGAACTGCTGGCGGCCATCGCCGAAGAGCACCGCAAGGGTCGCCGCCTCTATGTCTCGACCACCAGTCTGGACACCCAGACCCAGGTCGTCTGGGACATGGGCGCCATCGCCCAGCGCAACGACGACGCCTCGCGCCTGCTGTTCGTCAATGTGCTGATCGCCTCGGCCAGCATCCCCGGCGCCTTCCCGCCCGTCCTGCTGGACGTCGAGCATCAGGGCCGCCGCATTCAGGAATTGCACGTCGATGGCGGCACGGTATCCAGCTTCCTGGTCGTGCCACAGGCCCTGCTGCTCGACACGCCGGAAAACCGCCCGCTGGGCAACGCCCGCGTCTGGATCGTCGTCAACGGCAAGTGGGATCCCCGCTTCGAGGTCGCCCGCATCTCGGCCGTCAGCATCGCCACGCGCAGTTTCGACACCATGATGAAGGCCCTGCAGCGCGCCGACCTGACCGCCATCACCCAGTTCGCGCACCGCCACAACATGAGCCTGTCGGTCGCCGCCATCCCCGACGACGCCGAGGCCAATACCCTGGACTTCACCCAGGCCCACATGACCGAACTGTTCCAGACCGGCGAGAACGAAGCCAGGGCCGGACGCGCCTTCGACCAGCGCGTCGAGCCGTCTCAGGGCCGCTCCAACCGCCGCCGCCCGGCCGAACCCACGTCCTCCGACGCGCCCAAAAGTTAATCCGCCATTAACCATATTGGCGACAATGCGACGATAACCATCTGATTGAGAACAATATTTTCGCGTAACAGCGGAACTGTCCACAAGACTTGTGGATTGATTCAAGGCCTCTGAAGCAGGGGTTGTGTTCCTGACGGCGTCGCCGCGGACTGCGTGCGGCGCCGGTCGCAGACGGGCGTCGCCCGGATTGGTTTTGTCATGTTCATCGCCATCGCCCGCCCGGCGGTGGAGCCCAAAGGCCTCGACGCCGTCGCCGTCCCCGGCTCTCCCGCTATTCCCCTGTCACAGCCGCGCGCGCTGCACGCCCGCCTGCTGAACAACGCCGCCCTGCGTCGCCGACGCGGCCTGTTGCGGCGTCAGGAGAACCGCAGCGAAGACGCCGACTACTGGCTGCACGCCGCCTTCGCCGCCATCGGCAAGGCCGCAGAGCTGCGCCGCACGCAGGCCGTCCCGCTTCCCTGACGCCGCCTCAGCGCAACTCGGGCAGACGCCGCGCCAGCGAGTCCTTCAACTTGCGCCCGCGCTCGGACAGGCTCTTGCCGCGACAACGCTCGCGCGTCTCAAGGTCGGGCGCCCAGCGGTCGTGCATGGCGGCCATCAGGGCCGGATGGCGATCGTACTGATGCACGATGGCGCTGATCCCGCCGTCTGGATTGACGACCTTTCCGTCCTTCAAAGACAGGCTGTCGCCGGGCGTCATGCCGATGGTGGCGATCCGGCCGTAGTTGGCCTTGGCCTCGCCCTCGACCAGTCCCAGATGCAGGGCGATGTTGCACGCGGCCTGATCGGCGCCGAACGCGCCGCCGATCTCTGAACGCGGAATAGCCGCCAGCATCAGCAGGGTGCGGCAGAAGCGGATCATGCACTCGCGCGGCCCCATGACGGTGCCGACACAGACGCACGGCTTGTCCGCCAGGGCGCGGGCCACGTCCTCGCCGCCGACGCCGCGCAGATATTTCATATTGAAGGCGTGGCCCTTCAACCCGCCATCGTATTCGATGAAATACTCAGGCCCCTGCGGCGGCGGATCGAAAGGCTGCGCCTGAAACACCACATCGCGCACATCTGTCATCAGCACATGGCGCGCCCAGGGGCGCTGGCTCATCAGCACATCGAAGGCGGCGAAGCGCTGCATCACCGGATGCGGTCGCCAGGCACCGGCGCAGGCGATCGCCGGGGGGACGCTGTCCACCCCATGCTCGGCCAGGAAGGCCAGAAGTTCCGGCTGCTGATCCGTCACCAGCACGACCGGCCCGGCGTAAACCGCCCGCAGCGACCGGACGAAGATCGCCACGTCCGCCGCCTCATAGCCGGTGGCGTATCCCAGAATCAGGTCCTGCTCGACCGCCGCCGCAAGGGTCGGAGGGGCCTCCCTCTCGCCCGCGATCGCGGCGGCGACCCAACCCAGATAGGCCGATTTCGCCGCCGGTGAAGCCATTTACGCCCTCATGGAATCCACGAAACGCTGGAACAGATAGAGGCTGTCGGTCGGACCCGACGAGGCTTCCGGGTGATGCTGCACGCTGAACACGGGCTTGTCCTTCAGCGCGATGCCGCAGTTGGTGCCGTCGAACAGCGACACATGTGTTTCAACCACGCCTTCGGGCAGGCTGTCTCGGTCGACGGCGAACTCGTGGTTCATCGAGACGATCTCGACCTTGTCCGTGGTCAGGTCCTTGACCGGGTGGTTGGCGCCGTGGTGCCCCTGTTCCATCTTCAGCGTCCTGGCGCCCAGGGCGATGGCCAGCATCTGGTGACCCAGGCAGATGCCCATCAGGGGCTTGCCGCTGTCCAGCAGCTTTTTGATCTCAGGCACGGCGTATTGGCCGGTCGCGGCCGGATCGCCCGGACCGTTCGACAGGACGACGCCGTCCGGATTGCGCGCCAGAATCTCTTCCGCCGTGGTCGAGGCGGGCACCACCGTGATCTTCACCCCGGTCGAGGCCAGGGCGCGCAGGATGTTGCGCTTGACGCCATAGTCGACGACCACGACCGAACGGTCGCCGCTTTCTGCCTGAACATAGCCGTTGGGCCAGTCCCAGGCGCCCTCGGTCCACTCAAAGGCCTGGGTGGTCGAGGCGTCCTTGGCCAGGTCCAGACCGACCAGACCCTTCCAGTCGCGCGCCTGGGCCGTCAGGGCCTCCAGGTCGAACCGGCCCTCAGGGTCGTGGGCGATGACGGCGTGCGGGGCGCCTTTCTCACGGATCAGCTGGGTCAGGGCGCGGGTATCCACCCCCGCCAGACCGATGACGCCGCGCGACTTCATCCAGCCGTCCAGATCGCCGGTGGCGCGCCAGTTGGCCGGTTCGGTCGGCCCATCGCGCAGGATGACGCCGCGGGCGGCGCGCTCAGGCGCCTCGCCGATCTGTTCGACGTCTTCCAGGTTCACGCCGACGTTGCCGATGTGCGGGAAGGTGAAGGCCAGGATCTGGCTCATGTACGAAGGGTCGGTCAGGATTTCCTGATAGCCCGACATGGCGGTGTTGAAGACCACCTCGCCGACGGCCGAGCCGGTCGCCCCGACGCCGATCCCCGACATGACCGTTCCATCTGCGAGCACGAGGACGCCGGTGGCGCCGGACAGAATGTGAGTCGTCATGGCGCAGGGCTCCTAACAGTGAATACGGGCGGACAAACGGCGGGGTCGCTAAAGAGATGCAGGGGCCATGTCAACACGGCCTTGGGACTATGCCGTTCGCTAGACGCTCTGAACACGGGGCTGTCGCCTGCGAACCCACAGCCAGGCCAGGCTGGTGACGGCGAAGAAACCGACGCTGGGCCAGATATAGCCCCCCGCCGCCGCCGCCACGGCGAAGGCCGAGAACATCGCCCCGCCGCACGCCAGCATCCGCCAGCCCAGCTTGCGCGTCAGCTTCCACAGCGTCACCGAACACAGGGCGTACAGGCACAGCGTCAGCACCGAGGTCACGCCGATCAGCACGCCGAACTGCTGGCCCAGCGTCGGCTGGACGCTGGCGATCACCATGGCGCTCATGATGACGCCGTTGATCAGGGGATTGGACAGGGGCGTCCTGCCCTTCTGCGCCCCGCCGAACCAGCGCGGCAGCCACCCGGCCTCGGCCGAAGCGCGCGCCGTCTCGCCGCCCATCATGGTCCAGCCCGCGATAGTGCCGGTCGCCTTGATGACGGCGCAGGCCGCCACGAGGCCCGCTACCGAAGCCCCCATTACCCGCGCCACCAGATCGGCGTAGGGGCTGGTCGAATGGGCCAGGACATCGGCCGGGATGACCCCGAACACCGCCACGCTGGCCGCCACATAGACGACGAAGGCCAGCAGCACTCCGCCCAGCGAGGCGCGGCCCACGTCGGTCGCCGGGTTCTTGACCTGACTGGAAAGGGCGGCGGCGCTCTCAACACCAAGGAAGGCCCAGAAGATGACGGCCAGCGACGCCGGAACCGTCTTCGTCAGCGGCTCGCCCGCCGGGCTCCACGAGGCGGCGAAGGTCTCGCCGCTGAAGGCGATGACGCCGGCGATGATGGCCAGGCCGATCGGGATCAGCCCCAGCACCAGGGTGATCGCCCCGAACCGCGCCGCCGTCTTCGACCCCGCCGCATAGGCCGCCGTCGTCAGCCAGATCAGCGCCAGATTGCTGAGCGCCCCCCACATCGGCTCCTTCAGCGCCGGGAAGAAGAAGGCCAGATAGCCGGTCCCCGCCACCGCCACGGCGACGTTGCCGGTCAGGCAGGCGGCCCAATAGGCCAGCCCCGTCTGATAGCCCAGAAACCGCCCCAGACCGCGCCGGGCGAAGTCCGACAGACCGTCGGCCTCCGGCTGCATCCGCCCCAGACCGCCAAACACCAGCGCCAGGGTCACGGCGCCGACGCCGCAGACGATCCAGCCGATGATGCTGCTGCTGCCGGTCGGCGCCAGGGTGGCGGGCAGCAGATAGACGCCCGATCCGATCATGTTCCCGGCCACCACCAGGGCGGCCAGGCCCCAACCGATGCGGTGCGAGGGTTCAGGCAGGATGTCGACTTGGCTCATGCCCGCCGCATAGACCGAAATGTCGCAGCCGTCGCCCTCAAGATTCATCGTGCGGCTGCGCCGGGATGAGCGGGCGGATGAACCATGCTAAGGCCCGCCGGAAGTTCTGGAGTTCGCCCATGCCCGTCACCACGGTCGGCCTCGATGCCGACGACACCCTCTGGCACAATGAGACCATCTTCCGCCTCAGCCAGAAGCGCTTCTCCGAACTTCTGGCCGACCATGCCGAAGAACCGGTGATGATGGATCGTCTGGCGCAGGTCGAGCGCCGCAACCTGCGCCTCTACGGCTATGGGGTGAAGGGCTTCACCCTGTCGATGCTGGAGACGGCGATGGAGCTGTGCGACGGCTCGGCCCCGCCCCACATCGTGCGCGAGATCCTGGCCGCCGGGCGCGAGATGCTGACCCACCCGGTCGAGACCCTGCCCGGCGTCGACGAAACGCTGGCCGAACTGGCCGAGAACTACCGGCTGGTTCTCGTCACCAAGGGCGACCTGATGGACCAGGAGCGCAAGCTGGCGGCCTCGGGGCTGGGCGAACTGTTCGCCGCCGTCGAGATCGTGTCGGAAAAGGACCGCTCGACCTATGACCGCGTCTTCGCCCGCCACGGCTCGGGCGCGGCCGAGGCGGTGATGGCCGGCAATTCCATGAAGTCCGACGTCCTGCCCGCCATCGAGGCCGGTGCCTGGGCGGCGCACATTCCCTATCACATCACCTGGGCGCACGAACTGGCCGACGCCCCCGAAGGCGAGCCCCGCTACGTCAGCCTCAGCCGCATCGGCGAACTGCCCGACTGGATCGCCGCGATCGACGATCAATAAGTGACGGCGGGGCGGGCTCCCCAAGAAATCGCGCCCGCCCCATTCTGGCCCTTGCTCACCGGCCCCTCCCTCTCTAAACGGGCCGCTTAACCGACAACCCGAACGGATCGGCCGCGAGCGCGCTCGCGCCCGTCCGTCTGCGCGCGTGGAGACCGCCGCCCTGACCAGCCACGAAGAAAAGGACGCCATGGTGCGCGCCGCGCTCGCAGAGCAGGGCGACAGCGGGATCACCCCGCGCCATACGCTGTTCTACTTCTACGGCGAGGAAGAGGCGCACGGCGACCTGTGCGAGGTGGCCCGCCGTGCGGGCTTCCTGACGCGGGGCCAGGGCGACATGACCGTCCTGGAGACCACCATGCCGGTCGACGAGGCGTCGTTTTCGCCTGTGTCGGCCATGATGCAAACCTGGGCCGCGGCCTTCCAGCTCGACTACGACGGCTGGGAGTGCGCGGTCGTGACGAACTGAGACGAACGCCGATGCCCAAGCGCACAGACATCAAGTCCATCCTGATCATCGGCGCCGGTCCGATCGTCATCGGCCAGGCGTGTGAGTTCGACTATTCCGGCGTTCAGGCCTGCAAGGCGCTGAAGGCCGAGGGCTACCGGGTCATCCTGGTCAACTCGAACCCCGCCACCATCATGACCGACCCGGAGGTGGCCGACGCCACCTATATCGAGCCGATCACGCCCGAGATGGTCGAGAAGATCATCGCCAAGGAGAAGCCGGACGCCCTGCTGCCCACCATGGGCGGCCAGACGGCGTTGAACACGGCGCTGGCCCTGAACGCTTCGGGCGCCCTGGCCCGTCACGGCGTCGAGATGATCGGCGCCAAGGCCGAGGTCATCGACAAGGCCGAGGACCGTCAGAAGTTCCGCGACGCGATGGACAAACTGGGTCTGGAATCGCCCCGCTCGCGCGCCATCCACCACATTGAAGAAGCCGACGACGCCCTGGCCTTCGTCGGCCTGCCCGCCATCATCCGCCCGTCGTTCACGCTCGCGGGCACCGGCGGCGGCATCGCCTACAACGTCGAGGAATTCCACGAGATCGTGGAGCGCGGTCTGGACCTGTCGCCGACCACTGAAGTGCTGATCGAAGAGTCGGTGCTGGGCTGGAAGGAATATGAGATGGAGGTCGTCCGCGATCATGCGGACAACTGCATCATCATCTGCTCGATCGAGAACATCGACCCGATGGGCGTCCACACCGGCGACAGCATCACCGTCGCCCCGGCCATGACCCTGACGGACAAGGAATATCAGATGATGCGCGCGGCCTCGATCGCCGTGCTGCGCGAGATCGGCGTCGAGACGGGCGGCTCGAACGTCCAGTTCGCGGTCAACCCCAAGGACGGCCGTCTGGTCGTCATCGAGATGAACCCGCGCGTGTCGCGCTCCTCGGCGCTGGCGTCCAAGGCCACCGGCTTCCCGATCGCCAAGATCGCCGCCAAGCTGGCCGTCGGCTATACGCTGGACGAGCTGAAGAACGACATCACCATGGTGACCCCGGCCAGCTTCGAACCGGCCATCGACTATGTCGTCACCAAGATCCCGCGCTTCGCCTTCGAGAAATATCCGGGCTCCGAGCCGTCGCTGACCACGGCGATGAAGTCGGTCGGCGAGGTCATGGCCATCGGCCGCACCTTCCAGGAATCCATGCAGAAGGCCCTGCGCGGGCTGGAAACGGGCCTGAACGGCTTCGACGACATCGAGATCGACGGCGTGGCCGGGGCCGAAGACGACGCCGCGATCAAGGCCGCCGTCATCCGCGCGCTGGGCCTGCCGACACCGGACCGCATCCGCGTCATCGCCCAGGCCTTCCGCCACGGCCTGACGGTCGAGGAAGTGCAGGCCGCCTGCGCCTATGAGCCGTGGTTCCTGCGCCAGATCGCCGACCTGATCCGCACCGAAGGCCACGTCCGCGTTCAGGGCCTGCCCACGGACGCCACCGACTTCCGCAAGCTGAAGGCCAAGGGCTTCTCGGACGCCCGTCTGGGCGCCCTGACCGGCAAGACCGAGGGCGAGGTCCGCAAGGCCCGCCGCGCGCTTGACGTGCGCCCGGTGTTCAAGCGCATCGACACCTGCGCCGCCGAGTTCGCCTCGGCCACCGCCTATATGTATTCGACCTATGAGACCGGCGCGCTCGGCCAGGTCCCGGCCTGCGAGGCCGAGGTGTCGGACCGCAGGAAGGCCGTCATCCTGGGCGGCGGTCCGAACCGCATCGGTCAGGGCATCGAGTTCGACTACTGCTGCTGCCACGCGGCCTTCGCCTTCGACGACATCGACGTCGAGAGCATCATGGTCAACTGCAACCCCGAGACGGTCTCGACCGACTACGACACCTCCGACCGCCTGTATTTCGAGCCGCTGACGGCCGAGGACGTGCTGGAGCTGATCGACGTCGAACGCTCCAAGGGCGAGCTGCTGGGCGTCGTCGTCCAGTTCGGCGGCCAGACTCCTCTGAAGCTGGCCCATGCGCTTCAGGAAGACGGCGTGCCGATCCTGGGCACCAGCGTCGACAGCATCGATCTGGCCGAGGACCGCGAACGCTTCCAGCAGATGCTTCAGGCCATCGGCCTGCAACAGCCGCCCAACGCCCTGGCCCGCTCGGCCGAGGAAGCCGCGATCAAGGCCGAGGAGGTCGGCTATCCGGTCGTCCTGCGCCCCTCCTATGTGCTGGGCGGCCGCGGCATGATGATCGTCCACGACCGCGAAGGTCTGGACCGCTACGTCGGCGAGGCCATGCGCGTTTCGGGCGACGATCCCGTCCTGATCGACCACTATCTGAACCGCGCCACCGAGGTGGACGTCGACGCCCTGTGCGACGACGAGACCGTCTTCGTCGCCGGCGTGCTGGAGCACATCGAGGAAGCCGGCGTCCACTCGGGCGACAGCGCCTGCTCCATGCCGCCCTTCTCCTTGCGCCCGGAAACGGTGGCCGAGTTGAAGCGCCAGACCACCGCCATGGCCAAGGCCCTGAAGGTGCGCGGCCTGATGAACGTGCAGTTCGCCATCGAAGAGCCGCACAGCGAAAACCCGCGCATCTTCGTGCTGGAAGTGAACCCGCGCGCCAGCCGCACGGCGCCCTTCGTCGCCAAGACCATCGGCCAGCCCGTCGCCGCCATCGCCGCCAAGGTCATGGCCGGGGTTCCGCTGTCGTCCTTCGGTCTGGTCGACAAGGAACTGGACCACATCGCGGTCAAGGAAGCCGTCTTCCCGTTCGCCCGCTTCGCCGGGGTCGACACCATCCTGGGCCCGGAAATGCGCTCGACCGGCGAGGTCATGGGCCTTGACTGGAAACGTGAGGGCGAGGCCGATCTGGCCCCCGCCTTCGCCCGCGCCTTCGCCAAGTCCCAGACCGGCGGCGGCACCATCCTGCCGACCGAAGGCACGGCCTTCGTCTCGGTGCGCGACGCCGACAAGCCCTTCATCGTCGAGGCGGTGAAGACCCTGCTGGCGCAGGGCTTCGCCGTCATCGCCACCGGCGGCACCCACGCCTATCTGACCGAACAGGGCCTTGAGGTCGGTCTGGTCAAGAAGGTGCTGGAAGGCCGTCCGAACATCGTCGACGCCATGAAGAACGGCGAGGTCCAGTTGGTCTTCAACACCACGGACGGCAAGCAGGCCCTGGCCGACAGCTTCTCGATCCGCCGCACGGCGCTGATGATGAAGATCCCCTACTACACCACGGCGTCCGGCTCGCTCGCCGCCGCGCAAGGCATCGCCGCCGTCCGCCACGGCGAACTGGATGTCCGCCCGATCCAGTCCTACAACTGAGATCAGGCTCCGACCTGAAGAAAAGCCCCCGACGATCGCTCGTCGGGGGCTTTTTTCTTTTCCTCCCCATTTCATGGGGAGGGGGACCGCGAAGCGGTGGAGGGGTCGCTTCACACGCTTCGCCCTGCCGCCCCTCCGTCTGCCGCCCTCTGCCTTCCGCCGTCACCCTCGGGCTTGACCCGAGGATGACGGCATAGAGCGCATGCGCAGAGCAATGGGCCCTTCCCCGGTTGCCCCCTCCCAGCCAGCGGCTAAGGTCGCGCCTGACACAGGAGGGGACATCACCATGAAGAAGACCACGCTCACCGCCATTCTGGCCGCGGTTCTGGCCGCCGGTTCCGCGCCCGCCATCGCCCAGAACGCCAACGACGCCGCTGCGCTGAAGGCTGCGGTCAAGGCGGACTACGACGCCAACCTCGGCGCCTTGTTCGACCATTTCCACCGCAATCCCGAACTGTCGGGTCTCGAAGTCCAGACCTCGGCCCGCATGGCGCAGGAGCTGCGCGCCCTGGGCTATGACGTCACCACCGGCGTCGGCGGCACCGGCGTGGTCGCCGTCCTGCGCAACGGCGCCGGGCCGACGGTCATGATCCGCGCCGACATGGACGGCCTGCCGGTCGAGGAGCAGTCGGGTCTGGCCAACGCCTCCACCGCCCGTCAGGTCGACAGCGACGGCGTTGAAAAGCCCGTCATGCACGCCTGCGGCCACGATGTGCACATCACCGCCCTGATCGGCACGGCGCGTCAGATGCAGGCGCGCAAGGCCAACTGGTCCGGCACGCTGGTCCTCGTCGCCCAGCCGGCTGAGGAGCGTATCTTCGGCGCCCGCGCCATGGTGCAGGACGGCCTCTATTCGCGCTTCCCCAAGCCGGATTACGCCCTGGCCTTCCACGTCTCGTCCGACACGCCGACGGGCCGCATCGGCGTGCCGCTGGGCATCACCTCGTCCAGCGCGGACAGCGTGGACATCGCCGTCCACGGCGTCGCCACCCACGGCGCCTCGCCGCACATGGGGGTCGACCCTATCTTCGTCGCCTCGCACATCGTGGTGGCGCTGCAGTCCCTGCGCAGCCGCGAGATCAGCCCGCTGGAAGGCGCCGTGGTCACGGTCGGCGCCATCAAGGGCGGCATCAAGCACAACATCATCTCGGACCGCGTGGACATGCAGTTGACCGTCCGGGCCGACAGCCCCGAGGCGCGCGCCAAGCTGCTGGACGGCATCGACCGCATCTCGGCCAACACCGCCCGCGCCCTGGGCGTGCCCGAGGACAAGCTGCCGACCGTGGTGCGCTCGCCGCTGGAGAACACCCCGCCCACCATCAACGACGCCGAGACGGCCGCCCGCGTCCGCGAGGCCCTGACCGCCGGCCTGGGCGAGGGCGTGCTGATCGACAGCCCGCGCACCGGCATGGGCGCCGAGGACTTCGCCGAGTTCGTCACGCCTGAGCTTGGCGTGAAGGGCGTCTACTTCCGCGTCGGCGGCACTCCGGCCGATCAGGTCAAGGACGCGCCGGGCCACCACTCGGGCCTGTTCCGCATCACGCCCGAGCCTGCCGTGACCCTGGGCGTTGAAGGTTCTGTGCTGGCCGCGGAGGCCCTGATGCCGAAACGATAACCGCCGTTGAACCGGGCGGCGTCCTGCCCGTTCAGGAGAGGACATCCCCTTCCTACGGAGACGCCGCCCATGTTTCTGCCCAGCCTGCCTGCCCTTGTCGGCAGCTTCCTGTTGTCCCGCAAGGGCCGCACCGTCATCGGCCGCCACGCGGGCAAGATCGCCCTGGCCGCCCTTGCGTGGCAGCTGTGGAAGAACCGCCCCGGCGCCGGTGAAGACGCGCCTGCGGTCAAGGCCGCCCCCTCCTCGCGCCGTCGTTCACGCAGACCGGCCCGCTGAATTCGCCGAGGCCCACGCCGCCGCTTCCATCAGGAAACCCGGCGGAGGCTGAGGCGTTAACGTTTTCATGCGCCTGTCCGTTGTCCAAGTGATTGCGGCCCTGTTTGCGGCCGTGTGTTTCGTCATCGCCTTCATCGCAGCAGGGGCTGCGGTGATATCAGGGCTGTTCATGCTGATGGCGCTGGCCTGCCTGGGCTTTATCGCCTTCAGCGCCCTGCGGCGGGCCTTCGGACGGGATCGTCTGCGCAGGAGCCAGCCCTCCTCCGCTCCACCGCCGATTCCCTGAACGACAGCCATCCGGCCGACTGCGCGCTTGGGCTGCGCCACGTGACATTGTTTCGCTGTCTTGAGTTTGGGCGGCGGGCGCCCTACCTTCCTTGGCCGGTCACGCAACGCCCCCGTGGCCGCAGCGGTACCGGAACGTCTCTCACCTGTCTTCGGGCGTAGCAAGAAACTCACGACACAATGGAAAAAGTGCCGATGACGGCCGAGGGATATCGCTCCCTCGACGATCAACTCAAGCAATTGAAATCGGTGGAACGACCCAGCGTGATCGCCGCCATCGCGGAAGCCCGCGAACATGGCGATCTGTCTGAAAACGCCGAATACCACGCCGCCAAGGAGCGACAGGGCTGGATCGAAGGCTCGATCGCCGAGATCGAGGACAAGCTGTCCCGCGCCCAGGTGATCGACGTGTCCAAACTGTCCGGCGATCAGGTCAAGTTCGGGGCCACCGTCACCTTCGTCGACGAGGACACCGAGGAAGAAGGCGTCTATCAGATAGTCGGCGAACACGAAGCCGACGTGAAGCAGGGCAAGATCTCCATCGCCTCGCCGATCGCCCGCGCCCTGATCTCGAAGGAGGTCGGCGACGTGGTCGAGGTCAACACGCCCGGCGGCGTGAAGGCCTATGAGATCCTCAAGGTCGAGTGGAAGTAACCGCTTCCGACATCGAGGCTGAAGGCAGGGCGCGCGGCACAGCCGCGCGCCCTCTTTCCATCTGGGTCGTGTCCGACGGCCGCACCGGCATCCAGAATCAGGCTTTGGGTCTGGCCGAGGCCGTCGCCCGCCTGACCCCCGCCGACATCGCCATAAAGACGGTCCGCTGGCGCCCCGCCTTCGACCGCTGGCCCTCAGGCCTGAAGACCCCCGCCATGCTGGCGCCGGGGTCGTTCGATCCTCGCACGGTCGCCGAATGGCCCGACCTGTGGATCGCCACCGGCCGCGCCAGCCTGCCCCTGTCGGCGCGCGTGCGTGACTGGAGCGGCGGCAGGACCTTCGTGGTCCAGACCCAGGACCCGCGCTGGCGCAACGGCCGCTACGACCTGATCGTCGCCCCCGCCCATGACGACCTCAGCGGCCCCAACGTCCTGTCGATCACCGGCAGCCCCCATCGCATCACCCGCCAGAAACTGGCCGAGGCCGCGCCCGCCTTCGCAGCGCGCATCGCCACCCTGCCCCATCCGCGCGTGGCGGTGATGGTGGGTGGAGCCTCCGCCGCCTTCGACCTGCCGCCCGCCCACGCGGCGGATCTGGCCGAGCGGATCGCCGAGGCCGTCGCCGCCGCGAACGGCGCCCTGCTGCTGACCTTCTCGCGCCGCACACCGCAGGCGGCCAGGGCGGTGATGACCGAACGCCTGTCGGCCCTGCCCGGCTGGATCTGGGACGGTGCGGGCGACAACCCCCTGTTCGCCATGCTGGACGGCGCCGACCACATCCTCGTCACCGAGGACAGCGCCAACATGGCCGCCGAAGCCGCCTCGACCGGCAAGCCCGTCCACATCCTGCCGATGGTCGCGAAAAAGGCGCCGGGCAAGTTCGCCCGCCTGCACGCCGACCTTCAGGCCCGCGGCGCCGCCCGCCCCTTCGACGGCGCCCTGACGCCTTGGACCTATGAGCCGCTGAACGAGACGGAACGCGCCGCCCGCGCCGTTCTGACAGCGATATCGAAGCGCTGAGGACCGCTCAAACCTTCGGCGCCTCGCCGTCATCATCCTTGCCGTCACGCCTGGCGCCGCTCAGGCCCATCAGGCCCACGCCCAGACCCGAGCCGATGGCCACGCCCAGCGCCAGCCACATCGCCAGATTATCGGTGGCCGCGCCGATCCCGGCGCCGATCGCCAGTCCAGCGCCCATGCCGACCGGCATCCACGCCACCTTGTTTCCGTTCATTATTCTCTCCGCTTGCGGTAATGACGCGATCCTAACATCGCGCTTTGCGGAATCAGCGCCTAAATAGGCCCATGACCCAAGCCAACGCCCAAGCTCGCACCGTCCGCGTCGCCATCATCGGTTCCGGCCCCGCCGGCTGGACCGCCGCCATCTACGCCGCCCGCGCCTCGCTGAACCCGGTGATCATCGCCGGCCTGCAACCCGGCGGCCAGCTGACCATCACCACGGACGTCGAGAACTATCCCGGCTTCGCCGAGACCATTCAGGGCCCCTGGCTGATGCAGCAGATGCAGGCCCAGGCCGAGCATGTCGGCACAGAGGTCATCCACGACATCGTCACCAAGGCCGACCTGTCCCAGCGCCCCTTCCGCCTGACGCTGGACTCAGGGACTGAGCTGCTGGCCGAAACCGTCATCATCTCGACCGGCGCCCAGGCCAAATGGCTGGGACTGGACTCCGAGGCCGCCTATCAGGGCTTCGGCGTCTCGGCCTGCGCCACCTGCGACGGCTTCTTCTATCGCGGCAAGCAGGTCATCGTGGTCGGCGGCGGCAACACCGCCGTCGAGGAAGCCCTGTTCCTGACCAACTTCGCCGAGACCGTCACCGTGGTTCACCGCCGCGACGAGTTCCGCGCCGAGAAGATCCTTCAGGACCGCCTGTTCGCCCATCCCAAGGTCCGCGTGATCTGGGACTCGGCGGTCAAGGAGATCGTCGGCGTCGTCGACGGCGTGGCCCGCAACGTCACGGGCGTGCGCCTGAAGAACGTCAAGTCCGGCGACATCAGTGAAATCCCCGCCGACGGCGTCTTCATCGCCATCGGCCACGCCCCCTCGTCCGAACTGTTCGCCGGTCAGCTCGAGATCAAGTCCGGCGGCTATCTGGTCGTCAAACCCGGCACGGCCGCCACCGCCATCGAAGGCGTCTGGGCCGCCGGCGACGTCACCGACGACGTCTACCGCCAGGCCGTCACGGCGGCGGGCATGGGCTGCATGGCCGCCCTGGAAGCCGCCCGCTTTCTCGCCGAAGAAGACCACAAGGCCGCCCACCGCCCCATCAGCCACCAGGAAGCCGAGAAAATCGGCGCCTGGTAAAGCCCGGGAGGCGCCTCAGAGCGCCTCCCCCTTGGCCCTTTCGGAACTGGCGTCACACTATGCTTCAGAGCATCGGATCATTGCTAAATGAAACGTCCTGACCTGCACGAAACAGATCAGGACATCGTCAAACAGGATACCGCTTAAATGGTCACAGGCCCCCAGCCGAACGGACATGCCCCCTTCAGCGCATCCAGATCATACTTCAACTGACGATCATCGAACTTGAAGTCACGCATCAGCGTCTTTGCCGTCAGGCCCGGCCGGGCCATATCATAAACCTGTGGCGGCCTGTTCTTGTCGACACTGGCAAAATAATCCCAGTACTTGAACTCTCGACCATTAGGCGTGCCCGAGGCGAGCCAGGCGCTGGGAATGCCATAGGCGTCAGCAATAATCAGTCCATGCAGAGAAGAAGTAATGATCTTCTTACACGAAAGAATCTCATCAAGAGTTTCTTCTATAGCGCCAGTCTTCAGGTATATTTTCTTGATACCCTCGCCATCAAGCGCCTTGTTCCACTTATCCTCGGACCAGCGGAGGACGACCCCGACCTCATGCGTCTGCTTGACTTCCGGCCGGTAGAACTCAGGAGTCAGTAGCGCCGGATCGCCATAAATTCTCGGACACCGAATGCCCGCATTGTCCAGCTTGCTCCGTGTCAAAGGGCCGCGCACCGCAAGATAGGTCGCGCTATCGCAAATCGGCTCATCCGGATCAAAACCGAACGACCCCGTTCCCCACACAACCGAAAGGGGCTTCGCCATACCTATCACAGAGCCGATGGCGACATAGTTCGGCTGTGATCCGCCGACCTCAACAACCTCGTGCCCCGATATGTTTCGCACAAGCCATGGCGACAACAAGTCACCGAAATTCGGAGCATTGTTCCACCATTGCAGTGGAACTTTTCCATTGAGCAAAAACATACAAACTTTCTCACGAAGAACCAGCAGTCTGCACCTCAGGCAAGTCTGCTAAACAATATTTTGAGCGAATCAGATCTTTTAGAGTGCGCCGTCGCGCTTGACCATACGCTGGACAGTTCGTCTTCTCAGCAACACGCCAAAGCAGCACCGCCCTTTATGGCTTGCCGACCTCTTCGACGGCCATCGGGGTAACGCCTGAAAGCGGCCGGGCCGTCACGGTGACATTGGGGGCGGCGCCGGTTTCGAAGGCTTTCAGGCGGGCGTTGATGGCAGCGATCTCGTCCTTGCCCGCCTGACGGCGGCCGCCCAGGCTGGCGATGCCGACGACGCGGGTCTGGCCGTCAATCTCGACCGTGCGCAGCGTGTTCGGCGTCGCACCGGCAAGGGCCGCTTCAACGCTGTCGGTTTCCAGCGCCGGAAGGTCTGTGGGCTCCATGATGCGGGCGCGGGCGAAGCGCGCCTCGTCTATGCCCGGCTCGCGACCCGCATATGTCTGGGCGAAGGCCGCCGTTTCTCCGGCCGCGCCCTTCCAGCGATAGAAGATATGCGCCCCGACCTGGGTGATCTTGGTCAGGGTCGGCGCCCACCACGGGTGGACGTAATCGGCGTGATAATGGGTAGCCGTGCCCACGCGCGTCGCCACATGGCCGTTCAGGGCGCGCGCCGCGACGCGCTCCGCCCGGTCCCAGGCCCAGCGCACCGGCGCCCGTCCCAGCGAGCCGTCGCAGGTGAAGCTGAACTGGCAGCCCGTGGTCCGCTCGGCGCCCTGATAGACGACGCCGCAGACGCTGGCCGGATAGTTGGGATCGCGCACCCGGTTCAGCACGACCTGGGCCACGCCCTCCTGCCCCTCTGTCGGCTCCAGCGCCGCCTCATAATAGACGGCCTGCGTCAGGCAACGCAGGGCGCGCTGGCGCGAGGCGTCGTCCGCCGGGCGGAACAGGAAGGGTTGCGCAGGCCGCAGGACGCCCGGCGCATCGGGCATGGCCGCATTCAACTGTTGCGCCGCCAGACCGACCGCGCCCTGATCCAGACTGGGTTTGCCGCCCAGGGTCAGGCTCTCCCAGCCCGGCGTCAGACCGTAAAGTTCAGGCAGGCCCAGCGCCGGATCATGGCGTCGCGCAATCGCCAACTGGCCCGCGTCCAGCCGCGCCATCACCGCCGCCATGCCCTGTGCGCCCAGATCGCCGCCCGTCGCGCGGGCCAGGGCCTCGGCCGTGCGGTCGACATCGGGGCGCGGGCTGGAGCTGGCGGACATCGCCACCCCCATCGCCGCCAGAGTCAGGGCCATGGCGGCGGGCGCTGCGCCCATGGCCCGGCGTCCCGTCGTCTTCAGCAGTGTCAGGCGGCTGGCGTTCATTCCGCGTCCGTATAGCGGCGCGCGGCGGCGCCGGAAATCACTGATCTTGATGACCGCTCAATCCGGCGCTTTTCAGACGCGAAGATTACCGTTCCGTGAGGCGGAACCGGCAGCGCCTATCGCTCGCCCAGACTGGAGCGCAGCATCCAGGCGGCCTTTTCGTGCGCCGTCAGGCGTTCGGTCATCAGATCGACCGTGGCCTCGTCGCCCGCCTCGTCAGCAGCGTCCAGCGCGGCGCGCGCGGTCGCCAGCACGACGCCGTTGTCCTTGATCAGTTCCTTGAGCATTTCAGACGAATCCTTCTCGGGATCGCCATCCTTGATCGAGGTCAGATTGGCGAAGGCCGAGGCGCTCTGCGGCGCCAGTTCGCCCAGGGCGCGGATGCGTTCGGCGATGTCGTCCAGCGCGGCCCAGACCTCGCGATACTGCTCTTCCAGCAGATTATGCAGGCTGAAGAACTCCGGCCCGCGCACGTTCCAGTGGTAGCCGTGCGTCTTCAGATAAAGGGCATAGCTGTCGGCCAGAACCTTGGACAGTTCGCGTGCAACCGCTTCGCGTTCCTTGGATTTGAGGCCGGTGTCGATGGCGTTCATGACGGCTCCTGTTTGCAGTGCTGTTGTGGTCAGCCTTGCACTTAGGTCGCCGGACGCTCGTTCCAAGGGGCAGGCGGCGACCCGTCGCATGACTGTTCGCCTCAGTAACGCTGTAGCCGCCCTAGTGTTGCGATACGGCGGCGATGCAAACAAAAAGGCCGCACAGCCATCTCCGTGCAGCCCTTCGTCTGAACCTGACTGAGGCTCCCTGACAGGAGCAGGCCAGTGCTTAACGCTGGCGCGCCTTGCGCGCGGCGTAGCGGGCGTCGCGGGCCGCCTTCTGCTCTTCCTTGGTCAGTTGCTTGCGCTCCTTGCGGGCGGCGCGCTTGGCGGCGTCGACCTCTTCCTGAGCGGCCATTTCGGCAGCCAGACGGGCGGCGTCCTTCTCGGCCTTCTCGCGGCGGATCTCGGCCTTGGCCAGTTCGTGCTGCTGGCGGATCGCCTCCTTCTCGGCGGCGCGCTTTTCGGCGAGTTTCTCGAACTCGGGATCCTGAACCGTCGGCTTCGGCTTGAACCGGGCCAGCAGGGCTTGTTTGGCGTCTTTCTGGGCGGACAGGCGGTCGTTGAAGCCGGTGTTCTTGAGGTCGCGCATGCTGAGAGGCGGGTGTCCTTGATAGGGAATGAAAATAACGAAAAGGGCCGATCGCCAGAGCGACGGCCGCAAACCGGAGCGCAGGACGCGTTCCAACACGCTCGGCCCGGCGGGAGGGCAAAGCCGAATTTCGCGCCGAAATCAAGCTCCACAGCCTGATTTCATGGGTTTTGACGCCGTTCAGCGTCGTTTCGTCCCGGATCAGCCCATACAGGACAGGCTGGACCGGGACGCCGCGAGTCTGGATCAGTCCGGTTTCTGCGCGTGGCCGACCGCCGCGCCGGCCGCGCCGCCGACGGCTGCGCCCACCGGCCCGCCGACCACGGCCCCGGCCACGGCGCCGGTGGCGGCCTTCTGCTCAACGGTATGGCCGCAGCCCGTCAGGGCCATGGCTCCAGCCCCGGCCAACGCCATGCAGGCCAGACGGAAAGGAATGCGGGTCATCGGGTCAACTCCTTGAAATAGCAGAGCTTGCAACGCGGGAATCATCAGCCGGTTCCCATCTATGGCATGACTCTGGCCGCCAAGATGTCACACCCCCTCAAATAGCTTATTCGCGTCAAGGCCGCCGCGAGCGTAATCTTCGATCAGCATACGAATACAGTTACTACAAGAACATCTATGGCGTATTTTCGTTACGATCGAACGACACTTAAACAACGACTAAACGCGCTTTTCCATATGCTCTAAAAATTATGTTTCTGGCGAATCAGTCACAATGAGGCCATAAACAGATGGATAAAGGCCCGCCTTCGAGGGCCGGCGTCAGTCGGCGTTCACCCGAACCCGCTCAAGCGCGACGCGTCCTTGTCGCCGGGGTTCGGATCTACGGGGGCGGCATCCTCGCCCTGTTGTACAGGACTACGCCTTTGTCTTTCTCCTCGCAGACGCGTGCGCTGATGCACGCCGCCCGCTCATTCCGCCTGCGCCCCACGACGGCAGCGGCGGCGTTCGGCGGCGTCGTCGGTCTCGCAGTCGGAGGGGCCTATCTGGGCGGCCTGGCCGCCCAGGCCTCGACCGTGCGCAATCAGGCCGAGCGCCTGCAGGGCGCAGGCGCGGGGGGTTATACTCAGGAAGCGCTGGCCGATGCGGCCGGCGGCCTGGACGCCAGCGCCCTGGCCATCGCCCACCGCCATGATCCCTATTCCGTCGCCGGTTCGGCCCAGCGTGATCGCCAGGCAGAGCTGCTGACCGCCCGTCTGGAACAGCTTCAGGGCAAGGACGGCCTGCGCCGCGAGGGCGCCGCAGCGACCCGCGTCTCCGCCGCCCGCCCCTTCCGTCTCGACGGCGCGCTGGACCAGTCACGCGACCTGGAATGCCTGACTCAGGCCGTCTATTATGAAGCGCGCGGCGAAGGTCGCGACGGCATGAAGGCCGTGGCCCAGGTGGTGCTGAACCGCGCCCGCCACCCCGCCTTCCCCAAGACCGTCTGCAGCGTCGTCTATCAGGGCGCCAACCGCGGCTCTGGCTGCCAGTTCAGCTTCACCTGCAACGGCGCCATGCGCGGCGCCGTCAACCGCGCCGCCTGGAACCGCGCCCGCGAAGTGGCGACCAAGGCCCTGTCCGGTCAGGTGTTCGGCGCCGTCGGCAACGCCACCCACTTCCACACCACGTCCGTTTCACCGTCGTGGCGCAACAATCTGGTGCGCGTGAACCAGGTCGGCGACCACCTCTTCTACCGCTTCGGCGGCCGCACCGGCGCCAGCCAGGCCTTCGCCTATAATCCGCGTCCGTCAGGCCCGGCCGAAACCGCGCCGCGTCTTGTGCAGGCCAGCCTTGATCCGTCGGAGGCCGCCCGCAACCTTACCGGCGCCGTGGCCTATAGCGCCGTGCTGGCGCGCGAAGCTGCTTCCGCCAGCGACAAGACCACAACGACGCCTCAAGACGCTGCAACGACGCCGGCTGCCGCCCGCGCCGCACAGGCCGCGCCTGTCGCCGCCACGCAGCGCACCACCGCCACGCAGCCCGCGACAGTCAAGACCGCCGCTGCGGCTCCGGCCGCTTCGATCATCGTCGCCGCCGAGGCCTGACCCCGCGTCAGGCCTCGTCCAGCCCGATATCGAGCTGCGGAACCGAGTGGGTCAGGGCGCCCACTGAAATGACGTCGACGCCCGTGGCGGCGATGCCTGCGACCGTGTTCAGATTCACGCCCCCTGACGCCTCCAGCACCACCGGCACAGCGGCCGCGCGCACGCGCCGCACCGCCTCGGCCATGTCGGCGAGGCTGAAGTTGTCCAGCATGATGACGTCAGGCCGCTCGACCAGCACCTCGTCCAGCTGATCCAGACCGTCGACCTCGACCTCGACCTTCATCAGGTGGGGCGCGAAAGCCTTGGCGCGTCGCACCGCCTCGCCCGCCCCGCCGCAGACGGCGACGTGGTTGTCCTTGATCAGGATGGCGTCATCCAGCCCGAAGCGATGGTTCAGCCCGCCGCCGCAGGCGACCGCATGCTTCTCCAGCGCCCGTAGCCCCGGCGTGGTCTTGCGGGTGTCGGCGATGCGCGCATGGGTCCCCGCGACCGCCTGCACATAGGTGCGCGTCAGGGTGGCGATGCCGCACATCCGGCCCAGCAGGTTCAGCGCCATCCGCTCGGCCGCCAGCAGGGCGCGGGCGTTGGCCTCGACCGCCACCAGCACGGTTCCGGCCTCGAACGTCTCGCCGTCAGCAACCTTAATCGTCACCGTCGCCTGCGGATCCAGCGCGTGGACCGCGATCCGCACCACCGCCCCGCCCGCCATCACCCCGGCCTGACGCGCGCAGAAGACAGCGCTGAAGCGGGCGTCCTCGGGGATGCAGGCCTGCGCCGTCACATCGCCCGTACGGCCCAGATCCTCGGCCAGCGCCATGCGCACCACGGGCTCGATCAGCAGGTCCGGCAGGGTTCGTGTCACGGATACGTCCTTCGTCATTCAGATCACGGCCGCCAGAACGGCGAGCGTCGCCGCCTCGGCCTCTTCGTCGCGTACAGGCGCCGTTGCTGCGCGCATCCGCGTGTGCTCGGCCCTCGGCAGGCTGTCGGGGAAGTCGCGGCGATAGTGGCCGCCCCGGCTCTCGCGCCGGTTCAGCGCCCCCTCGGCGACCAGCCGCGCCGCCGTCAGACACGCCGCCGTCGGATGCGCCTTCGCCAGGTCGTCGATCAGGGCCAGCAGCGCCGTCAGCCCCGCCTCGTCCCGCACCACGCCCGCATGGCGCGTCATGGCCGCGCGCAAGGTCGCCAGCGCCTCGGGCGGCAGATCCGTCATCGCCTGCACAGCCGCCAGCGGCCGTCGCTCGGGCTGGACCTCGCCCGCCGCCGCCCGACCCGCGCGCCGCCCGAAGGCGCCCGCTTCCAGCAGGGAGTTGGACGCCAGCCGGTTGGCCCCATGCACCCCCGTCGCCGCGCACTCGCCGATGGCGAACAGGCCGGGGACCGAGGTGCGCCCCTCATCATCCGCGACGATCCCGCCCATGTGATAGTGGGCCGCCGCCGCCACCTGAATCGGGCTGACGCGCGGGTCCAACCCGGCCCTCATGCAGGCGGCGAAGACCGCCGGAAACTCATGCGGAAAGGCTTCGCCCACCGCCTTCGTCGCATCGAGGAAGGCGCCGCGCCCCTCGTTGCGCGCCGCGTGCACCGCCCGCGCCACGATGTCCCTCGGCGCCAGATCGGCGTCGGGATGATCGCCCAGCAGGAAGACGCCATCTCCATCGACCAGCCGCGCCCCCTCGCCACGCAGGGCCTCGGTCGCCAGCGGCGCCGGGTCCAGCCCCACATCGATCGCCGTCGGGTGGAACTGCACGAACTCGGGGTCCAGAATCTCAGCCCCCGCATGATACGCCAACGCCAGCCCCTCGCCGCGCAAGGCCGATGGATTGGTCGTCGCCTCGAACAGGCCGCCGATCCCCCCGGTGGCCAGCACCACGGCAGGCGCGAACACTTCGTCCAACCGGCCGCCGCGCCGCTCGATCACGGCGCCGCGCACCCGGCCGTCCACGTCGTGGATCAGGCCGCGCAGCCGCCCGTCTTCCCAGATTTCAATGACCTTCGTCGCCCGCGCGGCGGCGACCACGGCCGACAGTATGGCCCGCCCCGCGCCGTCGCCGCCCACCCGCGCCACGCGCGGCAGGCTGTGCGCCGCCTCCAGACTGACGGAAAATCCGCCGTCGTCATCGCGGTCGAAGGGCGCGCCCAGCGCCGCCAGCCACTCGACCGTCTCACGCCCGCGCGTCGTCAGGGCGCGCGCCGCTTCAGCCTCGACCAGACCGGCGCCTGCGCCTTCAGTGTCCTTGGCGTGCAGGGCCGCGCTGTCCTGCGGCGACAGGGCCGCCGCCATCCCGCCCTGCGCCCACGCCGAAGAGCAGGCGCTCAACAGCGGCTCAGGCGTCACCACCAGCACCTTGCTCTCCGGGCCGAGCGCCCCGGCCGCCTCCAGCGCCGCCGACAGGCCCGCCAGCCCGCCGCCGATGATCACAGGCCCTTCATGCCGGATGCGCGCCATTCGCCTAGCGGCCTCCCACACCGAAGAAGCGCAGACCCATCTCGAACGCTGGCTCGACCGCCCCGCCCGTCAGCGGCAGCAGGGCGCCGATCGCCGCCGCCGCGCAGACCACGGCCGTCAACAGGTAGAGGGCCAGGCTGCGTCTCGTCTCAGGCCAGCTCAGCTGTCCCCACGCCGCGCGCCAGACGCCGCGCTTCAGATGGCCGAACACCGCCAGTCCCAGAAAGATCGCGAGGATCAACCGTCCCGTCGACAGTCCCCACCACACGGCCAGACCGCCGACGACCAGCAGTGCGACCTGCTCCAGCCGCGGATGCACCCGCGTCAGCACCGGCCCCAGCGCCTTGGACCCGTCCAGCGGCGGCGCAGGCAGCAGGTTCAGCAGATTGATCATGGCGATGAAGAAGGCGCCCATCAGCCATTCCTGCGACTTCATCGCCAGACCCACCGCCACGAAGGGGATCATGGCCAGCAGGCCGAACGCCGGTCCCGCCAGCGACACCAGCACCCCGTGCCACTCGCTCTTCGGCGCGCGCTGGCCCTTCGCCAGCCCGCCCAGGAAGGGGATGATGTAGATGCGCGCCGGGCCCATGCCGACGCGGTTCATCGCCAGCACATGGCCGTACTCATGCACGAACAGGCCGAACAGAACGGCGCCCGCCACGACCCAGCTGCCGGTCAGGAACCACAGAAACCCCGCCATCAGCAGGGTCGAGACCACCGCCCAGACCGGGTGCTGCCCCTTGTCCTCGCGCGGCGTTTCATGGCGGGCGCTGTAGCGCGGCGTCTCGCGCGCAGGCGTTTGCACAGGCGCAGGCGTCGAACCGTCGCGCGCGCCCCACGGCCCCTCGGCGCTCATCCTTCTCCCCTCGGGGGAGAAGGTGGACGGCGGAGCCGGACGGATGAGGGGGACGCCAGCCCCACCCTCGACGTCTCACCCGGATCCGACAGCCCCCTCATCCGAGGCGCTGCGCGCCCCACCTTCTCCCCCGAGGGGAGAAGGATTGCGGACAGGGCCATCAGATCAGCTCCACATCGACATGATGCCGCGCCTTGACCAGATCATAGCGTGCAGGCTTCGACGGCGGCGGCAGGTCGATCATCCGCTGCACCGCCAGGGCCGCCCTCTCCAGCATCTCTTCCGACACCGTCACCTCGAACTGCATGTGCAGCAGGCAGTCGCGGATGTTCTCCAGCGTGATGCGCTTCATGTGCGGGCACAGGTTGCACGGGCCGACGAACTCCACCTCGGGCACGTCGCCCTTGATGTTCGAGGCCATCGAGCATTCGGTGATCAGCACCACCCGCTTCGGCCGACGCTGCTCGACATATTCGGTCATGGCGGCGGTCGAACCGGCGAAGTCGGCGGCGCGCAGGATCTCTTCAGGGCATTCAGGGTGGGCCAGCACCTCGGCGTCCGGCCAGGCGTCGCGCATGTCGGCGATGTCCTGCGTGGTGAAGCGCTTGTGCACCTCGCAGTGGCCCGCCCAGGCGATGATGCCCACCGTCGTCTGGGCCGCGACGTTGCGCGCCAGATATTCGTCGGGGATCAGGATGACCTTGTCGACGCCCCATTCCTTGGCCGCCCATTCGACGACCTGAACGGCGTTGGCGCTGGTGCAGCAGATATCGGTTTCGGCCTTCACATCTGCCGTGGTGTTCACATAGGTGACGACCGGCAGGCCCGGATGCCGCTCCTTGATCAGTCGCACGTCCGCCCCCGTGATCGAGGACGCCAGCGAACAGCCCGCGCGCAGGTCGGGGATCAGCACCGTCTTGTCCGGCGACAGGATCTTGGACGTCTCGGCCATGAAGTGAACGCCCGCCTGAACGATCACCTTGGCCTTGGAATTGGCGGCCTCCTTGGCCAGCCCCAGGCTGTCGCCGACATAGTCGCCCACGCCGTGGAAAATCTCGGGCGTCATATAGTTGTGGGCCAGGATGACCGCGTCGCGCTCGCGCTTCAGCCGGTTGATCTCGCTGATCAGCCGGGCCTGTTCGGGCCATTCCAGCGGCGTGACGTGGTCCTTGACCTTGTCCCACACCGGGGCGGTTTCTTCCGCCAATTCCTGCGACAGACCGAAAGCGCCGTCCGCCATCATCCCTACTCCCTCAACGACCGTCTGCGCGGTCCCGACTTATGCTCAAAGTTAGCATAAGCAGGCGCAATGTAGGCTGTTCCGCACACGGCGCAAGGGAAATCGGCTCAGTCTTCCAGGGTGAACAGGGCGTCCAGCGACACGCCCAGCGCCTGCGCCAGCGTCAGAGCCACCAGCACCGACGGGGTGAAGACCTCATTCTCCACCGTATTCACCGTCTTGCGTGACAGTCCGGCGCGGTCGGCCAGTTCCTGCTGCGTCAAGCCCGCCGCCGTGCGCACGGCCTTCAGCTTCACGACCAGACGCGGATCAGCCACCGGCAGCCCGCCGATCCAGCTGCCAGTAACGCAGCCCCGCCGCCGAGGCGGTGACGAACATCAGCCCCGGCAGGGCAGCCACCGCCGCCTGCGGCTTCCAAAGGCCGAGGGCGAAGACGACCAACATCCCCGCCAGCGCCACGCCTAGGGCTGCGTTCAGCGCCGAGCGACGGAAGGACAGGGTCAGTTCGTCCTCCAGCAGCCGCTTCATCTTCTTGTCGCCACGAATATCGAAACCCGTGACCATCGACAGCAATACGCCGGAAACCATTGGCGACAGTGCAGCCATTTTCCAATCGCCCCAATCCCCCTGCCCTCCGGCGATGGCCCAGGCGGACTTCGTGCCCAGATAAACAACAATGAGCGACGTCAACGGCATGATCGCCATCGACACGGCGCGCTTTTTCTGAACGCTATCGCGATAGCCCCCTTTGGCGCGCTCCACCCGGATGGTGTCGGAATCCGGTCCATTGTGCATTCCGAGCACCATGGAAGCGACGACCGCACAAAGTCCGAGCAAGGCCAGGATAGCCCCGGCGTTCACTGCGTGCCCCTCACCACGATTGGCCAGCACAACGCCGCACACAGCCGCCGTCAGACCCATACCCCCCAGCGCCGCGATCATTCGCAGCCGCCTTACCCGCCGCCGCTCGTTCGCCTTCGCCCGCTTCAGGTCGTCGTCCATCGGCGCCTCCCGTGATACCTAGAGGTTACATATCACCTACAGGTTACATCGCAAGCGCGATCTACAGCGCCTCCGCCCCCAGCCGGGCCGTCCACAGCGCCGCACGCTTCTTCAGCTCGTCCTTGCGGGCCATGTCCGACAGGTCCGGCGACAGGCGGTCCAGTTGTTCGAAGCGAAAGCTGTCGGGGCCGTGCGCCTTCCATTCCGCCTGCAGGGAGGCGAACGGACTGCCGCCGGTCTTCAGCGAGAACCACAGGCTGTTCTGCTGGGTGTCGATGTGGCGACTCTGGCCCACCCAGCTGCGGCCGGTGGCGGAACAGATGACGGCGAACACCCCGGCGATGACGGGGCGCTCCTTATAGGCGGCGACCAGCGCCTTTCGTTCGGTTGGATGCATGAGAGGAACTCCATATTTACCCGGATGATATAAGCGTTTATTTTATCCGGGTAAATACATTCACTCCACGGCGTCATGATGCACCGCAACAGGCAATCTGTTGCTCTTCACGCGAGATATGACCTAGACGGGAGGTCATTCGACCCCACGCTTCCGCCGCTTATCGAGATAATCGTGCAAGACACCGTCCGCCGCATCCTGACCGCGCGCGTCTATGACGTGGCTGAGGAGACTCCGCTCGACCCGCTGAAGCGGCTGTCGGCGCGGATCGGGCGGCCTGCCCTGCTAAAGCGTGAGGACCTGCAGCCGGTCTTTTCGTTCAAGATCAGGGGCGCCTACAACAGGATCGCGGCCCTCAGTCAGGCCGAACTGGCGCGCGGCGTCATCTGCGCCTCGGCGGGTAATCACGCGCAGGGGGTGGCGCTGGCTGCGGCGAAGCGCGGGGCGGCCGCGACCATCGTCATGCCGACCACCACGCCCGGCATCAAGGTGGCGGCGGTTCGGGGGCTGGGCGGCCAGGTCGTGCTGCACGGCGAAAGCTTCGACGACGCCTACGCCCACGCACGCACGCTGGAGAAGGAAACCGGCGCCACCTTCGTTCACCCCTTCGACGACCCAGACGTCATCGCCGGGCAGGGCACGGTCGGGCTGGAGATCCTGCGCCAGCACCCCGATCCGATCGACGCCGTCTTCATCCCCATCGGCGGCGGCGGGCTGGCGGCGGGGGTGGCGGCCATCATCCGCTTCCTGCGGCCCGAGACGCGGCTGATCGGCGTCGAGCCCGCCGAGGCGCCGACGATGAAGAGCGCCATCGACGCCGGGCGCGTGGTCGATCTGGATCAGGTCGGCCTGTTCGCCGACGGGGTGGCGGTGCGCCGTGCGGGCGACGAGACCTTCCGCCTGTGCCGCGACCTGCTGGACGAGATCGTGCTGGTGGACACCGACGCCGTCTGCGCCGCGGTGAAGGACATCTTCGACGACGTGCGCGCCGTGGCCGAGCCGTCGGGCGCTGTGGCGCTGGCGGGACTCAAGGCGTGGACCGCGCGCAATCCGGGATCAGGCGCGCTGGTCGCCATCAACTCGGGCGCCAACGTCAACTTCGACCGTCTGCGCCACGTCGCCGAGCGGGCCGAGATCGGCGAGGGCGCCGAAGCCCTGTTCGCCGTCTCCATGCCGGATCGACGTGACGACTATCATCGATTCCTGCAAAGCCTCGACGGCCGGTCGATCACGGAATTCAACTACCGCTGGTCCGGCGACGGCGCGGCCCAGATCTTCGTCGGCGTGGCCCTGCGCGACGGCGCCGCCGAGCGCGAAAGCCTCATCAGCCGCCTGACCGCCGACGGCTATCGTGTCGTCGACATGAGCGACAATGAGACGGCCAAGCTGCACGTCCGCCACATGGTCGGCGGGCGCACCATCGGCCTGCCGCACGAGCGGCTGCTGCGCTTTGAGTTCCCCGAGCGGCCGGGCGCCTTCCTGCGCTTCCTCAACAGCCTTCAGCCTGCCTGGGCGCTGACCCTGTTCCATTATCGCAATCACGGCGACGATGCGGGCCGGGTGCTGGCGGGCGTCAGCGTCCCGCCAGATCAACAGGCGGCGCTGACCTCAGCGCTGGACGCGCTGGGCTATCCTTACGTCGACGAGACGAACAACCCGGCCTGCCGCCTGTTCCTGGACGGCGCCGCCTAGCCTCCCGGCCGAGCGAAACAGCGCCAGACGAACAGGACTGCGATCACCACAAGGGTCGCGAACGCCACCGCCCCGTGCGACATCTCCAGAAACCCGGTCTGCCACGGGTGCTCGGCGCGCGTGGCGGCGTCGAACGTCCACCATGTATCCGGGCCCCTGACGCTGGCGCCTCGGCGGATCATCTCGCCGCCGAGGCGCTCCGCCATGAACGGCCTCACGACAGCGTTCAGCCCGACCGCGATCGCCAGCGGGATCACATACCAGAGGGAATCAATCAGGGCCTTGCCCCGCGGCGTCGTCATGGCCGGAAGCAGAGAAGCCCCGCTGGCCGATGTCAACGCCGCCACGCGGGTCTTACGCCCGGCTGATTGTCTCCGGGACATCTTCATCAACGCGGCGGCCGAATCCGTGCCGGTCTTACCCGCCAGCCATTCCGACAGGCTTATACTGGTCATCGCCACCTGCGGCGTCGACGACGGCCCCATGCAGCCGTTTCATCATCCAGCCAAGGTCCACCACCAGAAGGCATAGTCAGTTAGGTTCTGACGACAGGTAAGAGCGCACTGTTCGCACGGCCTCAACATCAAGGCCATCGCACCGCCCGCCGATCTCAATGTTCGCAAGCGCAAGATCGAGCAGTAATGCCGCCTCACGATTCGTGGCGGGCGTATGCTGAAGAAGTTTTTCTTCCAATACATCCCGCGCGTCTTCGATCTGATTCTCAACCAGCGGCCTGGAGAGTTCTTGAAAGCCACTCTCAAAATCTGTTTCGGGCGTCATATCTCCCCCCTTCGAGGCGACAGTCGCAGACGATATGCTGCGAAAGCTGTCGTCACAGGGAGGCTCTACCGAAAAGCGAGTCCTGTCCAGTACCGTTGTTACACTTTAGGCGACTGACCAAACTCGGTAAAGAACACGCAAACAGACACCCCCATCGCCCGCGCCATCAGCCACAGCATCTCGGCCGTAGCGCGATGCGTCCCTGCCTCTATGCGCTCAATCTGATCAGTGCTTGTGTCGAGTAGCGCGGCAAGTTGAGCCACATCAAGGCCAGCACCCTTACGCGCCAATTTTACATTTTGACCGATTTGGACGTTAATCGATAGCGAATCCAAAGTGATGCTCCCCCATATCTCGAATTTCGCTAGTTATCCCCCATAAGGCGGAGGCGCTACTTTTAATAAATCGAGAATTGGGGGCGCTTTAGATCAGAAACAATGACCTTCATCAATTCAGATTTTGGAGTCGAATTATTAATTATCGACATTGACGCGTTTCAATTAGTTCAAAGGGCATTTTTAGAGTGCGAGGCCAACGAAACAGCATGATCCGGCTCCAGACTCCCTAAATGAGCGCCCGAATGAATATCCGACATTAGTCCAGCGCGAACGCCCCCTGCCGGGGTCTATCCTCAGGACCGTTCCGTGACGCTTCGTGCGCTAGCAGCCAGCGCTTGCGCTCCAGCCCGCCCGCATAGCCGGTCAGGGTTCCATTGGCGCCGACGACCCGGTGACAGGGCACGATGACGCCGATCGGATTGGCCCCGTTGGCCAGCCCCACGGCGCGCACGGCGGCGGGCTTGCCGATGGCCTGCGCCAGTTGGCCATAGCTCCACGTCCGCCCCGCCGGAATGGTCCGCAGCGCCGCCCAGACCGCGCGCTGGAAATCCGTGCCGCCGGTCTTCACCGCGACGTTGTCCAGCGCTGTCAGGTCACCATCGAAATAGGCGGAGATGGCATTCCGCACCGCTTCGGGCGCCCGCCCCGGCGCCAGCCGCACCTCGCCATAGTGGCGGGCCAGCAGCTTCATCATCCGCGCCTCATAGTCGGTGAAGTCGAAGGCGCGCACGGCGCCGTCGGCGTCCGTCACCAGCAGCACCTCCCCCACCGGCGTGGCGATACGATCCAGCGTAAAGGCTTCAGGCTGCGTCTTTTTCATTGTCGCTCTCCATGATTTGCGCGCCGTCGATCCCCGCTTCGCGCAGGTGCAGCACGCCATAGGCCCGCCAGGGCCGCCATTGCTCGGCCCGCCCCGCCAGCCGCTCGTCCTCAAGCCGGTCGCTGGCCATGTCTTCCGCCTCATCCAGCCAGTCGCCCGGCAGACGCAGACCCGGCCGCGCCTTCACCAGCGGCGCCAGCAAGGAATCTGCCGACAGGTCGCGCCGGATCGCCTCGGGATCAGCCGACAGATCGAACAGCCGCCGCACCCGCGCCAGCACCCCCGGCAGGGCCTTCAGATCATCCAGCGCCGCCGTGACCGCCAGCCGGTCGTCCGTCTCGAACCAGGCCGAGACCTCGCCCGTCGTCCCATCCGTCGCCGGGGCCAGAACGCGGCGCCAGACGACGCCGTCGACCGTCTCGCCGCTCGCCTTCAGTGCGGCCAGCATGGCCTCGACCTCATAGGGCGGGCGATAGGGCAGGCTCAGCCTGACCCCGCCATCCCACGGCCGTTCGGCACGCGCCCGCAGCGCCGACGGCGGCCGTCCATACAGGGCCTGAAACGTCTCATTGAAACGGCGCACGCTGCCGAAGCCGGACGCCATCGCCACCTCGGCCATCGGCAGGTCGGTCTGGTGGATCAGGGCCTTGGCCAGCAGGACGCGGCGCGTCTGGGCCACGCTGACCGGGGCGGCGCCCAGATGCTGGCGGAACAGACGGCGCAGATGCCGCTCGCCCACCCCCAGCCGCGCTGCCAGGGCGTCGACGTCGCCCCCATGCTCAGAGTGGCTATCGAGCGCGCCCGCCTCGATCAGATTCAGCGCCCGACTGACGGTGTTGGAGGTGCCGCGCCATGCGCCCATATCAGGCGCCGTCTCGGGCCGACAGCGCAGGCAGGCGCGAAAGCCCGCCTCTTCGGCCGCCGCCGCGCTGGCGACGAACCGCATATTCTCGCGCCTGGGCGTCCGCGCCGGACAGACCGGGCGGCAGTAGATCCCGGTGGACTTCACGCAGGTGAAGAAGCGCCCGTCGAAGCGCGGGTCGCGCGTCAGAACCGCCCGATAACAGGCCTCCTGATCCAGCATGTCGCGGGCGTTTTCCATCCCCGCACCCTGCGCCCTCGACGCCACCTTGTCTCGCGGTTTTCGGACATGACGGCGCCGCACGATGATCCTGCGGTTTTGCCGTCGCCGCTTCCTTCGAGTCGCCTGCACGGCTAAGGTCTTCGGTCTGTAGGGGGAGTAATCTTATGTCATATCGTCGTCGCGCCGCCTGTTCCCTGCTGGCGCTCAGCCTGGCCATGGCCGCCGCTGCGCCCGCACTGGCGCAACAGAACCCGCCCGAGCTTCTGGCCGTCGTCGGCCACGAGAATGGCGAGCGCATCACTCGCTCGGCCGATGTACGCCGCTATTTCGAGGCGCTGCGGACCGCCAATCCCGACCGCATGGTCATGGGCGACTACGCCCAGACGTGGGAAAGCCGCCCCCTGTTCTGGGCCGCCGTCGGCTCGCCGCGCAACATCGCCCGGCTGGACGCCATCAAGGCCGCGACCAACGCCCTGGCCGATCCGCGCCGGACCAGCCCCGAGCAGGCCCGCGCCCTGATCAACGACACGCCCGCCATCGTCTGGATGGCCTATTCGGTCCACGGCAATGAGATCAGCCCCGCCGACGCCGCCATCATGGCCGCACGCCGCCTGACCGACGGCCTCGACGCCGAGGCTCAGGGCTGGCTGGAAAATGTCGTGGTCGTCTTCGTCCCGACCCAGAACCCCGACGGGCGCGAGCGCTTCATCAACAGCTTCGAGGCGGGTCTGGGCGCCCAGCCCAACGGCGACCCCCTGTCGGCCGAGCGGGCCGAGCCGTGGCCGTCGGGCCGCTACAACCACAATCTGTTCGACCTGAACCGCGACTGGTTCATCCAGTCCCAGCCGGAGACTCAAGGCCACTCGGCCCTGATCCGCGAATGGCGGCCGCAGGTGGTGGTCGATTCCCACGAGATGGGCACCGATTCCAGCTTCTTCTTCCCGCCCGAAGCCCAGCCGCTGAACCCGTGGATCTATCCGGCCATTCTGGAGGCGCGCGAGCGGTTCGGCCGCAACAACGCCGCCCGTTTCGATCAGGCCGGGCTGGACTATTTCACGCGTGAGACCTTCGACGCCTTCTATCCCGGCTATGGCGACGGCTGGCCCGCCTATTTCGGCGCCGTATCCATGACCTATGAGCAGGGGTCGTCGCGCGGTCTGCTGGCGCGCCGGTCGTCGGGCGAGATGCTGACCTACGCCGACACGGTCAAGGGCCACCTGACCGCTACCCTGTCGACCATCGAGACCGCCGCCCGCGACCGCGAAAAGCTGCTCAGCGACTTCTACGCCTTCCACCGCGACGGGATTTCGGGCGGACGCGGCGCCTATGTCCTGTCGCGTTCCGCCGCCGCCGACCCGGCTGCGGCCGATAAGCTGGCGGGCCTGCTGGTCCGCTCGGGGCTGGAAGTCGGACGCGCGACCGCCTCCTTCTCCGCCTGCGGCCAGAACTATCAGGCGGGCGATTACATCGTGAACCTGTCCCAGCCCCAGCGCCGCATGGCCGAGACCCTGCTGGCCAAGGACGTGCCGCTGGACCCGAAATTCCTCGCCGAGCAGGAAGCCCGCCGCGCGCGCGGTCTGGGCGATGAGATCTATGATCTGACCGGCTGGTCCCTGCCCCTGCTGTTCAATGTGCCCAGCCAGCGCTGCACCGGCGCCCCCTCGGTCCAGACGGCCGCCGTCGGGCCCGAGCTGATCCGCCCGGCCGCCGTGGCTCAGGGCGATGCGACCTATGGCTACGCCATCCATCCGGGCACGGCGGGGATGCGCTTCCTGACCGCCGCCCTGACGGACAAGCTGCCGGTCCGCTCGATCGAGGCGCCCTTCACCCTGGACGGCAACGCCTATCCCGCGGGCTCCTTCATCGTGCCGCGCGCCGGTTCGCCGGAAGATCTGGACGAGCGGGTCCGCCGTCTGGCCGCCGGCAGCGGCGCGCGCGTCACCCCTCTGGCCACCTCATGGGTCTCCAGCGGGCCCAGCATCGGCTCGGACCGCGCCTCCGTCATCACTGGTCCGCGCGTCGCCATGGCCTGGGACGATCCGACCGAACCGGAATCGGCAGGCTCGATCCGTCATGTGCTGGAGCGTGAATACGGCTGGCCGGTCACGGCCGTCCGCACCCGTCGTCTGGCCAGCGCCGACCTGTCCCGCTACCAGGTGCTGATCCTGCCGTCGGGCCGCGACTATGAACAGGCGCTGGGCGCGCGCGGCGTCGCCAACCTGCGCGCCTGGGTCCAGTCGGGCGGCGTCCTGATCGGCGTCGGCGGCGCCAGCCGTCTGCTGACCGACCCCGACGCGGGCCTGCTGGACAGCCGCCGCGAAGGCGCCGTCTCCGCCGACGGCGACGACAAGAAGGACAAGAAGGGCGGCGGCAGCGAGATCGCCACCGACGCCGAATACCTGGCCATGACCGGCCACCACGGCGGAGCCCCCGACCCCGTCGCGGGCGTTCTGGCCAGCGCCGTGGTCGACAATGAACACTGGCTGGGCGCGGGCGTCGCTCCGACCCTCAGCGTCATGGTGCGCGGCTCGGACATCTATGCGCCGCTGGCCCGCGATCAGGGGACCAACGTGGTGCGTCTGGCCGGACCGGATCAGGTGCTGGCGTCCGGCCAGCTGTGGGCCGAGAACCGTCGCCAGCTGGCCTACAAGCCCGTCGCCATGGCGTCCGAAGTCGGGCGCGGACAGGTCGTCGCCTTCACCCAGGACGTGACCATGCGCGCCTTCCTGGAAGGGCTGAAGCCGCTGTTCCTCAACGCCGTCTTCCGCGGCCCGGCCCACACCTCGGGCGCGAAGGGGAACTGACCGACCTCGTCCCGCCCTGCTGGACGATCGACTGAATAAGGGGTTGCGGGCCGCCGGGTCCACAGCCCCTTTTTCACATACTCTGCTGAGGCCATGACCCCTGCGGCAAAAGAATTCAGGGCGAAATTTTGACAGCCGCCGCCGCACAGGCTTTGCTGCGCCCGAACCGCAGGGGAGCTGACCACGGATGACCGTCGAACCGCCGCGCCCGCCCGCTGATGACGGCGAGTGGACCCTGCTTCAAAGCCGGATCGACCGCAGCTTCTGGCAATGGGACCGACGGCCTGAAAAGGGCGCTCCGATCCTGAGCCGTTTCGTCATCCTGCGTCCGCCCGAACGTCTCGACTACGATACCTTCGACGAGGCGGAATCCATGTTCGAGGCCATGGAAGAGTGAGCCCCATCCGACCTTCATCCGCCCGCGCGATCGCCTCTGTACTTGGCGCCCCTGTTCTGAGCGCCCTTCTGCTGGGCGCCTGCGTCTCGAACACCGGCGGCCTGCCGTCGCAGTGGCGCGCGCCGGGTCCGCCCATAATCACCGCCCCGCCGGGCGAATGCCCGAATCTTGCCGGCGTCTGGCGCGCGGAAGGCCATGACGCGACGAGCGAGGCCCGCCCCGCCGACCTGCAACAGGTGCTGGGCCTGCAACTGGGCCTGACCGAACTCCTCGGCTCAGATGGCGGACAGGGCGGCGATGTGACCTTCGCGCGCGACGGCGACGGCTGGCGGATCAACAGCCCCCACGGCGAAGCGCGGGTCGCCATCGAAGGTCAGCCCGTCTTGCTGGACCGCAACTGGTCTTCGCACGGATCACGCATCGCCGGATGCGCCGACGGCCGCCTGTGGATCGGTTTCAGCAGCGTGCGCCCCCAGTATGAAAGCATGACGCAGACCCGCGCTCTGGGCGTCTTCTCTACCGCGCCGGACGGCGGCCTTCAGATCGAGATCCGCACCGAGCGCCGCCACTATGGCCTGCTGCCCTCGCCCTCGGTCCAGCGCCTGACCGCCCGCTACAGCTTCGCCACGGCGGCGTCCGACGCCTCGCCGGCATCATCCGCTTCGCCGCCCTGAACGATGCGGACCACGGCCAGATTGGCCGTGACATTGCCCAGGGTGCGGAAGATGTCGGGCACGACCTCGACCGCCAGCAACAGCGGCAGCAGCTCCAGCGGCACCCCCATGGCGATGCAGATCGGGGCGATGGAGGCGAAGAAGCTGGCCTGACCCGGCAGGCCCACCGTGCCGATCGAGATCAACACCGCCGTCAGCATGGCCGCCAGCAGCTGTCCTGCCGAAGGCTGCAGCCCGAACAAATGTGCGCAGTAGATGGCCACCCCCAGATTGGCGACCGGACTGGTGATGCGGAACACCGCCACCGCCAGCGGTAGGACCAGGCCCGCCGTGGCCCGCCTGACGCCCAGTTCATCGACCGCCCGCTCGACCATGACCGGCAGGCTGGCCAGCGACGACTGGGTGGAAAAGGCCACCACCTGCGCCGGGGCCGCCGCCCGCGCGAACCGGCCCAGGCTCACCCGACCGAAGATGACGGCCAGCGGATAGAAGATCAGGCCGATGCCGATACAGGCGATGGAGATCAGCGCCACATAGTGCAGCAGCACCCCCGCCGCGCTGGCCCCCGCCGTCAGCCCCACGCCGATCGACAGGGCGAAGACGCCCAGCGGCGCCGCCTTCAGCACCCAGCGGACGATGACGATCATCGTCTCGCCGACCGCCTCGAAGAAGGTGATCAGCGGAACACGCAGCCGCTCGGGCAGGCCCGAGGCCGCAAAGCCGAAGAAGACCGCGAACACCACCATGCCCAGAATGGCGTCCTCGGCCGCCGCGCGGATCGGGTTGGCGGGCGCGATGGTCTTGACGAACTCGCTGAACGGCGCGCCCGCGCCGACGCCCTCGGCGCCCTCCGGCTTGATGGCCAGCAGCAGGCGCGCGCCCTCCGGGTCGATGGGCCACAGGGCGTGCAGGCCATAGGCCGCCGCCACCGCATAAATCGTCGCAAAGACGATCAGCCCTCCGAACCACGACACCGCCTTCAGCGCCAGCCGCCCGGTCCGCGCCGCATCGGCGATGGAGGCGATGCCCGTCACCAGCAGGCTGAACACAAGCGGGATGATCGTCATCCGCAGCGCATTCAGCCACAGCTGGCCCAGCGCCTGAATGAAGTCCGCCGTGACATGGCCGCCCGGCAGCCCCCACGCCTGCGCCGCCGCCCCGGCCAGCAGACCCAGCACAAGCGACAGCAGCACCATCGTGCTGAGGGAGGTCAGAAAGGAGCGCGCCGATTTCATACCGGCCACGCTAGCAGCCGCCGCGCCGCGCGCCAGCGGAAATCAGCGCACGCTTCACGCCCTACTTCGGCGCGCCCGAGTTGGCCGGGTCCAGCGGCAGGCCCGCCGCCTGACGCGCCTTCATCACCCGCAGCCAGCCGTGCATGGCCTCTGAATCCAGCCCGTGCATCATCAGCCGATAGCCCGCCTGAAGCGTCGACAGCGCCACCAGCGGATGGCCGTTCTTGACGAAGGCCATGTGGTAGCTCGTGCCCAGAATGCGGGCGATATAGATGGCCATCACCTCATCCAGCTGCAGCGAACTGGACGCCCGCACGAAGTCGTCTCTCGGCAGCATCAGGGCGTAGATCGGGGTGTAGAACTCCACCGCCGTCTGCACGTCGACGAAGTTGTGCCACTTGCGCGGAAACTCTTCAAACGGAGGGAATTCGTCCGAGATCATGGAGAAGTCGATCCGCTCGGGCGGCATCAGCTCGCGCCCCTCGGCGCGCAGGGCGGCGTTCATCTCGATGACGAAGTTGAAGATGTTCAGGTCGTGCTGAAGGAACAGATCCGGCTCGATGTCCTTCAGCCGCGTCGGCGTCAGAGGCCACTTCGTCACCTTGTCGCCCACGCCCGCATTCTCGCGCACGAAGGCGGTCAGCTCTGAGCCGACGTGGAAGTGGCGCAGGATCACCCGATTGCCCTCGGGCGTCACAAAGGTCCGCAGGCCCCAGTGGATGGTCTTGTGCAGCAGGCCGTTCAGGTTCGGGTATTTCGGCGAAATGACCCGCAGCACCTTCACCAGACAGAAGAACAGGAACACCAGCGGCCGCGCCACCGGAAACAGCCAGCGCCGCGACCGCGACCGCGCGCCCAGCAACAGGTCGCGCTTGGCTCCGTCGTCGATCGGCAGGCTGTGGTCCAGATACAGCGCCATCCACGGATCGGGATCCTTGGGATCGAACCGCGCGGGGTCGAACGGATCCTCCCCCGGCTTGTAGTATCTCACGCCGCGATCTCCTCGATCTGCAGGGCGTAGAGGCGGGCCGTGACTTTGGCGGTCGTGACGATGCGTTCGGCGATGAAGGGATCGGGCAGGACCATGCCCAGCATCTCCTCGAACTCCTTCATGTGCTCGGCGTCGTTGTCGCCGTGATACAGCAGGAAGCGCACCGCCTCGTCGGGCAGTTCCAGCCGCTCCTGCACCTTCAGACCCCACGGCCGCGCCTTGATCGAGCCCAGCCCCTCGATGATGAACATGGCGCCCAGCAGGCCGAAGGGATCGGGCTTGGACGCCTCATGGAACATCCAGGCCGACAGGGCCTCGGACCCCACGTTCTTCGGCGCCGACTGAATGTCTTCCAGCGCCCCGCCCGAGGCTGTGAAGTCGGCCTCCAGCAGGCGGAAGTCCCGATGCTCCGTCACCGCATGGCGCATCAGGGTCGAGCGCAGCTCCAGATGGTCCTCGCCGATGTTCGACGCCGCCCGGCTCATCCACAGCGCCCCGTCCTTCACCTGCTGGCGCAGGTTGATCAGGAAGGCGTGGTAGTCGGCGACCTCGAACCGCCCCCGCGTCAGCTTGCGGATCAGCGGGGTCGCCTCCAGACGCTGCTCGAAATCGGCGAAGACCACTGCCAGCTTCCGCAGGCAATCGGCCACCGCCGCCTCGGCCAGTTGTTCCGCCATCACACAATCTCCAGCATCATGAAGCCGATCATCGCCCGCCCGCTCTCGGGCACGATGCACAGCACCCTGTCTCCGCGCTTTCCGCGCCCCGACTTCAGGAAGGCGTCCAGCATGACCCAGATCGAGGCCGAGCCGACATTGCCGCTGTCCGGCAGCGTCGTGAACCACTTCTCTTCCGGGATCATCGCGGCGGTGCTTTTCAGCAGGCCGACGATCTCCTGACGCAGCGACCGCGCGGAGTAATGGCACAGCAGATGGTCGACCTGATCCGGCACGATCCGCCCGGCGTCCACCTTCTCCAGCCAGACACCGATCCAGGCGCGAATGACGATCTTCAGCAGCTCGAAGTCCTGCAACAGGGCCACCGCCCCCGCCGCATGGGCCGCCGCTGGTCCGGCGTGGCTCCAGGCGCTGGTCATGTCGGCGCGCGCCTCGGGCGTCGATCCGGCCCACATGCAGGGATCGAAACGCCCGGCCAGGGAGGTCATGTCGATCCATTCGACCTTCAGGCTCAGGCCCTCGGGTTTCGGCCTCGGCTCCATCACCACGGCGCCCGCCCCGTCCGACAGGGTGAAGCGCAGGAAGTCCGCCTCGATCCGCGCCCGGCCCTTCTCGTCCACCAGCGCCGTGCCCTCATAGAAATGAGGGCGGAACCAGCGCGAGGAGAACTCGCCCGCACAGGCAGCGGCCACGTTCGCCTCGCCCGCACGCACGCTCAGCCACGCCCCCTTGGCCGCCATCAGGGCGCTGGCGCAGACCGACTGATAGCTGAAGGCCTCCAGCGGCCCCGCGCCCAGTTCGGCCTGAACCGCGCTGGCGTGGCCGGGCACCAGATAGTCGCCCTGCGTCGCCGCCGCGCCCAGATGCTGCAGATCGCCGAGACTCAACCCCGCCCCATCCAGCGCCGTCCGCACCGCCTCGGCGCACATGGAGGCGTTGGAATGCAGCGGCTGCCCCTCCGGCGTCAGGGCGTAATGCCGCCCCTCGATCCCGTTCCAGCACAGGGCGCGTCGCCCGACGGCGGACGGCCGCCCGCCGATGCGGCCGATGAAGTCCTCCATCCGGTCATTGCCGATCCGCTCTCCGGGCAGGACAGCGCCGGTTCCGGTGATGAAGACGTCACGAAGCATACTCATATCGCCGAACCTTGGCGGCGGCGAGCGGCGCGCACAAGCCGGAAACGTCGGCCCTGAACGCAGAAAAGGCGGCGAACCGAAGCCCGCCGCCCTCTCCTCAACCTGAAATCAGGTCAGACCTTAGAAGGACTTCGTGAGGTTCACGAAGGCCGTCCGGCCCAAGTAGTCGTAACCCGAGTACAGCGGAGCGTTGCCGACCCGGTTGTAGTAGCCCGACGAGATCGTGGGCGGATCTTCGTTGAACAGGTTGCGGATACCCGCCGTCACCGTCCAGCCGTCAGTGGAGTATTGCACCGACGCATTGTGAAGCCAGTAGTCCGGCACATCGAAGTCATACATCGACAGGCCCGGTTCAGGGTCCGACGGACTCACGCCCAGATAGGCATAGCTGTCCATGCCCTGGATCCACTCGACGCCGTAACGAACGCGCCACTTGTCCCACGCGTAGGAGATGTCAGCCGTCCCGGTGAACTCCGGATTGTTGATCTGACCCTTGTAGTCTTCCAGCGGATCTTCAGCGAACAGCTTGTTCGAGATTTCCGTGTACTGGGTGACCGCCAGATTGAACAACAGCGAGCCGGGTCCGACGTCGTTACGGTAACGCAGGGTGTAATCCAGACCCTTCACGATATCCGTGGCCAGGTTCACATAGCCGTCCTGAACGGTCAGCTTGCCCGTCGCCAGATCGCGATCGACCAGCGAGCAGAAGCCGACGTTGGCCGCGAAGTCTTCCGGACGCGAGTCATAGCAGCGCGTCAGGATGTTGCGGCCGCCATACTGGGCGACGCCGTTTTCGACCTCGATCTCATAATAGTCGACGGCGAAGGCCAGATCGCCCCAGCCTTGCGGCAGGGTCGGTTGCAACACGGCGCCGATGGTCATGTTGGTCGAGGTTTCGGCCTTCAGACCAGCTTCGGAACCGCCCAGGGTGACGACTTCCACGCTCTGCAGATTGTAGTGCGTATCCGGCAGCCCCTCAGAGGCGCAGTTGGCCACACGGTTCGGGTTCACGTTCGGCTTGCCGTAATCGTTACAGCTATCGATCGTGTTGGACAGGTAACCGGTCGTCGCGCCCACGAACTGCTCGAACAGGGCCGGGGCCCGGTAGGAAGTGCCGTAGGTGCCGCGCAGCGTCAGCATCTCGATCGGACGATAGACCAGGCCGACCTTATAGGTCGTGTCGTCGCCATAGGAATCATAGTCCGTGTAACGGAACGAGGCGCTCAGCGTCAGTTCCTTGGCGAACGGCTGATCACGCAGCAACGGGGCTTCGATTTCGCCGAAGACTTCCCACACCGAGTCCGTGCCCCGCGTGATGGCGGCGCTGGAATAGTTGTAGGTGTTGTTGTTCTGCGAATCGAGGCCCGGCGTGTCGTCGATTTCCGACTTGCGCCACTCGGCCCCGAAGAAGCCCATCACCTTGCCGGCCGGCAGGTCGAACAGCGGGCCGTCGATGCCCAGGCTGACGATCTTCTCTTCAAACTCGGTGATGCCCTTGACCGGGCGGAAGACGTAGTCGACCCATTCCTTGGGCAGTTGACCGCCGATGACCTGGCTGCTCAGCGCCGGAGCCGCGACGCAGCCCGGGTTGGAGGCCAGTTCACGGCACTGGAAGCCGCCAGCGCCATTCGGAACGACATCCAGGCTTTCGCGCAGACGGTCCGTCAGAAACTGCTCGCTGATATAGGCCGAACGCGACTTCGAATAGCTGGCCGACAGGTCGTACCGCCATTCAGGGATCAAGAAGTCGCCCTTGATGCCGATGACGTTGCGGTTGAACGTCTGCTCCTGCGAAGAGCGATCATTGCCGAAACCGATGAAGGCGCGAACGCCGACGTCGGCGCCCTTGGTCAATCCTTGGGCGCCCTGGTCGGGCAGGACCGTGCTGAAGTCGAGGCTTGACGGCAGCAGCGGGCTGCCCTTGGTGTAATCGAGCGCCAGTTGACGATAGCCGGTCTGCGAGGATTCACGCTTGTTGATCAGGACTTCGCCGTACAGTTCGGCATTGCCGAGTGCGTTCAGCTGATAACCGCCTTCACCATAGATGGTGGTGATTTCGACCGGCGAAATCAGCGACTCGTTCAACATGCGATCATCAAAGGTGTCGCGGACGTTCAGATCATTGTCGCCGCCGCCGACGCCTTCAAAGCCGATGACGCCGCTGTTGACGCCCGCGTTAGGGCGCCAGCGATCAAAGGTGTCGCCGACCGAACCGGCCGCGCCGACGCCCTTGACGCCGACGAAGGTGCGACGGCCGTATTTGTCCCTGTCTCCTTCCACACCGATCGCGACGGTATTGATCGAAGACCCGTTCGAACCGGTGTCCGTGATCGGATAGCATTTGGACTTGCCCGTCAGGGGGTCGATGTAATCCAGAGTGCCTCCCGTCGCGCGATCGATATAGCCGTCGGTCTGACAACGCGTGAACTCACGGTCGCGCAGGGTCAGTTCCTTACGCTCATAACGCTCGATCGAGCCCGACGCCCGCCAGCGGTCGCCACGGGCGCCCGCCGTCAGAGAGAAGCGGGTGGAGCCCCCGTTGCCGTTGGCTTCCAGCGGCTCGTTGCGCTGCGCCTCAAAGGTCAACCCCTCGAAATTCTTGCGGGTCTGGATGTTGACCACGCCCGCCACAGCATCCGAGCCATACACCGACGAAGCGCCGTCGCGTAGCACTTCCACCCGGTCGATCATGGCGGTCGGCAGGACGTTCAGGTCAGCCGAACCGACCGAGCCGCGCGAACCGGCCGGCGAAACGCGGCGACCGTTCAGCAGCACCAGAGTCCGGCTCGGCCCCATGCCGCGCAGGCCGATGGTGTTGGCGCCCGGACCGCCGTCCGTGACGTAGCCGCCGAAGGAGTTATTCACCTGCTCCGAACCGCCGGTGATGGCCGTGCTCTGCAGCGCTTCCGTGGTCGAGGCGAAGCCCTGCAGGGTCGCTTCCTGACGCGTTACAACCTGAGTGGGAGACGGGGCGTTGTAATTGTCGCGACGAATGCGCGAACCGACGACGACGATTTCGTCAACCTGCGTCGCCTGTTGGTCTGTATTCGATCCGCTTTGGGCGAACGCTGCGCCCGGAACAAGCATGGACAACGACACAGCAGCAATTCCCGCCACCATGGTCGTGCCAAGCAGGTAGTCTTTACGAGTGCTCACAATGCACCTCCGTACCTGAACAATTATTACTGAACATCACGCCATTCTCTTAGAGAGACGCGAATACCAATGTTCGACTTACGATTCTTGGTTGGTTCATGGCTATGGCCGCGATTTCATAGCATCAATCAATTTCTTTCAAAAAATCATTGTTATGGCAATTTGTGAGGCAATTTTGACGCAAAAACGCCGACTTCCTCCCGATATTTTATTCTTTTCGGGTAAAATCTGATAATTTATGGCTAAATAGTGTTTGAGGAAGCTCGCAAATGAAGATCCTTCATTTTGTGCCCAGCGCCCCTCGCAACCTCAAGTAGACATGCCGTCCCTGCCGCCTTCGCATCCCGCCCCGCTCTGGCGCGAGACGCGGCGGCGCATTACCTTGATGTTCATGGCTCGTTCCCCCTCGAAGTCGGCTAAGCCCGTCCACACGCCCAACCCCGGCCTCAGCGAGGCGCCCGTCGCCTTCGACCACGGTCGGGCCCCCGCCTTTGCGCCGGTGAACGGCCCGCGCCTGACGCCGGAGGAGGCGCCCGCCGCCCCCGCCGACTGGGTCCCCCACCGTCCTGATCGGCCGACCAATAAAAAGCGCGTCCCCTTCCGGCTGGAGACCCGCTACCAGCCCGCCGGGGACCAGCCCGCCGCCATCACCGAACTGGTGGCCCAGGCGGCCGAGGGTGATCGCGAACAGGTGCTGCTGGGCGTAACCGGCTCGGGCAAGACCTTCACCATGGCCAAGGTGATCGAACAGACCCAGCGCCCGGCCCTGATCCTGGCCCACAACAAGACGCTGGCGGCCCAGCTCTATTCCGAGTTCAAGGCCTTCTTCCCCGACAATGCGGTCGAATATTTCGTCAGCTACTACGACTACTATCAGCCCGAGGCCTACGTCCCGCGCACCGACACCTACATCGAGAAGGACTCGTCGATTAACGAGCAGATCGACCGGATGCGCCACGCCGCCACCCGCGCGATTCTGGAGCGGGACGACGTCATCGTCGTCGCCTCGGTCAGCTGCATCTACGGCATCGGCTCGGTCGAGACCTACACCGCCATGACCTTCAACCTGAAGGTCGGCGACCAGATCGACGAGGCCAAGCTGCGCGCCGACCTCATCGCCCTGCAGTACAAGCGCAACGACGTCCATTTCGAGCGCGGCATGTTCCGCAAGCGCGGCGACACGCTGGAGATCTTCCCCGTCCACCTCGAGGACCGCGCCTGGCGCATCAGCCTGTTCGGCGACGAGATCGAGGCCATCGACGAGTTCGATCCCCTGACCGGCAAGAAGACCAATGCGCTGGACGAAGTCACCGTCTACGCCGCCAGCCACTACGTCACCCCGCGCCCGACGCTCAATCAGGCCGTCAACGGCATCAAGGCCGAGCTGAAGGAGACGCTCGACTGGATGATCGAGAACGGCAAGCTGCTGGAGGCTCAGCGGCTGGAACAGCGCACCCGCTTCGATCTGGAGATGATGGAGGCCACCGGCTCCTGCGCCGGCATCGAGAACTACAGCCGCTGGCTGACCGGCCGCGCGCCGGGCGAGCCGCCGCCGACCTTCTTCGAATACATCCCCGACAACGCCCTGCTGTTCGTGGACGAGAGCCACGTCACCGTGGGCCAGATCGGCGCCATGTTCCGCGGCGACTACCGCCGCAAGTCGACCCTGGCCGAGTACGGCTTCCGCCTGCCGTCGGCCATCGACAACCGCCCGCTGAAGTTCGAGGAATGGGACGCCATGCGGCCCCAGACCGTCTTCGTCTCGGCCACCCCCGGCGCCTGGGAGCTGGACAAGACCGGCGGCGTCTTCACCGAACAGGTCATCCGCCCCACCGGCCTGATCGATCCCCCGGTCGAGATCCGCCCCGTCTCCGGCGCGACCCGCAACCAGGTCGACGACGTCATCGACGAGGTGAAGGCCACCGCCCGCGCGGGCTACCGCTCTCTGGTCACCACCCTGACCAAGAAGATGGCCGAGGACCTGACCGAATACATGCACGAGCAAGGGGTGCGCGTCCGCTACATGCACTCCGACGTCGACACCCTGGAGCGCATCGAAATCCTGCGCGACCTGCGCCTCGGCTCATTCGACGTTCTGATCGGCATCAACCTGCTGCGCGAAGGCCTCGACATCCCCGAGTGCGGCCTGGTCGCCATCCTCGACGCGGACAAGGAGGGCTTCCTGCGCTCGGAAACCTCCCTGATCCAGACCATCGGCCGCGCCGCCCGCAACGTGGACGGCCGCGTCATCCTCTACGCCGACCGCATGACCGGCTCGATGGAGCGCGCCATCGCCGAGACCGACCGCCGTCGCGAGAAGCAGCAGGCCTACAACCTCGAACACGGCATCACGCCCGAGACGGTCAAACGCGACATCAAGGAGATTCTCGACAGCCCCTATGAGTCCCGCGACCTGGACCGCCTGACCCGCCCCGGCGTCGCCGAGGAGGCCAGGCCCTTCGTCGGCTCCAACTTCCAGGCCGCTCTGAAGGATCTGGAAGGCCGCATGCGCGAGGCCGCCGCCAACCTCGAGTTCGAGGAAGCCGCCCGCCTGCGTGACGAGATCAAGAAGATGAAGCTTCTCGACCTCGAATTCGCCAACGAAGCGCTGACGGGCGCAGGCGAGGAGGTCGACAAGTCAGCCCCCAAACGCTGGCGCAAGGAGGCAGCGGCCGAAAAGGCGGAGGCGTTCAGGAAGGGCCGGTAGGACACCTGGACGCTCATTCCATGAGGCTTGCAGGCAACATGGGCGCGTACGCAAAAGCTTGACTGCAAAAAGGGATGCGACCTTGCGGCGAAAATGCGGCATGGTGGATTCAGGAGAGACTCGATGACCAAGTCCAGCAACGATACCGACGCCCGCGCCGCCCTGCGCCTTGTCTCCTCGCCGGAAGCCGAGGTCTATGACCTGATGCGCGCGCCTGAAACCACGGCCGAACGCGTCAAGCGCCTGCAGGCCGAAGCCCGCGCCCTGGCCATCGAACAGGTCGAGGCGCTTGAGGTCGCCCTGTGCAAGGCCGCCGACATGGCCCGCGAAATCGCCGACGGCGGCGACGCCTATCCGGTCGGCGCCCGCGAACTGGCCGCCCGCCTCGTCGCCGACCTGCCCTCCAAGGCCGAGACGATGAAGGCCATCGTGGCCAAGAGTCACGCTTGATTTAAGGACGCTATCGCTCGCCGCGCGGCGGCTCGCTGCCTTAGCGCGCGCGAAGCAGCCATAAGGGCGGAGCCTTCTGACCGCGGCCTGCTAGGAACCGAGTACGTCTTCGTACTCGGGATGCCGCTTCAGCCACGCCACGGCATAGCTGCAATGCGGGATCAGCGTCAGCTTTTCAGCCCGCGCATATTCGGCCAGAGCCTGCATGAAACGCCCGGCGGCGCCCGTGCCGCGCAGGGCCGGGTGCGCCTCGACGTGCAGGATGACGCGGGACTGGCCGCGCACCGCATATTCGGCCCAGACGGGGTGCTCTGCGCCGTCTTCTGCTGCGAACATCTGTTGAAAACGTCGGTCGGCGGCGAGGTCCTTGAACTCCGTCATGTCCGTCTCTCCGTTCAGTAAAACAGCCGGCGCGGATCGGTGATGGCCCGACCTTCCAGCAGGGCCTTCAGCCCCAGCGCCCCGCGCACGATGGTCCAGATCACCATGACGAACAGGACGAAGACGCCCACATTCACCACAACCAGAAGGGCGCCGATGATGATGGCCAGCAGCGCCCCGATCAGCGTGCGCTTCTGAAACTCGAAGTGGCTGCGCAACAGCGGATCAACCGGGGCCGCACGCCCCAACACGCGCAACAGGCCGATCAGGGCCGCCGCGCCGAACGTCGGCGCCGCCAGAAGAATCAGGGCGTATCCGGCGTAAAGGCCGGTCAGGTCGGCCGAAGCCGCCTCGGCGCCGGTTCTGCTGTAATCGCCGGATTGAGCCATCGGAACCTCTTGTCAGAACGAAGATGATGGCGGCAGGCAGGCCTGCGCGCAACCGGCCTCAGCGCGAATAGGCGACTTCGCAGGCGGCGGCCGCCGCATCAGGAATGGCGCCGGGTTTTTCGACCCGCACCACGACGCTAAGCACGCGCGGGTCGCTCAGACAGGCGACGGCGGTGCGCTCGGCGAAGGTCTCGATCAGGGCGATATGCGGACCTGCCGCCAGTTCGCGCACGATGCGGGCGACGCCGTCATAGTCCAGCGTATCGGCCAGCCGTTCGACCGGCGCGGCGCCCAGATCCAGATCAACGTCCACCACCAGCGGCTGCAGCCTGCCATGCTCATGGTCGTAAAAGCCGATGGAGGCCTCGACCTTCAGGGCGCGCACCATGACCTTCAGGCCCAGACGGCGCGGCTCGATGGACGGCAGGGGGGTGACGACGGCGCTCAAGACCAGGTCTCCGGCGGCAGAAGATCATTGATGCTGAAGTCGGCCCGGTCGCACCAGCCGCCCAGGTCCCAGCCCCGCTCCGCCGCCGTCAGGCCGCGCGCCAGGACGGTGTTGGTCGGCGTCTCCTCGATGGCCAGTTCGGCCAGCCGGAAGGGCAGGTCTTCGGCCGCGACGATGGCCTCCAGCTTGCGCCACAGGGCGATGACCAGCGCCTCGGTCGTCGGGTCGCCGTCCACCGTCAGCACCTGGTTCAGGCGGTGCGGCTCATGCTGCTGAAACCAGCCCAGCAGGGGGTCGGCGCGGTTCAGCTGGAAGGCGTGGTCCAGACTGCGGTCGACAAAACCGTGCCAGCGCGTCTTCAACCGCTCGAACGAAGCGGCGTGGTTGGCGGCGCCGAAGGCGATCTCGGCCGTCGGCTCCAGCGTCACCGTCACGAACTCATTGTGGCCGTGCGGCACGGCGCACCTCGACCCCGCATCGGCGATCAGCCGGTGCGCCATCGAAAAGCGGCGAGTGAAACGGACAGCGGGCATGGGCTCTAAAGGATCAACGGCGTCGGCCGCCGCATATAGGGGCCGCCAAGGGTTCGCGCATCAACACCCGCACGATGGCGAAGTAAAGACGACGGGCCCTGAAAGGCGGGCTTCAGGCCTTCAGTCCCGGATCGAAGGCCACGTCGCGGCCGCGCCGGATCAGGCTCTCGCCGCCGTCCAGAGTGATGACCTGCCCGGTCAGAGCCGGCGCCGACAGGATGAAGCGCACAGCTCCCAGCACATCGCCCAGACCCGCGCCGCGTCCCAGCGGCGTATCGCGCCATGCGGCCTCATATTCCGCGTCTGTCTGATCGCCGCTGCGCAGGATCAGGCCCGGCGCCACCCCGTTCAGCCGCACGCGCGGCGCCAGCGCCAGCGCCAGCGTGGGCGTCAGACCGGCCAGCCCGACCTTGCCTGCCGTATAGGCGAAGAAGTCCGGATTCGGCGTGTCAATCTTGTGGTCCAGAATATTGACGACGCAGCCCTGTCCGTCCGCCCGTTCGACGGCGGCGGCGAAGTCGCGGATCAGAAAGACCGGCGCCGTCAGATTGGCGTCCACATGATCCCGCCACGACGCCTCGGTCAGGCTCTGCAGGGTGTCATAGCGAAACAGGGAGGCGTTGTTGATCAGGGCGTCGATCCGCCCGAACCGCGCGACCACCGTCGGAATCAGACCCTCGCGCTGCGCCGGGATCGCCAGATCGGCGGCGAAGGTCTCAGCCTGCCCGCCCGCATCGACAATGGCCTGCGCTAGAGCCTGCGCCTCGTCCGCGCCGCCGCGATGATGGATGGCGACGCGCCAGCCGTCAGCCGCCAGTCCGCGCGCCAGCGCCGCGCCCACACGCCGCGCCGCGCCGGTGATCAGGACCACACGTTCGGCGGCCATGTTCATTCAGTCCGGCCTTCTGCGGAAGATTTCGACGCCCGCGCCCGCCGCCTCGGCGAAGATATGGGGCTTTTCGACCCGCACGCGGCAGGCCTCGACCGCAGGCAGGGCGAAGCAGGCGGCGATGACCTCTTCGACCAGCGTCTCCAGCAGGTCGACGTGCGGCCGCCCGGCCCAGTTGCGGATATGGTCGCGCACGGCGTCATAATCGATGAAGTCGCCGTGGCGCAGCGGCCATCCGGCGAACATCTCGACATTGACCAGCAGGCGCGTGGGGCGCTCGGGATGGCGCTCCCACGGATGCAGGCCGACGCTGACGTCGACCGTCACATCCTTCAGAACGACGCGGACGTGGTCCCCGGCGGTGCGCCAGTCGAACCCGCCCGCATCGGGCGCTCGATCAGTCAACCCGGCCGAACTCGAAATAGTTGAAGGCGGCGACGACGGCGATGAAGGCGAAGATGGTGGCGATGGCCAGCATGATGGGTCTCCTGTTCCGCCCCCGAATAGGGACAAGCGCGCCCCTGTTCAAGCCATAGCTCAGTCGTTGACGACCATGCCGGGCGGAGGCGGCGACAAGGTTTGCGGACAGTGCGGCTGACTTTCGAAGTGTGCACGGTAGACCGAGAAAGGCATAGGAAAGGCCATCTCCTCGCGACGCATCTCCAAGTCCTCGACACTCTCAATCGGATAGGGCCGCCATTTGCCGTTGTCGCACCGGAACTGCGTCCCATAGCGCTGGGGCCGTCCCTCGGATGTCGCCAAGCGATCAAACATCATGGCGTAGCTCTGGCCGTCTATCTCGCCCCTCGCGACCAGCGGTTCCAATACGGGAAGGAAACGCCTCCACAGATCCTCATCGGAGTGCTGAATGATGTGAAAAGCGGCCGCAGAGGCTTTGCCCCCATAGCGACTTTTCAGGAACCAGCCCTCCGGCGGCGTCATCGCCAGAAGCGCCTGCTGATTTTCCTGATCGACAGCTTCAATCGGCGCGCCTGCCGCCCGAACCGCCGCCATACGTTCGGAGTCCGGTATGCGCGAAAAATCCAGACGGGTAATGACTTGTCGTCCCGCCTGGTCCAACTCGCCCATCCGCTCCAGGCGCGCCCGGTCGTCAGACGCTTCTCCAAGTCCGGCATGACGCGCGCGCACCTCTTCAATCGCTGTCGTCACGGGCGCGATGATCGCCTGCGTCTCAGGCGAGAGCGTCTGAAGCTGAAGTCCCAACATGAGCGTTACGAACAACACCATCGTCTTCCTCCCCACATCTGTTCTGCTCGCAAGAGCCTAGCATAAGCCATGGTGCGCCTTCCTATCCGCCATGCCATGCTTGCTTCATGACCACCTGGCGCACCCGCATCGAACCCTTCACCCGTCCGCTGTTCTTCATCGTGTCGCGGATGAGCCGGGGGATGACGCTGGGCGTGCGTGGCGCGGCGGTCGACGGTGAAGGTCGGGTACTGCTGGTCAAACACACCTATCTGGAGGGCTGGTGGCTGCCCGGCGGCGGGGTGGACCGGGGCGAGACGACGCAGGCCGCCGTCATCCGCGAACTGCGCGAAGAGGCCGGGCTGATCGCCAGAGGCGAGCCGCGCCTTTTGTCGGTCCACTCCAACGAACGTTTCTTTCCGGGGGATCATGTGCTGGTTTTCCGCATCGACGCCTTCGACATGGCCGAACGGACCAGTCACGGCGAGATCGCCGAGATCGGCTGGTTCCACCCGGACGCCCTGCCTGAAGACACGACCCGCGCCACCCGCGACCGACTGGCCGAAATCTTCGGCGGCGTCGCGCCCGATCCGAACTGGTGAGACAACCGATGCAGTTACCCGTCCTCGCCCTGCTGGCCATGATTATCGGCGGCGCCGCCACCGCCCTGCAGGGACCGACCAATGCGCGGCTGGCCACCGCGGTGGGCTCGCCGGTCAATGCGGCGTTCGTCTCCTTCTTCGTCGGGACGGTGGCGCTGGGCGTGCTGGCGATGGCGTTACAGACGCGGCCGGACGTGCAGGCGATGAAGACCTTGCCTGCCTGGGCCTGGATGGGCGGGCTTTACGGCTGCGTCTTCGTGGTGGCGGCCGCCTGGGGCGTGCCCAGGATCGGCGTGGCGCTGACCATCACCCTGATGGTGGCGGGCCAGCTGGCGCTGAGCCTGATCCTCGACCATTTCGGCGTCATGGGCGTGCCGCAGCAGCCGGTCAGCCTGACCCGCATCGCCGGCGTGCTGCTGGTGATCGGCGGGGTGCTTCTGGTCCGGCGCGGCTGAGCCTATATCCCGCCTGATGACCGACCCGACGCCCGACATCCCGGAGACGCCCGACTCGCAGGCGAACGCCCTTCCGCTTCAGGCCGCCGAACTGATCGCGGACGAGGCCCGGCGTGCGCCCGACAAGCCCGGCGTCTATCGGATGTACGGCGAGGACGGCGCCTGCCTCTATGTCGGCAAGGCCAAGTCGCTGAAGAAGCGGGTTGTCCAGTACGCGCAAGGGCGTTTCCACACCCAGCGCATCGGCCTGATGGTGTCGCTGACCCGCTCGATGGAGCTGGTGGTCACCGCCTCCGAGACCGAGGCCCTGCTGCTCGAATCCAACTTCATCAAGAAGCTGAAGCCGCGCTTCAACGTGGTGCTGAGGGACGACAAATCCTTCGCCGAACTGATGATCCGTCGCGACCACCGCGCACCCCAGGTCAGGAAGCATCGCGGCGCCCATACGATTCCCGGCGACTATTTCGGCCCCTTCGCTTCGACATGGGCGGTCAACCACACGCTGAACACGCTGCAGAAGGCCTTCCTGCTGAGGTCCTGTTCGGACAGCGTCTATGAGACGCGCACCCGCCCCTGCATGCTGCATCAGATCAAGCGATGCTCGGCGCCCTGCACCGGCCTGATCTCGCTTGAGGACTACGGCGAACTGGTCACTGAGGCCGAACAGTTCCTGCGCGGGAAGTCGCGCGCCGTCATCGGCCGCCTGTCGCAGGAGATGCAGAAAGCGTCGGACGATCTGGACTTCGAGACCGCCGCCCGGGTGCGCGACCGGATTCGCGCCCTGTCGGCCATTTCGATGGAGAACAGCGTCAACGCCGAGGGCGTGGCCGAGGCCGACGTCTTCGCCCTGCACGCCGAGGGCGGTCAGGCCTGCGTCCAGGTCTTCTTCTATCGCGCGGGCCAGAACTGGGGCGGGCGCGCCTATTTCCCCCGCGTGGACAAGACCGACAGCGACCCGGAAATCCTCGCCGCCTTTCTGGGCCAGTTCTATGAGGACAAGCCGGTCCCGCGCCTGATCCTGTCCAACGTCCGCCCGCACGAACTGGAGTTGCTGGAGGAAGCCTTCAGCATGAAGGCCGGACACCGGGTCGAGATCGCCCGCCCCCAGCGCGGCGGCAAGGCCAGTCTGGTCGATCACGCCCTGACCAACGCCCGCGAGGCGCTAGGCCGCAAGCTGGCCGAGAACTCGGCCCAGTCGAAGATTCTGGACGAGGTGTGCGAGGCCTTCAGTCTGGACGCCCGGCCCGAGCGGATCGAGGTCTATGACAACGCCCACATCCAGGGGACCAACGCCGTCGGCGGCATGATCGTCGCCGGCCCCGAAGGCTTCCGCAAGAACCAGTACCGCAAGTTCAACATCAAGGGCGAAGACCTGACGCCCGGCGACGACTACGGCATGATGCGCGAGGTCATGCGCCGCCGCTTCGGCCGACTGGTCAAGGACGAGGAGGCCGGCGAGGCGGTCGAACGGCCGGACCTGCTGCTGATCGACGGCGGGGCGGGCCAACTGGCCGAGGTGCTGGCCGTCATGGCCGATCTGGGCGTCGACGACATCGCCGTGGTCGGCGTGGCCAAGGGGCCGGACCGCGATGCGGGCAAGGAGCATTTCTTCATGCCCGGCAAGCCGCCCTTCATGCTGCCGCTGAAGAGCCCCGCCCTCTACTACATCCAGCGGCTGCGGGACGAGGCGCACCGCTTCGCCAACGGCGCCCACGCCAAGCGCCGATCCATGGACATCAAGAAGAACCCGCTGGACGAGATCGAGGGCGTCGGGCCGGGGCGCAAGAAGGCCCTGCTGCACGCCTTCGGCTCGGCCAAGGGGGTCAGCCGGGCCTCGGTCGCCGATCTGGTCAAGGTGGACGGCGTCAGTCAGGCCCTGGCCGAGCGCATCCACGGCTTCTTTCACAAGTCATGAGAGACGTAGATTCCGGGTTGAGCGACCAAGCGTCGCGGGTCTAGGAAGCGCTTCATGACCGACGAACTGACCAAGGGCTATCACCGCTTCCGCCAGAATCGGTGGCCGTCCGAACACGCGGAATATGAGGCTCTGGCCGCCAACGGGCAGAAGCCGCACACCCTGGTCGTGGCCTGTTCCGACAGCCGGGCCGACCCGGCCCTGATCTTCGACACGGCGCCGGGCGAGCTGTTCGTGGTGCGCAACGTCGCCAATCTGGTCCCGCCCTATGAGCCGGACGGCAAGCTGCACGGCGTCTCGGCGGCGCTGGAGTTCGGCGTCAATGTGCTGAAGGTCAAGCGCGTCGTCGTCATGGGCCACGCCTCGTGCGGCGGGGTGAACGCCATGCTGAACGGCGCGCCCGCCAACTGTCAGGACTTCGTCGCCCCCTGGGTTGAACAGGCCGCCCCCAGCGTGCGCCGCGCGGTCGAGGCTGTATCCGCCGAACAGGTCGAGTGCGCCGCCGAGGAGGCCGTCGTGCGCCTGTCGCTGGACAATCTGCGCACCTTCCCCTGGATCGCGGAAAAGGAGGCGGCGGGCGAACTGAAGCTCAGCGGCCTGCATTTCGGCATCGCCCTGGGCATCCTGTCCAAGCTGACGGGGCCGGGACGGTTCGAGCGGCTGGACTGAGGACGCCCTCGCCGCTCAGCCCGCCCTCGCCTCTGGCCGCGAACCGTGGCACACCCGGCGTGTTGCAACGGAAGACGTCATGGCCCCTGCCTACAAAGCCATCCCCAACATCCTGACCAGCCTGCGGCTGGCGGCCGGGATCGTCATGTTCCTGCTGCTGGCGGGCGCGACCAGCGGCTTCCCCTTCGTCTCGGCCTGGCTGAGCCCTGACGACCAGTTCGCCATGTATCGGACGGGGTTCTGGATCTTCGTCATCGCCGCCTCGACGGACTGGATCGACGGCTACCTGGCCCGCCGCTGGAAGGCCGAGACGCGCTGGGGCGCCATTCTGGACCCGATCGCCGACAAGATTCTGGTCACCGGCGCCGTGCTGGGCGTGCTGACGAGCGGCTCGGTGCAGCAGATCATCATTCCGTGCGGCCTGATCCTGTTCCGCGAATTCGCCGTCTCGGCCCTGCGCGAGACGATGGCCGGCCGTATCACCCTGCCCGTCACCCTGGCGGCCAAGTGGAAGACGACGCTGCAGATGGTCGCCTTGGGCTGCCAGCTGTTCGCCCGCAACTGGGACGGATGGGGCCTGCCGTTCGACTATCTGCCGCACTTCCAGCTGTTCTCGGACGCCCTGATCTGGATGGCCGCCATCGTGACCCTGTGGACGGGCTGGCAGTATTTCAGCGCCGCCCGCAGACAGATGCAGGATCTGTAGCCCTCTTCCACGCCGGGGCGGGAACCGAAGGCTCAGTCGTCCAGTTCCGCCCGCGCCTGTTCGGCCAGGTCGAAGAAGCGGCGGCGCACCTCGGCGGCGAAAGGGTTGTCGTGTTCGATGGCGCGGAACACCGCCGCGCTGTCATGGCGGACCATGTCGACGCCCTGCATGACGCGCTCGAAACTGGTCGTGGTCATGCGCGTGGGCAGCGGCTCCATCGCCAGCAGGACCTTGGCGATCAGATGGGTCAGGCCCTGAACCGTCGCCGCCTCGCGGTCGTGATCCTCTGGGCTGACGACGAAGACCTTCAGTCCCAGCGCCCTGCGGCAGAAGGCGGCCGTGCGCCACGCCGCCCTGTCGCCGCGCACCGGACAGACGGCGATCCTCAGCCCCGCAATGCCGTCCTTGCCGCTTTGAGGGCCGAACAGAGGGTGGGTGCCGACGATCTGAACGCCCTGCGGCAGGCCCTCCAGCATGACCTGCGCCGGCTTCACCTTCACCGAGCCGACATCCAGGATCAGGGCGTCCGGCGCCAGATGATGCGCGATCGCCGCGACCGTTTCCGTCAAGGCGCCGACCGGAACCGCCAGCACCACCACCGGACACGCCGCCGCCTCTTCCAGCGTGGTCATCCGCGCCAGACCTGCGCCGTCGTTGACCGCCGGATCGTGGGCGAGGATGTCGAACCACGGCGACAGATGCTTCGCCGTCAGCCGCCCGAAGGCGCCGAAGCCGATCAGGCCGAGTCGGGGTTTGCGACTGCTCACCCCGCCAGCGTCTCCTGGAACCGCACCGGGCGGCCATGCGCCTGACCGATCAGTTCGCCGTCTTTCATCACCACGCGGCCGCGCACAATGGTGGCGACCGGCCAGCCCGTCGCCTCGAAACCGTCGAAGGGGGTCCAGCCGCAGCGCGTGGCCTGCTGGTCGTGCGTGATGGTCTTCTTCGCCTTCAGGTCGACGATGGTCAGGTCGGCGTCATAGCTGACCGCCATGCGGCCCTTGTTGGCCGTCCCGAACACCCGCTGCGCCCCGCCCGAGGTCAGGTCGATGAAGCGCTCCAGCGACAGGCGGCCCTCGGCCACATGGGTCAGCATCAGCGGCACAAGGGTCTGCACCCCCGGCATCCCCGACGGCGAGGCCGGATAGGGCTTGGACTTTTCTTCCTTCGTGTGCGGCGCGTGGTCCGAGCCCAGCACATCGGCCACGCCCTGCTGCATGCCCCACAACCACAGGGCGTCGACGTGCTCCTGCGAGCGGATCGGCGGGTTCATCTGGGCGTAGGCGCCGAGGCGCTGATAGGCTTCCGGCGCGACCAGCGTCAGGTGCTGGGGCGTGATCTCGACGGTGGCGACGTCCTTGTGGAAGCGCAGGAACTCCATCTCATCGCGCGTCGTGACGTGCAGGACGTGGATGCGGGCGCCGGTCTCCTTGGCCAGCCCGACCAGACGGCGCGTGGACATGATGGCGCTTTCGGCGTCGCGGACTTCCGGGTGGCTGGTCCAGTCGCCGGTGCGGGCCAGGTTGCGGCGCTCGACCAGGCGGTATTCGTCTTCCGAGTGGAAGGTGGCGCGGCGGCGCACGTTCGACAGAACCTTCCTCACCCCCTCGTCGTCGGCGATCAGCAGGTCGCCGGTCGAGGCGCCCATGAAGACCTTGACCCCGCAGCAGCCCGGCAGGCGCTCCAGTTCGGCCAGATGATCGGCGTTCTCATGCGTGCCGCCGATGTAGAAGGCGTGGTCCGTCCACATCCGGTCGCGCGCCCGCGCCAGCTTGTCCTCCAGCGTGGTCGGATCGGTCGTGTTGGGGTTGGTGTTCGGCATCTCGAACACGGCGACGACGCCGCCGAGAGCCGCCGCGCGGCTGCCGGTCTCGAGATCTTCCTTCCACTCCAGCCCCGGCTCGCGGAAGTGGACCTGGGTGTCGATGACGCCGGGCAGGACGGTCAGGCCGGTCGCGTCGAACACCTCTCCGGCCGAGGCCTGTGACAGGTCGCCGATGAAGGCGATGCGGCCGTCGATGACGCCGACGTCAGCCTTGCCGCGTCCGGCGTGGTTGGCCACCTCGCCGCCCCGAACGATCAGGTCATAGGTCTGGGTCATCGCGCGCATCTCCTGAAACTCCGGCGCTTATGCGCGCCGAAGGCACAGGGGCGCAACCCGAGGGACGTTCAGGCCGTCCGTTCGGCCAGCAGCTTCTTCGCCGCCTTCAGCACCCGCTCATAGGGCAGGTCCATCATATGCTGGATGTGCTGGTTCAGGCGCGGGTCCAGTTCGCGGAACTCATCGAGCGTGCGCGGGCCGCGAACGGCGACGCCGGTCCACGGGCGCTTCAGCGTCTCGTCCGAGGGGCCGAACACCGCCACCGCCGGAACGCCCGCCGCCACGGCCAACTGGGTCCACAGGGAATCGCCGCCCAGATAGAGGTCCGCCCGCGACAGGGCCGCCGCCGTCTGCAGCCGCGTCAGCCGCCCCTGCAGTTCGATCACCCGGTCGCGCTTTACCGCAGAGCGGATGGTGCGGGCCGCATCGCGATCCGCCTCCTCGCCCACGATCATCAGACGCCCGCCCGCCAGCGGCCCGCCCTCGCCCAGCAGAGAGATGGCGATCTTGGCGTAGCGGTCGGCAGGCCAGCGCTTGCCGATCCAGTCGGCGCCCGGCCCGATGGCCAGGATCGGCCCTTCACCCGCCGGGATCAGGGCGTCGGCGGCTTCCTGAGTGTCCCGCTCGATGAACAGTTTCGGCGCCGGGATCTCGTCCAGTTGCAGGGTCCGCGCCGCCTGTTCGACCAGATGCACGCCCGGCAGGGTCTTGCCCCGGACCGCGCGGCGCTGACGTCGCAGCTTGCCCGACAGGGTCGAGCCGCGCATGTCGACCACCAGTCCCCAGTTGGTCTCGCGCACCTGGTTCCACAGGGCGATCCAGTCCCAGCGCCCGTCGCGATCCAGCGTGATCAGCCGCTGAAGACGCGGCAGGTCGGCGAACAGCGGCGCGCTGGCCGGCGAACCGACCACGGTAAAGGTCGCCTGCGGGATGGCCTCGACCAGTTGAGCCAGCGCCCCTGACGACAGGACCGCCTCCTCGGCGTCCGCCTCGGCGATGTAGAGGATCGGAAAGCGACCATGCATGGAGTGAGTCTAACTGGATTCTCTTCGGAATTCAGCGGGAATGCAGGACAGCGCCAGCCGTTCCACACCGATCGCCCCCGCCTGTTCGCCGCCATTCCCCGCCCCTGATTCAAGCGGCGCCTCTCCACCCCGTCAAACGCCCTGACAGCGGGAAGAAACGGCTTTTCAGACGCGCCCTGAAATTGTGTTTCCGGGAACGAAATTTGCGGTAACAGCAACATTGCTTCATAATCGTCGGATTGAAATGACAATATGAGAGCGACTTGGCGAATATTTCTGCATATTCGTTACAAAGCAATTTGTTCTGATGTTGTTATTTAATTCAAGAATTAGAGAGATAATCATTCAAATTTTAAGCATGAACTCTAAGATATTAAGACGATTTATATTTTCGCGCGCCGATTCCCTTAGCCTCACTCCATATATTGGGAGTGCTGGCGGTCCGGCCCTTCGTTTGTCCCGTGTGATTTGCGGCCGCAGCGCCGCCCTGCGCCGGGGCGTCTGACCCATCAGCCCAGAGTGAATATGCCCAAGCAAAAACGTATCGCCATCATCGGCGCCGGCCCCTCGGGACTGGCCCTGCTCCGCGCCTTCCAGTCGGCCCGCGACAAGGGAGAGGACATCCCCCAGATCGTCTGTTTCGAGAAGCAGAAGGACTGGGGCGGCATGTGGAACTACACTTGGCGCACAGGCCTCGATGAGAACGGCGAACCGGTGCACGGCAGCATGTACCGCTATCTGTGGTCGAACGGCCCCAAGGAATGCCTTGAATTCGCCGACTACACCTTCGACGAGCACTTCGATAAGACGATCTCATCCTATCCGCCGCGCGAAGTCCTGTGGGACTATATCCAGGGCCGGGTGAAGAAGGCGAACATCCGCCAGTACATCCGGTTCAACACCGCCGTGAAGGACGTGGTCTTCGACAAGGCGTCGGGGCAGTTCACTGTGACGGCCAAGGACTATTCCGCCGGTCGCCGCACCACCCAGACGTTCGACCACGTCATCGTCGCCACCGGCCACTTCTCAACGCCGAACGCGCCGTCCTATCCGGGCTTCGACCTGTTCCCCGGCCGCATTCTGCACGCCCACGATTTCCGTGACGCGGCCGAGTTCAAGGGCAAGGACGTGCTGCTGATCGGCTCCAGCTATTCGGCCGAGGACATCGGCTCGCAGTGCTACAAATACGGCGCGAAGTCGGTCACCACCAGCTATCGGAGCCAGCCGATGGGCTATGACTGGCCCAAGGGCTGGGAGGAGAAACCCTGCCTGACGCGCGTGGATGGCAAGACCGCCCATTTCAGCGACGGCACGCGTCGCGACGTCGACGCCATCATCCTGTGCACCGGCTACAAGCACCACTTCCCCTTCCTGCCGGACGATCTGCGCCTGAAGACCAGCAACCGCCTGTGGCCGCTGAACCTGTATGAGGGCGTGGCCTTCACGCCGAACCCCAAGCTGTTCTACCTGGGGATGCAGGACCTCTGGTACAGCTTCAACATGTTCGACGCCCAGGCCTGGCTGACGCGCGACATCATCATGGGCCGCATCCAGCTGCCCTCGCGCGCCGATATGGAGGCCGACAACGACCACTGGCGCGAGAAGGAAGTCTCCATCCGCACCGATGCCGAGGCGTTTGAATATCAGGGCGAATACATCAAGCGCCTGATCGCCCAGACCGACTATCCGGATCTCGATGTCGACAACATCAACCGGATCTTCCTGCAGTGGAAGAAGGACAAGAAGGCCGACATCATGGGCTATCGCGACAAATGCTATCGGTCGGTCCTGACCGGCACGCTGGCGGCGCGCCACCATGTGCCGTGGATGAAGGCGTTCGACGACTCTCTCGAGGCCTATCTGCGCCTGCCCTCGACCCGCACCCAGGCCGCGCGCGCCTGATGCACGGCCCCTCCCTCCGGCCGTGCGGGTCGGAGGGAGGGGCGCCCCTGACGCCGCACCTCGTCAAAGCGCGCGCATTTGCGCCCCGGCTGCGCTAGACGGCGGCCATGTCCCTGCCCCTTCTTCCCGATCGGACCTGCGGCGGCTGCGTCGAGTGCTGCCGCGTGATCCCGCTGGACCTGCCCGAACTGGCCAAGCCGACGGGCGAGTTGTGCAGCTACTGCGTCGATGGCGCAGGGTGTTCCGTGCATGAAATCCGGCCGCAGACCTGTCGCGTCTGGTTCTGCCTGTGGCGGGCGGTCGAACTGTCCGAAGACTGGCGCCCCGACCGCAGCGGCGTGATCGTGCGCCCCGACGGGGTCGGGGACGGGATCATCACCCTCTATGTCCTGCGCCGTTCGGACTTTCTGGTCGGGATGGAGTTCTTCATCACCGTGGCGGGCTGGATCGCCGAAGGCATCGAGGTCGCGCTCAGCGTGCCCGGCCCGGTCGGAACCTATCCGGCGCGCGCCATCGTCACCGACTGGCTGCGCCCGGCCGTCGAAGAGGGCGACGCCGAAGACTTCACCGCGCGCGTTTTCGCCTCATTAGACCGGCTGGCGACGCATGACTTCCAGCCGGACGGGATCACGGCGCGCTACGCCGTGGCCTGATCGTCCTCGACCACGGTCAGCTCGGGCCAGCGGCCGCGTGCGTTGGCGATGACCCGGTCCCAGCCGCCGGCGCGTGGACGCGTCGGATTGGGCCGAATGACCATGTCGAACACATCCTCAAGCCCGAAGGGGGCGACGACGCTGAGGCTGTCGTCCGTCTCCAGCCGCACGCCGACGGCGAAGGCCGGGGCGACGAACCGACCCGGCGCTTCGTCCGTGCAGGTCAGGGGATCATAGGGCTCGCCGAACCGCTCGCCGAACCACAGATGGACCCGCGCCTGATTGCGCACCTCGACCTGATCGCGCAGCGGCGGCTCAAAGGCGGCGGCGACGCGCTTGATGACGACATCCTCGGCGTCCCATGAGGTATCGGCGTCAAAATAGCCGATGTCGTAGTCCTTGATCCCATAGCCGACTGGGCGGCCCGTCTGGACGTTCCACACCGCCTGATAGACCGCGCCTGAAAACAGCCGCCAGTCCGGCAGATCAAGGCTGCGGATCACGGTCAGCACATGCATCAGTCCCGCATCGGCGCGAATGATGTCGGTCAGGCGATTTTCGAGAGTCATGCGGCCCCTGAGAGCGCGATTCCAGCGCCCCGCCAAGCCGCCTATCGGCGCACCGGCCATGCATGGTCGAGCGGGCCGTGCCCCTGGCCAAGGCCCGGCGCCCGACGGATAGCCTCGGCGACATAGGCCCAGCCTTCCGCGACCGCGATCGGCAGGGGCAGGCCCTTCGCTATGCCCGCCGCGCAGGCGCTGGCCAGGGTGCAGCCGGTGCCGTGGGTATGGCGCGACACGACCCGCTCGCTCTCCAGCACGGTCTCACCGTCAGCCGTCAGCAGAAGGTCGATGACCATCTCGCCCGGCACATGGCCGCCCTTCATCAGGACAGCCTGCGCGCCCATCTTCAGCAGCGCCTCGCCCGCACGGCGCTGGCCGTCCAGATCGGCGACCTCCAGTCCGGTCAGGGCCTCGGCCTCGGGCGCGTTGGGCGTCAGCAGGAAGGCGCGCGGGATCATCAGGCGGCGCACCGCCTCCACCGCCGTCTCGGCCAGCAGGGGCGAACCGCCCTTGGCGATCATGACCGGGTCGACCACGGCCGGAATCCCGGCTGCATAATCGATCAGCCCGGCCACCGTCTCGACCACCTCGACCGAGCCCAGCATTCCGGTCTTCAGGGCGTCCGCGCCGATATCATCCAGCACCACCGTCGCCTGCGCCTCGATCACATCCAGCGGCACGGCGTGGACACCATGAACCCCCAGCGTGTTCTGGATGGTGATGGCCGTGATGGCCGTGGCGGCGAACCCGCCCAGCATGGTCACCGCCTTGATGTCCGCCTGAATACCTGCGCCGCCGCCGGAGTCGGACCCGGCCAGGATCAGCACACGGCCTTTTTTAGCGTCCCTATCGCCGCCCGCGCGGCGGTCGGCTGCTTCAGGGACATCATTGCCATCCCTATCGCCGTCCGCGCGGCGGTCGGCTGCTTCAGGGACATCATTGCCATCCCTATCGCCGTCCGCGCGGCGGTCGGCTGCTTCAGGGATTGGGTTCATGCCGAAACTCCGGAAAACAGCTTCAGTCCGACGATGCCGGAAACAATCAACAGGATGCAGACAGCCCTCACCGCCGTCGCTGGTTCTCCATAGACGGCCACGCCGATCACCGCCGCGCCGACGGCCCCGATGCCGGTCCAGATGGCGTAGGCCGTGCCCACCGGCAGGCGCTGCGTCGCGGCCCACAGCCCGACCATGCTGGCCGCCAGCGCCACCGCGACGGCCAGTGAAATCAGCGGCCGCTGCACGCCGACATATTTGACGCCTGACGCCCAGCCGACCTCAAAAAGGCCCGCAACGACAAGCACCAGCCAGGGATTCAGGGACAAGAGCCAGGACATGGCGGCTGAATGGCCGATGGGGGTGTTTGAGACAAGACCCGTTCGTCATGCCTCGGACGCACAGACAAGCGGATTTTACAGGACAGGATTACAATAGATTACAAATAAAAAAACGCAGGTTTTTCGGATTTTTGATTAAAAAATAACGTTCATTATTGAGCGGAACGAATTTTGTGCGGTTTTATTTCCATCTGTGAAACAATTCTGAGAAGATAAGCGTTGCCGCCTCGCTTCCCTTTGGAGATGGGACTGAATGCTGACGCCGCTGGTTCACACTGGAACACTGGTTCATCGCCCTGTTGATGAAGTTTATCAGGCCTTTACTGAACCAGGCGTGACATCCTGGTTCTGGTTCACTCATGGCGATCGCCGTTTATCGCCCGGCGCAAAAGTCACCTGGACCTGGGGAATGTACGGCGTGTCGACCCAGGTCGCGGTCAAGGACATTCAGGTCAATCGACGCATCCTGATCGACTGGAACCTCGAAGATCAACCGACCGAAGTTGAATGGCGCTTTGAAGAACGCGGCAAGTCGACCTGGGTCGAAATCTTCAATCGCGGCTTCCCGGCGACCGACGAAGGGGTAAAGGCCGCTCTGAACGCCATGGAAGGTTTCACCCTGGTTCTCGCTGGCGCCAAGATGTGGCTGGAGCGAGCGATCGAACCGACCTTCGTCGCCGACCGCTTTCCCGACAAGGTATTGCCGGGCTGGAAGCGTTAGACGGCGCCGTCCAGCGCCGTCACAGCCGCCTGCAGCTTCAACGCCTGAACCGTCTCGCGCACGTCGTGAACCCGCACCATGCGGGCGCCGCGACGTGCGCCCTCCAGCGCCAGCGCAATAGAGCCGCCGATGCGGTCGCCAGACTGCATCGCCGTCTCATCCACCCCTTGTATCAACCGTTTGCGGCTGGCGGCGTAGAGAACCGGAAAGCCCAGATCGGCCAACTCGCCCAACCGCGCCGTCAGGGTCAGATTATGCGCCGTGGTCTTGGCGAAGCCTATGCCGGGGTCCAGCCAGATCCTGTCGCGCGCCACGCCCGCCGCCATCGCCGCTTCGGCCCGTGCGTTCAGGAAGGCGGCGACCTCGGCTGTGACATCGTCATAACGCGGGTCGTCCTGCATGGTCTTGGGCGCGCCCTTCATATGCATCAGCACCACCTCGCAGCCCAGTTCGGCGGCGGTCGACAGGCTGTCGGGCGCATGACGCAACGCCGTCACGTCATTCCACATCGTCGCCCCCGCTGCGACGGCGGCGCGGGCCACGGCGGGCTTCATGGTGTCGATGCTGACCGGCCCGTCCCAGCGCGCGCGGATGGCGGCGATCACCGGCGCCGTGCGGGCGATTTCCTCCGCCTCATCGACAGGATCGGAACCGGGGCGCGTGCTTTCGCCGCCGACGTCCAACACATCGGCGCCCTGTGCGACCAACGCCATGGCGTGGGCCAGCGCCGTCTCGGTCGAAACATGTCGCCCGCCGTCGGAAAAGCTGTCCGGCGTGACATTGACGATGCCCATGACGCGCGGCCGGTTCACAAGGGATTGATGGGTCATGCGACATCGACTCCTGAGCGGGCGGTTTGACTTTCATCGCGCCGGGGTCCAGCCTCTAAACGCAATGAAACGCTTCGTCAGCCAGGCTCGACGCCTCACCCACGCGGGACGCCGCGTCGAAGGCATTTAACCCGTAGCGGTTCGCCGTGCGCCCTGCGCCGGGCGCCCGCTACGGGTCCCGGTTGTATAAGCTTCCCGTTTTCCCTCTTCATTCTGCAGGACCGCGTCGGCCACGGGCCGTTCGCGAAGGTTTGCATCATGACACGCCGATCAGACACCCCAGACGACGGTCGCGCCGGCGAGGCGCCGCGCAGCGCCGACATCATTCCTTTTCGTCGGCCCGCCGCGCCCGAGGCGCCGCTGGAACAGACCGACCCCGAACATCCCGACGACGACGGCCCCTCGGCCGCCTGACGTCGCCCGATTTTTTCAGAGAGTTTTACTCATGACCACCCCCCGCAAGGGCGCCCTGCCCGCCATCACGCTTCGCAGCGACGACTTCGACGCCCTGGACCGCCTGGTCGGCGACCTGCCCGGCACGGGTCCGGCCGGACTGCTGCAACAGGAACTGGACCGCGCCAAGGTGTGCGAGCCCAAGGCCATGCCCAAAAATATCGTCACCCTGAACCGCTGGCTTCAATACGCCGACGACCACAGCCCCGACGTGCGCCGCGTCCAATTGGTCCTGCCCAAGGACGCCGACATCGACGCCGGGCGCGTCTCCATCCTGTCCTATGTCGGGGCGGGGCTGATCGGCCTGAAGGAAGGCCAGTCGATCAACTGGCCCGACACCTCCGGCGCCGCGCGCAAGCTGACGCTGGTCAAGGTCGAGGACGCTGAGGCCGCCGCGAGCTGAACCGCGTCCGTTCCGGACAAAAAGAAGGGGCGCGTCCGGCGGACGCGCCCCTTTTCATATCGGCCTGTCAGCCTCGCCCTAAACGCTGGGCGCGGGCTGGGCGGCGGGTTCGGCCTGCGGCGTCGCCTCGTCCTCCGGCGTGGCCGGAACCGACAGCGATGGGCCGACGACGGTGTCGTTCTCCTGGTCGCGCCTGGGCGGCTGGTCGTTTTCGAGCAAGTCCCGGATTTCGTCGCCCGACAGGGTTTCGTATTCCAGCAGGGCCTGAGACAGCTTCTCGTGATCGGCCGCCTTGTCGGTCAGGATGCGGCGCGCCTCTTCCCAGCCTTCGGTGACGATGCGGCGCACCTCTTCGTCGATGATGCGGGCCGTCTCTTCCGAGACGTTCTGGCTGCGCGACACCGAATGGCCCAGGAAGACCTCCTCCTGGTTCTCGCCATAGGCCACCGTGCCCAGCTTCTCGGAGAAGCCCCAGCGCGTGACCATGGCCCGCGCCAGCTTGGTCGCCTGTTCGATGTCCGAACTGGCGCCCGAGGTGATGCTCTCCGGCCCGAAGATCAGCTCCTCGGCGACCCGGCCGCCCGCCATGATGGCGATACGGTCGATCATCTGCTGGAACTTCATCGAATAGCGGTCGCCTTCCGGCAGCTGCATCACCATGCCCAGCGCACGGCCGCGCGGGACGATGGTCGCCTTGTGCACCGGGTCGGCCATCTTGACGTTGATGGCGACGATGGCGTGACCGGCCTCGTGATAGGCGGTCAGGCGGCGCTCTTCCTCGTTCATGGCCATGGACTTCCGCTCGGAGCCCATCATGACCTTGTCCTTGGCGTCCTCGAAGTCGCGGTGCGTGACCATGCGACGGTCCTTGCGGGCCGCCATCAGGGCCGCTTCGTTCACCAGATTGGCCAGATCCGCGCCCGAGAAGCCCGGCGTGCCGCGCGCCAGCGTCTTCACATTCACATCGGCGGCCAGCGGCACGTCCTTCATGTGCACGCGCAGGATGCGCTCGCGGCCCGAGACGTCAGGGTTGGGCACCACGACCTGACGGTCGAAGCGGCCCGGACGCAGCAGGGCCGGGTCCAGCACGTCCGGACGGTTGGTCGCGGCGATCAGGATGATGTTCTCGGACGCCTCGAAGCCGTCCATCTCGACCAGCAGCTGGTTCAGCGTCTGCTCGCGCTCGTCGTTGCCGCCGCCGAGACCCGCGCCCCGGTGACGACCGACGGCGTCGATTTCATCGATGAAGATGATGCACGGCGCGTTCTTCTTGGCCTGCTCGAACATGTCGCGCACGCGGCTGGCGCCGACGCCGACGAACATCTCGACGAAGTCCGAACCCGAGATCGAGAAGAAGGGCACGCCCGCCTCGCCCGCCACCGCGCGCGCCAGCAGGGTTTTACCCGTCCCCGGAGGGCCGACCAGCAGGGCGCCCTTGGGGATCTTGCCGCCCAGACGCTGGAACTTGGCCGGGTCCTTCAGGAAGTCGACGACCTCCTGCAGTTCGTCCTTGGCCTCATCGACGCCGGCGACGTCGTCAAAGGTCTTGCGGCCCTTGTGCTCGGTCAGCAGCTTGGCCTTGGACTTGCCGAAGCCCATGGCGCCTTTGGCCCCGCCCTGCATCCGGTTCATGATGAAGAACCAGAAGGCGATGATCAGCGCCACCGGCAGCAACAGGCCCAGCAGGCCCGACCACCACGGCTGACGGGTGCTCTTGGTCTCGACCTCGACGCCGGACTTGCGGATCTGCTCGACCAGCTCGGCGTTCGGCACCGGCGTCACGGCGGTGAATTTGCTGTCGTTCTTGAAGACGCCCGTGATCGTCTCGCCGCGCGCGACGATCGACTTGATCTCCTGACGCTCCACAGCGGTCATCAGTTGCGAATAGGTGATGGGGTCAGGGCGGCCGCCCGCGGCGGCTGCGCCCTTGGCGCCCGGCATGGCGGGGGCGCCGCCGTTCTGGCTGATCGCGGCGTAGACCGTCACCAGTCCCAGAAGGATGACGCCCCAGATGGCGAAATTGCGCAGGTTCATTCGGTCCTCGGTTCCTCGACAGGGCCGTGCCCGGCCCGTCGATCAGCAGTCTTTCCCTGAAAATAGGTCAGACGGCGGCGTTTCGCCATGAAGGGTTTGAAAGAGTCCGTCTTCCTGCGTCGTTTCGCCCCCGAAAGCCGCCAGAGCGAGCGCGAGACGGCGCAGACCCAGCGCCCGCACCTGGGCCGCGCGCCAGGCCGGGACGGGACGCCCCTCGTAGCCGATCAGCACCGGCGCGGCGGCCCGCGCAGCGGGCGGCAAGGACGCCAGCGCCGCCCGATCCCGATCCGACAACTGCGCCAGCCGTCCAGCCGCCGCCTCGACCCGTAACCCCGACTGCTCCGTCACGATCTCGAACCGCCCGTCCCAGACGGCGGGCCGCCCCGGCGTCAGGACCAGAGAGGCGGGCGAACGGCGTTTCCACTCGCCCGGCTCGCGCATCGCCTGAACGCAGGCGCCGGACGCCTCGACGCGGGCGCCGCACAGGACGGCGACGAAGTCCTCTCTCCCCGCCAGCCGCACCTGAAGGGCCGCCAGCCGGTCCCCGCGCGGCGGCGTCGCGCCTCCGCCCGCACACAACAGAACAGCGGCGAGCGTCGACGCAGGCAGGTCGCGCGACAGAGGCAGAACGCCTGCCCAAGCCTGACCGCTGCCTTCCCCCCTTCCCCCTCGATGGGGGAAGGGTCGTGGATGGGGGTCAGCACGCGACGTCTGGGAATGAGGCTCAAGAGATGGAACCGTCCGCGTCTCTTGCGCCCGAGCGGAAACCTCAGCGACCCCCCCCCCATCCAACCCTCCCCCATCCGCCAACGGGAGGGCTTGCGTCGCCAAAGCCGCCCGCGCCCGGCCTCGCCCATAGCGCAGGTCGCCGTTGGCCGGGTCCTCCAACCACGACAGCCCGCGCGCGCACAGGTGATCCCGCAGCGTCTCGCGCCGCTCCTCCAGCACCGGGCGCAGCAGCAGCAGCCCGCGCCCTTCCGGCCAGACGGGCGACGGCGACGCCTCGCGCAGGCGGCCCAGAGTGGCGCCGTCCGCCCGCATCCACTCGCCCTCTGCGACGTCATCGGCGGTGTGGCCGGTCAGGATGACGCGCGCGCCGCCCTCCCTCGCCGCTTCGGCCAGCAGGGCGTGACGGGCCGCCCGCGCCCGCGCCGGAACGCCGGGTCCGCCGCGCGCGCCCTGCCACGCCAGCCCCCGCCAGTCGGCGCCCGCGGCGCGCGCGGCTTCGGCGGCGAAACGGGTCCAGTCCGCACTGTCAGGGTTGAGATTGTGGTCGACGGTCAGGGCCAGCAGCCGCCGCCCCCTCGCCTTGGCCCATGCCGCGGCGAGGTCCAGCAGAGCGAGAGAGTCGCCTCCGCCCGACAGGGCCAGGGCGACCGGTTCGGGTCCGGCGTGGTTCAGGCGCGCGTCCAGCCGGGCGAACACCCGGCTGGTCAGATCGCCCATCAGCTGCAGCTGGCGCGCGTCCGCAGCTGGGTCGCGCGGGTCTTCTGCGCCGCCGTGGCCGCCTCGGCGTAGCGGCGGCCGAACTCGGTCAGGGCGCCGCAGGCCTGGGTCGCGCGATCGGTGGCGCGCAGGGCCTCGGCCAGCTTCAGCGTGGTTTCGGGCGCCCACGGCGTGCGCGGCCAGCCGTTCAGGGCGGCGGCGTAGGCCTGAACCGCCGCTGCATTGTCGCGCGCGGCGACGTGCAGATCGCCCAGACGGCTGTTGGCTTCGCGCGCCTGCGGCGTGTTCGGCCAGGTGACGATGACGGTTTCCAGCGCGCGACCGCCACGCACGGCGTCCTCGCCCGCCAGACGCATGGCGGCCTGAAGATCCTGCGCGGCATCGCCCGTGGGCGAGTTGGCGACGATCGGGCCGTTCAGTTCGGCGGCGGCCTCAGCCGCCTTTTCGGCGCGCTCCACACGGCCTTCCAGATCGCGCAGGCGGCGGCTGAGCTGGGAATTATCGCGCGTGGCTTCGTCCAGCTGGAACGTCAGGCGCTCGCTGTCGGCGTTCATGCGCTGGAAGGTCTGCTCCACATCGCCCAGACGACGCTCCAGGATCGACACCTGCCCCTGCAGGGCTACGACCTCGGGGTCCAGCTCGACCAGAACCGGTTCTCCGGCGGCGTTGCGCTGGGTCAGGGCGCGCTCCAGACGGCGGACGTTGCGGTCCAGCTGGTCCAGGCGGCGCTTGTCCCACTGGATCGGCTCCATCGGCTGGACCTGGGCGACGACGGCGCCCCCGATCAACGTCAGGCCGATCGCCGTCAGGACGGCGGGTTTCGTGAGGCGGAATGGCGTCTTCAGCATGGCTCTGTCGTCCCACCGATTTGCGGCGACGGCAAGGCCCCGTGCGCCGACTTCATGCGCTGGCCGCCCGCGAAACGCGAACCGCACCAGCCTCCAAAGCAAAGAGGCGCCGACCGGGGTCGACGCCTCTCGCCAGTTTCACAAACCGTCGCGCGGTTTAGCGCGGGGCGCCCGACACGATGGCGGTGCGGCCGTTACGGTTCTGGGCCCAGGCTGACTCGTTCGAGCCTTCAGCGATCGGGCGTTCCTTGCCGAAGCTGATGGTGTCGATGCGGGCGGCGGCGACGCCGCGGCTGATCAGATAGGAGCGCACGGCCTCGGCGCGGCGGGCGCCCAGGGCCAGGTTGTACTCGCGGGTGCCGCGTTCGTCGGCATTGCCTTCGATGCGGACCGTGACCTGCGGATAGCGGGCCAGCCAGGCGGCCTGGGCGTCCAGACGCGGTTGGGCCTCAGCACGCACCGAATAGGAATCCAGGTCGAAATAGATGCGGTCGCCGACGTTGACGACGAAATCCTGTTCCGAACCCGGTGCGGCGGCGCCGACGTTGCCGCCGTTCACGGGGCCGGTCGGGGCGGTCGGATACTGCGGGCCGGTGACCGGCGGCGGCGCCGTTTCAGTCGGGACGGCCGGCTCGACTTTGGGCTTGGTGCAGGCGGCCAGCGAGGCCACGGCGACGCCGACGGCGGCGAGCCGGATCAGGGTGGAGGTATTCATGGTCAGTCTCCTTCTCATTCGGTTCGAGGCCGACGCCTCTAGCTTGGCTGTATTCGACGGCTGCTACAGCGCCCGGCAGCTTTACGCCAGCGGTGATAACGCACAGTTTATGGCAATGGCTCCGCTAATGAAGCCGATGCCGGAAATCTCCGTTACGCCGGGCAGGAATCCGGTCCCTGGCCGATGCCCAGATTGACCGGCGGCGCATCCAGCAGACCCGACCACGCCGGGTCCGAACCGCGCCCGTCATAGCCCGCCTGAGACACCACCCGGCCCGACAGATCGACGGTCCACAGACGGGTGTCGCCGCCGGGGCTCTGACGCGCGAAGGCGATGTAGCGGCCGTTCGGCGCCCACGAGGGGCCTTCCTCGAAATAGGAGGACGACAGGATGCGCTCGCCCGTGCCGTCGGACTTCATCACGCCGATGTGGAAGCGGCCGCCCTGCTGTTTGGTGAAGGCGATCAGGTCGCCGCGCGGGCTCCAGGCCGGGGCGGTGTAGATGCCGCCGCCGCGGCTGATCGGGCGCTGGCCCGAACCGTCCGCCCGCATGGTGTAGAGGCGCGCCGAACCCGAGCGGTCCGAGGTGAAGACGATCTGCGACCCGTCCGGGCTGAACGAGGGCGAGGTGTCGATGCCCGGATCGGTCGTCAGGCGCGACAGCTGGCGGCTGCGCAGGTTCATCACATAGACGTCGGTATTGCCGTGGCGGATGATGGAGAAGGCCATCTTCGACCCGTCGTTCGAGAAACGCGGCGCCAGCACCTGCCCGTCGAACTCGCCCAGGCTTTCGCGGCGGCCGGTCGACAGATTGTAGAGGTAGATGCGGCTGTAATCCTTGCCCAGCGCCACATAGGTCACTTCGTCGGGGTTCGAGGCCGAGAAGCGCGGCGACATGATCACCTCGTCGCCCTGAGTCAGGAAGACGGGATTGTAGCCGTCCTGATCGACGATGGTCAGGCGCGACAGCTTGTTCAGCTGGCTGCCGCTTTCGGACACGAACAGGACGCGCGAATCGAAGAAGCCCGCCTCGCCCGTCAGGCGCTGATAGACCACGTCCGAAATCTTGTGCGCGATCCGGCGCCACTGCTCGGACGTGGCGGTGAACTGGTAGGAGACCAGCTGGCACTGGCGATAGGGATCATACAGGCGGAAGCCCACGTCGATCCGGCCGTCGGGGCGCTGGGTCACGCCGCCATACAGCAGCGCCTGCGCGCCGATGGAGGTCCACTGCGGAAAGTTCGGCGCATTGGCCAGCGTCAGCCCCGTCTCGACGAAGCTGGCCGGGTTCAGCGGATCGAAGAAGCCCGAACGCTTCAGGTTGCCGCTGATGACGCCCGAGATCTGCGGTCCATTCACGCCGGTGAAGGGCACGACGGCGATCTGCAACGGGCGCAGCACCCCTTCATCGACCACCACGTCCTGCATCGGCGGCGCGGGCGGCGTCAGCGACTGGGCCTGCGCCGATCCCCCCAGCGCCAGAGGCGCGGTCAACGCAAGCGCGGCGGCCGAGGCGAGAAAGCGGTTCAGGCGCATGGGTCATTCCTTCGCAGATCGTTGCACGTTCGGGGTCGATCGCCATCCATAACACCGGCGCGATCGACAATCGCCAGCTTCACAAGGATTTGGGCGACTTTGGGGTGATAGACGGCTCGCGCCCCTAACGGTTCCCGCATTGACGTTTGGTTTCAAAGCGGAAGGGCACTTCCTGCGCCTGGAATCCATCCGGCACGGTGAAGGGCGAGGTCGCCCGCAACGCGCGCTGCATGGCGTCGGACGCCGCCCGCCACGTCGCATCGTTCTGCACGTCCTGAAGACGGGGCGTGCCGATGATCTGGCCGTCTGCGCTCAGGCGCACGGTCACGCGGATCACCAGATCATCCATGCCCGGCATATCGCAGTTGATGATCCAGTTCGGCGTCACCTGTGCCCCCAGGGCCGCCAGCTGCGGGCCGGTGGCGCGCGACGCGGCGCCCGCGCCCTGTTGCCCTGCTGCGGGGCGGCCGGGATTCTGCGTCTGGCGCGGCGGCCCGGCCAGGGCGTCGAGGTCCAGCCCCGGCGCCGGACGCTGCGGGCGCGGCGGCGTCGGCGTCGCGGGCGCCTTCTTCTCGGGCGGCGTGGGTGAAGGACGCGGCGGCGTCGGGGTCGGCGTCGGCGCCTTCTTCTCAGGCGGCGTCGGCGTGGGACGCGGCGGAGGCGTCGGCGTCGGTGTGGGTGTCGGGGCCTTCTTCTCGGGCGGCGTCGGGGTCGGGCGCGGCGGAGGCGGCGTCGGTTCGGGCTCCGGCGGGGTCGGTTCGGGCGGCGTCTCGACCGGCGCCGTCTCGCCGTCGTCGGGCGAAGGCTCTTCCTGCGGATTGTCGGCAGGCGCGGCCGCGATCTCGATGTCCGAGACGATCGACACCGGGACCGAATTCACCAGCGGCTTCAACTCGTCCTTCGACGACCATGAAACGAAGGCGAGCGCCACCACCCCCGCGTGCAGGGCGATGGAGCCGAGGATGGCGGGACTGGGGCGGCGCAAGGTCCGTCAGCCCTCCGTCGGCTCGTCGGCGGCGGTGTCGGTGATCAGGTTCAGCTTGGTGAAGCCCGAGGCCGACAGGCGCGCCATCACGCGCGCCACGGCCTGATAGGGGGCGCGGCCGTCGGCGCGGATGAAGATGGCCTTGTCGCGCGCCTTCTCACCACCCTCTTCGGCCACGCGCAGGGCCAGCTGTTCCCAGCGGACCTCGCCCTCGCCGATGTAGATGGCGCCGTTCTGGTCGATGCTGACCGTGACCGGCTTGTCGGTCGTCTCGACCGCGCTGGCCTCGGTCTTGGGCAGTTCCAGCGGCACCCCGACCGTCAGCAGCGGCGCCGAGATCATGAAGATGATCAGCAGCACCAGCATGACGTCCACCAGGGGCGTGACGTTGATCTCGCTCAGCGGCCGCTTGCGCGCGCGGCGTCGGCCGCGACCGCCGCTCGAGCCTCCTGCACCACCCATGGCCATGGATCAGGCGCCCCGGCGCAGGTTCAGGTCGGCCGACGGCGGAGGCGGCGGCGGCGGCGTCGAGGGCGCGCCCAGACGACGGGCGATGGCCGATTGCAGATCGTCCGCAAAGGCTTCCAGACGCCCGGTGAACTTGCCCGCCGACACGGAGAAGGCGTTAAAGGCGATATAGGCCGGGATGGCCGCCGCCAGACCGATGGCCGTGGCGAACAGGGCCTCGGCGATGGCCGGGGCCACGGTCGTCAGATTGGTGTTGCCCGCCGCCGCAATGCTGTCAAATGCGTTCATGATGCCCCACACCGTGCCGAACAGGCCGATGAAGGGCGAGGCGGTGGCGACCACCGACAGCACGCCCAGACCGTTCTCGATCTTCTGGCTCTCGCGGGCGATGACGGAATCCAGGGCGCGGTCGATGCGGGCGATCAACATCGACCCCTGCGTATCGGTCATGGCGCCGCGCGCGCGCGCCTCACGCCAGTCCTGCAGCGTCAGCACCAGCATGCGCGGCAGGGGATCGACGGGCTGCGGCCCGGCCTGAGCTGCGACTTCTTCCAGCGAGCGTCCGCTCTCGACCTGCTGTTCGAACTCGGTCGCGCGGGCGTTCATGCGCGAGAAGCGCACCGCCTTGTCGATGATGATGGTCCACGACCAGACCGAGGCCGCAGCCAGGCCGATCATCACCGTCTTGACCACCCAGTCGGCGGTCATGAACAGCTCGATGGGATTCAGCAGGGAGGCGTCGACAGGCGGTGTCATGCGTGGTCCTTGGCGAAGGGTCCGGTTATTCCGCCAGTTGCACCGGGCGGACGTGGCGGTTTCATGGCGGCGGGTCTAAACGGCGTCGCACGCCGCGTCATCAGGCGAACAGGTGACAACCTCGTTATTGAAGAAACAAGCGCTCCACCTCTCCCTCCCCTTCATGGGGAGGGTGGCTGAGGCGAAGCTGAAGCCGGGTGGGGGCGGCGAGGCTATTCAGGCGCCGAGGTTAGGATCACCTGGCCCGCCCCACCCGGTCGCTTCGCGACCACCCTCCCCGGGACGGGGAGGGAGAATTTTCGCCTATTCTTCTCCCGACAGCCAGGGCGTGACCAGTTCGACCAGCCGCTTTGTCGGGCGGCGCGGGCGTCCGTCCAGATGGATGCACACCGCCACGACATCAGCCCGGCACAGGACATCGCCGTCCCGCTCGACCGTCTGGCGGATGATCAGGCGCGGCCCTTTGATCGTCTCATAGCGGGTGCGCACCACCAGGGCGTCGTCGATGCGGGCGGGCTTCAGATATTTGAGCGCCAGATCGGCCACGACGAAGGCCATCGGCTCGTCCTGCTCCAGCAGATCGGCGTGCCCGACGCCCGCCAGCCGCAGGAAGTCCGAACGCCCCCGCTCGAAATAGCGGACATAGTTGGCGTGGTAGACGAGGCCGGTGAAGTCCGTGTCCTCGTAATAGACCCGCACGGGCAACAGGTGATCGCGGCCGTCGAAACGGCCTGAACTGGGTTGGTCGGTCATGGTCAGCTCTTGCCGGAGGCGGCGGCGGGCGCAGGGGCGTCGAAGCCCGGACAATAGCGCGATTTCAGCGTCGTGAACTCGCCGGTCAGCGGATCGTGGCTCATCAGGATGCGGTTGGGGCGCGAGACGAAGGCGACGGCCCCCTTCTGCCCCTTCAGACCGGCATAGCCGCAGGCGGCGCGACCGCGACCGGCCTCAAGGTGACGCACCTCGGCCTGCGGGCCCATCTGCTCGCGGACCTGCTTCAGCACCCGCTCGGCGGGCGTCGTCTGACCCGGCCCGAAGCGCGCGCCCTGCGTCAGGGCGTAGAGGCTGAAACCGCCCAGCATCACGACCGCCGCGCCGAGCGCGACGATCATCCGGTCCGTCCTGCGGGAATGGGCCAAAACCGCCTCCTTCTGGAAGGTTCGAGGATGACCGGCTTCGCCGCCGAGGTGAAGGCTCTAACCGAGAAAGAATCGCACCTCTCCCTCCCCGTCCCGGGGAGGGTGGCTGAGCCTGCAGGGCGAAGCCGGGTGGGGGCGGCAGGGCTATTCAGGCGCTGAGGGCCAATCACCAAGCCCTCCCCACCCGGTCTTCGCTTTGCTTCGACCACCCTCCCCGGGACGGGGAGGGAGAAGCAGCATCCTATTTGCCGAACAGGTCCGGCGCGACGGCGGGCGGCGCCTGTGGCGTCTCCAGCCCCAGATGCTCATAGGCTCGGGCGCAGGCCATGCGGCCGCGCGGCGTGCGCTGGATGAAGCCCTGTTGCAGCAGATAGGGCTCGATCACGTCCTCGACCGCGTCGCGCGCCTCGGCGATGGCGGCGGCCAGCGTATCCATGCCGACCGGCCCGCCGCCGTAATTCTCGATCAGGGCCTTGAGGAAGCGGCGGTCCAGACTGTCCAGCCCGGCCTCGTCCACCTCCAGCCGCGCCAGCGCCCGCGCAGCGGCCAGCCGGTCGATGGGGCCGCCCTCAGCGTCCGCGAAGTCCCGCACCCGCCGCAGCAGGCGCCCGGCGATACGCGGCGTGCCGCGCGCCCGGCGGGCGATCTCCATCGCCCCGTCCTCGGTGATGGCCGCGCCCATCTTGCGCGCCGCGCCCCGGATCACGGATGTCAGCTCTTCGGGCGTATAGAACTCCAGCCGCAACGGAATGCCGAAGCGGTCCCTCAGCGGCGTGGCCAGCAGGCCCGCCCGCGTCGTCGCCCCGACCAGAGTGAAGGGCGCCAAGTCGATGCGCACGCTGCGCGCCGACGGCCCCTCGCCGATGATCAGGTCCAGCACATGATCCTCCATCGCCGGATAGAGGATTTCCTCCACCAGCGGGGCCATGCGGTGGATCTCATCGATGAACAGGACATCGCGCGGTTCGAGGTTGGTCAGGATGGCCGCCAGATCGCCCGCCTTGGCCAGAATGGGGCCGGAGGTGGCGCGAAAGCCCACGCCCAGTTCGCGCGCCACGATCTGCGCCAGCGTCGTCTTGCCCAGACCCGGAGGGCCGAACAGCAGGACGTGGTCCAGCGCCTCGGACCGCGCGCGCGCGGCGTCGATGAAGACCTTCAGATTGCCCTTGGCCGCCGACTGGCCCACGAACTCGGACAGGGTCTGGGGCCGCAGGGCGCGGTCGTGCTGCTCGCCGGGCGCCGGGGCGGGCGAGATGATGCGGTCGTCGGTCATGCGGCGGCCCTCATCATCCCAGTTCCTGCAGGGCCGTGCGGATGACCAGCGGCAGTTCGGCGTCCTCGCCCAGCTTCGTCAGGGCGTGATCGACGGCGCGGCGGGCGTTGACCTCGGCGATGCCCAGACCCAGCAGGGCGGCGACCGCCTCGCCCGTCACGCTGGCCGGGGGCGCGATGACGGCGGCCTCCGCGTGGACGCCCGGCGCGCTGGGTGCGAAGACGCCGTCGCTCAGGCTCTTGCCCTTCAGTTCAGTGACGATGCGCAGCGCCAGCTTCGGCCCCACGCCGTTGGCGCGGCCGACCGCCGCCTTGTCCTCGCGCGCGACGGCGGCGGCCAGTTCGGCGGGCGGCAGGATATCCAGCACCCCCAACGCCGCCTTCGGCCCCACGCCCTGAATGGTCTGGAGCAGGGTGAAGACCTTGCGCTCATCGCGGGTCAGGAAGCCGTAGAGGCGCGGCCCCTGATCCTGGCTCCACTGGCTATGGATAAACAGGGTCGTCTCGTCGCCCGGCGCCGGCAGGCGACCCAGCGTCCGCGCCCCGCAGGCAGCGACATAGCCCACCCCGCCGCAGTCGATCAGGCACTCCGCCTCGCCGACCTCGGCCAGAACCCCCCGCAGACGACCGATCATGCCGCCCCTCTTACTGCTATTGTCTTGAACCGCCGATGATGGGCGTGGGTGACCGCCACAGCCAGCGCATCGGCGGCGTCGGCCTTCACATCGCCCGAGGCAGGCAGCAGCCGCTTCACCATGAAGGCGATCTGGCTCTTGTCCGCCTGCCCTGCGCCCACCACCGCCTTCTTGATCAGGGTCGGGGCGTATTCGGCGACGCTGAGACCCGCCCGCGCCGGGGCCAGCATGACCGCGGCCCGCGCATGACCCAGCTTCAACGTCGAGGCCGGATTGACGTTGACGAAAACCTCTTCGATCGCCGCCTCGTCGCAACCATAGGCGGCGCAGACCTCGCCCACCTGCTCCAGCAGATGCAGCAGCCGCTCGGAGAAAGGCGCCTTCTCATCGGGCGCGACGACGCCGTGCGCGATCCAGCGCAGGCGGCTGCCCTCGCTTTCGATGACGCCCCAGCCGGTGCGGCGCAGGCCGGGGTCCAGCCCCAGGATCCGAGTCGTTTCGTTCGCCATCCGTTCCTATTGCCCCAAAGAGGGTTAGCGAACAATGACCGGGCGCTCAGCCATCCACTCAATCACCGGCTCAATCGTCTCTGGGCATGACGGAATAGCCCGCCAGACCCGCCTGTTGGGACAGGATGCGGGACAGGGCGTCGACCTTCAGCGGCATGGGGCCGCGCGCCTTGACGTGCTGTTCGTGGATCTGGCCGTCGGGGCTGACCACATGGCCGATGCGGGTCGGCTTCAAGCCGTTGTCGGCCAGAAGGGCGCGCAGGACGGCTTCCTGCGGCGCCGCACCGCGCGTCCAGCGCAGGGTGACGTCCAGCACCCCGACGTGCGGCAGGCGCGCGTCCAGAACGCGCAGAATGGCCAGCACAAGCAGGGTCGCCCCCGCCGCGATCAGGGCCAGCTTCCACAGGCCGACGCCGAACATCACCCCGATGGCTGATGTCGTCCACAGCGACGCCGCCGTGGTCAGGCCGTGGACGGAAAACCGCTCGCGGAAGATCACCCCGGCGCACAGGAAGCCGATGCCGGTCAGTATGCCGTGCGCCATCCGCGTCGGGTCGATCACCAACCGCTGATCCGGCAGGGCGACGAAGGCCCAGCTGGCCTGATGCATGGCCGCCAGCATCAGCACGCACGAGGTCATGCAGACCAGGATATGGGTGCGGAACCCGGCCGGGTGGCCGTGATAGGTGCGCTCGATCCCGATCAGACCGCCCGCCAGCATGGCCGAGGCCACCGGCGCCATCAGGCTGAGATCACCCGCGCCCCAGTGCGTCACGCCCCAATCGATCGCCATCGCCGCCTCACCCCGTCATCATCCCGCCAGGGTGGACCCCGGCAGGGCGGCGGGCAAGGCTCAGCCGACGGCGCGCCTCACCCCTCAGCCGTGTTTCTCGACATAGGCTTCGGGGTCCTTGTTCACCGGCTTCACCCCCGTGATGTGGCGCGCCTGAAAGGCGGCGAAGCGAACGCCCAGGTCGTGCCGCGTCTTCATATCGGCGTTGAGGCGGAAGTCGGTCAGGCCCTGACGCTCTTCCTCGCCCATATGTTTGGAGTTGACGACATTGGCCTCGCCCACGGCCTTGAACCAGGCCTTGCTGCCGACCTTGTGTCTGGCCACGGCCTTGACCGCATCGCGCAGCTTGTTGTGGTCCTCGATGGCGTCTTCGGTCTCGCCCTCGACGGTGCCGTCCTCGGCGTCGTTGGCGCCTTCGCCCAGCTTCAGAAGCTCGGGATAGAAATGCTGTTCCTCGGCCTCGGCATGGGCGTCTAGAAAGGCCGAGAGCCGCCCCCAGATCGCTTCAAGCGCCTCGACGTCCTTCCCGTCGATCTGCTCGATCAGGGCAAACAGACGGCGTTGCTCGGCGTGGTCGTCGAGGATGAGCTGGGTGATGTCCATGAAAGCGCGCTCCCTTGCAGTAAGGCTTGAGCTGCTTACAAGTCTCCGGTCATGGTTCCGGTTCCTGATGCCCCGGCTCCGCGCTGCACGGCGAAGCCGGGATCAGGTCATGGGGTGAATCAGCCCGCGTATTTGGCCGCGTCTTCGTCGGAAATATTCTCGTTGGAATAGACCTGCTGCACGTCGTCCTCGGCGTCCAGCGCGTCCAGCAGCTTGAACAGGGTGCCGACGGCATCGCCCGACAGATCGATTTCCGACTGCGGCTTCCAGACGATGGCGGTCGACTTGGGGTCGCCCAGCACCTTGGACATGGCCTCGGCCACCTCGTTCAGGTCCTCGAAGGCGGTCCAGATGGTGTGGCCCGGCGCGTCCTCATAGATGTCCGGCTTGACCAGATCGCTCTCGACGTCCTGTGCGCCCGCCTCGATGGCGGCCTCCATGACGGCGTCTTCCGTGCCCGCTTCGGCCGGATAGTCGATCTTGCCGACGCGATCCCACATGAAGGTGACCGAGCCCGATTCGCCCAAGGCGCCGCCGTTCTTGGCGAAGGCCGAGCGCACGCCCGAGGCGGCGCGGTTGCGGTTGTCGGTCAGGACTTCGACGATGATCTGGACGCCGCCGGGGCCGCGGCCCTCATAGCGGATTTCCTCCATCGCATCGACTTCGCCGCCCGAGGCCTTCTTGATGGCGCGCTCGATGTTTTCCTTCGGCATCGATTCGGCCTTGGCGTTGTTCACCGCCAGACGCAGCCGGGGGTTCATCGCCGGGTCGGGCATGCCCGATTTGGCCGCCACGGTGATTTCCCGCGACAGGCGTGAAAACAGCTTGGAGCGCACGGCATCGGCGCGCCCCTTGCGGTGCATGATGTTCTTAAATTTGGAATGGCCGGCCATGGAGTCGCTCGCCCGAAATCGAATATGCTGAGGTGCGCCCTTTACTGGATGGCGCCTCCTCTGTCACGAGAGGGGAACCGCCCGAACGCGCCGGGGATTATGCGCAGGCAAGAATTGGAGACGCCTATGGCCGCCGCCGACGACACCTATCTGGACGACGCCTATGACGAGGGCATCGATCACGCCAATGCCGGCGAGATCGTCCAGTGGTACGCAAAGCGCCCGGTGACGGTGTCTACCGCCGCTGCGACCAGCTCGCTTGTCGGCGCCTTCGCCCTTGGGGTGCTGTCCACCATCGGCGCCTTGGCCGTCATGCGTCTGTACGACCGCGACTAAGCCTTATTGTCCGCCCTGAGCCATCAGGGCCTCGACCTCGGCGCGGTCGCCCAGCGACGGCTGCGCCCCCGGCCGGGTCGCCGCCAGCGCCCCGGCCGCACAGGCGAAACGCAAGGCCGCATCCGGCGCCATGCCCTCCAGCAGCGCCAGCGTGATCGCCCCGACGAAGGCGTCGCCCGCCCCCACCGCGTCCACGGCCTCGATACGCGGCGGCGTCGCCCACGCCATTTCAACGCCGCGCCGATACATGGCCGCGCCGCGCGCGCCCTTGGTCACGACCACCAGTCCGCCGCCGACGTGCAGGGCGTCGCCGTAGAAGGCGGCCTCCGTCTCATTGACCACCAGCAGGTCAGCGCGGCGCAGCAGGGCCTCCGACACCGGCGCGGCGGGCGCCAGATTGACGCAGACGAAGTCCGTCGCCCGGCCCACCGCCGCCTCCACCGTCTCGATCGGCAGCTCCAGCTGGGCGATCAGCGGCGTCTCGATCCGGGCGGGCAACTGTTCCGGCGTGACGAAGTGGTTGGCCCCGGCGGCCACGGTGATCTGGTTCTCGCCCGTCGGATCGACAGTGATCAGAGCCACGCCGGTCGGGGCGGCGAGGTCCGTCTCCACCCCCGACAGGTCGACGCCGTGCGCCAGCATCAGGGCCACCGCCGCGCCCGACATCTCGTCGTCGCCGACCCGGCCGATCAGCGAGACTTCGGCGCCCAGCCTGCGCGCGGCCAGCGCCTGATTGGCGCCCTTGCCGCCGGGATGGCGCGACAGGATCGCCCCCGTCACCGTCTCGCCCGGCGCAGGCAGGGACGGCGCCGCCGCCACAATATCCAGATTGATCGAGCCGACGACGGTGATCCTCATGCGCCTTCTCCCTCTTCTTTGGCTCCCAGCATCTCGGTAATCAGTGCGAAGATCCCGGCCGCGTCGGCCTTCGTCGCCCAGAAATGGTTCGCCCCGGCCGCCTCGACGCGGAACTCGACCGCCGTGTGGCCTCGGGTCAGGTCGCTGTCCGTCTCCACCGCGATGCGGCAAGGCGCCAGCGCGAACAGCTCCGGCTTCAGTAGCCAGGCCACAGTGCAGGGGTCGTGCAGCGGCCCCGCATCCCAGCCGACCACCTGCCGCTCCACCCGCTGGGAGAACCGCAGCATGGCCGCCGCCGTGCGGGCCGAGGCCGTGGACAGGGCCTCGATCGCTGCGATCCTACCTTCCGTCGCCCGCACCTGATGAGTGGCGTCCAGCCCCATGACGATCATGCGGCAGCCCGAAGCGAAGACCTCGGCCGCCGCGTCCGGGTCGGCCCAGATGTTGAACTCGGCCGAGGCGGTGATGTTGCCGCCTTCCGAGCGCGCCCCGCCCATGACCACGACCGGCCCCACATGGGCCGCCAGCGCCGGTTCGGCCCGCATGGCCAGCGCCAGATTGGTCATCGGCCCCATGACGGCCAGCGCCACCGCCCCCGCAGGCCGCGCCATCACCAGCCGCACAAGCGCCTCGGCCGCCGTTCCCTCGGCCACAGGCGCGTCAGGCTCGAACGGCGTCAGGTCGCCCAGCCCCTCGGCCCCGTGGAACTCGCCCGCCCCGGCCGGGTCGCGGCGCAGGGGGCGGTCGGCGCCCGCGAACACCGGCACGTCCTCGCGCCCGGCGATCTGGCGCAGGATGCGGGCGTTACGCGCGGTCTTTTCGGCGCTGACGTTGCCCCCGACCGTGGTCACGGCCAGCAGGTCGAGGTCAGCAGAGGCGAAGGCGGTCAGCAGCCCCGTGGCGTCATCCACGCCGGGGTCGCAATCAATGATCAGGCTCTGTTTCACCGATCCGGTGTGCCGGTTGGCAGGCCGTGAATCAATGCCCGGCGCGCCTTGCCTCCTTCCGCCGCGCGCCCATATGCTTCGTCACACACGCTGTTCCAGAAAGCCCCGCCGCCATGACCGACGCCGCCCCGCTCAAGCCGCTGAAGATCGACTTCGTCTCCGACGTCATGTGCCCCTGGTGCGCCGTGGGGCTGGGCGGGCTGGAGCAGGCGCTGGAGCGTCTGGAGGGCGAAGGGATCGCCGCCGACATCGCCTTCCAGCCGTTCGAGCTGAACCCCGACATCGCCCCCGAGGGCGAGAACATGGGCGAGCACCTGGCCCGCAAATACGGCTCCACCCCCGAACAGTCGGCCGCCAACCGCGCCGCCATCACCGCCCGCGCCGCCGAGGTCGGGGTCGAGATGAACTTCCGCGACGACAGCCGCATGTGGAACACCTTCGACGCCCACCGCCTGCTGCACTGGGCCGGTCTGACCGCGCCGGACAAGCAGGCGGCGCTGAAGCACGCCCTGTTCGGCGCCCACTTCACGCAGGGCCGCAACGTCTCGGACGCGGGCGTCCTGACCGAGGCGGCCGAGGCCGCCGGGCTGGACCGCGCCGAGGCCGCCGAGGTGCTGGCGTCCGGCCGCTATATGCAGGAGGTCCGCAACAGTCAGGCCCTGTGGCGCGCGCGGGGCATCACCTCCGTTCCCGCCGTGGTGGTGGAGGACAAATATCTGATCTCCGGCGGCCAGCCGACGGAAGTCTTCGTCAACGCCCTGCGCGAGATCGCGGGCAAGGCTTAGTTTCCTTCTCCCTCAAGGGGAGAAGGATCGGGAAAAACAGAGTCCAATTCGTCTGAATCGTCTGAAATCACCGCCTCGCCTTCCGGCGCGAGGCGGGCGCTGAGGGCGACGATGCGTGCTTCGACGGCGCGACGGCCCGCGTGGTCGTCGGGGGCCAGACGGGCGACGGCGGCGACCGCCTTCATGTCGGCTTCCAGCGTATCGAGCGGGTCGGGCCGGGGCGCAGGCGGCGGGTTTTCCGGCTCGGCGGCGGCCAGCAGGGCCGGATCGCTCAGCGCGCGCCAGGTGCGCAGCCACGACGCCGCCTCGGCCGCCCGGCCCCGCCGCACCGCCCGGTTCAGCCGCATCAGGGCCTGAGCCGCCATCGCCGCCAGATCGGGGGCCTCCGCCGCCGCATCCTCGACCGGATCGTCGTCGTCGTGCCAGGGATCGGGCCAAGCGCTTGAGTCCTCCGCGTCACAGCGGCGCCAGCCCTCGCGCGCGGCGCGGGACCGCAGCGTCCCCAGCTTCAGCCCATAGCGGTCGCAGACGGCCTCGGCCGTATCCCCGGCGAGATAGTCACGCCGCGCCGCCGCCCAGACCGCGTCCGGGTGCACGCGATAGCCGTCCCGCGGCGCCGGGTCTTCGTAGTAGTGGCTGCGCCCGGCGTCAGCTGCCTCGGCCCGCTCGGCGGTCGAGGGCCGCACATGGTCGGGAATGTAGGTGGCAGCGCCGTACTCGTCCTGCTCCCACCGGCCGGAGGCGATGATGCGCGGCGCCTCCTCATGCCAGTCCTTTTCCGGCCAATCCTTCTCCCGCCCGCCCGAAGCCTGATCGTCCATCGCGCCGCCTCCTGCCTGAAAGGCGGAGGATGGCGGACGGGTGCGTCAGGATCGGACGGGTGATCGCGGAGGAACAGGCTTGTCAGAGGGCTTGAAGGGTCCTTGACGGAGAAATCGCCATAGTCTTGACACCCACTGTAGCGCTTCCCATTTCAGGACTGGTCCGAAGCGAGTTCCTGCCGAGGCCCCTTGTCACCTTCGATTGCGTCGCTTGTCGCGTGCGAGAGCACTGTGGCGGGAGGCGCGAACGTCGTCACGGATACCTCGTCGCCCCGCGCGTCAGGTTCCGGGTCGATCTGCAACCCAGCGAGCCCCTAAGGTGCTATCTGAGCCTTAGGGGGGAGTGCAATGGGCGGTCGACGGCTACCGAATTCACTGAGTGAGTCTTCACTTAAGGCTGTCTGGAATGACAGTCGGGACAGTCGCGTCTCTAGAGCGGGCGCACCTGGCGTTGATGGTGTCTCGGCCTCAGATTTTTCTAGGCGATTGGCACCAAATCTCCATCAAACAAGAGAGGCTCTGCGAAAGGGGCACTTCTCGTTCAGCCCTCTCCGAGTTTGCACTGTCCCCAAGAAGAACGGGGCAAAGAGGATCATTGCGGTCCCCACGATTCGTGATCGTCTCGTTCAGCGAGCGATCTGCCTTCACCTTGAGAATGACAAACGCTTCCCCAAAACGCCTTCAGTTGCCTATGGGTTCGTAAAAGGTCGATCGCTTGCGGACGCGCATCGCAAGGCTCTAGAATATAGAAGATTATCGCCTTGGGTGCTTCAAACGGACATTGTCAGCTTTTTCGATCAGATTGATCGGGCCGATGTTCTGAAAGCAATAAAAAGAAGCGTAAGATCTAAAATAATCGCTGATCTTATTGTCAAAACGGCCAACACTGAACTCGACTACTCTGATCCTCTGACGAGCATTTTGACGAAAACCGCTGGAATCAAAAAAGGTCGAGGGCTCCGGCAGGGTATGCCCTTATCTCCGGTGCTCTCAAATGTGGTTATGAGGGATGTTGACCAAGGCATTGATAGGGCAAAACTCAAAGCCATAAGGTATGCAGATGACATCGCTGTTTTCTGCGATTCTCAGGAAGAGTGCGAAGCTGCGTTGGAACTGATCAAAGGCTTGCTCAAACCTTTGGGCTTGAAAATTCCGCCTCTCGATAACTCAGGAAAAACGACAATCACTCCAGCACGGAAGGCGTGCGAGGTGCTCGGAGTTGAGCTTCGCTTCGTCGGAGAGCGTTATGAGATGTATGCGCCTCGAACTCGACTGAGCGCCATAGAAGCAAATTTCGACGAAATCGCTACCGCTGAATATTGCATTGAGAACAAGCTAAATCTGGCCCGCATGCTTGCGCATTTTGATGCGGTAGCGCGAGGTCACAAACATTCTGTCGAAGGTCTAGGTAATGCTGACGATTTTCGAGCGCGGGTCGATGCTCTGCATCGAAAAGCAGTCGCCAACCTGCTCAAATCACTGGTGGGAGAAAAGGCATTTGCCGAACTCACCGATCAAAAATTGGCAGTCCTAGGCGTAAACGCTTTTCCTTGAACTGCTGAGCACTGGCTTCCGGGTCGATGGGGGACTTCATTGTCAGCGCCCCTACGCGAGCATCGGACGCGAGGTTAGCTTGAAGCCGCCTCGCGTCCATAGTCCTACTTTCGGCGTGACCGGGGCGCTGGCTACACCTTCACCTCAATCTCCCCGCCCCCGGCCCTGAACTTGGCGCTCATCTCGGCCATGCCCGCCTCGGCGTCCGTCAGGCTGGCGCCCGCGTCGTTCTGGGCCTTGGCGGCGTCGCGAATGTCCTGGCTGATCTTCATGCTGCAGAACTTGGGGCCGCACATGGAGCAGAAGTGGGCGGTCTTGTGCGCCTCCTTCGGCAGGGTCTCGTCGTGGAATTTGCGGGCGGTCTCGGGGTCCAGGGAGAGGTTGAACTGGTCCTCCCAGCGGAACTCGAAGCGGGCTCTGGAGAGGGCGTCGTCGTGGGCGCGGGCGCCGGGGTGGCCCTTGGCCAGGTCGGCGGCGTGGGCGGCGATCTTGTAGGTGATGACGCCGTCCTTGACGTCCTGACGGTCGGGCAGGCCCAGGTGCTCCTTGGGCGTGACGTAGCAGAGCATGGCCGTACCGAACCAGCCGATCATGGCTGCGCCGATGGCTGATGTGATGTGGTCATAGCCGGGGGCGATGTCGGTGGTCAGGGGCCCGAGCGTATAGAAGGGCGCCTCGTGGCAGTGCTTGAGCTGCTCGTCCATGTTGGCCTTGATCTTGTGCATCGGCACGTGGCCGGGGCCTTCGATCATGACCTGACAGCCCTTGGCCCAGGCGATCTTGGTCAGTTCGCCGAGGGTGCGCAGCTCGGCGAACTGGGCCTCGTCATTGGCGTCGGCGATGGAGCCGGGGCGCAGGCCGTCGCCCAGCGAGAAGGAGACATCATAGGCGCGCATGATGTCGCAGATGTCCTCGAAATGCTCGTAGAGGAAGCTCTCCTTGTGGTGGGACAGGCACCACTTGGCCATGATGGAGCCGCCGCGCGAGACGATGCCGGTCACGCGCTTGGCCGTCAGCGGCACGAAGGGCAGGCGCACGCCCGCGTGGATGGTGAAATAGTCCACGCCCTGTTCGGCCTGTTCGATCAGGGTGTCGCGGAAGACTTCCCACGTCAGGTCCTCGGCTATGCCGTTCACCTTCTCCAGCGCCTGATAGATGGGCACGGTGCCGATGGGGACGGACGAGTTCCTGATGATCCAGTCGCGGATGTTGTGGATGTTGCGACCCGTCGACAGGTCCATGACGTTGTCGGCGCCCCAGCGGGTGGCCCAGACCAGCTTGTCGACCTCGTCATCGACGCTGGACAGGACGGCCGAGTTGCCGATGTTGGCGTTGATCTTCACCAGGAAGTTGCGGCCGATAATCATCGGCTCGACTTCGGGGTGGTTGATGTTGTGCGGGATGATGGCGCGGCCGCGGGCGATCTCCTGACGCACGAACTCGGGGGTGACGAAGTCGGGGATGGCGGCGCCGAAGTCTTCGCCGTCGCGGATGCAGGGGGCGGTCTGTTCGCGGCGCAAGTTCTCGCGGATGGCGACGTATTCCATCTCGGGCGTGATGATCCCGGCCCTGGCGTATTCGTACTGGGTGACGGGGCGGCCCTCGACGCCCTTGAACACGCGGTGGTTGGAGACGTCGAAGCGGGGGGCGAGGTGGCGGCCAGCGGCGTGGCCGTTGTCCTCGGGCTTGACCTCGCGCGGGTTCAGGACGGGGGCGATGTCGCCGCGATCCAGCTGCCACGACGACTTCACGCGCGGCAGGCCCTTCTTGATGTCGATGGTCACAGACGGGTCGGTGTAGGGGCCGGACGAGTCATACATCGTCACCGGCGGCTCGTTGGCCGAAGGGTGGACGGCGACCTCGCGGAAGGGGACGCGGATGTCGGGGAAGAGCTCGCCCGCGACATAGACCTTCTGGCTGCCCGTGCGGGGGCCGGTAGGGATCGTGCCGTGCTCTGCGGCGACTTCCTTGCGGGCGTCGGCCAGGGCGACGTCGACCTGCGGCTCGTGCGGCTGTTCGTTGGGAACGTGGATATTCATTTGGCGGCCTCCTGCGAGAAGAGGGACCGCCGGCGCGGTTTGAGAGCCTTCGGGCGCCGGACTTCGGGCGTCGAAAGCGGTGAACTCGTCCCTTCGCCGGCATGACCCGGATCAGGTTCGACGGGTCAGAGGAGAAACCTCAATCTCAGCCGCTCGATTGCGACCCCCCGGAGAACGCCGCGACCCTAGCGGCTTTCCCCTGCGGGTCAAGCGGGCGGCGCGCCAGGGTCAGCGCCCGATTAAGCCTGCCGCGCTTTCGAGGATCCGCCCCTCGCTCTGCGTGGAGAAAGTTCCCAGGGACATGTGACCAGCCCCTCGCCCAAACAGCGGGCGTCGCCCTTTTTCCCGACAGATCCCTCGCATCCTTCGCGGCCGAGCTGTCCGGCATCACATCAGCTTGAACCGGGCGTTCGCGTCTTCAAGCGTCCTCAGTCGCCTAACCGGCCCCGCGACGCCGACACGCCTGCGCCGTTGTCACATCCGCGAACCCCGGCGGATTAACGCGCGCAGACTACGGAAACGTCTAATAATCTTCTAATCTTCAGCGGAAAGAAATTTTTCCAGACACCCGTGCGGCCACGCCGCGCGTGTCATACCCCATTCTTCCGTGCATATATTAGTTCCTCTCGTTTCATTTTCTTCAGTTGCAATCTCTGCATCATTGGCAACATCTATCAATGATAGGTCAATCGCTCTTTTTGTTTTGAAATTTATCTTTTGCAAAAGATCATACGAAGGAAGGAATTCGATTTCCGATCTTGAAGCAAAGATGTTCTTCATTCCAATTGACATTGATATGGAGTTTGCCGACCATACGCGGTCTATTGTATAATAAAGATTGCTCCCCTTCCCAAGAAGAGACTTCTGAACTACTGCATAATGGTAACCATTATCGCCGAATTGAAAAATTCTTACGATAGCCCAATTATCAGAAATAGCTCTGCATTCATCAGAATCATTTCTTGATGAAGAAAATCTGAATACACAGAATTCGATTCTATTTCCTCCGCCCTCTGAAAAATACCATAGTGCAGATTTTGGATCAAAATCCATAACACGACAGTTTTCAGTTGATCCTGCTGATGTTTCCGGCCAGTGCGGAACAGCTATGCCATCAGAAGCGCTATGCAAGGGCTTTTCACTGTAATAGCACCCCGAATTCTGGACCCCGAACAGGATTGAAAAAGCAATCAATTGAATGAACCGGACTGCTCGCTGTGTCGAAAGCAGTCTGATGGCCTTGAATGAAATCACGAATCCCTCCGGTCCCGACCAAAGAGATGCTGGGAATAAAGCGTTCAGCCTGAAGCAGGCGCTGCCGCTGTCCCGGCATCCCGATGCCTGAAGCATCGGGATGCCGGTCCGCACAGTCACCAAACAAAGTCCGTCAGACGATGAAGCAGGACAGGAATGCGCCTTCGCCGTCCGGCGTCACCGGCCGTCGCCGATCACGGAAAACACCGCCCAGTGGCGGGGATGCGCCAACCCGGGGGAGGACTCGTCCGCCAGCAGGGCCAGCGCAGCCTGCTGGAGCGCTTTCGCCTGACCGAAAGGCGCGCCGACCGTCGCTATGGTCAGGCGGCCGGCGACATCGTCGCGAAGCGGAGCATGAGAAAGCAGTATCCCTCTGGCTCCGCTGGCGAAAAACGCCCGCGCCAGACCCGCATAGGCATCGCCCGTCCCGTCCAGACTGACGGTGTTGCAGGCCGAGAGCACGACCCAATCTGTCTGGAACAGGAAATTGCGCGCTATGTCCGAAGCGGTCAGCAGCGCGCCTTCGATATCCGTTTGCGAGGCTTCGGGATAAAGAAGCAGGCCATGCTCCCCAGCGCCTGTCTCTCCGGGCGCGAGCCCATGCGTGGCGAAAGCCACCACCCGGCGATTGACCGGCCCCATAGCCAGCAATGCTGATCGCGTAGCGGACGCCCCCGTCAGCAGCGTCGCGGGGCCGCCCACGGCCTTCGCCATCGCTCTCAGTTCCTCTTCCGCCCCGGGCAGGTCAGGCATCAGCCCCCCGTTGGGCGCCCCTATGCCCAGGAACCCCGCAGAGACAGGATTGCGACGATCCCTCAGCTTTACGATCAGCCCCGGCTCCGGAATCATCGCAATCGCATGGCGTTTGAGCCACCACGCCGTGCGCCTCAGGTCGGCCGGGTCGCTGTCATTCCCCGCAGGAGGCTCCGTCACCAGGGCGCCGAGCGGAAAGGAAAGCAGCGGCCCGTGGGTGGAGATGATCAGACGCGCCTTGTCCGAAATGAGTTCCTGGTCCGGCCCGAAAAGCGCTTTCCAGACCTCATGGGCGCGTGACCGGTCCAGATCGGCGAACCTGGCTTCCAGCCCGCGATATCCCGAAGTCTCTCCGCCCCGGAAGCGGCCCCCGCCTGCCTGCCCTGCATCGTCGCACTGAAGTATGCGTGAAGCGTCAATCGCAATGCGCAAGGCCTGTATATCGTGACAAATCTGCTGTGCATCAAGCTCCACCCGCCGCCAGCTTGAACGGGCGGAAGTCAGGGTCAATATATGCACGGCCGCATCTGTGATGACCGCTGTAATGACTGCTTCGTCATCTTCCAGAACACCCGACAGTCGAGCAGATGTGATGGCGGTGCTGATGTCCAGGGTCGAGAATCTCTCGGATGTCAGCGACAGTCGGGCTGCGGCCGCGGCGTATTCAGCTTCAGCGGCGCTTCGCGATCGATAGGCTTTTTCCCGGCTGTCGATACTCGCCCGATCATCGCCCAGCAGTCGCGCCCACAGGTCGTCCGCCGCCCTGAGTTCCTGACGCGCCGCTTCGAGACGCTGCACCGCCTGCGTGCTCTCGCCTGGCTGCACGGCCTGGTCCAGTGACGCCGTTAAGCTCAGGGCAAGCGCGCTTTCGCTGGCCAGACGCCTCTGCACGACGGAGAACGCCGTCTCCGCAAGGGCTTCGGCCTGGTCCGGATCCGACTGCCGAAGCCGCCACAGGGCTTCCAGTTCAAGTTCGGCCACGGCCGCCCGCAATTCAGCCCATGTCAGCGCGCCTGCCTGGTTGACGGACACCAGAGGCCTCTGAGTCGCCAGCCATGCCGGCAAGAGGTCCGAAGCCTCACGCAACAGATCAAGCGCCGCCGCGGGCTGATCGTCCTGGATCAACAACCTGGCCGTCGCAGCAAGCGGAAACGCCAGATCCGGGTCGACCGGCAGATAGCGCAGACGCGCCTCCTCGAGGGCGGCCGTCTGCACGGTCAGAGCCTCTTCACGCCGGCCCAGCCCGATCAGCGCAGCCGCCTGGGCCGCACGCGCATTGCGCAGATCCGCAGTCGGCCCCAGCAGGGTCAGGCCCTGTGATGATGCGGCAAGCGCTTCCTCCCAACGTGATTGCCGGGCCAACGCGGCTGATAATCTGACGTATATCGTCCCCAGGCCGGAGGATGCGACATCCTCTTCGCCAGAAGCCCGGGCGAGTGCGTCGCGCAACTCGGCTTCGGCCTCGGCGGCGCGACCCGCCTGCACCAGGGCGTTGGCACGGTTGCCGAGAATGCGCAGGGTCACGGCGTTCAGGGGGCCGGCGCGCCCTGCATAGATGGCATGCGCGCGCCCGAAGGCCTGCGCGGCGGCTTCATCCGCCCCCCGCGACTTCAGGACCAGCGCCAGATTGTTCAGCGCCTGCCCTACGATCGGATGGTCCGGGCCCTGCTTCTCTTCCGCCAGGCTGATGGAGCGGGCATAGGCCTGTTCAGCCTCCAGATGCCGCCCCAGACGGGTAAGAACGACGCCGTTCATGAAGTCCATTGTCCCTGCGGAACAGAAAGGCGCGTCAACAGAACGGCATTCTTCAGCGACGATACTCAGATATTTCTCGGCATCTTCCGGCCTGTCGGCCGAAATCGCCACATTGATCAGGTTCTGGTAAGCCGTCAGCCGCAGACTGGAGCCAAGCGGCGTATTGACGCGCATCATCTCAACGACTTCGAGCATGACAGGCCAGGCGTCCTCCGCCTGACCACGCATGAAGAGAACGCCGCCAAGACCGCCCAGGGACGACAGGACTTCTGTCGGCGTGGCTGTCTCAATGGCCCGACGTTCAGCCAGGCTCTGCGCATAGAGGCGCTCGGCGTCATCCAGCCGTCCCGTCGCATGGGCCTCCATCGCCAACAGATTGATGAGGCCGGCGTGAAGACGCCGACGGGCGTCGTCCGCCCTCCAATCCACATCACGCGAAAGCGCGCTTCTGGCCGAAACACCCACCTGGGCGTAATGGCCGCTCGCCATATGCATACGGCCGCAGAATTCCTCTGCCTGCGCCAGTTCATAAGGCGCCTTCAGGATGTCCAGCGCCTGCTGTGCGGATTGCAGCGCCTCGGCGTGGCGCCCCAGATCGGATTCGATCTCCGCCACCCTCATCCAGAGCCGCCCGCGCGCCTCGTCGTCCGCCGTCCCGCCCGCCCGGGCCAGAAGGTCGGCGCGCTCCGCCTCGCGCGGATCTGCGGCTGTCGCACCCGCCAGGTCCGCCTGCGCCACGACCTGCATGCCCGTCCGTGCGCCGGTCTGGTCTGCAGATTCAGCCGCACAGACCTCTGTCGCTCCGGCCGCCAATGCCATGAACGCGATCATGAGCAGACCGTGAGCAGGAGCCCGTACGGCTCGAACGGAGGACGAAATCCTGACTTTCAAGCCTTTCAATTGACCAGTATCTCCACGGTGGAAGCTTGGTCGCCGCTCGAGCGGACAGCGATCACGGTCTCGCCGGCCGACGCCGGCTTCCATCGACACAGCGCCTTGCCGTCGCGGCCTCCAAGATTGCAGACACGCCGTCCTTCAGGGTCGTCCACGGTCACGATAATGGGGGTTTCCGGCGTCGAACGGACATAGAGATAGGCGTTTTCATCGACCCGGAACCGGGCCGACGAACGCCATGTTTCGCCCGCCGCAACACGGTAGGCTCCTCTTGACGGGCCCCCTTCCCGGCCACGGACGGGCGGCCCCGGATCCGACAGAAGACGGCCCGCCAGATGACCGGGAGGGAGGTCGCGCGCCAGTCTCTCCCTGCGGTCTGCGACATCCAGAACTGCAGGCGCTCCGTTCAGGTAAAAGGTCCGGCGTTCAGCCTGCTCCAGCGCATTGACGGCAAGGGCCTCCAGCACAGGATCATGAGCATGTTGCGCTGCCACGGCCAGACTGTCGGCCACCGCCACCCATTCCGGGCCTGACAGGTCGAAATCCGGAGCGATCCGTTTCGCGCCCGGCTCACACGACACAGCAACAAGCGCCGCGAGAACTGAAACAAGATCCAACGCCATTTCCATCGCATTCCAGGGGCTAATCACGCTTGTGGCTTTTCAGCCCGAACACCTTAGTCCGATTTCCAGAACCAAGAACAGCGGTATGTCATCGTTCATGACGTCCGACAGGACGCCCCCTAGAGGCACCACCACAAGAGGCTGAAACAAAAGAGCATTCAGGGACGACACGTCGCGCTGGCCGCCTGAATGCCGCCCTTGCCGGCCGCCATGTCGTGCGTCGTGCGCGGCCTGGGCGAAGAAGACGCATCCTCGAATCTGATCTGGACGGGTCTGTCGGGCCTCAGGATAAAGCTGCCGCGCGGCGCGAATCCGCTCATTGAAAATGACCGACCGGAAGCGACAATGCTCAACAGACCCGCAATTACGATCTGCTCCGAGATGTTGGCCCCCATGCACCTTCTCTGGCCGAAACCGAACGGGAGATAGGTCAGCGGAGAGAAGGCGTCTGAAAGGAAACGCCCGGCGTCAAAATGCAGGGGGGCAGACCAAAGCAACGGATGCCTGTGTATGATCCAGGGTGAGATCATGACCACGTCGCGTTTCCTTGCGCCGAGAACGTCATCGTCGTCGCGCGCCTGCCTGAGCAGAAACGGAAAGGCGGGATAGAGGCGCATGACCTCACGGACGAAACTTCGCGCATTCCGGGCCCTGAACAGGCCAGGCGTCGTCCGGCCGCCCTCGGTCCACTCACGTGCTTCAGGCTCCAGGGCGCGCAGAAGATCAGGGCGGTCAGCAAGCGCCTTGAGGCTCCACAACAAGGTCAGACCTGCTGTCTTGTAGCCGGAAAAAAGCGCCAGAACCGTCGCAGCCGCTTCACGGCGTCCGCTGGCCGCCGCCAGACGCCGCAATTCGCCGCTCTGCCCGGCAAGCATGTCCAGAAGGGCTTCGTCATGAGCGACGACCCGGCGACGCAGCCGGTCGCATCCCCGCGACATCCACAGCGGCCAACCCGCCGCGGCCCGCAGTCGAAGCTGCTCCAGATGACGCACCCTCTCGTCGAACAACGCTCCCAGCGACCCGACCGCATCTGCGGGATCGCTGTCGAACAGCAGTTCGGCCAGCATGATCAGAACAGCACGGGACAGGTCCGCTTCGAGATCATCGCTGCCGTGGGCTGACAGCCGCCCCAGCCTGTCCGCGGCCAACGCGCCCAGACGGGGTTCCGGGACGCGCGGAAAGAAGCCGGCGACTCGACGCCGCAACGCCAGAGCGTCAGGACCATCGGCCAGCACGAGGCTGCCGCCAAGGACCGGCTCAAGCTGTCTCTTCTGAAAATCAGAAAGGCCCCACGGAGAATCACGGTCCATCAGGACACGGGAAACCGTCCCGGGCGACGTGGCGACCAGCAGCCTGCGGCCCGCCGTTTCCAGCAAAAGATCATGGCGCCCATAGACGGCGTCAGGCCAGGCCGTCAGCGTGTCGCGTCTCAGGTCCCTCCAGAATGCCCCGCCCGACAGCCGTAGCGGCCGGGCGTCGAATGGCCGGACAACGCCACGGCGCGGCGCTTCATCGATATCGCTCACGCGAGTCGTCACCCCTGTTTCAGCAGCGACCCGTCGACTCCCCACGCCATCGGCTAGACTGCGATCGCCAGGCCTTCGGGACCGGCGCATCCGCGGGCGGTCACCGACCCCAGGCTTCTTCCATCCGATGAAGCGACAGCGTTGGTGCTGGAGCGACAGGTCATGGAGGTCGGAACGCTGGCCAGTCGCGTCTCACCGCTTCCGCCCCATTCCGGCGATTGGGCGGTCGACGGCCGCAGTTGCTGCGTCTGCACATAGCCTACGGCCACACCGCCCTGCCCCACCAGCGACCAGCCCTGGCTGCCCGGCACATGCCCCATCAGAAGCAGCGGCGATCCTGCGGGCAGGGTTGTCAGCGTTCCGCCCGCGTTTGTCGGCTGGCTGCGAACGGCTGCCCGCACGCTGGTCTCATGATTTTGTCCGACCGCAGACAGACGGCCAGGGCTATCGACCTGCGGCGCGAAGGCCAGGGTGACAGGCAACTCCATCTGTTCGGTCGCTTCAGCCGCCGTCGTTCGCGCGCAGATGTTTCCTTCAGGCAGGGCCAGGGTTCGCGGCCGGCCGTCCAGAATCGTCTGGTGAGCCTCGGCCAACAACCTGCGCTGGCTGTTCTCCGTCAACTGCCTGGATATCTCCGTGCCCAGCAGAACGCCGGTGTTGGCCAGGGCGACGCGGCACAAGGCGCCGCCTGAACCCCCGTCAGCACACACCCGTTCGCCCACGAGGGTCGTGATCGTGGTTGTGACGACAGGAGCATTGTCACGCAGGAAATCCGCTGACTTGCTCAAGAAGCGCGAAAATCCTCCGCCCGACTGCGCTCTTTCAGGTCTCGATCGTCCGCCATCCTGGGAATCAGACAGCGAGGCGAAGACGATATTACAGTCCACCTGGGCGCTCGAATGCGTAGAAGACAGAACAATTGCGGCAACGGACGCCGCGCCGACGAAATAACGCAAAGATCGACCACGAATCACGATCCTGTTTCTGAAAAATTTCATCAGCTTACTGCTTTCGTTTGTTTTAATCAGATAATCGGTCGGGGATATTTCTTTCCAAGTATCGAACCAGGTCGCGTGAAAGCCAAACAAACAAGTTTCGTCAGATTATGGATGAGAGGCAGAGAATGATAACTTCACGACAACTGCCCTCTACAGGGGCTCCATCGCCTGAACGTCGCCGTCTGATCGGCCTGGCGGCCGTATGCGCTGCGGCTCTCGTCTCCGCTCCGCCCGTCGTCGCCAGGGACGCCGAGACCGGCGCGCTCCACGACTTTCTGCTGACCCTGCTGCAATCGCCTGACGGACGGGTCCGGGTCGAAAAGGCGCGCCTCGCCTATGACGCGGCCCGGGCCTCGGCGAACCGCCGCACGCCGCCAGTCAGCGATCTGCTGGTGTCGATCGCCGCAGCAGGCGTGATCGCGCGTGCGGCTCCAGTCACCGACCCCGCAGGCAAGGCCATGGCGCTTGGCGCAAAGAGCCAGGTGGCGGCCGCCAGACGGGCGGCGCCGCAGCTGGCGTGGGTTCACGCTGCGGACGGCCTTTGGCACCTGGGCGTGGTCAGCAAGGCAGGCCCTCTGGGCGCCGGGATCTTAGGCGCTTCCGCCCGCACCGGTTTCGCCGCCATCGACCGCGCCCTCCTGCTGGACGGCGACGACCCCTTCATCGCCCTGAGCGCTGCAGCCGTGCTGACCTCGCTTGACCCCGTTCGATACGGCGCCCGCGCAACCGTCCTGGCCGGGCGTGCGGACACCTCCTCGGCGCCCCCGCCCGTTCGCAACACGGCGGCAGGCCTTCGCCTGGCGCTTCAGGGCCCGCCCTCGGCGGCCAGGGCCTTCGCCTCCGAAATCATCTGAATCCGACACGCGACAGGAGCCGCCCATGTCCAGTATCAAGATGCTCGCCCTGCCCGCTGCGGCCCTGCTGCTTCTGACAGCCGCAGGGCCGGGACAGACGCAGTCGCCGGGGCCGGTGCTGATGCGAAGCGCTGACCGCGCCTTGACCGCACACGCCATCGGTCCGCGGTGCGACACCCGGGTTCAGGTATCCGTCTCGGGACGGGACGTCAGCTTCTTCCAGGGCGCCGCGCCGCAGGTGCTGACGCTCATCCAGGGTCTGCGTTCAGCCCTGTCGCTTGAATGCCCGCAGATGCAACGTCTTGTGGTGCGCGGCTCGGTGACGGGGGCGCCCATATACTCCGCCATCGCCGAGGCTGCACAGAGATGGAACATCCTGGTGATGCCCGCCAGCCATCTGGACGCCGCCGCAGCAGCCCCCCTGCAACAGGGATATGCAGGCCCCACGGCGCGCGACATGCTCAAGCGTTCCGGGCGCTTCGTGCCCGCGACGGAAATTCTGCGTCAGTCCGCAACGCCGGTGATCTGCTACGCCCCGAGCGCCAATGGCGAAGTCTGCGAATCCGCCGTCCGCTTCACGAATATCAGCGCGACTTCAGCCAACGCCGTATTGCGCTCTCCGCTGGAGGCCAAGGGAGCAGAGGCCGTCGTCACCTCACGCGCCGTCATCAGGGACGGACTGCTGTGCAACAACAACACCGATGTCCGGATCGAGGTTCGCGGCGGCACGCTCAGTGCGGAAGCCCGTCAGGAGCTGGCCGGACTTTTCCGCGAGCGCTTCGAGAGCGCCGGCGAGGTCTGCTCCGGCTTCTCGACGCGCGCGGGGGGCGATCTTCAGGCGACAGCGTTCAATGCGCGCGGAGAACAACTGCAGCAACCGACCGAGATCCGGGCCATGGCGCGCGATCCCCAGTTGCGGCCGCGCGCATGAGTTCGCTCATCCGTCCGGGCGGCGTTCTGTGCCTGATGCTGGCGATCCCGGCCCTGTGGGGGTCTCCCGTCGCCGCCCAATCCCGCCTCGGCGCCGAGCGTCGTCAGGCCGAAGCCGAGGCCGCACAATGGGTGGCGATCGTAGAGCAGCAGTCATGCCCTAGCTTCGGCGTCGGTCCCAGGATCCAGGGCTTTGAAACCCCGGGTTCCATCAACGCCATCATCAATGAAGAGTGGGCCTACGCCAGCCGGGTGCTGGACGGAGCGCCACGCTTCATCAAAGAGCTGGCGGCCAATCCGGCCTTCAGGAACCGTCAGGCCGATCAACGCGACATGATCGCGACCCAGGCCGCCTATGCCCGCGCCTCGGTCGCCAAATGGACGCTGGCCAGCTGGGCGCGGATGGCGCAGGAAAACCCTGAGCTTCCCCCCTCTTCCAACAGCGCGGGCCCCGTCGCGCCGTTCCGATCCGCGCCCGCAAGTCTCAACCGGCTGATCGCCACTGCGCAGTCGGCGAATATGCAGACGGGCGATCTTTCCCGCATCGCCGTCAAGATGCAGACCTGCCTGACCTCGATCGACCGGGATCTTGTCGCCTTCAACGCAGCGTCCATAAGGGCCGCCATCCACGGAGCAGGGTCGACTGCCGCCCTGGACCGGCTGGCGCGGCAGTTTGAACTGGAAACCGTGGCCTCCCGGTCCGGCTCCGAAGAAGCCCGGAACCTGCTGCACGCGCTCAGGACGCGAACGGCCGAACTGCAGGCGAGCGAACTGCGGACGCGACAGCAGCAGGACGCGGCCTCGCGTGAGCGCGCCCGGCGCGCCCAGGCCGAGGCCGAGCGTGCGAACGCCCCGCTCCTGGCGAACGCGCAGGCCTTCATCAGCGCCTTGCGTCGTGGCGACACCAATGACGCCGTCCGCTACCTGGACGACAGGGTGGCGTTCGAATCGCCGCTGGAAAATGGGTACGGCAAGGAAAACGTCACCGCCCTCATCCGTCGGGCAAGCGGCGGCCAGGGTTCCATCAACGCTCCCTACCTCAGCGAACGCGGCATCATCGCCGAGGCGCAGACCCGCTACGGCCGGGCCGTTGTGTCGTTCGCCTTCGCCAGTGACGGCCGCATCAACTTCATCAGAGCAAGGAGCGGGATGTGAGACCCTCGCAGTATCTCGCGATGACCTGGGCCCTGACGCTGGCTTTCTCAGCCTCGACAGGCCCGGCCGCCGCCCAGACCAGGGCCCAGGTGCCGGGCGTTTCCGCCTGGGTCGCCAAGGCGGCGATCATCGAAGAACACACTACGGATCCGGACCTGATCTTCGCCCTGAAATCCGGCGATTTCGACAGAGTGACCCAACTGGGCCTGGCCGGTTCGCCTTTCGGATTGATAGGCACATCGCGGCAGCGCCACTACGTACGGGCCCATATGGCGACCATCCGTTACCTGTGCCGGGACGTGAACGCCCTGGCGCCCTACCACGTCTTTGAAGGCAGCGTGGTCCGGTTCTCCGGACGGCCTGACCGCGAGACAGGCCAGTTCCGCTACTGGATCGACAAGGGCGACGCCAATGCCGACAGCGGCGTGCTGGACGCCCTGTTCATATACAAGGAATTGGGGTGCCCCGCCCTGATGGACTATGCGGTGAATATCTCGCGCTACATCCAGTGGAACTGGAAGTGATGCGCAGCGCGTCCCTGTATAGCCGTGGCGCAGCGCTGCGCCCATGAGCCTTCATACGCCATCGGCCGAGCCGAAGGACTGGGCCTCTGTCGTCGCCGGGCAGGCGGCTGAATTCCTCGTCCAGCGCAATATAGCGTGCATGGTCGCTGGGCTGATGATCCTCCTCATCTGTCTTGGAGGTCTCGGCCGCATCAGTCTGGTGACCGACTACAGGAACTTCTTCACCCCCAATTCACCGGATCTGGTCGAGGCGGAGTGGTTCGCCAAACGACTGTCGGATGGCGCGGACACCTTGGTCGTCATTTACGAGCCGGCCAGCGGCGATGTCTTTGAAAGCGTGTCGAGCCTTCAGCTTGCCCGCGTCGCCGAGGCGATCCGGTCCATGCCGGGCGTCATCCAGTCCCGCTCGCTGCTTGATCAGACAAAGCTGGTGCGCATATCCGACGCCCCTGCCGAGGTTTCATTTCAGGAACGACACCGCGTGACGCCGCTGTTGTTTCCTTCAGGCCTGCTCGGGCCGGAAGCCCTGGAGACGCTGAAGGGAGACGCCCTCTCCACCCCGGTGCTGGCGTCGCGACACGTGGCGCGCGACGGTTCATCCGCCGCCATTACGCTGACAGTCGATCTGGCGGACGAATCCGTCGCAAGAAGCCGCCAGATCGCACAATTGACCGATGCGATCCGGGAACTCGAGCAGGACATAAAGGGGCTGGTTCCGGGCGATCGCTTGAGAATGGTCGGATCGATCCTGTTCGACCGGGCCTCGCTGGATGTGCTCAACGCCAACGCCCGCGTGCTGATGCCGGTGATGCTGGGCGTTTTCGTCCTGATGTTCATGTTTCTTTTCAGCGGCGTCTCACGCGCGCTGATGATGCTGTTCCTGATTGCATGTTCGATGGGCGCGGGGATGGGGCTGGCGGGTTACGCCGGGCTCAACCTGACGGTGCTGACCTTCTCGGGGATGATGGTCGTGGCCATCCTCGCTGTCGCCGACGCCCTGCACATCTTCTCTTCCCACGCCGTAATCCTGAAAGAAACGCCCGACCAGAGGCAGGCCCTGGTCAAGTCCCTGCGTCTGAACTTCTGGCCCATACTGGCGACCAGCGTCACCAATGCAGCAGGCTATTCCGTCCTGTCGTTCTCACCGTCGCCGGCGGTTCTGGACATGGGCGTCGTAGTCTTCTGCGGCATCCTGGCGGCATGGGTGTTCACGCTGACCTTCGTGCCCTTTCTGATCCTGCGGTTCCCTGTGCACAAGACACGGGGCATCAACTTCCTGTCTCCGCTGCTTGTCGCGACCGGGCGGCTTTCGATTCGTCACAAGAAGCTGTTTTTGGCGATCACGGCGGCAGCGACCTGCGCCTGTTCGCTGGGACTGCTGAAAATCGAGACGCGCGACTCCATGACGACATGGTTCGGGCCCGACACGGAGTTCCGTCAGGGGCTGGAGCTTCTGTCTTCCCAATATTACAGCATGCAGAGTTTTTCTCTGGCGGTAGAGGCGCTCCCTTCGGATTTCGAAGCCGGAGCCCGCCCCGCTGCAGACTCGCCGCTGGCAGCGATCAACCTGGGTCTGGACGAAAAGCTGGACAGCATTCCCGGCCTTCAGTCCTGGCTGACCCCTGCGCGGGCCCTGCGGGCGTTTGAAACCCGCCTGAAAGACGCGCCCTCATCGGGTTTCTCTATCGATTACGCCACCTTGCAGCAGGGCGGAGCAAGCGTCCGCCCCCTGACCGCCGCCGCATTGGCAGACGCAGGCCTGATCAGCCCTGCGATCATAGGTCAGTCGATCTACGCCTTTCGGCATGCCGACAGCAGCAACGCCTCCAACGCCGAACTTGTCCGAGCCGCCGAAAGCGCCCTGGCCGCCGCACGGGAGGCCTATCCCGGCAGGGATGTCCGGGTCGGCGGAATCGGCCTGACCTTCGCGCAGCTGGGGCAGGAAAACCTGCACAGCATGCTGATGGGGACAGTGGTCAGTTTCATCATGATCTCGGCCATGTTCCTTCCCGCTTTCGGCTCGCTGAGGCTGACGCTGATCGCTTTGATCCCGAACCTTGCGCCCATGGTCATGGTGTTCGGGCTGTGGGGCTGGTTCGTCGGCGAGATGAACCTGGCGGCGATCACAGCCGTCAGCGTGGCCCTGGGTCTGATTGTCGATGACACGCTTCACATCATCATGAAGCTCAATCTGGAGATGAAGCTCGGTCACTGCGCCGAGGAGGCTGTTCTGGAAGCTCTGAGACTGGGCGCCCCGGGCCTGGTCAGCACCACGCTGATCGTCGCAACCGGCTTCTTTCTGCTGGGGCTTTCCGACTTCTCGCTGACCGGTCAGAAGGCCATGCTGGTATGCATCACCTCCCTGGTGGCCATGGCCGTAGAAGTTCTCATCCTGCCGGCGCTCATCAGCGTGATCATACCGCGCAAGGTTCATCCGACTCTCGCGCGCGACACGGTGGTCATTCCCCCCGACCCGCTGATCCTGAAATGATGCGCCCCACCGTATTCATGACCGGCGTTCCATGCTCAAGCTTCAATCCTGAAGAATGGGAGGTTCAAGCTTTTCCATGAAGGTTCTTTTCCTGGAGGACGACGACGCCTGGGCGGCCATGGTCGAACTCGCCGTCGATCGCGCCGGCGGAACCACGCAGCGCTGCACCGCCATTGATCAACTGCTGGCCGCCGCCGACGACAGGTGGGATGTCATCGTCCTGGACCGCATGATCGAGGGCGACTCGCGCGAAGGCCTGGACGCCCTGGCCGCCATACGCCAGCGAGGCATGGAAACCCCCGTGCTGATGCTGACCCATCTTGGCGGAGGCGACCAGGTCGCGGGAAGCCTGACCATGGGGGCGGACGACTATCTGACCAAGCCTTTCGACGCCGTCGAGCTGGTCGCCAGACTCCGCAACCTCATGCGACGGGGCGGGGGCTGGGCTTCACCGCAGGTCATGAAGTACGCCAAACTGGAACTGCGTCCGCTTCTGCGTATCGCCCATTGGGACAATAGGGAGATACGCCTCAGCCGACAGACGTTCGACATATTACGCCTGTTGATGGAGAATCAGGGCCAGGTGGTGTCGCGTCAGGCGCTCTGGTCGGAAGTCTGGAGCGAATGGTCGCCTGACCCTAGGGTGACGGTGCTGGAAGCCGCCCTCTATCGCCTGCGTGAAGACCTGCGGCGCGCTGGAACGCCGCCGCTGATCCATACGGTCCGACGGGTCGGCTATATGCTGGAAATACGCGCCAATGAGGCTTCCTGACGCCCTGACGCGCCCCTTCTGGCCCCCCGCCGCCGCCGCGGTCATGGCGATCGCCAGCATCCTCTATCTGGGCGTCACCCTGCATCTGGTCCAGGCGGAAACTGAGGTGCATGCCCGCGCAAGGGTGGAAGCCGATCTGCGGGCCATTCAGGCCCTGGACGGATTCTTTCCGGTCGTATCGGTCATTGAAATGCTTGAGCGCCGAACGCAGGATCGGCGGACGGGCGAATACTACATGGTCCTTCAACCTGACGGCGATGTGGCGACAGGCAATCTGTTGCAGTGGCCCCGGCAGCAGGCTGATGCAGACGGCTGGGTGCGGCTGACATCCAGAGAGACCGGCGAGGGGCCCGCCATCGCCCGCATCGGTCATCTGGACAGCGCTTTTCCGATACTGACCGGACGCAGCCTGAACGGCCCCGGGGTTCATCCCACCGTCAACATGGCGCTGTTCGCCGTCCTGGCGGCCTGCCTGGTCGTTCTCATGATCGCCGCCTCGCACCTGGCCGCCCGCCGCTGGCGGCGACGCATCACCGACGTCAACGCCGTGTTCGAGGCCATCGAAACCGACCAGATGCACCGGCGCGCGCCTGTCAGCGATGCAGGAGACGAACTGGACGCCCTCTCCGGCCACGTCAACCGCGCCCTGGACCGCATAGACTCCGTCCTGGCCAGCCAGAGGGCTCTGGCCGACCATCTGGCCCACGAACTGAAAAAGCCGCTGGCCCGGGCCCGCCTGGCGCTGGATCGTCCGGATGAGCCGCGCGAAGACGCGCTGGATGACGCCCGGTCAGAAATCGACCAGGCCGTACAGGTGTTCGACACCGTCCTGATGCTGGCCCGACTGCGCGCCTCCTCGGAAGCGTCACATGATCCACAGGACCTGCTGGCGATGGCTGAGGCCGTGACGGAACTGTTCAAAGACGCGGCGGAAATGAAAGGGGTGTCCCTGAATGCAGCGATCCTCGCCGATGGCTCCCCCGGCGCGGTCCTGGGCTCGCGCGAGGAATTGCGGCTTCTGCTGGTCAACCTCGTCGACAACGCGATCAAGTTCACGCCGCCGGGCGGCCACATCAGGATATGGTCGGGCGTGCGCGACGGACAGGCGCGGCTGGTCGTCACGGATACCGGTCCCGGTCTGGCGGCCTTTCCTGGCGCGGGCGTGGACCGCCCTTTCGTGCGTGGCGCCTCACCGGATACGCCCGGCGCGGGTTTGGGTCTGGCCCTGGTCGCCGTGGTCGCCGCGCATCATGCCGCCGGCGTTCACTGGTCTGAACGGCAGGGCGGAGGCGCGCGGATCGAGGTCGTATTCCCGACTTCGCGCAGCCGTCCCGCAGCCGCTGGGGCGGCAGGCGGCCCCCGGCCTGACTGAGATATCCTTCAAGCTCCGGAACAAAGCGATCCCGGATCGCCTCTACTTCAGGCACGAGGGAGATACGACGGAACCCTGGCCCAGGGAGGTCCGGCGTCCCCGGCAAAACAGAAACGGCGGCCCGCAAAGGGCCGCCGTCATCCTCAGTCCGGTCCGTCGTACCGTTCAGCGGCGCACACGCCCCTGCAGGTCCTGTATGCGGCGATCGAGGTAGGCCCGCTCATCCGCCGAAGCGGCATAGCGGCCATAGGCCGCTTCCAGGCGCACCAGGTCGCCCAACTCCACACGGATGTCCGCAGCGTCAGCGCGGGTGACTGCGCCGCTGCGCTCGGCTGCGGCAAGAGCGGTTTCCAGTTCGGTCAGGCGCGCCCGAGGCGTCGCCGGGACCGTCGGCGTCGTCGGGACCGGGCCGTCGCCCAGACGGGCGTCCAGCGCATCCAGACGCGTATCCAGATCGGCGCGCTCGGCGGGGCTGATCGAACCGTCCGCCAGATAGCGGGCTTCAAGCTGGATCAGAGCCTGGTAATCCGTCCTGAGCTGGGTCGCCTGGGTGCGGGTGATGCGGCGCGCACTGACGGCCGCGTTGACGCGGTTTTCAAAATCGGCCCGCCCCTGGGCGACGGCGTTGACCTCGCCATAGCCGGGCGCGCCCGAGTCCAGCGTCCGGATCAGGGCGGAGTAACGGGCGTTCAGATCCGCGCGCTCGTCCGCTGAAAAGCGGCCATCTGCGGCGTACTGGCCCTCAAGGCGGACAAGGCCGTCATAGTCGGCGCGCAACTTCGCAGCCGCCGCGCCGGAAATTGCGCCGGAGCGGGCGCTGGCGTCGACACGGGTGTTGAACTGCGACTGGCCGTCGCGCAGCGGACGCTCCGCACGCAACCAGGCCTGATCCATGGCGGACAGGCCAAGCCGATCGCCGAACAGCGTCCCGACGATGGCGCCAAGACGGTCCTGGTTGGTCGGGTTGGCGGTCTGGGCCTGAACGGCCCCGGCGCCGAGCGCCAGAAGGGCCGTTGCGGCCACGGGCAAGAATCTGGCGGCCTTGTTCATGGACGATGTCTCCGACGATCTGCGATATGCGGAACGAACGGCGGGCGGCCCCATTGGTTGCGCCTGTCTGCCGCCAGCCATCCATTCTTTACAGGTTTTCAACCTTGGGCGGGCGGCGGCGTATCGCTACATTGACGAAGCAGCGCCTGACGGCCGATGAAGCCGCCAGACAGCCATCCCGGAAAGCCGTCAGGCGCCCGGCATCACGCACTGATGGCGCAGGACCGATCCGGCGCGCGCGCCGCTGTGGGCGCCGTCGGCCAGGGTGACGACGCCGTTGACGATGACCGTCTCGATGCCGGTCGGCACGTCGGTCGGATTGTCCCAGCCCGCCACGTCGTCCAGCGTGTCCAGATCGAAGACGACGATGTCGGCGCGCATGCCCTCACGGATCAGGCCCCGATCGCTGAGGCCCATCCGCTGGGCGGGCCAGCCGGTCATCTTGCGCACGGCTTCTTCCAGCGACAGCACGGGGCGGCGCTTCACATATTCAGCGATGATCCGCGGGAAAGTGCCGTAGGCGCGAGGGTGCGGCAGGCCCAGGGCGTCCATCTCGCCCAGGCGCTCTGACGCCGCGGCGTCGCTGCCGATGCTGACCCAGGGCTGTTGCAGGGCCGTCTCGATATCCGGCTCGCTCATCATGAAGTAGAGGGCGACCGAACGGTTCGGCAGGCCTTCCAGCAGAATATCCCACGCCGCGTCCGCCGGGTGGCGGTTCAGGGCCGCGCCGATCTCGGCCAGGCTCTTGCCGTGATAGGGGGCGTATTTCTCGCTGAAGCCATTGGCCAGCCGGACATTGCCGAACCCGCCCGAGGCGTGAACCAGATTGGACCAGCCCGGCATGGAGCCCGCCTCGACCTCGGCCTTCATCCGCTCGCGCAGGGCCGGATCACGCAGACGCTCCAGCCCCTTTTCAATGCCGTCGGCCCAGACCCAGCTGGGAGCGATGATCTCAAGACCCGTGCCGCCCGCCGTATAGGGATAGAGGTCCGCCGCCACGTCGACGCCGCGCGCCCGCGCCGCATTGATGGTCGCAAGGGCCTGCGGCATCAGCTGGCCCCAGCCCGGCGCATAGGCGGCCTTCAGGTGGAAGATCTCGACCTTGGCGCCGCTTTTCTCGCCGATCTCGATGGCTTCCTCGACAGCCTGGACCAGGTCGCCGCTCTCGTCGCGCATATGGGTGGCGTAGAAGCCGCCGCACTGGGCCGAAACGCCGGCCAGCGTCACCAGATCGGAGGTGCTCTGGAAGCTGCTGGGCGGATAGATCAGGGCGCTGGTCAGGCCGAAGACGCCCGCCTGCATCGCCGTGCGGACTTCGTTCTTCATCTCGTTCAGCTGGGCCTCGGTGGGCGAACCCGCGCCGTCGCCCATCACCTTCACCCGCGCCTGGGTCGATGAATAATAGGAGCCGAAATTGATCGAAATGCCCTGCTGCTCCAGTTGCTGGAAATAGCCGGGGATGTCGGCGGCCGGAACGGGGGTGCCGCCCTCGCCCGCGATCACCGTGGTGACGCCCTGACGCAGCTTGTTCTCGGCAGCCCCGTTCTTGAGCAGGACACGGCCGGACTGGTCCATCATGTCGATGAAGCCCGGCGAGACATAGCGGCCGGTGGCGTCCACTTCGCGCGCGCCGCTGCCCGTAACCTGCCCGACACTGACCACGCGGCCGTCCTTGACCGCCACATCGGCATGGACCCACGGATTGCCCGCCCCGTCGAGCACGCGACCATTGCGGATGACGATGTCATACTCGGGCGCAGAGGCGTAGGCCGACGATGCGCCTGCGCACAGGAGCAAGGCGACCGCACCATAAAGAACCGCCAGTTTCTTCATCTTCATCCTCCCTTGGCCGGCGGGTCGCCGACGCAGCACTCTTGTTTACTGATCGTTCCGGGCCGGACCCGGCCCGCGCGTCCTCATGACAGGCAGGCGTCCACAAGGCGATCGAACAGTTCGCCTCCACGCACCGGGTCGGCGACCGGAAGGCCCAGACGCTCGGACTCGCTCTTCATCAGGGCGATGGCCGAGGCCTCGTCCATGTGCGCCGTGTTGAAGGACACGCCCGCGCAGCGGATGTTCGGATTCGTGCGGCGGCCCATCAGCAGGTTCAGCTCGATCGTCTCTTCGATGGTCGGCAGGGCGTAATCGGGATTGCCCAGAACGTGCGGACGGCCCGGTTCATGGCACACCACGATGACGTCCGGCTGGCTGCCGTGCAGCAGGCCCAGCGACACCGCCGCATAGGAGGGGTGCGACAGCGAACCCTGCCCCTCGATCACGTCCCAGTGGCCGGGCGCGGCCTCGGGGCTGATCATTTCGGCGGCGCCCGCCTCGAAATCCGAGATGACGGCGTCCATCGGCACGCCGCCGCCCGCGATCATGATGCCCGTCTGACCGGTAGCGCGGAAATTCGTGTCGACTCCGCGCGCCGAAAACGCGCGTGCGATGGCAAGCGCCGTATACTTCTTGCCCAGGGCGCAGTCCGTTCCGACTGTCAGCAGGCGATAGCCCGAGCGCTTCTTGCCGGTGGCGATCTTCAACCCGCGCGGCGGATCGCGCACGTCGATCAGACGACGGCCCAGACGGCGGGCAGCATCAGCCAGTTCGGGGATTTCGTGCAGACGCATATGCATGCCGCTGACGATATCCAGCCCAGCCTCCAGCGCCTCGATCAGCGCCGGGATCCAGGTCGACGAGATGATGCCGCCGCCGTTCGCCACGCCGATCAGCAGGGCGCCCGCGCCCTGAGCCTTGGCCTCGGCCGGCGTCATGACCGTCAGGCCTGCGCTGACCGTTCCGGCGCTGAGGGCGTATTCGCCGACGCACTTTTCAGGCGCCCAGTCGCGCAGGCCGAAGGCCGTCTTGGCGAAGCCCGGCTCGGTCGTGTCCGCCAGAAACAGCAGATAGGGCTGCGGCAGGCTCAGCGAACCAGCACTGACGTCGAGGGGGGTCTGAATGTTCACGGGACTACACCTGAAAGAACCAAATCTCGACCGATCATGAGCGCCGATAAGCGTCCGCGCAATCCCAATTGGGATATAATTTTCTGATCAGAGAAAAGAACCTTTCCGAACCGCCCCATGCTCAGAAGGCCGTGCCGAAACCGATCAGGTGGAAGACGACAGCGATCCACAGCAACACCACGGCGCTCGCCGCAACCACCACGCTCCACAGCCGCCCCAGCACTGCGCGCGGGCCGGTCCACGTCAGCCAGACATTCCACAGCGCCGTCGCCAGCAGGGCGATCAGGATCAGGGGGGTGGCGATCTGAAGGGCGATCAGGACACCATCCAGCTCTCCGTTCAGGCGGGCGAAACTGGACACCAGGGCGCTGACGAACGCCATCCAGCCCACCATCAGCCCCGCGCCCAGCAGCGACAGCAGCCGCGTCAGGCGATAGGCCGTCCGGCGCGCGCCGGTGCGTTCCAGCCGCGCGCCGTAGCGACGACGCACCAGAGCCATGAAGGGCCAGGACGCCGCCGTCAGAACCAGCACGCCCATGCTCGCCAGGAAGGCGGGCGCCAGCCAGGCGGTCGAACTGTACCAGGGCGCCCGGTCGAACAGCATATAGGGCGATGAGGAATCGATGCCGATGCGGACGACCTTGCCGTCCTTGACCTCGGCCGCCAGACGCATCTTGCCGCCGACCTCGCGCCAGACGAAGGGCTCGATCTCGACCCATTCGCGGTTCCCGCCGCCCAGGGTCTGCGCCGCCTTGAAGACGAGGCCGCCCTGGGCGTTCAGGCTGACCTTGTACTGGCCGGCCATCTCCATCGCCTTGAGGAAGCTGTTCTCCAGCCTGCGCGTCTTGTTGTAGGTCCCGACCATCATGCGGGCGTGCTCGCGCGCGGTCGCCTCATCGACGCGGCCGTCCTGTTCGGCGCCGGGGAAGTAGCGGTCGGCGAAGGCCTCGAACAGGTGGGTGCGGATCGCGGCGGACAGCTTGTCCGTGCCCGCTGCGTTCATCGACATATAGATGCCGGTCTTCTCGTCCGGCAGAATCCACAGTTGGCTGTGGAACTGGACGCTGTCGCCCGCGTGCGACAGCACCCGCCGACCGTTCGTATTCTGCTCATAAAAGCCCAGCGCCATGCCGTTCAGCGGCGGCATCAGGCGCGTGATGCTGGTCTGCATCAGCTGCGACGTGGCCGGGTTCATCAGGACGCCGCCCTGATCGAGGTGGGCCAGCATGAAGCGCCCCATATCCGCGCCGGACGCCGTCATGCCGCCAGCGGGCGCAAAGGCGCTCAGTTCCGGACGCCCCACAGCGCCTGATCCGCGCTGATAACCGCTGGCCAGCAGAGGCTCCAGCCGCGCGGGCAGCTTCTGGTCCATTGTTGAATGCGTCATGCCCGCCGGGGCGTAGATGTGGCGCGCGACATAGGTGTTGTAAGGCTCGCCCGAGACGCGCTCGACCACATAACCCGCCAGCGCCGTGCCATAGTTCGAATAGGCGGGCGTGGTCCCCGCCGCATAGATGCGATCGGGGATTTGGCGCTTCATCGCCTCGCCCAGCGTCGGCATGTCCTTCTGATCATAGCTGTTCAGACCGCGCTGAACCTCATCGAAGCCCGCCGTATGGGTCATCAGGTTGCGCATGGTGATCGGCTTGCCGTCACGCGGCGGAATACGGAAATCCAGATAGGTGTTGATGTCCGCGTCCAGATCGATCCTGCCCTGCTGGACCATCTGCATGACGGCGGTCCATGTCATCAGCTTGGACACGGACGCCTGTTTGAACAGGGTCGTTTCGGGGTCCACCGGGCGCCGCCCGGCCATGTCGGAATAGCCGAAACCGCGTTGGGTCAGCACCTGCCCGTCGCGCACGACGACCACCACCGCGCCCGCCGCATCACCGCGCCGCAGAGCGTAGGGCATGAAGCCGTCCAGCCATGCGTCGACATCCGCCTTGGTCATGGCGTGACCCGCCGGGGGCGCCACGGCCGCAGGCGCCGCCGCAACCGGGCGCGCCTGGTCCTGCGCCGGGGCGGAGACAGCCGACAGCGCCAGCGCGCTCAACGCCAGCACGCCTGCCGTCCTCATCCTTTTGAAAACCTGCATCCCCGTTCCCCGTCCTGCATCCCGCCGGGACGCGCTCAACATCTTCAAAACACGAACATCCGCGCGGCTCATTTACGCATCACCCGCCACAGGCCCAGCGTCATCAACGGCAGGACGAAGATCGCCAGCATGATGTAGCCGAAGGCGCCGTAGCCCGAGGCGATCAGGTCGATCAGCCCGACCTTGGCCGCCAGGAAGATGGCGCCGATCAGGAAGACGCCGGAAATGCCGCCGCGCAGCACGGCCGGGAACGGCGTATCGCGTCGCGCCGCCCAGGCGCCCGACACCCGCTCATTGATCGCGTGAAGGAAGCCCACGCCGCTTTCCAGCAGGGCCGCAAAGATCATCAGCTGGAACAGCGCCCGGAAGATCGGCAGGTTCAGTTGGGCCAGCATGAAGTCCGACGGCAGCTTCTCGGCGCCGATGCCCGGATAGAAGGCCATCATGCAGACGAAGAACAACAGGGCCGGCGCCATGGCCAGAGGTCCGGCGATCAGGCCTGCAACCACCGCATCGCGGCGGCTGGTCATGTGCCGCACGACCGGCAGGATCACCACCGCGCCGATGACATTATAGCTGGCGTAGCTGAGACCGCTCAGCGCCCAGTTCGCGCCCGTCTTCACTGGCTCGACCGCCGGGCCGGTGAAGGTGGCGGCGATCTGATCGCCGAACCCTGCCAGACACAGAACCAGGAAGATCGCGTAGACGGCGTAGAGCAGGAAGGAGACGTATTTGAACAGAGCCTCCACCACCGCATTGCCGAAGGCGGCGAACCCCACCACCCCGACGATCAGCAGCAGGGTGCCCACCAAGGGCGGCCAGCCGAACATGGAAACGCCGATCTCGCCCGCCGCCGCGCCGAACACAGCCAGCACCAGAACGATGAAGACGAAATAGGCGATCTCGAACACCACCCAGCCGCGTCCCAGCAGGGCGCGGAAGAAGCTGCGGTAATCGCCCGCTCCGGTCATGCGGGCGAAGACGAAGGTCATGGCGCAGACGACGCTCCAGACCAGCATGGCCACAAGGATGCCGCCCAGACCGCCCCACGGGCCGCCCGGCATGAAGAACTCGACCAGTTCGCGGCCGGTGGCGTAACCGCCGCCGATCACTGCCGCTTTGAAGGCGAGCCCAGGCAGGATGAGACGCTGGAACCAGCCGGCCGTCGCCGACGCAGCGCCGCTCATAGCGCCCCTCCGCAGACCATCGGCAAGGGCGTCGCAGCAGCGCCTCTCAGGCGCCTCCAGATCGACTGTGTCATGTGGTTCTTACCCGTCACTGGGGGCGTCAGCCGATGATTTCGGCCAGCAGTCGCCGGAAGTTGCCGCCCAGAACCGCGCGGATGTTGTCGTCGGAATAGCGGCGGCGGATCAGTTCCTCGGTCAGGTCATAGACCTTGCGCGGATGGTCGAAACCGTCGGTGTCGATCTTGTCACGGAAGGCGTAGGTGGATTTGTAGCCCGCCTTCAACGCCTCATATTGATCGGCTGGCATGTCGTCATAGCCGTTCAGGTCGGCGTCGGAGCCGATGCCGACATGCTCGATCCCCGTCAGCCGGACCACATGATCGATATGGTCCGCGACATGGGCCACCCCGACCGGCTCGCGGTCGCGGACGAACATCCGCACCCCGGTTATGCCCATGACCCCGCCCCTGGCCGCCATGGCGCGGATGGCTTCGTCGGTCTTGACGCGCGGATGGTCGACCAGGGCGCGACAGTTGCTGTGGGTGATGGCGACAGGCCGGGTCGAATGGGCGATGGCGTCCAGCGTCGTGCGGTCGCCGCAGTGCGAGACGTCGATCATCATGCCGACCGCATTCATGGCCTCCATGATCTGCAGGCCGTAATCGGTCAGACCGCCGTCCACGCGCTCGGTGCTGCCCGAGCCCAGCCGGTTCTGGCTGTTATAGGTCAGTTGCGAACAGCGCTGGCCCAGCTGATGGAACAGCTTCACATCCGCCACGGTGCGGAAATGGTCCGAGTTCTGCACGCCCATGATGACCGCGCATTTGCCGTCCGCCTTGGCCCGGTCCAGATCCGCCGCCCGATCGACCAGCGAGAAGACATGGGCGTTGCGCCCGGCGAATCCCTGCCACGCCGCGAAATAGGCCAGCGCCGTTTCATAGGCGTTCGGATCGCCGAAGCCGACGGCCTGGTGAAAGCCGGTGATGCCCGAGGCGCGGAAGTCCGCCTCGTCTTGCGCGCTCAACGGACCGGCGAAATATTCCGGCCTGAAATCCAGCTTCAGCGGCGCCAGCATATCGATGACCATCGCGCCCTGCACCAGATCGACGGCGCGGCGTGAATAGGTCGTCGTCCCGCCATCCAAGGCATAGGCGCCGGTGCTGATCATCGGCGCGCCGCCGAAGACGGCGGCGGCCGCCGCCCCCTTCAGCAGACCACGCCGGTCAGGGGCAGGCCCCTGCGCCCTACCCGACATGGTTAGGGCCGCCCCAGCCGGTGTCGCAGTGGATGTAGCCGTCGATATACTGGACCGAAGGCGTCTCGTCCTGAGCCAGGAAGACCGGACCGTCCAGATCGACGATGTCGCACAACTGGCCGACCAGGAAGGCCGGTGCGGTCGCCAGGCTGGAGCCCATCATATTGCCGACCATGACGCCCAGACCGCGCGACTTGGCTTCGCGGGCGATGGCCAGCGCCTCGGTCAGGCCGCCGCACTTGTCCAGCTTGATGTTGACCGTGTCGAAGCGCCCGACCAGACCCTGCACGTCCGCCAGGCACAGGGCGCTTTCGTCCGCCGCCAGCGGGATGGGCGAACGGAAGCCGTCCAGATCCGCCTCACGCCCGCGCTTCAGCGGCTGCTCCAGCAGTTGCACGTCCGCCGCCAGCAGACCTTCGATCAGAGGCGGCAGTTCGTCGATGCCGAAACCCTGATTGGCGTCGACGCCGATCCAGACGTCCGGACGTGCGGCGCGCACGGCGTCGACCCGCGCCAGATCCAGCGCCAGTTCTCCGGTCAGCTTGATCTTGATCGCGCGAGCCTGACGATATTCGCCCGACGCCTGCTCGGCCATCGCGGCCGGGTCGCCTGCGCCCAGCGTCAGGGTGGTCAGCAGAGGCTTGGGCGCGCCAACGCCCGCCGCCTTCCAGGCCGGAAGACCGGTGCGCGCGGCCTCCAGATCCCACAGCGCCGCATCAAGCGCGTTGCGCGCGCCGCAGTGGGGCAACAGGGTCTGCAGGGCCTGACGATCCGCCCCGGCCTCGATCGCCTCCTTCACGCTGGCCACGGCGGCCAGCATGGCGGGCACGTCGTCGCCCAGATAATAGGCGCCGTTGCCTTCGCCCCGGCCCTGATGCACGCCGTCGTCCAGCGTCACCACGATCCGCGCCGTGTGGGTGAACTCATAGCCCGAGATGCGGAAGGGGCGCTTCAGCAGCAGGTTGTCCTCTTTGACGGACAGGCGAACGCGACCCGGAATGCTTCCAGCCATTACGATAAACTCCAGATACTCTTCAGTAATTCAGGCTGAAGGCGAACAGGTGATAGTTGAAGGCGATCATCAGGATGACGGCGCCGGCGGCCAGCATGACCACGCTCCAGACACGGCTTCCCCAGCCCCGTCCTTCGCGCCAGACCAGCACGGCGTTCCACACGGCGGCGGCCGCAAAGCCGACGAAGCCGATGACGCTGCCGACCTGAAGCAGGCGCACCACGCCGTCCGCGCCGCCGTTGATCATGCCCATCTTCGACAGCATGGACGGCAGTAGCACCGACCAGCCCAGCAGGGTGGCCAGCGACACCCACGACAGTCCCCGCACGAGGCGATAGGCCGTGCGCGCCTGTCCCTGTTGCTTCATCGGCGCGCCATAGCGTTTGCGCGCGATGGCGGCGACGGGCCATGACAGGGCGGCGATGGTCAGCACGCCCATCGCCGACAGGAACAACGGGAACATCAGGCCGCGCGTCAGATACCAGGGCGCAGGCACGAAGACGGCATAGGGGCTGTTGTTGAAGCCGAGTTGCGTGACCTTGCCATTCTCGACCACGGCGCTCATACGCGCCTTGCTCAGCTGGTCCTGCCAGACATAGGGCTCGACCTCGACAAGTTGCATCGGCGCGCCGCCCAGCGTCTTGGCCGCAGCGATAACGGGGCGGCCCTTGGCGTCCACCTTCACCTCGAACTGCTCGAGCATGTAGAGGAAGCGCAGGAAGCTGGAATCCGCCCGGCGCGACGGCAGATAATAGCCCTTGATCTCCTGCGCGTGGGCGCGGGCCGTCGCCGCGTCCAGCGGCTTGGGCGGCTGGGCTTCAGACGGGAAGTAACGGTCGGCGAAGCCTTCAAACAGGCCCGTCTGCACGGCGCCCGCGCTGCCGCCTGCACCCGCCGCGTTCAGAGACACGAAGATGCCGACGCCGTCGTCGATGAACAGCCACAGGTTCGACTTGAACACCCGCGTGGCGCCGCCGTGCGCCACGACCTTATGGCCGTTGACGTCTTCCTGATAGAAGCCCAGCGCCATGCCGTTCAGCCCCGGGAAGGCGCGCGTGATGGTCCGGTGCATCGCCCGCTTGGTGTCCGGCTGCAGCAGGGCGCCGCCCTCTTCATCCAGATGGGCGATCATGAATCGGGCCATGTCGTCGGCCGTCGTGGCCATGCTGCCCGCCGAAGCCAGACCGACATATTCATAGTTGGCCGCGGGCGCCGAGGCGCGCGGATAGCCCTTCGACATATGCGGCGCCAGCGCAGGCGGCAGCGGCTGACGGAAGGTGCTCTTCGTCATGCCGATCGGCGCATAGACGTTGCGCTCGATATAGTCCTCGAACGGCATGCCAGAGACGCGCTGGACGATGTAGCCCGCCAGCGAGGTCGCATAGTTGGAATAGGCCGGGGTCGTTCCGGGCGCGAAGATGCGGTGCGGAACCCAGGCCTTCAGCGCTTCTTCCGTGGTCGGCAGACCCTCGCCATGGGTGCGGATCAGACCCCGGACGGACTCTTCCATGCCCGAGCGGTGCGTCATGATGTTGCGCAACGTCAGCGGCTTGCCGTCCGGCGCCGGAATCTGGAAGTCGAGGTATTCGTTGACGTCGCGGTCCAGGTCCAGCCTGCCCTGCTCGACCAGCTGCATCACCGCCGTCCACACGAACAGCTTGGAGATGGACCCGGGCCGGAACAGCGTCGTGTTCGGGTCCACCCGCGCGCCCGTTTTCACATCGGAAACGCCATAGCCGCGCAGCAGCAGCACCTGACCGTCCTTGACCACCGCCACGGTCGCGCCCGGAATATCGCCGCGCCGCAGGGCGTAAGGCATGTAGCCGTCCAGCCAGGCCTCCAGGTCCGCCCGGTCCAGAACCGGTTGCGCAGGAGTCGCAGCAGCCACTGGGGCAGATGGCGTCGTCGCCACAGGAGGCGGGTTGTGGCCTTGAGCGCCCGCCATCGAGGCAGACGCAAGCAACAGCGCCGCCGACAGGAAGATCCTGCGTAATTTCATCGTTTCCTCCCCGTGACGTCTGTCGCGTCGCTCCCCGCGCGCGTTTCGCGTCATTCTTGCAAAGCCGCCTTCAACCGATAAAATCAGTCAACAGCACACTCTGGGCAGGATTACGTGATCCTGATCGGAAAATTGTCAACCCATGTTTTCATGGGCGGCGGAAAGACAGACACGGCGATGTCCTCGAATACGACGCACCCCACCCTTGGCGGAATCATGCGGGCCATTCGTGCGAAAAACGACTGGACGCTCAAGGAGATGAGCCAGCATTCCGGCATTCCGGTATCGACCCTGTCCAAGGTCGAACATGACCGGTTGACCCTGACCTACGACAAGCTTCTGCAACTCAGCCAAAGGCTGGGGATGCCGATGTCCGAACTGTTTTCAGAAGGAAAAGCCGCCGACCCAGTCGCCGTCACCGCCCGCCGCAGCCTGGGCAGTTTCGACAATGCGATCCGGGTCGAGACAGACAACTACGTCTACCATTACCTTTGCCCGGAACTGCGTAAAAAGCGCATGATTCCTATCGTCACTCACATACGCGCCAAATCTGTTAAAGATTTCGGGAAGCTGATCCGTCACGCCGGCGAAGAATACATCTATGTTCTTGAAGGCGCTATTGAAGTTCACACCGAGTTTTACGATCCAGTTACGCTTGAGAAAGATCAGTCCATCTATCTCGACTCACAGATGGGGCACGCTTTTGTTGTCGCAGACGGTTACGAGAAGGCCATCGTCCTGGCCCTATGCTCCAGCGCCGACGAAGAGCTTTTCAACGAGATGATGGCTCTACGCGGTAATGAAGCTGCGTCTTGAACTGAAAGCGCCCCGCCTGGAAGCGCTTCAGCCGCTCTGAAATAGGGACAGTCCGCCACGGCTTAGGCTAAATTAGGCTCAATTTGAAATATCGGTCCTGATTGGGACATTTTTTGCTGGACTTTTTCTGTCCAGCCTCCAAGCCTCTCCTCCAAGCGGCCCGCCCCCATGCGGCGCTGCACCAAAAACACATCGGGGGAGTGAAGATGAAAACGACAGGACCCATTCGGGCGAAATCAACATGGCCGGCGACCACCGCCCTGCTGGCGGGGCTTTGCGCGCCCGGTCTGGTCATGGCGCAGGACGTCGTCTCCAGAAACAACAACGCGGACACGAGCGAACCGACCACCGTCAATGAGATCGTCGTCACCGGCTCGCGCATCGACCGCGCAGGCTTCAGCGCCCCGACTCCAACCACCGTCATCGGCGAAACGGAATTACGTATCGGCGCGCGCGGCAACATCGCCGAGGTGCTGAACGACCTGCCGTCGATCCGGCCGACGACCACGCCGACCACCACCACGGGCAACACCACGTCCGGCACCTTCACGGTCGACCTGCGCGGCCTGGGCGCCAACCGCACCCTGACCCTGCTGAACGGTCGTCGCTTCTCCGGCAGCAGCGACCTGAACAGCGTGCCGATGAACCTGGTCAAACGCGCCGAAGTCGTCACCGGCGGCGCCTCGGCCGCCTGGGGCTCGGGCGCCGTGGCGGGTGTGGTCAACATCATCCTGGACGATGAGTTCAGCGGCGGCGAACTGAGCGCCACCACCGGCATCTCGTCACGCGGCGACGGCGAACGCCACCGCATCAACGGCGCCTATGGGGCCGACTTCAACAACGGCCGCGGCCACTACATGGTCTCCGCCGAATATGTGAAGGATCATGGCGCCTTCGGCCGCGAGACGCGCAAGCGCCCCAGCCTGGACACCAGCGCCATCGCCAATCCGGACGGCTCGCTGACCCTGGTCAACGGCCTGAAAGCCAGGAACTATATGCCCGGCGGCATGATCACCAGCGGCGCCCTGGCGGGCCAGGTGTTCAATCCCGACGGCAGCCTGCGCCCCTATGACGGCATCGGCGCGCGCAACCAACTGGACCATCTGGCGGTTTCCGCCCCCTTTGAGCGCTACAATCTGTTCGGCCGCGCCACCTACGCCCTGACCGAGCGGGCGACGGTCTGGTTCGACGCCAGCTATTCGATGACCCAGGGGGACTATCCCATGTTCCCCGAAGCCATCCCCGGCAGCGCGGGCGCGGGCCTGTTGATCAAGGCCGACAACGCCTTCCTGTCGCAGGACATCCGCAACCAGCTGCTGGCGGCGGGCGAGACCGGGTTCCGCATGGGCCGTCTTCTGGCCGATGTAGGCGAGCGCGGCTATCTGGGCATCGACTATGAGCGTGAAGTTTACGAAGGCTCGATCGGCATCGACGGCAGCTTCGACGCCATGGGCAAGCCGTGGCGCTACAGCGCCTATTACACCCACGGCGAGGTGAAGAACCCGAACGCCATTCATAACGAGCGTATTGCGGCCAACTTCAACCGCGCCATCGACGCGGTCGACAACGGCAGCGGTCAGATCGTCTGCCGCGACGCCCTGACCAATCCGAACAGCGCCTGTCGTCCGCTGAACCTGTTCGGCGTCGGCAACATGTCGGATGAGGCCATCGCCTATGCCTTCGCCTCGGGGTCGGGCCAGACGGGCGGCAAGCTGGATGCGGCGGGTTTCAGCCTGCGCGGCGACCCCTTCTCGACCTGGGCCGGCCCCGTGTCCGTGGCCCTGGGCGCCGAGGCCCACCGCCAGAGCCTGTATACGCGCAACACCGACCCCTACTCACAGGTCGGCGCTCTCAGCCCGCTGAACTACGCCACGCTGGACGGCCGCTATGACGTGAAGGAGGGCTTCGTCGAGATCGCCGTGCCCCTGCTGAACGCGCAGAACGCGACGCTGGATGTCAACGGCGCCGCCCGCTACAGCGACTACAGCACCACCGGCGGCATCTGGTCGTGGAAGATGGGCGCCACCAGCCGGGTCTTCGATGATCTGCTGCTGCGCGTCGTCTCGTCTCGCGATATCCGCGCGCCCAATATCAGCGAGCTGTTCTCGACGCGGACGACCTATCTGTCGACCATTTCCGATCCGTTCCAGAACGGCCAGACCTATCAGGTGAACCTGTATGCCGGGGGCAACCCGGATCTGGGACCGGAAATCGCCGACACCTTCTCGGTCGGCCTGACCTATACGCCGCGCTTCCTGCCGGGCTTCAGCTCGTCGCTGGACTTCTACAAGATCGAGATCGACGACGTCATCGGCACCATCGGCGCTCAGGAAATCCTGAACCAGTGCCGCGCCGGCAACGCTTCGCTGTGCGCCGCCGTCCAGCGCGATCCGCCTGCGCCGGGGCAGACCGTCGGCCAGGTCAACACCATCTATTCGACCGCCCTGAACTTCCAGACCTTCGACATCCAGGGTGTCGACATGGAGTTCGCCTATCGGGTGCAGCCGCAGGCCATCAACGGCACCCTGCAGTTCCGCGCCCTGGCCAGCTATGTCGAAAAGCTGACCTTCGACGCGGGCACGGGCCCGGCCGACCGCGTCGGCAACGTCGGCGACAATCTGTCCTTCGCCACGCCGCAATGGCGCGGAACGGGCAGCGTCTCCTATCTGAGCGATGAACTGAACGTCGACCTGCGCATGCGCTATGTCGACGGCGGCGACTTCAACCGCTTCATGAACATCACCAACAACAAGGTCAGCAGCCGCACCTATGTCGACCTGGGCGTAGAGATGAAGGTGGACGAGCGCATCAGCGTCACCGCCAACGTCAACAACCTGTTCGACCGCCAGCCGCCCTTCGTCCTGCAGGGCACCGCCCTGTACGATTCCATGGGCCGCTACTTCCAGGTGGGCGCCAAGGCCCGCTTCTAAACCCGCCCTTCGTAAACGCCTCTCTCCTCAGGGCGCGCCCGCTGTGATCAGCAGGCGCGCCTCTTTTTTGCAGGGCATGGCCCGCCCTGAAATAACGATGTCACAATTTGCGGGTTTTGACATTCACCGTTAGCCAGTCGACGGTTATCGGGAGCGCGCCGTGAACGGACGATGGAGCCGGGCGACCCGGGAAACGGCAGGCAAGATGACAGCGCATGTCCGAATCGTTGACGCCACCCTGCCCCCGGAGGCGCCGCCTCATGTCGGCTGACCGGGTTCTTTCCGCCCTCAAAAGTCCGACCGGCCAGTTTCTGGGCTTGATGGCGCTTCTGATCCTGGCGTTTTTCTGGGTCCTGGCTACACCCTGGGCGACGGCGGGTTTCGTACAGCCCTTCACCCGGATGCTGGTCGACATATCGGCCGCCGTCATCGCGCCATTCGACAGCCGCATCCTGGCCGATGGCGACATCCTGCGCTTCAGCGACGGGACCGGAGCTGTTCAAGTGCTGGCCGGATGCAACGCCGTCGAGGTGTGCGCCCTGCTGGTCGCAGCGATGCTGGCTTATCCAACCACAATGATACGCTCCCTCATCGGGGCCGCGATCGCCGTCATCGCCCTGCAGAGCGTCAACCTCCTGCGAATTATCAGCCTGCTTTACCTGTCGCGCGGCGAGCCCTCGCTGTTTGAGTTCTTCCATCATTATGTCTGGGACGCGATGATAGGGCTGGAGGGGCTGATGCTGTTTTTCGGATGGGCGCATCTGCAGAACCGCCAGGGCGCGCAAAAGGAAAAGGCAGAATGAGCGTCGCCCGGTCCGCCCGCCGCCGCTTCGTCCTGTGGAGCGCCGCTGTGCTGATTGCCGTCCTGCCCCTGTGGTGGCTGTGGGGCGCAGATCTGGTGCTTGGACTGGCGCAGCCCCTGGCCAGCTTGACATTCCGGCTGACCGGCCTGCCCGGCGCCATCGACAGCAGCGCCGCCGGCTGGCGAATCGCCACGGGACTGCCCCTGGCCAGCGGCGAGGGCCTGTTCGTCCTCGACATGGGACGCGGCAGCCTGCGGCGGCCGTTGCTGGGCTTTCCCCTGTTCCTCGCCTTCATCTGCGCGCCTCCGCGCAGCACACATCCGTGGCGCGCCATCCTGATCGGCGGCGCAGTCCTGACCCTTGTGTTTCTTCTGGGGCGAGATCGCCACGGCGCTGAACCCGTCACTGGCGCCGGGCAGGGATCTGCCTGACGTCGCCCTGACGGCCCCGCCCCTGCATCCGGCCGTCACGCAACTCGTCCTGCTGGGCCGCTATGCCGGCATATCGATCGCGCCCCTGCTGGCGGCCGTCCTGGCCTGGGCCGCGGTCAATCCGCAAGGCGTGGCCGCGATGGCGCCGTCGCCCCAGACGCCGCAGACGTCATCCTGAGCCGCGAACGGGATCTCGGACCTGTCCCGCGCTTCCCGCCAGCCCGCGGCGTTGCAGGCTGTCGGCGATCAGCGGCGACCACCACGCTTCATTTGCAAGGTACCAGGCCACGGTTCGGACCATGCCGCTGTCAACATCGCCTTGCGGACGCCACCCCAGTTCGCGCCGGATCAGACCGGCGTCCACGGCATAACGACGGTCATGGCCGGGACGGTCCTCCACCTGGCGCACGGCTGACGCATGAGGCCGCCCGTCCGCGCGCGGCCGCAACTGGTCCAGCGCAGTGCAGACCAGTCCGGCGATCTGCAGATTGGTGCGTTCGGCGTCGCCGCCTACACAATAGGTTCGACCCGGCGGCGCCGCTTCAAGCATGAGCGCAAGCGCCCTGGCGTGATCCTCGACGAACAGCCAGTCCCGCACATTCAGGCCGTCGCCGTAAATCGGCAGATCCTGCCCCGACAGGGCGCGCAGGATCAGCGTCGGGATCAGCTTCTCAGGAAACTGCCGCGGCCCGTAGTTATTCGAGCAATTGCTGATGACCACCGGCAGGCCGAAGGTATGCCCCCAAGCGCGCACCAGATGATCCGACGCCGCCTTGGAGGCTGAATAGGGCGAGCGGGGATCATAGGGCGTGGCCTCGTCAAAGCGTCCCAGCGGCCCCAAAGAGCCGAACACCTCATCTGTCGAAACATGCAGGAAACGGAAAGCGTCCCGTCGCGCTTCATCCAGACCGCGCCACCAGACCAGGGCCTGATCGAGCAGAACCCGGGTTCCGTCGACATTGGTGCGGATGAAGACGGCCGGTCCATCGATCGAGCGATCGACATGCGTCTCGGCCGCCAGATGGGCGACGCGGTCCGGGCGGAACCCGTGGAAAGCCCTCGCCATGGCTCCCGCATCGCAGATGTCAGCCTTCAGGAAGCGGAAACCGGGATGGTCCGCAACCTCATCCAGCGACGCCTCAACCCCGGCGTAGGTCAGGCTGTCGACGACCAGAACCTGATCGCCCCGTCCCAGCAGTTCGCGCACCAGAGCCGAGCCGATGAAGCCGGCGCCGCCGGTCAGCAATGTCCGCACAGGCGCCTCCCTTAATCCTGCGCCCGTTGAAGACCCCTGCAACATCGCGCCGTCAAGGCCTGACCGACGCCAGGTCCACGACCGACAGGGTCGATGCGTCTTCGCCCATGAAGGGCGATTCCAGATCCTTCAGCCGGGGCCAGACCCGGTCCCGGTCCGCCAGAACCGCCTCGCCTGGCGTGACAGGCCAAGGGATAGCCAGGTCCGGATCGTCCCAGGCCAGACCCGCTTCGTGGTCGGGGGCATAGGGCGCCGAGACCTTGTAGGCCACCTCCGTCCCCGGCTGCAGGGTGACGAAGCCGTGGGCGAAGGACGGCGGCACGAAAAGCTGATCCCCGCTGTCGGCGGTCAACTCCACGGCATGGAATCGGCCGAAATCGGGGGAGCCGACGCGCAGGTCGACCGCCACGTCCAGGATGGCCCCGCGCAGACAGCGCACCAGCTTGGCCTGGGCATGGGGCGGGTGCTGGAAGTGCAGGCCGCGCACCACGCCCCTGGCTTCGGAACGGGAGTGATTGTCCTGGACGAAGTCGCAGTCGATTCCGGCGGCGGCGAACCGCGCTCGCGACCAGGTTTCCGAGAACCAGCCGCGATCATCCCCATACCGCGGGGTCCGCAACAGTATGACCTGCCCGCTCACGACCCGACCGGGCCGGATGCGACGTCGGTCGCAGCGGGATCATACGCCCGGGCCGCCACAAGGGCGTAGGCGCGATCCAGCGCCTCATTACGCACGAACAGCAGACGCGGCGCAGGCGGCGCGGCCTCACGCTCGCGGGCGCCCGGCGTGGCGCCGCCGTTCAGAGGCGCGCCATAGAAGATATGGGCGCCGATCTGGCGAACGCGCTCCAGTCGCCGCCCCCAGGACGGGCGGACATAGTTAGCGTGATAGTTGACCGAATTTTTCGGCAGCAGACTGGCGGAACGCCCTTCATACACCTCGCGCGCGATGCGCTCGGCCCGGGCCCATGCGACCGCATTGACCGCACGCCGTCCGATCGAACCGTCACAGGTGAAGGTGAACTGGCAGGTGCGGCTGTTGCGCTGGTAGACCACCTCGCAGACGTCCTGGGGGTAGGCGTGATGACGCGAACGATTCAGCACCACCTCGGCCACCGCCGCCTGACCGGACTCGCTCTCGTTGCGGGCCTCATAATAGATCGCCTGGGTCAGACACTCGAGATCATTGTCGGGGATGCGCGGCGGCGTTTTGAGGTCCAGGACCGGAGCGACATAGCCGCCGGCCCCGCGTCGTGCGGATGTCGCAGCCGACAGGTTCAACGGCGGCGGCGTGAAGGAGGCGGCAGGTTCGGACTTCGGCGCCGCCGCTTCGGCAGCAGCGGATGGACGGCGAGTCCCGGCGCGGCCGGGCGGGCGCGCCAACGGCGCAGAATCGGTCAGCCGTCCCCCCTTGCCTTCCCTGACCATGGCCTGCAGACGGACATTGAGCCGGGCGCGGCGTTCGACGTCGCTTTCCATGACCGGCGCGGCGGCTGCGGCGGGGACATAGGCAGGGATCGGCCTGACAGCGCCGGGCTGGGCCTGCGCCTGACCGGACAGAACATTGGCGAACGGGATATGACCGGACAGTCCCGCCCAGGCGGCGATCCCCAATCCTCCTGCCATCAGCACTGGAGCGATCCCGCGCATTCTTCCCCCAAACACAAGGCCCCCTGCATATCAGCCGTCATCGTCGACGCCAAGCCGAAGCGACGGTTTGCGAGATTGGCAGCCGCGCCCCAAAGCCCTATCAAGAAGCCGTCATGAAGACCGCGCGCCGTTCCGGCTTTTCCCTGATTGAAGCCCTGGTCGTCCTGGCGATCGGCGGGATGGCGTTGGCCGTCATCTTTTCGATCGGGATCAAGGCGGGCGACACCGGCTTCTCGCTGGGCCGGCGCGCCATGTCGGTCGCCGACGCCGATGTCGCAATCAGCGACCTGCGCAGCATCATCCGCAGCGTCAGCGTCCGCCCGCCGGCCTCGATGATGGAAGGAGTCGATCGCCCCATCCTGGCCGCGCCCGACCGCCTGGAAGCCGATGTGGTGATGGAGCGCGCGACCGGTTGCGCGCCCCAGGGCTGGGCCGGACGGCTGACGCTGAGCCTGAGCGCCGGCGGTGAACCGGCGCTGATGTGCCAGGCAGGCGATCGCACGGTCACCCTGATGACCTTGCCCGGAGGCGCCGGGGCCGCCCTGTCCTATTCAGAGAACGGCCAGGAATGGGGACCGACGTTTGAAACGCCCAACGCCCTGGCCACAGGCACGGAAGGCATGCGCAGCCGCCAGTTTTTCGTGCGCCTGAAGGCAGGGTCGGTCGATGTGATCGAGACGGCCTCAAGCGGATTGCCGGGCCGTTGGGCGAGGCCCGATGTCGACTTCTGATTCCACCGCTCGGCGCGGCTTCGCCCTGCCCGCCGTCCTGGCGGTGACAGGCGTGGTGACCCTGATCTTCCTGGTCGCCATCACGGCCCTGGCCAGTCTCACAGCGGAGGCGGCCTCGGCACGGGCCCGCGTCCGCTTCCTGCAGCGCGCCATGACGGCCGAGGCCGCCCTGGCCTTCATGGCCGCGACGGAACCCACACGCGCCTATGGCTTCGGCATCAATGATGTTCGGGGCTCCATGGACTTCGACTATGAGGGCGAGCCAACCGGCGCCTCTGGCGTGCCGGTCGAAAAGATCATCGCCGACAGCCGTCGCTATCTGATGGACATCGACGGCCCGCTGGTGCTGCGGCTTCAGGACCAGGCGGGAATGATCAACACCGCCCAGCTTTTCGGCCAGGAGCATGAGCGCTTTCTGGAGGCTGCGGGCGTCGAGCCCAGCGAGCGTCAGGCGCTGATCGCCCGCTATCAGGACTATATCGACCATGACGACCTGAGACAGCCGAACGGCGCCGAGCGCGCCGACTACGACACCGGCGGACCGGCGAACCGGCGCCTGATCCGGCCGACCGAGTGGCTGTCCGTTCTGGGCGCGCGTCAGGCGGCGGACGCCAAGGCATGGCGGCGGCTGCGGCCGCACCTGGCCGCCGATCCGACAGCCTCGTCGCTCAACATGAACACGGCTAGTCCTGTCACACTGGCCGTCTGGTTCGGCCTGACCGAAAACCAGTCCGAAGCCCTCATCCGAGCGCGCGAGCAACACTCTCTCACGTCCCTGATCGATGCCGGAAATATCGCCGGAGCATCGCTCTATGATGATTTCGAACGCCTCTACACCTACCCCTCGGGCGTCACGATCCTGATGCTGCATGACACCCGTTCCGCCTGGACCTACCGGGCGCGCCTGACCCTGACCCCGACCGGTCTTGAGCAACCGCTCTGGATCGACCAGACTGAACTTACAGAGGCCCCCCGCCGGGCCGTGGCCGACACATCCGATGCAATTCGATTTCCTTACGCCCCGCGTTGAACGGCTCAGCGCCGATGGCGCGGTCGACGTCGTCCATCCCGGCGGACGTCTGGGCCGATGGCTGCGTCGCCCTGTCCTGCTTCTGGCGCGCGACCTGTGCGCCTTCAGCCTTTTCGCGACGGCCGCCCTGCCGCGACGCAGACGTCGTCAGGCCGCCGCCCTGCACGCCCGCCTCGGCGCGCCCTATCTCCGGGCCGGTTCGACGCTGACAAAGGCCGGCGACGACTTCGGCGTCTGGTGGTGGGACGCGGACCGCGTCGAGACGCTGATGGCCGCGATCGAAGGTCCGACCCGCCCCCTGGTCCGCCCTGAAACCCTGACCCAGCCGCGCGGCGAAGGCTGGCGCATCGTACGACTGAAAAGCGGCTATGAAGCCCAGTTGTGGATCGACCGGGCCCTGATCGCCTCGGCCTGGCGACGGGAACGTCACGACGTCGCCGCATGGTCGGCGTTCGTGCGTCTGCAACGCGCAGGAATCCCCGCGCCCGACACGCCGCCAGCGCCGTCCGACCTGCCCCTGTCCTTCGACAATGGCGAAGCCTTCGCCCTGGCCCCCGTCGAAATGACCCGCGAACAGATGGCGTGGGCGGCGGGCGGAACGGGCGCCTTCGCCGCCCTGTGCCTGGCCGCCTTCCTGGCGGGACAGGGCCATGAACTGGCCGGCGATACCGCCCGCGTCGAGGCCGAAACGGCCGAAATACGCGCCGCCACCCCGCGCGCGGCCGCCGTCCTGAACCTGGACGCCAGCCAGAAGAAGCTGGTCGCCTATCGCCAGATCGAGGAACGGACCAGTCCTGTAAGCGCCGCAGGGGCCGCCATCGGCGTGCTGGCCCTGCACGAACTGACGCCGACGGCGCTGGACGCCGGGACGGAGACCCTGAGCTTCACCATCGGATATGACGCCCTGGACAAGATCGCCGGCCTGATCGCGGACCTGGAAGGTTCGGGCTATTTCCATGATGTCCAGCCGCGCACGGACGCTTCGTCCGGGACACTGGTGGTGGAAATGAAGGTCCGGGAGGCCGCCCCGCCTCTCAGCCCGGACCCTTAGGCGGGGCCGCCCGATCCGACGCGCGTCGCCGCAGTCTGGTAGCGGATGAAGCGGCAGGCGCCGTCATCCGTCTTCAGGGTCATGACGACCCGGTCCTGGTGCAGCAGGTTAGCGCTGACGCTGGAGCAGCCGCCGCCCTCGGCGATGTCCAGAGCGGGGGCCAGAGTATAGCGCCATGACGTCCGCAGTTCGAGCACGCGGTCGCCCTCGACCGGAGTCATGGACGGATCGATGACGCGGACAGGCTCCCCGGTGCGGTTGGCCTCACGTCGCAGGTCGGACACCTGACGCTGGAATTCGAAGAAGACCGCATGAGCCGTCGTCTGGTCCAGCATCCGCGAGGTCGAAGGCATGATGATGGCGGCGCTGAGCGCGAAAATCGCCAGCACCACCAGGATTTCCATCAGGCTGTAGCCGTTGCGCCGCGCCCGCAGCGGCAACCGCGCGCCCGGCGAAGCAGGATCAGCGCGGCTGATCGGACGAGACATCGGCGTTGACGCCCTCCCCGCCTTCCTGACCGTCCGCGCCATAGCTGATGACGCGCGCGCGCGCATCGCCCGCGGCGCCCGGCGTCGTCGCCGCAGGCGCGATATAGATGTAGGGGCGTCCCCAGGGATCCGACGGCAGATCCTTGTCCAGATAGGGGCCGGACCAGCCCGGCGCCTGTTCAGGATTGGCCTGCATCAGCAGGGCCAGGCCTTCCTGCTCGGTCGGCAGGCGCCCGATGTCGATGCGCATGGTTTCAAGCGCCGCTTCCAGCGAACGGATCTGCAGGCGCGCCGTCTGGGTCTTGGACTTGTCCAGTTGCGTGAACAGACGCGGCCCCACCACGGCGGCGATCAGGGCGATGATGGCCAGGACCACCAGAATTTCGAGCATGGAATAGCCGGCGCGGGCGCGGCGTCGGTCAGAACGGCGTTCCGACTGTCGCGACGGGGCAACGGCGCTCGAAAAACGGCGATGGATTCGGTTCAGACTGGGAAGCATCGATCGACCACTCTGGATTTCTTAGCTGTTATGGACGCTTAGCGATTGCTATAGCTCAGCGGACATGAGGGGTCGATGCGAATTGCGGCCTGGTCGCGTCGCAGCACGATACGGAACAAGTCTTGCAAGGCTTCATCGCTGACATGGTCGCCTCGACGCGCGCGTCGGTCGAAACGCTGAAAGCACGCCTGCGTCGCACGACCGCGCGGGAGCGTATCCTGCTGGCCCTGCTGGCCCTGAGCGCCGCATTCTATGCCCCCGTCGCCGCCCTGGAAGCCCGCAGCGCCCGCGCCGAGGCCTATGTCGACGCCCTTGGCGAACAGTCCGCCGCACGGCTGACCGCCAACGCCGCCCGCCGGATCGCCGAAGGCGCCGCCGACCGCATGGCCCTGGACGACATGAACGCCTGGGGCTTCGAGGCCGCCAATCCCGCCATCGCCCAGGTCCTGATCGAACAGCGACTGTTGCAGGCGGCCCACGCCGTCGAACTGCCCGATCCGCGCATCACGACCAACGCCAAGGTGGAGGACATTGGGCCAACGCAGTGGCTGGAAGTCGAGGTGCAGGCCGGCCTGCGCTGGGGCCCGACCTTCGCCTTCCTGGATAAGCTGGGCGAATGGCCGGAAGGGTTTCGCGTGGTCGGCTTCCGCTATGAACTGACCCCGCCGCGCCCCCAGGCCCGCGACGCCGAGCCGCCATGGACCAGCGGAAAACTGTGGCTTCGCCTGGCCTTTCCCGTGCGTCTGGACGCCGCGCCCCCGGCGGAGAAGACGTCATGAGGCCGCTGTTCTGGCTGGCGCCGCCGCTGATCCTGATCCTCTGCTTCCTGAGCGGAACCACCTGGCCCGGTCGTCCCGAAGAGCCCCCCTCGGTCGTGCGCGGACACGCCGCCCGCAGCGGCGCCGTCATGCGCCCCGGCGAGAACGCCGTGGCGGCCGTGGCCTTTCTGAAAACCCTGCGGTCAGACCCGCCGCCGCCGCCGCCGCCCCCCCCTCCGCCTCCGCCGCCCCCTCCGCCGCCGCCGCCGGATGTGGCGGAGACTTTCCGCGCCGCCCTGCGCGGTGTCGAGCGCGACGCCGCCACAGGCCAGCGCCGCGCACTGGTCACGACGGACGGCGGCGGCGTCGGCGCCCTGGCCGAAGGCGCGCCTTTCGGCGACGGCTGGCGCATCAAACAAGTCACGGCTGACGCCGTCACCCTGGCCAAGGGACGCGAAACGCGCGTCGTCCGGGTGTTCGGTTGAGTATCGAGGAGAACGGCATGTCGAACCTGACCGCGGATCGTCCCGCCTTTCCGCACCCGGCGTCCTGCAGACGTCCGCGCGCGGCCCTGCGCGCCGCAGCCGCAGCCGCCCCCTTCGTCCTGCTGGCCGGTTGCGCCGCCTTTCCGGAGTTCGAGGCCGTGGTCGACCGGCCGGCCGCGCGAACGCAGTCCGACGACCTGGACGGACAGATCAGCGGTCCGCCCGCCGGCGAAGGCCGCGCCCGCGTCCAGAGCGCCACCCTGACGATTCCCGGTCCGCCGCCTCCGCCTGCTGCGGCGCGCAAGCCCGCCACGCCCGAGCAGATCGCCACCCTGCTGTCGGACGATCCGGTCGACGCCAACCTGTCGCCCCAGCCCATTCCCCAGTTCGCCGCCGCCGTCTTCGGCGGCGTGCTGAAGGTTCCCTTCACCCTCTCTTCCGATGTCGCCTCGCGCACAGAGGTCGTGGCGGGAGGCAGCGGCGGCGCCATCAGCAAGCGCGCCCTGTTCAGCCTGACCCAGCAGGCGCTGAAACAGTATGGCGTCGACGTCTATATCGACGGCGGGTTCGTCACCATCGGCGCCACGCCCGAGACCTCGACGGGCGCCGACATCAACCGGAGCCGCGCAGCCCCTTCGGCCAGCGGGCGGGTGGTGCAGTTCTTCAGCGTGCAGACCATTGAGGTCAATGCTCTGCAAAGCCTGCTGCAGGACGTCTATCCCAATCTGCGCGGTGCGCGGATCACCCCGGACCCCCTGACCAACAGCCTGATCATCTCCGGCTCGGGTCGTGAAGTCGCCCAGGTCGTGCGGGCCTTGCGCGAACTGGATCAGCCGCGTTTCGCCGGGACAGAGGTGCTGCGGGTCGAGCCCTCCTTCTGGAATACGGACCAGTTGGCGACCTCGCTGGAGCAGACGCTGACAACGGAGGGCTATGTGGTTTCGCGTCAGGCCCTGGCCGGACGCGCCATCGTCATCCTGTCCTTCCCGGCGGCGAACCAGATCCTCATCTTCGCGCGCGACCGCGAAGTGCTGGACCGCGCCCGCTACTGGGTCGAGACGCTTGATCAGCCCGCCGCCCTCGGAGACAAGGCCTCGACCTTCGTCTACCAGGTCAAGAATACGGACGCCGCCTCCCTGGGCCAACTGGCCATGGGCCAAAGCCCGGCCATGGCGCAGGCCCAGGCGCCTGTAGGCGTACCCGGCGCCCCGCCTGCGACCGAGAACAATCGGCCACAGAACAATGCTGCAGGCGGCGTTCAGGGACAGGGCGCAGGGCCCGGCGCACAGGGGCAGTTCATGAACGGTCGGGTCCTGACCGACCCCATCGGCAACCGCATCATCTTCACCGGCACCGCCAATGAATTCGCCCAGTTGCGCAACCTTCTGAACACGCTGGACACCCCGGCGCCTCAGGTGGTGATCGAGGTCATGATCGCGGAGGTGACGCTGACAGACAAAACCGCGCTCGGCGTCAATCTTTTCGGAACGGAAAGTCACGGCGACGGCATCCTGACCGGCTCAACCGAAAGCATGACGCTGGGCGGAGGACTCGTCGTCTCCTTCAAGGGGCCGGACTTCCGCGCCAGCCTGGCGGCTGAAGCATCAAACAACCGCGTCAATATTCTGCAAAGGCCCCAGTTGGTGGCGCGAAGCGGCGGAACAGCGCGTTTCCAGGTCGGCCAGGATGTACCGATCATCACCTCACAGCGCGCGGTCAACACGCAGACAGGCAATAACAACGGCACGGACGTGCTGCAAAGCGTGCAGTATCGCCAGACCGGGGTGATCCTCGATCTACAGCCCGTCGTCTATGGCGACCGGGTCGACATCACCATCAGCCAGGAAATCTCTGAAGTCGGCGAATCCGCCAGTTCCGCCATCGCCAGCCCACCGATCCTGAACCGCAGCCTCACGACACAGATTTCGATCACTGACGGCTGGACCGGCGTTCTGGGCGGACTGATCAGCAACAACTACTCCAAAACCAATACTGGCGTGCCTTTCGTAAAGGACATCCCCCTGATCGGCTCAGCTTTCCAGACCAACAAGGTCAGCGGCGTGCGAACCGAACTCGTCATGCTGATCACCCCCCACGTCATTCGCGGCGATGAAGACATGGCGGACATGGCGGATGCCTTCTCCAGCGACATCAACGCCGCCTTCCGCACAGGCCGAGGCTGGTCCTATACGCTGACGCCCTTCTCCATCGGCCACGGCGTGCGCGGCGTCGGCTTTGATCTGCCCGCGCCCAACCGGGCTTCTGAACGACGCCGAGCTTCGGACGCAACACAACGTTCCGCGCCGGTCGATCAGCCAACCGCCGCCAACGAGACTGCGCCTGCAGAAGCGGATGAAGCCCTCTCGGGCGAGGACTGAAACTTCAGCCCTGCATATCCACGCGCCGCCATCCCACGCGGTCGAACACCAGGGGAGCAGGCGACCGCCCACGGCGCCGCTCTACGCCTACGGTGACGCGATATAGCTGGACCTCATAGCTGCCGTCACCCGCCGGGAAGCCTGCGTTGATGCGCGGCGCGGTTTTAGGCTCCGCTTCCCAGACGATGACGTCGCCATCGGGCAGTTCGATCCGGCCATGCGGCTGGGCCATGGGGTTCAACTGGCGCGTCAGGGCCAGGGCGTTTTCCTGTGAAGCGACCTGCTCGATCGCCTCGGATGCCCTCTGCTGGCTGCGCGCCATCTGAATCTGCAGCTCAAAGATGGCCATCAGCGTCATGGAAGCGATGGCCAACGCCACCAGCGCCTCGATCAGGCTGAACCCTCCCCGGGCCGCCGTCGCCGCGCGCATCAGACGACGCCTTCGTAAACGCTCGACAGGGCCAGAACCAGCGACAGGGCCACAAAGCCGACCACGATGGAGATGACGGCGATGGCCATCGGCTCCAGAAGCGAGGTCATTCGCTTCATCCTGTCGCGCAGACGCGCTTCATAGTTGTCAGCCATGAAGCCGAACATGGCGCCGATGGCCCCAGACTTCTGTCCGGCCCGCAACAGGCTGAGATCCATCGCCTCAAGGCCGGTGTGCGCGCCAAGGGACGCGTCCAGCGTCAGACCTGCGCGCAGGTCGCTGTCCAGCAGGTCCAGCCCCTGACGGAACGGCCCGATCGGCACCGCCGCCCGCGCCAGCGCCGCCGCCGACAACAGCGGCACGCCGTTGTTCAGGGCGAAGGCCGTCAGCCGCGCCCATGACGCAATCTCGCGTGAACGGATCACCGGGCCGACGACCGGCAGTCCGTGGGCGACGGTATAGGCGCGTTCACGGATCGCCTGGTTGGAGACGATCAAAAAGATGGCCGCAATCAGGACTGACGCTGCGACGCCCACCAGACCGAGATTGGCGTTTGCGAACTCGCCCGTCTCCAGCACCCAGCGCGACATGGCGGGAACATTCTCGCGGTCCTCGCCGATCATGGCGCCGAAACGCGGCACCACCTGCGTGAAGATGAAGCCGATCGCCGCCACGCCGGCGAAGCACAGAAAGGCCGGATAGGTCATGGCGTTGGCGAAGTCGCGCTGCAGGCGATCCTCATAGGCCATCTGTTCGGCGGCCTCCTTCAGCACCTCGGCGATGCGGCCCGACGCCTCGCCGACGCGGGCCATGGCGTAGACATAGTCGGGAAAACCGGGGGCATGCTCCTCCAGCGCATCGCCAAAGGATTCCCCACGCCTCAAGGCCGCGATCGCGGCCTGAAACTGGCGGCGACCCTTGCGCGCCTGCATGCCCTGCGCGACCGTATCCAGCGCTTCCAGCAGGGAGACGCCGGCCTCCAGCATCAGCGCCATCTGCCGAAGCACCAGCACCCGCTCACCCGCCTTCAGTCCGCGCTCGCGCCCTTCGGCCTTGGGCGCGGCGGCGGGACGTATGCGCACGACCGTCAGGCCGTCCGCCGCCAGACGCCGCATGGCCAGAGCCTCATCGGCGGCCCCGATCATGCCCTTGACCATCCGCCCGTCCCGACCAGCGGCCTCATACTGAAACGTCAGTTGATCCGTCATTGATCTGAAGGCGGAAAGAAGAGACGCCGGACAGCCGGGTGCGTAATTCGCCCGATCAGAACCGGTTGGGGCTGACTGCGCTGATAGGGGTGACCGCGAATGGCTGCGTACTCCTCGGCATACACATCGCCCAGCGTCCGATTTTCGCTCAGAACCGTGCGGCGGATGCCGCCAGCCTGGGTGGTGGCGCCATAGTGAAGCTGGTGGAAGGTTCCTTCCCCGATAAGCATCACCAGAGGCGCATCCTTCTCTTCGACTGCGCGCTCGAAAAAGTCATAGTTGGCGAAGCCGCCGCCCAGAGCCTCGAACCGCTCTTCAAACCCGCCCAGGGCTTCGAACCGACCGCGATCCATCACGAAGAAGGTGGTTTCCGGCGGCGCGACGAAGGCGCCTTCCCGATAGCTTTCGCCCAGCGCGCAGATCTCGAAAAGACGATAGCCATCGGCAGGCCAGCCTACGCCCTCCAGCAGACGATCCTCTACCTCGCGATCATAGCCCTCCGTCACCGACACCTGCTGCACCTTGGGGCCAAGATGGAAGCCCAGAGTCGAGATGAAGGCGCGCGGATGCACGCGGCGGGCCTCGAGGGCCGAGCGGATCACACCCGGCGTCGCCATGCGCGCGCCGTCGATCACAACCCCGATCAGGTCGCCCGTGGCCAGCGCTGCGGCGCGATTGATCGCCCGGCACGGCGACACGCCGCCGTCGTCGACCCGGACGACCGTGACGTCCGCATCCGGTGGAAACCAGTCGCGCCGGACGGGCTCAGCCGAACCATTGTCAGCGACGATGACCTGTACATCGGCCAGACTCACGCCCTGCTGATAGGGAGGCAGGAAAGAGCGAACCGTGCGCGGCAGCTCACGTGCCATGTCGAAGCCGACAATGACGATCGACACCAACGGCTTCATGCCGCGACCTCCTGCAGCCTTGCCCACAGATCAGACACAGAAGACGGCGCGTCTTCCGCCGTCTTCTGGTGATTGAGCTCCGCCTCGCGGAAAGGCATCGGTCGATCCGCACTCAGGCCCAGACGCCCGGCCGCCAAGCGGACCCGCCCTTCATAATCAGGCGCATCATAGTCGATGACGTCGAACGCCGCCGCGTCCCACCAGCGCAACAGAGCGCGATTATAACCCGCCCAGATCGCCACGCCCCGCTCAAGCGGGAAACCATTGCGCGCGGCCAGCGAGCCCGCAGCCGCAAGGGGGTGGCGGATCGAGCCGATCAGACGCAGGTCTGGCAAGACTTCGAACCAACCGTCCAGCAGAACCGTCGCGCGGGGGTCCTTGAACCCCCAGGGCTGCGACAGAGCGTCATAGTCAGCCAGCACCGCCTTCAACTCAGCCTTTTCGTCCGGCGTCCAGGCGACAGGTTCAGCCGGAGGATTGTCCCAGGCGGCCCCTACACGCGCCAGCACCGCGTCATGCACAGGCCAGAAACGGGGATTCTCACGGTTGCCCTTCTTGTTGTGCGGCGCTGCGGTGACGACCTCGCCCAGACTCAGGCCCAGGTCCTCAAGGCACCCCGCCAGACAGGAGGTGCCCGAACGATGCATGCCGATCACGGCCACGGGCGATGGATTCATTGGCCGCTCCCGGCGATGCGATAGACTTCAGACAGGGCAGTCTGGCCTCGACGAGCCTTCAGGAAGGCGTCGTCGGCGAAGCTGAGGAAGCCTTCGCTGCGGGCGGCGGCGGTCAGTTGGTCTTCATCAGCCGAGGCGCGCATGCCCGTAATGATGGCAGGGGACATGGGCGCCAGTTCATAGACGCCCAGACGGCCGCGAAAACCGCTCTGGCCGCACTTTGCGCACCCGACAGGCTCCATCCAGCGGGGATCGTCGGCGGCGGTCAGCGTGTGCAGGTGCGCCGGCAGCGCCTGCTCGTGGAGGGCGGCCTCGGCGGGCGTCGATGGGCGTGCGCAGTCCTCGCACAGACGCCGGATCAGACGCTGGCCCGCCACGCCGCGCATGACATCGGCCAGAAGATAGTCCTCAATACCCAGGTCGAGCAGGCGCGGAATGGCCGCCAGGGCGGTGTTGGTGTGGACGGTCGAGATGACCATATGTCCGGTCAGGGCGGCCTGGACGGCGATGCGCGCCGTCTCGGGGTCACGGATTTCGCCGATCATGATGACGTCCGGGTCCTGACGCAGGATGGAGCGCAGGCCCGCGGCGAATGTCAGGCCGATCTCGGAACGGACCCGCACCTGGATCACGCCGGGAAGGTCCAGTTCGACAGGATCCTCGACCGTGATGATCTTGCGCTCGCCGTCGTTCAGGTGGGTCAACAGGCGATAGATGGTGGTGGTCTTGCCCGACCCTGTCGGACCCGTGATCAGGAAGACCCCGTTGGGGTGTTCGGCCAGGCGCAGGAAACCGGCTTCCTGAGCCGCGCTGACGCCCAGTTCGGACAGTTGCGGCAGGCGGCTGGTCTTGCCCAGCAGACGCAGAACGATGGATTCGCCCCACGAACACGGCAGTGTCGAAACGCGCAGGTCGACCTCCTGGCCCGAAACACGGATCGACTGGCGGCCGTCCTGCGGCAGGCGGCGCTCGCCGATGTCCATGCCGCTGAGCAGTTTGATGCGCGAGCAGACGGCGTCGAAGTTTGAGCGCGGAGCGCTGCGGGCCGTGGTCAGCACCCCGTCGATGCGCATCCGCACCAGGAACCGGTCCTCATAGGGTTCAACGTGGACGTCCGAAGCGCGGCGGGTCAGCGCTTCCGCAAAGACGGCGTTGACGAAGTCGATGACCGGCGCTTCCTGCGCCAGTTCACGCAGACGGGCGGCGTCAGCGCCCGCACCGCCGAGCGCAACGTCCAGCGCCGGGGCGTGATCGCGGCTCAGGTCCTCGGTCAGGGCCTCGATCAGGGAGCGCTGGGCCAGGAAGAAGGCGACGGGTTCGGCGGTCGCCTGCGACGTCCGGGATTGTGCGATGCGCTCGGCCAGCGCCGGGTCCAGCGGCTGGACGGCAGCGCACAGGAGGCGTGTCTCGCCGCCGTCTTCTTCGGGAGACGTCTCGCGCCAGGCGACGGCCTCATGCTCGGCCCACCAGGCCAGAGGCGAACCGATTTCGTCCAGGAATGCAGATATGAGGTCAGGCGCCGGCGCGGCCTCTGGCGCCAGAACGGGCAGGTCCAGCTGTTCGGACAGGACATCCAGAAGCTGGGCTTCGGACAGGGCGCCGAGGCGCACCAGATTCAGACCGATCAGGCCGCCGTTCTGGGTCTGTAGAGACAGGGCGTTGGCGACATCGGCGGGACGGACCAGGCCGCGCGCGACCAACAGTTCGCCCAGACGCTGACGGCCCGGCGACGAGGCCGGAACGACGCCGGCGCGATCAAGGTTCACGGTAGGAGCGTTCACGGTCACCTGTCCGCTGTAGCGAGGGAAGCGAACAAGGTCCACCGGACAGAACCATCAAAAGACAGCGACCCGTGAAATCGCGTCCAGCGCCGCATGCACGCCTCTTCAGACAAAAGAAAAGGGAGGGCGCAAGGCCCTCCCTTCCCCAGTTCAGACGACTGTCTGGACTTAGTTGGCAGCCAGCGACTGCTCGAAGGTCTGGTTGCTGTCCTTGCGCGTCGAGCGCATCTTGGCGACCAGGCCGGTTTGGTCCTGGTTGATGGTGATGCGGAAGTCGCCGCGCGTGAACTGGCCGAAGTGGGTCACCAGTTGATCGCTCCTGATCTGCAGATCGCCGCCAGCCGGAACCGAGCCGAGCACCAGCGGAGCAGCCGTGCTGGTGAAGGTCTGAGGCTGACCATTCACCACCTTGGTGCCGCTGATCATGCGCACCGTCACCGGAGCAGAATCGGCGCCGTTGCTGTTGCTGACGCGGATCACGCTATCCGCGAGGCCGGTGCCCGAAACCCAAGGCGCCGTGAAGTTGGTGCCTTCCAGAACGATCGTACCGGCAGCAACCGTCGAAGCTGCAGGCGCCGTGTACGTCGATGTGGTCTTGGGCGCCCAGGTCACCGTGTAATCGCCGGCAGCGAACTCTTCATCACCAGCAGCATTGGTGATGGTCAGATCGGTGGTGCCGGCAGCAAAGGCTTGGCTCTGCGCAGGATCCAGAGAGAAGACCGCAGTGTTGGCAGCCGGAGCCGGAGTGGTCACCGCCGTACCAAGACCGAACGACACCTTGATCGCATCACTGATACGCGGGCCCTTGACAGTCAGAGTGCCGCCATCCAGCGCGGTAAGAGCAAAGTCAGCACCCTTAAGGTCAGCATTATATTCGCCGATAACGTTGGCGCCGGAAACCTTGAAGTCCGTCGCCAGCGTACCCGAAGTCGCACCCGGGTTGCCAACCGAACCCACCAGGACATAGTCATCCGTCGCAGGCGAGACAGCCAGCTTGGCCTCAAGGGTCTCAGCCTTGACCGACAGCGGGGCGAAGAAGGATTGATACTTGGCGGCCACGATGGCCGAAGAATCGTCCACCAGAACGTTCGTTCCGCCGATGACGGCCGTCACGGTGCTGGAGACAGTGATCGGCGCCTGGGCGGACTGCTCGACATTGGCGACCAGTTCAAAGGCTTCAGCGGTATCCCCGGCGGAAACCGATACAAGGTAGGTCACCACGCCGTTCTGATTGCTGACCAGAGTCGCAGCATTGGCAGCCGCCCAACCGCTAGCGTCTTTCACGTTAAGAGCCAGCCCGGTGCTCTTGACGACCGCACCGCCGATCGTGAAGGCGACAAGATAATCACGCGACGCGCTGCCGGAGCCGACAACGATCGGCGTATCCAGTTCGACCTGCGTGTGCATCCAGCCGCTGTTCGGGGTTGCAGAGCTGACCTTCAGCTCGGAGACCATCAGATAAGACGAGGCCGGAGTTCCCGTAACCGCGCCAGCAAACTTATCGTTGGCGGCAGCAGGAGTCGCGCCCGGCGTACCAGCACTGGCGGCGAAATAGCCCGAAATGTCGCCAGCGTTGGCGGCGCCCGCGAAGGCCAGGGCGGCGACCGAAGCGGCCGCAAGGAAAAGCTTCTTAGTCATGTGGATTTTCATCCCCCAGAGAGAAAGATTGATGTGGACGAGCCAACGAATGAACGCCTTTCGGCCACAGTTCACATCCCTGAGGAATATGGCTGCGCCCACGGCAAGCGTCGTTCTACAACAGTCAGATTTCGACGGTCAAGACGATAAAAAACGAAACCAACGTTCATCAGTGCGATAAATTTTCGTATTTTATAGGGATTTAAGAACGAATCAAAAGGAATGGCCAGAGACAGCATCTGCGAAAAAGCGCCCGCGCCCAGCATCTTGACAGTAAAGCTTGCGCCGAATAACGATCGATGAAATCTGATATTTTAAATAAGTATTGACGTTTTTTGACATATTTCAGTCATTCGATGATCGTTGGCCCTATCCGTGAGGATATGAAGCCTTTAAAAGGCGCGCCCGATTTCAGCCAGGCCGGGAGGGCGCAGTGGCTTATGTCCAATTCCTGATCGCGGGAGTTCAGAAATGCGGCACATCCGCCCTGGACGCCTATCTGCGCCAACACCCTGAAATCGAAATGGCCGCCCCCAAGGAAACCCATTTCTTCGACCGCGAATCAGGCGTGAACTGGCGCAGTCCCGACTACGACCTGCTGCATGGACATTATCGGCACGATGAACGGCTTCATGGAGAGGCCACGCCCGTCACCCTGTACTGGACGCCCGCCCATTATCGCGTGCTGACATATAACCCCGACATGAAATTCATCCTGCTCTTCCGCGATCCTGCCGAACGGGCATGGTCGCACTGGAAGATGATCCGGAGCCGGGGCCAGGACAGCCTGCCTTTTTCCCGAGCCGTACGCGAAGGGCGGATGCGAGCGCTGGATCAGGACGGGCCGATGGGGCTGTCCCGCCTGCACAGCTATGTCGAACGCGGTTTTTACGCCCGGCAGATCGAGGAACTATCCAAGCTTTTTGCCCACAGGCAGATGCTTTTCCTGGATCAGGGCGAATTGGATACAAGGCCCGATAACGCCCTGGCGAAGGTGACGGACTTTCTGGGCGTCTCACGAATGGCGCCTGTGACGCCTGAACGGGTCAATGTCTCGGCAGCCGACCATGAGGAGGCGTTTTCCACGGAAGACAGGCTGTATCTGAAAGAGCTGTACAGGACGGATCAGGACAGATTCGAACGCATGACCGGTCTGCGCCTGGGCTGATCTGTCGCCCGGGCGACAGCCCTGATCACCCCTGATCCAGTACCCCGCGCAGATACCGTCCGTAATCGGCGCTTCCGTAATCTTCCGCCAGGCGGGCCAGCTGAACCGCGTCGATCCAGCCCATGCGCCAGGCGACTTCTTCGGGGCAGGCGATCTTGAAACCCTGGCGCTGTTCCAGGGTGCGGACGAAAGCGGCCGCGTCGTGCAGGCTGTCGGGCGTGCCCGTGTCCAGCCAGGCGAAGCCCCGGCCTAGGCGCTCTACCTCCAGAAGGCCCTGTTCGAGATAGACGCGGTTCAGGTCGGTGATCTCAAGCTCGCCGCGCGCGGACGGGCGCAGCGCCGCCGCGATTTCGGACGCGCGGCCGTCATAGAAGTAGAGACCGGTCACCGCCCAGGACGAGCGGGGGCGCAGGGGCTTTTCCTCAATCGACAGAGCGCGGCCCTCCGCGTCCATCTCGACCACGCCGTAACGCGCGGGATCGGCGACATGATAGGCGAAGATCCGGGCGCCTGCGCCCGACGCCAGGGGGGCGGCGGCCCGGGCGAACACCCGGCCCGCGCCCTCGCCATGGAAGATGTTGTCGCCCAGGATCAGGGCCGAAGGGCCGCCGTCGACGAAACCGGCGCCGAGGCGGTAGGCGTCGGCCAGACCGCGCGGCTCGTCCTGGACGGCGAAAGTCAGGCTGAGGCCCCACTGGCCGCCATCGCCGAGTTGCGTCTGAAACGCGGCCTGGTCCCGCGGGGTGGTGATGATCAGGATCTCGCGGATTCCCGCCAGCATCAGAGTCGTCAGCGGGTAGTAGACCAGCGGCTTGTCATAGACCGGCATCAGCTGCTTGGAGACAGCCGTGGTCATGGGATGCAGGCGAGAGCCGGTCCCTCCGGCCAGGATGATGCCCTTCATCAGCGCGGCTCTCCTTGCAGCCAGGCCTCGACCAGATCCGGAACGGCGGCGCGCCAGTCATGGAGGGTCAGGCCGAAATCAGACACGATGCGACGACTGTCCAGACGGGAATCCGCCGGGCGCGGCGCCGGGACCGGCCAGTCTCCGGAAGCGATGCCGGTCAGGGGCGGCCGGGCGACGCCGGCGCGCGCGCTCCACTCGGCCGTCAGGGCGTCGGCCAATTCGAGCCAGGTCGCATCCTCCGCTCCGGCGTAATGATACAGCCGCGCCGGGGCGGGAAGCCGCCCGGAGCCGCTCAGGTCGCGCAGGGCCCGGGCCAGGTCATCCGCCAGGGTGGGGCGGCCATGCTGGTCCATGACGACCCTGAGCGGTTCGGCCGCCCGCGCGCGCGACAGGATCGCGCCGACAAAGCCGTCGGCGGACAACAGCCATGACGTCCGCACGACCAGGCCGCGCACGCCCGATTCCAGAACCGCAGCCTCTCCGGCCAGCTTGCTGCGGCCATAGGCGGACAGGGGGGCGGTCGGGTCGCCCTCCCTATAGGGGGCGCCCTTGCGACCATCGAATACATAGTCCGTCGACAGGTGGATCAGGGCGGCATCCCAACGCAGCGCGGCGGCGGCGATCAGGCGGGGCGCGCGACCGTTGACGGCCAGGGCCTGACCAGGGGCCGCCTCGGCGGCGTCCACAGCCGTCCACGCCGCCGCATTGATCACCACCGCAGGCCGCAGGCGGGCGAAGGCGTCTTCAAGCGAAGCGGCGTCCGTGATGTCCAGTCCGGTTCGCCCCAGACCCGTGACGAGCCGCCCCGCCTCCCTGAAAGCGGCGAGCGTCGCGCGGCCGACCTGGCCGTCGGCGCCGAGGATGAGGACAGGTCCCTGCATCAACCCGCCCAGGGCGGCGGCGGGCGAAGTCTGGAAAAGGGTCGCGACAACCGGTCGAAATGCGGGTTGAAGCCGGGGTCGCGGCTGAACCGTTCGCCCCAGCGGCTCCACAGGAGACGCGAGGCTTCGCCAGCCCGGGCCTGCTGCGCGTCATCGAGGTTGAAACCCCGGGACCTGGACTCCAGGTGATACAGCGTCGCCCAGGGGTCATAGAGGACCTTCAGGCCATGAGCCTGGGCGCGCATGCACAGGTCGACGTCGTTGCCCTCGACCGGGAAGCTGGCGGAATCAAAACCGCCCAGGGTGCGGAAGACATCCGCCCTGACGGCGATGCAGGCTCCCGTAACGGCCACACAGGCATGCAGCAGGGCGTTGCGGCCCAGATAGCCCGCGTCGGCGCCGCTGTCTCCCACGCCGTCATGGATCAGGAAGGAGTAAACCTCTTCGCGTGCGACGAAGCCGGCATGCTGAATCGTGCCGTCCTCATACAGAAGGCGGCAGCCGACGACGCCGACATCGGGACGCTGGGCCTGGCTGACCAGTTCATCCAGCCAGTCGCGTGTCCGCACCACCGTATCGTTGTTGAGGAAGACCAGGACATCCGCCTCTGTCGCATCCGCAGCGAGATTGTTCATCAGCGCCCAGTTGAACTCGCCCTCATACGGCAGAATTCGCGCCTGGCCGGAAATCTCCAGCCCCTTCAGATAGGCGCGGGTTTCCGGCGCCTCGCTCTGATGGTCGATGATCAGCAATTCAGAGGATGTGACATTGGCCGTCCGGGTCGCCAGAATGCTGTCGATACATGGCTGCAGAAGATCGAGCGCATCACGGGTCGCGATGATGATGCAGGCCCTGACCGGCTCCGCACGACGCCGCACCCGCACGGCGCCGGGCGCCCGGGCGCCCAGTTCGTCTTCATACGGAAGAACCTCAGCCCCTTCGGCCCGGACGTGCGCCTCTACCGCCCGTCGCCAGCTGGACGCATCCACCGCCTGATGCCAACGGGTCAGCAGCACCCGACCCACGTGGTCGATGTCGCCGCCCGCCGCGCTGAGACGCAGCATCAGTTCAGCAACGAAGTCCTCTCCCGCTGCTTCATCAAGGCCATGCTCGCGCAGGACCGCCGTGCGGAACGCCGCGCACCCCCCGACATAGGGCGTCTGCAGAAGCAGGTCCCGGTCGAAGCCCGGCTTGAGACGGGGATCCGTGCGACGACGCAGGTCAGGATCCTTTTCCTGCTCCCCTTCCAGAAAGCGGTCTTCATCAAAATAGACGGCCTGGACCCGCGCGCTGCGATCCATGCGCGCGTTGATGCGGCGCAGGGCGCCCGGCGCCAGTTCATCTCCGGCCCGGAGCAGCAGACAGACATCGCCGCGCTCGCCGACCTGCTCCACGGCTGTCGTCAGCCGCCTGACCGCCGAAGTTTCCGCCACGACATGAACGGAAACGCCTGTCAGCCCCTGCCATGCGCAACGATTGCGCAGATCCCCTGCCAGAGCGGCCTGCTCCTCACTGACGACGAGGGCCACAGACAGGCTTTCCGGCGTCACGGTCTGGGCCAGCAGGCTGCGCAGCGTCTCGTCCAGTTCACGCCCTGAGGCGCCCCATGCGTCAACCACCGCCAGGCTGCGCAGAGACGACAGCGGCGCATCCAGCCCCGTATCCCGCCAACTCGCCGCATAGGCTTCATAATTCGACAGAGGCTGGGCCAGCCCTGCCTCCACCCATGGCATGCGCGCCTCCAACCGCATGACCAGGGTGCGGATTTCCGCCAGTTCCCTGGCTGCGGCCGCCATGCCGTCAAGCGCCAGTTCGTCGCGCGGCAGCACGGCGCGCCCGATGACGACGCCGTCTACGCGCAGTTCGACTTCCAGCGACTGACCCCGGCCCTTCGGCGCGGGCAGGGTTTTCAGGGCGAAGCCGGCCAGCCCTTCTCCGCCGAAGCGCGCCTGTATATCCCTGCGGAAATGCCCCGTCCCGGCGGAGCCGCAAAACACGCCGTCCGCCCAGGCTTCAACCAGCACATGACTGTCCGGCTGACCGGGCCTGACCGCCCAGCCGCGAATGGTCTGGCCGTCGACCTCCTCGACAGCTCCGTCGACAGCCGCCCAGGCTTCAAGGGCTTTCAGATTCTCAGGAAAAGGAACGACTTTCTGGAATTCCCTGTCCCGGAACAAAAGCCAGTACAGACAGGTCCACGACGGCGCCTGTTCAACCTCCGCCTTCCCGGCGTCCGAAAGCGGGAAACACGATGCAGCCCACGTACACAGTTCGCGTGAAGGCGCGCTGTCTTCATCGCCCCAGGGCCGGCTGTTCCGCGCGTTAGCGTTCTCCACGGGGGCCATGAATTCCTGCGACGTGAAGAACGTCCGGATCAGTCGTTCCCATCCCCAGGTCTGCATTTCGTCAACGGTCGCTTCCGACTCCGGCTCACGCCGCAAAGCCAGACGATACAAACGCCGAACATCTTCGTGGTCCCACTCCCGAACCCCCGCTTCCGTCTTACTACCACCCGACATTAAACGCCGCCCCCTTACCAATCACACGTATCTAAACCGGAGAAAGTCATTCGTCGATCTTGATCGGGTATTTCATAAAACGGGATTTTTTATTCTTGTTCACAGACCGTTGATACAATCGTCATCGGAGGGGTTGACGATGGCGGCAGGACTTGGTCTGCCGCTTGCTGGGTCGGCTGACCGCATTTCCACACGTCTCGGGAGCCATTGATGAGTGACAAGATACCGATGCCCCAGGGCATCGCCCGCAGCCTGGCGGGGCTGAGCGCGCCCCTCACCGGCCGCCGTCGCTCGACCCAGGAACTGAAGCGCCAGGCGGAAAAGGCCCGCACTCGACAGGACTGGCCGATGGATGTGGTCTATCGTCGGCAGATCTGTGAGATGGAGCCGGCCAAACCCGGCGTGTGGATCCAGTACGGCCATGCCCTGAAGGAAGCCGGATTTCACGCCCGGGCCGCCGAGGCCTATGGCAGGGCGCGGGAACTGGACGCCGGCAACGCCGAGGCCGCTCTGCAACTGGGCCACCTCGCCAAGATCCGCGGCGACTTCGACACTGCTGCGCGCGAGTTCGAGACTGCGCTGTCCCTGGGGCACCCCGCAGCCGACGACATCGCCCTGCAGTTGAAGCTGTTCCGCCGGGTCGACAACTCCATCATCTTCCGCGGCGCCAATCCCAAGGCGCCTAAGGCCCCGCTGCGCGTCTTCCTTTCGGTGCCGGGCGGCCAGGTCAATGAAGGCGACAAGGAAGCAGCCTCGGCAGGAATGGGCGCCGCCGACTATTCCTACTCCTTCGCCATGCGCGGCTTCATCCAGGCCTTCGAGGAGATGGAGGTCGATTACACGGTGATCGACAAACCCGAGTATATCTCGGACATCCGCGAACGGTCGGGCGCTGAAATCAACATCCACCTGGGTTTCTATCCGCCCGAACGGATGCGGGTGCTGAAAGGCGCCTACAACATCAACTGCTTCGCCTGGGAATTCGACCGGCTGCGCCTGCCGACCGAGGCTTTCAGCCACCACGCCTTCGCCGACCAGGCCCGGATGCTGGATGTCGCGGACGAGTTGTGGGTCACGTCCCAGCACGCCACCGACGCCGTCGCCGGCCAGATCACCAAACCCGCCACACGCGTTCCGTCGCCCGTGCTGTCGAACCTGAGCCGCCGTCCCCGTTCGCACCGCCCGGACCTGCGCGAACTGGAGCGTATCGGCCGCGATCTGGCCGGCATCAACTGGGAGCCGCTGAGCATACTGCCGCGCCTTCAGCCCATGCTGGACCAGACCGCGCTCAACAAGGCCGCCTCCCTGCCCGCCATTCTGTCTTCGCTCGACGGGGAAGAGCGGCCCGAAATCTTCCTGAGCGTCTTCAACGTTCATGACTACCGCAAGCAGATCGAACCCATGCTCACCGGGTTCATGCGCTTCCTGGAGCAGCACCCGAATGCGCTGCTGCTGCTGAAGATGACGACGCCGCATCGCGCCAAGCGTCTGGCCAACCGCATCCTGATGGAAGAGCAGGTTTCGGACGCCGGACGCCTGATCCCGCCCATGGTCAGCGACCGCATCTGGCTGACCGACTCCGTGCTGACCCGTAATGAGCTTAACCGGCTGTATGATGCGGCGACCTATTATGTCTGCACCTCCTACGCCGAGGGGCAGAACCTGCCGCTGATCGAGGCCATGGGCCGGGGGGTCGTGCCCGTGACGGTCGATCACACCGCCATGAGGGACTATATCTCGGAGAATGACGCCGTCGTCATTCCGTCCGAGCCGCGCCCGCTGGATATCCGCCTGACCGCCCGTTACCGGATGTTCGGCACCGACACCAACTACGTCACCGCCGAAGACGTCTGCGCCTCGCTGGAGCGGGCGGTGACCCTGGACGAACCCGACTATGCTCACAGGTCGTCCGCGGCGTTCGAAGAAGTACGCAACCAGTTCGGCCTCGCTCCCTTCGCCGAGCGGTTCTGGGACACGGTTGAGCAGTTGAAGGCCCAGGGAGGCCAGGCATGACGCGTAAGGCAGTCCTCGATGTCGGCGCCCTGTTCGAGGAGCACTGGACCGGCATTCCCAACGTCGTGGCCGCCCTTGTGCGCCACGCCCTGGAAGACAAGGACATCGACTGGGTCTTCACCCACGAAACCGTGCCCCTGCCCCGTGACCTGATAGTGAAATTCCTGCGTCAGCGTTCCGGCGCAGGCGGGCTGGACGCCCTGTCGCAACTGGTCTGGGACGTGGCGCCGATCCCGCAGGCCCAGGCGGCCGAAATGGTCGCTGTTTTTCCGAACATCAAGCCGGTGCGCCGCTACTTCGGCAAGGAAGCGGCCATCATCCACGATCTCAGCCCGGTCGTGACGCCGCAGTTCCACAATGCCGAGAACATCTTTCACTTCGCCAACCGTATCCGTTCGGACGTAGAGACGTCCGACCACCTGTTCTGCGTCTCACGCGCGACCCTGACCGATGTCGGGGCCTACTTCGCCAAGCCCGGCGCAGAGATGTCCGTCATCCGCCTGGGTTGTGAATTCGAGCCGAACGAGCTCAGTGCAGGCGCCCTGCAACTGCGTCCGGAACTGTCGGTCGAACCTTATGTCGTCGTCATCGGCACCCTTGAGCCGCGCAAGAACGGCAGCCTGATCTTCGACTATCTGATGACAGATCCGGGCTTCGCCTCGCGGTTCAAGGTCGTCTTCGTGGGTCGCGACGGCTGGCTGGATGAGAAGAAGCGCCTGATGCAGCGCCTGAACGGCGCAGGCGTCGCCGCCGACCGCATCCTTTTCACCGGGTTCATCTCCAACGAGGAACGTACGGCGTTGATGCTGAACAGCGCCTTCTGCATCTACCCGTCCTTTTTTGAAGGCTTCGGCCTGCCGGTGCTGGAAGCCGGCGCCTTGGGCAAGGTCACCGTCTGCTCGAACAGTTCCAGCATGCCGGAAGTCCTGCCTGAACAATGCGTCTTCTTTGACCCGACCGAACCCTTTGAATTCGCCCAGGCCCTGCGCACCGCTGAACTGCGGGCTGTACAGACACGGTCGGCCGGGCAGTCGGTATCAGACCTGCTGCAACGCACCGCCCCGCACGGCTGGGCCCGTTGCTATGCGGAAATCGCGCGCTGGGTGAAGGAACAGTGATGAGCGCCTCGCATTACGCCAACGCCCCCGTGGCGGTGTCCGAAGTCCTGGTCGAGGGCGCACGCGTCTTCGGCTACGCTGCGCCCCAATCGGGCGGCCCCTGCCTGCTGCGTCTTTCGGCCAATGACACGCCCATCAGCTTCGCCGTCGCGGCCGGCTATTCGGCGGCGGCGGCCAAGGAAGGTCTGCGCAGCGGCTGGTGCGGCTTTGAACTGCACGGCCTGCGTTCGGCCATCGCCCTGGGCGAACGGGTCGAGATCGCCTGCGCCGTCTCGGGCCGCATCCTGAAGTCGATGACCCTGGATGCCGATGACATGCCGCCCGCGCCCGGCGCCACCCGCTCGCTGGGCGTGGAAGAACTGCTGGCCGAAGTCCGCCAGCCGCGGTGTTGCCCGGAGTTGGCGCAACTTGTGCCTTTCGCCGTCAATCACCTCCGGCGTCACGGCGATCAGTCGTTTCGCGACATGGCCTATCTGACCCTTCTGGGGCGTTGGCCCGACAACGCCGCACCCCGTCCCGACAGCAAGATCGCCGAAGAAGAAAAACGCGTCGCGACCTATCTTTCCGGCATAACCGCAAGCAAGGAATTCGCCGAGAAATGGGGCACGCAACTGCCGGGTCCCTATCATCCCGATTTCCGCTTCGACACGACCGGTCTGCTTTAAACCGGGAATCCCGTCGCCAGGCGGCTGAAACCATGACGCCCGGCCGAAAGGCCGGGCTTTCCGTCATCATGTGCCGCTGACGCCTGACCATCCCTCAGGCCAGCGGCTTGCCCAGATCCGCCAAAGCCATGTCCAGACGCCGTGCGCTGGCCTGCAACTGTCCGAACGCGCCGACGATGTGGTAGAAGGAACTGGCTGGGGCCGCCTCATTGATGAAGCCCTTGCGTCCCAGCCGTTTGTCGCGCCACGCGCCGTTCGGCGTCAGATAAAGCCACAGGGCGCGCTGCGCATCGGCTGCATCCGCCAGATAGCGCCGACGTTCGCCGTCCCTTGCGCTTTCAGCCAGGATCAGGGCCGCCTTCATCCATTCGGTCTGGGGCCAGAGGCGGGCGCGTTCTCCGCGCGGACGGCCGTCGACGTTTATGGCGTCCAGAGCCAGCCGGCTGTCGGTGACGCCCTTGACGCCGAATTCATAAAGACGTCGCGCATGGACCATCAGCCCGGCGTCATCGCGCAGCCTGGCGTGACGGGCCAGCAGCCAAGCCCACTCGAACTGGTGGCCCGGCTCGACCAGCCGCCCGTCCTCGGATGAGGCCGGCGCCCATGCTTCATCGAAGAATTCACGCAGGAAGCCGCCCTCGGCATCAATGAAGCGCGTATGCGCCATGCGCACCACCTCATCGGCCATGACGCCCCATCCGGCATCGCCCCCGCCCTCTTCCCAGGCCAGGCAGGCTTCGAGCAGGTGCATGTGAGCGTTCGCCTGATAGGGTTGCTCTCCCTCTTCACGCCATCCGCCCTGGGGGAGACGCGCAGCCTGCAGGCTTTCGCGAATTCGCAGGGCCGGCGCTTCGACGTCGGGCGCCAGGCCGCGCGCCGATTGCAGCGCCAGCAGCACGAACGCCTGGTCATAAAGCATGGCGGTGTCGTCCAGCGGCGCGCCGTCCGCCGTCAACAAGGTGCGGCACAGCCCGTCGGGGCGCAGATATTCGGCCTGAAGACATTCAGCGCCCAGCCGCACCGCACGCCGCCATGGCCCGCCCCATCCCAGACGTCCCGCTTCGGCATAGGACCAGATCTGACGCGCCTGGACCCTGGCGCGACGGGCGACCTTCATGACATGGCCGTCCAGGCTGAGCGCCTCGGCGAAACGGCCGTCCTCGTCCTGCCCCAGTGTGGACCACAGCGGCAGGGCCGACTGCCGCAGCCAGTCGGCGAAACGCCGCCCGCCCGCTTCAAGTGCTTCAGGTTCGGCCTTCCGGAAATCCAGGTGCTGAGGAAAGGCGGTCCGCACGCGCTCCACCACGCTCTTCACATCCTGTGCGCGGTTAAGGTCGCAGACCAGGATCGCATCATCCTCGGCTACAATGGCCAGGTTGCTGACTCCCAGAACGCCGACCAGCACCCCTTCCGGCGCCCGCACGAGACAGCCTTCGGAATCCTCAAAGATATGGGATCCGAATTCCCCTTCGCCCGTCTCGGCGATGGCGTCCCAGGCGCCCAGGTCCGACCAGGCGAAATCCACCGCCAGGACGGAGGCGCGCTGCGTCTTCTCCATTACGGCGTAGTCTATGGATATTTTCGGCGCATCCCTGAAGGCGTCGCCCAGCACCTGCACATGGCCGGGAGGGAGGTCGTCCAGCGAACGTCGGGCTGCATCGGCGACGCCGGGCGCACGGGCGTCCAGTTCCTCAACCAGGGTGGCGGCCGAGACGATGAAGTTGCCGCTGTTCCAGAGATAGCCGTCGCGGATGAACTCGGCCGCGCTCTCACGGTCCGGCTTCTCGCGGAAGGCCTTCACGGGCGCCAGCCCCGGCCCTTCGGGGTTGATGTATCCATAGGCGGTCGAAGGCGAAGCCGGTTTCACCCCCAGGGTGACGATCCGACCCTGAGCAGCGGCCGACGCCGCGTTGCGCACGGCCTCGCGGAACGCTTCATGGTCGGGCACATGGTGGTCCGAGGCGACAAAGACGTTCACCGCGCCGGGATCCTGCATCAGCGTCCAGGCCGCCGCGGCGGCCATGGCGGCGGCCGAATCACGCGCTTCAGGCTCCAGCAGGATATGGGTCCGGTCCTGCAGCCCGAGCTGCTCAAGCTGTTCGATAACCCATTCACGATGCCGGGTTCCGGCGACAACGACCATCACGCCGTCGCCGACGAGCGGCGCCACCCGCATGGCGGTTTCCTGAAACAGCGAGCGATTGCCTGCCAGCGGGATGAATTGTTTGGGCCTTGAAGGACGCGACGCAGGCCAGAGTCGGGTGCCGGAGCCCCCACACATGATCACGGGATAAAGATTCATCATGTCCTGTTAGTTCGTAAGGCCCCGAATGCGAAGGCTAGGACAGGCTGACGCGAACCGCTAGTGACAGTCTTCAGACAAACAACGTTGGCCGGCAATGACTCGAAGAACGGCGATTATCGTCCTTGGCATGCACCGCAGCGGCACGTCCTCCGTCGCCGGCGCCCTGACGCTTGCCGGTGCGGCGGCGCCCCGGCATCTGATGCCCGCCGCCGAAGACAATCCGCGCGGTTTCTGGGAGAGCAGCGCCGTCGCCGACTTCAATGACCGCCTTCTGGCCCGCGAAGGATCGAACTGGCACGATTGGCGCGCCTTTTCGACCGCGGCGGCTGAAGGCGACGGCCAGCTGCGCGCCGAAGCCGCCGATCTGCTGCGTCAGGAGTTCGGGGACGCCCCGACCATTGCGCTGAAAGATCCCCGCATCTGCCGCCTCTTCCTCTTCTGGCGACGTGCGCTGACCGAAGCCGGATACGCCCCCGTGGTGGTCAGCCCCTTCCGGCCGCCGTCAGAGGTCGCGGCCTCCCTGGTGTCGCGCAACACCATGGGGCGCAGCCATGCCCTGCGCCTGTGGATGCGTCATGTCCTGGACGCGGAGCGCGCGTCGCGCGGCCTGCCGCGACGCTTCATCATGTGGCCTGACTTCCTGAACAACTGGCGGCACGACTTCGCCGCGATCAGCCGCCTGTGCGTCCCGCCCCTCGATCTTGATGGACGCGCTTCGGCCGAAATAGACGCCTTCCTGTCCAGCGACCTGCACCGCCAGTCGGACGCCTCGCCCGTTCCGGCGGCCGTCGCGCTCGTCCATGACAGGCTGGTCCAGTTGTCCCGTCACGGCGACCATGCGGACCTGCACAGGTCGATGGATGATCTTCGCACTGCCTTTAACCAGGCCTGCGTCCTGTTTGAGGATGCGCCGCGCTGAATCCCGATACGCCTTTCATCGTGACTCACGCCGCCTTCGCCGCTATCGAGCGCGCACGATGATAGAGACAGACCGGCAATCCGAGGAACGCGGCTGGGAAACGGCGAAGACGCTCGCCGAGGCCCTGCCCTATATCCAGGTTTATGACCGCGAGACCGTGGTCATAAAATACGGCGGCCACGCCATGGGCGAGAGCGCCGTGGCGAAGCAGTTCGCTGCGGACGTGGTGCTGCTGAAACTGATGGGCGTGAATCCTGTGGTCGTCCACGGCGGCGGCCCGCAGATCAGCGCCATGCTGGACAAGGCGGGCGTGAAATCGAGCTTCGTCGACGGCCTGCGCGTGACGGACAGGGACACCATGACGGTGGCCGAAATGGTCCTGTCCGGCGCCGTCAATAAAGAGATCGCCCACTGGATCACCGTCGCCGGCAAGGAAGCCGACGTGCGCGGCGTCGGCCTGTCGGGCAAGGACGCCGGCCTGCTGACGGTCGAGAAGACGCGCCGCACCAAGCGCGACCCCGACAGCATGATCGAACATGAGGTCGATCTGGGCTTCGTCGGCGAACCGACCAAGGTCGATCCCAAGCTGATCAAGGGCCTGATCGCCTCGGAGACCGAGGACTGGGTGCCGGTCATCGCCCCCATCGGCGTGGCCGAGGATGGCCAGACCTATAACGTCAACGCTGACACCGTGGCTGGCGCCGTGGCGGGCGCCCTGCACGCCAAGCGGATGCTGCTGCTGACTGACGTGCCGGGGGTCAAGGGCGCCGACGGCGAGATCATCCGCCAGATGACGCTGGACGAGGCGCAAGGGCTGATCGACACAGGCGTCGCCACCGGCGGCATGATTCCCAAGCTGGAGACGGCCATGGCCGCTGTCCGCGCGGGCGTCGAAGCCGTGGTCATCCTGGACGGGCGCCGTCCGCACGCCATGCTGGTCGAACTGTTCACCGAGCACGGCGCCGGCACACTGGTCAAAAGGAAGTGACGGGTCCGGCGTCGTCCACGGCGCCTGCGGCCGACCTGACGCATGTGCGGTCGTGGGTGTTCGATCTGGACAACACCCTCTACCCCGCCGAGAACCGCTTCATGGGTTTGGTCGAGACGCGCATCAATCAGTATGTGGTGCGCACATCCGGCCTGCCGTCCGACGAAGCCCTGTCGATGCAGAAGACCTTCCTGCACGACTACGGCACCTCTCTGGCCGGTCTGATGGAGCATTATCAGATCGACCCGCATCATTTTCTGGCCGAGGTGCATGACGTGCCGTTGGACGTGCTGGCGCCCGATCCCGACCTGCACGCGGCGCTGAAGCGGCTGAAGGGCCCGCGCCTGGTCTTCACCAACGGCTCGACCGGCCACGCCGAACGGGTGATGCAGCGGCTGGAGTTGACCGATCTGTTCGACGGCGTCTTCGCGCTGGAGGACGCCGACCTGATTCCCAAGCCGGACCCGCGCACCTTTGCGAAGATGCTGGCGCGGTTCGATGTCGACCCGACCACCGCCTGCTTCTTCGAGGACACGCCCAAGAATCTGGCGCCCGCGCGCGATCTGGGCATGACCACCGTTCTGATCGGTCCCAAGGCCTTCGCCGCCGAGGGCGATCATATCCAACACCGGGCCGCCTCCCTGGCCCCCTTCCTGGCCGCCGCCAGACTTGACGGAGACCCGCAATGACCGACCTGACCCACCTCGCATCCGTGATCGAAGCCGCCTGGGAAGCCCGCGCCGACGTTTCGTCCGCCACGCGCGGCGAGGTGCGCGACGCCGTCGACACCGCCCTGGCCCTGCTTGACTCCGGCCAGGCGCGCGTCGCCTCACGCGGGGATGACGGCGTGTGGACGACGCATCAGTGGCTGAAGAAGGCGGTGCTGCTGTCCTTCCGCCTGAACGACAACATCATCATGCGCGCCGACGGCCACGTCCCGGCCACGCCGCTGTCGGCCGATCAACCGGCGGGCGTCGGCCCCTTCTGGGACAAGGTGCCCAACAAGTTCGGCGACTGGACCGCCGCCGACTATCAGGCCGCAGGCTTCCGCTCGGTGCCGGGCGCCGTCGTCCGTCGCGGCGCCTATGTCGGCAGGAACGTGGTGCTGATGCCGTCCTTCGTGAACATCGGCGCCTATGTCGATGAAGGTTCGATGGTCGACGCCTGGGCCACGGTCGGTTCGTGCGCCCAGATCGGCAAGAACGTCCACCTGTCGGGCGGCGCCGGCATCGGCGGCGTGCTGGAGCCGCTGCAGGCCAACCCGACCATCATCGAAGACGGCTGCTTCATCGGCGCCCGCGCCGAAGTGGCCGAGGGCGTCATCGTTCGCGAGGGCGCGGTGCTGGCCATGGGCGTCTATCTGTCGGCCTCGACCAAGATCGTCGACCGGGCGACGGGCGAGATCTTCCGCGGCGAGGTCCCGGCCTATTCGGTCGTGGTGCCGGGCGCCCTGCCCGACCCGAACGGCGGCCCGAGCCTGTATTGCGCCGTCATCGTCAAGCGCGTCGACGCCCAGACACGCGCCAAGACCGGCGTGAACGAACTGCTGCGCGACTGACGGCACGACGCCTTCGTCAATAAAAAGGCCGACGAGTGATCGCCGGCCTTTGTCATTTCAACCTGAGGCGACGCGCTTAGCGCTCGACGCACATCGCCACGCCCATGCCGCCGCCGATGCACAGGGTCGCCAGACCCTTCTTGGCGCCCGAGCGCTTCATCTCGTGCAGCAGGGTGGTCAGGACGCGGGCGCCCGAGGCGCCGACCGGGTGGCCGATGGCGATGGCGCCGCCGTTGACGTTGACCTTGGCCGGGTCGAGGCCCAGCTCCTTGACCACGCACAGCGACTGGGCGGCGAAGGCTTCGTTCGACTCGATCAGATCGAGATCAGCGACGGTCCAGCCCGCCTTCTCCAGCGCCTTCTTCGAGGCCGGGATCGGGCCGGCGCCCATGATGGCCGGGTCGACGCCCGCCGTGGCCCACGATGCGATGCGGGCCAGCGGCTCAAGGCCGCGCGCCCTGGCTTCATCGGCGCTCATCAGCACCAGCGCAGCGGCGCCGTCGTTGATGCCCGAGGCGTTGGCCGCCGTCACCGTGCCGTCCTTGAGGAAGGCGGGCTTCAGCTTCTCCATCGCCTCGAGGGTCGCGCCGTGGCGGATGTATTCGTCCTGATCCACGACCACGTCGCCCTTGCGGGTCGAGATGGTGACGGGAACGATTTCGTCGGCGAACCTGCCCGCCTTCTGTGCGGCTTCGGCCTTGTTCTGCGAGGCGACGGCGAAGGCGTCCTGAGACGCGCGGTCGATCGACCACTTGGCGGCGATGTTCTCGGCCGTCTGGCCCATGTGATAGCCGTGGAAGGCGTCGATCAGGCCGTCCTGCAGCATGCTGTCCTTGAGGCCCAGTTCGCCCATCTTCTGGCCGTTGCGCAACTGGGCCGTATGCGGCGACTGGCTCATGCTTTCCTGACCGCCGGCGACGACGATCTTCGCATCACCCTGAACGATCTGCTGATAGGCCAGGGCCACGGCGCGAAGGCCAGAGCCGCACAGCTGGTTGATGCTCCAGGCCGGTGTCTCATTGGCCAGACCGGCGCCGATAGCGGCCTGACGCGCCGGACCCTGCCCGGCGCCCGCCTGCAGCACCTGGCCCAGGATCACCTCGTCGACATCGGCAGGCGCGACGCCCGCGCGTTCCAGCGCCGCCTTGATGGCGACCTCGCCCAGCTTGGACGCCGGAAGGGTCGAAAGCGCGCCGAGGAAAGAGCCGACCGGCGTGCGGGCGGCGGAGACGATGACGACTTCGGTCATTTATTCACTCCCTGGAGAAATCTTTGCGGCGTTTGTGCCGCATTCGCAGGCGCACGTCACCTGTTGCGTTGCAGCAATCAGCAGAACGTCATCGCCGCGCCGCAGCATGATGGGGGCAAGGCGAAGGAACGATGCGCGCGGCCACGCTTTCAAAAGGGGAAGGAGACGTGATCGTGCTGAAACTCATCGCCCACCGGATCTGCACCCCGGATGATCTGGACATGATCGAACACTATCAGACGCGGGCCGAGCGCCTGGCCGATCTGTGGGTGCACGTCGTGGGTCTGGCGCTGGCGGCGGCGGGCGGCGTGGTGCTGGCGGTGCTGGCCAGCGTTTATGCGGGCGTGGGCGCGGCGGTTTCGACGGCGATCTACGCCCTGTGTCTGGTGGCCATGCTGACGGCCTCGACCGTCTACAACCTGACCCATCCGTGCGCGGCGCGGCCGGTGCTGCGGCGGCTGGATGAGGCGGCGATCTTCCTGATGATCGCGGGCAGCTACACCCCCTTCACCGCCGTCAGGTTCGAGGGCGCATGGTCCGTGGGCTTCACCCTGGCAGTGTGGACCATGGCCATCGTCGGGGCGGGCGTGAAGATGCTGGCGCCGCGCCTGTCTGACGCCTTCTGGAGCGTGATCTATGTCCTGTTCGGCTGGGTGGCGGTGTTCGCGCTGAAGCCGATGATCGAGACGGTGCATCCGCTGGCGCTGGGCCTGCTGGTCGCCGGCGGGTTGATTTACACGGCGGGCGTCTTCGTCTTCATCAGCCAGAAGGTGAGGTTCCGCCGCGCCATCTGGCACGGCTTCGTCGTCACCGGGGCGGGCGTCCACTGGGCCGCCATACTGATCGGCGTCGTGCTGGTGAACGCCTGACCCTCCACACCTGACAGACGCTGCGTCAAAGACGGGACTCGCCTTCGCGCGCGCAATGCGGGATGCTTGGGCGTTGCAACATCGCGAGAACAAGCGTGACCGACAAGAAATCCGAGGGCGGAAAAACCCGTGACGGCATGGTCGTCATCAAGAAGTATGCGAACCGGCGGCTCTATAACACCGCCACCAGCGCCTATGTGACGCTGGACGATCTGGCGCGCATGGTGCGCGACGGCGTGGAATTCGTCGTCTATGACGCCAAGACCAATGACGATCTGACGCGCCAGATCCTGACCCAGATCATCTTCGAGGAGGAAAGCCGGGGCGAGGCCCTGCTGCCGGTGCAGTTCCTGCGCCAGCTGATCGGCTTCTACGGCAACTCCATGCAGAGCGTGCTGCCGTCGTATCTGGAGATGTCGCTGGACAGCTTCACCCGCCAGCAGGAGCAGTTGCGCGGCCAGTTCACGCGCGCCTTCGCCGCCGCGCCCGGCGGCAATCTGATGGAAGAGGCCGTGCGTCAGAACATGGCCATGTTCGAGCGCGCCATGCGCATGTTCCCCGGCTTCGCCCACGCCCGCCCGGAAGGCGATGCAGACGAAGCGCCCGCCGCCGAGACCAAGGCTGAACCGGCCAGGGAAGGCGCGGCGCTGGACGAGATGCGCCGTCAGATGGACGAGATGCGGGCCCAGATCGACCGCCTCGCCCAGTCCAAGGGCTGAGGCCGCCGTGACGGACGAGATCCGTCCCATCGGCGCCGCGGGTCCGCTGAACGACCCCGTCGTTGACGACCGCCGCGAGGGCGACCGCCGCCGTCGCGAACGCCGTCGCGCGCGCGCCGTTGTTCCGACCGAAGATGAGACGACGCAGGAGGCGGCCGATCCTGCCGCCTCCCCGGCAAAGCCTGCCCTCACCCCGCCTCCGCCGCCCGCGGCCTTCGCCGCCCAGGTGCTGGGCCAGTCGGGGCAGAAGCGCGGTCTGAAAGGCGGCGTTCCTGTGCTGGACGCCGCGCGCACCACCTATCTGGGCCGGGAATATTCGGGGCGGCACGATCGGCGTCCGTCGCCGGGGCGATCACGCAAGACCGAGATCTGACGGCGACTGGCGCCTGATTTGCGAGGACGCAGGCTCAACCGTCTTCGGATCGCGCCATGCCTGCCGTTTTCAGCCTTACCGCCCGCCTGTTCGACGTGACCGTGGTGGCCGTGATTTTTCTGGCGTTCAGCTAGGGCCCCCTGCCCCCCCGCCCCCTGCGCTGGATCCTCGGGTCAAGCCCGAGGATGACGGCGTAGAGGTAGCGTTCTTAGAACTCGCTGATATTCCCCGGACGGCGCGAGCGGGACTTCAGCCACATCACGCCCAGCAGGTCCGAAAAGGACGCCCGCAGCCGTCCCCAGTTGGTGTATTTCGACCGGCCCGTCTCGCGGTGGCGGTGATCGACGTCGAGGTAGCGGTTCTCATACCCCTCGCGGATCATCAGGGCGGGCAGGTAGCGATGGATGTGATCGAAGTAGGGCAGCCGCAGGAAGACGTCGCGGCGGAAGGCCTTCAGGCCGCAGCCCGTGTCGTCGGCGTCGTCGCCCAGCAGCTTCTTGCGGATGCGGTTGGCCCACAAAGACGCCTGACGCTTGGCGTTGGTGTCCTGACGCCTGGCGCGCACGCCGCCGATCAGGGCGACGCTGGGCGGGGCGGCCAGCAGGGCGTCGACCAGACGCGGCGCATCAGCGGGCGGATTCTGGCCGTCGCCGTCCAGCGTCACCACGATCGGCGCCCGCGCGGCCAGAACGCCGGTGCGAACGGCCCGGCTCTGCCCCGCATTGGTTCCGTGCGACAGCACCCGCAGGGCGGGCAGTTCGGCCATCGCCGCCTGAAGCTCGGCCAGGGTCGTGTCACGGCTGGCGTCGTTGACGAAGATCATCTCATAGGACCGTCCGGCGAAGGCCTCGGCGATTTCGCGCGCCAGAGGCACGGCGGCGCCGGATTCATCATGCACGGGCACGACGACGGAAATATCGGGCAAGGAAGCGGAGCGGTCGTTCATCGGCCCTCCTTAGCGCAGGCCGCGCCTCGGCGAAACGGCGTGTCCACAGTCGATGAAGAAGGTGAAGCTTCCGGGCGCCGCACCGGGCGTGATACGACTGCGCCATGAACCGCCCGAACCTGGATCGCTACATCGCCGGCTGGCGCGGCCCCGTCCTTGCGGCCCTGCTGGCCCTGATCGCGGGCCTGCCCGGCCTGCTGCTCCTGCCGCCGCTGGACCGGGACGAGAGCCGTTTCGCCCAGGCGACCGCCCAGATGCTGGAGGGCGGGGACTATGTCGACATCCGCTTCCAGGACGAGCCGCGCTGGAAGAAGCCCATCGGCATCTACTGGATGCAGGCCGCCGCCGTGGCCGCGACCTCGGACGTCGAGGACCGCAATATCCAGCCCTATCGCCTGCCGTCGCTGCTGGGCGCCATGCTGGCGGCCTGGGCCGTGGCCTGGGCGGGCGCGGCCCTGTTCGGCAACAGGGCGGGCTTTCTGGCGGGCGCCATGCTGGGGGCGACCTTTCTGCTGTCGACTGAGGCGGGCATCGCCAAGACCGACGCCATGCTGGCGGGCCTGACCACCCTGTCGATGGCGGCGCTGGCGCGCATCTATATGTCCACGCGGGCGGGCGAGAAGGCCGACCGGCTGCACAAGCTGCTGTTCTGGACCGGCATAGGCCTGTCCATCCTGATCAAGGGGCCGATCGGTCTGCTGGTCGTGGCCCTGACCATCATCGCCCTGTCGATCTGGGACCGGAACATCAAGTGGCTGGGCCAGCTGGGTTGGGGCTGGGGGCTGCCGCTGGTCGCCCTGCTGGTCGGGCCGTGGGCCATCGCCATCACCATCGCCACCGACGGCGGCTTCTGGCGTGAAGCCATCGGTGGCGATCTGGCGCCCAAGATCGCGGGCGCGCACGAAAGCCACGGCGGCTTCCCCGGCATGTATGTGCTGCTGTCGCCGCTGCTGCTGTTCCCCGTCACCCTGATGCTGCCCGCCGCCCTGTCGACCGGATGGCGTCGGCGGGCGGAACCGGCGGTGCGCTTCGCCGTCTGCTGGCTGATCCCGGCCTGGCTGATGTTCGAACTGGCGCCGACCAAGCTGTGGCACTACACCCTGCCGACCTTCGGGGCGATCGCCCTGCTGGCCGCCGCCGCCCTGACCCAGCCGATCGGCAAGATCTCGCGCGTTTCCGGCGCCCTGCTGGGACTGTTCGCGGCGATCATGATCTGCCTGATCACCGTCTACGGCCTGACCGAGTTCGGCCGCTCGACCGCCCAGACCTGGGCCACCGTCACCATCGTCTTCGCCGTCATGGCGGCCGCCGTGGGCGGCTTCCTGCTGGTCAACCGCGCGGCCATCACCGGGATGCTGATCGCCATCGTCTTCGGAATTCTGGCCCACGCAGGGCTGGCCGGGACCATCCGCCAGCTGCGCCCGCTGTCGATCGCGCCGCGGCTGGTCCAGACGCTGGAGTCGGCCGAGCTGAGCCCCGCCCAGGGCCGCTATCCGGGGCCGGTCGCCATCACCGGCTTCCACGAGCCCAGCTTCGTCTTCCTGACCGGCAAGGACACCCAGCTGACCGACGGGGCGGGCGCCGCCCGCGCTCTGGCCCAGGGACGCCCTGCCATTGTCGAACGCCATGACGATGAAGCCTTCCGCCGCGCCCTGGCCGATCTGGGCGCTGCCGGACGCGCGGTCGGCGTCGTCACCGGCCACAACTATTCCTCGGGCGACGACGTGCGCCTGACCGTCTATGCCCCCGCAGGTGCAGGCGAGCGAAGCATGAACCAGGAGAGCACGCGCCGATGAGCCGCTTCATCCAGATCGTCGAAGTCGGGCCGCGCGACGGCCTTCAGAACGAAAAGACAGTGCTGGAGCCCGCCGTCCGCGCCGAGTTCGTCCAGCGGCTGGAAACGGCCGGGGCGAAGCGCATCGAGGCGGTCAGCTTCGTCCATCCCAAATACGTGCCTCAGATGGCGGGCGCCGAAGAGGTCATGGCCGCCCTGCCCCGCACGGAGGGCCGCAGCCGCATCGGCCTGGTTCTGAACGGCAAAGGCTATGACCGCGCCCTGGGCACGGCGGTGGACGAGGTCAACGTCGCCATGTCCGCCACCGACGGCTTCGGCCTCAAGAACCAGGGCCTCAGCGTCGAACAACAGGTGCAGATGCTGTCCGACATCGTCGCGGGCCGCGCCAATGCGGACGGCGCGCCGGGCGCCTCGCCAAAACTGTCGGCCACCCTGTCCTGCGTCTGGGGCTGTCCCTTCGACGGCGAAGTCTCGGTTGAACAGGTCAGCGATCTGGTCGCCCGCATCGCCGCGCTGGGCGTCGACGAAATCGCCCTGGCCGACACCATCGGCGTCGGCGATCCGTGGAGCGTGACGAAAAAGGTCGAGGCCGCCCGCAAGGCCGCCCCCGACGCCACCCTGCGCCTGCATTTCCACGACACCCGCAACACCGGCCTGGCTAACGCCTACGCAGGCGTCGAGGCGGGCGTCGACATTCTGGACGCGTCAGTCGGCGGCATCGGAGGATGCCCGTTCGCGCCCGGCGCCACCGGCAATATCGCCACCGAGGATCTGGTCTACATGCTGGAGCGCGCGGGCTTCACCACAGGCTATGATCTGGACAGGCTGATCGACACGGCGCGCTGGATCGGCGCCCAGATCGGCAAGCCCAACCCCAGCGCGCTCAGCCGTGCAGGCGGATGGCCGAAGTCGACGGCCTGACAGTCAGCGACAGCACCAGGCCTGCCGATTAGACATGCTGGCGTTCAACGCATTCGGGACGACGGGCGGGCAGCCGTTCCCAACCATCCGGCTGACCAACGCTTCACCCAATTCAGCGGACCGGTCACTCCGACTTTAATCCCGACCATCTGCCTGCGATATGTCTTGAGCGTCCGTCGATAGCGCAGGCATTCAGGATCGCCCGACATCGCCCGTTCGACGGCTGCGACAGCGTCGAGATACGCGCCGCTCTCCCACAACACAGCGCCTTCCCATGCATGAATGTGCGCCATCTGAGGCCAGGCCTCGACGACCTGTCTGGCGAACGGCAGGGCCTCAGCCGGACGCTGCGCCGCCCGCAAAACATTGACGTAGTGGATCAGATAGATGGGCTCGTTTTTCGCCAGTTTGACAACCCGTTCCATCTCACAGACGGCCTGGTCATGCTGACCGGCGCCGGATAATATCTGCGCCAGAGCGACACCCGCTAATGGGTTACTTGGCGCCATCTCAACCGACAGACGCCCCAGGGAAAGCGCCACAGAGGACCTGTGAGCAGGCTGGGCCTGAGCAAGATTCGAGATGTAGACGCTGCTTTTACGTCGCTGTTCGCGCGCCTGGCGCGTGAAGGTCGCCGCGTTGATGTCACCGGACAGGGTCTGCAGAACCAGCGGTTTAAGCAGGCCGATCTCGCTCAAAAAAGTCGTCGCCGGATGAGACACATAGGGAAGGCGTATCGACGAAATTTTAATGTCTTTTCGGATAAGGGCGACCTGTCGACCGTCATCGACCTGCGGATCAAACACCACCACCGGGCTCACTGCGCAATGCAGTTTGCCGTCGATCTCCGGCAGCCATTGAATGCGTCTGCCATCCTGCAGCCAGCGCTTTTCAAACGGAGCCTTGCGCGGATCGACCGAGTATTGCGGCGAAATCGCCAGAACAGCATGAGCCCCCGCCGCATCCGCAAACCGCAGAGCCGCATATCCGCCCATGCTCGAACCATAGGTCATGACCCGTTCAGCGCCCGCCACGGCTTGGCGCACGGCGGCCATGGCGGCGATCATTTCCGGATACTGATACCAGTCATCCCCGACGCCCATCACATGCACAGCAGAGATGCCGTTATTACGCAGGAATTCTTCTCCGAAGCCCGGGCGATCAAAACCATGGCCGATGCCATAGTTATCAAAAGTCACCACCCAGCGACGTGTATCCGAGGTCGGCACGCTTCGGACAACAACATTATCGCTTCGAAAAAGCTCAAGCATACGGTCTCCTGGACCGTTTTTAAAACAACACAGCGCTCAGAGCATACTGAAATCGCAACACACCGTCATCTAGGCCCCGCGCGGCCGCCATCTGCGACAGGGACGGCTATTGCCCGCGCTGGACGATGAAGCCGATTGAAGTGGCCGCAAAACCGCTCAGAGCCACCTTCAGGTGCGGCTGCTCCTTGTAAGGCGCGATATCGTAGTAGCGATCCAGAGGTTCCGCCCCCGGATTCCAGTCGATCGGGGCGACGAAATGACCTTGTGCGCGCAGGCGCTCAGCCAGGGCCTCCAGATCACGGCGCCGGAACAGCACCGTTTCCATGTGATCCACGGTCTCAAGGTTCGACAGGACATTGAACTCAGTCGTATGAATCGCCCAACCGCCCGGCTTCAGGCACTGAACGGATCGCTCGATAAAAGTCAGCCCCTTGTCGATGGATCCCAGGTGCTCCAGAGCGCAAGCCGACCAACAGAAATCATACCCCGTCAGATCATCTGGAACCGCGTTCATATCGCACGCGCGAAACTCAACATTGCGGTCAAACAGGTCATCGGGACAGATGGCGGGCTTACGCAGCGCTTCCTTGCCGGCCGCGTGCTGGTTGGTTTGGGTCCAACCCAGACTGACGGCGCCTTCCAGCATCAGATCGGTCGCCATCACCTTGACGCCCTGTGAGGCGAAGAATGCCGAAAGCGGTTCAGTGCCCACGCCAAAACCCAACCCCTTGCGACCGGTCGTGACGACGCCGCGTTCCCACAGGGCCTGCGCGATAAAAACGAACTCCCAAAGCTTGCGATGATAACGCAAGGACTCGCCGAGTCGTTGGGTCCAGTACGAAAAATAAGGCTGACGAAAACTGTCCTGCCGACACATGGCGGCGGCGTCGAACACCTTTTGCCCCGGCTCGCCGCTGATGAGTGGCGGCTGGCCCAGCCACTGGTCTCTCGACGGCAATGACAGGGCGTCCAGCATCAGCAGATTTTCACGCTTCTGCTCAATGACCAGCTTCAGCAGACGGTCCACCTTGCGTTCCAGCTGGGTCGTCCGGCCCGGAAGCCGATTAATCTGCCGGAAAAACTGGCCAACCCGCTTTACGACTTCAGTCACACTGGCGATCCCATGTCAGCATCTTGCGAGCCCTGGACGAATGCACGTGCCTAGCAGCACGAGCAGACAGAAGAAAGCACCGATCAGCCAGACGCATGACACCATTCAGAAGGCTGAATCGATAACAAACGTCGAGGTCGCAGAAGCGTTGCAGCGCGCTGTCCCACAGAGCGCTGCAACGTGGTGTCACAGGTTCAGCAGCGCCGGGTCGCCGCCTTGAGCTGCGATGTTGATGCTGATGGCCTTTTCGGCGGCGTAGCGGATCAGGCTGTTGGGGCCGCCGGCCTTGGGGCCGGTGCCGGACAGGCCTTCGCCGCCGAAGGGCTGGACGCCGACCACCGCGCCGATGATCGAGCGGTTGACGTAGACGTTGCCCGCCGGGACCAACTCCATCACTTCCTTGGCGAAGGCGTCGATGCGGCTGTGGACGCCCAGCGTCAGGCCGAAGCCGCGCGCGGCCAGCTTGCCGGCGACCTTTTCCAGATCCTTCGGCTCATAACGGTAGACGTGCAGGATCGGGCCGAAGACTTCACGCTCCAGGAAGTCCGGGGTCGGGATCTCGGCGATGGTCGGGGCGAACAGGTCGCCCTTATCAGCGCCGGCCGGCAGTTCGGCGCGGGCGATGATCTTGGCTTCCTTGGACAGGCGTTCGACGTGGGCTTCCAGATTGGCGCGGCTTTCGGCGTCGATCACCGGGCCGATGTCAGTCCTGGCGTCGGTCGGGTCGCCTAGCACCTGGGCGGCCAGCGCGCCCTTCAGGCCCTCGATCAGGGCGTCGGCCGAATCCTTGGGCGCATAGAGGACGCGCAGGGCCGAGCAACGCTGACCGGCCGAGCCGAAGGCCGACAGGATGACGTCGTCGATGATCTGTTCCTTCAGCGCCGTGGTGTCGACGAACATGCCGTTCAGGCCGCCCGTCTCGGCGATGAAAGGGATGATGGCGCCGGGGCGCGCGGCCAGGCCGCGGTTGATCGCCGAGGCGGTGTCGGTGCCGCCGGTGAAGGCCACGCCGTCGATGCCCGGATGGTTGGTCAGGGCCACGCCGACCGTCTCGCCGCGACCGGGGACCAGGGCCAGCAGGTTCGGGTTCAGACCGGCCTTGTAGTAGAGGCGCACGGCTTCGGCGGCGATCAGCGGCGTCTGCTCGGCGGGCTTGGCCACAACGGCGTTGCCGGCGGCGAGCGCGGCGGCGATCTGGCCGGTGAAGATGGCCAGCGGGAAGTTCCACGGGCTGATGCAGGCGAAAACGCCGCGGCCGTGCAGGACCAGTTCATTGGTCTCGCCGGTCGGGCCCTTCAGGGTTTGGCGGCCGCCGAAGTCGCGCTCGGCCAGCAGGGCGTAGTAGCGGCAGAAGTCGGCGGCTTCGCGCACCTCGGCCACGCCGTCGTTCAGCGTCTTGCCCGCTTCACGCGACAGCAGGGCGACCAGACGGTCCAGATCGGCCTCCAGGGCGTCGGCCATGGCGCGCAGCACCGGGGCGCGGCCCGCGCCGCCCAGACGGTCCCAGGCAACCTGGGCCTCGGCGGCGGCGTTGATGGCGGCGTCGACGTCCTCGGTCGAGGCTTCGGAGACGTGGCCCAGAACCTGCGAACGGTCATAGGGGTTGGTGACGTCCTGTGCGTTCACTCCGGCGCGCAGCTTGCCGCCGATGATCGGGCCGGCGGTCAGCTTCTCGCTGTCGACGCGTTCCAGAGCGGCCGCATGGCGCTCGCGGTCGGAAGCCTGCGAATAGTCGCGGCCGAGGGAGTTCTGGCGGTCACCGTAGATGTTCATGGGTACAGGGATCTTCGGATGGCGGTCAGGCTGGGCCTCGACCGAGGTGATGGGATCGGCGGCCACGTCGGCCGCAGGCACGCGCTCGTCCAGCAGGGCGTGGACGAAGGAGGAGTTGGCGCCGTTCTCAAGCAGGCGGCGCACCAGGTAGGGCAGCAGTTCTTCGTGGCCGCCGACGGGGGCGTAGGCGCGCACGACGACATCGCCCCACTCGACCTTGGCGCCGTCATAGAGGGCCTCGCCCATGCCGTGCAGGCGCTGGAACTCGATGGTCACGCCGCGATCGGCGGCCATGCGGTGCACGGCGGCCAGGGTGTGGGCGTTGTGGGTGGCGAACTGCGAGAAGATGTAGGGCGAGGCCTCGATCAGCGCCTTGGCGCAGACCAGATAGTTCAGGTCGGTCGCGGGCTTGGTCGTGAAGACCGGATAGTCGGTGCGGCCGTTGACCTGGGCCAGCTTGATCTCAGTGTCCCAATAGGCGCCCTTGACCAGGCGCACCATCAGGCGACGGCCCGAGGACCTGGCCAGTTCGGCCAGCTTGGCCACCGTCTCGGTGGTGCGCTTCTGATAGGCCTGAACGGCGAGGCCCAGACCCTGCCAGTCGCCCAGCGCCGGTTCGCGCGCCAGCCGCTCAAGCAGCTTCAGCGACAGGGCCAGACGGTCGGCCTCTTCGGCGTCGATCGTGTAGTTGATGTCGTATTTGGCGGCGATCAGCGCCAGACGCAGGATGCGGGGATACAGCTCTTCCCAGACCCGGTCCTCCTGCACCGCCTGATAGCGCGGCGACAGAGCCGACAGCTTGACCGAGACGCCGTGGCCGCGCTCGGGGCCTTCGCCCTTGGCGGTTTTGCCCACGGCCTCGATGGCGTCGGCGTAGATCTTCTCATAGCGCTCGGCGTCGGCGGCGGTGCGGGCGCCCTCGCCCAGCATGTCGAAGCTGCACAGCCAGTTTTCGCGGTCCGAACGCTTCAGCGCGGCGTCGATGGTGCGGCCGACGACGAACTGCTCGCCCATGATCTTCACGGCGGTGGCGACGGCCTGGCGGATGACCGGCTCGCCCAGACGCCCGACCAGACGCTTGAGGAAGTTCGGCAGGTCGCTGCGCGCCTCATCGTCGACGTCGACCAGCTTGCCGGTCAGCATCAGGCCCCAGGTCGAGGCGTTGACGAACAGGCTGTCGGACTGGCCCATATGGCTGGCCCAGTCGGCCGAGCCGATCTTCTCGGCGATCAGACGGTCGCGGGTGTCGGCGTCCGGCGTACGCAGCAGGGCTTCGGCCAGGCACATCAGGGCCAGACCTTCGCGGGTGCCCAGGCTGAACTCCTGCAGGAAGCTTTCGACCACGCCCTGACGCTTCTGGCTCTTGCGCGCGCTTTCAACCAGGCCGATGGCGTCGTTCAGAACCGCCGCGCGACCGTCAGGCGTCAGGGGTTCGGCGGCCAGCAGTTCGGCCACCACCTCACGTTCGTCCCGGTACTTGTTCCGGTCCAGCTCATCCCAATGGCGAAGATCGGTCGGCGTCATGAAATCCATCCTGTGAATTTCTGCATATATGGCGAGAATGACCGAATGTGCAGCGCATCATTGCCGCAGGGCGCGTATAAAATTCAAGAAAAAGCAAAATCTTCTGTCATTTCCCGCACAGAGAAATGAGGTTCGGCTCAAGACGCCGTTCGCGAAGAGGTGAACCCCGTTCAGGCGGCGCTTTATCATGCCGTCTCGCCTTCGTCATGCGGAACGTCTAGAAGGGCCTGCTCGACGAAACGGCTCAAAGGCCCACTCGATTTCAATGCGCATCGTTCTGGTCACCGACGCCTGGGAGCCTCAGGTCAACGGCGTCGTCCGCACCCTGACCCGCACCGTGGCTGAATGCCGCGCCATGGGTCATGAGGTCGAGGTCATAGAACCCAGCCAGTTCAAGACCATCCCCTGCCCGACCTATCCCGAGATCCGCCTGGCGCTGGGCGCCGAGGAAGAAATCCGCGAACGCCTGCGCGCCTTTGAACCCGAAGCCGTCCACATCGCCACCGAGGGACCGCTGGGCATCGCCACGCGCCGCATCTGCGTAGAGTGGAAGCTGCCGTTCACGACCAGCTATCATACCAAATTCCCGGAATACGTATCTGCACGATTCCCGATCCCGGTTCAGGTCGGCTACGCCTATATGAAGTGGTTCCACAAGCCGTCGGGACGGCTGATGGTCGCCACCCCGACCCTGCGCGACGAACTGGTCGAGCATGGCTTCAAGAACGTCTCGCCGTGGACACGCGGCGTCGACACCGATCTGTTCCGTCCCGATCTGGAGCCGATCTACAAGGAAATGGGCGCCGAGAACTGGCCCCGCCCCTTCTTCCTGAACGTCGGCCGCGTGGCGGTCGAAAAGAACATCGAGACCTTCCTGGAACTGGACCTGCCCGGCACCAAGATCATCGTCGGCGACGGCCCGGCCCGCGCCGAACTGGAAGAGAAATATCCGGACGCGAAATTCCTCGGCGCCAAGTTCGGCGAGGATCTGGCGCGCTGCTTCGCCGACGCCGACGTCTTCGTCTTCCCCAGCTGGACCGACACCTTCGGCCTGGTGATCCTGGAGGCCATGGGCACGGGCACACCGGTCGCCGCCTATCCGGCGCACGGCCCGATCGACATCATCCCAGGCTCGGGCGCGGGCTTCATCGACGACGACCTGAAGACCGCCTGCATGAAATGCCTGGAACTGGATCGCAAGGACGTCCGCGCCTACGCCGAGAAGTTCAGCTGGCGGGCCTCGGCCGAGCAGTTCATCGAGAACCTGCAACCCTATCCCGAACCCGCGCGCGGTCGTTTCTGGCGCCGCCTGCGGCGCGTGACCCGACTGCGGCGCCGCGTCGCGGCCTGAAACCTCAGCAGAGGCGCTCGCGGCCAGGACAGCGGCCAACAAAAAAACGCCCCGGATATCGTCCGGGGCGTTTCGCGTTTCAGACCTGCTGCGATCAGTTCGGGCGGCCCATCGAGGTCATGGCCGAGGCCTTGGCGCGTTCCGCCGCCAGTTCTTCGGCGGGCAGAGGCACCAGACCGCGATCCTGCAGATAGCCGCCGCGACCGGCGGCGCCGTCCGAGATGAACTCCTGCACGAACTGTTCAAGACCCGGCGTCACGCCGATGTGGGCCTTCTTGACGTAGATGTAGAGGCTGCGGGCCAACGGGTAGGAGCCGTCGGCGATGCTGGCGACCGAGGGGGCCACGCCGTCGATCGTCTCGGCCTTCACCGTGTCCATGTTCTGCTCCAGGAAGGAGAAACCGAACACGCCGATCGAACCGGGGGTGCGGCTCAGGGTCTGGACGATGGCGTTGTCGTTCTCGCCCGCGTCGATCCAGGCGCCGTCTTCACGCAGGGTGTGGGCGACGGTCTCGAAACGGGTCTTGTCCTGCTTTTCAATGGCGGCGACAGCCGGGATCAGCTTGGCGCCCGGCGCCATGCCCAGTTCCAGGAAGGCGTCGCGCGTGCCCGAGGTCGGCGGCGGGCCGTAGACCTGGATCCGGGTGGTCGGCAGAGCCTTGTTGACGTCGTTCCACGTCTTGGCTGCATTGGGGCCGAGCTGACCATCGGCGCCCGGCGTTTCCTTGGCCAGGGCCTCATAGAGGTCGTTCAGTTCCAGGTTGAAGCTGGCGCCGGTGCGGGCGGTGGCGACGACGATGCCGTCATAGCCGATCTTGATCTCGACGATGTCGGTGACGCCGTTGGCGACGCAGCGATCGAACTCGCTCTGCTTCATCGGGCGCGAAGCGTTGGCGATGTCCGGGGTCGAGGGGCCGACGCCGGCGCAGAAGGCCTGAATGCCGCCGCCGGTGCCGAGCGCTTCAACGCGGGGCGCCGAACCGCCGCCGTTGCGGGCGAAGGTTTCGGCCACGCGGGTCGAGAAGGGGAAGACGGTCGAGGAACCGGCTGACCAGATGCCCGTGCGAGCCTTCTGCGAACCGGGGGCGGCGCCGCCCTCATTGTTTCCGCAGGCCGCAAGGGCCAGCAGGGCGGCCGCGCAGGCCGTGAACTTCAGTGTGCGGATCATGGCCGGACCTTCTCCAAGTCGTCAGTGTGCGACGCTTAAAGCAGGAGATTGTGACGGTCCGGCCAGACCTTTGTGACAGTCAGTGGAAACCTGTCCGCAGCCTTATGACGCCGCCGTCAGAGCAGGCGCCGGCGCATGACCTGCGACAGGGTGTCGATCAGGGTCACGGCGATGACCACGATGATGACGATGGCGGACACGGCCTTGAAGTTGAAGGCGTTCATGCTGTCGAACAGCACCTGACCGATGCCGCCCGCCCCGATCAGGCCCAGCACGGTGGCCGAGCGGCTGTTCGATTCGAAACGGTAAAGGGCGAAGGAGGTCCACAGCGGCGCCACCTGCGGGATCACGCCCCAGACGATCTCGTGCAGCTTGGAGGCGCCGGTGGCGCGCACGCCTTCGACCGGCCCCTTGTCGATCGACTCGACCGCTTCGGAGAACAGCTTGGCCAGCACGCCCGCCGTGTTCAGGGCGATGGCCAGAACCCCTGCCAGCGGGCCGAGGCCCACGGCGGTGACGAACAGCAGGCCGATCACCAGATCCGGCACCGAACGCAGCAGGTTCATCACCCAGCGCACCGGCGTCACGACCCAGACGGGCGCCATGTTGCGGGCGGCCGCCAGACCCAGCGGAATGCCGACCAGCACGGCCAGGAAGGTGCCCCACAGGGCGATCTGGACCGTCTCCCACATCTTGGCGACGAACAGCTTCCAGTCGGAGAAGTCCGGCCGCAGCAGGTCCTGGACGAACAGCCGGGTGCTCTCATTACCCGAGAACAGGCGCGAGACATTGCCCAGATCGACCGCATCGATGCTGTACAGCAGGACCACAGCGATCCCGCCCCACACCAGCATGTCCAGCGCCCAGGACAGGGCGGACTTGCGCGGCGCGGACGGAACCGTCGAGGCCGTAAGCGGCGCCGAGGTCAAGGTTGAACCTCACGCAGGCTGCGCAGGCGCTGGATTTCAGCGGCCGCAGCGGCGGCGCCGGCCTTGTCGCCCTTGGCCTCGGCCTCGGCGCGCTTCTGGTCGGCGATCATTTCGCGGATCGGGTTCAGATAGGAATCATCGGCCGGAGCGAAGCGGGAATATTCCAGATTCGCCAGCACCTTGCGCTGACGCTCGGCCTCGGCGCCCTCGCCCTGGCCATAGGTCAGGAAGAAGCCGCGGATCTTTTCCTTGATCGCCGGGTCCAGATCCTGACGCACGACGATGCCGCTCTCGGGCACGGGCGGCGAGGTCCAGATCTCCTCGATCTGATCGGCCAGCTGGGCGTTCTCGCGGCGCATGAAGATCAGGTTGACGCTGTTGGAGGTGGCCACGTCGATGACGCCGGTGGCGACGCCGAAGGCGTTGGCCTGATGGTTGGCCGAACGCACCGTCTTGAAGCACTGGGCGGGAGCGATACCGCGCTCATTGAACAGGAAGGTCATGGGCGCCAGCGTGCCCGAGGTCGACTGAGCGTCGCCGATGCCGAAGTTGTAGACCTTGCCGCAGGCCAGCACCTTGTCCAGCGTGATGCCCGAGCCCTTTTTGACGATCAGGGTCGACTGATAGGAATCCAGCCCTTCGCGGTTGACGGTGCGGGCGATGACCTCGGCGTTGGCGCGGTCGATGGCCTCGACCTCGGGCTTGGCCGAGAACCAGCCGACCTGGGTGTGGTTGCCGCGCATGGCCTCGACCAGCACGGTGTAGTTCGAGCCGAAATAGGGCTTCACCGGCACGCCGATGGCCTTGGACATATCGTCCAGCAGCGGCTGCCACAGCGGCCCGGCCGAGGCCTGGCCTTCCGCCGACAGGATGGAGAAGGTGATTTCCGACGGCGCGGCGCCCGGCGCCTTTTCGTCGCCCTTGCCGCAGGCGGCCAAGCCGAGGGTCAGGCCAAGGCTCAGCGTCGCGGCGACGGCGGCGCCCAGCATCCGGCGGGTCAGTTTGGAATGGGTCATGCCTTGGCTTCCCAGAACGCGTCCTCGTATTCGGGACCGTAGATTTCGATCAGGCGCTTGGTGTCCAGCCCCGTGGACGGGCCGTCGTAGACCACCTTGCCCTTCTGCAGGGCGACGACGCGGTCGCAGTAGCGGATGGCGTAGTCCACCTGGTGCAGGGTGACGATGACGCCCATGCCGTCGCGCTTGTTCAGCTCGACCAGCAGCTCCATCACCTTGCGGGCCGACACCGGATCCAGCGAGGCGACAGGTTCGTCGGCCAGAATGGCCTTGGCGCCCTGGACGATGGCGCGGGCGATGGCGCCGCGCTGCTGTTGGCCGCCCGACAGGGTGTTGGCGCGCTGGGCGGCGTAATCGGACACGCCGACGCGGTGCAGGGCCGCCATGGCCTTGTCCTTGTCCGCCGCCGGCCAGACGCCGAACAGGCCGCGCCACGACGGCAGACGGCCAAGCGCGCCCAGCATGACGTTGGAGAACAGGCTAAGACGCCCCACCAGATTGAACTGCTGGAAGATCATGCCCAGACGGCTGCGGGCGAGGCGCACGGCGCCCGTGACGCGGCCGTTCTGCTGAACCACATCGCCGAAGACGGAGATGCTTCCGCCCGGATCGATCGGGTGCAGGCCGGTGATCGAGCGCAGCAGGGTGGACTTGCCCGAACCGGACGGACCGATCAGGGCGACCATTTCACCGGCGCCGACCTCGACGGACACGCCGTCGAGCGCCTTTCTGGCCCCGTAGGTCTTCGAGACGTCGCGTACGGACGCGACGGCGGCTGTTGAAGAACTCATGAACCCATGGATGAGGTTGCGACAAAGGGGGCGCCGCATGACGCGAGACGAGCGCAAGGGCAAGTCTTAATGGCATGTCTGCGTCGATTTCGTCCAGTGCGGCGCGACCTCACACCCGAGTGTCGTCTTCGAAGGCGGCCCGTTCGACGGGGTCATCCAGCTTTCTCAGCGCCGCCTCGCGCGCCCACTGCGCCGTGTGCAGCGCCGCCCGGCCCAGGTCGCCGTCGCGCTGCGACAGCACCGCCAGCGTCTTCTGCATCTTGATCGCCACCGACACGTCCGACGAGCCGTAGCGGATGATGGGGGCGTAAAGATCCTCGACCATGTCACGCGCCGACACCGTGGGCGCGAACAGGCGGCTGCAGCTTCCATTGTCGCCCTCGGCCCCCTGACAGGTCAGGGCCCAGTCATCCAGCAGGCGCGCACCCGCGCCGATGACCTGAATGGCCGTGCCGGCGTCATTGATGCCCGGCGACAGCGCCTTGGCCGCAATCTCGCCCAGCACGATCAGCCCATAGCGGGGATCCTGATCGAAGGTGCGGTCCGCATCTAGAATGAAGGCGCCGCGCCACGCCGCCAGCTCCTCTTCGTCAGGACGGTCCCCGGACAGCCGGGCCAGGGGCTGGCCGCGCATCATGAAGGCGCCGGGGCGCACCAGAACCTCGACCTGCCGGTCCTGCGCCTCGGCCAGGGACTGCAACAGGCGCACGTCGATGTTCTGGACATGGCCCGCCACCTCGCTGCCGATCTCGACGCCGTCGGCGACGTGGCCTTCGGCGCCGCCCAGCCGGGGCGAACGGGCATAGGCCTGCATGGCGGCGGAGGTGCGCGCCTCGACCTGGGCGATGGTGTGCCCCAGACGCGCCAGACTGGTCAGACGGCTGACCCAGGCCAGCAGGCGGAAGGCGACCAGCGCCACCACGCCCAAACTCAGTATAAAGAGGATCGCCCGACCGCCCGGCCCGTAATATTCGGCGTTGATCGCCGTCACCCCGACCACGGAATAGAGGAAGGCGCCGACGAAGGTGGCCAGCGACTTCTGGGTGCTTTCATCGCCGGTCACCAGCGCCGCCGCGCGCGGCGTCGCCGAGGAAGAGACGCTGGTGTAGGCCGTCACCATCGCGCCCAGCGAAAAAGTCGCCACCGCCAGCAGGCTGGACGCCAGAATGGTCAGCACGGCCTCGACCGACGAGCCGCCCAGCCGGTCCGACAGGGCTTCGGGCACATAGGGTGCGCCGACTGCAGCCAGCAAGGCCGCCAGCACGCCGAAAAGCGCATAGAGGCTGGCGCGCCACCACAGCTGGCGCGACGCCTTTTGAATCAGAAACAGCCAACGGTTCATGCAGAGCCTCCCATTGCCGCCCAACGCATCGCCTTCATGCTGGTTGCCCGGACGCCTGCTGCGGCGTCACGTCGCCGCGCAGCGTGTCCCTGCCGCAATTTTTCCACTTTACATGACAGCCCAATGACCCCATATCGCGCGTTCCGGCGGACCCCGTAGGTCCTACTTGCGCCGCTAACGCCGGGTCTGGGTTTAACAATCATCAGGGGGTTACGTGAGTTGCACACGTACCAGCTTCCCCTGGACCTGGTCCGTCAGCGGTCCCCGGAGCGTCCGGTCGCACTCGTGCGCCCTCGCTCCGTTGCCGTAGCGGCGCAATGGTTCCAGGATAATCTAAAAGCCGACGTCTTCTACGCAGTGAAGGCGAACCCTTCGCGCTGGATCATCGAGATTCTGGTCGAACAGGGCGTCAACGCCTTCGACGTTGCGTCCCTGGCCGAGATCGAACTGGTTCGGTCGGTCAGCCCTGACGCACGTCTGGCCTTCATGCACCCGGTCAAGAGCCGCGGCGCCATCCGTGCGGCCTATGCCGATCATGGCGTGCGCACCTTCGTGCTCGACAGCCATGACGAACTGAACAAGATCCTCGAGGCTACCGGCCACGCCGAGGACCTGAACCTGATCGTCCGCATGGGCGTGTCGGCCGACGGCGCCGCCTATTCGCTGTCGGGCAAGTTCGGCGTCACTCCGGATCAGGCCCCCGCCCTGCTGCTGGCGACGCGCCATGCGGTCAAGGACGGCCTGATGGGCGTGTCGTTCCACGTCGGTTCGCAGTGCATGCGCCCCTCGGCCTATGAGGCGGCGATGACCCAGGTCGGCCGCGCCATCAAGAAGGCGGGCGTCTTCGTCGACATCGTCGATGTCGGCGGCGGCTTCCCTTCGGTCTATCCGGGCATGGTCCCGCCGGACCTGAGCGAATACGCCGACGCCATCCATCGCGGCTTCAACGAGATGCCGGTGTCGGAAACGACCGAGCTGTGGTGCGAACCCGGCCGGGCGCTGGTGGCGGAATCGTCGTCGGTGCTGTGCCGCGTGGACCTGCGCAAGGGCGACGCCCTTTATCTGAACGACGGGTCGTACGGCTCGCTGTTCGACGCCACCCACTCGCGCTGGCCCTTCCCGACCAAGCTGGTCCGGGACGGCGAGTCGTCGTCGGAGCTGAAGCCCTTCCGCTTCTATGGTCCGACCTGCGACAGCATCGACCACATGCCGGGTCCGTTCTGGCTGCCCGCCGACGTCCAGGAAGGCGACTTCATCGAGATCGGCATGCTGGGTGCCTATGGCGTGGCCATGACCACCGGCTTCAACGGCTATGGCGAACACGAGATCGCCGTGGTCGAGGACGCCCCCATGGGTTCGATGTACGGCCTGGCGCCGCGCTCCATCCCGACCGTACGCACCACGGCCGAGGAGAACGCCCGCAAGGTCGTCCGCCTGTCGCGTCCCAAGGGCAAGGCGGGCCAGCGCAGGCGCAGGCGCTGATCCATCGCATCACGCCTTGAACTGAAAAATGTCTCAAGGCTTTGATACAAGCAGCGGCCCGTCGCTCCGTCCGGGCCGCTGTTCCTTATTGACGACGGGCGCTCAAACCAAAGGGAAACCCGAGAGATGAACGCACCGGTTCGTTCCAACGCCAAGGCGGAGCTGTTGGCCACCACTGTCGAGCATATCGACATCACCAGCTTCGACGCGCGCCCGATCATCGATTCCATGCGCAAGATGTCCTTCAGCTCGCGCGACACCGCCCGCGCGGCCGACATCTTCAACATGGCCCTGGAAGACGAGGCCTGCTCGCCGTGGCTGATCCTGGCCGGTTCGACCTCGGCCGGCGGCTGCATGGACGTCTACCGCGACATGGTAAAGTTCGGCATGGTCGACGCCGTGGTCGCCACCGGCGCCTCGATCGTCGACATGGATTTCTTCGAGGCCCTTGGCTACAAACACTATCAGGCCGCCGGCGAGGTGGACGATAACATCCTGCGCTCGCACTACATCGACCGCATCTACGACACCTACATCGACGAAGAAGAACTGCAGGCCTGCGACAATGCGATCTATGAGATCGCCAGCCGCCTGGAGCCGCGCGGCTATTCCTCGCGCGAGTTCATCTGGGAAATGGGCAAGTGGCTGTCGGAAGGCAACGCCAAGAAGCCCGGCTCGCTGATCCAGACCGCCTATGAAGAAGGCGCGCCGATCTTCTGCCCGGCCTTCGTCGACTCCTCGGCCGGTTTCGGCCTGGTCAAGCACCAGAAGGAGCGCATGGCCGAGGGCAAGCCCTATATGATGATCGACGCGGTCGCGGACTTCCGTGAACTGACCGACATCAAGATCGCGGCGGGCGTCACGGGTCTGTTCATGGTCGGCGGCGGCGTGCCGAAGAACTTCGCCCAGGACACCGTCGTCTGCGCCGAGATCCTCGGCGTCGAGGCCGACATGCACCGCTACGCCGTGCAGATCACGGTCGCCGACGTGCGCGACGGCGCCTGCTCGTCCTCGACGCTGCAGGAAGCCGCCTCGTGGGGCAAGGTCCAGACCACCTACGAACAGATGGTCTACGCCGAAGCCACGACCGTCGTGCCGCTGATCGGTTCGGACGCCTATCACCGCGAAACGTGGAAGAAGCGCCAGCCGCGCCGCTGGAACAAGCTGTTCGTCAAATAAGAACGGCCTGATCGGGAAGCTTCGCCTTCCCGACGCCATGGCGATGACGAGGGCCGATGGAGCGATCCGTCGGCCCTTTTCCTTTGGGCGCAGTCCGGAACTTCCCCGCGCGCGGTCCGCTTCTTCTGTGAGACACAGGAGATCGCCATGACCGACCAGACACCGGAAAACACCGACGCCCGTGAAGCCGCCGACATGGGTGAGAAGCCCGATCGGGGCCATGTTGAAGATGCCCTGAAAACAGCCCTTGAGGGCACGGATTCCGGCTCTGACACCCGCGCGGGCTCCTTGCGGGGCGGATCGGCCTCGGGCTCTGAAATCGACCCGGACCAGGATGCGATCAACGCCGATCTGGCGCGACAGGGCCGCGAAATGGCCGAGGAACGAACGCGCCCCGCCGGGGGGCCCGAACAGGCGCGCAAATCCGCCGGCCAGCCCGGCGACGATGTCGACGCCCCAACCGGTTGAACCGCCTTGCTGCCGCCGCACGGATAGGCCACGGTGAAATTAACCGTGCAGGTATTAAGGACGTAGGCTGAATGAAGCGTATCGTGGCAACCGTAGTCTTGGCGTTCAGCGTCGGCCTGACGGCGTGCAATGAGCGCGGTCAGGCCGGGCCTGAAGCCGAATCGGCGCCCGCCGCCCCGACCGACGCATCCGGCGACGTCGGCGCGGCATCCTATGACGCCTCGAATCATGCCGCCGCGACCGACGCGGCGCCTGTCGCCATCAAGGGCGCGCCCGGCTTCGCCGTCATCTATCCGGGCGGGCAAGCTGACGGACAGGCGCTGACCGCCGCCGGCCCGGACGGCCCCGGCGGCATCATCACCTTCACGACCGACGCCACCCCCGATGCGGTGATCGACTTCTATCGCCAGCGCGCCGAGCGCGCCGGTCTGGCCCCCGTGATGGCCATGAATCAGGGCGAAGCGCGCGCCTACGGCGCCTCCGCCCGATCTGAGAAAGGCCCCGGCCTTCAGGTTGTGGCCGCCCCGGGCGAAGGCGGCGTGACCTCGGTGCAACTGACCTGGAACGGCGGCGCATGAGCGCACGTCCGGCGACGGCCGCCCGCCTGCTGCTGATGACAGCGACGGCTGTGCTGCTGACGGCCTGCGCCGGAACGCCCGCCGCCCTGCGGCCTCAGGCCGAACGCCCGGCGCCTGCGCCGGACGGCTATCTGGAGGCGTCGGTTCTGGAACAGTTGGCCGCCGCCCTGCCGCCGCCTCCTGCGCCCGGCTCCGCCGCCGATCTTGAAGACAAGGCGCAGTCCGCACGCATGACGGCGCTGGAGAATACGGACCGCTGGCTTCTGGCCACCGCCCATGCCGAACTGCGCGCGCCGCTGGCGCTTCAACACTTCAACTGTCCGCTGGGCGTGCAGATGGACGCCGCGGCGACGCCTGAACTGACCCGCCTGATGCAGCGGCTGTTCCATGACGCGGACACGGCGGCCGAGGCGGTCAAGGCGCGCGCCTTTCGCGCCCGCCCGGTCGGCGACGATCCCGCGCGTCAGGCCTGCCAGCGCGTCAGCGAGGCCGGGCGCCGCAGCGCCTCCTATCCGTCGGGCAGTTCGACGGTCGCTGTCGTCTATGGCGAAGCCTTGGCCGCCCTTGATCCTGAGAACGCTGCCGACATCCGCCGCATGGCCCATGAAATGGGGCAAAGCCGCGTGATCTGCGCCATGCACTATCCCCGCGATGTCGCCGCGGGCGAAGATCTCGGCCGCGCGGTCTACGCCGCCGCCGCACAACGGCCGGCGTTCGCCGTCGATCTGGCCGCCGCCCGCGCCGAGCTTACGGCCCTGCGCGCACGCGGCGGAACCGCACCGGGCTGCGCCGCCGAGGCCCGCGCCCTGGCGACGCCCCTGCCCTGATGCCGGGCCTGCTGGCGGGACTGCTCCTGACCGGCGCCCTGCAGACATGGTCGCTGCCTGCCGCCCGCCCGTGCTCGCCCTCCGAACTGGCGGAACTGACGACGGATACGGGTACGCCCTATCATCTGACCTGCCGCGCCCTGCTGGCGTCGGATCAGGCCGTCGTCCGCCCCATAGTCATCGAAGGCGCCGAGGCCTCAGGCGCAGGTCTGGACTGTGCGGGCGGTTCAGTGGGACGCCCCGGCGCCGCCGTCTCCACCCGCTCGCCCAGCATCGCCATCTGGTCCCGCCGTACCAGCGCCGACCGTTGGAGCCGCCCAACCGATATCCGCATCACGCGCTGCCTGATCCACGGCTCTGTCCGCGTGTGGGGCATGGGTGCGGACGGAAGCTATGACGATCTGCGGGCTTCATCGCGCACGGCCGATCATACCCGGACCGCCCAAGCGGCCGCCCCCAGCCATATCACACTGGACGAGGTGGCGATCCGCGGCACAGGCTCCATCCCGCTCTACGTCGGCCCCGGGGTCACAGGCCTGAGCCTGACGCGCTCGACGCTGGAAGGCCGCAGCGTCGCCACCGCCCTCTATCTGGACGCCGAAAGCGCGGATAATCGCATCGAGGACAACCTGTTCCGCACAGGGACGCAGCGCGAGATGATCGCTATCGATGGTTCTGCGCGAAACCGCATAACAGGCAATCGGTTCGAGCTGGGCGGGCGCCCCGGCGTCTTCCTCTATCGCAACTGCGGCGAGCGCGGCGTCATCCGCCACCAGACGCCCTCATTCAACACCATAACCAACAATGTCTTCACGGGTGCGAATCCCCTGCGCCCCCGTCTCGTCGTTGAAAATGCACGGCAGGGACGCCGGTCCTACTGCGACGACGATCGTGGCTATCCATGGGGCAGCAGCATTGATGATAAAGATGGAGGTTCATCGAACATAGTTAGCATAAAATCCAGAAAATGAGCGAATTTTTTGCCATCATTTCCGGATAATCTTCTGTCTGTGGTAATTTTTTCCGAATTGTGCCATTTTTGACGCATTTCTGACTTGCTTGCACACGCGCCCGCCTTAAACGTCCGGACGGCAGGCCAAACGGCCCTGTTTTTTGTGGCGAGCCGCGTTTGCGACCTTCCTGTACGGGCCGGAACGCGCGCTTGTTTTGTTCCAGGAGAGGGTCTCTTTTGACAAAGAGAATTGTGCGCGAGTCCTTGCTCGCATCGACCATCATCGGGGGCGCCGCCCTCAGCTTCATGGCCGCGACCCCGGCCTTCGCCCAATCGACCGGCGAAGAAGTTTCCGAAGTCAGCGCCATCGTCGTCACCGGCTCGCGCATCCGTCAACCGGGTTATGAGGCCTCCAGCCCCATCACCTCGATGAGCTCTGAATCGATCGCGATGTCGCAGCCGGTGGCTGTTGAAGAGCTGGTCAAGGACCTGCCGGCCGCCGTGCCGGCCGTCGGTTCGGCCACCAACAACGGCTCGGGCGGCGGCGCGACCATCAACCTGCGCGGCCTGGGCACCAACCGCACGCTGGTCCTGATCAACGGCCGCCGCGTGGTACCGTTCAACCTCGAAGGCGTCGTCGACACCAACACCATCCCGCTGGCCCTGGTCGAGCGCGTTGACACCGTCACGGGCGGCGCCTCGGCTGTGTACGGCGCTGACGCCGTCGCCGGCGTGGTCAACTTCATCCTGAAGAACAACTTCGAAGGCGTTGAGGTCAACTCTTCGTACGGCTTCTCGGGTGAAGACGACGCCGTACGCCGCAAGTTCGACGTCACCCTGGGCGGCAACTTCGCCGATGACCGAGGCAACGCCGTCGTCAGCTTCGGCTACACCAAGACCGACCCGCTGTACCAGGTCCGCCGTCCGTGGGGCGAAGTCGCGCTATCCTCGACGACCGGCAAGCCCCTGGGCTCGGGCACCTCGGTTCCCGGCCGTTTCGACCTGACTCCCGTCAAGGGCGGCGTCGCCCTGCCGTCGGGCGCCGAACTGGACCCCACCACGGGCGCCCTGATCGGTTCGAATCACCCGAACTACAACTCGGCTGGCTACAACTACAACCCGTACAACCTGTACCAAACGCCGCTGAGCCGCTACCAGATCAACGGTCTGGGCAGCTTCAAGATCAACTCGGCCGCTGAAGTCTACAGCCACCTGACCTATGTTCAGAGCGATGTCTCGCTGGACAACGCTTCCAGCGGCACCTTCGGCAACACCTACAAGGTGCCGATCGGCAACCCGTTCATCCCGGACGCCATGCGCCAGCAATTCTGCGGCGCCCTGCTGATCGACCCGACCAAGTGCGTGGCCGGAGCCGCAGGCGACACCATGATGGACCTGACCATCAACCGTCGCTTCACCGAAATGGGCACCCGCCCGGTCGACATCGAGAACAAGACGGTCCAACTGCTGGCCGGCGTTCGCGGCGACATCAACGCCGACTGGAACTATGACGCCTACATCTCGCACGGCGAAACCGAGCAGTTGCTGACGCGCCGTAACTGGGGCTCGCTGTCCAAGCTGCGCAACGCCCTGAACACGGTCTCTGCGACCGAGTGCATGGTGCCCGGCGCCACTACGGCTGTCGCAGGTTGCGTGCCGATCAATGTCTTCGGTCCCGAAGGCACGATCACCAAGGAAATGATCGACTACATCAACCTGTCGTCGATGAGCAAAACCACGATCAAGCAGGACGTGGCTTCTGGCTCGATCTCTGGCGTCCTGCCGGAACACCTGAGCAGCCCCTGGAGCGATCGTCAGGTCGCCGTCGCCTTCGGCGCCGAATGGCGTCGTTCCAGCGCAGGCACGCGCGGTGATGCGGCTTCGCAGGCCAACGGCGAAATCCTGGGCACCGGCGCGCCGGTTCCTGATCGCAACGGCCAGTTCGAAATGCGTGAAGCCTTCGCCGAAGTGGCTGTGCCGCTGATCGAGAACCTGCCGTTCATCCACAGCATGAACCTGGAAGGCGGCTATCGTCAGACCGAGTTCAAGGCCGCCGGACACAAGTCGCAATACGGCAGCTACAAGCTGGGCGGCGACTGGTCGCCGATCGAAGACGTCCGCGTCCGCGTCATGTACCAGCGCGCAACCCGCGCGCCGAACATCGGCGAACTGTTCAACCCGCAGGTCACCGGCCTGGGCAACCGCGCCATTGATCCGTGCCAGTTGGACCTGATCAACGCCGCCGACGCCAACACCGCCGGTACGCTCAGCAACCTGTGCCGTCTGACCGGCGTGCCGGAAGGCGCCATCGGCTATGTGGCCAAGCCCAACTCGGGCCAGGTCAACCAGCAGACGGGCGGCAACCCGAACCTGGGTCCGGAAGAAGCCGACACCTGGACCATCGGCGCCGTCTGGCAACCGGCCTTCGTGCCGAGCCTGCGCCTGAGCCTCGACTACTATGACATCAAGATCGACAAGACGATCAACAGCCCCAGCCTGGATGATGTCATCAACGGCTGCTACGACAAGGCTCTGAACCCGACCCTGGCGTTCAACGACAGCTGTAAGGCGATCCAGCGCAGCACCGCCAACGGCTCGCTGAACGGCGTCGACGCCAAGGGCGTGATCCGTCCGCTGACCAACGCCGGCAACGAGCGCGTGTCGGGCTTTGACATCGCCGCAAACTACCGTGTTGAACTGGCCGACTTCGGCTGGGACATCGGTCGTGTCGACCTGAGCGTCAACGGCAGCATCCTCACCAAGCACGAGACCCAGTCCAACCCGGCGTCCACGCTGCGTGACTGCGTCGGCTACTACTCGGTGTCGTGCGGCGAGCCCAAGGTCAAGCAACGCTGGAACAGCCGCGCGACCTGGACGATGGGCGACTACTCGGCCTCGCTGATGTGGCGTCACCTGTCGGACGTCGAAGTCGAGCCGGGCAACACCAAGTGGTTCCCGGACTACGCCCAGATCGGCAGCTACGACTACTTCGACCTGAGCGGCCGCTGGGACATCACCCAGACGGTCCGCCTGACGGCGACGATCAACAACCTGTTCGACAAGTCGCCGCCGATCGTCGGTTCGCAGATCGGCACCACGGCTGCGAACAACGGGAACACCTTCCCGCAGACGTACGACACGATTGGTCGCTACTTCACCTTCGGCGCCACGCTGAAGTTCTGATAGCGTTCAACGCGTAAAATGAGAGAGGCGGAAGACCCCGGTCTTCCGCCTTTTTCTTATTCTTGGTGCGGCCTTCTGGAAAGCGCCGTCATCTCGCCAGCGCACCGCGCCTTCACACAGCAGCGTCCGCCTCTAATTCAAAAAGTTCCCAGTTCGTATCAATGTGACAATTACGGCGCAAATTGCCTTAAAAAGGTAAAAAAGGGGCTAAATTACAGCGAAACGCCTTTATCGCGCCTTGTTTGAAGGTCGGCGATCAATCAATGCTCGCATCAGGTGAAGGCATCATTCTTCGCATAGTTTCCACGCGGCCTCAGGCGCCCCGCGTGATGTTACGTCTTTTGGATTGCGCCTGAAACGGAGGGGGAACTCTTGAAAAAGAGCACCATACGCGAGTCCTTACTCGCATCGACCATAATCGGGGGCACAGCCCTTAGCATTCTTGCTACTTCGCCAGCCATGGCCCAGACCGATACTCAAGACGTGTCGGAAGTCGCTTCGATCGTTGTAACAGGCTCGCGCATTCGACAACCCGGTTATGAAGCGGCCAGCCCGATCTCGTCCGTCGGCGCTGAGGAAATCGCTCTTGAACAACCGGTTGCAGTTGAGGAACTGGTCAAAGACCTGCCCGCAGCCGTGCCGGCTGTCGGTTCGGCCACCAACAATGGCTCGGGCGGCGGCGCGACCATCAACCTGCGTGGCCTTGGCACCAACCGGACCCTCGTCCTGATCAATGGACGCCGTGTCGTACCCTTCAACCTGGCTGGCGTCGTCGACACCAACACTATTCCGGTGGCCTTGGTCGAGCGCATTGACGTCGTCTCGGGCGGAGCCTCGGCTGTTTACGGCGCTGACGCAGTCGCCGGCGTCGTCAACTTTATCCTGAAGGACAGCTTCGAGGGCGTAGAATTCGCCTCGTCGTACGGGATGTCGGAAGAGAACGACGCCATCCGCCGCAAGGTTGATCTGACGATTGGCGGCAACTTCGCCGATGACCGAGGCAACGCCGTTGTCAGCTTCGGCTACACGAAGACTGATCCGCTGTACCAAGACCAACGTCCATGGGGTCTGGTGGCCCGTTCGTCAAATACCGGCGCTCCTCTGGGTTCGGGCACTTCGGTCCCCGGGCGCTTCGGCGTGACGCCCGTTGCTGGCGGCACTCCCCTGCCGTCAGGCGCTGAGATCAACCCGGCGACTGGCGCCCTGATCGGTTCAGGCGACCCAGGCTACAATTCAGCCGGCTACAACTACAACCCATTCAACCTTTATCAGACGCCGCTCAGCCGCTATCAGATCAACGCACTGGGATCCTACAAGATCAGTCCGGCGGCCGAGGTTTACAGCCACCTGACCTACGTCAAGAGCGACGTGTCATTGGACAACGCTCCGACAGGGACGTTCGGTAACACCTACAGTGTGCCGATCGGCAACCCGTTGATCCCTGAGCCGATGCGCCAACAGTTATGCGCCGCTCGCGGAATACCGGCCGCCAGTTGCGTACCGGGCGCGGCCGGGTCGACCATCGTCCCACTGACCATCAACCGTCGCTTCACCGAGATGGGCAGCCGTCCGGTGGACTACGAGAATAAAACCGTTCAATTGCTCGCTGGCATCCGCGGCGATATCGGCGCCAACTGGAACTACGATGTCTACGCCTCGCACGGCGAGACAGAACAGTTGGTGACCCGTCGTGACTGGGGTTCGCTGTCCAAACTGCGCAACGCGCTGAACACGACGTCGGCCACCGAGTGTATCGCTCCGGGCACCACCACCGCGATCGCGGGCTGTGTGCCGATCAACGTCTTCGGCGCCGAAGGCTCAATCACCCAAGCGATGATCGACTACATCAACCTGGCCTCGATCAATAAGACCACGATCGAACAGGACGTCGTGTCGGGCTCGATATCAGGCATCCTGCCTGATCAACTGAGCAGCCCCTGGGCTGAGCGCCCGATCGCGACCGCCTTCGGCCTGGAATGGCGTCGCTCCAGTGCGGCCACCCGTGCTGACGCTCCGTCACAGATCAATGGCGAAGTGCTGGGCACCGGCGCGCCGGTTCCGGATCGCCAAGGCGAATTCGAGATGCGCGAAGCCTTCGCTGAACTGTCGATCCCGCTGGTTGAAAACCTGCCGTTCGTCCATAGCCTGAATCTGGAAGCGGGCTACCGCTACACCGAGTTTGAAGCCTCGGGCAGCAAGACGGACTACGGCAGCTACAAGATCGGCGGCGACTGGTCTCCGATCGAGGACATCCGCGTCCGCGCCATGTTCCAGCGCGCTACCCGAGCCCCGAATATCGGCGAGTTGTTCAACCCGCAAGTCACCGGCTTGGCCAACCTAGCCGTCGACCCCTGCCAAGGGACGAGCATCAACTCGGGTCAGGCCAACACAGCCGGCACACTCAGCAACCTGTGCCGTCTGACCGGTGTCCCGAGCGGAGCCATCGGCTTCGTTGCACCGCCGAACTCCGGTCAGGTCAACGTCTTGACCGGCGGCAACCCGAACCTGGGTCCGGAAGAAGCCGACACCTGGACCATCGGCGCCGTCTGGCAACCGGCCTTCGTGCCGAGCCTGCGCCTGAGCCTCGACTACTATGACATCAAGATCGACAAGACCGTCAGCAGCAACAGCGTCAACGACGTTATCCAAGGCTGCTACAGCACGACGCTGAATTCCGGTTTGACGTTCAATGAGTTCTGCCAGTTGATTGGCCGTAATACGGCCAACGGCACGCTTAACGGCGTTGAGTCACCTGGCGTAGCCCTGCTGCTATCCAACTTGGGTAACGAGAGGGTTTCAGGCTTTGATCTGGCCGCCAACTACCGTGTCGAACTGGCTGATTATGGATTCGAAAATGCAGGTCGTGTTGATCTGAGCATTAACGGAAACATAGTCACCAAGAATGAAAGCCAGGCCACTCCCAGTTCCATCAATCGCGATTGCGTGGGCTACTATTCTACTTCCTGTGGCGAACCACGCTTGAAGCAACGCTGGACCACCCGGGCCACATGGTCCTTGGGCGATTACGCTGCCTCTCTGCAATGGCGTCATTTGGCAGGCACCGATGTCGAACCTGGCACAGGAAATTGGTATGCCCCCTATGCTTCAATCGGCGCTTACAATTACTTTGACCTAACGGCTCGCTGGGACATCACCGATTCAGTTCGTTTTACCGCTACGGTGAACAATCTGCTCGATGAATCGCCTCCGGAAGTCGGTTCGAACATTGGGACAACCGCCTCAAATAACGGCAATACATTCCCTCAAACCTATGATGCTATCGGCCGCTACTACACCTTCGGCTTGCGCCTGAAGTTCTGATAGCGTTCAACGCGTAGAATAAGAGAGGCGGAAGACCCCGGTCTTCCGCCTCTTTTTTTGTCTGACGATGCGCCTGCTTAAAGGCCAGTCAGGCCGGACGGCCTGTCGCCAATGCGCCATACAAATCCGTACGGCGATCACGGAAGAAGCCCCAGGCCGCACGGTGGCGATCCAGGAAGTCCAGGTCGAAGGTGTGCACCAGCACGCCCTCTTCGCGGTCCAGGCTCTCGACCAGGTCGCCGCGATGGTCGGCGATGAAGGAGTGGCCGTAGTAGGTCTGGCCCGTCTCCGTCACCTGCTCATGGCCGATGCGGTTGGCGCCGACGACCGGCACGACGTTGGACACGGCGTGCCCCTGCATGGCCCGGCGCCAAGGCGCGGCGGTGTCCAGCGTATCGTCATGCGGCTCGGTGCCGATGGCGGTCGGGTAAAGCAGAACCTCGGCGCCCTGCAGCATCATGGCCCGCGCCGTTTCCGGGTACCACTGGTCCCAGCAGATGCCGACGCCGATGCGGCCGAAGCGCGTGTCCCAGACCTTGAAGCCGGTGTCGCCGGGGCGGAAATAGTACTTCTCCTGATAGCCGGGGCCGTCGGGGATATGGCTCTTGCGATAGACGCCCATCAGCTCGCCGTCGGCATCGATCATCACCAGGCTGTTGAAGTAGTGCGGCCCCTCGCGCTCGAAGATCGAGACGGGCAGGACCACGCCCAGTTCCCTGGCCACCGGCTGAAGCTGGGTGACGGCCGGATGCTCGCGCCACGGATACGCGGCGCCGAACCACTTCTCCTCCTGCGAGACGCAGAAGTACGGTCCCTGAAACAGTTCCGGCGCCAGGATGACCTGGGCGCCCCTGCCCGCCGCCTCGCGGATGAAGCCGATGGTCTTGTCGATGTTCGCCTGCATGTCCTCGCCATAGGCGGTCTGGATGGCGGCGACGGTGATCTGACGGGCCATTATGCGGGCTCCTGCTGGCTGATGCAGTGGAACGAGCCGCCGCCCGACAGGATGGCGGTCGACGGCAGGGGGATGATCTCGCGATCGGTGAAGACAGTGGCCAGAGCCTCGCAGGCCATGCGCGCGGCCATGTCGTTGCCATAGGTGGGCACGACGACGGCGCCGTCCGCGATCAGGAAGTTCATGTGGCTGGCCGGAACCGGGCGCTCGTCCTCGTCCAGGATCATGCCGGGCGAAGGAATGCGCAGCACCTTGATCGGGCGACCGACGGCGTCGGTCATGGCGGCCAGGGCCTGCGCCGTCTCATCATAGACCTCGGCGTTGGGATCCTTGGAGCCAAAGCCGATCGGGCAGGCCACAACGCCCGGCGCGACGAAGCGGGCCAGGTTGTCGACGTGGCCGTCGGTGTGGTCGTTCAGCAGGCCATCGCCCAGCCACAGCACTTTCTTGGCGCCCAGAGCCTGAGCAAAGGCGGCCTCGGCCGCATCCTGCGTCCACCCCTTGTTGCGGTTGCGGTTCAGCACGCACTGGCGCGTGGTCAGCACCGTACCCTCGCCGTCGTGATCGACGGCGCCGCCCTCCAGAATGAAGTCATGACGGGTCAGAGCCACCCCCGACTGCTCGCCGATCTGACCGGCGACCTCGTCGTCATGCGGCAGGTCGTATTTGCCGCCCCAGCCGTTGAAGACGAAAGCCTGAGCCGAAGCCGAACCAGCGCCGAAGATCGGTCCGGTGTCACGCAGCCAGATGTCGCCGAAACGCCCGGCCACAACGGTCACGCCCGCCACATCAGCAAAGCGCGCCTGAGCATCGGCCAGCGCCTCGTCGTTGCCGACCATGAGCTTGACCTGCTCGCGCCCCGGCCCGGCCAGGGCGCGCACCAGCGCCTCGACCTCGTCCTGAGCCGGTTCGAGGTTGTCCTCCCATAGATCGGCGTGGCTGGGCCACCCGACCCACATCGCGCGATGCGGCGTCCATTCAGCAGGAACAGGCAGGGTCATGGGCGAAGTCATGGGGCGAAAACGTCCACATAAAAGGGATGAAGCACGAAGGAGGCGAGATAGGCCCTGACGGCCCGGGGTTCAATGGCGGCCGGGCGGAGGTCGCCCTGCGTTAAAAGAAGAAAGGGCGGCCCGTCGCCGGACCGCCCTTCCCTGTCTTCATGCCGGTGATCCCAGCTACGCCTTAGAAGGCGTAGGTCAGGGTCGCCTGCAGAGTGCGCGGCGCGCCTTGCGAGGCATACAGCGACTTGGTCGAGTTGATGCCGGTGCCCAGCGAGCCGTAGTACTTCTCGTCGAACAGGTTAATCACCCGCAGGGCGATGCTCGAGTTCTTGTAACCGAAGTAACCCAGATCAAAGCGCGCATCGGCGTTGACCGTGACGTAGCTCGGCACGGCCAGATCGTTCTCGTCGGTCAGCCAGCGCTCACCGACATATTTGGCTTGTGCGCCGACCTGCAGCGGGCCGGTTTCATAGTTGGCGCGCAGACCGAAGGTCCAGTCCGGCACTTCCACCAGCGTCTTGCCGCCGACCTGGATCAGGGTCGAGCCGTCATAGTAGTCCTGCTTGATCTCGCTGTCAGTGTACGAAGCCGACGCATAGATCGACAGACCCTCCATCGGCGAGAAGCCGATTTGCGAGTCGAAGCCGTACAGGTCCACATCGCCGACGTTACGGTCGAAATAGGCGTCCAGCTCACGGTCATAGGTCGACAGGATGCGATCCTGGAACTTGGTGTACCAGACGTTGGCCGAGGCGATCAGCGTGCCGATCTGATAGCGGTAGCCGAAATCCCAGGTCTTCGACATTTCAGGACGCGCGATCGGCGAGGTGATATCGCCCGAGTCGTTGAAATAGACCGTGTAGAGGTTGTCCGTGCGCGGCAGCGTCAGAGATTCGGCGTACGAACCATAAACGCTGTGCGGTCCAGAAATGTTCCAGGTCACGTTGATGTTCGGCAGAACATCGTCGAACTTCACTTCACGGCTATAGGGCTTGATGTAATCCTTGCCAGCGATGACAACCGTACCGTTGGCATTGGTCGCCGTCGGCGTTTCAGTGGTGCAGCGCACGTTGCTATTCTTATACTGAGAGTAGCAGTTCTGGTTCATCTCGCGCTTGAAGAACGGCGCGCGCACGCCAATGTTGACCCGCACAGCATCGTCGAAGAAGCGGCCACGATATTCCAGAGCGAACTGGTTCAGGATCGCATACGACAGGCGGTCACGGGTACGCAGGGCGTAGCCATCCAGGTTGTAGATGCGATTGTCTTCATCACGCAGACCAGCGAACGGGTCCATGAAGCGCGGCTCAGACGGGTTCGAGAAATCGATCTTGCCATAGAGGCCAGTCTGACGGTGACGGGCGTGATCCAGTGTATAGGCCGCACGCAGTGAGTGGTTGTCAGCCAAATTCCAGATCAGCGAAGTATTGATGCCGTATCTCTGAGTATGGGTATTGTTCGTCGCATGCAGACGAACGCGGTCCAGCGTATCGCCATCGCCGTTCAGGTCGACCCCGCCGGTCTTCTTCGTACCCAGCAGCAGGGCGTCATTCTCATTCAGCAAAGTCTGCCCCGAACCACCGGTGGCCAGAGTGTACTGGAACGATGGATCGAAGGTGAAGATCAGACCTTCACGCAGGGTAAAACGCGACTGGGCACGCAGGTTGCCCGTATCCGACGGATTTTGGCGCAAGGCCCAGTAGTTGCTGCCATTCGTATCATCGTCACGCTTGCCGTTGACAAAGGTCGGCGCCTTGTAGGTCGGGTCGTAGTCGACATTCCAGCCAAACGGCGAGGTATCAGCCGTCGTTCCCAGCGAACCATCTGGGTTCTTGAACAGGTTCGGGCCGTTGTAGTTGTTGTTGCGGTTGCGGTTCCAGTGACCGGCCAGCGAGACGAAGTCGCCATTGTCGCGGATCGGCTGATAAACCTTGAAGTTGTACTGGATCTTGCCCAGGTCGCCCTGGCCCTTGAACTTGTCGTACGACTGGTCCGAATAGGAGAACCAGGCCGACGTGCCCCAGGGGCCGACTTCACCGGTGTTCACCAGCGCCATGACGCGCTTGAAGTTGAAGTCGCCCAGCGAGCCCTTGACCCAGCCCCCGAACTCGGACGTCGGGTTGATCGAGTTGACGTTGATGGTGCCGCCCGTGGCCGACGCCGTCGGGGAGTCGGCGTCGGTGGTGCCCGTGTTGACCGACGCCATGCCGATCAGTTCCGAGTCCAGTTGCTGGTTGGTGTAGAGCGAGTAGTTACCCGAGTCGTTCATCGGCATGCCGTCGAACGTCTGCGAGATGCGCGCGCCGTCGAAGCCGTGCAGACGGATGTTGCCGCCCGATGAACCATAGGGGTCGTTGTTGGTGAAGTTCATGCCCGGAACAAGGTTCAGGATCTCATTGATCGTCTGACCCGAGGCCTGCGTATCGATAAACTCCTGAGTGATGGTCGAGCGCGACTTGCCGACGGTTTCCGCCACCATGGCGCCGTCGATCGTGCGCGGACCGCGACGGCCCGTAACAACAACCTGATCGACTTCGACTGCGGCAGTGCCGGTCGACTGGGCCGAGGCGGTTTCGGCGACGAAGAGGCTGCTCATCAGGGCGGTGGTCGCCCAGAAAAGCTGTTTGCGAAGGGTCATCTGTCAGTATCCCAGTGATGCGGCGGATCGCCATGCAAACGGGCTGAAGAAGACCCGTTGATCCATTGCGGATTAAGGTCGCTCTGGGAAACTGGGGCGACATTCAGATGACAGAACGATGACACACGGGCAGGGTGGCTTAGGCGCCACACCAAGGCCGAACTTCATCAAACGACGATATGTGGAAACCTAAAGCCTTGTTGAGAAGGCATCCGCGATCCTTCCTGCGGTCGCCGGCATCGCACGCGGCTCATGGTAATTGCCGTTGATCTGGGTGCGGTTGATCACATAGGCGCGGAAGGCGGCGAACAGCTTGCTGTCCGCAGGCTGGGGCGATCGCCAGAAATCGCCCAGAGACTGCTGATCGGTCAGGCCTTCAAAATCGAAAAACGCCTGGCCCAGCACCTTTACCGGAGTGCCGAAACCCAGGGCTGACAGCGCCGCGCTGGAGTTGTTCACGACCATGCCTTCAGACGCACGGCAAAGCTGGGCCAGATTGCCCCCGTCGATGAAATCCACACGCCCTTTGAGCCCCCGCGCCTCGGCCATGAGGCGAGTCTCACGGCCCAGATTGATCAGGCCCGGGTCGAGGGGATGGTTCTTCACGACCAGGCGCGTGCCGGCCGGCGCACCGGCGGCGAAACTGTCCATGACATGAGCCAAGAAGGACAGATTGTCGTGAATGTCGGAATAGCGCAGCAATTGCGCATCGCCATCACGTTGCAGGCAGGCGATAAAGAAGGGTCCCCTGGAGCGCAGACGATCTGCATCATGCGTCTCGCCGGAGCGCATGCCCAGGCCAAGATACCGGCGCACGTGCCCCAGGCACTGACGCCAGGGCGACGCGGCATAATGATGGCGATACCGTGGGAACAACAGCCAACCCAGCGGCTGAACCGCATGATAAAGGCTGATGTTGATGACATGATGCGGGAGGATCCGTCCCACCGGTCGCGATACCGGCAACTCAGGCGGGGGCGGCGGATAGCCGGCTCCACAACGTGGCAAGGCGCTGGATCCGTTGACCCCGTTCCGCTCCAGGGTGACCCAGTCGGGCCGGAAGTAACCATTTTCGAGAACCCAGACGCGCGCGTTTAATCTGCGCGCCTGGCTGAGCACGCCCTGATTATAGGGCCCGCCTTCGCCGAAAACGATGATGTCGGTAAATTCTTCAGCCAGCGCCGCGAGGCGGCCGGGCCACTGTTCAGGCCGACCACGGAAAAAAACGCGGCCGGACAATCCCCAGTTCAACACATCGCCTGCGTTGAACAACATGCGCCGTACATCGGCTCCACGCGCCTCCAGGGCGCGCCCCAGCACCCGGCCGAACGGCCCGAAGGGCGCAGACACGATCAGAAAGCGGCGACCTGTCAGATCAACCGCAGCATTAAGATCTGTATCTGCCTGGTCGGGATCAAAGGGCGCGAGCAAACGCTGTTTTCTTTCGAGAGCGGCCCCCTATTAATAGTCGGGCCGCATTCTGTGCAAGACGCGACGGGAACTGGCGATCAACCAGCCTCCCGAAAACAAGGCCGCCGAACTCAGGCGTGGGTCCGGCGGCCTCTCGTTTCGAACCTCGAAGGCTTCGGAGACCGGTCACCCGGCCTCCTAGCGCCTTAGAAGTTGATGTCGACGGTAGCGCGACGGTTCAGCGGCTCACGCACGCCGTCAGCCGTCGGCTTGGCCAGGTCGGTCTTGCCCTTGCCGTCCAGCGAGATCACGCCGCCGTTGACGCCTTGAGCGACCAGGGCGTCAGCCACGGTGCGCGCACGGCGGTTCGACAGGCCCAGGTTGTAGGCCTGCGAACCCATGGTGTCGGTGTGACCGACGACCAGGATACGGGTCGGAGCGCCCGACTTGGCGTAGTTGGCGGCTTGCGACACCACCGAGCGGGCTTCCGCCGTCAGATCCGAACGGTCGAAGTCGAAGTAGACCACGAACTGACGCGCAGCCGGCTTGGCCGGAGGCGGCGGAGGCGGCGGCGGAGGCGGCGGGGGCGGGGGAGGCGGGGGCGGCGGCGGCGGCGGGGGCGGCGGCGGGGCCACCGGCTCGGCGCCGAACGCATAGCGCAGACCCAGCGTCACGGTGTGCGACTGGTCGTAGTCGCCCGACAGCGAACCGAAGACCGGGCCGGCCGACTGCGTCGTGTCGAAGGACATGTCGCCCGTCAGGTAACGGTAGGTCAGGTCGATGTTGGCGCGGTCGCCGACGGCCCAGGCCAGACCGGCGATCGCCTGAGCGGCGAACTTGGTCGAGGTGTCGTCAGCCGTGAAGGTGACGCCCGGGTTCTGACGCAGACGGCCCGTGGTGTCGGTCTTGACGCGGTTCACACCGACGCCCAGGCCCACGAACGGACGGATGGTCCATTCCGGCGAACCGAAGTCATAGATGACGTTGCCCATCAGGGTCGTCGCCGTGATGTCGCCTTCCGGCGAATGGCACGGGCCGGTGGCCGGGGTCAGGTTGCACAGGCCGTTCGGACCCGAGACAGCGCGGACCTTGCCGATGTCGCCCGAGCGGTAACCGCCTTCGAGCTCAACACGCCAGTTCGGGTTGAAGCGATAGCCCAGACGCGCAAAAGCCGCCCAGCCGTCGTTCACTTCCCAGTTCCAGTGGTGACCGGTCGCCGAAGCTTCCGTGTTGATATCATCGATCATGTGGTAGCCGGCGTCGATCGCGCCGTACCAGCCATCGGGCTCCGCCGAAGCAGCACCGGCTGCGAACAGCCCGGCTACAGCGACACTGGCCAGAAGTTTCAGCTTCATGGTGTCCTCACACTCTTAGTTGATCCGAATGCCCATGCGATACCGCGAGGCGCTCGAAAACCGAACGGTATTGCATTGCAGCGGTTCCACATTTGGCTCCTGAATGTGTCCACTGTGGCGCCGTTTCAACACATATTTCGACTTTGCGCCGAATTCCAGCGCTCAGCCCTGTAGCAAACCGTAAAAACCGGCCGCAACACACGCTACAAAACAGGGTCGCGGCCGCATCGCAACCCATGATTGCTCATATATTGTAAACAGCAGTTGGCACAACGCTACGTCGGTCGAGGCAACCGGCCTGACCAGCCAGCGTTAGGTTCGCGTCAACACATCTCACAGGGGCTTTCACCCATGCGTATTCGTATCCTGACCATCGCCGCCGCCTCGGTTCTGGCGCTCGCCGCCGCCTGCACCCAGGCTGAGCAGAACAAGGCCGAGGCCGACGCACAGGCTGCAGGAGACAAGGCTGCGGATGTCGCCGCCCAGACCGGCGAAGTCGTCGAATCCGGCGCCATGAAAGCGGCTCAGGCGGTTGAGGAAGGCGCGGGCAAGGTCGCCGACAAGCTCGAAGATAAACAGGCTGAGGCCGCCGCCGCGGGCCGCCCCGGCGCTGTCGATCCGGCGACCGACCAGCGCGTCCCGGCCAAGAACTGACCTCGCGCTTCTCCCTCCCCGTTCCGGGGAGGGAGAAGGTCTGCGCTCTATTTCTCCGCCAGCAGGTGGTCGATCAGGGCCTTGGCCTCGGCGCTGGCCCAGTCGGCCTCGCCGGTCAGGACGGCGCGGACGCGGCCCTGGCGATCCAGCAGAATTGTCTGGGGCATGGCGCCCTTGCCCGGAAACTCGAAGGCCAGCTGGAACTTCGGGTCGATGTAGAAGTCCAGCGGCGCGTTCTCGGCGATGAAGGCCCGCGCCTCATCCGCCGTCTTCTCGACATCCATGCTGACGGTGACGACGGCGAAGTCATCGCGCGCCTTATAATGGTCGGCCAGCGCCGCCAGGGTGGGCATCTCGATCTTGCAGGGCGCGCACCAGGTGGCCCACAGATTCACCACCGTCACCTTGCCCGCGAAATCAGCCAGGCGGACGTCGCCGCCCTCGGCGTTCTTGAACACATAGTCGGACACGGCCTGAAATTCGTCCTGGGAGGCCGGCGTCTGCAGCGCCGACAACGACCCCTTGGCGAAGGCCGCCAGTTGCGGATCAACCGCCTCGGCCGCAGGCGGCGCGGACTCTTTGCCTCCGCCCTTGTGATTGACGTATAGCAACGCCGCGCCCACGCCGATCACACCGATCACGGCGAACGTCGCCATGCCCGCCCAAGTCCGTCCAGAGCCGCTCATGTCTGATACGCCTTCCAAACCAAAGTCTGCCACGCCCTCTCAAGGAGGATTCGAGGGGCAGTCTCTATGGGGCGGGCGCTTCAGCGCCAAGCCCGCCGACATCATGCAGGCCATCAACGTCTCCATCGGCGTCGACAAACGCCTGTGGGCGCAGGACCTGGCCGGATCGCGGGCCCATTGTCGCATGTTGGAGAAGCAGGGGATCATCGCCGCCGCCGACGCCGAGGCCATTCTGGGTGGACTGGACGTCATCGAGGGCGAGATCCGTGACGGCTCCTTCCCCTTCCGCGACGCCTATGAAGACATCCATATGAACGTCGAGGCCCGCCTGTCGGAGTTGATCGGCGAGCCGTCGGGGCGTCTGCACACGGCGCGCAGCCGCAACGATCAGGTGGCGACGGACTTCCGCTTGTGGGTGCGCGACGCCTGCGACCGCACTGTGGCGCAACTGAAGGATCTGCAGGCCGCCCTGCTGGACCGCGCCGAGCAGCACGCAGGCGACCTGATGCCGGGTTTCACTCACCTGCAGACGGCCCAGCCGGTGACCTTCGGCCACCACCTGATGGCCTATGTCGAGATGTTCGGCCGCGACGCGGGCCGTTTCTCCGACGCCCGCACGCGCATGAATGAAAACCCGCTGGGCGCCGCAGCGCTGGCCGGTTCGCCCTTCCCCATCGACCGCCACATGACGGCGCAGGCCCTGGGCTTCGACCGCCCGATGGCGAACAGCCTCGACGCCGTGTCGGACCGCGACTTCGCGCTGGAAAGCCTGGCCGCCGCCTCGATCGCGGCGGGCCACCTGTCGCGTCTGGCCGAGGAGATCGTGGTGTGGATGACGCCGATGTTCGGCTTCGCCACCCTGCCCGACGACCTGACCACCGGCTCGTCCATCATGCCGCAGAAGCGCAACCCCGACGCGGCCGAGCTGGTGCGGGCCAAGACGGGCCGCATCAACGGCGCCCTGATCGCCTTGACCACGGTGATGAAGGGCCTGCCGCTGGCCTATTCCAAGGACATGCAGGAGGACAAGCCGCCGGTGTTCGAGGCCTTCGACGCACTGGACCTGGCGCTGACGGCCATGACCGCCATGGTCGCCGTGATCCGCCCCAATACCGAAAAGATGGCCGCCGCAGCCGGTGCGGGCTTCTCGACCGCCACCGATCTGGCCGACTGGCTGGTGCGCGAACTGAACCTGCCCTTCCGCCAGGCGCACCACGTCACCGGCGCCGCCGTGAAGCGGGCCGAGGCGCTGGGGCTGGGTCTGGGCGAATTGCCGCTGACGGAATTGCAGGCGCTGGATGGCCGGATCACCGAAGGGGTGTATGAAGTGCTGACGCCCGAAGCCTCCTGCGCCAGCCGCCAGAGCTTCGGCGGCACGGCGCCGGAGCAGGTCCGCGCGCGCATCGCCGACTGGAGAAGCCGCCTGTGACGAAGACGTCTGTGAAGAAGACACTGATCCTCGCGGGCGCCGCCGCCCTGATGCTGTCGGCCTGCGGGCGCATGGCGGACCTCGAGCCGCCGCAGGGCGCCACGCCGAAAAAGCAGACGGAACGCGCCATCCGCGACAAGTCAGCCGACCATCTGCCCGAACCGGCGATGCAGAACCTGCCGCCGCGCCAGATGCCCATCGACAACGGCTCGTCCGACCCGTTCGGCAAGCCGCCCCCGATGGGTTGAGCCACGCCTCTTACACCTCCTGACTGGACTCCCCGCCGGTGCATTATTTCGATCTGAAGGACGGCGTTCTGCACGCCGAGGGCGTCTCGCTGGAGACTCTGGCGCAAGAGGCGGGCACGCCGACCTACGCCTATTCCGCCGCGACGCTGCGCCGCCACTACGGCCTGCTGCGCGAGGCGTGCGACGCGCACAAGGGCGCGCTGGGCGACGCCCTGATCGCTTTCGCGGTCAAGGCCAACTCCAACCTGTCGGTGCTGGCGACGTTGGCAAAGCTCGGTTGCGGCGCGGACACCGTGTCCGAGGGCGAAATCCGCCGCGCTCTGGCCGTCGGCATTCCGGGCGAACGCATCATCTTCTCGGGCGTGGGCAAAACCGACGCCGAACTGGCCTTCGCCATCGAACAGGGCGTGCGTCAGATCAATGTCGAGTCCTCTGCCGAACTGGACCGGCTGATCGCGGTCTCATCGTCCCTCAAGCAGGTCGCGACCGCGTCGCGACCGATAGGGACGCCAAACATAGCCATCCGCGTCAATCCGAAGATCGGCGCGGGCGGCCACGCCAAGATCACCACCGGCGGCGCAGGCGACAAGTTCGGCGTGCCGGTCGAGGAGGCGATGGCCCTTTACGCCCGCGCCTCCGCCTCGCCTCACGTCACGCCCGTGGGGCTGGCCTGCCACATCGGCAGCCAGATCACCGACCTCAGCCCGCTGGAGGCCGCCTTCCGGGTGCTGCGCCAGATGACGGAAGAGCTGCGCGCCCAGGGACACAGCGTCACCCGCCTCGACCTCGGCGGCGGTCTGGGCGTGCCCTATTACGGCGAGGCGGCGACGCCGTCTCCGGCCGAATACGTGGCCATGGCCGCGCGCGTGCTGGACGGCCTGAACGTCGAGGCCGCCTTCGAACCCGGCCGCCTGATGGCCGCCAACGCAGGCGTGCTGTTGAGCCGCGTCATTCAGGTCAATGAACGCACCGATGGCCGCCGCTTCCTGGTGCTGGACGCGGCGATGAACGACCTGATGCGCCCGGCCCTCTATGACGCCTTCCACGACCTGAAGCCCGTCCGTCCGGTTGCGGGCGCGGCCCTGCCTCACGACGTGGTCGGCCCTGTCTGTGAGACCGGCGACACCTTCGCCCGCGACCGCGATCTGCCGCCGCTGAAAGCGGGCGATCTGGTGGTCTTCATGAGCGCCGGCGCCTATGGCGCGGTGATGAGCAGCGAATACAACACCCGCCCGCTGGCCGCTGAAGTTCTGGTCGACGGCGATCGCCACGCCGTCATCCGCCCGCGCCCCACCTATGACGAGATGTTCGCCCGCGAGCCTGTCGCCGACTGGCTTTAAAACCCTCAGCCTCACCAGAAAGCTCGACGCCCCTGCTTCATGACCTGGTGTATCTCCAAGACGTGATCGATTTCGCTCGAAAGACCGCTCCGCTAACGGCAGAGCGGTCTTTTTTCGACCCCGGCCTTGCATCGCCCCCACAATTGCCTGACTAAAGTCAGATAGATTTGGACCCGAAGATGCCCGACTCCATCGCCCGTATCCGCCGTTTTCAGCGCGCCGTCACAACAGAGGTGGGGGCGCTGGATGAGTCCTTCCTGGGGCGAGGCCGCCCGATGGGCGTCGCGCGGGTATTGAACGCGATCGGCGGCGGAAAGACAGAGGTCAGAGAGATTCGACGTTATCTCGGGCTGGATTCCGGGTTGATGAGCCGCCTGCTGCGCACGCTGGAAGCCGAACGCCTGATCGAAATTGATGCGGATGCGACCGACAACCGTCGGCGCCGGGTTCGTCTGACCGCCGAAGGCGCGCAGGAATACGCGGCCTATGAGGCGCTCGCCGACGCACAGGCCAGGGCGATGCTGGACAGGCACGCCTCGCCGCATCGCCTGCTGGAGGCTATGGACCTGATCGCCTCCACCCTGGGCAGGGACCAGATCACCCTTCATGAAGTCGCACCGCAGGATGCAAATGCTCAGGCGTGCATGAAAGCCTATTACGCCGAACTCTCGCAGCGGCTGGATCGGGGCTTTGACGTCGCCCTGTCCAAGGACCCGGACGCGCGGGACATGATCCGGCCGCGCGGCGCCTTTCTGGTCGCCATGTCGGACGGGATGGCGATCGGCTGCGCAGGGCTGAAGGGCACCGACCTGGGCTATGCAGAGATCAAGCGGTTGTGGGTCTCGCCGAAAGCGCGGGGGCTGGGGCTGGCGCTAAGGCTCATGGACGAACTGGAACGGATCGCGGGCGAACTGGGCATCGGTCTGCTGCGGCTGGACACCAACAGCGCGTTGAAGGAGGCCGTCGCCCTCTATGCCAATACAGGCTGGCAGGAGATTACGCGCTTCAACGACGACCCCTACCCGGATCGTTTTTTCGAGAAGAAGACGCCCGCTGCGCCGGAGCCGCTCTGAACCCCGGCCCCCACGACCCTTAGTCCAGCGCGCAGATGTCCGGCAGGCCGCGCATGCCGCCCGCGTGATCCAGGCCATAGCCGACGAGGAAGCGGTTCGGCGCCTCCCAGCCGACGAAGTCCGGCTCCGGCGCGCGGGGCTTGGGCCAGGGCTTGCGGGCGAAGACGCAGGTCAGCACCTCGGCGGCGCCCGCCTCGCGGGTGATACGCACGGCCTCGGCCAGCGACAGGCCGGTGTCGAACACATCGTCCAGTATCAGCACCTTCTTGCCGGTCAGCGGGCGCTGATAGGGGGCGCGCACCTCGATCCTGCCCCGGCTTGTCTGTTCATCGCCATAGGACGCCAGCCACAGGGCGTCGAAGCGAACGTTGCGCCCTTCACGCGACAGGGCGCGGGTCAGGTCGGCGGCGAACCACAGCCCGCCGGTCAGCAGGACAGCAGCCACCGTCTCATCATCCACATGCGGGGCGATGCGGCGCGCCAGATCGGTCACCATAGCCTCGATCTCGGCCTGAGACAGGAGAACCGTGGGGGCGGAGGTTGCTTGGGTGTCAGCCATGCCCCGGCGATACCGCCTCTGCGGGACCGCTGTCGAGAGCCGAGGCGGTCGGTCGAAGCTCAAGCGCGCTGATCCGGCGCAGTCCGCCATCCTCACGCACCGCGCTGTCGGGCGAGGACTTGGCCTGCGCCGGGGCCTTTGAAGCGCCCTTGGCGGCAGGCGGCGGCGCTTCGGTCAGCAGATAGTCGACGTCCAGCCCGGCCACGCGACCCTGCGGATCGGGAATCACAACGGCGAAGCCCTGAACCTGCCCCGGCAGTATGGGCGGCCCGTCCAGCCGCAGGATGCGACGGGTCACTTCGGCGCCCTTGGCGTCCTTGAGGACGATGACCAACGGCGGCGGGACGACTTCGATGTCGCGGATATTGCGCAGCGCGCCCGACACCAGGGTGCGGCCCGGATCATAGGGCGCCGTGCGGCCCCTCAAGGCCTCAACCTGCAGGCCGACCGTGTTCACCTTCAGCCCCAGCGCCTTATAGACGCCCGCCGTCGCGGGGACGGCGCGCGCGATCTCTTCGCGGAACAGGACGGCAGCGGCCAACAGGCCCAGCACCACAGCCGCCGCAGCCGCCCACGCCGCGCCCGCGGCCGCCGCCTGACGCACGCGGCGCTTGCGCTCGGCCTTGGCGCGGAAGGCGCGCGGCAGCTCCGGCGCCGGGGTTTCGGCGAAGGTGTCGTAGTGCGGCGCGGGCTCGGCATCCGCTGCCGGATCGGCCTGCGGCTCAAGCTCCAGAGGGACGTCTTCAAGGGTCGCGCGCCAGTCATGGCCGCACGCCTTGCAACGCACGCGGCGGCCGTTCGGACCGATCGCCTCGTCGGAAACGAAATAGCTAGTGGCGCAGGCGGGGCAGGTCAGTATCATGTCAGCTGACTGCGAGGCTCATCGCCCCCTCCTGTCGCGGCGCAACGCCCCGGTCCAATACGAAACTCGATGCCCGATCCGATCCGCCGCACCGCCGAGCCAGACCCCGCGCCTGACGCCGTCCGCCTCTGGGGCGTAGGCTTCGGCTATGCGGACCGGCCCGCCGTGCTGCGGGATGTTAACCTTACACTGCCAAACGGCTCTTTCCACTTCCTTACCGGACCGTCCGGCGCGGGCAAGTCCTCGCTGCTGCGGCTGCTGACGCTGGCGGCGAGGCCGCAGGCGGGGCGAATCAGTCTGTTCGGTCAGGACGTGACCCGACTGCCCCGGCGCGAGATTCCGGCGCTTCGCCGTCGCATGGGGGTGATCTTTCAGGATTTCCGCCTGCTGGACCATCTGTCGGCCTTCGACAATGCGGCCCTGCCGCTGCGTCTGGCGGGCGAGCGTCCCGGCGATTACGCCGCCGATGTGCAGGAGATGCTGCGCTGGGTCGGTCTGGGCGCGCGGCTGGACGCCCTGCCGCCCACCCTGTCCGGCGGCGAGAAACAGCGGCTGGCCATCGCCCGCGCCGTGGTCGCGCGGCCGCGCCTGATTCTGGCGGACGAACCGACCGGCAGCGTCGACCGGCCGATGGGCGAGAAGCTGATGCGTCTGTTCCAGTCGCTGAACAAACTGGGCGCCACGGTCCTGATCGCCAGCCACGACGAGGCTCTGGCCGAGCGCAGCGGCGCAGCGGTGCTGCGGCTGGAAGGCGGGCGGCTGGATCAGGTCGCGCCGGCCTTCGCTCACGCCGAGCCGGAGGATCCGGCATGATCGGCCGCTTCCGCGGTTCCCAGCCCGAACTCCTGCCGCGCGAAGCAGGGGGCGAGCGCTGGCTGATCGTCGTCATCGCCGTGCTGTGTTTTCTGGCCTCGATCGCCGCCGTCGGCGCCCTGGCCGCCGATCGCGCCGCGCACGGCTGGGCGCGGCAGTTGCGGGCCGAGGCGACCGTTCAGGTGCGCCCGCGCGTCGATGAGACCGGCCCCGCCGCCGCCGCCCGCGCCGCCGAGACGCTGGCGGGCGTCAGCGGCGTCGCCGAGGCTCAGGCGATGGACCGCAAGGCCGCCGAGGCCCTGTTGCGCCCGTGGGTCGGCGAGGCGGCCCTGCCCGACCTGCCCCTGCCCTATCTGGTCATCGTCCATCTGGACCCGAAGACGCCCGCCAGCGCCCCCAGTCTCAGCCGCGCCCTGGCCGAGGCCGGTCTGGACGCCTCCGTCGACGACCACAGCCTGTGGCGCGGCGAGGTCGAGCGTTCGGCCGGCCTGATCACCGCCCTGGCCGGCGCGGCCTTCCTGCTGATCGCGGCGGCGACGGCGGCAGCCATCGCCTACGCCACCCGCGCGGGCATGGCGGCCCAGGCGGCGGTGATCGAGACGCTGAGCCTGAACGGCGCCTCTGACGGAGCGATCGCCTCCCTGTTCCAGCAGCGGTTCGGCGTTCTGGCGGCGACGGCGGGCGCGGCGGGGGCGGGGCTGGCCGCGCTGATGTTGGCGGCGTTGCGCTTGATCGGGGGCGAGGGCGGGCTGACCCCGGCCCTGCCGCTGGCCTTTGGCGACCTGCTGGCGCTGATCGCCTGCCCCTTGCTGGCGGGGGCGGTCGCGGTGCTGGCTGCGCGCCTGACGGCGCTGGCGAAGCTGGGCGGGCGTCGCTAGTTAGTTAAGCATGAAGTTCCTGACGCTGATCGCCGTGGTGGCGCTGATGTGGCTGACGGGCCTGTTCGTCTTCGCCGAGCGGGTGCGCGGCCTGACGCCTGCACCCGACCCGGCCCGGGCTGACGCCATCGTCGCCCTGACCGGGCCGTCGGCCGAGCGCGTCAACGCCGCCGTGCGTTTGCTGGAGCAGGGCAAGGGCGACCGCCTGCTGATCTCGGGCGTCAACCGCGAGGTGCGCCGTCAGGAACTGCGCGCCCTGACGCCGGGGTCCAAGAAGCTGTTCAACTGCTGCGTCGATCTGGGTTTCGAGGCCGAGAACACCGTCGGCAACGCCCAGGAGATCGCCGCCTGGGCCCGGTCGCGAGGCTATGACGACCTGATCGTCGTCACCTCGGACTATCATATGCCGCGCAGCCTGCTGGAGATTCGCGGCGCTGCGCCGGGCGTGCGGCTGACGCCCTATGCCGTATCGACCCCGTCGCTGGATACGCCCGGCTGGTGGCGCGCCACCGAGACGGCCCGCCGCATGACGCTGGAATATATGAAATACCTGGCCGTGCTGGGCCGCGAGGGGATGCACCGCCTGACCGGCCGCCATCCTGAGCGCCCCGGCCCTGTCTCTCCTGACGAAAATACCGCCCCGGACGCCCCCGGCGCGGTCTCAGAACCCCGCAAGGCCGCCGCATGACGACCGTCCGCTCCCTGATCTTCACCCTGTGGCTGTATCTGTCGATGCCGCTGTTCGCCATCGTCCTGTCCCCGGCCCTGCTGATGCCGCACAGGGCGGCGATGGGGGTCATCAAGCTGTGGTCGCGCTTCGTCCTGTTCGGCCTGCGCTGGATCGCCGGAGTCAGGGTCGAGGTGCGCGGGCTGGAGCATCGTCCGACGGGTCCGGCCCTGATCGCCGCCAAGCATCAGGGGATGCTGGACGTGGTGGCGCCCTTCGCCTTTCTGGACGACCCCTGCTTCGTCCTGAAAAAGGAGCTGATGCCTCTGCCCTTCTTCGGCTGGTTCGCCTGGAAGACGAAGATGATCGCCGTCGACCGCGCCGCCCACGCCAGGGCGCTGAAAGACATGGTGCGCCAGACCCGCGCCCGTCTGGCCGACGACCGCCAGATCCTGATCTTCCCCGAGGGCACACGCACCACGCCGGGTGAACCGGCCGACTACAAGCCCGGCGTGGCCGCCATCTATCGCGATGTGGACGCGCCCTGCTGGCCGGTCGCCACCAACTCGGGCGTCCACTGGCCCGCGCACGGCTTCAAACGTTATCCGGGCACGGTCGTTTTCGAATTCCTGCCGCCCATTCCCGCCGGGCTGAAGCGGGCGGAGTTCATGAAGCAGCTGGAAAGCCGGATCGAAGGCGCCTCGACCGCCTTGTTGCCGCCCAAAACCTAGTCTTTGGAGAGCGGCTGCCCTATATCATCAGCTGTTGACCTGGGACCCGCTCATGATTTCCTCTTCCGCCCTGCGCCTGGCGCTGCTGACCGTCGCCCTGACCGGAGCGCCCGCTGTGGCCCTGGCCCAGTCCCAGCCCTTCGTGCCGATCGAGAAGCCGCAGACCTGGAAGGTCGACATCGGCGGCGGCTTCGTGCGCGGTTTCAGCGTGTCGGGCGACAAGGCCGAGGACTTCAACTTCACCGCCTGGGGCTCGGCCTCATATAAAGACATCGTCTACGCCAACGGTCTGGACGGACTGGGCTGGAACGCGATCAAGCGCGATGATTTCCATGCGGGCGTGCAGCTGCGCCCGCGCTTCGCCGCAGGCGACATCGACGGCATGGACCGTCCCGGATACGGCGCCGACGCCGCGCTCTACGTCTTCAAGCGCCTGCCGGGAAACATCGTGGTGGGCGGCCGCTTCCAGCATGACGCCACCGGCGACGACGCCGGGTTTGAATATTACGGCACGGTCAGCCACCAGCGGGTGACGCCCATCGGCATGTTGCAGGCCATGGCCTATCTGCGCGGCGGCAGCGATGACCGGGTCCAGCGCTATTACGGCGTCACCGCACAGGAAGCCGCCAACACCGGCTATGCCGCCTTCACGCCCTCGGGTGGACTGTCGGCGGCGGGCGCGGCCGCCCTGCTGGCCGTGCCGATCGGCGACCGCTTCGGGGTGGGCGCCTTCTTCAACTATGAACAGCGACTGGGCGACATCAAGGACAGCCCGCTGATCAAGGACGACCATGTCTGGCGCGCAGGCGTCATCGGCGTGGTGCGCTTCAACAGCGGCGACTGAAGCATCAGCCGGCCGCGAACTCGCTCAGGGCGTCGATGACGGCGCGATTCTGATCCTCGGTCCCGACCGTCACCCGCAGGCAGTCCGGCAGACCGTAGCTGGCCACGCCGCGGACGATGATCCCCTTTGACTGCAGATAGTCCTGCGCCGCCGAAGCCGGGCGCTTCGCATCCGGGAAGCGGATCAGGATGAAGTTGCCAGAGGCCGGGAAGACCTCGAACCCGAAGCCCTTGACGGCCTGGATCAGGCGCGGCCGCCACTCGGCCACCAGATCGCGCGAGGCCTTCTGGTGCGCCTCGTCGCCCAGCGCCGCGATGGCCGCCTCGATGCCCGGCAGGGAGACGTTGAACGGCAGGCGGATGCGGTCGATGGCCTGCTCCACCGCCAGCGGCGCATAGCCGAAGCCGACCCGCAGGCCTCCCAGACCATGCAGCTTGGAGAAGGTTCGGGTGACGACGATGTTGGGCGCCGTACGCGCCAGATCGAAGGCGCTTTCCCAGTCCGGCTCGGTGACGAACTCGGCATAGGCTTCGTCGATCACCAGAATGGCGTGGGCAGGCAGGCCCGCGTGCAGGCGGCGGATCTCCTCGCCCGTGGCGAAGCTGCCGGTCGGATTGGCCGGGTTCGACAGATAGACCAGCTTGGTCCGCTCATCGACCAGGGCCAGCATGGCGTCGACATCGGCGCGGTAGTCCGGCTCTGCCGCCAGCCGGACCTCGGCCTGACAGGCGCGGGCGGAAATCTGATAGGCGACGAAGGCGTACTGGCTGGTGACGATATTGTCCCCGGCCTCCAGATAGGTCTGGTTCAGCAGGGCGAAGACCTCGTCCGAGCCGTTGCCGAAGATCAGCCGCTCCGGCTCCAGCCCATGCGTTTCAGCCACGGCGGCGCGCAGGCGGTCGGCCCGGCCGTCGGGATAGAGGTGGATTGAAGCGACGGCGGCGGCGAAAGCCTCGCGCGCCTTTTCGCCTGCACCCAGCGCGTTTTCGTTGGAGGACAGCTTGATCGGCTTGGCCACACCCGCGATGGCGCTCTTGCCGCCGACATAGGGGGCGATGTCCAACACGCCGCGCTTGGGTTGAGGCGCGCCGTCAGACGGCGCCTGTTTCGCTTCGGTCATGCGCGCGTCATCCCCTGCCGGTCGCAATAATATCAGAAGACGGGAGCGGCGCCGATGACGCCGGTCAGGCCGCCGGGTGCGCCGTCCAGCCTGATGTCTTCCGCCTGCACATAGCCTGTCAGGACGAACAGCTTCAACCCGCCTCCGCCCGACAGGAATTCAGCCGCCAGACCGGCCTGCGACAGGGCCTCGACGATGCGGGCGTCCGGCCATGGGCTGTCGGTGACCCAGAAGGTGCGGTCGTCGCCCGTCGGCCCCGGCGTCTCGGTCGACACCATCAGGGCGCGCGGCGCTCCGGCCGCGTCATCCGGCAGGGCCGCGATCACCTTCAGCATGGGCAGGGCCAGCAGCCGCCCCCACCACGGCCGCGCCGACAGATCGATCAGGGCGCGCGTCTTCTGCGCCGCCCCGTCGCGCACGGCGATCAGGGCCTGATCCGCCTCGACCACCGGCCGCGCCGCCAGACCCCAGCGGTCGGCCGCCAGCACCTGAGACAGCGCCCCGCAGGCGATCAGGGGGCGTCCGTCGGCCGCCTCCAGCCGCCCAAGCACGGCGCGCACCGCCGCTTTTTCCGACAGGCTCATTCCGGACAGAACAGCGCGCAGAGCGATGGCGTCGCCGTCCACCGAACCACGCGCCCCCGCCGCCAGCCGCGCGCGCGCGGCCTCGGCTACGGCTCGCTCCAGCGTCAGACGCGCTTCGTCGGCGGGCGGCTCGATCAGCATGACAGGGGCAGCATCAGAACAGCTGCGGCGCGGGCGCCAGGGCGAACGGTCCCAGATAGGTGCGCCCGCCGCGGAACAGGATGGCCAGCTCCACGCCCTGACCTTCGTCGCCGGTTCCGCCCTGCGGCGTGGCGGCGGCGGCCTTGGCGGCGGCGGCGCGATCCAGCGCCCCGCCCTGCTGGGCGCCCGCCAGACCGACAATGGCCGCCAGCGGCTTCTCGGCGCGCACGAAGACCTCGCCTTCCAACTGGCCCTTGCCGTCCGCCGACAGGGCGTCGCTGGAAACGAAGGCCTTGCTCTCGCCCGCCTGAAGTTGACCCTTCACATTGATGAAGCGGCCGCCCGCCGCCGTCCATGCGGTCAGCAGCCCCCTGGCGTCCGCGCCCTTGCGCAGGGCCGAGGCCTTTTCGATCACCGCCTCGATCTGGGCGTTCAGCATCCCCGACTGGGCGAAACCCTCGACCGGGCCGTTTGCGCGGCCCTCGCCGTCGACCAGACGGAACAGCACGTCGACGTCATCGGTCGGCGTGTCCGAGCCGACCAGATGCGGCCGCATATAAAACTGCACCAGAGCCGCCTGTTTCAGCGGGAAGGGCTCGGCGTCCGGCAGGGCGGTGAAGACGGGCTTCTCCAGCTCCAGCACGACATTGGGCCAGCGCTGCGTCAGGCCGTGCAGGCTCATGCGGATGCCCTCGGCGCGGATGGCGGTCTTGCCCTTTTCGCCACGCGTGACGGTCAGGCCGTCCGGCGCCGCCAGCACCCAACGCGTCGGATTATAGGCGTTGGCCTGCGCCACCATCTCAGGCGCCTCGACGGCGTGGCCGGACGGCGCAATCACATCCAGATGTTTGATCGTCACCCGCGCGTGCATCGGCCAGCCGGTCGTCGAGACGCCGCCGTGTTTGATGGTCCAGCCGCTCTGCTGCAGCCCGGCGATCTTGCCCTCCAGCCGCTGTTCGATCTGTTGGGTCAGGACGAACCACCAGCCGGTCCACGCCGCCAGGGCGACGGCGACGATGGCGAAGGGGATGATCAGGCCCTTACGGCTGTGATGCGGTGCGGCGTCGGTCATGAAAACTCCGGGTTCGCGCCCCTATAGCGCATGGACCGGGGCGAGCGAATGGCGTCCGTCTGACCCTGCGCTAGAACTCCCTAGAGGATCAAAAACGGCCTTGGTTCTTCTTTCTTTGAAGAGAAGGAATGACCATCAGATGTGGATCGCGTGCCCCAGAGCGCGCAGGGACGCCTCGTGGAAGGCTTCGCCCAGCGTGGGGTGGACGTGGATGGTTCCGGCCACGTCTTCCAGCACAGCGCCCATCTCCAGCATCTGGGCGAAGCTGTTGGACAGCTCCGAGACGTGCTGGCCGACGGCCTGAACGCCCAGCAGGCGGTGGTCCGTCTTCGAGGCGATGACGCGGACGAAGCCGCCGTCCTCGCCCGCTTCGATGGCCAGGGCGCGGCCGATGGCGGCGAAGGGGAAGATGGCCTGGATCACGTCGTCGCGACCCTTCACATCATCAAGGCCGAGGCCCGCCGAGACGATCTCCGGCTCGGTGAAGCAGACGGCGGCGATGGTGGTCGGATCGAACACGCGGTTGTGCCCGGCGATGATCTCGGCCACGACTTCGCCCTGGGCCGAGCCCTTGTGCGCCAGCATGGGCTCGCCGGTCAGGTCGCCGATGGCCCAGACGTTCTTCATCGAGGTGGCGCAGCGATTGTCGATCTTCACGAACGGGCCGTTCATGGCCACGCCCATGTTCTCGAGGCCCCAACCCTTCGTCCGGGCGCGGCGGCCGACGGTGACCAGCACCTTGTCGGCGTCCAGCTGCATCGGGGCGTCGTCCTTGTCGGTGACGTTCAGCTTGCCGTCTCCGAAGCCGCCCGCGCGAGCGCCGAGCAGCAGCTGGACCCCATGCCTCTCCAGCCATTTGGCGACCGGATCGGTCAGGGCCTTGTCGTAGAGCGGCAGAATGCGCTCGGCCATCTCGACGATAGCCACTTCGGCGCCCAGCTTGCGGAAGGCGATGCCCAGCTCCAGGCCGATGTAGCCGCCGCCGACGACGACCAGCTTCTTGGGCACTTCCGGCAGGCTCAGGGCCTCGGTGGACGAGATCACGTCGCCGCCGAAGGGCAGGAAGGGCAGTTCGACCGGCTCCGATCCCGTGGCCAGGATGACGTGCTCGGCGGTGATGCGGATGTCGCCGTCGTCGGTCTTCACCGTGCAGGTCTTGGCGTCCGAGAAGTCGGCCCAGCCCTTGATGACCTTGACCTTGGCCTTCTTCAGCAGGGCGGCGACGCCGGCGTTCAGCTTCTTGACCACCCCGTCCTTCCACTCGACCGTCTTCGACAGGTCGATGGCCGGGGTCGAGGCGGTGATGCCCAGCGTGCCGTCGCCGGACGCGGCCTTGGCCACCGTCTCAAACTTGCCCGCCGCGTGGATGATGGCCTTGGACGGGATGCAGCCGACATTCAGGCAGGTGCCGCCGAGACCGGGCGAGGCGTCCACCAGCACAGTCTCCAGCCCCAGCTGGCCGCAACGGATGCCTGCGACATAGCCGCCGGTCCCGGCGCCGATGATCAGGACTTTGGTCTTGAGGGTCTGGGTCATGCAATTTCACCGTCGGAGGGGCGAGGGGGAGGCGGTAAACGTAGTCTAGCAGTCCAAATCACGTCCATGATGGCGAATACGTTTTCAATAACTTTGAAAGGAACCTGCTTGTAAGTCCCTCTTTTCATGTACCGATTGCTGTAATCTGAGTGATTTTCGTTCAAGAATTTCACAACAAGATCTATATCATTCATATGATGCAGACCATTTTCGTATGTTAGATCAAGAAGCGAATTGAGGTTGTGAGCTATTTTCGGACTTTTCAGCTCCTTGTCGTGGCCCATGTCTATGAGCCACGACTTTAAATATAGCTCCATAGCGAAGCCTAGAAGCAGGCTAACGCTCATGTTTGTAGCAACCTCGATACTTCCTTTGCATTCGGGATGAGATGTTATCAGCTTTGCCGATCTGACAAAGCTTTTGCCAGTTAGATAGTGGTTTTGAGCGTCGGTGAAGTGTCGTTCAGACGCCACCATCAGTTCATCCAGAGCGTGGCCGGGTTCTCCAGCAGGGTCTTGATCTTCTGTACGAAGACCGCCGCATCGTGGCCGTCGACGATGCGGTGATCGAAGCTGGAGGACAGGTTCATCATCTTGCGAACGACCATCTGGCCGTTCCGCACCACGACGCGCTCCTCGATCTTGTTCGGACCGACGATGGCGACTTCGGGGTGGTTGATGATGGGCGTGTGCACCACGCCGCCGAGCGTGCCCAGCGAGGTGATGGTGATGGTCGAGCCGGACAGTTCCTCGCGCTTGGCGCTGCCGTCCTTGGCGGCGCCCGAGACGCGGGCGATCTCTTCGGCCGTGTCATAGGCGTCGCGCGCCTCGGCGTGGCGGACGACCGGGACCATCAGGCCGTTCGGCGTCTGGGCGGCGATGCCCAGATGGACGGCGTTGTGCTGGGTCAGCACGCCCGCCTCGTCGTCATAGGTGGCGTTGATGTTCGGCTGATCCTTCAGCGCCACGATGATGGCGCGGGCGATGAAGGGCAGGACGTTCAGCTTCGGCTTGCCCGTGCCCTTGTTCTGGGCGTTCAGGTGGGCGCGCAGCTCTTCCAACGCCGTCATGTCGATCTCTTCCACATAGGTGATGTGGGGGATGCGACGGACGCTCTCGGCCATCTTCTCCGCAATCTTGCGACGCAGGCCGATGATGCGGACTTCGTTGGTTCCCTCGGCCTTGGCGTAGAGCGAACCGCCCGAGGCCGTGGCCGGGGCGAACGTGCCGCCGCGAGCGACGAAGGCGTCCAGATCGGCGTGCTCGATGCGGCCTGCGGGGCCGCTGCCCGGCACGAAGACCAGGTCGATCCCCAGATCACGCGCGCGGTTGCGCACGGCGGGGGAGGCCAGCGGGCGCTCGCCCGGCTGGCGGCCGGTCAGGGCCGGAACGGGCTTGGCCTCGGCCTTGGGCGCAGCCGCAGGCTTGGCGGCCGGTGCGGCGACAGGAGCCGACGCGGCCTTCTCGGCCTTGGCGGCGGGCGCCGGAGCGGCGGCGGGAGCCTCGGCGACATTGCCATTGCCCTCGACCTTGAAGCTGACCAGCGGGCCGCCGACGGCGATCTGCTGACCGGCTTCGCCGTGCAGGGCGACGACGACGCCGGAGACCGGGCTGGTCAGTTCGACCGTCGCCTTGTCGGTCATGACCTCGGCCAGGATCTGGTCTTCCTGAACCGTGTCGCCGACCTTGACGTGCCAGCCGACCAGCTCGGCCTCGGCCGTGCCTTCGCCCACGTCGGGCAGTTTGAAGACGTGGTTCGCGGCGCCGCCCGGCGCAGGGGAAACGGGAGCGGTTTCAGCTTTCGGCGCTTCGACGGCGACCGGAGCGGGCTCAGGGGCAGCGGCGACGGGCGTGGCGGCCGGTTCGTCGGCGGCGGCGTTTCCTTCGCCCTCGACCTCGAACTCGGCCAGCGGGCCGCGCACGGCCATCATCTGACCGGGCTCGCCGTGCAGGGCGGTGACGACGCCCGCGACCGGGCTGGTCAGCTCGACCGTGGCCTTGTCGGTCATGACGTCGGCGACGATCTGATCCTCGGCGACCGTATCGCCGATCTTGACGTGCCAGGCGACGAGCTCGGCTTCGGCGGTGCCTTCACCCACGTCAGGCAGCTTGAATACGTAACGACCCATCTTAGCGACCCATCCCTGATGTTTGGCCGGTCATGACGGCTTTCAGCGCGTCGGCGACCCGCTGCGGTCCGGGGAAATATTCCCATTCAAAGGCGTGCGGATAGGGCGTGTCCCAGCCGGTCACGCGCGCCACCGGCGCCTCCAGGTGATAGAAGCAGCGCTCCTGAACCAGCGCGCTCAGTTCGCCGCCGAAGCCCGAAGTTTTCGGCGCCTCATGCACGATGACGCAGCGGCCGGTCTTCTTGACCGAGGCCTCGATGGCTTCGATGTCCAGCGGCACGAGCGTCCGCAGGTCGATGACCTCGGCGTCCACGCCCGCATGTTCAGCGCCCGCCAGCGCGACCCAGACCATGGTGCCATAGGCCAGGATGGTGACGTCGGAGCCTTCCTTCATCACGCGGGCCTTGCCGATCGGCTCGACGTATTTGCCGGTCGGAACCTGGGCCAGTTCCTGCGCCTTCCACGGGCTGACCGGCTTTTCGTGCCAGCCGTCGAAGGGGCCGTTGTACAGGCGCTTGGGCTCGAAGAAGATGACCGGATCGTCGTCCTCGATCGCCGCCAGCAACAGGCCCTTGGCGTCATAGGGGTTGGACGGGATCACCACCTTCAGACCGGCGATGTGGGTGAACAGGCTTTCCGGCGACTGGCTGTGCGTCTGGCCGCCGAAGATGCCGCCGCCGTAGGGGCTGCGGATCACCATCGAGGAGGTGAACTGACCGCCCGAGCGATAGCGCATCTTGGCCGCTTCGGAGACGATCTGGTCGTAGGCCGGATAGATGTAGTCGGCGAACTGGATTTCGACGACCGGGCGCAGGCCATAGGCGGCCATGCCGATGGCGGTGCCGACGATGCCGGTTTCCGAGATCGGGGCGTCGAAGCTGCGGTTCAGGCCGTGCTTCTTCTGCAGGTGGTCGGTGACGCGGAAGACGCCGCCGAAATAGCCCGCGTCCTCGCCATAGGAGACGACGGTCGGGTCTTCGGCCATCTTGACGTCCAGGGCCGAGTTCAGGGCCTGGATCATGTTCATCGGCGCAATGGCGGGAGCGTCCGGGGCGACCGACGCCGGGGCGTCCTTCTGGTCGACCATGTCGGCTTCAATCTTGTCGTTGATCTCGGCCATTACTCAGACTCCTACTTCGCGGCGCTGTTCGACCAGACGCCAGTCCTCGGTCGCATAGACCTCCTCGAACATGGTCTTCACGCTGGGGCGCGACTGGCCCAGCGTGCCGACAGCCTCGGATTCCTTGGCCGCGGCGCGGACCTTTTCGACCGCTTCCTTCTCGGCCTCTTCCTGCTGTGCGTCCGACCATTCGCCGAGCATGATCAGGTGCTGCTTCAGGCGGGCGATGGGATCGCCCAGCGGCCACTTCTCGTGTTCGTCGCCGGGGCGGTAGCGGCTGGGGTCGTCCGAGGTCGAGTGCGGGGCGCCGCGATAGGTGAACAGTTCGATGATCGTCGCGCCCTGATTGGTGCGGGCGCGCTCTTCGGCCCACTGGGTCGCGGCCCAGACGGCCAGGAAGTCGTTGCCGTCGACGCGCAGGGCGGGCAGGCCGTAGCCGATGCCCTTGGACGCGAAGGTGGTCTCAAGCCCGCCGGCGATGCCCTGGAACGAGCTGATGGCCCACTGGTTGTTGACGATGTTCAGGATGACCGGCGCGCGATAGACGGCGGCGAAGGTCAGGGCCGAGTGGAAGTCGCTCTCGGCCGTCGAGCCGTCGCCGATCCAGGTGATGGCGATCTTGTCGTCGCCGCGGATGGCTGAGGCCATGCCCCAGCCCACGGCCTGAACATACTGGGTGCCCAGATTGCCCGAGATGGTGAAGAAGCCGTAGTCCTTGGCCGAATACATGATCGGCAGCTGGCGGCCCTTGATGGGGTCTTCGGCGTTCGAATAGATCTGGTTCATCATGGTCGCGAGCGGATAGTCGCGCGCGATCAGAAGGCCCTGCTGGCGATAGGTGGGGAAGCCCATGTCCTCACGGCTCAGGATCATGCCCTGGGCGACCGCGATGGCCTCTTCGCCGGTGCACTTCATATAGAAGCTGGTCTTGCCCTGACGGTGGGCGCGGTGCATCCGGTCGTCGAAGGCGCGCGTCAGGATCATGGCCTTCAGGCCGCGACGCAGGGTCTCGGGGTCCAGCTTGGGATCCCACGGACCTACGGCCCGGCCTTCATCGTCCAGCACGCGGATCAGGCGGAAGGCGTGATCGCGCATTTCGGCAGGCGCCGCGCTGACTTCCGGACGGTCGACCGCACCGGGAGCGTCCAGTTTCAGATGGCTGAAATCAGGCGTGTCGCCCGGCCGACCCGAAGGTTCCGGCACGCGCAGCGACAGCGTCGGGGTATTCTTCATCAATGCCTCCCGTCCGGTTGAACCGGCCGCGTTTCCTTATGGATGAGGGCATAGCATGGCGTATGATTGTTGGCTCTCCTAAAAATACCCTTGCCAAATGCCATTTTGGGGTATTTTATTGCGTGTAAAGCTATTTTGGAGAAAGCCTTTGGCCGACGACCTCGATCCCATCGACGCGCGCATCCTCGACATTCTGCAACAGGACGCGGGCCTGTCCGTCGCCGAGGTCGCCGATCGCGTCGGACTTTCCGCATCGCCATGCTGGCGACGGATCAAGAGACTGGAGGATAGCGGCCTGATACGCAAGCGCGTCACTCTTTTGGACGCAGCGCTTCTGGGTCTGGACTTTGAAGTCTACGCCATCGTCAAGCTGAGCCTGCCGACCCGCGACAACCTGCAGATCTTCGAAGAAGCCGTCGAAGGCTGGCCCGAAGTGGTGCAGTGCGCCACCATAACCGGCCGCGAGGATTATGTCCTGCGCATCATCACCACCGACATGCACGCCTTCGATCAGTTCCTGCGCGACAAGCTGCTGACGCTGGGCATCGTCTCCAACTGCGAAAGCCATATTGTCACGCGCGGCGTGAAGAATGTAACGACCCTGCCGCTGGGCATCATCACCCCGCACGTCAGTCAGGGCGCATAACAGGACGGAGCGCGCAAAAGGCGGCGCCCAGGAGGCGGCGGTCACGTGATGGGGATCGCCGCCCTTTCGAATTCGAGGAACCAGTGTTTCGTGCGGGTCGTTGGCCATGCATAGAAAAATGGAGGTTCCGACATGCTGAAATGGGCGCTCATCTTCGCCGTCATCGCCATTGTGGCTGGCCTGCTGGGGTTCGGCGGGATCGCGGGAGCAGCGGCGGGCATCGCCAAATTCCTGGCCATCCTGGCGCTGATCGTTTTCGTGATCTTCCTGGTGCTGGGCGTGACCGTGGCCAAGAAGGTCACCTGAGGCGCTCAAACGACGGGACGTGAAGCCTGCCTCGCCTGCGCGAGGATCGCGGCGGGGCTGGGAACAGTCCCGCCGAAGTCTTGTCCGGAACCGGCCCGGATCCCCCTGTAAGGCCGGTGCAACGCCCGTTGCGCCCATGTTCCCGTTCCGTTTCGTCACCTTCGACGCTATCTAACGCCGGTGACTGTCGAATCCGCCGAGATCAGCACCGCGTCGACCCTGACGTTCGACCTGCCGCCCGCGCTGGCCACGCCGCCGGGGGCCGGGGCCGTCTGCGACGATCAGGGCGCGCGAAAGATCGGACGCGGCGCCGCCGAGGGCCTGTTCACCGGCGGCGACGTCATCGTCGCCCACGCCGGGCTGACGGCGCGGCGGCTGGGTCTGGCGCCGCCGCCGCGTTCGGCCGAGATGCTGGACGCGCTGGAGCTGTTCGCCTTCGTGCGCCCGGCCCGGTTCTGCGCCCCCTCGGCCACCGGACTGGCGCTGGCTCTTGGACGCGAGGAGCCGAGGGGCGCCGAGGCCCAGGCCGCCGCCCTGCGCGCCGCCGCCGCCGACCTGCTGGCCGAACTGGCCGCGCCCGCCTATCCGGGGCGGGAGGAGGCCTATACGCTGGCCCTGACGCTGGAGCGGGCGGGCTGGGGCTGGGCGTCGCGGGTGCTTCAGGCCCTGCGCGCCGGGCCGTTGCGGGACCGCCAGCAGCGCGGCTCGGGCCTCGACGTCTGGGCGCGGCTTCAGGAATGGGAGGACGAGGCGCCGCGCGGCGAGGCCGGGTCCGCCCCTGTCGATTCCGAGAGCGCCCGCATCCGTCTGGACAAGCTGCTTCAGGCCTCGGGTCTGGACGAAACGCGGCCAGCCCAGTCCGACTATGCGGCCGAGGCCGCATACGCCTTCTCGCCCCGCAATGAAGAGGGCCGCCCGCGCGTCCTGCTGGCCGAGGCGGGGACCGGCACCGGCAAGACCCTGGGCTATCTGGCGCCCGCCAGCCTGTGGGCTGAACGCAACGCCGGGGCGGCGTGGATCTCGACCTACACCCGCGCCCTGCAACGCCAGATCGACCGCGAGAGTCGCGCCCTGTGGCCCGACGAGGCCGAGCGCCGCCGCAAGACCGTGGTGCGCAAGGGGCGTGAAAACTACCTGTGCCTGCTGAACCTTCAGGACATGGTGCAGGCGGCGCAGCTGGGGAACGGCGACCTGATCGGCATGGCGCTGGCCGCGCGCTGGGCCGCCCATACCCGCGACGGCGACATGACCGGAGGCGACTATCCCGGCTGGCTGCCCGGCCTCTATGCGACCGCGCCCATGCATCAGGCGGGACCGGCCAATCTGGTCGACCGGCGCGGCGAGTGCGTCCACGCCGCCTGTCCCCACTATCGCCTGTGCTTCGTGGAAAAGACCATCCGCGCCAGCCGCCGGGCCGATCTGGTGGTGGCCAATCATGCGCTGGTGATGACCCAGGCCGCCTTCGACGGCGCCCGCACCGCACGCGGCCTGAAGCAGGACGGCGAGACGGCGGCGTTGAAGCGCATCGTCTTCGACGAGGGCCACCATCTGTTCGACGCCGCCGACAGCGCCTTCTCCGCCTGTTTGTCGGGGCAGGAGGCGGCCGAGCTGCGCCGCTGGATCCGCGGGCCCGAGGGGCGCGGCCGTCGCGGACGCGGGCTGGAGCAACGGCTGGGCGATCTGACCGCCGATAACGAAGCCGCCTCCAAGGCGCTGAAGGACGCGCTGCAGGCCGCCGCCCAACTGCCCGGCGAGGGGGTGTCGGGCCGTATCGCCCCGGCGTCGGGCGAGGTGAACCCCATCGGGCCGATCGAGCGGTTTCTGGTCGCGGCGCTGGAGCAGCTGCGGGCCCGCGCGGCCGAGACCGGCGGCGGCGAGTTCGGGCTGGAGTGCGCCCTGCGCCCTGTCACCGAGCCGGTGCTGGAGGCCGCGCGCGAAGCCGCCCGCGCCATCGCCGCCGTCGAGGCGCCGCTACTGGCCCTGTCGCGCCATCTCGAAGACATCCTGGACGAGGAGGCGGCCGAGTTGGACGGCGCCGCCCGCGCCCGTATCGAGGGCTCGCTGCGCGGGCTGGACCGGCGCGCGCGCATGACCCTGCCCGGCTGGCGCTCCATGCTGGCGGCGCTGGAGGAAGGCGGCGACGAACCCGATCCGGATTACGTGGACTGGCTGTCGGCCGAGGCCGCCTTCGGCCGCATCCACGACGTGGCCCTGCGTCGTCACTGGATCGACCCGACCGTGCCGCTGGAGGCCGCTGTGGTCATGCCCTCGCACGGGGTGCTGGTGACCAGCGCCACCCTGACCGACCCGGCGGCCGAAGACCCGTTTGATCTCGCCCGTCTGCGCACCGGCGCCGCACGCCTGATTGAACCGGCGCGGACGCTGAAGGTCGACAGCCCCTTCGACTATGCGACCAACAGCCGGGTCATCGTCGTCAATGATCTGGTCAAGGACGACCCGCGCCAGATCGCGGCGGCCATGCGCGAACTGTTTCTGGCGGCGGGCGGCGGGGGGCTGGGACTGTTCACCGCCATCCGGCGGCTGAAGGCGGTCTATGAGCGGCTGGGGCCGGAACTGGCGCGGGCGGGCCTGCCGCTCTACGCCCAGCACGTCGATCCGCTGGAGGTCGGGGCGCTGGTCGACGTCTTCCGGGCCGAGCGCGACAGCTGTCTGCTGGGCACCGATGCCGTCAGGGACGGCGTGGACGTGCCGGGGCGCAGCTTGCGCGTTCTGGCTTTCGACCGCGTGCCGTGGCCGCGACCGGACCTGCTGCACAAGGCGCGGCGCGAGCGGTTCGGCACGGGCTCGGGCGGGCGCTCGTGGGACGACGCTCTGGCGCGAGGGCGGATTGCTCAGGCGTTCGGCCGCCTGATCCGTCGGGCCGACGACCAGGGCGTCTTCGTCATGCTGGACGCCGCCTGCCCCACCCGCCTGTTCGCCGCCCTGCCGCCGGGGACGGAGGTGCTGCGTCTGGGTCTGGCCGAGACGGTGGAGTTGACCAAGGGCTTCCTGTCGGAGCAGACCGACTGACCATGTCCAGAACCACCCCCGCCACCGTCGCCCTGACCAAGGCCGGCGTCGCCTTTGAACTGCGTCCCTATGACTATGATCCCGATGCAGCGCGCGTGGGGTTGCAGGCGGCCGAGGCGCTGGGGGTCGCCCCCGAACAGCTGTTCAAGACGCTGATGACGCTGGTGGACGCCAAGCCGGTCTGCGTCATCCTGCCGTCCGACTGCGAGGTCAGCATGAAGAAGCTGGCCGCCGCCGCCGGGGGCAAATCGGCCCAGATGATGAAGCCCACCGACGCCGAGCGCCTGACCGGCTTCAAGGTCGGCGGCGTCAGCCCCTTCGGCCAGCGGAAAGCCGTCCCGACCTTCATCGACGAGACGGCGATCCTGTTCGACCGGGTGCTGATCAACGGCGGCCAGCGCGGCCTGTTGCTGGAACTGGCGCCGGATGAGGCCGCGCGGGCCTGCGCGGCGACATGGGCGGATGTGACGGCGTAGACCCGACCTCGCCCTCCTTCTCAACATCAGAAGGATCAGCGGACGTCAAAGGCCAGCATCAATGTCTTCTGCACCGGATTGGCGTTGTCGTCGGACAGGATATAGAGGCGGACGCCCTCACCGCGCGGCTCGGCGGCGATCCCCTCGAAATTATCGGTCAGCCCCGGCAGTTTCAGCTCAACCAGCACCGGCCCCAGCGCGCCGTCCGCATCCATCCGGCGCACACGCGCACGAAGGTCGAAGGGCGGGCGCCACAGACGCTGCACCGCGAACCAGCCTTCACCTCCGGGATCGCGATCCAATCCCGTCAACCGCCATCCGTCAGCGGGCGGCGTCGGCCCGACCACAGTGCGACAGCCCTTTGGCGAACAGTCCCACACGCCGCCGCCCTCGCCGCCGACACGCCAGCCGTCGGGCGCGATCGCCAGCGCCTCCATGCCTTCGTTCAACGGGAAGTCAGCCGCCGGATGCGGCCGTGGCTCCGGCCGGGCGCTCAGGGCGTCCAGCGGGCCGTAACTCCAGATGCGATGTTCGCGCTCAAAGCTGACCAGAACCTCGCCGCTCTCGATCAGGGCCAGCCCCTCGGCGTCGCCCATGCGCTTGTCGGCGATCGGTTCGCCGTCGCTCAGCGTCAGCCGTCGCACCTGCAGATCAAGCAGTCCGGTCAGCTTTCCGTCTGCATCCAGCTCCAACTGACCGCGCACCAGGTCGCCGTAATCCGACACCGCGATGAAGCCGCCGTCGCCCGTCAGCTTCAGATCGGACAGTCCATGCAGGCTGGAAACCGGGGCCGCGATCAACTGCACCCCGCCCGCGTAACGCACCCCCTTCGCCAGTCGGGCGCCGCCCGGCAGGCCCAGCCCGACCTGCCGGGTAGAGCCGCCCGCAGGCGTCCAGCCGTCGGCCGTCGCCTCGGGCGTCCAGGGATGAGACGAAACCGCCGCCCCGGCGCAGGCCGCCAGAACAAGCGAGATTAGGGCCGCGACATAGAGACGGCGGTTCACGCCGCGCGCTTTTGCGTCGCCCGCCCGCCCTTGCTGCCGACGGACTTCGGTTCAGCCTCGAACAGTTCGGCCAGCTTCTCGGTCATGGCGCCCGCCAACTGCTCCACATTAACGATGGTCAGGGCGCGGCGATACCAGCGGGTCACGTCGTGGCCGATGCCGATGGCCAGCAGTTCGACCGGGCTGCGCGTCTCGATCTTCTCGATCACCTGACGCAGATGCTTGTCCAGATAGAGGGCCGCGTTGGCCGACTGGGTGGAATCATCGACCGGCGAACCGTCCGAGATGACCATCAGAATCTGTCGCGCCTCGGGCCGGGCCAGCAGGCGGTCGTGCGCCCATTCCAGCGCCTCGCCGTCGATGTTTTCCTTCAGCAGGCCTTCGCGCATCATCAGGCCCAGGTTCTTCTTGGCCCGGCGCCACGGCGCGTCGGCGCCTTTATAGATGATGTGGCGCAGGTCGTTCAGACGGCCGGGGTTGGCGGGCTTGCCGGCGCTGATCCACGCCTCGCGCGACTGGCCGCCCTTCCAGGCGCGGGTGGTGAAGCCCAGGATCTCGACCTTGACGCCGCATCGCTCCAGCGTCCGCGCCAGAATGTCGGCGCAGACCGCCGCCACCATGATCGGCCGCCCGCGCATCGAGCCGGAGTTGTCGATCAGCAGGGTCACGACCGTGTCGCGGAACGGGCTTTCGCTCTCCATCTTGAACGACAGGGGGCTGGTCGGGTCGGTGATGACGCGGGTCAGGCGCGCCGTGTCCAGCATCCCTTCCTCAAGGTCGAACATCCAGCTGCGGTTCTGCTGGGCCAGCAGGCGCCGCTGCAGCTTGTTGGCCAGGCGCGAAACCACGCTGCCCAGCGTCGACAGCTGGGCGTCCAGCAGGGCGCGCAGCCGGTCCAGCTCCATCGGGTCGCACAGTTCGGCGGCTTCGATGACCTCGTCATAGGCTGTGGTGAAGGCGCGGTAGAACTCTACCACCCGGCCATCATCCTGGGTCTGCTTATGGTTGGGGCGATCGCCTTCGCTCAGTTCAGGCGCGTCTTCGCTGCCTTCGCCGTCCGTCTCGCCGGGCGTGCCGTCGGGGCGGGCGTCGCGGTCCTGATCGGCGGACTGATCGTCGGCCGAACCGTCGAGCGAGTCGCCGCCCTCGCCGCCGTCCTGCTCTTCCTGCTCTTCCGGCTCAGCCTGATCCTGATCGGGCTTGTCGGCGTCGTCTTCGCCTTCTTCTTCCGGGGAATCGCCGCCGTCGGCGTCGCCGGGGTCCAGATCCAGCGCGCGCAGCAGATCCTTCATCCGCGCTCCGAAGGCCGCCTGATCGTCGCCTGACGCCGCCAGCGCATCCAGCGCCTCGCCCGCCTTCACCTCCAGCTCCGCACGGACCCGGTCCAGCATGGTCCTGGCGCCGTCGGGGGCGGGCTCGCCCGTCATCCGCTCGCGCAGCAACAGGGCCGCCGCCTCGGCCACCGGCACCTGGGCCGCCTCGGCGCGCAGGGCGCCTGATTTCTCCAGCCGGGTGATGAGGGCGGATTCGAGATTGCGCCGCACCCCGGCCAGTTCACGCGCGCCGACAGCCTCGACACGCGCCTGCTCGACGGCGTCGAACACCTCGGCGGCATTCATGTCGACTGGACGCAGCCGCGCATCCAGCGCCGGGTCGTGGTTGGCCAGACGCAGCGCCAGCCGGTCCGCCTGACCGCGCAGGGTCGCGCTTTCCGGCGCCGCAGGATCGCGCGGCGGATGCGGCAGGGACAGGACGCCGTTCGACAGGCGCGGACCATCCGAACCAAAGCGCACCTCCAGCTCGGCCTGTTCGGCCAGCGCCCGCGCGGCGTGCGACAGGGCGCGTTTGAATGTCTCTACGGGTGTATCTGTAGCGGCCATGGGTCACACATAGCCCATGCCGCGCCGGGGGGAAGAGGGCGAAGCGCCCTAGGTTCGCGAATCCACACGGCGCAGATGTTGAATCCCCTGCTGCCTCCATACAGCGGCAGACCAGGCTCGATCTTCGACCAGACCCCCGTCGTCCAGCCAGTAAACCTCCCCATTCAAGGCCTCCTTCCAGAAGCCTTGAATCAGAACCTCGAAATCACGCCATGCCTGATTGTGCGCCGATCCTAGCGCGCAGGCGAGCGTTGGCCTGCTTCCAGGATGGGCATTCCGGCTTCGGTGGGGATGTAGATGGTCTGGCGGCCGTCCTTGCCCGCCGTCTCCTGCAGCATATTGATGTAGGACCAGCGCAGATAAGCCTCGGGGCCGCCCAGCGCCTCGGACATGATACGGTTGGCTTCATTGGCGCCCTTGGCGCGTTCGATCTCGGCGGCAGCGGTCAGCTTGGCCGAGTCCAGGGCGGCCTGAGCCTCCAGCACGCGGATGCGGCGATTCTGCACCGCCTCCTCATAGGCGGCGCGCCCGGCCATCTGCTTGGAATAGACGTTGTAGGTCGGGAAGCCGATCAGCACGGCCGCCAGGACGACGGCGATGGCGACGATGGATCCAAGGGTCAGGCCGACGCCGCGCATGGCGAGCTCCACGAGAAGGCAAAGAGAGACGCACAGGGTGGCGGTGCGCCCCCCGCCCGGTCAAGCGGCGATCAGCGCGCCGCCGACGCCGGGACCAGTTCCAGCAGGTCCAGATTGGATTCCGCCACAGGCCAGGGGATGACCAGACGCCAGCGCCGGTCGCCGATCCGTTCCAGCACGCCGACCATGTCGCGTTCGGGGCGCTGGCCATAGCTGCGCGCCGACGGCTCGGACGCCAGAGCCATGGAGCCGAGGAAGATCATCTCGCGATCATTCTCGGGGAAGAGCAGGCCCGCCGGGCGCTGGGAGCCGGTCTGCTTGACCAGTTTCAGCCCGCGCGAAGTCTGTTCGATGCGGCAGGCGAACCAGCCATAGACCACATAGCCCAGCCCCCCTTCGTCCCCCTGAGATCCCAGTTTGACGGTTCGGCAGCGATAGGCCCCGGGCGCAGGCGACACGTCGGCACGGGCGGCGTCCGGATCGATCAGGGCGCCGAGCCCCGCCAGATCACCTGAGCCCGGCTGGCGTCGGGCCTGTTCCAGCGCCAGGCTCCAGGCGGCGGCGCGCCGCTGATAGCGGTCGCGGTCAGCAGCGGTGATGACCCCGCGCCAGTCGTCCAGCACGACGCCGACCGGCGCAGCGGGAGCGGCCGGAACCGCCATCGACGGCGGGGGCGGGGGCGGCGGAGGGGGGGGCGGCGTCGTGGCGCACGCGGCCAGAGAGGCCGACGCCAGGGCCAGGCCGACAAGGGCGACGGACCTGGCCTTGAGGAAACGGGGCTGGCGGGCGGGCCGGAAGGATCGGTTCGGCATACGCGGCATATCGGTCTTCTCACGCGACGGGGGGTCGACGGCCCCGTTTCCCCTAGGAAGCCGCCATCAGACCGCGCGTCAACCCCGCGTGTCGTTACGATGACCGCCGCGTCAGGCGCGGGCCGCCGATTCCTGTGTCTGCATCGCCGCTGGCCCCGACGGAAGAGCGAGCAGGCGCGACAGCCCGGCCGCCAGATCAGACAGCCGCACCGGCTTGGTCAGATATTCAGCGAAGCCCGCCGTCCGGGCAGCGGTCAGCTCGCCCGGCTCGATCGCCGCCGACAGGGCCATGACCGGCAGGTCACGCGCCGAGGTCTCGGCTTCCAGCAGGGCCATGGCCGCCAGGCCCTGACCGCCCTGAAGGTCCAGATCCAGAATAATGGCGTCCGGCCGAAGATCGCGGGCCATGGCGGCGCCGTCCTGACCGCTGGACGCGACATGGAGCCGCGTCTGGCCCAGTCCATGCAGCAGATGACGCATCAGGGCCACCGCAGCCGGATCATCGGCGATATAGAGCAGGACCGCCTCGGGCGGGCGAGGCAGCGGCAGGGCGGCGATATCCGTTCGCTCCGGTTCGACACGTGTCAGCGCAGGCAGACGCAGGGTGAAGGCGGCGCCTTCGCCCTCACGGCTCTCCACCACAAGCTCGCCCCCCATCGCCGTGACCAGACGCCGTGCAGCGGCCAGACCGACGCCGGCTCCGTCTGTGACCGACACGGCCCGGTCACGCCGTGCGAAAGGATCGAACAGGGTCTGCATCCGCTCTGCCGACAGGCCCGGCCCCATGTCGCGCACGGTGATCCAGACGGCGTCCGCCACACGACGTCCTTCGATGCGGACGGTGTCGCCCGGTCCGCTGTGCCGCACCGCGTTGTCGATCAGGGCGGACAGCACCTGATCCAGCGCATGGGCGTCCGCACGGACCGTCAGGCCCGACTGGTGCGGCGACGGACACAGGGTCACCCCCGATCCCGCAGCCTGATCGGCGCGCGACTGGCAGATGCGCCGGGCGATCAACAATGGGTCCAGCCGCTCACGCGTCAGGGAGGCAGGGCCGGACGCCCCGGCGAAGGTCGTCATCCCCTCGATCAGGGTGTGCAGACGCGCGGCGCCGTGACTGATCTGTTCGGCGGCCTGTTCCTGACGATGGGTGAGCGGCTCATGAACCGCATTGATCCGCAGCAGGTCAGCATAGCCCATGACCGTTTCAAGCGGGCCGCGCATTTCGCGGCTGACGGCGCTCAAAAGAGCGGCGTGGGTGCGACGACCGGCGGCCTCAAGCGCCTGGCTGCGCATCAGGCGAGCCTCGCAATCGGCCAGCGCTTCTTCCAGCTCGCCGATACGGCGCCGGGCGGCGGTCGCCTGACCATCATGCAGCCGTTGCATCGCAAGGATGCGCCGATGGACCCCGAGCGTCAGCCTCAGCCCTGCGATGCCGCTGGCCAGACCCAGGGCGATCGCCAGTAGAACGAATTGCATCATGCGTCCTCCCGTCGAAGCGAGAGTGACGCATGAATGGTTGTATTAAAGTGAACAAACCCGCACGGGTTGTGTAATGCAGCCTATTCGTCGTCGACCGGCGCGTCTGCCTTGCGACGGGTGCGACGGACGCGCGGCGCGGCGGCCTCTTCGTCGGCGGCGCCGTCATCGATGGCTGTCGGCCGTGTCAGGAAGCCCGGCAGGGCGGCTGCATCTTCACTGGCGACCGCATCCCTGGCGCCCTCATCCTTGACGGCGCGGGGGCGACGCGGCGCGCGCGGGGCCTTGGCGACCGGGGCGTCGACATCAGCCGTCTCGACAGCGACAGGCGCTTCATCCGGGCGCTCATCGGCCACACTCTCAGGAGCGACGTCGGCGGGGTGATCCCCCGCAGCAGCCTCATCGTGAAGCCCGGCGTCCTCATCAGAATGGGCGTCCGATTCGCCGTTCTCGAAGCGGCGGTTGCGTTCCTCGCGGCGGCGCTCCCAACGTTCGCGGCGGGATTCGCGGCGCGAGCCTTCGCGGCTGTCGCCCTCTGCGTTTTCACGAGGTTCGCGGGGTTCACGCGGCTCGCGGGGTTCACGTGGCTCACGGTCGCGGTTGGCTTCGCGTTCGGCGCGTTCGGCCTGACGGCGGGCGTCGTCCTCAAGACGGCGTTCCTCGGCCTGCTGGGCGGCGATGATGGCGGCGGCCTGTGCGCCCGACTCGTCTTCAAAGTCGATGTCGAAGCCCTGCCCGGCCAGTTCGCGCTGGGCGATCTCGCTGACCGAGCGCTGCGGCTGGAGCGCGCGCAGGACGCGGAAATAGTGCTCTGCGTGCTGGGTGTAGTTCTCGGCCAGAACGCGGTCGCCTGCGGCCGCGGCGTCGCGCGCCAGCTGCATATAGCGTTCATAGACGGTCTGGGCGTTGCCCCGGACCTTGATGTTCTCAGGACCTTGCGAGTCCCACGAACGGTTCGGATTGGTCGCGTTGGCGTTATTGCCGCCGCCGGGCTTACGGTTGCGTCCGCGTTGACGCTTCATGCCCTTGAAATCTCTCATCGGAGCTTACCGTGCTGGTGCGGGCCGCCGTCAAAGAAGACGGGCGGGACCCTGTTCGTCGTTCCGTTCGGTCGGGGCCTATCCCCGGTGCGAGCTGTTCGGAAAAACCGTGCGTTCCCCGTGGTCCGCCGCGTCCGTCTGAGGGGCGCGACCGTCACTGGCCCAGACGCGCTTAAGCGAGCAAACCGGCCCGAAAAGGATGCGTTTGGATGGGAACAACACGGACTTAGCGCGCGAAGAGATGCTTTCCAAGGGTTTTTATCGTCGCGCCTTACTGAACCGGGCCTTCGACTTCAGGGATCGGGCCGACGCGCGGGTCCGGACCGTTGGTGACGACGCGGTCGCGATCCGCCAGATCCTTGACCACCTTGACGTCGGCGAAGCCCGCCGCCTCGAACAGGGCCTTGACCGCCGCGCCCTGATCCCAGCCGATTTCGACGGCGAAGACGCCGCCGGGACGCAGGATGCGGGCGATCTCGGGCGCCAGGTCGCGATAGGGCTGCAGCCCGTCCGGGCCGCCGTCCAGCGCCAGGTGCGGATCATGCTCGCGCACCTCGGGGTCCAGACCGGCGATGTCTGCGGTCGGGATATAGGGCGGATTGGACACCACCAGATCGAAGCTGTCGTCGGCGAAGCCCGCCGCCCAGTCGGTACGCATGAAGGTGCAGCGATTGTTCAGGTCCAGATTGGCCGCGTTCTCGCGCGCCACGGCGATGGCCTCGGTCGAGATGTCGGTGCCCACGCCGCGCGCCCCGCGCCGCTCGGCCAGCGCCGCCAGCAGGATGGCGCCCGACCCCGTGCCCAGGTCCGCCATGTCGAACGCCGCATAGGGCGGGAAGGCGCGGACGATGACGTCCACAACCGTCTCGGTGTCCGGGCGCGGGCTGAGGACGTCAGGAGTGACGTTCAGCATGATCTTCCAGAAGCCTTTGCGACCCAGAATGCGCGACACCGGCTCGCGGCGCAGGCGACGATCCACCATGGCGTCCAGCGCCAGGGTTTGCTCAGGCGTGAGCGCGCGGTAGGGATCGTTCAGGATGTCGACACGGCCCGCGCCGGTCGCCGCCTCCAGCATCAGGCGGGCGTCGATGGAGGGGCTGTCGATCCCGGCGGCCTTCAGGCGCGCCTGGGCGCCTTTCCAGGCGGTCAGCAGGGTCGGTTGAGTGTTTTGATCGGACATTCCGGGTGATTGGGGTCTGTAAAGCATGATTTCAAGACGGAACGGCCTGACAGCGGAGCCGTTGAGGGGCGAATGGGGATCATGACGCCAAAACAGCGCCGCGCCCAAGGGCGCTTGTCCACTCGCCGCAAGCCGTCGGCCGCGCCAGACGGCGCCCGGCGCGGCCTGTTCAGCTATCTGGCCGCCGCGGCGGGCGGGCTGGCGACCGGCGCGACGGCGGCGCACCTGCTCTATACTCAGGGGCATCGCCTCGGCCTGGACCTGAGACGCAGGATTCCGGCCCCGGCCGACCCTGCGCCCGAGGACTATGACGCCCAGGAACCCGGCCGCGGCCGTCTGGCGCGTCACCCGCTGGATATCCCGCACAAGGGATGGGTCGATATCCTGTGGCGCACCGGAATGGGCTATTTTCGCGATCGCGTCGGCTTCATCGCGGGGGGCGTGACCTTCTTCCTGCTGCTGGCGCTGTTTCCGACGCTGGGTGCCTTCGTCACCATCTACGGCCTGTTCGCCGATCCGGCCGACGCCTGGGGGCAACTCAGCTTCCTCTATGAGGTGCTGCCGTCCAACGTGGCTCAGTTCCTTGGAACCGAGATGACGCGGCTGGCGGGCAATTCCACCGGCCAGTTGACCTTCACCCTGGTCTGGACGCTGCTGCTGTCCCTGTGGGCGGCCAATGGGGGGATCAAGACCCTCTTCTACGGGCTGAACCTGGCCTATCATGAGGTCGAGCGGCGCAATATCGTCGTCTACAATCTGGTCTGCATGGGCTTCACCATATCCGCCTTGCTGGCCGTTCTGCTGAGTTCGGCGCTGGTCGTCGGCGTGCCCGTGGTGCTGGCGGTGTTCGGTCTGCAGGACGAGTGGGCGCATCTGGCGCCGCTGCGCTGGCCCCTGTTGTTCTTCGGCTATGTCGGCGCACTGGCCCTGATCTATCGGCTGGGCCCGAGCCGGGCGCGGGCGCGCTGGCGCTGGCTGACGCCGGGGGCGGTGTTCGCGGCCAGCGTCAGCCTGCTGATCTCCTTCCTGTTCAGCTGGTTTCTGACCACCTTCGTGCGCACCGATTCCTATGGTCCGCTGGCGGCGGCGATGGGCTTCCTGCTGTGGACGTGGATTTCGCTGCAGGTGATTCTGATGGGCGCCCGACTGAACGCCGAGATCGAGCATCAGACCGCGCTGGACACCACCGTCGGCGCCCCGCTGCCGATCGGCCAACGCGGCGCCGTCATGGCCGATTCGGTCGGCGCCCGGCGCGGCAATCCCGCCGCCCTGGCCGTCACGATGAAATACGCCGGAGCGCTGGGCGACCGCGTGATGGGGCGGCGTTCAGGCCGTTAAGGGCTCGAAACGCCCCTCAGGCCGGGCGGCGCGCGCGCAGGGCCTGAATGATGGTGCCGTCGTCCAGCCAGTCCAGCTCGCCGCCGACGGGCACGCCGCGCGCCAGCGAGGTGACCTGCACCCCCGCCGCCGACAGGCGCTCGGCCAGATAGTGGGCGGTCGTCTGGCCGTCGACGGTGGCAGGCAGGGCCAGGACGACCTCCCTCGCCTCTCCGCCCCCCATCTCGCCGCCTTTGACCCGGCCGATCAGTTCAGCGATGCGAAGTTGTTCAGGGCCGACGCCATCCAGCGCCGACAGCAGGCCGCCCAGCACGTGATACTTGCCGCGAAAAGCGCCGGAACGTTCCATAGCCCACAGGGCGCCCGCCTCTTCGACCACGCAGATCAGGGTGTTGTCACGCACCTGGTCCGAACAGACGGAGCAGGGATCGCGCGTATCGGGCGAGCCGCAGACCGAGCAGTTGACGACCTTGTCCGCCGTCTCGGCCAACGAAGCCGCCAGCGGGACCAGCAGTTGCTCGCGCCGTTTCAACAGGGCCAGAGCCGCGCGCCGGGCCGAGCGCGGGCCCATGCCCGGCAGCTTGGCCAGCAGGCTGATGAGCCGTTCGATTTCCGGCCCGGCGGAGGCGGCCATCAGAAGAGTTTCGGCATTCCGGGGATGTTCATCCCGGCCATCGGCCCGGCGGCCTCGCGCATCAGGGCGTTGTTGACCTCGTCCAGCTTGCGCTTGGCGTCGGCGTGGGCGGCGACGATCAGGTCGGCCAGGATCTCGCCCTCGCCGGGGGCCATCAGGCTGTCGTCGATCTTCACCGAGGTGATCTCGCCGGGGCCTTTCAGGGCGATGGTCACAAGGCCGCCGCCCGAGGTGCCCTCGGCGGTGGATTCGGCCATTTTCGCCTGGGCGTCCTGCAGTTTCTGCTGCATCGCCTGGGCCTGTTGCATCAGGGCGTTGAGGTCTTTCATAGCCCCTAGATAGGGCGAAGCGCCGCCCGGCTCCAGACCCCGGCGAAGAAAGCTCTGCCTACCGGCCCGCGCAAAATCGTCACAAGAAAAGTGGCGGAACCTCTTGACGGCGCCGCAACGCAAACCTAATTAGCCACACTTGAAGTTACTAATCAGTTTCTGGAGAAGCCCTGATGGCTTTCGACACCCTTCCCGCCCGCGACATGCCGGTCTCCGATCCGGTGCTGGCCCAATTATTCACCGAGGCGCGCACGCGCAACGGCTGGAGCGACCGGCCCGTGTCCGAAGACCTGATCCGCAAGCTGTATGATCTGACCAAGTTCGGCCCGACGGCGGTCAACATGACCCCGGCGCGGTTCGTCTTCGTCACCTCGCCCGAGGCCAAGGCCCGGCTGTCGACGCACATGGCCGAAGGCAACCGCGCCAAGACCCTGGCCGCGCCGGTCAACCTGATCATCGCCCAGGACATCGACTTCCACGAGACCCTGCCCAAGCTGTTCCCGCACGCGCCGGGCGCCCGCGACTGGTTCCCGGAAGAGGCGGGCCGCCGCGAGGCCGCCTTCCGCAACGCCTCGCTGCAGGGCGGCTATCTGACCATCGCCGCGCGCGCCCTGGGTCTGGACGTGGGTCCGATGTCGGGCTTCGACGCCGCAGGGGTGAAGGCCGAGTTCTTCCCCGACAGCCATGTCGAGCCGAACTTCATCATAAACCTGGGCTACGGCACGGACGAGAACCTGTTCCCCCGCTCGCCCCGCCTCGACTTCGAGGAAGCGGCCCAGATCCTGTAAGCTGGTCAGCCCTCGGGATTGCCCCGAGGGCCTAGTCCTCGCCCCGCGCCCAGGTCTCGAGCAGCCGCCGCGCGATGGCGTAGGGCGGCGGGGCGTGGATGGTCGGGTGGGTTTCGTCCAGCACGGCGCGCGCTTCGCTGCGTGTCAGCCAGGCGACGGCCTCAAGCTCGGTCTGGTCGGGGGCGGCTTCGTTGGCGGTGACCTCGGCGATCAGGCCGATCATCAGCTGGGCGGGGAAGGGCCACGGCTGGCTGGAGTGATAGGCGACATCCGACACCGTCAGCCCCGCTTCCTCCATCACCTCGCGGGCGCAGGCCTCTTCGATCGCCTCGCCCGGCTCCATGAAACCAGCCAGCGCCGACATCCGGCCTTCGGGCCAGGCGGCCTGACGGCCCAGCAGGCAGACCGGTTCGGCGCCGCCCTTATAGACCGGCAGCATGATGACCACCGGGTCGACGCGCGGGAAATGCTCGGTCCCGCAGGCGGGGCAGACGCGCTTCCAACCGCCGGACGCCTGATCCGTCGCCTTGCCGCAGGCGGCGCAGAAACCGTGACGGCGGCGCCAGTCGAACAGGCTCTTGGCCGTAGCGGCGATCCCGGCGTCGGCCTCGGGCAGGACGACCGCCGCCTCGCGCATCTCGACGAAACGACCCAGACCTCCGGCCGGTCCGCTGGTCGGGTCGATGGAGCCCTCGAACTCGGCGGCGAAGACCGGCGCGCCCTTCCACAGACCCAGAAAGACGTCGCGGTCGCGCGCCAGATCGCGCGCATGTCCCAGCGAAAGCCAGACCAGCCGCTCGGCCCCCTCATGGGTTTCGATCAGCGGGCGACCCTCCCACAGGATCATGGCCAGGGCTTCGGGATTGGCTTCCTGCTCGGCCAGCCATGCGGCGTCGTTGCGAAGGTCGCCGGAGCGGTCGAGCGGATTGCCGGAAAAGGCGTTGCGATAGGGCATGACGCTTCATAGCCTTGAGAACGCGCGCAGGGGAGGGCTTGATTCCCGCGCCATCCGCCTTCATATCCCCTCTCGGAGATCGCGGGCGAAGGCTTCGCCAACCTGGTCAGGGCCGGAAGGCAGCAGCCACAACGAATTCCCCTTCGGGTCGCGGTCTCCACCTTTCCTGATTTTTTAGTGCGCTATAGTCGATCACGCGGTGATCGACTGCTTGAGCGCGTTTATGCGCTTTTATTTGCGCGCTATCGCTCGGCTCGCGGAGCCTCGCTGCTTGAGCGCGCTCTCCTCCTGCATCTCCGTCGTGCAAGCTTCACGGAACCGAGCCGCGCCTCATTCGCTGAAAGGGCTTCATCCCTTTCAGGAGCAGGCGAATGAGCATTCTCGGCAAAATTCTCGGCGGCGTCTTCAGGAAGAAGGAGGCGACGCCCGCGGCCCCCGCGCCCGAGGCGGCGGCTCCGACTCTGGCGCCTGCGCCCACAGCCGCCGCCGTCGCGCCCCAGCCCGCGCCCGAGGTCGATGTCGCCGGCATCCTCGACTTCATGAACGAGCAGCGCGCGCAGAAGCTGAACTGGCGCACCTCCATCGTCGACCTGATGAAGCTGGTCGGCATGGAATCCTCGCTGGCCGAGCGCAAGGAGCTGGCCGACGAACTGGGCTACACCGGCGACAAGTCGGACAGCGCCAGCATGAATATCTGGCTTCACAAGCAGGTGATCCAGAAGATCCGCGACAACGGCGGCCAACTGCCCACCGATCTCTGAACCTCTCTGCGGCGCGAGGGGGTGCGCGACAGCCCCCCTTCGCGCTAAGACAGGGCCATGAGCGACGCCGATCACAGTCTCGATGGTCCTCCGTGGGAGGAAGACGCGCCCGAAGTCGAGGAGCGCGACCCCAACACCGACGACATGTTCGGCGCGCCTGCGCCTGTCGCTGCGGCCGAACCTGCACCTGAAGCGAAGGCGGAACCCGCGCCTGCGCCCGCTCCCAAGGCGTTCGAAGCGCCGCCCGCCGAGGGCGAGGCCTACACCGTCCTGGCTCGCAAATACCGGCCGCGCGCGTTCGAGGACCTGATCGGGCAGGAGGCGATGGTCCGCACCCTGACCAACGCCTTCGCCACCGGACGGATCGCCCACGCCTTCATGCTGACCGGGGTGCGGGGCGTCGGCAAGACGACGACGGCGCGCCTGCTGGCCCGTGCGCTCAACAACGAAACCGACACGATCGACAAGCCGTCCCTGGCCCTGACCCCCACAGGGCGGCACGACGCCGCCATCATGGCGGGCCAGCACATGGACGTGATGGAGATGGACGCCGCCTCGCACACCGGCGTCAACGACATCCGCGACATCCTGGAAAGCGTCCGCTACGCGCCGGTCGAGGCCCGCTATAAGGTCTATGTGCTGGACGAGGTCCACATGCTGTCGACGCAGGCGTTCAACGCCCTGCTGAAGACGCTGGAGGAGCCGCCGCCCCACGCCAAATTCATCTTCGCCACCACCGAGATCCGCAAGGTGCCGGTGACGATCCTGAGCCGGTGCCAGCGCTTTGACCTGCGCCGGGTCGAGCCGGAGATTCTGGTCGACCATCTGGGCCGCGTCGCCGAGCGCGAAGGCATGAAGATCGAGCAAGAGGCGTTGGCCCTGATCTCGCGCGCGGCCGAAGGGTCCGTACGTGACGGCCTGTCGCTGCTGGATCAGGCGCTGGTTCAGGCCGAGCGTGGCGCGGTGGTCGAGACGGCCACGGTGCGCGACATGCTGGGTCTGGCCGACCGCACCCAGACCATCGCCCTGTTCGAGCAGACGATGGCGGGCAAGACGGCCGAGGCGCTGACGACCTTCCGCACCCTATATGGCTACGGCGCCGATCCGGTGCAGGTGGCCAACGACCTGCTGGAGCACTGCCACGCGGCCTCGGTCGCCAAGATGCTGGGACCGAACGCCACCCGCCTGCCCGGCGATCAGGCGCAGAATCTGGCGGCGCTGGGCGCAGCCATTTCGGCCGGAACCCTGTCGCGGACGTGGCAGATGCTGCTGAAGGCGCTGGACGAGGTGCGGCGCGCCCCCAATCCGGCCGATGCGGTGGAGATGGCCATCGTTCGGCTGGCCTACGCCGCCGACCTGCCCGGCCCTGAAGAGGCGCTGAAGGCGATCCAGTCGGGCGGCGTCCCCGGCGGCGGCGCGGGCGGTCCTGGCGGAGGCGGCTCAGGGGGTGGAGGCGGCGGCGCCTCGGCCATGCTGGCGGCGCGGCCGATGGCGGCGCCCGCCCTGCCCGATCCACAGAGCTTCGAGGCTGTGGTCGCCCTGATCGGCGAGAAGCGCGAGATCACCCTGCAGATGGACGTGGAGCGCTACGTCCGCGTCGTCAGCTTCCGTCCGGGCGCCATCACCTATGAACCGGCCGAGGGCTCGCCCCACGATCTGGCGCGGCGTCTGGCCGGGCGGCTCAAGGAGTGGACCGGCCGCACCTGGCTGATCGCCGCCAATGGCCAGGGCGGCGGCGAGACCCTGATCGAGGTCGAGAAGAAGGCCCGCGCCGCCCGCCGCGCGGCGGTCGAGGCGGACCCCTTCGTGGTGTCGATCATGCAGGCCTTCCCCGGCGCCGAAATCAGGGAAATCGTCACCCTGGCCCCGGCTGTCGAAATGCCCGCCATCCCCGACGACAGCGAGGCGGGCGACGACGACTGATCAGACCAGCGCCCGCGCCGCCTCCAGATCAGCCGGATTGTCCACTGACAGGGGCGCCTCGTTGATCACCGAGGCCCAGATCTGCAGACCCGTCTCAAGGGCGCGCAGCTGCTCCAGCTTTTCGCGCTTTTCCAGCGGCGATTGCGGGGCGGCGCAGAAACGCTCCAGCGCCGCGCGACGATAGCCGTAGACGCCGACGTGGCGCCACACAGGGCCGTCGCCATAAAGGGTCGAGCGGGTGAAATAGAGAGCGCGGCCGCTCATCTCGCCTTCCGGCAGGGCCAGCACCGCCTTGACCACATCGGGATTGGTCCGGTCGGACACATCGGCCTCGGCCGCGACCAGGGTGGCGATGTCGCAGGCTGATTCGCGCGCCAACAGCCCGGCGCACGCCTTGGCCAGATCCGGAGAGGCGAAGGGCATGTCGCCCTGAATGTTGATGATCAGCTCATGCTCTCCCGCCGGATCGACCGCCTGCGCCGCCGCCAGGATGCGGTCCGAGCCGCTGGGCAGGTCAGGATCGGTCAGCACCGCCTCCCCGCCTGCCGCCTGAATCGCATCGACAATTTCAGCGTCTCCAGCCGCCACCGCGACGCGGAAACCGGACAGGGAAGCCTGTTCCCAGGCGCGCACGATCATCGGCTTTCCGCCGATTTCGGCCAGCGGTTTCCCGGGCAAACGGGTCGCGGCCATGCGAGCGGGTATCATTATCAGGGGCTTCATGATCGCCAGTCGCCTTGAAATCGCCCGGAAACGTCCGGGCAGGTTGCGAAGGTCGCGCTAGCGTGTAAGAGACGCCCACGCAAGAATACGCCTGAGCGCCGCTTTGCGGACGGGGGGCTCATCTAGAGACGGGATGCGACGACGCGGTATGAGCGGCGATCTGAAGTGGAACAAGATTATGGGCGCGTGCCTGGGCACCGCCTTTGCGATCCTGGTGGTCCAGCAGGTTTCGGGCTTTGTCTATCAGACCAAGCAACCCGAGAAGATGGGCTACTTCGTCGACGCGCCTGACGAATCGGCCTCCGCGGCTGAAGAAGTCCTGCCGATCGATTGGGGCACCGTTCTGCCGACTGCTGATCTGGCCGCCGGCGAATCCGCCTTTGCGCGCTGCCAGGCCTGCCACACGATTAACTCGGGCGGGCCTGACGGCATCGGTCCGAACCTGTTCGCCGTGGTCGGCGGCCCGGCCATGCACCGTGCAGGCTTCGCCTATTCGGACGCCATGGGCAAACACAAGGCCGAAGCGCCGAACTGGACCTATGACGAACTGGATCACTTCATCAACGCGCCGGGCCGCTATGTGCCGGGCACCAAGATGTCCTTCGCCGGCATCCGCGATGAGAAGACCCGCATCAACCTGATCGCCTGGCTGCGTTCGCAAGGCTCGGGCGGCTACGCCATCCCAGCGCCGGATCCCGCCCGCCAGCCGGGCGCTGCCACGGCTGAAGGCGATGCCGAAGCCCCGGCTGCTGAAGGCGCCGAAGCTGCCGATGCCCCCGCCGCCGAAGCGCCGGCCGAGGCCGCAGCCGCCGCCTGACGACGGCGACAGCCTGAAAAGACAGATGACGGAAAGGCGGCCTTCGGGTCGCCTTTCTTCGTTCTGAAGCTTCGTATCTGGAAGCGCGCCACGACGTGGCGGAGAGGTTACGCGATGAAGCCGGCGCGACCTTGCGTCCCGTCGGCCGACGCCGTCGCGCAAAGATCAGACGCGGCGGAAAATCGCGGAGGCGAAGCCGTCTGCGGTCAGGCGGGCCTCGACCTCGGCCAGAGTCTCGATGACGACGCCGCTGCGCGCGCCCGTAGAATGGATCACCTGATCGGCGTCGACCATCATGGCCGAGTGGCCGGTCCAGTCGCCCAGGGCCTGCGACAGCCACAGAACCAGATCGCCGCGACGGGCCTCATCACGCGACACGGCCCGGCCCAGTCGGGCCTGATCGTCGGCGCGGCGCGGGCCGGGCAGACCACATGCCAGAAGCGCCTGCTGCACCAGACCGGAACAATCCGTTTCACGCGAAGAGCGGGCGCCCAGGGCGTGCGGGCGGCCCAGCAACCGCTCGGCGACCGCGACCGGATCGCGCTCGAAATCGCCGACGCACTGCAGATCAGCTTCGTCCAGCCCGTCCTGAGACACATCGGCCAGCAGAGCATTCAGCGGCAGGTCGGCGTCCACCGAGGCGACACGGTGCGTCGCCAGCGGCGCGCCGGGCGCCAGAGCCTCCAGCGTCACCCAGCCGACCACGCCGTCGCGCCGCGCCCGGCCCCATGCGCGATCCTGACGACGCTCCAGAATATCGAAGACCTCGCCGAACAGCAGCTGGTCGATGCGCAGCCCGTCATCCGAGACGATGTCGGCGACCGGCAGACGGCAATGGGCGGGGTCGGTCGGGCGGTAGGCCTCGGCCCGCATCAGACCTTCCAGCGCCTGTTCGGCCAGCACCACGCGATCCCCGTCCCGAAGGATCAGGGGCGCGCCGGGCGGCAGCAGGGCCAGAACATCAGTCAAGCGGCGGTCTCTGGACGGCTTCGACAATTCGAACAGCCGACCCTAGGCGCCGATCCCGAAGGGGGCGTTAACAGCCTTGGCTATTTTGCGAATTTGTCGCTGAGATAGCGGAAGCAGGCGCGCAGGCCTTGCGCCTCGCCGCCCTCGGGCCGGCCGGGCCGGGCGCGCGGGTTCCAGGCGAAGACGTCCATGTGCGCCCAGCTGCCGGTCGTCGGCGCGAACGTCTGCAGGAACAGGGCCGCCGTCACCGACCCGGCCTGGGCCCAGGCGGCGGAATCGTTGCGCAAATCCGCGATCTCGCTGTCCAGCGAGGCGCGATAGCCCGCCCACAAAGGCATGCGCCACAGGGGGTCGCCCACGGCGCGGCCTGCGCTCAAGACACCCTCGGCCAGAGCGTCGTCATCGGTGTAGAGCGGCGGCAGCTCCGGCCCCAGCGCAATACGCGCCGCGCCGGTCAGGGTGGCGAAGTCCAGCGTCAGGTCCGGCTCGTGCTCGCCTGCCCGCGTCAGGATATCGGCCAGGATCAGACGGCCCTCGGCGTCGGTGTTGCCGATCTCTATGGTCAGGCCCTTGCGGCTGTTCAGAATATCGCCGGGCCGGAAGGCGTCGGCCGACACCGCGTTCTCGACCGCCGCGACCAGCACCACCAGCCGCACCGGCAGACCGGCCTGCATGATCAGGCGGCCCAGCGACAGCGCGTGGGCTGCGCCGCCCATGTCCTTCTTCATGTTGCGCATCCCGGCGGCGCCCTTCAGGTCCAGACCGCCGGTGTCGAACACCACCCCCTTGCCGACCAGAGCCACCAGCGGCAGATCCGCCCGATCCATATTCCAGCCGAGCTCCAGCACCCGCGGCGCCCGGTGCGGAGCGGCGGCGCGGCCGACGGCGTGGACGGCCGGATAATTGTCTTCCAGCAAGGCCTCGCCGGTCGTGACGGTCAGGCTCGCGTCCGCGCCCTCGGCGATCTCGCGCGCGATGGTTTCGAGCTGCAGCGGCCCCATGTCGGCGGCGGGGGTGTCGACCATCTCGCGCGTCAGGGCGCAGGCGGCGGCGATGTTCAGCGTCGCCGTCAGGTCGAGGCCGTCCGGCGCGACCAGACGCGCGCGACCGCGCTCCGGCCGTGCCTTGTAACGGTCGAACAGATAGCCCCCCAGCGCAAAAGCCAGAGCCGCCGAATGCGCCGCCTCGCCCTCGACGCCCTCCAGCCGCCAATCGCCCGCAGGCAGGCGCGTCGGCAGGCCGCGCGCCGTCATGGGGTCGAACGCCCCGCCTGCCCCAAACAGGGCCAACTCCGGCGCGCCGTCAGCACCCGGGACGACCAGCAGCTGGCCCGCCTTGCCGGTGAAGCCGTTGGCCTCGGCCCAAGCGGCGATACGTCCCTCCAGCGCCGCGCCCGCCTTGACGATGCGGACCGGGCGCGCGGTCTCAGAAGCGGCGATCAGCAGTTCGGACTGAGGGGACATGGAGGCGACCTTTCCGACGCTTAACGCCGATTAACCAAACCTTGACGCGTCGGCGCGACCATAAGGGCAGAACCGCCACGGACCCCTTCCATGTCGCGCAACCCCGCCCTCGCCGCAACCGTCAGCCTGACGCTTCTGGCCCTCGCCGCCCCGGCCCTGAGCCAGACCGCGCCGCGCGGGCCTGCCGACGCCGCGACGCGCGCGGGCTATGACCGGTCCGACGCCCTCAGCCGCTCGGTCTTCTGGACCCGGGAGCAGCAGCTCAATCCGATGGACCCGGTCGCCGGGGTCAAGCTGGCGCAGGCCCTGCGCGAACTGGGCCAGTTCGATCAGGCGGCCGAGACGGCGCAGGGCGTGCTGGTCGCCCAGCCCGCCAATGTCGAGGCCATGCTGGAGGTCGGACGCGCCCACATCGCGCGCGGTCAGGCCTTCTACGGCATAGCGGCGCTGGAGCAGGCCAAGGCGGCGGCGCCGCGCGACTGGCGCCCCCTGTCGCTGCTGGGCGTGGCCTATCAGCAGGTGCGCCGCCCAGACGACGCCCGCGCTGCATGGAACGAGGCCCTGCGCCTGTCGCCCGACAACGCCGACGTCCTGACCAACGCCGCCATCGCCCGCATCGGCGAGGGCGACGCGCCCTCCGCCGAAATCCTGCTGCGCCGCGCGGCGGCCCAGCCGGGCGCCGGGCTGCAGGTGCGCCAGAACCTGGCCCTGGCGCTGGGCCTGCAGGGCAAGACCGCCGAGGCCGAGGCCATCCTGCGCCGCGACCTGCCGCCCGAGGCCGCCGACCAGAACCTGCGCTGGCTGGCCGAACGGATGCAGCCGGGGCAGCCGCCCTCTCCTGCCGTCGCCCCCGCCCTCACTGAAGCATCGCCGACCGCGCGGACGTGGTCGTCGTTGCAGGGCGGATGAAAGAAGCGTGCGACTTCTCCCTCCCCGTCCCGGGGAGGGTGGTCGGAGCGAAGCGGAGACCGGGTGGGGAGGGCTTGGTGACCCTAACCTCAACGTGATCCCGGCCTCAGTGTCTGAATAGCCTTGCCGCCCCCACCCGTCTTCGGCCTACGGCCTCAGCCACCCTCCCCGGGACGGGGAGGGAGAGGCGTCGGCGCTCTTCACCTTCCGCCCGTGAAGGCCTATCTTCATCCCGTGATCGACGACCTCTACAGCGCGCGCATCCTGTCGCTGGCGGCCAACCTGCCGCATAGCGGGCGCCTGCCTGCGCCCGAAGGCTCGGCCGAGCGGGTCGCCAAGCTGTGCGGGTCCAAGGCCATCGTCGATGTGACGCTGGACGCCGATGGCCGCGTCAGCGGCTTCGCCCAGACGGTCAAGGCCTGCGCCCTGGGTCAGGCGGCGGCGGGCGTGGTCGGCGAAAACGTCCTCGGCGCTTCGGTTCAGGAGATCGAGGCCGCGCGCGACGCCCTGTCGGCCATGCTGAAATCCGGCGGCGAAGGCCCTGAGGGCCGCTTCGAAGCCCTGCGCGTGCTGAAGCAGGTCGCCGACTATCCCGCCCGCCACGCCTCGACCATGGTGGCGCTGGAAGCGACGCTGGACGCCGTCAAGCAGGCCCAAGAGAATCGGGCATTGGAAAAACACCAAAGCGATACGCGAACTCGCCTCGCCGGCGCGGCCTGAGCGGCGCGTCGGTTGATCCCCCTGCTGTGAAGAGGGATAAGCGCGACGAACCCGAAACAGAGCCCCCGGCGAAGGGACAGATGTCTCTCTACGAACGCAGCGTCCGCGCGGCCCATCGGGGCTATAAGCTGACGCTGTCCCCCCTGATCGGCCAGCAGTGCCGGTTCATGCCGACCTGTTCGGATTACGGGCGCGACGCCCTGATCCGACACGGTCCGGTCAAAGGGGGATGGCTCACCGTGCGGCGCCTCTGTAAATGCCATCCCTTCGGCGGTTCGGGCTATGATCCCGTTCCGCCCGCCAAGACCGAAAAAGAACGACCGTCATGATCGAACTGAAATTCCCCGACGGCGCCGTGCGTCAGTATCCGGCCGGCTCGACGGGCCGCGATGTGGCCGCCGCCATCTCGCCCTCGCTGGCCAAGAAGGCGGCCCTGGTCGTCTGGAACGGCGAGCAGCGTGACCTGGACCGCGTCATCGACGGGAACGGCGACTTCCGCCTGCTGATGCGCGACGATCCCGAGGCGCTGGAGACCATCCGCCACGACGCCGCCCACGTGCTGGCCCAGGCGGTGCAGGAACTGTTCCCCGGCACGCAGGTGACGATCGGCCCGGCCATCGAGGACGGCTTCTATTACGACTTCGCGCGCGACGAGCCCTTCTCGACCGACGACTTCCCGAAGATCGAGAAGAAGATGGCCGAGATCGTCGACCGGGGCGCCCCGCTGGAGCGTCAGGTCTGGAACCGCGACGACGCCATCGCCCACTTCGAGACGCTCGGCGAAACCTATAAGGCCGAACTGATCCGCGACCTGCCCGAGACGGAAACGATCACCGTCTACAAACAGGGCGAATGGGCCGACCTGTGCCGCGGGCCGCACTTCCCGACGACCAGGTTCGTGGGCAAGGCCTTCAAGCTGACCAAGCTGGCGGGCGCCTATTGGCGCGGCGATTCCAACCGCGCCCAGCTGCAGCGCATCTACGGCACGGCCTGGGCGAGCAAGGAAGACCTGGACGCCTATCTGCTGCGCATCGAAGAGGCCGAGAAGCGCGACCACCGCAAGCTGGGCCGCGGCATGGAGCTCTTCCACATGCAGGAAGAGGGCCGGGGCATGGTCTTCTGGCACCCCAAGGGCTGGGTGCTGTGGCGCGTGCTGGAGGCCTATATGCGCCGCCGTCTGGACGCCGCCGGATATGTCGAGGTCAAGACGCCGCAGGTGCTGGACCGCAAGTTCTGGGAAGCCTCGGGCCACTGGGACAAGTACCGCGCCAATATGTTCGTCTGTGAGACGGTCGAGGGCGAGACGCTCAGCCTCAAGCCGATGAACTGCCCCGGTCACGTGCAGATCTTCGATCAGGGTCAGCGATCCTATCGCGAACTGCCGCTGCGCATGGCCGAGTTCGGCGCCTGTCACCGCTATGAACCGTCAGGCTCGCTGCACGGCCTGATGCGGGTGCGCGGCTTTACGCAGGACGACGCCCACATCTTCTGCCGCGAGGACCAGATCGTCGAGGAGACGGCCGAGTTCATCAAGCTGGCCTATTCGGTCCACGCCGACCTCGGCATGGAGACCAAATACATCAGCCTGGGCACCCGCCCCGAGCTGCGCGCCGGCACCGAGGAGTTCTGGGACAAGGCCGAGGCCCAGATGCTGGAAGCCGCCCGCGCCGCCGGAACCGAGCCGGTCGTCACCGAGGGCGACGGCGCCTTCTACGCGCCCAAGCTGGACTTCATCGTCAAGGACGCCATCGGCCGCGAATGGACCTGCGGCACGATCCAGCTGGACTATGTCCTGCCCGAGCGTCTGGATGCGACCTACATCGCCGAGGACGGCCAGAAGCACCGCCCGGTCATGCTGCACCGCGCGATCCTGGGCTCGTTCGAGCGCTTCATCGGCATCATGATCGAGAACTACGCCGGGGCCTTCCCGCTGTGGCTGGCGCCGACGCAGGCGGTGGTGGCGACCATCACCTCGGACGCCGACGGTTACGCCGAGGAAGTTCTGGCCAAGTTCCGGGCGGCGGGTCTGCGCACCGAGATCGACCTGCGCAACGAGAAGATCAACTACAAGATCCGCGAGCACTCGGTCGCCAAGGTGCCCGCCATCGCCGTGGTCGGCCGCAAGGAGGCCGAGGAAGGCAAGGTCGCCATCCGCCGCTTCGGCTCTCAGGCCCAGACCATCGTCACGGTCGAGGAAGCCATCGCCATGCTGACGGACGAGGCCCTGGCGCCGGACCTGAAGCGCATCCGCGACGGCGTGGCGTAAGACGAAGCGCGCGCCTCTCCTCCCCACAACGTGGGGAGGGGGACCGCGTAGCGGTGGAGGGGGCGACGCCAGCATTGACCGTCGAGACGCCCCCTCCGTCACGTCGCCTTCGGCGCCGCGCCACCTCCCCATTGCATGGGGAGGAGAAGGTTGTGGCGGGTCGAGTAGGCAGCGACCCAGCATCAAGCGGCCTTCTCGCCGCGCGTTCCGCGGGCCATAAGCCTGTCATGGCTACCACCCTCTACATCGACGCCGATGCCTGCCCCGTGAAGGAGGAGGTGTACCGCGTGGCGCGCCGCTGCGGCCTGAAGGTCTTCGTGGTGTCCAACGCCTGGATCAACACCCCGCGCGAGCCGCTGATCGAACAGGTCGTCGTCGACGCCGGGCCGGACGTAGCCGACGACTGGATCGCCGAGCGCGCCAAGCGCGGCGACATCATCATCACCGCCGACATTCCGCTGGCCGACCGGGTGCTGAAATCGGGCGCACAGGCGCTGAAGTCGAACGGCCAGCCGTTCACGGCGGACTCCATCGGGTCAGCTTTGGCCGGGCGGATGATCGGCGAACATCTGCGCTCCATGGGCGTGCCGACCAGCGGGCCGCCGCCCTTCTCGGTCGCCGACCGCTCGCGCTTTCTGCAGGCGCTGGACGCGGCTGTGGTGCGGGCGCGCAGAGAGGCGTCATGAGCCGCATTCCTGAAGACGAACTGGAGTTCCGCTTCTTCCGCGCGGGCGGACCGGGCGGGCAGAACGTCAACAAGGTCTCGACCGCCGTGCAGATGCGGTTCGACGTCAGGAACTCGCCCAGCCTGACCGAGCCGGTGAAGGCGCGGCTGATGAAGCTGGCGGGCAGCCGCCTGACGCTGGACGGGGTGATCGTCATCAGCGCCGTTCGCTTCCGCACGCAGGAGCGCAACAAGGCAGACGCCGTCGAACGGCTGGAGGCCATGGTGGCCGAGGCCTCGATCAAGCCGGTCTACCGCGTGCCGACCCGGCCGACGCGGGCGTCCAAGGAGCGGCGTCTACAAGCCAAGTCCAGCCGTTCGACGATCAAAAGCGGACGGGGCAAGCCGTCGCTGGATTAGCCTTCGTCCCTCGCCGTCATCCTCGGGCTTGACTCGAGGACCCAGCCATCCACGCTCGACCTTGGACAACAGGAACGCGTCCCTGCCCTCGATCCTCGGGTCAAGCCCGAGGATGACGGCGGCCATGAAGGCGCCGCCTTCAGTCCTGAGCCGGACGGAACAGCAGGGCCGCGATCTGGTCCTCGGCGTCGAAACCGATCACCCAGTCGGTGGCCTGTTTGTCGAACACCACGCGGAAGATATCGGCGCCGTTCTGTTGGCCGCGATGCTCGACGGTCTTGATCGCGCCGAACTGCTGGATCAGGGGGATCATCTCGCCCGACTTGGCGCGAACCTGGGCGGCCAGCCCTGTCGTGAAATCCGTATAGTCGATGTTCCCGCTCTGGAAGGCGGCGATGACGACGCGCAGCGCCTCTTCAGAACGGGCGATGTCCGGCGCGGTCGTCGAAACAGGCGGCCCGGCCTTCTGACGATCGGCTGGTGCTTCCGCTCCGAAACTGTCGGGCAGGGTGGCCGCAGCCTGCGCCAGAACAGGCGTCGCGACCTGAGCGGCCAGCAGGGTCGCGCCCATCAGGGCGGCGGTCAGCGAAAGGGTCTTCATGCGCAGGCTCCGAAGAAACGTCAGGCGACGATCATCGGCCAAAGCGTCAGCACCAAGGCGGCTGTCGACACACATACGGCGACGGTGACGGCGGCGACCACCCAGGGCCGCGTTCCGGCCTTGTCGATCACCAACGTCTGAGACTGCGGCGGGTTCTGCGCCAGTCGCGACAGGGCCTTGAGCGTCGCCACCGCCTCTTCCACCGTTTCCTTCACCTGAGCCGTCGGTCCCAGTTCGCGCTTGATCCAGCGTTCGACCACCGGCTTGGCCGCGTCCCACAGGTCGTGGTCGGGGTTGAGACGGCGCGCCACCCCCTCAACCGAGACCATGGTCTTCTGCAGCAGCACCAGTTCAGGGCGCAGATGCATGTCGAACAGGGCGGTGATCTCGAACAGCTGGCCCAGCAGACGACCCATCGACACCTGGCTGGCCTGACGCCCCACCACCGGCTCGCCCACGGCGCGCAGAGCCTGCGCGAAAGTGTCGACCGAATGATGCGGCGGCACGTATCCGGCCTCGAAGTGAACGCGGCTGATGCGCTCATAGTCGCGGCTGATGAAGCCCCACAGGATCTCCGCCAGATAGCGCCGCTCGGACGGCCCCAGTCGTCCGACGATGCCGAAGTCGATGGCCGTCAGTTGAGCAGGCGCATCGGCGAACAGATTGCCTTCGTGCAGGTCGGCGTGGAAGACGCCGTGATCCAGCGCCTGAACCAGAAAGGCGCGCACCACCTTGTCGGCCAGGGCGTCCTTGTCGAGGCCCGGCAGATCGACCAGCGCAGGGTCCGTCATCGGTAGCCCCGGCGCCCATTCCAGCGTCAGCACCCGCTTGCCCACCCCGTCCCAGACGACGGCGGGGGCGGTCATATAGCCGTCCTTGGCCATGACTTCGGCCAGTTCGGAGGCGGCCGCCGCCTCCAGCCGCATGTCCAGTTCCAGCTGCAGCGACTGGGCGATGATCTCGACGAAGGCGCGCGGCTCAAGCCGACGCGCAGGCTCGACGAAGCGGTCGACCAGCCTGGCGCCCAGACGCATGGCGTCCAGCCCCTGGGCCACGCGGCGCTCGACGCCGGGGCGCAGCACCTTGACCGCCACCTTGCGCCCGTCGGCCAGCCAGGCGGGGTGCGCCTGCGCCAGGGAAGCGGCGCCCATCGGCTGAGCCAGGTCGATGAACAGGCTGTCGGCCGGGCGGCCCAGCGACCGCTCGATCTCGCGCCTAGCCTCTTCCATCGGGAAGGGCGGCAGCTTGTCCTTCAGACGGCCCAGGTCCTGGGCGAACTGCAGGCCGAAGATGTCAGCGCGGGTGGCCAGCACCTGGCCCAGCTTGATGGCGACCGGCCCCAGATGCTCGAACGCCTGACCGACGCGCTGGCCCGGCCGTCCGGCGCGATATCTGCGGCTGGCGAACATCTGGACAAAACGAGCGAACGGGCGCCCCCACGCAGGCAGCAGGGGATTGGCTTCGCGCGGGATCAAGGCGTCGTGGCGCGCCAGCACCCAGCCCCAGCGCACCATGCGAAAAGCCGCGCCGACCGGATGGCGAACCGGCTGGGCCTGAGGCGTCGGCGGCGGCGCGTTGAAGGTCAACCGGCTCAGATCGCCCACCCGTGGTGGATGGCGGCGATGCCGCCCGACAGATTGGTGACGCTGACGCGGCTGAAGCCCGCCTCCTCGATCATCCGCTTGAAGGTCTGTTGGTCGGGGAAGCGGCGAATGCTCTCGACCAGATACTGATAGGAATCGCGGTCCTTGGCGACCAGCTGGCCGATGCGCGGAATGGCGTGGAAGGACCAGGCGTCATAAGCCTTCCTCAGCGCGCCGGTCGTGGGCCGCGAAAACTCCAGACAGATGAACCGCCCGCCCGGCTTCAGCGCGCGACGCGCCTCACGCAGGGCGCCGGCCACGTCCGACACATTGCGGATGCCGAAGCTGATCGAATAGGCGTCCAGACAGGCGTCCGGGAACGGCAGGTTCATGGCGTCGCCGACGCCCCAGGCCATCTCGGGCTCGCCGCCCTTGGCCACGCCGTTCAGGATCATCTCGGCGTTGTAGTCCATGACGATGACGGTGGCGTCCTCGCCGCCGCGCCGATCCTGCGCCGCGCGGGCCATCCTGGAATAGCGGCGCGCCATGTCGCCGGTGCCCCCGGCCATGTCCAGCACCACCTCGCCGGGACGGACGTTGAGCTTGGCCGCCGTCGCATCCTTCCAGATGCGGTGGACGCCCGCGCTCATCAGGTCGTTCATCAGGTCATAGTTGGACGCGACGGAATCGAACACGCCGCGAACCATCTGCACCTTTTCCTTCGCGTCCACGTCGCGGAAGCCGAAGGAGGAAGTCTTGCCGGAAGCGTTTGGGGAGGGATCGGCCTGGGTCATGGGTGCGGGTTTAACGCCTCCCGCCGCCGCCGTCATCCGGGGAAGCGTCGCATCGGACGTTGCGTCATGGCTTGTCGCATCACAAGGCGCGCGATACGCCTGAAGAAAATCCAAGGAGACGCCCATGACCGCCGCCCTCGACGTGACCGAAGTTCTGGCGGGCCTGCCCGATTGGCGCCGCGCTGACGATCCGCGCCCGGCCATCGCGCGGACGCTCCGCTTCGCCGATTTCAACGCCGCCTTCGGCTTCATGACGCGCGTCGCCCTGCTGGCGGACAAGGTCGATCACCATCCTGAGTGGTCCAATGTCTACAACCGCGTCGAGGTGCTGCTGACCACCCATGACGCGGGCGGGGTGACCGAGCGCGACGCGGCGATGGCCCGCTTCATCGACGAAGCCGTCAAGGGGCTGGTCGAGTGAGCGCCGCCCGCACCGGCCGCGTCGCGGGCAAGGCGGCCCTGATCACCGGCGCCGCCGGAGGTCTGGGTCAGGCGATGGCGCGGATGCTGGTCCGCGAGGGCGCGAAAGTCGCGCTCAGCGACCTGGACCTGAACGGCGCGCAGACGCTGGCCGAGGCGATCAACGCCGATCATCCCGGCATGGCCTTCGCCTATCAGCACGACGTCACGCGTGAGGACGACTGGGTCCGCGTGGTTGCGGCGGCGGTTCAGGATATGGGCGGGCTCAACATTCTGGTGAACAACGCCGGGATCGGCGGCGAACTTCTGTGGGCTGAGCAGGATACGCTGGAGAACTGGCGCCGGGTTCAGGCGATCAATCTGGAATCGGTCATGCTGGGCTGCAAGCACGCCATGGCGCCGCTGCGGGCGTCGGGCGCGGGGTCGATCGTCAACATCTCATCGATCGCGGGACTGGCGGCGGCGCCGGGCATGGGCGCCTATAACGCCACCAAGGCGGCGGTCTGGCTCTACACCAAGACGGTGGCGCTGGAGGCGGCCAAGGCGGGCTGGAACGTGCGCGTCAACTCGGTGCATCCGGTCTTCATCAAGACGCCGATCCTCGATCCCTTCATCGCCATGGCGGGCGGCGACGAGACGAACGCCCACGAAAAGCTGGCCCGCGGCATTCCGTTGAAGCGCATCGGCGAGCCGAATGATGTGGCCTGGTGCGTGCTGTATCTGGCCTCAGATGAATCGAAGTTCGTGACCGGCGCCGAGTTCAAGATCGACGGCGGACTGACAGCGCAGTAGAGGGCGCGGGCTATCCCGCTCATCCCGGCGGACGCCGGGATGAGCGGAAGTCGGGAGCAATGAAAAAGGGCGCTGCGGTCTCCCGCAGCGCCCTTTCCGTCTTCAGGTCTTGAAGTCTCAGCGGCCGTAGGCGGGCGGCATCGCCCCTTCGCCGCTGTTGCGATAGCGGTCGCGCAGCAGCAGGTTGCGGGCCTGCAGCGGCTGCTCCACCCCGTCGATCAGCACCGCCGACGGCTGGCTCAGCGGCTCCAGCGGATCGCCGGACCAGACCACGACGTCGCCCGCCGCCCCGGCCTTCAGTTCGCCGAACTGACCGTCGAAGCCGAAGATGCGAGCCGGGTTGACCGTGATCGCCTGAATGGCCGCCGCGAACGGCAGGCCGTGCGAGACGGCGTTGCCCGCGTTGTAGCGGATGTCGCGCGCACGGTGGGCCGAGCCTTCATTGCCCTTCATGGCGATGACCACGCCGGCCGCATTCAGGGCCGCCGCATTCTGCATCCGCGCCGCCCGCATCTCGAAGTTCGAGGGCAGATTGGTGATCGGGTGCAGCAGGACCGGCACGTTGGCCGCCGCGATCTCATTGGCCACCAACCAGCCTTCGGCGGCGCCGTCCAGGATGACCTTGACGCCTTCCTCGCGCGACAGACGCAGAACCTGCTGGATGTCCGAGGCGCGGTTGACGGTGACGATCAGCGGCATCCGCCCTTCGGCCACCGGGATCAGGGCCTCCAGATCAGCGCGCGACAGGGACAGGGCGCGCAGGTCGGCCCGGTCATAGGCCGCCTTGTTGCGGGCATAGGTCCGCACCTCGGCCAGGGTTTCCTTGAACAGGACGAACTCGGCGCCGCGGGCCCCGCCCGCGACCGCTGCGCCCGCCTCGCCGAAGGGGGCGGTCATGGCGACCTTGGACTTCACCAGAATGTCGCTTCCGCCCAGCTTGATGACGGCCGCCTGACCTGCGAACAGGCCCGGCGTCTGATAGCCTCCGTCGCCCGCGCCCGCGAAATCGGAGTCGTCATGGCTGTGGCCCGCGCGCGACCCGGCGTGACGCGGGGTGACGACGGCGCGGGTGACGCCGCCCAGACGCGCCACCGGCAGGGTGAAGGACCACGGGTCCAGCCCATAGGACAGGTCGAACGCCGCTGTCAGCGTATTGGCGCTGTTCGACAGGTCGTTGGATCCGCGCACCGAGCCGACCTCGGTGCCGCCCAGACCGGAATCCACGGCGACGAAGCCGGGGGTCACGACCTTGCCGCGCGCGTCGATGACGCGCATTCCGGCCGGAGCCGCGCCGGTTCCGACCGAGACGACCTTGCCGTTACGGATGACGACGGTGCCGTTCTCGACCACTGAGGTTCCGGTCAGAACCTGGCCGCCGGTGATGGCGACGTCCTGCGCCAGAGCGGGAGCGGCCAGGGCGAGCGATGCAACTGCGCCCGCGAGGAGAGTTTTGATAAGCATGGTTCAGCGGGCTCCCTGAGCGACGCCGGCGGCGGACAGGCCGAAGCCGGGCTGGCCCAGTTCGAAATCGGACACGGGCTGGAAGGCGGGGTTCAGACGGTCGAACGCCAGTCCGCCGTCGATGAAGACCTGATCGGCGCGGGCGTAGATCGAGAAGGGATCGTGGCTCCAGATCACCAAATCGGCGCGCTTGCCGTTCTCCAGAGAGCCGGTTTCCTTGTCGATGCCGATGGCCTTGGCCGCGTTCAGCGTGATCCAGCCGATGGCGTGCTCTTCGGAAATGGTCAGGCCCGCCCGGCGACCGGCCGACAGGGCGGCGGCGGCTTCCTGGTTCAGGCGCTGGATCAGCATGTCGTCGTCCGAGTGGATGACGGCGCACGATCCTTCGGCCGCGTCGGTCAGGGCGGCGTTTTCCTCGATGCCGTCCAGAGCCTCCATCTTGAAGCCCCACCAGCCGGTCCACATGGCGGCGCAGACGCCTTCACGCGCCAGCATCGGCGCGATCTTATAGGCCTCGACCGCGTGGTGGAAGGTGGTGACCTTGTAGCCGAACTCCTTGGCCACATCGAGCATCACGGCCATTTCGTCGGCGCGATAGCAGTGGTTCTGGACCAGAATCGACCCGTCCAGCACGCCCGCCAGCGTCTCAAGCTGCAGGTTGCGGGTCGGGGGCGTCCCCTGACCGTCCTCGCGCCACTTGTCCCACTTGGCCTTGTAGTCGCGCGCGGCGATGAAGCCGGCGCGATAGCCCGCCACATTGCCCATGCCGGTGGCCGGCGACTGGTTGCGCGAGCCGTAGACGCGCGATGGGTTCTCGCCGCAGGCCATCTTCAGGCCATAGGGGGCGCCCGGGAACTTCATGCCCTGCATCGTCACCGAGGGGACGTTGCGCAGGGTCACGCCGCGCCCGCCGAACAGATTGGCCGAGCCGGGCAGAATCTGGATGGTCGTCACCCCGCCCGCGCGGGCGGTGTTGAAGCCGGGGTCCTGAGGCCAGATCGAGTGTTCGGACCAGACCTGGGCGGTGTTGGGATTGGTGGCTTCGTTGCCGTCGCTCATCCCCTGCACCGCCGGCGAGGGATAGACGCCCAGGTGGCTGTGGATGTCGATGACGCCCGGCGTCACGAAGCGGCCGCGCGCGTCGACCACCTGGTGCCCCGCCGGAACCGGCGTGTTCGCTCCACCGACCGCAGCGATGCGGCCGTCGGTGACGACGACGACGCCGCCCTCGATCTTCTGACCTGCGCCGGTCAGCACCGTGGCGCCGACAATGGCCATGTTCTGGCGCGGCAGGCCGCGATAGGTCGACGGATAGGGATCCTGATTGGCCCAGCCGTCCAGACCCGGCGCCATCGTCCGGTCCTTCGAGGACGACGAAGCAGACGCGGTCTGCGTCTTCGGCGCGGCTTCGCCGGTCGTGGCGCAGGCCGAAAGACTGAGCGCGCCGAGCGCGCAGGTGAGAACAGCGAGGCTTGGCCCCCGCAGACGACTGAACAACATGGGCGAGCCCCCTCGCGCCCGCAAACGGCGGGCAGAAAATATTGGCTATACAATCGCCAGTTTCTGTCAGGGTAAAGCTCTAAAATCCCCTGCTCGCGCCAAAGTCAGCGAAGACGTCAGCCGCCCGGCAGTCGCGCCCGCACTTCGGCGTCGTCCAGACCATCGACCTCGATCATCTTCAGCCGCGACTGGCCGCCGCGCGCCAGGGTCACATCGCGCTTGGGCACGCCCAGCGCCTTGGCCAGAAAGGCGGTCAGCGCGGCGTTGGCCTCGCCTTCCACCGGCTGGGCGCGGACGCGGACCTTCAGCACAGGACGGCCGTCCGGATCGACATCCCAGCCGTCGATGCGGTCGGCCGAGGCGCGCGGAGTCAGCTTGATGGCGAGGCGGACGGTCATGGCCACGTGTTTGGCCCATTCAAGCAAGAGGGCCAAGTCACCCCGTCGCCTTGATGGGGAGAGCTTCGGCGCACAAAAGAAAACGCGCCGGACGGTTTCCCATCCGGCGCGCTTCATATCCAGCGTGAGAACTGACCTTAGCCGAGAGCGGCCATCAGCTCCGGCACGGCGGTCTTGTAGTCGGCGACCAGACCATAGTCGGCGACCTGGAAGATCGGGGCGTCGGCGTCCTTGTTGATCGCAACGATCACCTTGGAGTCCTTCATCCCGGCCAGGTGCTGGATGGCGCCCGAAATGCCGATGGCGATGTAGAGCTGCGGCGCCACGACCTTGCCGGTCTGGCCGACCTGATAGTCGTTGGGCGCATAGCCCGCATCGACCGCCGCGCGCGAGGCGCCGACAGCGGCGCCCAGTTTGTCGGCCAGGGGGTCCATGACGGCGGCGAACTCTTCGGCCGAACCCAGGGCGCGGCCGCCCGAGACGACGATCTTGGCGGCGCCCAGTTCCGGGCGGTCCGACTTGACCAGTTCTTCCGACACGAAGGCGGTCTTGGGCGCTTCGCCGGCGGCGACGCTCTCGACCGGGGCCGAACCGCCTTCAGCGGCGGCGGCGAAGGCCGTCGGGCGCACGGTGATGACCTTCTTGGCGTCGGCCGACTGGACCGTCTCCAGCGCATTGCCCGCATAGATAGGGCGCACGAAGGTATCGGCCGAGACGACTTCGACGATGTCCGAGATCGGCGCCGTGTCCAGCTTGGCGGCGATGCGCGGGGCGAAGTTCTTACCGTCGGTGTTGGCCGGGGTCAGGATGGCGTCGTAGTTGCCGGCTAGCGGCAGGACCGTGGCCTCGACGGCCTCGGCCAGACCGTGGGCGACGGCGTCGCCTTCGGCCAGCAGCACCTTGCGAACGCCCGAGATCTTGGCGGCGGCGTCAGCCACGCCCTTGGCGTCCTTGCCCAGAACCAGAACGTCCACGTCCGACGACAGGGCCAGAGCCGCCGTCACGGTCTTGTGGGTGGTGTCGCGAACGGCCGAGCCGTCGTGGTCGGCGATGACGAGAACGGCCATTACAGAACCCCTGCGTCTTTGAGCTTGGAAACCAGTTCGGCCGCATCGGCGACCTTGACGCCCGCCGAACGCTTCGGCGGCTCCGTCACCTTCAGCACCTTGAGGCGGTCCGCCGTATCGACGCCGTAGTCGGCGACCGACTTCATGGCGATCTCCTTCTTCTTGGCCTTCATGATGTTCGGCAGCGACGCATAGCGCGGCGTGTTCAGGCGCAGGTCGACCGACACCACAGCAGGCAGTTCGGCCGAGACGGTCTGCAGACCGCCGTCGACTTCACGCGTGACGACAGCCTTGCCCCCTTCGATCGCCAGCTTGCCGGCGAAGGTGGCCTGCGGCCAGTCCAGCAGGGCGGCCAGCATCTGACCCACGGCGTTGTTGTCGCCATCGATCGACTGCTTGCCCAGCAGCACCAGGTCAGGCTTCTCCTCGTCCACCACGGCCTTCAGCACCTTGGCGACGGCCAGAGGCTCCAGATCCGCATCCGACTGGACCAGGACGCCGCGGTCGGCGCCCATGGCCAGGGCCGTGCGCAGGGTTTCCTGAGCCTGGGTCACGCCGATGGAGACGACGACGATCTCGGTCGCCGTGCCTGCGGCATGGTGTTCCTTGCCTTCCTTCAGGCGCACGGCCTCTTCGACGGCGATTTCGTCGAAGGGGTTCATGCTCATCTTGACGTTGGCGAGGTCGACGCCGGTCTGATCCGCCTTGACGCGCGCCTTGACGTTGGAGTCGATCACCCGTTTCACCGGGACGAGTACCTTCATGAGCCTATCCACTTGGTCATCGGAAAAGTCGGTGCAGGGATTGGACCGATGAGGCCGACCTGTCAACGTAACGCTACGTGAACTGCACCCGTGTCGTGGGCGCTTTTTTGATCTATGAGGATGCGCATGAACCGCTTCCTGACCATCCGCCGCCTCAGCTTCATCTTCTTCGGACTGTTCGCCGTGGTCCTGGCGGGCGTGTTCGCCTTCCAGCGTTTCTGGGTCGATCCGGGCGATCGCTGCACGGCCAAGGGCTATTGGTACGACATGGAGACGCGCATCTGCGCCCAGCCCATCTACATCCCCGACATCACCGGCCGCCCCGAGGGCATGTCGCGCGCCGACGCCTCGGCTGAAGCCAACCGCGACCTTGTGAAGCTGGAAGACCAGATCGCCGCCGACAAGCGCGCCCGCGCCGCCGCCACCGAGGCCGAGCGCGCCCGCGTGAAAGCGCTGCAGGGACGCTAGGTCTTCAGTCTCAGCGCGTGGCGCCGGGACGCCACAGTACGTCGCCCGCACCATTGGCGTTGGCGCGGCGCGCGGCGCAGAACAGCAGGTCCGACAGGCGGTTCAGATAGCGGACCGCATCGGGGTTCACCTGCTCGCCCGATTCCACCAGCCGCACCGCGTCGCGCTCGGCCCGGCGGCAGACGGTGCGCGCCAGATGCAGGTGCGCCGACAAAGGCGAGCCCCCCGACAGGATGAAGCTGTCCAGCGGCTTCAGGCTTTCATTCATCCAGTCGATTTCGTTTTCCAGCCGCTCGACCTGAGAGGCGATGATGCGCAGCGCCTCCCATTTCGGGGCGGGGTCCAACGGCGTGGCCAGATCGGCGCCGAGGTCGAACAACTCATTCTGGATGCGGCCCAGCATGGCGTCGATGCGGTCGTTCTGGCCGCTGTTCAGGCGCGCCACGCCGATGACGGCGTTCAGTTCGTCCACCGCGCCATAGGCCTCGACCCGATGATCCGTCTTGGACACCGGCGCGCCCGAGGCCAGACGGGTTTTCCCGGCGTCGCCGGTGCGGGTGTAGATCTTGTTCAGCGTCACCATGGCGCGCCCTCCCCTTTAGTGAATCCTGCGGCCGATCAACCTGCGTGCGTGCGCTTCAGCCACATGCCGACCATCAGCAGCAGCACCGCCACCGCCTGAAGAATGATGCGCAGCCGCATCAGCTTGTTCGAGCGGACGCGCGCCTCCGGCCCTTCGCGATTCAGGTTGTAGAGGCCGAAGCCCAGGGTCACGGCCACGGCCGCTACGGCGATCAGGATCAGGATGTCGATGATGTCCATGAGCGCTGTCTTAGGCCCGTCGCCCCGCAGGCGCCAGACAAGACCGAAGCATGGCGTAATTGCGACTTAATCGCACACCCCTATTGCCGCACGTCCAAGAATGATGTTGAGAAGCGCTCGCAAAATAACTACGGAATCATAATCCTTATGCCGTCCTCGCATTTTCGTCGCACGTCGCTGCTTGCCGGCGTCAGCCTGACCGCCGCCATGATGGCCGGCGCCGCGTCCGCCGAAACCGCCGACGTCCTGATCGATCAGGCGAACGCCAGCCGCGTGGCCGACGTCGTCGTCACCGCTTCGGGTTTCGAGCAGAAGATCGTGGAGGCGCCCGCCAGCATCAGCGTCATCAGCGCCGAGGAACTGCAGCAGCGGCCCTATATGACGCTGATCGACGCTGTGCGTGATCTGGAAGGCGTCGACGTGGGCGAGACCTCGGACAAGACCGGCCAGCGCACCATCAGCATCCGCGGCATGGGCCCGGAATACACGCTGATCCTGATCAACGGACGGCGCCAGAACAACCACGGCGACATCTATCCGAACGCGTTCGGCGGCAATCAATTCAACCACATCCCGCCGCTGGATTCGATCAAGCGGATCGAGGTCATCCGCGGCCCGGCCTCGACCCTCTACGGCGCAGACGCCCTGGGCGGGGTCATCAACATCATCACCCATCCGGTCACCGACGCCTGGCGCGGATCGGCCACGGCGGGCCGCAGCTTCCAGTCGGACGACAGTTTCGGCGACGACATCACCTTCGACTTCGCCGCCAGCGGTCCGCTGATCCGCGACGTGCTGGGCCTGTCGGTGCGCGGCGCCGTCTATGAGCGCCTGGCCTCGACCCCGGAATACGACAGCGTCGTCGACCCAGCCGGGGTGCACCACGTGCGAGCGCTGGGCTTCGGCGGCGGCGGCAAGACCGTCGACAACACCAACTATTCCGCCGGCCTGACGCTGGACTGGAAGATCGACGAGCGGCAGTCGCTGAGCTTTGACTACGACATCTCGCGCCAGACCTACGACAACCGCCCGACCTATGACGTTGAGACCGGCGCGGTCGGCTATCCGCTGGGCACGGTCGACAGCATCGACACCATCTGGCGCGCCTCACGCGGCGTGGTGCAGCCCCGCGTCGGCTATACCGACGAGCAGGAGTTCAACCGCAACCAGTTCGCCCTGACCCATAACGGCGACTGGGGCTGGGGCCGCAGCTTCGTCTCGCTGGCCTATGTCGAAACCAGCAATGACGGCCGCACCCTGCCCTTCTCTGTGGCCGAGCGGCTGCTGCTGCAGACCATGTTCAGCGGCACGGGCGCCTATGCCGGGATGAGCGAACAGGCCCGCCGCGACGCCGCCGCCAAGGCCTTCCTGCCCCGTCCCAAGCGTGATCTGGAAAGCAATCAGTTCACCCTCGACGTCAAGTTCGACATCCCGGTCGAAGATCTGGCCGGACGCCACCACTTCGTCATCGGCGGCCAGGTGATCGACGGCGAACTGAAGGACGGCGTCTTCGGTCTGGAAGCCAGCGCCGAGGGCCGCTCCGCCGTCTCCAAACAGCAGCAGTATTCGATCTTCGTCGAGGACAACTGGACGCCGGTCGAACGGCTGACGGTCACGGGAGGCATACGCTATGACGACCACAAGACCTTCGGCGGACACGTCAGCCCGCGCATCTACGCCGTCTATGACGTAGCCCCGTCATGGGTGATCAAGGGCGGCGTCAGCACCGGCTATAAGACGCCCAAGACCACGGACCTGTATGACGGCATCACCGGCTTCGGCGGGCAGGGCACCAGCCCCTGGACCGGCAACCCGGACCTGAAGCCCGAAACCAGCACCAACTATGAAATCGCGACCTACTGGACGTCGGACGCGGGCCACAGCTTCAACGTCACCTATTTCCAGAACGACTTCAAAGACAAGATCTCGTCGGCGCCCGTCACCGCGACCTGCGCCGAGACGGGCGGAGTGCGCCCCTGCGCCAATCTGGGCGCCTATTGGGAAATTCTGGGCGTCGGCGGCCTGAGCCAGCCGATCAACGTCGACGAGGCCCGCATCAAGGGCTGGGAAGTCGCGGGCCGCTATCAGATCCTGGAGGCCCTGTCGCTGCGGGCCAACTACACCAACACCGACAGCGAACAGCTGACCGGCGCCAACAAGGGCCTGCCCCTGACCAATCTGGCCAAGCACATGGCCAACGCCACGCTGGACTGGCGCATCACCGACCGCCTGAACACCCAGCTGACGATGGAGGCCCGTTCGGACCGCTATCGCGGCGTCAACACGGTCACGCGCGAACACCTCTATTACAAGAGCTATGAGGTGCTGCACCTGGGCGCCCAATATCGGGTGAATGACCACATCACGATCAACGCCCGGATCAACAACCTGCTGGATCAGGACTTCACCAGCTATCAGACCAGCTTCGCCGACAACGGCGACGGCACATGGACCCCGTCGTTCCAGGACGATTACAACAACAAGGACAAGGCCCGCAGCTACTGGATCAGCATCAACGCGCGCTTCTGATCCCCTTCCTCCTTCCTCCCCGACTGACCGGGCCGCGTCTTTCGGGACGCGGCCCGTTTTTTTGCCCCCTGTAACTAAAGCGGTTGGTCATCTTTGACGGGCAGGGTGGGCGCCATGACTGATCGCGCCATCCGCAACCTCGAACACCTGCGTCGCTCCGCCTCGACCGCGCGCGTGCTGAATCTGCTCAAGGTCTATGACGAGCATCGGGACAGCGAGGACTGGGCCGAGCGGCCCATGTTCCGCAATCCCGCGCTGAACCGCTGCCTGATCATCAAGCACCGGCTGCGGCGCAATGAGACGGACGCCTTTCCGGGCCGCCGTCAGGTGGCGACCAAGATCGTGGTGCCGATCGACAGCACCGATCTGAAGACCGGCGGCCGCTTCATCTTCGTCAACCAGATCGGCTTCGAGCGCGCCATGCAGGAGGCGTTCGGCGTCGACGGCGAACACCCCGACCTGAAGACGCTGCGGCTGATGGACCAACTGCCGTCGCTGGACCCCTTCCTGCTGCGCGAACAGTTGCGGCGCGGCGGCGTCGACCCTGCGCCCTGCTATTTCGCCCTCAGCGAGGCGGATCTGGAGCGGATGCTGGCCTTCGTCCAGAGCGAGATCGAGCCGCTGGTCACTCTCAGCGTCGGCGACAGCGTGGTGGCCGCGGGCTCCACCGCCCGCATGGCCGCCAAGATCCTGTCCAACGCGCCCGGAGATCGGCTGGAGGCCCTGCGCCTGACGCTGAAGCTGGAGCCCGAGCAGTATCAGGAGGGCGTCTTCTGCTGGAAAGGCTTCCTCTATTACAAATGGGCGCTCAGCAGCCTGATGGCCGACATCGTCCATGTCGCCGATGAAGTCGGCACGATCCGTCCCGCCGGTCCCAGCGATCAGGCGGCCAAGGATTACATCGCGCGCGGACGCGGCGTGCTGCGCGGCCGCATCATGAAGACCTGTGAAGAGGTCAGCCGCACCCTGCGCTATTACGACGACGCCTATGCTGGCCTGACGCGCGAAGGCAATCCGGTGGCCTTCCGTGACTTCCTGCTGGAAGCGCCCGCCATGTTCGCCCGCCTGGGCGACCAGCTCGGCGCGGTACAACACATCGTCAGCTTCTGGCGCTTCCGCTTCAGTCCCAAGGCGCCGCCCGTCGGCGTGGACGAGCTGATCGACATCTTCATGGACTTCGAGACCGGCCTGATGGGGCGGGCCGCAGACGCCTTTGATCCACGCGACATGGCGGCGTAAGACGCCCGCCCCTCCCATTGCATGGGGAGGAAAAAGAAAACCCCGCGCCGGCGACGGGGCGGGGTTCTGTATTTTCAGACCTTTAGCAGGTCTTAGTAGCGGTAGTGTTCCGGCTTGAACGGGCCTTCGACCGGCACATTGATGTAGTCGGCCTGTTCCTGGTTCAGCGTCGTCAGCTTGGCGCCCAGCTTGGCCAGGTGCAGGAAGGCGACCTTCTCGTCCAGGTGCTTGGGCAGGGTGTAGACCTTGTTGTCGTAGGCCTTGGCGTTGGTCCACAGCTCGATCTGGGCCAGGGTCTGGTTGGTGAAGGACGCCGACATCACGAAGGACGGGTGGCCCGTGGCGTTGCCCAGGTTCACCAGACGGCCTTCCGACAGCAGGATGATCTTCTTGCCGTCCGGGAATTCGATGTGGTGGACCTGATCCTTGATCTTGTCCCATTTGAAGTTCTTCAGGCCCGCGACCTGAATTTCCGAGTCGAAGTGACCGATGTTGCAGACGATGGCGTTGTTGCGCATGGCGCGCATGTGCTCGACGCGGATGACGTCCTTGTTGCCCGTGGTGGTGACGAAGATGTCCGCCTTGTCGGCGACGTCTTCCAGGGTCTGGACCTCATAGCCTTCCATCGCGGCCTGCAGGGCGCAGATCGGGTCGATTTCGGTGACGATCACGCGGGCGCCGCCGTTGCGCAAGCTGGCCGCCGAGCCCTTGCCCACGTCGCCGTAGCCGCAAACCACCGCCACCTTGCCCGACAGCATGACGTCGGTGCCGCGACGGATGGCGTCGACCAGCGATTCACGGCAGCCGTACAGGTTGTCGAACTTCGACTTGGTGACGCTGTCGTTGACGTTGATGGCGGGGAAGGGCAGTTCGCCGCGCTCGGCCATCTGATACAGGCGGTGGACGCCCGTGGTCGTCTCTTCCGACACGCCCCCGATGGCGTCGCGGATGGCCGAGTAGAAGCCCGGCTTTTCCTTCAGATAGCGCTTCATCACCGAGAAGAGGGCTTCCTCTTCCTCATTCTGCGGGTTGTTCAGGACGGATGCGTCCTTCTCGGCCTTCGAACCCAGCACGCACAGCAGGGTGGCGTCGCCGCCGTCGTCGAGGATCAGGTTCGGATAGCCGCCGTCGGCCCATTCGAAAATCTTGTGGGCGTATTCCCAGTACTCAACCAGATTCTCACCCTTGAAGGCGAAGACCGGCGTGCCCGACGCGGCGATGGCGGCGGCGGCGTGGTCCTGAGTCGAGAAGATGTTGCACGAAGCCCAGCGCACTTCGGCGCCCAGGGCTTCCAGCGTCTGGATCAGCACCGCCGTCTGGATGGTCATGTGCAGGCTGCCGGCGATGCGGGCGCCCTTCAGCGGCTGAGAGGCGCCGTATTCCGCGCGCAGCGCCATCAGGCCCGGCATCTCGGTTTCGGCGATGGCGATTTCCTTGTTGCCGAAGTCGGCCAGGGAGATGTCGCGGACGATGTAGTCGGTCATGCTGAAATGTCTTTCGGCCACTATCGGGTGATCGTCGCCGCTATAGCGCGGCGCGGCGACCGGAGCAATCAAGGCATAAGGATATCTTTATATGTGGGACGTTTCGTTCCGCTCGCCCGTTAAGGGAATCTACGCAATCGAAGCGTAACGGGAAGAATACCCACTTTCGAACAAGGGTTATCGGCCCCTTCCCCCGCCGCTGAAACGAGTACTGCGCCATGGCTTCCCACGAAATCGACCGTCGCATGAACTTCATGGGCCTGGGTCAGCCGACGGCCGGATACAGCGCCATATCCCCCCTGCTGCGTCAGGCCGTGCCCCTGGCGCTGGCCGCCTTCTACGACAAGGTGCGCGCCGAGCCTGAGACGCGCCGCTTCTTCCAGAACGAAGGCCATATCACCGCCGCCAGCAACGCCCAGCAGCGCCACTGGGACGCCATCATCGACGGGCGCGCCGATGAAAACTACGCCGCCTCGGTGCGGACCATCGGCCATGTCCACGCCCGCATCGGCCTGGAGCCGCGCTGGTACATCGGCGGCTACAGCGTCATCCTGGCGCATCTGACCCGCACCATCGTCGAGCGGCCCAAGAAGCTGTTCGCCAACCGCCGCGCGCACGACCGCGTCACCGCAGAGGCCCTGGCCGAACTGAACCAGCGGGTCATGCTGGACATGGACCTAGCCATTTCCATCTATCTGGACGCCCTGCAGGAAGAACGCGACCGGGTGCAGGCCGAACAGGCCGCCGCCGAAGCCCGTCAGGCCGAGGTCGTCCGCGCCCTGGGCGCCGCCCTGCACAGTCTGGCGGACAACGACCTGTCGGTAACGCTGCCGGACGTCTTCCCCGAGGAATACCGCTCACTGCAGAACGACTTCCACGCTGCGACCCGCGCCCTGCGCACCGCCGTCCGCGCCGTGGCCGACAGCGTCGAGAGCCTGAGCGCCGGGTCCAGCCAGCTGGCCATCGCCTCGGAAGACCTGGCCACCCGCACCGAGCGTCAGGCCGCCAACCTGGAACGCACCGTCAATGAGGCCGACGCCATCGCCCGTCAGGTCGCATCGACCGCCGACGGCGCGCGCCAGACCGCCGAGGCCCTGGCCGCCGCCCGCGCCGAGGTTGAGGACACCGCTCAGGTGGTCGGCGACGCCGTCTCGGCCATCCACGCCATCGCCGAATCCTCGACCGGGATCGCCAGCTTCACCAGCCTGATCGACGAAATCGCCTTCCAGACCAATCTGCTGGCGCTGAACGCCGGGGTCGAGGCCGCCCGCGCGGGCGACGCCGGGCGCGGCTTTGCCGTGGTGGCCCAGGAAGTGCGTGCCCTGGCCCAGCGCTCGTCCGAGGCCTCCGGCGAGATCCGCACCCTGATCTCCACCTCCTCGGCCCAGGTCGCGCGCGGCGTCGATCTGGTCGAGCGCACCGGCGCGGCGCTGGAGCGTATCGGCGCCAAGGTCTCGGCCGTCGACGTGCTGGCGGGCGGCATCGCCGGCTCGGCTCAGGAGCAGTCCGACGGCTTGGCCCGTGTCCGCCGCGCCATGGGCGAGATGGACGAGATCACCCAGCAGAACGCCGCCATGACCGAGGAAGCCACCGCCGCCGCCCGCCAACTGGCCAATGAGGCGGTCAGCCTGAACCAGCAGGTCGGCCGCTTCCATCTGGACCGCCCGGTCGCCCCCGGCGCCGCACCCTCGGAACCGCGGCTGGTCGCCTAACCCGGTTCGCCTCTTCGCCCTTGGAGCGGCGGCGTCAGGTTGTTACAGCAGCGCCTCGCCCTGGAGGACCCAATGGCTGACGACGCTTCGATCCGACCCGCCCGCGACTATTCGATCCCTCGCCACGACTGGACGCTGGAGGAGGTCGAAGCCCTGTTCGCCCGCCCCTTCATGGAGCTGGTGTTCGAGGCGGCGACGGTGCACCGCCGCACCTTCGACCCGAACGAGGTGCAGAAGTCGCAACTGCTGTCGATCAAGACCGGCGGCTGCGCCGAAAACTGCGGCTACTGCTCCCAGTCGGCCAGCTTCAAGACCGGGCTGAAGGCCGAGAAGCTGATGGAGCCGACCGCCGTCATCGCCGAGGCCATGGCGGCCAAGGCGGGCGGGGCCAGCCGCTTCTGCATGGGCGCCGCCTGGCGCGAGCTGAAGGACCGCGACACGCCCAAGCTGGCGGCCATGATCTCGGGCGTGAAGGCGCTGGGTCTGGAGACCTGCGCCACCCTGGGGATGCTGAACGCCGACCAGGCGAAACAGCTGAAGGACGCGGGCCTCGACTACTACAACCACAACCTCGACACCGGGCCTGAGTATTACGCCGAGGTGGTGACGACCCGCTCCTATCAGGACCGGCTGGAGACGCTGCAGCATGTCCGCGACGCGGGCATGAACACCTGCTGCGGCGGCATCGTCGGCATGGGCGAGAAACGCCGCGATCGCGCGGGCCTGCTGCATGCGCTCGCCACCCTGCCCATCCATCCCGACAGTCTGCCGGTCAACGCCCTGGTCCCCGTCGGCGGCACCCCGCTGGGCGAGCGGGTGCTGAAGGAAGGCGAGATCGACCCGATCGAATTCGTTCGCACAGTCGCCGTCGCCCGTCTGGTCTGCCCCAGGTCGATGGTGCGCCTGTCGGCCGGTCGCGAGGGCATGACGCCGGAGATGCAGGCCCTGTGCTTCCTGGCCGGCGCCAACTCCATCTTCGTCGGCGGCAAGCTGCTGACCACGCCGAACCCGGAAGAGGACGACGACGCCAAACTGTTCGCCCTGCTGGACCTGAAGCCCATGCCCGCCAAGGGCTGCGACGCCCATTGATCCGGGTCCGCCCGACACGCGAGGCGGACATCGGGCGTCTTGACGCGGTGGAGCGGTCGTCAGCGACGCTGTTCCGCACCCTGCCTGATCTGGCCTGGCTGGCGGAGGACCGCACGGCCGGGCCTGAAGCCCATGCGCTCGCCGTCGCGCAGGGCCTGTCGTGGGTCGCCGTCGACGCAGAGGATCAGCCCGTCGGTTTCCTGATCGCCGCCGTAGAAGATGACGCGGACCTGCACGTTCTTGAACTGTCCGTCGCGGCCGACCATCAGGGACGCGGCGCGGGACGAGCGCTGATGCAGACGGCCCGGCACGTGGCCAAGAGCCGCGCTCTAAAGGCCCTGACCCTGACGACATTCAGAAGCGTCGCGTGGAACGCCCCCTTCTACGCCCGCCTCGGCTATGTCGAACTGACCGCAGAAGCGGCGCCCGCCTATCTGCGCGAGGCATTGGCCGCCCAGAGCAGACACGGACTGACCGACCGCGTCGCCATGCGGCTTAAGCTCTGACGCCTATTTGGCCATCCAGGGACGGGCGGCGCCGCTCTTGATACGAGCCGCCTGCTCACGCTGGAAGCGCCCGCCCAGCGGCGGCTTGGGCCGTGCATCAATCGCCGCCTTCTTGAGCCGCAGCGCCCGCTGAACCGGGGTTTCGCCGGGAACAGCGTCTGCGGGAACGGGGGCGCGGGCGTGATCGTCGTCAATGCTCATGCCGATGCTTCTAGCACGCCGGGACGATATCCCCGCACGCTATGAAAGCTTAGCGCCCCGGTCGCCGGGTCATCGCCGAAGCGGGCGCCAGTTGCAGGCCGCGCGCCTCCAGACCCGCCGTCCAGCGGGCGGCAGCCTCGACGGTGACGGGATAGGAGAAGCCGGTTCCCAGCGCCGCGCCATTGGTCTTGGCGGCGGCCTCCAGCGCGTTGAACTGGCGCAGGATGGCGGCGGGGGTCTGTTCTTCGTCGATGACGCGGTCGGCGCTGGCGCGGGCGAAGGCGCCGGGACGCCGACGCATGGATCCGTCGTCGAGGAAGGCCAGACCGCGCTGGCGCAGATGGGTCATCAGGGCCGTCACCCCCTCGTCCGAGGTCGCGAACCGGTCGCCCAGATAGTTGGTCACGCCGAAATAGCCGGTGGCGCGCGCCAGCAGCCAGTCCAGCTTGACCGCCACATCGTCGGCGCCGCCGCTCGACAGCAGGGTATAGGGGCCGGGATCGTTGTCGGGATAGCCGGTCGGCTCCATCGGCAGTTCGATCATCACCTCATGGCCGTGAGTGCGGGCCATGTCGATCCAGGTCTGAAGACCCTCGGCGTAGGGCACGAAAGACAGGGTCACCTCGGCGGGCAGGCGCTCGATCGCCGCGCGGGTGGTGGCGCTGTTCAGGCCCAGCCCGCCGACCACCAGAGACACCATCGGCTTGCCGTTCGAACGGAAGGGCCGGGCGTAGGCCTGCGCTGGAACGCGGCCGTCGGCGGCGATGCGCGGCAGAGGGCCGTTGGGGCCGGGCTGGAACAGGCCCGCAATCGGCGCCTTGGGCAGGGGGTTGGACGGCGCACGCACCGGGGCGCTGAAGCCCTGCCCCGAGGCCACGCTGGCGCCGTCAGGCAGGGTGATCAGGGCTTCGCCCGCCATGCCTGCGCCCTCATCGCCCATCAGGGCCGGGTCGATGGGGCCGAGGTCCTGATAGATGTCCAGACCGCTGAAGCCGAAGGCCTCGGCGCCGGTCGGGGCGATATCGGCGGCGCTGGGGCGTTCCAGCACGGCGCTGGCCGTGGGCGCGCCCGCGCGCGGGTCGCCCAGCACGGCGACGAACAGGGCGGCGGCGGCGATGACGAAGGCCCCGGCCGCGCCCGCCGCGACGGGCGGCTTCTTCAGGGCTTTCAGAACCGGATCCATGGCGAGGCGCGACCGGGGCTCCGGCGGCGCGCCTGCGGCGGCGGCGAGGGCGGACTGGCGCTTGGCGAACATGGTCAGGGCGTCGGCTCGGGCTTGCAGGCGCCGCACAGGCGCGGCGCCCCTCAGCCTCAGTTAACCCCTGCGCCGGTTAAGAAAGCCTAACGGCGCGTTCACCACGTTTGCGGGACGCGCCGCTGGATCAGTTCTTCTTCGGCTCGTCCGGCTTGATCGTGACGGTCGGCGTGTCCGACTTGTCCGCCTTATCCGACTTGTCAGCCGTCGTTTCGGCCTTTTCCTGACCCGGCTCGGTGATGACGATGCCTTCAGGCGCGGCGGCCAGCTTGCTCAGGTCGCCGCCGGCGCGCAGCACGTCCAGCGCCCGCTCCAGCTGATAGTCCTTGTCCTTGGCGTAATCGGCGCCCGGCGCTTCACGCGGGGTGTGCGGTCCCTTGCGCTCGGCCCCGATAGAGGAGTCCAGCGCCGTCGAATAGGCCGCCTCGGAATAGATGAAGCTGGAGCGCGAGACGATGCGCGCCTCGGCCTCGGAACGGGCGACCTCCAGGTCCGGCTCGATGCCGATCTTCTGGATCGAGCGGCCCGACGGGGTGTAGTAGCGCGCCGTGGTGATCGACAGGGCGCCGTCGCGGCCGCCGCGCAGCGGGATCACCGTCTGCACCGACCCCTTGCCGAAGCTGGTCAGGCCGACGACCGTCGCCCGCTCCTGATCCTTCAGGGCGCCCGCCACGATTTCCGACGCCGAGGCCGAGCCGTAGTTGATCAGCACCACGATGGGCAGGCCGCCGGTCAGGTCGCCCGGCTTGGCGGCGTAGCGTTCGATGTCCTCGGGCTTGCGCCCGCGCTGGCTGACGATTTCGCCGCGCTCCAGGAAGGCGTCGGAGACGTCGATAGCCGCCGTCAGCAGGCCGCCGCCGTTGTTGCGCAGGTCCAGAACATAGCCCTTAAGGCCCGGCTTCTCGCGCTTCAGCCGCTCGATCGTTTCGGTCAGTTCGCGGCCGGTGTTCTCGTTGAAGGTCGAGATGCGTAAGTAGCCGAAGTCGCCTTCCAGACGGCCGGTGACGGATTCGATCTTGATGACCTCGCGGGTCAGCACGATCTCTCGCGGCTCCTCGCCATCGCGCAGGAAGGTGATGGTGACGCTGGTCCCCGTGGCGCCGCGCAGCTTGTCCGACACTTCGGACACCGTCAGCCCGGCCGCGTTCTGGCCATTGACGGCGCTGATGACATCCCCCGCCTGAACGCCCGCGCGGCCCGCCGGACTTTCGTCCATCGGCGAGATGACCTTCACCAGCCCGCCCTCGGAGGTGATGGTCAAGCCGACGCCGGAGTATTCGCCTGAAGTCCGCTCGCGCAGGTCGTCGAACCCCTTGGCAGGCAGATAGTTGGAATGCGGATCAAGCGCCGTCATCATGCCCTGCAGGGCGGCCTCGATCAGCTTCTTGTTGTCGACGGGGACGACATAGGCCTGTTCGACGATGCCCAGCACGTCGCCGAACATCTCGAGCATACGGAACGTCTCGTTGCGCGGGGTCTGGCTGGCCACAGCCGCCGCCGATCCGCCCAGCGCCAGGGCGGCGGCGCCTACGAGAAGCAGTTTACGCATTCGGTCTCTTTCCATCGGATCCGCTCTCGGCTCCGGTCGTCCAGGGCGGCGCGGACGCCGCAAACGGCGCACACGACAGTTGGCCCGATACAAACAGCGTCCGCGCCGATTTGAAAGGAATTTCGCGCAGTTGGGCGCACGGCGGATCTGCGCCCGCCCTCAAGTCGCGCCCCTAGCGCAACCAGGGCGCCGGATCGATGGGGCGTTCCTGACGCCGCAGCTCGAAATAGGCCTCTCCGTCCTCGCCGGTGCGGCCCAGGGTCTGGCCGTCCGCCACGCGCTGCCCCGTCTCGACCTCCAGCCGGTCAAGCCCGGCGATCACGGCGCGCCAGCCGGGTCCGAGATCAAGGATCACCACCTCGCCCCACTCTTTCAGCGGCCCGGCGTAGGCGACGCGGCCCGCCGCCGGGGCGCCGACCGCCTCATGGCTGGAGCGCCAGCTCCACCCGGCCGAGCGACCGCCGAAACGCTGGGACGGCGTGCCCGCAATGGGCGGCGTCAGGCGGCTGCGGCCCGCAGGCAGGCGGGCGGCGGGGGCTTCTTCAGGCGCTTCAGCGATCTGCGGCGTCTGGCCGCCCAGTTCGCGGATACGGGCTTCCAGCGCCTTGGTGGCCCGCTCGGCCCGCGCCGCCTCGGCCCGCAGGACCGCGCGCAGGGCGGTCTTGCGCGCGGTCAGCCCCTCGATTTCGGCGCGGCGGTCGTTCTGGGCGCTTTCGACGGTGAACAGTCGCTCACTGGACAGGGCCGCCAGACGGCGGATGCGCGCGATCTCCGCCTGGCGTTCAACCAGAGTCGTCGCCCGGTCCTGCAGGTCCGGCGTGATGGCGCGGATCAGGATGGAGGCGCGCACCGTGTCCACCGCCTGATCGGCCGGGATCAGCAGGGGCGGCGGCGGCTTGCGGCTCATCATCTGCAGCGCCGACAACAGCCGTCCCTGCGCGGCGCGCTCGCGCGACAGGGCGGCGACCAGAGACGCCTCGCGGTCGGCCAATTCCTTCAGACGGGCGCGCTGGGCCTCCATCTGCACGTCGTCTTCAGCCTCGGCGCGGCGCAGTTCGCGCAACTGGCGGTCAAGATCGACGATCTCCTCGGCGGCGGCGGCGGCCTCGGCGCGCAGACGGCGGGCGCGCGCCGTTTCATCGCGATACTCGGCCTGAAGCCGGGTCAGTTCGGCGTTCGACTGGGCCGCGCGCTGGCTGGCCGCAGGCCCGGCAAGGGCCAGCAGCAGGCAGGAAGACGTCAAGAGAAGAAGGGGTCCGCGCCGCATCAGTCGCGATGATAGGGCGAACCGGCCAGAATGGTCACGGCCCGATAGATCTGCTCGGCCAGCATGGCGCGCGCCAGGGCGTGGGGCCAGGTCTGAGGCCCGAAGGCCAGGGTCGAACGGGCTGCGCGGCGTACGCTCTCGTCCAGACCGTCGGCGCCGCCGATGATGAAGACCAGCCGCCGTTCCCCCTGATCGCGCAGGGCGGCCACGTGGTCGGCGAAGGCGCGCGACGAATAGGTCCGGCCCCGCTCGTCGCAGGCGATCAGGTGCGCCCCCTCGGCGGCTGCCAGCAACAGCTCGGCCTCCGGCGCCTTGCCGGGCTTCTTCGGCTCAAGGTCGATGAGTTCGAGCGGGCCAAGGCCCAACGCCCGCCCTGAAAGGGTGGCGCGCCGGGCATAGTCGTCGGCCAGGGTCGCCTCTGGACCGCGGCCCGGCTTGCCGATGGCCGCGATCGCCAGCCTCATGCGGTCAACCCCGAACGGGGCCGCCGCGGTGGGCGCTGTCGACCGCCCAGATCTTCTCGATGTTGTAGAAGGTGCGCACTTCCGGGCGGAACAGGTGGACGATGACGTCGCCTGCATCCAGCAGCACCCAGTCGCAGTGCGGCAGCCCCTCGACCTTCACCTTGCCCAGCCCCTGCTCCTTGAACAGGCGCAGCAGGTGGTCGGCGATGGCGCCGACGTGGCGGTGCGAACGACCCGAAGCCACGATCATGGCGTCGGTCATCGGGCTCTTGCCGCGCAGGTCGATCAGGACGATGTCCTGAGCCTTGTCTTCGTCGAGTTTGGCGAGAATGGCCTGCTCCAGCGCGGTCGCGCCGACCGGCAGGGGCTGGCGCTCTTCGCTACTGGGGCCGTCCTCGGCCTGACCATCTTCGGAATGGACGGAATCCATCAGGTCCATTTCGTGCGCCGCGTTCGAAACGGCGTCTTGCGCATCGTGCGCGGTCGAGGGGGTCAGCGGAGGGCTCCAAGGCGATTTACTAAAACTCCAGTCTAGCACGCCCGGCGCAAAACGTCACCCGACCTGCGACGACTCATCGCCCCGCGTCGTGCGGGACGCCCGGATGGCGGTCGATGAACGGTGATTCAGCGGCGCCGACAGATAGGTCCAGGCCGGCGCCTCGAGGCTGGGCAGCAGGCCCGCCTGAGCCATCGGCACGCGATAGCGGGCGAAGCGCGCGGCGGCCGGGGCCGTGCGGCTGTCCAGCAGACTGCCGGGCCGGGCGATGACCGCCACCGGCATCAGCCGCATGATGTCGGTCCAGCCCCGCCAGCGGTGAAAGCCGGCCAGATTGTCCGACCCCATCAGCCAGACGAACTGCACGCCAGGATGGCGCGCGACGATGGCGCGCAGGGTGTCGACGGTCCAGCGCGTGCCCGCCCGCGTCTCGAAGTCGGAAACGATCATGGCCGGGCCGACGCGGGCGGCCGCCGCGCGGGCCGAGGCCATGCGCTCAGACAGGGGGGCCATGTCGCGGCTGGATTTCAGCGGGTTCTGCGGCGAGACCAGCCAGACCACGCGGTCCAGGCCCAGCCGCTGCATGGCGGTGGCCGCCACGTGAGCGTGGCCGTCGTGGGCCGGATTGAACGAGCCGCCGAACAGGCCGACCTTCATCCCCGGCGCCAGATCAAGACCGTCGCGCAGGGCGCCTCGGCGAAGACCGGAGCCTTTCGGCGCGGGACCGGCGTGGAAGAAGGACAAGGGCGTCTCTTGCGGCGGCGGCGAACAGATGAGCGCGGCCGGAACGCCTTATGCTCACCTGCGCCCTAACACGGTCAGACGCGGCTGTCTCGCTCCGCGAACGGAGCGAGCGCCGAAGCAGAGACCTGAGTTCATCCAAACGGCGCCGCAAGCGGCGCGGCGCTAGAATTCCTTCCAGCTGGATCCGGGATCGCGGGCGCCCGGCTGGGCCAGTTGCTGGCCCCAGGTCAGCATCATGAAGGCCTTGTGGCTGCGGATCTTGTACTGGCCGATCATCGGCGTGACGGCGCCCAGCGGCATCCCGGTGCGCGCGTCGTAGAGGAAGCCCGAAAACTCGGCCACGCCCATGCGATCGCGGTTCGAATAGAGCGACAGCTCCGGCAGGGAGACGACGTTCAGGCTCTCATTGATCGGCACCCGCATGTCGGGAATGCCCACCACCCGGCGCAGTTGGTCCAGCGACAGCGCCCCGGCGCGCACCTCGAAGATGGCGTCGGCCTCGCCCCGCTCGCGCACGATGGCGTAGCCCGCTTCCGACAGGGCCGCGCGGATGGCGCTCAGCGCATAGCGGGCGTTCTCGGCCTGGAAATAGGTCTCGTCGACGAAGACGCGCGCGCCCTGCGGAATCGGCAGGGTCAGGCCCTCGACCGCGCGGTCGGCGGCGCGGTTGACCAACAGCATGTCGGTGGCCGTCCGCGCCGGATTGGTCTCGGTGACCATGGCGCACCCGGCCAGCACCGTCAGCACGGCCAGCGGCGCGATCAGACGCGCGGCGCGGGCCCCTACCATGCGCCCACGTTCGGCATGGAGGCCCAGGGCTCGGCCGGCGCCAGACGCTCGCCCGCCTGCAGCAGTTCGATGGAGATGCCGTCCGGCGAACGGACGAAGGCCATGTGGCCGTCGCGCGGCGGGCGGTTGATGACCACCCCGCCGTCCATCAGCCGCCGGCAGGCGGCGTAGATGTCGTCGACCTGAAACGCCAGATGGCCGAAGTTGCGGCCGCCGTCATAATCCTGATCGTCCCAGTTGAAGGTCAGCTCGACCTCAGGCGATTTCTCAGCCTCGGCGCGGGCCTTGTCGGCGGGCGCAGCCAGATAGACCAGGGTGAAGCGCCCGGCTTCATGCTCGGACCGACGCGTCTCCTCCAGACCCAGCAGGTCGCAGTAGAAACGCATCGAGGCGTCCAGATCCTTCACCCGGACCATCGTATGCAGATAGCGCATGGCGCGACCGGCCTCAGTGCGCCTCGGGCGGGCGGGCCGCCGGATCGAGGTATTCGCTCTCGGGGTGCGGATGATCCGACAGCACGAAGCGGCGGTCGCAATAGGTGCACTCGATGAAGCTTTCCTCGCCCATCTCCAGATAGACGAGCGGGTGGCCCAGAGCCCCGCCGCCGCCATCACAGGCGACGCGCTTGGTCGAGACCACGACTTCTTCGGGCGGAGGAATGATGGCTTCGAGATGGCGGGGAGGCATGATCCGGTCCGGTCTGGAAAGGCTTTCGCCGTTCCTAGGCGGACCAGACCGTCAGGTCAAACGTCCGTCGCCGCCAGTTTGCGCCCCATCACCCGGTCGAACAGGGCCTTGCGCTTCTTGAACAGCGTCAGCCCCAGGCACCCCGCCCCGACCCACAGGCCGCTCTCGCCGATCACGGCCGCCGCCGCCGCGATGACCGCCGCCTGCGTCATGGGCAGATAGTCCAGCTTGCCCGCCAGAAGGGCGAGCGTGAAACCGGCGTATCCGATGACGCAGAACCCCATGGCGATGAAGCCGATCAAGCGGGTGCGGGTCATGGTTTTGCGGGGGGCGATTGCGGTGGTCATGGCGCGTCCTCATCCAAGGTAGATTGTCTTTCTGACAAGGAAGCTAGACACAACGATCAGTCGCGTCAAGCATCATTTACATATCGTCTCGCAGCCTTGTCTCCCTCCAAACAGCAGCGCCTTGGCGAACGGTCCCGCGCGCCCTACCTATGCCGTCCAAACACCCTGCCCGAGTTGAAGTCCACACCATGACCCAAGCCCCCGCCCTGCCCGTCAACGCCATCGAGGTCAGGGGGCTGAAGAAGACCTACAAGGGCTCGCGCAAGTCGCCGCCGAAAACGGCCCTGCGCGGGGTCGATCTGACGGTGCCGCGCGGCTCGATGTTCGGCCTGCTGGGCCCGAACGGCGCAGGCAAGTCGACCCTGATCAACATCATCGCCGGCGTGGTGAACAAGTCCGAGGGCACGGTCCGCATCTGGGACCGCGACATCGACCATGAGGCGCGCGACGCCCGATCCGCGCTGGGCGTGGTGCCGCAGGAAATCGTCGCCGACGTCTTCTTCACCCCGCGCGAGGCGCTGGAGGTGCAGGCCGGTTTCTATGGCGTGCCCGCCAATGAGCGCCGCTCTGACGAACTGCTGGCGGCGCTGGGCCTGTCGGACAAGGCCAACGCCTATGTCCGCGCCCTGTCCGGCGGCATGAAGCGGCGCCTGATGGTGGCCAAGGCTCTGGTCCACAATCCGCCCGTGCTGATCCTGGACGAGCCGACGGCGGGCGTGGACGTCGAACTGCGCCGCCAGCTGTGGGAGTACGTCCGCAAGATCAACGAAGAGGGCGTGACGGTGATCCTGACCACCCACTACCTCGAAGAGGCGCAGGCGCTGTGCGACACCATCGCCATCATCAACCGGGGCGAGGTCGTGGCCTGCGAACCGACGCAGCAACTCTTGAAGCGTCTGGACACGCGCAACGTCGTGGTGACGCCCGAGACGGCGCCCGAGACTCTTCCCACCCTGAACGGCTTCGCCGTCGCCCCGCGCGCCAACGGCGCCTTCGTCGTCACCTATCGAACGGGCGAATCCAGCGTCGAGCAGGTGCTGGCCGCCGTGCGCGCGGCGGGCGTGACCATCAAGGACATCGCCACCGAAGACCCGGACCTGGAAGACGTCTTCCTGGCCATGACCTACGGCGACACGAGCCGCCCTGATCCGACGCAGGACTGAAAAGCGCGGATGTCGCCATGAGCGCCGCGTCGTCTCAGGCCACCATCACCGTGCCCAGCAGCAGCCTGGCCCCCGGCTTGCCCAGAATGGCGTCCGTCGCGTGCTGCAAGGCGACGACCAGCCATTCGACGTTAGGCGGCGCATCCGGCAGCAACCGCTCCGCAGCGATGCGGACAATCTCATTATAGGCGGCGCTGAGACGCGGCTGGGACAGTTGCGCCCGCTCCATCAGGGCGCCGTCGGCGATATCAAGGCCCGTTTCCACCGTCATCACGCCGCGCCGTCCGTCGCGACGCAGGACCGTCGCCGTGGCCGTGGGCAGGGAAAGATAGCCGCCCTTGCCGCCCCCGCTCTTTTCGGGAGAAGCGTGCGCCGCGCTCGCCAGTGCGAGGCCGCCCAGAGTCAGGCCGGTGAAAGTCAGGCCGGTGAAAGTCAGGCCGATCAGATGACGTCTGTCCATGACGCCACCCTAAACGCGCTCCCTTTCCCGGACGTTGACGCCTAGCCCCCGAGAGTGCGGGGGCGTATGCGAGAAGGCATGAACGCTGTCGATCTGTCCCTCTATCGCCCCAACGTCGGGGTCGTCCTGTTCAACTCCGCCGGCCAGGTCTGGTTCGGCCGCCGCGCCGACACGCCCGAGCCGTGGAACTGGCAATTCCCGCAAGGCGGCGTCGACGACGGCGAAGACCTGGAAGCCGCCGCCCGCCGCGAACTGCATGAAGAGACGGGCGTGCGTTCCATCGCCCTGTTGGGCCGCACGACCGAGTGGATTCCCTATGACTTCCCCGAGGGCCTGCCGAGCCCCAAGAGCTGGAAGGGACTGAAGGGCCAGCGTCAGCAATGGTTCGCCTTCCGCCTCACCGGGAGCGAGGCCGAGATCGACCTGAACGCCCACGGCGAACCCGAGTTCGACGCCTGGCGCTGGGGGCGGCTGGAAGAAGCGCCCGGCCTGATCGTGCCCTTCAAACGGCCGGTCTATGAACAGGTCGTGCAGGCGTTCTCACACCTGAGCTAAGACGCCAGCGCAGTCTCGGTTATGATTTGTGGTGCAGGCGTCGCCACAGGCGGTGGGCCAGCATGGGGGCGAAGCCGCAGACCAGGGCGGCGATCAGGACCATCCAGAACCCGCCCCCCAGCCAGTACTCGCCCGCCAGCGCCCCGGCCCCGCCCGCCAGAAGCGGGCCGAGCCAGGGCAGCCAGTGCGGTGGCCGAAACCGCATTCAGGCGTCGACCTTGATGACGCCGCGACGGATCTGGTCCAGCTCGATCGAATCGAACAGGGCCTGGAAGTTGCCGTTGCCGAAGCCTTCATTGCCCTTGCGCTGGATGATCTCGAAGAAGATCGGGCCGAACGTGTCTTGCGTGAAGATCTGCAGCAGCAGGCCTTCTTCGTCCGAACCGTCGATCAGGATACGGTTCTTGCGCATCCGCTCCACGTCCTCGCCGTGGCCCGGCAGGCGTTTGTCGATCAGTTCGAAATAGGTCTCGATGGTGTCCTGGAATTCGACGCCGCGTTCGCGCATCGCCTCGACCGTCTCGAAGATGTTCTCGGTCGTCAGGGCGATGTGCTGGATGCCCTCGCCATTGTAGCGGCGGATGAATTCCTCAATCTGGGAATTCTCGTCCTGGCTCTCGTTCAGCGGGATGCGGATGGCGCGGTCGGGCGCGATCATGGCCTGGGAGAACAGGCCGGTCGCCTTGCCCTTGATGTCGAAATACTTCTGCTCCTCGAAGTTGAACACCGAGTTGTAGAAGCCCGACCAGGTGCGCATCTCGCCGCGACGGACGTTGTGGGTCAGGTGGTCCAGGATCTCCAGACCCACGGAGTTCTTGCGCTCGGCCTCTTCCCAGCCCTCGATCTCGTCCCAGGCGTCATAGAGGGAGCCGTTCTCGCCATACTGGTCGATGACATAGAGCAGGCTGCCGCCGATGCCCTGCAGCACATAGGGGTAGTCGCCGCCCAAGGCGCCGCCGTCCATGCCCTCGGCCTTGCGGGCGCCGCGCGCCAGCGCGCCTTCATAGGCGGCCTTGGCGTCGGCGACGCGGAAGGCCATGCCGTTGGCCGAGGGGCCGTGATCCCTGGCGAAGTCCGCCGCCTGTCCCGCGGGCGTGCGGTGGACCAGCATGGTGATGTCGCCCTGCTTCAAGCGGACCACGCCGTTGGCCGGGTTCACATGGGTCGGGGTGAAGCCCATCAGCTCCAGACGCGAAATCATCGCTTCGGGCTCGGGACCGGTGAATTCGACGAACTCGAAGCCGTCGACGCCCAGCGGGTTTTCCTGGTCGAGTTTGGCGGCGTCCTGCATGACGCGTCTCCTCTCTCTTATGGTTTGATGCGGCTCAGGCCGATATGGCGCGGCCGCTGATTGGGGCGGAACCTACTGGCGGTGCGGTATCGGGCGCAAGGCGGGTGTGGACTGAAACGGCACACGTTCCGGTGTCGCAGGCGATCGTTCGCCTCTCGCCCCCGTTCGCGCGGCCTGCTATCGGCGAAAAGACGAGAGGCGGGGGCCTCAATCGGGACGCCTGAATGCTTCGCAAGCTTTATGACTGGGTCTTCTCCCTGGCCCGCCACCGCCACGCGACCCGGTCGCTGGCCGTCGTCTCCTTCGCCGAGAGCTCCTTCTTCCCGATTCCGCCGGACGTCATGCTGGCGCCCATGATGCTGGCCAAGCCCGAACGCGCCTATGTCTACGCCCTGATCTGCACTGTGGCGTCGGTGCTGGGCGGCCTGCTGGGCTATGCGATCGGTTATTTTCTAGAGCCGCTGGGCCTGCAGATGCTGGCCTGGATGGGCAAGGCGGACACCTTTGAAACATCCAAGGCCCTGTTCCAGCAGCACGGCGCCTGGGTGATCCTGATCAAGGGGCTGACGCCGATCCCCTTCAAGCTGATCACCATCGCCTCGGGCATCTTTCAGTTCAATCTGGCGCTGTTCATCGCCCTGTGCGTCGTCACGCGCGGCGCCCGCTTCTTCCTGGTGGCCTTCGTGCTCAAGCGCTGGGGGCCGCCCATGCTGGCCATCGTCGAGAAGCGGCTGGCCCTGTTCACGGTGCTGTTCCTGGTGTTGGTGGTCGGCGCCTTCTTTGCGGTCAAGCTGGTAGGTCACTGATCGACGCCGGTCTCTGCCCGGTTTATGAGAGACGCCTTGTTCCTGTGAGGCGCAGATGAGCGCGATCTACAAATTGCTGACCCGCTGGTGGACAGCCTTCGCCCTGGGGGCGTCGCTGGCCATGCTGGGCGCCGCCCATGCGTTCGAGCGGTTCGGCGCAATGCCGCCCTGCAACCTGTGCCTGAAGCAGCGCGAGGTCTATTGGGCCGCCGTCGCCATCGCGGGCGCCGCGACTTTCTGGGCCCTGTTCAGCCGATCCAGCCGGGGCACGCCGCGTATCGCCGCCTTCCTGCTGGCGGCTGTCTTCACGACCGGGGCGATCACGGCGGGCTATCACGCCGGGGGCGAGCTGCGCTGGTGGGACCTTCCCGCCACCTGCATGGCGGCGCCGGCGGTCAGCATCGATCTGTCGGCGCTGACGGCCCTGCTGGACGGCACGGGCGGGACCGAGGGGTTCGTCTCCTGCGGCGACATTCCGTGGAGCTTCGCGGGCCTGTCGATGGCGGGCTGGAACTTTGTGATTTCTGCGGCGCTGGCTATCTTCAGCCTGCTGGCGGCGAAACGTCCCAAGGACGCCCGCGCGCCGAGAAGCTAGGATAGAGGCGTCATGACCGAAGCAGCCGAAGCCGTCTCCGAAGCCCGCCGCATTCCCCTGCCTCGCCCCGGCGTGGGGCAGGAAAAGGCCCGCATGGCCGAAATCCTGCGCGTCGATCACGCGGGCGAGTTCGCCGCCGTCCACATCTATCGCGCCCAGCGCGCCGTGCTGGAAGGCCGCAAGGGCAAGGACGTCATCGCCGCCGATTTGACCGAGATGGAGGGGCATGAGGCCGTCCATCTCGCTCGGTTCGAGGCTCTGCTGAACGAGAACCGGGTGCGCCCTACGGCGATGATTCCGCTGTGGAAGCTGGCGGCCACGGCGCTGGGCGCGGGCACGGCCCTGATCTCGGAAAAGGCGGCCCACGCCTGCACCGAGGCGGTCGAAAGCGTGATCGAGAAACACTATGCCGACCAGATCGAGGAAATCCGCGACCGCGACCCCGAACTGGCCGCCGAACTGACCAAGTTCCGCGAAGAGGAACTGACCCACCACGACCACGCCATCGAGCACGGGAGCCGCGAGGCGCCCGCCTACCGCCTGCTGTCCAGCGTCATCAAGGTCGGCTGCAAGGCCGCCATCAAGATCAGCGAACGCATCTGAGGCCGCTCCCCGCATGGAATGTCGTGTCACTATCTAAAAGATAGATATTTTACGCATCACCCAACTACTCCGGCTAACAGCCCGCCCGACCTTCTGCATCCAGACGCCAGTCCAGAGACCCGTTCGGCCGCTGGTTCCGAAAATCGGCCCCGACTTGGACGCCCCGCCCGCCTCGCCGGACATATGCGGGGATATGGCGGACGGGCGCCGCCATATCCTCCCGGTTGCGTTACCCACTGTCCGGCCATGGCGCGCGGCGCCGTTTCACCACATGGGTGGCGGCGCATGTGTTCACGACAGATCAGTGAACCCGCGCCTTGCCGATTTCCAGACCGTCTGGACCAGCAGAAACAGCAACCACGCTGCCGTCCTCGATCTCTCCAGCCAGCAGCTTCTTCGCCATCGGGTCGACCAGTTCCTTCTGGATGACCCGCTTCAGCGGGCGGGCGCCGTAGACGGGGTCGTAGCCCTTGTCGGCGAGCCAGGTCAGGGCGCTGTCGTCCAGAGCGAGCGTCAGGCGGCGGTCGGCCATCAGCTTCTCCAGACGCGCCAGCTGGATGCGGACGATGCCGCCCATCTGTTCGCGGCCGAGGCGGTGGAACAGGATGATCTCGTCGATGCGGTTCAGGAACTCGGGCCGGAAGTGGGCGCGGACCTGCTCCATGACCAGGGGACGAACCGCCTCGACATCCTCGCCTTCCGCCTGGTCGGCCAGATACTGGCTGCCCAGGTTGGAGGTCATGATGATCAGGGTGTTCTTGAAGTCGATGGTCCTTCCTTGCCCGTCGGTCAGACGGCCATCGTCCAGCACCTGAAGCAGCACGTTGAAGACATCGGGGTGGGCCTTCTCGACCTCATCGAACAGGACGACCTGATAGGGGCGGCGACGCACGGCCTCGGTCAGGGCGCCGCCCTCGTCATAACCGACATAGCCCGGAGGAGCGCCGATCAGGCGGCTTACGGAGTGCTTCTCCATATATTCTGACATGTCGATGCGGGTGATGGCGTTGTCGTCGTCGAACAAATAGCCGGCCAGCGCCTTGGTCAGCTCGGTCTTGCCCACGCCCGTGGGGCCGAGGAAGAGGAAGCTGCCCAGCGGCTTGTTGGGATCATTGAGCCCGGCGCGGGCGCGGCGCACGGCGTCGGACACGGCTTCCAGCGCCTCGTCCTGACCGACCACGCGGCGGCCCAGTTCATCCTCCATCTTGAGCAGCTTCTCGCGCTCGCCTTCCAGCATCTTGTCGACGGGCACGCCGGTCCAGCGGCTGACCACGGCGGCGATCTGCTCGGCGTCGACGACTTCAGGCGTGAGAGGGCCTTCGGCCGGTTTCTCAGCGGCTTCGGCATCGGCCAGCTGGCGCTCCAGCTGCGGGATCTGACCATAGGCGATCTCAGAGGCGCGGCCGAGGTCGCCGGCGCGCTGGGCGGCGGCCAGTTCGGCGCGCAGGCGATCCAGCGTTTCGCGCAGCTGTGCGCCCTGCCCTACCTTGTCCTTTTCCGACTTCCAGCGAGCGGTCATGTCGTCGGACTGGCCTTCGAGGTCGGCGATCTCGTCCTCAAGCTTCTCCAGACGCTGCTGCGAGGCGCTGTCGCTTTCCTTCTTCAGGGCCTCGCGCTCGATTTTCAGCTGGACCAGACGGCGGTCGATTTCGTCGAGCGCCTCGGGCTTGGAATCGACAGCCATGCGCACGCGGCTGGCCGCCTCGTCGATCAGGTCGATGGCCTTGTCGGGCAGGAAGCGGTCGGTGATGTAGCGGTTCGACAGGGTGGCCGCCGCGACGATGGCGCTGTCGCTGATCCGCACCCCGTGGTGGACCTCATACTTCTCCTTGAGGCCGCGCAGGATGGAGACGGTGTCCTCCACGGTCGGTTCGGAGACGAAGACCGGCTGGAAGCGACGAGCCAGAGCCGCGTCCTTCTCGACGTGCTTGCGGTACTCATCCAGCGTGGTGGCGCCGACGCAGTGCAGCTCGCCGCGCGCCAGCGCAGGCTTGAGCAGGTTGGAAGCGTCCATCGCCCCGTCGCCCTTACCCGCGCCGACCAGAGTGTGCATTTCGTCGATGAAGAGGACGATCTGACCCTCGGCGGCGGCGACCTCGTTCAGCACGGCCTTCAGCCGCTCCTCGAACTCGCCGCGGTATTTCGCGCCCGCGATCAGCGCGCCCATGTCGAGCGACAGGACCTTCTTGTCCTTGAGGCTTTCGGGCACGTCGCCGTTGACGATGCGCAGGGCCAGACCCTCGACGATGGCGGTCTTGCCGACACCGGGTTCCCCGATCAGCACGGGGTTGTTCTTGGTGCGGCGGGCCAGCACCTGAATGGTGCGGCGGATTTCCTCGTCGCGGCCGATGATGGGGTCGACCTTGCCGTCGCGGGCGGCCTCGGTCAGGTCGCGGGCATAGCGTTTCAGGGCGTCGAAGCTGTCCTCGGCGCCCGCGCTGTCGGCGGTCTTGCCCTTGCGGATTTCGGCCACGGCGTCGTCCAGCTTTTTAGCCGTAACGCCGGCGGATTTCAGCGCCTCGGCGGCGGCGCCGCCTTCCCTGGCGATGGCCGCCAGCAGTCGCTCCGTCGTGACGAAGGCGTCACCCGCCTTTTTCGCGGCGTCCTCAGCAGCGCTGAACACGCGGGCGGTGTCGCCGTCCAGATAGAGTTGGCCTGAGCCGCCCTCGACCTGGGGCCGCTTCTTCAGCAGCCCCTCGGTGACGAGTTCAACGGCGGACGGGTCGCCGCCTGCCTGATCGATCAGTTTGCGGGCCAGACCGTCGCGCTCCTCCAGCAGCACCTTGAGCAGGTGTTCGGGCGCGAACTGCTGGTGGCGGCGAGCCAAAGCAAGCGACTGGGCGGACTGGACGGCCTGTTTGGCGCGGTCGGAATAGAGGTCGAGATTCATGTCGTTCGTTTTCCCCTCGGGAGGCGGATTTGAACTCAATGCGCCCTTATCAAAAGCGACGCCTTGAGCTGTCGCAAAAGAGGTGGGTGTGGCCGTGACGACACGCAAGGGCTTTGAGCGGGAACCTTAAGCGTCGCCGTGCGGTTAGGACCCCATGCTGACCACCAAAATGAACCCCCGTGTCTTCTGGGGAGCAAGCGCCATCGCGGGCGGGCTGTTGCTGCTCGCCCTGTTGGCGCCCGCCACGTCCGGCCTGCTGTTCGGACGCGCCCAGGCCTGGGTGATCGACACCTTCGGCTGGTTCTATGTGGCTTCCGTCGCGGGGTTCCTGCTGTTCGTGGCCGTGCTGGCCATAGGGCCGACGGGGCGGCTGAAGCTGGGGCCGGACGACGCCGAGCCGGACTTCCCCTATGTGTCATGGCTGGCGATGCTGTTCGCGGCAGGCATGGGCATCGGCTTGATGTATTTCGCTGTCGCCGAGCCGGTACAGCACTACATCGCCCCGCCCGAGGCCCCGCCCGGCACCATAAACGCCGCGCGCGAAGCCATGGTCATCACCTATACCCACTGGGGCGTTCACGCCTGGGCCATCTACGCCGTGGTGGGTCTCAGCCTGGCCTATTTCGCGCACCGTAAGGGCCTGCCCCTGACCATGCGGTCCAGCCTCTATCCGTTGTTGGGCAAGCGGGTGAACGGCTGGCTGGGCGACGCAGTCGATATCTTCGCCATCTGCGGCACCCTGTTCGGCATCGCCACCTCCCTGGGTCTGGGCGTGGCGCAGATGAACTCGGGCCTGCACTATGTCTTCGGCCTGCCCAGCAATGTGGTCATGCAGGTGGCCCTGATCGCCGTGGTCATGGGCGTGGCGACCCTGTCGGTGCTGTCAGGCGTGGACAAGGGCGTGCGGCGGTTGTCAGAACTGAACCTGGTGCTGGCCGTCTGCCTGATGCTGTTCGTGCTGATCGCGGGGCCGACGCTGTTCCTGCTGCGGGCCTATGTGCAGAATTTCGGCCTCTATCTGGATCATTTCTTCGTCCGCACCTTCACCCTCTACGCCTATGAGCCGCGGGCGTGGATGGCGGACTGGACGCTGTTCTACTGGGCCTGGTGGATCGCCTGGTCGCCGTTCGTCGGCATGTTCATCGCCCGCATCTCGCGCGGGCGCACCGTGCGTGAGTTCCTGATCGGCGTGCTGCTGGTGCCGTCGGGCTTCACCTTCCTGTGGATGACCGTCTTCGGCAATACGGCCATGAGTTTCGACATGGCGCAGGCGGCGGGCGCCATCTCCGACGCCGTGCAGGCGGACCTGTCCACCGCCCTGTTCCGGTTCCTGGAGTATCTGCCGGGGACAGCCATCACCTCGACCCTGGCCATCGCCCTGGTGGCGGTCTTCTTCGTCACCTCGGCGGATTCCGGCTCGCTGGTCATCGACACCCTGGCCTCGGGCGGGGCCGAGGAAACGCCGCGCTGGCAGCGTATCTACTGGTGCGTGCTGCAGGGTCTGGCGGCGGCCCTGCTGCTGCTGGCGGGGGGTCTGGGCGCGCTGCAGGCGGCGACGCTGGTGGCGGCCCTGCCGTTCGCGGTCATCATGATCCTGGCCTGTTTCGGTCTGGCCCGTCAGATGGGCGCCGACCTGAGAGGCGAGGCCGTCGAGACCGAGGCCGCCCCCCTGCGCGAACAGTTGAAGCGCATCCTGGCCCCCGCCAGCCGTCGCGACATCGACCGCCAGATCGCCCGCCACGGCGCTCCGGCGCTGGAAGAGGTGCGCGCCGCCGTCGCCGCCGAGGGCCTGGAGAACAGCGAGGTCCATGCCGACGACAACGGCGTCTGGCTGCGTGTCGAGCACGCCAATGGACGTGACTTCCTCTATCGCCTCGGCGCCCGCTCGCGGCCCCGTCCGGCCCTGACCGCGCTCGAGGCGCCCGAGAGCCGCCGCGCGCTGGAATGGCGTCTCAGCGCCGTCACCGGCGACGGCGCCCGCCCGCGCGACGTGACCGGCTTCACCCGCGCCCAGATCGTGGCCGACGTGCTGGAGCATCTGCAAAGGTGGCGACTGGCGGCATAAGGCGGCTTGGCCCGGCGGACGGGCGGCGTTAGCGTCGCCGTCCAGTCTTCGGGAGCCTCGCCCATGTCCATCCGCCTGTCGCGCCGCGCCGCGCTGATCTCTTCCGCCGTCGCAGCGTCCGGCGCCGCCCTGCCCGGTCTGGCGCTGGCCCAGACCAGCCCGGACACGCGCACCGACGCCGAGATCGCCGCCGCCGCCGACGCCTGGGTGCAGCGCTGCATGGCCGCCTGGCCGGATCAGCCCGCTGTCTCCCTGGCCCTGGTGCGCGACGGAAAGACGGTGCTGGCCAAGGGCTATGGCGTACGCCGTCAGGGCAAGAATGAGCCTGCCGACGAACACACCCTGTTCGCCATCGCGTCGAACTCCAAGAACGTCACGGCCGCCTGCCTGGCCATCCTCGTCGACGAGGGCAAGGTGAAGTGGGATGAACCGATCCGCACCTATCTGCCCGGCTTCACCCTGTCGGACCCGATGGTGGGCGAGCGCATCACCGTGCGCGACACCCTCAGCCACCGCGCCGGATTCGGTCTGGGCGCGGGCGACCTGCTGTTCTGGCCCAACAGCGACCGGACGCGGGCGCAGGTGCTGGCCCAGGCCGCCTTCGTGCCGATCGAGGGCGGCTTCCGCGAAGGCTACAACTACTGCAACCTGATGTTCGTGGTCGCGGGCGCCGTGGTCGAAAAGGTGTCGGGCCTGTCATGGGAGGACTTCGTCCAGAGCCGCATCTTCGACCGCGTGGGCATGAACGAGAGCGTGCCGCTGGCCCGTCTGGCCGATCCGGCGAAGTCCGCCCTGCCCCACGCCCGCGTCGGCCCGCCCCTGCGCCTTCAGGGGCCGATGACGCAGATCGCCGCATCCATCGCCGAGGTCTGGAACTGGGATTCGGCGGCGGCGGCGGGCGGCATCTGCGCCAGCGCGACAGACTGGGCCAAGTGGATCGCCGTGCGCCTGAACGACGGCAAACTGGCCGACGGCTCACGCCTGTTCTCTGAAGCCGCCGCGCGCGAAATGCTGAAGCCGAACATCATCGCCTCCTCGTCCAACGGCCCGACGGCGGAACTGCCCAACCGCGCCGTGGCCTCGACCTACGCCATGGGGCTGCAGGTGCAGGACTATCGCGGCGAGCGGCTGGTGACCCACGGCGGCGGCTCGCCGGGCGGCATTTCCTCGACCGTCATGATCCCGGGCCGCAAGATCGGCTTCTCCGTCTTCACCAACGCCGAAGAGAGCTTCCTGCTGCGCGCCCTGCGCTCGGGCCTGTCCGACATCGTCATGAACAAGGTCGACGTCGACTGGATCGCCGATTCCCGCCGCATCGAGGCCGAAGGAACCGCCAAATCGCTGAAGGCCGCCGCCGAAATCGACGCCAAGCAGGCGGCGGGCGCAGCGCCCTCCCTGCCGTTGGAGGCCTATGCCGGAACCTGGCGCGACCCCTGGTATGGCGACATCGTCATCGAGCCGAAGACCGAGGGCCGCGGCCGCAACCGCAAGTCCGGCCTGTGGTTGCGCTTCACCCACACCCCGGCGCTGCAGGGCTGGCTGGAGCCCTATGACGGCGAAACCTTCCGCACCCGCTTCCCCGACAAACGCGAGGAAGACGCCTTCGTGACGTTCAACATCGCCACGGCCAAACCCGCCACCGCGACCTTGAAAGGCGTCTCGCCCGACATCGACTTCAGCTACGACTATCAGGACCTGCGGCTGACGCGAATCTAGTTCCAAACAGCGTCCGAAAAACTACGCTAAATATTGTTTTTCAAGGGGATGTCGAGACAAGTTAAAACCTGCGCAAAACAAGCTAAGGCCTGCGCAGGTCGTTGGCGGCCACTCATGGCTCAAAGCGGCGGTTCTGCAGGTCTGCTTTAGGTGATTGAGACGTAATAATCTCGAGTGCTAGGCCGAAGCGGCAAGGCGGCGAAGATTATCCCTCAATTGTACCCGAACATCCTCGACGGGCCGACACCAGACTTTCGCGAGTCCAGTAATAGCCAAGCTGGCATCCCAAGGCATGAGACGTTCACCATCGACAATGGCAAAGGGGCCGTCCGTCTCCGTCAAAACTCGATCGACCGGCATGGCGGCGATCAACTTTTGTCCCCGCTCTGACGCCAACATTGCTGGCCCGACGCTAAACCAAGCTCGCGAGGTTACTGCCCGTCTAAGTTCGGTCTCGCTTCCGGAAAACCAATGAAAAACTGGCAAACCAGCCTTTGGATAGGCCTCCAAAGCGTCTAGAACGGCCGTCGCGGCTCGACGGCTGTGAAGGGATAGGATGCGGCCTCCAGCGCGCTCGCAGTCCCGCAGGAGTTCGCCAAAGACTGCCTTCTGTTCAGTCCAAAACGGCCGACATTCCGATGAGCCGTCCAAACCAACCTCTCCGACATAGGCGGTGCGGGGAAGTAAGGCGGCAAACAAGCCCGTTTCTCCACGGCGAATGTGCGCCAACTGCGGGTGCAGGCCCAAGCCGGTTCGGATACGGGATTTGCCCTTCGCCAGAGCTTCGGTGCCGTCGAAAGCCGAGGGTGTTGTCTTCCTCGACCTGAAGAAGCAAGCCTTGGATTATCTCCGTTATCTGTTGGTCGAGCGGGATCTTGTCTTCCCGCCAGCTTTTCTTCGCAGGTGTACGATCGTCGTGATCGACTATGTCGAACCGCAGCCTCTCGGGGGCGGCGCGCTTGGAGCCGCGCTGGTTCCTGTAAGAATACGCGGCGGGTTCAACGTCGGCATGGAGAAATATGTAGGTCCAGAACCCGCCGACACTTACGCTGAAGCGCTCCCCGGCATGGGTGCTGCCGCTGGTCTTGCAGCCGAGACGGGCCAGTTCCGTGAGGATGCAAGACAGGACTCGCAACCGACGCTGCTGCACGGGCGTAGAAAATTTAGAACCTCCGTAGGTGGAAAAGAAATAGGTGGAGTTGGAGGCAGGTTTTCGCTCTGCGTCCTGCTTGAGAAGCCGGGCGACGATGGGGTGCGGCGTCGTCAGCGCGGCGGGCGCCTTGACGGATTTGACGGCGGCGCGGATTTCGACCTGGACCTGCGCAAGATCCCGGAAGACTGGTCGCTCCGGAAGCGCGGCAACATTCTCTCTATCCGATTGATCGACTTCTCGACCTTTGGGGACGTCCTCATAAGCCGGAAAGTAATTCGCCAGTGCGAACGGTAGCGGAGGGAGCGGCTCCACCTTTACCGGCTTCCAGCTTGGCCGCGTAGTCCGGCTTCTGCAGCTGTCGACTGCATCCCTTGCAGGCCCCCGTGCCGGGCCTGCTTGTGCTGGATCAGGTGAGCCGTCCTTACTTCCCCACCAGCGGTGACGAAGACGAAGCCGAAATCTCCGGGAAGGCCGAGGACGAGGATGTGCGGGCCATGCGCCAGCATATCGACTTCCTCTTCACCGAGACCGCCCGGCGGGCGGGCCTGCAGGTGCTTCTGATCGAGCACGCTTTCTTCGCCGACGATTCCCGCTACGTCGCGGCAACGCGGGAACGCTGGACCCGGGCATCCGGAAAGGCGCTCATCCCGCTCGACTGGCCCATTCGCGCCGATGTTTGACTTCGTACTCAACGGCGAACGTAGAAAAGGGCAGCAGCGCCGATGAGCCCCACGTCCGGTTTCCGGGCAGCCGAGCAATGTCCGCTCCTGGCGCATTCCAGTCGATCGCGTTGCGATCGCCAAGTTAAGACTGTCGCGCCCGGCAGACCCGAGACGCGGCTTCATCGCGCTGTTTTTAAAGGAAATTTTTATAACGCCAGGACAGTCTTAGCTGGTCTAGGACAGTCTTAGCTTGGAAACAGGACAGTCTTAAGTTGTCCCGACACAGGGTAATGGCGACCCCGGGAGGACTCCAACCTCCGACCTCGGCTTTAGGAAAGCCTTGCTCTATGCAGCTGAGCTACGGGGCCACAAGCGCCTGCCTAAAGGAGGTTTTCGCCGCAGGGAAGGCCCTGCGGCGATTCTGCTGGTCCAGCGTGATCCGGGAGCCTTTCGCCTTGTGGTTAACAGGCATTAAGCTACAATCCCTAGTATGGAACAAAGCCTGAATCGGCGAGTGTCGCCGATTCGGTCATGATTCGTTTCGCCCGTGTTCCAGCGCTCGGTAAGATTCTGCTTACCCTTTCCTCCTGATCGCTGCGCCGCTTGTGGAAACGAGCGGGGTTCGCCACCTTGGGCCGGTCATGAGCGACCGTTCCGCAGGCATGGCTCCGTCGCGCGTCACGGCGATCCTGGGGCCCACAAACACCGGCAAGACCCATCTGGCGGTCGAGCGGATGCTGGGTCATGGCTCGGGCATGATCGGCCTGCCGCTGCGCCTGCTGGCGCGCGAGATTTATGAGCGGATCGTCAAACGGCGCGGGGCGGCCTCAGTCGCCCTGATCACCGGCGAGGAGAAGATCGTCCCGGCGCGCCCCGCCTTCTTCGTCTGCACGGTCGAGGCCATGCCGCTGGAGCGGTCGGTCGATTTTCTGGCGGTGGACGAAATCCAGCTGGTCGCCGATCCCGAACGGGGCCACGTCTTCACGCAAAGGCTGCTGCACGCGCGCGGCCGGTTCGAGACCATGTTCCTGGGCGCCGGGACGATGGCGCCGTTGATGCGGTCGCTGGTTCCGGACGCGGAGATCGTCACCCGCGACCGGCTGTCGACGCTGAGTTACTCCGGATCGAAGAAGCTGACCCGCCTGCCTCGCCGCAGCGCCGTGGTCGCCTTCTCGACCGCGCAGGTCTACGCCATCGCCGAACTGCTGCGCCGTCAGAGGGGCGGGGCGGCCGTGGTCATGGGGTCGCTTTCGCCCCGCACCCGCAACGCCCAGGTCGAGCTGTTCCAGTCGGGCGAGGTCGATTTCCTGGTCGCCACCGACGCCATCGGCATGGGGCTGAACATGGACGTGGACCATGTGGCCTTCGCCGGTTTGAGGAAGTTCGACGGGCGGCGCACGCGCTGGCTGCACGCCGCCGAAATCGGCCAGATCGCCGGGCGGGCGGGGCGACACCTGCGCGACGGCACCTTCGGCGTCACCGGAGAAGCGGAAGAACTGGACGAGGATCTGGTCGAACAGGTGGTCGAGCATCGCTTCGATCCGGTCGAGGCGGCCGAGTGGCGCAGCGGACGGCTGGACTTCGACACCCTGCCCGACCTGCTGCGGTCGCTGACGGTCACGCCGGAGCGGCACGGGCTGCGGCTGACGGCGCAGGCGCTGGACGAGACCCTGCTGCGGCGCTTTGCGGTCGATGAGGACGTCCGGAAGATCGCTCGCTCGCGCGGCGCCCTGATGCGTTTGTGGGAGGCGTGCCAGTTGCCCGACTTCCAGAAGACGACGCTGGATGAACACGCCCGCCTGTCGAAGGAGATCTTCACCGCCCTGACCAGCCATGGCCCTCACGGGAGGGGCGGCCGCCTGACCGAGGACTGGGTGGCGCCGCGCTTCAACGATCTGGACCGCGACGACGGGCAGATCGACCAGCTGTCGGCGCGGCTGTCGGGGGTGCGGACGCTGAGCTACATCGCCAACCGGCCCGACTGGATGGCGGGAGCGCAGGAGTGGCGCGACCGGACCAAGGCGCTGGAGGAACGGCTTAGCGACGTGTTGCACGAGCGGCTGACGGCGCGGTTCGTCGACCGGCGCACGGCGGCGCTGATGCGGGCGCTGAACGTGCGGTCGGACGTGTTGGCGGGCGTGGCCGAGGACGGCGAGGTCACGGTCGAGGGCGAGGTCGTCGGCCATCTGGACGGCGTCTGCTTCACCGTCGATGCAGGCGGATCGGCGTTGGCCGACCGGGCGCTGCGGCAGGCGGCGACGCGCGCCGTGGGACCGGAGGTGGCGCGACGGCTGGGGCGGCTGGCGGCCGATGACGACGCAGCCTTCTCCGTCATGCCCGACGGCGGGGTGCTGTGGAACGGGGCGCTGACCGGGCGCATCACCAACGATGACCCCTTCTCGCCGCGCGTGCGGCTGCTGGGCGAACTGGGGCCGGTCCCGGCGCGGGAGCGGGCCGAGCGGCGCATGGAGGCCTGGCTGGCGGCCGAGGCCGGGCGGGCGCTGAAGCCGCTGAAGCGACTGCGCCATGCGATCGAGAGCGGCGCCCTGACCGGCCTGCCGCGCGGGCTGGCGTTTCGACTGATCGAGGCGGGCGGCCTGATCCCCCGGCGCGAGGTCGAGCGCGATCTGGCGGCTTTGAGCCAGCATGAACGGCGCACGCTGAAAACCTTCGCCATCCGGGTCGGCGCGCATTCGGTATGGCTGCCCGGCGTGATGAAGCCGCGGGGCGCGGCGCTGGCGCAGGCCTTCCTGCCGCGCGAGGCGACAAAGGGACTGGCGGGTGAGGGCCTGCTGGCCCTGCCCGAGCCGCCGCCGTCAGCGCGCGCCCTGTCGGCGTTCGGACGACGCGCCGTCGACCGTTGGACCGCCCCGGTGGAGGCGTTGGAAACCTTTGCGGAGGCCCAGCGCGCGGCGGGCAAGGCGCCGCTGTCGGATGAAGCGCTGAACGGTCTGGACTGGACGGCGGAGCAGGCGAAGGCGATCCACGCCGCCCTGCGCACCCCGCGCGCCGAGCAGGCGCCGCGAACCGGCAGGCCGACGCCGCCGCCCAAGGATTCGCCCTTCGCCGCCCTGGCGCAGTTGACCCAGCTGCCGCGGCCCGCGCCCTCCGACAAGACCGCACGCAGGCCCCGGCGGCGGCGGGCCACGGCGGGCAAGACTGCCGCCCAGACTGCCGCCCAGACCGCCGCCAAGACCCCCGAATGAGCGTCGAGAGCTGCCGGATCGACGTCTGGCTGTGGCGGGCGCGCTTTGCAAAGACGCGCAGTCTGGCGGCCGTCATGGTCGAGAAGGGCGCCGTGCGCCTGACGCACAACGGCGCCCAGACGCGCCTCGACAAGCCCAGCCGCAGCGTCCACCCCGGCGACGAGGTGCTGTTTGTCCAGAACGGCCGCGTGACCGCCGTGCGCGTGCTGGGTCTGGGCGAGCGGCGCGGCGCGGCGCAGCAAGCGCGCCTGCTCTATGAAGCCTCGCACCCGCCCGCGCAGGATGACAGGCCCACCCCCTAGCCGTCCCTGAAAACCCGTGCGGAAACGCCACAGGGCGATCACGCCTTGTCCGCGTCGGTTGACAGTCAGGCCCGGCGGGGCCATTTGCCCGCCCTCGACTTCCTTGCTGCCACAGGCCCGCCCGAACGCCATGACCTACATCGTCACCGACGCCTGCGTGAAATGTAAGTTCATGGACTGTGTCGAGGTGTGTCCGGTCGACTGCTTCTATGAGGGCGAGAACTTCCTGGTCATCGCGCCCGACGAATGCATCGACTGCGGCGTGTGCGAGCCGGAATGCCCCGTCGACGCCATCGTCCCCGACACCGAGGACGAGCCGGACGGCAAATGGCTGCAGGTCAACGCCGAATACGCCAAGGTCTGGCCGAACATCACGGTCAAGGGCGTGCCCCCCGCGGATCGCGAACAGTACGAACGCGAGACCGGCAAGTTCGAGAAGTATTTCAGCCCGAAGCCCGGCAAGGGCTCCTAAGAAATCGCCACATTACAGTCACAATGTGCCGGTCGTCGCCGACCGCCCTGTGGATGTTTTGAGATTTCCTGATTTTATGATAGGTTCCTCCCTATTCGAGACGGGCGGTTCCGCAGTTATGCGCGCCGCCCGCATTTGCGACAGAACCCCGCCGCAAGACGGGGTCGGCCAGAGGTTCGGTGATCCGTTTTCGCGTCTGACAGTGCGATCTTCCGCTCAACCGACGGGCCCAAGGCCCGGCGGCGGGGCGGTTTTCACTGTTTGCGCGGCGGCGAAGCCCCTCTTCTGGTCCGGGAAAGGAACGACATGACGAGCAAGACCGGTCTGGAATTCAAGGTTGGCGATGCGGTGGTCTATCCCGCCCACGGCGTCGGCAAGGTCGCCGCAATCGAGACTCAGGAAGTCGCCGGCATGGCGCTTGAGGTCTACGTCGTGACCTTCGAACACGAAAAAATGACCCTGCGCGTCCCGACCAAAAAGGCCAAGACCGCCGGCCTGCGCACCCTGGCCGCCGACGACACCGTGTCCAAGGCCCTGACCACCCTGAAGGGCCGCGCCCGCGTCAAGCGCACCATGTGGTCGCGTCGCGCGCAGGAGTATGAAGCCAAGATCAACTCGGGCGACCTGATCTCCATCGCCGAAGTGGTCCGCGACCTGCACCGCGCCGACACCCAGCCGGAACAGTCCTATTCCGAGCGCCAGCTCTATGAATCGGCTCTGGACCGCATGGCCCGCGAAGTCGCCGCCGCCAACAAGATCGACAAGGACGCCGCCATGGCCCTGCTGGGCAAGTCGCTCAGCGCCAAGAAGCCCGTCCCCTCGGCCGCCGAGGCCGAAGCCGCCTGATCGTCAGGCGCGATGGCGAACCGACAAAAGGCCCGGCGGCGACGCCGGGCCTTTTTCATGGGATTTACCCGGCTCATCGACGTGGAGAACGTTAAGGCTCACCGCGTGAAGCCAAAGCCCTGGGCCCCGGCGCCCGCCGGGATGAGCGGAAGAGGCTAGGAGCGACCCGGACGGCTGGCGAAACAGAATGGTCTGCTCAACTACGCCTGAATGGACAGGTTGAACCGGCCATTGATCCTCTAGGAGCGCGCGCATCGTCGTTCGCAGAGGCCTCGCCCCATGTCCATACCCGCCCCCTCTCCATCCCTGCGATGGAGCGACCTGCTGCATCCGGTCGTCGCCGGTCTGATCTCGGTCATCGTCAACTATGGCGGCACCTTCATCCTGGTGTTCCAGGCGGCAAAGGTCGCGGGTCTCAGCCCTGAACTGACCGCCTCATGGGTCTGGTCGATCTCCATCGGCGTGGGGACGACGGGGCTGTGGCTGAGCTGGCGCTACAAGGCGCCGATCATCACCGCATGGTCCACGCCCGCGGCGGCCTTTCTGGTCACGGCGCTGGCTGCTGCGTCCTATGCAGAGGCGATCGGCGCCTATCTGATTTCAGCGGCGGCCTTTGTGATTCTGGGGCTGTCGGGCGGGTTCGACCGGGTGATCCGCCTGATCCCGCCCTCCATCGCCGCCGCCCTGCTGGCGGGCATCCTGCTGCCGTTCGGGGTGCAGGCCTTCGGCGGCGTGGGCGTCGACCCCGTGCTGGCGGGCCTGCTGATCCTGACCTACGTCGTGCTCAAGCGGTTTACCGCGCGCTATGCGGTGGTGGGCATACTGGTGCTGGGGCTGGGCTTCCTGCTGACGCAGGGACGGGTCGACCTGTCGGGGCTGAATCTGAAGCTGGCGGCGCCGGTCTTCACCATGCCCGCCTTCTCGTTCAAGGCGCTGCTGAGCCTCGCCATCCCGATGTTCCTGATCACCCTGACAGGCCAGTATATGCCGGGGATGCTGGTGCTGCGGAACGACGGTTATCAGGTCAGCGCCAGTCCTCTGGTGACGGTGACGGGGCTGGGGTCGCTGCTGATGGCGCCCTTCGGCTCGCACGCCTTCAATGTGGCCGCCATCACCGCCGCCATCTGCACCGGCAAGGAGGCGCATGAAGACCCGACAAAGCGCTGGATCGCGGGCGTGGCGGCGGGGGTGTTCTACATTCTGGTCGGGGTGTTCGGGGTGACGCTGGCGGCGATCTTCATGGCCCTGCCCGCCGTCTTCATCACCACACTGGCGGGGCTGGCCCTGCTGGGGGCTATCGGCGGCAGTCTGGCGGGTGCGCTGAGCGAGCCGTCATCGCGCGAGGCCGCCCTGATCACCTTTCTGGCGGCGGCGGCCAATATCCAGCTGTTCGGGATCGGCGGGGCCTTCTGGGGGCTGGTGATCGGCCTGATCGCCTATGCGGCGCTGAACGGCGGCTTCATCACACGCGCCAGAGGTCTGTTGTCCGGCCGCCGCGCGCCGGAACATCCGGTCAGCTGAGACAAAAAGAGGCCGGGACATCCATCCCGGCCTCTGTGCTTTTTGCGCGGATCAGAAATATTCCGCCCCGGCGGGGCACTGGGCGGCCAGGCGGCGCGCCGTAATGCTGGCCGGGATGTAGGGCGTGCCGCGCGCCAGCTGGGCGCCGCCGTTGAAGCGGAAGGCCTGCTCCTCATAGGTGCCGTTCAGGCGCACATTGATACGGCGGCCCTTGCGGTCCTGACAGCTGCCTTCAAAGCGGGCCTTGCCGTCACCGACCTGCCGGGTCGGATAGGTGCATTGCCATTTACGTGTCGACAGGCCGCCGAAGAAGCGGTTGATCTCGCTGGGGCGCACGCACTTCTGCTCAGTGTCGCGCGAGCCCATGACGCTGGTGGTGTATTCCCAGTAGCCGGGCAGAACCTCGGACTGGGCGGCCGATTGGGCCTGGGGCGCTGACGCGGGCGCGGCCAGCAGTGCGGCCCCGGCGACCACCGGAGCGGCGACGGCCATCAGGCGGGCGAAGGGGATCAAGGTCTTCATCGATTTGCCGTTCATGGGACTCATCATGGGTCTGCCTTATATAGTCATGGCTTGAACGACTGCTGAACGAAGGCGATCCCCTCCCTTCACATATAGACTCCTGGCCTTCACAATGACTCTGTCGCCGGACGACGACTCCAGTCTTGACGCGCGGCGAGTCCTTCCTCTATACGGCCCCCTCTCGCGCGGGCCCTTATCGTTCGCTGCGTCCCTGTTTCATGCGTCCGCACCGGTATGGCGGATGTGACCTTGAGGATCTTAAGATGTCGCGTCGCTGCGAACTCACCGGTATCGGCCCCATGGTCGGCAATCACGTGAGCCACTCCAACATCAAGACCAAGCGCCGTTTCCTGCCGTCGCTGAAGACGGTCAAGGTGCAATCGGACGCTCTGGGCCAAACCTTCTCGCTGCGTATCTCGAACGCCGCCCTGCGCACCCTCGACTTCAAGGGCGGCCTGGACGCCTTCATCGTCAAGGCCCGCGACGAGCAGCTGTCGATCGCCGCCCTGCGCATCAAGCGTCAGGTCCGCGCCAAGCTGGCCGAGCAAACCGCCGCCTGATCGGCGTCGACTGACGGATTTTGAAGAGGCCGGTGGAAACACCGGCCTTTTTCTTTTTGGCCCTATGCTCACCGCCGTCATCCTCGGGCTTGACCCGAGGATCGGGCCGTCCGCCTGCAAGACATTGGCAAGGATGAGCGCGCCGCTTCCCTCGATCCTCGGGTCAAGCCCGAGGATGACGGCGGGTGGGTGAAACGACAGTCGATGATGAAGGAAAGGGCGAGCGCCAGACAAGGGCTTGCCGCGCGGCGCGCCCCCGCTACGCTCGCGGCCCGTGTTGCCGGAGTTCCTGTCTTGCGTCTTGTCGCCGCCCTTTGCCTGACCACGGCGCTGCTGTCGTCGCCCATTCTGACATCAAGGGCTTTGGCGCAGGAGACGCCGCGCGAAACCACCGCCTTCACCCTGTCCAGCGGCACGCCGCGCACGGCGGAGCAGTTGGCCCTGCGCTTCGACAAGGCGGACCTGTCGTTCAGGCTGCTGCCTGAGACGCAATCGCTGGAAGGCGTCGCGGTCCTCGACTTCACCGCCACCGCGCCGACGGCGGCGGTCGTGGTCGAGCTGGATGCGGTCTTCGCCATCGCCGCCGTCACCGTGGACGGGCAGGCGGTCGCCGACTGGTCCAACCCCGAGGGGCGGTTGACCATTCCCCTGCCCCGCCCGCTGTCCGCGGGTGAGATCGTCTCGGTCCGCATCGCCTATGCGGGTCGCCCGCATCAGGCCCAGCGCGCGCCCTGGGACGGCGGCTTCGTCTGGACCACGACGCCCGACGGCCAGCCATGGATCGCCAGCGCGGTTCAGGGCGAGGGCTGCGACCTGTTCTGGCCCTGCATCGACCATCCGCAGGGCGAGCCGGAGCAGGTGGACCTGCACATCACCGTCCCCTCAAGCCTCAGCGCCCCTGCCAACGGCCGCTTTCTGGGCAAGGCTGACAACGGCGACGGCACGACCACCTGGAACTGGACCGCGCGCCAGCCCGACACCTACGCCATCAGCCTGAACGTCGGCCCCTATGTCGAGATGGCCGCCGATTATCACAGCCGGTTCGGCAATGTGATTCCGTTGCGTTTCTGGCGACTAGCATCGGCCGACCCGGCCAAGGCGCAGGCGCTGTTCGACGAGTTCCCGCAGATGCTCGACTTCTATGAGGCAAGCATCGGCCCCTTCCCCTTCGGCGACGAGAAGATGGGCGTGGTCGAGACCCCGCACCTGGGCATGGAGCACCAGACCATCAACGCCTACGGCAACGGCTACCGGCTGGACGGCAAGGGCTATGACTGGCTGCTGCACCATGAGCTGGCGCACGAATGGTTCGGCAACCAGATGACCAACGCCGACTGGGACGACATGTGGCTGCACGAGGGGTTCGGCAGCTATATGCAGCCCCTCTACGCCCGCTGGCTGAACGGCGAGCGGGCCATGCAGGCCGAGCTTCAGACCATGCGGCTGACGCTGGCCAACCGCTTCCCGGTCGTGTCCGGCCAGCCGCAGGACGCGGCCACCGTCTATGACGACAAAACCGGCCCGGCGCTGGACCTCTATTACAAGGGGGCGCTGATCGCCCACACCCTGCGCCTGCACATCGGCGACGACGCCTTCTATGAGAGCCTGCGTCGCCTGGTCTATGGCCGCCCCGATCCGCGGCCGGGGAACTTCCAGCCGCGCTACGCCACGACGCCGGATTATGTGGCCATCGTCAATGAGGTGACGGGGCGCGACATGGGCTGGTTCTTCGACGCCTATCTCTATCAGGCTGCCCTGCCCGATCTGGTCATGACGCGGCAGGGCGAACAGGTGACGATGGAGTGGAAGACCGGAAACGGCCGCCCCTTCCCCCTGCCGGTCGAGGTCGAGGTGGACGGCGCCGTGCGCGCCCTGCCCATGACCGACGGCCGCGCGACGTTCGAGGCGCCGCAGAACGCGCACATCCTGCTGGACCCCGGCTCAAAGGTGCTGAGACGGCTGGAGTATCTGGAGCGGTGGAAAGCCTCGAGCGCCGACTGAGGCTCAGGCCGGTTCCAGCGTCCGCAAGGCATCAGCCGAAAACCGGCGCCAGTCGGCATTGTCGGCCCAGACGGCGGCCAGAGCCTGCAGCAGGTGATCCTCGTCGTCGTCGCTGTGCAGCGGCGTCGGCGTGACGCGCAGCCGCTCGGTTCCGCGCGGCACGGTGGGGAAGTTGACCGGTTGGATGTAGACGCCGTGCTCATCCATCAGGGCGTCCGTCACCGCCCGCGCCGTGGCCGCATCGCCGATCATCACCGGCAGGATATGGCTGGGGCTGGGCAGGACCGGCAGCCCCAACCGCTGCATCCCCGCCTTGATCGAGGCGGCGCGCGCCGCCAGCGCCCGGCGCGGCGCGCCGTCGGCCTTCAGATGCTGTAAAGCCGCCCGCACCCCGGCCACCACCGAAGGCGGCAGGGCCGTGCTGAAGATGAAGCCCGGCGCGTGGCTGCGGACGAAATCGACCGCCGCCGCATCGCCGGCCACATAGCCGCCCATGGCGCCGAACCCCTTGCTGAGGGTGCCCTGGATCATGCTGATGCGGTGCGACTGGCCGTCGCGTTCGGCCACGCCCGCGCCGCGCGCGCCATACAGGCCCACGGCGTGCACCTCGTCCAGATAGGTGAAGGCGCCGTGCTTTTCGGCCACGTCGCAGATGGCGGCGATGGGGGCGAAGTCGCCGTCCATCGAATAGCAGCTCTCGAAACAGACCAGCTTGGGCCGATAGCGGCAGACCCCGCTCATCAGCCGATCCAGATCGCGCCAGTCATTGTGGGCGAAGATATGCTTCTCCACGCCCGAGCGGCGCATCCCCTCGATCATGGAGGCATGGTTCAGGGCGTCGGAAAAGATCACAGCGCCGGGCAGGCGCGAGGCCAGCGTCGACAGCGCCGCGTCATTGGCCGCATAGCCCGATGTGAACAGCAGCGCCGCCTCCTTGCCGTGCAGATCAGCCAGATCCCGCTCCAGCAGGACATGTTCGTGGCTGGTGCCCGAGATGTTGCGCGTGCCGCCCGCGCCCGCGCCATAGGTGCGGATCGCGCCTTGAGCCGCCTCGACCACCTCGGGGTGGACGCCCATCGACAGGTAGTCGTTCGAGCACCAGATGGTGATGGTCCGCCCGCGCCGGTGATCGCGCGCATAGGGGGTGTCGGGGGCCAGCCGCTCCAGATCGGCGAAGACACGATAGCGGCCCTCCTGCTTCAGATCGTCCAGATCGCGGCTGAAGAAGTCGGCGAAGTCGAAAGCGCCCATGACATCACATCCCATCACAGGTCGGGCGGCGACATTGCCAACCCGCCGGGGGCGTGACACCTAACGCTGGATTGGCCGGATCATTCCAGCCACTTTGGAAAGAAGTTGCAGACCATTGCTGAAGCGCGCCCAGCTGGAATCCGTTCAGGCCTTCATGGACCATCCGGCCCAGTCCGGCCTGCCCCTGCACGCCCGCATCCAGCGCGCCGTACGCCAGTTGATCGTCGAGCGGTCGCTGAAGGCGGGACGGCCCCTGCCCTCGTCGCGGACGCTGGCCCGGTCGCTGGGCGTGTCGCGCGATACGGTCGAAACGGCCTATGCCCAGCTTCATGCCGAAGGCTTCATCGAGCGGCGCGTCGGCAGCGGCAGCTTCGTCTGCGAACTGACCGAACTGGGCCTGAAGCGCGGGGTGCTGCGTCCGGCGGGCCGCCGTCCCGTCCTGCAACCGGCGGCGGCGCCGAGCCTGAGCAAACGCGGGCAGGCGATGGCCGACAGCGGGGGTCTGCGCGACCCTTACGCCCCGCTGGCCTTCTCGCCCGGCGTGCCGGAGACGCGGCTGTTTCCCTTCGCCCAGTGGGACCGGCTGCATCGTCAGACCCTGCGCGAGGAAGGCGCCGCCGCCCTGCACCACGGCGATCCCCAGGGCCATCCGCGCCTGCGCCGCGCCATCGCCGGTTATGTGAATCTGGAACGTGGGGCGCGGGCCGATCCCGACCAGATCCTGATCCTGACCAGTTCCCAGCAGGCCCTGTCCCTGTGCGCGCGGGTGCTGGCCGATCCCGGCGACGGCGTCTTCATCGAAGACCCGGCCTATCAGGGCGCCGCCAAGGCGCTGGACGCGGCGGGGCTGAAGCGCCTGCCCGTGGCGGTCGACGCGCAGGGGCTGCGGACCGACGACCTGCTGGCCCGACGCGAGGACGGACGGGCGGTCTTCGTCACCCCCTCGCACCAGTTTCCGACCGGCCGCACCCTGTCGCTGGACCGGCGGCTGGCGCTGATACAATGGGCGGCCGAGCATGACGCCTGGATTCTGGAAGACGATTACGACAGCGAGTTCCACTACGCCGGGCGGCCGACCGCCTGCGTCCAGGGCTTGGACCCGCACGACCGGACCCTCTATCTGGGCACCTTCACCAAGTCCCTGTTTCCGGGGCTGAGGCTGGCCTATCTGATCCTGCCGCGCCCGCTGGTCGAGCCGATGGTGGCAGCGCGCAGCCTGATGGACGGCTTCACCGCCTCGGTGGCCCAACTGACGCTGGCCCGATTCATCGAGGACGGCCGGTTCGGCGCCTATGTCCGCACCATGCGCGGCGTCTATGCGGAACGGCTGGACGCGCTGGAGACGGCGGTGAGGGGGCGCCTGCCCCACGTCGTCACGCCCGACCGGCCCGCCGGAGGGCTGCAGATGCCCTGCTTCCTGAAGGACGGCTTCGACGAGGCCGAGACGGTGCGCGCGGCCCGGCGAGTCGGCGTTCACCTGACCGGCCTGACGCCCCTGCACGACGCAGGCGCGGGCCGTCCCGGCTGGCTGATGGGCTTCGCCGCCTCGACCCCGGCCGAGATCGACGCCGCCGTCGATCGGCTGGCGAAGCTGTTCCCCGCGTGATCGACGCTTACAAAGCGGTCTGACGATCTGCGCCGACGTGGCGGGGAATGGCCGGGACACAGGGGTCTAGGGTGCGGAGGTCGGCGGTCAGCCGACGCCGTGAAAGCTTCTATCCCTTGCCTGCCCTCGCCCTGTTCCCGACCGACCAGCGGGGCCGCCGATCCGACCACGGCGGCGGCCGGATTCGCGTGTCCCTCGGCGCCGTCGCCGCCAACTATCGCGCCATGTGCGATCTGGTCGCGCCCGCCGCCTGCGCCGCCGTGGTCAAGGCCGACGCCTATGGTCTGGGCGCGGCTCGCATCGCGCCCGCCCTCTATGACGCCGGATGCCGCGCCTTCTTCATCGCCCATCTGTTCGAGGCGGTGGATCTGCGCCGCGTCCTGCCCGCCGACGCCGAACTGTTCGTGCTGAACGGTCTGGCGCCCGGCGCCGAGTACGCAGCCCTCGCCGCCGGGGCGATCCCGGTGCTGAACAGCTTTGAACAGATGGAGGGCTGGGCGCGTCTGGGCCGGGCCGTCGGGCGGCCGCTGGCGGCGGCGATACAGTTCGACACCGGCATGTCGCGGCTGGGCCTGCCGCCCGAGGACGCCGCCTTCGCCTTCGCCCCTGATGGCCCGATCCGCTGGATCGAGCCGCGCCTGATCCTCAGCCATCTGGCCGTCGCCGACACGCCCGGCCACGCGGGCAATGCGCGCCAGCGTCAGGCCTTCGAGCGCATTCTGGCCCACGCGCCGCCCGGCGTTCCGCGCTCGCTGGCCAACTCGGCCGGGTGCTGGCTGGGGCCTGACTACCACTATGACCTATGCCGGATCGGTGCGGCCCTGTTCGCCCTAGACGCCTCGCCCTCGGCCAAGGCCATGCAGCCGGTGGTCGAGGTGACGGGCCGCGTCATCCAGACCCGCGCCGTACCTGCAGGCGCGGGCGTCGGCTACGGCTGGGCGGTCACGGCGCCGAAGGACATGCGTCTGGCGACCATCGGCGTGGGCTATGCTGACGGCTGGCCGCGCCAGTTGTCGGCCACCGGCGCCGCTGCATTCGAGGGGCGCTTGCTGCCCTTCGTCGGGCGCATCTCGATGGACAGTCTGGTCGTGGATATCAGCGCCCTGTCCCCCGATGCGCTGAAGGCGGGCGATCAGGTGGAACTTCTGAGCCCCAACCGCACGCCGGAACAGCTGGCGCTGAACGGCGCGACCATCGACTATGAAGTCATTGCGCGGCTGGGCCGCCGCCTGTGTCGGGAGTATGTTTCGTGACCCTTTCGCCTGAAAACCTCGAACGATTCGGGCCTGACCCGCGCGAACGGTTCGCCGCCAATCTGGCGCTGGTTCATCGCCGCATCGCCGCCGCCTGCGAACAGGTCGGGCGGCCGATCGACAGCGTGCGCCTGTTGCCGATCACCAAGACGGTTCCGGCCGAGATTCTGCGTCTGGCCTGGGCCGCGGGCGTCACCGACTTCGGCGAGAACAAGCTGCAGGAGGCCCGCGACAAGGCCGAGGCCATGGCCGATCTGTCGATGCGCTGGCACGTCGTCGGCCACCTGCAGTCGAACAAGGTCAAATACCTGACCCGTCTGGCGGACGAGTTCCATGCGCTGGACAGCCTCAAGCTGGCCGAGGTCTTGAACAAGCGGCTGGAGACCGACGGCCGCGACATGAAGGTCTATGTTCAGGTCAACACCTCGGGCGAACAGAGCAAGTTCGGTCTGCATCCCGACGATGCGCTGGACTTCATCGAACGGCTGGAGGCCTTTCCCCGGCTGAAGCCGCAGGGGCTGATGACGCTGGCGGTGTTCAGCGACGATCCCGACCGGGTGCGGCCCTGCTTCACCCTGCTGCGGTCCCTGCGCGACAAAGCCGAACGCATCGATGCGCGCATCACCGGCCTGTCGATGGGCATGACCGGCGACTACGAACTGGCCGTGCGCGAAGGCGCGACCGTGGTGCGGGTCGGACAGGCCATCTTCGGCCCGCGTCCGACGCCGAACGCCCACTACTGGCCCGGTCTGGCCTGAGAGCCGACTGGGCCTGACCAACCTCCCCCTCCCCGGAGTAACCGACGCGTGACGATTCCCTTCATCGATCTTCTCAGCCAGCGCCGCCGCATCGGCCCGGCCATCGACGCCGCCTTGATGGAGGTCGCGGCCAGCGGCCAGTACATCATGGGTCCGGCGGTCGGCGCCTTTGAACAGGCCCTGTGCGATTTCGGCCAGGCGCCCCACGCCCTGTCATGCTCCAACGGGACGGATGCGCTGGTGCTGTTGATGATGGCGTGGGACGTGGGGCCGGGAGACGCCGCCTTCTGCCCCGCCTTCACCTTCGCCGCCACGGCCGAGGTGGTCGCGCTGGCGGGCGCCACGCCGGTCTTCATCGACATCCGTCCCGACACCTGGACGATGGACCCCGATCACCTGCGCGCCGCCGTCGAGGCTGTCGAGCGCGAGGGCGTGCTGAAGCCCCGCGCCGTCATCGCCGTGGACCTGTTCGGCCAGCCCGCCGACTATCCCGCCCTGTCGCAGATCACCCAGAAGCACGGGCTGAAGCTGATCGCGGATTCGGCGCAAGGGTTCGGCTGCACCCTGAACGGCCAGCACCCGATCCATTGGGCCGACGCCACGACGCTGAGCTTCTTTCCGGCCAAGCCGCTGGGCGCCTATGGCGACGGCGGGGCGGTGCTGGTGAAGGAGGCGGCGCTGATGGATCACCTCGTTTCCCTGCGTGTTCACGGTCAGGCGACGGCGGCGGATGCGGCGGCCCAAGACTTCACCCATGACCCCAAATATCTGAACCCGCGTCTGGGCATGAACGGACGGCTGGACACCTTGCAGGCCGTCGTCCTGCTGGAGAAGCTGAAAATCTTCCCGGACGAGATCGCGCGCCGCAACCGCATCGCCGAACGCTATGTGCAGGGGCTGGCCGATCATGTGGCGGCGACGCCGGTGGTCATTCCCGGCGGCCGCTCGGTCTGGGCCCAGTTCACCGTCGAGCACGACGACCGCGACGCCCTGGCCGCCCATCTGAAGGCCGAAGGCGTGCCGACCGCCGTCTATTATCCGATCCCCCTGCACCGCCAGCCCGCCTATCGCCAGCACCCGGTCGGCCCCGGCGGTCTGGCCGTGACCGAGGCCAGGGCCGAGCGGGTCATCAGCCTGCCGATGAGCGCCTATCTGGACGAGGCCGTGCAGGACCGGGTGATCGCCGCCGTCGCCGGCTTCGGCTGAGGGCTTTCAGCCCTCGCTCAGACACATCTCGAAGGCGCCCGCCGCCTGGGTCCGCTGCAGAACGGTCTGGACCCCGGCGGTGGCGCGGGCGGCGGCCTCGGCCAATCCCTCGCCGCGCATCAGCCAGCCGGTCAGGTAGGCAGTGAACAGATCGCCGGTGCCGCTGGGCCGGATCGGGATGCGGGGGATGGAGGTGCGATGGGCGACGCCGCCCTCGACCGCCACCGTCTCGACCTCGCCCGGCGCGGTGTCGGTCAGCACGCAGCCCGTCACCACCGTCCGCCCCGTGCCGCGCGCGTTCAGGATGCGCGTCGCCTCGATCACGCCCTCGACCGTATCGGGCCGTTCGCCGACCAGTCGGCCCAGCTCGAACTGGTTGGGGGTGATGATGTCGGCCATTGGGGTCAGTTCGTCGCGGAACTGTTCGATCAGGCCATCGGCGACGAAGACGCCCAGATCATCGTCGCCGATCACCGGGTCGCAGATGTGCAGCAGGGCCGGGTTCTTCGCCTTCCAGCGCCGCAAGAAGCCCGCCGTCGCCGCCGCATTGGCGGCCGAGCCCATATAGCCCGTCACCACCGCCCCGGATGTCATCGGCAGGTCGCGCTCCTCGACCCCCAGCAGCAGGTCGGCGACCAGTTCCGTCTCCAGAATCCGGCCGCGCATGGTGGGATAGTGCGGGTGATTGGACAAAAGAGTGGTCGGCACCGCCGCCACCTCCAGCCCCATGGCCTGCATCGGCTGGACCGCTGCACTGTTGCCGACGTGGCCGTAGACGACCTGACTTTGAATCGAGATGACCCGCACGCGCGTTCGGAACCTCCTTAAGCGGGCGTCAGCGCCGGTCCGGCGATCGGATAGGCCCGCGTCAGTTCTCTTCCCTGCGCCTTCACCGCCGCGCTGTCGAGATCACCGTCGCGCAGGCCCTTGAGGATGGTCAGGATCATGCCGCCGACCGTGCAGAACGCCTCGGCGTCTAACCCGCGCGAGGTCGAGGACGGCGAGCCCAGCCGCAGCCCCGACGTCACCATCGGCGAAGCCGTGTCATAGGGGACCGCGTTCTTGTTGGCGATCAGGCCGTGATCCTCCAGCGCCTCGACCGCCGCCTTGCCGGTCAGGCCGAAGGGGCGCAGGTCGACCAGCACCAGATGGCAGTCGGTTCCGCCCGAGACGAGGCGCAGGCCTCCGTCCGCCAGCGTCTGGCCCAGCACGCGGGCGTTCTCGATCACCGCCTTTGAATAGGTCACAAAATCAGGCTGAAGCGCCTCATGAAAGGCCGCCGCCTTGCCCGCGATGACGTGCATCAGCGGCCCGCCCTGCGTGCCGGGGAAGACCGCCTTGTCGATGCGTCGCGCCAACTCGGGATCGTTGCACAGGATCAGGCCGCCGCGCGGGCCGCGCAGGGTCTTGTGCGTAGTCGAGGTGGTGACATGGGCGTGCGGCGTCGGATTGGGATAGAGGCCCGCCGCGATCAGCCCGGCGTAGTGGGCCACATCGGCCACCAGCCAGGCGCCGACCTTATCCGCGATCTGGCGCATCCGGGCGAAGTCGATGCGACGCGGATAGGCCGAGCCGCCCGCATAAATCAGGCGGGGGCGGTCCTGAAGGACGCGCTGCTCCATGTCGTCATAGTCGATCAGGTCGTCGTCCTCGCGTACCCGATAGGCGCTGACTTCGAACCACTGGCCCGACAGGCTGACCGGCGAGCCGTGCGTCAGGTGTCCGCCGCAGGCCAGATCCAGCCCCATGATGCGGTCGCCCGGCTTGATCAGGGCGAACAGCACGGCCAGGTTGGCGTTGACGCCCGAGTGCGGCTGGACGTTGGCGTAGGCCGTGTCGAACAGGGTGCAGGCGCGCTCGATGGCCAGCTTCTCGGCGATGTCGACCGCCTCGCACCCGCCGTAATAGCGACGGCCCGGATAGCCCTCGGCGTATTTGTTGGTCAGGACCGAGCCCTGCGCCTGACGCACGGCGGCGCTGACGATGTTTTCGGACGCGATCAGCTCGATGCTGTCCTGCTGGCGCTGGCGCTCCAGCATCAGGGCTTGGGCCAGTTGCGGGTCCAGAGCCCGCGTCGCCAGGTCGGAAGTCATACTGTCTCCGTCAGATAAAAAAGCGGCGGGTCGGCCGGTGAGGTGGAGGGTCGCCGACCCGCCGAGCGGCCGGGCTTCGGGGGACTGAAAACCCGGCCGGATCGCGTTGGCCCAAGACCGATCAGCGCAGGGCCGACAGGTCCGCGCCGTGATTGATGTGGTAGACGGCGCCGTCGATGACGAAGGCCGGAACGGACTTCACGCCCGCCGCCTCAGCCTCGGACAGGCGCTGCGGCGTCTCGCCCAGATGCACCACTTCGACCTGATAGGCCGCCGGGTTCAACGCGCCTGCGAACCGCTGCTCGGCGTCGACGCAGACGGTGCAGCCTGCATGATAGAAAACCGCTTTTCCGGCCATGATCCTGTCCCTTACTGAACAGACCAGCACAGTTGCTGTCTGGATTAGCGCGTGAGATACCCGCCGATACGGCCTACCGATAAGAGCCGCTTTCACGAAATCAGACAGGCCGGATCATGGGGCGCAGCGCCATCGTCATTGAACTGATCGAAGACCCGGCGCGGCCGCTGTTCATCAATCTGGCCTCATCGGTGATCCGCGAGATCGAGCGTGGGCGGCTGAAGCCCGGCGACCGCCTGCCCGGCACCCGCGCCCTGGCCCAAACTCTGGGCGTCCATCGCAACACCGTCGACGCCGCCTATCAGGAACTGGTGTTGCAGGGCTGGCTGACGGCCGAGGCGTCGCGCGGCACCTTCGTCGCCCGCGACCTGCCCGATCCAGCCACGCAGAAGTGGGGCGTGCGAAAAGCCGCTCCGCCCGCAGCCTCGGTCTTGCCGCTGACCCGGCCTGCGCCGCCGCCGATGCAGTTCACCGACGGGTCGCCCGATGCGCGCCTGATGCCGGTGCTGGAGCTGGCGCGGGCCTTCCGGCGCTCCATAACCGGGGCGGAACTTCGGTTGCTGCCCGGATACGGCGATCCGCGCGGGGCGCCGTCGCTGCGGACGGCGCTGGCCCGCTATCTGTCAGCCGAGCGCGGCCTGACGGTCGGCGCCGACGACATACTGGTCACGCGCGGCAGCCAGATGGCCCTGTTTCTGGCCGCCGCCGTCCTGAACCCCGGCGACGCCATCGCCGTCGAGGACCCCGGCTATCCGCTGGCGTGGAAGGCGTTTCGCGCCGCAGGCGCCCGCGTGGTGGGCGCCCCCGTCGATGCGCAGGGTCTGGATGTCGAACGGCTGGAGGCCCTGCTGGCGCGCGACCCGACGATCCGCGCCGTCTATGTCACGCCCCACCATCAGTTTCCGACCACGGTGACGCTGGGCGCCGGGCGGCGTCTGCGGCTGCTGGAGCTGGCGCGTCGCCATGGCCTGATCCTGATCGAGGACGACTATGACCACGAATACCGTTTCGAGGGACGCCCGGTCCTGCCGCTGGCCGCCCGCGCCCTGAGCCAGAGAGGCGGTCAGGACCGCATCATCCATATCGGCTCGGTGTCCAAGCTGCTGTCGCCGGTGATCCGCGTCGGCTATGCGACGGGCGCGCCGGACCTGATCCAGACCATGACCGCGCGACGGGAGGCCATCGACCGTCAGGGCGACCTGCCGCTGGAGCGGGCGCTGGCCCGGCTGATCGACGACGGCGACCTGGGCCGTCACGCCCGCAAGGCGCGCAGGATCTATGAACAGCGCCGCGACCTGCTGTGCGTCGAGATCGCCGCCCGACTGGGCGACGCCGTCGCCTTCGACAAACCGGCGGGCGGGCTGGCGCTGTGGCTGCGCGTGAACCCGGACATCAACGCCGCCGTCTGGGCCGCCGAGGCAGGGCGGCAGGGCTTGATCCTGACCCACGGCGGGCAGCTTCAGCTTGAGCCGGGCGCGAGGGGAACCCCAGCCGCCAACGCCTTCCGCATCGGCTTCGCCAGTCTGGACGAGACGGAACTGGTGCGCGCCGTCGATCGGCTGAAGGCGGCGCAACCGGCCTGATCGATCAAGCCGAACCGGACCTTTTGAACCAGCCGGACGATCGCCATCCTCCGGCCTGATCGCGGCCTTCGCCGCATGGGTCTGAAAGGGTTCATCATGATGCAGGACGCCGGCCGCAAGACCGCCCCGCCTCGGTCACGCCGTCTGTTCGAGGGCGAGGACACGCCTGAAGGCGGCGCCTCGCGGCGCACCGCCCTGATCCAGATCTTCGTCCTGCCGCTGTCGGTCATGGTCGCGGCCGCCGTCATCGCCATTGTCGCCGCCTGCTCGGCCTGAGGCGCGGGACGACGGCTTGCGTCCCTACGGCTCAGAGCGCATGAACCGGCCCTGACGAAGCCGTTCGAGAGGTCATCCGTGTCCGACGCCGACAAACCCGCCGCCCTGCTGCCTGAAGGCCAGCCGGTCGGCCGCGTCATCGCCATGCCCGCCGACACCAATCCCGAGGGCGATATCTTCGGCGGCTGGCTGCTGGCCCAGATGGACCTGGCCGGGGCGACCCCGGCGTTCGAGCGCGCGGGCGGCCGCTGCGCCACCGTCGCCCTGGACGGCATGGTCTTTCACCAGCCGGTGTCGGTCGGCGACGAAGTGTCCACCTACGCCAAGGTTATCCGCGTCGGCCGCACCTCGATCCGCGTCCATGTCGAGGCGTGGAAACGCGCGCGCGGTCAGGCCGAGGCCCTGTCGGTGCGCGTGACCGAAGGCGTCTTCACCTATGTGGCCATCGATCAGGACCGCAAGCCGCGTGAAGTGCCGCCTGCCTGACGGCGCCTGAGAAGTCCGAGCGCTGGAGTCGGTAATTCTTGACGTTCGGGGGCGGCGGCCCTACCTCCCCCGCATGGCCATTCGTCGTATCCTGACTATCGATAACGCCGCCGACCTGGCGATCCTGAAGACCGTCGCCGCACCCGTCGAGGGCGGCGTCAGCGACGCCGTGCGCGTCCTGATGGATGACATGCTGGAGACGATGTACGACGCGCCGGGCATCGGCCTGGCCGCGCCGCAGATCGGCGAGCTGAGCCGCGTGGTCGTCATGGATCTGGGCGACAAGCCGGTCGAGGGCGCATCTGACGAGCCACAGACCGAGGAAGAGGCGCTGGAGCGCCGCAACCCGCGCTTCTTCGTCAACCCCGAAATCTTGTGGTCGTCCGAGGAGATGTTCTCCTACGAAGAGGGCTGCCTGTCGGTGCCGACCTATTACGACGCCGTCGAGCGCCCGGCCCGCGTGCGCGTCCGCTACATGAACTATCAGGGCGAGACGATCGAGGAAGAAATCGAGGGCCTCTACGCCGTCTGCTTCCAGCACGAACTGGATCACCTGAACGGCGTCCTGTTCATCGACCACCTGTCGCGCCTGCGTCGCGACCGCGCGGTCGCCAAGGTCAAGAAACACGCGAGGATGGCCGCCTGATGTCCCGCAAGACCCGGATTATCGATCCCAAAATCGTCAATAGAGGGGGCCGTCGCCGCCTGACCCGCAATGAAAAGGTCGGCGTCGCCAGCGTCGCGACCCTGCTGGCCGTCGCCGCTGTCGGCGTGGTGGCGGGCCTGATCGTCGATCGCCTGCTCGATTTCGACGACGCGCTGGACGCGGGCGGCGAGTGGGACGAGGGCGGCGGCGTCTATACCCGCTGGATGTAATCGGCCTCACGGTCTAAAGGCCTGCCCATGCGCCTAGCCTTCATGGGAACCCCCGACTTCGCCGTGCCGTCGCTGGCCGAGCTGATCGCCTCGGGGCACGAGATCGTCGCCGTCTATTCACAACCGCCGCGCCCCAAGGGCCGGGGCCAGAAGCTGACGCCGTCGCCTGTCCACGCCTTCGCCGAGGCCATGGGCCTGCCGGTCTTCACACCCGACAGCATGAAGGCGGCCGAAGCCATCGAAGTCTTCAAGAGCCTGGATCTCGACGCCGCCTGCGTCGTCGCCTACGGCCAGATCCTGAAGCCCGAGGTGCTGGAAGCGCCGCGTCTGGGCTGCTTCAACCTGCACGGATCGCTGCTGCCGCGCTGGCGCGGCGCCGCCCCGATCCAGCGCGCCATCATGGCCGGGGACCGCCAGACCGGCGTCCAGATCATGCGCATGAGCGAAGGCCTGGACGAAGGCGCCATCATCCTGTCGGAACTGATGGACATCCACGCCGACGATACGGCCGCCTCTCTGGGCGACCGCATGGCTCATGTCGGCGCCGCCCTGTGGCCGCGCGCGCTGGCCGCCATCGAACGCGGCGGCTTCACCGAGACGCAGCAGACGGGCGAGCCGACCTACGCCAAGAAGATCACCACGGCCGAAGCCCGCATCGACTGGACCCGCCCGGCCGCCGAGGTGGACGCCCACATCCGCGGCCTGTCGCCCTTCCCCGGCGCCTGGTTCGAGGTCGAGGCCGACGGCGAGCCGGTGCGCATCAAGGCGCTGATGTCGGTGCTGGCCGACGGGCAAGGCGCGCCCGGTCAGGTGCTGGACGACGCGCTGACCATCGCCTGCGGAACCGGCGCCGTGCGCCTGACCCGCGTGCAGCGCCCCGGCAAGGCGGCTCAGGCCGCCGACGAAATGCTGCGGGGCTTCGCGGTTCCAGCAGGTGTGGTTCTGGCCGGGCCGCGTCGGGTCGAGAAGGCGGAGCCTTCTGATCGCGGCCCCCAAGGATAATGCCCCGCTATCGTTTTACCGTCGAGTATGACGGCTCTGCCTACAATGGCTTTCAGGCCCAGACCCACCAGCCGACGGTGCAGGGCGCGATCGAGACGGCCATCACCGCCTTCAGCGGCGAGCGTGTGCGTATTGCCGCCGCCGGGCGAACCGACACGGGCGTCCACGCAACAGGCCAGACCTGCCATGTCGATCTGGAGCGCGACTGGCCCGCGCAGACGGTGATGAACGCCCTGAACGCCCATCTGGTGAAGGAGGCGGTGGCGGTGCTGGACTGCACGCCGGTCAGCGACGACTGGCACGCCCGCTTCACCGCCAACGGGCGCAAGTACCTGTATCGCATCCTGAACCGGCCGGGCCGCCCGGCGCTGGACCGGGGCCGGGTCTGGCACGTCAGGAAGCCGCTGGACGCCGAGGCCATGCACGCGGCGGCGCAGGCCCTGATCGGTCTGCACGACTTCACCACCTTCCGCGACGCCGCCTGTCAGGCGGCCAGTCCGATGAGGACGCTGGACGTCGCCCGCGTCTCCCGCGTCGGCGAAGAGGTGCATCTGGTGTTCGAGGCGCGCAGCTTCCTGCATCGCCAGGTGCGCTCGATGGCGGGCAGCATCGCCGAAGTGGGGCTGGGCCGCTGGAGCCCCGCCGATCTGGCCGATGCGCTGGCGGCGAAAGATCGCGCCCGCTGTGGAACAGTGGCGCCGTCAGACGGGCTTTATCTGACGGGCGTCACCTATGAGACGGAGGCCTGAGGGCCCCTCTCGTCGCTCGCTCCTCACCCGCCGTCATCCTCGGGCTTGACCCGAGGATCGAGCCGTCGGCTCTGCAGCGGCATGTAGAGGCCCCGCAACTGTCGCCCTAGCCGGCCACCGTCGAGCGGGCGGAAAGTCCGATCCTCGGGTCAAGCCCGAGGATGACGGAGAGAAAAAAGGCAGCTTTTGGCGTCTCGCCTTTACCGCTTGAACAGACCGCCCAGCGCGCCGCCGAGGCCGCCCGGCAGGTTGTTCAGCAGGCCGCCGACCAGATCATCAGCGCCTTCGGCCGAACCGTTGGGCGTCAGGCGGTCGATGACCTGCGGCAACAAAGCGGCCAGGGTGACGCTGGCCTGCTCAGGCGAAACGCCCAGCTTCTTGGCGAAGTCGGCGATCGGGCCGGAGCCCAGCACGGCGGCGATCTGTTCGGCGCTGATCGCAGAGTTTCCGCCCTTGCCGACCCACGAGGCCGCAACGTCGCCCAGACCGTTCTGGCCGAACTTCTCGGTCAGGCCCGCCACGCCGCCCTGGCTTTTCAGCAGGTCGGCCACGCCCCCGGCGGCGCCGTCGCCGATGCCGCCCAGGATATTGTCCAGAAGTCCCATGCTCATTCCTCCGATTGAAGCGTCAGCATAACGGAAGTCTTTGGCGGTTTTGCCGCCGAAACGTAAAACAAGGCGACCGGCGGCGCCCGACCAGCAGGACTCGGCGTCAGTTCTTGGCGCGTTCCGAGGTCGAGGCCACGGCCTGACCGACGGCGGAGACGTCACGGCCCACCCCGGCGACGGTGTTGCAGGCGGCGGTGGTCAGGGCGGCGGCGATGACGCCAAGGACGATAAGCTTGCGCATGAGAGAATCCCCGAAGATAGAATTGGCGCTTCAACGTGAAGCTTGGCCATAAGGTTGCATGGCCAAACGAACCTCTACTCTGCTAACGGCGAACATATGACGCAAGCTTCCGGAACCGCCGCCCGCCGTTTGGTCGAGACCCTGGTGATGAACGGGGTCGACAAGGTCTTCTGCGTACCGGGCGAAAGCTATCTGGCCGTGCTGGACGCCCTGGCCGATGTGCGCGACCAGATCGAGGTCATCGTCTGCCGCCATGAAGCGGGCGCCGCCAACATGGCCGAGGCCTATGGCAAGCTGACCGGCCGCCCCGGCGTCTGCATGGTCACGCGCGGGCCGGGCGCGACCCACGCCAGCATCGGCGTGCATACGGCGCATCAGGATTCGACGCCGATGATCCTGTTCGTCGGCCAGATCGCCCTGACCGACCGGGGCCGCGGCGCCTTTCAGGAAGTCGACTATCGCGAGGTCTTCGGCGGCCTGGCCAAATGGGCGACCGAGATCGAAAGCCCCCAGCGCACCGTCGAAGTGGTCGAGCGCGCCTTCGCCACGGCGCAGCAGGGCCGCATGGGTCCGGTCGTCGTCGCCCTGCCCGAAGACATCCTGCACGCTGACGGCGGCCCGACGCCGGTTCGCCCCGTCGTCCCGGCCAGGGCCGCGCTGGACCCGGCCTTCGTCAAACAGGTGCGCGAACGTCTGAGCCGCGCCGAACGCCCCATGCTGATCCTGGGCGGCTCAGGCTGGAGCGATGAGGCGACCGATGCGATCTCAGGCTGGGCCGAACGGCTGGGCCTGCCCGTCGCCCTGTCCTTCCGCCGCAAGGATCTGATCCGCAACGACCACCCCGCCTATGCAGGCGACCTCGGCCTGGGGCCCAACCCGAAGCTGGTCGCGCGGGTCAAGGACGCCGACCTGCTGGTCGTGATCGGCGCGCGCATGGGCGAGAACCCGACGCAGGGCTACACCCTGCTGGACCGGACGAAGACGGCGCAGACCCTGATCCACATCCATCCCGGCCCCGAAGAACTGGGCCGCGTCTGGGCGCCCGCCCTGTCGGCGGCGGCGGACAATTCGCTGGCGGCGCTGGCCCTGTCGGCCATTGAGCCGGGCCGGACATGGAGCGATCAGGGCGCCGCGGCCCATGCCGACTTCCTGGCCTTCTCCTCGCCCATCGAGGTCCAGAGCGCAGTCAACATGAGCGAGGTCATCGCCCATCTGGCCGACGCCCTGCCACAGGACGCCATCATCACCAACGGCGCGGGCAACTTCGCCGCCTGGCTGCACCGCTTCCACCGCCATCAGGCGCGTCGCACCCAGCTGGCCCCGACCTCGGGCGCCATGGGCTATGGCTATCCGGCGGCGCTGGGGGCCAAGGCGGTCCAGCCCTCGCGCGAGGTCGTCTGCATCGCCGGCGACGGCGACTTCATGATGAGCGCCAATGAGATGGCGACCGCCGCTCAATACGGCCTCGGCGTCATCGTGGTGGTCGTGGACAATGGAACCTTCGGCACCATCCGGATGCACCAGGAGCGGGAATATCCGACCCGCGTCATCGCCACCGAGTTGAAGAACCCCGACTTCGTGAAGTTCGCCGAGGCCTTCGGCGCCTTCGCCGTGCGATGCGAGACGACCGGCGACTTCCCGGCGGCGCTGGCGGCCGCGCGCGAGGCGGCGGCGGGCGGGCGCCCTGCACTGGTCCACCTGATCACCGACGCCGAACAGATCGCGCCCGGCCGCACGATCACCGACCTGCGCGGCGGCTGACGACGTAATCATCCGGATTTCGCGGCTTGCCTACGGCTGCGCTTCGGGGAAAGGTGCGCCCTCATTGTACCGAGGGGGTTCCTGCTCATGCGTCGTCTTCTGATTTCGTCCGCCGCCGTCCTGGCGCTCTGCGCCGCTGCGCCCGCCGTCATGGCCGAAGGCGCCGCGCCTGCCGCCGTCGCCGCCCCGGCCCAGAGCGAAGACGCCCGGCTCAACACCTTCTTTGAAGAGGCCTTCGAGGCGCGCATGGCCCTCAGCCCACAGCGCATGACCTCGCTGGGCCGCAAGACCGATCAGGACAAGCTGGACGACGTCTCCGACGCCGCCGCTGAACGCGCGCTGGCCCTGCAGGAAGCCCAGCTGGCCCAGATGAAGGCCCAGTTCGACCCCTCGAAGCTGAGCGCCCAGAGCCGCATGTCCTGGCGTCTGTTCGAACACGGCGTCGAGCAGACCCGCCTGTCGAACCAGTGGCGCGACTGGGGCTTCCAGTTCGCCGCCAACGGCAACCCGACGACCAGCCTGCCGGTCTTCATGATCAACAACCACCGCATCGGCAGCGTCGCCGACGCCGACGCCTACGTCGCCCGCCTGAACGCGGCCGAGCGCTATATGGGTCAGGTCGCCGACACCCTGAAGGCGCGCGCCGACAAGGGCGTCGTCTCGCCCCGCTTCGTCTTTGAACCCTCGATCGAGAACACCCGGTCGGTGATCGAAGGCGCCCCGTTCGACGGCGGCGCGGACAACCCGGTCTGGGCCGACTTCCAGACCAAGGTCGGCGCCCTGAACGCCGATCAGGCGACCAAGGACCGCCTGCTGGCCTCGGCCCGCGCCGCCCTGACCGGCCCCTACAAGCGCGGCTTTGAAACCGTACTGTCGGCCCTGGGCCAGGTGCAGACCAAGGCCGACAGCGACGGCGGCGTCTGGCGCCTGCCCAACGGCGAAGCCTATTACAACGCCAAGCTTCAGCTCTCGACGACCACCGACCTGACCGCCGACCAGATCCACCAGATCGGCCTGGACGAAGTCGCCCGCATCCAGCGCGAGATGGAGGTGGTCAAGGCGCGCATCGGCTTCACTGGCACGCTGCAGGAGTTCTTCCACGTCCTGAAGACGGATCCGCAATTCCAGTATCCGAACACGCCCGAGGGCAAGGAAGCCTATCTGACCGACGCCCGCGCCTTTGTGGCCCAGGTCATGGAGATCGCCCCGCAGTGGTTCTCGGACCTGCCGAAGGCGGCGCTGGAAGTACGCGCGGTCGAGCCGTTCCGTGAGGCGACCGCCTCCATCGCCTTCTACAACTCACCGTCGGCCGACGGGACACGTCCTGGCATCTATTACGTCAACCTGTCCGACATGACCCAGGTGCTGAAGCCTCAGATCGAGGGCATCAGCTATCACGAGGGCGCGCCGGGCCACCACTTCCAGATCGCCTATGCTCAGGAGATCGACGGCCTGCCCAGCTTCCGCCGGTTCGGCGGCTACGGCGCCTATGCCGAGGGCTGGGGCCTGTACGCCGAGCGTCTGGGCAAGGAGATGGGCTTCTATCAGGACCCCTATTCCGACTTCGGCCGCCTCTCGACCGAGCTGTGGCGCGCCGTGCGTCTGGTGACCGACACCGGCCTGCACGCCAAGCGCTGGAGCCGCGAGCAGGCGATGGACTACTTCCGCCACAACTCCCTGCTGTCCGAGCGCGACATCCAGAAGGAAGTCGAGCGCTACATCACCAACCCCGGCCAGGCCACCAGCTACAAGATCGGCGAGCTGAAGATCGAGGAACTGCGTGAAAAGGCCCGCCAGACCCTGGGCGACCGCTTCGACATCAAGGACTTCCACGCCGTGGTCCTCGGCAACGGCTCGGTGCCGCTGGACGTGCTGGAAGATCAGGTGAACGCCTGGCTGGCCGCCGGCGGCGGCAAGCCTGCCGCCTGAGACTGCTGAGGCTCGCGTTTGCGGCGGTAGAGCGGTAAAGGGCCGCCATGCCCTTTACCGCCACCGTCCTGACCATGTTCCCCGAGGCCTTTCCCGGACCGCTGGGGGTGTCGCTGATCGGCGCCGCCTGGCGCGAGAAGGGGCTGTGGGACCTGCAGACGCTGGACATTCGCGCGTTTTCCGAAGATAAGCGCGGCTTCCTGGACGACACCCCTGCGGGTGGTGGTCCCGGTCAGGTGCTGAAAGCGGACGTGGTGGCCAGGGCTCTCGACAGCCTGGAAGGCCCATCCCGGCCGCTTTTGTACATGAGCGCACGCGGCAGGCCCCTGACGCAGGCGCGGGTTACGGAATGGGCCAAGGCCGACGGCATCGTCGTCCTGTGCGGCCGTTTCGAGGGGGTGGACCAGCGGGTGCTCGACGCCCGCGGGTTCGAGGAGGTCTCCGTCGGGGACGCGGTGCTCGCCGGCGGCGAGGCGGCGGCCATGGTGGCGATCGAGGCGTGCGTCCGGTTGGTTCCGGGGGTTCTGGGTGCGGCGGAAAGCCTGTCCACCGAGAGCTTCGAGGACGACCTGCTTGAGCATCCGCAGTACACGCGACCGCGAACGTTCGAGGGCCACGACATCCCGGAAGTCCTGTTGTCAGGCGATCACAAGAAGATCGCCAGATGGCGTCAGGAGCAAAGGGAAACGACCACGCGGGAGCGGCGCCCTGATCTCTGGGAGCGGCATCTCGCCAACTTACAGCTAAAGAGCAAATAAGCTCCGGAGAAACACTATGAACATCGTCCAGCAACTCGCTGCCGAAGAAAAAGCCCGCCTGCTCGAAGGCAAGACCATCCCCGACTTCCAGCCCGGCGACACCCTGCGTGTCCACGTGCGCATTAAGGAAGGCGAGCGCGAACGTATTCAGGCGTTCGAAGGCGTCTGCATCGCCCGTGACGGCGGCGGCATCAACGAGACCTTCACGGTCCGCAAGATTTCGTTCGGTGAAGGCGTGGAGCGTCGCTTCCCGATCCTGTCGCCGAACGTCGACTCCATCGAAGTGAAGCGTCGCGGCGTCGTTCGTCGCGCCAAGCTGTACTACCTGCGCGACCGCCGCGGTAAGTCGGCCCGGATCGCCGAGCGCCAGACGGCCCGCAAGGTCGCCGTCCCGGCTGCCGGCACGGCCGAGAAGGCTGGCGACGAGGCCTGATTTCAGGCTTCGGCTCCGCGCTGAAGATCAAAAGCCCCGGCGGAAAAGCCGGGGCTTTTTTAGTGCTGATCTTTGAGGGCGCTAACGCGCGCCGCGCGGCGACTCGCTATTTGTGCGCGTCCCTCTCCCTCACCGTCCCGGGGAGGGTGGCTGAGCCCGGCAGGGCGAGGCCGGGTGGGGGCGGCAAGGCTATTCAGACGCCGAGGCCAGAACCCCATCGCTGCAAGGATCACGTCGAGGCAAGGATCACCAAGCCTTCCCCACCCGGTCGCTGCGCGACCACCCTCCCCGGGACGGGGAGGGAGAAAGAGCGGTTCAGGTCTGCTTCAGGCCCCTCAACTGCTCATGTCCCTGCTGCACTTCGCCATAGGCGCGGCGGATCGTCTCGCGCGTCGTGGCCGACAGGGCTTCGTCCGCCAACGCGCGGTCGAACCGAGCTTTCAACTGCGCCTCGCCCCGCTCCACCGTCTCCATGACCGAGGCGTCATTGCGCAACAGGGCGTTCTTCACGTCCATGAAGGCGCGCTGGGCCTTTGACAGGATGGAGCCGTCCTCGTCCGGCGAGCCGCCGCGTTCGCGCACCGCCGCCTTGAAATCCTCAGCCAGACGGCGCCGTTCAACCGCCCGCGTGTCAAACCAGCCGCGCCAGGCGCCGTCGACCGCCTCGACAGCCGCCTGATGATAGCCGTCGGCGCTGTCGATCAGTCCCTCGACCAGACCGTTGAGGACCTTGATGTCGTGACTGTTGCCGCTCATCGGAAACCTCCGTTGCCGTTCGCACAGGTGAACCCCTGCCAGCAGCGAAGGTTGCCGATGACACCCCGCTCTACAGCTTGGTGCGGAGCGACCAGAGTTCGGGGAAGCAGCGCCGCTTCAGCGTCTCGACCAGATAGCCGACGCCATCGGTGCCGCCCGTGCCCTGGCGACGGCCGATGATGCGCTCGACCGTCACGACGTGCTTGTGCCGCCAGGTCAGCAGGGCGTCGTCCAGATCAACCAGCTTCTCGGCCAGTTGATACAGGGGCCACCAGCGCTCGGTGTCGCGATAGACCTCGAGCCAGGCGGCCTCGACGCCTTCATCAGCTTCATAGGACTGGCTGACGTCGCGGTTCAGCACCGCCTCCGGCACCGGCAGGCCCGCGCGGGCCAGCTGACGCAGGGCGTCGTCATAGAGGCTGGGCGATTCCAGCGCGGCCTTGAGCGCCGCATGGGCGTCAGGGCGTTCGGCATGGAAGCGCAGGAAGCGTGGATCCTTCAGACCCAGCATCGTCTCCAGACGGCGGAACTGATCGCTCTGGAAGCCCGAACTCGCGCCAAGATCGCCCCGGAACTTCAGGTAGTCGGCGGGCGTCATGGTGGCCAGGATGTCCCAGCTCTGGGTCATCACCGACTGGATGCGGCTGACGCGGGCCAGGCTCTTATAGGCGGGAACCAGATCCCCCGCGCGCACCAGCGTCTGCGCCAGCGCCACCTCGTGCAGGATCTGCTTGAGCCACAGTTCCTTGGTCTGGTGGATGATGACGAACAGCATTTCATCATGCTGGTCCGAGCGCGGATTCTGGGCGGACAGAAGCTGATCCAGCGCCAGATAACCGGCATAGGTCACGCCCTGCGGCTCGTGCTTGGCGGTCTCTATTGAGCGCCCGCGAATGTCGTTGTCTTGGGTCATACGCCAGCTATCGCCCGATCAGCCGGACGGGGCCAGACCCTTTTTGTCGCGTGACGCCTAGTTGGCGGCGCGGTCTTCAGCAGCGGCGCTGGCGGCCATCTGGCGACCGTTGGCGAAGGCTTCGCGCGCGCCGTTATAGATGAAGCCGTAGGTCGGATAGACGGTGGTGCCCAGATCGTTGATCGGGTTGTACCAGACCTTCACCCGACTCCAGTCGCCAGCGGGCGAGACGTCGACGACGGTGACGTTTTCCTCAACCTTGCCGCGGCTGCCGCCCCAGTTGGCGTGGGTGACGCGGATCACGCGGTCGGTCAGGACGTCGGAAACGACGGCGACGTGGCCCGCGCTCATCCGGCCGTGAGGCTGGAACACCAGGACCGAGCCGGTTTCAGGCGCGTCGCCGGTGCGGAACTTGCTGACGGCCTGACGCCACCAGGTCCAGGCGTCGCCGAAAATCTGAATCCCGGAGAACATCCGCGCGAAGGTCACGCACTGCCAGTAGGGATCGCCGGCCTGAGCCGGGGTCGTGGTGAAGGCGAAAAAGCCTAGGCTTGCCGCAAGGGCGGCGGCTGTGAGCCGTTTCATCATCTGGCGTGCTCCCGACTGAACGCGGACAAGCTTTAGACGATAGGATCAGAATGTTGAAGAACTGTTTCCGACTGTTTCCCCTGTCGATCCACAGATGATCGACGCTTCCGCGCCCATCCGCGCAGGAAACTGCGGGCGGGCCGTTCGATCAGCCGATGAATAATCGCAGCGGCGACAATCAGTCCGGCGATGATGGCCAGCCACAATATCAACGGAAGCTGCTTGTCTTCGGCCCCGGTCAGACGCGCGGCGACATTGACGGCCAGAATCTGCCACGGGGCGCACAGCATATAGACCGCATAGCTGATCTCTCCCAGATAGACGGCAGGCGCCGAGCCCAGAACCGCCGCCCTGTCTGACGGGATGCTGGCCAGCGCCAGGATCAGCAGCCCCCCCGCCAGGACGATGACGCCGTCCCAGCTCATCAGCAGGGCGCTGAGGATCATGACGGTCGCCGCCGCCGCAGCCAGCAGCCCCGCGCGCGGCAGGGGCGCCCGGCGATAGACCAGATAGAGGGCGCAGCCATAGGCGAAGCAGGGCACGATTCGCAGCGCGCCCCATTTGAACGTCGCCTCAGTCAGCCGATAGCCCGCCACACGCTCGAACCCGACATAGAGGGCGGCCAGAAACAGGGCCGCCGCCCCCGTCGCCAACCACGGCCGGTTCCGCATTCGCCACGCCACGGCGGCGAAGACGGGAAAGGTCAGATAGGCGAACCACTCGGCCGAGATCGACCACGACGGGTGGTTCCAGCCCGCCTCGCTGGCAAAGCCCCAGGCGTGGACCATTAGCAGGTTGGGCAGCAGGGTCTTCCAGCTGAGAATGCCGGAATCGATCGTCATCCCCGCCGCTGTCGCCGCCAGCCCCAGCGCCATGACGCCGAACAGGGTGAACAGATGCAGCGGATAGACCCGCGCGATCCGCGCCCAGAGGAAGCCTCTGTAGCCGAAGCGCTTCTCGCCGAACGCCTGCAGATAGACGTGGCTGAGGATGAAGCCCGACAGGACGAAGAACAGCTCGACGCCCAGATACCCCTTGGCCGCCAGCGCAGGCATCCCGCCCGCCGCCAGATTGGGCCACATCAGATAAACCACGACCCACAGGGCCGCGAGAAACCTGAGCGAGGTCAGGGGACGGATGTCGATCGGCGTCGCAAAGGGCGTCATGGGATCATCCTGGCCGGTGAACCGACCGGGGACAGCCCGGCCGCACGACATCGTTCAGTGCAAGCCGGGCGCCATCCAGATTTATTCGACGCGGCCGCTTTCGCCCGCGCGCTCTATGGCGGCCGTGGCGGCGGCGCAGCCGGTCAGGGTCTCGCCGCCGATCTCGACCTTGGCGGTCAGGGGATAGGTGCGGTCGCTCATGCCATCCGAACAGTCGGTGGCCGTCAGGGTGATGGCCAGATCGTTCCCTGCCTCAGTCTTGGCCGCCCAGCTGGCCAGATTGCCCTGAAGCGTCGGGCCGGGATTGGCGGCCTTCTGCTCAGCCCGGTCGAGGCCGGAATAAATCAGGCCGTCGGACTTGATCTCAACCGTCCAGAAGGGCTCGTTGCCCAGCACCCGCACCGGCTGGTCCAGATCGACGCCCGCCAGGGCGCGCGGCTCAGCCTTGGCGGCGTCCGGCGCCTTTTCCGTAGGCTGGGAACAGGCGGCCAAGGTCAGAGACATCGCCAGAGACAGGGCAGCGGCGGACAGGATGGCGACGCGCATGGGCGGTCCTTTCTAGAGTTCGCAGGCAAGGTCACGGTTTGCCGCCACGCCGTCAAGACAGGCGCCAAAGCCGCGCGCCTGAGTTACAGTCGCCGCATGACGATTCGCCCCGCCCCAGCCGTAGACTCGGACGCCGCCTTCACGGCCTGCGAGTTCTTTGCGGGCGGCGGACTGGCGGGTCTGGGCCTGCATCTGGACGGCGCCGGATTCCGCACCGTTCTGGCCAATGACATCGACGCGGCCAAGGCGCGCGCCTTTCGCGCCAACCACCCCGATACGCCGCTGATCCACGGCGACGTCTGGACCGTGACGCCCGATCAGATCCCCGGCGCGCCGGACCTGTGCTGGGCCTCGTCGCCGTGTCAGGACGTCAGTCTGGCGGGCGCGCGCGGCGGGCTGAAGGCCCAACGCTCGGGCGCCTTCTGGGGCTTCTGGCGGCTGATGCAGGGGCTGGACGCCGAGGGCCGCGCCCCGCGCATCATCGTGCTGGAGAACGTCGTCGGCCTGCTGACCTCGGGCGAGGGTCAGGACTTCGCCGCCGTCTGCGGCGCCATGGCCGAGGCGGGCTATACGGTCGGCGCGCTGGAGATCGACGCCGGACTGTGGCTGCCCCAGTCGCGGCCGCGCCTGTTCATCGTCGCCATGCGCGATGTCGATGGCCCGCGCCTGAGCGCGCCCGCCCTGCCCTTCCACTCGCCGCGCCTGATCGCCGCTCACACGCGCCTGCCCGAAATGGTCAAGGCGAACTGGGCGTGGTGGCGGCTGGAAACGCCGCCGCACCGCAACCTCGATCTGGGCGCGGTTCTGGAGGACGGCGTCCCCGACTTTGACGAGGCGCAGACCCGGACCCTGCTGGCCATGCTGTCGCCGCTGCACCGGGCGCGGCTGGAGGCGATTCAGGCCTCGGGCGAGCGGCGCGTCGGTGCGGCCTTCCGCCGGGTGCGGGTCAAGGACGGGCAGAAGCTGCAACGGCTGGAAGTGCGTTTCGACGGACTGGCGGGCTGTCTGCGCACGCCGTCGGGCGGGTCGTCGCGCCAGTATGTCGTCATCGTCGAGGGCGGCCGCGTCGCCCTGCGCCGGATGACCGGACGCGAGGCGGCGCGGCTGATGGGCGTGAGCGAGGATTGGCGCCTGCCCTCAAGCGAGAGCGCGGCGCTGAAGCTGATGGGCGACGCCGTAGCCGTGCCGGTGGTGGCGGCGCTGACGCGCGGCCTGTTCCTGCCCGCCCTGACCGGCGGCGTCGAGGCGGCGGCCTGAACGTTCAATAATAGAGGTCTTCGTCCTTGCGGTCCTCGGCGCTCTCGATGCCCGGATCGAAGCGATTGTCGACCTGATCGTCCCAGCCGTCGCGGTCAGAGCGGAAGGCCAGCGCCATCAGGCCCCACGCCAGACCGACCGTGCCCAGCACGCCCAGCCCCATGGCGATCCAGCCATGCAACGTCATCTCCCCGCCGCCGATCAGACGCCAATAGGCCGCCAGCCCAAGCGTGCTGACGGCCGAAATGCAGACGGCGAGGATTAACGACCGCAGAAGCCGGAACAGGCGCCCGCCTCTGGAGGTCGTCTTCATGGGTCAGCCTAGCGCTGGACCCACTGGCCCTGGGCGTTCTTGTACCACTGGCCCGAGCTGATGCGCGGCAGCAGTTGCGTCTCGAACATCCGGGCCCCGGCCACCTCGGCCGAGGTGCCGGCCTCAGAGGCGCTGCGGGCATAGGCCTGACGGCGACCGGCGTTGGTCGCGCTGATGGCGGCCTGGGTGTCGCTGTCGACCGAAGTGCGCACGCCGACATAGCCGTCGGCCTGCTCACCGGCGGTTCCGGCGGCCTTGGCCTGATCCACCAGGGCCTTCTGCGAGGCGGTCTGGGCCACGGCGGCGCCGGCGGCGACGCCCAGTGCAGCCACAGCGGCCACGGCGACGAAGAGTTTGCGGTAAGTCATATCTAAAGCCCCCTTTCGTATCAGAACAGGTTGGGGTTTTCGCGGAGCAGGTTCTGCAGTTCCTGATCCAGCTTGATGCGGATATCGGCGTCCAGCTTGGCGTAGATCTGCAACGGCTCGCTGAACTTGATGTTCACCGTGGGCGCGCAGGCCACCAGGCTGACGGCAGAAAGGCTGGCGGCGGCGAGGCCGAAGATGGCGGCGAAATGCCGCTTGCTGATCTCAGGCCTTTTCATGTGGGCCAATCTCCAAAGGCGACGCGGGAAGGTCATGACGATCTAACGCCATGACGGGTGAATGGGTTCTGAACAAAGCGGGGCCTTGCATCAAGGCGTTTCATCCGTCGTCAGCACGGGCGTCTCGCCCCGACGTGCATACTCCAGCAGGTCGGACACGATCTGGTTGGCGTTCCAGCTGGTGTCCAGCGTCAGGTCGATGGGCGTGTCGGACGGCAGGTTCAGCTTCTTGTTCAGGAAGTCGCGGCGGATCAGCTCCATGAAGGTCAGCCGCAGCTCCTCGCGCTGGGGCGGATCATGGCGCCCGTTGATGCGGAACCGGACGCCCAGACGGCCGCCGTCCAGACTGTTCACTTCGGCGGTCAGGTCGCTGATCGCCAGATCCTGCATCGCCTGATAGGCCAGATCCTGCATGGTGTTGGGCGGCACATTGGGATCGCCGCCGCCGCCCGCGGCCAGGTCATCGAAGACCTCGGGCTGGATCGACAGGCGCCCCGGACGCACCCCGTTCAGCACCCCGCCGACAATGCGCCAGCCGGCCTTGGGATCATAGGTGAAGGGCAGGCGACCTGACACAACGGCGTCTAACTCGGCCTTGTCCTGAAGATTGGCGCTCTTGAGCAGTTCATTCAGCTGAACGCCCTCTACCACGACAACGCCGCCCCAGCCTTCACCCGGCGTCAGCGGCAGGGACAACGGCTCGATGCTGATGCGGCCGCCCGCCGCCTTGATCTCGCCGCCGCCGATGGTCAGGGCCTTTTCGTCCAGACCGAACGACAGCCGCACGTCGGTCAGCGGCGTCACCGTCTGCACCTGGTCGACCGTCAGCGTCTGGTCCGGCGCGGTGATGACCGGCGTCAGGCTGGTGAACTCGACCCGCCCCTTCAGGCCCTGCACCTTGCCCGCCGGGCTGGTGAAGTCGAGGTCCGGCACATTGAGAACGCCGGAGCTGGTCAGAGTTCCGGCGGTCCAGTCGAAGCGCCCCTCGAACCCGGCCGATCCCTCAACCGGCGACTTCACATAGTCGGCCACAAGCGGGCTGAGATCGTCCGGCTGAAGCCCATGCTCGGTAAAGGCCAGGTTCGGCGCCGAAATGACCGCGCCGCCCGCCTCGACGCGGCCGTCATGGCGCACATCGACCCGGCCGATGGCGTGGCCCAGCCGCGACAGGTCGAAGCCCGCCGTCCAGATCTCGTCCGCCAGCGTTGCTTCGCCCGCCGCCTGAACCGGCAGGAAGCGGGCGGGATCGGCGGCATCCGTCACCATCGCCTTGTCCACGCCGATGCGCATTCCCAGCCCCTTGGCCGCGCCATCCAGCGTCAGCGCGCCCTCGGCGCCGGACAGGGCGATCTCGAACGACGGCGCGGTCGTCGCCACGTCCAGCAGACGCGCCTGCGCCCGCCAGACGCCGCCCTGACTGGCGAACAGGGGCGCCGACGTCGGACAGATCTTGCCGGACAGGGCCTCGAAAGCATTCTCGCCCAGATCCAGCTGCGCGACGCTCAACGGAATACAGCTGTTCGCCACATAGGTCAGACGCCCGCCGTTCGAGGCCAGTTCGCCGTCGGTGCTGAAGGCGATGTTCCGCGCCGGACCGAAATCGAGCGCCGCCCGACCTTTCAGCCGCGCCGCAAAACCGCCGGACGTCAGCCGCCAGTCGATCCCCTCGAGCCGAGCGTCCGGCAGGCCGCCGCCGCGCGTGGCGATCAAGGTCGCTGCGCCTCCTCCGGGTCCGCCATTCGAGGCGAACAGGGGCCTGCCGTGCGCCTGCAGCCGCAGCTCGCCGCCATTGGCGGGGCGCACGGTGATCGGCTGAGGCAGGGTCAGCTCAAGCCCGGCGTTGTGGCTGACAAAGCGCACGCGCGGCGCGTTCAGGGCGAAGTCGCTCAGGCTGCGTTTCAGCGCCGCCATTTCCGGCAGATCATCGGCGACCGGCGCGCCCAGAGCCGTCAACGCCACATGATCGGCGCGCAGGCCGCCCTGCGCCTCGATCCGCGTCACCCCGTCGCGCACCACATCAAGGTCCACAGCCCCGCGCGCGCCGCGCAGGCTGAGATCGGGGGTGCGCAGCGCGCCCGCCTGTAGCGTCAGCGGCGCCTGAATTTCAAAGGCCGCATCATGGCCGCCTGCGCGCAGCATGGCCGTTTCAACGCGCACGCCGTTCAGCCGCGTCTCGCCCGACCGGCCTGCGCCCACGCTCATCTTCACCGGCCCGGTCAGGCGCCAGCGCGCCTCATCCGCCTCGCTCCCGCCGGTCACGGTCAGGGCGGCGTTCGGCAGGGACAGGTTCAGCGCCCGCGCCTCCATGTCCGCGCTCGACAGACGATCCGCCGTAACGCCTGCGCGAGTCTGACCCGACAGGGTGAAACGGTTCAGCCAGCCCTCGACCCGCCCGTCAAAGCCAAGGTCCGCGGCCAGCGCCTGAACCGTCCCGCCCGCTGCATCGCCCCCAACCCGATCCGCCGTAAACCGCCCCGTCAGAGCCACCGCGCCGTCGCTGCGCTGCGCCTTGGCGTCAGGATAGGGCAAGGCGCCCTTCAGGTGCAGCGCGACGCCTTCGCCCCGGCCCGGCGCAGCGGCGACGCTGTCCGCCGTCATGTTGAGTTCGACCGCCACCCGGTCGCCGGTCGTCGTCGCCTCAACCGTTCCGCCCAGAGCGCGCGCCTCGACGTCCCCGCTCTTCAACGCGGCGGCGGGCATCCGGGCTGACAGGCGCAACAGTCGCCCGTCGTCCAGCCGCGCATCGGCCGACAAGCGCAGAGGGCCGTATTCCGTGTCCAGTCGCGCCTGACCCTTTTCGATGATGATCAGCGGCGCGCGGGAATCCGGCTTGGGCGGCCTGCCGGTGAATTCCTCGATCAGAGGGTCGAGGCTGCCCAGCGACAGCTTCCCCTCCTTCCATGAGGCGCGCACGACCGGCCGAACCATGCGGACGCGGCTGGGCGTTACGCCCAGCCCCGCCTTCGACCACGGCATCCCCACGGCGTAGTCGACCTCGACCCGCTCAACCTTGAAGTCGGGGTCTTTTGGATCGCCGATAGAGACCTTGCCGACGAAACCGTTCAGCTCCAGCCGCTCGATCTCGACATCGGCGTCAACGCCCTTGCGGTCCAGCCACCCGACCAGCAGTTCGCGCGCCGCCGCCCGCCGGTTCAGATACAGCGTCGCCGCCAGCGCCAGCAGCACCGCCAACAGGATCAGCAGCACCCGCGCCGTCAGCCACAGCCGCGATCGCCGCCTGCCCCCGCCCCTGCCGGACGGCGCGCCATGAGAAGCTGGGGCTCCGTCAGGAGCGTCCGAAGAAGAAAGGTCGTCGGTCAAGGGCGCGGGAGGGTTCAACTGCACAGAGGATGGCACAACGCCACATAATGCCTGAAGACAACAGTCGTTGCAGAACAGACACTGTAACGTGGCGTCTGCGCCACTATCAATCCGCCACGTCAGGAAGAAGGCGAAGGCTCAGCAATAACTCTCGTTATACAGGAAATTACTCAACGCCGCCGCTACGCCGTTAACCAATCGTAACATAGTATCTTCCCAAGATGGGACAGGCGGGCTATATGGCTCGCTTCGCGTCCGTTGGGGGGACCTGCAGACGCGTCGAGATTCGACTGTTTTGGCGCGGAATGCGTCGCCGACTTGCCGGGGAATCATGGCTCAGTTCGATCCTCGCCGCCAGCCTGTACGGCTAGCGCCGCACCTGCTTACAACCTGCGCCGCCCTGGGCATCGCCCTGCTCGCCGGTCGTGGCTATGAACAGGTGAAGGCCGAGGAAGTTCCGATGCTCAGCGCGGAACAGATCGAATCCCTTGAGGCGCAGGCCTACGCCGCCGCCGCCGCCCCCGCCGGCATGACCACGCCGGAAGCCATTCCCGTCCAGATCCGTCGCGGCGAAACCTTTGAACAGGCCGTGCGCCGCACCGGCATCGGCGCCGATGAGGCCAAGGCCGTGGCCGACACCGTCGCCAGCGCCTTCGACCTGAAAGACATGCGCGCGGGTCTGCGTTTCGAGACCGCCGTGTCCAAACCGCGCGGCGGCATGGGCGACGCCCGTCTGATCGGCCTGACCATGCGCACCGGCCCGGCCAGCCAGCTGACTGTCTCGCGCAGCTTCGACGGCGCCCTGCGCCTGCGCTCGCTGGACGAAAAGATCACCGAGGAAACCGTCGTCGCCAACGACAAGGTGCAACGCTCGCTGTCGGCCAGCGCCCGCGAACTGGGCGCCACCTCCGCCGTGGTGCGTCGCGCCAGCCAATTGTTCGCGCACAAGTTCGACATGCAGCGCGACGTGAAGGCCTCTGACGAATTCACCCTGGTCTTCGACCGCACCGTGACGGAATCGGGCCGCACCGTCGAAACCGGCGAACTGCTCTATGCCGAGCTGAAGGGTCACGCCTTCTATCGCTTCCAGCCTGCGGGCTCGAAATCAGCCCAGTATTTCGACGCCACCGGCAAGAATACGCGCACCGCCATGATGCGCACCCCGTTGCAGAATTTCCGCCGCGTCAGTTCCAACTTCGGCGTCCGCACCCACCCCATTTCCGGCTATCGCAAGATGCACCAGGGCATGGACTTCGCCGCCACCACCGGCACGCCCGTCGTGGCGCCCGCCGACGGCGTGGTGGTCGAGGCCCGTCGCTGGGGCGGCTATGGCAACTGGCTGCGCATCCGCCACGCTAATGGTCTGGAAAGCGGTTACGGCCACCTGTCGCGCTATGGCTCGGGCATCCGCGCGGGTCAGCGCGTGTCGCAAGGTCAGGTCGTCGCCTATGTCGGCTCGACCGGCGCCTCGACCGGGCCGCACCTGCATTATGAGATCTGGCGCAACGGTCAGCGGATCAATCCGTCGGGCATCAAGACGCAGGAAGGCACCGTCCTGGCGGGCGCCGATCTGGCCGCCTTCCGCGCCGAAAAGGCCCGCATCGACCGCATCATCGCCGCCGGCGGCCAGCGCCGCCCGGGCGAGGTGCAGAACGCCGCCAACGGTCTGCGCCCCGCCGAGGGCTGATCGCCCTGGGTTTCGCCGGAGATCAGCCCACCAGCTGCGGAACCTCGCCCTGATTCGGGCAACGGACGCCGTGAACCCACACGTCCGCCTCGCCCAGCCGAATGCCCAGCAGTTCCAGCAGCGGCTGAACCACGGCGTCCAGCACCGGCCCCAACGGCGTCAGGACGGCCGCCAGCGGCGCGGTGACCAGATGCAAGGGTATGCCCAGCGCCGTCAGTTTCAGATCGCGCAACAGGGTCACGATCAGGCCGTTCACAAACCCCTTAGAGCGCACGCTCTTGGGCGTGGTTGAGCCGATTTCCGAGCCGCTGAACCGCAGTTCGCTCCAGTCCAGATCCGCAATCTGGATGTCGGCGCTGCCTTCAATCGTAATGAGCAGGATACGCACAAGGGTCGCCGGTTTGACCTTCAGTTCCGACCTGAAGTCACGCAGCTTCTTCTTGTCGACCTCGCCCAGCCGGACGCGCGCCACGCCTGAGCGCGCCTCGACCCTGACGCGCGGCGCCCCCTCGCACTGAATGTCCTTCAGACGCGCTTCAGCGCTGGCGGCTTCGATGAGGATCGGAACTTTAACCTCGGCCAGCAGATTCAGCAGCGGTCCAACCAGCGGTACTTTATCCAGCGCCGTCGCCTCCAGATAAAGCCGGGTCTGAACGGTGCGAATGATCAGGTCGCCCGATCCCGTCACCGTCAGCCAGGGCGAACGGTTCGGCCGCTCTCCGATCGCCAGCATGATCTCCAGATCGGCCAGGCCCGTACGCGCGCCGACATCCAGCGCCAGCTGACGGTCCTGATTGGCGGTCTGCAGGGTGGCCATCAGCAGATCCATCGCGGAAACCTGAGCGTCCAGACCGCGCCTCAACCCCTGCCGCGCATCGGCGTCGACCCCGATCAACTGGTCCAGTTTCAGCACCGCATTGGCCGGCAGGCGGGTCAGCTTGCCCAACACGCTCTTCGCATCCGATCCGGCCACGGCCTCCAGCGCCTTCAACACCTGACCCGTGCGGGCCTCATGCGCCAGCAGGGCGTCATAGTCGCCCGCATTGACCCCCACCTCCGCCGCCAGCGCATCTGAAAACTGCAACAGATTGATCCGCGCATCCGCCAGCGAACGATAGTCCATCGCCGTCAGCGATACCTGACTGCCCAGCAGACTGGACAGCAGGGCGTTGGCCAGCCCCCCGTCCACGCCCGCCAGCCGCGAGCCGATGGAGAACATGGCGGCGGGCGGATCGGCCGGAACCGCCGCCGTGGCGGAACGGGACACCGTCACGCTGTCGCGCCCGACGATCCAGCGCGCGAAATACAGCGGCGCAGGCGCTGTCAGCGTCACACGGGCGGCGTTGGCGTGAGCGCCCTGCGTAGGTCCAAAACGCTGGGCAGGCTTCAGCCGCTTGTCAGGGGTATAGGTCCCCACCTGCACCTGCGTCCCGGCCAGGTCCGACAGATTGGCCCCGGCGATATCACGCGCGGCCGCCTCTGTGCGCGACAGGGGCTGCGTCAGCGTCTGCGCCGCCGCCAGCGCCGACAGATCCGCCGCGCCCTGCACCTCGCGCCCCTTCAGCACCATCGAACCCAGATCAACGGCGAAGGCCGCCGTGACACAGATCAGGGCGCCGGCCACAGCCGCCATGATGGCGACGCCGCCGTGATCGTCGGTCAGTCTGTTGAAAATGCGCATTTCAGCCCTCCCCCACACGGATGATGGCTGAGCGCCGGATGGTTTCGGGCGGCGCAATCGTAAGGGGCGACAGCGCCATCAAGGGATGTCGCCTGGCGTCGTAGGCGACCTCGATCCGAAACGTCCCGGCCTGACCCCGCACCGTCACGACGGCGTCTGTCGGGCGCAGTCCCAGATCGCCCAACTGCGTGGCGACCACCGACCGGGCCAGTTGCTCACGTTCGAGCGGATCCAGCCCGGCGACCGCCGCGCGCGCGCCTTCCGAAACGGCCGCCTGAACGGAATGGGCCATCCAGAACCAACCGCCGTACACGATCATTCCGACCAGCAGCAGGATGAACATCGGCCCGACCAGGGCGAATTCTATCGCCGCCGTTCCCCGCCGATCAGCACCTTTACCAGAGTTCGCACTTTTCATCATCGCGCCTCCTGACGCGACGATATTGCGAAAAACAATCTAAAGGTGTGTGTAGGCGTTTGGTGAAAATCGCTGCGCCCCGTACAGGCGCCTTGAAGCGGCAGAGAACGCGAAAGCCGGACCAACTCCTTGCGCCCGCTGTTGGTCAGAGGGTGACCCACAGCGACATGAAGTCATCCATGCCGCAGAAACCTTCTGCAGCCTATTTGGCGACTTTCAGCGCATCTCCAGCCATAGGTTCAAGCTTGAGTTCCGGCAGGTTGAAGTTGCCAGCCTCCCAACGCTTCCTGCCTTCCGCACTCTGGGCGAACGTATTGTAGAGGCCGAGAGTCTTTGCAGGGCGCGGCGCATTGTTCGTCAGCCAGTTGCGCGCATGGGTCAAGGCTGCGGGATAGTCAGGCTGACGCCCCAGCACCTCCCGGTAGGCGGCGTCGACAACCTTGATCGCCAGAAGACCGGGCGACATGCTGGCGAGTTCGCGCTTTTCCTTCCACAGGGCCGCCGCCACATGGGCGATCATCGCAGCCGTGCGCTCTCCATGATCTCCCGCCGCGTCAGGCAGCATGCCCGGCGGAGCCCAGAACGGCAGAGCCGCTTCCGGACCGGGATATTTACCTTCCAGCGCTTCATGGAGACGTTCAAGATCCAGAACATGCGCCTCAGGCAGGGCAAAGCCTGTATGCTCTATATAGCCGAAACGCTCGTGCTGCCGATTAAAAAACTCGGGAGCGAGATCACAGTTCGACCCATAAAAGCGGCGATCCACAAACATGAAGGTCTGTTTGTTCAACAGCGCCGCTTCCAGCGTCATGGATGAAAAATCGCCGTAAATCCGGGCGGCCTGCGACACGAGGGCCGCTGCAGCGTCAGGATCGGAAACCACAATTCTTGCGCGCGCCAATTTCGTCTTGGCCGCCTGTTTCCATATGGACGGATGGACCAGATAGACAACACCTTCACGGTCCGGCAGCCGCCGTAGCGTAGAGAAGTTCACCCCCCACGAAAGAATGACCAGGTCACGCTGCTCACCGGGCGCTCCGCCCCAGGCTTGATGGTCTGGCCAAGGCCGACGCGTTCGGACTGAAAGATCGTCAATACGCGGATAGGCGACATGCGAGAATTTGTCCGCATAACGCGGGTGCATTCTTGCTAGTCGTTCGGCCCACATCCGCGTCGGAGAAATATAGCAATCATACTCAAGAAAGCGCGGATTATAGGTATAGCCCTTGAAAGGCGCGACCCCATGCTCAAGGCCGATCGAAATGAAGGGGCGGCCACCCCTTATAAACTGTGCAAAATCATAGGCCGAAAGCGAAGAAAAAACGGCAACTGGACACTCAGCCACAGAAAATTCCGCCATCCCCTCACATATATGGTCAAAAGAGACAGACACTACCCCGGAAAAATATTTCGATAGAGAATCCTGTACAGGAGAGAGACAATACTTGTCTTTCTGCTCTGCTGAAAAAAGATACGCTTTTACTGAATTCATCATGAATGCAAAAGAATCCCGTCGTCCGAAAAATTAGCCGCCTCATCTGAAAAGAACTTCTTGATCATCGTCGTAGAAACACCATTGGTACGGTTAAGATAAATTACATTACAATGATCTTTAAGATGATCGAACTTTCCTCTCCAGTCACTCCCCATAACAAAGGAATGGACAGACCATTGAACTATGTCTTCGACTTTTTGATCCCAGGAATTTTCAGGTATTACAACGTCGACACAGCCAAGTCCCGCGACAATTTCAGCTCGCGATGAATAAGGTATGACCGTATTCTTGCCTTTCACCGCATTAAAATCATCAGTGGAAACAGCAACAATCAGTCGATCACCGAGGGATCTCGCTCTTTCCAGGAGTCTGAGATGACCAACGTGAAAAAGGTCAAAGGTTCCGTAGGTTATTATAGTCTTCACGGAAGCCCCCCAATCTAGAATAGTATTATCGGCAAAACACCTCCGGGGACCTCAATCCCCAAATTTCACTCGTAACATCGCGTCCCTTCATTCCGCCATCTGAACATCTTTTGGAGCGACAAAATGACGCATGCGTTGACGTGCCGCGCGCACCAGTGAGCGTCTGTCCGAACCGGAGCGATCAGGCTTCCAGCAACCCCCGAACGAAATCATCGCGCCAGCGGGCGACATCGGTATCCTGAACGACCTGCATCAGGGCCTGCCATTTGCGGATGCGCTCGGCCAGGGGCATGGTCAGGGCCTTCTGGATGGCGTCTGACAGTTCCTCACGACTGAAGGGGTTGACCAGCAGGGCCTCCTTCATCTGTTCGGCCGCGCCCGCAAAACGCGACAGGATCAGGACGCCGGGGTTTTCCGGATCCTGGGCCGCGACATATTCCTTGGCCACCAGATTCATGCCGTCGCGCAGGGGCGTGACCAGACCGACGCGGGCGGCGCGATAGATGCCCGCCAGTTGGTCGCGACGGAACGTGCGGTTCAGATAGCGGACCGGCTGCCAGTCCATGTCGGCGTAGGCGCCGTTGACCCGTCCGGCCAGAGCCTCCAGCCGCACGCGCATGTCCTGATAGGTATCCACATCGTCGCGCGAGATCGGCGTGACCTGCAACAGGAAGACCTGACCGCGTTGGTCCGGATTATCCTCGAGAAACTGTTCATAGCCCAGCAGGCGCTGCTCCAGCCCTTTGGAGTAATCCAGCCGGTCGACGCCGACGATCATGGAGCGGAAAGCCGCCGAAGCCGCCATCCGGTCATAGGTCCGTTGCCCCAGAGGTGAATCGCGCGCCGCCAGGAAGCCGTCCGCGTCGATGCCGATGGGGAAGACGCCCGCCTTCACGCTGCGGCCGAAGGCTTCGATGCGGCCGTCGTCCAGCACCCTGCCCTGCGCCTCGACCTCGACATAGCGCTGAAACAGGCCCAGCCATTCGCGCGTCTGGAAGCCCAGCAGGTCGAAGTCGAACATCGACTCCACCAGCCGCCGATGATGCGGCAGCGTCACCAGCAACTGACGTGCAGGCCAGGGCGTGTGCAGGAAGAAGCCGATGCGGTTCTTCACGCCCAGACGGCGCAGGTCCCGCGCCATCGGGATCATGTGATAGTCGTGGATCCAGATGACGTCGTCGGGCTGCAATAACGGCTGCAACACCTCGGCGAAGCGGCGATTGGTGCGCTCATAGCCCTCGCCATAGGACCGCTCATAGGCCGTCAGGTCGATACGGTGATGGAACAGCGGCCACAGCGTCTTATTGGCGTAGCCGTTGTAGTATTCGTCGACGTCCTGGGGCTCCAGATCGACGGTGGCGACGGTGACGCCCGCACGGTCCTCGGTCTTCAGCTCGCCGGTGAAATGCTCGACCGTCTCGCCGGACCAGCCGAACCACAGGCCCTCATATTTACGCAGCGCCGCCGACAGGGCCATGGCCAGGCCGCCGGCCGAGCCCGCCGCCGGGTCTTTCGGCGCCGAGACGCGGTTGGAGACGACAATCAGGCGGCTCATCGGGCTTCCGTCCACGAACGACTGAGCAGGACCGCGCAGTTGATGATGCCCACCAGCGAATAGGTCTGGGGGTAGTTGCCCCACAGTTCGCCGTCCTGGATCGCGATGTCCTCGCTGAGCAGACCGGCATGGGTGCGGCGGCTGAGCATCTCTTCAAAGATCACCCGCGCCTCTTCGGTGCGGCCGTTCAGGTGCAGGGCTTCGATGTACCAGAAGGTACAGAAGTTGAAGGCCGTCTCCGGCTCGCCGAAGTCATCGGCATGGGCGTAGCGGAACAGATAGGGCCCCCGCTTCAGGTCGCTCTCGATGGCCTCGAAGGTCTTCACCTGACGCGGGTCGCGGGCGTCGAGGAAGCCCAGATCGGTCAGTTGCAGCAGGGAGGCGTCCAATTCCGTGCCGCCGAAGCTGGCGGCGAAGCGGCCCTCGTCCGGCAGATAGGCCTCGGCCTCGATACGCTCGCGGATAAGGCGCGCCCGGTCCCGCCACAGGGCGCAGCGGTCGTCCAGCCCCAGATGATGCGCCGCCCGCGCCAGCCGGTCGCAGGCCGCCCAGCACATGACCGAGGAATAGGTATGCACCCGCGCGATGGTGCGGAACTCCCACAGGCCCGCGTCAACCTGATCGTGCATGGCGAAGGCGCGCTCGCCCACCGTCTCCAGCGCGCGGAAGTCCTCGATCGTGCCGGGTCGCAGCAGGCGGTGATCGAAGAAGGCCTGAACCAGCGGCAGGACGATCTGGCCATAGACGTCGTGCTGAAGGTGCTCATGCGCCTGATTGCCGACGCGCACGGGCTTCATGCCGCGATAGCCTTCGACGCTGTCGACGATGCGCTCGACGATGGCGGGCTCCAGCCCCACGCCATAGACCGGCTGCACATGGCCGCCCGCCGCGTCGTCGACCAGATTGCGCAGATAGCCGAGATAGCTCTCGAGGATATCCACCGCGCCCAGCCGGTTCAGCGCCCGCACCGTATAATAGGCGTCGCGGATCCAGCAGTAGCGATAATCCCAGTTGCGCCCGCTCTCGGGGAATTCGGGCACGGAGGTCGTCATGGCGGCGACGATGGCGCCCGTCTCTTCATAGACGCACAGCTTCAGGGCGATGGCGGCGCGGATCACCGCCTCCTGCCAGTCCAGCGGCAGGTATAGAGTGCGGGTCCAGTGCTTCCAGTGGATGATCGTCTGATCCAGCGCCGCATTAACGCCCGCCAGCACCGACTGGTCATAGCCTTCGTCCGGGCCGAGGAAGAAGGCCATCTCCTCTTCCAGCCGAAAGGTGCGCTCATTCAGCACATGGCTGACCGGGCAGTTGGTGGTCAGGCGCAGGGTCACGTCGCTGCACAGATAGCGGATGTGGTTGGAGCCGGAGGTCCGGTCCGCCCGACGCGCGCCCCAGTCCGCCGAGGGGCGCAGACGCACGGTGATGCGCGGCGTCCCCGCCAGCGGCCGCAGCACCCGCGTGAAGGCCACCGGGCGATAGATGCGGCCGTGCTTCAGATGACGCGGGCAGAAGTCGAGAATCTCGACCGCTGCGCCGTCCGCCGCCGTCAGCACGGTGCGCAGGACCGCCGTATTGCGGACATAGGCCTGCTCGACCTCGACCTGCCCTTCCAGTTCGACCGACCAGAAGCCATGTTCAGGCGCGACGCCGTCCATCAGGGCGGAAAAGACCGGGTCGCCGTCGATGCGCGGCGCGCAGGCCCAGACAAAGCGCCCCTTCCGGTCGACGAGGGCGCTGACAGAACAGTTGCCGATGGGCGCAAGGTTCAGATTGGGCGTCATGCCTGCGCCTCCGCGATTCGCGCTGCGTTCGCGCTGACGGTGCCGAGCCAGTTCAGCACCGCCTCCACATCGTCGAGACGATATCGCGCCGCTGTCGGCCGCCCCGGTCCGACCAGAACGCCGAAGCCGCCGAGGGCCTCGGCCGCACGAAAGCCTGCCTCATCGGTCAGATCGTCGCCGACCATGATGGGCATGGCCCCGGCGAAGGGCGCCTCTGTCATAAAAGCCGCGACCGCCGCGCCCTTGTCTGCGCCCGGCGTCTTGAGCTCCAGCACCATCGAGCCGGGTTGAAGCGTCAGGCCGGTCTCATCAGCCAGAGCCGTCGCCAGGCTCAGGGCCGCCCCGGCCTCATCCGGCGCCTGACGGAAATGCAGACCCGCCGACAGGCCCTTGTCCTCGACCAGAACGCCGGGGCGATAGCGGGCGAAATCCTGAAAAGCGGCCAGAGCCGTGCGCACCGAAGGCGAAGGCTCACGCGCGCTCAAAGCCCCGTCGGCGGCGCGCCGCTCAAGCCCATGCACGCCCGACGCGGCGCGCGCCGCCCCGTCCACGATGCGGTCGATCTCGGCCAGGGTGCGGCCGCTGACCACGGCGACACGCCCCTTCAGCGCCTGCTGCAGGCGTATCAGGGTCTGAGTGCGGCGCGGGTCCGGCCCCACGGCCTCGGGCGTCGACGCCAGCGGCGCCAGCACCCCGTCCAGATCAAGAAACAGCGCTGCGTCTTCGAGACGAAGCGGCGGCACGGGCGGCAAGGCGAACGGTACGGGGGGTGCAAACCCCTGTGCAAAAGACATGCGTGTCAGAAATCTTTCTGTGTTTGGAACTTATGGCAACGCATGACGCGCCTAATGGTTGTCGCTATTCATCAAGCGTTCACCCACGACGGCGCCATTGTGCCGAACTCTCGAATGAGGCATTTGCCACTGCGCTACGAAGAGCCGCAGAAGCGGCCCCGGCGCCTGGAGCCGTCATGACTGCTTTCTCCGTCCCGTCCTCTGCTGAACAACTGGCCGCCATGTCTGATCGGGCGCGCGAAGTCGTGCGCCTGAACATAGAGGCGCTTGAGGCGCTGGAGCGGTCGCTGGATTCCTCCATCGCTCGCGCCGCCGACGTCATCCTGTCGCGCCCCGGCTATGTGGTGGTGACCGGCATGGGCAAATCCGGCCACATCGGCGGAAAGATCGCCGCCACCCTGGCCTCGACCGGGACAAACTCCTTCTTCGTCCACCCGGCGGAAATGAGTCACGGCGATCTGGGGATGCTGCGCCCGGACACCACCCTGCTGGCCCTGTCCAACTCGGGCGAAAGCCGCGAACTGCGCGACCCGCTGATCTTCTGTGCGCGCAACAATATTCCCGTCATCGGCCTGACCCAGCGGCCGCAGAGCTTCCTGGGCCGTCACTCCGACGTCTGCCTGACCATGCCCAAGGTGGCCGAGGCCTGCCCCAACGGTCTGGCGCCGACGACCTCGACCCTGATGTCGCTGGCCATGGGCGACGCCCTGGCCATGGTGCTCATGGACCGCCGCGGCTTCACGCGGGAGGATTTCGGCCTGCACCACCCCGGCGGATCGCTGGGCATGAGCCTGCAGACTGTTCGAGAATGGATGGGCGACAACGCCGCCGCCCCGGCCAGCGTGCCTCTGGACGCCGATTTCAGAACCGTCGTCTCGGCCATCACCGAGGGACGAAAGGGCGCCGTCGCCGTGCTGGCGCCCGATGGCGCATTGGCCGGAATGATCACCGACGGCGACGTGCGCCGCGCCTTCACCAACGATATCACGGCCCTGCACGCCGAAGACATCATGAGCCGCAGCCCGATCACGGTCGAGCCGGACGCCCGGATGAGCGATGTGGTCGACCTGCTGTCCGCCAACAAGATCAGCAACCTGTTCGTCATCGATGACCGCCGTCCCGTCGCCATCATCCACATCGCCGAACTGATGCAGGCGGGCTATGTGTCCTGATGGCTGAAGACATTCTGTTCGACGCCAGCCGGCTGCTCAGCCGCACTGAGCGCAGCGCCCCGACGGGCGTAGATCGGGTTTGCCTAGCCTATGCAGAGTGGCTGATCGAACACCCTGTCTATCGCATGGTGCCGGTGCGGGCGCGCCACGACCAGTTGGCCCGCATCGACAATGGCTGGTTCCGCGACCGGCTTGCCGAGCTTCGGTCGCGCTGGCGCGGGCCAGGCGTGGTCAATGAACTGGGCCCCGACGCCCAGCGACTGTTCGCCGCCCTGCGCGCGTCCGACAACGGCGCCTCCGTCATCGGTCACGCCCCCGAGGAAGAGCCGCCGCCCAAACGCATCAAGCAACGCGTCTGGAAGCAGTATTTCCGCACCCGCAGCGTCAAGGCGCCGCCGCCGGCCCGCGCCTATCTGAACGTCGGCCACACCAGCCTGAACACGCCAGATATCCTGACGGCGCTGAGCGCCGGAAATATCGAACGGGTGGTGATGATCCACGACCTGATCCCGATCACCCATCCTGAGTTCTGTCGTCCCGGCGACCGCGCCAAGCATGAACACCGGGTCGTCAATGTGCTGCGCCACGCATCGCGCGTCATCGTCAACTCCCAGCACACCGCCGATGAACTGCTGACCTTTGCAGGACGGTCGGGGCTGTCGGCGCCGCCCGTCGATGTCGCCCATCTGGGTCTGGAGCGGACGCTGAACGGTCCGGTCGAGGTCGGCGCGGCCCACCCCTATTTCATCCACGTCGGCACCATCGAGGCCCGCAAGAACCTGGCCTTCCTGCTGACGGTCTGGCGACGCCTGCACGAGAAGATGGGCGCCGCCGCACCGCGCCTGGTGCTGGTCGGCCGCTACGGCTGGGAAAACGAGGCGGTGCTGGACCTGTTGCAACGTTCGCCCAACCTTCAGGGCCTGGTGCATCAGGCCGAGAACCTGCCCGACTGCGCCCTGTCGGCCCTGATGCGCGGCGCCCGCGCCGTGGTCGCGCCGTCATCGACGGAAGGATTCGACCTGCCTGCCGTAGAAGCCAGCGCCATGGGCGTTCCCCTGATCGCATCGGACATCGCCGCCCACCGAGAACTGGTGCCTCACGCCCGCCTGATTGATCCGCTGGACGGTCTGGGCTGGCTGGCGGCTCTGGAAGAATGGACGCTGACAGCCCCTGTCGCGCCGGCCTATTCCGCCCCGACCTGGGAGCGTCATTTCCAGGTCATCGAACAACAGGTGCTGCCGCCCTCTGGCGGTGCGTCCGCCCTGCGGGTAAGCATCTGATCAAACTGCTTACAGAGCCGTCATGACCAGAACCGCCGCCAGCCTGATGATCGTCGCCCTGCTCGCGGGCTGCTCCACCCTGCCGCGTGACGGGCCGTCCGGGCGCCGCGTGGTCGAAGGCGCCAGCTCGCCCGAGCGCGCAGGCGACTACGCCATCGTCAATCTGGACTTTGAACTGAGTGAACGCCTGAAGGCCGCGCCGCCCCCGTCGTTCAGCAGCCTGGCCCTGGCGTCGAGCGAGGCGCCGACCGATGTGATCGGCGTGGGCGACACCCTGGCCGTCAGCATCTTCGAGCCCGGCGGCGGCCTGTTCGGCGGCGGCTCTTCCATGTCCGCATCCGCCGGCCAGCAGACCCTGCCTCCGCTTGTCGTCAACCGCGATGGTCAGGTGCCGGTGCCGTTCGCGGGTAATGTGTCGGTTCAGGGCCTGACGCCTGCACAGGCCTCGGCCGCCGTGCGCCGCGCCCTGATCGGCAAGGTCGCCAATCCGCAGGTCATCGTCACCGTGGCGGGCAACACCTCCAACGCCGTGACCGTGCTGGGCGAGGTCCGCAACCCCGGCCGCCAGCCTCTGTCGGCCAACCATGACCGCATTCTGGACGTCCTGGCCGCTGCGGGCGGGTCCAGCCGCTCCATCTACGACGTCAATGTGCAGATCCAGCGCGAGGGCCGCACCTACGTCGCGCCCATGTCGATCGTCACGACCGAGTTCAACGAGAACGTCCGCCTGCAGCGCGGCGATCAGGTGAACCTGGTCTACAAGCCCCGCCGCTTCAGCTCCTTCGGCGCCTTCAACGCCGTGGCCCGCAGCGAACTGCCGCCCGGACCGCTGACCCTGGCCGAGGCGCTCAGCGGCGTCGGCGGTCTGGACTCCAATCTGGCCGACGCCAAGTCGGTGCTGGTCTTCCGCTTCGAGCGACCTGAGACCGCCCAGCTTCTGGGCATCCAGCAGGCCCCCACCGCGCGCGGCGTGCCGGTCGTCTATCGACTGAACCTGTATGAAGGCGAGGGCTTCTTCATCGCCAGCAACTTCCAGATCGAGCCGGACGACATCATCTACGCCCCGCGCGCCGGGGCCGCCGAGATGCGCAAATTCTTCGAATTCGTGCAGAGCATGACCCGCGTCGTCTACGACGTGTCCGTCACCAGCACGCTGAACCGCTAAAGCGATGCTCCCGGGTCGTTTCGGCCGCCGCCGCGACGTCCCGGCCCTGCCCGAGCAGGCGCCGCCTGACGCGCCCGAGGGCATTGACGACCTTCTGGCTGAACTCGCGGCCATGGAGGCGGCGGCGCGTCAGGTCTATGCACGTCATGGCCTGCCGGATCAGCCCGGCCATTATCGCCGCACAGGCGAAGACGCCATGTGGGAGAAGATCGCCGACCGCCTGAGCCCGGCCGAAAAATGGGCGCTCATGGAGGCGGCGCCCACTCAGTCTGGCTGGCGTTTTTCTTCTCTGGAAGGAATAGGCGCGCATTCGGATATTGTTGAGGTGCGTCGCGCCGCCGCCCTGCTCGACGCCTGCCGAGGTCTGCGCCAGCGGTTGAGCGGAGACGCGCCCATCTCGCCCCAGGACCTGATCGACGCCATCCGGCTGGGCGCCGCATGGCGAAGGCTGTCGGGCCATGAGTCGGATGAACCCATGGCCCTGCTTCTGCCGGGCGAGGAGGACCTCTAGGCGGACGCCTGGCCAACCGCCCCGGCCAGCAGTTCGATCGAGCGTATGCGCGCGGTCGGGTCCCAGATCTGACTGGTCAGCATCAGTTCGTCGGCCCCTGTGCGTGCGACGAAGGCCTCCATCGCCGCCCGGGCCGTTTCCGGCGCGCCCACAGCCGAGCAGGAAAGCGCCGCGTCGATCATGCCGCGCGCCGCCCCATCCAGCCGCTCATAATAACCTTCGACCGGCGGCGGCAGCTTTCCGGGGCGGCCGCTTCTCAGGTTGACGAAGGCCTGCTGGACCGAGGTGAACAGCAGGCGCGCCGCCTCGTCCGTCTCGGCCACAAAGACGTTGTAGCCCAGCATGGCGTAGGGCTTTTCCAGATGCGGCGACGGCCGGAAGGTCTGGCGATAGATATCGAGCGCCCGCATCATCTCGCCCGGCGCGAAATGGCTGGCGAAGGCGTAGGGCAGACCCAGATGGGCCGCCAGTTGGGCGCCATAGGTGGACGATCCCAGAATCCAGATCGGGACATCCTGCCCCTCGCCCGGATTGGCGATGATACGCTGGCCGTCCTGCGCCGGGGCGAACCACTGCATCAGTTCCATCACATCCTGCGGGAAGGCGTCGTGGTCCCCCTGAAGCGTGCGGCGCAGGGCGCGCGCCGTCGCCTGATCCGAGCCGGGCGCCCGGCCCAGCCCCAGATCAATGCGGCCGGGGTGCAGCGCGTTCAGGGTGCCGAACTGTTCGGCGATGACCAGAGGGGCGTGGTTGGGGAGCATGACGCCGCCCGCGCCGACGCGGATGGTTTTCGTGGCCGCCGCAACCGCGCCGATGACGACCGAGGTCGCTGCACTGGCGATGCCTGCCATGTTGTGATGCTCGGCCAGCCAGTAGCGGCTGTAGCCCAGCCGTTCGGCGTGGCGGGCCAGATCAATGGTGTTTGCGAGCGCCTGCCCTACATCGGAGCCTTCCGGCACGGGGGCGAGGTCGAGAATGGACAGTGGGATCATCCAACCGATATGGGGCCGCTTTTCAGCGACGCCATACCGATCGGAAAGATCAGGCCGCGATCAAGCGGCGGGGCAGTCGCCGATACGCTCGGCCGTCATGGTGATCTTGGTCTGGGCCATCTGCGGCGTCGGCGCCGGGTCCATCTTGGTCGTGACCTCGGTGACGTAGCGGCTGTTGAAGTCGCCCGTGACGCGGATGGTGGAGTCCGTCTTCATATTGCCCGGCAGGGTGCAGGCCGAGGTCGCCACCATGGCGTCGCCCTGGCGCGTGAACGGCTGGGTCGTGCAGTCGGCGCCCGCTTGTTGGGCGTCGGCGGGGGCCTCGAGCTTGGCCTCCTTAATGCAGACTTCCTGCGGAGGAACCGCAGCGCCGCCCGGCATGCCTTCCATGGCGGTGGACACGCGCCACAGGCCCGGCTTGGGCCCTTCCAGCGTCGCGGCTGCGGACGGGGCGCCCGCGCCTTCACCGGCGGGCTTTTCAGCCTTGTTGTTGTTCCCGCAGGCCGACAGACCCAGCAGGCAGGCGACGGCTACGCCGCCGATGATCGCTGAACGCATGAAGCGCTCCCCTCTCGTTAAAAAAACCGAAGAGATAACGTCGCAGCCGCCGGGCGGTTCACGCTTCTGTGAAATTCAGTTGTAAATCTCAGTCAAGGATCACGCCGGTCGTGCGCATGATCTCGGCGCGCAGTTCGGGCAGGCCGAAGCCTTTTTCCGAGGACGTCACCGCCACGTGCGGATAGGCGGCCGGACGTTTGGCGATGGCCTTCAGCGTCGCCGCCTGAACCTTTTCGGCCTCGCCCTTCTTCAGCTTGTCGGCCTTGGTCAGGACGATCTGATAGGAGACGGCCGACAGGTCCAGCGCGTCCAGCGCCTCATCGTCCACCTTCTTCAGGCCGTGGCGACTGTCGATCAGCAGATAGACGCGCTTCAGCGTCACCCGGCCGCGCAGATAGTCGCGACCCAGGTCCTGGAACTTCTTCACCGTCGTTTTCGACGCCTTGGCCCAGCCGTAGCCGGGCAGGTCGACCAGACGCATCCGACCGTCCAGATCGAAGAAGTTCACCTCGCGCGTGCGGCCCGGCTCGTTCGAGGCGCGGGCCAGCTTGTGCATACCGACCAGCCCGTTGATCAGGCTGGACTTGCCGACGTTGGAGCGCCCGGCGAAGGCGATCTCGGGCAGGTCCGGCGTCGGCAGTTGCTCGATCTTGGCGCAGCCCATGATGAAGGTCGCGGGGCGCGCGAACAGGATGCGCGCCGCCTCGATCTCGGGCTCGGCGTATTCGCCGACCTTGGGCTCGTCAGAAGCGTCCAAACGATCAGGCCTTCTTGAAGCGGGCGAGGAAGCTGTCGATCGGGTTTTCCGCGCCGAAGCGATGCATGATCACATACTGCTGGATGATCGACAGAATATTGTTCCACGCCCAGTAGATCAGCAGGCCCGCCGCGAACGGCGCCATGATGAAGGTGAAGACGATCGGCATCAGCTGGAAGATCTGACGCTGCATCGGGTCCTGCGCGGGCGGGTTCATCGCCATCTGCAGCCACATGGTGAAGCCATAGACCAGCGGCAGAACGCCCAGGTGCAGCGGGCCGTTCAGGATGCCGCCCAGCACCGGCAGGGTCGCCGGATCCCACGGCACGGCGCCGAACAGGGTCCAGATCGTCGACGGGTCACGCGCCGACAGGTCGCGGATCCAGCCGAAGAAGGGCGCGTGACGCATTTCGATGGTCACGAACAGCACCTTGTACAGGGCGTAGAAGACCGGGATCTGCACCACCATCGGCAGGCAGCCCGCCAGCGGATTGATCTTCTCCCGCTGATACAGGGCCATCATCTCCTGCTGCTGCTTCTGCGGGTCGGAGCCGTGCTTCTGCTTGATCTCCTCCATCTTGGGCTGGAGGGTCCGCATGCGCGACAGGCTCTCATAGGACTTGTTGGCCAGCGGGAAGAGGATCAGCTTGACCACCACCGTCAGCGCCAGGATGGCCAGGCCGAAGTTGCCCAGAACGCCGTAGAAGAACTCCACCACGGTGAAGATCGGACGCGTCAGGAACCAGAACATGCCCCAGTCGATGGCGTAGACGAAACGCGGCAGGTTCAGCGCCTCCTCATAGCCCTTCAGCACCTCGGCGCGCTTGGCGCCGGCGAACAGACGCTGGGTCTCTTCGATCTGGCGGCCCGGCTGGATGGTGTGGGTGGCGCCCAGCATGGCGGCTTCGTGGATGTTCAGCCCTTCGGCGTCGCGCACCGAGAAGCGGCCTTCGACAGCCTCGTTCTGGGTCGGGATCAGGGCCGCCAGCCAGTATTTGTCGGTGATGCCCATCCAGCCGCCGGTCGAGCTCTTCTCGATGCGCGGCTTCTTGGCCCAGTCCTTGTACTTCACCTGTTCTGTGGTGAATTTGCCGTTCTCGCCGAAGGCGCCGATGGCGCCTTCGTGCAGGATCATCTGCTTGCCCAGATCAACCGGCACGCCCTGACGCTCGACGCGGCCATAAGGGGCGATGGAGATCGCCTGCGTCCCCAGGTTGGCGACCGTGTCCTTGACCGTGAACATATATTGCTCGTCGATCGAGACGACGCGGGTGAAGCGCAGACCCGAGCCGTTGTCCCACGTCAGTTCGATCGGGGTCGAGGGCGTCAGCGTCTCGCCCTTGGTCAGACGCCAGACCGTGTTGGGACCGGGCACGCCGCCAGCGACGTTCGGGCCGCTCCAGCCGAACTGGGCGAAATAGGCGTGCTCCATCCCCTGCGGGCGGAACAGCTCGACCGGCGGCGAATTCTTGTCCAGCGTCTCGCGGTAGCGGGTCAGATACAGGTCGTCGATGCGCGCGCCCTGTAGCGACAGCGAGCCCTTCAGCGTCGGCGTCTGGATCGGCACGCGGGCGACGGCGCCCAGGGCCTGGCCGCGGTCCTTGATGAAGGCGCCCGGCGCGGCCGACGACGAGGTCAGCCCGGCGTCAGGCGAGGCCTCGCGCGCCTTCTGCTGCTCGGCGGCGACGATCTGCGCCTGACGGCGGCTCTCAGCCTGCGGGCGCATCACCATGAAGTAATAGACGCCCATGATCAGGGCCGCGCACACGAAGAAGATGATGGTGTTGCGCGAATTCTCGTTCTGCATCGGGATCAGCGGTCCTGGTCGGCGGGGCGCGGGTCGGAAGGGACGCGGGCGGTCGAAACAGCCCGGTCTCCCATATCGGGAGCCGCGCGTGGGGTTGCGAGCCTTGTAAGGGCCGATTTCACATCGTCAAGCAAACGGTCCCAGTCGCGGTCCGCCGTGCCCATGCGGGCGATGAACACATAGTCGCAGCCGGGGCGGCCGTGCAGGGGCGTCAAAAGGCGCGCAGCCTCGCGCAGACGGCGCTTGGCGCGGTTGCGCACGACGGCGCCGCCGATCTTGCGGGTGGCGGTGAATCCAAGGCGAACCGCAGGATCTCCGTCAGCGCGATCCAGCTGCTGGATCACCACGGCGCCGCGAGCCTGGGAAACGCCTTTGGCGGCCGCCAGAAACTGGGGCCGCCTCAACAGGCGATCGATTTTCATCAGATCGGTCATGCGCCCCGCCCTGAAGGGAAATGGGCGCGTGACGTCAGGCCGTCAGGCGCTTACGGCCTTTGGCGCGGCGACGCGCAACAATCTTTTGACCGTTCTTGGTGGCCATCCGCGAACGGAAGCCGTGACGGCGCTTGCGCACGAGTCGCGACGGCTGATAGGTCCGCTTCACGGTCGGCTCCGGGTTACTGGGGTTGGCGACAGACACAAGCGTCAGCCGCGAGAGAGGCGGGCGTATAAGCGGCGACAGGATGAGAGTCAACGCCACAGCCGCTTTTCCGTGCAGTCGACAGGCGCGCGCGACAGCGCGAAATCCGCTAGGGATACAGAAGAAAGAGGACGGAGCGCGGTTTGAACCGGGTCAAAAGATTTCTGCCCCTGGCCGTGCTGTTGGTCGCCGTCGCCGTGATCTTCGGCATGGGCTGGAATCGCTATCTGTCGCTGGACACCCTGCGCGAGCATGGCGCGGCGCTGGAGACGGTGGTGGCCCGGCATTATCTGCTGATGCTGTTCGCCCTGATGCTGCTGTTCGCCGTGCTGACGGCCAGCGTGGTGCCGGGCGTGGTCTTCATCACCGTGACGGCGGGCTATCTGTTCGGGCCGTGGGTCGGCGGCGTCGCCACCGCCTTCGCCGCCACGGTCGGCGCGCTGGCCGTCTATTATGTAGGACGCACGGCGCTGGGCGATTCCCTGCGACGCCGCGCCGCCGCCGATACAGGCCTGCTCAATCGCGTCTGCGCCGGGGTGGACCGGAACACCTTCTGGTATGTGCTGGTCGCGCGGCTGGTCGTCACCGTGCCGTTTCACATGATCAATGTGGCGGCGGGCGTGATGGCGGCGCCGCTGAGGCCCTATATGATCGCCACCTTCATCGGCCTGTTGCCCGCCCACATCATCTATTGCTGGATCGGGGACAGCCTGCACGGCGTTCTGGTCACGGACCCGAATCCGGACATCCGCAGCCTGTTCGCCGAATTCTTCTGGCCCCTGATGGGAGTCGCCTTCCTCTCCATGCTCCTGCCCCTGCTGCTCAAGCTGGCCCAGAAGCTGCGCGCCCGCCCCCGCATGGAGGCGTCATGACGGAACGCGAGGCCCTTTCCACGCCCCTGCCGCCGCTGGCCCCGGTCGACGACAGCCGCCTGCCGGTCGGATCAAGCGCGCAGCGCCCCCTGCAGCGGCTTCAGCCTCTCCGCGCGCGCTTCGGCGCCCTGCGACGGCGGCTGAAGCTGCGCGCGCCGGACGGCCTGTCCAGTCGGCTGCTGCTGCTGACGGTCGCCTTCACCCTGGCGGTGGCCGCCATCATCATCGTGCCCAGCGCCGCCTCGTTCCAGGAGCGGTGGCTGATGGACCGGCTGCAGGGCGCCGAACTGGCCTCGGTCGGGGTCGAGGCCCTGCCCTATTCCGCCGTCGAGGATTCCACCGCCGAACAGTTGTTGAGCATCGGCGGGGTGCAGTCGGTCGTCATCGGCGAACAGGGGGTGCGGCGCCTGCTGCTTCAGGCGCCCAACCTGCCGCGCGCGCCCGAACTGATCGACCTGCGCCAGCGCAGCGTCGGCGCCCGTCTGCTGGACCCGTGGAAGACCCTGTTCGGCCATCCCGACCGCTCGCTGCGGGTGCAGGCGGCGCCGCGCTATCGATCCGGCGATCTGGTCGAGATCCTGGCCCCGGCCCAGCCGCTGAAGAAGGAGCTGGCCAGCTTCCTGGTCAACAGCCTGACCATGTCGCTGCTGATCGCGGCGGTGGCGGGCGGCCTGCTGTACGCCGCCCTGGCCCTGCTGGTGCTGCAGCCGCTGCGGCGGGTCACCCGCTCGATCGAACGCTTCGCCGCCAACCCTGAAAGCCCGGCCGAGACGCCGTCGGACCGTCACGACGAAATCGGCCGGGTCGAGCGCGAACTGGCCCGGATGCAGGAAGAAGTGCGCCAGTCCCTGCGTTCACGCGCGCGACTGGCGGCACTGGGCGAGGCGGTGGCCAAGATCAACCACGACCTGCGAAACATGCTGACCTCGGCCCAGATGGCGTCCGAACGGCTGTCGAGTTCGTCCGACCCGTTGGTGGCGACCGCCCTGCCCCGGCTGGAGCGGGCGCTGGACCGGGCCTCGACCCTGGCGCGCAACGTCCTGGCCTATGGCCGCACCGAAGAGCCCGCCCCCGAGCGCCAGAAGATGCTGCTGGCCCGCGCCGTGGCCGCCGCCGCCGAGGATGCGGGGCTGGAGCCGGATGGCGTGCGGCTGGTGCGCGACCTGCCTGCCCGCTTCACCGTCAACGCCGACCCGGATCAGCTTCACCGCATTCTGGTCAATCTGATGCGCAACGCCCGTCAGGCCATCGAGGCGGCGCCCGGAGGCGGTGATAAGGGCGGTGATAAGAGCAAGGGCGCCATCACCGTCAGCGCCGAAATCCGCGACGGCATGGCCGCCGTCACCGTGCGCGACGACGGTCCCGGCATTCCGCCGCGACTGGCCGACCGCCTGTTCGAGCCTTTCGTCAGCGGCGGCGGCGCGGACGGCACCGGACTGGGCCTGACCATTTCGCGCGAACTGGCCGCCAACCACGGCGGCGCCCTTGTGCTGGCGGACACAGGCCCGCAGGGGACGCGCTTCGAGCTTCTGCTGCCGCTCTGATACCCGTGCGCAGCCTTCCGTCTGGCCGGACGTTCTTTCCTTTGAAAGCCGAAAGCCTCAGGTTGGCGGCCTTTCGCGTCCTCGCCCTGCAAGGAGAGCCTTCATGCTCCTGTTTTCCACCCTGCGGCCCTTGCCCCTGCGCCCTGCCCGTCTAGCGGCCTTGATGCTGCCCGCCCTGTTGCTGGCCGCCCCGGTTCACGCCCAGGATCAGACAGCCGCCCAGAAAGACCCCGTCGCCGAAATGCTGCGCGCGAAGGGCGAACGTTACCATCGCGCGCCCGACACGGCTCAGGACCCCGACGAACTGCGCCAGACCCAGGCCCTGAACGCCGAGATCGTGGCCCAGAACGATCTGGCCGAGAACGAGGACCGCGCCAATCAGGCCGCACAGGTCGAGGCCCAGCGCCGTTGGCAGGCCGAGGTCGATCAGGCGCAGACCGAGGCCCGCATCGCCCGCGAACGGCATGAGGCCGACCTGCGCGCCGCCGATGAAGCGCGCGCCCGCTATGACCGCGACATGGCCGACTGGCGCGCCACCGCCGCCGCCTGTCAGCGCGGCGACACGGCCCGCTGCTACGCGGGTCGTCAGAAGCCGAACTGAGGCCTGTTTCCAAGGGCAGATGTCGTAGCGGCGCCTTCTCCTATCCCGCTCAGCGAGTGAGCCAGGTAAAGGCTTAGCCGCCAAGCCGCGCGCTTTGAAGCCAAAGCACTGAGTCCCGGCGTCCGCCGGGATGAGCAGAATGCAAATGTCTGCACTCACGCTCAGGGCGTAGTGATCCAAAAGAAAAAGGGCGCTCCGACATCGCATCGGAGCGCCCCTTTTTCATGTCAGCGCGGCGGCCGGATCAGGCCCCGGTCGGCTCGGTGCGGCGCTTCATCATGTTGTCGAAGCTGTCCCAGACGCCGTCGGCGCCGTGCCACGACCCTTGCGTCGCCGCCTTGGAGTATTCGGTAGCGCGGGCCTCGAAGAAGTTGGCGTGCTCCACGCCCGACAGCAGCGACTGCAGCCACGGCAGCGGATTCTCGGTCACGCCGTAGACTTCAGGCAGGTTCAGCTGGCGCAGGCGCCAGTCGGCGATGAAGCGGATGTAGGCCTTGATGTCGTCCGGCGTCATGCCGTTCACCGGGCCCATTTCGAAGGCCAGGTCGATGAACTTGTCCTCCATCTCGATCACCGTCTTGCAGCAGTCGACGATGTCGTCGGCCACAGCCTTGGTGACGGCGCCCGTCTCCTTGTTGAAGGCGTGGTACAGCTTGATGATGCCCTCGCAGTGCAGGCTTTCATCGCGCACCGACCAGGACACGATCTGGCCCATGCCCTTCATCTTGGACTGGCGCGGGAAGTTCATCAGCATGGCGAAGCTGGCGAACAGCTGCAGCCCTTCCGAGAAGCCCCCGAACATGGCCAGGGTCCGACAGATGTCGGCGTCGCTGTCGACCCCGAACTGACCCATGTAGTCGTGCTTGTCCTTCATGGCCTCGTATTCCATGAAGGCGCCGAACTCGCTGTCCGGCATCCCGATCGTCTCGAGCAGCAGGGCGTAGGCCGCGATATGGATCGTCTCCATATTGGCGAAGGCGGCCAGCATCATCTTCACTTCGGTCGGTTTGAACACCCGGCCGTAGCGCTCCATGTAGTTGTCCTGAACCTCGATGTCCGCCTGGGTGAAGAAGCGGAAGATCTGGGTCAGCAGGTTGCGCTCGCCGTCGTTCAGATTGGCGGCCCAGTCCTTGACGTCCTCGCCCATCGGGACTTCCTCGGGCATCCAGTGGACCTGCTGCTGCTTCTTCCACATGTCGAAGGCCCACGGGTAGCGGAAGGGCTTGTAGGCGGCCGAAGGGGTCAGCAGGCCGGGCATGTCGGGACGAATGATCGTGGCGGGAGCGTTCATCGAAAAAGACCTGATGCGAATCCGGAAAAGATGCGCGCCACCATGCGTCCGCCCGCCGCGCGGAACAAGGGAAGTTGCGTACATCTAGCGATCACTTTTCGCCGCACCGCTAGATGTAGTGTCCTCATGACAGAAAACCGGGGAGCAATATGGGGATGGTTTCGCCGCCCTAGACCAGGCCCATCGCCCTCGCCTCACGCTCCAGCCCTTCGCGGAACTCGGGCGCGGCCAGGCCGATCAGGGCGCGGGCGCGGGCGTCGTCGCTCAGTCCCTTCAGATTGACCGCCCCATGCTCGGTGACGACGTACTGGATGTCGTTGCGCGGGGTCGTGACCGGACCGTCCAGCCGCGCCACGATGCGCGAGGCCGCGCCTTTCGCCGCCGTGGAGTGGCAGGCGATGATCGATTTTCCGCCTTCGGACGCCGCCGCGCCGCGCACGAAGTCCAGCTGGCCGCCCGCCGCCGTATACTGCCGCCCGTTCAGATATTCCGAGCAGCAGGCGCCGAACAGATCGACCTGCAAGGTGGCGTTGACCGAGATCATCTTCGCATTGCGGGCGATGACGGCCGGGTCGTTCACATAGTCTACCGGCCGCGCCTCGAAAGCCGGATTCTCGTGCAGGAACTCATAGGTCGAGCGGTTCCCCATCGAGAAGGTGAAGACCGTCTTGCCCGGATGGAGGGTCTTGCGCGCATTGGTCGCCACGCCCGCCTGCATCAGCTCGACCAGGCCCGGGGTCAGCATCTCGGTGTGAATGCCCAGATCGCGATGGTCGTGCAGGGCCGCGCACACCGCGTCCGGCAGGGCGCCGATGCCCATCTGCAGGGTCGAGCCGTCCTCGACCATGCCGGCGATCAGTGCGCCGATGGCCACGTCCTGCGGCTGCTGCGGCGCCTTGCCCGCCTCCAGCAGGGGCGCCGAATGCTCGACCACCGCCGCGACCTGAGAGACGTGGATACGGCAGTCGCCGAAGACGCGCGGCATGTGCGGATTAACCTCAAGGATCAGTCGCTGCGCCGTCTTCGACACCGCCAGGGCGTAGTCGGTGTTGGTCCCCAGGCTGAAATACCCCTCGGCGTCCATCGGCGAGACGGTCGCCAGCAGGGTATCGACGCCGATCTCATGCGTCAGCACGCGCGGCGTCTGCTGAAAGCCGGTCGGCACGAACCAGACGGCGCGACGGCCTTCCTCGCGCCCGCGCGCCTCCAGTTTCCGCTCGATGGCGCCGTGGAACAGGCTGTAGGGGCGGATGCGGTCGGTCAGTTCGTAGCGCATCACCGTCTCGCCCGCGATGGCGGTGGACAGCAGATAATACAGGTTGATGTCGCCCACCTGCCGCGCCTCGGCCCGATCGGCCAGAGCCTTCAGCAGGGCCGGAGGCTGGCCGACGCCCAGCGCCATGGCGACCTTCGCACCCGATGGAATCAGGGCGGCCGCCGCTTCCGGCGTCGTCAGGCGTTCGGCGTAAAGGGCGGCGAAGTCTGTCATGGGCGTCTCCTGAAACGTCTTCCTCGGGCGTCCGTCGCTGGCGCGGCGACGGCTTCTGTCGGCCACTATCTGACACCTGCGCGCCATCGCGGCGCTAGACCTTCGTCTAAGATCCGGGGTCTAAGAGGGCGGCGTCTAGGGCGCGTCCTGAAACGGGGCGTCATGCAGCCGCTGGCGCCGCTCGACGGCATAGGCGGCCAGCCACAGAACCATCGACCACGCCGCCCCCACGCTCCAGCCCGCAAAGACGTCCGAGGCCCAGTGCGCCGCCAGATAGATGCGCGTCACCCCGATCAACAGGGCGATGACGACCGCGCACCCCAGGATGTAGGCCTTCAATCGTCTCCGTGGAAAAGCCCGGGTCAGCATCACCCCCAGCGTCAGATAGAAGACCGTCGACAGCAGGGTGTGGCCTGAAGGGAAGCTGGCGTTCATCGTCTCGACCGCCTGATAGATGTCGGGCGGGCGCGGGCGGTCGAACAGGATCTTCAACCCCTGACTGATGGCCACCCCGCCCGCCAGACCGACCGCCAGCATCAGGGCCGACAGACGCTTTCTCATGATCAGCAGAAACCCCACCGCCATGATGGCGAACAGGGCCAGCACCGACAGGCCGCCCAGAGAGGTCAGGTCGGCCGCCCCTTCATGCAGCCACCACGGCCCCCACGGCCGCCCCGGATCATCGGCATAGGGCCGCACCGCCGCCAGCACGGCCCGGTCAAAGACCTGATTGTCGGCGTCATGCACCCCGTCGGCCAGTTCGACGAAGACCAGAACCCCCAGCGTCGCCACCAGCAGGGCCGCCACGGCGGCGATTTCAGTGCGCGCCACACGAAGCGCGCGGGTCAGGAAGGCGGTGGGGTGCGGAGCCATGGGGCGCTAACGGCCAAGCTGAGGGGTCGTTCCCTTTTCTGATCCTGCTGAAAAACGACGACTGTTCGGTAAAAAATGTGATCCCCTCAATTCCTGAGTCATTTCCACAGGGTGAGGCAAGCCGCCCACCGATTCGTGACAAAAGCCGCCGTCAAGAGCTTTACCTGCGGTTAGGGATATGCACCCATATATCTAGCCGAGCGCTGGCGATGAGCCACTAGATGTAGTGTCTCAAACCGGTACGGCCTTCTATTCGATTTTGCTCGGGACAGGGATGAAAATGGCTGGCGGCGAAGCTTTGCAGACGACGGAATTCTCTACGGTTTCCCCGGCTCCGGTCGAGATCAAGCCGGAGCTGACGGTGGTCGACGGCCTGAAGCTGGACCGCTCGCGCGACGCCCTGCTGACCGAGTTCGGCAAGAAGACGCTGGAAGACCGCTATCTGCTGGCCGGCGAAAGCTATCAGGACATGTTCGCCCGCGTCGCCACGGCCTACGCCGACGATGCGGATCACGCCCAGCGCGTCTATGACTATATGTCGAAGCTGTGGTTCATGCCCGCCACGCCGGTCCTGTCGAACGGCGGCGCCGATCGCGGCCTGCCGATCTCCTGCTTCCTGAACGCGGTCAACGACAGCCTGGACGGCATCCAGAACGTCTGGAACGAGAACGTTTCCCTCGCCTCCAACGGCGGCGGCATCGGCACCTACTGGGGCGGCGTCCGCTCCATCGGCGAGAAGGTCAAGGGCGCGGGCCAGACCTCGGGCATCATCCCCTTCATCCGCGTGATGGATTCGCTGACCCTGGCGATTTCGCAAGGCTCGCTGCGTCGCGGCTCGGCCGCTGTCTATCTGGACGTCCACCACCCGGAAATCGAAGAGTTCCTCGAAATCCGCAAGCCGTCGGGCGACTTCAACCGCCGCTCGCTGAACCTGCACCACGGCATCAACATCACCGACGCCTTCATGGAGGCGGTCCGCGACGGCAAGCCGTTCGACCTGATTTCGCCCAAGAACGGCGAGGTCCGCAAAACCGTCGACGCCCGCAACCTGTGGACCAAGATCCTGGAAATCCGGATGCAGACGGGCGAGCCCTATCTGATCTTCTCGGACACGGTGAACCGGCAGATGCCGCAGCACCAGAAGGATCTGGGCCTGTCGGTCAAGCAGTCCAACCTGTGCTCGGAAATCATGCTGCACACGGGCCTGGATCATAAGGGCGTCGAGCGCACCGCCGTCTGCTGCCTGTCGTCGGTCAACGCCGAGACCTTCCTGGAGTGGCGCGAAGAGCCCCGCTTCATCGAGGACATCATGCGCTTCCTCGACAATGTGCTCGAGGACTTCATCACCCGCGCCCCGTCGTCCATGGCCGCCGCCGTCTATTCGGCCCAGCGCGAGCGTTCGGTGGGTCTGGGCCTGATGGGCTTCCACTCCTTCCTGCAGTCGCAGGGCGTGGCCTTTGAATCGGCCATGGCCAAGAGCTGGAACATGCGCCTGTTCAAGCACCTGCGCCGCGAGGCCGACAAGGCCAGCCGCACCCTGGCCGAAGAGAAGGGCCCCTGCCCCGACGCCGCCGATCGCGGCGTGATGGAGCGGTTCAGCCACAAGCTGGCCATCGCCCCGACCGCCTCGATCTCGATCATCTGCGGCGGGACGTCGGCGGGCATCGAGCCGATCCCGGCCAACATCTACACCCACAAGACCCTGTCGGGCTCCTTTGCGGTCAAGAACCCCTATCTGCAGGACCTGCTGGCCGAAAAGGGCATCGACACCGAAGCCGTCTGGTCCTCCATCCTTGAACATGAAGGCTCGGTCCAACACCTGGACGCCCTGAGCGACGACGAGAAGGCCGTCTACAAGACCGCCTTCGAACTGGATCAGCGCTGGATCATCGAACTGGCGGCCGACCGCACCGGCGACATCTGCCAGGCGCAGTCGCTGAACCTGTTCATCCCCGGCGACGTCAACAAGTGGGACCTGCACATGCTGCACTGGTCGGCGTGGGAGCGCGGCCTGAAGTCGCTGTATTATCTGCGCTCCAAGTCGGTGCAGCGCGCCGCCTTCGCCGGCGCCGAGGACAAGAAGGAAGAAGAGATCGATCCGAACCAGCCGGACCTCTTCTCCATCACCCGCACCGACTATGATGAGTGTCTGGCCTGCCAGTAAGGCCGCGGTCGATCTGCATCGCAATCGCCTGCTGAAACCGCCCGGGGAACCCTCTTCGGGCGGCTTCGTTCGTTTATAAGGATTGTGGCGCAAAAGAGTCCGTTGCGGTTCCTCCGCCTTCGTGCAGAGTGGAGGGGCTGACGGGTCGGGAGGATCGTTGATGCGACGCATGGCGTGGGCAGGATGGATGATCGCGGCGGCAGCCCCGACGACTGCCCTCGCCATGCCGCAGGCCGTCGCCTTCCATGAAGCCGCAGCGCCGGGCGGCGAGGCCGTTCGTTTCGAGGACGCATCCGCCCGGCTCGACAGCCGCCTGCCCTTCTCCGCCGAACCCGACGCCGCCTTCGGCGCCCCGGTGGAATTCACCGACGCCGCTCGACTGAACATCGACCAGGCCCAGATACGTCAGGAGGCATGGTTCGCCCGCGAGGGCTTCACCGACCGCCTGCGCGTGGTGTCGACAGGCGAACTGCGCCGAGCCGACGGCTCGCCCCTGCCGCCGCGCGCGATGGACCCCGTGGCCTTCAGCGGCGAGACCTATGACGTCACCTATACGCGCGGCTGGACGGCGGCGCGCGGCCGCACGCCCTCGGGCCTCGAGGTGTTGCTGACGCCGCACGCGGGATTCGGCGTCGGCAGCGACGGCCCCTCGGCCGAAGCGGGCGCCACCCTGCGTATCGGCGAGAATCTGGACCGGCTGGCGCCCAACGGCGACGATGCCTTCGGCGAGCGCGCTCGCTGGTATCTTTACGCCGCCGGGTCCAAACGCGCCGTCGGCTACAATTTCGCACGCACGCGCGACGGCGAGTTCGCCGGATCCGGCGTAACCCAGGACGCGGGCGCCTACCTCGGCGACGCCTCTGTCGGCGTGGCCTATCGCCGGGGCGCACTGCAAAGCTCCTTCGGCGTGGTCTACCGTGAGATCGAGGCCAAGGGCCTGCGCGGCTATCAGGGCATCCGCACCGACGTCGCCGAAGGCATGGTCGCCTTCCAGTTGACCATCCGCCCTCAGCATTAGGGCTGAACGGGCAGCGCGAGGAAACCCAGCGCCATCGGCCGGGCCATAAATCATTGAAAATATTGGAGCGGGTAGCGAGAATCGAACTCGCGACATTCAGCTTGGGAAGCTGACGTTCTACCTCTGAACTATACCCGCATCGCCGAAGCGAGCGGCGAAGATATAGGGCGCGGAGCAAAAGGAAAGGCCCGGCGGACCGGGCATTCCGATTTTTTCAGGCCAGGAACCAAAGGTCAGTCGCGGACTTCCTCGACCGTGACTCCGCGCGCGGCCAGCATGGCCTGAACGCTGTCGGCGCCCGCAAGGTGCCCGGCGCCGACCGAAATGAAGGCGGTGCCCGAGCCTTCCAGCATCTTCATGATCTGATTGGTCCAGTCGGCGTTGCGGCGGGTCAACATGACCTCATACATTTCCGGCGACTGCGCCTTCATCTCCTGTCCGATCAGGGCGTCCAGGGCGTCCACATCGCCGGTCGACCATGCGCCGACCATCCGGCCCAGCACCACCGGCGCCTGATCGAACTCCTTCAGGCCCGAGCGCAGCATGGCCAGCTGGGCCTCTTCCGACATGTCGGCGATGAAGCCGATCTGTTGCGGCATGGTCTCGAAACCCTTGATCGGCTTTCCGGTCGCGGCGGCGCGGGCGTGCAGCACCTGATCCCCGCCGTTCTGTGGCAGGTAACCAGCCTTGGTGATGCTGGCCATCGCCAGTTGCAGGGCGGCGAACCACGGGCGTAGCGGGTCCAGTTGCGCCGCGGTGGCGCCGATCAAGCGGGCGGCGGCCTCGAGGTCCGTCTGTTCCTCTGACGTCAGCAGGCTGGACAGGGGACGGTCGGGCGACACGCCCTTGGCCTGAATGATCGGCACGGCCCCAGCCGCGTCGTTGATGTCGGCGATCTCGAACCAGTATTCATCGGCGCTGGCGAACGCCTGATCCACCTTGGCGCGGCCCCACGGCGTTTCGGGCTTCAGCACATGGACGGTGCCGAACAGATAGAGGGTCGAATCCTCATCCTTCACCACCCACAGGCGCGGGCCGGACCCTGCGGGCGCAGCGACCACGGCGGCCGGATCGACGGCGGCGGGCGCGCTCTGAGCGAGGGCGGGCGTGGTCGTGGCCAGAAGCACGGCGGCGAGGGCGGCGGCGGAGACGGCGGCGCGACTCAAAAAGCGATGGATCATTTCAGGCTCCTGAACGGTGCGAAATGACGGAGGGCCGTCAGCCCTCTTCGTCAATGAAGATGGATTCGATCGGCATCTGGAACAGGCGCGCGATCTTGAACGCCAGCGGCAGGGAGGGATCGTAACGGCCGGTCTCCAGCGCGTTCACCGTCTGGCGTGAGACGCCCAGTTCCTGCGCCAGATGCGCCTGGCTCCAGTCGCGCTCGGCGCGCAATACCTTGAGGCGGTTTTTCATGATGAAGGCCCCCTATCGGTGCGACCACCACCACCATGCCCAGGCGATCAGATAGCCTGTGAGCATAAGCAGCAGCATACCGAACGCGCCGCTGGCGGCATAGGCGGCGGGGTCCGTGCGCCCCGCATACCAGGCTGGAATCTGAAGCGCTTTCGCTTGGGGAAGAGACGCCATGATTACAAGAACGCCTCCAACGGCCATACCGGCGCTGCCGCCCCAATACCACGCCCACTTGTGCGCTTCCTGAGCCGCCTCATCGATCGACCGCATCCATTGAAAGCCGATCCACAAAGCCGCGCCCATAACGGCGATGGCGAAGGGCGCCAAGATCCAGATCGCAGGGCCGTCACCCGTCAAGCGGCCTGCCGCTCCGAGATAGCCGACCACCATGCCTGCCGTTAACGCCAAAGCGAACATGACCAGAACGGCCACAATGGACTTCAAAATAAGCTTGCGCTTGGCGACGGCCACTGGCCCCTCCCGAAACTGACAAGGGAGTTTTACAGAGACGCCGCCATAAGTGTCAAGCGACTTTGTCTCTTTGATGGTTAGTCGGTCGTCGGCCCGTTCAACAGCTCCGGGCGGCTGAGGGCGCGGGGGGATTGTTCGACCGCGTTCAGTTCGGGCAGTTCCTTGCCTTCGTGGTCGACCTTCAGATCCTCGAAGCGGCGGGCCGAGACCATGACCTGGCTCTCCAGCGAACCGACGAACTGGTTGTATCGACCGACCGCCGCGTCCAGCGCCTTGCCGACCGAGGCGGCGTGGCCGCCCATGACCGACAGGCGCTTGTAAAGCTCCTTGCCCAGTTTCGCGACGTCCTCGGCGTTCTTGGCCTGCTCCTCGGCGCGCCAGCCGTAGGCGACGGCCTTGCACAGGGCGAACAGGGTGGTCGGGGTGACGATGACCACGCGCGAGGCCATGGCCGTGGTCATCAGGTCCGGCTCGTGGTCCAGCGCAGCGGCCAGGAAGGCGTCGCCCGGCACGAACATGGCGACGAAGTCGGGGCTGGGCTTGAACTGGTCCTGATAGGCCTTGGACGACAGCTGACGCACATGGGTCTTCATGCTGGCGGCGGTGCGCAGGGACATGGCGCGGGCCTGATCCTCTTCATCCCCGTCCGCCTCGTCGGCGAAGGCGAGTGAGACCTTGGCGTCGATGACGAACATGCCGCCGCCGGGCAGTTTGACGATGAAGTCCGGGCGCTGCTGACGACCTTCATCCGTGGCCGAGGAGTTCTGTTCCTCGAAGTCGAAGCGGCCCGCCATTCCGGCGGCCTCCAGCACATTGCGGCAGGTCTGCTCGCCCCAGCGGCCACGACGGCCGGTGTTGCCCTTCAGCGCCTCGGTCAGACGGCGCGCCTCGTCGCGGGTAGCGGTCGAGGCGGCCATCAGCAGGCTGAGCTGTTCCTTCAGCCCGCCCGTCTCATCGGCGCGCTGCTTTTCCAGCGCCGTGACGTGCTGCTGGAATTTGGCGAGAGTTTCAGAGACGGGTTTGAGCTGGGCCTCCATCCGCTCACGCGCGACGCGGTCCTGGGCCTGAAAGGTCTCGGTGGCGCGGGCGACGAGTTTGGACGCCACCGCCTCGGCCGATTGCGAGGCCTGCGCCTTGAGGAACTCCGCCATGGTGTCCCGGCTTTCTTCAAGCAGCAACAGCTTGGCGTCGGCGGCGTCCAGCGCGCCCCGCGCCTTTTGCCAGCCCATATAGGCCCACAGAAAACCGCCCGCGGCGACCGCCACAAAGGCCAACAGGATGATTTCCAGCATGTTCATGCTCCGTTCCTAGCGGGAGTCGGAGGCAGGTTAAAGCCGCGCGGCGTCAGGTGCGGACGCGTCCGCGCGCCCTCAGCCCAGTTCGGCTTCCAGATCGGCGAGGCGGGCGGCCTGATCCTCGGCGATCAGGGCGTCCAGCATGGGCGCCAGGTCGCCTTCCAGAATCTGCGGCAGGCTGTGCAGGGTCAGGCCGATGCGGTGATCCGTCACCCGCCCCTGCGGGAAGTTGTAGGTGCGGATGCGCTCTGACCGATCGCCCGAGCCGACCTGCGACTTGCGTGCGTCGGAACGGGCGGCGTCCTTGGCCTGACGCTGCATGTCATACAGGCGGATGCGCAGGTTCTTCATCGCCTTGTCGCGGTTCACGTGCTGCGACTTTTCCGAGGAGGTGGCGACGATGCCGGTGGGCAGGTGGGTGATGCGCACCGCCGAGTCGGTCTTGTTGACGTGCTGACCGCCTGCGCCGGACGAACGGTAGGTGTCGATGCGGATATCCTTGTCGAGAATTTCGATCTCGACGTCCTCGACCTCGGGCAGGACGGCGACCGTAGCCGCCGAGGTGTGGATGCGGCCGCCCGCCTCGGTCGTGGGCACGCGCTGGACGCGGTGGACGCCGCTCTCGAACTTCAGACGGCCGAAGACGCCTTCGCCGCTGACGGTGGCGATGATTTCCTTGAAGCCGCCCGCGTCGCCCTCGGTCGCGCTGTCGATCTCGACCCGCCAGCCGCGCGTGGAGGCATAGCGCGAATACATGCGGAACAGGTCGCCCGCGAACAGGGCCGCCTCGTCCCCGCCCGTGCCCGCGCGCACTTCCAGCACGGCCGAGGCGTTTTCATCGGCGTCGCGCGGCGCCAGCAACAGGGCGACCTCGCGCTCAAGCTCCGGCAGGCGCTCTGTCAGGGCGTCCAGTTCATCGGCGGCCAGAGCGGCCATCTCCGGATCGGCGGCCATGGCTTTGAGGTCGTCAGCCTCGGCGCGGGCGCGGGCCAGGGCCTGAACTGCATCGGCCACCGGCTTCAGCTCGGCATGCTCTTTCGACAGGCGCACGATCTCGGCGCCGTCCGTGGCGGCGCCCATCCGGGCCTCCACCTGATGGAAGCGGTCGAGCACCTGATCGAGCCGGGCCTGGGGCAGTCGCAAAGGCTTGTCCTCACCGAGAAAAACAAGCGCGGAGCCTTACCCGCGCCACGGCGCCATGTCGATAAAAACGCCTCTACACGCGCTCATGGAGTGATTGTGAAAAGCCGTCACAAGCCCGTCAGGCCGGTTTCGCTACCGCAGCAAACCCCCTAGCTCCACTCCGGTTTTATTGGGCTGAAACGAAAACGGAGACAGGGCATGATTCAGGAAAAGCCCCCCGAAGGCGTGAAAGACGGCATGAGATCAGCGCCAAAAGGCGGCATCGTCCCCGCCGCCGACGTGCTGCGTCTATGCGCCCTTTACGACGGCCTGCTGGAGCCGGGCGCCCCCTCGCCGGGGGCGGAAGCCGAAACCGAGCTGAAAGCGCTGGCCAAGATTTTCGATCTGGACGCCGAACGTCCGGCGGCCGAACTGTGGCCCTTCGTGCGGACGGTTCTGGTGCGTCAGGCGCCGCCGCCGCAAGAAGCGTCGCCCGCGGACAGCGTCGATCCCCTCACCGTCCTGCTGGTCGAGGACGACGCCGAAGCCGCCGCGGACCTAACCGAGGCGCTGGACGCCGCCGGGCACCGCGTCGTAGGCCCCTTCCACAGCGCCGAGGCGGCTGAGGCGGCGACCGCTCTGCACGCCATCGATCTGGCCCTTCTGGACATCAATCTGTCGGGCGAAGCGACCGGCGTCGATCTGGCCCGCAGCCTGAAATCGCGCTGGGGCGTGCCGGTGATCTTCCTGTCCGGCGATGTGACCGCCGCGGCCCAGAACGCCGAACTGGCCGCCGCCATGGTCATCAAGCCCTATCGCGGGCGCGATGTGCTGGACGCCATCGCCCGACTGGAAAGCGTCTGACCGGACGCCGTCAGGCCATTGCCACGCGCGCCCGGACCTGCGCCTGATGCCGGGAACAAGATACACAGACTGCTGAGGAACTGAATGGACACCTTCTTCCTGTTCCTGCTGGTCGGCATATTGGCGCAATCGGTCGATGGCGCCCTGGGCATGGCCTATGGGGTGATTTCGTCCTCGGTGCTGCTGGCGCTGGGGGTGCCGCCCGCGACGGCCTCGGCCAGCGTCCACGCCGCCGAGGTCTTCACCACCGCCGCCTCGGCCGGCAGCCATATCTGGCACAGGAATGTCGAGTGGCGACTGCTGCTGCCGCTGGCGATCGCGGGGGTGATCGGCGGGATGCTGGGCGCCTATGTGCTGACAGGACTGGAGGCGTCGACGATCAAGCCCTTCGTCGTCGCCTATCTGGCGCTGGTGGGCGTCTGGATCCTGTGGCGGGCCGGGCATGACATCCGGCCGCGCCGCCTGCCCGCCTGGGTGACCGGGCCGCTGGGGCTGGTCGGCGGCTTTCTGGACGCCATAGGCGGCGGCGGATGGGGTCCGACCGTCACCTCGTCGATGGTCGGCGCAGGCCAGGAGCCGCGCCGGGCGATCGGTACGGTGAACACGGCCGAGTTCTTCCTGACGGTCGCCATCTCGGCCACCTTCGTCTGGGCGCTGGTCTCGGGCCACTGGAAGGAGGCCGGGGCGTTGCAGAACCACGCCGCCGCCGTGGCCGGTCTGGTGGTCGGCGGTCTGATCGCCGCCCCCTTCGCCGGGCTGATCGTCAAGAAGGCGCCGCGCAAGGTGCTGACCTATGCCGTCGGCGGCCTTCTGATCGTGCTGGCCCTGTTTCAGGGCGCCCAGCTGCTGTTCTAGGCGCCGCCTGAACCGCTTCGCCTAGAAGGGGAAGGTTTCGATGAAGCTGGGGCGCTGCTCCAGCTTCGCCTGCAGGGCGACCAGATTAGGACGGCCGGTTTTCCAGTCATAGTCCGGGTGGCGGAAGCCGATCCATGTGACAGCGATCCCGGCCGTCAGCACGCCCATGTCCAACCGATCGGCATCCGGCGCCGCAGCCTCCAGCGCATCGAGGGCGCGGCCCAGATTGACAGTCCAGCGCTCCATCCACGACGGCGAGCGCTCCTGCTCCGGGCGGCGCTTCTCCAGCACCAGTTTTACGCCCATCTCCAGCGCCGCATTGGCCAATGTCTCCAGACGTTTGACCCGCAGACGCTCCGCCCCTTCTGCCGGAAGCAGCCGCGCGCCCGCGCCAAGCGCATCGAGATACTCGGCGATCACCGGGCTGTCCGTCAGCGGCAGGCCGTCCTCGGCAATCAGGGTCGGCACCTGAACGATGGGGTTGGTCGACAGCAGTTCGGGCGCATTGCCGTAAGGGTCGGCGACGACTTCCTCGATACGATCCGCCACCCCTCTTTCACGCGCGACGATGCGCGCCTTGCGGACAAAAGGCGAAGGAGTGGTGATGTAGAGTTTCATGGTTCAGCCGTCTTCATACAGCGGGGATGATGCCGCCTTGGGGACCACGCACCGCTTGTCGCGGAACAGGGCCGATTCCTCACACTGGCGTCCGTCTTCAAAGACGCAGACGCCGTATTCATCGCCGCCAATGTTGCGGCGGATCTCAGACTTTCCGCCCTCGCTTCGACAATGGACGGAGGCCGGATTGGCCATGCCGACAGCAGGCGACGCCGCTTCAGGCGCGGGCGCGCACGCAGCAACAGCCAACAGTAGGGTGGCGGCCAGAATCTGTTTCATCATGCCCCTCCCCCTGTCTGTCGATTACTCAGCCGCCGCGCGGGCTGCATCCAGTTCAGCAGCCTTTTCTTCGACCTGGGCGACGATCTCGTCGATCATGCCGTCGTTGGCCTGTTTGTGGGCGATCTTGCCGTTCAGATAGACCATGCCCGCACCCTTGCCGCCACCGGTGAAACCGACATCGGTGTAAAGCGCCTCGCCCGGCCCGTTGACCACGCAGCCGATGATCGACAGCGACATGGCCGTCGAGATGTGAGCCAGCCGCTCTTCCAGAATCCCCACCGTCTCGATGACGTTGAAGCCCTGACGCGCGCAGGACGGGCAGGCGATGATGTTCACCCCCCGGTGACGCAGGCCCAGCGACTTCAGGATGTCGAAGCCGACCTTGATTTCTTCCACCGGATCAGCGGCCAGCGAGACGCGGATGGTGTCGCCGATGCCCGACCACAGCATATTGCCCATGCCGATAGCCGATTTGATGGTGCCGGTACGCAGCGGCCCCGCCTCGGTCACGCCCAGGTGCAGGGGGCAGTCGATGGCGTCGGCCAGTTGCTGATAGGCGGCGACCGTCAGGAAGGGGTCGGACGCCTTCACCGAAATCTTGAACTCGTGGAAGTCCAGATCCTGAAGGATCCGGGCGTGGTTCAGCGCGCTCTCCACCATCGCATCGGGACAGGGCTCGCCGTATTTCTCCAGCAACTCCTTCTCAAGTGACCCGGCGTTGACGCCGATCCGCATGGAGCAGCCATGGTCGCGGGCGGCCTGAACGACCTCCTTGACCCGGTCGATCGAGCCGATGTTGCCAGGGTTGATGCGCAGGCAGGCGGCGCCCGCCTCGGCCGCCTCGATCCCCCGGCGATAGTGGAAGTGGATGTCGGCCACCAGCGGCACGCGGGCCTCGCGCGCAATGGTCCGGAAGGCCGCCGTCGAGTCTTCATCCGGGCAGGAGACGCGGACGATGTCGGCCCCGGCCTCCTCTAGCTGGCGGATCTGCTCCAGCGTCGCCGCCGCATCGGACGTCGGCGTATTGGTCATCGACTGGACGCTGATCGGCGCGCCGCCGCCGACAGGAACCTTGCCCACCATGATCTGGCGGCTGGTGCGGCGCTCGATGTGGCGCCAGGGACGGATGTGGCCGAGGGCTGAACTATGGTCGCTCATGACAGGCGGAACATAGGCCAAGAAGAGCGGCAAAACCACGACAGGCGGCGAAAGATCGCGTCCTCGACGGTGGAAATCAGGTCGCAGGCGTCGCCGGGGTCGCCGCAGACGCAGGCTGATAGGGCTGCGGGCCGGGCGAAGCCGCAGATGCAGCCGTGGACGGGGCGGCGGCCTGCGCTGCGCTCTGGGCGGCTCTGGCCCGGGCGGCCTGTGCAGCAGCGGCGCGGGCCTCGGACTCGCGCTCGGCGGCGCGGGCGCGGTTGTTCAGCGTTCCCAGCGGTGACAGCGGCGCGGACAGGACGCCGCCATGCTCGCCGTTCAGATAGATGTCGAAGGCCGCCGGATCGGGCGTGTCGATCGTGGCCGACAGGTCTGGCGGCGCCCGCCAGGCCTCGCCCGCCGCCAGTTGCCGGGCGAAATAGATACGGCCGTCGCCCTGACGGATCACCAGAATGGCGGGCTTGCGCGCCTGAAGCGTGACCAGCGACGTCGTGGCCGAGGCGCCGTAGATGGCCCCGCGCGGGTTGAAGGCGGCCTGCACCGGCGGGGCGGCCTGAACCGGCGCATTGGGATCATCCGGGTCCGCGCCCGTCAGCTCAGCCTCCAGCCCCGGCGTGATGTACATGGCGGGCGTGGTCTGATCCGGCGGCGCGGCCATGGGCGCCCCCAGATAGATGGCCTGCTCGCGCTGGCGATCCGCCTGCACCGCCCAGTCTTCCGGCAGGGCGACCAGATCTGAAGGGTGCGGCTGCTCGATACGATTCAGATGCTGGAAGACATTCCAGCCGATCACCACAGCCAGAAAAACGCCGATGACGCCCAGAATCTTGGGCGAGTTCTGGCGCACCTGCTGCAGAGATACACCTGTCGGCGGCTGCAACGGCACGGCGGCGTCGGGGTATTCCTGCTTGAACCGCTCGACGGCGCTGAGTTCGTCCAAACCCAACGTCGCAGCATAGACGCGCACATAACCCATCGAGAAAATGCGCGATGGCAGAACCGCGTAGTCCCCCTGCTCCAGCGCGGTCAGAAAGCGCGGATGCACCCGCGTCTTGGTCGACAGTTCGGCCATGGACAGGCCCGACGCCAGCCGCGCAGCACGCAGTTCAGCGCCCAGAGAGCCGTCAGAAGGCTCATCCGGCTCCGCCGATGGCGGCGTCTGCAGCGTCTGATCCGGCGTCGCCTCGGCGTCGAAGTCGAAGGCGGCCTGCCGATCCTTGTCCATAAGGCCGGGATTCCGTCACGCAAAGGGCTTCGATACGCCCGTCACCCCCGCTTAAACGAGGCGCGCAGTCCGGGCAACGCGTGAAAGGGGCGGCGTCCGCTCAGGCGATGACATTCAGCTTGCGCGCCAGCGACTCGATCTCGCCGCGCACCGACCCGGCCGATGAGCCCAGCAGGACGTTCATGCCCCGCCGCGCCGCGTTCAGATCGGCCGACAGCACCATCCGCTTGACCGGCCCCACGCCGCCCGCCGGCACCGACAAGCGGTTATAGCCCAGCGTAATCAGGGCGAAGGCCTCCAGCGGGCGCCCCGCCAGTTCGCCGCACACAGACACCGGCGTGGCGCTGTCGGCGCATTTCTGCTGGATCTCGGCCAGGGCGCGCAGGAAGGGCGGCGACAGGGCGTCATAGCGTTCGGATACGCGCGGGTTCGTCCGGTCGGCGGCGAACATATACTGCATCAGGTCATTGGTGCCGATCGACACGAAGTCGGTCAGCGGCAACAACGCATCCAGATGCCACAGCAGGCTGGGGCATTCGATCATGGCCCCGACCCGCAGCAGGGACGGCAGAGGGCGGCCCCGGCGCCGCGCCCAGTCGCACTCGACATCGACCAGTTCACGCGCGGCGCGGAACTCGTCCACCGTGGCGATCATCGGGAACATGACGCGCAGTTCGCGCCCGGCGGCGGCGGTCAGCAGGGCGCGGATCTGCATCCGCAGCAGGGCCGGGCGATCCAGTCCCATGCGGATGGCGCGACGGCCCAGCGCCGGGTTCTCTTCGCGCTCATTGTCCAGATAGGGCAGCACCTTGTCGCCGCCGATATCCAGGGTGCGGAAGGTGACGGGGCGATCGCCAGCCGCATCCATCACCAGTTTGTAGAGCGCCGTCTGAGAGTCCAGTCGCGGCAGTTCGTCCGAGACCATGAACTGGAACTCGGTGCGGAACAGGCCGATGCCCTCGGCCCCGGTCGCGCTCATATTCTCCAGATCCACCGCCAGACCGGCGTTGGTCAGCAGCATGATCCGCTTGCCGTCCTTGGTGACGGCGGGAATGTCGCGCAACTGGTCGAACTCGGCCCGGCGCTGTTCGCGCACGGCCATGCGGCTTTCCACCGCCGCCAGCATGTCGGCGCGGGGCCGCAGATAGGCCTCGCCCGTCTCGCCGTCGACGATGACCTGATCGCCTTCGGTCAGGCGGTCGCGCAGGCCCTGCAGACGACCGACGCACGGAATCTGCAGCGCGCGCGCCACGATGGCGGCGTGGGCGGCGGCCGAGCCTTCTTCCAGCAGCAGGCCGCGCAGCTTGTCGCGCGGATACTCCAGCAGATCGGCCGGACCCAGATTCTTGGCCACCAGAATGGCGTCGTCGGGCAGGTCGCGCTGTCCCGGCTGGTTCCCCGCCATCAGCCGCAGCAGGCGGTTGGCCAGATCCTCGAAGTCGTGCAACCGCTCGCGGATATAGGGGTCACGGGCATTGGCGAAGCGGGCGCGATGCTCGTTGCGGACGCGGTCCACGGCGGCCTCGGCGGTCAGGCCCGAACGCACCGCCTCTTCCAGCGACCGGTTCCAGCCCCGGTCGTCGGCGAACATCCGATAGGTCTCCAGCACCTCATAGGGGGTGCCGCCCAGCTTGCCCTGACTGCCTTCCAGCAGGGCGTCGATGCTGGTGCGCAGCCGCTCCAGCGCCTCCTTGAGCCGGACCTCTTCCGCCGCCGGATCATCGGCCAGCAGATGTTCGGGCGCGATCGGCGCCTCGTGCAGCACGGCGCGACCGAACGACAACCCTTCCGCAAACTTCTGCCCCTTCAGCCGCTCGGGCCGGTGGGGCGCCACCTCGACGTCGCGCAACTCCTCCAGCGCCAGCAGCTCGCCCGAAGCCACCGTCTCGGCCAGAACCATGGCGATGGTCTGGATGTCCTCGATCTCTTCCTCGTCATAGCGACGGGCGGCGCGGTTCTGGACGACCAGAACGCCGATGGCCCGGCCGCCGCGCAGCAGGGGCGCGCCGAGGAAGGCGTGATAGGGATCTTCGCCCGTCTCGGGCCGGTAGGAGAAGCTGGGGTGCGACTGGGCGTCCGACAGGCTGATAGGCTCGGCCGTGCGGGCCACCTCGCCGACCAGCCCCTCGCCGGGACGCAGGCGGGTGTTGTGGACGGCCTCGGGGTTCAGGCCCTCGGTGGCGAACAGTTCGAGCTCGCCCGAGGCCCGGCGCAGATAGATGGAGCAGACCTCGGCCACCATGGAGCGGGCGATGATCCGCACCACCATGTTCAGCCGGTCCTGGGCGGGAACGGCGCCGTCGGCCCCGGCCAGAGCCTCGCGGATCTGGCGCAACAGAAGGCGGGGCCCTCTCGCCGTCACTGCCACGCCCTTGACCATGCTCTCTCCAGCCTTGCCGCCCCCTGGTTTCAGCTTCCAGATAGGGCGGCGGTTCCGTTATCCTAGTCTTCCGCGTCCAGACCGTAGGCCGCGTGCAGCGCACGAACCGCCAGTTCGGCGTAATCCGAATCGATCAGCACGCTGATCTTGATTTCCGAGGTCGAGATGGCCTGGAACTTCACGCCCTTGTCGGCCAGGGCGCGGAACATGGTCTGGGCCACGCCCGCGTGGCTTCTCATGCCCACGCCGATCACCGAGACCTTGGCCACGTCGTCGTCGACGCGGATTTCCTCAAAGCCGATATCGGCCTTGGCCGCGCTCATCAGATCTGCGGCGCGGCGCGCGTCGCGGCGGCCGGTCGTGAAGGTCAGGTTGACCGCGCCCTCGGTGCGGGCCTGGCTCTGCACGATCATGTCGACATTGACCTCGGCCTCGGCCAGGCGGGTGAAGACATCGGCCGGAGCATCCGTCCGGTCCGACAGGCCAAGCAGCGTGATCCGGGCTTCGTCCCGGCTCATGGTCACGCCGGAAACGATGCGCTTTTCCACGATCTCATCCTCGTCGCAAATCAGGGTGCCGGCGTGTTGCGGCAGAATTCCGTTTTCATCCGGCTCGATAAAGCTGGACAGGACGCGCACCGGCACGCGCTTGTGCATGGCCAGCTCGACCGAGCGGGTCTGAAGCACCTTGGCGCCCAGCGACGCCATCTCCAGCATTTCTTCGTAGGACACCTTCTCCAGACGCCGGGCGCGGCTCTGGATGCGCGGGTCGGTCGTATAGACGCCGTCCACGTCGGTATAGATGTCGCACGGCGCGCCCAGCGCCGCCGCCACCGCCACCGCCGAGGTGTCCGAGCCGCCCCGGCCCAGGGTGGTGATCCGCCCGCCGCGCGTCACGCCCTGAAAGCCCGGCACGATGGCGATCTCGCCGGCGTCCAGCGCAGCGCCCAGAGCCTCGCCGTCAACGCTCTCGATCCGGGCGCGGCCGTGGGCGTCGTCGGTCAGGATCGGAATCTGCCAGCCCATCCAGCTGCGCGCCTTGAAGCCCATGTTGCGCAGGGTCAGGGCCAGCAGGCCCGACGTGACCTGTTCGCCCGAGGCGACCACCACGTCGTATTCGTCGTCCGTCAGGGGGCCGTCGCCATACAGGCCCGGCGCCGGGGCGCCCGCGCCATCGGTCCAGGCCACCAATTCGTTGGTCTTGCCCGCCATGGCCGAAACGACCACGGCCACGCCCTTGCCTCTGGAAGCCTCGGCGGCGACGATGCGCGCCGCACGACGGATGCGTTCCAGGTCGGCCATGGACGTGCCGCCGAACTTCATCACCAACCGGTTCGTATCGGCCCGCGTCATCCCTGCGCCTGATCCCCCTGCTTGCATGGCGGGCGAAGGCGGTCCATGCCTCAACCCATGCCCGCTTCTAACGACAGCCTTGATCCGCGCAAACCCCAAAGCGAAGAGGGTTTTTCACCCTTTGCTACCGATCGTGCCGAAGGGCCCAGCATCGACCCGGCCGATGTGGCGCGCTTTTCGGCCCAGGCGGCCGAGTGGTGGGACCCCAAAGGCCCCTTCGCCCCCCTGCACCGCTTCAATCCGGCGCGGCTGAAATTCGTGCGCGACCGGGCGGCCAAGCACTTTAATCGCGACGTGAAGGCTCGCGCGCCCTTCAGCGGCCTCAGCCTGATCGACATCGGCTGCGGCGGCGGCCTGATCGCCGAGCCGATGCGGCGCATGGGCTTTGAGGTCACGGCCATCGACGCCTCGTCCGAGAACATCGGCACCGCCCGCGCCCACGCCGATCAGGTCGGGCTGGACATCGCCTATCGCGCCGCCACGGTCGAACAGATGGTCGAAGCCATGAATCAGGGAACTGGCGCCGGGCCGTTCGATGTCGTGCTGACGATGGAGGTCATCGAACACGTCGCCGATCCGGAGGCCTTCATCCGCGCCTGCTCGAAGCTGATCAAACCGGGCGGCCTGATGATCGTCGCCACCCTGAACCGCACGCTGAAGGGCCTGCTGCTGGGCAAGGTCGCGGCGGAATATGTGCTGCGCTGGGTGCCGGCGGGCACCCACGACTGGCGCCAGTTCCTCAAGCCCGACGAACTGCGCGCCATGCTGAACGGAGAGCCCCTGACCGTCACCGGCCCCTATGGACTGGCCTATGACCCGCTGAACGACCGCTGGAGCGAGGGCGACGACGTGGGCATCAACTATATGATGATGGCGACCCGCGACGCATGATCGGCCCTCACCGCATCGTCCTGACCGGCGGTCCCGGCTCAGGCAAGACGACGCTGCTGGAGGCGCTGGCGGCGGCGGGCCATGCGACCTCGCCCGAGGCCGGACGCGCCATCATCCGGCGCCAGCAGGCGATCGAAGGCGAGGCCCTGCCGTGGAAGGATCGCGCCCTGTTCGCCGAACTGATGCTGGACCGCGAGCTTGAGGCCCATGCCCGCACGGAAGGCGCCGACGGGCCGGTCTTCTTTGATCGCGGCGTGCCGGACGTGGTCGGATACCTGACCCTGTGCGGCCTGCCGGTCCCGGCCCATATGGAGCGGGCGGCGCGAGACATCCGCTATGACCGGCGCGTCTTCATCGCCCCGGTCTGGCCCGAGATCTTCGGGCAGGACGCCGAGCGCAAGCAGGATCTGGACGAGGCCCGCCGCACCTTCGACGCCATGGCCGAGACCTATCCGCGCTTCGGCTATGAACTGATCGAACTGCCCAAGGCGCCCGTGTCGGAACGCCTCGACTTCGTGCTGAAGACGCTTACAGCGGCCTGACCATATAGCGGGCGTCGTCGCCATAGCTGGCCAGCTTCTCGGCCATGCCCGGCGGGTTCTGGATCTCGAAACCGTTGCGCGCCCAGAAGGCTGAGGCGTCGTTGACGGCCACCAGCGCCACCGACGGCCAGCCTGCGTCCTTCGCCTCCTGCGCCACACGCTCGACCACCGGCCGGGTGAAGCCGCCGCCGCGCGTGTCGGGGTGCAGGGCCAGATCGTGCAGATAGACCACCTCGGCGTCGACCGGAATCGCGTCGATCAGCACGTTCAGCGCCGGGGCGGCGTTCAGTTTCCACGGATAGGCGACCAGATAGCCCATGATAGTCCCGTCATCCGCCGCCAGGACGAAACAGCCCTGCGGATAGAGGTCCAGACGATTGGCGAAACAGGCGCGTTCTTCGGGATGATCGGGAAAGGACACATGGGCCACAGCCACCACGCCGTCGAGGTCGCCCGGCGTCATGGCGCGCCAGTTCAGTGAGGACAGCGGGCGTTCAGCTCCGCTCTGTTGAATCGCCATTGCACGCTCCGGTTCTCGTCGTCATCCGCCCCTTCGATCTGGGCGGTCAGTATTTCCCCCGTGCGCTCATAGATGATGCGGTGCGGAAAGTCGTTGTCGGGATTGGCGAAAACCGCCCGCTGCGGGCCGCTGTCGATCAGGCGGAAGGGTGTTGCGGGCGCGCCATCGGGCTGGGCGAAATAGGCCAGACTGCCGTCTTTCAGAGGGGCGATGCGCGCGCTTTCGAAGCCGCTGCGGCCATTGCGCACAGTCACCGAGTGGCCGACGATCAGCCCCGCGCGCGGGTCGCTCCAGGTCTCGGACGCCTCGCGCCCGCCGGAACAGTCCAGCCAGTAGCCCGCCAGCCATGACAGGTCGGACGCAGGCGACGCGGGCGCGGCGGTCTGCAACAGGGCGGCGGCCAGCAGGCTGGAAACGGACATGGATTCTTCCCTCCTCAAGGACGGAAGGAAGATTACGCCGCCCTTACGGCATAGGCTTGTAGGATTGCGACGCCAGCCGCCGCGCCAGCTCCATCTGTTCGCGCGCCCACCCGGTGGCCGTGCAGCCCAGGAAACGGCGGAAGTCACGCGCCATCTGCGGCTGGTCGAAATAGCCCGCGGCCAGACCGGCCTCCAGCCATGAGGCGGCGTCGGCCTCATGCCCCATCGCATGATCGAAGATGCGGCGGAAACGGAAGACGGAGCGCAGGGTGCGCGGGGCCACGCCGACGCGGTCGCGGAAACGGCGTTGCAGGGCGCGGCGCTCGGCCGAGTTGAGGGACGGCCCCTCCAGATCATCCTCGGCGGCGGCGACCTGGGCGCGGACGGCGGGATCGATGCGCCAGTCGCCGGCCCGGCGCTGCCCCTCCAGCCAGGCGCCCAGGGCGGCGGCCTGCCCTGCCGGATCGCCCAGCGGGGCCGTGAAACCGTCCAGCCGGGCCACGAGGTCCAGCCGTTGGTCCGTCGCCTCGACCAAGGGGCGGCCGAGAAACGCCCGCGCGCCGTCCGGCTCGAACTTGGCGGCGACGATCTCGACCGGCCCCACCGGACGAATGGCCATGGGCCGGGTCATCTGACCGGCGAAGATCACCGGCGGCTGAAGGCGGAAGACGCCGTCGGCGTCCTGCTCCTCATAGGGCGCGGCCAGATCGACGATCAGTTCGGGACAGCCGTCCGGGGCGATGCGCTGCACCTCACCGCTGGGCGCGAACGCGGCATAGGTCCACAATTGCCGCACGAAGGGACGCAAGGTTTCAGGCGGAACGAACGCTTCATATCGCTCCTGCGCCGACACCCTTCAATTCGCCTTCTTCGGGTCCGGCGGCAGGCTGGGCAGGGGCGCGCAGGGCACGCCGTCGTCGCGCAGCTTCTTCACCTCGGCGGGCGTGGCCTCGCCGTAGATTTCGCGTTTTTCGCTGCGACCTTCGTGGATGTCGCGCGCCTCGCGGGCGAAGGCGTCGCCGACGTAGTCGAAATTCTGCTCGACATGGTCGCGCACCTCGCGGGCGGCCTGCATCATCATCGACTGCATCTGTTTCATGGCGTCGGGCGGGGGCGCTGTCTTCTTCGTGCCCGAGACGGCCGGGGCCATCACCTGCTTCCTGACCGTCTTCGAGCCGCAGAAGGGGCATTCGACCAGCCCCCGCGCGGCCTGATCGTCATAGTCGGAGGATGAGCCGAACCACGCCTCGAAGCCGTGGTCCAGATCACAGGAGAGGGCGTAGCGGATCATTGCGGCGGGCCGAACGGCCGCCCGTTCCGCAGCGACGGAACCGAGGCGCGGGCCTTGTCGACTGCGCTCAGGTCCAGAGCGGCGTGCAGGACGCAGGGTTCGTCGTGATCCGCCTTGGCGATGATCTCGCCCCACGGCCCGATGACCAGAGAGCGGCCCCAGGTCTGGCGGCCGTCCTCATGGGTTCCACCCTGTGCGGGCGCCAGAACAAAGGCGCCCGTTTCGATGGCCCGGGCGCGCAACAGCGTCTCCCAGTGCGCCTCGCCCGTCAGGCGGGTGAAGGCGGCGGAACCGGCGATCATCACAGCGCCCGCCTGCGCCAGCGCGCGGTGCAGATGGGGAAAGCGCACATCATAGCAGATGGTCAGCCCTAGCCGTCCCCACGGCGTATCGGCGACCACCGCCCGATCGCCCGGCCGAACCGAGGCGCTCTCGCGATAGGTCTCGCCGTTCGGCAGATCGACGTCGAAGACGTGCAGCTTGTCATAGCGGGCCGTGATCGCCCCGGCCGGGTCGATCAGCAGGGCGCGGTTGGCGGCGCGTCCGTCCGCGTCCTGTTCCGCGCGCACGATGGCCGAACCGATCAACAGCCAGACGCCCAGTTCCGCAGCCAGCGCCCGCAGGCCCGCGATCGCCGGATCGGCGCCTTCATCCCACAGCGCCTCGTCCCGAAGGCCGCGACGCTGTTCCAGAAAATTGGTCCCTTCCGGCGTCAGGATGAATTGAGCCCCCTCGGCCGCCGCCTGACGGATCAGGGGCTCGACATGGGCCAGCCCTGCGGCCGCCGTGGCCGGCGTCCTCGTCTGGATCAGGGCGATGGGAAGGGTCCCGGACACTTAAGCCGCCAGCAGGGCGTCAAGCTCGCCACGACGATCCAGAGCATGGATGTCGTCCGAACCGCCCACGTGCTTTCCGTTGATGAATATCTGCGGGAAGGTGGCCGCGCCGCCCGAACGCTCGACCATCTCGGCCTTCTTCACCGGATCGTTCGAGGCGACGATGTCCGTATAGGTCGCGCCCTTGCGGTCCAGCAGTGCCAGGGCGCGGATGCAGTAGGGGCAGCCGGGCTTGGTGTAGATGACGACTTCGGCCAAGGGAGACTCCTGAAGGCGAATGGGAAGGTTCCCCCTCACTTAAGCGGTTCGCGCGCATTTTTCACCCTCGCGATGACGGCCAGGTCCACGGCGCGCGCTCCGGCCTCCATCAGCGCCCGCGCGCAGGCCTCGGCGGTGGCGCCCGTGGTCAGCACGTCGTCGATCAGAAGCAGGCGCCGACCCTTGATCCGCCGCCGCCCCGCCTCGGTCACGGCGAAGGCCGCCTTCACGTTCAGGCGGCGCCCGCGCGCGGACTTGCCGCCCTGACTGGCGGTCTGCAGAGGGCGGATCAGGGCGTCCGGCAGATAGTCGAGCCGCGCCGCACGGGCCAGCGGCCGGGCGATCTCGGCGGCCTGATTGAAACGGCGCGACAGCAGGCGACCTCGGTGTAGCGGCACGGGAACCACGGCGTCCGCCGTCTCGATCAGGTGCGCCGCCGCGCGGCTGATCCAGCGCGCGAACAGGGGGGCGAACTGCTGTTGGTCGCCGTGCTTGAACTTCAGGATGACGCCGCGCGACGCCTCATCGTAGACACAGGCCGCCCGCGCTCGCTCGAAAGCATAGGGGCCGGCCGTGCAGGCCGCGCACCGATCCGCCGCGAAGTCGCCGCCGTCATATTCAAACGCCGCGCCGCAGCCGTCGCAGACCGGCGCCTCCAGAAAGGCCACCCGGCGCCAGGCGTCGGGCGACAGGCCCGCAGAGGCCGAGGCCTCGCGGCTGTCGTGGGCCAACGGCGGCAGCAGAATATCCAGCAGGCCCCGGCCCGCATCGCGCGCGCCGGATGCTAAAGGCGAGCTCACGCCTTTCAATCGACCTCGCCAGCCCCCATCCTGAACCGACATGAGCGCCCCCTCTCCCTCCTCCGGTCCCCCGATCATCTTCGACGTCGCCCGACGCGCCGCGCGCCTGAGCCGCGCGGCGCGGCATTTCCCCGACGCCGACTTCCTGCACCTGCGCGCCGCCGACAATGCGGTGAACAGTCTGGAGGTGATCCTGCGCGAGTTTCAGACGCCCGTCGACCTGTCGCCGCACCCCGGCGTCTTCGCCCGCGCCCTGGCCGACAGCCCGGCGCGCGAACGGGTGGCGCAGGTGCGCGCCGTCGGCTCGACGGCCGAGCGCGCCGCGCCGGGCGCCGGACCGCTGGGGCTGGAGGACGGATCGGCCGATCTGATCGTCAACCTGCTGGGCCTGCACTGGGCCAACGACCTGCCGGGCGCCCTGAGCCAGATCCGGTGGGCGCTGAAGCCTGACGGCCTGTTCGTCGCCAGCCTGTTCGGGGCGGCGACGCTGAAGGAGTTGCGCGGCGTGCTGACCGAAGCGGAGCTGGAGGTCAACGGCGGGGCGCAGGCGCGCGTCTCGCCCTTCGCTGACGGCTTCGACGGAGCGGCCCTGCTGCAACGGGCCGGGTTCGCCCTGCCGGTGACGGACGTGGATCGGGTGACGGTGCGCTATGGCGATCCCTTCGCCCTGATGCGCGACCTGCGGGCGATGGGCGAGACCAATGTGCTGGCCGGGCCTATCCGGCCGCTGAGCCGCGCCGTGCTGGCCCGCGCGGCCCAGCTCTATGCCGAGCGTCACGCCGAGGCGGACGGGCGCATCCCCGCCACCTTCGAGATGGTGCACCTGGCCGGATGGGCGCCGCACGACAGCCAGCAGAAGCCCGCCAGGCGCGGCTCGGCCAAGACGCGTCTGGCCGATGCGCTGGGCGTCAGGGAGCAAACCGGCGAGGAAGGCTGAGATCAGGCCCCGCCGATCGCCGCGCTGATCGTCGTCGAAATATAGGTGTACATGGCGTTCGATTCTGCGGCGAACGCCGTCACCGCCACGACGATGACCAGAAAGATCAGGGCGCAGATCAGGCCGTATTCAATGGCCGTGGCGCCGCCCTCGTCGCGATGGAACCGGCAGATGAAACCCTTCACGCCCGGCCCTCCCCTGTCGTCGGCCCGTCAGAGCAGATCGCGCAACCAGGCGATCAGCGGTTCGTCGGCCGGAGGCATGGGATAGGCCGACAGCTTGTCCGGCTTCACCCAGGCCAGACCCGCGTGCTCGCGCGCCTCGACCACGCCGGACCAGCGCCGGCACAGGTAGAGTGGCATCAACAGATGAAAGGATTCGTAAGCGTGACTGGTAAACACGAAGGGCGCCAGGCAGGCCTCCTTCACGTCGATGCCCAGTTCTTCCTTCAGCTCGCGGATCAGGGCGGCCTCGGGCCGCTCGCCCGGCTCGACCTTGCCGCCGGGGAATTCCCACAGGCCCGCCAGCTGCTTGCCCTCGGGCCGTTTGGCGATCAACACGCGGCCGTCCGGGTCGATCAGGACGGCGGCGACGACCAGGACGGTGGGAACAGCAGGCGTCTCGCTCACGAGCGGTAGTCCCCGTTGATCTCGATGTAGCGCTTGGTCAGATCACAGGTCCACACCATGGCCGAGGCCCGGCCCGAGGCGACATGGACGGTGATGTCGATCTCGGGGTTCTTCATATAGGCGCTCATGACCGCCTCGTCGTAGGTCGGCGAGGGGGCGCCGTCGACGGCGGCGACGTGCGGGCCGAAGCGGATGGCCAGACGGTCGCGGTCGACCGCCTCTTCGGTCTTGCCCACAGCCATGACGATGCGACCCCAGTTGGCGTCCTCGCCCGCGATGGCGGTCTTCACCAGCGGGCTGTCGGCGATCGACTTGGCCAGCTTGCGCGCCGAGGCGGGCGAGGCGGCGCCCTCGACCGTCACCTTGACGAACTTGGTCGCGCCCTCGCCGTCCTTCACCAGCTGGTGGGCCAGGTCGAGCATGACGCCATCCAGCGCCGCCGAGAACTCCTTCAGGCGGCGGTCGCCCACGCGGCCGATGCGCGGCGCGCCGGACGCGCCCGTGGCGAACAGCAAGGCCGTGTCATTGGTCGAGGTGTCGCCGTCCACCGTCACCGAGTTGAAGGTGGTGCGGACGTGCAGGTTCAGCAGGGCCTTCAGCACCGGCGGGGCGATGTCGGCGTCAGTGACGATGAAGGCCAGCATGGTCGCCATGTCCGGCGCGATCATGCCCGAGCCCTTGGCGATGCCAGCGATGCGGACCCTGACGCCCTCGATCTCGCACTCGGCGTAGGCGCCCTTGGGGAAGGTGTCCGTGGTCATGATGCCCAGACCGGCCTGCGCCCAGTTGTCGGCCTTCAGACCGGCTTCAACCTCGGACAGGCGGGCGGTGATCTTCTTGTCATCCAGCACCACGCCGATGACGCCGGTCGAGGCCAGCATGACGTCGCGCTGGCGGCAGTCGAAGCGTTTGGCGATTTCAGAGGCCGTGCGGCGCGCGGCGTCGGCCCCCGCCTTGCCGGTGAAGGCGTTGGCGCAACCGGCGTTGACGACCAGAGCCTTAACCCCCTCGCCGCCCTTGTCGGCGTCCAGCTGACGCTTGCACCAGTCAACCGGCGCCGAGCCGACCTTGTGCCGGGTGAAGACGCCCGCGCAGGACGCGCCCTGCGGAAAGCGGAACACCACCAGATCGTCGCGCTCATGCTTGTAGAAGCCCACGCGCGCCGTCGCGATCTCGACCCCGCCGATCGCCGGAATGACCGGGAAGGGCACGGCCAGCGGCGAGATCATCAGGCCCGGCTTGCCCGGCGCCGCATCCGTCTTCGACGCAGGCGCCGCCGACTGGGTCGCGCGCTTCAGCGCCGAAGCCAGCGGGTCCAGCGCCTTCTCAATAGCGGTTTCGATCTTCTTGCCGGTCGAGGCGGGCTTGGAGGGCGGCTGGCTCATGAGGCTTTTCCGGCGGGGGGAGGAGCGGAGGGTTGTGGCGTGGTCTTCGGGGCGGCGGCGGGCGACGGCGCCTTGGCGTCGTCCAGACTGACCTCGACCTTCGCCTTGCCGCGCAATTGTTCAAGCAGTTGGCGCACGCCCTCATAGGTCAGGTAGCGCACGATCTGCGGCCGGGCCTGATCCAGCGTCGGCGGCGTCTCGACGCGGCGGTCCTCGATCTTCAGCACGGCCCAGCCGGATCCGGTCTCGACCGGGCCGACGACCTGACCCGGCGCCTTGCCCTGCAGGGCGGCGGCATAGGGCGCGGGCAGGACATCCAGCGTCGAATAGCCGAGGTCGCCGCCGGAATAGCGGGTGGCGTCGTCGATGGAGCGCTGAACGGCCACGGCTTCAAACGCCGCGCCCTGCCCCAGCACGCCCAGAACGGCGTCGGCCTGCTCCCTGGTCGGCGACAGGATCAGGCGAACCCGCACCTCTTCGGTCGCGCGGGCCAGCCGCTGTTGTTCGTTATAGAGGCGTTCGACCGCCTGTTCAGATACGGCGCCGGACACCACCTTCTCGACCAGCATGTCGCCCAGAATGCGCTCGCGCACGGCGTCCAGACGGCGCTGGGCGGCAGGGCTGGAATCCAGTCCCCGGCGCGACGCCTCGGCGGCCAGCAGCTTCTGGTCGATGACTTCATCCATGACCCGACGGAACAGTTCGGACGAGGCGTCCAGCGTATCGTCTTCGCCGATCAGCCCCTGCGCCACCGCCTCGCGGCGCACGTCAGAGGCCCAGACGGCGCGGTCGTTGACCCTGGCCACAACGCGGTCGTTCTTTTCGGGGGCCGCTTCATCGCCCCCCCGCCCGCAGGCGGAAACGCCCAGCGCCAGCCCGACGACGGCGACCAGAAACAGGCTGTGGAGGGGACGCCGCGCTCGCATCGGACGCTCCGGGCAAGGGTCTGTGGACAGGCCGCCGGAACGACCGTTCGCGCCTGAAACGCTGCGGCATAAAAAAGCCCTCGCGTTGACAGGGGTAAGGCCGGTGCTTAAGTCCCGCCTGCGCCCAAGTCGAGGGGTTTTCGATCGTCTGCGCGGCCCTTCGCGCGCCCTCATCAGCAGGGAAGGCCCGGGGCCGGGGCGATCGCGGCCTTATCGACCGGGCGGAAACCTGTCTTTCTCAGAGCCTTCAGCCGCTCGACCGCCTGACCCGGATCGCCCATGCTCGGCTTCGCCAAGAAACTTCTCGGTTCCTCCAACGACCGCAAGGTCAAGGCCTTCATGGCCCAGGTCCAGAAGATCAACGCCCTGGAACCCAAGTTCGAGGCCTTCTCGGACGACGAACTGCGCATGATGACGCAGACCTTCCGCGACCGCATCGAAGCGGGCGAGAGTCTGGACAAGCTGCAGAATGAGGCCTTCGCCGTGGTGCGCGAAGCCTCCAAGCGCGTGCTGGGCCAGCGTCAGTACGACGTGCAGATGGCCGGCGGCATGATCCTGCATGAAGGCGGCATCGCCGAAATGCGCACCGGCGAGGGCAAGACCCTGGTGGCCGTGGCCCCGGTCTATCTGAACGCCCTGGCGGGCAAGGGCGTCCACGTGGTCACCGTCAACGACTATCTGGCCCGCCGCGATGCGGAACAGATGGGCAAGGTCTACCGCTTCCTGGGCCTTGAGGTCGGCGTCATCGTCAACGGCCTGTCGCAGGGCCAGCGCCAGATGGCCTACAACGCCGACATCACCTACGGCACCAACAACGAATTCGGCTTCGACTACCTGCGCGACAACCTGGTCTACGACCGTCGCGAGATGGTGCAGCGCGGCCACCACTTCGCCATCGTGGACGAGGTCGACTCCATCCTGATCGACGAGGCGCGCACGCCGCTGATCATCTCGGGCCCGACCGAGGACCGTTCGGACCTCTACAAGGTGCTGGACGCCCTGGTGAAGGAACTGATCAAGGACAAGGCCACCTACGACCTCGACGAAAAGCAGCGCCAGGCCCTGCTGACCGAGCTGGGTTCGGAGCGGATGGAGCAGATGCTCCAGGACGCCGGCCACTTCGCCGAGGATACTGTCGACCTGTATGACCCGGCCAACGTCAGCCTGGTCCACCACACCAATCAGGCCCTGCGCGCCAACACCCTGTATACCCGCGACAAGGACTACATCATCAAGGACGGCGAGATCGTCCTGATCGATGAATACACCGGCCGCATGATGACGGGCCGCCGCCTGTCCGAAGGTCTTCACCAGGCCATCGAGGCCAAGGAAGACGTCAAGATCATGCCCGAGAACCAGACCCTGGCCTCGGTGACCATCCAGAACTATTTCCGCCTCTACGAAAAGCTGTCCGGCATGACCGGCACGGCCGCCACCGAGGCCCAGGAATTCCTCGACATCTACAAGATGGACGTCCTGGAAGTGCCGACCAACCGTCCGATCCAGCGCAAGGATTACGACGACGAGGTCTATCGCACCTTCAAGGAAAAGAACGCCGCCATCGCCGCCCAGATCGCGGAATGCCACGTTCGCGGCCAGCCGATCCTGGTCGGCACCGTCTCGATCGAGAACTCCGAAGAACTGTCCGAGGTCCTGAAGACCTACAGCTACAAGGTCGAGCGTTCGCGCACCCTCAAGCCCGAATATGTGGGCCGCGAGAAGGAAGCGCAGAAGGTCGGCGACGCCGCCTATGACATCGACTACGCCACCGGCCGCGGCATTCCGCACAACGTCCTGAACGCACGCCAGCACGAACAGGAAGCCTATATCGTCGCCGACGCCGGTCTGCCGGGCGCGGTGACCATCGCCACCAACATGGCCGGTCGCGGCACCGACATTCAGCTGGGCGGCAACCTGGAGATGCGCATCCAGCGCTGGACCCAGGAACAGCGCAACATGGCCGTCGAGGTCACGCCCGAAGACCTGGCCGCCAAGGAAACCGAGTTCAAGGCCGAGATCGCCGCCGCCCGCGAACAGGCCATGGCCGCCGGCGGCCTGTTCGTCCTGGGCACCGAGCGCCACGAAAGCCGCCGGATCGACAACCAGCTGCGCGGCCGGACCGGCCGTCAGGGCGACCCCGGCACCTCGAAATTCTACCTGTCGTGCGAAGACGACCTGCTGCGCATTTTCGCCGGCGACCGTCTGGACTCGATCATGAAGTCCTTCGGCGTGGCCGAGGGCGAGGCCATCAGCCACCCCTGGCTGAACCGCGCCGTCGAGACCGCCCAGAAGCGCGTCGAAGCCCGCAACTACGACATGCGCAAGAACGTGCTGAAGTACGACGACGTCGTAAACGACCAGCGCAAGGCCGTGTTCGAACAGCGTCAGGAGTTCATGGACTCCGAGGACCTGTCGGAACTGGTCGGCGACTTCCGCAACGATGCGATCAACGATCTGGTCGAACGCTATATGCCGCCCAAGGCCTATGCCGAGCAGTGGGACATCGACGGTCTGGACGAGAAGGTGAAGTCCACCCTCGGCCTCGAACTGCCGCTGCATGACTGGGCGGCCGAGGAAGGCGTCTCCAACGAGGAGATCGAGGAACGCATCGTCGCCGCCGCCGACGCCCGCGCCGCCGAGCGGCTGGAACTGATCGGCGCCGCCCAGACGCGCGGCCTCGAAAAGCAGTTCATGCTGCAGATGATCGACATGCAGTGGCGCGAGCATCTGGTCCACCTGGACCACCTGCGCGGCGTCATCGGCCTGCGCGGTTACGGCCAGCGCGACCCGCTGAACGAATACAAGACCGAAGCCTTCAACCTGTTCGAGACGCTGCTGCACGACCTGCGCCACAACGTCACCCGCTGGCTGATGACGGTCGAGTTCCAGTTCCAGGCGCCGCCGCCGATGGAAATGCCCGAGTTCCAGGAAATCCACCTGAATCCCGGCACCGGCGAAAACGAGATGCTGAACCCGATGGCACAGAACCCGGAAGGCATGCTGACCGGCGACGACCGCGCCAAGCTGCCGGTCGAGGCCCTGCCCGTCGGCTGGGAACGCACCAGCCGCAACGGCGACTGCCCCTGCGGCTCGGGCCGCAAGTTCAAGCACTGCCATGGCAGTCTTATTTAAGGCGCGCTGACGCGCGCGGCGCTACGCTCGCGACGCGGTCGCTCGCTGCTTGAGCGCCGATGCACTTTAGATGAGGCGGGTTCGCGAAAGCGGCCCGCCTTTTTCTTTGGCCGGTGACGCCGCCCGCGGCGCGGGTTAGCGTGCCGTCATGAACTACAAGCCCCTGTTCTCGCGCGCGCTGGGCCTCGATCCGGAACGCCTGCATTTCGCCGCTCACAGCCACCACCTGTGGCCTGACGCCAGCTTCGACGGGCAGGTCCAGGCCTGGGCCGAGGCCAACCGTTTCGCCGACCGCAAATGGGATCTGGTGTTCGGCGACGTCATTCCCGAAGCGCAAGGCCACGTCGCCCGCGAACTGAACCTGCCCTCGTCCGACAGCCTGATCTTTGCGCCCAATACGCATGAGATCCTGCTGCGCATCGTCTCGGCGGTCGACAAGGCGGGGCCCGTGCGCATCCTGGCCACGGACGGGGAGTTCCACTCGTTCCGCCGCCAGTCGGAGCGCTGGGAAGAGGCCGGTCAGGCCGTCGTCACCCGTGTTCCGCTGGCCCCGTTCGAGACCTTCGCAGATCGCTTCATCGCGGCGGCCGGGGCGGGCGGACATGATCTGATCTTCGTCAGCCAGGTCTTCTTCCGCACCGGCGGCCTGTTCGAGCGCATCGCCGAACTGGCGGCGCTGGCCGATCCGGCCGGGCCGTGGGTGGTCGTCGACGGCTACCACGGCTTCATGGCGACGCCGACCGACCTGTCGGCCGTGGCGGATCGGGTCTTCTATCTGGCGGGCGGCTATAAATACGCCATGGCGGGCGAAGGCGCCTGCTTCCTGCACGCCCCGCCCGGCTTCGGCCCGCGCCCGGTCGTGACCGGCTGGTTCGCCGAGTTCGGCCATCTGGAAGGCCCGCCCGGCGGCGTGCAATACCGCACCGACGGCGGCCGGTTCTGGGGCGCCACCTTCGACGCCAGCGCTCTTTACCGCTTCAACGCCGTGCGCCGGATGCTGGATCAGCACGGCCTGACCACGGCGATGATCGCCGACCACGCGCGCGGCCTTCAGGCCTGGTTCCAGACGGCGATCCGCTCGAACGATGCGGGGGCTCTCGCGCAGGCCGACATCCTGAACCCGGTCGAAGGAGCGGCGCCGCGCGCCCGCTTCCTGGCCCTGCGCCACGCCGAGGCTCCGCGCTGGAAGGCGGCGCTTCAGGACATGAACGTCATCGCCGACGTCCGCGACGACGTGATCCGCTTCGGCTTCAGCCTGTATCAGAGCGAGGACGACGTGGAGAAGCTAATCCACGCCTGCGCCCGGCTGGACTGAGGCCTCAGAAAAACAGGCTGTCGGCGTCGCGCCGCGCCTCTGGCGGATCGGTGCGCCGGGGCGATGAAGGTCGCGCGCCCGGCGCGCGTGCAGGCGCAGTCGCCGTCTTCGCCTGCGTCCCCCCGGCAGGGGCCGGATCGCCCGGCAGGGATGACGGCGGCGAGGGCCGCGTTGATGACGCAGGCGCCTTGGCCGGTTCCGCCTTCTGCAGCGGCTGTTGTTCCGGCGGGCCGAGACGGGGATAGGCGCTGCCGCCCTGCCCGGCCTGACGCCCCGCTGACGGCGGCGTCTTCAGGTCCTGCGCCTCCTGCGTTTCCGGCTCCGCCTGCGGCCGGGCCAGCAGCAGCCGCGCCTGCGCCCGCGCGCGCGGATGGTCGCAACGGCACAGCATCAGGCCCTCATCCCCCCGCCAGATCAACAGCGGACGACGCGGCGGCTCGGCCCAGCGCCCGGCCAGACGCTCGATCTCGCGGACCAGTTCAGCATCATCGGACGGCGCCGGCCGCAATTCGCGGCCCTGAGCCTCGAGTTCCGGCGCGACGCTCGCCAGCCACTCCGCGCCAACCCCGGCAGGATCATGCACATAGATCGGATCAAGGCCGAAGGCCGCCGGTCCCGCCGCCGTCTCCAACCGCGCTTCAAAACCCTCGGGCGCCGCAAGACGCTGAGGCTCATGCCGCGCCACGGCCAGCCACCAGGCGGCCAGCGCCACGCCTAGCATCAACAGGCCCAGGACGGCACCGATCAGCGTCCCCAGCAGGATGCGCGGCAGTTGAGGGAAAACAGCGTGCGACGTCATCGTCCGTCAGGACTAGCACCGAACCGGCCTGCGGCAAGCCCTGACGAATCAGACCGCCAGATCGAACAGAGCGTCGCGCGTGATCTCGGCATGGGTCATGGGGAACAGGTGGCCGCCGCCCGCCACCGTCTCGACCTGCAAGGTCGCATGACGTGATGAGGGCCGCACGGCGCACAGACTGCCCGTCTCGCCCTTCAGAACCCGCACCGCGCCCGGATAACGGGCCAGCGCCCGCCACGGATCATGCGCCTGGGCGGCGTAGTTGGACGCCTCCCACGCCGGGGCGCAGGTCAGTTCCAGACCCTTGTCCGTCTCGGTCAGACCATCGGCCAGATAATCGGCCAGCATCATGTCGGACCAGCCCTTGAAGGCGCCGCGTCCGCGATAGGCGGCCAGCGCCTGTTCGCGGCTGTCGAACACCGCGCGGCGTTTCAGCGTCTGCGACACGATAGGAAAGCCGCGTGACAGGCGGCTCGCCAGCGGCAGGTTCAGCGCCATCACCATGGGGCGCGGCCAGATGACCGGGTCCAGCAGCAGCAGGCGCGACACCCGATCCGGCCGCTCGGCGGCCGCCAGCAGGCCGCTGGTCCCGCCGATGGAATGACCGGCCAGAGCCACGGGCGGGCCGCCGATCGCCTGCAACAGGGCGATCAGGTCGTCGCGATGATCCTTCCAGCTGCGATGGCCCTGGGGCGCGGCGGGCAGACGCGTCGCGCCGTGGCCGCGCAGGTCCGGCGCCCAGATGCGCAGGGCGCTGGACAGGGGCTGCAGCAGGGTGCGGTAGGTGCGGGCGTTGAAGCCGTTGGCGTGGACGAAGACCAGATCGACCGGCCGTTCAGAATCACCGAAGTCGAGAACCGCCATCTCGCCCCCGCCCCAGCGGTTGTCGATGGGAACGCTGATCCGGCGCGGCGCCGTCAGGGCCAAGGCGTCCATCGGCTTCAGGCCGCCACGCGACAGGCGGGACAGCGGCCGTGCCCTTCTATGGTGGTGCGTTCGATGGCGTAGCCGGCCCCGGCCGCGGCGCGGGCGAAGGCGTCGCCGCCCTGAACCGCCACCTCTTCGGCAGCGCCGCAGCAGTCGCAGATCAGGAAGGCGGCCGCGTGCCCCTGATCTTCGCCCAGGGCGTCGGCGGTGCAGGCCACATAGGCGCTGATGGAGGCGATGCGGTGCGCCAGACCCCGGCGCTCCAGAAAGTCCAGCGCGCGATAGACGGTCGGCGGCTTGGCGGCCTGTCCGTCCAGCCCATAGCGGGCGATCAGATCATAGGCCTTCACCGGCTCGCCCGCCGTCAGCAGCAGTTCCAGCACCCGGCGACGCGGGGCCGTCATGCGCTCGCCGTCGACGGCGCAGCGCGCCTCGACCGCCGTCAGGGCGCGTTCCACTTCGGCGGCGTTCGGTCCGCCGTGGACGTGTTCGTGATCGCAAGCGAGACCCATGGCCTACAGCTAGGAGTTCAGGACGACGGCTGCAACCACAACCATCGTCGCACCCGTGCGCGGGCCGAAGCCGCCTGTCCTCATTCGGGAAACACCGACGTTTGCGGAGGCTCCGACCATGGGCTAGAAGAACCGACCTTTCTGTTCAGAAGACCCGATCATTCATGACCGACGCGACCCAAGCGAACAGCCCCCTGTCGGGCAATGTCCTGTTCTATTCCCAGCCCGAGCCGCTGTCGGCCGAGGCCCACGGCAAGCTGGGCGTGACCCCGGCTGACAAGCCCTACGCCTTCGTGGCCCAGACCAACGTCGTGCCGCTGACGGTGACGGAGTTCGCCCCGGCGGCTCTCAGCTATCCGATCATCTTCGTCGGCGACGCCAAGCAGCCGGTCGCGGCCATGGGCCTGAACGCCGGTGAGAACCTGTTCATCGAAGACGGCGACTTCCGCCCCGACGCCTATATCCCCGCCTATGTGCGCCGCTATCCGTTCGTCTTCGCCAATGACGACGAGCAGAAGCGTCTGGTCCTGTGCATCGACCGCGCCGCGCCCTTCGTGGTCGAAGGCGGCGAGACCCCCCTGTTCGAAAACGGCCAGCCCAGCGGCTACGTCAACTTCGGCATGGAGTTCTGCAACAATTTCGAACAGGAGCGCGTGCGCACCGAGTCCTTCGTGGCCCTGCTGAAGGAACTGGACCTGTTTGAAGTGCGCGAAGCCAACTACACCCCGCGCAACGCCGACGGCTCGGCCGGAACGCCCCAGAAGATCGCCGAATACTTCGCCATCTCGGAAGACAAGCTGAAAGCCCTGCCGGCCGAGAAGCTGGTCGAACTGCGCGACAACGGCGCCCTGGGCCAGATCTACGCCCATCTGGTGTCGCTGCTGGGCTGGGACCGCCTGATCGCCGTGGCCCTGACCCGCGCCGCCAAGCAGCAGCCTGTCGCCGCCAACGCCTGATCTTTTTTAGAAGCCTATCGCGCAGTCGCGCTGCTTGAGGCTGTTCAGAAGGCCTATCGCGCAGTCGCGCTGCTTGAGGCCGCTGGAAAACCAAAAGATCAAACGCCCCGTCAGGAAACTGGCGGGGCGTTTTCCATGTCAGCGACGCGCGATCAGGGCGCGGGTCAGGCAGGAGAAGACCAGCCGCCCTGCCTCGTCCAGCAGGTCCTGCTGGGCGATGACCACGCCCTTTTCATCGCCGACCGGATCCTTGCCCATGATGGTCAGGCGCCCGCGCAACAGTTCGCCCGCCGGGGGGCTGCGCAGGAAGCGCAGGCCGTCGACCGCCAGGATCTTCGAGCCCGCCCAGCTCGCGGAGCGATCGGCCGCCAGACGGCTCCACAGCGCATAGACCATGCCCTCGGGCGCGCCATAGGCCGTGTCCCATCCCGGCAGAAAACGTTCGGCGAACAGCTCCAGCGCCGCCGCATCGACGGCGCAGGCGCCCAGGTTGATGACCTGGCCGATTTCAAGATCCTCGAAATGGACGTGCAGCGGCTCGGTCATAGGCGGTCTTCCCTCCGTCAGGCCGCCGGTTCCTCCGACACCCGAACCATCAGCTTGCCGTCATGGTCGCCGGTGAACAAGCGGTTCAGCGATCCGACCGCCCCTTCCAGTCCGTCATCGACATGGACCTTCCACTGGATCTTCCCGTCAGCCAGCCACGGCCCCATCTCGGCGACCATCTCCCTGGCGCGATGGGCGTAGTCGAGGACCAGGAAGCCCTGCACGTCCAGACGGTGGGTAATCAGGCGCGAGAAGTTAGGCGAAGGCGGCATCCGCGTGGCGTTATAGGCCGAGATCAGGCCGCAGACGGCCATGCGCCCGTGCACCTTCAGCCGGTTCCAGACCGCGATCATGATGTCGCCGCCGACGTTCTCGAAATTGAGGTCGATCCCGTCCGGGGCCAGACGGTCCAGGGCGTCGCCGACGTCCTCGTTCTTGTAGTCGACGGCGCCGTCGAAGCCGAGGTCTTCGGTCAGCCAGCGGCATTTCTCGGCGCCGCCCGCGATGCCGATGACGCGGCAGCCGCGCTGCTTGGCCACCTGACCGGCGATGGAGCCGACCGCCCCCGCCGCCGCCGAGACGACCAGGGTCTCGCCCGCCTTGGCCTTCAACACGTCGGTGACCCCGAAATAGGCCGTCATGCCGGTCATCCCCAGCACCGAAAGATTGGCGGTCAACGGCAGGCCCGGCGCGCGGTGAACCGGCCGCAGCCCCGCCTCGGGCACAACGGCGTAGTCGGCCCAGGCGCCCGACAGCGGCGTGACCAGATCGCCTTCCTTGAACCGTTCGCCGCGCGACTGTTCGACCACGCCCAGCGTCAGACCGCGCATCACGTCGCCCAGCCCCACAGGCGGCAGATAGCCTTCGGAGTCATTCATCCAGGTGCGGTTGGTCGGGTCGATCGACAGATAGACGGTGCGGACCAGCACCTCGCCGTCCTTCAGATCGGGCACGAGGCTCTCGACCAGTTCCAGATCGCCGTCCTGAATCAGACCGCGCGGGCGCTGGCGCAGGATCCATTGTCTGTTGCGCAGGCTCATCTTCCATCTCCCACAGAGCGTTTTCTTTCGGAACCCATAGTGGCGCCCCGCGTCGCGAAGTCGAGAGAGCGCGCCCCGATGAACGGATCACAAAAAAGAAGGCGGACCCCATTCGGGATCCGCCAAGGTGTCGCATCATCGAGAATGAGGCGAGGGCGAAGACCGGCGAACCGATCCGGGGGAAACAGCCCTCGACACGGGGGTAACGACATGAGGCGGCGCCGGTTCCCTGACGCCTTGATGCATCGCTCCGCGCCCGATTTCCCGGAACGACGCATCTGCCGCCACGTTGGTTTCACAGGTTCCAGATCGTGCCAGATCGTGAAGGAGGCGAGCCCATGACTCATCAAGACCCGCATTCCCATCCCGCCGACCCCGAACATGAGCCCCATCCCATCCCCGCTCAGGACGCCCGCCAGGGACGCAACGGCCGACGCCTGCTGACCGTTCTGATCGTTTCCCTGGCCGCCGCAGCCCTGCTGCTGCTGGGTTGGTGGGCCATGAACAACAACAATCTGCAAAAGACCGCCGACGCCAACAGCGCCACGCCGCACCCTGTCGAGGTCGCGCCCGCCGATGGCGCCATGCCCGCCGCTCCGGACGCTACGCCGCCCCCTGTGCAAACTGATCGCCCATAAAAAAGGGCTCCGTCAGCAACGGAGCCCTTTCATATCCGGATCAGACCTATGAGGTCAGGCGGCCTGTTTGCGCGAGGGATGGAAGAACAGGGCCTGGCTGATCGCCGCCTTCACCGTCTCCGGCTGGAAGGGCTTGGTGATCAGGAAGGTCGGCTCGGGCCGTTCGCCCGTCAGCAGGCGCTCGGGGAAGGCGGTGATGAAGATCACCGGCACGTCGAACTGCTTGAGAATGTCCTTGACCGCGTCGATGCCCGACGATCCGTCAGCCAGTTGAATATCAGCCAGAACCAGGCCGGGCTTGTTCTGGGCGACAGCCTCGATGGCTTCATCATGAGTGGTGGCGGTGCCGGTGACGCTGTGGCCCAGTTCCTTCACCAGACTTTCGATGTCGGCCGAGATGATGGCCTCGTCTTCGATGATCAGGACGTCAGTGGCCAGTTCAGCGTCGATGTCGGACTGTGCCTCGGCGATCAGACGTTCGACCGTGCGCGGGTCCACGGCCAGGATCTGCGCCGCCTCGGACGGAGTGAAGCCTTCCAGCGCCGTCAGCAGGAAAGCCTGACGCGAACGCGGCGAAATCCGCATCAGACGATGTGCGGCGTCGTCCCCCTCGGCAGCGACGGCTCCCTCAAGCTGAGCGCCCGTGGCCGACCAGATGGCGTGGAAGACATGATAAAGGGCCACGCGCGGCGTCATGTCGGTCGGCAGTTGGCGCTCGCCCGCCGCCAGGGCCTCAAGGGCCACACGCACATAGTTGTCGCCCGTCGTCTGGTCGCCGGTCAGCGCCCGGGCGTAGCGACGGACATAAGGCAGATGCGGCGCAAGCCTGGCCAGAAGGCTCATATTGTTTCTTTCCCCGACGGTCACGACGCCGCACCTTAAGCGGCGCTACAAGGGGCAACAACGTATCAAATGCATCACGGTTCCGACCGCAAAGCCAGCTTGAGCATAAAAAGGCCAGACGCTAGGAACCCTATCGGAGAGGCGGCGTTTCCGCTTCAACAGGCGTATCAACTGGCTTGGCGGCAGCCGTACATTCCATGATCAACACCAAGGACACCCCCGTTCACCCCGACGGTTCGCCGTCGCGAGACGCGGGACTGGACGAGGTCCAACTGCGTCAGCAGGCCATCGGCGTAAAGCTGCGCCATATGTTCGATGAAGTCGTCAATGAACCCGTGCCGGACGAATTTCTGGACATCCTGCGACGCGCCGATGCAGCGTCGTCGACCAGGGAAGGCCAGTGACCAGGATGTCGCCCGCCCCCCGGCCTCCGTCAGCGGATGACGGCGCTTTCAAGGCCGAACTGGTCACGCTTATCCCGCATCTGCGCGCGTTCGCCCGCACCCTGACCGGCGATCCGACCTCGGCCGACGACCTGGCGCAGGAAGCCATGATGAAGGCGTGGGACGCCCGCGCCAGCTATCAGATGGGCACGAACATGAAGGCCTGGACCTTCATGATCCTGCGCAATCAGTTCTATTCGGAAAAGCGCCGTTCATGGCGCCAGACCCAGCTGGATCAGGAAGCCGCCGAACGCACGCTGATCGCCGTCGACGATCCTGAGGCGCCGGTCGCCCTGGATGAACTGCGTCAGGCCCTTCGCACCCTGCCCGAGGAACAGAGGGAAGCCCTGATCCTGGTCGGCGCCGGCGGCTTCGCCTATGAAGAAGCCGCTGAAATCTGCCAGTGCGCCGTCGGCACGGTGAAGAGCCGGGTCTCTCGCGCCCGCAAGGCGCTGCAGGCCACGCTGGAACGCGGCGGCTATGAACGCGACGGCAAGTCCGCAAGCGACGCCATGCGGTCCATCCTGGCCGACGCGGACAGGCTGAGCGGCGCCGGGCGAGGGTAGTCGTGCTGCGGGGCGGCCGTTTCCTGCGCCGGTCCTGGAATCGCTTCTGGAGTCGGTTTTCGGGGCGCAGGACCGGGCGCCCCCGTCTACAGGGCATACGCTTTCGTCTGGGCGTCGGCATGGCCGTCGCCCTGCTGCCCATTCTGCTGCTGGCCGCGATCCAGACCGAAGCAGGTTTCCGTCGTCAGGCCGCCAGCCAGCGCACCGACCTGCAGTTGGCGGCCGACCGCAGCGCCGTAGACGCCAAGACCAGCATCGACAGCGCCAGGGTGCTGTTGCTGGCTCTCGCGCCGGAAACCGTCGGCTATTACTGCGAACCGCGCCTGGCGCTTCTGGTCGAACAGCTGGACAATATTGCAGGTCTAGCGCGCTTTGATGAGACCGGCGCAGCCGTATGCGCCTCGCCTACCGTCAAGCCGGTGAGCGCCGACAAGGTCCGTCAGAGAGACTGGTTTCAGCGCCTGAAACGTGGCGAAAAAATCGTCATGCAATGGACCGCCCTGGATCCCAGCGCTCTGATCGTCGCCGTACGCTCGGAGCGGCCCATGGGCGCCTTCCAGGGCGGCGTCGCCGCTGTTCTGCCCGCCTCGGCCCTGCAGCCCAATATTCATGACCCGGCGCTGCCGCCCGGATCACAAGCTGCGCTTGTCGACGAAACGGGCCATGTCCTCATCGCTACCGATCCCGACGCCTTCATTCTGAGCGACGCTGACGCCGTGGCCGGCTGGGTTTCCAAGGCGGCCAACGGCGACAGCCGCATGTTTGAGGCCCGCGACGCCGATGGAACGCTGCGCGTCTATGCGGGAGCGCCGCTGTCCGGACGCGATGTCTTCATCCTGCTGTCGGCGCCCGCGCCAGGCCTCTTGTCCTGGGCGCGCCTCAACCCGTTCGGCACCCTGCTGCTGCCGCTGGGCGCCTGGCTGGCCACCTTTGCGGCGGTCATGCTGCTGTCGGAGCGGATGCTGGTGCGCTGGCTGGTCTATCTGGAGCGGGTGGCCGCCATCTATGCGCGCGGCCGGTTCTCGGTGCGCCCGGTGCAGGCCGAACACGCCCCGACTGAAATCCGCGTGCTGGCGCGGACCCTCGGCTCGCTGGGCGACACCATCACCCGTCGCGACAAGGCCCTGATGGAGGCCCTGGACGAGAAGGACGCGCTGATGCGCGAGATCCACCACCGGGTGAAGAACAACCTGCAGATCATCTCGTCCCTGCTGTCGATGCAGCAACGGGCGGTCAGCGATCCGGCCGCCCATGCGGCGCTGGGCGACACGCGCCAGAGGATCGCGGCGCTGGCCCTGATCTATCGCATTCTCTACCAGAGCGAGCCGGTGCGGGAGGCCGATGCCGAAACCTTCCTGCGCGAACTGGTAGGGCAACTTATCGCCGACGCGTCCATACGCGGCCCCCTGGTCACAACCTCCATCGAGGCCGACCCTCTCATCATCGACCCGGACAAGCTGGCGCCGCTCGCCCTATGGGTGGTCGAGGCCGTGTCCAACGCCCAGAAGCACGCCTTCGTCGGTCGGGGCGGCGATCTTCAGGTCCGCTTCCGCGTCTGCGGCGACACCAGCGTTCTGGAGGTGCAGGACGACGGCCCCGGCTTTACCGACGCTGCGCCGCCCGGGGTAGGCCGCACCCTGATGGTCGCCTTCGCCAAACAACTTCGAGGGGAAGCCGCCATCATCCCTGCGCCCGGCGGCGGCTCGATCGCACGCCTGACATTCGCCACGCCGAAGGCCCACGGCGCGGCGAAGGTGCGCGAAGTCGCAGCCTTTCAGGTCAGTGGAACCCGACCTTGAGCATGGCGTTCTGAAATCCAGTGGGCCGCCCCCCAAAGGCCCATGTCTCAGGAGCATTCCATGCGCAAACTCATCATCCTGGCCGTTGCTGCGGCCGCCCTGTCCACCGCCGCCTGCAACACCATCCAGGGTGTGGGCAAGGACACCCAGGCCGCCGGCCAGGCTGTCGAAGGCGCCGCCCGCGACGCCAAGAACTAAGTTCCGCATACAGGCCCCTTCAGGTCAGGTGGGACCCCGCGCGACGGCGACGTCCGCGGGGTTTTATTTTTCTCTGGCGCAGTCAGGACAGCTTGTTTAGCGTCCGCCCGCCCCACGCCGGGGTCAGGACACTGAAAGAAAAATGCGCGTCGGCTCCCCCCGAGAAACCAAGACCAATGAACACCGCGTCGGCCTGACGCCGGCCGCCGCCGGCGAATATGTCGCCCACGGCCATTCCGTCCTGATCGAGACGGGCGCCGGGCTGGGCGCAGGCTTCACCGACGCCGACTACATCAAGGCGGGCGCGCGCATCGCCCCCGACGCGGCCGCCGTCTTCGCCGACAGCGACATGATCGTGAAGGTCAAGGAGCTTCAGCCCGCCGAGTTCGCCCTGCTGAAGCCCGAACACATCCTTTTCACCTATCTGCACCTGGCGCCCGATCCCGAACAGACCAAGGCCCTGCTGGCCTCGGGCTGCGCCGCCGTCGCCTATGAGACGGTGACCGACCGCAACGGCGGCCTGCCGCTGCTGGCGCCCATGTCCGAAGTGGCGGGGCGCATCGGCGTCTTCTCGGCGGCCGAGACCCTGCTGAAGCACAAGGGCGGCATGGGCCTGCTGTTCTGCGGCGTGCCGGGCGTGGCGCCCGCGCGGGTGCTGGTGCTGGGCGGCGGCGTCGTAGGGCTGAACGCCGCGCGCATGGCCGTGGGTCTGGGCGCCGAGGTGGTGGTGCTGGAACGCTCGATCCCCCGGATGCGCCACATCGACGAAGTGACCGGCGGGCGCGTCATCACCCGCTATTCCTCGCTGCACGCCATTGAGGAAGAACTGCCGAAGGCCGATGTGGTGATCGGCGCCGTCCTGACCCCGGGTGCCGAGGCCCCGACCCTGGTGCGCCGTGACCAGCTGGCGTCGATGAAGAAGGACAGCGTCCTGATCGACGTCGCCATCGACCAGGGCGGCTGTTTCGAGACCTCGCGCCCGACCACCCACGATGATCCGACCTATGTGGTCGACGGCGTCATCCACTACTGCGTCGGCAATATGCCGGGCGCCGTGCCGCGCACCAGTTCCGAGGCCCTGAACAACGCCACCCTGCCCTATGGTCTGGCGCTGGCCGACCGGGGGCTGGAGGCCCTGCGCGCCGATCCGCATCTGGCCCACGGCCTGAATGTGCTGAAGGGCCAGATCACCCACCCCGCCGTCGGCAAGGCGCTGGACATGGCGTGGAGCGACCCCTTCGGCGTCTGGGCGAACAACTGAAGACACGGCTGGAAAGCGGCGGAAATCGCCCGCCTGTAATTCGCCGCGCTTCTGGGCCATAAGGTGCCCATGAAGTTCCTCGACCAGGCCAAGATCTATATTCGCTCCGGCAACGGCGGCGCGGGCTCCGTCTCGTTCCGCCGCGAAAAGTTCATTCCCAACGGCGGACCCGACGGCGGCGACGGCGGCAAGGGCGGCGACGTCTGGGTCGAGGCCGCCGACGGGCTGAACACCCTGATCGACTTCCGCTATCAGCAGCACTTCAAGGCCCAGACCGGTCACCACGGTCAGGGCCGCCAGATGCACGGCGCCAAGGGCGAGGATGTGGTCCTGCGCGTTCCCGTCGGCACCCAGGTGCTGGACGAGGACAAGGAGACGGTGCTCGTCGATCTGGATGAGCCGGGCATGAAGGTGAAGCTGCTGTCCGGCGGCAACGGCGGCTGGGGCAACACCCGCTTCAAGGGGCCGGTCAATCAGGCGCCGCGCCACGCCAACCCCGGCCAGGACGGTCAGGAGCGCTGGATCTGGCTGCGGCTGAAGCTGATCGCCGACATCGGTCTGGCGGGCCTGCCCAATGCGGGCAAGTCGACCTTCCTGTCGGCCGTCTCGGCGGCGCGGCCCAAGGTGGCGGACTATCCCTTCACCACCCTGACGCCCAACCTCGGCATGGTGGACCTGAGCCCGTCGGAACGCTTCGTCATCGCCGACATCCCCGGCCTGATCGAAGGCGCCAGCGAGGGCGCAGGCCTCGGCACCCGCTTCCTGGGCCACGTCGAGCGTTCGGCCAGTCTGATCCACCTGATCGACGGCACGCAGGACGATGTGGTCGAGGCCTATCGCATCATCCGCGGCGAGCTGGAGGCCTATGGCGAGGGTCTGGGCGACAAGACCGAGATTCTGGCCCTGAACAAGATCGACGCCCTGACGCCTGAAGTGCGCGAGGAAAAAGCGGCGGCGCTGGAAGCGGTCGCGGGCCGCCGTCCCATGCTGGTGTCCGGCGTCTCGGGCGAAGGCGTGACCGACCTGCTGCGCGCCGCCTGGGCCGAGGTCAAGCTGACCCGCGGCGAAGTCACCGACGAGGGCGAGGACGTCATCCCCGAAACGCCGGGCGGCTGGCAGCCGTAAGGGGCTGAGGTTCTCCTCCCCATGCAAATGGGGAGGTGGCGCGGACGCGCAGCGTCCGTGACGGAGGGGCCGGTTGGTTCCGCTGGCGTAAAGCCCCTCCACCACTTCGTGGTCCCCCTCCCCATTGCATGGGGAGGAAAGCGAAGCGCGGATGACGCCGCGCCTTCCGCCCCCTATGTTCGCGCCATGACCGACGCGACCGCCGAATCCGAAATCCCCGCCCGCCCTCTGACTCAGGACGGGCCGCCCCTGCGGCTGTGGATGATCGACGCCTCGGCCTACATCTTCCGCGCCTATCACGCCCTGCCGCCGCTGACCCGCAAGTCGGACGGCCTGCCCGTGGGCGCGGTGCAGGGCTACTGCAACATGTTGTGGAAGCTGCTGAAGGACATGAAGGGCGAGGATGGTCCGACGCACCTGGTCGCCGTCTTCGATCACTCAGAGAAGACCTTCCGCAACGCGCTCTACGATCAATACAAGGCCCACCGTCCCCCGGCGCCCGAAGATCTGGTGCCGCAGTTCCCGCTGGTGCGCGAGGCGACCAAGGCCTTCGGCGTCCACTGCGTCGAGATGGCCGGCTATGAGGCCGACGACCTGATCGCCACCTACGCCTGTCAGGCGCGCGACGCGGGCGGCGAGGCGGTGATCGTCAGCTCCGACAAGGATCTGATGCAGCTGATCGGCGACGGCGTGGTCATGTACGACCCGATGAAGGACCGCCGCCTTGAAGAAGAGGCCGTGTTCGAGAAGTTCGGCGTCACGCCCGACAAGGTCGTCGAGGTTCAGGCCCTGATCGGCGACAGCGTCGACAACGTCCCCGGCGCCCCCGGCATCGGCCCCAAGACGGCGGCCCAGCTGATCCATGAATACGGCGACCTCGACACGCTTCTGGCCCGCGCGGGCGAGATCAAACAGCCCAAGCGCCGCGAGACGCTGATCAATTTCGCCGACCAGATCCGCCTGTCGCGCGAACTGGTGAAGCTGGACTGCCACGCGCCGATTCCCGAGCCGATCGCCGACTTCATCATCCGCGACCCGGACCCGGCGACCCTGTCGGACTTCCTTGAGACGATGGAGTTCCGCTCGCTGGCCCGCCGGGTCGGCGACGGCAAGGCGCCGCAGAAGGAAGGCTCGGCCTTCGCCCGCCCGCTCAGCGCGCCGGTGGCTGCGCCGCGCTATGGCCAGACCGAGGCCGCCGCCCCGGCCGAGACCCACGCCGTCGACCACGATCGCTATGCGTGCGTGCAGACGTTGGAAGACCTCGACCGCTGGATCGCGCGGGCCAAGGCGGCGGGCGTGATCGGTTTCGACACCGAGACGGACGCCCTGTCCTCGACCCACGCCGGGCTGTGCGGCCTGTCGCTGGCGGTCGGGCCGAACGAGGCCTGCTACATCCCCCTGACGCATGAGCACGAACCGACCAGCGACGGCGGTCTGGACTTCGGCGACGGCGGCGACGCCCGCCCGCCGCTGGTGCAGATCGACAAGGCCACGGCTCTGGCCCGGCTGAAGCCGCTGCTGGAAGATCCGTCGGTTCTGAAGGTCGGCCAGAACATCAAATACGACCTGACCGTCATGGCGCGACGCGGCGTGCGCGTCGCCCCGATCGACGACACCATGCTGATTTCCTATGTGCTGGAAGGCGGGATGCACGGCCACGGCATGGACGAGCTGTCGCGCCTGCACCTCGGCCACGAGCCGATGACCTTCAAGAGCGTGGCGGGGACCGGCAAGAGCCAGAAGAGTTTCAAGCACGTCGATCTGCCGGTCGCGACCCGCTACGCCGCCGAGGATGCGGACGTGACTCTTCGCCTGCATCGCCTGCTGAAACCGCGTCTGGCGGCCGAGGGACTGTCCACCGTCTATGAAACGCTGGAGCGCGGCATGCCCGCCGTTCTGGCCGACATGGAGCAGGCAGGCATTCGCGTCGATCCGGACCGGCTGCGTTCGCTGTCCTCGACCTTCGGCCAGCGCATGGCCGAGCTGGAGGAAGAGGCGCACAAGCTGGCCGGCCGCCCCTTCAACGTCGGCAGCCCGCGCCAGATCGGCGAGATCCTGTTCGGCGAGATGAACCTGCCCGGCGGCAAGAAGACCGCCAGCGGCCAGTGGGGCACCGACGCCAGCGTGCTGGAAGACCTGGCCCAGACCCACGCCCTGCCGCGCACCATTCTGGACTGGCGCCAGCTGTCCAAGCTGAAGGGCACCTATACCGACGCCCTGGTGGCGGCGATGGACCCGCAGACGAACCGGATCCACACCTCCTATCAGCTGGCGGCGGCGACGACGGGGCGTCTGGCCTCAAGCGATCCCAACCTGCAGAACATCCCGATTCGCACCGAGACCGGCCGCCAGATCCGTCAGGCCTTCATCGCCTCGCCGGGTCATGTGCTGATCAGCGCCGACTATAGCCAGATCGAGCTGCGCCTGCTGGCCCACATCGGCGACATCCCCGAGCTGAAGCGCGCCTTCAAGGCCGGGCTCGACATCCACGCCGCCACCGCCAGCGAGATGTTCGGCGTGCCGGTCGAGGGGATGCCCGCCGAGACCCGCCGCCGGGCCAAGGCCATCAACTTCGGCATCATCTACGGCATCAGCGCCTTCGGCCTGGCCGCCCAGCTGGGCATCGATCAGGGCGAGGCCGGGGCCTATATCAAGACCTATTTCGAGCGCTTCCCCGGCATCCGCGCCTATATGGACAGGACCAAGGCGCTGGTGAAGGAGCAGGGCTTCGTCACCACCGTCTTCGGGCGGCGCATCCACATTCCGGCCATCCACTCCAAGTCGGGCGCCGAGCGTCAGTTCGGCGAGCGCGCGGCCATCAACGCCCCGATCCAGGGCGCCGCCGCCGACATCATCCGCCGCGCCATGATCCGTATGCCCGGCGCCCTGCTTGAGGCCGGTCTTCAGACCCGGATGCTGCTGCAGGTCCACGACGAACTGGTGTTCGAGGCGCCCGAGGCCGAGGCCGAACGCGCCGTCGCCGTCATCCGCCGCGTGATGGAGACCGCCGCCGAACCGGCCGTGGCCCTGAGCGTTCCGCTGGATGTCGAAGCCAAGGCCGCCGGCAACTGGGATGACGCGCACTAACGCCAACCAAGGATGACGACATGAGTCTGGATCCCGAAATCCGCGACAACGAAGACGCCAAACGCTACGAGCTGGACGTCGACGGCGAGACCGCCGTGGTCATCTACAACCCCGTCGCGGGCGGGCGGCTGATCACCGAGACCATCGTGCCGGTCCCGTTGGAAGGGCGCGGCATCGCCAGCCGCATGGCCAAGCACGTCCTCGCCGATCTGAAGTCGAAGGACCTGCTGATCCTGCCGACCTGCCCCTTCTTCTCCAGCTATCTGAAGAAGCACCCAGAATACGCCGATCAGGTGCATCCGACCTATCGGGCAATGCTGGGCCTTTAGGCCATCGCTTCAAGCCCCGCCTCCTGCTAGGGCGGGGCGATGAAGTCTTCAGACATCGACGTCCTGATCGTCGGCGCCGGCGCGGCCGGCATGATGTGCGCCATCGAGGCGGGCAAGCGCGGTCGCCGCGTGCGCGTGATCGATCACGCCCGCGCGCCCGGCGAAAAGATCCGCATCTCGGGCGGCGGCCGCTGCAATTTCACCAATCTGGGGACGAGCGGCGCCAACTTCCTGGGCGAAAACCCGCGCTTCGCCCTGTCGGCCCTGCGACGCTTCACCCAGCACGACTTCATCAAGATGGTCGATCGCCATGGCGTCGCCTGGCACGAGAAAACCCTCGGCCAGCTGTTCTGCGACGACAGCGCCAAGCAGATCATCCGTATGCTGACAGATGAGATGAAGGCGGCGGGCGTCACCCTGTCGCTGGGCCTCGGCGTCAAGGCGGTGGAGCGCGCGGGCGATCGTTTTCAGGTCGATCTGGATGATGGAGCACGCGTGACGGCGGCCTCGCTGGTTGTGGCGAGCGGCGGCAAGTCCATTCCCAAGATGGGCGCCACCGGCTGGGGCTATGAGGTCGCGCGGCGCTTCGGCCTGCGCGTCACCGACACCCGACCCGCGCTGGTTCCCCTGACGTTCGAGCCGGGGCTGCTGGAGCAGTTGAAGCCGCTGGCGGGCGTATCGGTCGACGCCGTGGTGCGGCACAAGGCGCCCAAGGACGCGGGCGCAGGCCGTCCGACCAGGGAAACCGTCTTCCGCGAAGGCCTGTTGTTCACCCATCGCGGTCTGTCGGGGCCGTCGATCCTTCAGATCAGCTCCTACTGGCGCGAGGGCGAAGCGATCACCGTCGATCTGGCCCCTGACCGCAATGCCGCCGCTGAAATTCTGGCCGCCAAGACCGATAACGGCAAGCAGGCCGTTCACACGGCCGTCGGCCACGTCGTGCCGCGCCGTCTGGCCGAGGCCCTGTGCGCGCGCGAAAACCTGTCGGGCAAGCTGGCCGAGGTCGGCGACAGGAAGCTGCGCGCCCTGGCCGAGGCGGTCAACGCCTGGACGGTCAAGCCGGTCGGCTCGGAAGGCTATCGCACCGCCGAGGTCACGCTGGGCGGGGTCGACACCGCCGCCCTGGATCAACAGACGATGGAGGCCAGGACCGTCCCCGGCCTGTTCTTCATCGGCGAGGTCGCGGACGTGACCGGCTGGCTGGGCGGCTACAACTTCCAGTGGGCCTGGTCGTCGGGCTGGGCGGCGGGCCAGCACTGCTGACAATAGGCGCCCTTCAGGCCGCCAGCCCGGCCGCCTGCATCAGGGGTTTCAACGTCTGCACCGCCTGCGGCTCGGCGCTGAGGGCGGCGCGGGCGTCCGGGCCGCGGATCAGCCGCACAGCCTCGTCGCGGGCGCGCGTCGCCGCCGGGCCGGTCGGTCCGGTTTCACCCGCCGCCAGACGCAACAGGACCGCCAGCTTCTGCGGGATCGGGGCGGCGGAGCGGGTGATCTGTGCAACCAGCCGCGCGTCCGCCTCGATCGCCCCGCCGACCTGACCGAGGGCGTCGATGACGGCCTGCGCCTCCTTCTGCGGCAGGTCCGCGTAGCCGACGGCGCGTTGCAGATCGGCCAGCGACATAAGCCTCTGTCCAGGCAGAGGCGCGCTCGTCGCCGTTCGGCCCCGCATTTCATTCTCGAACCGAAGAGAGCCGACACAGGCGTTCAGCCAGCGCGCCGCCGCCCGCTTGTTGGCTGCGCCGGTGACGTTTTCGCACAGCCACGTCAGCCGCTCCGCTTCAGCCAGCACCGTGGTGCAATCGGCGACGCAGGCGGCGACGAAATCGGCGGCGACCAGACTGCGCGAACGTTCGGTGAAGGCGGTCTGCACCTCTTCCAGGGTCAGCAGCCGGCCCGCCGTGGCCGTCAGCGCCGTCGCCAGAACGCGCAGCGTGTCGATCTCGCCGGCCGCATCGCCGGGCCGCAGGCGCCGCCGCCCCATCAACTCACGCTGCACCACACGCGCCAGGGCGGACGCCAGCAGGGGAAACTCTCCCGCCGCCAGCCGCGCGCCCAGACGGGCGGGCGGGCCGTCGACCGACGGCGCCAGCAGGGACAGGCGCGGATCATCGGCGATGAGGGCGCCGACCTCCACCGGGGCGGCCATGCGCACCGCCGCCGCCAGGATCACGCCCGGATCCAGCCCCGGCCCCAGCACCTGCGCCAGCCCCGCCCCCGAGCCGAGAAGTTCACACAGGATCTGCTCCACCGGCACGAAGACCAGCGCCCGCGGCGGCCCCGCAGGCGGCGCCTGATCGCACAGGTCCATCAGCCGCTCCAGCCGCGACCGCGCGCCATCCAGACCGCGCAATGAAGCCGCCACAGCCCCGCCCATCCGAAAAGCCCGCTCGGATGAGCCGGTCAGGCGCACCGCCACCTCGGCGACGGGCAGCGTCCGCAGGTCCGCAAAGGCCCCGTTGCGGCCCGCCTTCAACAGCCGCTCCACCGCCTGTTCGGTCAGGCGCTGATAATGGCGAATCCGTTCATGCACCGACTGTCCCGGCATTGAGCGGGCCTCGGGAGCAGCCACCTTCTGTATGGCGTGCTGCAACTCCACGCCCGAAGCTTCCAGCCGTTCTGCCAGATCGGGCCGGTGCAGCAGTTCAAAGGCCGTGGCCTCGTGCCGGGTCAGCCAGGCCTCCAGCACCCGCCCGATCGTCTCTCGCGCATGGGGGGCATAGAGGTCGCGCGCGCTGCGACAGGCCGGGCCGGGCGGCGCGGACGGCTCGACACGGCGTCGTTTCAGCATCGGCGCGCCGCGGGTCAGGATGACGGCGCTGGCGAACGCCATCGTTTCCGGGTCCAGCGTCTCACGCGTGATGCGCACCGCCACGGCCTGACGCTCGCGCATCAGCTCATCGGCGGCGTCCAGGGCGCGGCGCCGGTCCTCCGTCGCATGGGACAGGGACCAGTCGTCCGGCGCAGCCCGCCGGATATGAATCTCATAGTGAACCGGACCGGCCATGGCGCCTTGCGTCGACAAAGGAGCGGCATCCTGGCGTTGCAGGCTTTAAGGCAAGGTTTCGTCTTTTCTGTGCGCGGGTTGAAAGCATCGCCGGGTCAGACCATTTTGCATTGGCCGTAATGTCACCGCGAAAGCATAGAACGGTTACGCTTGCCGTGCGTTATCGGACAAGGCGGCCGATCAGGCGATCGCCCCGCCCGCACTAAGGAGAAGCCCTTGGCTAACATCACCCTGGTCGACGACGACGAGAACATCGTGGCCTCCGTCTCATTGGCGCTGGAAAGCCACGGCCACACGGTGACCGCCTATCACGACGGCGCCTCGGGCCTGGAAGCGCTGGAGGCCACGCCGCCCGACCTGGCGATCCTGGACGTCAAGATGCCCCGCATGGACGGCATGGAAGTGCTGCGCCGCCTGCGCCAGACCTCCAGCATCCCGGTTATCATGCTGACGTCCAAGGACGAGGAAATCGACGAAATCCTCGGCTTCAACCTCGGCGCCGACGACTACATCCACAAGCCCTTCAGCCAGCGCCTGCTGATTGAACGGGTCAAGGCCCTGCTGCGCCGCGCAGGCGTGGAAGGTCTGGACCCCATCGACCCCGCCGCCGTCGAAGCCGGCAAGGCGATCAAGCGCGGCAAGCTGTCGATGGACCCGGCCCGCCACGAATCGACCTGGGACGGGCGTCCGGTGAAGCTGACCGTCACCGAGTTCCTGCTGCTGCAGGCTCTGGCCCAGCGCCCCGGTTTCGTGAAGAGCCGCGACAACCTGATGGACGCTGCCTATGACGATCAGGTCTATGTCGATGATCGCACCATCGACAGCCATGTGAAACGGATGCGAAAGAAGTTCCGCATGGTCGATCCTGAATTCGACGCTATCGAGACTCTGTATGGCGTCGGATACCGCTACCGCGAGAGCTGAAACCGAAGACGTCCGGGCGCGGCGCCGATTCCGCTTCGGCGGATCGCGCCTTGGCGGCTTCATTCTCGCCCTCAATCTCCTCAGCCTGCTGATCCTGTTCGGCGGCGCGCTGCTGCTGAACGAGTGGAAGCGCGGCCTGATCGAGGCGCGTCAGGAATCCCTCAGCGTCCAGGCTGAACTTCTGGCCAACGTCCTGGGCGAACTGGGCATCACCCAGGGCGACCCCTATCCCATGTTGGATGACCGCGCGGCCGCCCTGTGGCTGCGCGACAACTTCATTCCGGCAGGCCAGCGCGCCCGCCTGTTCGACATGGACGGGATCGAAGTGTCCGACTCCTATCGGGTCAGCGACACCATTCCGGGCGCCCCCCTGCCCCCCGCCCATCCGGCCGGGACGGCCCTGGCCCCCATCGAGCCGTCACAGCGCGAGACGGCGCGTCTGGAACGCGCCGACGCCGAACTGTCCGCCGAGGTCGAGCGCGCCCTGCAGGGCGTCCCCCAGGCCGGTCTGCGCCGCAGCGAGGAAGGCGAGCGCGTCGTCTCCGTCTCCCTGCCCGTGCGCCATGTGCAACAGGTTCTGGGCGTGCTGACGCTGGAGGCCGGGGACGTCAACGCCACCCTGGCGGCCCAACGGCGGGCGCTGACGCCCTTCGCTCTGGTGGCGCTGGCGGTCAATCTTCTGGCCTCGCTGGTGCTGCACCTGTTCGTGGCGCGGCCCGTGATGCGGCTGTCGGCGGCGGCGGATCAGGTCCGCCTGCAGCGCGCCCGCGCCATCTCCCTGCCCGACCTTCAGGATCGTCGCGACGAGATCGGCGACCTGGCCCGGGCGCTGGAATCCATGACCGACACCCTGTCGACGCGGATGGACGCCATCGAGCGTTTCGCCGCCGATGTCAGCCATGAAATCAAGAATCCCCTGACCTCGATCCGTTCGGCGCTGGAGACCCTGCCCCTGGTCAAGACCGAGGAACAGCGCGAGCGCCTGACCAATCTGCTGCAACAGGATGTGCGGCGTCTGGACCGCCTGATCACCGACATCTCCAACGCCTCGCGGCTGGACGCCGAACTGTCGCGCGACCGGCCCCGCGCCATCGACCTGAAGGAGCTGCTGGGCGACATCATCGGCGTCTATGAGGCCGGCCAGAAGCCGGGCGAGGTTCCGGTGCATTTCGTCGCCGCCGCCGACAACGCCAAGGTCGTGGGCCGCGACATTCCGCTGGGTCAGGTGTTCCGCAACCTGATCGACAACGCCCGTTCCTTCAGCCCGCCCGACGGCGAAGTGCGCGTCAGTCTTGAGCGCGACGAAAGCCAGCCCGACCTGCCGCTGGTGATCCGCGTCGACGACGACGGCCCCGGAATCCCCTCGGAAAACCTGGAGACGGTGTTCCAGCGCTTCTACACCTCACGGCCCAAGGGGGCGGCCTTCGGCGCCAATTCGGGGCTGGGCCTGTCGATCGTGCGCCAGATCATCGACGCCCACGGCGGTCGCGTCCACGCCGAGAACCGCACCGACGCGGACGGCAGGACGACCGGCGCCCGGTTCGAGGTGCGCCTGGCCGCATCCGGCCGTCGCGCGTGATCGCTCCGGCGCGCCAGCCCCTTCACGCCACCGCCGTCGCCCTGCGTCTGAACGAGGGGTGGCGCGGCGTGCTGATTCAGGGACCGTCCGGCGTCGGCAAGAGCGATCTGGCCCTGCGGCTGATGCATCACGGCTGGCGACTGGTCGGCGACGACAGGGTCGAGGTCTTCGCCTGCGACAGCGCCCTTTACGCCGCCCCGCCTGCCGCCATCGCCGGGCGGATGGAGGTGCGCGGCCTGGGGATCATCGCCCCCGCCTTCCTGCCTATGTCACGGGTCGTCCTGTCGCTGCATCTGGTTCATGAGACGCTGGAGCGAATGCCCGAACCGGCACAAGACGAGCTCGAGGGAATTACGCTTCCGCGCCTGTTTCTGGACCCCCGCCCAGCGTCTGCGCCGCAGGTCCTGACAGCGGCGATGCGCCGCCTGACGACGCCATCGCAAGGGCGCGACGACGGCGCCCTTTGATCCACGTCGCGATTGGCCTATGAAACAAGGCTTGGCGCTCGCTCAGGCGGGCTGGGGATGTCTTTGGTGAAGCCTATATGATCGGGCTGGTGATCGTCACCCACGGGGGCCTGGCCTCCGAATTCCTGTCGGCGATGGAGCATGTGGTGGGGCCGCAGCGCGGCGTCGCCGCCATCTGCATAGGCCCTGACGACGACATGGAGCGGCGCCGCCGCGACATCGTCGACGCCGCCGCCGCTGTCGATGAAGGCGAAGGCGTCATCCTGCTGACCGACATGTTCGGCGGCACGCCGTCCAACCTGGCCATCTCGGTGATGGAGCAGACCGGCGCCGAGGTCATCGCCGGCCTGAACCTGCCCATGCTGATCAAGCTGGCCAGCGTGCGCGGCCGCGAGAGTCTTGAGGCCTGCGTGGCCCATGCCCAGGACGCAGGTCGTAAATACATCTCGGTCGCATCGTGGGTGCTGGCGGGCGAAAAATGAGCGACCTCGCTCCTTCCGCCCAGGCGGTGCTGAACATCTGCAACCAGCGCGGCCTGCATGCGCGGGCCTCGGCCAAGTTCGTCAAACTGGCCTCGGAGTTCGAATCAGAAATCCAGGTGACGCGCGACGGGGTGACGGTGGACGCCCGCTCGATCATGGGCCTGCTGATGCTGGGCGCCGGGATCGGCTGCGACGTGCAGGTTGCCGCCGAAGGGCCGGACGCCGCCGAGGCCGTCGCCGCTCTCAGCGATCTGGTCGCCCGACGCTTCGACGAAGACCAGTAGCCGCTTCAGGCCGTTTCTTCGGGATTATCGCAGGCGTCTTCGGGCGGAACCTGATTGCCGTCCCCCGCCCGATCCGTGCGGTCGCGGAACAGGGCGGCGCGGGCCAGAATGATCAACGTCACCGGCGTGGTGATGGTGAAGAAGACCCCGATCAGCAACTCGCGCGGCATGAACCGCTGCTCCAGCGCAGTGAAAAAGACGAACGACCCGGCCAGCAGCAGGGCCATGCCCAGCGTCGCGCCCAGCGTCGGCGCATGGACCCGCTCATAGAAGGTGCGCAGCCGGATCAGGCCCAGCGCCCCGATCAGCGTCACCGCCGCCCCCGCCAGCGACAGCAGGGTGGTCAACGCCAGCACCCAGCCGGGAAGCTCTGTCGCCGTCATTCGATCACCTCGCCGCGCATCAGGAATTTGGCCATGGCGACGGTCGAGGCGAAGCCCAGCATGCCGATGATCAGGGCCGCGTAGAAATAGAGGTCGCTGCCGGTCCTCACCCCGAAGGCGATGATCTGCAGCATTCCCGCCTGATACAGGGTGTCCATGCCCAGAATGCGGTCCTGCGCCCGCGGTCCGGTGATGACACGCCAGACTGCGATGCCCATGGCCCCGGCCAGCATCAGCTGGGTCAGCACCATCCCCCAATAGAAGACGGCGGCCATCATTCGAAGATCTCCATCAGGCGACGCTCATACCGACCCTTGATCACACCCGCCCAGTCGTCCTCGGACTTCAGATCGAGGATGTGCAGCAGAAGACTGCCGCTGGCCTCTTCATACTCGACCCAGATAGTGCCGGGCGTGCTGGTGATGATGATGGCCAGTATGCCAAGCGCGTAGCGGTTGCGCAGGGCCAACGGGATGTGAACAAAGCCCGCAACACGCACCGGTCGGCCCCGCCGGTCGCCGCGCATGACCAGACGCGCCACCTCCCAGTTCGAGCGCACCACATCGCCCGCCACGACCGCCATCAGGCCCAGGATGACCAGCGGACGACGCACCCGCACCGGCTCGACGTCCAGCGCCCGCATCACATGAGGCGCGGCCACAGCAGCCAGCAGGGCCAGCGCCAGAGACGGCGGCGCCACCGAGGCGCTCATCAACAGAGAAGCCCCGAACAGGGCCAGCGACAGTATGGGGTGCGGAAGAACGGCCCGGATCATGCGCCGCCTCCCAGCACCGCGCGGACATAGGCGTCCGGCCGTCCCAACCAGTCGGCCGTATGGGCGGCATAGGCGAAGGCCGACTCGCCGAATACCGCCAGTAGGACGCAGGCGCTCAACAGGCCGGTGATGGCGACCATCTCGGTCGCGCCGATGACCACCGGCGCCTCTTCTTCGTCACGCGACCACAGGGCCGCCATGCCCAGACGCGTCAGCCCGATCAGCGCCCCGAGGCTGGACAGGGACAGGGCGATGATGACCAGGATCGCCGCCACGCCGCCCGCCTTGGCCAGGGCGTCGATCATCGCCAGCTTGCCGATGAAGGCCGACAGCGGCGGCAGCCCGGCCAGCATCAGGGTGCACAGCAGGAACAGTCCGCCCAGCGCCGCGACGGCCGCCGGAATGACCAGACCCGGCTCATTGCGCTCTTCATCGTCGAAGGGATCGCTGAACTCATCCTCGAACACGGCCCGGCCCGAGCGGGCGCCGGGGTCCTGCCCCCGGTTCAGCACCTCGCCCAGCATGAACAGGGCGCCGCAGGCCAGGGTCGAGCCGACCAGATAGAAGACCGCGCCGCCAAGCGCATCCAGATCCCCGGTCCCCGCCACGGCCAGCACCGTGCCCGACGACACCATGACCGCATAGGCCGCCGCACGCACCAGATCGCGAGCCGCGATCATGCCCGCCACGCCGAACGCCATGGTGGCCAGACCACCGGCCAGCAGCCAGACCTCGCCGAATCCGGCCGATCCGGCAGCGCCCGCGCCGAACAGCAGCAGGCTGAGGCGGATGACGACATAGGCGCCGACCTTGGACAGGATGGCGAACACCGCCGCCGCCGGGGCGCTGGCCGCCGAATAGGTGGTGGTCAGCCAGAAGCCCAGCGGCCACATGGCGCATTTGGTCAGGAAGGCCACACCCAGCACGGCGGCGCCGACGTGGAACAGGCCGCGATCCTGCGCCGCGATGCCGGGAATCTTCTGGGCCAGATCGGCCATGTTCAGCGTACCCGTCACCCCATAGATCAAGCTGACCCCGATCAGGAACAGCATGGAGGCCGTCAGGTTGACGGCGATATAGGCCAGTCCCGCGCGGATACGCGCCTCACCCGAGCCGTGCAGCGCCAGCCCATAGGAGGCGGCCAGCATGATCTCGAAGAAGACGAACAGATTGAACAGATCGCCCGTCAGGAAGGCGCCGTTGACCCCCATGACCAGCAACAGGAACAGGGCGTGGAAACGCGGCCCCGCCCGGTCCCACCGCGCCAGGGCGAAGATCAGCGAACAGGCGCCCAGCACGCTGGTCAGGGCCACCATCAGGGTCGACAGACGGTCGGCCACCAGCACGATGCCGAACGGCGCGGGCCACTCGCCCAGCCTATAGACGCGCGCCGTATCCCCCCCGCCCACGGCGCCGGTGGCGCTTTCATGCAGCAGGGCCAGCGCCATGACCAGAATGGCCGCCATGGCGAACAGGCTGAGCCCGCCCTTCAACAGGCGGCGCCGCTCGTCGAACAGCAGCATGGCGGCGGCGATGACCATCGGCAGGACGATGGGGCCGATGATCAGGTGTTCCTGCCAGTGGGTCATTCCGCCGGCTCCTGTCCGTCGACGTGGTCGCTGCCGGTCTCCCCGCGCGAGGCCAGCAGCACCACCAGGAAGAGGGCCGTCAGCGCAAAGCTGATGACGATGGCCGTCAGCACCAGGGCCTGCGGCGTCGGGTCGGCGTAGAGGGCGGGGTCTTCGGCGCCCTTGACCGTCACCGGCGCGGCGGCCGTGCGCAGCCGCCCCATCGAGAAGATGAACAGGTTCACCGCATAGGATGCCAGAGACAGGCCGATGATGACCTGAAAGGTGCGCGGCCGCAGCAGCAGCCACACGCCCGATGCGGTCAGCACCCCGATGGCGAGGGCCAGGACGAGCTGCATCATGACGGCTCTCCTGCGGCTGTTTCAGGCAGGCCTTCGACCGCTGCGGCTTCGGCGGCGGCTTCTTCGACCCGCGCCCGGCGCAGCGACTGGTGCGCCAGGGCGACCAGGATCAGCACCGTGGCGCCGACCACCAGAACGACCACGCCCAGATCGAACAGAACCGCGCTGGCCAACGGCACGCGTCCCAACAGCGGCAGATCCGCATACTGGAAGCCCATGGTCAGGAAGGGTCGCCCCATCACCCAGGCGGCGGCTCCGCTGGCGGCGGCCAGCAACAGGCCCGCGCCGATCCACAGAATGGGCCGGATCGTCAGCCGCTCTTCCACCCAGGCGGCGCCCGAGGCCATGTATTGCAGGATGAAGGCGATCGACAGCGCCACCCCGGCAGCAAAGCCCCCGCCCGGTTGGTCGTGCCCGCGCAGGAACAGATGCACCGCCAACAGGATGATGAAGGGGAACATCAGCCGCATGACCACGGCCGGGATCATCATGGTGTCCTTAAGGGTATCGCCCTCGGACCGTCCTTCGCGCAGGCGGTCGGACTCGTCCTGAACCTGTTTCTGCATCGGGCGTGACAGGCTGTCCGTGGCCGGCCGGAACCGGCGCAGCAGGGCCAGCACCGTCAGCCCCACCACGCCCAGCACGGTGATCTCGCCAAAGGTGTCGAAGGCGCGGAAGTCGACCAGGATGACGTTGACGATGTTGCGTCCGCCCGCCTCTTCATAGGCGCGTTCGACGAAGAAGCGCGAAATGCCCTCGACCGGCGGGCGGACCATGACAGTCCAGGCCACGATCGCCACCCCGGCGCCCGCCGCCACGGCGATCAGCCAGTCCAGACGACGGCGCCAGCGGGCACGGCGCTGCTCGCCCGGCGGGACGTTGATCTCCTCCAGCCGCTTGGGCAGCCAGCGCAGGCCCAGCAGCAGCAGCACCGTCGTCACCACCTCGACCACCAGCTGCGTCAGCGCCAGATCCGGCGCCGACAGCCACACGAAGGTCAGACAGCTGGCCAGCCCCGCCCCGCCCATCAGGGCGACGGCGGCCAGGCGGTGATATTTGGCCTGCCAGGCGGCCGCCACGGCGCAGGCGCCGCCGACCAGCCACAGCCCGGCGAAGGCCAGATTGTGCGGCTGCGGCGTGCGGAACTCGGGCCAGACGATGACGAAGCCCGCCGTCGCCGCCGCCCCTCCGGCCAGCAGGGCCGTCAGCACGATCAGGCGCAGCTGCGGTTGAAGCCGCCGCGTGCCCAGACGCGCCTCGACCGTTTCCGACAACCGCGTCAGCAGGGTCATCGACCGCTCGAACAGATAGCCGCCATTCAGTCGCTTCATCCCCCACGGGCCGCCGCGCGGATTGGCGTTCAGCGCCTTGCCGAAGACGACATAGAGGGCGATGCCGCTCGCCATGGCCACGACGCTCAACAGCAGCGGCAGGTTGAAGCCGTGCCACAGCGACAGGCTGTAATAGGGCAGATCGAAGCCCAGAATGGACACCGCCGCGCTGCGCAGGAACGGCCCCACCGTCAGCGCAGGAACGACGCCGACCAGCAGGCACAGCGCCGCCAGCACCTCGACCGGGCGACGCATCCAGCCCGGCGGCTCATGCGGGACGCGGTCCAGCTTGGTCGGAGGCGGGCCGAAGAAGGTGTTGTGTATGAAGCGCAGCGAATAAAGAACGCTGAAGGCGCTGGCCAAGGTCGCCAGCACGGGCAGGGCCTGATTCAGGCTCTTGTTCTGGGCGCTCGCCAGCGCCTCGGCCAGGAACATCTCCTTGGACAGGAAGCCGTTCAGCAGCGGCACGCCCGCCATCGCCATGGCCGCCACCATCGCCAGCGTGGCGGTGATGGGCATGTAGCGGATCAGACCGCTCAGCTTGCGCATGTCGCGCGACCCGGCCTCGTGGTCGATGATGCCCGCCGCCATGAAGAGCGAAGCCTTGAAGGTGGCGTGGTTGATGGTGTGGAAGATGGCGGCGATCGCCCCCAGGTCCGACCCCAGCCCCAGCAGCAGGCAGATCAGGCCCAGATGGCTGATGGTCGAATAGGCCAACAGACCCTTCAGGTCGTGCTGGAAGATGGCGCACCAGGCGCCCAGCAACAGGGTCGTCAGCCCGGCCCCGCCGACGATGAAATACCACATCTCCGTCTCGCCGAAGACGGGCCAGAACCGCATCAGCAGGAAGACGCCCGCCTTCACCATGGTGGCCGAGTGCAGATAGGCGCTGACCGGCGTCGGCGCCGCCATGGCGCGCGGCAGCCAGATATGGAACGGGAACTGTGCGCTCTTGGTCAGCGCCGCCAGCAGGATCAGACCCAGCGCGACCGGATAGAGGGGGTCGGCCAGAATGACGTCGCGCGCCGCCACCACGGCATCCAGATCATAGCTGCCGACGATCCGTCCGATCAGGATCATCCCGACCAGCAGGCCCACCCCGCCGGTGGCCGTGATCGTCAGGGCCATGCGGGCGCCGTCGCGCGCCGCCGCATTCTGGTGCCAGTAGCCGATCAGCAGGAAGGAGAAGAGGCTGGTCAGTTCCCAGAAGACCACCATCTGGATCAGATTGCCCGACAGCACCACCCCCTGCATCGCGCCCATGAAGGCCAGCAGGAAGGAGAAGAAACGCGGCACCGGATCCTTCGGCGACATGTAATAACGCGCATACAGCACCACCAGCGCGCCGATGCCCAGGATCAGGGCGCTGAACAGCCAGGACAGGCCGTCCAGCCGGATGATCAGATTGACGCCCAGAGACGGCAGCCAGTCGATCTGCTGCTTCAGAACCTCTCCGTCCTGGAACCGGGGCCACAGGATCGCCAGACAGATCACGCTGATCAGGGCGATGATCCACGACAGAATGGCCGCCGCCGTGCGCGCGTGGCGCGGCAGGCCCGCAGCGATCATGGCCCCGATGAAGGGCAGAACAAGGATGACGATCAGGAGAAGGCTGGCTGGCACGGGCGTTTCGATCTTCTCCGGGGTTGTGTTGGACTGGCTTCAGCGGGAGCGCCTCTGCGCCTCACCGTTCTGCCAGAGTTTTTCTTAAGGGAAATGACGCACTTCCGTCAAAGCGACCTGTTGGCGCATTTGTGACCGGCACAGTCGCCATTGGGAAGACTACGAGTTAAGATTGATTCTGCGACTTACTCGCACTACACACCCGGGCAGTTTCAACCGGGGCTCGTAAAATGCGTTCGCTTCTCATGCTTTCCGTCGGTTTTTCCGCTCTGCTCGTCGCACTTCCTGCGCCGGGCGTCGCGCATGCGGACGAAGGCTCCCCGGACCTGAACGAGCCCGTCCGCGTGGCGCCGGTCACCGTCGTCGGCACCCGCACCGAGCGCCGCGTCGATGAGGTGCCCGCCAGCATCAGCGTCATCACCGCCAAGGGCATCGAGACCAACCTCGTCACCGACATCAAGGACCTGATCCGGTTCGAGCCGGGCGTCAGCGTTCCGACCAGCCCCGCCCGCTTCTCGGCCGCCCTGTCCGGCGCCGGACGCGACGGCAATTCGGGCTTCACCATCCGCGGCATGGGCGGCAACCGCGTGCTGATCGTTCAGGACGGCGTGCGCGTGCCCGACGGCTTCACCTTCGGCGCTCAGGCGGTGGGGCGCGGCGGCTATAATGATCTGGATCTGGTCAAGTCGGTCGAGATCCTGCGCGGCCCGGCCTCGGCTCTCTATGGTTCGGACGGGGTGGCGGGCGCGGTCAGCTTCACCTCCAAGGACCCAGCGGACTTCATCGAGGCGGGTCGCAACTTCGGCGCCCGCGCCCGCGTCGGCTACAACTCGGCCGACGACGGCTGGACCGAGGGTCTGGCGCTGGCCGGTCGCAGCGGCGCCTTGTCGGGTCTGCTGGCCTACACCCGCCGCGACGCCAATGAGACCGAGAACATGGCCGAAAAGGGCGGCATGGGCGCCGCCCGCACCAAGCCGAACCCGCAGGATTTCGCCTCCAACGCCGTGCTGGCCAAACTGGTGTGGGAGGCCGCGCCCAACCACACCGTGCGCCTGACCTACGACCACTTCGATCAGGACATGAGCGGCGACGCCCTGAGCACACGCGGGACCAGTTCCCTGACGATGGGCGACCGCACCACCATCACCACCGTCAATCAGGTTCTGGCCGAGGACGAGACGCAGCGCGACCGCATCAGCCTCGACTGGCGCTTCAACGACTTCCTGAAGCTGGACAACGGCTCGGTCACCGGCTTCTGGCAGGAGGCGACCACCCGCCAGTACACCTTTGAAGACCGCGACATCACGACCAAGGTCGGCGCCGCCCCCGCGACCACCGTCTCGGGCGACCGCAGCCGCGACGTCACCTTCGACAACGCCGTCTGGGGCCTGGCCGCGCAGGGCTCGAAGTCCTTCGGCGGCGACGGCCTTCGTCACCGCGTCACCTTCGGCGCCGACTGGTCGCGCACGACACAGGAAGGCGTCCGCGACGGTGCCGTCCCCCCGGCGGGCGAAACCTTCCCGACACGGCCCTTCCCCAAGACCACCTTCGATCTGGCTGGCCTGTTCATTCAGGACGAGATCGACCTGATGGGCGGTCGCCTCAGCATCATCCCGGCCCTGCGCTACGACTGGTATGAGCTGACGCCCAAGAAGGACGCCCTGTTCCCGGCCGCTGCTGAAAAGCAGAGCGACGGCCATCTGTCGCCCAAGATCGGCGCCATCTACTGGGCCGACGACCACTTCGGCGTCTTCGCCAACTACGCCCAGGGCTTCAAGGCGCCCTCGCCGATGCAGGTGAACAACTTCTTCGCCAACCCGCTGTACGGCTATGAGTCCATTCCGAACCCGGACCTGAAACCCGAAACCAGCGAAAGCATCGAAGGCGGCTTCCGCTTCCGCAACCTTGACCTGTTCGGCGGGAATCTGTCGCTGCAGACCACCGCCTTCCGCACCGAATACGACGACTTCATCGATCAGGTGGTGGTGCGCGGAACCGGCGTGCCGGGCGTCGATCCGCTGATCTATCAATACGTCAACCGGACCACGGTGAAGATCTGGGGTCTGGAAGCGCGCGGCGACATCCACTGGGACAACGGCTTCTCGACCATCGTCGCCGCCTCCTTCGCCGATGGCGAGCAGGAGACGGACGGCAAGCGCGGCGCCCTGACCAGCGTCGATCCGATCAAACTGGTCGGCGGGCTGAACTACGCCGCGCCGTCGGGCGTCTGGGGCGGCAGCGCCACCGTCACCTGGTCGGACCGCAAGTCGAACCATGAGTGCGGCGGCGGCCTGTGCTGGCCGGGCGAGCGCTTCACCCTGCTGGACGTCACCGCCTTCTGGAACGTGACCCAGCGGGCCACGGTGCGCGCGGGCGTCTTCAACGTCTTCGACGAGAAATACGCCTGGTGGAGCGATGTGCGCGGCCTGAACCGTCCCGCCGTCGGCGCCAGCCCCGGAACGCTGGACGCCTTCACCCAGCCGGGCCGCAACATCGGCGTCTCCCTGAGCGTGCGCCTGTGACCCTCAAGACCCTGCCTATCGCCAAGGAGCCTTCCATGCGCGCCATCCTGATCGCCGCCGCCCTGTTGACCGGGGCGGCGCCCGCCGCCCTCGCCACGGCGGCTTCCGCCCAGAGCGCGCAGGCCGCGGCGCCTGCCCGCAGCCCCCAGTTCGAGCGTGACCGCCAGTCCATCCTGGCCCAGGCGGGCGCGTTCCGCGTCCACTTCGACATGCGTGAAAACGTCAGCTTCGTCGCGAACTACGACCCGCTGGAGGAACAGCTGTCCAGCGGCACGGAGATCGTCCGCGTCGTCTATGACCACGGCGACCGCATCAGCCTGCAGCACATCCTGGTCATGGAGCACGGCGGCAAGAGCATCGTCGTCAAACACTGGCGCCAGGACTGGGCCTATGAGCCGCAAAGCGTCCTGACCTATGTCGGCGACAACACCTGGCGCACCTCGCCTGTATCCGCCGCCGACCGCGAGAGCGCCTGGTCCCAGACCGTGTGGCAGACGGACGATTCCCCGCGCTATGGCGGTGTCGGCCGCTGGTCCTATGAGAATGGACTGCGCGCCTGGACCTCCAACCCGACGTGGCGGCCGCTGGCCCGTCGTGATGCGACGCGCAACCCGATCTACGACCGCTACCTGGGCACCAACCGCCACATCCTGAAGCATGACGGCTGGGTCCACATTCAGGACAATCTGAAGCTGTCGGGCCAGGGCGGCGGCGAGCCGGTCGCCGTGGTGCAGGAAGACGTCATCAACAGCTATGACGCCTCTACCGCCTTCTCGCCCAAGGCAGGCGACGACTACTGGGCGGCGACCAAGACCTATTGGGCCGCCGTGCGAGACGCCTGGGACGCGGTCATCGCCCGCGATGGCGGCGTCCATGTCGCCGAGGAAGCCGAAACCGGCGCCATCACCGCCCCGCCCCTGATGACCCTGGCGGACAAGATCAACGCCGGAGAACTGACCACCGAGGCCGCTGTCGTCCAGGCCCGCGCCCTGATCGAAGCGAACGCCCGCTGATGCAGGAACGCCCCCGCTCCGAGCACGGAACGGGGGCGTTTTCAATTCAGGTCCTGAGCGTCAGACCTCAGCGCTCGCCCATGCCTTCAGCCAGTTTGGGCGCAGCGTCTGACGCGCCGTCTCGGGGTTGTTGGTCAGAAGTCCCACTGCATGTGATTGTCGCGCAGGCCTGAGTCCGACAGGCCGCTTCCGGCTATGGATGAAGTGCGGGAACGTCATCGGCTCACGCACGAACAAGACCGGGGTATTGTCGCCCGCCAGATCGTAGTTGGCCCCGTCCGTATAGAACTTCAGCGAGAAGACGGCGCGGGGCCTGCGGCCCTCAGGCCCGCGCGGCGCGGTTGAAAGAAGGTATCGCCGGAGCCGTCTGCGGAACAGGCGTCGAGCCTTGATCCCGAGCCTCAACCGGTTCCGGAAAAATGCTGATCAGGGCCGCCGCCGCCAGGGCTGTGGCCCCTATGATCAGCGGCGCAATGGCGCGTGGCGCAATAACGAGCCTCATTCCGTTTCATCCCTGCCTGCGATCAAACCGTGTCTAGGACGTGTTGGCAAAGGTCAGCGCACGTTTTGATGACGATACCGCCAGGATCAGGCGACGCGGGTTCAGCACATCATCGTCACGCGGAGAATATTTTCACGGCGCCTGAAACACGACCCTCGCTCTCAGGCCGCCTTCTGGCGCGTCGCCCAGTTCCAGTCGTGCATCATATAGATGCAACAGGTCCCGCACCGCCGTCAGGCCCAGCCCCGCGCCCGGCCGGGACGGGTCCAGCCTCATGCCGACGTTGAAGACGGCGCTGCGCTGATGCTCAGGAATGCCCGGCCCGTCGTCGCGGACCTCCAGCCCGTCCTCCACGCCCGCGACCACCACGGTCGTCGTCGCCCATTTGCAGGCGTTGTCGACCAGATTGGAGACGATCTCGGCCAGATCGCCGCTGTCGCAGGGCAGGACGCAGTCGGGCGGCGTCTCGGACCGGATCGTCAGCGCCTTTTCCGCGTGCAGGCGGCGCAGGGCCACCAGTATTTCCTCGACCAGAGGCGCAGCGTGGGTGACGGCGCTGCTGTCGCGCGTCCCGGCGGCGGCGGCGCGCGCCAGATGATAGTCCATGTGCCGCCGCATGGCCTCGCACTGTTCCAGCAGGAAGTCGGCCGACCCCGCATCCCCTGACCGTCTCAGCTGCTCGGCCTCGTCCGCGATCAGGGCCAGCGGCGTGCGCAGGTGGTGGGCCAGGGCGCCGGACTCGGCGCGGGCGCGCGCCACGACCTGGGCCTGACCGTCCAGCACGGCGTTCAGCCGCTGGACCACCGGCACGAACTCGGTCGGCGCCTCGAGCGGCAGCCGGGCAATCCGCCCACGCCGCAGCCGCTCGACATCATCGCCAAGCCGCAGAACCGGCGCCAGGCCGAACCGCACCAACACCACCGCGCCCATCAGCAGCAGCACCCCGATCACGACGATGGAGACGGTCAGGTCCTGATGAAAGGCGGCGATCTGTTCTTCCAGCAGCGCATGGCTGGAAGCGATGGTCACCAGCGTCGGCGCGCCCGGTCCCAGCGGCGTCCAGACGCTGCGTTGCAGCAGAACGTCGTCCCCGCGCCGCGCATCGCCCCAGACGGCGCTGGACGGATCGGCCTGCAGAGGCGTCCCCTCCAGAGACGGCGACATCAGCGGCGCCCCGACCGGCGGCTCGATCTGCCAGTAGAGGCCCGAGCCCGGCACATTGAACAGCGGATCCGACAGAGGCTGCTGGTTCTGCGCCGCCGTCAGTCCGTCGCGCCGGATCAGGATGACCAGCTCGTCGTGGTGGTGATCCAGTTCGCTACGGAACCGCTCGGTCGTGTGAACGCGATAGAGGTTGGCCATGAACAGCCCGGCCAGCACCATGGCCAATACGACAGCCACGGCCGACGCCAGGATCAGACGCAGGCGCAGACTGCGAATCATGCCGTCAGCCTGTAGCCGAAACCCCGGACCGTCTCGATATGATCGCGGCCGATCTTGCGCCGCAGACGGCCCACCAGAACCTCGACCGTATTGGCGTCCCGGTCGGCGTCCAGACGATACAGGCCGTCCATGATGGCCTGCCGCGACAGGGTCCGCCCCGGATTGTAGAGCAGCAGTTGCAGCAGGCGGAACTCATTGCCCGTCAGGGTCAGCGGCTCGCCGTCGCGCCAGGCCTGACCATCGGCGGGGTCGAGCGCCAGCGGACCCACGCTCAGCCGCGTCGCGCTGTGTCCGGCCGCGCGCCGCGCCAGCGCATGAAGCCGGGCGATCAGCTCTTCGATGCGGACCGGCTTGACGATGAAGTCGTCGGCGCCCGCGTTCAGACCGTCGACCTTTTCACGCCAGCTGCCGCGCGCCGTCAGGATCAGCACCGGCGTCGCCACGCCCGAGCGGCGGATGCTGCGCACGAACTCCAGCCCCGACATTCCCGGCAGGCCGATGTCCACCACCAGAACCTGAAAGCCGTCGGCGACGAAGCCCAGGGCGTCCTCGGCCTGAGGCACCCATTCGCAGATGACGCCATGCCGGGCGAGGTTGGCGACCGTCCGTTCGGCCAGCCGCACCTCGTCCTCGATAAGAAGAATTCGCATACGGCGCCCATTGGCAGCATTTTGACAGCTTAGGCCAATAGTTATCGCTCCGGTTCATTACCGGGGGCGTGAAAATGATACATCGGGCGACCTGCGCGTCGGCGTTTGCCTTGGTCTGGCTGCTGGGCGCCTGCAGCGGCGACAAGGCTCAGGTCCCCGAAGACCCGGCTCCCGCCGCCGCTGCGGCCAAGGGCGTCATTCCCCTCAACGTCGAACAGATCACCGGTCTGGGCATCGGGTTTGAAACGGCGCAGGCCGCGACCGAGGCCCCCCTCGGCTCCATCCCGGCCACGGTGGCGCCGCCGCCGAACGCCCGCGTCGCCGTCGCCGCCATCATGCCCGGCGTCGTCACCCGCACCCTGGTGGTCGAGGGCGATCAGGTGCGCGCCGGACAGGCGCTGGCCGTCATCGCCGCGCGTGAGCTGTTCACCCTGGGCGCCGCGCGCGAACAGGCCTCCGCCCGCGTCGAGATGGCCCGCGCCAACAACCGCCGCCTGCAACAGCTGGCCGCCGAGGGCGTCATCGCCGGCGCCCGCGCCGATGAGGCCCGCGCCGCCCTGCGCGAGGCCGAGGCCGAACTGGCCGAACAGCGCCGCGTGCTGCAGCTGGTCAACGGCTCGCCCTCACAGGGGACCTATACGCTGAAGGCGCCGATCGCAGGTCGCGTCGCCACGGCTTCGATCGAGACGGGCAGCCCCGTCGACGGCGCCACGGCCGCCTATGTCATCGACGCCGCCAACCTGTATGAGCTGACCGCCCAACTGCCCGAGCGCATGGTCGCTCAGGTGCGGCCGGGCATGGCTGTGGTCCTGCCCGACGGCGTGCGCGGCCGGATCACCAGCGTCGGCGCGTCGCTGGACCCCGAAACCCGCTCGACCCTGTTGCGGGCCAAGATTCCGGCGGCCGAGGGCGTGCTGTCCGGCCGCGCGACCTCTGTCGTGGTGATGGGCCCGACCGAGGGGAACGCTGTGACCGTGCCGACCCCGGCCGTGGCCCTGCTGGACGGGCAGTCGTCCGTCTTCGTTCGCACCGCCGGGGGCGTCGTCGTGCGCCAGGTGGAGACGGCGACCGGCGCCGACGGTCTGACCGTCATCCGATCCGGCGTCGCGGCGGGCGAAGCCGTCGCCGTGCGCGGCGTCAGCGAACTGAAGTCCATCGCGGGGCAGAACTGAGATGCTGCGCGCCCTGGTCGCCTGGTCGCTGTCCTATCGGCTGCTGATCCTGGCCCTGACGGCGATGCTGGCCGCCGCGGGGGCCTGGGCCTATTCGCGCCTGCCGGTGGACGCCTATCCCGACATCTCCCAGACCCAGGTCAAGATCATCCTGAAGGCGCCCGGCATGACGCCGGAAGAGGTCGAGACCCGCGTCATCGCCCCCATCGAGATGGAAATGCTGGGCCTGCCGAACCAGTCGGTCCTGCGCTCCATGGCCAAATACGCCATCGCCGATATCACCATCGACTTCAAAGACGGCACGGACATCTATTGGGCGCGGCAACAGGTGGGCGAACGTCTGGCCGGCGTGATGGGCGAACTGCCATCGGGGGTCGAGGGCGGCATGGCGCCGATCGCCACCCCCCTGTCCGACATGCTGATGTTCACCATCGAGGGGCCGCTGTCCCTGTCCGAAAAGCGCGAGCTGCTGGACTGGACCATCCGCCCGGCCCTGCGCACCGTGCCGGGCGTGGCCGATGTGAACGCTCTGGGCGGCCATGTGCGGACCTTTGAGGTGCGGCCTGACCCGGTGGCTCTGGCCGCCGCTCGCCTGAGCGTCGACGACCTGCGCGACGCGATCGAGCGCGGCAACCGCAACGACGGCGCCGGGCGACTGGCCATGGGCGAGGAGACGCTGATCGTGCGCGCGGTCGGGGCCGTGCGCGACGCCGCCGATCTGGAGCAGGTCGTGGTTACGGCGCGCGAGGGACGCATCGTCCGTCTGGCCGATGTGGCCAGCGTCGGCGTCGGCTCGATCACCCGCTACGGCGGCGTCACCGCCCACGGCGACGGCGAGGCGGTTCAGGGTCTGGTCATCGCCCTGCGCGGCGCCGACGCCCGCCAGGTGGTCGAGGGCGCCCGCGAACGCCTGACCGAACTTGAGGCCAGCCTGCCCAAGGGCACGCGACTGGATATCTTCTATGACCGTTCCGACCTGATCAATCGCGCCGTCAGCACGGTGCAGAAGGCCCTGCTGGAAGCCACCGTTCTGGTGGTCATCCTGCTGATCCTGTTTCTGGGCGACTGGCGGGCGGCGGCCATTGTGGCGGCGACCCTGCCGATGGCGGCGCTGTCCACCTTCCTGTTCATGGGCTCGGCCGGCCTGTCGGCCAATCTGATGAGTCTGGGCGGGCTGGCCATCGCCATCGGCATACTGGTCGACGGCGCCGTGGTGGTGGTCGAGAACATCGTCGAGCGCCTGAACCACGCCAAATCGAACGACACGCCGCGCCTGAACATCGTCTTCCGCGCCACGGCCGAGGTGATCGTGCCGGTGTCGGCGGGCATCGCCATCATCGCCCTGGTCTTCCTGCCGCTGCTGTCGCTGGAAGGACTGGAGGGCAAGCTGTTCGCTCCCGTCGCCCTGACCATCACCTTCGCCCTGGCCGGGTCGCTGCTGCTGGCGCTGACGCTGGTGCCGGTGCTGGCTTCCATGGGGCTGAAGGGCGGCGCCCACGGCGAGCCGTGGATCATGCGTCGGCTGAACCCGCTCTACGCCCGCCTGCTGAACGGCGCCTTCGCGCGCAAGAAGCTGGTCTATGGCGTCGCAGGCCTGGGGCTGGCGCTGGCGGCCCTGGCCTATACGGCGGTGGGCAAGGCCTTCATGCCGACGATGGACGAAGGCGCCGTGGTCATTCAGGCGGCCAAGCTGCCGACCATCGGCCTTGACCGATCCCTCGCCCTGACCAACCGCATCGAAGCCGAACTGATGCGTCAGGTGCCCGAGGTCAGCGGCGTCATCTCGCGCACCGGCACCGACGAACTGGGTCTGGACCCGATGGGTCTGAACGAATCCGACCTGTTCGTCACGCTGAAACCCGCCAGGACCTGGCGCGGCGACCGTGAGTTCGTCGTCGGCGAAATGCGGCGCGCGCTGGAGGCCATGCCCGGCCTCGACGTCACCTTCACCCAGCCGATCGAGATGCGCGTAGCCGAGATGCTGACCGGCGCGCGCGGCGATCTGGTGGTCAAGATCTTCGGCCCAGATCTGGCCGTGCTGTCGGATCTGGCGGGCCGCGTGCAAACCGCCCTGCACGACACCCCCGGCGCCGCCGAGGTGACCACCGTGGCCAATGACACGGTCGACTATCTGCAACTGGACATCGACCGCGCCGCCGCCGGACGCGCAGGTATGCCGGTCGAGACGCTGCAGGACACGCTGCGCGCCCAGCTGGAGGGCCTGTCCGCAGGCGTGGTGGCCGAGGGGCAGAAACGCATCCCCGTCGTCATCCGCGGCGACGAGACCATCCGTCAGGACGCCGGCCGTTTCTCCGACATGCAGCTGATGACCCCGACCGGACAACTGGCCCGCGTCAGCGATCTGGCGAATATCAACCGCACCGAAGGCCCGATCCGCATCGACCATGAAGACGGCTCGCGCTACGCGCTGGTGCAAGCCTTCGTCTCGGGCCGCGATCTGGTCGGCTATGTCGACGACGCCCGCGCCCGCGTGGCCGAAAAGGTCGACGTTCCGGCCGGCTACCGTCTGGTCTGGGGCGGTCAGTTCGAGAACCAGCAGCGCGCCTCGGCCCGGCTGATGATGGTGATCCCAGCGGCCCTGCTGCTGATCTTCTTCGTCCTGTACGCCACGCTGAAGTCGCTGCGCGCCTCGGCGCTGATCCTGGCCAACATCCCGTTCGCAGCGGTGGGGGGGATGATCTCCCTGTGGGCGACGGGGCAGTATCTGTCGGTCCCGGCCTCGGTCGGCTTCATCGCCCTGCTGGGCATCGCCGTGCTGAACGGTCTGGTGCTGGTGGTCTACTTCCGCCAGCTGCGCGAGGAAGGCACGCCTCTGGCCGAGGCTGTGCGCATCGGCGCGGCGCGGCGCTTCCGCCCCGTCATCATGACCGCCAGCATCGCCGCCTGCGGTCTGGTGCCACTGTTGTTCGCCACCGGGCCGGGGTCCGAGATCCAGAAGCCGCTGGCCATCGTCGTCATCGGCGGCCTGATCACCTCGACCCTGCTGACGCTGGTGCTGCTGCCCATCCTTTACGAGCGGTTCGGCGAAAGCCGTGAGGAGGCGCAGGCATGAGTCGCATCGTTCTGACCTGTTTCTGCGCGCCCGGCGACGCCGACATCGTGGGCCAGCTGCTGCGCGACGCAGCCGCCGCCCCTGTCCATATGCGGCGCGAAGAGGTGCTGGGCCGCGACTTCGGCGACGCCCGTAACGGTGAGCGCGTGTCCGGCAGCCTCAGCCGCATGGCCCTTGAGGTCGAGATGGAACAGGGCGCCCTCGACGCCCTGATCGAGGCCCTGAGCGCCCTCAGAAGACGCCAGCCGCTGCGCTGGCGCGTCACCCCCGTTCTGGCCGGAGGCCGTCTGGCATGAGTTTCGCCGTTCTGATCGCCGCCCAAGTCGCCGCCATGACCGCTCCCTTGGCCACAGCGGCGCCGCTGCAACCCGCCTCTGCGCCGATTGAGGCGGCCTCCGTCGCCTCGCCCGCGTCCGACCTGCCGCCCGAGACCATGGCCCGTCAGGCGCTGGCCGACCATCCGGGCGTCGCCGCATCCCGTGCCCGCGTCGGCATGGCCCGCGCCGAGGCCGAGGCCCTGCGTCGCGGCCCCCATGAAATCACGCTGGAGGGCGCCGCCGGTCGTCGCGACATCCACGGCGAGGGCGGCTTCAACGAGTTCGAAACCGGCCTGTCGCGCAGCTTCCGTCTGCCGGGCAAGGCGGCGCTGGACCGTCAGGCGGGCGATCTGGGGCTTGAGGCGGCAGGCGACCGGCTGGCGCTGGCGCGTCGCGACGCCGCCCTGTCGCTGGCCGCGCTCTGGTATGACTGGCTGCGCGCCGCCGAGGTGCAGCGCAACGCCGCCGAACTGGTCCAGACCCAGACCGCCGTGGCCCAGGCCACGCGCCGCCGCGTCGAACTGCGCGACGCCGCAGAGCTTGAGCTGGAACAGGCAGGCGTCGCCCTGGCCTTGGCCGAGGCGCAGATGCAGGACGCTCAGGCCGAGCACGACCGCGCCCGCCTGCTGCTGGCCGGTCGCTTCCCTGAAATGCCGCTGCCGGACGAGGCTCCTTCCCTGTCCCATCCGGCGATGAATCCCGACGACATCCGCACCCTGCAGACCCTGATGATCGACCACAGTCTGGAGACGGTCGCCGCCGCGCGGGAGGCCGAGCGCGAAGAGGTCCTGGCCCGGCGCGCCCGCGCCGACCGGTATGCCGACCCCAGCGTGGGCCTGCGCCTATTCAGCGAGCGCGGCGGCGATGAACAGGGGGCGGGCGTGACCGTCTCCATCCCGCTGGGCGGAGGCCACCGCCGCGCCCTGGCCGATCAGGCGACCGCCTCGGCCTCGGCCGCCCTGTCCGAGCGCCTGCTGACCGAGCGTGAGGTCATCGCCGCCGCCAACGCCGATGTCGCCGAACTGCGCGCCCGCCTCGCCAGCTGGCGCGCCGGGCATGAGGCCGTCAGCCGCGCCGAACGCAGCGCCGCCCTGTCGGCGCGTGGTCAGGCCCTGGGCGCCATCGACCTGACCGACCGTCTCTATGCCGAGCGTCAGGCCAATGAGGCCCGCCGTCTGGAGATCGACGCCCGCGCCGCCGCCCGCGCCCTCAGCGCCGCCCTGCAGATCCGCGCCGGGCTTTTGTGGCCCCAGTGAGCCGTCGCCGCTGATCCGTTTACGGACGGCGCCTGCGCCCTGACGCAAGCGTCACTGTTTCTGACCATGAGTGGAGAAATTCTACATTAGAGACGCCGCCGCACCGTGCCTTATTGCGCGCCCATTTGTGACTTTTATTGCGGTGCAGCGTCATCATGTTACGGCCCTCCCTGACCGTTCTCGCCTTTCTTTCCGCGGCCGGGGCGTGCGGCGCCGCGCAGGCTCAGGTTCAAACCTCAGCCTCTGAAAATCTGACGGCCCACGCGGTGTCCGACGTGGTGGTGACCGGCTCCAACATCCGCAAGGCCAATACCGAGGGCTTCAACCCCGTTCAGGTGATCGGGCGCGAAGAACTGGCCAGCTCGGGCAAGTCGACCACGGCGGACCTGCTGCGCTCGATCTCGGCCAACACCGGAAACGGCTCGAACGAAACGCAGAACAGCGGCTGGTCCTCGGGCGCAGCGGGCATGGGCCTGCGCGGCCTGTCGCAGAAGAACACCCTGGTGCTGCTGAACGGACGGCGCGTGGCCAACTACGGCTTCCCCGGCGGCGGCCTGTCGGACACCTTCGTTAACCTGAACGCCCTGCCGATGGTGGCGACCCAGCGGCTGGAGGTGCTGAAGGACGGCGCCTCGGCGGTTTATGGCTCGGACGCGGTGGCGGGCGTCACCAACATCATCACCCGCCAGAACTTCCAGGGTCTGGAGTTCGGCGCCAGCTATGGCGTCGCCGGACAGGGCGGGCTGGAGACATCAACCGCCAAACTGGTCGCAGGCCATGGTGACCTGGAGGCGGACGGCTACAACATCCTGCTGTCGCTGGAGGCCTATAGCCGCAACCGGCTGGATCAGGATCAGCGCGACCTGACCAGGTCCGGCATCTACACCGACCTGCCCGGCGGCCGCTGGAACGGCTGGTCGGCCAAGGGGGCGCGCTTCCTGGTCGACGGCAAGTCCGTGCCCTTCCTCAACGCCCAGGGCCAGTGCCCCGAGGGCATGGTGCTGACCGCCAGCGCTCCGATCGACGGTCTGTCCGGCGACACCTGCGCCATCAATCTGGCGCCGCATACGACGCTGATCCCCTCGACCGACCGCTATCAGGCCTATCTGTTCGGCACGAAGCGCCTGACGCCGCAGATCGAGGCCTTCGGCGAGGTGCTCTACTCCTATGTCGAGGGGGCGTCCCTGTTCGGCTCCAGCCCCTTCTTCACGCTGGAGGGCGGGCGGTTCGCGCTGAACGCCCAGACCGGGCTGGCCGAGCCGGTGTCGAACCTGCTGCCCGCCAATAATCCCTACAATCCCTACGGCGTCGCCACGCCGATCGAATACACCTTTTTCGATCTGGGCCGGACGCTGAAGACCAATGAGTCGAAGTCCTATCGTGCGCTGGGCGGCGTGCGCGGGCGCCATGACCGCTTCGACTGGGAAGCCGCCGTCTTCGCCTCGGGCAGCGACGAGCGCGAGACGGTGTCGGGCGGTTTCGCTCATCGCTGGAACCTGGCCGACGCCCTGGCTGATGGCGCGCTCAACCTGCACGATCCGGGCGCCACGCCGCAGGCCGTGCTGGACGGCATCCGCCTGTCGACCCTGCGTCCGGCGGAGTCGCGTCTCTATGGGGCCGACTTCAAGATCTCGGGCGAGCTGTTCAACCTGCCCGCCGGTCAGGTCGGCTATGCCGCCGGGGTCGAGTTCCGCCACGAAAGCCTCGTCTCGACCAATCCGTGGCAGATCGACGCCGGACTGCAGATCCGCCCCGCCATCGCCGCCGTCGACGGCAAGCGCGACGTCTGGGCCGCCTATGCCGAGTTCAACATTCCGGTCCTGAGCAACCTCGACGTTCAGGTCGCGGCGCGGGCCGACGAATACAGCGATTTCGGCAGCGCCTTCTCGCCCAAGGCGGGCGTGCGGTGGAAGCCGCTGGACTGGCTGGCGCTGCGCGCCTCGGCCTCGCGCGGGTTCCGGGCGCCGTCGCTGTCGGAGAACTCGGCCTCGACCATGATCTCCTACGGCTCGGTCATCGACCCCTATGATCCCGACCTGCCGAACTCACGCCAGAGCCCGACCTTCTTCACCGTCGGCAACACCAATCTGGAGCCGGAAAAGACCCGCTCCTACAATCTGGGCGTCGTCTTCACCCCGACGCGTGACACGGCGCTGAGCATCGACTGGTATCAGATCAAGCTCGACAATCTGATCGGGACGGGAAACACCACCGCCATCATCCAGCAGAACGATCCCGCCGACGTCATCCGCGACGAGCGCGGCAAGCTGCAGGCCGTCTACAACCGCTATCGCAACCTGACGGCGCTGGAGACTTCTGGCTTCGACATCGACTTCAGCCAGCGCTGGCGTACCGAGGAATGGGGGACCTTCACCGCCTCCAGCGCCTATACGCACCTGCTGAACTACAAGCGGCCGAATGCGGCGGGCGGGCCGTTGCTGGACTATGCCGGATCGAACCGCGGCTCGACCCTGCCGGCGCACAAGGCGACGACGCGGCTGGCGTGGAACCGCGATGTCTTCGACGCCAATCTGACCTGGTATTACACCTCGGGCTACGATCAGGTCCCCGAAGTCGCCGGACAGAAACGCGTCGACGCCTATCACCAGTTCGACCTCTATGCGGCGTGGTCCGGGCTGGAGCGGGTGACCCTCTACGCCAAGATCGAGAACCTGCTGGACGAGGCGCCGCCGCACGACGCCTCCTTCCCCGGCGTGCGCGCGCCATACGACTTCGGCCAGTACGATCTGCGCGGGCGCTATTTCCGCGTCGGCTTCGACGTCCGCTTCTGATCCCTTTTGCATCGAGACCTGACATCATGAGCGTTCGACACGCCCGTTCATCCCTCCGTCGCATCCTGACCGGCGGCGCGGCGGCGGCGATCCTGCTGGGCGGCGTAGCCCTGACGGCGCCCGCTCCGGCCCTGGCCCAGAGCGGCTATTTCTTCCCACAGGCGACCGCAGGGGATTTCGACCCCGCCATTCCGACGCCGGAAGCCTTCCTCGGCTATCCGATCGGCACGCACTACACGCGCCACGACCGCATCGTGGACTATCTGCGCGAACTGGCCCGCCTGTCGGACCGGGTGACGGTCGAGGAGATCGGCCGCAGCTATGAACAGCGGCCCCTGCTGTCCGTGGTCATCACTTCGGGCGCCAATCAGGGCCGGATCGACCAGATCCAGCGCGCCCATATCGCGGCGGGCGATCCCGGCGGCCCGGCGGCGGGCGCCGACGCCCCGGTCGTCGTCGGCCTGTTCTACAGCGTCCACGGCAATGAAACGTCCAGCGGCGAGGCCGCCCTGCTGACCGCCTACTACCTCGCCGCCGGGCGCTCGCCCGAGGTGCTGGACTGGCTGGACAAGGCCGTGATCGTCATCGACCCGTCCCAGAACCCCGACGGCCGCGACCGCGCCGCCAACTGGCACAATGCCTGGAAGAACCAGCCCGCGGTCGCCGACCCACTGGACAAGGAACACGTCGAGGCCTGGCCCGCCGGGCGCACCAACCACTATTTCACCGACCTGAACCGCGACTGGCTGGCGGTGACGCAGAAAGAGACGCGCGCCAAGCTGGAGGCCTTCCACCGCTGGCGGCCCAACATCCAGATCGACTTCCACGAAATGGGCGCAGGCAGCACCTATTACTTCGAGCCCTCGCCCGCCAGCATGGAAAGCCCGCTGCTGCCGCGCGCCAGCTATGAATGGAACGTGACGCTGGCCCGCTATCACGCCCAGGCGCTCGATAGCCTCGGCTCGCTCTATTACACGCGCGAAGTCTTCGACAACTTCTCGCCGGTCTACGGCTCGACCTATCCCGACTTCCACGGCGGGGTCGGGGTGACGGTCGAACAGGCCAGTTCGCGCGGCCTGGTGCAGGACACGGCCAACGGCCCGCTGACCTTCCCCTTCACCATCCGCAACCAGACCAACGTCGGCCTCGCCACCATCCGCGGCGCCGTCGCCGAGCGCGCCGGGCTGCAGGCCTTCCAGCGCGACTTCTTCCGCTCGGCCGTCGAACAGGGGCGGCGCCATTCCAGCCAGGCCTTCGTCTTCGGCGACGCGGCCGATCCGGGGCTGACGCGCCAGACGCTGGACCTGCTTCTGGCCCACCACATCCAGGTCCACCCGCTGACCGAGCGGGTGACGCAGAACGGCCGAGCCTATGAGCCGGGCAGCGCCTATGTCGTGCCCTCTGCCCAGCCGCAGTTTCGACTGGTGCATTCCATCTTCGACCGGACGCCGCCGACCAGGGGCAGCGTCTACGGCAGCACCTCCTATTCCATCGCCCTGGCCTATGGGTTGAAGAGCGACGGCCTGCGCCGCGTCCCCGCCCACGGGTCCGCCGTGACCAAGGCCCCCGTCGCCAGCGGCGGCGTCATCGGGCCGGAGGACGCCTACGCCTATGTCGTCGACTGGCGCGACCTGAACGCCCCGCGACTGCTGGCGGCCCTGCTGCGTCAGGACGTGCGCGTCCGTGCGGCGTTCGAGCCGCTGACTGCAAGGACGGCGGCGGGCGAAAGCGCCTTCGGACGCGGCTCCCTTGTCGTCACCACAGCGGGACAATCGCTGGACGCCGCCGCCCTGCGCGCCGCCGTCGACGGGGCCGCGCGCGAGGCGGGCGTGGTCGCCTACGCGGTCTCGACCGGCCAGAGCGTCGCGGGCGTCGATCTGGGCAGCGACAATGTGAAGGTCGTGCGTGCGCCGCGCATCGCCCTGGTCATGGGCGAGGGCGTCAACGCCACCGAGATCGGCGCGACCTGGTTCGCCCTCAGCGAGCGGCTGAACTATCCGGCGACGCGGCTGGACCCGTCGCAACTGGGCCGCGTTCCGCTGGGCGACTATGACAGCATCGTCCTGTCCAGCGGGCGCTATGACAACCTGGGCCAGCCGACGGTCGAGGCGCTGAAGGCGTGGGTGCGGGCGGGCGGTTCTCTGGTCGTGTTCGGCAGCGCCGCGCGCTGGGCGGCGGACAACGGGCTGGCCCCCAAGGCGTCATCCGAGCGCGAGGAGAAGACGCAGATCGAACGCCGCGACTATGCCGATCGCGGCGCCGTTCAGGGCGAGCAGCGCACGGCGGGCAACGCCCTGTCGGCCGACGCCGACATCAGCCACCCGCTCGCCTTCGGCCTGTCGCGCCGCGACCTGTTCGTGAACAAGGAGACGGACGTGGTGCTGACGCCCGTGGCCGATCCCTTCGCCAACGTCGTGCGGATCGACGAGCAGCCGCAGGTCAACGGCTACCTGCCAGAGGCCCTGCGCGCCCGTTCGGCCGGTTCGGTCTGGGCACAGGTGAACCCGGTGGGGGCGGGTAATGTCGTCCTGTTCGCCGACGATCCGGCGCACCGCAAATACTGGCTGGGGACCGAGCGGCTGCTGATCAACGCCCTGTTCCTGTCCAACCATCTGGGCGGCGGCGGTCGACGCTGAGGCGAAGGAGCGCAGACGGCGACGCTTGCGACTGGCTATCATTCGCGTAAGTGAACCTCTAATGTGCCTGTCTCCGGCGACAGCCGGAGGCGGGCGCATCGGCCAGGCGCCCGTCGACCGCGCAGGTGCGGTCCGGAGGCGCTGAACATGACCGATACCGCCCATCACCATGACGTCGTCATCGCCGGCGCCGGACCGACCGGCTTGGCCTTCGCCCGATCGCTGAAGGACGCCGGTCTCAGCATACGGATCGTCGATCCCCAGTCCGAAGAGGCCCTGTCGCAACCCGCCTTTGACGGACGCGAGATCGCCCTGACGCACCGTTCGATGGCGATCCTGAAAGACCTCGGCGTCCGCGACCGGCTGGATGCGGCCGACATCTCCGACCTGCGGCAGGCGCAGGTGACGAACGGCGCCAGCCCGGAGGCCCTGCGGTTCGCGCCGCCGCAGGGCGAGCGTCTGGGCGTGCTGATCCCCAACCACCGCATCCGCGAGGCGCTGTTTCATCTGACCGCCGGGCAGGCGGGCGTCGCTGTGCAGACGGGGCGCCGTATCGTTCACGCACGCCCTCAGCCGGGAACCTCGCGCCATCCCGGCCGCGTCGACCTGAGGCTGGATGACGGGACGGCGCTGACGGCGCGCCTGCTGGTCGCGGCGGATTCGCGCTTCTCCAGCGTGCGGACGCAACTCGGCGTCGGCGCGGACATCCACCCTCTGGGGCGCTCCATGATCGTCTGCCGCGTTCGCCACAGTCGCGACCACGGCCATGTCGCCGCCGAATGTTTCGACCACGGCCAGACGCTGGCCTTCCTGCCGCTGAACGCCGACGCGGACGGGTTTCGCTCTTCCATCGTGCTGACCCTGCCGAGCGCCGCCGCAGAAGATCTGGTCCAGGCTTCTAACGCCGTGTTCGAGGCCGAACTGAACCGTCGCGCCCAGGGTCGCCTCGGCCCGGTCAGCGTCATCAGCCCGCGCCATCTCTATCCCCTGACCGTGAGCTGGAGCCGCCGTTTCGCGGGCGGGGGTTTCGCCCTGATCGGCGACGCCGCCGTGGGCATGAACCCCGTGACGGCCCACGGCTTCAATCTGGGCCTGAAGGGGCAGGAGCGGCTGGCCCGACAGGTGTTGAAAGCCCATGCGCGCGGCCGCTGGATCGGGTGCGCCGAGACCTTGAGCGCCTATGAAGCCGGGCATCGCCGCGACACCCTGCCCCTCTACGCCGGAACCAACGCCATCGCCCGGCTGTTCGGCGATGAACGCGCGCCCGCGCGGGTGCTGCGTTCGGTCGTGCTGGGCGCGGGCCGGAACCTGCCGCCCTTCCGCCACGCCGTCAGCGCCATGCTGACCGACGGCGGCGGCCGCGCTCCGGCTTTCTGACACCCGGCCGACGCCGGACCGCCCGATCCCTGCGAGAGAAAACAGTCCCTCTTGTGTTTGCAATTGATACTCTTTCTCAATAAATCGAGACAGATCGTCATCTGCATTCCACAGTCGTTTTTCCTCGCAAGGTCGCCGCATGTCCACACAGAACCGGCCCGCTTCCCGCCCCGCCCTGCCGCCCGAGCCCGCCGTCAGCGCCGCCGTTCTGGACCACGGCGTCCTCTATCGAGAACTGTCGCACGGCGTCTATGAGGTGCGCTGCAACCCGCGCGACGGCGCCGTCTATGTCGCCTCGGCCCTGGCCATCAGCGGCGTGAAGGGCGGGGTGATCTATCGGCTGGACCCCGAGACGCTGGAGCCGGTCGGCGCCATCCACACCGACCGGGGCAATTTCGGCCTGATGCTGAATGCGGCGGGCGATCGCCTGTATTCGACCAATCCACGCGACCAGAGCCTGACCGGCTTCAATCTGGAGGACGACACCGTCATCGGTCGTCTGGACTTTCAGGACGTCGGCGCCGACGGTCGTCGCTTCGGCCCGCGCGAGGTGATCCACGACGCCGAACGCGACCTGCTCTATGTCGGCGGCATCGGCGATCCGGCCGTCATCTGGGCCGTCGACGCCGGGACCCTGCAACTGAGCCACACCATCCGCAATGTGGGCAAATGGGTGACGGGCCTGATGCTGCACCCACGCACCGGCGACCTCTACGCCCTGAACGGCGACAGCGAGGTGCTGGTCATCGACCCGGCCTCGGGCGAAGTGCGCCAGCGCTTCCGTCCGGCCGGAGACGCCCCGGCCCTGTGGCTGAATCTGGCGCTGGATGTCGAGCGGAACCGCCTCTACATCACCGACCATTCGCGGCTGAAGACGGTGCTGATCGTCGATCCCGACACCGGCCGGAATCTGGGCGAACTGCCCGAGGCGGGCGAGTCCATGGGCATACTGCTCCACCCGGAGCGCCGAGAGCTCTACATCTCGCACCGCGAGCGCGGCGTGATCTCGGCATGGGACGCCGACACCCACGCCCTGAAGCGCACCGTCCGCGCCGGGCCCTTCCCCAACAGCCTGTGTCTGGGCGCCGACGGACGAACCCTCTACGCCACGGTGAAGACCCCCTTCACCGCCGACTACGCCGCCAGCAAGGTCGAAAGCGTGCTGCGCATTCCGCTGGACTGAAACCGCGCGCTCGAAACCGCGCGGTCGAAACGGCTGCGACACATTGACAAAATCCGCCGCAGGCCAGACATGACGGCGTCATTTCAAGGGGGCCTCTGATGGGCAACGAACTCGACGAAGTCACCGGCGCGGTCAATCAGACGGGCCGCGACATCAACGTCATCGAGAAGCAGATTCCGGTGACGGTCGGCGTCGGCTCCCTGATCTTCGAGATCGCCCTGTGGGTCGCCATTCCCGCCGTCGCCCTGGCCGCCACGGCCATGGGCCTGGTCCCGGCGCCCAAGGGGCTGGCGGCTGCGGCCGTGGGCGCCCTGCCCGGCCTGATCTTCCTGTTCATGAAGATCAACGCCCTGGCCTATCTGCGCAAGCTGCAGCAGAAGATTCAGGCCGACGCCTCACAGATCGACAACTATCTGGAACAGCGGGTCATCATCCTGAACAACGTCGTCGGCCTGCTGAACACGGCGGTCGATCTGGACAAGGACGTGATGAAGAGCGTCACCGCCCTGCGCAGCGGCGCCAACGCCACGGACGCCCAGCGCAACGCCGCCTCGGCCCAGATGGACAGCGTCCTGTCGCGCATCAACGTCGCGTTTGAAGCCTATCCCGACCTGAAGGCCCACGCCGCCATCGCCGACGCCATGCAGCAGAACAGCTATCTGCAAAAAGAAATCACCGCCGCGCGCGCCCTGTACAATGACACGGTGGCGATCTGGAACCAGGACATCTTCGCCTGGCCGACCAAGCAGATCGTGGCCGCACGCAACCGTTACACCACCCGCATCCCCTTCACGGCCAGCGCCGAGACCAAGGCCGCCGCGCGGGAGACCTTCTTCTGACTGAAGACGTCCACGAACCGCTCGACCACTATCAGGCCAGGCTGAAGGACGCTCACCAGAAGCACACGGCCGACTTCTTCGAGGATCTGGTCCGCACCTCGCGCGTCGATGAGGCGGCGAACGCCAAAACGGTTCAGGAAATCCGCGACCTGGAACAGCGCGGCAAGGCCTCGGGCGCCAGCACCCGCTGGTGGAAGCTGCTGCGCGTTGTGGTCTTCATCGCCGTAGCGGCGACGCTGTTCATGGCCTATCGCCAGCATCTGGCCTGGCTGGCCGGGTCGGGCGCCCTGCTGGTCGCCGTCTTCGCCAAACTGAACCCCATCATCAAGGCGGGGAACAACCGCACCCAGGCCCTGGCCGAAGCCCGCGCCGAAAAAGAGGCTCTGGCCTGGGGTCAGATGGCGGGGCTGAACAGTCTCTTCGACTGGGACATCTTCTCGCGACTGGTCAGCAAGACCTTTCCCCGCGTCGAACTGGACCCCTATTTCAGCCACGCCCGCCTGAACAGCCTGCGCCAGTCCTATGGCTGGAACGACGCCTTCAACAACAGCCGCTCGGTGATGTTCGCTCACACCGGCGTGGTCAGCGGCAATCCCTTCATCCTGGCCCAGACCCTGAACCACTGGATCGGGTCCAAGACCTATAGCGGTAGTCTGACGATCCACTGGACCGAACAGGTGCGCGATTCCAACGGCCGCTGGAGCACAGTGTCGCGCTCGCAGACCCTGCGGGCCTCGGTCAACAAGCCCTTCCCCGACTATGACACCGAGTCGATCCTGATCTACGGCAACCACGCAGCGCCGGACCTCAGCTTCAGCCGCCAGCCCTCGTCCCTGTCGGGGCTGGACGACGGCATGCTCAACAAATGGCGCAAGAACCAGGCGATCAAAAAGCTGGAGGCCAAGGCGCGCAAACTGGCTTCCGGCTCGGGCTTCACGCCGATGGCCAACCGCGAGTTCGACGCCCTGTTCGCGGCGGGCGACCGCGATCACGAAGTCCAGTTCCGCATGCTGTTCACCCCTCTGGCCCAGCAGGAAATGGTGAAGATCCTCAAGGACAAGGCCGTCGGCTTCGGCGACAACTTCATCTTCACCAAGCTGCAGAAGATCAACGCCGTCGAGCCGAAACACCTGACCGGCATGGACATCAGCGCCGCACCGGAAGGCTTCCGCTTCTATGACCTGGCGGCGTCTCGGGCGCACTTCAACGCCTATCACAACGCCCTGTTCAAAGCCTTCTACTTCAGCTTCGCCCCCATCCTGGCCATCCCCCTGTATCAGCAGCACCGCCCGGCCGAAGACATCTATGCGGGCGTCATCCAGGGTTCGTGCTTCTGGGAGCATGAAGCCATCGCCAACTACATGGGCGAAGGGCGTTTCAGCCACCCCGACAGCGTCACCCGCAACGTACTGAAGACCGTCAGCCACGGCGACGAAGACGGCGCCCAGAAGGTTCAGGTCACGGCCCACGGCTTCCGGGGCGTCAACCGCGTCGACCACATCCCGGTGCGCGGCGACGACGGCTACACCCACCAGGTGCCCGTCCACTGGGTCGAGTATATTGCGGTGGACCGGACCTCCGACATGCTGGTCTGCGAAGACGCCCCGCCCGCCCCATCGGAACCGGCCACGGATGAAGCTGCGCCGGAACAGACGGCGCCGCCGCGCTGGCGCAGCCACTTCGCCCGACACGGCCTGTCGCCCGAAAACGCCATCGCCCGCCGCTCGATCTTCGCCGCCCTGCTGAACTGACGGTGTAAGCCTTGCCGATGCCTTTTTGGCATTAAGGCCGAACAAAACGGCATTTTAGATCATGAGATGCGGCGCCTAAGGTCTGTTTCAACGAAAACAGGCGGAGGCGTCGGGGTGCAGGGATCAGCGATTGAACGGGTGGAGACGATCGTCCTCGACGTGCCGACCATCCGGCCGCACGTCCTGTCGGTCGCCACCATGCAGTCGCAGACGGTCGTCCTGGTGCGGATTTATTGCGCCGATGGCGTCGAAGGCGTCGGTGAAGGCACCACGATCGGCGGCCTGAACTATGGCGGCGAAAGCCCCGAGGGCATCAAGCTGGCGATCGACGCCTATTTCGCTCCCCTTCTGATCGGCGCCGACACCACCCGCCCGGCCGTCATCATGGAGCGCCTGCGTCGCGCGATCATCGACAACCGCTTCGCCAAGAACGCCGTCGAGACGACCCTGCTGGACATTCAGGGCAAGCGGCTGGGCGTGCCGGTCAGCGAGCTTCTGGGCGGACGGGTCCGTAATCGCCTGCCGGTGCTGTGGACCCTGGCCAGCGGCGACACCGCCCGCGACATCGCCGAGGCCGAGGTCATGCTCGCGTCCGGCCGCCACGCCGCCTTCAAGCTGAAGATCGGCAAGCGTTCGGTGAAGGAGGACGTGGCCCACGTCGCAGCGATCAAGCTGGCCCTGGGCGACCGCGCCAGCATCCGCGTCGACGTCAATCAGGCCTGGAGCGAGGCCGCCGCCAAACGCGCCCTGCCACTGCTGGCCGAGGCGGGCGTCGATCTGGTCGAACAGCCGATCCGCGCCCATGCGACGGCGGGTCTGGCGCGGCTGACGGCCATGGGCCTGATCCCCATCATGGCCGATGAAGCCCTGCATGGTCCCGAGAGCGGCTATGCCCTGGCGTGCAGCCAGTCGGCCGATGTCTTCGCCCTGAAGATCGCCCAGGCGGGCGGACTGACCGAATGCCAACGGCTCGCGGGCGTCGCCCGGTCGGCGGGCGTGGCCCTTTACGGCGGCACCATGCTGGAAGGGCCGGTCGGCACCATCGCCTCGGCCCAGCTGTTCGCCACCCTGCCCGAGATCGAGTTCGGCACCGAACTGTTCGGTCCCCTGCTGCTGACCGAGGAACTGCTGGCCCAGCCGCTGCACTATGCCGACGGCTGCCTGACGGTGCCGGACGGGCCGGGACTGGGCCTGCAACTGAATGAGGACGCCATTGCGGCGCTCCGACGCGATCGGAGCACGCGCGTCCCGGCCGCAACACCCAAACTGGTAGCGGGGTAAGCCGATGCTGTTTCATGTGACCATGGATGTGCGCATCCCCCACGACGCCGACCCGGCCAGAATCGACAAGCTGAAAGCCGAGGAAAAGGCCCGCGCCCAGGACCTGCAGCGTCAGGGAATCTGGCGGCATCTGTGGCGCGTCGCCGGGCGTTACAGCAACGTCAGCGTCTTCGACGTCGCCGACGCCCAGACCCTGCATGACCTTCTCAGCACCCTGCCGCTGTTTCCCTACATGGACGTCCAGGTCACCGCCCTGTGTCGCCATCCGTCATCGATCCACGAGGACGATCGTTAAAGAGCCCATCAGGGCCGAACATACTGGAGAGGAAGACCATGACCGAAGATTTCGTCGCCACGCCCGAGATTCAACAGCTTCTTGACCGCGCCAGCGGCATGACCGTCGAGGGCGGCGATCCCCGCCTGAAGGCCATCATGCGCGACGTCGTTGAGGCTCTGATGCGCACCATCGTCAAGCACGACATCAGCGAGAACGAGTTCTGGGGCGCGATCAAATTCTTCCAGGACGGCGCCCAGGAGTTCGGCCTGATCGTGCCGGGTTCGGGTCTTGAGCACTTCATGGACCTGTTCCTTGACGCCAAGGACGCCGAGGCAGGTCGCACCGGCGGCACCCCGCGCACCATCGAAGGCCCCCTCTATGTCGAAGGCGCGCCGCTGGTCGAGGGCGACAGCATCAACCTGACCGACGACGCCGACGACACTGACACCCTGTATATGACCGGCAACATCACCGGCCCCGACGGCGAGGCGCCCGCCGACGCCATCCTTCACGTCTGGCACGCCAATTCGAAGGGCTTCTATTCCCACTTCGACCCGACCGGCGAACAGACGCCGTTCAACAACCGTCGCCGCATCAAGATCGGCGCGGACGGCCGCTACTATTTCAGCTCCAAGATCCCCAGCGGCTATTCGGTGCCGCCGGACGGTCCGACCGACCGGATGCTGAAGGCCATCGGCCGCCACGGCAACCGCCCGGCCCACGTCCACTTCTTCGTCGAGGCGCCCGGCTATCGTTCGCTGACGACCCAGATCAATTTCGGCGACGATCCCTTCGCGGCCGACGACTTCGCCTTCGCCACCCGCGACGGCCTGCTGCCGGTGCCGCAGCGTCAGGGCGACAGCGCCTATGTCGCCTTCGACTTCACCCTGCAGCGCGCCGCTGAAAAGACCGACGAAAGCCTGTCCGGCCGCGCCCGCGCGGCGGCCTGATCGAAGGGCCTGCGGTTCGTGTCCAAGATTTTCGCTTCTCCCCGCGCCGCGCTCGAGGGCCTGTTGTTCGACGGCATGACCATCATGTCCGGCGGCTTCGGGCTCTCGGGCAACCCCGAGAGCCTGATCCCCGAGATCCGGGCTTCCGGGGTCCGCGGGCTGACCGTCATCTCCAACAATGCAGGCGCCGACGGCTTCGGCCTGTGGATGCTGCTGGAGAGCCGTCAGGTGAAGAAGATGATCTCCAGCTATGTCGGCGAGAACAAGCTGTTCGAGCAGCAGTATCTGTCCGGCGAGCTGGAGCTTGAACTGAACCCGCAGGGCACCCTGGCCGAACGCATCCGGGCGGGGGGCGCAGGCATCCCCGCCTTCTACACCAGGACCGGCGTCGGCACCGTCGTCGCCGAGGGCAAGCCCGTCGAGACCTTCGAGGGCGATGACTATGTGCGCGAGACCTGGCTGCGCGCCGACCTGTCGATCATCAAGGCCTGGCGGGCCGATCCGGCCGGGAACCTGATGTTCCGCAAGACAGCGCGCAACTTCAATCCGAACATGGCGACGGCCGGAAAGACCACCGTGGTCGAGGTTGAGGAGATCGTCCCCGAAGGCGCCCTCGATCCCGACGCCATCCACACGCCGGGCATCTATGTCGACCGCATCGTCCTCTCGACCATCAACGAAAAGCGCATCGAGAAGCTGACCACCCGTCCGCGCGAGGAGGCGTCGGCATGAGCTGGACCCGTGACGAGATGGCGGCCCGCGCCGGGCAGGAACTGCGCGACGGCTATTATGTGAATCTGGGCATCGGCATACCGACGCTGGTCGCCAACCATGTGCCCGCAGGTGTCCGCGTCACGCTGCAAAGCGAGAACGGCCTGCTCGGCATCGGTCCCTTCCCGTTCGAGGGCGAGGCGGACCCCGACCTGATCAACGCCGGCAAGCAGACGGTGACGGTGCTGCCGACCTCCAGCTTTTTCTCATCCGCCGACAGCTTCGCCATGATCCGTGGCGGCCATATCGACATGGCCGTGCTGGGGGCGATGGAGGTCGCCGCCAACGGCGATCTGGCCAACTGGACCATCCCCGGCAAGATGGTGAAGGGCATGGGCGGCGCCATGGATCTGGTCGCCGGGGTCAAGCGCATCGTGGTGGTGATGGATCACGTCGCCAAGGACGGCTCGCCCAAGATTCTGGAGCAATGCGCCCTGCCCCTGACCGGGCAGAAGGTCGTGGACCTGATCATCACCGATCTGGGCGTCATCGCCGTGGACCGCAAACAGGGCGGCCTGACGCTGATCGAAACCGCGCCCGGCGTCACGGTCGAGGAGATCACAGCCAAGACCGGCGCGCCGCTGGCCATCGCGGCGGCGGCGGCATGACCGCCCTCAAGAAGAGAGCCGCCGCGCGGCGCGCGATAGGGCAAGCCTGATGACACAAGCCTTCATCTGCGACGCGATCCGCACGCCGGTCGGACGGCTGAACGGCGGGCTGTCGGCGGTGCGCGCCGACGATCTGGCGGCGATCCCTCTGCGGGCGCTGGCCGAGCGCAACGCCGCGCTGGACTGGGGCGCCGTCGAGGACGTCATCCTGGGCTGCGCCAATCAGTCGGGCGAGGACAACCGCAACGTCGCGCGCATGGCTGTGCTGCTGGCGGGCCTGCCCGAGACCGTGCCCGGATCGACGATCAACCGCCTGTGCGGATCGGGCCTCAACGCTGTGGGGCTGGCCGCGCAGGCCATCCGCGCGGGCGAGGCCGAGTTGATGGTCGCGGGCGGCGCCGAAAGCATGACCCGCGCGCCCTATGTCATGGGCAAGGCCGCGACCGCCTTCGACCGCGCCCAGACGATCGAAGACACGACAATGGGCTGGCGCTTCATCAACCCGGCCCTGCGCACCGCCTATGGCGTCGATACGATGCCGCAGACGGCCGAGAACGTGGCCGAACAGTGGGCGATCACCCGCGAGGCGCAGGACGCCTTCGCCCTCGATAGCCAGACCAAGGCCGCCAACGCCCTGGCCTCCGGCCGTTTCGACGCCGAGATCGTTCAGGTGACTGTGCCGCAACGGCGCGGCGACCCCGTCGTCTTCGCCGTGGACGAACATCCGCGCGCCACCTCGCTGGACGCGCTTGCCAAACTGAAGCCAGTTGTGCGGCCGGACGGCACGGTGACGGCGGGCAACGCCTCGGGCCTCAATGACGGCGCGGCGGCGATGATCGTCGCCTCCGAGGCCGCCGCCCGCGCCCATGGCCTGACCCCGCGCGCCCGCGTCGTCGCCATGGCGGCCTCGGGCGTGGCGCCGCGCATCATGGGCGTCGGCCCGGTCGAGACGGCGCGCAAGCTGTTCGCCCGCACCGGCCTGAGCATGGCCGACATGGACGTCATCGAGCTGAACGAGGCCTTCGCCGCGCAGGCGCTGGCCGTGTTGCAGGAACTTGAGGTCGATCCGCGCGATCCGCGCCTGAACCCCAACGGCGGCGCCATCGCCCTGGGCCATCCCTTGGGCATGTCGGGCGCCCGCATCGTCATGACGGCGGTGGAGCAGCTTCACCGCACTGGCGGACGCTACGCCCTGTGCACCATGTGCATCGGCGTCGGTCAGGGCATCGGCATGATCGTGGAGCGGGTATGAGCGGACAGGTGAAACACATCACCACCGGCGACGGCTGCCGTCTGGCCTATCGGTTCGACGGGCCTGCAGACGCGCCGGTGCTTCTGCTGTCCAACTCTCTAGGCACGCGGATGGAGATGTGGGACGCCCAGATGGCCGCCTTCACCGCCCGCTTCCGAGTGCTGCGCTATGACAGCCGGGGACACGGCGCCTCGGACGCGCCTGCGGGCGCCTACGGCCTCGACCGGCTGGGCCGCGACGTGGTGGAGTTGCTGGACGCGCTTGCGCTTGAGCGCGTCGCCTTCTGCGGCCTGTCGCTGGGCGGCATGGTCGGTCAGTGGATGGGGGTGCGTGCGCCCGAACGGCTGGAGCGGCTGGTGCTGGCCAACACCTCGGCCTTCATGGGGCCGCCCTCGGCATGGGACGCCCGCATAGCCAGCGCCCTGTCGCAGGGCATGGCGCCGCTGGCGGCGGCCTCGGTCGCGCGCTGGTTCACGCCGGACTTCGCCGCTCGCGCGCCCGATCCGGTCGCCGTCATCGAGGCCGGGCTGCTGGCGACCTTGCCACAGGGTTACGCCGGGTGCTGCGCCGCCATCCGCGACATGGATCTGAGACGGCTGGGCGGACTGATTACGACGCCGACGCTGGTCATCTCGGGCGACGCTGATCCGGCCACCCCGCCCGACCATGCCGCCGCACTCGTGAAGGCCATTCCCGAGGCGCAACTGAAGGTGCTGGACGGCGCCCACCTGTCGAACGTCGAACAGCCCGACGCTTTCGCAGGCGCGGTACTCAGCTTCCTCTCGGCCTGATCTGGCTACGGGTGCGTTCGCGCACCAGGGCGCAGAATCCGCCCAGCACCGAGGACCGGTTGTCGCGCAGATAGGCCAGGCTCAACTGCGTCTCCCGCTCCTGCCCCAGCAGGGGCCGGTAGGCGATGCCGTGCAGCTGCGCCTCCGAGGTCGATTCCGGCACGAGCGACACCCCCGCCCCCACCGACACCAGCGACAGGGCGGTCTGGATCTCCAGCGTCTCCTGGGCGATCTCGGGGGTGAAGCCCTCGGCCCGGCACAGGTCCAGCACATGGTCGGCGAAGCTGGGTCGGGGCTGGCGCGGGTATAGAATGAAAGGCCGCACCGCCAGATCGGACAGGGCGATGTGGCTCTGTTCGGCCAGGACGTCGGTGTCCGGCAGGGCCACGATCAGCGGCTCGCGCTGGACCACCTCGCTGACGATGTCGGGATCCTGAATGCCCGGCCGGGCGAAGGCCACGTCGATGGAGCGGTCGCGCAGCGCCACCCGCAGCTCGGCCGTATTCATGGCGTGCAGCACCAGTTCGACCTCGGGATACTGTTCGCGATAGGCGTTGAAGACGCCCGGCAGGATCGAAAAGGTCGCCGAGCCGACGAAGCCCACCTGGATCACCCCGACCAGCCCCTCGGCCGCACGGCGCGCCACCCGCACGGCGTCAGCCACCCGCGCCTGAATGTCGCGGGCGCGCGGCAGCAGGGCCTCGCCCGCCGGGGTCAGCTGGATGACGCTGCGGCTGCGGTCGAACAACTGGGCGCCGATGGCGTTCTCAAGGCTGGCGATCTGACGGCTGAGGGCGGGCTGGGCGATGTAGAGCCGCTCTGCCGCCCGGCCGAAGTGCAGTTCTTCGGCCACAGCAAGAAAATAGCGCAAACGCCGCACATCGACGCCCGAAAGGACGGCGCGCGGCAGGTGTTCGGGCTTTGGCGATCGTTTCATTCCAACACCAGAGCCTGACGCCCGTCCGCAAGGCAATGCCTGAAAGGCATCAGACCCTGCCCTTTTTGTATTGGCCCATTATCAGACCCTCCGACAGTCTTCGTTTCAGGGATCAAGCAACGAGCCGCGAAAAAGCGGTCCAACCCAGGAAACGACCATGACAGCGGCGCCCAGCCCGATCACGCGACCCTGCCCGGTTCCGGGCAGCCGACCCAAGCTCCAGACCGTCGTCCGCAATGTGACGGACACCGGCATCGTGGAGTTCGACTTCATCTACGGCGACCCCGACCTCAGTGTCGAACTGGTCCTGCCGCGCGCCGCCTTCAAGGAGTTCTGCCTTGAGAACGGCTGCCTGGTGACCTCCGCCGATCCCGCCGCCAGCCACGCCGTGCTGCGCCTCGTCAAGGACGGCGCCGCCCTCGAACCTGTTGGAGCGTCCCAATGAACATCGACCTGAAAGCCGAGGCGATCACGCCGCGGCGTCACACCTTCTCGCACATCGCGCGGCGTTTCGGCGTCGACAAGCCCGCCTCGCGCTATGAAGAGGCGACCTATGACGTGCAGCCGATGGTCAACTTCCACTATCGGCCGACCTATTCGCCGCAGTTCGAGCTGTACGACCCGCGCCGCACCCGCATCGTGATGAACGACTGGTACGTCTTTCGCGACCCGCGCCAGTTCTACTACGCCTCCTACAACATCAGCCGCGCGGCCATGCAGCAGTCATTCGATGACGCCGTGAACTTCGTCGAGAAGCGCGACCTGATCGCCAGCGTCGCCCCCGAAGGACGCGAGCTGTTCGCCGCCTGGCTGCTGCCGCTGCGCCATGTGGAATGGGCGGCGAACATGAACTGCCAGCTGATCGCCGACTGGGGCTATGGCACGCAGATCACCTCGGCGGCGGCCTTCTGCGGCGCTGACCGTCTGGGAATCGCTCAGGTCATTTCGCGCATCGGCCTGCTGCTGGGTCAGGGCACGGAAAGCGCCCTGAAGGACGCCAAGACCCAGTGGCTGAAAGCCGACGTCTGGCAGCCTCTGCGTCGTCTCGCCGAGGACCAGATGGTCGTCCATGACTGGTTCGAACTCTATGTCGCCCAGCTGATCGTGCTGGACGGCTACCTCTATCCGCTGGCGACCGGCGCCTTCGATCGCGCAGGCGCCGCGCACAACGGCGCCCCCCTGTCGATGATGACCGGCTTCCTGGGCGACTGGTACGCCGACAACAGCCGGTGGACCGACGCCGTCATCAAGGCCGCCGCCGCAGAGTCCGAGGCCAACCGCATTGTTCTGGGCGAGTGGTTCGAGCGCTGGTCCGCCCGCGCCGAAGAGGCCGTCCGCCCCATCGCCGCCATGGTGCTGGGCGCCGAGGGCGACGCCGCCGTCGACGCCGTTGGCGCCCGTCTGCGCGAACGGATGGTCAGCCTGAACGCCCTCGAAGCCCGGGAGATGGCGGCATGACCAAACCTGTTTCGATCAGCATTCAGAACACCCAGGACGGCTTCGCCATCGTCGAGGCCATCCTGGCCGACAACCCCGAAGCGACCAGCAACCCCTTCCCCGCCATGACCAAGATCGACTGCCCCGGTCGTCTGGAGATCCGCGCCGAGAGCGTCTCCGAGCGTCTGGGCCGCGACTGGGATCCGCAGGAAATCCATCTCAGCGTCATCTCCCTGTCTGGTTCGGTGGACGAGGACGACGGCGTTTTCGCCATTTTCTGGAGGTAGGCATGACACCCCCCCGCAAACTGAGCCTGAAGCAGAAATACGGCGCCTATACGCGCGGTCTCGACTGGGATCCGACCTATCAGAAGGCCGACGACATCTTCCCCTTCGCCAAATACGAAGGGATCAAGATCCACGACTGGGACGCCTGGGAAGACCCCTTCAAGCTGACCATGGACGCCTATTGGAAGTTCCAGGCGGAGAAGGAGCGCAAGCTCTACGCCGTCATCGACTCCATGGCCCAGAACAACGGCCAGCTGGGCATCACCGACGCCCGCTATCTGAACGCGGTCAAGCTGTTCATCCAGGGCGTGACGCCGCTGGAGTATCAGGCGCACCGCCACTTCGCTCACCTGGCGCGGCACCTGCCGGGCGCGGGCCTGCGCGTGGCGGCGCAGATGCAGTCGATCGACGAACTGCGTCACTGCCAGACGCAGATCCACACCATCAGCCACTACAACAAGTATTTCGACGGCATCCACGACTTCACCCACATGCATGACCGCCTGTGGTATCTGTCGGTGCCCAAGTCCTTCTTCGACGACGCGACCAGCGCCGGGCCGTTCGAGTTCATGACGGCGATCAGCTTCGCCTTCGAATACGTCCTGACCAATCTGCTGTTCGTGCCCTTCATGTCGGGCGCGGCCTATAATGGCGACATGGCGACGGTGACGTTCGGCTTCTCGGCCCAGTCGGACGAGAGCCGCCACATGACGCTGGGCCTCGAGGCCGTCCGCTTCCTGCTGGAACAGGACGAGGCCAATGTGCCGATCGTCCAGGGCTGGATCGACAAGTGGTTCTGGCGCGGATACCGCCTGCTGTCCCTGGTCGGCATGATGATGGACTACATGCTGCCCAAGAAGGTCATGTCCTGGGGCGAGGCGTGGGAGACCTATTATGAGCAGGCGGGCGGCGCCCTGTTCGCCGACCTGGCCCGCTATGGCATCCGCGAGCCGAAATACGCCGACGTCGCCAACGCCGAAAAGGGCCATATGACGCACCAGGCGTGGGGCATCTTCTACAACTACACCCACGCCGCCGGCATGCACACCTGGGACATCGACGAGGCCCACATGGCCTGGCTGCGCGAGAAGTATCCCGACACCTTCGCCCAACACTATGAGCCGCGCTATCGCAAGTGGCGCGAACAGGCCGAGGAAGGCAAACGCTTCTACAACGACGGCCTGCCCCAGCTGTGTCAGGTCTGCCAGATCCCGATGGCCTTCACCGAGGTCGGCGACCCGAACACCATCAGCTTCCGCGTCTCGGAACACGGCGGCGACAAGTTCCACACCTGTTCGGACGGCTGCAAGGACATCTTCGACCACGAGCCGGAGAAGTACGCCCAGGCCTGGTTGCCGGTGCACCAGATCTTCCAGGGCAACTGCGGCGGGGCGACCCTGCCCGAGGTGCTGGACTGGTATCACATCAACCAGGGGGCCGATAACATGGACTACGCCGGGTCCCCCGAAGAAGAGCAGTGGAACCGCTGGATGGAGGGGCGCCGCCCCGTCGTCCCGGCCGCGGCGGAATAAGGAGGACAGCTCATGGCCACCGCAAGCCTGCACCCCGGCTACACCGGCCCCGTCCGCGACCGGGTCGAGAACTTCAACGGCGCCCAGCTGGTCTATGTCCACTGGGAGGAGCATCTGAACTTCTGCTCGGCGATCACCCTGCCGCTGCCGCCACAAACGCCCTTCGCCGCCCTGACCGGCGAGATCCTGCCGTCCCTCTATGCGGTGGATCCGGAATGGGCCGATGTCGACCTGTCCAAGGCCCGCTGGATGCTGGACGGCGCCGACTGGACGCCCGATCCGGCCCGATCGCTGGCCGATCAGGGCGTCGGCCACAAGTCGCTGATCCGCTTCTGGACCGGCTCATCCGCCACGGCCTGAGGATACGCCGATGCCGACCCTGACCATCGAACCGATCGGCGAGGCCATCGAGGTCGCGCCCGGTCAGACCATGCTGGACGCCTGCCTTCGTGCCGGCGTCTGGCTGCCCCACGCCTGCGGTCACGGCCTGTGCGGCACCTGTAAGGTCGAAGTGCTGGAAGGCGAAGTCGATCACGGCGGCGCCTCCCCCTTCGCCCTGATGGATTTCGAGCGCGACGACGGCAAGACCCTGGCCTGCAGCGCCATGCTGTTGGCCGACACGGTCATCGAGGCCGACGTCGATGAGGACGAAGACGCGCGTCGCATCACCGTCGACGACTATGTCGGACAGGTCGAGCATCGCGAGATGATCACCCCGGACATCATGGCCCTGTGGCTGCGTCTGGACGGGGCTGGTCTGGATTTTCAGGCGGGCCAGTACGTCAATCTGCACCTGCCGGGCATAGAGGGCGCCCGCGCCTTCTCCATCGCCAGCAGTCCGGCCGAACCGAACCTGATCGAACTGCACATCCGCCGCGTCCCCGGCGGCGCAGGCACCGCCTGGCTGCACGACGAACTGAAGGCCGGCGACCGGCTGGAGTTCACCGGGCCGATGGGCCGCTTCTACGTCCGCCGCTCGGCCGAGAAGCCACTGATCTTCCTGGCCGGAGGCTCAGGCCTGTCCAGTCCCAAGGGCATGATCCTGGACCTGCTGGAACAGGGATATTCCGAGCCGATCACCCTGTTGCACGGCGGGCGGCGCCCCTGCGACCTGCACTTCGGCGACCTGTTCCGTCGGCTGGAGGCCGAGCACGACAACTTCCGCTACGTCCCCGCCGTCTCCCAGCCCGAGGCCGACGACGTCTGGGACGGCGAGACGGGCTATGTCCATGAAGCGGCCGAACGCCTGTTCGAGGGCCGGTTCAGCGGCTGTCAGGCCTATCTGTGCGGGCCGCCGCCGATGATCGAAGCGGGCGTCATCGCCCTGATGAAGGGGCGCCTGTTCGAGCGGGACATCTTCATGGAGCGGTTCCTGACAGCGGGCGACGCCGAGGCCACAGCGCGCTCGCCCCTGTTCCGCAAGATCTGACGTCGAAACGCTGCGTCTGAGGGGGCGTGGCTCAACAAAAATCGGACAGGCTTCCGACCGGCGCACCCGCGCCGGACGGCCGCCTGCACCCGAAAATCAAGGGAGGGAAACGACAATGAAGATACTGAAGCTCACCACCGCCAATCTGGCCGCCAGTCTGGCCGCCAGTCTGGCCATCGGGATCGCGGGCGCCGCTCATGCCGGAGAAGGCCGTGGCGCGGCCTATGCCGACGGGGCGGAATCCATCGGCGTGGCGCAACTGCCGCCGCCGGGAACCTATCTGCTGACCTACACCAACTATTACACCGCCGACCGCCTGAACGACGGCAACGGCGACAGTATGGTCCCCGATTTCTCGCTCAACGCCTTCGCCAACATCGCCCGCGTGGTCCACGTCAGCGACAAGACCTTTCTGGGCGCCACGGTCGCCGCCCACGCCCTGATCCCGGTCGTCAATCTGGACGTCAAGGCAGGCGGTCAGAGCCAGAGCAATTTCGGCCTGGGCGACATCATCGGCAGCCCCCTGGTGCTGGGCTGGAAGAAGGGCGACTGGAACCTCGTCGCCACGGTCGACACCTTCATCCCCACCGGCGACTACAAGGCAGGCGACCTGGCCAACATCGGGCGCAACTACTGGACGTTCGAGCCGGTCTTCGCCGCCACCTACGCCCAGCCCGGCGGCGGATGGGAAGCCTCGGCCAAGGTGATGTACGACTTCAACACCACCAATGACGACACCGACTACAAGTCGGGACAGAGCCTGCACACCGACGCGGCCGTGGCCTACACCACCGGCAAGCTGACGCTGGGCCTGACCGGCTACTATTACCGCCAGACGACGGACGACAAGATCGCCGGCGCCCGCGTCGGCCCCGACGGCGTACGCGGCGAAGCCTTCGCGCTGGGCCCGCTGGTCCGCTACGTCGTCGGCAACGTCCCCATCACCGCCCAGTGGCAGCACGAGTTCCACGCCGAAAACCGCCCGCAAGGCGACAAGTTCTGGGTCAAGGCGGCGTTCCGGTTCTGACCAGCAGCAACCTGTCCAGCAAAAAGGCCGTCTCTCAGTCGAGAGACGGCCTTACGGTTTCCGTCTGCGTCGTCGACCGGACCTAGGCGTCGACGGCGGCGTCCAGGGCGTTGTCCTGGATGAATTCGCGGCGGGGCTCCACGACATCGCCCATCAGTTTGGCGAACAGGTCGTCGGCGTCGTCGCCGTGCTCGACCTTGACCTGGAGCAGGGTGCGGGCGTTGGCGTCCAGCGTGGTTTCCCACAGCTGTTCGGGGTTCATCTCGCCCAGGCCCTTATAGCGCTGGATGGCGATGCCCTTTTTGCCTGCGTCCAGCACGGCCGCCAGCAGATCCAGCGGGCCGCGGATGGTCGTGGTCTTGTCCTTGCGGCGATAGACGGCCGGAGCCGAGAACAGGCCGTCGAACGCGGCGGCGCGTTCGGCCAGACGGCGGGCGTCCAGCGACCGGCCCAGCACCTCGTCCAGCACGATCGTCTCGCTGACGGCGCGGCGCACGCGGTTGAAGGCCACCCCGCCCTGAGCGGCCAGTTCGCCGCTCCACGGACCGTCGCCCTCTTCGGCGTAGAGGTTCAGGCGCTCGGCCGCACGCGCGGCGCGGTCGGCCAGTTCACCGGCGTTGTCATCGAACAGACCCGCCAGCGCGCCCTGTTCGATGGCGAAGGCCGGGGCGCGGGTCGCCAGCCGGTCGACCAGAGCCTTGAAGCCCTTGGCCTCGCGCACCAGCTCCTGCAGGTCCATGCTGGCGCGCACCTCGCCCGAGGCCAGTTCGAGAACGGCGTCGGCGCTGCCTTCCTCGATCAGATAGGCGTCCATCTCCGCCTGGTCCTTGACGTAGCGGTGCTGCTTGCCCTTGGAGACCTTATAGAGCGGCGGCTGGGCGATATAGACGTGGCCGCGTTCGATCAGCTCCGGCATCTGACGATAGAAGAAGGTCAGCAGCAGGGTGCGGATGTGGGCGCCGTCGACGTCGGCGTCGGCCATGAGGATGATCTTGTGGTAGCGCAGCTTGTCGGCGTTGAAGTCATCGCGGCCGATGCCGGTGCCCAGCGCCAGGATCAGGGTGCCGATCAGGTCGGATGACAGCATCCGGTCGAAGCGGGCGCGCTCGACGTTCAGGATCTTGCCGCGCAGGGGCAGGACGGCCTGGTTTTCACGGTTGCGCGCCTGTTTGGCCGAGCCGCCGGCGCTATCGCCCTCGACGATGAAGAGTTCGGACTTGGCCGGGTCGCGTTCCTGACAGTCGGCCAGTTTGCCGGGCAGGGAGCTGATTTCCAGCGCCGATTTGCGGCGTGTCAGGTCGCGCGCCTTGCGGGCGGCTTCGCGAGCCGAGGCGGCCTCGATGATCTTGGAGACGACCAGTTTGGCCTCGACCGGGTGTTCCTCGAACCAGGTCGACAGGCCTTCGGAGCACAGGCTCTCAACAGCCGGGCGCACTTCGGACGAGACCAGCTTGTCCTTGGTCTGGCTGGAGAATTTCGGGTCCGGCACCTTGACCGACAGTACGCAGGTCAGGCCCTCGCGGGCGTCTTCGCCGGAGACGGAGACCTTCTCCTTCTTGGCCAGGCCCGAGCTTTCGATATAGGCGCCCATGACGCGCGTCAGGCTGGCCCGGAAGGCCGACAGGTGGGTGCCGCCGTCGCGTTGATTGATGTTGTTCGTGAAGCACAACATCGTCTCGTGGTAGCTGTCGTTCCACCACAGGGCCAGGTCCAGCTCAATGCCGTCCTTTTCGCCGCGAATGACGATGACGTCCTTCAGGATCGGGGTCTTGGATTTGTCGAGGTGGCGCACGAAGGCTTCGACCCCGCCCTCATAGTGCAGCAGAATCTCGACCGGCTCGGGCCCGCGATTGTCGCTCAGCTTGATGACCACGCCCGAGTTCAGGAAGGCCATCTCGCGCAGACGATGTTCCAGCGTCTTCAGGTCGAAGTCGATGTGGCTGAAGGTGTCGATCGACGGATAGAAGGTGACCTCGGTGCCCGTCAGCAGGCGGCCCTTGTCCTCGCGCATCGGCGCATCGCCGATGACCGCCAGCGAGCGCACGGTGTCGCCGCGCTCAAAACGGACGCTGTGCTTCTTGCCCTCGCGATAGATGACCAGTTCCAGCCAGTCCGACAGGGCGTTGACCACCGAGACGCCCACGCCGTGCAGACCGCCGGACACCTTGTAGGAGTTCTGGTCGAACTTACCGCCCGCGTGCAGCTGGGTCATGATGACCTCGGCCGCCGAGATGCCTTCCTCGGCGTGCGTCGCCACCGGAATGCCGCGCCCGTTGTCGGTCACGGTGACGGAACCGTCCTCGTTCAGGGTGACGGTCACCAGATCGGCGTGCCCGGCCAGAGCCTCGTCGATGGCGTTGTCCACCACCTCATAGACCATGTGGTGCAGGCCCGAGCCGTCGTCCGTGTCGCCGATATACATGCCGGGGCGCTTACGCACGGCGTCCAGGCCTTTGAGAACCTTGATGGAATCGGCGCCGTATTCGGGCGAGGGAGCAGTCTGTTCGGTCATGAAAACGTCGGCTCAGGGTCCGCGGACGGACAGGGAAAAGGCGACACGCAGGCCGCCCGTCTCGGAGCGCAAATCAGCACGCCCCGAAGTCTCAGATATATAGGAAATTTGACGGAAAAAGCGAGCCTTTAAGCCCTATGCGGACAGCCCGCCGCCCTCGACCGCCACGAATTGCGCGCGACCTTCCAGTGCGGTGAACAGCGGGCGTTCCGTTCCGGTCATGAAGGCCTGCAGCTTCAGCGCCTCGATCTCGTCGAACAGGGCGGCGCGGCGGGCTTCGTCCAGATGGGCGGGCGCCTCGTCCAGCAGCAAGACGGGCTGTGCAGGTTGATCCGCCAGACGCGCCACCTGGGCCAGGATCAGGTTCAGCACCAGCGCCTTCTGCTCGCCCGATGAACCCTCAGCGGCGGGCCGGTTCTTCTCGCGATGAAGGGCTGTCAGGTCCGAGCGGTGCGGGCCGAACAGGCTGCGTCCCGCCGCCGCGTCGCGGGCGCGGGCGCGCATCAGGCCTTCGCCCAGCGCCTCGACGATGTCGGCCTCGTCCGCGCCCGCCGCCGCCATCTCCTCGGCCGGACCGGCCAGACCCAGATCGGCCTGCGGGAAGGGGCGATCGGCGCGGGCGTCGATCCCGGCCTGAAGTTCTTTTAACGCCATCGCGCGGGCCACTGCGGCGCGGGCGCCGCTCTCGGCCAGCCGCGCCTCAAGGGCGTCCAGCCACAGGGGATCAGCCGGGCGGCTCTCATCCGTCAGCAGGCGCAACCGCTCGCGCAGGGCCTTTTCATAGGTCGAGACGACGGCCGCGTGATCGGGATGGGCGGCGAAGACCAGGCGGTCGAAGAACCGCAGCCGCTCCGCCCGCGCGTCCGAGAACAGCCGGTCCTGCTCCGGCGTGGCCCAGACCGGGCGGAGGTGGTCCAGCAGCCGCCCCGGCGGCACCGTCTCGCCATCGATGCGCACGATGCGTCGCGCCGAGGGGCCCATGGTCTGCACACCGGTGCCGAGGCGAACCTCGTCGCCGTCCAAGGCTTGCAGCGTCGCCGCCACGGCCCAGGGTCGCCCGACCGCCTCGCCCGGCTCGCGCCGTCCCATCTCGGCCGCCGTCGCCCCGCGCAGCCCCTTGCCGGGGGTCAGCAGGCTGATCGCCTCCAGAAAGTTGGTCTTACCCGCCCCGTTCGGCCCATGCAGCACCACCGTCCCGCCGGACACCGGCAGGGTCGCGCTCGCATAGGAGCGGAAGTCGGTGAGGGCGAGGGAGGTGAGGCTCAATCTATCCGCTCATCCCGGCGGACGCCGGGACCCAGTGCTTTGGCCGCAAGCGGCGCGGTTCAAAGGAGCGTCTCAAGCAGATCGGCCCATTCAGGGTTCATACGCTCGATCAGGTCCAGCTTCCACTCGCGTCGTCATTCCTTGATGCGTCGTTCGCGAACAAAGGCGGCCTCTCGAGAGTCGTGGACTTCATACCAGACCAAGCGGGAAACGGCGTATTTCGCTGTAAACCCGTCGCGCAGCTTTTCGCGATACTCGACGATCCGCTTCGGCAGGTCGTCGGTTGAACCGTTGTAGAGCGTGCCGTTGCGGCGGTTGGCCAGAATTTAGACGTAGAACATCCGGCCGACCGCTCCCGGTTCTCACTGGGTCCCGGCGTCCGCCGGGATGAGCGGAAGAGGGGGCTGCACCGGCTCGATCAAACCCGCAGCGGCATCAGCACGTACTGGACGCCCACATCGCCGGGGTCGAGGACCAGCGTCGGGCTGGCCGGGTCGGCGAATTTGAAGTGGGCGGTCTCGCCCGTGATCTGGCCAGCGACGTCCAGCAGGTAGCGGGCGTTGAAGCCGATTTCGAACGGTTCGTCGGAATAGCCGATCTCGACTTCTTCCTCGGCCTGACCGGCCTCCATGTTGCGGACCGTCAGCTTCACGCGGTCGTTGTCGAAGGCCAGCTTCACCGAGCGGCTCTTTTCCGCCGAGATGGTGGCGACGCGGTCGACGGCCTTGGCGAACAGGCTGTTGTCGATGTCGGCCTGCTTGTCGTTGCCCTTGGGAATGACGCGCAGATAGTCGGGGAAGGCGCCGTCGATGACCTTGGAGGTCAGGCTGGCCTCGCCGAACTCGAAGCGGATCTTCTGGGCCGAGACCTGAACCTCGACGGGGCCTGCGCCGTCGTCCAGCAGGCGGCGGACCTGATCCACCGTCTTGCGCGGCACGATGACGCCGGGGCCGCCCGCCGAGCCTTCCGGCGCCGGGGTCTCGGCCAGGGCCAGGCGGTGGCCGTCAGTGGCCACGGCGCGCAGCAGCGGAATGCCGCCGTCGGCCACGGCGTGCAGATAGAGGCCGTTCAGATAGTAGCGCGTCTCTTCGGTCGAGACGGCGAAGCGCGTCTTGTCGATCAGGCGCGCCAGATCTTCCTTGGGCAGGGTGTAGCGCGCGCCCGAAGCCTCGGTCGACATGACCGGGAAGTCGCCCGCCGGCAGCACCGGCAGGTTGAAGCGCGAGCGGCCCGCCGCCACCACCAGACGCGGATCGTCGCCCGAATAGGTCAGCGACACCTCGGCGCCGTCCGGCAGCTTGCGCACGATTTCATACAGGGTGTGGGCCGGGGCGGTGATCTGGCCCTCGACGTTCACCTGGGCCTCGGCCTCGTCGACCATCTCCATGTCCAGGTCGGTGGCGGCGAACGACAGGCGGTCGCGCCCGGCGCTCAGCAGCACATTGGACAGGATCGGAATGGTGTTGCGACGCTCGACCACGCTCTGGACGTGCCCCAGGGCCCGGAGAAGCGCGGATCGTTCGATGGTCAGCTGCATTTGGTCTCGCCCGGTCGCGGCCCTGCCGAAGCAGCGTCGCCGTAAATATGGGCGGGAACACTAGCGCATTGAGCGAAAGGGGCAACGGTCAGAGGCGCTTGCCCACCGTCTGCCCACGATTTCCACAGGCGATCGCCTGTTTTAACTTCACTCATCCGGTGCGAGGCCGGGCCGCAGGCAAGCGTTGTCGCTGGCGATGACGGACGCGCCGGAGCCCCAGGACAAAAACGACGCGTCTTACAACCCGGGTCCCGGCCTTCGCCGGGATGAGCGGTGGAAGGAGGCTTAGCCGCGCAGTTTGCGCGTCAGGGCCTCCACGTCGCGGGCGATCTGGTCGTCCTTGGGCATCAGCTCCTCGATCTTGCGGACCCCGTGCAGGACGGTGGTGTGGTCGCGCCCGCCGAAGCGGCGGCCGATGTCGGGATAGGAGCGCGTCGTGTGCTGTTTGCACAGATACATGGCGATCTGGCGCGGGCGGGCGATGGCGCGGGTGCGCCGCTCGCTCAGCAGGTCGGCCTGTTTCAGGTTGAAGTGCTCGGCCACCGTCTTCTGGATCTCGTCGACAGTGATGCGGCGCTCGGGGCCCGTGCGCAGGGCGGCGCCCAGCAGGGTCTGGACCTCATCCACCGTCAGGGCCGACAGGCGGCTGCCCGCGACGGCGGCCAGAGTGTTCACGGCGCCTTCCAGCTCACGCATCGAGCCGGGGGTGCGGTCCACCAGATGCTCCAGCACATCGGCGCGGGCCTCGCCCGAGACGACGCCCAGCTTGCCCAGGGCGTTCAGGCGCGACTGGGCGACGGCGACCTTCAGATCGCGGTCCGCCGCCTCGACCGGGCAGGTCAGGCCTGCGGCCAGATGGCTGCGCAGGCGCGGCTCGACATCGGTCAGGGCCACCGGCGCGCGGTCGGCCGACAGGACGATGCGCTTGCCATCCTCGATCAGGGCCGTGAGGGTGTTCAGCAGCTCTTCCTGGGTCGAGGTCTTGCCGCCCACGAACTGGACGTCGTCCAGCAGCAGCATGTCGGCGGAACGCAGGCTTTCCTTGAAGGCGGCGGTTGAGCGGTCCTGCATGGCGCGCACGAAGGTCGACAGGAAGCGCTCGGCGGTCAGGTAGACCACCTTGGCGTCCGGGCGCAGGCGCTGCGCCTCCCAGGCGATGGCGTTCAGCAGGTGGGTCTTGCCGTAGCCATAGGGGCCGCAGAAGAAGACAGGGTTGAAGTGGCCGTCGGCCCAGGTCGCGACCTGCTTGGCGATGGCCAGGGCGAAGGCGTTGCCGTGGCCCTCGACGAAGCTGTCGAAGGTCAGGCGCTCCTGCAGGCCCGCGGCGCGCACGGCGCGGGCGCCGTCGGTCGCGGCGGCGAAGGCGGGCGCGGCAGGCGCGGCGGCGGGGGCGGGGCTGATCGAGGCCAGTCGCGGGGCGTCGCGCAGGCCGGACGGCGGCGCCGAGCCCATCTCGGCGCGGCAGCGCACCTCAAGGCGGCGGGCCAGACCGTCCAAGCCCAGCCACAGCTCGTTCATGCGGCGCAGGGCATTCTTGCGCACCCAGTCGCGCGCATAGGCGGTCGGCGTCACCAGGATCAGATTGCCCTGAGAGTCCATGCGCACAGCCGAGGGCGCAATGTATGAGCTGAAGGGCCCATCGCCGATCTCGGCCTTCAGGCGATCGGACGCCTCGGTCCAGATACGGTTGGGATCCGTCATTCCCGCCATTGCTGCGCCCCCGATCATGAAGAACAC